>NZ_JAFFZE010000018.1 GCF_025165815.1 Actinophytocola gossypii | reverse complement strand
CCGGCAGGGTGCCCGCAGGAGCGCGGATCTCGGCCGGGAAGTTCGGCAGCGTCGCCAGGTCGTTGCCGAACGCGGCCGCCTCCGAGGTGAACCGGTCACCGGTCAGCTGCATACCGTCACCGGAGTCCCCGGCGAACCGGATCACCACCCGATCCAGCTTGACCGGGCTCGCCTGGGGTTCGTCGGCCGTCGTCACCGTGCCAGTGTGAGTGGCGACGACCCAATTTCGGACGAGATCGGCTAGAGGCCCCGCTTGACCGACTCCAGCAGCAGCTGCGAGACGTCCCGGACCTGCATGTCGGTGCCCTTGTCCTCGCTCTGCCGCTGCACCAGCCCGTCGTTGACCATGACCCGGCAGAACGGGCAGCCGGTCACGACCTCCGTGGCGTTGGTGTCGATGGCCTCGTCGACGCGTTCCAGGTTGATGCGCTTGCCGATGTGCTCCTCCATCCACATCCGCGCACCACCAGCGCCGCAGCACAGGGCCCGGTCGGCGTGCCGGGGCATCTCGGTGAGCGTGGCACCCGCGGCGCCGACCAGCTCACGCGGCGGCTCGTAGACCTTGTTGTGCCGGCCCAGGTAGCACGGGTCGTGGTAGGTCACCGGCGTGCCGCCGTCGGCGGGCTTGACCGGGGTCAGCCTGCCCTCGCGGACCAGGCGGTTGAGCACCTGCGTGTGGTGCAGCACGTCCCAGTGGCCGTTGGTGCCGCCGAAGGACGGGATCATGCCCTCCAGCTGCGGGTACTCGCGACCGAGGCTGTTCATGCAGTGCGGGCAGGTGGTGATGATCTTGCGCTTGACCGGCTCGCGGCCCTCGAACACGGAGTTGAGCATCTCCGCGGTCTGCTGGGCCATCATCTGGAACAGGAACTCGTTGCCCGCGCGGCGGGCCGGGTCGCCGGTGCAGGACTCCTCGTTGCCGAGCACCACGTACTTCACGCCCGCGATGTGCAGCAGCTCCGCGGTGGCCCGCACGGTCTTCTTGGCCTGGTCGTCGAAGGAGCCGGCGCAGCCGATCCAGTACAGGTACTCGACGTCCTCGGCGAGTTCACCGTCGAACACCGGGACCTCGAAGTCCAGGTCCTTGGCCCAGTCCATCCGCTCGGAGTTGTTCTGGCCCCAGGGGTTGCCCTTGTTCTCCAGGTTGCGGAACAGGGTGCCCAGCTCGGAGGGGAACTCGGACTCGATCATCACCTGGTAGCGGCGCATGTCGACGATGTGGTCGACGTGCTCGATGTCCACCGGGCACTGCTCGACGCAGGCGCCGCAGGTCGTGCAGGACCAGAGCACGTCCGGGTCGATCACGCCGCCGACCTCGGCGGTGCCGACCAGCGGGCGGGTCGCCTGGGCGGCGCCGCTGCCGGGCACCCGGCCGAAGCCGGACTCGGGCACGCCGTGGTGGCCGTTGCCCTCGGCGAGCGCCAGGACGTCGACGTCGCTGTGGTCGGGCATCTCCTGGCCGCCGATGAGGTAGGGCGCCTTCGCGAACAGGTGGTCGCGAAGGTCCATGATCACCAGTTTGGGTGACAGCGGCTTGCCGGTGTTCCAGGCCGGGCACTGGCTCTGGCAGCGCCCGCACTCGGTGCACGTGGCGAAGTCGAGCATGCCCTTCCAGGTGAAGTCCTCGACCTTGCCCCGGCCGAACACGTCCTCGTCGTCGGGGTCCTCGAAGTCGATCGGCGCCCCGTGCGACTCCATCGGCAGCAGCGGGCCGAGGCCGTCCGGGATGCGCTTGGTGGAGACGTTGATCGGCGCGATGAAGATGTGCAGGTGCTTGGAGTACAGCACGATGATCAGGAACGAGAGCATCACGCCGATGTGCGCCAGCAGGCCGATCGACTCGATCCACTCGTTCGGGGTGTGCCCGAGCGGCTCCAACAGCTCACCGACGCCGATGGACACCCACGCGCCGGAGTCGTAGGGCAGGTTGCCCAGCGCCGCGGCGGCCCCGCGGAAGGCGAACATCGTCCAGACGACGTTGAAGATCATGAACAGGATCAGCCAGGCGCCGCCGGTGTGCGAGCCGTAGAAGCGGGAGGCGCGCTGCCGCCGCTCGGGGGCCTGCCGGAGCCGGATGATGGCGAACGCGACCAGCGAGACCAGCACCATGACCGCGATGAAGTCCTGCAGGAAGCCCAGGACCGCCCAGCGCCCGATGATCGGGATGTGGAAGTCGTGGTCGAACAGGGCGCCGTAGGCCTCCAGGTAGACCGAGGCGAGGATGACGAAACCCCAGAAGGTGAAGGCGTGGGCGGCGCCGGGGATCGACCACTTGAGCAGCTTGCGCTGGCCGAAGACCTCCTTGACCTGCGCCCACAGCCGGCTGCCGAGCCGGTCGAACCGGTCGACCGGCTGCCCGGACTTGATCAGTTCGTACAGGAACTTGGCACGCCGGGCCGCGATGGCGAGCACCACGAGGGTGATCCCCACGCCCAGGACCATTCGTACGACCACGACGCCTCCGCATCCGGCGACATTGACGGCTCACAGCCTTGCTTATTACTCGCCAGTATTTCGGATGGCGGTGCGCGACGCGCAACGGGGTTGTGAGATAACCCGCTATGCCCCCGCGGGGGCCCGGTCACCCGAGCGCCTGCTCAGTACGTAGGCGAGCACCCCGGCGGGGAAGAACATCAGGATGCCGTACACGGCCGCCGGGATGGCCATCTCGGTGCTGTCCAGCAGGGCCGGGCTGAGCGCGATCGTGATCGCCAGGGTGCTGTTGTGCAGGCCGATCTCGAACGCGGAGGCGACGGCCTGGCCGCGCGGGACCCGGACGGCGCGGGGCACGTAGTAGCCGATGGCGAGGCTGATCAGGCAGAGCAGCAGGGCGACGAGCCCGACCGAACGCAGGTAGTCCAGGACGTTGTCCCGCTCCTGGTAGACCGCGACGGCGATGACCGAGACCAGGACGACGACCGAGGCGATCCGGACCGGCCGGTTCAGCCGCTCGGCCAGGGCCGGCGACCGGTGCCGCAGGAGCATGCCGATGCCGACCGGGACCAGCACGATCGCGAACACCTGGAGGAGCTTGTCCGGCTGCAGGCCGATGGCGTCGTCGCCGTCCAGGAAGCCGGCGAGGGAGAGGTTGACCACGATCGGCAGCGTGACCACGGCGAGGACGGAGTTGACCGCGGTCAGGGTGATGTTGAGCGCGACGTCGCCCCGGGCCAGGTGGCTGAACAGGTTGGCGGTCGTCCCGCCGGGCGAGGCGGCGAGCAGCATCATGCCGACGGCGAGCGTCGGTTCGAGGTCGAAGAGGAGCACCAGGCCGAGGCAGACGGCCGGGAGCACCAGGATCTGGCACCCGAGCGCGACGGCGGCGGCGCGCGGGTACCGGACGACCCGGGTGAAGTCGGCGACGGTCAGCGACAGGCCGAGGCCGAGCATGATCACCCCGAGGGCGATCGGCAGGAAGACCGTGGTCGCGGTCGACGAGTTCATCCGCGGACATTCGCACCAATCGGACAATCAGGCAATCGCCCGTCCGGCCGCTATGCGTTCCGGTTCCGAATCAGGGCCTCGACGCCGTCCAGGAGGCGGGCGAGGCCGAAGCGGAAGCCCTGCTCGGGGTCGTAGGCGGACTCGTAGGTCTCCCCCGCGACGGCGCCGACGCGGGCGGCGGTGGGGTACTTCTCCGGGTCGAAGACCTTCTCCAGCAGGGGCGCGTAGGCCTCCCACCACTCGAGGTCGGACTGCCCGGTGTCCCGCTCCGAGCTGGCGGCCTCGATGGCGGTGCGGGCGGCGCCCTGGACGTACACGCCGAGCATCGCCACGACGGAGTCCATCTCGAGGTCGGACAGGCCGATGCCCTCGACGGCCCGCAGGTCGCGGTCGTAGTTGGCGATGCTGTTCGGGCCGAGCGGGGGCCGGGAGTTCGCCATCACCGTCAGCATCCACGGGTGCCGGCGGTAGGTCTCCAGGTTCGCCCGGGCGATCAGCTCCAGGCGTTCCCGCCAGGTGTCCGCCCACGGTGGCGCGATCTCGCCGCAGACCAGGTCGAACATGACGTCGACCAGCTCGGCCTTGGCTGGCACGTAGGTGTAGAGCGACATCGTGCCGACGCCGAGCTTCTCGGCCACGCGGCGCATCGACAGGGCGGCCAGGCCCTCGGCGTCGGCCAGCTCGATCGCGGCGGCGGCGATCCGGTCGACGGTCAGGCCCGGTTTGGGGCCGCGACCTCGCGGCTCGGTACCCGTGCGCCAGAGCAGGGCCATGCTCCTGGCCGGGTCGCCGCGGCCGCCGTAGTGCTTGTCCGCTGATTTCTTCGCCATCGTGGTAACACTCTACTTTCTCCGTACGATGTACGATAGTGTTACTCCGTACAACGTACGACAACAGGAGGGACGCGGGTTGAAACCCACGATCGTCACCGAGGGGCTGCGCAAGCGCTTCGGTACGAAGATCGCGCTCGACGGGCTGGACCTGACCGTCGACGCGGGCACCGTGCTCGGTGTGCTCGGGCCCAACGGCGCGGGCAAGACCACGGCGGTGCGCATCCTGACCACGCTGCTGCGGCCGGACGCCGGTCACGCGGAGGTCGCCGGGTTCGACGTGGTCCGCCAGCCGGACCGGGTACGCGCCGGCATCGGTCTGGTCGGCCAGAACGCGGCGGTCGACGAGGCGCTGTCGGCCCGGCAGAACCTCGAGCTGTTCGGCCGGCTCTACCACCTGTCCACGGCCGCGGCGCGGGCGCGGGCCGGGGAGCTGCTGGACCGGTTCGACCTGGCCGACACCGGCGGCAAGGCGGTCAAGCGGTTCTCCGGCGGCATGCGCAGGCGGCTCGACCTGGCCGCCAGCCTGATCCTGTCGCCGAAGGTGCTGTTCCTCGACGAGCCGACCACCGGGCTCGACCCGCGCGGGCGGACCGAGGTCTGGGCCGCGGTCCGCGGGCTGGTCGCCGCCGGCACCACGGTGCTGCTGACCACGCAGTACCTGGACGAGGCCGACCAGCTCGCCGACCGGATCGCGGTCGTCGACACCGGGAAGGTCATCGCCGAGGGCACCCCGGAGGCGCTCAAGTCCGACCTCGGCGGCGACCGGCTCGACGTCGTCCTGCACGACGCGGCGGCGCTGCCCGGGGCGGCGGAGGTGGTGGCCACGGTCACCGGCGCGCGCCCGGAGACCGACGCCGACGCCCGCCGGGTCAGTGCGCCGGTGCGCGACCGGGTGGCCGCGCTCACCGACGCGGTCCGCGCACTGCACGACGCCCGGATCGGGGTCGAGGACATCGGCCTGCGGCGGCCGACGCTCGACGAGGTGTTCCTGCACCTCACGGGCCATCTCACGGGCCATGGAGCCGACGAGGAGGTACCCGCATGACCGTTCCCTGGGCACTGGTCGACGGCTGGACCGTCACCAGACGTGACCTCATGCACTGGCTGCGCGAACCGGCCCCGGTGATCATCGGGCTGCTGTTCCCGGTCCTGATGGTGCTGATGTTCGGGTTCCTGTTCGGCGGGGCGATGGCGATCCCCGGCACCGCCGACTACACGGAGTTCCTGCTGCCCGGCATGTTCGCGATGACCATGGCCTTCGGCATGGAGGCGACCATGATCGCGGTCAGCACGGACGCCCAGCGCGGCGTCACCGACCGCTTCCGGTCGATGCCGATGTCGCCGTCGGCGGTCGTGGTCGGGCGCTGCGGGGCGGACCTGCTGAACTCCGTCGCCGGGCTGGTCGTGATCATCGGGTGCGGGCTGCTGATGGGCTGGCGGGCGCACGGGTCGGTCGGCGCCACGCTCGGCGCGGTCGGGCTGCTGCTCCTGCTGCGGTTCGCACTGCTCTGGGTCGGCATCTTCCTCGGGCTCGTGGTGCGCAACCCGGAGGCGGTCGGCGCGGTGCAGATCCTGGTCTGGCCGGTCACCTTCCTGTCCAGCACGTTCGTGGCCCCGGCCACGATGCCGGGCTGGTTGGGCACGATCGCGGAGTGGAATCCGTTGTCCTCGACGGCGGCCGCGGCCCGCGAGCTGTTCGGCAACCCAGGCTGGGGTGGCGACTCCTGGATCGCGGAGCACGCCGTGCTGATGGCGGTGGTCTGGCCGCTCGTGCTGGTGGCGATCTTCTTCCCGCTGTCGGTACGCAGGTACCAGCGGCTCAGCCGCTGAACGAGGAGGTGCTGTTGCCGGTCACCACCGGAGACCTCACGGGGTGGGCCGCCGCTTTCGAGCAGGCGGACCCGCCCCGGCTGGGGCAGGTCGTGTTCACCAATGAGAACGAGACCGTGCGGATGCCGGTCGAGGAGGCGCTGCCGTCGCTGCTCGACCGCGGCGGCGAGCTGGGCGAGGCCGTGCGCGCCGCGGTCGAGCTGGTCGCGGCCGGGCGACTGCTGCCGGCGGTCACCGAGGCGGGGTACGACGCCTGGCGGGTCGGTCCACTCGGGACGTCCGATGTGGAGCACTCGCCGGTCATGGACGCCGTGGCCGACGTGCTGGCGCGGGTCGAGGACGGGCCCGCGTTCGTCGGCTCGGCCGTGCACCACGTGCCGGAGCTGCGCGAGTGGGCCGACGGGCTCGCCCGGCCGGGCAGCCGGGTGTCGCTGCGGCTTGAGGTGCCCGGCGGGGACTTCGCGGCCGGCACGTTCACCGCGGTCGTGCAGGTGCACGACGCCACCACGGTCGCCGACCTGGCCGAGGTGTTGGCGACCTCGCCCGAGGCGGTGCTCGCGGTCCGGCACGCCGCCCAGGTGTGGCCGCCGCTGCGCCGCCTGCTCGACCTCGCCGTGCCGGACCGGCTGGTGCTCGACGACGGCGAGGTGCTCGACCTGCTCGGCTCGGGCGGCGCGCGGCTCGCCGAGGCGGGGATCGACGTGCACTGGCCGAGGGAGCTGGACCGGGACCTCACCGCGCACGCCACCGTCGGCGCACCCGACGACGAGCTGCCCTCGTTCTTCGGTGCCGAGGCCCTGCTCGACTTCAACTGGCGGCTCGCCACCCGAGGCGAGGAGCTGACCGAGGCCGAGCTGGACGCGCTCGCCGAGGCACACCGCCCGGTCGTGCGGCTGCGTGACAGGTGGACGCTCGTCGGGCCCGACCTCGCCCGGAAGGCCCGCGAGCGCGACCTCAAGCCGCTCACCGCGATCGACGCGCTCGGCGCCGCGCTCACCGGCACCGCGCGGGTCGACGGCGAGTGGGTGCCGGTGGCGCCGAGCCGGCCGCTGGAACGGCTGCGGGAACGCCTCACCGCCGAGCCAGTGCCGCAGCCGGCGAATCTGCGCGCGACGCTGCGCGACTACCAGCTGCACGGCCTGCGCTGGCTCGCGCACATGACCGGGCTCGGCCTCGGCGGCTGCCTCGCCGACGACATGGGCCTCGGCAAGACGATCACCCTGATCGCCCTGCACCTGCACCGGAACGCGGGACCGACGCTGGTCGTCTGCCCGGCGTCGCTGCTGGGCAACTGGGAGCGGGAGATCCGCCGGTTCGCGCCGGGCACACCGGTGTCGCGTTTCCACGGCGCCGGCCGCGAGGTGGTGACCGACGGGTTCGTGCTCACCACGTACGGCACCATGCGCCTGGACGCCGAGCGGCTCGCCGGCGCCGACTGGGATCTGGTCGTCGCCGACGAGGCACAGCACGTGAAGAACGCGCGCTCGGACACGGCGAAGGCGCTGCGCCGCATCCCGGCCGCCGCGCGCGTCGCGCTCACCGGAACGCCGGTGGAGAACAACCTGGGCGAGCTGTGGGCGATCCTCGACTGGACCACCCCCGGTCTGCTCGGCTCGCACGCCACGTTCCGCGCCCGCTGGGCCAGGCCGGTCGAGGAGGGCGAACCGGCCGCCGCCGACCAGCTCGCCCGGCTGGTGCGCCCGTTCCTGTTGCGGCGCCGCAAGTCCGACCCCGGCATCGCGCCGGAGCTGCCGCCGAAGACCGAGACCGACCAGCCGGTGGCGCTGACCGCCGAGCAGGCCGGGCTCTACCAGGCGGTGGTGCGCGAGACGATGGCCGAGATCCGCGCGGCCGCCGGGATGCAGCGGCGCGGGCTGGTGCTGAAGCTGCTGACCGCGCTCAAGCAGATCTGCAACCACCCGGCGCAGTACCTGGGCCAGCGCGAGGGCCTGACCGGCCGCTCCGGCAAGCTCGAACTGCTCGACGAGCTGGTCGACACGATCCGCGCCGAGCGGGGCGGGCTGCTGGTGTTCACCCAGTACGTCGCGATGGCGCGGCTGCTGGAGACGCACCTGACCGGCCGCGGCGTGGCGACCCAACTGCTGCACGGCGGCACCCCGGTGGCCCGCCGCGACGAGCTGGTCCGGCACTTCCAGGACAGCGCGGACCCGCCGGTGTTCCTGCTGTCGCTCAAGGCGGCCGGCACCGGGCTGAACCTGACCCGCGCCGACCACGTCGTGCACTACGACCGCTGGTGGAACCCGGCGGTCGAGGCGCAGGCGACCGACCGCGCGCACCGGATCGGCCAGGACCGCCCGGTCCAGGTGCACCGGCTGATCGCGGAGGGCACCGTGGAGGACCGGATCGCCGAGCTGCTCGAGGCCAAGAAGGATCTCGCCGCGACGGTGCTCGGGCGGGACGACAGCGGCGCCGCCGAGCTGACCGAGCTGACCGACGCCGAGCTGGCCGACCTGGTCGAACTACGAGGTGACACGTGACAGAGGCACTGGGCTTCCCCGCGTTCCCGCCGAGCAAGCGCCGGCCGGGACGGTTCGCCCGCACCTGGTGGGGGCAGGCGTGGCTCCAGGCGATGGAGGACACGTCGCTGGAGAACGAGCCGCTCAAGCAGGGCAGGCGCCTCGCGTACGCCGGGCGGGTCGGGCCGGTCACCGTGAGCCCCGGGCGGATCTCCGCGCAGGTCACCGACCCCGACGGCGTGTACCACACGGTGGTGTTCGTCGATCGGCTCGACGACGGCGAGTGGCGCCGGTTCCTCGACGAGGTCGCCGCGAAGGCCGGGCACATCGCCGCCCTGCTGGACCGGGACATGCCCCAGGAGCTCGTCGAGGCCGCGGCGCAGGCCGACGTCCGGCTGCTGCCCGGCATCGGCGACCTGCGCGCGGAGTGCGACTGCCAGGACTGGGAGCTGTGCCGGCACGCGGCCGCGCTCTGCTTCCAGGCGGCGTGGCTGCTCGACACGGACCCGTTCCTGCTGCTGCTCCTGCGCGGCCGCGCCCGGCGGGACCTGACCGACGAACTCCGCGAACGCGCCGAGCGGAATTCGGCACGTTCCGCGTCCGAAAACGCACAGCGCGTGTTCCCGCTGGCAGTTCCGCCGGCGCCGGGAGTCGACCGGGAAGCGGTCGCCGGCGCGGCGGCACTGGCCGTCGAACGTGCCCGCACGCTGCTGGAAGATCGGCACCGCTCGTGACCGAATGAACTCCCACAGTCGCATTCTGAAATACCGGGAACACTGGGAAAAACCGTGAATCACCTTTGCAAAACCAGGCGCCGACCTGGTATTGCCGCACCCTCCTGGCCGTGTTCGACGGGTGGCCCGGCGACCACGGGGGCTGGTGCGTCACACTGAGGCGGTGCCACGATCGCCGGCGTCGGGATTTCCCCGCCGGCGCGTTTTCCCGGTGGGGAGACGGAGGGCCGTACTAGAAAGGTGCCGCATGACCTGGGCAAGACACGCCACCCCGACGATCGAGCAAGGCCGCTTCGCCGAGGCACGGGCGAGCGAGAGAGTGCACTACGCGGTGCAGAACCGCAAGGCCGCGCGCACGGTCGCCTACCACTCGAGCAACGCGCAGGACTGCGCGGACCTCCTGGCGATGCTGGGTCTCGACCGCCTCGACGAGGACCAGAACGCACGGTCCACTGAGGACTAGCCGGCCGAGTACCCGACCACGCCGTCCACTGTGGACGTGTGGAGCACGCCGCGTGCCACGAGCACGTCCAGGTGCGCGGCGGTCTCCCCTGCCGCGAGCGTCTGGTTGAACAGGTCGAGGTCGTCGAAGCGGCGCTGCCGGCGGGTCCAGCCCAGCCGCAGCGCCGCCTCGTACGCGGTCCCGGCGCCGTCCCGGACGGCTTCCAGGGTGGCGGCGAGGCGTTCCTCGTGGTGGGCCAGCAGCTCGTCCACCCGCGCGTGCACGCTCGGCGCGACCGGGCCGTGCGCGGGCAGCAGCCGCAGGTCGGGGTACGAGCGCACCAGTTCGAGACTGTCCAGGTAGTCGCCGAGCGGCAGCCGCGCGACCTCCGGCTCGAACCCGATCGACGGCGTGATGTGCGGCAGCACGTGGTCGCCGGCGAACAGCACGCCGGCCTGCTCGTCGACGAACACCACGTGGCCCTGGGTGTGGCCGGGCGTGGGCAGCGCGACCAGGGTGCGGTCGCCGAGGTCGAGCTTGACGGTGCCGTCGAGCCACTCGTCCGGCTCCTCGTACACGGTGCTGGCCTGGGACGCGTCGCGCCTGCCGATGCTCTCGGCCCACTGCTCCACCAGCCGGCCCGCGCCCCAGCGGACCAGCGCGCGTGCCTGGCCGTCCAGCCGGCCGGCCATGATCCGCCGCAGCGACGGCTGCTCCCCGAGGCCGAGCGCGACCTTGGCCCCGAACAGCCTGCGCAGTGTGATGGCCAGCGTGTAGTGGTCGCGGTGCACGTGGGTGACCAGGAAGCGGGAGATGTCGGCGAAGTCGTGGTCGATCGAGGCGAGCGCCCGTTCCAGCTGGTCCCTGGCGACGTCGAGCGACCAGCCGGAGTCGATGAGCACGAGCCCGTCGCCGGTCCGGATCGCGTAGACGTTGACCGCGCGCAGCCCGTCGGTGGGCAGCGGCAGCGGGATGCGGAACACGCCGGGCGCGACCTCGAACGCGCCCGGCTCGGTCCAGGCGTTCTTCGACATTCCGTGAACTTAGCAAACGAAACGATACGGAGTTGGTCCAGACCTCTTGACGAGTGGTGGTCTAGACCACATAGAGTGGTGGCATCTTTCCTCGCTGGTCCCTGCATCCCGGAGGAGGACGAATGTCCGGCACTCGATGGCGCCTGCCGGCACTGATGGCGGCCGTGACGGCCCTCATCGTCGGCCTGGTAGCCACCCCAGCCCAGGGCGCGAGCCCGACGGCGGAACAGAAGGCCGCCCCGGCCGCGTCGAAGATCAACCTCGGTTACTTCGTGCAGTGGGGCGTCTACCAACGCAACTACCACGTCAAGAACATCCACACCAGCGGGTCGGCGGAGAAGCTGACCCACATCAACTACGCGTTCGGCAACGTCACCAACGGGCAGTGCCAGATCGGTGACGCCTACGCCGACTACGACAAGTTCTACGACGCCGCGTCCAGCGTGGACGGCGTGGCGGACACCTGGGACGCCGGTGCGTTGCGCGGCAACTTCAACCAGCTGCGCAAGCTCAAGCAGATGTACCCGGGGCTGAAGGTGCTGTTCTCCTTCGGCGGCTGGAGCTGGTCGGGGGGATTCGGACAGGCCGCGCAGAACCCGGCTGCCTTCGCCGAGTCGTGCTACAACCTGGTCGAGGACCCGCGCTGGGCGGACGTGTTCGACGGCATCGACATCGACTGGGAGTACCCCAACGCGTGCGGCCTGACCTGTGACACCAGCGGGTACGAGTCGTTCGAGACGCTGATGGGCGCGGTCCGGGCCCGGTTCGGCCAGGACAACCTGGTGACCGCGGCGATCACCGCGGACGCCTCGGACGGCGGCAAGATCGACGCCGCCGACTACGCCGGCGCGGCGCAGTACGTCGACTGGTACAACGTGATGACCTACGACTTCTTCGGCGCGTTCGACGCGGACGGCCCGACGGCGCCGCACTCCCCGCTGACGTCGTACGACGGCATCCCGGCCGCCGGCTTCAACTCCGACGCGGCGATCCAGAAGCTCAAGGGCAAGGGCATCCCGGCGTCGAAGCTGCTGCTCGGCATCGGCTTCTACGGCCGGGGCTGGACCGGCGTGACGCAGAGCGCACCGGGTGGCTCGGCGACCGGCGCGGCACCGGGCACGTACGAGGCCGGCATCGAGGACTACAAGGTGCTGAAGAACACGTGTCCGGCCACGGGCACGGTCGCCGGCACCGCGTACGCCCACTGCGGCTCGAACTGGTGGAGCTACGACACCCCGGCGACGATCGGCGGCAAGATGGACTACGCCAACCAGCAGGGCCTGGGCGGCGCGTTCTTCTGGGAACTGTCCGGCGACACGTCCAACGGCGAGCTGATCACCGCGATCGACGGCGGTCTCAACTAAGGGGCGGGTGGAAGAAGGGCGCCTTCGTCTCGCTGGCGGGAGACGAAGGCGCCCTTCGCTCACACCTGCCGCGTCCAGCAGCCGACCGGGTGGTCGGCGGGGGCGCGTGCGCTCAGCACGTTCAGGCACCGGCAGGTCGCCCCAGCGGTCATGGGCGGACGTCTAGGCGTCCGTTCGCACCGGTGACTCTTGTCCATTGTGGACGTGGTGTCGGCTGGTCGGGATGACCAGTGGGGTGCCGCTGACCGGGTCGGTGGCGATCTGGCAGGTGACGTCGAAGACCTCGGACACCAGGTCCGGGGTGACGACGTCGGCCGGGGTGCCGTGGGTGACGATCCGGCCGGCCTTCATCGCGATGACGTGGTCGGCGTAGCGGCACGCCTGGTTCAGGTCGTGCAGCACCATGACCACCGTGCGGCCCTGGTGGCGGTTCAGGTCGACCACCAGGTCCAGCACGTCGATCTGGTGCGCGAGGTCCAGGAACGTCGTCGGCTCGTCCAACAGCAGGACCGGGGTCTCCTGGGCGACCGCCATCGCGATCCACGCGCGCTGGCGCTGGCCGCCGGACAGCTCGTCGACCGGGCGGTCGGCCAGGTCGGTCAGACCGGTCGCGCGCAGGGCACCGGTGACCGCGGTCTCGTCCGCCGACGACCACTGGCGCCACCAGCTCTGGTGCGGCGACCGGCCCCTGGTCACCAGGTCGATCACGGTCAGGCCCTCGGGCGCGACCGGGGCCTGCGGGAGGATGCCCAGCCGGCGCGCCACATCGCGGGTCGGCATGCCGTGGATCGAGCGGCCGTCCAGGTGTACCGAGCCCGCCTTCGGGGTGAGCAGGCGGGCCAGGGCGCGCAGCAGGGTGGACTTGCCGCACGCGTTCGCGCCGACGATGACGCTGATCCGTCCCTCGGGCACCGTCAGCGACAGGTCGGGCACCACGACCCGGTCGTCGTAGGCGAGGCGGAGGCCATCGGCACGTAATCCGGTCACGTCATCCTCCTGAGCCGGCTCGGTTGGCCCTGGTCAGCAGCCAGAGCAGGAACGGGGCACCCAGCGCGCCGGTGACCACGCCGACCGGGAGCTGGGTGCCGGGCAGGATCGAGCGGGCGACCAGGTCACCGCCGAGCACGATCACCGCACCGGCGAACCCGGACGTGACCAGCGGCGGCACCGGCCAGCCGGCCAGGCGCTTCGCGATCTGCGGCGCCGACAGGGCGACGAACGCCACCGGCCCGGCCGCCGCGGTGCCGAACGCGACCAGGCCGACACCGCTCAGCAGCAGCACCAGCCGCGCCTGCTGCACCGGCGTGCCGAGACCGACCGCGACGTCGTCGCCGAGACTCAGCGTGCGCAGCCAGCCGCCGAGCACCACCGCGATCGGCACCAGCACGGCCATCGACACCAGCAGCGGCACGACCCGGCCCCAGGTGGCGTCGTTCAGGTTGCCGACCATCCAGCCGACCACCGCCTGCGCCTCGTGCAGCTTCGCCCGCGCCAGCAGGTACCCGGTCGCCGACGTGCACATCCACGCCACCCCGACACCGACCAGCACGATCCGGTACCCGGTGGTGCCGCGCCGCCAGGCCAGCAGGTAGATCGTCAGCGCGGCGCCGACCCCGCCGGCCAGGCCCAGCGTCTGGGTGCCGATCCCGGCGCCGAAGCCGAGCACGATCCCGGCGACCACGGCGGTCGTCGCGCCGGCCGAGATGCCGATGACGTCCGGGCTGGCGAGCGGGTTGCGGGTGATGGTCTGGAACAGCGCACCCGCCATGCCGAACGCGATCCCGACGAGCAGGCCGACGAGCGCGCGCGGCATCCGCCAGTCGTAGACCACCACCTGGTCGTAGTAGGAGCCCTCGCTGACCAGCGCGGCCAGCACCTGCCCGAGACTCAGCGGGTAGTCGCCGACGGTCATGCCGAGGCAGAACAGCAGGAACCCGGCGCAACACAGCGCCACCGACACCGCGAGCAGCCTCGGCCGCACGACCCAGGACACCGGCGGCGTGGTCAGCCGGACCGTGGTCAGCGCCGCCATCTACAGCTCCGCCAGCCTGCGCCGGCGGACCAGCGCGATGAAGAACGGTGCCCCCACGAACGCCACGACGATCCCCACCTCGGTCTCCCCCGGCCGGGCGATCACCCGGCCGACGATGTCCGCGGCCAGCAGCAGCACCGGCGCCAGCACCATCGCGAACGGCATCAGCCAGCGCTGGTCCGGCCCGGTCACCGCGCGCGCCACGTGCGGCACGACCAGCCCGAGGAACACGATCGGCCCGACCACCGCCACCGCGACGCCGGTGAGCAGGGTGATCGCCACGACCCCCTGCACCCGCACCAGCCGGACCCGCCGCCCGAGCGCCACCGCGACGTCGTCACCGAGCGACAGGCTGTTCAGCGCGCCGGCCATCGCCAGCGCCAGCACGATCCCGACCAGCAGGAACGGCAGTGCCCGGACGACCACACCGGAGTCCTGCCCGGCGAGCGACCCGGCGGCCCAGAACCGGTAGCGGTTCAGCGCCTCCGGGTACACCAGCGTGAGCCCCGAGGTCAGCGAGGTCAGCAGCGCGGTGATCGCCACCCCGGCGAGCGCCAGCTTCACCGGGGTCGCCCCGCCCCGGCCCGCGCTGCCGAGCACGTACACGACCGCGCTCGCGATCGCGGCCCCGACGAACGCGGCGCCGAGATAGCCGTACAGCGAGGTGACGCCGAGCGCGGCGACCGCGACCACGATGCCGAACGCCGCGCCCGCGCTGATGCCGAGCAGCCCCGGGTCGCCGAGCGGGTTGCGGGTCAGCGCCTGCATGACCGCGCCGGCGAGCCCGAGCGCCGCGCCGACCAGCAACGCGAGCAGCGTCCTGGGCAGCCGGACACCCCAGATCAGGGCCTCGATGTCACCGGCGCCGTGCCCGAACAGCGCGGGCAGCACGTCGTTCGGCGGGACGAACCGGGTGCCGATCGCGAGCGACAGCACGCACAGCACGAGGAGCACGGCCAAGGAGACCGCGAGCAGCCGCACTCGGGTCCCGCGCATGTGGCTCACCCTACTGGTCCTACTTAGGGTAGGTATACCTCATCAGGGTGCCGCTGGGGTAAGGTTCGCCTAACTTAACTCGGTCCCCGCCGCACGAAGAGGAAACGATGTCCCTCCTGCGCACGCTGGTCCCGCTCACCCTGCTGCTGACGATCGTCGGCTGCGGGGTCGACGAGCAGGCCGCCGACGCCCCGCCGGCGAACGAGACGCCGGCCGGCTCGGTGTTCCCGGTCTCGGTCGAGCACAAGTACGGCACGACCACGATCTCCGCCGAGCCGAAGCGGGTCGTCACGCTCGGCCTGTCCGACCACGACGCGGTGCTGGCGCTGGGGGTCAAGCCGGTCGGGGCGATCGACTGGTTCAAGGAGCGCCCGTACGGGCAGTGGCCGTGGACCAAGGAGCTCTGGGGCGAGGACCTGCCGGAGGTCGTCGGCGAGCGGGACGACTTCAACAAGGAGAAGATCCTCAACCTCAAGCCGGACCTGATCCTCGCGCTGTACTCGGGCATGTCCCGGGAGCAGTACGACGAGCTGTCCAAGATCGCGCCGGTGGTCGGGCAGCCCAAGGACTTCCCGGACTACGGCGCGCCGTGGCAGGAGATGACCAGGATGGCCGGGCAGGCGCTCGGCAGGGCCGACGAGGTCGAGGACCTGATCGCCGGCATCGACGACCGGTTCGCGGCCGTGCGCGAGGATCACCCGGAGTGGGCGGGGCGAACCGTCGCGGTGGTCGACCCGTTCCAACCGGGTCAGTACGCGGTGTTCCAGGAGACCGACCCGAAGGCGGTCTTCATGACCGAGATGGGCTTTGTGGTCCCGGACGCGATCAACGAGGCGGCCGGGGACAACAACGCCGCCGAGGTCTCCACCGAGCGCGGCGACCTGATCGACACCGATCTGCTGGTGTTCCTCACCGCCGACCCGACCGCCGAGCAGCGGGTCAGGGCCGATCCGGTGTTCCAGGGCCTCGCCGTGGCCAAGGAGGACCGGGCGATGTTCGTGCCCTACGCCGAACCGCCGATCGGGGCCGCGCTCTCGTTCAACACGGTGCTGAGCATCCCCTACGCCATCGACGAGTTCGTGCCGCTGCTCGACAAGTCGTGATGGGGCTGCCGCTCACCGGCGCCCAGGCCGGCGTCTGGTACGCACAACAACTCGAGCCAGACACGACCGCGTTCAACATCGCGGTCTACCTGGAGCTCCGCGGTCCGGTCGACCTCGACCGGCTGCTGGACTCGGTGGTCCGGACGCTGCGCGAGGCCGAGTGCCTGCACGTGCGGTTCGAGGTTCGGGACGGCGCGCCGGTCCAGGTCACGGCGCCCGCAAACGTTTCCGTCGAGGTGCTGGACCAGCCGTCGGAGGCCGACGCGCTGGCCTGGATCGCGCAGGACCGGGCGCGGCCGATGGACCTGGCTTCCGGTCCGCTGTACCGGCACGTGCTGATCCGGCTGCCCGGCGAGCGGGTGTGGTGGCACCAGCGGTACCACCACATCGTCATCGACGGGGTCGGGATCATGCTGCTGTGCCGGCGCGCGGCAGCGCTGTACGCCTCGGACGGCGCCGGTTCGCCGGACTGGACGCTGTCCCGGCTGGTCGACGGCGAAACCGAGTACCGGGCGAGCGCGGCTCATGACGCCGATCGGACCTACTGGCTGGCGCGGTTCGCGGACGCGCCCGCGCCGTCGCGGCTGCTGCCGAGGGCCGCGGCGCCGACGAGGCGGATCGAGCGGCGGCGGGTGCTGCTGGACGCGGCGCGGACCGCGCGGCTGCGGGAGTTCGCGGCGCGGGCGGGGGTGCGGCCGTCGCGGGTGCTGGTCGCGGCGGTGGCGGGTTACGTGCACCGGGCGACCGGCGACGACGACGTGGTGCTCGGCCTGCCGGTGACCGGACGGGTCGGTGCCGCGGCGTTCGGGGTGCCGGGGATGGCGTCGAACGTGCTGCCGCTGCGGGTTCGGGTGGACGCGGCGGCGCCGCTGTCCGCGCTGCTGGCCTCGGTGGCCGGCGAGGTGGCGGACGTGGTGGCGCACAACCGGTTCCGGGCCGAGGAGCTGGCCCGCGAGCTGGGTGCCGGCGAGGAGGTCGGCGGGCTGGTCGGGCCGACGGTGAACGTCATCGGGTACACCGGCGAGCTGGCCTTCGGCGACACGGCGACCATGTTGCACGACGTGTGGCCGGGTCCGGTCGGCGATCTCGCGGTGAACGTGATCGACCAGCCGGGCGGGGAGAGCCTGCTGGACCTGGACGCGGACGCGGCGGTGTGCGGGCAGGCGGAGCTGGCCGCGCACGAGCACGGACTGCTGGCGGTACTCGACGCGCTGGTGTCCACACCGGACGTGCCACTGCGGACGGTCGAGCTGGTGCCTTCCGACGAGCGTTCCCGAATCCTGGCGTTGGGTGACGATCCGGTGGACGCCGACGAGGTGACCTGGCCGGCGGCGTTCGAGCGGCACGTGCTGGCGACACCGGACGCGGTCGCGCTGGTGTGCGAGGACTCGGTGCTGACCTACGCGGAGCTGGACGCGGCGGCGAACCGGGTGGCGCGGCTGCTGGTCGAGCACGGCGTCGGGCCGGAGGACGTCGTGGCGGTGGCGTTGCCGAGGGCGCCGGTGCTGGTGGTGGCGCTGCTGGCGACGATGAAGGCGGGCGCGGCGTACCTGCCGCTGGACCTCGACCACCCGGCGGAACGACTGGCGTACATGGTGTCCGACGCCGGCGCGCGAGTGATCCTCACGAACTCGGACCTCGCCGGTGCGGTGCCCGGGCGGGCGGTGCTGCTGTACACGGTGGATTCGTCGCCTTGCCCACGTGTCGACATCTCGACTCCGCTGGACGCGGCGGCGTATGTGATCTACACGTCCGGGTCGACCGGGCGGCCCAAGGGGGTCGTGGTCACCCACGACGGGATCGGGAGCCTGGTCGCGACGGCGGTGCGGCGGCTCGGGGTGTCGGCGGAGAGCCGGGTGGCGCAGTTCGCTTCGGTGGGGTTCGACGTGGCCGTGTGGGATTTGTGCATGGCGCTCGGCACCGGTGCGCGGGTGGTGCTGGTTCCGGAGGAGCGCCGGGTCGCGGGGCCGGAGCTGACCGGGTACCTGGCCGAGCACGGGGCGACGCACATGATCCTGCCGCCGTCGCTGGTGGCCGCGCTGCCGCCGGAGTGCCGGCTGCCCGAGGGCGCGGTGCTGGTGGTGGGCACCGAGTCGGTGCCGGCGGAACTGGTGGCGCGCTGGGCGCCGACCCAGCGCGTGGTGGTCGCGTACGGGCTGACCGAGGCCACGGTGAACTCGACGCTGTGGCTCGCGGAGCCCGGCTGGTCGGGACCGGTGCCGATCGGCGGCCCGGACCCGAACACGCGGCTGTACGTGCTGGACGGCGCGCTGCGGCCGGTCGGGGTGGGGGTCGTCGGTGAGCTGTACGTCGGCGGGCGTGGGCTGGCGCGGGGGTACCGGGGGCGGCCCGGGCTGACCGCGGGGCGGTTCGTGGCCGACCCGTTCGGGCCGGCCGGGGCGCGGATGTACCGGACGGGCGACCGGGTGCGCTGGCGCGCGGACGGGAACCTGGAGTTCCTTGGGCGTTCGGACGCGCAGGTGCAGATCCGAGGGCACCGGGTGGAGCCGGGCGAGGTGGCGAGCGTGCTGCTGCGCCACCCGGACGTCCGGCAGGCCGCGGTGCTGGCGCGTACCGACCAGCGCGGGCGGCCGCGGCTGGTGGCGTACGTGGTCGGCGGGGAGCCGCGGGACGTGCGCGGGTACGCGGCGGAGCGGCTGCCGGAGTACCTGGTGCCGTCCGCGGTGGTCACAGTGGACGGTCGGCTTCCGTTGACACCCAACGGGAAGTTGGACGCGCGGGCGCTGCCCGACCCGGACTGGGCTGGGCTGGCCGGGGACGCGGCGCCGAGCACGGAGACCGAGCGGGTGCTGGCCGGGGTGTTCGCCGAGGTGCTGGAGCTGCCGTCGGTGGGGGTGCGGGACAGCTTCTTCGAGCTGGGCGGCGACAGCATCGTGGCGATCCAGCTGGTGACCCGGGCCCGCGCGGCCGGGCTGCGGGTGACCCCGCGTGCGGTGTTCCGGCTGCGCACGGTCGCGGCGCTCGCCGAGGTGGCGGAGCCGGTCGCGGTGGCCGCGCCCGCGGACGATCACGAGGCCGGTGTGCTGCCGGCGACGCCGTTGCAGGAGGGGTTCTTCTTCCACGCGCAGGACGCCGACGACGTGTACCTGGCCCAGCAGACGATCGAGCTGGTCGGCGAGGTCGACCCGGCCGCGTTGCGCCGGGCGGTGCAGGGGGTGGTGGACCGGCACGCGCCGCTGCGGGCGTCGTTCGGGCAGCGCGACGACGGGCGGGTCGAGCAGGTCATCGCCGAGCGGGTGACGGTGCCGTGGCGGGAGACCACCGGCGATCCGGTGCTGGTCGCGGCCGAGGAGCGCGCGGCCGGGACCGACCTGAGTCAGGCGCCGTTGCTGCGGGCAACGCTGGTCGTGGGCACGGGCCGGAGCCGGCTGGTGCTCACCATGCACCACATCGCCGCCGACGGCTGGTCGGGCGCGATCCTGCTGCGGGAGCTGCTCGCGCTCTACGCCCCGCACGGCGACCCGCCGGCCCTGCCGCCGGTCACCCCGTACCGGCGTTACCACGAGTGGCTCGCCGGCCTGGACCGGGACGCGGCCCGCGCGGCCTGGCGGGCCGAGCTGTCCGGGTTGGACGGTCCGACGCTGCTGCCCGGCACGCGGCCGGCCGGACGGCACGAGCCGGGGCGGGTGGATATCGAGCTGCCGGCGGAGCTGACCGCGCGGCTCGCCGGGCGGGCCCGTGCGCACGACCTGACCGTGAACACGCTGGTGCAGGGCGCGTGGGGGCTGCTGCTGGGCCGGCTCACCGGGCGGGCGGACGTGGTGTTCGGTACCACGGTGTCCGGCCGGTCGTCCGATGTGGACGGCGTGGAGTCGATGGTCGGGTTGTTCGCGAACACGCTGCCGGTCCGGATGCGGTGGGCGCCCGGGCAGCCGGTGGCCGAGGTGCTGGCGGCGTTGCAGGGCGCGCAGGCGGACCTGTCGGACCACCACTACCTGGGGCTCGGGGAGCTGCAGCGGATCGCGGGGCTGCCGGAGCTGTTCGACACGCTGGTGGTGTTCGAGAACTTCCCCGCTGGCGGGCGGCTGAGCGACCCGGCCGGCACGATCGAGGTCGGCGAGGTCACCGATGTCGGCGAGGGCCACTACCCGCTGGCGCTGGTGGTGTTCCCCGGCGAGTCCCTGCGGGTGCGGTTCGAGTACGACGCCGCGCGCCTGGACGACGCCCGGGTGCGGCGGATCGCCGAGTGGCTGACGCACCTGCTGTCCACTGTGGCCGCCGAGCCGAGGCGGCCGGTGGCGCACCTCGACCTGGCGGTGACCGAGCCGCTGGCCGGGCCCGAGCTGGCGGTGCCGCCGGTGACGGTCGCCGAGCTGGTCGCCGAGCGGGCGGCGCGGACCCCGGACGCGATCGCGGTCGTCGGCGACGAGCGGCTGACGTACCGCGAGCTGCTGGACTGGGCGGGGGCGGTCGCGCACCGGCTGGAGGCCGGACCGGGTGTCGTCGTGGCGGTGGCGGTGCCGCGGTCGGTGGAGCTGGTGGTGGCGCTGCTCGGCGTGCTGCGGGCGGGTGCGGTGTACCTGCCGGTGGACGTCGACTACCCGGCCGAGCGGCGGTCGCTGATGCTGGCCGACTCGGGGGCGGCGGCGGTGCTCACCGCCGAGGACGTGCGGGCGGCACGGGGCGGACCGGCCGGCGGGACACCGGTGTCGCCGGAGCACGTCGCGTACCTGATCTACACGTCCGGGTCGACCGGGCGGCCCAAGGGCGTTCCGGTGCCGCACCGGGCGATCGTCAACCAGCTGACCTGGCTGCGGCGGGAGTTCCCGCTCGGCGCGGACGACCGGGTGCTGCACCAGATCTCGGCGAGCTTCGACCCGGCGCTGCTGGAGATCCTGTGGCCGCTCACCTCGGGCGCCTCGGTCGTGCTCGCCGAGCGGGACGCGCACCGCGATCCGGCGCGGCTCGCGGCGACCATCCGCGAGCACGGTGTGACCACGCTGCTGACCGTGTCCGCGATGCTGCCGGCGCTGCTCGAGGCCGGGGTTGACCCGGCGCGGCTGCGGGTGTTCGGCGGCGGCGACGCGCTGCCGGCGGCGGTCGCCGACCGGTGGGGCGGGCCGCTTTCCAACGTGTACGGGCCGACCGAGGCCGCGGTGCAGGTCTCGTGGTGGCGCCACGACGGCACGGCGTCCGGCGGGACCGTGCCGATCGGGCTGCCGGTGGCCAACACCCGGCTGTACGTGCTGGACCACTACCTGCGGCCGACGCCTCCCGGGGAGCCGGGCGAGCTGTACGTGGCCGGTGCGCAGCTGGCCCTCGGCTACCACGACCGGCCGGGGCTCACCGCGAGCCGGTTCGTGGCCGATCCGTTCGGCGCGCCGGGTGAGCGGATGTACCGGACCGGTGACCTGGTTCGCCTGGACGGCGGCGCCCTGGTGTACCTGGGCCGGGCCGACCGGCAGGTCAAGATCCGGGGGAACCGGGTGGAGCTGGGTGAGGTCGAGGCCGCGCTGGCCTCGGCGCCCGGGGTCACCGGTGCGGCGGCACTGGCCCGCACCGACGGTCCGGGCGGCGCGCGGCTGGTCGGCTATGTCACCCCGGCCACCGCGGACACCGCGGCGGTGCTCGCCTGGCTCGCGGAACGGCTGCCGGCGCCGTTGGTCCCGGACACGCTGGTGGCGCTGGACGCCATGCCGGTGACGCCCAGCGGGAAGCTCGACCGGAACGCGCTGCCCGCGCCTTCGGTGCCACGCCCGCCCGTTCGGGACGCCGGCGGTGAGCGGGAACGGGTGCTGTGCGACGTGTTCGCCGAGGTGCTCAAGGTCGACCGGGTCGGCCCGGACGAGGACTTCTTCGCGCTCGGCGGCGACAGCATCCTGTCGATCAGCGTGTCGACCCGTGCCCGAGCGGCCGGGATCGAGCTGAGTCCCCGGGACGTGTTCACCCACCGCACGCCGGCCGCGCTGGCCGCCCTGTCCCCCGCGCCCGCGCCGATCGCCGACGAGGACGGTGTCGGGGACATCCCGCCGCTGCCGGTGGTGCACCACCTGCGGGAGCGCGGCGGGCCGATCGGGCGGTTCACGCTGCCGATGCTGGTACGGACCCCGGCTGGCGCCACCGTCGAGGGGATCACCCGCACGCTCCGGGCGGTGCTGGACCGGCACGACGGGCTGCGGCAGCGGCTCGTGCGGGTCACGCCGGAGCTGTGGTCCCTGGAGTCCCTGCCCGACGCCGAGATCACGCCGCGCCGGGTGCCGGCGACCGCGGACCTCGCGGCGGAGGCCGACGCCGCGGCCGACCGGCTCGACCCGGAGGCCGGTGTGGTGCTCCAGGCCGTCTGGTTCGACGCGGGCACGGAGCCGGGCCGGCTGCTGCTGGTCGCGCACCACCTGGTGGTCGACGGCGTGTCCTGGCGGATCCTGTTCGGCGACCTGGCCGCCGCGTGGGCCGGGGAGGAACTGGCCCCGGTCGGCACGTCGCTGCGGCGGTTCGCCCGTGACCTGGTCGCGCAGGCGCACGCCCCGCACCGGTTGGCCGAGCTGCCGCACTGGACCGAGACCCTCGCCCCCGGGGCCGACCTCGTACCCGACACGCGACCCGGAGTGGTGCGCGACAGCCGGAGCCGCGTCGTCGAGCTGTCCGTCGCCGACACCGAGGCCCTGCTCCGGGAGCCGACCGAGCTGCTGATCACCGCGCTGCGGGTCGCGGTCACCCGTTGGGGGTCGGACCGAGACCTGCTGGTGGACGTCGAGCGGCACGGCCGGGAGGGCGACCACGACCTGTCCCGCACGGTCGGCTGGTTCACCAGCGTCCAGCCGGTGCGTCTCGCGTCCACGCCGGATCTCGGCGCGCAGCGGCGGCTCGTGCGGCGGGCGCTGCGGGCGGCCCCGGACCACGGGCTCGGGCACGGCCTGCTGCGCCACCTGAACGCGCAGACCGCGCCGCTGCTCGCGGGTGCGTCGCGGGCGCAGGTGCTGGTCAACTACTTCGGCCGGTTCCCCGCCGCCGAGGACCAGGACTGGGCGCCCGCGCCGGAGGGGTTGGCGATCGCCCCGGACGGCGACCTCGGCATGTCGCACCTGCTGGAGCTGAACGCGCTGTGCGCGCAGACCCCGGACGGGCCTCGGCTGCGGGCCGCGTGGACGTGGGATGGCGGGCGGCTCGACGACGCCGACGTGCACGCGATCGTCGACCACTGGCTGGCCGCGCTGGATGAGCTGGGGTCGCTGGTGCCGCTCGACCGGGACACCGTCGAGCGGGTGCGCGCCCTGGCCGGGCAGCCGGTCGAGGACATCTGGCCGCTGTCGCCGCTGCAGGAGGGTCTGCTCTTCCACGCCAGCTACGACACCGCCGAACTGGACGTCTACACCGCACAGGGCGCGCTGGACCTGGACCACCGGCTCGACGTCGACGCGCTGCGGGCCGCGGCGGCGGCGCTGGTGGCCCGCAACCCGAGCCTGCGGGCGGGGTTCACCAGCGACGGCGTGCCGGTGCCGGTCCAGTTCGTGGCCGCCGCGCCCGAGGTGCCGGTCGAGGTCGTGGACCTGACCGGCGAGCCGGACCAGGCGACCCGGGCCGAGGAGGTCGCCGCCGCGGACCGTGCCCGGCGGTTCGACCTCGCGGCCCCGCCGCTGTTCCGGATGACCGTGATCCGGCTCGACGGCGGTGACCGGCTGCTCACCACCCACCACCTGATCCTGTGGGACGGCTGGTCGCAGAGCCACTTCCTGGACCAGCTGCTGTCCCTGTACGACCGCGGCGGCGACCCGACCGGGCTGCCGGAACCCGGTTCGTACCGCGACTACCTCGTCTGGCTGTCCACTCAGGACACCGATGCGGCGCGGGCGGCGTGGCGGGCCCCGCTCGCCGGGCTCGCCGAGCCGACCCTGGTCGGCCGGGCGGACCTGGCGATGCGGCCGGTGATCCCGCGCCGCCAGCTGGCCGAGCTGGACGCCGGCCGGCTGCGGGACGCGGCCCGGCACGCCGGGGTGACGCTGAACGCGCTGCTCAACGCGGCGTGGGCGTTGGTGCTGGCTGGTACGACCGGGCGCGGCGACGTCGTGTTCGGCAGCACGGTCGCCGGACGACCGCCCGAGGTGCCCGATGTGGACAGTGCGATCGGGTTGTTCCTCAACACGGTTCCGGTCCGGGTCACGCTCGATCCACACGAGACGGTCGCCGGGCTGGTGCGGCGCGTGCACGACCAGCGGACCGCGCTGATGCCGCACGAGTACCTCGGGCTGGGTGAGCTGCAACAGCTGGCCGGGCACCCGGTGCTGTTCGACACGCTGTACGTGCTGCAGAACTTCGTCGACGCCGACGCGTTCACCGCGCTGCGCGACCGGCACGGCATCACCGCGATGACCGGCGTGGACGCCACGCACTACCCGCTGACCCTGGTCGTCACGCCGGGCCAGACCCTGACGGTCAAGCTGGAGTACCGCCCGGACGTGTTCGACGACGACACCGCGGCCGGCTACCTGACCCGCTTCACCGCGCTGCTCGACCGGCTCGTCGAGGACCAGGCGGCGCGGGTGGGCGAGCTGGACCTGTTGCTGCCGGCGGAAAAGGCTCTCCTGGCCGCCGAGTGGGAGGCGAACCGGCATCCGGTGCCGGAGACGACCGTCGCCGAGATGCTGGCCGCGCAGGCCGCCCGCACGCCGGACGAGGTCGCGTTGGTGTTCGGTGACGTCAGGCTGACCTACGCGGAGCTGGACTCCCGGATCAACCGGCTGGCCCGGCTGCTGCTGACTCGGGGCGCGGCGCCGGAGACCGTGGTGGCGCTGGCGTTGCCTCGGTCGATCGAGATGGTCGTGGCACTGTTCGCGGTGCTGCGCACGGGTGCGGCGTACCTGCCGCTGGACCTGGACCATCCGGTGGAGCGGCTGCGGCTGATGGTCGACGACACCGCACCGGTGTGCCTGCTGTCAATGTCCACTGTGGACCCGGCGCTGTCGGGGGACGCGGTGCGGCTGGACGAGGTCGACCTGGAGTCGTTGCCGGGTGGGGAGATCACCGAGCGGTTCTCCCTGGACCACCCGGCGTACGTGATCTACACGTCCGGGTCGACCGGGCGACCGAAGGGCGTGGTCACCCCGTACCGCGGGCTGACGAACATGCAGCTGAACCACCGCGCGGAGATCTTCGGGCCGACGGTCGCGGCCGCGGGGCGACGGCTGCGGATCGCGCACACCGTGTCGTTCGCGTTCGACATGTCGTGGGAGGAGCTGCTGTGGCTCGTCGAGGGCCACGAGGTGCACGTCTGCGACGAGGAGCTGCGCCGGGACGCGACCGCGCTGGTCGACTACTGCGCGGAACACCGGATCGACGTCGTCAACGTCACGCCCACGTACGCGCAGCTGCTGTTCGAGGAGGGCCTGCTCGAAGGGCACGTGCCGCCGCTGGTGCTGCTCGGCGGCGAGGCGGTGCCGGAGGCGGTGTGGCGGCGGCTCCGCGACACGCGCGGCACCCACGGCTACAACCTGTACGGGCCGACCGAGTACACCATCAACACCCTCGGTGCGTCCACTGAGGACTCCGACTCGCCCACGGTCGGCCGGCCGATCTGGAACACCCGGGGCTACGTGCTGGACGCCCGGCTGCGCCCGGTGCCGCCGGGTGCGCCCGGTGAGCTGTACATCGCCGGCATCGGCCTGGCCCGCGGCTACCACGACCGGCCGGGGCTGACCGCGGGCCGGTTCGTCGCCGACCCGTTCGGGACGCCCGGCGACCGCATGTACCGCACCGGCGACCTGGTGCGGCGCCGGCCGGACGGGAACCTGGACTTCCTCGGCCGCACCGACGACCAGGTGAAGATCCGCGGCTACCGGGTGGAGCTGGGCGAGGTCGAGGCCGTGCTGGCCGCGCACCCCGAGGTCACCCAGGCCGCGGTCGTCGCGGTCGACGCGGGTGCCTCCAAACGGCTGGTCGCCTACGTCGTGCCCGGCGGGGACGGCCTGCGCGAGTACCTGAGGGAACGGCTGCCGGACTACATGGTGCCGGCCGCGGTCGTGCCGGTGGACCACCTGCCGCTGACCGTCAACGGCAAGCTCGACGTGCGCGCGCTGCCGGCCCCGTCACTCGACCCGGCCCGGGGTCGGGCGGCGTCCACCCGCACCGAGGAGGTGCTGTGCTGGCTGTTCGCCGAGGTGCTCGGCGTGCCGGCGGTCGGGGTGGACGACGGGTTCTTCGAGCTGGGCGGGCACTCGCTGCTCGCCACCCGCCTGGTCAGCCGGGCGCGCTCGGCCCTGGACGTCGACCTGGCGATCCGGGACCTGTTCGAGGCGCCGACCGTCGCCGAACTGGCCGCGCGGGTCGACGCGGCCGGGGCGGCGTCCCGGCCGCCGCTGGTCCCGGTGGAGCGGCCGGCGGAGGTGCCGCTGTCCCATGCGCAGCAACGGCTCTGGGTCATCCAACAGCTGGAGGGCGGGGGCGCGGCCTACAACTTCCCGCTGGTGTTCCGGCTGCGCGGTCGGCTCGACCTCGACGCGTGGCGCGCCGCGCTCGCCGACGTCGTGGCCCGGCACGAGGCCCTGCGGACGGTGTTCGTCGACCGGGACGGCACGCCGTACCAGCGGGTCCTGGCCGACCCTGCGGTCCCGGTCGAGGTCGTCGCCGACCTCGACGTCCAGGCCGAGGTGGAACGCCCGTTCGACCTGGCCACCGAGCTGCCGCTGCGGGTCACGGTCGGCCGGGTGTCCGAGGTGGAGCACGTGGTCGTGGTCCTGTTGCACCACATCACCACCGACGAGTGGTCCGACCGCCCGTTCCTGCGTGACCTCGCGGCCGCCTACCGGACCCGTCTCACCGGTGCCGCCCCGGACTGGGCACCGCTGCCCGTGCAGTACGCCGACTACACGCTCTGGCAACGCCGCCTGCTCGGCGACCTGGCGGGCCAGCAGCTGGACCACTGGCAGCGCGTGCTCGACGGCGCGCCCCGCGAGCTGGACCTGCCGACCGACCGGCCGCGCCCGGCCCGCCCGTCCTTCCGGGGCGCGGAGGAGCTGGTCACGCTGCCGCCCGAGGTGAGCGAGGGCCTGCGCGACCTGTCCGCCGAGACCGGCGCGAGCATGTTCATGCTGCTGCACGCGGGGGTCGCGGCGCTGCTGCACCGGGTCGGAGCGGGTGCGGACCTTCCGCTCGGGGCGCCGATCGCCGGCCGGGTGGACGGCGCGCTGGACGAGCTGGTCGGGTTCTTCGTGAACACGCTGGTGCTGCGCACTCCCGTGTCCGGCGCGGAGTCGTTCGCCGAGCTGGTGGCGACGGTGAAGGACGTCGACCTGGCCGCGTTCTCGCACGCGGACGTGCCGTTCGAGGCGGTGGTGGAGCGGCTCAACCCGGAGCGCTCGCTGTCGCGCAACCCGCTGTTCCAGGTGATGGTCGGC
This sequence comes from Actinophytocola gossypii, assembly GCF_025165815.1. Classification (GTDB taxonomy): domain Bacteria; phylum Actinomycetota; class Actinomycetes; order Mycobacteriales; family Pseudonocardiaceae; genus Actinophytocola; species Actinophytocola gossypii. The sequence goes on along the minus strand of NZ_JAFFZE010000018.1, from coordinate 59,541 downwards.
TACCACAACGTCGGTTCCGAGTGGTTGGAGCTGCCCGGCCTGACCGCGGAGCCGGTGGCCTTCGACAGCCACACCGCGAAGTTCGACCTGGTGTTCAGCTTCGCCGAGCACACCGCGAGCGGGCGGGTCGAGTGCCGCCTGGAGTACGCGACCGACCTGTTCGACGCCTCGACCGTGGCCGCTCTAGGCTCCCGGCTGGTCACCCTACTGGCCGCCGTGGTCGCCGACCCGGCCGCGCCGTTGTCCGCTGTGGACCTTCGGACGGCGGCCGAGCGGCACGACGTGGTGGTCGGCTTCAACGACACCGACCGCGTGGTGCCCGAGCTGACCATGCCGGAGCTGTTCGCCCGCCGCGTGGCGGCGAAACCGGACGCCGAGGGGGTCGTGGACGGTTCGCTCAGCTGGACCTACGCGGAGCTGGACGCCCGTTCGAACCGGATCGCTTCTTTGCTGCTGCGGCACGGGATCGGGCCGGAGGACGTGGTCGGCGTGGCCGTACCCCGGTCGGCGGAGCTGGTGGCCGCGGTGCTGGCGGTGGTGAAGCTGGGGGCGGCATACCTGCCGCTGGACCTGAGTCATCCGGCGGACCGGATCGCCTACCAGCTCGAGGACGCCGGCGCCCGTCTGGTGCTCGCGACCGAGCCGGTGACCGGGAAGATCCCGGAGACCGGCGTGCCACGAATCCTGCTGGACACCGTTCCACTGGACGAGCTCGAACCGTCCACACCGGAAAACGGACCGTTCGGTTTGTACTCGGCCGCGTACGTGATCTACACGTCCGGCTCCACCGGGCGCCCCAAGGGCGTCGTGGTCCCGCACGACGGCATCGCCTCGCTGGCCGCGACCGCCGTGGACCGGATGCGCCTGCGCGAGGACAGCCGGGTGCTGCAGTACGCGTCGATCGGCTTCGACGTCGCCGTGTTCGAGCTGACCATGGCCCTGTGCGTCGGCGGCACGCTCGTGCTGGCGCCGGAGGAGGTGCGGACCGCGGGCCGCGCGCTGTCGGAGTTCCTGGAGCGCCAACGGATCACGCACCTGATCCTGCCGCCGTCACTGGTGTCCGCGCTGCCCGCCGACTGCACGCTGCCGGCCGGCGCGACGATCCTGGTCGGCACGGAGACGGTGCCGCCGGACCTGATCGGCCGCTGGGCGGGCCGGCTGAACGTGCTGGCCGCGTACGGTCTGACCGAGGCGACGGTGAACTCCACCCTCTGGCAGGCCGACCCCGGCTGGGCGGGCCAGGTGCCGATCGGCGTGCCGGACCCGAACACCCGGGTGTACGTGCTGGACGAGACGCTCCGCCCGGTGCCGCCGGGGGTGATCGGCGAGCTGTACGTCGCCGGCCGCGGCTTGGCGCGCGGGTACCTGGGCCGCCCCGCCATGACCGCCGGCCGGTTCGTCGCCAACCCGTTCGGTCCGCCGGGCAGCCGCATGTACCGCACCGGCGACCGGGCCCGCTGGCGCCGCGACGGCGTCCTGGACTTCTACGGCCGCTCCGACGACCAGGTGAAGATCCGCGGCTTCCGGGTGGAGCTCGGCGAGATCGAGGCCACCCTGGCCCGGCACCCGTCCGTCCGCCAGGCAGCCGTGGTCGTCGACGGTGCGCGCCTGGTCGCCTACGCCACCGGCCTGGTCGACCCGGTGGAGCTGCGCGCGTACCTGGCGGAGTTCCTGCCAGAACACATGGTGCCGACCACGGTGGTGCCCCTCGACGGCCCACTCCCGTTGACCCCCAACGGAAAGCTCGACCGCCGCGCGCTGCCGGCCGTCGACTGGTCCGCCCTGACCGGCTCGGAACGTCCGACCACGCCCGAGGAGCGCCGGCTCGCCGCCGTGTTCGCCGAGGTGCTCGACCTCCCCGAGGTCGGCGTGCACGACAACTTCTTCGCCCTGGGCGGCCACTCCATGGCCGCGATGCGCCTGTGCGCGCGGGTCCGCGCCACGTTCGCCGTGGACCTGGCGATCCGCGACGTCTTCGACGCCCCCACCGTCGCCACCCTCGCCGGCCGCATCGCCGGTGCCGCCGCGGCGCGCCCCACCCTGACACCTCGCGTGCACGACGCCCCCGTCCCCGCGGCCCCCGTACAACGCAACCAGCTCGCCCACACCACCCCCGACCACGTCTTCGCCATCCCCCTACCCGACGCGGACCTCGACGCCCTGACCGCCGCCATCGACGATGTCGTCACCCGCCACGAGCCCCTCCGGACGCTCGTCGGCACTCACCTGACCCCGGCCACCCCGCCCAGGTTGGTCCACGACACCCCACCGTCAACCCCGCTGGACCCCGCCGTCGAGCCCCCGTTCCGCGCACACTGGCTGGCCGACACCGCGACCCTGGTGCTCACCATGCACTACGCCGCCGTGGACGAGTGGTCGGTGGTGCCCCTGTTCACCGACCTCGCCCACGCCTACGAATCCCGCCGCGCCGGCCAGCCTCCACAATGGACCCCACTCCCGGTGACGTACGCCGACTACGCCGCCTGGTCGACCGACCTACTCGCCACCGACGGCGACCGTCGACGCGCGTACTGGCAGGCACGCCTGGCCGACCTCCCCCACCTGCACCTCCCCACCGACCGCGAGGTCGACGAGGTCAGCGACGCCGCCGACTTCGCCCCCCTGGTCATCGAGGAGCCCCTGCGCCGTCGCCTCGACGAGGTGGCGTCGAGAACCGGAACGAGCCTGTTCATGGTGCTCCAGGCCGCGTTCGCCCGCCTGCTCACCCGGCACGGCGCAGGCACCGACCTGCCCATCGGCACCCTGGTGGCCGGCCGAACCGAGGAGTCCCTGACCGCCCTGGTCGGCTGCTTCGCGAACACGGTGATCCTCCGCACCGACACGTCCGGCGATCCGTCGTTCCCCGAGCTGCTGACCCGGATCCGGGAGACCACACTGGACGCCCTGGACCACCAGAACGTCCCGTTGGCCGACCTGCTCCCCACTCCCCCGCAGGTAATGCTGATCCACCACGAGAAGGCGACCCTGTCCGTTCCCGGCACGGCGATCCCCACCGGCGTGACGAGAGCCGACCTCACCCTCTCCTGCTACGAGCCGGCGGGCGAGGGCTCGGTCGACTGCTACCTGCACTACCGAACGGACCTGTTCACCCGCACCAGAATCGAGTCCCTGCTCACCGACCTGCGCACGATCCTCACCCAAGCTCCGGAGGAGTGACATGACCAACCCGTTCGACGACCAGGACGGCCCGTTCTACGTCCTCGTCAACCACGAGGAACAGCACTCACTGTGGCCCAGCTTCGCCCAGGTACCCGCCGGCTGGCGCATCGTCCACGGCCCGGAACCACGCGACGCCTGCGTGTCCTACGTAGAGCAACACTGGACCGACCTCCGCCCCAAGTCCCTCCTCGAACGCATGGGCGGCTGACAAGGTGTTCAGCGAGCCCTGAATCGGCCTGTCGCCGGTGCCCGATCACCAGTTGCCGACCCGCCGGCACGCGCAGACCCAGATGGTCCGGCGAACCACCGGCTCCAGTCCGCCTCGAACTTCTCGATCGCACCGACCAGCCGGCCGATCAGGTCTTCGTCGTAGTGAGGATGTCGACCTCCGGGTTTGACGGCCTCGTCCGGATGCCAGTAGTGAGTCTGCAGCGCCTTCGCCCACGACACCGCCTGCGCCACGACATCGAGTCGCCGCAGGTGAACGAACTTGAGCCGCCCGGACCGGGCGCTCAACAGGTCGAGGTCGGCCACCGCTGATCCAGCGTCCTCGGCGAGGTCCCCGATCAGTTTCGGCAGCGTCTCGGCCATGATCCCGTCCACCTGCCGACGCCAACCAAGCGCCACGCCGAACCCAACCGGATATCCGCGAGACGATCCTCGTCCGAGGCTACGCCGGGTGCGAGGTCAGGTAGCCGCCCATCGTGCGGAAGTAGTCCGTAGCGGGTAGTTCCGTGCCGTCATCGAGGCGTACTCGCTGGACCAGGAGGGCGTGGTTGCGGCCGAACCTGGCATCCGCGCCGGCCACGATCGCCACTCCGTCGCCCTCCCGGATGAAGATCCGGCCCGGCGTGCCCCCGTACCGCGACTCCGACACCGCCGCCGACACGATCCGCAGCCGCGTCTCCCCGTGGTAGCAGAACGCGTTCGGGTACGGGTCCGACTGCGCCCGCACCAACCGGTCCAGGTCCGCGGCCGGCCAACCGAAGTCGATCCGGCTGTCCTCAATGGACCGCTTGTGGAAGAAGCTCGCCCGCGTCCGGTCCTGGGGCACGAAGTCCCGCCTGCCGGCCGCGATCAGCGCCAGCGCGTCCGTCACGATCGGGCCGATCAGGTCGACCGTCCGGTGGAACAGGTCCGTCGCCGTGTCCCTGGGACCCACCTGGACCGCGCGTTGGAGCACGATGTCCCCCGCGTCCAGCGTCTCGTTCATCATGTGCGCGGTCACGCCGACCTCGGACTCCCCGTTGATCAGCGCCCAGATCACCGGGGCGAACCCGGCGTACGCGGGCAGCAGCGAGTCGTGCACGTTGAGGGTCCCCAGGCGCGGCAGGTCGAAGATGTGCGGCGGGATCCATGTCCGCCAGTTGTTCGCCACGATGATGTCCGGGTCGGCGTCCTTGAGCGCGCGCACCACGTCCTCGTCCGGCCGGTTGCGCAGCAGCACCGGCACCCCGTTCGCCTCCGCCAACTCCGCCACCGAGTCGCCCCAGATCGACTCGTACGCGTGGTTCGAGGCCGGGTGCGTGACCGCGAGCGCGACCTCGTGCTCCGACGCGAGCAGCGCCTCGAGCGTCCGGTACCCCCAGGTCTGGTACCCGAACAGAACCACGCGCATGTCCACTCCTCTACCGCCGACTGTGACCTGTAACGCAGGTGAAGCGAGCCTACCCTTACTGTAACCGATTAGGTTAGGCTTACCTCCGCAGTAGCCGAGGGAAGGACGGTAATGCCAGAGCAACCCCCCGACGCGAGCCCGGTGTACGACCTGATCGGGATCGGCTTCGGACCCTCGAACCTGGCTCTGGCGATCGCGATCGCTGAGCAGAACGACCAGACCGACGCCCTGTTCCTCGAGAAGCAGGAGCGGTTCGGCTGGCACCGCGGCATGCTCATCGACGACGCCACCATGCAGGTCTCGTTCCTCAAGGACCTCGTCACCATGCGGAACCCGACCAGCGGGTTCAGCTTCCTGTCCTACCTGCACAGTTCGAACCGGCTCATGGACTTCATCAACCAGAAGTCCCTGTTCCCGCTGCGGGTCGAGTTCCACGACTACCTGGAGTGGGCCGCCGCCCGCGTCGCCGACTCCGTGCGCTACCAGCGCGAGGTCATCGCGGTCGACCCGGTCACCGAGGCCGGCGACGTCACCGCCTTCGACGTGATCGCCCGGCACGGCGCCGACACCACGACCTACCGCGCCCGCAACCTCGTCTTCGGCCTCGGGCTCGAACCGCACCTGCCCGACGGCGCGACGCCGTCCGAACGGGTGTGGCACAACCGCGACCTGCTGGCCCGCGTCGAGCAGCTGACCACGCCACCCCGCCGGGTCGCGGTCGTCGGCGCCGGCCAGAGCGCCGCCGAGGTCACCAAGTTCCTGCACGACCGCTTCCCGGACACCGAGGTCTGCGGCGTGTTCTCCCGGTACGGCTACAGCCCGTCGGACGACTCGCCGTTCGCCAACCGGGTGTTCGACCCGGACGCGGTGGACCACTTCTACGCCGCGCCGGAGCACGTCAAGGAGATGCTGCTCGACTACCACGGCAACACGAACTACTCGGTCGTCGACACCGACCTCATCGAGGAGCTGTACCGCCGCACCTACCAGGAGAAGGTGCTCGGCACCCCACGCCTGCGGCTGTTCAACGTCTCCCGGGTGGCCGAGGCCGTGGAGACCGGCGACGGCGTGCGCGCCACCGTCGAGTCGCTGACCACGCACGAGAAGACCGTGCTCGACTGCGACGTGCTGGTCTACGCCACCGGCTACCGCCCGGCCGACCCGCTGCGCCTGCTCGGCGACCTCGGCGCGCTGTGCCACCGCGACGACCAGGACCGGCCGGTCGTGGCCCGCGACTACCGCGTCCGCACCGATCCCGAGCTGCGGGCCGGCCTGTACCTGCAGGGCGGCACCGAGCACACGCACGGCATCTCGTCGTCCCTGCTGTCCACCACCGCCGTCCGCGCCGGGCAGATCCTGCGCTCGATCAGCGACCGGCGTGCCGCCCCCCTCGTCCACAGCGGTTGGAGCCTTCCGTGAGCCAGTCCTACACCCTCTTCCGCGCCGAGGTGGTCGCCGTCCGGCAGCTCACCCCGCACCTGCGGCGGTTCACCCTCGCCGGGCCCGACCTCGCCCGCTGCGTCAGCGGCGGCTTCGACCAGCGGATCAAGCTGTTCTTCCCGCTCCCCGGGCAGACCGAGCCGGTGGTGCCCGACGGCGAGGACTGGTACGCCGAGTACCGCGCGATGCCCCTCGACGAGCGGGCTTTCATGCGCACCTACACGATCCGGTACCTGCGTCCCGAAGTCGGCGAACTGGACGTCGACATCGTGCTGCACGGTGACACCGGTCCAGGCTCCACCTGGGCCGGCGCGGCGAGGCCGGGTGACCGGGTGGCGGTCCTCGGGCCGAACGCCGGGCACACCCCGATCCTCGGCTACGAGTTCAAGCCGCCGGAGGACACCGACTGGCTGCTGCTGGCCGGCGACGACACCGCGCTGCCGGCGATCTGCGCCATCCTGGAGGCCCAGCCGGCCGGCCGCGAGGTGCTGGCGTTCGCCGAGGTGGGCTCGGCGGCGGAGATGCTGCCGGTGGAGTCGGCCGCGGACGTGCGGATGACCTGGCTGTGCCGGGGCGGGCGCTCGGGGCTGCTGCGCGAGGCCGTGCGGCGCACCGAGTTCCCCGACGGGAAGCCGTACGTGTGGATCGCGGGCGAGTCGAGTGCGGTCACCGACCTGCGCCGGTACCTGGTCAACGAGCGGGAGATCGAGAAGGAGCTGATCTACTTCGCTGGGTACTGGCTGCTGGGCAGCGCCCTGGAGTAAGCATGGGCGGGTGGACGACTACGCGACTCAGTACCCCAGCCTGCGCTTCCAGGACCTCGGCGACGGGATCCTCGAGGTAGCCATGTCCGCGCCCGGCCGGCTCAACGCCGTCGGGCACCAGGGCCACCGCGACCTGGCCGGCGTCTGGCAGACCGTCGACCGGGACCCCGACGTGCGGGTGGCGATCATCCGCGGCTCGGACGGCGTGTTCTCCGCCGGCGGCGACCTCGACCTGGTCTCGGACATGGCCGACGACTTCGCGGTCCGGATCCGCGTGCTGCGCGAGGCCCGTGACCTGGTCTACAACGTCATCAACTGCGCGAAGCCGATCGTGTCCGCGATGGAGGGTCCGGCGGTGGGCGCGGGACTGGTCGCCGGGCTGCTCGCCGACGTGTCGATCGCCGCGACCGACGCTCGCATCATCGACGGGCACACCAAGCTCGGCGTGGCCGCCGGCGACCACGCGGCGATCGTGTGGCCGCTGCTGTGCGGGATGGCCAAGGCGAAGTACCACCTGCTGACCTGCGAACCGCTGTCCGGCGCGGAGGCCGAGCGGATCGGGTTGGTGTCGCTGTGCGTCGAGCAGTCCGAGCTGCACGCGACCGCGCTCAAGGTCGCCCGCCGGCTCGCGTCCGGGTCCCAGTCGGCGGTGCGGTTCACGAAGTACGCGCTGAACAACTGGCTGCGGCAGGCCGGGCCGATCTTCGACGCGTCGCTGGGGTTGGAGTTCCTCGGGTTCGACGGCCCGGACGTGCGCGAAGGTGTGGCCGCGCTCCGGGAGAAGCGCCGCCCGGACTTCTCCGGGCCAACCTCGGAGTAATCGTGCGCCAGGCCGTAGTACACCTGCTATCGTCCGTCCGACACATTCGATAGGAGGTGGGGCCGTGGCCGTGGTGGAAGAGGCGGACACACCGGCGCGGGAGGTAGGCCGGCACGACGAGAACGTGGTTCTCGACGTCCGCGATCTGCGGATGCGGTACGGGACGACGGATGTCCTCAACGGGGTGAACTTCACCGCCCGACCGGGTGAGGTGGTCGCGCTGCTGGGCCCGAACGGCGCCGGCAAGACCACGACGATCGAGATCCTGGAGGGGTTCCGGATGCGCTCGGCCGGCGAGGTCGCCGTGCTCGGCGTCGATCCCGCGCACGGGGGCGAGGACTGGCGCGCGCGGCTGGGCGTGGTGCTCCAGTCGTGGCGGGACCACGGGCAGTGGCGGATCCGTGAGCTGCTCGGGCACCTCGGCGAGTACTACGCGCCGTACTCGACGGACCGGATCACCCGTCCGTGGCCGCTCGATGAGCTGATCGAGGTCGTCGGACTCACCGAGCACGCGCACAAGAAGATCGCCCGGCTCTCCGGCGGTCAGCGGCGGCGGCTGGACGTCGCGATCGGCATCGTCGGCCGGCCAGAGCTGCTGTTCCTCGACGAGCCCACCGCCGGCTTCGACCCGGAGGCCAGGCGCGAGTTCCACGACCTGGTGCACCGGCTCGCCGACCAGGAGACGACCATCCTGCTCACCACCCACGACCTGGACGAGGCCGAGAAGCTCGCGGACCGGATCCTGATCCTGGCCGGCGGCACGATCATCGCCGACGGCACCGCCGACGAGCTGGCCAGGTCGATGTCGACCGAGGCCGAGGTGCGCTGGACGGTCGACGGGCAGCGGTTCGTGCACTCCACGCACGACGCCACCGCGTTCGTGCGCGACCTGTTCCGCGAACACGACGAGGCGATCGGCGACCTGGAGGTCCGCCGGCCGAGCCTGGAGGACGTCTACATGGCGATGGTGCGCCAGTTCGAGGCCGGACAGCACGAGGCGGCCGTCCGCGAGTTCTCGGAGGTGACGGCATGAGTACCGGCTCTGCGCTGTACGCCGCGCGGGTCGGCCTGCGGCGGGGCGGGCTGGAGGTGCGGCACACGTTCACCAACAGCCAGGACCTGTGGAACTACATCTTCCCGTCACTGATCTTCCTGGTGGTCATGTTCTTCATGCGCGGCGCGGCGGTGCCTGGCACGGACTTCTCGCTCGGGTCGCGGACGCTGCCGAGCGTGTTGGGGATGAGCGTGGCGTTCGGCGGCCTGGTGACGCTGATGATGTCGCTGGCGCTGGAGCGTGAGGACGGCACCCTGCTGCGCGCCAAGGCGATCCCGAACGGGATGCTCGGGTACCTGGTCGGCAAGCTGGTGCTGGTCGCCGGGATGACGGTGGCGAGCATGCTGATCGTGCTGGTGCCGAGCCTGTTCATGCTGGACGGGATCGCGCTGACCAGCGTCACCGCCTGGCTGACCCTCGCCTGGGTGCTCGTGCTCGGGTTGGTCGCGACGCTGCCGCTCGGGGCGATCTTCGGGTCGCTGTTCACGAACCCGCGCAACGCCGGGGTGATCATGATGCCGGTGATGGGCCTGGTCGCGATCTCGGGCGTCTTCTACCCGATCCAGTCGTTCCCCGAGTGGCTGCAGGGCGTGGCGCAGGTGTTCCCGATCTACTGGCTCGCGCTCGGCATGCGCTCGGCACTGCTGCCGGACGAGCTGGCCGCCGTGGAGATCGGCGAGTCGTGGCGGCACCTGGAGACCGTGGGTGTCCTCTCGGCGTGGGCGGTCGCCGGACTGGTGCTGGCACCGTGGGTGCTGCGGCGGATGGCCCGCCGCGAGTCCGGCTCGAGCGTCGCCGAGCGCCGGGAGCGCGCGATGCGGCGGGTCGCGTGAGCGAGGCGATCTACAACCGGATCGCGATGTTGCGGGTGGAGCGCGGGGTGTCGCGGCGGCAGCTCGCCGAGGCGCTCGGGGTGCACTACCAGACGATCGGGTACCTGGAGCGGGGCGAGTACAGCCCGAGCCTGCACCTGGCGTTGCGGATCGCGGAGTACTTCGGGGTGGCGGTCGAGGTGGTGTTCTCCACCTCGCCGTTCCCCCGGATCGGCGAGTCGTCGCAGTCGGCGTGACGGTGCGTTCCCTTCTGTCGGTGCGGTGCGCATACTGACGAGTATGAGCAGCGTGACGTTCGGCAGCGTGCCGACGGAGTTGGGGGACGTGTTCGCGGCGGTGACCCCCGACGGGGTGGTCGCCACCGCGTTCTCCGACTCGCCGCACGTGCGGGCGGCGGTGGCGGGCCGGCTGGGGTTGGCGGAGGGCGAGGACACCGCGCCGGTCGACCGGGTACTCGCCCAGCTGCGCGAGTACTTCGCGGGCCGGCGACAGGCGTTCGAGCTCGACGTCGACTGGCGGCTGATGTCCAGCGCGCAGCGGCGGGTACTCGGCACCCTGTACGAGACGGTCCCGTACGGAACGGTCGTGACCTACGGCGAGCTGGCGCACCGCACCGGCATCCCGGCACGAGGGATCGGCGCGATCATGGGCAGCAACCCGATCCCGATCGTGGTGCCGTGTCACCGGGTCGTGGCAGGCGACGGGCTGGGCGGGTTTAGCGGCGGTAGCGGAGTGGAGTCGAAACGTCGACTGCTCACACTGGAGGGTTATCTTCCGCCGGGCCTCTGGTAACCACCGCACCTTTTGGCCCGATGGGCCGTTGAACCTCGTACGCCGAAACCGAACTGGGGAGTTTTCATGGGCACGGTCGGCCCACGTCCGGTGGTCAGCCGACGGCGGGAGGTCAGTGGCGGAAGCGCGCGGTCGCTGCTGATGACGCTGCTGGGCGAGTACGTGCTGCCGGCGGGCGAGCCGGTCTGGACGTCGACGCTCGTCGACGCGCTGGCGCTGTTCGACGTCGAGGAGAAGGCGGCCAGGCAGGCGCTGGCCAGGTCCGCGGCGGAGGGCTGGCTGAGCTCCGACCGGATCGGCCGCCGGGTGCGGTGGCGCCTGTCCCCGCCGGGCCGAAGGCTGCTGGTCGAGGGCGCCGACCGCATCTACGGCTTCGGCAGCGGCGACCGGCACTGGGACGGCCGCTGGCTGGTCCTCCTGGTCTCGGTCCCCGAGGCGATGCGCGACCTGCGGCACAAGCTGCGCACGCGGCTGAGCTGGGCAGGCTTCGGCAGCCCGACCCCCGGCGTGTGGATCACCCCGCACGCGACCGCGGAGGCCGAGGCAAAGACCATCCTCGACGAACTCGACCTGTCGTCACAGGCGATGTCGTTCCTGGCGAACTACGGCGCACTCGGCCGGGAGCGCGACATGGTCGCGAGCGCGTGGAACCTGACGGACGTGGCGGAGCGGTACACGGCGTTCATCGACGAGTTCACCGCGTTGGACCCGGACACCCCCGACGGGATCCTGCGAGCCCAAACCCTGCTGGTGCACGAGTGGCGCCGTTTCCCGTTCCTCGACCCGCAACTGCCGACCGACCTCCTGCCCCCGAACTGGACCGGCGCCACGGCAACCGCCCTGTTCAACGACAAGCACCAGCACTGGCGCCACCCGGCCCAACAACGCTGGGCCGAACTGGCCAGGTCCTAGCCACCCGAGCCACCCGAGCCGCGCGACCGGCACGGATGGCCAGCTCCGGAACACCCGAGCCACGTGACCGGCACGGATGGCCAGCTCCGGAACACCCGAGCCGCGCGACCGGCACGGATGGCCAGCTCCGGAACACCCGAGCCGCGCGACCGGCACGGATGGCCAAGTCCGGAACACCGGCCCCACGCGACCGGCGGGGATGGCCAAGTCCGGAACACCGGCCCCACGCGACCGGCAAGGACTGGGCTGGTCCTGGACGCCCGACACACGTGACCGGCCGAACTGGCCAGATCCTGAACGTCGAACCGTGCGACCGGCAGTCGCGGCGCGTGTGTTGTTGCCCCGGGCACGCGGAACCGGTGATCGGCGGGTGGTCGGGGCCGTGCGAGGGGGCACGGTCCCGACGCCCGTCGAGCTTGGAGTCAGGCTGCTCTTGTGTCAGGTCTCTCCGTCGTCGGGGTCTCCTTGTCGGGGGTGGACGCACGTTGCGCGGCGAAGTGGGCGAGTTTCGCTTTGTGGCGTGCTCTCAGTCCGTGTTCACGGCGGATCTGGAACTCGGCTCGTACGACCGCCCGGGCCGCTTTTCGTTCGCGGAGAAGCTCGAGGCCGCGTTGGGTTCGCTGGCTCACCAGGTCGACGGGTCGGTCGAGGTCAGGCTGCCGCTCGCTGTCATTCGTCATGATCACGACGGTGCCATGGGGGTCCGACAGAAAAACCGCGCGGGATCGGGATTCGGGGGCATTGCGGGGGATGCGGTTACGGAATGTGTTGCGCCCGGGCGCGGGGACTCACCCGGACGTTGTGGGCCAGGGTTCACACGGTGACCGAACCCGGGGGACGAACACGGATGGGTGGACGCAGGTTCACCGAGCCGGGTAATTCGGTGGACGGGTGCCGGTCAGGGTGGTTGAGTCCCCGTACGCCACTGACGCGGAGAGGAGGTGCGGACATGTTCGTCACGTCGATCATGTGCTCCCGCCCCGCCCTCGTGGCGTTTCGGCGGGGTTGAGGGAGCACCTCGAACCCCGAAGGAAACACCTGATGACCGATCTGGTCGTGCGTCCGCTCCACGCGGGCGAGGAACACCTCTTCCACCAGCTCCACGTGCCACCGCTCGTCGGCGTGCAGACGCTCGGGCGCGACTACCGCACCACGCTCGAACGCAACCAGTACCGCCTCGGGTGGACCTGGATCGCCCAGCGCGGCGACCGGGTCGTCGCGCGCGCCGCCTGGTGGGCGGGGCCTGACGACCCGGCACCGCTCGCGCTCGACTGGCTCGACTTCGCGCCCGGCGAGGAGGACGCCGCCGTCGAGATCCTGCGGGCCGCCGGCGTCGACGCCGAGTACTGCCTGATCCTGCCGCCGCGCTGGCGGGACGACCCGGCCGTTCGCGCCGCCGGCGAGGCCAGGATCGCGGTCGCCGAACGAGCCGGCCTGCAGCCGTTCGTCGAGCGGCTCCGGTACACCTGGACCCCCACCGATGGGCTGCCCGACCGGCCGGACCGGCTCCGGTTCACGGCCGAGCCCGACGACGAGGTCATCCTCGACGTGCTCCGCCGGATCGTGCACGGCTCGCTCGACGCGCACCAGCGCCGGGCCCGCGCCGAGGGCGGAGCGGACGCCGCCGCCCGTGACGAACTCGAGTTCCTACACTGGATGCCCTCGCCCCGGCACTGGTGGCGGCTGGCCCACACCCCCGACGGTGACCTGGTCGGGTTGACCGTCCCGGGTCGCAACTACGGTGGTCCCGTCATCGGCCTCGTGGGCGTGGTGCCCGAGCAACGCGGCCACGGGTACGCCTACGACCTGCTGGTCGCGGCCACCCACCTGCTCGTATCGGAGGGCGCCGAGGAGATCACCGCGGAAACCGACACCACGAACACCCCGATGGCGGCGACGTTCGCGCGCGCCGGCTACCCCATCAGCCAGGAAAGGGTCTACCTGAAGTGACGGACACGCTCGCCGCCGCGCGGTACGCGCGCCTGCGATGGAACACCCCGCTGGCCGAGGACCACGCCGACCTGCTGCTGGAGCGGCTGGCCCTCACCGCGGACACCAGCCTCGTCGACCTCGGCTGCGGCTGGGGCGAGCTGATGCTCCGGGCGGTCGCGAAGACCTACAACCGGGCCGTCGGGGTGGACTCCGACCCGGCGGCGCTGGACCGCGCGCGGCGAGCGGCCCGCGAACGCGGGCTGGCGGACCGGGTCGAGTTCGTCGAGGAGAAGGCGGAGTCCTTCCGCGGCACCGCGGACCGGGCGATCTGCATCGGCGCCGCGCACACGCTGGGTGGCACCCGCAACATGCTGACCGCGCTCGCCGACGTCGTCCCGTCCGGCCGGGTCCTGATCGGTGACGGGTGCTGGCCCGCGCCGCCGACCCCGGGCGCGCTGGACCTGTTCGGCAACGAGTTCCTGTCCCTGCCCGACCTGGTCACGACCGCGAACGCCACCGGATGGCGGGTGCTGCACCTGAGCACCGCCAGCCAACTCGAGTGGGACGACTTCGAGTCGCGGCACCGGGCCGGGCAGCAGGAGTGGCTGATGGCCAACCAGGACGACCCGCGCGCGGGTGAGGTCAGGGAGTGGATCGACAGCCGCGAGCGGGTGTACCTCACGGCGTACCGCGGCGTGCTCGGCTTCGCCTACCTGGTGCTCGGCCGCTGACGGTTCCTTTGACAGGGCGGCGAGGCGGGTGCTACCCATGTTTGGGAGCGCTCCCAAATGCTCGTCCTTCGGCGAAGGAGAGACCATGTGGCGCATCGTCCGCGCGCTGGCCTGCGCGTTGCTGCTGGCCGGGTGCTCGGCTTCCGACGACCCGGGCGACCAGGGCGACCAGGTCGGAGGCCACGGCCACCACCGCGCCCCGAACAACGATCCCCAGCTCATCCCGGCCGGCAAGGTCGGGGCGCCCGCCCTCGGCCAGCCGGTCGAGTCGATGGACGAGCTGACGGCCTGGGTGCGCGAGGTCACCGGCGAGTGCGCCGACCCGGCCGAGGCCGACGCGGCGGAGCTGGCCGACTACCTCGGCCCGACGCGGGTCGAGTGGTACGGGCCGTTCGTGGCGGAGTGGGCGACGTGTGGCATCGAGCCCCACGACCGGCTCGGGCTGGTGCTGTTCGAGCCGGGTCAGCAGCGGGCGCTGCAGGAGTTCTGGCTGCGCGGCCTGGAGTCCGGCGAGCTGGCCGAGAACCCGGACTGGGCGTTCGGCAACGGCTTCGCGGTGACCGCCGGGCCGCTGGGCACGCAACGCCTCGGCCTGCACTATCTGTGGTGCGAGCCGGTCGATCTGCCCGACGCGCACACCGTGCCGGCCGACGTCGAGGGCTGCGTGTACGCACGGCCGTGATCGCCGGGAGTGTTTCGGGCCGTTCGGACGTTGTACGGGTATGCCTGTGTTCGTGTTCCTGCTGCTGGTGTTCGTGGCCGAGATCGCGGTGGTCGTGGCCATCGGGCAGACGATCGGTCTGCTGACCACGATCGTGCTGCTGGTCGCCGTGTCCGTCGTGGGCGTGGCGATGCTGCGCCGGCAGGGCACGCGCACGCTGACGTCCTTCAACGAGGCGCTGCGCAGCCGGCGAGACCCGTCCCCGGAGATGGTCGACGGGATGCTCGTCGGGGTGGCCGCGGCGCTGGTGCTGTTCCCCGGCTTCGTGAGCGACGTGCTCGCGTTGCTGCTGCTGTTCCCGCCGACGCGCGCGGTGGTCCGCCGCCGCGTCCTGCGCCGCGCGGCGGAACGTCAGCGCCAGCACAGCCCGGTCATCGTGGTCGACTCCGAGGTCGTGTACCCGGACCGAGCCCCCCGTCCCGGCACCCCCATGATCATCGAGTCGGAACGCGAGGACCGCGACTAGCACATCACCCGATCGCGTCCTCCTGCGCGGAATTGCCATCGATGTACAACCGATCGAACAGGCCATTGACCTGCTCGTGAAACGAGGCCCCATGCTCGGGCGCGCTATGGTCGACCGCGTCGAGGGTCCGCCTGCCACAACACGAAGAGGCCGGCTGAGCGATGCGACGTTCCTGGTAGGACGCCAGAAGGCTCGGTACGACGAGGTTACGGGTCGCGACCTGGAACGCGCTCGCGCCGACGCACGCACTCGGACGCAGGCGTACGTCCTCAGCTTCCGACTCGGTCAGCTTCGGGTAAGCAAGCTCGAGAGCGGTGACGTCGGGCAGTTGGAGGTCGACACGCTGACCCGCTACGTCACAGCCCTGGGCGGGCGTCTCAGGCTGGTCGCGAACTTCGACGACCACGATGTCGACGTCTTGGTCGGTACCGGGCGTTCAGCCGGCTGAACGCCCGGCGCCCGGCACTACCTCGTGGTCAACGCAACGGTGTCGGGTAGGCGACCGGGCCGCGGCGGCCTGCCTGGTCGACCGCCCGCACGCCGAAGAACACGTTGTCCTTCGACATGTCCACCGTCGTCTCGGTCACGTCGCCGACCGGGATCACGTGGGTCCACTCCGGATCGGTGGTCTCCCGCCAGACGACCTCGTACCCGGCCAGGTCCGGCTCGGTGCCGCGCTCCCACACCAGCACGGTGTCGTTGGTGAGGTTGTCGGTGCGCACATGGGTGCCCTTCGGGGTGCCGGGCGCGTTGGCCAGGGTCCACAGGGTGGCCGCGTTCACCTTGGCCACGCGGTGCATGTACCCGAAGTCGCAGAACTCGATCAGGTCGCCGTACTGCTTGCCGTCCTCGACCCGTACGTCCTGGTGCTGGTGCGCGTAGTCCTCGTGCGGCTCGGTGAACCGGGCCGCCGGGTAACCCTGCTCCAGGAAACCGATGTGGTCGCCGCCGCGCAGGTAGCGGTCGCGGCGGTAGATCACCCGCACGTCCATGCCGGTGGCGCGGTTGTCGGCCACCGTCCGCACGAAGCGGGCGAGCTGCCGGGACGGTGAGTCGTTCTCGCCACCGACCGAACGGCGGACCGCGGCCTCCTCCTCGGTCTCGTCGGTCGGCACGCCCTCGGCGAACAGCCGGACCGTGCGCGGGTCGCGGGTGCCGTCGTCGGCGGTGCTGCTGCCGACGATGTCGTTGGTGAACATGCCCTGCACGTCCACCCCGGCCTCCCGGTACCGGACGGCCATGTACCGGGCGCCGTAGAGGCCCTGTTCCTCACCGGCGACGGCGGCGAACACGATCGTCGCCGCCGGCTCGCGGCGGGCCATGACCCTGGCCAGCTCCATCACGATCGCCACGCCGGACGCGTCGTCGTCGGCGCCCGGCGAGTCGTCCGTGGCGTTCATGACGTCGCTGATCCGCGAGTCGTAGTGCCCGGACACCACGTACACCCGCTCCGGCGAGGTCGACCCGCGCAGGGTGGCGACCACGTTGGTGATCCTGGTGGGCACCGGGATCCGTCCGCCGTCCGGCTCCTGGACATACGACTGCGGCTCGACGGTCATCCGGCCGTCCGAGGCCTCCGCGTACCGGGACAGCTCGGCGAGGATCCAGTCGCGGGCGGCGCCGATGCCGCGTTTCGGATCGTCCTGTGTGGACAGAGTGTGCCGGGTGCCGAAGGACACCAGCGAGCGCACCGACGCCTCGATCCGGCGGCGGTCCAGCTCGCGCAGGATGTCCAGCAGCTCCCGGCTCGGCCGCTGCGGCAGCGGCGGGCGGTCGGAGCCGTGCCCTGGCTCGCCGGTCGCGGTCCCGGGCGCTCCGACCAGGGTCACGCCGCCGGCCGCGACGGAGGCGGTGAGGAAGGTTCGGCGGGAGGGAGTCTGTGTCATCCCTCCTGCCTAGCCCTCACCACCGCACGTTGTCCAGGTACTCGAAGCTGTTGCGTGCGGTGTCCAGCGGCGCCGGCTGGTCGTCGCGCTCCACCAGCCAGTAGCGCACGCCGGCGACACCCGCCTTCTCGAAGATGTGCGGGAAGTCGACGACGCCGTGACCGACGTCGGCCCAGCCGCCCGCGCCGTCGTGGTCCTTGACGTGCAGCACCGGGAAGCGGTCCGGGTGGTCGGCGAAGATCCACCGGCTGTCCACGCCTGCGCGGTGGGCCCAGCCGAGGTCGAGTTCGAAGCCGACGCAGCGCGGGTCGCTCTCGTGCAGCAGGATCTCGTACAGCTGCTTGCCGCCGATGACGTCGAACTCCGTGCCGTGGTTGTGATGCAGCACGCCGCCGAGGCCCAGCTCGCGGGCGGCCCGGCCGGCCTCGGTGAGCTGCCGTGCGCCGAGTTCCATGCCCTCGACGGTGTACATGTCGCCGGGGAACGACGAGAGCACCACCCAGCGCACGCCGATGGTCTTCGCGTCGGCGAGCTTGGCCTCCAGGTTGTTCACCAGGTCGCCGTGACCGACGTGCAGGATGACCGGGTTCAGCCGGGCCTCGCGGCACATGTCCCTGATCTCGTCGGCCGGGCGGGGGAACGCGCTTACCCCGACGCACTCGTAGCCGATCCGGCTCATCGCCATGAGGGTGCCGAGCGGGTCGTCCGCCAGCAGGTCGCGGACGGTGTAGAGGTGCATGCCGATGCCGCGGTCGGGGATGCGGCCCCGGTTGCCGTGACCCGGGGTGGCGGCCGCGCTGCCGGCGAGGCCGGCGGCCGCGGTGGTGGCGAGTGTCGCGCCGCCGAGGAGGTGCAGGATCTCTCGTCTCGTCTGGCCCATCAGGTGCGCTCCATTGCTGGCCGGGGGCTCCAACATCTCGGAAAGTACCTGAGAAAGCGCTTTCCTGCTAGCCCCCAACCTCGGCTTGACGTCCACCCTAGCCCTGTGGTTCATTAGTGAAGTAATGAACCACCGAACCAAGGAACGGACGTGTTCGACGACCGCAGCCCGATCTACCGGCAGATCGCCGAGCAGATCGAGGCCGACGTGCTGCGCGGGACACTGCGCGGTGACGAGCAGGTCATGTCGACCACCAAGTACGCCGCGTTCCACCGGATCAACCCCGCGACGGTCGCGAAGGCGTTCCAGCAGCTCGTCGACGACGGCGTGCTCTACAAACGCCGGGGCATCGGCATGTTCGTCAGCCCGGACGCCCCGGAGGCCCTGCGTGAACGGCGTCGCAAGAGCTTCTTCGCCGACGTGGTGGAGCCGATGGTGACGCAGGCCAGAACACTCGGCATCCCGCTGTCCGACCTCGTCCAGCAGATCACTGAACTGTCCAATAAGGATATTCGACCATGAGTACTTTCATTGAGGCGGAACGGTTGTCGTTGCGGTACGACGACGTGACCGCGCTCGACGAGGTGAGCTTCACGCTGACCGGAGGCAAGATCTACGGCCTGCTCGGCCGCAACGGCTCCGGCAAGACCAGCCTGCTGTCGCTGCTCGCCGGCTACCGGAAGCCGAGCGGCGGCACGGTGACCGTCGGCGGGCGACCGGTGTTCGAGAACGCGGAGGTCACCGGCCAGCTGTGCCTGGTGCGCGGCACCGGCGACGCCGCGGTGTCCGGGCTGAAGGTCAAGGAGCTGCTGGAGTTCGCCGAGCACCTGCGGCCCAGCTGGGACGCCGGCTACGCCCGCGAGCTGGTCGACCTGTTCGAGCTGCCGGTGGACAAGAACGCCGGCACGCTCTCGCACGGCAAGCAGTCCGCGCTCGGCATCGTCGTCGGGCTCGCCTCGCGCACGCCGGTGACCATGTTCGACGAGTCCTACCTCGGGCTGGACGCGCCGTCGCGGTACAAGTTCTACGACGCGCTGCTCGCCGAGGCGATGGCCCACCCGCGCACGATGATCCTCTCCACACACCTCATCGAGGAGGTCAGCGCGCTGTTTGAGGAGGTGCTGATCCTCGACGATGGCCGGCTGGTGCTGCACGACGACGCCGAGGCCCTGCGCGCGTCCGGCTCCGCGGTCACCGGGGACGCCGAACAGGTCGACCGGTTCGTCGACGGCATGCGCGTACTCGGCGAGAAACGCCTCGGCCGCACCAAGTCCGCGATGGTCTACGGCGAACTCGACGCCGACCGGCGGGCGCGGGCGCAGGCCGCGGGACTCGACCTCGGCCCGCTCGCCCTGCAGGACCTGTTCATCCACCTGACCGAACCGGCGAACGCACACCAGGGAGAGACCCCATGACCACCCGGATCGCGAAGCGCTGGCCGACGCTGCGCGTGATGCTCGCCGCGCACCTGCCGTTCGTCGCGGTGTTGTGGGTGCTGTTCACGGTCGTGGTGCTGATCATCGCCGGGGTGGTCGGCGTGACCAACGGGATGCCGGACAGCGTCGTGCACGACGCGGCCACCCAGGTTCCGCGCTGGCTGCTGTTCGGCCTCGGCCTGGACCTGGTCAACACCTACCTGCGGCTGCAGCTCGCGCACGGGCGCACCCGGCGGGAGTTCTTCGGCCAGGCGGTGACGCACACGGTCCTGGTCTCCGGGTTCGCCGCCCTGCTGGTCACCCTGTGCTACCTGGTCGAGCGCGCGCTCTACGCGATCCTCGACTGGCCGCAGACGCTGGACCGGACCGGCCTGTTCACCGCCGCCGACCAGTACCCGGTCATCTTCGGCACCTACTGGCTGACGCTGCTGCTGTGGACGGTCGCGGGGGTGCTGATCGGGCTCGGCTTCTTCCGCTCCGCCGGGCACGGCCTGCTCACCATCCCGCTCGGACTGGTGGTCGTGCTGCCGAGCCTGGTCGTCGTCGGCAACAGCGGCATGCCGTTCATCGGGGACGACCTCGCCGTCGTCGGCCTCTCGAACGCGACGGTGCTCGGCGTCAGCTGCGGGCTGTTCGTGCTGGCCGTGGGACTGGCCTGGGCCATGGTCCGGCACGTGCCGATGAAGCCCCAGGCCGTGTGACGGGGGTGTGACGGGGTTGTCAGCGCGTCACGTCGTGTGACAGGTTGCGTACATGCGTATTCGCCCGCGTTCCCTGCTCGCGCTGGCAACCGCGGCGGTGGTGGCCACCACGCTCGCCGCTCCCGCGCAGGCCGCCCCCGCCCCCGCACCCGCTCCGCCGGCCAAGGCCACCTGGTGGCACGAGGTCGACCCGCGACCGTCCAACGAGGAGGTCGGGCGCCGGCTCGACCAGCTCGCCGACCGCAGCCGAGGCCGCGTCGACGTGCGCACGATCGGCGAGACCAACGAGGGCCGTCCGGTGTGGGCGGCCAGGGTCGGGAACGGCCCGCTGCGCATCCAGTACGTCTCCCAGCAGCACGGCAACGAGCCGCTCGGCGCACCGGCGGCGCTGGAGTTCCTGCGTACGGTCGGGGTCGGCAACACCGGGTGGCACCGGTGGCTGCGCTCCCAGCTGACCGTGGACGTGATCGTGCGGGCCAACCCGGACGGGCACGCGCGGGACTGGCGCTACAACTACGACCCGGACGCCGACCCCGAGTACGGCGAGCGGGGCAAGGGCTACGACATCAACCGCTACCACAACCCGGACCTGGCGCCGGAGGACAACCCGGCCACCGAGGCGGGGCACATCCAGCGCGCGTGGCTGGAGTTCCGGCCGGACATCGTGGTCGACTACCACATGCAGGGCCGCTACGTGGACGACGACGGTCGGGAGATCACCGCGTCGGTGTACTGGCCGAGCGCCGACGGGGTCGCGCCGGAGGCCGTCGACGCGGCCAAGCAGGTGTCCGTGGTGGCCCAGAAGTCCATCGACCACCTGGCCGGCGGGTACGTGAGCCAGTACCCCGGCGGGACCTACGAGGGCATCGCGCGCAACGCCTACGGCCTGCGCGGCAGCGCGAGCGTGCTGCTGGAGCTGTCGGCGATGGGCCAGGAGTTCGAGCAGAAGCAGATCCGCTCGGCGTACGTGGCGATGCTGGCCATCGCGCAGACCGCCGCCGACGGCTCGGTCGACCGGATCGACCCGGCCCGCGCCGACGACATCCCGCTGCGCGGCGACCCGATCCGGAACTGAGTCACCAGCTCCCGCGGTGGTCCGGGATCGTGAAGATCAGCGGGACCACCGCGAGGAGCAGGACGGCCAGTACCACGAACGAGTGCGCCTGGGACATCGCCGGGTTCGCGCTGTTCGCCAGCACCGCGGTGGTGACCGAGACGGCGATGATCGCCCCGGTCTGCCGGAACATCCCGCGCAGCCCGGCGATCGACGCCGCCTGGTCCGGCGCGAGTGACAGGCCGGCGTTGTTCGTCGCCGGGACGGCGAGGCCCATGCCGAGGCCGGTCAGGCCGGCGGCGAACGCGAGCCAGGCATAGCCGGAGATCCCCGGCGGCGGCAGCGCCATCATCGCCAGCCCGACGATCAGCAGCCCGAACCCGACCAGCATCGGGATCCGGTGCCCGGCCCGGCGCAGCGCCAGCACGGCCAGCGCGGCGACGCAGATCATGCCGACGCCGCGGGCGGTGAGCAGGGTGCCCGCGGCGAGCGGATCGAGGTGGAAGCGTTCCTCGGCGTAGAGCGGCACCAGCGCGCCGAACCCGATCGCGGCGCCGCCGAACAGCAGGTTCAGCACGTTCATCGCGCCGAACGTCTTCCCGCGCAGGAACCGGACCGGGATGAACGGGGCCCGGTGCCGCGCGGTGTGCCGCACGAACAGGACCGCGGCGAGGACCGCGACCGCCTCCGGCACCAGGAACCAGGGGCTGGCCAGGCCGAGGTCGAGGTTGGTCAGCCCGTACATCGTGGCCAGCATCAGCGTGGCCAGCAGCACCAGCCCGCGCACGTCGACCCGCTCGGCCGGCTTGCGCGGCGACTCGGCGATGAGCTTGGCGGCCAGCACGAACAGGATCACCCCGATCGGCACGTTGACCAGGAAGATCGCCCGCCAGCCGAGCCAGCTCACGATGACGCCGCCGAGGATCGGGCCGACGATCGCGCCGGCCGGGAAGATGCTGGTGAACATGCCGACCGCGCGGTCGCGGTGCCGGCCGAAGTGCTCGGCGACGATCCCGGTCGCGGACGGCAGGAACGCGCCGCCGCCGAGTGCCTGCACCGCGCGCAGCGCCACCAGCAGGTAGATGTTGTCGGCGAACCCGCAGGCCAGCGACGCCAGCGTGAACACGGCGATGCCCACGAGGAACACCCGCTTGCGGCCGAAGTGGTCGCCGAGCTTGCCGGCCGTCGGCATGGCGATGATCTGACCGAGCGAGTAGACGGTGATCGTCCAGCCGCTCCAGGTCAGCTCGGCGGACAGGTCGGTCTGGATCGCGTTCAGCGCGGTGGCGACAATCGTCTGGTCCATCGACGCCATGAACAACGCGATCGCGACCACCGCGAAGACGAGGTGGCGGCGGGGCAGCGGATCCGGGCCGTCGGCGGAGGACGCGGTGTGGGATGTGTCTCCTACGCTTCGCGTCCGCATGACTCGACAATAATTTGCTTGCCGACAAGCAAGCAATCCGTTTGTGACGAACGTCCGAGGAGGTCATCGTGGATGCCGAGGCAGTGGCGCGGCTGCGGCGGGCCATCGGGCGGCTCGCGCGCATGTTCAACGCGGCGTCCGCGAGCGAGGACCTGACCCCGACCCAGGCGTCGGTCCTGGGGCTCGTCGCCCACCGGGGGCCGCTCGGTCTGGCCGAGCTGACCGAGCTGGAAGGGCTCAACCCGACGATGGTGTCCCGGGTGGTGTCCAAGCTGGACGGCGACGGGCTGATCCGCAGACTGCCCGACCCAGCCGACCAGCGGGCGGTCCAGCTCGAGGCCACCGAGCCCGGCCGGCAGACCCACCAGCGGATCCTCGCCGCGCGGACCGAGACCGTCGCCAAGATCCTGGAGGGGCTGCCACCCGAGGTCGGCGACACGCTCCGCGACGCGCTGCCCGCGCTCGAGGCCCTCGCCGAGGGCATGCGCGACCGGCGCGGATAGCGGCACAGCTGGCGGCACACTTGACCGTCCCTTGAGCCGACGTGGAGATCAGCGGGCGAGTCTCGGTCCCGACGCCTAGCCCAAGGAGGGTCGCCGTGACCGCTGCCGCCAGCTCGACCGGGTCAGCAGCCGTGTCCGCCACCTCAGCGGAACCAGCCGAGTGGGTGAGCTGCCGCCAGTGCCGCTCGCTGGTCTACGACAAGCGGCTGAGCCGCGGTCTCCGGGTGTGCCCGGACTGCGGCCACCACGGCCGGGTGGACGCCCGCAGCCGGGTCGAACAGCTCCTCGACCCCGGCACCGTGACGATCCTGGACCTGCCGGTGCACTCGGCCGACCCGCTCGGGTTCACCGACTCCAAGCCGTACCCGGACCGCCTCGCCGGCGCCCGAGCCAGCACCGGTCTGGACGAGGCCGTGGTGTGCGCGAGCGGGAGCATCGAGGGGAACCCGCTGGTCGTCGCCGTCATGGACTTCGCGTTCATGGGCGGCAGCCTCGGTGGCGCGGTCGGCGAGCTGATCACGCTGGCCGGGGAGACCGCGCTGGAGCGCCGCGTTCCGCTGCTGATCGTCACCGCGTCCGGCGGGGCGCGGATGCAGGAGGGCGCCATCGCGCTGATGCAGATGGCGAAGACCAGCGCGATGCTCGGCCGGCTCGACGAGGCCGGTCTGCTCACCGTCACGCTGGTGACCGATCCGACGTTCGGCGGCGTCGCGGCGTCGTTCGCGACGCTGTCGGACGTGATCATCGCCGAGCCGGGCGCCCGGCTGGGGTTCGCAGGTCGCCGGGTGATCGAGCAGACGATCAAGCAGACCCTGCCGCCCGACTTCCAGACCGCGGAGTTCCTGCTGGCTAACGGGCTGATCGACATGATCCGCCCGCGCCAGGAGCTGCGCGGGACGCTGGCCAGGCTGCTGGCCATGGGCTCGCCGGCCACCCGGGTCGACGAGCCGGCGCCGCCGGTCGGCGAGACCGCCGCGCCCGAGGGCGAGCGGGACCCGTGGCAGGTCGTGCAGCGGGCCCGCGACCTGAACCGGCCCACCACCGCCGACTACCTCGGCCTGCTGCTCGACGACTTCGAGGAGCTGCGCGGCGACCGGCTCGGCGCCGAGGACCCGGCGATCATCGGCGGCCTCGGGCGGATCGCCGGCGTGCCGGTGGTCGTCATGGGTCACCAGAAGGGCCACACCGCGGCCGAGCTGGCGACCAGGAACTTCGGCATGCCGACCCCGGCCGGCTACCGCAAGTCGGCGCGGCTGCTGCGGCTGGCCGGCAAGCTGGGCCTGCCGGTGGTGTCGCTGATCGACACGCCGGGCGCCTACCCCGGCAAGGAGGCCGAGCGGCACGGCCAGGCCATCGCGATCGCGGAGAACATCCGGCTGATGGCGTCGCTGCCGGTGCCGGTGGTGAGCGTGGTCACCGGCGAGGGCGGCAGCGGCGGCGCGCTCGCCCTCGGCGTCGCCAACCACGTGCTGATCTGCGCGAACGCGGTGTACTCGGTGATCAGCCCGGAGGGGTGCGCGGCGATCCTGTGGAACGACCCGCAGGCCGCGCCGCGCGCCGCCGAGGCGCTGCGGATGACCTCGACCGAGCTGCTCGGGCTCGGCGTCGTGGACCGGATCGTGCCGGAGCCGCCCGGTGGCAGCCAGGCCGACAACGTCGCCGCCGGGCAGCACCTGCGCACCGAGGTGCTGGCGAGCCTGCGGGAGCTGTTGCCGCTCGGGCGGGACGAACTGATCGCCGGCCGGCGCGCCAGGTTCCGCGCGTTCGGCACCGGAAGCTGAAGACCGACCCCGGAAGGGCAGGATCGATGACCCACCCACTTCCCCGCGCCGTGAGCAGCGCGGACCAGACCGACGAACGGACCGTCGAGGAGGTGCTGGCCGCCGTCCGGC
The DNA here is from genome assembly GCF_025165815.1 of Actinophytocola gossypii. Lineage (GTDB taxonomy): Bacteria > Actinomycetota > Actinomycetes > Mycobacteriales > Pseudonocardiaceae > Actinophytocola > Actinophytocola gossypii. The sequence continues at coordinate 34,500 of NZ_JAFFZE010000018.1, read as the reverse complement.
ACACCGCGGCCGACCTGCTCGCCACCTCGCCGCAGCCGCCGAGCACGCTGAACGTGCGGATCGGCGACGTGGCCGTGGAGATGGCCTGGCAGCCGCCGCAGGTCGCGCCGGCGACCGTGGACGGGGCCGTGGTGCCACTGGTGCCAGCGCCCGTCCCGGCCGCGCCCGCCGCCCCGGCCGGCCCGACGCTGAACGCGGCCACCGTCGGCACCTTCTACCGGGCGCCGGCGCCGGGCGCGCCGCCGTTCGTGTCCGAGGGCGACGAGGTCTCCCCCGGCCAGCAGGTGGCGATCATCGAGGCGATGAAGCTGATGCTGCCGGTTGAGGCCGAACGCGGCGGCCGGGTCGCCGAGGTGCTGGTGGCCGACGGCGAGGGCGTCGAGTACGGCCAGCCGCTGTTCCGCCTCGCCAGTGCGGACGGCGCCGCCGAAGGAACCGACGAATCCGAGCTCGCGGCCTGAAGGGTGCACGATGTTCGAGAAGATCCTGATCGCCAACCGCGGCGAGATCGCGGTGCGCGTGTTGCGCGCGTGCCGTGAGCTGGGCATCCGCACCGTCGCCGTGCACTCCACCGTGGACAGCGAGTCCGCGGTGGTGCGGATGGCCGACGAGTCGGTGCGGATCGGGCCCGCGCCGCCCAAGCAGAGCTACCTCAACGCGGCCGCGGTCATCGAGGCGGCGCGGATCACCGGCGCCGACGCGATCCACCCCGGCTACGGCTTCCTGTCCGAGGACGCCGACTTCGCCGAGGTCTGCCACGCGGAGGGGATCACGTTCATCGGCCCGCCGCCGTCGGTGATGACCCAGCTCGGCGACAAGACCTCGGCGCGCGCGGCGATGACCGCCGCCGGGCTGCCGCTGCTGCCGGGCAGTGTCGAGCCGCTGGCCGACGCGGAGTCGGCGAAGCGGCTGGCCGACGAGATCGGCTACCCGGTGATCATCAAGGCGGCCGCTGGCGGCGGCGGGCGCGGCATGTCGATCGTGGACGTGCCGGCCGAGTTCGCCAGGACCTACCAGACCACGAAGGCCACCGCGCTGCAGCTGTTCGGCGACGGCCGGGTGTACGTGGAGCGGTACCTGCCGTCGGCGCGGCACGTGGAGATCCAGGTGCTCGCCGACACCCACGGCAACGCCATCCATCTGGGTGAACGTGACTGCTCGGTGCAACGGCGGCACCAGAAGCTGGTCGAGGAGACCCCGGCACCGGGCCTGCCGACCGAGCTGACCGAGCGGATGGGCGCGGCGGCCGTGCGCGGCGCGCTGGCCACCGGCTATGTCGGCGCCGGCACGTTCGAGTTCCTGGTGGACACCGAGAACGACTTCTACTTCATGGAGGTCAACTGCCGGATCCAGGTGGAGCACCCCGTGACCGAGATCGTCACCGGGGTGGACCTGATCGCCGAGCAGCTGCGGGTGGCCGCCGGCGAGCCGCTGCGGCTGCGGCAGGAGGACGTCGAGCCGCGCGGGGCGGCGATCGAGTGCCGGGTGAACGTCGAGGACCCGGCCCGGAACTTCGCCCCGGCACCCGGGCTGCTGACCGAATTCACCCCACCAGGTGGCCCTTTCGTCCGGGTCGACACGCACGGTTACACGGGTTACAAGGTGCCGGCGAACTACGACTCGCTGCTGGCGAAGGTGATCGCGTGGGCGCCGGACCGGGAGCAGGCGATCGCGCGGATGCGCCGGGCGCTGGCCGAGTTCGCCGTCGACGGGCCAGGGGTGCACACCACCAGGGAGTTCCTGGACCGCGTGCTGCGCGACCCGGACTTCGCCAACGGCAAGCACGACACGTCGCTGGTGGCGCGGTTGCTGGAGTCCTGACGTTCCCGACCTTCGTTGTCCCGCCCGCCGGGCAGCCACTAATCTGGTTCGGACCGATTGGGGGTTTGCGGATGGCGGGAACCGGCGCCGTCGCGCGCCGCACCTACGGCGGCCGATCAGCGGCCGACCGGCGGGCGGAACGCAGGGAACGGCTGCTGCACGCGGGGTTGGAGTTGTTCGGCACCACGGGTTACGCGGCGGCGTCGATCGAGAAGTTGTGCACCCAGGCCGGGGTGTCCACGCGCAACTTCTACGAGGAGTTCACCAGCCGCGAGGACCTGCTGACGGCCCTGCACGACCGCATCATCGAGCAGGCGTTCCAGGCCGTGCTGAAGGCGCTGTCCGACGGGTACGACGCGCCGCTGCGCGAGCGGTTCGAGCTCGCCGTGCGGGCGTTCATCACCACCACGGCCAGCGACCCGCGCTGGGCCAGGCTGACCTACGTCGAGGTCATCGGCGTGAGCGACGCGGTCGAGCGGCACCGGATCGCCTGGCGCGAGCGCTGGGCGGAGTTCCTGGTCGCCGAGGCCGAGCGGGCGGTGGCGCGCGGCGAGGCCGCGCCCCGGTCGTTCCAGCTGGGCGCGGTGGCGCTGATCGGCTCGGTGAACGAGCTGGTGCACCACTGGTCGATCAGCGGCGGCCACGGCTCGCTCGACGACGTGATCGCCGAGATCGTGCGGGTGGCGACGGCGGCGGTGACGGCACCGTGACCGTGTCCGCGGAGACGAGCGCGTCGGAGCTGTTACGCCTGCTCGGCGCGGTGGCGACCACGTCGCAGGAGGCCGTCGCGGCGGCGGCCGCGCTGTTCGCGTCCTGCGTCCGGGACGACGGGGTGATCCAGGCCTTCGGCACCGGTCACTCGCAGGGGACCGCGCTGGAGGTCGCCGGCCGGGCGGGCGGCCTGGTCCCGACCAACCGGATCGCCCTGTCCGACCTGGTGCAGTTCGGCGGCGAGGACCCGTCGGTGCTGGCCGACCCGATGCTGGAGCGCCGGGGCGACGTCGCCGCGCGCCTCTACGAACTGGCCGCGCCCCGCCCGGCCGACCTGTTCGTGATCGCGTCCAGCTCCGGGGTGAACTCGTCGGTGGTCGAGATGGCGCACGTGGTCAAGGCCGCCGGGCACCCGCTGGTGGCGATCACGTCGGTGCGGCACAGCCAGGGCGTGCCAGCGAAGCACCCGTCCGGCAAGCGGCTGGCCGACCTGGCCGACGTGACCCTGGACAACGGCGCCCCGCTCGGCGACACCCTGCTGCCGATGCCGGACGGCACCTCGACCGGGGCCGTGTCGTCCCTGTCCGCCGCCCTGCTCGTGCAGATGATCGTCGCCGAGACCGTGCGCCTCCTGCTGGACAGCGGCACCACCCCGCCGGTGTACGTGTCGAACAACGTCCCCGGCGGCCACGAACGCAACCTCAAGCTGGAAGCCCACTACGAGGGCCGCATCCGCCGCACCGCGAACTAGTCAGACCATGTACTGGTCGTGCTCGGCGAGGAAGGCGGTGCGTTCCTCGGGGGTGAGCTCGCGGCCGGAGTCGTTCAGCTCGGCCAGCGCGCGGAAGTACCGCTCACGCGGCGGGGCCGGGGCGAACAGGATCAGCATCGACGCGGGCTCGTCGGACTCGTTGCGGAAGGCGTGCACGCCGCCCTGGGGCACGTAGAGGAACTCGCCCTTCGTGGCGTCGATCCAGCGCTCGCCGTCGTAGAGGCGGACGGTGCCGTCGATCACGTAGAACGACTCGGAGAACGTGCGGTGGAAGTGCGCGCCCGGTCCGCCCGCGCGCGGGGCCATGTTGTACTCGAACAGGCCGAACTCGTGGTTGGTGACGTCGCCGGTGGCCACGAACCGGTTGGTGACGGTGGGACGGACCAGGGCCTCCACCTCGCCGACCGGCCGGTAGGTCGCGCTGATCTCGCCGCTGTCCCCGGTGTAGGACACCGCTGCCTCCTCCTGGGACGATGGCCGGACCATGAACCGTCCCTTTGTGCTGCTCAGCGCCGCGATGTCGATCGACGGCCACCTCGACGACGCTACCGACCGGCGCCTGGTCCTGTCGAACGACGCCGACTGGGACCGGGTCGACGAGGTCCGCGCGGGCTGTGACGCGATCCTCGTCGGAGCCAACACGATCCGACGCGACGACCCCCGGCTGCTGATCCGGTCGCCGGCCCGCCGGGCGGCCAGGGTCGCCGCCGGGCTGCCGGCACACCCGGTCAAGGTGGCGCTCAGCCGCTCCGGGAACCTGCCCGCCGACGCCGCGTTCTTCACCGAGGGCGACGGGGAGAAGCTGGTGTACGCCGACGTCGACGTGCTGCTCGCCGACCTGCACGCGCGCGGGGTGCGCCGGCTGATGGTCGAGGGCGGCACGAGCGTGCACACCGAGTTCCTCACCCGCGGCCTCGCCGACGAGCTGCACCTGGTCGTGGCACCGTTCTTCGTCGGGGACGCCCGCGCCCCCCGGCTGGTCCACGACGGACGGTTCCCGTGGCACACCGGGCACCGCGCGACGCTCGCCGAGGTGCGGAAGATCGGGAACGTCGTACTGCACCGGTACCTACTCGGACAGTCCGAAGTGGACAGGCACTGGCTGGCCGAGGCGGTCGAGCTGTCCCGCCGGTGCCCGCCGTCGGACACCGCGTTCGCGGTCGGGGCCGTCGTGGTCGACGCGCTCGGCGAGGAAATGGCGCGCGGGTACTCGCGGGAGACCGACGACCGGGTGCACGCCGAGGAGGCCGCCCTGGCCAGGCTCGACCCGGCCGACCCGCGCCTCGCGCACGCGACGATCTACAGCTCGCTGGAGCCCTGCAGCCGACGGGCGTCCCGGCCGCGTACCTGCACCGGGCTGATCCTGGACGCCGGCATCCCCCGGGTGGTGTTCGCCGCCCGGGAGCCGGCCACGTTCGTCGACGGCGAGGGCGCCGAGCTGCTGGCCGCCGCCGGCCGCGAGGTCGTCGAGGTGCCGGAGCTGGCCGGCGCGGTCCGCGAGGTCAACCGGCACCTGTGGTGACGACCGTGTCGGTGAGCACCGGGGCGTCGTCGCGCTCCACCGCGCTCGCGGTCGCCACGAACCGGTCGCCGTCGGCCCAGACCCGGATCCGCAGCGTCTCGCCGGGGTAGACGACGCCGGCGAACCGGGTGGCAACGTGCGACACGCGCCCTGGGTCACCGTCCAGCAGACCGTCCACGACGGACCTGCAGACCACGCCGTAGGTGCACAGGCCGTGCAGGATCGGGCGCGGGAACCCGGCCGCGGCGGCGAACTCCGGGTCGGCGTGCAGCGGGTTGCGGTCGCCGCACAGCCGGTACAGCAGCGCCTGCTGCGGCAGGGTCGGCGCCTCGAACACCGCGTCCGGCTCGCGGTCCGGCACCAGCGGCGTCGCCGACGGACCCCGGTGCCCGCCGAACCCGCCCTCGCCCCGGGCGAAGATCCCGGACGTCGCCGTCCACAGTGGCGTGCCACCCGCGGTGACCGTGGTCTCCTGGACGATCACCGCGGCCTTGCCCTTGTCGAGCACGTCGGCGATCCGCGACCGGGCCACCGCCCGGCCCTCGGGCGGGATGGGGGCGTGCACGGTGATCGACTGGGTGCCGTGCAGGACCTTCGTCAGGTCGACGTCGACGCCGGGGAAGCGCAGCGCGGGTGGCTCGAAGACGCGGATGCCGGGCGCGACCACGCCGAACGTCGGCAGCACCCGGAGCCGGTCCTCCAGCACGTACCGCAGCTCGCGCTCGTCGGTCGGAGTGGCACCGGCACCGAGTGCGAGGTGGTACAGCAGCACGTCCGCACTGGTCCAGGCGAACTCCGTCGCGCCGAGGTCGGCTCCGATGGCGACGGTGGGGTCGATGGGCACGGTTCCTCCACGTAGTCGGCCGGTTCCGAGACGTTACCGAAACGAATCCGAGATGAAGTTCTGTGTAACGAGGACATCCGGCCGTTCGCAAGTAGACCAGGCAGCGCATTGACGGTGGGCAAATTTCGATCATGCTCAAAGGAGCGAAAATCTCGCGCTATAGGAGGCTCACGATGCCCCGACCGTCCCTGCTCAGATCCCGGCGACGTCCGTCGGCAAGACCCTGGGTGGCGATCGCCGCCGCAGCAGGCTTGTTCGTCACCCTCTCCCCGTCCTTCCAACCGAACTCCCCCACCCCCGCCCCGATCGCACCGGAACTCAGCGCACAGGTCGCCGCCGCGGAGGAAGGCGAAGCCGTCCGGGCGCTGCTCATGCTCCCGAACACCGCCGACCTCGACGGTGACCGCACCGAGGTCCTCGACACGCTCCGCGACCACGCCGCCGAGAGCCAGGCCGCCGTCGAGCAGGCCATGAGCGGCGACGCCACCGTGGTGAACCGCTTCTGGATCACCAACATGCTGCTGGTCGAGTTCCCCGCCAGCACGACGTCCCTGAACGCGCTCGCCGCGGTCCCCGGCGTGGAGCGCGTCATCCCCAACTTCGAGCTCACCGCGCCGGACCCGGCGCCGAGCGGCGCGGACCTCACCCCGAACGCCGACCTGGCCTGGGGCGTGGAGAAGGTCGAGGCCGCGCGCGTCTGGGACGAACTCGGCATCGACGGCGCGGGCATCCGGGTCGCCACCCTCGACACCGGTGTGGACATCAGCCACCCGGACCTCGCGGGCAAGATGGTGACCGACGACCCGAGCGACCCCAGCCACCCGGGCGGGTGGATGGAGTTCGACTCGGCCGGCGGCCTGGTGGCCTCGAACCCGCACGACACGGCCTACCACGGCACGCACGTCGCCGGCACCATCCACGGCGGCGCCACCTCCGGCACCGCGATCGGGGTCGCGCCGGGCGCCGAGATGATGCACGGCATCGTGATCCCCGGTGGCGGCGGCTCGTTCGCACAGGTCGCCGCGGGCATGCAGTGGGCGATCGCACCGACCGACGCGGCCGGCAACCCGGCCGGGCGACCCGCCGACGTGGTGAACATGTCGTTGGGCGCCAACGGTTTCCACGAGGAGATGATCGCTCCGACGCGGGCCATGCGGGCCGCCGGCACGTTCCCGGCGTTCGCCATCGGCAACAACTGCGTCACCGGAGGCACCGGCAGCCCCGGCAACGTGTTCGAGGCGGTCGGCGTCGGCGCCACCGACATCAACGACAACGTCGCCGGCTTCTCCTGCGGTGGCGTGGTGCAGAAGAACCAGTGGACCGACCCGCCCGCCGAGTGGCCGGACAGCTGGATCAAGCCGGACATCTCCGCGCCGGGCGCGGACGTGTACTCGGCGTCGCCCGGCGGCGGCTACCGGACCCTGTCCGGCACCTCGATGGCCACCCCGCACACCGCGGGCGTCGTCGCGCTGATGCTGTCGGCCGCGGGCGCCCTGCCCGTCGACGACACGCTGAACGTGTTGGCGGACACCGCTTTCTGGGACGACCGGCACTCCGACGACCGGCCGGACACCCGGTTCGGCGCCGGGCGGATCAACGCGTTCGAGGCCACCCGCTTCGTCGCGCTGAACTCCGGTCTGGAGGGCACGGTCACCGACGCGGCGACCGGTGACCCGGTCGACGGCGCGACCGTGACGATCGAGCCCGGCGGCCGCGGAGTCGTCACCGGCGACGACGGCACGTTCACCACGCGGCTCGAGCCGGGCACGTACTCGATCACGGTCGACGCGTTCGGGTACCAGCAGGGCGCGGTGTCCACTGTGGAGGTCACGGAGGGTTCGTTCGCCACGGTCGCGGTCGAACTGACCGCGCTCCCGAGTGGACAGATCACCGGCACGGCGACGCTGGACGCCTCCGGCGCCGGCCTGCCGGGCGTCACGGTACAGGTGCTCGACGTACCGGCCGAGCTGTCCGCGGTGACCGGTGCCGACGGCACCTACACGATCACCGGCGTGCCGGAGGGCGACTACCGGGTCGCGGCGGACCACTCGTCGTTCCGGGCACCGGCCGCGGTCGACGTCTCGGTGACCGCGGGGCAGTCCGCGACCGCGGACTTCTCCTTCGGCGTGCCGCCGCGCTCGGTGGCGGTGGTGGACAGTTCCAGCACCCGTGCGAACGAGTACCGGGACGTGGTGTTCGCCCCGCGCGGCATCGAGATGGTGCACTACGACTGGGACGAGCTGGCCGACGCGGCGCAGCACGCGACTGTCGTGCTCGCCTACGGCTCGATGTCGGGCGACTACGATCAGGCCGCTTTCCAGGCGTTCCTGGACGCCACGGACGCCAACGGGGCCGGCGTGATCTTCACCGACCACGCGTTCGGCACCGGCAACGGCATCAAGCAGCTGTCCGAGCACACCGGCCAGCCGGTGTCGGTCGGGTCGAGCACCACCAGTGGTGACGCCGAGTCGTTCTACGAGGTCACCTCGGCGCACCCGATCGTCGACGGCTACGCGGTCGGCGACCGGATTCCGATCGACAACAGCACCCAGGCCAAGTGGGTGGCGTGGTTCGACGGCTACGAGGGCGACGGCCGGCAGATCATCGGCGGCCTCGGGCGCACCGAGGACGGCGTGCTCGGCGGCGGCATCGGCGTCGACGAGCGGGCGAACAACCGGCACGTGCTGCTGTCCACGCACGGCGCGTCGTCGACGCGCGGACCGGTCGACTGGACCCCGGAGGCCACCGACCTGTTCCTCAACGCGATCACCTGGGCGTCCCCGTCGCCCGACCCGAACCAGCCGTACTACGCGCTGCACGACCTGAGCGTGTCGCCCGGCCTGGTGAAGGCGAGCGAGAACGTCGACGTCTCGGTGCAGGTCAAGAACGTCGGCATGACCGCGGGCACCTACAACGCGGTGCTGCGGGTCGACGGCGCGGTCCACGAGACCACGCCGGTGCAGCTCGACCCGGGCGAGTCCCGGACCGTCGAGTGGACGATCGACCCGGAGGAGCTCGGCACGTACGACGTCCAGGTGGGCCAGCTCAGCGGCTCGTTCCGGGTGCGTGCGCCGATCGTCGACCTGGCGGCGTCGACGGTGAACGCGCCGGGCGCGGCCGCGGTCGGCCCGCTGGCCGGGGCGACCGTCGAGCTGATCGCCGACGGCCAGGTCCGTCCGCTCGGCACGACCGACGCCGAGGGCAACCTGTCGTTCGAGATCCCGGCCCCGGTCGGCCGGTACACCCTGGTGGTGCGCAAGCCGACCCCGGCGGACGGCGGTGCGGGCTACCTGCTGCACCGGGAGATCACCGTGATCGACGACGAGGCGATCTCGTTCGCGCCTCGGGTGCTGGCCGGCGGGTCGGCCGGTGCGCAGAGCATCGGTGACGACTTCGCCGTGCGGGCCAACATCGAGCTGGACGCCGCCGACGCGCGGCACACCGGGTCGGTGTTCCTGCGCCCGTCCGGCACCGCGCCGCACGGGTACCGCTACGAGCCGGGCACGCTGATCGCGACCCTGGACCGGTACGAGGCGGTCACCGTGCACCAGGTCCAGCACCTGGAGCAGGACTGGTTCGTGCCGAGCACGGTGGTCGGCGGGCTCGACTGGATCGACCCGTTCGACACCGGCTTCTCGTTCGGCGGTCCGGCGGCGGTCACGGTCGGCGACGTCACGGTCGCCGAGGACGGCCAGGCCAGCGTCGACTGGTCGGTCACCGACGCGCACGGCGTGCCGTTCGCGACGGTGATGGCCTCGGACGTGCGGCCGTTCCTCTCGCTGCCCGAGCGGGCCGCGCTGGAGGACGTCGAGGGGCTGGTGCGGGCCGCGGCGCCCAACGAGCTGAAGCCGATCCTGCGCCTGTTCGCCCCGGACGGGACGCCGGTGCGGGCCGGTTCGGTGGAGTGGGACGCCCGGCCGTTCACGTTCACGCTCGACCCGGCCACGCCGGACGGCGCGTACCGGCTGGCGCTGGACGTGGACACCGGCGGCTACTCCGGTGACCTGACCGGGGAGGCCACCCTCCAGGTCGGGCCGCCCGCGGTGGCCGACGTCACGGTGTCGGACACCCGAGGCGCGATCGAGCCGGGCAAGCACACCCGGTTCGAGGTGAAGGCGACCAACAGCGGCACCGCCGACTCCGGGCCGATGGCCTGGACGGTGCGGATCGCGGCGGACCACCGGCTCGCGCCGAGGGACGTCGTACTGCGGCTGCGGGTCGACGACACGTGGCAGCGGGTGCGGCTGACCAGGGACGGCGAGGCGCTGACCGGCACCGTCGTGGCGGACGCCTCGGTGGCCGCCGGGGAGGCGCGGACGTGGCAGATGTCGCTGCTGCTGCGCGACGCCGGCACCTTCACGGTGACCGACACCTTCACCGGTGAGGGCATCGCGGTCAACAACGCCGACGAGCTGCGCGTGCTGGCTCCGGACACCGAGCCGGTGGGCGTGCGGTAGGCCGGTAATCCTGGCAGGGGCCACCCGGAGCCGTCACGATGTCCTCATGGTTACCGAGGACGACGTGCGCCGGGTGGCCCTCTCGCTGCCGCACACCACCGAGAGGCCCTCGTACGGCACTCCGGGCTTCCGGGTGAAGGACAAGCTCTTCGCCCGCATCCGCGAGGAGGGCGACGTGCTCGCGCTGTTCGTGGCCGACGAGTCGGAGAAGCACGGCCTGATCGCGTCCGACCCGGAGAAGTTCTTCACCACCTCGCACTACGACGGCGCCGCCATGATCCTCGTCCGCTTCGGCGCCGTCGACGTCGACGAGCTGACCGAACTGCTCACCGACTCGTGGCGCCTGCGCGCGCCGAAGCGCGTCGTCGCCGAGTACTACCCGGCTGGGTGAGTTCGATATCCTCACTCCCGGTCGGGGTCGGGATGAACGCGCACACGAGAGGTTCCTGGTCATCGAGAAGGGTGCACTGATCGCCGGCCGTTACCGGTTGCAGGAACAGGTCGGCAGCGGCGCGATGGGCGTGGTCTGGAAGGCGCAGGACGAGCGCCTCGGCCGAGTCGTGGCCATCAAGCGGCTGCTGGTCCGGTACGCGCTGTCCGACACCACGGCCGAGGAGACCCGCCGCCGGGCGATGCGCGAGGCGCGGATCGCCGCACGCCTCCAGCACCGCAACGCCATCGCCATGTTCGACGTCGCCGAGCACGACGGCGACCCGTGCCTGATCATGGAGTTCCTGCCGTCGCGCAGTCTGTCGGCGGTGCTCGCCGAGCGCGGGACGCTGCCGCCGAACGAGGTGGCCGAGATCGGCGCGCAGGTGGCGTCCGCGCTGGCCGCCGCGCACGCGGTCGGGATCGTGCACCGCGACATCAAGCCGGGCAACATCCTGCTCGCCGACAACGGCACCGTGAAGATCACCGACTTCGGTATCTCCAAGGCGCTGGACGACGGCACGGTCACCACCCAGAACGGGATCGCCGGCACCCCCGCCTACCTGGCCCCGGAGATCGCCCGCGGCGAGGACCCGAGCCGCGCGTCGGACGTGTTCTCGCTCGGCTCCACGCTCTACCACGCGGTCGAGGGCCGCCCACCGTTCGGCACGAACACCAACCCGCTGGCGCTGCTGCACGCCGTGGCCTCGGGCAACGTGCCGCCGGCACGCAACGCGGGCCCGCTCGCCGGCACCCTGACCTCGCTCATGCGCACCGAGCCGTCGACGCGGCCGAGCATGCAGGACGCCGCGACCACGCTGGCGGCCATTCCGACGCTGCCGGCCACGCCCGTCCCCACCCCGCCGGTCCCGGTCGCCGTCCTCCCCCAGCCGACCACCCCGGCCGCCACGAGCGTCGCGACGGCCCCGGCCACGGCCGCCCTGCCGACCGCCGCGACCACCCCGCGGCCGGCGCGGCCGGTGCGGCAGCCGCAGCGCAACCTGGTGCTGGTCGCGATCGCCGCGGTGCTGGTGCTGGCCGGGGTGGTGACCACGATCCTGCTGAACAACTCGTCCGGCGCCGAGGACCCGCCCGACCAGGCCGGTACCCAGCCGACGCTGACCGGCCAGCCGCCGAGCGACGGAGGCGAGCCGAGCACGCCGCCGTCGTCGGAGGAATCGTCCTCCCCACCACCGGCGAACCCGATCGTTCCGGACGCCCCGGTCACCGACTACAGCGCGGCCGGGAACACGGTGATCGACTACTACAACAACTTCGACAACCCGCAGGCGCGGTGGAACCTGCTGTCCAGCAACGCGAAGGCGCAGTTCGGTGGGCTGGCGGCGTTCAAGGAGTACTGGTCCCAGTACAGCAGTGTCAGCTCGCGGAACGCGCAGGGCGTGACGCCGAACGCCGACGGATCGGTGAACGTGCCGGTCGACGTCACCTACACCAAGGGCGACGGCAGCGTGGAGGAGAAGCGTCACGTCCGGGTCAGCCGCGAGGGTGGCCAGCTCGTCGTCGACTCCATGGCACAGTGAGGGGCTAGTCTCGACGGGCGGAGGTGCGGGCGATGGCGATGATGCCGGTGACGGACTCGATGTTCCTGCTCGCCGAGGCCCGTGAGCACCCGATGCACGTCGGCGGGCTGCAGCTGTTCGAGCTGCCGGACGGCGCCGGGCCGGAGTTCGTCGGCGAGTTCCACCGGTCGCTGCTGGACCTGGTCGACGTGCGGCCGCTGTTCCGCAGGCGTCCGCGTGGTCCGGTCGGCGTGGTGGGCCAGTTCGCCTGGACCAACGACGACCACCTCGACCTGGAGTACCACGTGCGGCTGTCCGGGCTGCCGAGGCCGGGGCGGGTGCGGGAGCTGCTGGAGCTGACCTCGCGCCTGCACGGGTCGTTGCTGGACCGGCACCGGCCGCTGTGGGAGTTCACGGTGATCGAGGGCCTGCAGGGCAACCGGTTCGCCACGTACAGCAAGATCCACCACGCGCTGCTCGACGGGGTGTCGGCGCTGCGCCTGCTGCAGAGCTCGCTGTCCGAGGACCCGGCCGAGCGCGGCGTCCGCCCGCCCTGGTCGCCGAGGGTGCGCACGAACGTCTTCGACAAACCGGGCCGAACCGAGGACTTCGACCCGTTCCGCGCGGTGTCGTCCCTGGTCAAGGACGTGTTCGGACTCGGTCCGGCGGCCGCGCGGATGGTGAACGAGGCGTTCCGCGAACAGGCGGCGACGCTGGCGTTCCAGGCGCCGAAGTCGATGTTCAACGTGCCGATCACCGGCGCCAGGCGGTTCGCGGCGCAGGGCTGGCCGCTGGAACGCCTGCGGGCGGTCGGCCGCGCGGCGAGCGCCACGATGAACGACGTGATGCTGGCGATGTGCGCGGGTGCGCTGCGGCAGTACATGATCGACCTGGGGATGCTGCCGGAGAAGCCGCTGGTGGCGGCGGTGCCGATGTCCCTGCGCGCCCGGTCGGCGCCGGCCGGTGACGGCTCGTTGGGCGGCAACGCGCTCGGCCTGATCCTGTGCGACCTGGCCACCGACGAGGTGGACCCGGCGGCGCGGTTGGCCCGGATCCACGAGTCGATGGTCCGGGGCAAGGAGGTCTACCACGGCATGAGCCGCCTGCAGATCACCGCGCTGAGCGCGATCCCCCTGGTGCCGCTGGCGATCGGTACCGTGCCCGGGCTGACCACGGTGACGCCGCCCGCGTTCAACGTGCTGATCTCGAACGTGCCGGGGCCGCGCCGGCCGCTGTACTGGAACGGCGCGCGGATGCAGGGCGTGTATCCGCTGTCCATCCCGTACGAGGGGCAGGCGCTGAACATCACCGTCACCAGCTACGCCGACAGCCTGGAGTTCGGCCTCACCGGCTGCCGCCGGACGGTCCCGCACCTGCAACGCCTCCTCGGCCTGCTGGAGGAGTCGCTCACCGACCTGGAGAAGACCACCGCCTGAGGGTTTTGTTAGCCTTCCCTAAGTCGTGGGCTTACGGAGGAGGCGGTGGCGGTCGTGTCCACTGTGCTCGCTCCGGCGGACGTCCCGGTCCGGCGGCGTACCGTCGCGTGGCTCGGCGGGACGGCGGTGGCCCTGGTCGGGCTGGTCATGATCAGCCTGCTCGTCGGGTCCAAGGCGATCCCGGTCCCGACCGTGGTGGACGCGCTCGTGGACTTCGACCCGACGATCAACGACCACCTCTTCGTCCGCGAGGAACGGCTGCCTCGGACCCTGCTCGCGCTGCTCGTCGGCGCGGGGCTCGGGCTCGCCGGGACCGTGATGCAGGCCGTGGCGCGGAACCCGCTCGCGGACCCGGGGGTGCTGGGGATCAACGCGGGGGCCTCACTGTTCGTGGTCATGGGGATCACCCTGTTCGGGGTGACCGCCCTGACCGGGTACGTCTGGTTCGCCTTCGGTGGAGCGCTGGTGGCGACCGTGCTGGTGTACGGGGTGGGCGCGCTGGGGCGCGAGGGCGCCACGCCGGTGAAGATCGCGCTGTCCGGGGCGGCGGCGAACGCGGCGTTCGTGTCGCTGACCACGACGGTGCTGCTCTCGGACACCGACGCCTTCGAGCAGTTCCGGCTCTGGCAGGTCGGGTCGTTGTCCGGGCGTCACCTGGACGTGCTCACCCAGGTCCTGCCGTTCCTCGGCGCCGGGATCGTGCTCGCGCTGGCCTCGGGGCGGCTGCTGAACACGCTGACCCTCGGCGACGACATCGCGCGCGGGCTGGGCCAGAACACGGCCGTCGCGCGGATCGTCGCGGGGGTCACGGTCGTGCTGCTGTGCGGGGCGGCCACCGCGGCGGCGGGGCCGATCGGGTTCGTCGGGCTCGCCGTTCCGCCCGTGGCGCGGATGGTCGCCGGGCCGGACCACCGGGTCGTGCTGCCGTGCGCGCTGCTGTTCGCGCCGGTGCTGGTGCTCGCCGCGGACATCCTCGGTCGGGTGATCGCCTGGCCGGCTGAGGTGCAGGTGGGCATCGTCACCGCGGTGCTCGGCGGGCCGGTGTTCATCGCGCTGGTACGGCGGCGGGGGCGGCGGCAGTGAAATACCTTCTGTCGACCTCCGAAACCGTCACCTCAGGGGAACGTGACGCAAGCCAGCCACGAGTACGTGACCGAACCGAACCCGTCCTTCCCAACGTGACCAGCACAAAAAATTCCGGGGAGGCGGAACTGTGAGCGCGCTCGCGGTGGTCCGTCGGGTGCGGCGGCGTGCGCGGCTGGTGTCCGTGCTGCTGGCGGCACTCGCGGCGGGAGTGTTCCTGCTCGCGCTCAGCGTCGGCACGGCGACCGTCTCGCTGCCGGACGTGCTGTCCACCCTCGCCGGGCAGGGCAGCAGCGACACCAACTACATCGTGCTCGACCGGCGGCTGCCGCGGGCGCTGACCGGGTTGCTCGTCGGCGCGGCGTTCGGGCTGTCCGGTGCGATCCTGCAGAGCCTGCTCGGGAACCCGCTGGCCAGCCCGGACGTCATCGGCATCAGCGCGGGCGCAGGCGCCGCCGCGGTCACCGGGATCGTGGCGTTCGGGCTCGGCGGACCGGGGGTCGCCGCTGCCGCGCTGGTCGGCGCGCTGGCCACCGCCGCGCTGATGTACCTGCTGGCCTGGCGCGACGGCGTCACCGGGTACCGCCTGGTGCTGGTCGGCATCGGGCTCGCCGCGATCCTGCTCAGCGTCATCAGCTACTTCATGACCCGCTCCCAGGTCACCAGCGCCCAGGACGCCCTGGTCTGGCTCACCGGCAGCCTCAACGACAGCGGCTGGGACAAGCTCGTCCCGCTCGCCGTCGCGCTCGTGCTGCTGCTGCCCGCCGTCGCGGCCGCCGCGCGGGCACTGGACCTGATGGGCTTCGGCGACGACACCGCGAGCGGACTCGGACTCGCCGTGCCGCGCGCCCGGCTCGGGTTGCTGCTGTGCGCGGTCGCCCTGGCCGGCACCGCGACCGCCACCGCCGGCCCGATCGCGTTCGTGGCGCTGCTCTCCGCGCCGATCGGCCGCCGGCTCGCCCGCGACGGCGGCCCCGCACTGCTGCCGTCGACGCTGGTCGGCGCGGTGATCGTGGTCGCGGCCGACTTCGCCGCCCAGCACACCCCCGGCCTGCCCCGGGTGCCGGTCGGCGTGCTCACCGGCGCGATCGGCGCGCCCTACCTGCTGATCCTGCTCGCCAGAATGAACAGAGGAGGCCACGGCGGATGACCATTCACCACACGCTGACCGCCAAGGACCTGCGCCTGGCCTACGACCGCCGCGAGGTCGTCCGCGACCTCACGATGGACATCCCGCCCGGCCAGGTGACCATGATCGTCGGCCCGAACGCGTGCGGGAAGTCGACGCTGCTGCGCGGGCTCGCCCGGCTGCTCGCCCCGGCCGCCGGCACGGTCGAGCTGGACGGCCGGGACATCACCACGATGCCCGGCCGCGAGGTCGCCACCGTGCTCGGCATCCTGCCGCAGACCCCGGTCGCGCCGGAGGGCATCACGGTCGCCGACCTCGTCGGGCGCGGCCGCTACCCGCACCAGGGCTGGTTCCGCCGGTGGACCAAGGCCGACGACGAGGCGGTCACCGAGGCGCTCACCGCGACCGACACGCTGGAGCTCGCGGCGCGGCCGGTGGCCGAGCTGTCCGGCGGGCAGCGGCAGCGGGTGTGGATCGCGATGGCGCTCGCCCAGCGCACCGACCTGCTGCTGCTCGACGAGCCGACGACCTACCTGGACGTCGCGCACCAGGTCGAGGTGCTTGACCTGCTCGTGGACCTGAACCACTCCGCCGGTACCACCGTCGTGGTCGTCCTGCACGACCTCAACCTGGCCTGCCGCTACGCCGACCACCTGATCGCCATGCGCGACGGCGCGATCGTCGCCGAGGGCGCGCCCGCCGAGGTGGTGACCGCCGAGGTCATCGAGCGGGTGTTCGGCATGGCCTGTCAGATCATCCCCGATCCACTGTCCCGCACGCCGATGGTCGTGCCGAGGGGCCGTCACCGAATGGAGCAGTCCGCGTGAGGAAGTTGTTGGCAGCACTGGTGTCCGTCACCTTGGTCGGCACCGCGTGCGGGCAGGTCGAGGAGACCGAGGAGCCCACCGGCGCCACGGTCGAGACCCGGTTCGGGCAGGTCACCGTCCCGGCCGAGCCGAAGCGGGTGATCGCGCTCGGCTGGTCGGACGCGGAGGCCGCGCTGGCGCTCGGCGTGCAGCCGATCGCGGCGATCGACTGGATGAGCGTCGGCGGCGAGGGCGTCGGCCCGTGGGCGGACGGGCGCTACGACGAGTCGCCGGTGCTGCTGGACAGCCAGGAGCTGGACTACGAGCGGGTGCACGAGCTCGACCCGGACCTGATCCTGAACACCCGCTCGGACAACAGCCAGGAGCAGCACGAGGAGCTGAGCAAGATCGCGCCGACCGTCGGCGCGCCGGCGGACGTGATCCCCTACGGCACGACGTGGCGGCAGCAGATGGAACTGGTGTCCGCGGCCCTGGGCAAGAAGGAGGAGGGCGACCGGCTGATCGCCGAGGTCGAGGACCGGCTGGCGACGGTGCGGTCCGAGCACCCGGAGTTCGAGGGGAAGACGGTCGCGGTCGGGGCGTACTTCAACGACCAGTACGGCGCGTACGTGCGTGGCGACTCCCGGGCGGACCTGATGGAGAGCCTCGGGTTCACGCTGAAGCCGCAGATCCAGGAGCTGGCCGGCGAGTCGTTCTACGTCGACCTGTCGCGCGAGCAGGTCGGGGTGCTGGACGCGGACCTGACCGTGGTGTTCCCGATCGGCGCGGACGCCTCGGCGCTGAAGGCCGACCGGGTGCTCAACCAGCTTCCGTCCGCGAAGGACGGTCGCCTGGTGATCCTCGAGGACCAGGACCTGATCACGTCGTTCTCCAGCGGCTCGACCCTGGGCACGCTGTACGCGATCGACAACGCGGTCCCGCTGTTCGCCGAGGCGATGGGCTGAGCCCTACTCCACTTTATCCGACCTGCACAACAACCACGTTTATCGAACGAGTGAACTATTCGGTTCCCGGTCGCGATCTACGATGCCGGGCATGAAACTTGGACTGCAGCTCGGGTACTGGGGTGCCGCCATGCCGCCGGACGCGGCGGAGATGGTCGTCGCCGCGGACGAGGTCGGGTTCGACGCCGTGTTCACCGCGGAGTCGTGGGGGTCGGACGTGTTCACGCCGCTCGCCTGGTGGGGAGCGGCCACCTCGCGCGTCCGGCTCGGCACGGCGGTCGCGCAGTTGTCCGCGCGGGCACCGACCGCCGCGGCGATGGCGGCGCTCACCCTCGACCACCTGTCCGGTGGCCGGGCGATCCTCGGGCTCGGCGTGTCCGGGCCGCAGGTCGTCGAGGGCTGGTACGGCGCGCCGTTCGCGCGCCCGCTCGCGCGGACTCGCGAGTACGTCGCCATCGTCCGGCAGGTGCTCGCGCGGGAGGCCCCGGTCACCAGCGCCGGGCCGCACTACCCCCTCCCCTACACCGGGCCGGGCGCCGACGGGCTCGGCAAGCCGCTGCGGCCGATCACCCACCCGCTGCGCGCCGACCTCCCGATCTGGCTCGGCGCGGAAGGCCCCAAGAACGTCGCGCTGGCGGCGGAGATCGCGGACGGGTGGCTCGGGCTCTACTTCACCGCCACCCTCGCCGACCAGTACAACGCCTGGCTCGACGAGGGGTTCGCCCGCCCGGGCGCCCGCCGCTCGCGCGCGGACTTCGAGGTCGCCGCGAACGCCTCGGTCACCGTCACCGACGACCCGGCGGCCGAGTACGACAGGCACCGCCCGGTGATCGCGCTCTACGCGGGCGGAATGGGCGCCGCCGAGAAGAACTTCCACGCGGACCTGTTCCGCCGCATGGGATACGGCGAGGTCGTCGACGAGGTCGGGGCCAGGTTCCGCGAGGGCCGTCGGGCCGAGGCGGCCGCCGCCGTGCCGGACGAGCTGGTCGCCGAGACCGCGATCATCGGGAACGCCACGGAGGTCCGCCGCCGCGCCGCCGAGTGGGCCGACCGCGGCGTCACCATGCTGATGGTCGACGCGCGGGACGCCGCCCAGGTCCGCGCCGTTGCCTCGGCCCTGGGAACCGGCCAGGCACACTGGACCGCGTGATCGAGGAACCCGACATCAGGACGCTGTCCACCCGGGTCGTCTACGAGAACCCGTGGCTGCGCCTGCGCGAGGACGAGATCGAGCGCGGCGACGGGTCACGCGGGATCTACGCCGTGGTCGACAAACCGGACTTCGCGGTGATCGTTCCGATGGAGGACGACGGATTCCACCTGGTCGAGCAGTACCGGTACACCCTGGGCGGCCGCCGGTGGGAGTTCCCCCAGGGCGCCTTCCCGCAGGGCCGCACCGGCACGCCGGAGGAACTGGCCGCCGCGGAACTCGCCGAGGAGACCGGGTTCACGGCCGACCGACTGGAGCGGCTGGGGTACCTCAACTGCGCGCAGGGCTTCACCGGGCAGGGCTACCACGTCTTCCTCGCCACCGGCCTCACGCCGGGGCCGGCCCGCCGGGAGGTCGAGGAACAGGACATGCGGCAGCGCTGGTTCCCGCGCACCGAGGTGGAACGGATGCTGCGCGACGGGGAGATCACCGACGACTCCACGCTCGCCGCGTACCTGCTGCTGACCATGCGAAAGCCCTGAAGGTGACCCTCAGGACGCTGGGCGTCTCGAAGGTCACCTTCAGGGGCACTGGGACTACCCGGACTTGCGGCGGAAGGTGCGCTTGGCACTCACGGGGCCGTGCGCGTCCCGCACCTTCGACCTGGCGTCGGCGTGTTCCTCACCGCTCCGCGTCGCGGCCTGCTTGCGCTCGAGGGCCTCGCGGAATCGCTGCTTCACGTCGACCTGCTGCTCGGTCTGCTCGTCGGTGTCGGCGGGCTCCGGTTCATCAGGCATACCGTCAGCCTCGCACGGAACGTGCTCCCCAGTCGAGCCGAATAGGGTCGCTCGACGCGGTCAGCGGCTCGAACCTCAGCTCGGGTCCCTCCCGCCACCACACCGGATCCGGCGACCGCCAGCGCTGCGCGGTCAGCGTCCGCCGGAGCACCCGGAACGTCGCGGTGCGCGGCAGCCGAGCGGTCAGCCGGACGAACCGCGGCACCTCGGCCGGCTCCAGGTCCTCCTGCGCGGCAAGGAACTCGGCGAACGCGTCCGGGTCGAACACCGCCTCCGCGCGCAGCACGAGCGCCGCCATCAACTGCTCGCCGACGTCCGGCGCCGGCACCGTGTACACGGCCACCTCGCCGACGTCCGGGTGCCGGGACAGGATCCGCTCGAGCCGGACCGCACCGGGCCACTCGCCGGACCGGCCGACGAGGAAGCAGTAGCCGTCCTCGTCGCGGTAGGCCAGGTCGCCGCTCCAGAACACGCCGTCGCGCACCCGCTCGGCGTCGGCGTCCGCGTCGCGGTAGTAGCCGGCGAACGCGTCCGCGGTCGTGGTCAGCTCCCCGACGGCGTCCGGGTTCGCCACCCGGCCGCCGGCGTCGAGGACCGCGGGCGGGCACGGCTTCCCGGTCTCCGGGTCGAGCACCTCGGGCCCGCCCTCGAGCCGGCCGATCGAGCCGGGCGGGGTGCCGGGCGGGCGCGGGACGTCGATCGCGCCCTCGGTGGCGTGGTAGGTGTCGACGACCTCGCAGCCGAACCGCTCGGCGAACTCCGCCGCGTCCATGGCCGAGGCCCCGCTGCCGCACGCCACGCGCAGCGGGTTGTCCCGGTCGTCCTCGTCCGGCGGGGTGCTCAGGACGTACGCCAGGGGCCTGCCGACGTAGTGCGCGTAGGTGGCGCCGTGCCGGCGCACGTCGTCGACGAAACCGGACGCGGAGAACCGGCGGCGCAGCGCGACCGCGGCACCGGCGGCGAGGCCGACCGACCAGCCGGCCGTGACCGAGCTCGAGTGGAACATCGGCATCGACAGGTAAACGGTGTCGCCGGTGCCGACGTCGTGGCGGGACGCGATCGCCCGGCCCGCGCCGGCGACCGTCCCGTGGGTGTGGCACACGGGCTTCGGCTCGCCGCCGGTCCCCGAGGTGAAGGTCAGCACGAGCGGGTCGTCCGGCGACGCGGGCACCGGCTCGAGCGGGCTGTGCGTGTGCCGGTACATGGTGACGTGCCAGGCGGCGGAGTCGATGTCGAGCACCCGCGCGCCGAGGTCCAGGCCCTGCAGCAGCTCAACGTACCGGCTGTCGGTGATCACCACCTGGCAGTCGGCGCGGCGGACGTCGCGGACCAGCGCGTCCCCGCGGCGGGCGGTGTTCAGCCCGACGAGCACCGCGCCGGCGAACGCCGCGCCGCCGAGCAGCAGCGAGTACTCGGGCACGTTGTCCATCAGCACGCCGACGTGGAACGGCCCGGGCCGGCGCAGCCCGGCCAGCAGCGCGGCGCGGTTCGCGCTCTCCTGGACGTGGTCGGCCCACGTCCATCTGATGTCCTCGAAGAGCAGCCCTGGGTTCACATCCTCCGCGCGGGCGAGCAGCAGCTCGGTGACGGTGGGGAGCGGCTCCCCTGGCGCGGTCATGTGATCCTCCTCGGGTCAGCAGGGCGGCGCGGGCGCACGACGGCGCCGATGACGAACGCATCGCGTTTGGCGGCACCAAAATATCGACGGAGTGGGTACGCCACGTCAATACCCGTTCGGAACCGACCGACACGAATCGCATTGTGCGCTGGCACCAATTCGGCCGCGTGTAACAATCGACGAGCCCGTGTCGCAGCACGCACACCGCCCCGATCGGAAGGTGAAACTGCAGCCTGCGATTTGCACACGAGGCCGTCAACTGCGACGCTACGCCGCGGACCCCGGCTACCGGGTCGACAGCGGGGCTGAGCAGGGCACCTGGCGGTCCGTGCCCACCTCACCGGCCACGAGCGAGTCGGACTCACCGAAACTTTCGCCAGTGACGAGGAACACATCGGTCCGGGTCAAATGAAAATGCCACTGACCGATTCTGGGCGGCAACATCGCATTTGTTTCGTGCAGATGTCGGCGTGCAGATGCACATGCACCGATCGACGTGGGACACCCGGACGGCGGTGGACGATCACTCCGGCGGGAGGCACGATGAGCCGGTGGGAGTTGAACAGGGCGCGGCGTTCGACCAGATCGGCCGGCGCTACGACGAGTCGTTCGTCGAGCGGGACGCACAGCTCGCCGAGGGGGCGTGGCTGATCGGGCAGCTGGCCGAGCTCGGGCCGGCGCGGGTGCTCGACCTCGGGTGCGGCAGCGGGCTGCCGACGGCGAAGCAGTTGCTCGACGCCGGCATCGAGGTCGTCGGCGTGGACGAGTCGGCGGTGATGCTGGAGCTGGCCGAGGAGCAGGCACCCGGCGGCCGCTATCTGCACCGGGATCTGCGCGAGGTCGCCGACCTCGGCGAGTTCGACGCCGTGGTCGCGTTCTTCTCCCTGCTCATGCTGTCGAAGGCGGACATCCCGCCGCTGTTGCGCCAGCTGCGCGATCAGCTGCGCGGGGCGAGGCTGCTGCAGGTCGCCATGGTGCTCGGGGACTTCGACGAGTTCCCGATCAGCTTCCTCGGGGTGCCGACGCAGGTGTGCGCGTACCCACCGGACGAGCTGCGGCAGGTGCTCGCCGAGGCCGGCTTCGAGATCGTCGAGCTGCGCGAGGTGGCCGCGGAGGCCGAGCCGAACCGGATCGAGGTGCAGATCTTCGTGCGCGCGCGGGCGGTCTGAGTCAGATCCACTCGTTCGGGCGCAGGGCGGCGCGCAGCTTGACCAGCGCGCGGTGCTGGGTCACCCGGACCGCGGTGGGCGTGAGGCCGACGGCGGTCGCGGTCTCCTGCGCCGACAGGCCGACGATCAGCCGCAGCCGCAGGATCTCCCGTTGCCGCGGCGGCAGCGTGTCGAGCAGGTCGGAGAGGCGCTCGCGCAAATCGGCGGCCATGATCTGCTGCTCGGGGCTCGCCGACGTGTCCACGCCGTCCGGCACGTCGGCGGCGGGGTCGGACCGGTCCCGGCCGGCGCGGCGGTAGTGGTCGGCGACCTTGTGCGCGGCGATCCCGTAGACGAACGGCAGGAACGACTCCGGCTCGTCGCCGTAGCGGGACAGGGCGCCGTACACGGCGACGCAGATCTCCTGGGCCACGTCGTCCGCGGACGAGTACGCAGAACCGCTGCGACCGATCCGTGACCGACAGTAACGGTAGATGGCGGGCTGGATCCAGGTGAACAGGGTGGAGATGGCGTCCCGCTCGCCTGCCATGGAGGACACGACGAGCTCGTGGAACGCCGCGCTCTTCAGTCTCGCGAAGATTTCCGTGGCATCGGACGAGATGGCCTGCATGTGAGTGATCCTCGTAAATGAACCGTCAACTACACCAGGGTCCAAAGGCCCTAGCTTCGATAACACCGCCGCATCCACGCCCGGGAAGGCCCGCCTACGCTGCGGGAACCCGCTCGACGGTTGTCTCGGACAGCGTCCGCGCCAGAATGTGTCGCAGCGTGCTCGGCCGCTCACATTCCGGCTGTTCCCCGGCCGTCGATCGGCGCCGCCGCCGGGCGGGCGCGGGGACGCCCGGCGGCGGGGTGTTCGCCAGGCGAACGGAATTGCCGGCTAAATGTCCCCCGGTAGTTCCCGACCGGACCAACGGCACCCATAACGGATAGTGCCGGTCGTACCCTTATCCCGTGACCAGCCCGCCAGTGGAAGAACTGGCCGAAACGTTCGTCGAGCTCGTCGACAACCTCGTCGACGAGTTCGAACTCGCTGACGTCCTGAGCCTGTTGGCCGACCGGTGCGTGCGGCTGCTGGACGTGACCGCGGCCGGATCACTGCTGGTTGACCGCGGTGGCCGGCGGCAGGGGACGGGCGGGTCCGACGCGGAGTCATCACGGCTTTGCCTGCTCGAGGACGGACCTGGTCACGAGTGTTACCGGAGTGGCGAGCAGGTCCATTCGACCGATCTCGTAGCGGCCGCTCGATGGCCGGAGTTCAGTGCCCGAGCGGTGGCGGCCGGCTTCTTGTCCGTGCACGCGCTGCCGTTGCGTTCCCGCGGCGAGGCGCTCGGCGGGCTGCTGCTGCTCCGTTCGGAGCGCGGGATGTTGGACAAGGCCTCCCTGCGGGTCGCGCAGGCCCTGGCGGACGTCACCGCGACCGGCCTGGTGCAGGCGCGGTCCCTGCGCCGGCAGGCGGACCTGGCCGCGCAGCTCCAACACGCGCTGACCAGCCGGGTGGTCATCGAGCAGGCGAAGGGCGTCGTGGCCGAGCGGCTGCGGGTGGGCGTCGACGCCGCGTTCAACGCTCTGCGCCGCCACGCCCGGAGCACCAACACGAGGATGACCGACCTCGCCATGGCCGTCGTCAACGGCGACTTCGAGATCGACCGCCTCCGCTGGCGCTGACCCCGCTACGTCCGGGGGCGGAGCCGCGCGATCGAGTCGCGCATGTGGGACTCGATCAGGTTCAGCAGGAGGTCCTCGTCACCGTCGGCGATCGCGTCGACCAGGACGCGGTGCTCGGTGACCAGGTCGGCCGACTCCGGGTAGTGCTCCTGCAGGGCGGCCAGGCACATCCTGGTCTCCACCAGCAGGGTCTGGGCCATCCGCTCCAACCGCGAGTTGCCCGAGCAGGTCACCAGCGCCAGGTGGAACGCCTGGTCGGCGTCGCTCATCGCGTTGCGGTCGCCCGACTCGGCCGCGGTCATCAGCACCGTCAGCGCCTCGGTCAGATGGGTCACCGCCTCGCCGCGGTTGCCGTGCATGATCAGCTCGCAGGCCATCCGCTCGATCGCCAACCGCGCGAGGTAGATGTCCCGCACGTCCTTCTCGTCCAGGTCGATCACGAACAGACCCCGGTGCCGCTCGCCACGCAGCAGTCCCTCCTGCACCAGCCGCTGCATCGCCTCGCGCAGCGGACCCCGGCTCACCTCGAAGCGTGCCGCCAGCTCGGCCTCACCCAGCTGGGTGCCCGGGGCGAACACGCCGTACATGATCGCCGACCGCAACTGGTCGGCGATCAGCTCCGCGGTGGACTGCCTGGCAACCGGTTCCAACTCGCCGAGCTCACTCATCCCCAGAACCTCCATTCACGCGAACAAGGCACCCAGCCCCGGTCGCGTCGCCATGTCCCCGACCAGGCGCAGGCCCTCCCACACGCTCACCTGGTTCGCGGTCAGTACCGGCTTTTTCAGCCGCTCTTCCAGTTCCGGCAGCCACGCCACGGTGTGCAGCGCCGTGTCGGGCACCAGCACCGCCTCCGCGTCGGCGTGGTCGTTGGCCGCCACGAAGTCCAGCACCTCGTCCCGGCCCAGCGTTCCCACCTCGGCCGCGGTGACGATTCCCTTGCAGGACAACGAGACCACCTCGATGTCCGCCCCGGCGAGGAACGCGGCGAACGCGTCGGCCACGTCCTGCGGGTAGGTCGCCGCCACCGCCACCCGGCGCAGGCCGAGGTGCTTCACCGCGTTGACGAAGGCGAACGACGTACTCGAGGCCGGCACACCAGCCTCGGTGCGCACGCCGTCGACCTGAGCCGTCGCGCCGTCCCAACCGAAGACGAAGCTGCCGCTCGTGCACGCCCACACGGCGGCGTCCACGCCGATGGCCTTCAGCGCCCTGGCACCCTCACCGAGCACGTCGTCGCCGCCGATGTCGAGCAGGGCGTCGACCCGGTGGGCGTCCTCGCGCATGAGCGTGTGCACCACCGGCAGGCGCGCGGCGGCGCCGGACTCGGCGAGCAGGCGCTCCATGGTCGGGTACTCGTCTTCCGCGCTGTAGCCCGGGTACAGGAAACCAACGGTGTGACTCATCAGTGGCTCAATCCTAGCGTCAGGCGGCGTGCGTTTGCGTGGTCTCGGCCAGCCACTGGCCGGTCGCCATCATCGGCGAGCCGATCGCCGACAGCGCCGACCACATCATCACCTGGTTGGCGGTCAGCACCGGCTTGTTCAGCCAGCGCTCCAGCGGGCCGATGATGTCGTAGGTCGGCACGTTCGTACAGCTGATGAACAGGCCGTCGGCCTCCGCGACGTCGGCGGCGGTCACGGCCTGCACGATCTCCGCGTAGCCCACCTTCCAGATGTGGCCGAGCAACCCGAGGCCGACGCTGGACACCACCTCGATCCGGTGCTCGTCGAGGAAGGTCAGCAGGCGTTCGGTGACGCTGTCGATGTACGGCGTCACCACCGCGATCCGTCTCAGCCCCAGCGCGCGCAGCGCGGTGATCAGCCCGCCGGAGGTCGTGGTCGCGACCGGCGCGCCCGCCGACAGCATGCTCGCCGTCAGCGCCTGCTCCCCGGCGGCGCCGTCGATGAAGCTGCCCGACGCGCAGGCGTACGTCACGACCAGGGGTTCCGGCGCGAGCACGTCGGCCGTGGCGCGACGCACCCGGTCCGGGTCGCTCAGCTCGGTGGCCATCTCGATGGTGACCGGGACCGGGACGAACGGGAGCCTGGTCAGGTAGAGCGAGATGTCGTCCGGGGCCCACCGCCACAGCTCGCGGTCGAGCGCGAAGTCGAACGGCGCGACGACGCCGACGCCGCGCTGGGTGACCAACTCCGGGCCGATGATCTCCACGGCCCTGTCTCCTGTGATCGACATGCCGCCCGCCCCATCAGCCGTCGTGCCGTTGGTACACCAGCCGTTCACCGACGCTGCCGGATCGCCAGACGTCGTTGCACGCCTCCGCCATGGCCGGCAGGCCTTCCACGATGGTGGCGTAGACGTTGCCGGGCACCCACCCGACATCGCCGTTGAGCAGGATGTTGTTACGCCCGTAGAAGATGGCCAGATCGATGACGCCGGGCAGCGTTTCGAGCCCCTTCTCCTCCTTGAAGGCGCGATCGAGCATGCCGCCGTGGAAGTCGAAGAACACCACGTCGCCGGGAATGGGGGTGACGGTCGGGTTCTCCTGGCCGATTGGTTCGTCGATGAACCGCTCGACCATCGTGTACACCTCGTTGCGGGCGTACTTGGCATGGTGGACCGGGCCGGCGTGCGGCAGCGCGTTCCACACCGCGTCACACGTGCGCGGCGCGTCCTTCTCCAGCAGCTGGGCGACACAGGAGACGCCGCGGCGCTCCAGCGTGATCGTCATCAACCTTGACATCAGCAACCCCATCGATCACAGCAGCACCTGTAGTTCACACATGAGGCCTGGGCCTCGGGTCTAGCTCTCCCGCGGGCTGCAGCGACCGCGCCGATTGTTGACAATCATACGAGCGGCTCTTAGCGTGTCAATCCCTTGCAGCCCCCTCCTGTCCATGTACCCGTTGAGGGGAGCATCTACCCATGAGCCAGACACGTTCCGCGACCGTCGTGGTCCTGCACGCGCACTCCGGCGACACCGGCAAACCACCCGGTACCGAGGCCCTGGAGGAGCTGGCCGAGGTCCGCTACGTCACCGAGGAAGGCCTCGCCGACGCGCTCCCCGGCGCCGACGTGCTCCTGGCCTGGGACTTTCGCTCGCACGCGCTCGCCGAGGCGCTGCCGACCGCGACCGAGTTGCGCTGGGTGCACGCGGCCAGCGCCGGGGTGAACCACCTCTTGTCCGATCGGGTGAAGTCCAGCGAGTTGGTCGTCACGAACTCACGCGGTGTGTTCGACGAGCCGATGGCCGAGTACGTGCTGGCGCTCGTGCTGGCGTTCGCGAAGGACCTCCCCACCACGCTTCGACTCCAGCACGAGCGGCGCTGGCGGCACCGCGAGACTGAAGGACTGGGCGGGCGCCGAGCACTGGTCGCCGGCACCGGCCCGATCGGCCGGGCGATCGGGCGCAAGCTGGCCGCGGTCGGCATGACCGTCACCGGCATCGGCCGGACCCCGCGCGACGAGGATCCCGATCTTGGCAGGGTGCTGCCAATGGACCGGCTGCCGGACGCGCTGTCGTCAGCCGACTGGGTGGTGCTGGCGGCCCCGCTGACCGAGGACACCCGGGGCATGATCGACACCGCCGCGCTGGACGCGATGAAGCCGACCGCGCGGTTGATCAACGTGGGCCGGGGCCCGCTGGTCGCGCAGGACGACCTGGTCGTGGCCCTGCGCGCCGGGGACATCGCCGGCGCCGCGCTCGACGTGTTCGCCGACGAGCCGCTGCCGGACGACTCCCCGCTGTGGACGATGCCGAACGTGATCGTCTCGCCGCACATGTCCGGGGACGTGGTGGGCTGGCGGGCGGAACTGGTAGCACTGTTCCTCGACAACCTCACCAGGTATCTGGACGGCCGCCCGCTGCGCAACGTGGTGGACAAGCAGCGCGGCTACGTCCGGGAAGGAGCACGATGACCTCGATCGCGGAGCTTTCGGCGACGGAGATGCTGGCGGAGTACCGCGCCGGTCGCCTGTCCCCGGTCGAGGTCGCGCGGGACGCCCTGGACCGCATCGAGGCGGTCGACGGCGCGATCAACGCCTACTGCCACCTCGACCGGGAGCGCACGCTGGCCGACGCGGCCGCGGCCGAGGCGCGGTACCGGGACGGCGAGGCACACGGCCTGCTCGACGGTGTTCCGGTGTCCATCAAGGACATCCTGCTCAGCCGGGGCTGGCCGACGCTGCGTGGCTCCCGCACGGTCGACCCGAACCAGGCCTGGGACGTCGACGCGCCGGCGGTGGCCCGGCTGCGCGAGCACAACGCCGTACTGGTCGGCAAGACCACCACGCCCGAGCTGGGCTGGAAGGGCGTGACCGACAGCCCGCTGACCGGCGTGACCAGGAACCCGTGGGACACCACGAAGACCGCGGGCGGGTCGAGCGGCGGCGCGTCGGCCGCGGTGGCCGCCGGCACCAGCCCGATCTCGATCGGCACCGACGGCGGCGGCTCGGTGCGCATCCCGGCGTCGTTCAGCGGCGTGTTCGGCATCAAGCCGACCTACGGCCTGGTGCCGCTCTTCCCGGCGAGCCCCTACGGCACGCTCGCGCACGTCGGCCCGCTGTCCTGGACCGTCGAGGACTCGGCGATCGCGCTCGACGTGCTGTCCGGCGCGGACTCCCGCGACTGGACGGCCGGGCCGCGCCCGGAGCGCCAGATGACCTCGACCCTGGAGGCCGGGATCGCCGGCATGCGGGTCGCGTTCAGCCCGACGCTCGGCTTCGCGTCGGTGGACCAGGAGGTGGCGACGATCGTCGCTGCGGCGGCGAAGTCGTTCGCCGACCTCGGGGCGCGGGTGGAGCTGGTGGACCCGCCGATCCCCGACCCGGTGGAGGCGTTCCACGTGCTGTGGTTCGCCGGCGCGGCGGCGTCGATCACGGCGCTGTCGCCGGAGCAGCGGGCGCGGCTCGATCCCGGCCTGCTCGAGGTGTGTGAGGAGGGCGCGACCCGGTCGGCGCTGGACTACGTTGCCGCGACGGCGGTGCGCGCGGAGGTCGGCCGGATCATGGGCGAGTTCCACGAGCACTTCGACCTGCTGCTCACCCCGACGATGCCGATCGCCGCGTTCGACGCCGGCGTGGAGGTGCCGAGCGGGTCGGAGTCGCACCGGTGGACCGGCTGGACGCCGTTCACGTACCCGTTCAACATGACCCAGCAGCCGGCGGCGAGCGTGCCGTGCGGGTTCACCGCGTCCGGGCTGCCGGTCGGCCTGCAGGTCGTGGGGCCCAAGCACGCCGACGCGCGGGTGCTGACCGCGTGCCGCGCCTTCGAGCAGGCGCACCCCTGGCAGGACCGGCGACCCGCCCTGGGGTGACCTCGACGCCGACCTACTCTAGAGTAGCCAACGTTCACTACTCAGGAGTAGGTTGGGGTGATCGTCGGTGTCGGGTCTCGGTGCCGTGATGGGCGTGCTCAACCGGGTCGCCGGGTCGAAGCTGGTGGCGCGACTCGGCGTGAAGGCGCCGGTCGACCGCGCCCTCTACCACGCGACCAGGACCGGTTTCACCGCCGCGAACCGCACGTTCGCGGCGACGAAGAAGCTGACGAAGCCGTCCAGGCTGCCGTCGGCTGGTGACTCGGGCGTGTTCGACCTGACCCCGACCGAGGAACAGCGGATGATCGCGGAGACCGTCCGCGAGTTCGCCGCCGAGCAGGTGCGCCCGGCCGCGGCGGCGGCCGACGACAAGTGCACGCCGCCGCCGGACCTGCTGCGCACGGCGGCGTCGCTGGGGATCACCCTCGTCGGCGTGCCGGAGTCGTTGGACGGCGTGGCCACCGAGCGCTCGACGGTGACGAACGTGCTGGTCGCCGAGGCCCTGGCACACGGCGACCTGGGGTTGGCGGTGGCCTGCCTGGCCCCGGCCGCGGTGTCGAACGCGCTGGTGCTGTGGGGGAACGAGACCCAGCAGGCGACGTACCTGCCGGCGTTCACCGGCGACGACGTGCCGGCGGCGGCGCTCGCGATCGCCGAGCCGATGCCACTGTTCGACCCGATGTCGTTGCGCACCAAGGCGTACCGCACCCCCGGCGGCTTCACCCTGACCGGTGAGAAGTCCCTGGTGCCGCTGGCGTCGTCGGCGGAGCTGTTCGTGGTCGCGGCCGACCTCGAGGGACGCGGGCCCGCGCTGTTCGTCATCGAGTCGTCGACCGCCGGGTTGTCGGTCGATCCGGAACCGGCGATGGGCCTGCGCGCCGCCGCCACCGGCCGGCTGGCGCTCTCCCGGGTGTCGGTGCCCGAGTCGGCGCTGCTCGGCTCCACCGAGTCCTATGTGGACTGCGTTCGGCTGTCCCGCCTGGCGTGGTGCGCGCTGGCCGTCGGCACCGGCGCGGCGGTACTCGAGTACGTGACCGGCTACGTCAACGACCGGGTGGCGTTCGGCGAACCGGTGTCGCACCGGCAGGGCGTGGCGTTCAAGGTGGCCGACATCGGCACGGAGCTGGACGGCATGCGCCTGCTGACCTACCGGGCGGCGTCCCGGGCGGAGCAGGGCAAACCGTACGCCCGAGAGGTGGCGCTGGCCAGGAAACTGTGCGCCGCCAAGGGAATGGCGATCGGCAGCGACGGCGTGCAGCTGTTGGGTGGGCACGGTTTCGTCAAGGAGCACCCGGTGGAGCGGTGGTACCGGGACCTGCGGGCGATCGGACTGATGGAAGGCGCGGTGCTGGTGTGATCAACCTCGAGGTCCCCCGGAAGATGACGACCCTGGTCGACCAGGCCAGGCAGGCGGCGATGGCGTTCCTCCGCCCGAACTCCCGCAAGTACGACCAGGCCGAACACACGTATCCCGAGGAGTTGGACACCCTCGCCGCGCTCCTCGACGGCCTGAGCGCGTCCGGCGGCGGCGCCGGAGCCGGCGGCGTCCGCCGCTCCTCCCGCGGTTCCAAGTCCGGTGTGGTCAACGGCGCCAACCTGTCCCTGACCCTTGGCACGATGGAGATGTGCTGGGGCGACGCCGGCCTGCTGCTGGCGATGCCCCGCCAGGGCCTGGGCAACGCCGCCATCGCCTCGGTCGGCGACGACGACCAGGTGGCCCGCTACAAGGGCAAATGGGCGGCCATGGCGATCACCGAGCCGGACACCGGTTCCGACTCGGGCGCCATCCGCACCACCGCGACCCGCGACGGCGACCACTACGTACTGAACGGCGAGAAGATCTTCGTGACGTCCGGTGAACGCGCGGACTGCGTTGTGGTGTGGGCGACCCTGGACCGCGCACAAGGCAAGGCCGCCATCAAGTCCTTCGTGGTCGACCGCGACACACCCGGTTTCGAGCTGGTGCGCCTGGAGCACAAACTCGGCATCCGAGCGTCCGACACCGCGCACTTCCGCCTGGACAACGTCCGCGTCCCCGCGTCGAACCTCTTGGGCAGCCCCGAGATCAAGCCCGACCAGGGCTTCGCCGGCGTGATGCAGACCTTCGACAACACCAGGCCACTGGTGGCCGCGATGGCCTGCGGCATCGCCCGCGCGGCGCTGGAGGAAACCCGCCGCCTACTGACCGAAGCCGGCGTGGAGATCGACTACGACCGCCCCGCGACCACGCAACCCGCCGCCGCCGCGACGTTCCTGGAACTGGAAGCCGACTACGAGGCCTCGTACCTGCTGACCCTCCAGGCCGCGTGGATGGCCGACAACGGCAAACCCAACTCGCTACAGGCCTCCTACGCCAAGGCCAAATCCGGCCGAAGCGCCACGGACATCACCCTGCGCTGCGTAGAACTCTGCGGCACCATCGGCTACGGCGAACACGAACTCCTGGAAAAGTGGTCCCGCGACGCGAAGATCATGGACATCTTCGAAGGGACACAACAGATCCAGCAACTCATCATCGCCCGCCGACTGTTGGGGAAGACCAGCGCAGAGCTGAAGTGACCGACCCCGGCCGCCGAGCCCACAGCGGGCTTCGGCAGCCGGGGTCGTTCGCGGTTGGTCAGGTGCAGCGGTGGAGGGTGGCGTTGGTGGTCGGGTCGGCTGGGGCTTCCTGGGTCCCGGGTGGGAGGTAGGTGGAGGGGGACACCTCCTGGCAGGTGGTCGTGACCCAGTCACGGATGGCGGCGGTTTCGTCGCTGGACCTGTTGCCCAGCCAGCCGGTCTCGCCGGTGAGGAGGAAGAAGCGGGCCTCGCCGGTGTCCACCAGGCGCTGGGCCTCGGCCAGGGTCGGGAAGGGGGACGCGCCCTGGAAGCCGGCCATCGCCAGGGGGCTCGTGCCGGTGGCGACGATGTAGCGGCTGGCCACCACCCAGGAGTCGGTGACGAACGGGTACCTGGCGTCTTCGTTGTTCGTCTCGACGTGGTCCAGGATGTGGCGTTGCCGGTCGGTCAGGGTCGCGGGGACCTCGGTGATCGCGGCGACGGCGCCCGGGTCGGCGCGGTCGCCCATCATGTCGTTGAGCATCTGGTTCAGGCGCGGGCCGATCGGGCCCGCCTCGGCGTCGAACGAGCTGCCGCCGTACCTGTGGTCCAGCACCGACGCCGACCACGCGGCCGGGGCGAGCAGGGCCGCGGCCAGACCGGCCGCCATCGCGCCCTGCTGGACCCTCGGCGAGCTGCGGACGACCAATGCCAGCACCGAACCCACAGTCAGCACGGCGATCGACGGAGCCAGCCACGGCATGAAGTCCGCCGCGTCGGCCAGAACGGCGGCGAACGCGCCCTGGACCGCCACGACCACCGGCAGCACCCACCTGCTCCCCCGCCGCCGCTCGCGGTACGCCCGCCACATGATCGCGGCGCCGCCAGCCGACAGGGCCGCGACCGCGGGGATGAACGTCGCCAGGTACGCGGTGTGCAGGATCTCGATCACCGAGTACACCGCGATGTTGATCGCCAGCCAGGCCGACCACATCGCGAAGCCGCCGTTGGCCACGCGGTCCTGCCTGCGCCATCGGGCCAGGCCGTAGGCCAGGCCGGCCAGGGTCAGCGGGAGCATCCAGGCGATCTGGGTCAGGTAACGCAGCAGGTACAGCTGGCCGATCTCGGGCGGCATCCCACCGCCACCGCCCTCGTCGCCACCCTCGTCGCCGCCGGTGTCGTTGTCGGACAGCACCACCGTGCCCGGGAGGTGGATACCGAACCGCTCCACGCCGTTGTAGCCGACGACCATCGTCCAGACGTTGTCGTTCGTGGTGCCGTCCGCGTACGGGCGGCTGTCGGCCGGGGCCAGCGACATCGCGGCGGTCCAGGAGAACGAGACCACCAGGGTCACGCCCAGCGCGGCCGCCAGGTGGCCGAAGCGTCGCAACACCGGCCCACGGGCGGCGATCAGGTAGGCGATCCCCAAGGCCGGCAGCACCATCCACGCCTGCATCATCTTCGCCTGGAAGCCCAGCCCGATCCACACACCGGCCAGCAGCAGCCAGCGCATCCGTCCGGTGTGGACAGCGCGCTGGCACGCGTCGGCGGCCAGCACCAGGCAGACCGTGAGCGCGCCGTCCACCATCGGGTGGCCGAACATCGACACCAGCAGCGGGGTGGCCGCGAAGATCGCCGCCGCGAGCAGGCCCGCCCTCGGGCCCATCCACAGCCGCACCACCCGGTACATCACCAGCACCGAGATCGCGCCGTAGATCACCTGCGGCAGCGCCATCGCCCACGGGTACGGGCCGAACAGCCACACCGCCACCGCCTGCGGGATGAAGCCGCCGGGCAGCTTGTCCATCATGATCGTGGCGTTCGGGTCGAAGGCGCCGAAGAAGAACGCCTCCCAGCTGCCCGCCATCGACAGCACACCCGACGAGTAGTACGGCGCGAACCCGTTCGCCGGCAGCGACCACGCGTACAGCAGGACCGCGACGGCGGTGACCGCGAGCAGCGCCGGCCTGGCCCACGCCGGCTGGTCCGCCGGCGAGACCCAGAACCGCCACCGCGAGCGCCGCGGCTCCGGCTCTGGGGACGCGTCCTTTTTGTCCCTTTCCAGGACAGACTTGACAGCCATGTGATGACAACTCCTGCGTGCGAAGAGAAGACGTGGTCAGGCGGCGGGTTGGGCGGGCGGCTCGACGCCGACGCGGCGCGGTGCGCGGATCGGCACCGCGTCCCTCGGCAGGCCGGCGTCGTCCCGCAGCGCCGCGACCTTCAGCCCGATGGCGCGGCGGGCGATCTGCCAGGTGGTCCGGACGAGCCGGACCTTCGTCTCGCCGTGCCGTCTGCGGTCGAACTCGATGTCGTGCCCGACGATCTGGTGCCCGGTGGCCTTCGCCGACATCAGGATGTCGAGGTCGATCGCCCACCCGGACGGCCGCACGTGGATCCGGTCCAGCACCTCGCGGCGGATCACCTTCAGCCCGGACTGCACGTCGACGTCCAGCGCGTACAGGGCCTGGACGAACCCGTAGGAAGCCCGGCTGACCACCCTGCGCAGGGCACCGGTGTGGTGGCGCACCCGGTTGGCCACCACCACGTCGGCGCCGGCACGGATCTTGGCCACCATCTCCGGGATCGCCTCTGGCGGGTACTGCAGGTCGGCGTCGATCATGCAGACGATCGGGCCGAGGCCGCGGGCGAACCCGTCCAGCAGCGCGTACCCCTTGCCGGACACGGCGTTGCGTCGGACGACCACGATCACCGGGTGGTGGCGGCCGAGCTCGGCCGCCCCCCCCCCCGGGCGGGCGGGGGCCGGGTGGGCGACGGTAACCCCCGCG
>NZ_JAFFZE010000017.1 GCF_025165815.1 Actinophytocola gossypii | reverse complement strand
CGCTGCCGCCGCGGGCCCCCCCGGGGGGGGGGGGCCCCCCCCCCCCCCGGGGGGGGGGGGGGGGCCGGCCCCCCCCCCCCCCCGCCGCGGTGCGGTCGGTCGACTGGTCGTCGACGATCACCAGCTCGTAGTCGACGACACCGGCCAGCGCCTGGCGGATCCGGCCGGTCAGCGCCGGCAGGTTCTCCGCCTCGTCCTTCGCCGGTACCACGATCGATAACAGCGGGGAGCCGGCTAACCGCTCGTCGCTCCCGACACCGTTGTTCGAAGTCGGTCTGGCGTTCAACCGGTGCAGGCTGCCCATGGCAACTCTCCTCAACTGATCACGCACACGGTGCGGCCGCCGCTGCGCCCCGGTGATCACAGTCGACACCCCCGACCCTCTGTGTGCCTCCTATACAGCCTCGACCAGATCGGTAACGGCTCCAAGGGACGCATGACCCAATGCGACTGGGAAAATCCAGAACGTAACAGACCGATGAACCATGTCGTGGGCGCGGTCAGCCGGCGTGGGTGGCGAGGAACTCGTCGACGTACCGCCAGGTGGTCGTGCGCGCGCCGCGGCCGGCCAGCACGCCGAGGTGACCGCCAGGCGCGGTCTCGAACCGGACCTCTCCGGCGCCGGACAGCACGTCGACGAGCCGGCGCACGGCGCGCTGGGGCGCGATGGAGTCGCCGGTGCCGGCCACCACCAGGACCGGCGCCGTCACCTCGCGCAGTGAGATCCGCCGGCCACCGAAGTCGACCTCGCCGTCGGAGAGGTCGTTGGCGCGGAAGAACCGGTGGTACATCTGGCCGAACGTCCTCCCGGGGTACGCGGCCATGTTGTCGGTGAAGCGGTCCACCGCCTCCAGCTGCGCGAGGAAGTCCCGGTCGTGCAGGTGGGACAGCACGGCGTACGGCTTGGTCACCACCTTGTCCAGGGCGGACAGCTGGAACACCCGCTTCACCAGTGCCCTCGGGGCGCTGCCGAGCGCGCGGTAGACCGGGGTGAGGATCCAGCCGTTGGTGACGTCGACGAGCGGCTTGATCGGGGCGATGAGCGGGATCGCGGTCATGTCGATCGGGGCGGCCACCGTCGCGATCGACGCCACCGGGAGCTCCGGCTGGTCGGCGTGGGTGAGCAGGGACAGGATGCCGCCAAGGCACCAGGCCACGACGTGCACCGGCCGGCCGCCGGCGTCCGTGCTGGCGGCGCGGATCGCCCTCGGCAGGACCTCGTCGATCCAGTGCTCCAGACCCAGCCTCCGGTCGCCGAAGCGGACCGTGCCGTAGTCGACCAGGTACACCCGCCTGCCCTGCTCGACCAGGTGCTCGGCGACGCTGCAGCCGCGGCGCAGGTCGAAGCACAGGGACGGGGCCGCGAGCGGCGGAACCAGGAGGACCGGCTCGCCGTCGCCGGGCGGCACGAACCGGTACACCGAGCGGTTGGGGCCCTTGTCGATCAGGGTCCTCGGCATCGGGCGGAGGTCGGCGACGCCACCGCGCAGGGCCTTGTCGAGCACGTTGTCGAGCACGTTGCCGGTCGCGTCGGAGAACCAGGTCATGGGGTCATCCTGCGCCGAACCGATCGGTGTCTCGATCGAGGGTCGGATCACCCGGCCGGTGATTACGATGCGTGCATGGCGTCTGCGGATCGGCCCGACTGGGCACCGGAGTCCATCGACCTCGACCGGCCGAACGCGGCCCGGGTCTACGACTACCTCCTCGGCGGCGCGGCCAACTTCGAGCAGGACCGCGAGTTCGCGAACAAGCTGCTCGAGGTCATGCCGGAGGCCAGGGCCGCCGCCCGGCTGAACCGGGCGTTCCTGCACCGCGCGGTGCGGTACTGCGTCGGGGCAGGGATCCGGCAGTTCGTCGACGTCGGATCCGGCATCCCGACCGCGGGGAACGTGCACGAGATCGCGCAGGAGCTCGCGCCGGAGTGCCGGGTGCTCTACGTCGACAGCGAGGCCGTCGCGGTGACCCACAGCGAGCTGATCCTGCACGACAACGACCGCGCCGAGGCGATCCGCGCCGACCTGACCGACCCGGCGGCGGTGCTCGAGTCGCCGGCGGCCGGGCGGCTGATCGACTTCGCGGCGCCGGTGGCCGTGCTGATGGTGGCCGTGCTGCACTTCATCCCCGA
The DNA here is from genome assembly GCF_025165815.1 of Actinophytocola gossypii. Taxonomy (GTDB): domain Bacteria; phylum Actinomycetota; class Actinomycetes; order Mycobacteriales; family Pseudonocardiaceae; genus Actinophytocola; species Actinophytocola gossypii. The sequence goes on along the minus strand of NZ_JAFFZE010000017.1, from coordinate 299,553 downwards.
CTCGGCGCAGCCGCACGCCGCGGTCACCCGCTACGTGGAGGCGATGGCCCCGGGGAGCCTGCTCGTGCTCTCGCACGGGGTCGAGCTGCCGGTGGCGGACCGGGCGGCCGAGATCGACGAGCTGTACCGGCGCAGCGCGAACCCCGGCGTGCGGCGCACCCCGGACGAGGTCGCCGCGTTCTTCACCGGTACCGAGCTGGTGGAGCCGGGCCTGGTGTGGACCCCGCAGTGGCGCCCGGAGTCGCCGAACGACGTCGGCGAGCACCCGGAGGCGTCGCTGGTCTACGCCGGAGTAGGCCGCAAGCCCTGACTCGCGAGTCGTACCTTCCCGTCCGGCGAGTCGTACCTTCCCGTCCGGCGAGTCGTACCTTCCCGTCCGGCGAGTCGTACCTTCCGGGAGCGTACGACTCGTGCGACGGGAACGTACGACTCGCGCGACGGGAACGTACGACTCGCGCGACGGGAACGTACGACTCGCGCGACGGGAACGTACGACTCGCGAGGTCACCAGGTGGGGCGCAGCGGCATGCCGGACGTGGTGCCGTAAAGGCGGACGCCGAGGATCTGGTGGAGCTGGACGGTGTTGCGTTCGAAGCCGAGGCGGGAGCCGGCCATGTACAGGCGCCAGACGCGGGCGCGGGCGGTGCCGACCTCGCGGACGGCCTCGTCCCAGTGGGTGTCGAGGTTCGCGCACCAGGCCTGGAGGGTGCTGGCGTAGTGCTCGCGCAGGTTCTCCTCGTGGCGGACCTCGAAGCCGTTGTCGTGCATGGCCGACACCAGGTGGCCCGGGCTCTCCAGCTCGCCGTCCGGGAAGACGTAGCGGTTGAGGAAACCCCCGACCTTGGACGGCTGGGAGTTGTCGGGGCGGGTGATGCAGTGGTTCAGCAGGCGTCCGCCCGGGCGGAGCAAGGCGTGCAGGGAACGGAAGTACTCGGCCAGTTGGGCCTTGCCGATGTGCTCGGTGAGGCCGATCGAGCTGACCGCGTCGAAGCCGGTCTCGGCGACGTCGCGGTAGTCCAGGTGCCGGACCTCGGCCAGCTCGGTCAGCCCGGCCTCGGCGATCGCCTTCTGGCCCCACTCCGCCTGCTTGCGCGACAGCGTCACGCCCAGCGCCCGCACGCCGTAGTGCCTGGCCGCGTGCATCACCATCCCGCCCCAGCCGCAGCCCACGTCGAGCAGCCGCATGCCCTCGCGCAGGCCGAGCTTGCGCGCGACCAGGTCGTGCTTGGTCCACTGCGCCTCCTCCAGGGACGCCTCCGCCTCCGGGTAGACCGCGCACGTGTAGGTCATCGACGGGCCGAGGACCCACTGGTAGAACCGGTTCGACACGTCGTAGTGGTGGGTGATCGCCTCCTGGTCCCGCGCCTTGGAGTGACGTCTGCCGTGCAGCCGGGACTCCACCGCGGGCGGGCTGGTCGGCCACCAGAGGCGGTAGGCACCCAGCCGCGCGGCCATCTCCAGCCGCAGCTTCACCGGGATCCCCTCCAGCGTCGCCGCCGACATGCTCGCCAGCGCGGTGTACATGTCGCCGTCGATGTCCAGGCTGCCGCTCACGTACGCCCTGGCCAGGCCGAGCTCGCCGGGCGCGGACGCCAGGTGCGACATGGCCAGCGGCGAGCGCACCACCACCCGCGCCGGGGCGTCGGCGTCGCCGGCCCGGCTCCCGTCGAACGCGGTGAACGACAGCGGCGCGTCCCGCCCGATCGCCCGCTCGAAGATCTCCGCCAGCCGCATGACTCGCTCCTTCCCCCTAACGGTTTCCCACGCACTTCGCGTACAGGTCCGGGAGCCGGCCGTCCAGGTCGTAGGTGCCCTTCAGCTTCCGGTAGGTCTCCCCGTCGTAGAGCCGCCAGAACTCGTCCTCGTCGAAGTAGGAGTCCGAGTACAGCGACTTGTGCCCGCCCAGCTCGGTGACCTTCGCCTCGATCAGCCGGTTGTGGTGGCCCGGCCGCTGACCGGGACGCAGCGGCACCGTCGCCCAGAAGCCGACGTTCACGAACAGGCGGTGAGGCGGCATCGGGTACAGCGGCCACCCGGTCGGCTCGCGCAGCCTCACCGGGCACAGCCAGACCGGGCGGATGCCGATCTCGGTGTCGAAGAACTCCAGGAACTCGGCCAGCCGCTCCACCGGGACCTCGATGTCCTGGATCACCGGCTCGCGCTCGGGGTTGCCGAGCAGCCGGTCGACCCGCGCGGACAACCCGTACCGGCGGTCCAGCGCGACGATCCGGCGGTACACGTCCGAGCGGAGGTACCGGCGCGGCCACAGCCGGCGGACCAGCGGGTGCTGCGCGCCGAGCGCCTTGGAGCACCAGAACCAGTCGGTGTCCCAGCGCCAGAGGTAGTCGCGGACGGTGAGGTAGTCCTCGGCGCGATCCCGGACCGAGTGGTAATAAATTCGCCCGCCCGTGTAGTCGGACACCCACGGTGCCTCGTCGGTGAAGGTGCCGAGCGTCAGGTACTGCTCGTCGCGCGCGAACACGGTGCCGTCCACGAAGTCGACCGACGCGTCCACGTCCTGGATGGCGGCCGCACACGCCGCCGCCGAGCCGTACCCGACGTGCCGGAGCGCGACGTACGGCCTGACCGGCGCCAGCTCGATCAGCAGCCGCAGCGCGTAGCCCAGGGTGCCGTAGGAGTTGGGGAAGCCGAAGTACAGGTCGCGGTGCTCGTTGTCCGGCCGCGCGACCACGACCTCGCCGGCCGGAGTGAGGATCTCCAGCTCCAGCACGGCCTCGTGCGGCATCCCGGCCCGGAACGAGGTCGACTCGATGCCGAGCCCGGCGACCGCGCCGCCGAGGGTGATGGTCTTGAGCTGCGGCACCACCGTCGGCATCAGCCCGTGCGGCAGGGTGGCGTCGACCAGGTCCTCGTAGGTGGTCATGCCGCCGACCTCGGCGGTCCGGGCCACCGGGTCGACGTGCAGGACGCCGGCGAACGCGCTGACGTCGAGCGCGCCGGCCGGCGGCGGCTCGCGGAAGCGGAACAGGTTCGAGGTCGGCTTGGCGAGCCGGACGGGGCTGCCGTCGGGCAGCGCCGCGAGCTTGGCCCGCAGCGCGCTCAGTGCCTGGTCGTGGGCGATCCGTGCAGGTGAGCGGCTCACACTCCGATGCTAACCCCGACTGGTTCGCACCGCTAATGAAAACTCAGCGGGAGCGGTACTCGTCGAACAGCTCGGTGACGTAGGCGAGGAACAGCCCGGCCGCGCCGATCACCCCCGCGATCGGGTGCAGCCGCGCGAACCCGTACGCCATCTCGCAGCCCTTGTACGAGGGCGCGGACTCCCGGACGTCGGTGAACCAGTCGTAGAACGGCACGCGGGCGCGGGCGAGGTCCGGGTGGATCAGCCACCCGTACATCGCGAGCAGGTCCAGCGCGAACGGCCGGTTGCGCAGCGCCCAGCGGTAGGTCTCGGAGAACTGGTAGAACCGCTCCTCCGCCGGCGTCGCGTACTGCCCGTGCCGCTCGGCGAGGACGACGCCGTGCTCGGTGGAGGCCTGCTCGGCCAGGCTCCACGCCCGGTCGTGCGCGCCCCGGGTGGCGAACGAACCGTCCGCGACCCCGGTGATGTAGTCCGCCCACAGCACCGACCCCGGGTTGCCGAAGTCGTCGGTGGACCGGCCGAGCGCGATCGCGAGCCCGCGCTCGATCCCCTCCACGATCCCGGCGTCCACGTAGGACACCCAGGTGCCCGGGGTGCCGAGCCCCTTGTCCCGGAAGAACGTGATGACGCCCTCGATGTTGCGCCACCGGTCGTCGACGCCGAGCAGCGCGCCCGGCCCGGACTGCAGGCCGCGGACGAGTTCCAGCCGCTCGGCCATCGTCAGCAGGTTGATGTCCTCGGCCGTGCAGTCCAGCGCAGCGACGCACTCGGCCGGCGTGCGGCGGGTGTCGGCGGCCGCCGGGACGGCGACGCCCGACGCGAGGATGCCGAGCAGGGACAGGAACAGGACGAGACGTCGGCCCATCGGCACTCCTCGGGTCAGCTGGCGTCGCGGCCGCCGGCGGTGGTGTAGTTGGTCCCCGTGATCGACGTGACCCCGGTACTGCGACGGATGCGGGAAGAGCGGCGGCCATGGGCAGCGCGACCCGCCTCGATGGTGGCGAACGTGCTCGCCCGCGCGGTGGGCGCGCGCGTGGACGCGGATGCGCACTGGTACTGCCTGGTCGACCAGGAGGTCCGGATCGCGATGGTGTCCGCGGCGTGGCCGCTGCTCGTCGCCACCGAGTCGGTCGCCGCGCACGCCCCGGACATCGCCGTGCTCGCGGCGCCGACCATGGACGACCCGGTGTTCCGGTGCGCCCGCCCCGTGCTGCACGGCGTGTTCGGCGACCGGGATCTCGACCCGGACGCCTTCTCCGGCAACGACCTCTGGTTCGCCACGGTCTAGCGCAGCCCGCCGACGATCGGCAGGGTGACGGTGCTGCGGTGCGGGAACACGGTCAGCTCGGTGCCGGGCAGCGGGCGCAGCGTGTAGTGCATGTCGGTGGACACGATCACCAGGCCGATCCGGTGGCCGGCCTGGAACACGTAGTCGTCCGGTTCGAGGTCCCAGCGGAAGGTGTACTCGCGCCCCTGCTGGATCGGCGTGCTGCGCTCGATCGAGTGGCGGTTCTGCACGTCGGTCCAGCCGCGGGTGACCATCACCGGCTCGGCGGTGGATCCGGGCGGGCCGTAGTCGACGACGACCGCGGTGAGGTTGGCCGCGTACCGGTTGTCGACCGAGGCGCGCAGCGACACCGACGGGGTGCCGCTCAGGTGCGCCGGCTCGCGCAGCGGATCGGAGGTGTAGACGAGGCGGTTCTGGTTGGCCTGGTCGGGGTTGGGCAGCAGGTCCACGTCGGTGTCCAGCTCGCGGCCCGCGTCGGTGAACGACTGGCGCGGGCGCGGGCCGGGTGTCTTGCGGGTGGACAGCGTGCCCGGCTCGGTGGCGTTGGGCGCGGCGAGGTGCAGGCGGGTGTCGCGGGCGCCGGGGACCGGCCAGTCGGCGTACTGCTCGTAGCCGCCGTCGGGGCGCTGCACGTCGGCGCGGGGCTCGTCCATGATCCCGTTGTCGATGCCGAACAGCCAGTGGTCCATCCAGCGGTGCAGGGTGCGCGGGAAGTCGTTGGCGGAGCCCGGGCCGCCGTGGCCGCCGCCGTGCAGCCAGATCTTGCGCGGCACGTCGTACCGTTCCAGCCGCTCCCACCAGGACACGGCGGCCTTGGGCATCACGTTGTAGTCCTCGAGCCCGTGCACGACGAACACGCTGGCCTCGACGCCCTTCGCGCGGTGCAGGTAGTCGCGCTCGTGCCAGTAGGCGTTGTAGTCGCCGGTGGTGCGGTCGGAGTACTGCAGCATGGGGTCGGTGACGAACCGGCACTCCTCGCGGCGCGGGCCCTCGATGAAGAACGCCAGGATGTCGAGGTCCTCGCCCTGGAAGGCGTTCTGCCCCCGGCCGGAACGGTTCGAGTGCGGCGCGCGGACCAGGCCGTTGGCGCGGTAGTAGTCGTACCAGCTGGAGATCGCGGAGACCGGGACGATCGTGCGCAGGCCCTCGACGCCGGTGGTGGCGACCTGGTTGGGCAGGGTGCCGTTGTAGGAGACGCCGAGCATGCCGACGTCGCCGGTGGACCAGTCGGCGGTGACCGGTTCGCCTGCCTCGTTCCAGGCGGCCGCGCGGCCGTTCAGCCAGTCGATCACGGCCTTGGTGCCGAGGGTCTCCTCCATGCCGCCGACGGTCGGGCAGCCGTCGGAGAACCCGGTGCCGATGCTCTCGCCGAGCACGACCGCGTAGCCGCGGGGGACCCAGGTCTCGTCGAGCGAGCCGGGGAGGTTCGGGAAGGGCCGCGGGCCGCGGGTCTCGGCGGCCGCGAGGGCGTGCCGCGGGCGGAGGTTCTCCTGCGGGAGCCGGGCGAAGTCGACGTTGTGGTTGGCCGCGGAGCCGCCGTTGTAGCGGTACGGGCTGTGCTCGAAGACCACCGGGACCCTGATCCCGTCGGACTCGGTCTCGCCGGGGCGGGAGAGCTGGATCCGGACCCGGTCGCGGACACCGTCGGCGTCGCTGTCGACCTGGGTCTGGACGAAGACGGTCTCCTCGATCGCGTCGGCGACGTCGAACCCGGGCGCGCTGACCCCGTCCTCGACGGTCAGCCAGGGCGGCGGTGTCGGCCGGTCGTCCCCGGCTGGGGCGGCGGTCGCCGGAGCCGCGACCAGGGTCGCGACCAGCGGCGCGACCGCGCCCGTGAACAGCAGCAAGCGACGCGCCAGGCGCATGAGGGCCTCCGAACGACCGCAGGGCAGAGGAAGCAATCCTAAGACGACACCGGCCAAGGTGGCGGCTTCACAGTTGCCAGTGCAAACCCATGCCCGCCCGGGGTTCATCGCTGACGGGCGCTGATCCGTCTGGTCTGGTCGCGCAGGATCTCGACCGTGCGGGTGAGGTAGTCGGCGATCACCTCTCGTTCCTCCGTGGTGTAGCGGCTGATCATCGCGGTCATCTCGGTGGCCAGGGAGCCGAAGATCTCGGCGGAGGCGCCGGCGCCGTCGGCGACGGTGAGCAGGACGCGGCGGCGGTCGGCGGGGTCGACGTCGCGGCGCACCAGGCCCGCCCTGGTCAGGCGGTCGACCATGCCGGTGACGGCGCCGGGCGTGAGGCCGACCTCCTTGGCCAGGGCACCCGCCGACATGGCGCCGTGACGGGCCAGGACACCAAGGGCGCGCTGGTCACCGGCGGTCACGCCGAGGTGCGCGCCGACGGCCTCGTGGAACATCACCACCGCGGTGCTCAGCTCGCGGCCCAACTCGGCTCCCGGATCCATGCCATCACTTTAGCCCACTGGATAGTTTAGTATGGTGAAGTAAAACGAGGAGGGTGACATGGGACTGAAGTGGCGGGACGAGTTGCGGTTGGCGGCGGCGGCGCCGCGCTGGAGTTGGCGGTTCTACCTCAGACACCTGCCGCTGGTCGGCGGGCTGTCGCTGATCCCGTCCGTCCAGCGGCTGGTCGTCGTCGGGTCGGATGGGCAGTTGCTGCCGGGTTGGCTCAACACGACGTCCGAAGTGGTCGTGATGGGCGTGCGGGTGTTGCTGGTCGTGCTCGTGTGGCGGATCGCGTTCGCCGGCGCCCGGCCGGACTGGAACCGGGCCAGGGCGTTCGTCGACACGCACTGGCGCGGCCTCGTCTGCCAGAGCGCGTTCCTGGTGGCCGCGTTCGGGTTCTTCGGCGTGTTCGCCGAGCAGGTCGTTGGCGGGCTGCTGCCCGAGTCCGCCCAGCAGACCTACCTCGCCGTGCTGCTGTTCGTGAAGAACCCGACGGTCATCGCGTTCACAATGGTCTGGGTGGTCGGCGCGATCCGGCAGGCCGCCTTACCCGTGCCGGCTACCGCAGCCCCAGTTCCCGCGCGATGAGCATGCGCTGCACCTCGCTGGTGCCCTCGCCGATCTCGAGGATCTTCGCGTCGCGGTAGAACCGGCCGACCGGGAACTCGTTCATGAACCCGTAGCCGCCGAAGATCTGGGTCGCGTCGCGGGAGTTGTCCATCGCCGCGTTGGACGACACCAGCTTGGCGATCGCGGCCTCCTTCTTGAACGGCTCGCCGCGTTCCATCTTCGCGAGCGCGGCGTAGTACGCCAGGCGGGCGGTGTGCGCGCGGGCCTCCATGTCGGCGATCTTGAACTGGATCGCCTGGTACTCCCCGATCTTGTGGCCGAACGCCTCGCGCTCGCCGACGTACCGGAGGCTCTCGTCGACACAGCCCTGGGCGAGGCCGACCGACAGCGCCGCGATCGCGATCCGTCCCTCGTCGAGGATGGACAGGAACTGGGCGTAGCCGCGGCCGCGCTCGCCGAGCAGGTTCGCCGCCGGCACCCGGCAGTCGGCGAAGGACAGCTCGCGGGTGTCGGAGGCGTTCCAGCCGACCTTCGAGTACTTCTTCGACACGGTGAACCCTGGCGTGCCGGCGGGCACGATGATCGCGGAGATCTCCTTGCGGCCGTCGGGTTTCGTACCGGTCACCGCGGTGACCGTGACCAGGCCGGTGATGTCGGTGCCGGAGTTGGTGATGAACGACTTGGTGCCGTTGATCACCCACTCGTCCCCGTCCAGGCGAGCGGTGGTGAGGGTGCCGCCGGCGTCCGAGCCGCCGCCGGGCTCGGTCAGGCCGAAGCCGCCGAGCATCTCGCCGGAGCACAGGGCGGGCAGCCACCGCCGCTTCTGCTCCTCGGTGCCGAACCGGAACACCGGCATCGCCCCGAGGGACACGCCCGCCTCGAGGGTGATCGCGACCGACGAGTCGACCCTGGCCAGCTCCTCCAGGGTCAGGCACAGGGCGGTGAAGTCGCCGTCCATGCCGCCGTAGGTCTCCGGGAACGGCAGGCCGAACAAGCCCATCCGGCCCATCTTGGCGACCAGGTCGTAGGGGAACTCCTCGCGCTCGTAGAAGTCGCCGATGACCGGCGCGACCTCCTCGCGGGCGAACTCCTCGACCGTCTTGCGCAACGTCTCGTGCTCGTCGCTCAGCCGAAAGTCGATCATGCCTACTCCTCCGGTGGGGTCACCACGGCAAGGGGTTGGTTCAGCGCGACCTGTTGGCCCGCCTGGACGTGCAGCTCGGTGAGCACGCCGTCGACCGGTGCGGTCACGGTGTGCTCCATCTTCATCGCCTCGACCACCACCAGCGGCGCGCCGGCCGCGACGGCCTCGCCGACCGCGGCCTTCACCACCAGCACGGTGCCGGGCATCGGGCTGGTGACCGGTCCGCCCGCCGCGGCGGTCGCGGACTCCCCGGACAGCAGCGAGAACTCGTCGACGGCCCAGGTGTGCCCGCCGGCGGCGAGCCAGAGGGTGTCGCCGTCCTGGGCGCGGCGGAACGACGTGGTGCGGCCGGCGGCGGTGACCCGCAGGCGGTTGCCGTCCCGGCGGGCGGCGGCGCGCACCGGCTCGGCGTCGTCGACGGTCACCGTGGCCGCGTCGGGGGTGCCGGCGACCCGCACGGTCACCCGCCGGTCACCGCAGGCCAGGCGGAACGGGGTGCCGGCGACGCCGCCGAGCCGCCAGCCGTTCGGTACGTCCCACGGGTCGACCACGTCACCGTCGGGTTGGAGGGCGAGTAGTTCGTCGAGGGCGGCGGCGACGAACACCAGGTCCGGCACCTCGGCGCCGGTGAGGCCGGGGAGCTTGCGCTCCACCAGGCCGGTGTCCAGCCGGCCGGCGCGGACGTCGTCGTCGGCGAGCAACGCGCGCAGGAACGCCACGTTGGTGCCGACGCCGAGCACGGCGGTGTCGGCGAGCGCGTTCGACAGCCGGCGCAGCGCGGCCGGGCGGTCCGGGCCCCAGGCGATCACCTTGGCCAGCATCGGGTCGTAGCTCGAGCCGACGACGGTTCCGGTGCGCAGCGCGGAGTCCACCCGCACGCCGTCGCCGGCCGGCTCGACCAGGCCGAGCACGGTGCCGCCGGTCGGCAGGAACTCCCGCGCCGGGTCCTCGGCGTAGACCCTGGCCTCCACGGCGTGCCCGGCGAAGTCCACATCGGACTGCCCGAACGGGAGCGGTTCCCCGGCGGCGACGCGGAGCTGTTGGGCCACCAGGTCGATGCCGGTGACCTCCTCGGTGACCGGGTGCTCGACCTGCAGGCGGGTGTTCATCTCCATGAAGAAGAACTCGTCCGGACGGTCGCCGGGCACGATGAACTCGACGGTGCCGGCGCCGGTGTAGCCGACCGACCGGGCGGCCTCGACCGCGGCCGCCCCCATCCGCTCACGGTCCACATCGGACAGCAGGGGCGACGGCGCCTCCTCGATGATCTTCTGGTGCCGTCGCTGCAGGCTGCACTCGCGCTCGCCGAGGTGCACGACCGTGCCGTGGGTGTCGGCGAGCACCTGGATCTCGATGTGCCTCGGATCGTTCACGAACCGCTCGACCAGCAGGGTGTCGTCGCCGAACGATCCCCGGGCCTCGCGCCGGGCGGACTCCAGCGCGGCCGGCAGGTCGGCGGCGCGCTCGACCCGGCGCATGCCCTTGCCGCCGCCGCCGGCGGACGGCTTGACCAGGACGGGGTAGCCGACCTCCTCGGCGGCCGCGACCAGGTCGTCGTCGGACATGCCGGCGAGCATCCGGCCAGGCACCACGGGCACGCCGGCCGCGGCGACGGTCCGCTTGGCGCGGATCTTGTCGCCCATGGCCTCGATCGCGGCCGCGGGCGGGCCGACGAAGACCAGCCCGGCGTCGGCGCAGGCGCGGGCGAAGTCCGCGTTCTCGGCCAGGAACCCGTAGCCGGGGTGCACGGCCTCCGCGCCGGTCTCGCGCGCGGCGGCGAGGATCGCGGGGACCGACAGGTAGCTGTCCACCCGGACGGCCTCGTCGGCCTCCCGCACGTGCCGGGCGCCCGCGTCGGCGTCGGTGTACACGGCGACCGAGCGCACGCCGAGGCCGGCGAGCGTGCGGCACACCCGGACCGCGATCTCCCCGCGGTTGGCGATCAGAACAGTGGAGAACATCCGTCACATCCTGAAGACGCCGTAGCGGACCGGTTCCAGGGGCGCGTTGGCCGCGGCCGACAGCGCCAGCCCGAGTACCTGCCGGGTGTCGGCCGGGTCGATCACGCCGTCGTCCCAGAGCCGGGCCGTCGAGTAGTACGGGTGGCCCTGGTCCTCGTACTGGGCGCGGATCGGGTCCTTGAACGACTCCTCGTCGTCGACCGGCCAGTCCTCGCCGCGGGCCTCGAACTGGTCGCGGCGGACCGTGGCGAGCACCGACGCCGCCTGCTCGCCGCCCATCACCGAGATCCGCGCGTTCGGCCACATCCACAGGAACCGGGGCGAGTACGCCCGACCGCACATCGAGTAGTTGCCGGCGCCGAACGAGCCGCCGACGATCACGGTCAGCTTCGGCACCCGCGCGCACGCCACCGCGGTCACCATCTTGGCGCCGTGCTTGGCGATGCCGCCGACCTCGTAGTCGCGGCCGACCATGAACCCGGTGATGTTCTGCAGGAACACCAGCGGGACCGAGCGCTGGTCGCACAACTCGATGAAGTGCGCGCCCTTGACGGCGGAGTCGCCGAACAGCACGCCGTTGTTGGCCACGATCCCGACCGGGTGCCCGTGGATCCGGGCGAACCCGGTGACCAGGGTGGTCCCGTACTCCTTCTTGAACTCGCGGAACCGGCTGCCGTCGACCACCCGCGCGATCACCTCGCGCACGTCGTAGGGCGTCCGCGAGTCGGTCGGCACGACCCCGTACAGCTGGGCGGGGTCGACGACCGGCTCCTCGGTGCGGGTGACCTCCCACGGCCGGGGCGTGCGCGGACCGAGCGTGGCGACGATCGAGCGGACGATCGACAGCGCGTGCGCGTCGTCCTCGGCGAGGTGGTCGGTGACGCCAGACCGCCGCGAGTGGACGTCGCCGCCGCCGAGGTCCTCGGCGCTGACCACCTCACCGGTGGCGGCCTTCACCAGTGGCGGGCCGCCGAGGAAGATCGTGCCCTGGTTCCGCACGATCACGGCCTCGTCGCTCATCGCCGGCACGTAGGCGCCGCCCGCGGTGCAGGAGCCGAGCACGGCGGCGATCTGCGGGATGCCGCGGGCGGACATGGTGGCCTGGTTGTAGAAGATCCGGCCGAAGTGCTCGCGGTCGGGGAAGACCTCGTCCTGGCGGGGCAGGAACGCGCCGCCGGAGTCGACGAGGTACACGCACGGGAGGTTGTTGTGCAGCGCGACCTCCTGCGCGCGGAGGTGCTTCTTGACCGTCATCGGGTAGTAGGTGCCGCCCTTGACGGTGGCGTCGTTGGCGACGACGACGCACTCGCGGCCGCTGACCCGGCCGACACCGGTGATGATGCCCGCGGCCGGAGCCTCGTCGTCGTACATGCCGGTGGCGGCGAGCGGGGACAGTTCGAGGAATGGCGAGCCGGGGTCGAGCAGCGACTCGACGCGGTCGCGGGGCAGCAGCTTGCCGCGGTCGACGTGGCGCTGGCGGGCCTTCTCGCCGCCGCCGCGCGCCGCCGTCGCCGAGCGGGCGCGCAGGTCGTCGACCAGCGCGGTGTGCTCCTTGACGTACCGCTGGAAGGCGGGGTCGCTCGGGTCGGCCCCGCTGCGCAGGACGGGCGCGTCCATCAGGCTCCGTTGTTAGTGACCGTTAACTACGAACCCGATGTTAGCCGCGCGCGGATCGGGGGGCAATGCGATGAAGGCTCCCTTCGTCGCACTCGACGCGACGAAGGGAGCCTTCATGGCATTCGGAGTCAGCCGGTGACTCCGGTCAGCGCGGCGTAGTAGCCGTCGCGCTGACCGGCGGCGGTCGGGTGGTAGGACTCGTCGATCGGCCAGGTGACGCTGTGCAGCCACCAGTTGTCGCCGGGGGCGCAGATCTCGTGGCCGTCGAACGCGGCGCGGCCGTCGACGAAGGTGAAGCCGAAGGCGGCGGCGCGAGCCGAGATGACGTCGGCGAGCACGTCCGAGGAGCCGTTGATCGCGGCCCGCTTGGTCTCCGACAGCCCGATCGAGCACGAACCGTCGAGGTGGTAGATGTGCGGGTAGCCGACCACGATCACCCGCGCGTTCGGTGCGCGGTTGGTGATCTCGGTGTAGACCGAGTCCAGCCGGCCGGGCAGCTCGGTGCGGGCGAAGTTCTGCGCCTGCGCGTTGCGGTCGACGCAGGCCTGGTCCGAGCCGAGGTTGCAGTCGGTCATCACGTCGGCGAAGCCGGCGTCGTTGCCACCGACGGAGATCGTGACCAGCTCGGTGTCCGAGGTGATCGCGGAGACCTGGTTGGCCAGTACGTCCGCGGTGACCGCGCCGGAACAGGCGACGAACGCGAACGCCGACGGGGCGTGGTCGTTGGCCCAGAGCTGGGCGTAGGCGTTGGCACTGCGTTTGCAGCTGCCGGAGTCGCCGTAGCTCCCGGCGCCGGTGCCGGAGGAGTACGAGTCGCCGAGGGCGACGTACTTCCCGGCGGCGGCGGGGTCGGCGGATGCCGGCGCGGCTATGCCGACGAACGAGAGGGCGGCGAAGAGGGTGACGGCGAGTGGACGAGCGAGGCGCATGATGACCTCCGGTGGAGGGGTTCCCGACGCCCAACATCATCACCAGCGGGTCGTGACCGCGCGAACCGTTCGTTAGTCGTTAACCGTTGCCAGACATGGCATTTAGCGACATTGCCTCAACTGGGTTAACTGCCGCTAACCCAAACGGTAGGCTTGACGGGTGCAGACTCGCCGCGAGCAGATCCTCGCCGCCGCCGCCGAGCTGTTCGCCCGGCACGGCTTCCACGGGGTCGGGATCGACGAGATCGGCGCGGCGGTCGGTGTCTCAGGGCCCGCCCTGTACCGGCACTTCCGGAGCAAGGACGCGATGCTCGGGGAGATGCTGACCTCCATCAGCGAGACGCTGCTCGCCGGCGGGCAGGAACGCCGCGACGCCCACGAGCCGGGCGAGGTGCTCGGCGCCCTCATCCGGTTCCACGTCGACTTCGCGCTGGACAACCCGGCGCTGATCACCGTGCAGGAGCGCAACCTCGGCAACCTCACCGACCCCGACCGGCGCCGCGTCCGGGCGCTGCAGCGCCGCTACGTCGAGGTCTGGGTGCAGGCGATCCGGGACACCACCGACGGGGTCGACGAGCCTACCGCCCGCGCGGCCGCGCACGCGGTGTTCGGACTGATCAACTCCACCCCGCACAGCCGCCACCTCGGCCGGGACGGCATGGCGACGATGCTGCGGGAGATGGCCGTGAGCGCCCTGGCCGGCGTGCGCCCCGGACAACAGGGCGAGTCGGGTCTGCCGGCGGTCAGCTGACACCTCACTCTAAAGCGTTGCGCCCACTGGTACATCCGGGTGAACCGGCGCCCGACGGTCGTCGGGGAATCAGTAGTGTTTCGGTCACGGATGAGAAACGGGAAGGTGTACGCGTGTCGCAGCAGATCAACTGGGTGCCCACCTCGGTCGACCTCGAGAAGCCCAGCGCGGCCAGGATGTACGACTACGTTCTCGGCGGTCACCACAACTTCGCCGTCGACCGCGAGATCGTCGAGCAACTGGTGGCGGCCCAGCCGTCGGTCAAGCGGTTCGCGCTGATGAACCGGGCCTTCCTGCGGCGCGCCGTGTTGTTCCTGGTCGACCAGGGCATCCGGCAGTTCCTCGACCTCGGCTCCGGCATCCCGACCGTGGGCAACGTGCACGAGATCGCCCAGGCCGCCGACCCGGACACGAAGGTGGTCTACGTCGACAACGAGCACGTCGCCGTCGCCCACAGCCAGCTCATGCTGGAGACCAACGCCAACGCCGCGATGGTCCACGCCGACATCGCCAAACCGTTGCTCGTCCTGCAGGACCCGGCGACCAGGGAACTGCTCGACTTCGACCAGCCGGTCGGGATCCTGGCCGTCACGATCGGTCACTACATCCTCGACGAACATGACCCGAACGGGGTGTTCGCCGCCTACCGCGACGCCGTCGCCCCGGGGAGCTACCTCGCCATCACCCACATGACCGACGACTTCACCGACCAGGACACGCTCACCTCGACCATGGCCCGCTCGCAGAACAAGGTCGTCGCCCGCACCAGGGAGCAGGTGCTCCCGTTCTTCGGCGACTTCGAACTGGTCGAGCCCGGGCTGGTCTCCACCTCGCAGTGGCGGCCGGAGCGCGAGTCCGACGCCCGCCCCGAATCCGAGGACGGGCTCTACGCGGGCGTCGCCCGCAAGCGTTAACGTACCGACGCGGTGTCACCACTCGCGTCGTCGTGATCACGGAATGATGGACAAGGACCCAGTACCAGCCACGCCGCCCCCGACCGCGCGCCGGGAGGATCTCGCGCGGGCGTGGACCGGCGCGGCGACGTCGACGGCCTACATCCCGAGGGCGATCGACGAGCTGGAGACCATCCTGCTGGAGCTCGTCGACGAGGTGCTCGCCGCGCTCGCCGACGACAGCACGTCGACACCGGCCGCCACCGGCGAGACGGTCGGCGCCCGGCTGGTCGAGGAGGGCTTCACCGACCCGCACGCCCTGCGCGCGAGCATCGAGGTGCTCACCGCCGGCCTGCTGGGCGAGCTCGACCGCACCCCGGACTCGGAGCTGGCGCGCCGGACCGTCGCGCTGCTCGGGGCGATGTCGGCCGGCTATGCCGACGGGCTGCGCAACTACACCCTCACCCAGCAGGAACGGCTCAAGCAGGCCCTGTTCAACGCGATGGTGCGTGCCGAGCACAACCTGCGCGCCACCGAGAACCGGTTCCAGGAGGTGTTCGCCTCCTCCGCGGTCGGCATCGCGATCACCGACCTCGACGGCATGTGCGTGGAGTCCAACCCGGCGCTCGGCCAGATCCTCGGTTGCTCGCCCAACCAGCTCGCCGGGCGCATGCTGCCGGAGTTCTTCGTCACCGAGGACCCGCTGCCAACGCCCGGCCTCGCCGGCCCGCGCCCGGTGCCCGGGTCGCTTGCCGAGACCTACCGCCGGGTCCTCGACGGCGAGGCCGAGCGGGTGCAGGAGCAGCGCAGGCTGCGCACCGTCGACGGCGAGACCGCGTGGGTCGTGGTGGGCATCTCGCTGCTGCACGACGGCGCCGGCTCGCCCGCGTACTTCGTGACCATGATCCAGGACGTGAGCGAGCTGCGGCTGCTCTCCGACCGGCTCGGCCACCAGCTGCTGCACGACGCGCTGACCGGGCTGCCCAACCGCCAGCAGTTCACCTCGAAGCTGGAGACCACGCTCGGCCGCGCGGCGCCGGACGCCACGGTCACCCTGTGCGTGGTGAACCTCGACGGGTTCGCGCTGGTCAACAACAGCCTCGGGCACGACGTCGGCGACCGGCTGCTGCGCACGGTCGGGCAGCGGCTGGAGGCCGCGGTGGCCGCCGAACGCGCGATGGTGGCGCGGCTCGGCGGCGACGAGTTCGCGGTGCTGATCGAGGACCTGCCGGTCACGCCGGACATCGACGACCTGATCGCGCAGATCAACGTGGAGCTGGCCGAGCCGGAGTACCTCGACGGACGCGGTGTCGGGATCGGCGCCAGCACCGGCGCGGTCCGCTGCCGCGCGGCGGACATGTCGGCCGGCGAGCTGTTCCGGGCCGCGGACACCGCGCTGCGCAAGGCGAAGGCGACCGGCAAACGGCAGTGGGCCGGCTTCCACTCGCACGAGGACGACGCGGCCCGCGAGCGCGACGCGCTGGCCGTGGAGCTGCCGGCGGCGTGGGAGAACGGGCAGCTGACCGTCGCCTACGAGCCGGTGGTGCTGCTCGGCACCGAGCGGGTGGTGGCCGCGCGTCCGGTACTGAGCTGGCAGCGGGACGAGGAGACGGTTCACGACCACCGGTTCTGCGTCGAGCTCGCCGAGCGGACCGGTCTGACCGTCCAGCTCGTGCCGCAGGTGCTCGGTGAGGTCGGCCGCCGGTTGCCGGTGCTGCGCGAGGTGTTCGCGGAGTCGCTCGGCGAGGTCGAGGACCCGCTGGTGCGGATCCAGCTGACCCGCGCGCAGACCGGTGACGCCGACCTCGCGCGGGCGGTGCACCGGGCGCTGCGCGGGGTCGCCACGCCCGGGCTGCTCGAGGTCGCGCTGGACACCGGTGCGGTGCTCGACGACGTCGGCGACGCGCGGGACAACCTGGACGTGCTGGTGGACATCGGGGTGTCGACCGGGCTGTGCGGGTTCCAGGGCGGGCCGAGGGAGCTGGAGCTGCTGGCCGACTCGCCGGTGCGGTCGGTGACGCTGGACCCGGACGGCATCGGCGCCGCGGGCCGGGACACCGCGGGCGAGGTGCTGCGGACCGAGGTTGCGCGGCTGGTGCGGGCGATCGTCGACGGCGGCCGGGAGTGCTCGGTGCTGGACCCGCGCACCCCGGCGGAGGCGGCCTGGTGGGCGTCGGCCGGCGCGGTGAGCGCGCAGGGCGGCCTGTTCGGGGCGCCGGTGGCGGCCGACGAACTACCCGGCCTGCCGCGGGTTCCGACCGGTTGAGCGCGTTTCGACCGACTCTGATGGAAGATGGGGCCGTGGACCCGCGATCCGAGCCCGACCGGCAGCACATCGTCGAGACCGCGAGCAAGGCGCTCGCGGCGATGAACACCGGCTCCGACGAGGGCGCGGTGGACCGGTTGACCGAGGTCGTGTCGGCGGACTCGGCGCGGCAGGCGGAGAACCGGGCCGACGCGCAGGAGCTGATGCTGCTGCTGTTCCAGGAGTGCAGCGCGATGGTCACCGCGCTGAACGAGGGCACCATCGGCCCCGACGCCGGGCCGGCTCCGGTCCGGATGCAGGTCTACGACGACGACGGCGAGGAGATCCCGATCGACCAGGCCGACCCGCCGGTGCGCACCGCCGTGCGGACGCTGTTGGCCGAGGTGCACGGGGATCGCGAGGCGGCGCGCACGCACATCGAGATCGCGCTGGCCAACGCCGCGCCGGAGGAGATGGTCACGCTGATGATCCAGGCCCTGCGCTGGACGCTCCGCCTGTCCCACGAGTGCACCACGCGCGATCTCCCGGTGGCCGACTGGATCACCCGCGCCCTGTCCTAGCCGACCCCCGTGGCGTCGACCCCGCCCTCTTGACGAAGTTTGGTTTGCGATGCAAACCTATGTGCGTCGCAATCAACTTTGGGGGTCACGTCATGTCCGACCAGCCGGGTGCCCTGCTCGCCGAGACGCGCGAGCTACGGCACCGCACGCGTGCCGACCTGGTGCCGGCCCTCGTCCTGCTCGTCGGTGCAGGCGGTCGCCGCGGTCGGGCGCGTCCCGGCTGGGGGTCGGGATGACTGAGCCCGGCGCGCTCCTCGACGACCTGCGCACCCTGCGCCAGCGGGTCCGCGCCGACCGCCGCGGCTACGCGTTCCCACTGCTCCTGTTCGGCGGCCTGATCCTGGTGGCGCCGGTGCTCTACGTGCAGAAGCCGCTGCCCGAGCCGGAGTCCGACGGGTGGACCGCGTACGCCGACCCGGGACCGTTCCCGCAGTTCGTCCCGAGCGCCGAGTTCGAGCACGCGTGGCTGATCGGCTGGTACTGGATGCTGGTGATCGTCGGCGGGCTCGCCGCGACCGGCTGGTGGTACCGGCGGCGCGCGCTGCGGCTCGGGGTGGAGACGAACGTCGCCGTCTCGTTCGCGGCGGCCGGGGCGGCGCTGCTCGGCCTGCTGTTCGGACCGGACACGCTGCAACGGGTCGTGAGCGGAGACGACTACTGGCCGAGCCTGTACTCCACCCCGGCGATCAACCTGCCGATCCTGTTCGGGTCGGCGGCGCTCTCGGCGGTGTTGTTCGCCTGGGCCTTCCGTCCGCAGCGGTCCGACCCGGCCAGGGCGGTCGGGGTGTTCTTCGCGACGCTGCTCGCCATGCTCTCCTTCTCGTCGCTGTGCGTGTACCTCAGGTTCGGGTTCATCGGCCTGATGGTGATCGCGGTGGCGCTGATCGTGCTGGCGTGGTGGGAACGCAGCGTGCTGCTCGGCGTGGTGGCGACGCTGTTCACGGCCGCGTCGGTACCGGCCAACCACTCGCTGTGGTACTGGAACTTCCCCAGCGTGTTCGGCGACCTCGGCTGGGCGGCCGGACTCGACGAACAACTGCGCGTGTTCCAGACACTGCTGGTGCCGGGGCTGGTCCTGGTCGTCGGCGGCGCCGTCGCGGCGCTCACCCGGCGCAGCGATCGGCGATGACCGACCATCCGACCAACGGGCTCAACGACGTCGTCCACCAGCGGCACCGGCTCGGCATCCTGACGATCGCGGCGGAGTCCAAGCGGGTCGAGTTCGGCTACCTCAAGGAGGCACTCGAACTCACCGGCGGGAACCTCTCGCGACACCTGACCGTCCTGGTCGACGCCGGCCTGCTCGACATGGAGAAGGGCTACGACGGGCGTCGTCCCAAGACCTGGGTGAGCATCACCCGCGCCGGGCGGCAGGCGCTCGCCGACGAGATCGCCGCACTGCGGGCGCTGGTCGCCCGGCACGAGAAGTAACCGCACTGGGGAGGTTCATCAATGTCCGTACGCCTCACGGCGGTCGTCGTCGCGGCTCTGGTCGCCGGCGGCATCGTCGCGTTACCCGCCGCCGCGGCCCCGCCACCGGGAGAGTCGGTCGCGCTCGTCACCGGCGACCGCGTGGTGCTCGACGCGGACGGCTCGGTGGTCGACATCGAGCCGGCACCGGGGCGCGAGGAGGTCCCGTTCCGCACCTTCCGCACCGACGGCCACACCCACGTGGTGCCCGACGACGCCGTCCGGCTGCTCGCCGCCGACCGGCTGGACCCCCGGCTGTTCGACGTCACGCTGCTGCGCGAACCGCACTACGCCGCCCGCGACACCCTGCCCCTGATCGTGGACGGGCGGGTGTCGGGCGCGACGGTGACCCGCCGGCTCCCCGGGCTCACGGCCGTCGACGTCGACCGCGACGGTGACGACTGGCGCGCGCTCACCACGGCCGGCACGGTGTGGCTGGACGGTCACCGGCGGGCGAGCCTGGACGAGAGCGTGCCGCGGATCGGTGCGCCGGCGGCCTGGGAGGCGGGGCTGACCGGCGACGGCGTCACGGTCGCGGTACTCGACACCGGGGTGGACCAGAACCACCCGGACCTCGCCGGCCGGGAACTCGCCGAGGCGAACTTCAGCGAGGCGCCGGACAACGTCGACCGGTACGGCCACGGCACGCACGTCGCGTCGACCATCGCCGGGGTGGGCGAGCCGTACCGCGGCGTCGCGCCCGGTGTGCGGCTGCTGGACGGCAAGGTGCTCGACGACAGCGGGTGGGGCAGCGACTCGGCGCTCATCGCCGGCATGCACTGGGCTGCCGAGCAGGGCGCGCGGATCGTGAACCTGAGCCTCGGTGTCGAGGACACCCCGGGCGTCGACCCGGTCGAGGCCACGGTCGACGCGCTGTCCGCCGAGCACGGCATCCTCTTCGTGGCCGCCGCCGGCAACTCCTACCGGCCGCGCACCATCGGCTCGCCGGCCAGCGCGGACAGCGCGCTCGCGGTCAGCGCGGTCGACGCCGACGGGGCGGTCGCCGACTTCGCCAGCCGGGGGCCGGGGCTCGACAACGTGGTGAAGCCGGAGATCACCGCACCGGGCGTGGCCATCACGGCCGCGGTGCCCGGCGGGCACGACACCCTGTCCGGCACCTCGATGGCCACCCCGCACGTGACGGGCGCGGCGGCGCTGCTGGCCGAGCGACACCCGGAGTGGACCGGGCAGCGGTTGCGCGCGGCGCTCACCGGCTCGGCCGTGCCGACCAGTGCCGCGTCGGTGTTCGAGCAGGGCTCCGGGCGGGTCGACGTGCCGGCGGCGCTCGCGGCGAGCGTCCACGCGACGCCCGCGACGCTGGACTTCGGGGTGGTGCGCTACCCGCACGACGAGCCGGTGACCAGGACGCTGACCTACCACAACGACGGCCCGGCGGACGTGTCGCTGGACCTCGCGGTGGACGCGACCGGGCTCTCCCTCGGGGCGGACCGGGTGCTGGTGCCGGCGGGCGGGCAGGCGTCGGTGGACGTCACCGCCGCGCCGGGCAGCACGTCGACGACGGTCACGGCGATGTCGGGGGCGGTGTCGGTGCGGACACCGGTCGGGGTGGTGTGGGAGCCGGAGAGCTACGACCTGACGATCAACGTGATCGGTCTGGACGGGCTGCCGGCCGACGACTACGACGTGCTGCGGATGGGGTTCGGCGAGGACGGCTTCGAGTTCCTGTACGACCCGGACGGCACCATCACCACCCGGGTGCCGGCCGGGCCGGCTCCGCTGAAGGCCACCGTGCGCGGCCCCGGCTCGACCCGCGACCACCTGGTGAACCTCCTGGGGCTGACCGTCACCGAGGACACGACGGTCACGCTCGACGCACGGACCGCCCAACCCGTGGAAATCACCCTGCCGGAGGAGGCTTCACCCGACGGGTTCGATGTCGGCTACGCCGTGTACCGCCCGGACCTGGCGTGGAACTACCACTCGGTCCTGTACCCGGGTCCGGCGACGGTGGCGGTGGCGCACGCCGGCCCGGTGGTGCCCGGTGACCGGGTGACCACCTGGCTCAGCGGGGGATGGGGTGACGGGCGCTACCACCTGGCGTGGTTCCGTCATGGCGGCTCGCACACCGGGCTCCGCGAGACCGTGCGCCAGAAGGACCTCGCCACGGTGCGGACGCGGCTGGTCGCGCACGCGCCGGGGGCAACCGGGTCGGTGCTGGTGCTGCCGGCGCCGGTCGGCGGGCTCAACCGGGTGTTCCCCGCGTCCCTGACGATGGGCGCCCCGAGCGAGGACTTCGACCTGCCCGCCGAGTTCGTCACGCGGGTGAACCGGGAGGCGGCCTGGACGACCGCACTGCGGCAGGACACCCCGGACGGCGGGGCCACGTCGGCGCGTTCCCCGGAACGATGGTTCCGGCCGGGCACGCACCGGCAGGTCCTCGGCCACCCGGTGCTCGGCCCGGCGCTGCCGCCGACGCCGTACCGGGCGCCCGGCGCGTCCCGCACCGGCGACTGGATCGAGGTCGACGTGCCGCTGTTCGGCGACGCGGCCGGCAACGCCGGGTATTCCACCCACGACTCCGCCCGCACGGCGTTGTACCGGGACGACGTGCTGATCGGGGAGCGGCCGGTCCCCGGCACCGGGTCGTTCGAGGTGCCGCCCGAGCCGGGCACGTACCGGCTGACGACCTCGGCGAGCCGGTCCGGGTTCGCGCTGAGCACGCGGGTGAGCGCGGCGTGGACGTTCCGCTCGGCCCACGTTCCCGGCGGCGACTGGCGGCGGGTGCCGCTGTCGGTGATCGGGTTCCGGCCGGCGGTGAGCGAGTCCGGGGAGGCGCCGGTCGGCCGGTTCGCGGTGCCGGTCGTGGTGACCGGGCCGTCGGGCGAGCCGGTGCGCCCTCGGCGGCTGACCGTCGAGGTGTCCTACGACGACGGCGCGACCTGGCGGACGGTGCCGGTGACCGGGCACCAGGTCGCGCGGCTGCACCATCCGGCGGACGCGGAGTCGGTGTCGTTGCGGGCCAGGGCGGTCAACCGGGACGGTACGACCGTCGAGCAGACCGTCGTCCGGGCGTACCTGCTCGGTTAGTGCGAGGGTGGATCGTCCCGGGGACGTGACGAGGGAGCGCCGATGATCACCGTGCGGGGTGTGGTGGACCGGGTGGGTCCGACGCTGCTGCACGTGCGGCTGGACGGCGCCGCGGCGCACGTCACGGACGTGGTGATCGCCGAGCCGGGGCGCCGGGACCAGGTCGGCGACGGCGACCTGGTCCTCGGCGTATCGGTGCACAGCACCGCGGACGCGGTCGAGCTGGTGCGGCACTGCGGATCGCAGGGCGCGGCGGCCGTGTTGCTCAAGCCGCCGCTGCCGACCAGGACCGCGGTCCGGGACGCCGCGCGGACCTGCGAGCTCGCGCTGGTCGAGGTGGACGCCGGCGCGGCGTGGGCGCAGGTCGTGTGGCTGCTGCGCTCGGTGCTCGACGCCGCCGCGGACGAGTCCGAACTGGGTGACACCCACACGGGTGGCCTCGGTGACCTGTTCCGGCTCGCCGACGCGGCCGCGGCGGTGGTCGACGCGCCGGTGACGATCGAGGACGCGAACTCCCGGGTGCTCGCGTACTCGGCCCGCCAGGACCGGACCGACCCGGCGCGGGTGTCGACGATCATGGGCCGGCGGGTGCCGGACGACGTGCTGGCCCGGTTCCGGTCGCGCGGGGTGTTCCGGGAGCTGTCCCGCGGCCGCACGACGATCTTCGTGCCGGCGCAGCAGGACGGCACGCTGCCCCGGCTGATCGTGCCGATCCGGATGGGCGGGGAACTGCTCGGCTCGATGTGGGCGGTGGTCCCCGGCCCGGTGCCGGCCGAGCGGGCGGCCGCGTTCGCCGACACGGCGCCGGTGGTGGCGCTGCACCTGCTGCGCCGCCGGGCGACCGAGGACGCCGAGCGCCGCCGGTGGGCGGAGCTGGTGCGGTCGGTGCTGGCCGGGCGGGGCAGCGTGCGGCTGGCGGCGGCCGAGCTGGACCTGGCCGACGAGCCGCACCGGGCGGTGGCGATCGCCAGCCAGACGCAGGACACGCTGGGCGCGGAGGGCATGCGGCTGGCGCTGTGGGAGCGGATCACCGCCGGCGTCGGCCGCCGCCCGGCGGTGGCGGAGCTGCACGACGTGCTCTACGCCGTGGTCCCGGACCGGGCGGGGAACGGCGGCTGGCCGTCGTTGCGGGCCGCGCTCGCCGAGGACCGGACGCCGCCGCTGGTCGCCGCTGGTCCGGCCGTGCCGCTGGCCGGTCTGCCGGAGTCGCGCGCGCTGGCCGTCGAGCTGCTGTCGCTGCTGCGGGCTGGGCTGGTGCCCGGGCCGGTGACCAGCCACGAGGAGGCCTGGCCGGTGCTGGTGCTGCACCGGGCGGCGGTGGCGGCGGCCGGCGCCGGCACGACCGAGTTCGGGCCGCTGCCGCTGCTGCGCGCGCGGGACGAGGATTCGGGTACGGCGTACGTGGACACCCTGTACGAGTGGCTGCGGCACCCGGGGGATCCACGCGCGGCGAGCCGGGCGCTGCGGATCCACCCGAACACCCTGCGGTACCGGATGGCGAAGCTGATCGAGCTGGCCGGCGTCGATCTGGAGGACCCGGACGTGCGGCTGGCGCTGCTCGCGCAGTTGACCGCACTGCGCTGGCGGTAGTTGGTGCCAGTTAGTGTCACCGCCACTATCGATCCGGCCCATGATGATGCCCCGCGCACGATGACTATGACCCGCTGCTACCGCACTGTGGTCTTCGACACCCATGTGGCCTAGTCGGGAGGAAGTCGTGAAGGTCGCCGTTCCCCGCGAGATCAAGAACCACGAGTACCGGGTGGCACTGACGCCCGCCGGCGTGCACGAACTGGTGCTGCACGGTCACGAGGTCTACGTGGAGGCGAACGCCGGCCTCGGCTCCTCGATCTCCGACGACGAGTTCATCGCCGCCGGCGCGAAGGTCCTGGCCACCGCGGACGACGTGTGGGCCGAGGGTGAGCTGGTGCTGAAGGTGAAGGAGCCGATCGCCGAGGAGTACCCGAGGCTGCGGTCCGGGCAGGTGCTGTTCACGTACCTGCACCTGGCCGCCGACGAGGCTCTGACCAGGGCGTTGATGTCCGCCGGCACGACCGCGATCGCGTACGAGACGGTGCAGACCGCGTCCGGCGCGCTGCCCCTGCTGGCACCGATGTCCGAGGTGGCCGGCCGGCTGGCTCCCCAGGTGGGCGCGTACTCGCTGATGCGACCGAGCGGTGGCCGGGGCGTGCTGCCCGGCGGTGTCCCCGGCGTGCTCCCGGCGCGGGTGGTGGTGATCGGGGGCGGCGTGGCCGGCCTCAACGCGGCCGCGATCGCGTCCGGCATGGGTGCCGACGTGCAGGTCCTGGACACGAACGTCGACCGCCTGCGCCAGATCGACCACCAGTACCGAGGCCGCCTGCGGACGGTGACCAGCAACCGGTACGCGGTCGAGGAGGCCGCCCGGGAGGCCGACCTGGTGATCGGCGCCGTCCTGGTGCCCGGCGCCAAGGCCCCCAAGCTCATCGGCAACGACCTGGTCAAGGAGATGAAGCCGGGGAGCGTGCTGGTCGACATCGCCATCGACCAGGGCGGCTGCTTCGCCGACTCCCGCCCCACCACGCACGCGGACCCGACCTACGAGGTTCACCAGTCGGTGTTCTACTGCGTGGCCAACATGCCCGGCGCCGTCCCCCGCACGAGCACGTACGCGCTGACCAACGTGACGCTCCCGCACGCCGTGGCCCTGGCCGACAAGGGCTGGCACCAGGCCCTCGCCGACGACCCCGCGCTGGCCCAGGGACTCAACACGCACGCGGGCGACCTGACCAACGCCCCCGTCGCCACCGCCCACGACCTCCCGCACACCCCGCTGTCCGAGCACGTGCACTGACCGGTAGCCACACCACAGGCGACCCGGCGCTGGTCAACACCAAAACGTACCCAGCGCCGGGCCGCCAGGAGCTCGCACCGTGGGGGTTCGAGGGGCCGCCCCCCGAATGAGACGAGACACCGGAAAGGTGGCTCCGCCACCGAACATGGATGTCTGGGGGCGGCCCGCTCAACCAGCCTGGGGGTCACTGGGAGCGGGCCGCCACGGTAAGGATATGCGATCGCCGGGCTGTCGACACATACCGGGGGTCGCGAGTTTTGAGTTTCTTTAGGACGTATGCCTCTCAGATCCCGAGGATCGTTCACCAACCCATGTGCAAGTTGCTACTCACACCTTCACTTTCCGCACGACGCGGCCGCTCGATCGAGTGAGATCGCCAGCATCAGAGTGAACATGGCCATTACCAACTTGGGTCGGCGCGTCGGCGCGCCGATGGCGTAGACGTGACTGAACCCAGATGGTCCGTTCGCTGCAACGATCCCTTCGGTCGGGACCGCGCGTTGACCGTGCTGGTGGAGAACGAGCGGATCGTGCTCGTTCCCCCGCCGGGGGCCGCCGCGGTGCTGTCCGCCAAGCAGGCCAGGGGCCTCGGGCTGGCGCTCGACCAGGCCCAGGTGCGCACCGTGCAGGACAGGGTGCGGAACCGGGAGGCGTGCTGAGCGTGCGTCAGCAACCGGACATCCGCGACGCCGTCCTCCGCCGCCTCGACCTGCTCGACCGGGCAGCCGGCCACGCCGACCCGTCCACCCTGCTCCCCCTGGCCCGCGCCGAGCTGCACCGCCTGGCCGACGGCTGGCGCCACCTCCTCCGTACCCACCGCGCGGACGAGTCCGGCCGCTGCGCCGCCTGCCACCACGGTGTTCGTGCCCGCCGCTGGCCCTGCCCCGTCTGGCGCTCCGCCCACGAACAACTCATCGGCGAAGGCCTCCCCCACCGCCAGCGTCCCCACCCCCTCCGCAACCCGTTCCGCACCACTCCCTGACGCCCAGCTCGCCAGTCCGCGGGATGAACTCGGGGCCAACCCGTGTGGTTCCCACTCGCCGGCCGAAGGTCATGGGGCAAGATGTCCCGCACGACTCGGCAGGCAGGAGGGGCAGTGCACGACGGAAGCGGCCGCATCGTGGTTCAGAACCTGACCAAGAACTTCGGTCAGGTGGCCGCGGTACAGAACCTGAGTTTCCACGTCGAGCCCGGATCGGTCACCGGGTTCCTCGGACCCAACGGAGCAGGCAAGACGACCACGCTGCGCATGCTGCTCGGCCTGGTCGCCCCCACCGCCGGCTGGACGACGATCAACGGCCAGCCCTTCCACCGGCTGGAGAACCCGGCCCGCGTGGTCGGGGCGGTGCTCGAGGCGCAGGGCTTCCACCCGAGCCGCACCGCGCGTGACCACCTGCGCGTCTACTGCGCGGCGATGGGCGTCCCCGAGCAGCGGGCCGACGAGGTGCTCAACCTGGTCGGCCTCGGCTCGGCGGGCAACCGCGCGGCCGGCGGGTTCTCGCTCGGCATGAAGCAGCGGCTCGCGCTGGCGACGGCGCTGCTCGGCGACCCCCAGGTGCTCGTGCTCGACGAGCCGGCGAACGGGCTCGACCCGGAGGGCATCGCCTGGCTGCGCACGTTCCTCAAGGCGTTCGCCGCCAGCGGCCGCACGGTGCTGATCTCCAGCCACCTGCTGGCCGAGGTCGAGCAGACCATCGACCACGTCGTGATCATCAGCCACGGCCAGACGCGGTACAACGGCCCGCTCGACGAGCTCCGCAAGTCGCAGCAGAGCCGGGTGATCGTGCAGCCCGCGGACGCGAACAAGCTGGTCACGGCCCTGCAGGAGGCCGAGATCAGCAACGTCACCCCGCTGCCGGACGGCAAGGTCGCCATCCTCGGCGCCACCGTCCAACAGATCGGCGACATCGCGGCGAAGGCCGGGGTGGCGCTGTACGGGGTGCAGGAGGAGAAGGCGGACCTCGAGCACCTGTTCTTCCAGCTGACGAGCGGGCAGTACGCCGCACCCGGCGTGCCGCAGGGTGGCTACGGCACGCCGCCCGGTGGGTACGCCCAGCCCGTGGCCCAGTCGGGTCAGGCCCAGCCGGGTCAGCAGCCCTACGGCACGCCGCCGCAGGGCTACCAGCAGCCGGGCCAGCCCGGTGGCTGGGGGCAGGCACCACAGCAGCAGGGAGGCTGGGGCGCGCCCCAGCAACAGGGCCAGCCCGGCACCCCGCCGGAAGGCTGGGGAGCCCAGCAACAAGGCCAGCAGGCAGGCACACCCGAGGGCTGGGCGGCGCAGCCGCACCAGCCCGGCGGGCCACCGGCGCCCGGACAGGCAGGCACACCCGAGGGCTGGGCGGCGCAGCCGCACCAGCCCGGCGGGCCACCGGCGCCCGGGCAGCCGGGCACGCCCGAGAGCTGGGCAGCACAGCCGCACCAGGCCGGCGGGCCACCGGCACCGCCGCACGGCCAGCCGAGCACCCCGCCCGAGGGCTGGGCGGTCCAGCCGCAACAGCCAGGTCAACAGCCCGGCGGGCCACCCGCGCCGGGACAGCCAGGTCAACAGGCTGGCGGGCCACCCGCGCCCGCACAGCCGGGCACGCCGCCCGAAGGCTGGGCGACCCAGCCGCACCAACCAGGCGCGCCGGAAGGCTGGGCACCTGCCCAGCAGCCAGGTCAACAGCCCGGCATGCCACCCGCGCCGCCGCAGGGCCAGCCGGGCAATCCACCCGACGGCCGAGCAGCACAGCCGCAACAACCCGGCACCCCGCCGGAAGGCTGGGGCCAGCCACCGGCCGCGCCACCGGCACCCCAGCCCGGCCAGCCACCAGAAGGCTGGAACCAACAACAGCCACCCAACCAGCAACCCCAGCAGGAGCAGCAGCCCGGCCAGGGCGGAGTCGGAGGTAACGCCTGATGGGCCGGCTGATCAAGGCGGAGTTTCTCAAGATCCTCACCACCAAGCTGTGGTGGGCACTCGCCATCCCCGCCGTTCTGCTCGCGCTCGCCTGGGCCTGGGGCGTCTCCGCGTTCGTGACCGACATCGCCGACGACGTCGCCGACTCCGACCTGCTCGACGCCGCGAACATCCAGGTCACCGACATGTCCTGGTCGGTGCTCGCGCTCACCAGGGCGATGAACATCGCCACCCTGTTCCCGATGGTGTTCGGCGCGCTCGCGCTGGCCAGCGAGCTCAGCCGCAAGACCATCACCACCACGTTCCTCACCGCCGCGAGCCGAGGGAGCGTGCTCGGCGCCAAGGCGATCACCTACGTCGCCTGGGGCGCCATCTACGGCCTCGTCGTCGCCGGTGCGGCCAGCCTCGGCACGGTCCTCGGCTCCAACAGCGACTACCTGCCGGAGGGCGGCGACTGGTTCCTGGTGTTGGTCGCCGGCGTCATCGCCTGCGTCCTGTGGACACTGCTCGGCATGGGCGTCGGCGCGCTGCTCGGCTCGCCGGTCGGCACGCTGGTGATCCTGCTCATCTACGCCGGCTTCGTCGGCCCGGTGAGCGAGCTGATCCTGTTCGGCGTCACCGAGGGTTCCCACCTCACCGGCTGGCTGCCGAACGGATCAGCCAACGGCCTCACCGGCGCGACCGCCAGCGAGGTGCTGTTCGGCCAGGTGCAGGACATCGTCGGGAACAACGCCGTCCTCGCGCAGGCCGACGTCGAGGACTTCGACATGGCGGTGCGGTTCGCGGCCGGCGCACCCGGCGCCTACTCCCTGTGGGTCAGCGGGCTGATCTTCCTCGGCTGGACGATGCTGTTCTTCGTCACCGGCCTGTTCCGCAACCGGAGCCGCGACATCACCTGACCATTCGCGACCGGGGTGCCGGCCGAACCTGTGGACAACTCCACCGGTTCGGTCGGCACCCCGGCCTAGTCTGGATCTCGTGCCAGAGAACCCGACCTCCCCCGGCTGGATCCGCCGGCTGTCCGCCGCCTGTTGGCGACACCGCCGGCTGGTCGTGCTGTCCATCGTCTCCTCGGTCATCGGCGTCGGCTTCCAGGCCGCCGGCCCGCTGCTGGTCAAGTTCGTCGTCGACGACGCCGTCGCCGGCAGCACCGAGCAGCTGGGCTGGCTGGTCGCCGCGCTCGTCCTGATGGAGCTGTCCACGTTCGCCACCGCGTTCGTGCGGCGGTACCTGGGCGGGCGCCTGGCCCTCGACGTGCAACACGACCTGCGCCAGCGGGTGTTCGCCTCCGTCCAACGGCTCGACGGCGCCAAACAGGACACCCTGCGCACCGGCCAGGTGGTGTCCCGCTCGATCACCGACCTGCAGCTCGTGCAGGGCCTGCTGATGATGGTGCCGCTGTCGATCGGCACGGTCGTGTTCGCGCTGTGCGCGCTCGGCGCGATGCTGTGGCTGTCCCCGCTGCTCACCCTGATCGCGTTCGTGGTCACCCCGGTGGTGGCGATCGTCGCGGTGCACAGCAGGCGCACCCTGTTCCCGGCCTCGTGGTCGGCGCAGCAGCGCGCCGCCGACCTCGCCCAGCACGTCGAGGAGACGGTCACCGGCGTGCGGGTGGTCAAGGGCTTCGGGCAGGAGGCCAGGGAGATCAACCGGCTCGACCGGGCCGCCCGCGCGCTGTTCGGCGAGCGGATGCGCACCGCGGCGCTCACCTCCCGGCCCGCGGCCACGATGGTCGCGATGCCGGCCGCCGGGCAGGTCGCGGTGCTCGCCCTCGGCGGGTTCCTCGCGCTGCACGGGCAGGTCACGCTCGGCACGTTCCTGGCCTTCGCGACCTACGTGGCCAACCTGGTCGGCCCCACCCGGCTGCTGTCCAGCCTGCTGATCAACGTGCAGCTGGCGCGCGCGGGCGTCGAGCGGGTCTACGAGCTGATCGACTCGCACCCGACGGTCGCCGACAAACCGGACGCGGTCGACGTGCCGGACGGTCCGGTCGACGTGCGGCTCGACGGCGTCCGGTTCGGCTACACCCGCAGCGAGCCGGTGCTCGACGGCGTCGACCTGCACGTCCGGCCGGGCGAGACGCTGGCCCTGGTCGGCACCGCGGGTTCCGGCAAGTCGACGGTGTCGCTGCTGCTGCCCCGGTTCTACGACGTGCACGAGGGCGCGGTCACCATCGCCGGGGTCGACGTGCGCGACCTGCGGACGGCGTCGCTGCGCGGCACGGTCGGGGTGGTGTTCGAGGAGGCGTTCCTGTTCTCCGACACCGTGCGCGCCAACATCGCCTACGGCCGCCCGGACGCCACCGACGAGGAGGTCCGGGCCGCGGCGCGCGCCGCCCAGGCCGACGGGTTCGTCACCGCGCTGCCCGACGGCTACGACACCGTCGTCGGCGAACGCGGGCTGACCCTGTCCGGCGGGCAGCGGCAGCGGGTGGCGCTGGCCCGCGCGATGCTGTCCGACCCGAGGGTGCTGGTACTCGACGACGCCACCTCCGCCGTCGACACGGCCACCGAGGCCGCCATCCACGACACGCTGCGCTCGGTCACCCGCGACCGCACCACGCTGCTGATCGCGCACCGCCGCTCCACGCTGTCCCTGGCCGACCGGATCGCCGTGCTCGACAAGGGCCGCGTGGTCGACACCGGCACCCACGACGAACTCGTCACCCGCTGCGAGCTGTACCGGGCGCTGCTGGCCGGCCCGGGCGAGGCCATCGAGGACCCGACCCGCCGCGCCACCACCGACCTCACCCCCGGCCCGGACGGCTGGACCCCGGCCCTGTGGCCGGAACCGGACCCCGACCCCGACTCACCGGACGGCCACCGCCCCGACGGGACCAGACCGCCGACCATCGCCGTCGGCGCGCCGCGCGGCGGCCGGGGCCGGGTGACCGGCGGGGGTGTGGGCGGCGCGCTCCCCAACCTCCCGCCGACCCCCGAACTGCTCGCCCAGGTACGTGCCCTCCCGCCCGCCGACGAGCGCCCCCGGCTCGGCGGCGAGGACCCGACCGCGCCCGACCCGCGCTTCCGGCTGCGCAAGCTCCTGCGCCTGGTCCGCGGCCCCCTCGTCGTCGTCGCCACGCTGGTGATCCTCGACGCGGTGCTCACCATCGCCCTGCCCACCCTGATCCGCACCGGCGTCGACGACGGCGTGCTGACCGGCAGCGAGGCCGCGCTGTGGACGGTCACCGCGATCGCGGCCGTGCTGGTCGCCGTGAGCTTCGTCAACACCGCGGTCAACACCGTGCTCACCGCCCGGCTCGGCGAACGCCTCCTCTACCTCCTGCGCGTCCGCAGCTACGCCCACCTGCAACGGCTCGGGCTCGACTACTTCGAGCGCGAGATGGCCGGGCGGATCATGACCAGGATGACCACCGACGTCGACGCGCTGTCCACATTCCTGCAGACCGGGCTCACCACCGCGCTCGCCAGCGTGCTGACGATCCTCGCCATCACCATCGCGCTGCTGGTCACCGACGCCGGCCTGGCGCTGGTGGCGCTCGCCGTCCTGCCGGTGCTCGCGGTCGCCACGGTGATCTTCCAGCGGCTCTCCACCGTCGCCTACACCCAGGCCCGCGAGCAGGTCAGCGCGGTCAACGCGGACATGCAGGAGAACGTCTCCGGCCTCCGGGTCGCGCAGGCGTTCACCCGCGAGGAGCACTCCGCCCAGGAGTTCGCGCGGCGCAGCGACACCTACCGGCGCACCCGGCTGCGGGCCCAGCGCTACGTGGCCACCTACTTCCCGTTCGCCGCGCTGCTCGCCGGGATCGCGCAGGCGGCGGTGCTGGCGGTCGGGGCGGGCCGGGTCGCGTCCGGCGACCTGACGCCGGGCGTCCTGCTCGCGTTCATGCTGTACCTGGGCCTGTTCTTCGCGCCGGTCCAGCAACTGTCCGGTGTGTTCGACGGCTACCAGCAGGCTCGCGTCGGCCTGCGCCGCATCGCCGACCTGCTGCGCACCCCGACCTCGGTCGAGCCACCGGAACACCCCACGCCGGTGCCGGCGAGCCTGGCCGGCTCGGTCGAGCTGGCCGACGTGTCCTTCCGGTACTCCGGCGCCGACCGGGACGCGGTCTCCGGCATCACGCTGACCGTCTCGCCCGGCGAGACCGTCGCACTGGTCGGGCCGACCGGGGCCGGCAAGTCGACCGTCGTGAAGCTGATCGCCCGGTTCTACGACCCGACCGCGGGCGCGGTGCTGGTCGACGGGGTCGACGTGCGCGAATACGACCCCTCCGCCTACCGCCAGCACCTGGGCGTGGTGCCGCAGGAGCCGCACCTGTTCAGCGGCGACGTGGCGAGCAATGTCGCCTACGGGGGTGACACGGGGCCGGCTGGGGTCGAGGCCGCGGTACGGGCGGTCGGCGCGCTGCCGATGGTCGCCGAGCTGCCCTCGGGCTTCCGGCAGCACGTCGGCGAGCGCGGGCAGGGCCTGTCGGCCGGGCAGCGGCAGCTGATCGCGCTCGCCAGGGCCGAGCTCGTCACCCCGGACATCCTGCTGCTCGACGAGGCCACGGCCGCGCTCGACCCGGCCACCGAGGCGGTGGTGCTCGCCGCGAGCGAGCGGCTCGCCCGGCCGAGGACGACGTTCGTGGTCGCCCACCGGCTGGCCACCGCGGCCAGGGCGGACCGGATCGTGGTGCTCGACGGCGGCCGGATCGTGGAGCAGGGCACGCACGACGAGCTGGTCGCCGCGGACGGGCACTACGCCACGCTGTGGCGGCACGGGACCACCGAGTTACCAGCGGCCGGTGGAACTGTCGACACCTCGACCGAAGATGTGTCCGATTTGGCAGGATTCGGCCGTGGCTGAACGCTTGCTCCGGACCGAGTGCGGGTACGTTCGGCAGGAGTGCGAGTATCTGGCGACAGTTCAGTGGGGGACGTCACCGACCACCCATGAGGACTAGCCTGAACATGCAGCGTTTCAGTAACAGATCGAGATAGATAGAGGCGAGTGCCTGCCGTGTCCAGCAGCAGCCCTGCGTCGCAGTTCGGCCCAAACGAGTGGCTCGTCGAGGAGATGTACGAGCAGTTCCTCGCCGACCCGTCGTCCGTTGACGACGCGTGGCACGACTTCTTCGCCGACTACAAGCCGACCCAGCGGGTCGGGAACCAGGCCAAGAGCCAGGCGAACACCGACACCGTGACCAAACCCACATCGACCGCCACCACCTCCGGCACGTCGACCCGGTCCGGTACGCCCAACGGCCAGGCCGGCGCGCCACCGAGCGGCACGTCCGCCAAGAGCGCGAAGGCCGCCGAGAAGGTCACCGACAAGGCCGCCCAGAAGGCCGCCGCCGGGACGACGGCGAAGACCGAGGGCAAGCCGCCGACGAAGCAGGCCGCCAAGGACGAGCAGCGGACCGCCCAGAAGACGGCCGAGAAGTCCGGCCAGAAGACCACGCAGAAGGCCGAGCCCAAGCCGACCGCCAAGACCGCTCCGGCCAAGACCGACAAGCCGGCCGACAAGGGTGCCGGCGACGAGAGCAAGCCGCTGCGTGGCGCGGCCGCGGTGATCGCCAAGAACATGGACATCTCGCTGTCCATCCCCACCGCGACCAGCGTGCGCGCGGTGCCGGCGAAGCTGCTGTTCGACAACCGCATCGTGATCAACAACCACCTGCGGCGCACCAGGGGCGGGAAGGTCTCCTTCACCCACCTCATCGGGTACGCGCTGGTGAAGGCGCTCGCCGACTTCCCGAACATGAACCGGCACTACGACGAGGTCAACAACAAGCCCGCCGTGGTCACGCCGGAGCACGTCAACCTCGGCCTCGCGATCGACCTGCCCGGCAAGGGCGGCGAGCGCACCCTCGTGGTCGCGTCGATCAAGCAGTGCGAGGACATGTCCTTCACCCGCTTCTGGCAGGCCTACGAGGAGATCATCCGCAAGGCCCGCAACGGCGCGCTGACCACCGAGGACTTCGCCGGCACCACGATCTCGCTGACCAACCCCGGCACCATCGGCACCAACCACTCGATGCCCCGGCTGACCAAGGGCCAGGGCGCGATCATCGGTGTCGGCGCCATGGAGTACCCGGCGCAGTACCAGGGCACCAGCGAGCGCACCCTGTTCGAGCTGGGCGTCAGCAAGATCATCACGCTGACCTCCACCTACGACCACCGGATCATCCAGGGCGCCGAGTCCGGCGAGTTCCTGCGCCGCGTGCACCAGCTGCTGCTCGGCGAGGACGACTTCTACGACGACATCTTCACCTCGCTGCGGCTGCCCTACGAGCCGGTGCGCTGGGTCGAGGACATCCCCGAGGGTGAGATCGACAAGACCACCCGCGTCATCGGGCTGATCGACACCTACCGCACCCGCGGGCACCTGATGGCCGACGTCGACCCGCTGAACTACCGCCAGCGCAAGCACGAGGACCTCGACATCCTGTCCCACGGACTCACCCTGTGGGACCTGGACCGCGAGTTCCCGGTCGGCGGGTTCGCCGGCAAGAACCGGATGAAGCTGCGCGACGTGCTCGGCGTGCTGCGCGACTCCTACTGCCGCACGGTCGGCGTCGAGTACACCTACATCCTCGACCCGACCGAGCGCCGCTGGATCCAGGAGCGCGTCGAGGTCCGGCACGAGAAGCCGCCGCAGGCCGTGCAGAAGTACATCCTGTCCAAGCTCAACGCCGCCGAGGCGTTCGAGACGTTCCTGCAGACCAAGTACGTCGGCCAGAAGCGGTTCTCACTGGAGGGCGGCGAGTCGGTCATCGCGCTGCTGGACACCGTGCTGGACAAGGCCGCCGAGTACGAGCTGGACGAGGTCGTCATCGGCATGCCGCACCGCGGCCGGCTGAACGTGCTGGCCAACATCGTCGGCAAGCCGATCTCGCAGATCTTCCAGGAGTTCGAGGGCAACCTCGACCCGGGTCAGGCGCACGGCTCCGGCGACGTGAAGTACCACCTCGGCGCCGAGGGCAAGTACTTCCGGATGTTCGGCGACGGCGAGACCAAGGTGACGCTGACCGCCAACCCGTCGCACCTGGAAGCCATCGACCCGGTGCTGGAGGGCATCGTTCGGGCCAAGCAGGACCTGCTCGACAAGGGCGGCGCCGGCTTCACCGTGCTCCCGGTCGCGCTGCACGGCGACGCCGCGTTCGCCGGCCAGGGCGTGGTCGCCGAGACGCTGAACCTGGCGCTGCTGCGCGGCTACCGCACCGGCGGCACCGTGCACGTGATCATCAACAACCAGGTCGGGTTCACCACCGCGCCGGAGCACTCCCGCTCCTCGCAGTACGCGACCGACGTGGCGAAGATGATCCAGGCGCCGGTGTTCCACGTGAACGGCGACGACCCGGAGGCGTGCTACTGGGTCGCGGCGCTGGCCATGGACTACCGGCAGACGTTCAACAAGGACGTCGTGATCGACATGGTCTGCTACCGCCGCCGCGGGCACAACGAGGGCGACGACCCGTCGATGACCCAGCCGGCGATGTACGACATCATCGACGCCAAGCGCAGCGTGCGGAAGACCTACACCGAGTCGCTCATCGGCCGCGGCGACATCTCCGTCGAGGAGGCCGAGAAGGCCCTGCGCGACTTCTCCAGCCAGCTCGAGCACGTGTTCAACGAGGTCCGCGAGCTGGAGAAGCACCCGGTCGCGCCGAGCCCGTCGGTCGAGTCCGAGCAGCAGGTGCCGGCGAAGCTGCCGACCGGGATCACCCGGGAGGTCCTGGAGAAGATCGCCGACGCGCACGTGAACCTGCCGGACGGGTTCGTCCCGCACCCGAGGGTCAAGCCGGTGCTCGAGCGGCGCGCCAAGATGGCCCGCGAGGGCGACATCGACTGGGCGTTCGCCGAACTGCTCGCGTTCGGCTCGCTGAACCTGGAGGGCCACCTGGTCCGCCTGGCCGGGCAGGACTCGCGGCGCGGCACGTTCACCCAGCGGCACGCGGTGCTCATCGACCGCAAGACCGGCCGGGAGTACACGCCGCTGCAGCACCTGTCGGGCGAGCAGGGCCGGTTCATGGTCTACGACTCGGCGCTGTCCGAGTACGCCGCGGTCGGGTTCGAGTACGGCTACTCGGTGGCCAACCCGGACGCGCTGGTGCTGTGGGAGGCGCAGTTCGGCGACTTCGTCAACGGCGCGCAGTCGGTGATCGACGAGTACATCTCGTCCAGCGAGGCCAAGTGGGGTCAGCGCTCGGACGTGGTGATGCTGCTGCCGCACGGGCACGAGGGCCAGGGCCCGGACCACACGTCCGGCCGGATCGAGCGCTGGCTGCAGCTGTGCGCGGAGGGCTCGATGACCGTCGCGATCCCGTCGACCCCGGCGAACTACTTCCACCTGCTGCGCCGGCACGCCCTCGACGGGGTGGCCCGCCCGCTGGTGGTGTTCACGCCGAAGTCGATGCTGCGCAACAAGGCCGCGGTCAGCTCGGTGGCCGACTTCACCGAGGAGTCGCGGTTCAGCTCGATCATCGACGACCCGAAGATCACCGACCCGTCGGCGGTGACCAAGCTGCTGCTGGTGTCCGGCAAGCTCTACTACGAGCTGGCCGCCGAGCGGGACAAGCGCGGCCTGACCGACGTGGCGCTGGTGCGCGTCGAGCAGCTGTACCCGGTGCCGGTCAAGCGGCTGGGCGCGGTGTTCGAGCGCTACGGCAACGTCGACGACGTCCGCTGGGTGCAGGAGGAGCCGGCGAACCAGGGCGCGTGGCCGTTCTACGGCCTGCACCTGCGGGAGCTGTTCCCCGACCTGCCGCACGTGACCCGCGTGTCCCGCCGGGTGATGGCGGCGCCGTCCGCCGGCTCCGGCAAGGTGCACGAGGTCGAGCAGCGGGAGATCATCGAGAAGGCGTTCGCGTAGCCGTGTACTTCACCGATCGGGGCCTCGAGGAGCTCGAGGACCGGCGAGGCGACGACGAGGTCACGCTGTCCTGGCTGGCCGCCAAGATGCGTGACTTCGTCGACGCCAACCCGGAGTTCGAGACCGCCGTCGAACGCCTCGCCACCTACCTGGCCCGCGACGACGACCCCGACGACTGACCCGCGAGTCGTACGTTCCCGACCGGCGAGTCGTACATTCCCGGAACGTACGACTCGCGCGACCGGAACGTACGACTCGCGGGGTTACCAGGCGTAGGCCTCGGGGGCGGGCTTGGCGCCGTTGGGGCCGGGGGGCGGGAACAGTTCGTCGAGCTTGGCGAGGGTGTCGGCGTCCAGGGTGACGTCGAGGGCGCGCAGGGAGCCTTCGAGCTGGGACATCGTGCGGGGGCCGATGATGGGGGCGGTGACGCCCTCCTGGTGCAGCAGCCAGGCGACGCCGAGGTCGGCCGGGTCGACACCGAGGTCGGCGGCGAGCTTCTCGTAGGCCTCGATGGCCTCGCGGTGCTTCTCGATGGCGTCGGCGGAGCGGCCGGAGGTGCCGCGGGACGCGCCGCCCTCGCGCTGCTTGCGCAGGACGCCGGCGAGCAGGCCGCCGTGCAGCGGGGACCACGGGATCACGCCGATGCCGTAGTGCCGGGCGGCGGGCAGCACCTCCAGCTCGATCCAGCGGGTGAACAGGTTGTAGATCGACTGCTCGCTGACCAGGCCGACGAAGTGCCGGTTCCGCGCGGCCTCCTGCGCCTGCGCGAGGTGCCAGCCGGCGAAGTTCGACGAGCCGAAGTAGAGCACCTTGCCCTGCTGCCGCAGCACCGAGAAGGCCTCCCAGATCTCCTCCCACGGCGTGCTGCGGTCGACGTGGTGCATCTGGTACAGGTCCAGGTAGTCGGTCCGCAGGCGCTTGAGCGAGGCGTCGGCGGCACGCCGGATGTTCAGCGCGGACAGGAACGTCTCGTTCGGCCAGTCGCCCATCGACCCGTAGAGCTTGGTGGCCAGCACGGTGCGCTCGCGGCGCCCGCCGCCCTGGGCGAGCCAGCGGCCGATGATGTTCTCGGTGACGCCCTCACCCTTGCGCCAGCCGTACACGTTGGCGGTGTCGAAGAAGTTGATGCCGCGCTCGTGCGCCCGGTCCATGATCGCGAAACTGTCCTCTTCGGACGTCTCCGGGCCGAAGTTCATCGTGCCGAGCACGAGCCGGGACACGGACAGGCCGCTGCGGCCGAGGTGGGTGTACTCCATGATTACCAACCTATCCCCGGAGCTACTCCAGGTCTGAGGTGAGAAGTCGTGAGCAGGGTCTTCGTCCACGAACTGGTGACCGGCGTGTGCGCCCCGGCCGCCGTGCTGTCCGCGCCGGACGGGCAGCTCCGCCCGTCCGGCGCGCAGGGCTGGCTGGTCGCCGACGTCCGGCACCTCGCGGAACTGACCGTCCTCGTCGACGGCGCCGAACCGCACCCGATCGGGCACCACCAGCCCTCGGCGGCCACGCTCCGCTTCGTCGGCGCCCTCCTCGGCCACGGTGACCCCACCGCCGATCCCACCGTCCGCCTGGAACGCCACCGCACCGTCGAACCGGACCGCCTGCGCGAGACCGTCACCCTGGTCAACGACGCCCGCACCGAGGTCGCTGCCACGCTCCAGCTCCGCCTCGCCACCGACCTGGCCCCGATCCTCGCCATCCGTTTCCCGGGATTCCCACCTCCCCGTCTGCTTCCGTCCGGCGATTCCCACGGCCGCTCACTGGCCACCTGGACCGCCGGCTCCCGCATCACCACCGCCACCGCCGACCGCGCACCGGACCGCGCCGACGCCGCCGACGACCACGTCCTCCTCGCCTGGGACCTGCGCGTACCGGCCCGCGGCCGCGCCGCCGTCACCCTCACGTTCCACGCCACCGGCGACGCCCCGCTGTTCACCGCGCCACGCTCCCGCGACCTCGCGCCCCTGCGCGTCACCAGCCGCGAGCCCGAGCTGGACCGGCTCGTCGCCACCGGGCTCGACGATCTCTCCGCGCTCCTGCTCGCCGACCCCGACACCCCCGACGACCGGTTCGCCGGCGCCGGCACGCCCTGGTACTTCACCCTGTTCGGCCGCGACTCGCTCTGGGCCGCCCGTTTCGCCCTCCCGCTCGGCACCGACCTCGCCCTCGGCACCCTGCGCACCCTCGCCCGCCGGCAGGGCACCCGGCACGACCGGGAGACCGCCGAGCAGCCGGGCAAGGTCCCGCACGAGCTCCGGCAGGTCCCCGCCGGACTCGACCGGCACGCCGGTCTGCCGCCCACCTACTACGGCACCATCGACGCCACCCCGCTGTGGATCAGCCTGCTGCACGACGCCTGGCGCTGGGGCCTGCCCGCCGCCGACGTCGAACCGCTGCTCGACCCGCTCGCCCGCGCGCTCGACTGGATCCTCGCGCACGGGAACGGCTTCCTCGCCTACCACGACGAGTCCGGCACCGGGCTGGCCAACCAGGGCTGGAAGGACTCCGCCGACGCCGTCCAGGACAGCGCGGGCGTCCTCGCCACCCCGCCGATCGTGCTGTCCGAGGCGCAGGCCTACGCGCACCGCGCCGCGCTGGACGCCGCCACGCTGCTGGACGCCT
This sequence comes from Actinophytocola gossypii, assembly GCF_025165815.1. Classification (GTDB taxonomy): domain Bacteria; phylum Actinomycetota; class Actinomycetes; order Mycobacteriales; family Pseudonocardiaceae; genus Actinophytocola; species Actinophytocola gossypii. The sequence continues at coordinate 260,374 of NZ_JAFFZE010000017.1, read as the reverse complement.
TCGGCCGGCCCGGCGCGGCGGCGGCTCGCGCGTTCGCCGACGGGCTGCGCACCCGGTTCCGGGAGTCGTTCTGGGTGGACGGCTTCCCCGCGCTCGCGCTCGACGGCACCGGGCGCCCGGTGGACACGCTCGCCTCGAACCTCGGGCACCTGCTCGGCACCGGGCTGCTGTCGACCGCCGAGGAGTCCACTGTGGCCGGTCGGATCGCCGCGTTGGACAGCGGGTTCGGGCTGCGCACGATGGATCCGCGGCACCCGTACTTCAACCCGGTCGGCTACCACACCGGCTCGGTCTGGCCGCACGACACCGCGATCGCCGTCGACGGCCTCGCCCGCGCCGGCCACCCGGAGACCGCCGCGTCGCTCGCGCACGGCCTGGTCCGGGCCGGCACCCGGTTCGCCCACCGGCTGCCCGAGCTGTACGGCGGCTGGCCGGACGCACTGCTGGACTACCCGGCCGCGTGCCGCCCGCAGGCGTGGTCGGCGGCGTCGGCGTTCGTGCTGGTGCGCGCCGCGCTGGGGTTGACCGCCGACGTGCCGGCCGGGCGACTGACCGTGGCGCCGTCGCCCGCGTTCGCCGCGTGGTTCCCGCTGCGCGTCGAGGGCCTGTCGGTCGGCGGGCACGCGCTGACCGTCGAGGTGGACCGGGACGGCAGGGCGACGGTGGCCTCCAGCGGCCCGTTGGAGGTCGTGCGAGACTGATCGACATGCGAGCCGTCGGGGTGTTGTTGCTGCTGTCCATGCTGGTCTCCGCACCGGGAGCGGCCGCGGCCGAAGATCAACGGGTCCACCTGCCGGAACCGGCGGGCCCGCTCCCCACGGCGACGACGGTGCTGCACCTGACCGACGCCGACCGCGTCGACGCCCTGGACCCGGACGGCGGCCCGCGTGAGCTGATGGCGCAGGTCTGGTACCCGAGGCTCCCGGTCGGCGACGCCCCGCTCGCGCCGTACGCGCCACCGAAGGAGGCCGCCGCGCTGCAGGCGTTCTACCCGGTGCCGCCCGGCGCGTTCGAGGGCGCGCCGACCAACAGCGCGCTGGACGCGCCCGCGATCCCCGGCGACTTCCCGGTCGTGCTGTTCGCCCACGGCCTGTGCGCCGGCCGCACCGACACGACCGCGGTCAACGAGCACCTGGCGAGCCTCGGCTACGTCGTGGTGGCGCTGGGCGCGACCCACGAGTCCAACCAGGTCGAGTTCCCGGACGGCCGGTTGGTCGGCACCGCGGACCCCGCGTTCTGCACCGCCGCCCAGGCACCGGACGACCCGGCGAACGCCGCGATCCTCGAGCGGCTGCAACGGGTCCGGGTCGCCGACGTGCGGTTCACCCTGGACGAGCTCGCGGCGCTGGACGGCGGGGACGTGCCGTGGGGGCTGCCCGGCGCGCTCGACCTGGATCGGGTGGGCATCTACGGCCACTCGTTCGGCGGCTCCACCGCCGCGCAGGCGCTGGCCGACGACCCGCGCCTGGACGCCGGTATCGACCTCGACGGCCTGATCGCCGGGCCCGTGCGGCACACCGGCCTGGCGAAGCCGTTCCTCGTGGTCGGCTCCGACTACCACCACACGTCGGTCAAGGATCCCAGCTGGGACGACTTCCTGCCGAAGCTGACCGGCTGGAACCGGTGGCTGCGGTTCGTCGACGCCGGGCACTACCGGTTCGTCGACCTCGGCGGCAGCACCGACCGCTGGAACCTCAAGGAGGCCATGCCGCCGGAGACGTGGACGTCGGTCTTCGGCGACATCGACCCGCAGCGGTCCCAGCAGCTGCTGCTCGACTTCACCACCGCGTTCTTCGACAGGTTCCTGCGCGACCGCGAGGCGCCGATCCTGGACGGCCCGTCGGCGGCGTACCCGGAGGTGGAGTTCCGCGCCACGGACTGACCCGCGACAATGCCGGGGTGGCCGACACCGAACCGACCGACGAGTGGCTCCCGCTCGACGCCAACCCCCACGCGGACGACAAGCGTGACGTCCTCGACCCGACCGGCGAGGGCCAGCCGTTCCGCCGGCTGATCCTGATCGCACTGGGCGTCGGCGTGCTGGCGGTGCTCCTGGTCGTGTGGCTGGTCGTCTGACCTGCGGGTGGGCCGCCGTCGGTGGTTGTATGGCAGACATGACGGACGACACGCCGCCCCCTGGCCGGAGGACACCGGATCCGGTGCTGTTCGGCACGGACCCGTTTCCCGAGCCGCCAGGCCTGTTCGAGGACGAGGAGCCGACCTACCGCCGCCCGCGCTGGCCGATGGTGGTCACGATCCTGCTGATCGTGATGGTCCTGGTCGGCGGCATGGGCATCTGGGTCTTCTAGCGCGGCCCCAGCATCGGCGGCTTGCCGTTGATCGCGGCCGCGCCGCGTTCGTCGGCCGCGCGGTACTCCGCCGCGCCGGCCCGGCCGGCGGTGGTCAGCGTGGTGAACGACCTGGGCAGGTTGTCCGCCGCGCGGAACGCGGCGCCGCTGGCTGGCCCGTAGTGGATGCGGAACGACCGGGCGATCTCGTCGTGGCCGATGCCGGCCTCGCCGATGTGGACCGTCAGCCGCGCCCGCCGCCACTCGGTGTCCAGCGTGGCGCCCGTGGCGTCGAGCCGCCGGAACACCTGCTCCACCGCGTCGAGGTCGATCTCGATGAACCCGCCGGCGGTCATCGCACCTCCCTGGTCTCCGTGTGCGGGGCGGACGAGCCGGTGGTGTCGTACTCCTGGGCCGTGCCGGCGCGGTGGAACTGGGCGAGGTCGGTGTCGTAGGTGCCCGGCACGGGGACGCCGCCGAGGTGAACGGCCTTGTTCGGGTCGCCGGCGTTCCAGTTGTAGGGGTCGTGGAAGTGCGTCTGGTAGGTGACCTCGACCCTCGGCGTGCCGCCGGGGTCGGTCGGGGGGAGCACGGTGGCGACACCGGTGACCGAGTGCTGCACGTGCCCCATGGCGACGTGCCAGTTCAGGTCGTGACCGGGCGTGATGTTGAACTTCTCCGACCAGTCGGACGAGAAGGGGATCGGGCGGCCGTAGTCGCCGTTCGCGACCGCCTGGTCGGTGACCCGACGCAGCTCGGCGTTCAGCTGCTCGTCCACCTTCGTGCCCAGCTCCGGGACGGCGGCGATGACCTCGTCGGGGTCGACGTCCATGGTGGTGCCGGTACCGTCCAGGTAGTGCGCCAGGCGTTCGGCCCCGTCCGGCATCAGGGGCAGCGCGCCCGCCGCGGCCACGTCGTACAGCGGCTCCGTCGCGTGCTGGTCGAGCGTGTTCGGGTCGGAGCCGAACTCGCCCGCGGTGAACGAGGGCGGCGGCGGTGGCGGCGGCGCGGGGATGGCCGGGTCCGCGGCGACGATCGCCGCCGTCCGGGCGAGGATGTCGTTGACCTCGCCGGCCAGGCGCGGCACGAGCTGGAGCACGTTCACCGACAAGCCGGGGAAGTAGGCGCTGCCCTCGGCCAGCTCCCCGCCGGCGGAGATGAGAGAGCGGATCGACGTCTTGGCGTGGGTCACGGCGTCGGCGAGCCGGGTGGCCTGCGTGATCAGCCCGTCCATGCCGACCGCGGTGTCGATCGCCCAGTTCGTGGTGTGCGCGATCCGACCGCCGAACGCCTTTCCCACGTCGTCCGGCCACGCGGCCGCGAGCGGGCTCTGGTCGAACTCGGCGGCCGTCCTGACCGCGGCGGCACCCGCCCGCCAGCCGTCGGCGAGCTGGCGCACGGCGTCCTCGTTGGTCTCCGGCCAGCCGCTGAACGCCTTGACCATCCACCACAGCGGCCCGGACGGCTCGGGGATCGGCACGGGTCAGTCCTCCCGGCGGCCAAGGCGCTCGTACACCGCCCTGACCCGCTGCCCGGCGAGCGCGTGGGCCTCGCCGACCGCGGCACGGATGCGCGTGGCGAGCGCGCGGGTGTCGTGCTCGCGGTAGATCCGCGGGTCCAGCTCCAGCTCGACCAGTTCGCCGCCGCCGTTCACGGTGGCGGTGACCAGGCCGTCCGGGGAGTCGGCGCTGGCCTCGACCTCCGCGATCGCGCGCTTCGCCGCGCCGATCTCGTCCAGCACCCGGTCGACGATCGCGTCCATGACGGGCAGTGTGCGGCAGCGCACCCCGCGCATGGCCGGCGCTGGCCCGTTCCGGCCACTAGCGAACCCGCTCCCCCTTGCGCCACACCGCGTGCGTCAACGGCACGCCGGGGCGGTAGGCGAGGTGGGTGACCGACGGGGCGTCCAGCACGTGCACGTCCGCGCGGGCACCCTCGCGGAGCACGCCGACCTCGTGCTCGCGGCGCAGGGCACGCGCGCCGCCCCAGGTCGCCGCGCGGACGGCTTCCTCGACGGACATGCGCAGCTGCAGCACGGCGGTGGCCACGCAGTAGGCCATCGACGACGTGTACGACGAGCCGGGGTTGCAGTTCGACGCCAGCGCGACGGTGGCACCGGCGTCGAGGAGCGCGCGGGCGTCCGGCAGCGGCTGGCGGGTGGACAGGTCGCACGCGGGCAGCAGGGTGGCCACCGTGTCCGAGCCGGCCAGGGCGTCCACATCGGACTCGGTGAGGTACGTGCAGTGGTCGACGCTCGCCGCGCCGAGTTCCACCGCGAGGCGCACGCCGGGGCCGGGGCCGAGCTGGTTGCCGTGCACGCGCAGGCCGAGACCCCGGTCGGCGGCCGAGGTGAGGACCGCGCGGGAGGCGTCCTCGTCGAACGCGCCGGTCTCGCAGAACACGTCCGCCCAGCCGACGTGCGGGGCGACCGCGTCCAGCATCTCGCCGCGGACCAGGTCGACATAGTCCTGTGTGGACATCTCGGTCGGGACCAGGTGCGCGCCGAGGAACGTGACCTCGTCGGCAACCGACGCGGCGATGCGGGCGGAGCGCAGCTCGTCGGCGACGGTCAGGCCGTAGCCGGTCTTGGTCTCCAGGCAGGTGGTGCCCTGCGCGACGGCCTCGGCGACGTGCCGGCGCAGCACCCCGGCCAGCTCGGCGTCGGAGGCGGCGCGGGTGGCCGCGACGGTGACGGCGATCCCGCCGGCGGTGTACGGCTGGCCGGCCATCCGGGCGGCGAACTCCTCGGTGCGGTCGCCGGCGAACACCAGGTGCGTGTGGCTGTCGACCCAGCCGGGGAGCACGGCGCGGCCCTCGACGTCGACGGACTCGTCGGCGGCGGGGGCGGCCGACGCGGGGCCGACCCAGGCGACGCGGTCGCCGTCGAGCACCAGCGCGGCGCCGGTGCGCGGCGGGCCGTCGTTGGTGGTCAGCTCGCCGATGCCGGTGATGACAACACTCATGCCCAGACCTCCTCGATGGCTGCCGCCAGGTCGGCGGCCAGGGCGTGGTGGCCGTCGGTGGCGATCACGCGGCCGCTGGACACGACGGTGTGCACGTCGGCGGCGGTGGCGGTCAGGACGACCTGCTCGGGCCGGGAGCCGGCGGTGCGGGCGCTGTTCAGGTCGACGGCGACCAGGTCGGCAGGGGCGCCGGGGGCGATCCGACCCGCCGCCGGCCAGCCGAGGCTCGCGTGGTTGGTGAGCGCGGTGACCAGGTCGGCCGGGGCGATCCGGCCGCGGCGGCCGCTGCGCAGGCGTTCGCCGTGTTCGAGGGCGCGGGCCTCCAGCAGCGGGTCGACGACGGCGTGCTGGTCGCTGCCCAGCGACAGCGGCACGCCCGCGTCGAGCAGTTCCCGGGCCGGGCCGATGCCGTCGGCCAGGTCGGCCTCCGTGGTCGGGCAGAAGCACGCGCCGGTACCGGAGTCCGCCAGCAACGTGATGTCCTGTGTGGACAGATGGGTGGCGTGGACGGCGGTGGTGCGCGGGGTCAGCGCGCCGGCCTCGTGCAGCAGCTCGGTCGGGCTCAAGCCGTAGGCGCGTTGGCAGGCCTCGTTCTCCGCCGGCTGCTCGGACAGGTGGACGTGCAGCGGCCGGTCCCCCGAGGCGGCGGCGACGGCGGGCAGGTCGCCCCTCGGTACGGCGCGCACGGAGTGGATCGCGGCGCCGGTGCGGGCGTGGGCGGTGTCGCGCTGGTCGGCGATCCTGGCCGCCCAGGCGTCCACCGAGCCGTCGGAGAAGCGGGCCTGCTCGGGGGCGAGCGGGGTGTCGATGCCGCCGGCGAGGTAGCAGGTGTCGAGCAGGGTGATGCGGATGCCGACGTCGGCGGCGGCCTGGCGCAGGGCCTCGCCCATGGCGTTGGGGTCGGAGTAGCGGCCCTGCTGGGGGTGGTGGACGTAGTGGAACTCGCCGACGCAGGTCACGCCGGTGGCGGCCATCTCGGCGTAGACGGCGGTGGCGAGGCGGCGGTAGCGGTCGGGGTCGAGGCCGGCGGCGAGGGCGTACATGGCGGTGCGCCACGACCAGAAGGTGCCGCCGCCGTCGTGGGTGCGGCCACGCAGGGCGCGGTGGAAGGCGTGCGAGTGCGCGTTGGCGAACCCGGGGAACACCAGCCCCGCCAACCGGTGCGCGCCGGCGGGCGCGTGCTCCGCCGTGGACACCTCGGTGATCGTGCCGCCGTCGGTGTCGACCAGGACTCCGGGGGTGACGCCGGAGTGCAGCCAGGCCCGCTCGCACCAGTAGGCGGTCATCCGGCCAGCTCCGCGAGCACGGCGGCCAGTGCCTCGACGCCGGCCGCGCAGTCGTCCGGTTCGGCGTGCTCGGCCGGCGCGTGGCTCACGCCGGTGGGGTTGCGGACGAACAGCATCGCGGTCGGCACGCGGGCGGCGAGGATGCCGGCGTCGTGGCCGGCGCCGGTGGCGAGCACGGGGACACCGCCGAGGCTGCCGGCGAGCCGGTCGCGCAGGGCGGGGTCGAAGTGCACGGTGTCGCCGTAGGACTCCTCGGTGACGGTGACCGCGCAGCCCTCGTCGGTGGCCGCGTCGTGCGCGGCGGCGGTGATCTCGTCGACGACGGCGCGGGTGCGGGCGGTGTCGTCGGCGCGGGCGTCCAGCCAGACGTCCACAGTGGACGCGATGACGTTGGTGCCGCCGGGGTTCGGGGTGAGCCTGCCGACGGTGGCGCGGGCGCCGTCGACCCCGGCCGCGGCCTTCCTGGCGGCGAGGACCAGTGCGGACGCCGGCAGCATCGGGTCGCGCCGGTCGCCGATGAGGGTGGCCCCGGCGTGGTTGCCCTCGCCGGTGAAGCGGAACCGCCAGCGCCCGTGCGCGAGGATCGAGCCGGCCACCGCGACCGGGGCGTCCAGATCGACGAGACCCCGGCCCTGCTCGACGTGCAGCTCGACGAACGTGCCGATCAGCCCGAGCGCCACATCGTCGCGGCCGAGCCGGGAGGCGTCCAACCCGGCCTCGGTGACGGCCTCGGCGAGCGTCACGCCGTCCGGGTCGTGCAGCCGGCGGGCGGCGTCCGGGTCGATGGTGCCGGCGAGCAACCGGGAACCGAGGCACGGCACGCCGAACCGGCCGCCCTCCTCCTCGGCGAACACCACCACCGCGAGCGGCCGGGTGGGCGTGAACCCCCTGGCGCGCAGGGAGTCCACCGCGAGCAGGGCGCTGACCACGCCGAGCGGGCCGTCGAACGCGCCGCCGCCGGGCACGGAGTCCAGGTGGCTGCCGGTGACCACGGCGTCCGGACCGGGGGTGCCCCACCAGGCCCAGACGTTGCCGTTGCGGTCGGTGCGCACCGCGAGCCCGCGCCGCTCGGCCTCCTCCACGAACCACGCGCGCAGCTCCAGGTCGGCCCGGTCGAACCCGTGCCGGGAGTACCCGCCGCGCCGCGGGTCCGCCCCCACGCCGGCGATCGCCGCGAGCAGGTCAGGCATGGCGCATCGGGACCCGGACGTCGCGCTCGGCGGCCACCTCGTCGGCGCGGTCGTAGCCGGCGTCGACGTGCCGGATCACGCCCATGCCGGGGTCGTTGGTGAGGACGCGTTCGATCTTCTGCCCGGCGAGCGGGGTTCCGTCGGCGACGGTGACCTGGCCGGCGTGGATCGAGCGGCCCATGCCGACGCCGCCGCCGTGGTGGATGGACACCCAGGTGGCGCCGGACGCGGTGTTGACCATGGCGTTGAGCAGCGGCCAGTCGGCGATCGCGTCCGAGCCGTCGGCCATCGCCTCGGTCTCCCGGTACGGCGAGGCGACCGAGCCGCAGTCCAGGTGGTCGCGGCCGATCACCACCGGCGCGGACAGCTCTCCGCTGGCGACCATCTCGTTGAACCGCAGGCCGGCCAGGTGCCGTTCGCCGTAGCCGAGCCAGCAGATCCGCGCCGGGAGCCCCTGGAAGGCGACGCGTTCGCCGGCCAGCCGGATCCAGCGGGCCAGCGACTCGTTCTCCGGGAACAGGTCCAGGATCGCCCGGTCGGTCGCGGCGATGTCGGCCGGATCGCCGGACAGCGCGGCCCAGCGGAACGGGCCCTTGCCCTCGCAAAACATCGGCCGGATGTAGGCGGGCACGAAGCCGGGGAAGTCGAACGCGCGGTCGCAGCCGCCCTCCTTGGCCTCGCCGCGGATCGAGTTGCCGTAGTCGAACACCTCCGCCCCCGCGTCGAGGAACCCGATCATGGCGTCCACGTGCTCGGCCATCGAGTCCCGGGCGCGGTCGGTGAACTCGTCCGGCTTCTTTGCCGCGTAGTCCCCCCAGTCGTCCAGGTCGACACCCTTCGGCAGGTACGCGAGCGGGTCGTGCGCGGACGTCTGGTCGGTGACCACGTCGACCTCGACACCGCGACGCAGCAGCTCCGGCACGACCTCGGCGGCGTTGCCGACGACCGCGACCGACAGCGCGCGGCCCTCCTTCTTCGCCCGCTCGGCCCGCCGGACCGCGTCGTCCACATCGGACGCGATCTCGTCCAGGTAGTGGGTCTCCACCCGCCGCTTCGCCCGCGCCGGGTCGGCCTCGACGCACAGCGCGACGCCGCCGTTCATCGTGATGGCGAGCGGTTGCGCCCCGCCCATGCCACCGAGCCCGGCGGTCAGCGTGAGCGTCCCCTTGAGACTTCCGCCGAAGCGTTTGCGGGCCACCGCGGCGAACGTCTCGTAGGTGCCCTGCAGGATGCCCTGGGTGCCGATGTAGATCCACGAGCCGGCGGTCATCTGCCCGTACATCGTCAGGCCCATCGCGTCCAGCCGGCGGAACTCCGGCCAGGTGGCCCAGTCGCCGACCAGGTTCGAGTTCGCGATCAGCACCCGGGGCGCCCACTCGTGCGTGCGCATCACCCCGACCGGCTTGCCGGACTGCACGAGCAGCGTCTCGTCCTCGCCGAGGCCGGTCAGCTCGCGGGTGATGGCCTCGAAGCTGGCCCAGTTCCGCGCGGCCTTGCCGGTGCCGCCGTAGACCACCAGGTCGTCGGGGCGTTCGGCGACCTCGGCGTCGAGGTTGTTGTGGAACATCCGCAGCGCGGCCTCGGTCTGCCAGCTGCGGGCGGTCGTCGCGGTGCCGCGCGCGGCACGGACGGGTCGGGGGCCTGGGGCGGTCATGGCAGGTTTCCTTCCCGGATGAGCTGCTCGGCGGCGTGGATCTCGGGCGCGAGGTGGCGGTCGGTGCCCGGGCCAGGCACGCGTTCGCGCAGGGCCGCGACCGCGCGGGCGGTGGCGGGCGCCGGGGTGAGCGGGGCGCGCAGGTCGAGCGCGCGGGCGGCGGTGAGCAGTTCGACGGCCAGGACCGTGGTCAGGCCGTCGATGGCGGTGCGGAGCTTGCGGGCCGCCGACCAGCCCATGGAGACGTGGTCCTCCTGCATGGCGGAGCTGGGGATGGAGTCCACGCTGGCCGGCGCGGCGAGGCGCTTCAGCTCGGAGACCACCGCGGCCTGGGTGTACTGGGCGATCATGTGGCCGGAGTCGACGCCGGGGTCGTCGGCGAGGAACGGCGGCAGGCCGTGGCTGCGGGTGGCGTCGAGCATCCGGTCGGTGCGCCGCTCCGCCATGCTGGCGACGTCGGCGACCGGGATGGCGAGGAAGTCCAGCGGGTAGGCGATCGGGGCGCCGTGGAAGTTCCCGTTGGACTCCACCCGCCCGTCGGCGAGGACGACGGGGTTGTCGATGGCGGCGGCGAGCTCCCGGTCGGCGACGGTCTCCACGTAGGACACGGTGTCGCGGGCGGCGCCGTGCACCTGGGGGGCGCAGCGCAGCGAGTAGGCGTCCTGGACGCGGTTGCAGTCCGGGCCGCGGTGGCTGGCCACGATCGCGGAGCCGTCGAGCAGCGCGGCGATCCGGGCGGCGCTGTGGGCCTGGCCGGGGTGCGGGCGCAGGCGTTGCAGGTCGTCGGCGAACACCCGGTCGGTGCCGAGCAGGGCCTCCACGCTCATCGCGGCGGTGAGGTCGGCGAGGTCGAGCAGCCGGTGCAGGTCGGCGAGGGCCAGCACGAGCATGCCGAGCATCCCGTCGGTGCCGTTGATGAGCGCGAGGCCCTCCTTCTCGGCCAGCTGGAGCGGGGTGATCCCGTTGTCCCGCAACGCGTCCGCCGCCGGCCGGAGCGTGCCGTGGTCGAGCACCTCGCCCTCGCCCATCAGGGCAAGGGCGACCGCCGACAGCGGCGCGAGGTCGCCGGAGCAGCCGAGCGAGCCGTACTCGTGCACGACCGGGAGCACGTCCGCGTTCAGCAGCGCGGCCAGGGTCTCCACGGTGACCGGGCGGACCCCGGTGCGTCCGGTGGCGAGCGTCCGCAGCCGCAGCAGCATCAGCGCCCGCACCACCTCCGGCTCGACCGGGTCGCCCGCGCCGGCCGCGTGCGACCGGATCAGCGACCGCTGCAACGCCGCGCGCCGGTCGGTCGGGATGTGCCGCGTGGCGAGCGCGCCGAAGCCGGTGGAGACCCCGTAGGTCGGGGTGTCGGCCCCGGCGAGCCGCTCCACGTGCGCCCTGGTCTTCGCGACCTCGTCCAGCGCGGTGTCGCCGAGCCGCACGGGCACCCCGGCCCGCGCGACGGCGACCACCTCCTCGCGGGTCAGCGCCCCGCCGTCCACCACCACCTCACGCATTCCCCCATCCCAACCCGGCGACGCGGTTCGCACGACCCGAGCGGCACGGAGTCCGTCTGGGATGTCAGACTTGGCCGCGGAACCGCCAGGTGCCCGCCGCGACCTCGTACACCGCGAACCCGGGCTCGTACCGCAGGAACCGGGCTCCCCGCCGCACCGACGCGGCCGCGCGGGAGGCGGCCGGGACGTGCACCTCGGCGGTCGATCCGACCGGGACGGTGACCGTCAGGTGCACGGTGCGGCCGGTCGACGCCCAGCCCGCCGCCGCCCGGCCCCGCACGGTCCGGATCGACGTTCGTGCCCACCGGACCCCGACCCGCGCGTCCGGCCGGACGGTGAAGCGCCGGTAGCCCGCGTCGCCCGGGCGCAGGCCGGCGACGTTCTCGTACAGCCACTGCACGACGGTGCCGAGGAAGTAGTGGTCGCGGGACCGGGAGTCCAGCGGCCAGAACTCCCACATCGTGTCGGCGCCGTTGTCGAACCAGTACCCCCAGCTCGGGTAGGTGCGCTGGGTGGCCAGCGCGTGCGCCACGTCCGCGTGCCCGTGCGCGGTGAGCACCCGCAGCAGCACGCTGGTGCCGAGGATGCCGGTGTTCAGGTGGTTCCCGCGCTCGCGGATGTCCGCGACCAGGCTCGCCACCACGCTGGCGACCGCGCCGTCCGGGACCATCCCGAACATCAGCGGCACCGCGTTGGACGTCTGCCGGTAGTGCGGGTCCTTCTCCGTCCGGTAGTGCCCGTCGACGAGGAACGTCGCGTTGAGCGCGTCCCGCAGCTCACCGGCGACCCGCCGGTACCGGACGGCGACGTCGGTGTGCCCGAGCAGGTCGCCGACCTCGGCGGTGAGCGTCAGCGCCCGGTACAGGTACGAGGTCGCGGTCAGCCGGGTGTCCTCCGGCGGCACCTCGTACCCGGGCGAGACCCAGTCGCCGAGCGCGGTGACCGCGAGCCCGTTCTCCAGGCGGTCGATCTCCCAGTCCAGGTACGCGGTCAGCGTCGGCCACTGCGCGGCGGCCACCCGGTCGTCGCCGTAGACCCGGTACATCTCGCGGACCAGGAACGGGTACACGGTCGTCCACTCCGGTGTCGGCGCGAGCTGCGTGTACCCCCAGCCGCCGCTCGGCACGATCACCGGGATCTGGCCGCTGTCCACCCGGCTGTCGCCGAGGTCGCCGATCCACTTGGTGAAGAACCGCTGGATGGCGAACGCGTGCAGCATCACCGGCGCGGCGACCTGCGCGTCCCCGGTCCACCCGTTCTTCTCGAACATCGGCGTGTCGGTGGGGATGCCGTGGAAGTTGTTGAGCAGCGTGCGGCGCATCGCGTGTTCGAGCTGCTCGAAGAACGGCTCGGAGCACTGGAAGTCGCCTGCGTCGGGGACCGCGCTGTGCACCAGCCGGCCGAGCAGGTCGTCCGGGTCGGGACGCGCGGGCAGGCCGGTGACCTGGACGTACCGGAAACCCTTGTAGGAGAACCTCGGCTCCCAGCGTTCCACGCCGGTGCCGGCGCAGACGTACTCGTCGGTCTGGTGCCGGCCGGGCACGAGCCCGTTCGCGGAGATCACGGTGCCGTCGTCCCGGAGCTTCTCACCGTGCGCGAGCCGGACCACGGTGCCCGCGGAGGCGCTGACGGTCAGGTGCGTCCAGCCGGCCATCGTGCGACCCATGTCGGCGACGTACACGCCGGGGCTCGGCTCGGTGATGGCGACCGGGCGGACGGTGTCGGCGATCTCGATCGGCTCGTGCTGTTGGGCGCGCAGGGTGCCGGCCGGGGCGTCCTGGAGCACGGGTTCGCGCCAGTCGGTCGGGGCGCGGCGGGCGTCGTACGTCTCGCCGGCGTAGAGGGAGTCGGACCGGGTGGGGCCGTCGGCGACCCGCCAGTCGGTGTCGGAGGCGATCGTGGTCGTGGAGCCGTCGGGGTGGCGGACCTCCAGCTGGGCGAGCAGGCGGGGCTCGCCGTGCCAGCTGGCCTGGTGCCAGCCCCAGACGTTCGGGGTCGTCATGCCGTAGAAGCCGCGGCCGAGCGTCACGTCGACGCGGTTGGTGCCGCGGCGGAGCTGGCCGGTGACGTCGTGGGTGACGTACAGGACGGTCTCGTCGTAGTCGGTGAAGCCGGGGTCGAGCACCTGGCGGCCGACGCGCCTGCCGTTGAGCTCGGCCTCGTAGTAGGAGAGCCCGGACAGGTACAGCCGCGCCGAGTCCACCGCCTTGTCGAGCCGGAACTCGCGGCGCAGCACCGGGGCGGGGCGGGTCGCGTTCACCGCGACCTGGTCGCCCCACGGGCCGTGGCCGTAGGGCGCGAGGACGGTCGCGGGCGCCCAGGAGCTGTCGTCGAAGTCCGGGCGCTGCCACCCGTCCTGCTCGGTGTCGGTGACCCGCCAGCCGTCACCGGTGGTGAGGTCCACCCGCTGCCCGTCGGCCAGCTCGACCTCGAGGCGGACGAGCAGGCCGGCCGGGTTGACCGAGCTGCCGCCCCGGTTGTGCGCGACGGCGGCGAGCACGGTCTCGCCGGCCCGGACCCGCGCGGTCACGTCGCCGAGCAGGCCGGCCTTCCACCCGTCGACCTGCTCTGGCGCGTGCAGGACCTGCTGACCGTCGAGGTACAGGGTGAAGTCGTCGTCCGCGGTGGCGACCACCCGCGCGCGGGTGACCTCGGCTGGCACATCGACGCTCCCGCGCAACCAGCGGGCGCCGACCGGGGCGCCCTCGGTGGTGGCGTCGGCCGACCAGATCCAGGAGGCGCCGTCGAACGCGGGCGGCGCCTCGGGGGCGGGGGCGCCGATCCAGCGCGCCTGCCAGGGGGTGTCGAGGAACCCGGTCTCCCACCAGCGGGCCGGGCTCCAGCCGGAGACGCGGTCCTGGTCGTCCCAGACGCGGACCTGCCAGGTGTAGCGGGTACGCGGGCGCAGCGGCGGGCCGCCGTAGGGGATGCCGACCGTGCGGTCGGAGCGGACCTTGCCGGAGTCCCAGACGCCGGCGATCCGGACCTGGTAGGCGGTCTGCCGGGCGCCGTGCTGGTCGGTGTCGAGTTCCCAGGAGAGTCGAGGTGCGGTGACGTCGGTGCCGAGGAGGGTCTCGGCGTACTCGACGGTGGTGCGGTCCACGCGCAGCCGGCCACGGTGCCGGCCGGGTTCGGCGGCGGCCCGCGCGGTGGTGGCGATTGTCGTGGCCAGCGCCCCCGCGGCGGCCGAGCCATGGATGAACGTCCGCCGGTTGACCCCGCTGCTCATGGCGCTCCTTTCGACGAGGTTTCGTTCAACCCCTGAATGAAACGTTTCAACTCCAAATCCTAGGGCCGCCATCGAGTGATGTCCATCACTTGCCGCAGACTGTTCCGATGGGAGCCAGCAGCGACGTGCCAGCGCTGCGCCGCGGGCTGGCCGTGCTCCGGTTGCTGGCGACGAGGGCCGGCCCGGTCACCGCGGGCTCGGTCGCCCGCGAGCTGAACCTCCCCCGCTCCACGACGTACCACCTGCTGGCGGAGCTGGTCGCCGCCGGCTTCGTCACCCACCTGCCGGACGAGCGCCGGTACGGTCTCGGCCTCGGCGCCTTCGAACTGGGTTCGGCGTACCTACGCCACGATCCGCTCGAACGCCTCGCCCGCCCCGTCCTGCGCGCGCTGATCGCCCGCACCGGCCACACCGCGCAACTGGGCGTCCTCCACGGCCGCGAGACCCTTTACCTCCTGCGCGAGCAACCCCCACACCCACACGCGACAGTGGTGACCGACGTCGGCGTCCGCCTACCCGCGCACCTGCCGGCCACCGGCCGCGCGATCCTCGCCCGCCTGCCCGCCCCGCAGGTCCGGGCCCTGTTCCCGAACCGGGAGACGTTCGTCGACCGCACCGGCCGAGGCCCGGCGCACCTACCCGCCCTACGCCGCCTGCTCACCGCGGGCCGCCAACGCGGCTGGGCGGTGGAGGACGGCTACGTGACGCCTGGCTTCGCCTCCGTCGCGGCCCCCGTGCTCGACCACGCCGACCACCCGATCGCCGCGATCAGCACCACCTTCCGCCACGAGTGCGACCCCGAGTGCGGCCACACCTGGCCCGACCTGGCCGCCGAGACCCTCCGCGCCGCCACCGACCTCAGCACCCGAGTCGGTGGCCGGACCACCGAGCCGATGCGATGAAGGCTCCCTTCATCGCATCGGCACGACGTGAAACCAACCCTGAAATAAGGCGTTTATATCGGCCAGCCCCCCCCCCCCGGGTGGGGGGCCCCCGCCCCCCCCCCCGCGTCCCCCCCCCCCCCCCCCCCCCCCCCCCCCACGACGTGAAACCAGCCGTGAACTCAGGCGTTGATCTCGGCCAGCCACTCCTCGGCCACGTCGGCGTAGTCGGGCTTCTCCGGGGAGTTGAGGCGGGCGTTGAGGTCGAGCAGGACGTCGGTGGTCAGCTCGGCCGAGATGCCGTTGAGGGTCTCGGTGACGGTGTCGTTCACCTTGTCCTTGGCGATCAGCGGGACCACGTTCTGCGCGGCGAAGTTGTTCTTCGTGTCCTCCAGCACCACCAGGTCGTTGGCCTCGATCGCGGCGTCCGTGGTGAAGATGTCCGCCGCCTGCACGGTCCCGTCGAGCAGGGCCTTCGTGGTGATCGCGCCGGGCGCCAAGGCCTTGAAGCTCTTGAACGTGCAGCCGTAGGTCTCCTTGAGGCCGGGGATGCCGTCCGGGCGCTGCTGCATCTCCGTCGGCGCACCGAAGACGATCTCGCCGCAGTGGGGCACCAGGTCCTCGATCGTCGTCAGGCTCCACTTGTCGGCCGTCTCGCGGGTCACCACCACGGCGTCCTTGTTCTCCGCCTCGGCCTTCTCCAGCACCGTCAGGTTGTCCGGCAGGACCTCCTGCAGCGCCGTGTAGACCTCCTCGGGCTCGACCTCCGGCGCCTCCTTGTTGACGAACTGCAGCAGCGTGCCGGTGTACTCCGGGATCAGGTCGATCGAGCCGTCCTCGATGCCGGCGAAGTACTTCTCCCGGCTGCCCAGGTCGAACTCACGGGAGACCGTCACCCCCGCGCCCTCCAGCGCCTGGGCGTAGATCTCGGCCAGCAGCTGGCTCTCCGGGAAGTCCGCCGAGCCGATCGCGATCGACTCGCTCGAACCACCTTCGCCCCCTGCCGGGTCCTCGGCCAGCGGGTCGGAACTGCCGCAGGCCGTCAGTGCCAGCGTCGCCGCCACGGCGGTCGCCACGCCGGCGAGTGCGCGCTTCATGTCCTGTCTCCCTAGGTTGGGTTCTCCACCAAATCAGTAGTCGGCCGCCGACGCAGCCGGACCGCGCGCCTGGCCCGCGACTGGTTCCGCACCCCGGGGGACACCACGAGGCGCTCGACCAGTTCCAGCAGGCCCTCCATCAACAGCGCGAGCACCGCGACCGCGATCGCGCCGGCCGCCATCTGCGGGTAGCCGTCCGGTGAGCCGGCGCCCGCGTTGTTGCCGTCGATCACGAACCTGCCGAGGCCGCCGAGCGACACGTACGCGGCGATCGTCGCGGTCGCGATCACCTGCAGGGTCGCCGCGCGGAGGCCGCCGATGATCAGCGGCAGCGCGTTCGGCAGCTCGACCCTGGCGAGCACCGTCGGCCCGCGCATGCCCATGCCGTGCGCTGCGTCCACCGCGGCCCGGTCGACGTTGCGCACGCCGGAGTACGTCCCGGCCAGGATCGGCGGGATGGCCAGGATCACCAGCGAGATCACCAGCGGCAGCAGGCCGACCCAGGTCAACAGCACCAGCAGCGTCAGCAGGCCCAGCTCGGGCAGCGCGCGCAGGCCGTTGGACAGGCCCGCCACCAGGAACGTGCCCTTGCCGGTGTGCCCGATGACCGCGCCGAGCGGCACCGCGATCGCGGCCGCGATCAGCACCGCGATGCCGGTGTAGGTGAGGTGTTCGAGGATCCGGGCGGGGAAGCCGCTCGGCCCGGACCAGTGCTCCGGGTCGAACAGCCACGCGAACGCGGAGTTCACGACACCCCCTCGCGGGCTCGGCGGTGCCGTTCACGGTCGCCCTGTGTCAATGGTTCGCTCGCGAGCTCGCTCACGAGTTCACCCCCTTGGCCGTCCTCGTCCACGGCGTGGCGATCCGGCCGACGAGCAGCAGCAGCGCGTCGATGATCAGCGCGATCACGACGATCAGCACGATCGCCGCGACCAGCTCCACGCCGTTGTTGCGCAGGAAGCCCTCGGTGATCAGCTGGCCGAGTCCGCCGATGCCGACCAGCGCGCCGACCGCGGTCAGGCTCATCGCCGACACCACCGCCACCCGCAGCCCGGCGACGATCACCGGCACCGCGAGCGGCAGCTCGACGGTCAGGAACCGGTGCAGCGGCCGGTAGCCGACGGCCGTCGCGGCCGCGGTGACCTCGCTCGGCACCGCCCGCAGCGCGTCGGACACCGAGCGGACCAGCAGCGCGATTGTGTACACCGCCAGCGGCACCTGCACGTTGAGCGGGTCGATGATCTGGGTGCCGAGGACCAGCGGCACCAGCGTGATCAGCGCGAGCGACGGGATCGTGTAGAGCACGCCCGCCAGCGGCACCAGGATCCCGCGCGCCACCCGCCAGCGGCTCGCCGCCCAGCCGAGCGGGATCGACACCAGCAGCCCGACCAGCACCGGCAGCAGCGCCAGGTACAGGTGCTCACCGGTCGCCTCGGCGATGTCGTCGGTGTTGGCCGGCAGCCAGGGCCACGGCCAGTCGATGTTCACGCCGGCACCTCACCCGCCCGTCGCGCGTCGGCCAGTGCCGCGAGCACGGTGTCGGCGGTGACGCCGCCGACCACCGCACCGTCGCCGTCGATCGCGATGCCCACGGCGGACGGCGAGCTGAGCGCCGCGTCCAGGGCGTTGCGCAGCGACCCGGCGGTCGTCCCGGCCGAGGAGTCCACTTCGAACAGCGAGCCGCCGGAGACCAGCCTGTCCGCGTTCACCGATCCGTCCATCGTGGACAGCAGCTCGGCGGAAACCCAGCCGAGCGGCCGGTTCTCCGCGTCGACCGCGACCGCCCAGCCGTCGTCGAGCTGGTCGGCGGTGGCCTGCTCGCCGGCGCGGACCGTCGCGACCGGACCGACGGGGACCCCGCCCGCGTCGAGGAAGCCGAGCGCCCGGTAGCCGCGGTCGCGGCCGACGAACGAGGACACGAAGTCGTCGGCCGGCCTGGCGAGCAGCGCGGACGGGTCGTCGTACTGGGCGAGCCGGCCGCCGACGCGGAACACCGCCACCCGGTCGCCGAGCTTGATCGCCTCGTCGATGTCGTGGGTGACGAACACGATCGTCTTGTCCAGTTCGGACTGCAGGCGCAGTAGTTGCTGTTGCAGGTCGTCGCGCACGATGGGGTCGACGGCGCTGAACGGCTCGTCCATCAGCAGCACCGGCGGGTCGGCGGCCAGCGCGCGGGCGACGCCGACGCGCTGCTGCTGTCCGCCGGAGAGCTGCGCCGGGTACCGCTTGGCGAGCTTCGCCGGCAGCCCGACCAGTTCGAGCAGCTCGCCCGCCCTGGACCGCGCGGCGCGACGGCTCTGCCCGGTGAGCAGCGGCACGGTGGCGACGTTGTCGAGGACCGTGCGGTGCGGGAACAGCCCGGCGTGCTGGATGACGTACCCGATGCCCCGGCGCAGCAGCGGCGGGTCGGACTCGCGGATGTCCTTGCCGTCCAGCAGGATCCGTCCGCCGGTCGGGTCGATCATCCGGTTGATCATGCGCAGTGACGTCGTCTTGCCGCAGCCGGACGGTCCGACGAAGACGGTGATCCCGCCGTCCTCGACGGCCAGGTCGAGGTTGTCGACCGCGACCGTGCCGTCCGGGTACTGCTTGGTCACGGCCTGGAACTCGATCACGCTCGAGACTCCTCAGGTCGAGACGGCCCCCTGCCGGCCGTAGGTCGCCCGACCTTAGCCGGTGGTACCGACGGCGGCAGGTCGTCCCAGCATCTGACGACGACCGGTCAGCCTACCCGATTGCTCTGTTCGGCGCAGCCGTTGCGAAGTCGAGACCGGTTCAGGATCCGCGTGGAATGTGCACCGGTCCGAGCCGCATCAGCTCCCGGTGGGCCTCCGCGGACAACGGTCGGGACAGCAGCCAGCCCTGGTAGGCCTCGACGCCGAAGCTGCGCAGCACATGGAACTGCGACTCGACCTCCACGCCCTCGGCCACGCAGGTGCGGCCCATCGCGCGGGCCATGTCGACCAGCGCGCGGACCACCGCGAAGTCGGCCGCCTCGGTCGCCACGCCGGACACGAACGCCCGGTCGATCTTGATGATCTGCGCCGGCAGCTCCTTGAGCCGCGACAGCGACGAGTACCCGGTGCCGAAGTCGTCCACGGCGAACCGCACGCCGCGGTCGGCCAGCTCGGCCATGGCCGAACGCGACCGGGACGGCAGGTCGATCAGGCTGGTCTCCACCAGCTCCAGCACCACCCGGTCCCAGGCGATGCCCGACTCGGCCACCGCGGCCGACACGATCTCCACGAACTCCGGGTCGCCCGGCACCAGCCCGGCCAGGTTCACCGCGACCCCCGGCCCGCCGCCCAGCACGCCGCCGGTCAGCAGCGGCCAGTCCGCCGCCTCGCGCAACGCCGTGCGCAGCACCCAGCGGTCCAGCTCGCGCAGCAGGTCACCCTGCTCGGCGACCGGCAGGAACTCGCCGGGGCTCAGCATCCCCCGCTCCGGGTGCGGCCAGCGGACCAGCGCCTCCGCGGACAGGATCGTGCCGTCCGGGCCGACCACCGGCTGGTAGTGCAGCACCAGCTCGCCGTTCGCGATGGCGTCCCGCAGCTGGCCCTCGAGCAGCATCTGGCTGTTCGCCGTGTGGATCAGCTCGGCGTTGGCCAGCGACACCCGCCCGGTGCCCTGCCGCTTCGCGTTGAACATCGCCGCGTCGGCGAACCGCAGCAGGTCGGCCGCGGTGGACCGGGACCCGGCGCTCGGCCCGCCGTCCGGCCCGTTCGGCACCGCGGCGCCGATGGCCGCCGAGACCCGCAGCAGCTGGCCGCGCACCGGCACCGCCGTGCGCAGCAGCCGCGCCACCCGGTTCGCCAGCACCTCGACCCCGCCGACCTCGCCGACGTCCGAGCAGATCACCACGTACTCGTCGCCGGACATCCGCCCCGGCGTGCAGCACGGCGGCAGCCCGCGTTCCAGGCGCCTGGCCAGCGCGATGATCAGCTCGTCACCGACGTCGTGGCCGAGGGAGTCGTTGACCCGCTTGAAGTTGTCCACGTCGCAGAACAGCACCGCGACGCTGTCCGCCTCCGGCCCGCTCAGCAGCTGGCCCAACAGCTCGTTGACCGCCGCGCGCCCCGGCAGGCCGGTCAGCTCGTCGTGGGTGGCCTGGTAGCGCAGCCGTTCGGCGGCCCGGCGGCGCTCGGTGACGTCGGCGAACACCACCAGCCAGAACCGCTGGCCGTCGTCGGCGACCGACGAGGTCACGCTCAGTTCGCAGTACACCGACTTGCCGGACGCGGTGACCAGGACCCGCTGGCCCGCGCGCAGGTCGCCGCCCTGCAGGCCGTCCGAGTGCAGCAGCGAGGTCGCCCGGTCGGTGGGGTGGGCCAGGTCGGTGGCCGACCGGCCGCGCAGCCGCTCCAGGTCCTCCTCCAGCAGCCGGCACAGGGCGTCGTTGGCGTCGAGCAGGTGCCCGCTGTCGTCGAACAGCGCGATGCCGACCGGGGCGATCGCGACCAGGTCGGTGAACCGCTGGCTGGAGCGCATCATCCTGGTCTCGGTGGACCGCTGCTCGGTGACGTCCTGGGCGGTGCCGATCATCACCTGGGCGCCTCGGCTGTTGTCCCGGGCGACGGCGCGGCAGCGGAGTACCCGACGGCCGCCGTCCGGCAGGACCACGCGGTGCTCGGCCTCGGCCGGGCGGCCGTCCACGGCGAGCCCGCGCCAGCGCTTGTCGACCCAGTCCCGGTCGTCGGGGTGCACCATGCTGAGGTAGTCGGTGTAGGTGATCGGCACGCCCGGCTCGACGCCGAACAGCTCGTAGAGCATGGTCGACCACACGCATTCACCCGTCTGGGTGTTCCACTCCCAGGTGCCGACCCGGGCGACCTGTTGAGCGTCCTGGAACAGGCGACGGTCGAGGATCGCCTGCCGCTCGAGGTCGCGGGAGCTGGTGACGTCCTGGACGGTGCCGAGGATGCGGACGACCGCGCCGGTGGCGTCGGTCTCGGAGCGGGCCCGGACGCGGAAGTCGCGCTCGCCGGTGGCGTCCCGCAGCTCGACCTCGATCGGCGCGTCGTCGGTCGGCGAGTACAGCCGGGCGCGGAACAGGTCGAGCACCGGCTTGTCGTCCGGGTGGACCAGTTCGATCGCGGCGGAGAGGGTGTCGCCGGTGGGGGAACCGCAGAGCCGGCGCAGACCGTCGGAGAAGTACGCGCGGCCGGCCCGGACGTCGATGCTCCACACCCCGAGTTGGGCGAGCTCCTCGATGTCGGTGAGCAGGACGGGCGTGACGACGTCCGCCCGCGGTGGCTCCCCGGTGACGGGGACGGCGGAGTTGGCGGCCACCGCGGGCATGGCTAACTCGCCGGTCCGCACCGCCGCGGGGTGCGGGCCGGCTCGCAGGACATGCTCGGCCACACGCCATCCTCTCGCCCGCATGCCGGCGGGTCGGGCGCAGCCGCCGATCTTTCCCGCCGGTGCACAGGCTACCGCGTGAATTACCCGAGGATTGTTCGAAATCGCCGAAGCAGGGGTTCCGCCGCCGGTCCGGGCCGCTGACCAGCGACGACACCCCTGCCACGTGGTTATCGAGCCGTGACTACGCCGTGACGCCGTCCTCCTCGGCGGCCTTCGCGACCGCCGCGGCGACCTCCGGCGCGACCCTCGGGTCGACCCCGGACGGCACGATGTGATCGGCGTCCAGGTCCTCGGCGGCGACCTGGAAGATGGCCTCGGCGGCGGCCAGCTTCATCCGCTCGGTGATCCGGCGCGCGCCCGCGTCCAGCGCGCCGCGGAACACGCCGGGGAAGGCCAGCGAGTTGTTGATCTGGTTCGGGAAGTCGCTGCGACCCGTCGCGACGATCGCGGCGTGCTTCCGTGCCACGTCCGGGTGAATTTCCGGGTCGGGGTTGGACAGCGCGAACACGATCGGGTCCGGCGCCATCGAGGCGATCAGCTCCTCGGGCACGGTGGAGCCGGACAGTCCGACGAACACGTCGGCGCCCGCCAGCGCCTCGGCCAGACCGCCGCGCAGCCCTGCCTTGTTGGTCCGGGTGGCCAGCTCGGCCTTGACCGGGTTGAGCCCGTCCCGGCCGGCGTGCACGATGCCCCGCGAGTCGAGCACGGTGACGTCCCCGGCGCCGGCGGAGAGCAGGAAGTTCGCGCAGGCCACCCCGGACGCCCCGGCGCCGGCGATGACGATCCGCTCGTTCTCGATCGGCCGGTCGAGAACGGCGTTGGCGCCGCGCAGGGCGGCGAGCAGGATGATCGCGGTGCCGTGCTGGTCGTCGTGCATGACCGGGCAGTCCAGGGCCTCGATCAGGCGCTTCTCCAGTTCGAAGCAGCGCGGCGCTGACACGTCCTCGAGGTTCACCGCGCCGAACGAGGGGCGCAGCCGGACCAGCGTCTCGACGATCTCGTCGACGTCGGTGGTGTCCAGCACCAGCGGGATCGAGTTGAGCCCGCCGAAGGTCTTGAACAGGGCGGACTTGCCCTCCATGACCGGCAGGGCGCCCCGTGGCCCGATGTCCCCGAGGCCGAGCACCGCGGTGCCGTCGCTGACCACGACGACCAGGCGGTTGGTCCAGGTGTAGCGCCGGGCGAGGTCGGCGTCCTCGGCGATGGCCCGGCTGACCTTGGCCACGCCGGGCGTGTAGACGATGGAGAGGGTGCGCGGGTCGGCGATCGGGCGGGTCACCGCGACGTCGAGCTTGCCGCCCTCGTGCGCGGCGAAGATCTCCTCATCGGTGACGGGGGCGGTCAGATCGGGTTGCACGAGCGGGTCGTTCACGGTGGTCATTGCGTCCCTCCAACGGGCCGAAGCGGGGATCGCGGAAAGGTAGCCCCGCCGGGTCTCGGCACGATCGAGCATCGATCGGGTACGTCGACGCGTTCGTGGTGCCGGCCGATCGGCCGCGCGCGGATGGTTCGCGGGCGACCGCGGACGCTGCGGTGTCCCACAGTGTGACAGGTGCGGGGCCGGAGGTGGAGGTAAGGGGCCAGTACGCTTAGTCACATGGATGTTCGGGAACTGGCCGTACCCGGCGCGTTCGAGTTCACCCCGAGGGTGTTCCCGGACGACCGGGGTCTCTTCGTGTGCCCCTACCAGGAGGAGGACTTCGTCAAGGCGGTGGGGCACCCGCTGCGGCTGGCGCAGACGAACCACAGCAAGTCCCGGCGCGGGGTGATCCGCGGGCTGCACTTCGCGGACGTGCCGCCCGGGCAGGGGAAGTACGTGTACTGCCCGCAGGGCGCGCTGCTGGACGTGGTGGTCGACATCCGCGTCGGGTCGCCGACGTTCGGCATGGTCGACGCGGTGCGCCTGGACCCGGTCGAGTTCCGCGCGGTGTACGTCTCCGAGGGGATCGGCCACGCGATGATGGCCCTCGAGGACGACACGGTGATCTCGTACCTGTGCTCGACGCCGTACAACCCCGGGGCCGAGCACGGCCTGAACCCGCTGGACCCGGAGCTGGACCTGCCGTGGCCGGCGGAGATCGAGGCGGTGCTGTCGGACAAGGACCGCGCGGCGCCGGGGCTGACGGAGGCGCGGACGATCGGCCTGCTGCCGACGTACGAGGACTGTCTGGCGCGGTACCAGCAGCTACGCGCCGGGTCGTAGGGCCTTTCGCAGGGCCTTCGGGCGAGGCCAGGCCCGCCACCGCACGACCCCGTGCACCGTGGCGGGCCCGAGCTCGCGCGAGTCGGTGGACGCGAGGTCGTTGTCCCCGACCACGAACCACCCGTCACCCTGTGGTCCGACGGCGCGCTTGACCGACAGCTGTCCCGGCCGGGACGTCCAGGTCACGACGACCACATCACCCGGCTCCGGGACACCCGTTCGAGCGATCACGATGTCGCCGTCACGCAGCGTTGGCGCCATGGACGGTCCCCGTACGCGGATGCGGCGAAACGGCAGCCTGCCCAGCGGGTTCGGTTCGGGTGCCAACGATCACCTCCGTCGTGTCGGACCATGATGCCGGGAGTAGTGTCGCGATCAGTCGGAGCGTCAACCTGTTTCAGGAGGAAAGATGCGACTCCTGTCGCGCATTCTCGGCCCACGCCTGGAGGCCACCGCACACTGCGACCTTCCGTGTGGCGTGTACGACCCGGCGCAGGCCCGCATCGAGGCCGAGTCGGTGAAGGCCATCCAGCAGAAGTACCAGGACAACGAGGACCCGGAGTACCGGACCCGCGCGATCATGATCGCCGAGCAGCGCAGCGAGCTGGTCAAGCACCACCTGTGGGTGCTGTGGACCGACTACTTCAAGCCGCCGCACTTCGAGAAGTACCCGCAGCTGCACGAGCTGATCAACAAGGCCACCAAGGCCGCGGGCGCCTCCGGCACCAAGGGCTCCATGGACCCGGCCACCGGCCAGCAACTCCTCGACTACATCGCCGAGATCGACAAGATCTTCTGGGAAACCAAGAACGGCTGAACCCCAGCGCATCGCCAACGGCGCCCACCGGCGGGACGATTTCCCGCTGGTGGGCGCCGTTCGTCACCTGGGGAGGCTTCGCGTGCGTACCGGGAGAAGGGCGGCCTGGCACTTGAGGGCGTTTGCACGACGGCTCCGCCACGCGAACCACCGCGCGTCGACGTGGTGGTCGAGGCGTACCTGGGTTCAGCACGCCGAACGTCGGCATGGCACAGATCGTCGCCCTGCTTCGGCCCGAGCCGGAGGCTCGGTAGCTCGTTGGGTCAGGACAACCGGCGCGGTCACTCCCGGCCGGGTTAACCTACCTGCCAGTAGCCTGGGAGGTGGCCCGCCATGACCGCGCTCTACCTGCTTCGACACGGCGAGACCGACTGGTCCCGCACCGGACGCCACACCAGCGTCACCGACCTGCCCCTCACCCCCACCGGCGAGCGCCTGGCCGGGGACGCCGGCCGGCTGCTGGGGACGATGCGCGGCGCCACCCGCCCCGCGCTCGTCGCCACCAGCCCGCGCGGCCGGGCGATCCGGACCGCGGAGCTCGCCGGCCTGTCGATCGACTCGGTCACCGAGGACCTCGCCGAGTGGGACTACGGCGAGTACGAGGGCCTGTCCACCCCGCAGATCCGGGAGACCGTGCCGGGGTGGACCGTGTGGAGCCACGTCTCCCCCGGTGGCGAGACTGCCGAGCAGGTCGGCGCGCGGGCCGCGCGGGTGGTCGAGCGGGTGCGCGACGCCCTGGTCGACGGGGATGTCATCCTGGTGGGGCACGGGCACTTCAGCCGCGTCCTGGTCGCCACCTGGCTCGGGCTCCCACCCACCGCCGGCGTCCACTTCGCACTCGAGGCCGCCGCGATCTCCGTTCTCGGCGACGAGCGCGGCGAGCCCCAGGTCAAACGGCTGAACGTGCCTCCCGTACTGGAGTAGGAGCACGCCATGCCCGATCCCCGCGTCCGCCGGGTCCGTGAGTCCGATGTGGACGCCGTGGTCGGGCTGGTGTACGAGCTGGCCGAGTACGAACGTGCACCCGACGAGTGCCACCTGACCGCGGAACAGCTGCGTCGCGCGCTGTTCGGGCCCAGTCCGGCGCTGTTCGGCCACGTCGCAGAGCTGGACGGTGAGGTCGTCGGCTGCGCGTTGTGGTTCCTGAACTTCTCGACGTGGGACGGCGTGCACGGTATTTATCTCGAGGATCTTTATGTCCGGCCCGCCGCGCGCGGCACGGGACTCGGGAAAGCCCTCCTCATCGCGCTCGCCGAAGAATGCGTGAACAACGGCTACACGCGGCTGCAATGGTGGGTTCTGGACTGGAACAAGCCGGCCATCGACTTCTACGAATCGCTTGGCGCGACCGCGATGGACGAATGGACCGTCTACCGCGTCACCGGCCCGGCGCTCGACAAACTCGCCGGCCGTGACGCCGTCCGATCCTGACTCTCGGGCCGGGTTCCGACTTCCGTCCCGCTGACGAGCAGTTCGAGCGACAGGACGCCCGACCGCGGTCCCTGTCGGGCCGCCGAGTCGGCGAATGGTTCGCCGACCTGCCGGTCACGCCGAGAGCCTGGGTGGATTGGTCACTGGAATGGCGAACAGGTGAGTCGGTGCGGCACATTTCCGCGAATTCGTTCCTGTTCACGCTCGAAAGCGTGAATGGTCCGAGTGGCACCTGTTCGACCCGATTGACCACCGGCTTGTGGCTGGCGACGGACAGCGGCGGCCTGCACATCTTCAACGCGCTGGACGAGAACGGGCTGTCGGCGAAGCGGGAAGACTGACCTTCCCCCGCCACTTTCAACGTATAGCGCACCCCGGGGCTTGTGGCAAGACCCCGGTGGTGCCGCACAATCCCCGTCCGACATCGCACATCGTTGAGGGGGATTTCCATGTTCGACGTGATCGTCGTCGGGGGCGGGCCTACCGGGTTGATGCTCGCGAGTGAGTTGCGGCTGCACGGCGTGCACGTCCTCGTGCTGGAACGGGACGTCGAGCCGACCAGGATCGTGCGGGCGCTCGGGTTGCACGCGCGCAGCATCGAGGTGATGGCGCAGCGTGGGTTGCTGGACCGGTTCCTCGCCGCCGGCCGGCGGTACCCGCTCGGTGGCTTCTTCGCCGGCATCCGCAAGCCGTCGCCGGAGCGGTTGGACACGGCGCACGCCTACGTCCTCGGCATGCCGCAGCCCGTCATCGACCGGCTGTTGGACGAGCGGGCGGGCGAGCTCGGTACCGAGATTCGGCGCGGGTGCGACGTCGTCGGGCTGAGTCAGGACGACGACGGGGTGACCGTCGAGCTGGCCGACGGCTCGCGGCTTCGGTCCCGTTTCCTCGTCGGCTGCGACGGTGGGCGCAGCACGGTGCGCAAGCTGCTCGGCGTCGGGTTTCCCGGGGAGCCGTCGTCGGTGGAGATGCTGCTGGGTGAGCTGCGGGTGACCGAGCCGGCGGAGACGGTGGTCGCGGTCTCGAACGAGATTCGCGAGACCAACCGGCTGTTCGGCGCCGGGCCGATCGGTGACGGGGTGTTCCGCGTTCTCGTGCCGGCGGAGGGACTTGCCGAGGAGCGCTCGGTTCCGCCCACCTTCGAGGAGTTCACGCGGCGGTTGCGGGCGGTGGCGGGCACCGACTTCGGTGCGCACTCGCCGCACTGGCTGTCGCGGTTCGGCAACGCCACTCGGCTGGCGGAGCGTTACCGGGTCGGGCGGGTGCTGCTGGCCGGGGACGCGGCACACGTCCATCCGCCGGTCGGTGGACAAGGGCTCAACCTCGGCGTTCAGGACGCCTTCAACCTCGGGTGGAAGCTGGCGGGCGAGGTCGCGGGGTGGGCGCCGGCGGGGCTGCTGGACAGCTACGAGACCGAACGACGGCCGGTGGCCGCCGACGTGCTGGAGATCACCCGGGCGCAGATGGAGCTGATGTCCACCGAGCCGGGGCCCCGGGCGGTGCGGCGGCTGGTGGCGGAGCTGATGGACTTCGACGAGGTCAACCGGTACCTCACCGAACGGATCACCGCGATCGGGATCCGGTACGACCTCGGCGCCGAGCACGACCTGGTGGGCCGGCGGCTGCGGGACATCGGGCTGAAGCGGGGGCGCCTGTACGACCTGACCCACGACGGCCGCGGACTGCTGCTCGACCAGACCGGGCGGCTCTCGGTCACGGGCTGGGCGGACCGGGTCGACCACGTCGTCGACGTCAGCGAGGAGCTGGACGTGCCGGCCGCGCTGCTGCGACCGGACGGGCACGTGGTCTGGGCCGGTGACGACCAGCGGAGCCTGCTCGACCACCTGGCCCGCTGGTTCGGCGACGCCGGCTGAGTCACGGCGGTGGCGGGCCGGCACTGCCCCGGCGCTCAACGCGCGCGTGGGTCGTCGAGCACGCGAACGCCGCGTCCGGGGGCACCCGGACGCGGCGTTCGAACCGGGCTCACACTCCGGCGATGCCGGCGATCCAGTCGCGGTACTGGGTCACGTTGGTGTACGCGGTGCGGGTCGCGCGGTCGCTCGTGGAGGCGACGCCGACCTGGTAGTACCCGCCGTCCACCGGGCTGGTGGCGAACATCGGACCACCGGAGTCGCCGCCGGCGGTGATGCCGTCGATCCGGTTCGCGCACACGGCGACGCCGCCTCGGTAGTCCGAGCAGCTGACCGAGTTCACGCCGACGTCGGCCACCTTGAGCATCTGGGACTGGCAGTTGATCTCCGGCTGGTCGGTGCACGTGGCGCCCCAGCCGTAGACCTGCACCGTCTGCCCGACGGCCACCGCGCCCGCGGTGCCGAGCGGCGAGTAGGTCGCGGACACCGCGTGGTCCAGCTCGGCCAGCGCGAGGTCGGCCGAGCCATGCGTGTGGATGTTCACCGCGGTGGCCTGCTCGCCCTGGGTCTGGTCCAGGCTGCCGATGTTGAACGAGACCGTGCCGCCACCGGCGACACAGTGCTCGGCGGTCAGGATCCAGGTCGGCGCGATGATCGTCGCCGAGCAGTTCTCCTGGCCGTTGACGAAGAGTCTTGCGGCCCACGGCGCGTTCTCCGCGTAACCACCGTCGATGATCGCCGGCCCAACGGTCGGCTCGTCGGCCGCAGCCGACGGAGCCAGGAAGCCGAGCACGGCTGCCGCCGCCCCGACCAGGGCCGCCCCGACACGAACGAAACGCATTGCGAATCACCTCGTAGCCGCGGCGCACGGCCGCGGAGCAGGGACAAGGAACCCCATCAGGGTCACCCGTTCGTGGTAGATCCACTACCCGCCGTTAGTCGGGAATCCCTACTGCCCCGATTTGCCCGACTCGTCCTCGTCCAGGCCGAGCGACCACATCCGGGACGGGCCGGCGAACAACAGGTACAGCACGAGCGCGCAGAGCAGGCCGATCGGCACCCCGTACTCCGGGCGCCCGGACGGCCCGGCCGCGTACCAGGCGACGCCGAGCAGCAGCAGCTCCACCACCACCGCCGGACTGCGTGCCCAGTGCTTGCCCAGCACCAGCGCGACGCCGACCGCGACCACCCCGCCACCGAGCACGACGAAGTACCCGGCCTCGCCGAAGACGTTGTTGCCCTCCGTCGACGCGCCGTCCAGCGCCCGGATCAGCAGCGCCGCCGCGAACACCAGTCCGGCGAGCCCCTGCAGGCCGACCAGCACGCCCGCGGCGCGAACGGTGCGCGGGGCGTCGGATGCGATGCGCACGATCGTCCTCCGGCCGGGTGTGAGGTTCGACTGGGATCCTAAATGCCCGCCCGCACTCGCCTACCCTGCGGTCATGCGCGCTGTGCTGGTGGTGAACCCGAAGGCGACCGCGACCACGGCGGCCGGGCGGGACGTGCTGGCGCACGCGCTGGCCAGCCAGGTCAACAAGCTGGAGATCCTGGAGACCGACTACCGCGGCCACGCGATGGCCGCGGCCGCGCAGGCCGCGGCGGACGGCGCCGACGTGGTCGTCGCGCACGGCGGCGACGGGACGGTCAACGAGGTCGTCAACGGGCTGCTGAGCCACGGCCTGTCCCCCGAACTGCCCATGCTCGGGATCGTGCCGGGCGGATCGGCGAACGTGTTCGCCCGCGCGCTCGGCGTACAGCGGGACCCGGTGGAGGCGACCCACCAGCTGCTGCACGCACTGGAGGGCAGGCGGTCGCGGCGGGTCGGGCTGGGGCGGGTCGAGTCGGACCGGCCGGGCGATCCGGTGCGCTGGTTCACCTTCTCCGCGGGTGTCGGCCTGGACGCCCAGGTGGTGGCCGAGGTGGACCGCAAGCGGGGCAAGCGGGCCAGTCCGGCGCTCTACACGCGGGTCGCGGTCACCCAGTACCTGCGCCCGTCGGGGCGGAAGGCGCGGCTGACGGTGTCGATCCCGGGCGCGGAGCCGGAGTCGGGCCTGCGGCTGGTGTTCGTCTCCAACACCGACCCGTGGACCTACCTCGGCACGCGGCCGATCCACCTCAACCGCGGCTGCGGCTTCGACGGCGATCTGGGGGTGTTCGCGCTCCGCAGCCTTCGCTTACCGACCGTGCTCAAACACCTCCGTCAGGCGGTCAGTCGAAAGGGTGAGCAGCGCGGTCGCAACCTGCTCCGCCTCGACGACGTGCCCGCGCTCACCATCACCTCGCCCGAGCCGGTCCTCGTGCAGTGCGACGGGGACCTGATCGGCGAGCGGACCTGCGTAAAAGTTTCGTCGGTCCGGCATGCTCTCGCCGTCGTCGGGTAGCCGTGACGCACGGGCGCGGGATCGCCACGGAGCGACTTGAGGGGCGAGACGCAGTCGTGACCAAAATGTTACTCTGTGCTCCGCCATGCCTCTGACGTCGATCTTTCGGGTGAGTTCACGCACGGGCTGATGAAGAACCCTTGACATATCGCTGGGTTGTGAAAGCATTCACAAGCACCCCAAGAGACCGGATTGACGACTGAGGCGCTTCCGAACGCGCCCAAAGCGAGGAGCACGTAGAAATGGACTGGCGCCACCGCGCGGCCTGCCGTGACGAGGACCCCGAGCTGTTCTTCCCCGTGGGGACCAGCGGTCCGGCCATACTGCAGGTCGCCCAGGCGAAGGCCGTTTGCCACCGCTGCACCGTCGCTTCCAACTGCCTGACGTGGGCCCTGCAGAGCGGCCAGGACGCAGGTGTGTGGGGCGGAATGAGTGAGGACGAGCGTCGCGCGCTCAAGCGCCGCAACGCCCGTACGCGGACCGGCAGCAACGCCTGATCGCCCGCTTTCGACGCCACGAGGCCCGGCTCCCGAAAAGGGATCCGGGCCTTTCGCGTTTCCGGGGTGCAGCGAAGGAGGCCTCCATCGCACCCAACGCGACGAAGGACGCCTTCATCGCATTTCAGGTGCGGCGGTGGGCGAGCGGGACGCGCAGGACGGCCTCGGTTCCGCCGCGCGGGCGGTTGCGCATGGACAGCGAGCCGCGCAGCTCGGACTCCACCAGGGTGCGGACGATCTGCAGGCCGAGGCCGTTCGAGCGTTCCAGGGAGAAGCCCTTCGGCAGGCCCCGGCCGTCGTCGGACACGATGACGTCCAGCCAGCGGGCGGTGCGCTCGGCGGAGACCTCGACGTCGCCGGTGACCCCGGTCGGGTAGGCGTGCTCGATCGCGTTCTGCACCAGCTCGGTCAGCACCATCACCAGCGGCGTCGCCACCTCCGCGGCCACCACGCCGAACTGGCCGGTCCGCCGGACGCGCACGTGGTTCTCCGCCACCGCGACGTCGCCGACTACCGGGATCACCTTGTCCAGCAGCTTGTTCAGGTCCACCTTCTCGTCCACCGACGTGGACAGCGCCTCGTGCACCATCGCGATCGCGGCCACCCGGCGGACCGACTCGGCCAGCGCCGCCCGCGCCTCCGTGCTCGCGGTGCGGCGGGACTGCAGGCGCAGCAGCGCGGCGACGGTCTGCAGGTTGTTCTTGACCCGGTGGTGGATCTCCCGGATCGTCGCGTCCTTCGACATCAGCGCCCGGTCACGCCTGCGCACCTCGGTCACGTCCCGGACCAGGACCAGCGCGCCGGCCGCCTTGCCGCCCGGCCGCAGCGGCAGCGCCCGGAACAGCACGCCGGCGCCCCGGTGCGACTCCGCCTCCGCGCGCATGCTCGGCTGGCCGTCCAGCGCGGCCAGGATCCGCTGCGCGATCTCGGTGGCGTCGAACGGGTCGGCGATCAGGCCCCGGGTGAGCGGCGCCAGCCGCACGCCGACCAGCTCGGCCGGGTGACCCATCCGGTGGTACGCGGACTGGGCGTTGGGGCTCGCGAACACCACCGCGCCGGTCGGGTCCAGGCGGATCAGGCCGTCGCCGACCCGAGGGCTGGTGTGCACGTCCGCGGCGGGCTCGGAGGTCGGGAACGTGCCGTCGGCGACCATCTGGCACAGGTCGGCGGCGATACCGAGGTAGGCGATCTCCAGCGAGCTGGGCACCCGGGGCACCGCCAGGTCGGTCTCCCTGGACAGCACGGCGATGACCTTGTCGTCGAAGGTCACCGGCACGGCCTCGCGGCGGACCGGGACGCCGTGGTACCAGCGCGGGTCCTCCTCGCGGCAGATCCGCCGCTCCTCGGTCGCGCGGCGCAGCTGCGGGTGGTCGGCGACGGCGAGCGTGCTGCCGACGACGTCCTCGGGGTGCGCGGTGGGCGCCGTGGTCGCGCGGGCCTGCGCGACGCACAGGTACTCGACGTCCGGCTGGGCCGGCGTCGGCGGTTCGCCGACCGGAACCCACATCAGCAGGTCGGCGAACGACAGGTCGGACAGCAGCTGCCACTCGGCGACCACCATCTGCAGGTGGTCGACCTCGCCGCCGGAGAGCTTGGTGTGCTCGGCGAGCAGGTCGGAGAGGGTCGACAAGGCTCAGGCCCTGCGCGAGCCGGTCACGCCTGCTCGCGATGTTCGGTCACGGTCTCCCTGATCTTGTCCCGCAGCCGCTGCTTGAGCGTCTCGGGCGCGTGGTCGCCGCCGCACTTGCTCTTCAGCAGGACCTTGAGGTGCTCCTCGATGCCGAACTGCTCCAGGCACGGGCTGCACTCGTCCAGGTGCTTCTCCAGCAGCTCCCGGCGGCCCTGGTCGCACTCGTGGTCGAGGAACAGCCAGACCTCCTCGAGCACTTCGTCACAGTCCGTCTCATGTGGTTTGCCGCAGCTCACGATCCGGTCACCTCTTGCTCGGTCGAGCGCAGGAACCCTCGGTCCCGCGCGACCCCGGCCAGCAAATCACGAAGCTGCCGACGGCCACGGTGCAGCCTGGACATCACCGTGCCGATCGGCGTGTGCATTATCTCCGCGATCTCCTTGTACGCGAAACCCTCGACGTCGGCGAGGTACACGGCCAGCCGGAAGTCCTCCGGCAGCTGCTGCAGGGCGTCCTTGACGTCGTTGTCCGGCAGCCGGTCCATGGCCTCCAGCTCGGCCGAGCGCAGCCCGGTCGAGGTGTGGCTCTCGGCCTGCGCGAGCTGCCAGTCGGTGATCTCCTCGGTCGGCGACTGCAGCGGCTGGCGTTGCCGCTTGCGGTAGCCGTTGATGTAGGTGTTGGTGAGGATCCGGTACAACCACGCCTTGAGGTTCGTGCCCTTGGAGAAGGACGCGAACGCGGCGTAGGCCTTCAGGTAGGTCTCCTGGACCAGGTCCTCCGCGTCGGCCGGGTTGCGCGTCATCCGCAGGGCAGCCGCGTAGAGCTGGTCGAGCAGGGGCATCGCGTCCCGCTCGAACCGCTCGATCCGCTGCGCCTCGGTTTCGACCGCGTCGACCT
Source organism: Actinophytocola gossypii (assembly GCF_025165815.1). Lineage (GTDB taxonomy): Bacteria > Actinomycetota > Actinomycetes > Mycobacteriales > Pseudonocardiaceae > Actinophytocola > Actinophytocola gossypii. The sequence continues at coordinate 227,199 of NZ_JAFFZE010000017.1, read as the reverse complement.
CCGGGGGGTGGGTATCGGTGCGTGGCACCGTGCTCCCTTCCAGTTGGAACCGTCCCATGGTCGGATACGCATGGGACACCGTCGAGGATACGCGGCGGGTCCTGTTCAGCACGTCGGAAGGCACGCCCGGATCAACAAGCCCGGGCCCATGCACATTCCCGGCCGAGGGTCAACCCAGGGGCCGCAGGATCCGGTTCAGCCACTCCTCCACCGCCGTGGCGATGCCGGTGGCGTCGCGGCGCAGCGAGTGGTCGCCGGGGAAGACGGCGATCTCCCGGTGCGCGCCCGCGCCCGGCATGCCGAACGGGTCGTTCTCGCCCTGTACGACCAGCACCGGCACGGTCACCGCGTCCAGCTCGGGCATCCGGGTCTTGTCCGGCCTGCCCGGCGGGTGCACCGGGAACGCCAGGCAGAGCACCGCCACCGCCTGCCCGTCGGCGGACGTGCGGCAGGCCACCCGGCCGCCGGAGGACCGGCCGCCGAACACCAGCGGCAGGTCGTCGAACCACGCGTCGCACAGCGCCTCGGCGACCGCGAGCCATGCCGTGTCCAGCTGGTGGGCGGGTGCGGGGGCGCGGCGGCCGGCGACCCGGTACGGCTGCTCGACCAGCGCGACGTGCACGCCGGCGGCCCGGGCGCCCCGGGTGGCGGCCACCAGGTCGGGAGCGCCGACCCCGCCGCCGGCGCCGTGGCCGAGGAGCAGGGCGGCGCGGCCCTCCTCGGCGGTGTGCAGCTCGGCCCTGGCCGGACCGTGCGGGGTGTCGACGGTGATCGTGGTCATGTGTCGAACAGGGTCGGCTCGTCGAGGTCGGTGACCGGCTCGTCGCGGGCGACCAGCTCGGGACCGTTGTTGCGGACGTTGTTGACCCTGGTGGAGACCGGGCACAGCTCCAGCGACCCGATCAGCTCCAGGGGCGGCGAGGTGAGCAGGTCGCCGGGGTCCTCGGCGTCCGGGTCGAGCCAGGCGGCCCAGTGGTCGCGGCTCATCAGCAGCGGCATCCGGTCGTGCACGTCGGCGAGCGGGCCGACCGCGTCGGTGGTGAGCACGGCCGCGGTGACCAGCGGCGGGGCGTCCTGCTCGGCCGGGTCGCGCCAGGTGGTCCACAGGCCGGCCATGGCGAGGCTCTCGCCGTCCGGGCGGGTCATGAAGAACGGCTGCTTGCGGCCGCCCTCGCGGCGCCACTCGAACCAGCCGTCGGCCGGCAGCAGACAGCGGCGCCTGGCCAGCGAGGACTTGAACGCGCGGCTGGTGGCGGCCGTCTCCGAGCGAGCGTTGATCATCCTGGCGCCCATCGAGCGGTCCTTCGCCCACGGCGGGATCAGGCCCCAGCGCATCACCCGCAGACTGCGCACGGTGGTGCTCGGGTCGGGCTCGCCGTGCTCGTCGCGCGGGTGGCGCTGCACCACGGCGACGATGTCCTTGGTGGGCGCGACGTTGTGGTCGGCGGGTGGCGCGTGGTCGTCGGTGGCGTCCTCCGCGTCGAACTCGGCGGCCAGCGTCGCCGGGTCCTTCGCCGCCGCGTACCTGCCACACATGTCTCGTCCACCTCCACCGGCCGGTCACGACGATCGTGGCACGTCGCACCGACAGTCCGCACCGGGGATGCCCGGATGCGGGAGGATCGGGGCATGACCCAGCCCTGGTCCGCGCCCACCGCGTCCGAGCCCGTGCACGCCACCGTCGCGGTGCCCGGCTCCAAGTCGATCACCAACCGCGCGCTCGTGCTGTCCGCGCTCAGCGACGGCGGCGGCACCCTGACCGGCGCGCTGCGCAGCCGGGACAGCGACCTGATGGTCGGCGCGCTGCGGGCGCTCGGCGTGCCGGTGGAGGTGGACGGCACGGGTGTCCGGGTCGGTCCGCACCAGGGCCTGTCCGGGCCGGCGGACGTGGACTGCGGGCTCGCCGGAACCGTGATGCGGTTCGTGCCGCCGGTCGCGGCGGTCGCCGACGGCGACGTGGCGTTCGACGGGGACCCGAGGGCCAGGGAGCGGCCGATGGGCACGGTGCTGGACGCCCTGCGCGCGCTCGGCGCGGTCGTCGAGGGCGACACGCTGCCGTTCACCCTGCGCGGCAAGGGAAACCTGCCGGGCGGGACGGTCACCATCGACGCGTCGGCGTCCTCCCAGTTCGTCTCCGGGCTGCTGCTCGCCGGCGCCCGCTACGACCAGGGCCTGACCGTGCACCACGACGGCAAGCCGGTGCCGTCGCTGCCGCACATCGACATGACCGTGGCGATGCTCCGCGAGGCGGGCGTCGAGGTCGACGACGCCGAACCGAACACCTGGCGGGTCGCGCCGGGTCCGGTCGGCACCCGCGACTGGACGGTCGAGCCGGACCTGTCCAACGCGACCCCGTTCCTGGCCGCCGCCGCGGTCACCGGCGGCAGCGTGACCGTGCCGGACTGGCCGGCGAACACCACCCAGCCAGGTGACGTGATCGGCGACATCGCCGCGCGGATGGGCTGCGAGGTCACCCGGGACGCCGGCGGGCTCACCGTCACCGGCCCCGAGCAGCTGACCGGCATCGACGTGGACCTGCACGACGTCGGCGAGCTGACCCCGACGGTGGCCGCGATGGCCGCGCTCGCCGGCGGCCCGTCGGTGCTGCGCGGTATCGCGCACCTGCGCGGGCACGAGACCGACCGGCTCGCCGCGCTGGTCGCCGAGATCACCGGCCTCGGCGGCGACGCGAACGAGACCGAGGACGGCCTGCAGATCCGCCCGGCCCCGCTGCACGGCGGCACCTGGCACGCCTACGCCGACCACCGGATGGCGACCGCGGGCGCGATCGTCGGCCTGCTCGTGCCGGGCGTCGAGGTCGACGACATCGCGACCACGGCCAAGACCCTCCCGGACTTCCCGGCGATGTGGACAGCAATGCTCAGAAACGAGGCCGGCGGTTCGCGATGAGCCGGCGCGGGCGGCGGGCGTGGGAGCGGCTGGACGAGTCGGACGTCCGGGTGCGGCCGGGCAAGGGCACCCGTCCCCGCAGCAAGCGCAGGCCCGAGCACGCGGACGCGCGCGCGGCGATGGTCGTCGGCGTCGACCGTGGTCGGTGGACCTGTGCGCTGGACGGTGACCCGGACCAGGAGGTCGTGGCGATGCGGGCGCGCGAGCTGGGGCGCACCCCGATCGTCGTCGGTGACCTGGTGGATCTGGTCGGGGACACGTCCGGTCGGCCGGACACGCTCGCGCGGGTGGTGCGGGTCGCCGACCGGTCCAGCGTGCTGCGCCGCACCGCCGACGACAACGACCCGTACGAGCGGGTGGTGGTGGCCAACGCGCAGCAGCTGCTGATCGTGTGCGCGCTCGCGGATCCCCCGCCGCGCACCGGGTTCATCGACCGCTGCCTGGTCGCCGCGTACGCGGGCGGGCTGAAACCCGTGCTGTGCCTGACGAAGGCGGACCTGGCGCCGCCGGACGAGATCACCGCCGCCTACGCCGAGCTGGACCTGCCGGTGCTGGTGACCCGCAGCGACCGCGAGCCGGACGCGGTGCGCGAGCGCCTCGCCGACCAGGTCTCCGCGCTGGTCGGGCACTCCGGGGTCGGCAAGTCGACGCTGGTGAACACGTTGGTGCCGGACGCGGACCGCGCGGTGTCGGCGGTGAGCGCGGTCGGCAAGGGCCGGCACACGTCCACCGCGGCGGTCGCGTTGCCGCTGCCCGGCGGCGGCTGGGTGGTGGACACCCCCGGCATCCGCTCGTTCGGGCTCGCGCACATCGGCCCGGACGACATCGTGTCGGCGTTCGACGAGTTCGTGGAGCCGGCCGAGGAGTGCCCGTCGAACTGCGGGCACCTCGGGCCGCCGGAGGACCCGGACTGCGTGCTGGACGTGGTCGTCGCGGAGGGCGAGGCCTCCCCCGGCCGGCTGCTGTCGCTGCGCCGGCTGCTCGCCTCCCGCGGCCGACTGGACGAGTACGCCGACTGAGCTTCCCGGATATCCCGGTTCGGGGTCATTTCGGTTCGTCTGCCTGGACCGCCGTCGCGGAGTTGGCCGGTATCAAGGACTTCCCGATCGAGCTGTGGGTGACCGCGCGCCCAGACGATTACGCCGGCTGATCCGGGGCTACTCCTCTCGCGACGAGAACGTCACCAATTCGAGAGGGATGGTCGGGGATGCGCAAGCTGGGAGCGGCGCTGTCCGCGTTCGCGCTGGCCGTCACGCTGGGCGCGTGCGGCGAGCAGGGCGGCGGCGACGAAGCGGCATCGAACAACTCCGGCGGCAACGAACAGGCGGCGACCAACCTCGCCGCGCTGGCGCAGTCGATCGGTGACAGCACGGAGCAGACCAACACCGCGCACCTGGAGATGACCGCCGACGCGGCCGGGATGAAGCTGACCGGCGAGGGCGATCTCGAGGTGGGCGCGGACCAGGCGTCGATGGACATGACGATGTCGACGCCGTCGGGTGAGATGTCGGTCGTGTTCACCGACGGCGTGCTGTACGTGCGCACGCCGCAGGAGGTCGAGCCGGGCAAGTCGTGGCTCAGGATCGACCAGGAGGGCGACGACCCGCTGTCGAAGGCACTCGCCACCATGACCGAGCAGATGCGCCAGAACGCGGATCCGCGGCGCACGCTCGAGCAGTTCCAGGACGCCGGCACGATCACCGCGCAGGAGGAGGGCGTCGAGGTCAACGGCGAGCGGACCACCCACTACCGGATCATCGTCGACGTCCAGAAGGTCGCCGAACAGCAGCAGGACCCGATGGTGCGCAAGGCCCTGCGGCAGGCCGGCCTCAAGGACTTCCCGATCGAGCTGTGGGTCGACGAGGAGGACCTGCCGGTCCGGATGAAGGTCGACATGCCGCTGGCCGACCCGGCCTCCGGCAAGGCCGCGAAGGCCAGCATCCAGCTGGACTACACCGACTGGGGCGAGCCGGTGGAGATCACCGCGCCGCCCGCCGGCCAGGTCGCGGAGCTGCCGGCCCGCTGAGCCGGAATGCCCTGAAGGTGACCTTCGGGACGCTGAGCGTCTCGAAGGTCACCTTCAGGGCTTCTACCGCAGGGCGTAGGCGCGCAGGATCGTCGCCCTGGCCGGGTTGCCGCCGTCGGCGTCGGACACCGACCAGCGCAGGGACACGAACTCCGCGTCGCGCGGGTGGTGCACCGAGGCCAGCCAGGCGCCGTGGTGGCGGGTGAGGCGCACGGTCCGCCAGGTCTGCCCGTCATCGTAGGAGACCTCGACGTCGGGCCTGGTCACCCGGCCGGGGGTCTCGGCGCCATTGCGCTGCACGTACACCGGGAAGCGGAACCGCTCGCCGGCCGGCGCGGTGTTGTGGTCGTCCAGGTTCGGCGCGAACCGCACCGCGAGTGCCGGGACCGGCTTGGGGGCCTCGCCGGGCACGTGGCCGCTGGTGAACGTCCACTCACCCTCGACCCGGGTGGACAGCGGGCCGGGCTGGGTGGCGGTGGCACGCACCGTGTAGGTGGCCTCCTCCGGCGGCAGCACGGTGAACAGGTTGGTCGGGCTCGGGTGTTCGTGCACGACCTCGCCGTCCCGCAGCAGCACCGAGGAACCCGTCGCCGGGCCGGAACCGCCGTAGCGGCGCGGGTTCTGGTCGGCGAACAGGCCGACGCCGAACACGAACTCGTCGCCGAGCCTGGCGATGTCGTAGCCGGGATAGGCGTCGTTGTACGCGAATCCCGGCCCGAACACGCCGACGTTCCACCGTTCCTTCGTGGTCCGGCCCAACTCGAAGGACCGCGGCGACGCCTCGCTGCTGACGAAGCCGCCGCGCGGGAACTGGAGCCAGCTCTCCGCCTCCTCGAAGGTGCGCGACCACTCCACGCCCGGCGAGTAGAACTCGGTCAGCCGGTACGGCAGCGGCATCGTGAGGAACCCGTCCCGGATGCCGAGGTTGTCGGGCGTGGCCACCGCGTAGGTCGACTCGACCTTCGCCAGGTCGTCGTCGGCGAACCGCTGGACCAGGTCGGCCGGCACGGCGCCGTCGTAGGTGTGCCGCACGGTGTAGAGGTACGGGCTGGCGTGGAAGCCGGGCAGTTCACCGGTGCCGTCCAGCTCGGCGAGCTGGGTGTCCACGGTGAGGCTGAACCGGTCGGGCGCGGTCGTGCTCGACGGGCGCGACCACACGTTGTGGAAGTCGGCGCGGAACTGGACGCTGCCGACGTCGCCCCAGTCGGTGACCATGCTGTAGTCGAGGATCGCCACACCCGGCGCCGCGTTCGGCTGGTCGACGACCGTGCCGAACGCCACCCCGTCGCGGGCGTCGAGGGTGTACGCGGCCGGGCCGTCCACCACGAGGCCCGGCTCGACGAAGTCGGTCAGCGGCCAGATCCGGGTCTCCGCCTCGGTCTGCACGTACGCCTCGAAGTAGTACTCGCCCCTGGGCACCCGGGCGGTGACCGTGCCGGAGCCATCGGCTGGCCGGAACGCCCTCGGGTGGTGCACGTCGACGAACCGGGCGCCGAAGTACTCGGTGGGCTGCCCGTCGTGGTCGAGGAAGGTCAGCTCCACGTCGTAGCTCTCCACCTCGCGGGTGACCGCCACGGGGGTGCGCACGACGGTCCCGTCCGCGGTGGCGGCCACCGCGCCGGACCAGACGCCGTCGGCGGCCTCGACCCGGGTGTCGGTGGTCAGGGTGACCTCGGTGGAACCGCCCGCCGGCACGGTGACCCGGTCGGCGGAGAAGGTGAACATGCCGGCCGGTGCGGTGGCGCCGTCCGGGCCGGCCAGGTCGGCGGCCAGGTCCAGGGTCACCGGCTCGGTGCCGGCGTTGGTGTAGGTCAGGGTCCTCGTGATCGGCCGGTCGTCGTCGTGCGGCCACTGGACGGTGCCCAGCGACAGGCTCGCCGGCGACGCGGCGACGGCGGACTCGACCGCGGCGGCGACATCGACGCGGCCCGCGCCCTGCTCGAAGACCGACAGGTCGGGGTGCGCCTCGGCACTGCCCATCAGGGCCGACTTGAGCCGGTCGGCGGTCCAGTCCGGGTGCTGCCCGGCGAGGATCGCGGCGGCGCCGGCGACGTGCGGGGCGGCCATCGAGGTGCCGGAGAGCGAGACGTGGCCCTCGCCGGCCGGGTCGCCGATCTGGCCGTGGGTGGCGCCGGCGGCCACGATGCCCACGCCGGGCGCGGTGATGTCGGGCTTGATCGCGCCGTCGCCCAGGCGAGGGCCGCGGCTGGAGAAGTCGGCGAGCTGGTCGTCCCGGTCGACGGCGCCGACGGTGAGCGCGGCGTCGGCGGAGCCGGGGCTGCCGATCGACTCCGTGCCACCGGTGTTGCCGGCCGCGGCGACGAACAGGACGCCGGTCTCGGCGGTCAGCCGGTTCACCGCCCGCGCGAGCGGGTCGGTGCCGTCGGTGGGGAACTGGCTGCCCAGGCTCAGGTTGACCACGTCGGCGCCGCTGGTGGCGGCCCACTCCATGCCGGCGATGATCCAGGACTCCTGGCCGCTGCCGGTGTCGTCGAGCACCTTGCCGTTGAGCAGCGTGGTGTCCGGGGCGACGCCGGTGTTGGTCTCGTCCGCACCGGTGATGATCGACGCGACGTGCGTGCCGTGGCCGAACCGGTCGTCCGGGCCGCTGGCGCTGCCGGTGAAGTCCTGCTCACCGGTGACCGCGTCGGCCAGGTCGGGGTGGGTGGTGTCGACGCCCGAGTCGAGCACGGCGACGGTGGTGCCCTCGCCGGTGTGCCCGGCCGCCCACGCCGCCGGCGCGCCGATCCGCGGCACGCTGTGCTCCAGGGTGGCCTCGACCCGGCCGTCCAGCCAGATCCGGTCGGCCGAGGTGCGGGCGTCCGCCCAGAAGTCGGTGTCCTTGTCGGCCCGCACGGCGACCGCGCCGATCGCGGGCAGCGGCCGGACCGCGCGGGCACCCGCGGCCCTCGGCGTGGCGCCCGGGTAGTCGACGATCAGCGGCAGGTCGTCGCGGGCGTCGTCGCCGTAGCCGGCGCGGACGAGCCCGCTGACGTCGAACAGCCGGGGGTCGAGGCGGCCGGTGGACAGCAGCGGCAGCGCGTCCTCCGGCACGACGTGCACGTCGCCGTCGACGTCGGTGTGCGTGCGGAACCCGACCCGCTCGCGTCCCGGTGCGGCGGTGACGTCGACTCCGCGCGGGCCGCCCAGCGTCACCACGTCCCCGGTCACGAGGGTGACCGTCGTCGCCGTTCCTCGAGGTGCCCCCGACTCCCCCGGTGCCGGCGCGGCGCCGGCCGGACCGCCGGTGAGCACCGCCGTGCTCGCGGTCGCGGCGGCGATCACGCCGGCGAGCAAGCCCGCGTACCGTGCGCGGGCTCGTGCGTGGATCATCCACTCTCCCAGTACTCGCGCGGCAGCTCCTCACCGGCCGCCGCTGGATCCGGTGGGTAATACACCGCGGCGGCGTGGCAGGTTGTCCCGACGATCGACTCAACATTTCCGAGGCGTCGTGGCGTTCAAGTCCGTGAAACCGTCCCCGACCAGAAGGGAGCGAGGGTGCGGGACCGCTTCGCGGCGTTCGTGACCGAACGGCTCGACCGCCTGCTGCGCTACGCCACCGCTCTGACCTGCGATCCCCAGCTCGCCCAGGACATCGTGCAGGACGTGCTCCTGCGGGCGCAGCAGCGGTGGTCGCGGATCGAGTCGATGGCGTCGCCGGACGCCTACGTCCGCAAGATGATCACCAACGAGTACCTGTCGTGGCGCCGCCGCCGCGCCTCGCGCACCATCGCCTCCACCCACGCGACGCTCGACGCGCTCGCCACCCCGACCGCCGACCCGGCCGGTCCCTACGCCGAGCGCGACGCGATGCGGGCCAGGATCGCGGCCCTGCCACGCAAGCAGCGCGCGGCGATCCTGCTGCGCTACTACGAGGACTACCCCGACGCGCAGATCGCCGAGGTCCTCGGCTGCTCGGCCGGGACCGTCCGCAGCCACATCTCCCGCGCGCTGGCGACCCTGCGCGCGGTCCACCAGGTCACGGAGAACGTACGGTGAACGACTACAGGAACGACCACACGGAGAACCTGGTCCGCGACGCCCTCGCCGCCGAGGCCGACCGCGCGCCCGACCCCCAGCCGGTGCTGGCCGCGCTCGCCGGCGGCCGCCGGCGCCGCCTGCCCACCATGGCCGTGGTGGTCACGGCCGCCGCGGCGGTGGCGATCGCGGTGGCGGCGGTGGTCGTGCCGAGAGCGCTCCAGGATTCGGCCACCCCGCCCGCCGACCAGGCCCCACCCGCGGCACCGACCGAGCAGGACGTGCTGCTCGTCGGCGACGACGGCACCGGGCGCGCGGACGCGATCATGCTCGCCCACCTGGACGTCGACGGCCACGCGTCGGTGGTGTCGCTGCCGAGGGACGTCGAGGTGCGGGTCGACGGGCACGGGACGCTCCGGTTGAGCGCGGTGGCCGCGACGGCCGGTCCCGAGGGCCTGGTCGACGCGGTCGCCGGGCTGACCGGCGTGACCGCCGACCACTACCTGATCCTGCCGATGGACGGCTTCGGCCCGATCAGCGAGGCCGCCGGCGGCGTCCCGGTGTGCCTCCGGCAGGCGACGTCGGACCCGACGACGGGGGCGTCGTTCCCGGCCGGCGACCAGACCGTGGCCGGCGCGGACGCGCTGGCGTTCCTGCGGCAGCGGATGAACCTGGACCAGGGCGACCTGGACCGGGTCGTGCGGCACCAGGCGTTCCTGTCCGGCCTGGTCGAACGGCTGGCCGCCGGCGAGGTCGACCTCGCGGCGCTGCTGCGCACGGTGGCCGACGAGGCGACCCTTGACCCGGGCTGGAACCTGCTCGACGCAGCGGACCAGCTGGCGCGCGTGCGGCCGGACCGGGTTCGGTTCGGCACGATCCCGCTCGAGCCCGGCTACGACGCGATGCTGGTCGCCGACCCGGAGCGGGTGCGGGTGTTCGTCGAGTCGGTGTTCGGCGACGCCGTCCGTGGGGACTCCGGTGGCGCGCCACCGCCCGCGAAGGGTGTGGGCTGCGTGGACTGACCAGAACCGGCGCCGGGCCGGCGTGGCCCGGCGCCAGGGTGGTCACCCCATGTGCGGGTAGTCGTGCGTGGTCGGCGGGACGAAGGTCTCCTTGATCGACCGCGGGCTCACCCAGCGCTGCAGGTTGTAGATGGAACCGGCCTTGTCGTTGGTGCCAGAGCCCCGGCTGCCGCCGAAGGGCTGCTGGCTGACCACGGCACCGGTCGGCTTGTCGTTGACGTAGAAGTTGCCGGCCGCGAACCGCAGCGACCGGTGCGCCTCCTCGATCGCGGAGCGGTCGGTGGCGAACACGGCGCCGGTCAGCGCGTAGGGGGTCGAGCTGTCGACCAGTTCGAGGACCTTGCCGTAGTCGGCGTCGTCGAAGACGTGCACGGCCAGGATCGGGCCGAACCACTCGGTGGTGAAGATCTCCTGGGTCGGGTCCGTGCCGAGCACGACCGTCGGCTGCACGAAGTAGCCGACCTCGTCGTCGCAGCCGCCGCCGGTCAGTACCTCCAGCGTGGACGTGGACGCGGCCCGCTCCAGCACGCCCTTGTGCTTGGCGAAGGCCCGCGCGTCGATCACGGCCCCGCCGAAGTGCGAGAAGTCGGTGACGTCACCGAAGGACAGCGACCTGGTGGTGTCGATCAGCTGCTCACGCACCCCGGACTCCCACAGCGAGCGGGAGACGTAGGCGCGGGAGGCGGCGGAGCACTTCTGGCCCTGGTACTCGAACGCGCCGCGCACGAGCCCGGTGACCACCGCGGCCGGGTCGGCCGAGCGGTGGGCGACGACGAAGTCCTTGCCGCCGGTCTCGCCGACGATCCTCGGGTAGCCGCGGTAGGTGTCCAGCCGCTCGGCGATCGTGCGCCACAGGTGCTTGAACGTCGCGGTCGAGCCGGTGAAGTGCAGGCCGGCGAACTCCGGGTCGGCCATGGCGACCTCGCTGACCGCCGCGCCGTCGCCGGTGACCAGGTTGATCACGCCGGGCGGCAGGCCGGCGGCCTCCAGCACCCGCATCGTGTAGTGCGCGGCGAGCTGCTGGGTCGGCGAGGGCTTCCACACCACGGTGTTGCCCATCAGCGCGGGCGCGGTCGGCAGGTTGCCGGCGATCGCGGTGAAGTTGAACGGGGTGATCGCGGTGACGAACCCGTCGAGCGGCCGGTGGTCGAACCGGTTCCAGCCGCCGGGCGAGGAGTAGGGCTGCTCCTCGATGAGCCGGCGCGCGTAGCGGACGTTGAACCGCCAGAAGTCGATCAGCTCGCAGGCACTGTCGATCTCGGCCTGCTGCACCGACTTGGACTGGCCGAGGATCGTCGCCGCGTTCACGGTGTCCCGCCACGGGCCGGCGAGCAGGTCGGCCGCGCGCAGCAGGACCGCGGCGCGCTCGTCGAACGGCAGGTCGCGCCAGGCGGGGGCGGCCTGCTTGGCCGAGGCGACGGCGTCGGCGACGTCCTTGGCGGTGGCCTGCGCGGCCCGGCCGAGCACGTGTCGGTGGTCGTGCGGCTGGACGACGTCGATCGCCTCGCCGCCGGCCATCCGCTGCTCGCCGCCGATGGTCATGGTCAGCTCGTGGCGGTCGCCTTCCAGCTCGGCGATCCTGCGCCGCAGCGACTCGCGCTCGGGACTGCCCGGCGCGTAGGACCGGACCGGCTCGTTGACCGGCTCTGGCACGGACGTAACGGCGTCCATGAGGTGGCTCGCCTCCCTGGGTGTCGGGGTCGCCGGACGGCTTGTGGCCGCTGCCGGCCCTGTTCCGGCCATCCTGTCACCGACTCTCCCAACAGGCGACCAGCGCCTCCACCTCGGCGTGGAACAGCAGGTCGGGGTCGAGGCCGGAGTGCCTGAACTGGTCGGCCACCTCGAGGCTGAGCAGGCCGTGCAGACGGGTCCAGACGGTGAGGGCCCAGTGCAGCTGGCGAGGGGTGTGGCCGTGGTTGCCCATCCGCTCGCCCCACCCGGCGAGCTGCCGGTCCAGAGGTTCTTCGGCGCCCGCGCTCGTGTCCTCACCCGCCGCCGTGAGCAGGGCGGCCATCACCCGGTTGGCGGCGTCGAGGGTGTGTGCGGGTGCCTCGTAGCCCGGGACCGGGGTGCCGAACAGGAGCAGGTAGCGGTGCGGGGCGTCGAGCGCCCAGGCCCGTATGGCGTGCGCGGCGTTGCGGAGCCGTTCGGCCGGGGTGGTGCCGGCGGCGACGGCGGTCTCGGCGGTGTCGGCGAGGTCGAGGTAGCCGTCGGAGATCAGCTCGGTGAGCAGGGCGTCACGGTTGGCGAAGTAGCGGTAGAGCGCGGGGCCGGTGACGCCCATCCGCTTGCCGATGGCGTTGACCGAGATGCCGGCGGTGCCGTGCTCGGCGAGCTGGTCGAGCGCGATGCGCTTGGCCTCCTGGCGGGTCTGTTCGCGGTACTGCTGCCTGCGGTCCATGTGCTCCTCTCCTTGACAGCGCGAGCATAACAGGCTCTAATCGTTGTTAGACGCTATAACGAACGTAAGGAGTCGTAACATGGAGATCGTGCTGACCGGCAAGGGCGGCCCGGAGATGCTGGCCGTGCGCGACGACGACGCGGTGCCGCCCGGGCGCGGCGAGGTGCGCGTGCGGGTCGAGGCGAGCGGCGTGAGCTTCGCCGAGGTGCAGATGCTGCGGGGGCGGTACCCGATGCAGCCGAAGTTCCCGTTCGTGCCCGGGTACGACCTGGTGGGGACGGTCACCGAGGTGGGGGCCGAGGTGCGCGGGGTGCGGGTCGGCGACCGGGTGGCGGCGATGACCAGAACCGGGGCGTGGCGCTCGCACGTGGTGGTCCGCGCGGCGGACGTGGTGCCCGTCCCGGCCGCGATCGAGTCGGGAACGGCTGCGGCGGTGGTGATGAACGGGGTGACCGCGTGGCAGATGACGCACCAGGTGGCGCGGGTGCGTTCGGGGCAGACGGTGCTGGTGCACGGCGCGTCCGGCGGTGTCGGCTCGCTGCTCGTGCGGCTGGCGGTGCGGGCCGGGGCGCGGGTGCTCGGTACGGCGTCGGCGTCGAAGCACGACGCGGTGCGCGCGCTCGGGGCGGAGCCGATCGACTACCGCGCGGGTGACGTGCCGGCGCGGGTGCGCGAACTGGCGCCGGGTGGGGTGGACGCGGTGTTCGACCACGTGGGCGGCCGGAGCCTGGTCGACTCGTACGACCTGCTGGCCGACGGCGGCGTGCTGGTGAGCTACGGCTCCGCCAGCACCCTGCGCGACGAGGGCCACTGGCTGCGCCCCTACCTGGGGACGATCGCCACCTTCGCCGGCTGGCGGGTGCGGCGGCTGGTGGGCCGCGGCCGTGGGCGGCGGGCGACGTTCTACTACGTGAAGGGCGGGGCGTCGTTCGCGGAGGCGCTGCGGCAGGTGTTCGATCTGGTGGAACGCGGTGAGCTGGAGCCGACGATCGAGGCAAGGTACCCGCTGGAGAAGGCCGCCCTGGCCCTGGGGCACCTGGTCGACGGCTCCGCGACCGGCAAGATCGTCCTCGAGGCGTGAGCCCCCTCCTGACGCTCGTCAGAGCCGGCGGCGGACCAGTTCGAAGCAGAGCACGGCCGCCGCGCTGGCCACGTTGAGCGACTCCACGCCGCCGCTCATCGGGATCGACAGGCCGCGGGTGACGTGCGCCCGCACCTCGTCGCCGACCCCGGCGGTCTCCCCGCCGAGCACGAACGCGGCGCGCTTCGGCAACTCGGCGTCGAACACGGTCCGGCGCGCGGTGCCGTCCAGCGCGAACAGCGGGTACCCGGCGGCCCGCAGCTCCCGCGCCGCCTCGGCCGCCGTGTAGCAGCGCAGCACCGGCGCGTGGAACGCCACACCGGCCGAGGCCTTCACCACCAGCGGGTCGATGCTCGCCACTCCACGCCGGGGCACCACGATCCCACCGATGCCCGCGGCCGTCGCCGTGCGCAGGATCATCCCGACGTTCGCCGGGGTGGTGATGCCGTCCAGCAGCAGGACGGTCGCCGGGGGCGCGTCCGCGAGGGCGGCGGACAGCCGGCGCATGCGCGGGGCGACCACGTCGGCGAGCACGCCCTGGTCCTGCTTGCCGTTGCCGGCCAGCACCTTCACCCGGTGCGCGCTGGCCCGCTCGATCCGCACCGACCGCGCGGCGGCGGCGTCGACGATCTCGCTGGCGGCGGCGCCGCGGGCGGTGTCGGCCAGCACGACCTTGTCGACGCGCAGGGTGTCGTCGCCGAGTGCCTCGAGCACCGGCTTGCGACCGAACACGGTCACGAACCGGTCCTTCGGCGATTCCTTCGGCGCTGGAGCGTCCACGGCGTGAGCATCGCATGTCGCCGGCGGCGGGGTGTGGCAGGATCGCCAGGTGCGGGTCTACATTCCGGCGACCGTGACCATGTTGCGTGCGCTGAACGCCAAGAGCGAGGTCGCCGCCGTGAGCGACACCGCGTTCGCGCTGACCCCCGCGCTGCGGGAGTCGTACGCCACCGGGAGCGCGGAGGAACTCGAGTACGCCGCGATGTCGGAGGCCGCGCGGGCGTCGTTGCGGCTGCTGGCCGGCGAGCTGGCCGACGATCCGGAGAGCACGCTCCCCCGCCGCGCGGTGATCTCCGCCGACGTGGAGGGCGCCGAGCTGCGGCCGGACCTGGACTACGGCGTCGTGCGCCTGGCCGGCCCGGTGACGCTGAGCCAGGTCGCCGCCGTGCACCTGGACACCGAGGAGGCCGAGCCCGCCGTCCGCGCCGCCGCCGAGGTGATCGACGAGGCGGACCTGGGCGACCCGGACGCGGAGTTCACACTCGGTGACGCCGAGGATCACGAGCTGGCCTGGTATGCCTCGGAGGAGCTACCGTTCCTGCTCGAACTGCTCTAGTTCGGTGACCACCCGTCCCCGATGGGATGGTGTTTGTCCGGAGTGGACGGTGACGGCGCCCTGTTAGGGCATGTCACTTCCCGCTTTCGCGGAGCCTTCGCCCGGCGGCGTCGTGCTCCACGCGCTGACCCACTACGAGCCGACCCACGAGACGGACGACCCCGGCCCACTCGGACGGTGGTCGAGCCTGCGCCCGGTGCGCGGGCCGCAGCTCACGCTGGTCGGACCGCCGGCGGAACCGGTCGCCCCGACGCCGGAGGTACTCGGACGCCTGGTGTGCCACGTCCTGGAGGTCCTGGACGGCCGCCGAAGCGTCACCCAGCTCCGCACGATCCTGTCCGACCCGGCGTACGAGGCGTTGCTGACCAGGCTGCGCATGACCACGCCCGGCCGCCGGCACCGGTTGCGCAGCCTGCACACCTGCTACCCGACGTCGACCGCGGTCGAGCTGAGCGCGGTGATCGAGGTGTCCGACCGGTCGAAGGAGCGACCCAGGATCCGCGCGGCCGCGATCCGGTTCGACCGGGTGGACGACCGCTGGCACTGCGCGGTACTGCGCATCCTGTGACCCCCGTGCCGACGCCCGCCGCCCGAGAAGGCCTCGGCGGCGGGCACGTCCGGACGTGGCGAGGCCAGACCAGGCGCCTCGACGACACGACCACCGGACCGGCTGGGTTCGCTGGGCTCACTGGGAATCAGGAGTCGGCCTCCGGCCCCCGGTTTCCAGCGTACCTCCCACCACCGACAGTTCCGCGCGAGCGGATCAAGCCCCAGCGGAGCCCCCCCAGGAGGCCGGGCGCCGGCTGGGCCTCTGGTGTTACTCGAGCACGGGAAGGTACGACTCGCGAAGGTCGCGAGTCGTACCTTCCGGGACGGCGAGTCGTACGTTCCGGAAGCGTGGACTCGCGCAGCCGGAACGTGGGACTCGCGCGACGGGAACGTACGACTCGCGCGACGGGAACGTACGACTCGCGCAACGGGAACGTACGACTCGCGGAGCTTGCGAGTCGTACGTTCCGGGGCGGTGAGTCGTACGTTCCGGGAGGGTGGGAGTCGCGGGGGCCCTACTGGCTACTCCGCGGATCCCGGACCGAAGGGTCGTTGTGTCGGGCCGGGGTCCGCGGGGGGCGAGGTGCGTGGGTCAGCGGCGGGTGCCCTTCTTGCCCTTCTTGGCGGCGTCGCGGGCGGCGGCTCGGCGTTCACGGCGGGTGGCGCCGGACTGGCCGGGCTTCTGGCCGTTGCCGCCGTTGGACTGGCCGCCTCGGGACTGGACGCCGCCGCCCTCGGCCGGGCCCGAGTAGGTGTACTGCTGCTCGGACGGGCGGAGGCCGCCGCGCAGGGCGGGTGGGATCTTGTCCTCCTGGCGCGCGGGCGGCGGGGGGGTGGATTTGGGCTGGGTGGTGGCTCGGGCGGCGGCTTGTTGGGCGCGGGCGGCGGGGGCCGCGGCTGGCTGCTGCTGCGGCTGGCCGGCTTGCTGGGGCTCGGCCACCTGGGCGCGGAACAGGAGGGTGATGCACTCCTCCTTGAGGCCGTCGAGCATGGTGTTGAACATGTCGTAGCCCTCCCGCTGGTACTCGATCAGCGGGTCGCGCTGCGCCATCGCTCGCAGGCCGATGCCGTCCTTGAGGTAGTCCATCTCGTACAGGTGCTCGCGCCACTTGCGGTCGAGCACGTCCAGCATCACGATGCGCTCCAGGCGCCGCATGCCTTCCTGGCCCTCGGCGTCGGTGGGCACCTTGCTGTTGATGTCGGCCTCGCGCTCGCGGTACGCACGGCGGATGTCGGTGAGGATCGCCTCGCGGAGGTTCTCGGCGGTGAGGTCGTCGCCTCGGTCCTCCATCTCGTCGGTCAGCTGGTCCCAGGTCAGCGAGATCGGGTACAGCTCCTTGAGGGCCGACCACAGCTTCTCGTGGTCCCAGTCCTCCGCATAGCCGTCGGCGGTCGCCTTCTGGATGTAGTCGCCGACGACCTCCTCCATCATGTTGTCGACGTGATCGCGCAGGTCCTCGCCCTCCAGCACCCGCATGCGGTTGGCGTAGATCTCCTTGCGCTGCTGGTTCATCACCTCGTCGTACTTGAGGAGGTTCTTGCGCGCCTCGAAGTTCTGCTGCTCCACCTGGGTCTGCGCACTCTTGATCGCCTTCGAGACCATCTTCGCCTCGATCGGCTGGTCGTCGGGCACGCGCATCGTGGTCATCACGCGCTCGACGAACTGGGCGTTGAACCGGCGCATCAGCTCGTCGCCGAGCGACAGGTAGAACCTCGACTCGCCCGGGTCGCCCTGCCGGCCGGACCGGCCGCGCAGCTGGTTGTCGATTCGCCGCGACTCGTGCCGCTCGGTGCCGAGCACGTACAGACCACCCGCCTCGCGCACCTGCTCGGCCTCCGCGCGCACCTCCTCACGCGCCCGCTCCAGCGCGTCGGGCAGCGCCGCGTACCACTCCTCGGGCGTCTCGATCGGGTCGAGGCCCTTGTCGCGCAGCGCCTTCTCCGCGAGGTGGTCGGGGTTGCCGCCGAGCACGATGTCGGTGCCTCGACCGGCCATGTTGGTGGCGACGGTGACCGCGCCGGCGTGCCCGGCCTCGGCGATGATCGCCGACTCCTTCTCGTGGTGCTTGGCGTTCAGCACGTTGTGCGGGATCTTCCGCTTGACCAGCAGCTTCGACAGGTACTCCGACCGCTCGACGCTGGTGGTGCCGACCAGCACCGGCTGGCCCTTCTCGTGCCGCTCGGCGATGTCGTCGGCGAGCGCCTCGAACTTCGCCGGCTCGGTCTTGTAGATCAGGTCGGTGCGGTCGACCCGGACCATCGGCCGGTTCGTCGGGATCGGCACCACGTGCAGCTTGTAGGTGTTCCAGAACTCCGCGGCCTCGGTCTCGGCGGTACCGGTCATACCGGAGAGCCGGTCGTAGAGCCGGAAGTAGTTCTGCAGGGTGATCGTGGCGAGCGTCTGGTTCTCCGCCTTGATCTCCACCGACTTGTCGGTGCGCTGCTCCTTGGCCTCGATCGCCTGGTGCATGCCCTCGCTGTACCGCCGGCCGGCCAGCACGCGGCCGGTGAACTCGTCGACGATGAGCACCTCGCCGTCGCGCACGAGGTAGTCCTTGTCGCGCAGGTACAGCTCCTTGGCCTTGATGGCGTTGTTCAGGTAGCCGACCAGCGGGGTGTTCCCGGCGTCGTAGAGGTTGTCGATGCCGAGCTGGTCCTCGACGAAGGCCACGCCCTTCTCGCTGACGCCGATCGTGCGCCGCTTCCGGTCGACCTCGTAGTGCTTGTCGGCGATCTCCTTGGCCCGGGCGTCCTTCTCCCGCGGCGCCATGCCGGTGACGTCGATCCCGTCCATCCGCTCGACGATCCGGGCGAACTCGATGTACCAGCGGGAGGACTGGTCGGCCGGGCCGGAGATGATCAGCGGGGTGCGCGCCTCGTCGATGAGGATCGAGTCGACCTCGTCGACGATGGCGAAGTTGTGCCCGCGCTGCACCATCTGGTCGATGCCGCTGGCCATGTTGTCGCGCAGGTAGTCGAAGCCGAACTCGTTGTTCGTGCCGTAGGTGATGTCGGCCTTGTAGGCGCGGCGCCGCTCCTCGGTGCTCATCTGGGAGAGGATCACGCCGACCTCGAGGCCGAGGAAGCGGTGGATGCGGCCCATCCACTCGGCGTCGCGCTTGGCCAGGTAGTCGTTGACGGTGACGACGTGCACGCCGTTGCCGGAGATGGCGTTGAGGTAGGACGGCAGGACCGCGGTGAGCGTCTTGCCCTCACCGGTCTTCATCTCCGAGACGTTGCCCAGGAACAGCGCGGCGCCGCCCTTGAGCTGCACGTCGAAGTGCCGCTGCTGGAGCACCCGGGTGGCCGCCTCGCGGGCGACAGCGAACGCCTCGGGCATCAGCTCCTCGAGCGCGTCGAAGTCGGTGGCACCGTCGTCCTCGTCGTCGACCTCGCGCATCTTGGCGTAGCGCTCGCGGAACTCGTCCGTCTTCGCGCGCAGCTGAGCGTCGGTCAGGTCGGCGATCGACGGACCGAGCTCGTTGACCTTGTCCGCGACCTTGCTCACGTGCTTGAGCGTCCTACCCTCGCCTGCGCGGAGTATCCGGGACAGCACCATCAGGTCAACCTCACTAGCCTGGTCGTCACGCGCCCGGCGGGGGCGCCTCGTCACCTGCCATCGTAGGCGGTGTCGACGTGGTGGTGTCGGGGCTCATGCTATGCGGGGTTGCTGGTCGGGTCGGCGCACACGGGTGTGCCCCCGGGTTCCGTCACCCGGGGGCCTCCCCGATGCTCAGCGGGCCGCGGTCGTCAGACCAGGCGGATCACGCCGTAGTCGAATCCTCTGCGGCGGTACACCACGCTGGGCTGGCCGGAGGCCGCGTCGTTGAACAGGTAGAAGTCATGGCCGACGAGCTCCATCTGGTACAGGGCCTGGTCGACGGTCATCGGGTGGGCGGAGTGCTCCTTCTCGCGCACCACGCGACCCGGGAGGTTGTCGTCGTCGGCGCCGTCCCAGCGCGGTTCTGGCACGGAGCCGGTGCCGAGGTACTCCTCGGCCGGCGCGGGGAGGACGGCGGTCTGCGCGCGCCGGCCGTTGGTCCCGCTGACCCCGTTGCCGTCGGCGAGCGGCGTCGCGGTGGCCTCGGCGACGGACGACGGGCTGCGGCGCCCGTAGTGCACGCGTCGGCGGTCGTGCAGCCGGCGGAGCCGGTTCTCGAGCTTGGTCACCGCCGCGTCGAGTGCGGCGTAGAAGTCGCCGGCGCACGCCTCCGCCCGAACGGCGGGGCCTCTTCCCATGCCGGTGATCTCCACGCGCTGGCAGTTCTTGGCCTGCCGGCGGTTGGGCTCGTGGAACAACTCGACGTCGTAGCGGATGACCTTGCGGTCGTACCGCTCGAGGCGAGCCAGCTTCTCCTCGACGTGCGCCCGGTAGTGATCGGGCACCTCGACGTTGCGGCCTTTAACGACGATGTCCATACACGACCTCCCTCGCGTGGATGCGAGCTAGTGTGAGCGAACTTCGGCGCCGGAATCTGGGGTCCAGGTTTGGTGGACGGCCAGATCGCGAAAGGGCTGGAGGACTGGTGTCCTCGTTGGCTCCTCCGGCGCCAGGATCATGGGCTTCTCGCCTCCTCCCTGCGAACCGGGAAAGCTGATAGCGGGCACGTTAGCTTGGCTTGTGCGTCCGCAAAAGCCCCCTCGGAGAGGGAACTTCGCCGCCCGGTGTCGCTTACGCAGAGCAACATCGCCGCGGGTCGGTGCGGCTGGCTGCCGGTGATCGTTTGCCCAGCTGGGGGAAATCGCGTTCCGCCAGCCGTACCAGGCACACCGCGTGATCTTCGCGGCCGGGAGCAGTGGCTCCGGAGCGTAGGTGTGCCGGTGTTCCATACATGGACAACGATCAACTTCGAGCTGAAGTTCCCGTGTCGAATTCACTCGGACGGGGGTATCCACGTGGTGAAACAGGTTGTCGACGGGAACGTGCCGTGGTGTCACAAGGACCGATCGACCACGAACGTGATCGGCGGTTTTTGCCTGCTTGGCAGGGAAATTCGGGAGCGAGGGGGTATGGTCACGCCCCCTCGCGGGGGCTACCCGGCGGTAGGGCTTGGCGGCGACACCGGGTCAGGCGACGGTCCTCAGGGTCAGGCGACGGTCCTCAGGGTCAGGCGACGGTCCTCAGGGTCAGGCGACGGTCCTCAGGGTCAGGCGACCGTCGTCAGGGTCAGGACGGCGGTCACCCGGACGTCGATCGACGCCAGGGCCTCGGTGCAGGCCACCGCGGTCGCGCCGGTGGTGATCACGTCGTCCAGGAGCAGGACGGGGATGTCCTGCGGCGGCGCCCGGCGGGGCACCGGGCGTAGGCGGCCGGCGAGGTTCGCGGTGCGGTCCTCGGCGGTGAGGCCCACCGAGTCGCGTGCCAGGGCGTGCAGGCGGAGGGCGGGCGCGACCTGGGCGTCCACTCCAGACGCGCGCAGGGCGCGGGCGCAGTGGTCGGCTATGGCGAGCATGTGCTGGCCACCCCGCCTTCTGGCCGCCGCCGGCCGGGACGGGGCGGGAACGAGGGTCAGCCTCGGCGGCACTGTCGGCGGGCGAGGTAGGAGGTCGGGTACGCAGGCGGCCAGCGCCCGGCCCAGGGGGCGGGACAGCTCGCGGCGGCCGCGTTCCTTGTAGGCGAGGATCGCGCGGCGGGCGCGCCCCGGTACAGGCCGAGGGCGTGCGCGGAGGGCAGGGCGGGGCGGACCACCGGGATCGGACCCGCCAGCGTGCGGGCGCAGTCGGGGCACCAGGGGCCGCCGGGAGCGGCGCACCCGGCGCAGCGGGACGGGACGATCAGGTCGGTCAGTGCACGGAACGAACGCATGAGCGAATCATGGCACCACGCACCGACAGACGAGGTTCGCGCAGGTCAGCCTGGGTAGAAGGGGATCGAGTCCGGGCCCTGGCCGTGCGGGTGCTGGCGCCACAGCTGGTCCGCTCCCGGCGCGCTGGACATCGCGCCGCTGTCGGTCACCAGTACGTCCCGGTCGGGGGCCGCGGCGATGGCGCTGATCGGCGGCTGCAGGTTGTTGCGGTCGAAGATCTCCACCTTCATCCCGTCCACCGACATGCCGAGCACCGGCAGCGCCCGGTCCTGCGTCCCCACCACCAGCGTCTCCTGGTTGACCCAGTCCACCCCCACCGCGGTCTGCACGTACGTCGGCTGGAGCTGCCTCGGGTACCGGAGGCTCGCCGAGCCCTTGTCGTCCCGCACGACCGACGCGACCACCACCCGCCCGCCGGCCACGATCGCCGCGCGGGTGCCGTCCCTGGACAGCCGCAGGTCGGTGATCGCGCCGAAGGTGACGAGCTCCGACGAGCTGACCTGGATCGCCTTCCAGCCCTCCTCGCTCGTCCGCACCACGCGCACGACCTCGCCGTCGGCGACCGTCCACACCTCGGTCGGATCCACCTCCTTGGAGGTACTGACCAGCCAGGTGGGCCTGGTCATCGTGGCGGCCTCCAGACCGGTGACCTCCTCCAGGAAGCCGCCGAACTCGCCCACCCGCAGCAGCGGGCCCGCGGCCGTGCTCACCACCGCGGCCAGGTGCTCACCGTCGACGGACTGGGCCGCGCTGAGCACCAGGTAGGACCCGTTGCCCGCCGGGCCCTCGATCGGGCTGCCGTTCCGCAGGGACCGCACCACGCCGTCCGCCACCACCAGGCCGGACAGGTCCGAGTCCGGCTTGGTCGGCGCGTCGTAGGCCGGCAGGTCGCGCAGCCGCCAGTCGCGGTGGCCCGGGACCAGGTCGGCGCCGTCGACCATGATCCGCAGCCGGTTCGACGTCACCGCCTGCAGGGACAGCACGATCTGCGCGGCCATCTGTTTCCGCTGCTCGAGTGACTTGTCGCCGACCGAGGTCAGGTCGACGGGCAGGATGCCGCTGTCGTCGGGCACCACGTTCGTTCTGGGCTTGACCCCCTCCAGCGGGGAGACCACCGACCGGCGCATGGTGTCCGACGGGCCGGACAGCAGCACGTTGATCACCCGGGAGGGCAGCCCGCGGACCGGCTCGGCGGCGACGTACCGGATGTCGGGCACGGTGACCCGCAGGTCGGGATCGAAGTAGTAGACCGTGACGCTCCGGTAGCTGGTCTCGAAGTCGCTGAGCGGCACGAACCGCGTCTTCGGCGGGTGCGAGATCCGCCAGGTCCCGTTCGGCTGCTGCTCGACCAGCACGTTGTACCGCTCGTCCTCGATCTCCGGCACGAACGCGTGGTCCGAGCCGAGCCGGCCGATCAGCGTCACCTGCAGCGTGACCGTCTTGACGCCGTCCTCCGGCGTGCCGGTGTCGCCGACCGATGGCTTGCGGTTCGGCACCGTCGCGAACGTGTCCGAGATGATCTTCGGGGCGGCGTCGGCGTCCCAGGTCCGCTTGGCGTCCTCGGTGAGGTACATCGCCGCGGCCTCGGGGTTGCCGGACTTGTGGATGAACTCGCGCACCAGGTCGTAGGCGTCCAGGCCGGGGTCCGGCTCGGCGATCGTGGGCTGCGGCTGTTGCCCGTCGTCGCGCACCGCGTGCGGGCTGGACGAATCGGGAATGTACGAGCAGCCGGCCACCAGCAGCACCGACAACACCATCAGCAACGCACGCGATCTGGTCATCGAACCTCCTCCCAGGCCGGCGCGGGCGGCGGGATCTGAGCCGGCTCCTCCGGCTCGCTCGGCACCGACACGCGGATGGCGTCGCCGACCGACGGGGCGGTGCCGACCAGGTCATCCGGGTCCAGGTCGGCGTCCGGCGGCGGCAGGCCGAGCGGGGTGCGCTCGGTCGGGACGTCCTGGCGGCGCGGCAGCGTGAGCCGGAAGCAGGCACCCTTGCGGGGCTCGCCCCACGCGTCGAGCCGGCCGCCGTGCAGCCGGGCGTCCTCGGCGCTGATCGCGAGGCCGAGCCCGGTGCCGCCGGTGTGCCGGTTGCGGGACGGGTCGGCCCGCCAGAACCGGTTGAACACCAGCTCCGCCTCGCCCTGGCGCAGGCCGATGCCGTAGTCCCGGACGGTCACCGCGAGCGCCTCGTCGTCGAACGCCATCCGCAGCCGGACCGGGCGGCCCTCACCGTGGTCGACGGCGTTGGCCAGCAGGTTGCGCAGCACGCGCTCGACGCGGCGGGCGTCGACCTCGGCGGTGGCCTCCTCGTCCGGCAGGTCGAGCACGATCTCGCTGCCGGCGGTGCGGGCGATGGTGCCGACGGCCCTGGCCGCGCGCACCGCGATCGGCCGCAGGTCGACCTGCTCGGCGACCAGTTCCTCCACGCCCGCGTCCAGCCGGCTGATCTCCAGCAGGTCGGCGAGCAGCGCCTCGAACCGGTCCAGCTCGTCGACCAGCAGCTCGGTGGAGCGGGAGAGGCCGGGCGGGAACTGCTCGCGGGAGGCGTGCAGCACGTCGGCGGCCATCCGGACGGTGGTCAGCGGGGTACGCAGCTCGTGCGAGACGTCGGAGGTGAAGCGGCGCTGCAGGGTGCCGAACTCCTCGAGCTGGCGGATCTGCCGCTCGATGCTCTCGGCCATCTCGTTGTAGGACTCGGCGAGCTTGGCCACGTCGTCCTCGCCGATCACCGCCATCCGTTCGTCCAGCTCCCCGCCGGCGAAGCGTTCGGCGGCCTGGGCGGCGGCGCGCACCGGGCGGACCACCTGGCGGGTCACCAGGTTCGCGATGCCGGCGAGGAGGAGCAGCAGCACCAGCCCGCCGACGAGCAGGGTGGACTGGACGACGCTGACCGTGCGCTGCTCGGCGGTGAGCGGGAACAGCATGTACAGCTGCATCGGCCGGTTCGCGGTGCCGAACGGGGCGCCGACGATCAGGAACGTGGTGCGCCCGGACGCCCGGTCGACGGTGTGGATCTGCACCGCGACCTGGTGGTTCTGCACGAAGTGGCGCAGGCTGTCCGGGACGTCCTCGTACTGGCCGACGTGGATCGTGTTGCCGGTCTCGGCCAGCGCCTGCGAGTCGCTGGCCAGCACCGGTTCGAACGCGCCCGCCGCGGAGTTCGCGGTGTCGCCGTTGGGCGAGGAGCTGGTCAGCTGGTTCAGCGCGCTGGTCAGCCGGGCGCGCACGGCGTCGGCGTTGGGGTTGACCCCGGCCAGCTCGGCCTCGGCGACCTGCACCGAGTCGCGGGTGGCCGCGATCGCGGCCTCCTCCTTGGTCTCCAGGAGGCGGTCGGTGATCTGGTTCTGCAGCAACGTACCCAGCACGAAGACCACCGCGGAGGACAGCGCGAGCGTGCTGACCACGACCCGTACCTGCAGGGACCGCCGCCACAGCTCGCCGAAGTAGGCCACCCGCTGGCGGCAGAACTCGACGGCCCGCGCGCCGGCGTCGGCCACCGCCCGGAAGTACCGTCTCACGTCACGGTGGTCCCGCCTTGTAGCCGACGCCGCGGACGGTCAGGACGACCTCGGGGTGCTCGGGGTCGGTCTCCACCTTGGACCGCAGGCGCTGGACGTGCACGTTCACCAGGCGGGTGTCCGCCGCGTGCCGGTAGCCCCAGACCTGCTCGAGCAGCACCTCGCGGGTGAACACCTGACGCGGCTTGCGCGCGAGCGCCACCAGCAGGTCGAACTCGAGCGGCGTCAGCTGGATCGCGACGCCGTCCCTGGTCACCTCGTGCCCCGGCACGTCGATGGCCAGGTCGCCGATGGTGAGCATCTCGGCGGGCTCGGAGTCGGTGCGACGCAGCCGGGCGCGGACCCTGGCGACCAGTTCCTTCGGCTTGAACGGCTTGACCACGTAGTCGTCCGCGCCGGACTCGAGGCCGAGCACGATGTCGACGGTGTCGCTCTTGGCCGTGAGCATCACGATGGGCACGCCCGACTCGGCGCGGATCGCCTTGCACACGTCGATCCCGTTGATGCCCGGCAGCATCAGGTCGAGCAGCACCAGGTCGGGGCGCAACTCCCGCAAGGCGGGCAACGCCCGGTTGCCTTCGGCGACCACCGCGGTGTCGAATCCCTCGCCCCGCAGCACGATGGTCAGCATCTCGGCCAGAGCCGGGTCGTCGTCCACTACCAGCACACGTGCCTTCATGGTTACATCGTCGCACTTCGTGAGTGTCGTTCGTGTGGGACCCGCCAGGGCGGGGTGGGCGGAGTGTAACGCCCGCCGTTATCCGAGCGGTTTACCTGTTGATTCATCAACGTTGAGGGACCACGGGGGGCCTTGGAGGTCGGGAAGATGGGCATCCGCAGGCTCAACCACGCTGTGCTCTACGTGCGGGACGTGGCGCGGAGCGTGGGGTTCTACCGGGACGTGTTGGGGTTCCGGGTGGTGCACGAGCGGGCGACGGCGGCGTTCCTGCGCGCTGCCGACTCGGACAACGACCACGACCTCGGCCTGTTCGCGGTGCGCGGGAACGCGCAGCACTCCGGCGGGACGGTGGCGGGGCTGTACCACCTCGCCTGGTCGGTGAACACGTTGCCGGAGCTGGCGGAGTTCGCGAAGAAGCTGACGGCGGCGGGCGCGCTGATCGGCTCGTCGGACCACGCGGTGTCGAAGTCGCTGTACGGCAAGGACCCGGACGGCATCGAGTTCGAGGTCTCCTGGTTCGTGCCGAGGGACCGGGTCACCGCGGAGATGAGCGAGTCCCCCACGATCGGCCGGCTGGACATCGACGCGGAGATCGAGCGCTGGGGGGCGGACCTGGTCGGAGCGCCCTAGCCGATGGCGGGGAGGACGCCCGGGGTGGCGGTGCCGTCGAGGACGTGCCAGGGGGACAGCCAGGCGTCCTCGGCGAGGCCGTCGTAGACGGCGGCGACCCTGGTCTGCAGGGGCTGGTCCGACTCCCAGGTGTCGCGGTCGCGGTCGCCGGTGTGCTCGCGGTGGGCGGAGCGCTCGGCGGCCACGTCGACCGGGACGCGCAGCAGCAGCTGGGCGTCCGGCACCGGGAGCCCGAACCGCTCGATCTCCACCGCCCGGACCCAGTCGACGAACTCGCCGCGCGCGTCCTGGTGCAGACGGGCGGCGCCGAACGCGGCGTTGGAGGCGACGTACCGGTCGAGCAGGACGACGTCGTTGCCGCGCAACGCGTTCCGAATGTCCTCGGCGGCGCCCCGACGGTCGAGCGCGTACAGCATGGCCATGCCGTAGACCTCGTCGCCGAAGCCGCCGAGCCGGCCGTGCAGGCCCTCGCGCACCAGGTCGGCGTGGACGTCCTCGCCGTAGCGCGGGAAGGCGAACCGGGCCACGCGGCCGTCGACCGACGCGGTCAGCTTCTCGGCCAGGGTGCGCTTGCCGGCGCCGTCGAGGCCCTCGATCACGATGAGTCGTCCCACGTCAGTGGAGCCTAGAAGGGCAGGTGGCACCACGGGCTGGAGGGCTCGGTCATCAGCAGGCGGTGCGGGCCGCGGACCGACAGGTACATGTGGCCGTACTGCTCCTGGTCGAACCGGAGCACCCGGCCGAGGGCGTAACCGGCGGAGAAGTCGGCCCACGAGCGGTAGTGCCGCCGGCACAGCTCGCCGGCGCGCAGCACGGCGGCCTCGGCGGTGCGCCGGTCGCAGAACCGGGCGCCGTGGCCCCAGCGGGCCAGGTTGACCGCTTGGCCGAAGTCGTAGCCGAGCACCGAGTCCACGACGCCGTCCGGCGGGAGGACGCCGTCGGCGCGGAACCTGGCCTCGTACCGGGTGATCACGCCGACCAGCGGCACCAGTTCGGTGGGGACGGCCCGGCGCCACGCGGTCGGGTCGCGGGTGCCGTGCTCGCGCAGCAGCCGGCGGCGGGCGTCGAGCACGGCGTTCGGGCCGTCGGGGACCTCGGCGGCGGTGAGGAGCAGGTCGACCTGTCGCTGCCAGGCCGCCGCGGTGGTGACGCCCCAGCCGTCGGCGAGGGAGGCGCGGGCGGACTGGTGGTCGCGGACCGGGTCGTCGAGCGTGTTCCAGGGGCGGGAGACGTGTACCGGGAGGTGCGCGCCGCAGGCGAAACCGTGCGCGAGCGGGCCGTAGAACGGGCCGGACGGGACGGCCACCAGCCCTTCGACATGATCACAGACCGCCACGCGCGGAGTGTACGTGCCGGCGGTGCAACGGCGTGCGTGGTTCGGTCCGTCCTGGCGGCATGAGACGTGGCTGGATGCTGGTGCTGGTACTGGTCGTGGCGGGGTGCGGGCAACCGCCGGCCTCGACGGCCCCGGGGATCGGGACGGTGTCGCCGGCGGGTGCCGAGTACGTGCTGAGCGAGGCGACGGTCGGCGGGCGGCCGCACGCGCTGGTGGCGGGCACGACGGTGTCGCTGGACTTCACCGACGACGGGGAGCTGCGGGCCAACGCCGGCTGCAACCACCTTCGCTGGCGGGTGTCGCTCGACGATGGCACGTTGTCCACCGAGGGCGGCGAGATGACCGAGATGGGCTGCGACGAGCCGCGGCACGCGCAGGACCGGTGGCTGACCGAGTTCCTTGGTGGCGGCCCGTCGTGGGAGCTGGACGGGTCGCGGCTGGTGCTGCGCGGCGGGGACACCGAGCTGGTGTTCACCGATCGCGAGGTCGCCGAGCCGGACCGGCCGCTCGTCGGTCCGGTGTGGACGGTCGACACGCTGGTCGACGGGCAGACGGCGAGCAGCACGCCGACCGGGGCCGCGGCGGCGACGGTGGAGTTCGGCGAGGGCAGGCTGACGGTGTTCACCGGCTGCAACGGCGGGTCGGCTGCGTACACGGTGTCCGGCGACACGATCGAGGTCGACGCGCTGGTGTTGACGCGCAAGGCGTGCGCGCCTGACATCATGCGGGTGGAGGAGGCCGTGGTCGCCGTGCTCGATGGAACTGTGACGTACGCGGTGTCCGCCGAGGTGTTGACGTTGGAGCATCCGTCGGGCAAGGGGTTGCGGTTGCGTGCCGAGTGAGCGGGACGGGTTGCCGGAGCTGTCGTTCGCGACCCAGGCGGAGTTCGCCGCGTGGCTGGCGGAGAACGCCGAGACGCGGGGGCTGTGGATCAGGATCGCGAAGAAGGGCACCGGGATCGTGTCGGTCGACCACGACCAGGCGCTGGCGGTCGCGCTGCGGCACGGGTGGATCGACGGCCAGGCCAGGCGGGTGGACGACGACTACTTCGTGCAGCGGTTCACCCCGAGGACGAAGCGCAGCCGCTGGTCGAAGATCAACCGGGACGCGGTGGAGCGGATGATCGAGGCCGGTGAGATGGCCCCGCGCGGGCTGCGCGAGGTGGAGGCGGCCAAGGCGGACGGCCGCTGGGAGGCGGCGTACGCGGGACCGGCGTCGGCGACCGTGCCGGACGACCTGCGGGCCGCGCTGGACGCGAACCCGGCCGCCGCCGCGTTCTTCACGACGCTGACCAGCCAGAACCGCTACGCGATCCTGTTCAGGGTGGAGGAGGCCAAGCGCCCCGAGACCCGCGCCCGCCGGATCGAGAAGTTCGTCGCGATGCTGGAGCGCGGCGAGACGATCCACTGACGGCGAAGCCCGGCACCCCCGTGGGGGCACCGGGCTTCGCGAAGGCTCGTCAGTAGCGGTAGTGGTCCGACTTGTACGGGCCCTCGACGTCGACGTCGATGTACTCCGCCTGGTCCTTGGTCAGCTTGGTGAGCTTGCCGCCGAGTGCCTCGAGGTGGATCCGGGCGACCTTCTCGTCCAGCTTCTTCGGGAGGCGGTAGACCTCCTTGTCGTACTCCTCGTTCTTCGTGTACAGCTCGATCTGCGCGATCACCTGGTTGGAGAACGAGTTCGACATCACGAACGACGGGTGGCCGGTCGCGTTGCCCAGGTTCATCAGGCGGCCCTCGCTCAGCACGAGGATCGAGTGCCCGTCCGGGAACACCCACTCGTCGACCTGCGGCTTGATGTTGATCCGCTGAACACCCGGGTAGCGCTGCAGGCCGGCCATGTCGATCTCGTTGTCGAAGTGGCCGACGTTGGCGACGATCGCCTGGTGCTTCATCCGGGCCATGTGATCGACCATCACCACGTCCTTGTTGCCCGTGGTGGTGATCACGATGTCGGCCCGGTCCAGCACGTCCTCGAGGCGCTGCACGTCGTAGCCGTCCATCGCGGCCTGCAGCGCGCAGATCGGGTCGATCTCGGTGATGATCACCCGCGCGCCCTGGCCGCGCAGCGACTCCGCCGAGCCCTTGCCGACGTCGCCGTAGCCGCAGACGACCGCGACCTTGCCGCCGATCAGCACGTCGGTGCCTCGGTTGAGGCCGTCGACCAGCGAGTGCCGGATGCCGTACCGGTTGTCGAACTTCGACTTGGTGACCGAGTCGTTCACGTTGATCGCCGGGAACAGGAGCTCACCCGCGGCGGCCAGCTGGTACAGGCGCAGGACGCCGGTCGTGGTCTCCTCGGTGACGCCCTTGATCTCGGTGCCCGTGCGGGTCCACTTCTTCGAGTCCGCCGCGAGGGAGTTGCGCAGCACCTCGAGGATGACCTTCCACTCCTCGGGGTCGTCCGCCTCCGGCTGCGGCACCACGCCGGCCGCCTCGTACTGCGTGCCCTTGTGCACCAGCAGGGTGGCGTCTCCGCCGTCGTCGAGCAGCATGTTCGGCGCGGCATCGCCGGGCCAGGTCAGCATCTGCTCGGTGCACCACCAGTACTCCTCCAGCGTCTCGCCCTTCCAGGCGAACACCGGGACGCCCTTCGGCTCCTCCGGCGTGCCGTGCGGGCCGACGACGACGGCCGCGGCCGCGTGGTCCTGGGTGGAGAAGATGTTGCACGACGCCCAGCGCACCTCGGCGCCCAGCGCCACCAGCGTCTCGATCAGCACCGCCGTCTGCACGGTCATGTGCAGCGAGCCCGAGACGCGCGCCCCGCGCAGCGGGTAGACCTCGGCGTACTCCCGGCGGAACGCCATCAGGCCGGGCATCTCGTGCTCGGCGAGGCGGATCTCCTTGCGGCCGAACTCGGCCAGCGACAGGTCGGCCACCGCGAAGTCCAGCTCGCCGACCTTCCTGGCGTACCGTGCCGTGGTGGTCGCGTCCTGGCTGTTGACTGCGGTCATCCCGTGCATCCTCCAAACTCAAAAGCCTTCATCGAACAGTACCGTTACCCGAAATTGATCCACTCGAGTGGCCATGGGGCATTGGAGGAGTCGGCCGTGCTGACCCCGGGACCGGACACCCGCGTGGTGGAACTGCGCGTGCACGGCGCCATGGGCACGACCCCCTCCTCACTCGTCTCCGCCGTCGCCGCTGTGGATGTCGCCGGGGACGGGGTCGGACGTTTCGTCCGGCCCGCCGACCGGCTGCTGCGCCCGGCGCCGGGGCCGATGCTGCGCGCGGAGGGGCAGTCGATCCCTCGGGTGGTCGAGGGCTACGTCTGGGGCGGGATGACCTCCGGCGGCGCGGCGAAGGCGGCGTGGGCGCTGCTGTTCCCGTTCTCCCTGGCGAACGTGGCGCACTGGATGCTGCCGCCGGTACCGAGCGGGCACCGGCTCGCCGGACGGCTGGGCCTGGTGAACCGGTCGCTGCTGCGGCTGGCCGGCGTGCTGCTGACGATGCTGCTGGTGGCGCAGGCGGCGGTGGTGAGCCTGGACCTGGTCGCGGCGCAGTGCCTCGCGCCGGGGTCGCCGTGCCTGGCCGGCGCGGTGCCCGACTGGGTGCGGGAGACGTACCTGGTGCGGGCGCTGGTGGGACTGCTGCCGGTGCTGGCGCTGGTCTGGGTGCTGCACCGGATCTCGTGCGTGGCGTGGGAGAGCGGGGCGTCCCCGAACCCACCGCCGACGCCGCCGAACGCGCGGGTGCAGCTGCCCGGCACGAACCTGGTCGCCGATCCGGACACGCCGGTGCTGCGCGCGCTGCACCTGCTGGCGGCACTCGCGACGGTCGCGTTGCTGCCGCTGGGCGGGCCGTTCTCGGTACCGACGAGTGCGGCGGGTGTCGGCTCGGACGGTGGCGCCGGGGGTGGGCCGCTCGACGGGGCCGGCGGCTGGCTGCCGGTGGTGCCGTGGGTGGTCGCGCTGGTGCTGCTGGTCGTGGCGCTGCTGGGGGTGCTGCTGCTCGACGACCCGACCGGGGCCGACCCGCGGCGGGCCGGGCGGTGGCTGCGGGCGGCGTTCGGGGTGTGGCCGCGGCGGGTGTTGCTGGGGCTGGGTGTGGCGGTGGTGGTGGGTGCGGCGGCCGCGCGGCACCCGCTGCCGACGGCGTTGCCGGGGACCGACGCGACGGTCGAGGCGGTGGCCGCGGGGCTGGTGGTGCTGGTGGTGCTGCTCGGCGTGCTGCTGGTGCCGGCCGCGTTGATCGCCCGGGTGGAGTGGCGTGGGCTGCCCCGGTCGCTGCGGCCGTGGGCCGGTGGGTGGATGGCCGCGCCCGTGGTGGCGACGGCGGCGCTGCTCGGCGGCGGGTTCGGGGCCGGGTTGGCGATCGCGGTGCAGCGGTTCGTCGGGTTCGAGGTTCCGGATGGTTACGACTCGGTCACGCTGTTGTGGGGCGCGGCCGCGGTTCTCGGGCTCGTGGTGGCCCTGGTCGGTGGCTGTGCCGCGGCCTACACGGTGAGCAGGCTGCGGGCCGGGCGGTTCACCGACGACGAGGCGCTGGTGCGGTTGCTGCACGCGGACTCGGACGATCTGACGGCCGCGGTGCGGGCGTGGCGGAGCGCCTCGTGGTGGCGCGGGCACCTGCACCACGTGGTGCTGGCCGGGGCGGGCGTGCTCTGCGCCGGCGCGGCGGTGGCGATCGTCAACCGGCTGGCCGGGGTCGTGCTGCCGGCGTGGACGGGGCCGCTGTCGGCGCTGGGCGTGCTGACGCTCGGGGTGCTGGCCGGCGCGCTGCTGCGGGCGGTGCACAACGCGGCCAGGGCACCGGAGGCGGCGCGGCGGCTGGGGGTGCTGGCCGACCTGGCGTCGTTCTGGCCGAGGGAGGCGCATCCGATCGTGCCGCCCTGCTACGCGATGAAGGTGGCGCCGGAGCTGGCCGCGCGGACCGTCGAGCACCTGCGCGAGCCGGGTGCGCGGGTGGTGCTCGCCGGTGACAGCCACGGGAGCCTGCTGGTCGCGGTGGCGGCGGCGCGGCTGCTGAACTCGGTGAACGAGCCGGAGCGTCGCCGGATCGGGTTGGTCACGGTCGGGTCCCAGCTGCGGTGGGCGTACGCGCGGGCGTTCCCGGCGGTGCTGCCGCACTCGGCGCTCGGCGGGCTGGCCGGCGAGCTCGGCACCCGGTGGCGGGCGCTGTGCCGGGGCACCGATCCGCTCGGCGGCGCGGTGACCACGTGGGGGCAACAGGTGTACGACGACCGCCTGCTGGGCATCGGCTTCCGGCCGGACGGCACGAGCGGACCGCTGCCGGAGGCGGTCCGGGCCCCGCACGGCGCGCTGGTGCTCGGCCTCGACCACTGGCTGCCGGATCCGGCGCCCGGACCGGTGCCTGGCCGGCGCTGGACGCCCGGGGTGCAGGGGCACGCGAACTACTCGGCCGACCCCGAGTGGGACCGCGCGGTGGCGATGGCCGCCGGGCTGGATCCGGCGGAGCCGTCGGTGGCCGGGTTCGAGTCGCTGCTGACGCGTTAGAGCGTCGCGAGCAGCCCGTCCGCGGCGCGTTCGTGGCCGGCTTGGGCGAGCAGGCCGGCCGGGCCGAGGACGCCCCGCCGGTCGACGGTCACGGTGGCGTTGCGCAGGACCGCGCCGAGCGTGTCGCGCAGGGCGGCCTCGACGGCGGGCAGGTCCGCGGTGTGCCGGAACACCCCGCCGGACAGGACGAGCCGCCCGGCACCGTGCGGGCCGAGGTTGCCGTCGACCATCCGGAGGTGGCGGCGCACCGCCAGAGTCACCGCGAGACAGGCGATCCGCATATCCACTTCGGACTCGTCCGGTGTGGACGGTACGAGGTCGACGTCGTCGTGCCTGGCCCGGGCCGGTTCGGCCAGCTCGCCGGGCCGGAGCAGGCGTTCCGCGACGGCCTCGGCGACCACGGTCGGCGCGCTGACCCGCATGCCCAGGTCGCCCTCGACGGTACGCCGGTCGGCGGGCAGCGCCACCGCGTGCACCCCGGACTCCGCCGAGGACACCGCCGAGTAGACGTCGGTGGTGGCCCCGCCGACGTCGACCACGAGCACGGCGCCCCGCTCGTCGTCACCCGACGCGGCGAGGCGGGAGACCGCGGAGAGCACGGCGTCCGGGGTGACCGTGCGCACGAGGCGGCGGAAGCGGGGGCCGCGGGACAGGCCCTTGCCGCCGATGACGTGCCGCAGGAAGACGTCACGGATCGCCGCGCGGGCCGGCCCTGGCGCGAGCTCGCCGACGTCGGGCAGGACGTTCGCGGCCGGCACGACGCGCCGCCCGGCCAGCGCCGCGAGGGCCGCCGCCCGGGCGTCGACGTTGCCGGCCAACACGACCGGCACCGCGATCCGGGCGGCCGCGAGCCGGGCGGCGTTGTGCAGCAGGACGGTGTCGTCGCCGCCGTCGGTCCCGCCGACCAGCAGGAGCACGTCCGGTGCCGCCGCGCGCACGCTCCGCACGTCGGCCGGCGTGAGCGACCCGGCGAACACGTGCACGACCTTCGCGCCCGCCGACAGCGCCACCCGGTACCCGGCCTCCACACTGACCAACCGCTCCTGCCCGACCACGGCCAGCCGCAACCCGCCACCGGCCGACGAACACGCGAGCACACTCGCCTCCGGGTCGAGCGCCTCCCGCACCGCACCGACCCCGTCCAACACCTCCGGCGGCGTCGTCCGATGCTGCGCGGTGCCGAGCAGCGTCCCGTCGGCGGCGACCAGCGCCCCCTTCGTCCAAGTGGACCCGACGTCCAGACAGAGGAACGTCACAGCCTCATCGCACCTCGTCGAGGTCGCCCACCCAGTCGACCGTGCCCCGCAACGCCTTCTTGGTCACCTTCTTGGTCGTCGTTCCCGACGCCGCCATGGCCTCCGCCATCAGTGCGTCATCGATGTCGATGGTTGTACGCACGAAGCCTCCGCATTACCCGTCAAGCACGGGTGGTGGTGCGGTCCAGGTCCGGTTCCAGGTAGATCAGCCGGGCGGCCGGGACGGCGTCGCGGACCCGGCCCTCGGCGGCGTCGATCTCCTGGGCGACGTCGGCCAGGGGCAGGCCGGGCTCGAGGGCGATCTTCGCGGCGACCAGCAGCTCGTCCGGGCCGATGTACTGGGTGCGGATGTGGATCAGGCGCTGGACGCGGCCGCCGACGACGGCCTTGTCGATCAGCTCCGACTCGCGGGGGGTGGCGCCCTCGCCGATCAGCAGGCTCTTCATCTCGATGATCAGGGTGATCGCGATGATCCCGAGCAGGATGCCGATCATCAGGGTGCCGACGCCGTCCCACATCGGGTCGCCGGTGATGACCGCCAGGCCCACGCCGAACAGGGCGAAGACCAGGCCGAACAACGCGCCGGCGTCCTCCAGCAGCACCACCGGCAGCTCCGGCGTCCTGGACTGGCGGATGAACTGCCACCACGACGCGTCGCCCTTGACCTTGCGGGACTCGACGATCGCGGTGCGGAAGCTGTAGGTCTCCAGGGCGATCGCGACCACCAGGATCACCACCGCGACCATCGGCGAGTTCAGGTCCTCGGGGTGCTGCAGCTTGTGGACGGCCTCGTAGATCGCGAACGCCGAGCCCAGGCTGAACAGCATCAGCGCGACGATGAACGAGTAGAAGTACCGGTCCCGGCCGAAGCCGAACGGGTGCTCGCGCGTCGCCTTGCGGCGGGACGTCTTCTGGCCGAGCAGCAGCAGACCCTGGTTGGACGTGTCGGCCACCGAGTGCACCGACTCGGCCAGCATCGACGACGAACCCGTGATCAGGAAGCCGACGAACTTCGCCACCGCGATCCCCGCGTTCGCGAAGAGCGCGGCGAGAATCGCCTTCGTCCCGCCTCCTGCTGCCACGGCCCTACCCCCTGCCCGGTTCGGTCAAAGTCCGGGCGGAAGCCTACCGGGCCGAACCGACCGTGGCCGCGAACACGCGGACGTGACCGTCGTCGGTCGGCGTCAGCACCACGTCCGGGTCCGCGGCGGGCAGCCACATCGACCCGCCGCGCGTCAGGTCCAGGGCGCGCCCGTCCACCGACTCCACCCGCACGCCGCCGTCGACACACACCACGATCCGCGGCGCGCCGCCCTCGAGCTTCACCTCGCCGCGGGGTTCGCCGTCGGCCCACTCGATGCGGGACAGCTCGAACTCCGGCGCCTCGGTCCGGTACACCCGCCTCGGCCCGGCCGGCTCCCCGGTGCACACGTGCATGTCGGCGAAGCCGAAATCCAGTACCCGCAACAGCTCCGGCACGTCGACGTGCTTGGGGGTGAGCCCGCCGCGCAGCACGTTGTCCGAGTTCGCCAGCACCTCGACCCCGGTGCCGTGCAGGTAGGTGTGCAGGTTCCCGGCCGGCAGGAAGATCGCCTCGCCCGGCTCCAACACCAGCCGGTTGAGCAGCAGCGCGGCCAGCACGCCCGAGTCGCCGGGGTAGCGCTCGCCCAGCTCCAGCACCGTGCGGCACTCCAGCTCGAACTCGCCGTGCTCCTTGACGTGGGTGACGCAGGCATCGAGCAGGTCCGGCACCAGCGCGTCGATCGCCGGCTGGGGCAGGGTGATCCAGGTGG
This sequence comes from Actinophytocola gossypii, assembly GCF_025165815.1. Classification (GTDB taxonomy): domain Bacteria; phylum Actinomycetota; class Actinomycetes; order Mycobacteriales; family Pseudonocardiaceae; genus Actinophytocola; species Actinophytocola gossypii. The sequence continues at coordinate 191,420 of NZ_JAFFZE010000017.1, read as the reverse complement.
TGAACAGCGCCCGCAGGCCCTCGCCGTCCGGTTCGCCGGCGAGCAGCTCGACGTACGGGGCGAGCGCCGGGGTCTCGATCGCGCGCAGCAGCTCGACCGTGCGGGCCGGGTCGCGGAACCCGGCCAGCGCGTGGAACTCGGTGAGCGCGCACAGCAGCTCTGGCTTCGCGGTCGGGTCCGGGTAGTTGCGGTTGCCGGCCTCGCGCGGGATGCCGGCCTTCTCCTCGCGCGCCCAGCCCTCGGCGGCCTGGTCGGCGGACGGGTGTGCCTGCAGCGACAGCGGCTCCTCGGCGGCCAGCACCTTCAGCAGGAACGGCAGCCGCTCGCCCCACCGCTCGGCGACGGCCGACCCGAGCTGGCCGACCGGGTCACCGGCGAGCACGTCGAGCAGCGACTGCTCGGTGCCGTCGTCGTACACGATCGAGGACGGGTCGCCGGGGTGCGCGCCGAACCACAGCTCCGCCTCCGGGTGCGGGGCCGGGACCTCGCGGCCGAGCAGCGCGGCGATCGTGGTGCGCGAACCCCAGGCATACGGGCGCACCCGGTTCTTCAGCCGTTGCACGGTGACAGCCCCTCGCAGGCTCGGTGCTCGCTCACGGATGCTCCCTGGGCCGGGCCGGTGCGTAGTAGGACGTGCTGCCGCCGGTGGTGCCGGACGCGAGCCCCAGGTACAGGGCGGCCAGCTGGAAACGCAGGGCGAGCACCGCGGCGCACGCCGGCTCGTCGGCGGTGAGCTCCTCGGCGGGGGCGAGCAGGTCGGCGGCGGGGAAGGTGTCGACCGCGAGCCGGCGCACCGGGTCGACGGCGGCGGCGGACACGGCGAGCAGGAACACCCGCAGCGGAGAGACCTGGGCCGGGTCGAGGTCGTCCGGGTCGGCGAAGATGTCGGTGTTGGCCGACGCGTGCGTGGCGGCGCGGTGCAGGGCGGTGCGGCTCGCGGCCTGCGGGTAGGCGGCGACGTCGCAGACCAGGTCGGTGTGGGTGCCGATCACCTGGGCGGCGAACCACGCCACGCCGGTCGCCACGTCGTCGAGGCCCCACAGCAGCGGGGTGCGCTCGGCCAGGCGCAGCGCGAGCGACTTGGCCGGGTTGACGAACGTCTCGTGCTGCATGTGGTCGCGCTCCGCCTCGCGGTCCAGCTCGTCGGCCAGCTGGTAGAGGTCGGTGCGCAGCAGGTTGAGCGTGCTCGCGGCGACCAGGCCGCCGGCGAGCGCGCGGGTGAAGCCGAACCCGGGCGGCACCGGCACGCGCGGGGGGATCAGCACCGCCCGCCCGGCGGCCGCGGCGGCGACCGGGCCGTCCTCGGGCGCGGTCAGCACCACGCCGGCGCCGTAGCGGCTGGCCCGGTCGACCGACTCGGCCAGTTCGTGGTCGCCGGGGTCGTCGGTGTGCGCGAGCACCAGGTCCAGCGGGCCGAGCCACGGCGGCGCGGTGTCGGTGAGCACCACCGGCACCGGGCAGGCCTTGCCGAGCAGCGCCCACAGCAGCTTCGACACGCACGGGCTCAGGCCGGGCCGGGTGATCAGGACGAGCGCGCGCGGCGTCGACTCGGCGTAGCGCTCGAGGCCGGCCTCCCGCGCTCCCTCGACGGTGGCCCGGACCTGCGCGCCGGCCAGCGCGGCGGCGTGCAGCAGGCCATCGACGTCGACCTCGGCGATCCGGTCCAGGTCGTCGAGGAGCGAGTCGTCAACCGCGGCACTCACTTGTCGGCATCCGGTTCGGTCGGCCCATGGACCGCCTCGTCGAGCAGCAGCACGGGGATGCCGTCCTCGACGCGGAACTGGCGCCCGCAGGAGGTGCAGGTGAGCACGTCCGCGTCCGGATCGGTGGGGCTGCCGGTGGTGAGCGGGGCGTGGTCGTCCGAGGGGCAGGCCAGGATCTCCAGCAGCCTCGGGTCCAGTTGAACGGCCATGAGTGGCTCCTCCCTGGGTCAGGCGCGGACGATGGCCAGCACCTCGTCGCGCAGCGCGGCCACGGCGTCCTCGTCGGCCGCCTCGACGTTCAGCCGAAGCAGGGGCTCGGTGTTGGACGGCCGCAGATTGAACCATCCGCCGCCGGGCAGCTCCACCGTCAGCCCGTCGAGTTCGTCGGTGCGTACCCCGTCGCGCGCGCCGAACGCCTCCTTGACCGCGGCCATCCGGGCGGTCTGGTCGTCGACCGTCGAGTTGATCTCGCCGGACGCGGCGTAGCGGCTGTAGGCCGAGGTCAGGGCGGAGAGGGTGCCGTCCTGCTCGCCGAGCGCGGCGAGCACGTGCATCGCGGCGAGCATGCCGGTGTCGGCGCGCCAGAAGTCGCGGAAGTAGTAGTGCGCGGAGTGCTCGCCGCCGAAGATGGCCGCCGAGCGCGCCATCTCCTCCTTGATGAACGAGTGCCCGACGCGGGTGCGGACCGGCTTGCCGCCGTGCTCGGCGACGATCTCCGGCACGGCCTTGGAGGTGATCAGGTTGTGGATGATCGCGCCGCCCGGGTCCTTGGCCAGCTCGCGCACGGCGACCAGCGCGGTGATCGCCGACGGCGGGACGGGCTCGCCGCGCTCGTCGACCACGAAGCAGCGGTCGGCGTCGCCGTCGAACGCCAGGCCGGCGTCGGCGCCTACCTCGCGGACCTTGGCCTGCACGTCGACGATGTTCTTCGGGTCGAGCGGGTTGGCCTCGTGGTTGGGGAAGGTGCCGTCGAGCTCGAAGTACATCGGCACGACCTCGATCGGCAGGCCGTCGAACACGGCCGGCACGGTGTGCCCGCCCATGCCGTTGCCGGCGTCGACCACGACCTTCAGCGGGCGGCTGCCGGACAGGTCGACGAGTTCGCGCAGGTAGGCGACGTAGCCGGCGAGCATGTCGCGGGTCTCCAGCGTGCCCGGCCTGCGGCCCTGGGTCGGCGGCGTGCCGGCCTCGACCTCGCGCTGGATGTCGGTGAGGCCGCTGTCCTGGCCGACCGGGGCGGCGCCGGCGCGGCAGAGCTTGATCCCGTTGTACTTGGCCGGGTTGTGGCTCGCGGTGAACATGGCGCCGGGCAGGTCGAGGTGCCCGGAGGCGTAGTAGAGCATGTCGGTGCTGGCGAGCCCGATCATGACGACGTCGACGCCCTCCTGGAGCGCGCCGTCGGCGAAGGCGCTGGCCAGTTCGGGCGAGGACGCGCGCATGTCGTGGCCGATGACGATCGCGCCCGCCTCGTGCACCCGGCGGGCGAACGCCGCGCCGATGTCACGCACGACGTCGGCGTCGAGCTGCTCACCGACGATCCCGCGGATGTCGTAGGCCTTGAAGACGCCGGACAGGTCACGCACCAGTGCTCCCATGGTCAGCGGATTTGCCCGAAAGCCTACCGGCGCGCGGGTGCGGTCGGGGCAGGTCGGGGTATTACCGGCCTTCTACTCGGTCACCTACTCGGTCACCGGATCGGGCAGGACGCGCAGGTGGCCGCGCCGGCCGCCGCCGGTGGCCGGCTCCGGGGCCTCGACCGGGCGGTCCGGGCGGCCCGCCTCGCGGACGGCCTCGGCGAGCGCGGTCAGGTCGTCGACGCTTGGCTCCGGGGCGGCGAACTCGCCGTCGTGCCGGACGACCTCCCAGCCGCGGGGCACGGTCAGCCGCAGCGCGTGCTCCTCGCAGAGGTCGTAGCTGTGCGGCTCGGAGTAGGTGGCGAGCGGGCCGACGACCGCGGTCGAGTCGGCGTAGGCGTAGGTCAGCGTCGCCACCGCCGGGTTGCCGCACCCGGTCCGGGAACACTTCCGCACGCTCCGCACGATCCAGGACGATAGCGCTTCGCGAGCCTTCCGGCAGGTAGCCACACCGGGCGGGTCTGGCGGGTTACCGGCCCGAGTACCCTCGCGTGGTGTCCACCCCCCGCCGCAACCGGGACCGGCACGGGCGCGGATTGCGCGGGTCGCTGTACCCGCCGACGCTGCCCGCCGCGTCCACCCGCGCCGAGCGGTTCGACGCGCTGGTGCTGGCCGCGTTGGACCCGATCGAGGCACGCTGGCGCACCGAGCTGACCGACCTGGACATCGCCGTGGACGACGTGCCGGACGTGCGGGAGACGGAACGCCCGCAGGACGGCCTGCTCGCCGACGGCGGGGTGCCGCTGGCCCGGCTGGTGCCGGCGGGCGTCGACCGGCGCGGACAGCCGACGAAGGCGCGGATCGTGGTGTTCCGCCGTCCGCTGGAGGCCCGCGCCCGCGACGGCGCCGACCTGGCCGACCTGGTGCACCACGTCCTGGTGGAGCAGGTCGCCAACTACCTCAACCTCGACCCCGGCGTCATCGAGGGCGACGGCTGACCTGCCGGCGGCCGGGGATCGCGGTGAGCAGGACGAACAGGGCCATCGCCGCCTGGATCAGCAGGAGCACGCCGCGCAGCGCGGTCGGCTGTTCGACCCGCACCTCGGCGGCGCTGGTACCCAGCGGCACGCCGACCAGGTGACCCCAGGCCCGCACCACCGGCACCTCGCGCCCGTCGACGGTGGCCCGCCACCCCGGCTCCTCCTCCGCCGCGACGACCAGCAGCCGTCCGCCCGGCCCGTCCGACACCCGTACCGCCACCGACGGCGGCCACGCGTCGACCGGCACGATCCCCGGGGCGCCCAGCTCGGTCGGCGGCGGGCTCCCGGTGATCGCGCGCCTGGCCTGTTCCGGGGACAGCAGCGTGACCTGCCCGGCGGCCGGCTGGAGCCGCAGCACCGGCCGCCCGTCCTCGGTGGCCGGGGCGCCCGCGACCAGGTCCCCCGCCGCGTCCGCGATCACCTCCCCCGCCCCCGCGTCCGGCGCGACGACGAACAGCACGCCCGCCGCGGCCGCGTCCGCCACCGCCACCGGCACCTGCTCCGCGTCACCGAACCCGGCGACCAGCCGCGCCAGGCTCACCCCCGCGTCGACCGGCGGCAGCGCGTCGTCCCCGAACATCGGCAGCCGCCCGGCCGTCATCCGCGCCGGCTCCCCGTCCCTCGGCAGCACCAGCACCCCGCGCCCGGTCTCCGCCAGCTCCCGGTCCAGCGTGGTCGCCAGCCCCAACCCGCCCGCGTCGTCCAGCGGCCCCACCCGCCCCACGAACGCCCCCACCGCCAGCACCCCGCCCCCCCCCCGCCCCACCCCCCCCCCCCCCCCGCGAGTCGTCCGGTCCCGGCGCGCGAGTCGTACGGTCCCGGCGCGCGAGTCGTACGTTCCCGGAACGTCGGACTCGCCGGACGGGAACGTACGACTCGCGGGTTGTGGGAGTACGTCCGTGGCGCGGGAGGCGGGTGGGCGCGCTCGGCAGGTGGCCAGGAGGGCGTGCAGCAGGCCCCAGCCGGCGACCAGGAGGGGGGCGCCGGGCCAGCCGGTCTCGGCGGGGCCGCCGGTCACGGGGGCGGCGGGTACGCCCAGGACCAGCGTGACCGCGAGGGCACCGAGCAGCGCGAGCGCGAGGCCGGGGAGGACCGCGCGGCCGGGGCGGATCACGAGGCCGGCGAGTACCGCCACCACCACGACCAGGCCGGTCCACGGCAGCGGACCGCCGAGCACGCCCACCGCTCCGACGCCGTGCAGGACCACGCCCGGGTGCTGGATGAGTACCGCCGGCCACGGCAGCAGGAGCGCCAGCGGCATCAGTACCAGCACGAACAGGGCCGTCACCCGTCGACGGCCGTCGCCCCGCCTGCCGGGCACCAGGACGAACCCGGCCAGCGCGTACGCGACCAGCAGCAGGTGCACCAGCGGCGTGAACGCGCCCAGCACCGCGAGCCCGATCGCCGACGTCGCCGCGGTGGACAGCCAGCGTGCCGAGTCCGTGCGCGCCCGCCCCAGCAGCGCCACGATCCCCGCGGTCACCGGCGGCAGCAGCACGTGTGCGACCACCACGTCCAAGCGGCCATGCGCGACGGCCTCGGTTCCCGGGGGCAGCAGCGCGTACGCGGCCGCGACCAGCGCCCGCACCCAGCGGTGCACCGGCAGCCGCCGGGTCGCCACGTACGCACCGAGCCCGGCCAGCGGCAGGCTGCCGAGGAACAGCACCGCCACCGCGGCCGCCGGCCCGCCGAGCGGCGCGAACACCGCCCCGAGCACGCCGAGCACCGCGAGCGCGGCCGGCGCGGGCGCGGCGGTGCCGCCGGCGACCGGGTGCCAGGTGTCCAGGTACGCCGCCCAGGTGGCGGCGAGGTCGGGTACCGGCAGCAACCGCCCGCCGGCCAGGTCGAGGCCGAGCCGGTCGGCGTTGGCCACCAGGCCGAACGCCAGCAACGCCGTCACCAGCAGCACCGGCGGCGCGAGCAGCACCTGCCTGGCCAGCCGTGCCCGGTCGACCCGCACGAGCACCAGGTCGGGCGGCGCCGGCCGCGATCCGTCGCGCGGCACCGGCGACGGCCGGCGGCCCGGCGACGGGCGGAACCCGTCCGGCAGCGCGGGGTTCGGCAGCTCGACCGGCACGCCGACCGACGTGGTCGGCCGCCGCAGCCCGGCCGTGCGCCTGGGCCGACCACCCGCGCCGGCGGGCAGGGCCTGCGGTCCGACCAGGGGCACGGCCGGCTCGGCGGGCAACAGCACCGCGTCGCCGTCGGTGGTGTCGGGCAGCCGGCCGAGCGCGGCGTCGGCCTCCACCCGGCGGCGCACCAGGTGGGCGACGGCCGCGCCGACCGTGTTGCGCAGGCGGGTGAGGCGGCTGGTGAACAGCCCGCGCACCGAGCGCACCTCGAGCGCGCCCCGCCGGCTCGCCCGCGCCGCCCGCAGCCCCGCGCGCCCGCCGAGTACGTACCCGAGCGCGCGCAGTTCCGCCCGGCAGTCGTCGAGCCGGCGCTGCATCGCGAACCCGAGCGCGCGCACCACGCACAGCACGGCCAGTCGAGGCAGGCCGACCAGGAACGAGAACGTCGAGCAGTTGACCAGGAACGTCCGCAGCCCCTGCGCGCGGTCCACCGCCCGCACCGACCCCCCGGCGCGCGCGGCCCCGGCGCCGCGTACCCCGGTGGGCACCGCGCGGACGTGCCGCAGCCGCGCGGACGGCACGCACAGCACGACCGAGCCGGCCCAGTTCGCCCGCCAGCCGAAGTCGATGTCCTCGCGCAGCAGCGGGATCGCGGGGTCGAAGCCGCCGAGCGCGCTCCACAGCTCGCGCCGCACCAGCAAACCGGCCGACGGGACCGCGAGTACCTCGGTGCTCTGCCCGTACCGGTGCCCGCGGCCGAGCCGGTCCCAGTCCAGTTCGGACGGTCCGATGCCGGTCTGCCGGTGCCCGGACGCGTCGGTGGACAGCCCGGCCTCGACCACGAGCCTCGGGTCGTGCCAGTCCAGCGCGAGCGGGCCGAGCACGCCGGCCGCCGGTGAGGCGTCGGCGACGCTCAGCAGGGTGGCCAGGCAGTCGGGTTCCGGGGCGCTGTCGTCGTGCAGCACCCAGATCCAGCCGTCGTGCTGGTCGCCCCAGCGTTCGACGGCGACCGCGACGGCCGCGTGCACGGCCGCGGCGAAACCGGTGCCGCGGTCGAGGGTGAGCACGCCGTGCAGCACGGGTTCCGCGCCGCCCGCCGCGTCGTCGAGCAGTCGGGGGGTGGCGTCCAGCGAACCGGTGTCGACGGCCAGCACGTGCCGGGGCCGCGGGGTGGACGCACGCAGGGCCGCGAGCGCGGCCGGCAGCCAGTCCTCGCCGTCGTGGCACACCAGTACCGCGAGCACCGGAGCGGTGCGCAGTACCGGCGCACTACTCCGCGGGCCGTGACGAGGCATTCGCACAAGATGCCATGAACGGCCCTCGCGTTAATCTCGGCTAGATCACGCGTTTCTTCAGCTTGCGCCGCTCCCGTTCGGACAACCCGCCCCAGATGCCGAACCGCTCGTCGTGCGCGAGCGCGTACTCCAGGCACTCGGCGCGCACCTCACACCCCTGACAGATGCGCTTGGCCTCCCTGGTCGATCCACCCTTCTCGGGGAAGAACGCCTCCGGGTCGGTCTGCGCGCACAGGGCACGCTCCTGCCACTCCTGCTCTTCGGCCTCGTCGAACAGCTCGGCCAGAACACCCAGCTCCTCGTGCGAGTGCTCCCCACACTCCACGACGCGACTCCCATCGCTGATTTCCTGCGCCCTGATCTCCAGAGTCATGGCCCGTCCGCCTCCTCGCCTTTCGCGCTCCCCGGGTTGGCGGACACCACTCGCCCTCTCACCGGCGAATGACATCGATGTGATTACACCCGTGTCATCGCGGCGCGTCAAGCGAAGCACCCGGCCGGGTGATGCCCTATTGGGGCGAACGGAAAACCATCCACTGGACCAGCGCGCAACCGGTGAACGGGTGTGTCCCGCCACACTGGCACACTCGGGGTGTGCAGCGCTCAGCGATCCGGCCGTCGCCGGTGTTCCTCGCCATCCTCGCGGTCGCCGTCGCGGGTGGCCTGCTCGTCGCCTTCGGCCAGCCGGAGAACTACTTCGCCGGCGACCCGGGCTGGGCCGTCCAACTGGGCACGTTCCTGCTGGTGATCGGCGGCTGGGGGGTGTCCCTGTGCCTGCACGAGTTCGGTCACGCGATCGTGGCCTACCGCGGCGGCGACCGCGAGGTGTACTTCAAGGGCTACCTGACCCTGGATCCGCGCCGCTACACCGACCCGGTGTTCAGCCTGGTGCTGCCGCTGCTGCTGCTCGCGATCGGCGGCATCCCGCTGCCCGGCGGCGCGGTGTGGATCAACCACCACGCGCTGCGCTCGAAGCGCGTCGACTCGATGGTCTCGCTCGCCGGGCCGTTCTCGAACCTGGCGATCGGCCTGCTGCTGATCGTCGCGGTCGGGGTGTTCCAGCCGTCGACGGCGCTCGGCGGCGCGCTGTCGTTCCTCGCGCTGCTGCAGGTGCTCGCGTTCGTGCTCAACATCCTGCCGATCCCCGGCCTGGACGGCTGGGGCGCGATCGAGCCGTACCTGTCCTGGGAGGCGCAGCGGTTCGGCGCGAAGGCCCGGCCGTGGGCGCCGCTGATCCTGTTCGCCGTGCTGATCGGGATCCCGGCCGTCGGCCAGGCCTTCTTCGGGCTCGCCGACGGGGTGTTCGGCCTGGTCGGCGGCGACGAGTTCCTGAGCGACGTGGGCAACTACGCGTTCTTCTTCTGGCGCTGAGAGGATCGCCGGTGTGAAGGTCGTTGTGGTGGTCGGTGGGGTCGGTGGCGCGCGGTTCCTGCAGGGGGTGAAGCACGCGCTCGGGCCGGGCCACGAGGTGACCGCGCTGGTCAACACCGGTGACGACGTGTGGCTGCACGGGTTGCGGATCTGCCCCGACCTCGACACCTGCATGTACACGCTCGGCGGCGGCATCGACACCGAGCGCGGCTGGGGCCGCACCGGCGAGACCTGGACGGTCAAGGACGAGCTGGCCGCCTACGACGCCGGCTCGGAGTGGTTCGGCCTCGGCGACCGGGACATCGCCACGCACCTGGTCCGCACCAGGATGCTGCGGGCCGGCTACCCGCTGTCGGCGGTCACCGAGGCGCTGTGCGCGCGCTGGCGGCCGGGGGTGACGCTGCTGCCGATGTCCGACGACCGGGTGGAGACGCACGTCGTCGTGGACGATCCGGACTCCGGTGAGCGCACCGCGATCCACTTCCAGGAGTGGTGGATCCGGCACCGGGCCGCGCTGCCCGCGCACTCGATCGTGCCGGTCGGGGCCGAGGAGTCCGCGCCGGCACCCGGGGTGCTGGACGCGGTGGCCGGCGCGGACGTGGTGCTGTTCGCGCCGTCGAACCCGGTGGTGAGCGTCGGCACGGTGCTGGCCGTGCCGGGGGTGCGCGACGCGCTGGCGAAGACCGAGGCCCCGGTGGTCGGCGTGTCGCCGATCGTGGAGAACCGCCCGGTGCGCGGGATGGCCGACGCCTGCCTGACCGCGATCGGCGTGGACACCACCGCCGAGGCGGTCGGCCGGCACTACGGCTCGCGGCGGAACGACGGGCTGCTCGACGGGTGGCTCGTGCACACCGGCGACCCGGCCGAGGTGCCGGACGTCGAGGTGCGCGCGGTGCCGCTGCTGATGTCGGACGTGGACGCGACGGCCGACATGGTGCGGGCGGCGTTCGCGGTGGGCGGGGTGTCCGGTGAGTGACCACGGTGACCACGCGGCGCCCGGGCGCGTCGAGATCCTGCCGGTCGAGGGCCTGCCCGAGTTCCGCCCCGGCGACGACCTGACCGGCGCGATCGCCGACGCCGCGCGCTGGCTGCGGTCCGGGGACGTGGTCGTGGTCACCAGCAAGATCGTGTCCAAAGTGGAGTCCCGGCTGGTGCGGGTGCCGGCCGACCCCGATGAGCGGGACCGGATCCGCCGCCGGCTGGTGTTCGAGGAGTCGGTGCGCGTGATCGCGCGCAAGGAACGGACGCTGATCACTGAGAACCGCCTGGGCATCGTGCAGGCGGCGTCCGGTGTGGACGCGTCCAATGTGGCCGGTGACGAGCTGGCGCTGCTGCCGTACGACCCGGACGCCTCTGCGCTCGCGCTGCGCGAGGGGCTGCGCGAGCGGCTGGGCGTCGAGGTCGCGGTGGTGGTGACCGACACGATGGGCCGGGCCTGGCGAGTCGGGCAGACCGACGTGGCGATCGGCGCGTCCGGGCTGCGGGTGCTGCACGGCTACCGGGGGCAGGTCGACCGGCAGGGCAACGAGCTGGCGGTGACCGAGATCGCGGTGGCCGACGAGCTGGCGTCGGCCGCGGACCTGGTGAAGGGCAAGCTGGGCGCGCTGCCGGTTGCGGTGGTGCGCGGGATGTCGGTGGTGCCGTCGGCGACGTCGACCGCGCGGGAGCTGGTGCGGCCGGTCGAGGAGGACCTGTTCCGGCTGGGCACCGAGGAGGCGCTGGCCCAGGGCAGGCGCGAGGCGCTTCCGCTGTGCCGGCCGACGCGGGCGTTCCTGGACGAGCCGGTCGAGGAGTACGTGCTGCGGCGCGCGGTGGCGGCGGTGCCCGATGGGCTGCCGGTGCGGTTCGTGCACGTGGCCGACCGGGCGCGGCGCAAACGGCTGCTCGACGAGACCGGCGGCGACGTGCTGTACGGGGCGCCGGAGGTCGTGGTGCCGGTCGTTACCGGCGGCGGGGCGCCGGACCGAACCGGTGGCGAGGTGCCGTTCCAGGGCGGCGGTGACCGGGCCGAGGGCGGTGCGGGGGTGCAGGCCCTGCTGGTGGCGCTGGCGGCCGAGGGGCTGGGGTCGTGCTGGGTGCCGGTGGCCCCGTCGGCGCGGGAGATCCTGGAGCTGCCGGCGGACTGGGAGCCGCTGGGCGCGGTCGCGGTCGGGCACCCGCTGGACGGGCCGCTCACCCCGCGCGCGGTGGCCGAGTCGGACGAGAGGTACCTGCGGCGATGACCCTGCACCAGGACGCGACGGCGACGCTCTCCGCCTGGCGCCCGGCGTCCCCCGCGCAGGAGTCGCTGCGCGAGGCGTTCCTGGGGTTCCTGGCCGCGCGGCCGGACGCGTGCGCCCGCTCGTGCGAGCCGGGGCACATCACGGCGTCGGCCCTGGTCCTGGACGCCGCCGGTGAGCAGGTGCTGCTGACACTGCACCCCCGGGTCGGCGCGTGGCTCCAGCTGGGCGGGCACTGCGAGGCGTCGGACTCGACGCTCGCCGGGGCGGCGCTGCGGGAGGCCACCGAGGAGTCGGGCATCGAGGGCCTGACGATCGAGTCGACGCCGGTGCACGTCGACGTGCACCCGATCACCTGCTCGCTCGGCGTGCCGACCCGGCACTTCGACGTGCGGTTCCTGGTGCGCGCACCCGCGGGCGCGGAGCACGTGCGCAGCGACGAGTCCCTGGACCTGCGCTGGTGGCCGCTCACCGCGCTCCCGGACCCGGACGGCGCCAGCGGCCTGGCCGGCATGGTGGCCGCCGCCCTGCCGGCTCAGATGGCGCGGTAGTCGCGCGGGGAGAGGCGGGGGCCGAATCGGGGGCGGGTGCTGCCGGCGGCCTCCAGGTAGCGGACCACGCGGTGCCGGTGCGGGGCGTAGGGGCGGAGCACGTCGAGCATCCCGGCGTCGTCGAGCTTCCGGCCGAGCAGTGCGTGGCCGACGATGCTCGGGATGTGGAAGTCGCCGACGCTGACCGCGTCCGCGTCGCCCCAGGCGCGCTGGGCCACCTCGGCCGCGGTCCAGAACCCGACGCCCGGCACGGTGCGCAGCAGGTCGCGGCCCGCCCGGCCGCGCACCGACGCCGCCCGCTCCAGCCGGGGCGCCACCCGCGCCGCGGCCACGATCGCGCGCCGGCGGGCCAGGTCCACACCCGCGCGGTGCCACTCCCAGTCCGGGATGGCCAGCACCGCGGCCGGGGTCGGCGGCACCCGCATCCGGTCCGGCGCCGGCCCGGGCGCCGGCTCGCCGAAGCGGCGGCACAGTTCGCGCCACGAGCGGTGCGCCTCGATGCCGGTGACCTTCTGCTCCAGGATCGACGCCACCAGCGGGTCCCACACCCGCCCGGTCGACCCGAGCCGCAGCGCCGGCATCCGGTTCCGGAGGTCGGCGACCAGCGGGTGGTGGGCGCGGAAGTCGGAGTCGTCGTCGTCCGCGCCGACCAGCGCGGGGATGCCGTCGAGCAGCACGCCCGCCCCCGGCCCCCACGCCTCGCCGACCACCTCGCCGGCGCGGCGGTGCAGGGCGAGCGTGCCGGGGCCGTCGGCGGTGTTCGCGGCGAGCCAGGTCACCCCGGTGTCGGTGCGGCGGAAGGCCGGGTCGCCGGGCCCCCGGCGCAGCGGCGCGAGCACGGTCGCCAGCTCGAGCGCGAAGCCTGGGGTGAACGTCCGCATGACCCTGCGGATCCTACCGCCGGCCCGCCCTCGATAAGCTGGCGAGTACCCCAGGACACGAGTGGAGGACCTCGACGATGACCCAACCGCAGCGACCGGCGAAGGCCTCGATCGTCAGCGGGTACTTCAACCCGCTGCACCAGGGGCACCTCGACCTGTTCGAGGCGGCACAGGCACGGTCCGGGTACCTGATCGTCGTGGTCAACAACGACCGCCAGCAGCTGATCAAGAAGGGCCGCGTGATCCAGGCCGAGGACATCCGGGCCAGGATCGTCCGCGCGCTGCGGATCGTCGACCGGGTGTACATCGCCGTCGAGGACGGGCCGGGCATCGACGGCACCTTCGACATCATCCGGGCCGACTACCCGGACACCGAGCTCGAGTTCTGCAACGGCGGCGACCGGCGGGACATCAACACGCTGCCCGAGGACGAGGTCGCGGCCGGCGCCCGGAACGACATCGCGATGCTCTACGGGATCGGCGGCACCGACAAGGCCGACTCCAGCACCCGGATCGTCGCCGACCTGGAGACCCCGGCTAGGTGACCCGGACGCCGAGCGCGCTCGGCGCCGCGGGCAGCACCGACCAGCCCGCCACGGTGACCGCGTCGACGTAGGCCCGCCGCCGGTCCGGTTCGACGAGCGTCGCCCACACCGCGCCGGGGCCGCCGGCACCGCACGGCTTGGCCGCCCGGGCGCCGAATTCCCTGAGCCGGTCCTCGACGGCGTCGACGACGATGTCGGGGTGCAGGCACGCAGCAGCGCCGTCGACTCGGTCACCAGTTCGGCGACCCGGTCGAGGTCGGCGGCGCGCAGACCGTCGGCGAGCCGCTCGCCGACCCACAGGTAGGACGCGGCGGCGCCGAGCGCGGCGAGGCCGGCGAGCACGAGTCCCAGGGACGAGCCGTCGCCGGGCAGCAGGAGCTTCAGCAGCTGGTAGAGGACCGACCAGGCGCCGATGATCGCCAGGGCCAGGTTGACCAGCTGCATGGTCGGCGGCCGGCCCATCGACAGGCGCGCCACCAGGAGCCGGCAGCGGTATCTCGGCACCGCTGACCAGGACCGAACCACCGGGCCTCCCGGGTCCTCGTTGTCGGCTTTCGTCATTACGTCAAGTGACCGCGGACGGGACATGTAGCATCGCATCCGTCCACGGGTGAGTGATCGATTTCAGATCTTCGCTGACGCGCGGCGAATATGGGAATACGCTGGGGGACGAACATCGACACGGCTGCAGGGAGTGGTCGACGCATGGACCCCCGTGAACGGGCTGACGCCGCCCTGGCGCGGGCTCGGGCGCGAGGCGCCTTCGTGGTGACACCCGAAAGCGCCGTGTCGCCGATGGACGCCGCGAACACGCTGCAGATCCCCCGCACGGTCGTGGACGCGAACGACCAGCGGGAGAACGACCCGGACGCCACGATGGTGGTTCCCGGTTCGGTCGCCCGTGGCCGCCCCGAGCTGCCGCAGCAGTCCCCCCGGTCGACGGAGAACATCCCCGCCATCGCCCAGGAGGCGACGACGGAGGTGGTGAGCGCGCCGCCGGGGATCCGTTCGCGGCAGCGCCGCCTGGAGGACGCCGAACGCGTTCGGCAGCAGCGCGAGGCCCGCCAGGAGCCGCCGACCCAGCCGGAGGAACTGGACGGCCTCATCCCGACGACCAAGCCGTCGCCCGCCCCGCGCACCAGCCTCTCCGACCGCCTGGACGGCTGACCCGGTCAGGGCTTGCGGGTCTCCAGCTTCAGCCGGGCGGTCAGGCCGGCGCGCACCGCCAGCCGGACCGGGGCCCAGCGCAGACCCTCGTGCCGGTCGGCGATGAAGCGGTACGCGCTGTCGTGGTGCGCGGCCAGCATCGCGTCGGACGAGCGGGCCGTGGAGTGGCCCTGGATGTGCACGACCTCCGCCGACGGCACGTACACGTTCTGCCAGCCCGCCTTCGCCAGCCGGTCGCCCAGGTCCACGTCCTCGAAGTACATGAAGTACCTCGGGTCGAACCCCTCCACCGAGTCGAACGCCTCCCGGCGGATCAGCAGGCACGACCCGGACAGCCAGCCGGCCACCCGCTCCGCCACCTCGGTGTCCGACTGCTTGTACGCCGTCGTCCACGGGTTGCCCCGCCACACGCGTCCCACGACCGCGTGACCGATCCCCCTACCGAGTGACGGGACCAGCCGCGCCGACGGGTACACCTCGCCGCTGACCTCGCGGATCAGCGGCCCGAACGCGCCCCCGCGCGGCCAGCGCTCGGCCGCCTCCAGCAGTACGTCCAGCGCTCCGTCCGACCACTCCACGTCCGGGTTGGCGACGACCACCCACCCGAACGAGTCATCCAGCTCCGCCACGCCCCGGTTCGCGGCCGTGCCGTATCCCAGGTTGCCGCCGGTGCGCAGCAGCTCCACGTTCTCCCGCTCGGCCGCCGCCCGCTCGGGCGCGCCGTCGGTCGAGCCGTTGTCGGCGAGGATCACCCGGACCGGACGTGTGGTGGCCTTGCCGAGGGTGTCCAGACACCGGTCCAGGGTCTCCCCCGGCGAGTAGGTGACGACGACGACGGCCAGGCCGGACCCATACTCAGCACGATTCGATGCGGGCACGGCCCCCTATTCTGCCCGTCACCGCCCGCGCCGGTGCACCCGGTGTGCCCGCTCGTACGCGGCCCGGTGCCCCTCGGCGCTCGTCAGCCAGGAGAACTCCTTCGCCCGCCGCTGCGCCGCCCCGGCCAGGAACGCCCGCCGGCCGGGGTCGTCGAGCAGTTCGGCCACCGCGGCGGCGATGTCGCCGGCACCCACGCCGCAGTACGCGACCGCGTCGCCGCCGACCTCGGGCAGCGCCAGCCGACGGGTGGTCAGCACGCACGCCCCGCACGCCATCGCCTCCAGCACCGGCAGGCCGAAGCCCTCGCCGAGCGACGGGTACGCCACCAGCTCCGAGCCGCCGAGGAACCCGGCCAGCGCACCGAACGGCAGGTAGCCGGCGCGGATCACCCGCAGCCGGTGCGGCACGTCGTCCAGCGCGCGCTCGACCTGGCGGTCCCACCCTGGCTGGCCGGCCAGCACGAGGGCGGGCGGGTCGGAACGCCCCCGGCAGGCCGCCGCGAACCCGCGGATCAGCGCGGGCACGTTCTTGCGCGGCTCCAGCGCACCGAGGAACGCGACGTACCGCTCGTCCGGCCCGAGCCCGACCAGCGAACGCGCGGCCGCGATCTCCTCCTGCGTCGGCACGTGGAACCGTTCGGCGTCCACGCCGTGCTGGATGATCTCCAGGCGGCGCGGGTCGGCCCGGGCGACGCGGCCGAGTTCGGCGGCGGTCGCGGCGCTGGGCACCACGCACAGCGAGGCGCGGGCCAGCGCGGTGCGGGTCCAGGCGCGGAAGAACCTGGCCTTGATCGAGTGGTGCAGCACGGCGTCGGTGAAGAACGTGGCGTCGTGCAGGGTGACCACGGACGCGGCCGGGTTGGCGAGCGCGGTGGTGTAGTGCGGTGAGTGCAGCACGTCGACGCCGAGGCGGCGCACCAGCCGGGGCAACGTGGTCTGTTCCCAGGTCAGGCGCGCGGTCCTGGTCGCGTTGGACTCGGCGGTCGGCACGACGCGGGATCCCGGCGCGAGGCGGCCGTAGAGCTCGACGTCCCTCGGCTGGCACACCACCGTGATCGGCGCGCCGTCGGAGTCGAGCGCGAAGACGAGCGAGTCCACGTAGCGCCCGACGCCCCCACGATCCGCGGGCACGGCGGTCGCGTCGATGAGCACGCGCGGTTCGGACACCCGTGCAGACTACGACCGCGCGCACCGCCGCCTGGCCCGACCGGGTGAAAAACCTACGATTTCCGCTACCGGACGCTCGCCATCGCGAAGAACCGCGTGTGCAGCCGCCACAACTCGGCCGCGGCGTGCCCCCAGGTGAAGGCCTGTGCGCGGGACCGCCCGGACTCGACCCGCCGCGCGGTGCTCGCCGGGTCGTCCAGCACCGCCCGCAGTCCGGCGGCCAGCGCCTTCGCGTCCCCCCGGCGTACCGACACCCCGGCCCCGCCGGCGACCTCGACCAGCGCGGGCACGTCGGTGTGCACGACCGGCACGCCGACCGCCATCGCCTCGAGCACCGGCAGCCCGAAGCCCTCCGCGCGGCTCGGCGCGGCCAGCACGGTCGCCCGGCGCAGCACCACGGCCAGGTCGGCGTCGGTGATCCGGCCGAGCACGTGCAGCCGGCCCGGCGCGAGGCCGTGCCGGTCGGCGAGCGCGGTCAGGTCGACCTCGCCCCAGCCGCGCGGGCCGACCACGACCAGCGGCAGGTCCGGCGCGAACGGCTGGGCCATCGCCTCGATGAGCACGTCCAGCCCCTTGCGCGGCTCGACCGTGCCGACCGCCAGCACGTACGCCGACGGCAGCCCGAGGCCGACCGCGGTGGCGTGCAGCTGCGCCGGCTCGACCGGTTCGAGCAGCGCGTCGGCGACACCGTGACCGACGACGGCGACGGTGGCCTTGCCAGGCGCGTACCGGTGCAGGTCCTCGGCGACCGCGTCGGTGGGCACGACGATCGCGTTGGCCCGCCCGGCCGCGCGGCGGATCGCGGCCTGGTGCCAGCTGACACCCCGCCGGGTGAGGGTCTCCGGATGGGTGAACGGCACCAGGTCGTGCACGGTGACGATCAGGCTCCGGCCGCGCCGGGGCGCAGGAGGGGCGAGCGGGGTCGGCGCGTGCACGGTGTCGCCGCCTGGCCACAGGTGCACGCCGCGTTCCCACAGCGCGGTGAGTCCGCGCCGGGACAGCGGCAGCGCGCGCGGACCGGCGACGCCGGACACCACGGCGGGTGACAGGTCCTTGTGGGTCGCGGTGACCCCGGCCACGGTCCAGTCGGGCGGGGCGCTCGCGGCCATCGCGGTGAGCAGCTCGCGGGTGTAGCGCCCGGTCCCGCCGGGGACGGGCGCCAACAGCTGCTCGGTGAGCACGACGAGCTCGGGCACCAGCACAGAGTACGGTCGTGCGCCGTGACCACCGGGAACGACACGACACGGACCACCGTCGTCGTGGTGACCTGGCGCGGCCGCGATCACCTGATCGGGTGTCTCGACGCGCTCGCCGCGCAGACCCGCCCACACCGGCTGCTGGTCGTGGACAACGCCTCCGACGACGGCAGCGCCGCGATCCTGGCCGCGCACCCGTCCCGGCCCGAGGTCCACCGCACGGCGGCGAACGTCGGCTACGCCGGTGCGCTCGCGGCCGCGCTGCCGAGGGTCGGCACGGAGTTCGTGGCGTGGCTCAACGACGACGCCGCGCCCGAGCCGGACTGGCTGGCCCTGCTGGAGACCGCCCTGGACGAGGACGCGCGCGCGGCGGCGGCGAGCCCGCGCCTGGAGACCCCGGCCGGCGAGACGCAGTCGGTCGGCGTGGTGCTCACCGGCGACGGGCACGGCGCGGACGCGGTCGACGGCCCGGTGTTCGGGTTCTGCGGCGGCGCGGCGCTGCTGCGCACGGCGGCGCTGACCGAGGCGGGCGGCGTTCCGGCGGAGTTCTTCTGCTACTACGAGGACACCGACACCGCGTGGCGGCTGCGGCTCGGCGGCTGGACGGTGTGCTCGGTGCCGGCGGCGCGGGTGCGGCACCTGCACGGCGCCAGCACCCGACCGGGGTCGGTGCTGTTCCACCGGTGGAACGAGCGGAACCGGCTGGCCATGCTGGTGCGCTGCGCCCCGGCCGCGGTGGCGGTCCGGGAGCTGGCCCGGTTCGCCGCGATCACCGCGGCGCTGCCGGTGCGCCGGCTGCTCGGCCGGACGGTTCCGGCGGCCGCGAACTTCCGGGTGGGCCTGCGGCTGCGGGTGCTCGCCGAGGTCGTCACCCGGCTGCCCGGACTGGTGACCGGGCGGGTGGAGATCGGCCGCCGCGCCACCCGGTCCCGGGCCGAGGTGTGGGCTACTGGGCGGCCAGCACGGTCGCGATGACGTTCGTCGCGAGCATGGTGGTGACCTGGTCGATCTGGCCGATGGGCGCGCTGCCGCGGTGGTACCGGGCCTCGACGGCCAGCCCGCCGTGCCGGGCGACGACGACCGCCGACTCCACGAACGTGCCGTCGGACAGGTAGCTGTCGTGCACCAGGCACGACTCGCAGCCGGCGGGCAGGGTGATCGCGGGAGTCCAGGCGGCCGAGGTCCCCGGCGACCCCGATCCGGTCGTGTCCCCGTCGTCGGACCCGGCCGTCGACGTGTAGAAGATCGCCAGGCCGGCGACGGCGCCGACGAACACCACCACGCTGAGCACGAGCCCGACGATGACGCCGGTGCGCCGGCGCCGCGGCGGCGGGGCCGGGGCCTGCGGATACGCCGGGTACGCGGGGTACGCCGGGTACCCGTGCGGGGCCTGGTGCTGGGGCGGCTGGTTCGGCATCACGCGCACTTTCTACCGAAAGTCGATGTGCCGGCCGGAACCCCGATCGGCCGACTCCGCGGGTTAACCACTCGTCACGGGCCGTGATAGGGCAGGCTAGCCAACACCACCCCTGACGCGAGGAGCCCGAGTGCCCGAACCGGCGCGACGCCCGGACGTCTCGGTGATCGTGGTGAACTACCGCGGCGCCGAGGACACCATCACCTGCCTGCGCGCGTTGCGCGAGGAGCTGGCCTACCCCGCCGAGTCGCTGCAGATCATCTGCGTGGACAACGACTCCGGTGACGGGAGCGCGAACCGGATCAGACAGGAGCCGGGCGTCGAGGTGGTCGAGGCCGGCGCCAACCTCGGCTTCGCCGGCGGGTGCAACCTCGGTGCGCGGCACGCCACCGGCTCCGTGCTCGCGTTCCTCAACAACGACGCCCGCCCGCACCCGGCGTGGGTGGACGCGGCGGTCGACGTGCTGCGCGAGCAGCCGACCGTCGGCGCGGTGGCCAGCAAGGTGCTGGACTGGGACGGCGAGCTGATCGACTTCGTGGACGCCGGGCTGACCTGGTTCGGCATGGGCTACAAGCGGCACGCCGGCCAGCCGGACGACGGCAGCCACGACGTGCCCCGGGACGTGCTGTTCGCCACCGGCTCGGCGATGTTCGTGCGGGCCGGGGTGTTCCGCGAGCTCGGCGGGTTCGACGAGCGGTTCTTCATGTTCTACGAGGACGTCGACCTCGGCTGGCGGCTGAACCTGCGCGGCTGGCGGGTGCGGTACGAACCGTCGTCGCTGACCTTCCACCGCCACCACGCCTCGGTGTCCAAGGTGGACTCGACGGACAACGCGCGCGAGCTGTTCCTGTTGGAGCGCAACGCGTTGGCCGCGCTCTACAAGAACGTCTCCGACGCGACCCTGGCCAAGGCGCTGCCCGCCGCGCTGGCCCTGGCGGTGCGCCGCGCCACCGCCCGCGGCGACCTCGACCCGACCCAGCTCGACCTCCGGCTCCCGGACTCCGGCGAGTCCACGATGGAGGTTCCGCGGACCACGATGGCCGGGGTGTTCGCCATCGACCAGTTCGTCGAGCTGCTCGGCTCGCTCGCGGCGTCGCGGGAGGTCGAGCAGGCGGCCAGGGTGCGGTCCGACGCCGACCTGCTTCCGTTGATGCGCAAGGCGATGGAGCCCGCGTACCCGCTGCCGCGCTACCTCGCCGCGCACGACCTGCTGGTCGAGGTGTTCGGCCTGGAGGAGGTGTTCGGCGCGCGCCGGAGGGTCCTGGTGATCACCGGCGACGCGATCTCCGACCAGATGGCCGGCCCGGCGATCCGTGCCTGGAACATGGCCGACGTGCTGGCCGAGGAGCACGAGGTGCGGCTGGTCACGGTGAACCCGAGGTGCGTGCCGCCGGAGGCGCCGTTCGCCGTGCACCAGGCGAAGCAGCGCGAGCTCGGCCCGCACGTCGACTGGGCGGACGTCGTGGTGCTGCAGGGTCACGCGCTGGAGCTGGTGCCGGACCTGAAGAAGACCGACTCCAGGAAGATCGTGGTCTGCGACATGTACGACCCGATGCACCTGGAGCTGCTCGAACAGGGCAAGGAGGCCAACGACGAGCAGCGCGCGCTGGACCTGGCCGGCGTGACGAAGGTGCTGAACAGCCAGCTGGAACGCGGCGACTTCTTCCTGTGCGCGTCCGAGCGGCAGCGGCACTTCTGGCTCGGGCACCTGACCGCGCTCGGCCGGCTGACCCCGTCGCTCTACGACAACGACCCGACCGTGCGCTCGCTGCTCGCGGTGGCGCCGTTCGGGCTGCCCGGCAAGCCGCCGCAGCAGACGACGTCGCCGGTCAAGGGCGGCCTGGCCGGGGTCGCGCCGACCGACAAGGTGGTGCTCTGGGCGGGTGGCGTCTACAGCTGGTTCGACCCGCTGACGCTGGTGCACGCGGTGGAGGACCTGGCGAAACGCCACGACGACGTGCGGCTGGTGTTCCTCGGGATGCGGCACCCCAACCCCGAGGTGCCGGACATGGACATCGGCACCAGGACGCGACTGCTGTCCCGGCGACTCGGGCTGACCGACCGGCACGTGTTCTTCAACGAGACGTGGGTGCCGTACGCGGAGCGGCAGAACTGGCTGCTGGACGCGGACTGCGGGGTGACGACGCACTACGAGCACGTGGAGACGACGTTCGCGTTCCGCACCAGGGTGCTGGACTACCTGTGGGCCGGCCTACCGATCGTCACCACCGACGGGGACGCGTTCGCCGACCTGGTCCGCACCGAGCGCCTCGGCGTCGTGGTGCCGGCCGAGGACCCGGCGGCGCTGGCCGAGGCGCTGGAGCGGGTGCTCTACGACGAGGAGTTCGCCCGCGCGGCGCGGGAGCGGATCGCCGTGGTGCGCGAGCGGTTCACCTGGGAGACCGTGCTGGCGCCGCTGGTGTCGTTCTGCCGCAACCCGTCGCCCGCGGCGGACCGGCTGCCCGGCGCGGAGCCGCTGGTGGCGAACCGTCCGCTGCGGGTCGGCGAGATCGTCCGCCGCGACATCGACCTGGTCCGGTCGTACCTCGACGCCGGCGGCCCGGGCGAGCTGACGCGACGGGCGGCCGGGCGGGTGCGCCGGCTCGCGGCCGCGCGGTGGGCCAGGAAGGGCGACGAGGATGCCTGAGGACGGCCCGATCCGGGTGCTGCTGGACGGCACACCGCTGCTCGGCAACCGCACCGGGGTCGGCCGCTACACCGCCGCGCTGGCCGAGGAACTGGCCTCGATGTCCGAAGTGGACACCCGCGCGGTGGCGTTCACGTTGCGGGGCTGGCGAAAGCTCCGCAAGGTCCTGCCGCACGGTTCACGCGCCCGCGGCATGCCGGTGTCCGCGCGCCTACTGCGGCGGTGCTGGCTGCGCGGCCCGTTCCCGCCGGTCGAGCTGTTCGCCGGTTTCACCGACGTGGTGCACGGCACCAACTTCGTACTCCCCGCGGCGATGCGGGCGGCGGGCGTGCTCACCATCCACGACCTGGCGTTCCTCGACGCTCCCGAGGAGTTGCCGCCGAGCGACGAGAACCTGCCGCGCCTGGTGGCCCGGTCGGCCGAGCGCGCGGCCGTGGTCCTGACCCCGACGTCCGCGGTGGCCGACGTGACCGCGGAGCGCCTGGGGATCTCGAGGTCGAAGATCGCCGTGACGCCGCTGGGCGTGGACCCGGCGTGGTTCACCGCGAGGCCACCGAGCGAGGCGCTGCGCAGGCGGGTGGGGTTGCCGAAGCGGTACCTGTTGTTCGTCGGGGCGGCCGGGCCGAGGAAGTCGTTGGGCTGGCTGCTGAAGGCGCACGAGGTGACGCCGGAGCTTCCGCCGCTGGTACTGGCCGGCCCCGGCCACCACCAGCACGACGAGCGGGTCCGGTCGATCGGCTACCTGTCCGATGTGGACCTCCGGTCGGTGGTGGCCGGAGCGGCGGCGCTGGTGCTGCCGTCCCGGGACGAGGGCTTCGGCCTGCCGGTCCTGGAGGCGTTGGCGTGCGACGTGCCCGTGGTCTGCTCGGACGTGCCGGCGCTGCGTGAGGTCTCCGGCGGCCACGCGACCCTGGCCCCCCACGGCGACGTCGACGCCCTCCGGGATGCGCTGACCACCGCACTCGCCGACCCCCCGTCCCCGGCGACCCTGACCGCCCGTCGCACCCACGCGGCCGGCTTCACCTGGCGCCACACGGCGGAACTGACCGTCGCCGCGTACCGCCGCGCGATGTCGTAGCCAGCACCTCAGGGCTGGCCTGGGCACCACAAGCTCAGCGCCGGAGCGCCCGTAGCGCCTGAGCAGGGCGGTGATCCGCGCGGGATCCGCGGCGCCATTCAGTTCAACGAGCAGGTCGTCGGGACACAGTTCGTAGTGGTCGCCCCACCACCTTCGCACCTTGTTGTCCCAGATCCGGTACCCGCCGGGCACGCCCCTCGCCACGTATCGCCGCTTCGCCACCCAGCCCTCCCCGTGCCGTCGTCCACACTCGCGGTCGCACCGGCTGGCAATCGGATTGTCGGTTCAGGCGGGACAGTCGACAGCAGGGAGCGGTGCCTCAGGCCGGGTCGCGGAAGGCGGCGCCGTCGACGGCGAAGGCGGCGGCCAGGGCCTCGCGCCACGGGCGGAGGGGGGTCAGGCCGGCGGCGCGCCACGCGGCGTCCGAGAGCACCGAGTAGGCGGGGCGCGGCGCCGGGGTCGGGTACTCCTCCGACTTGCACGGCCGGACCCGCGCCGGGTCAAGGCCCAGTTCCTCGAACACCGCCCCGGCGAACTCGTACCACGTCGTCTCGCCGCCGCCGGTGGCGTGCAGGATCGTCGACTCGGGGGGTGAGTCGCCGGCCACGCGGCCGGCGAGTTCCAGCAGGCCGTCCGCGAGGTCGCCGGTCCAGGTCGGGGAGCCGCGCTGGTCGTCGACCACGGTCAGGGTGTCGCGGGACGCGGCCAACCTCGCCATCGTCTTCACGAAGTTGCGGCCGTGGGCACCGTACACCCACGCGGTGCGAACCACCCATGCCCGCGCGCCCGACCCGAGCACGGCCTCCTCGCCGGCCGCCTTCGTCGCGCCGTAGGCACCGCGCGGCGCGGGTGGGTCGGACTCGGCGTACGGGTGGTCGGCGTCGCCGGCGAACACGTAGTCGGTCGACACGTGCACCAGCGGCACGCCGTGCGCGGAGCACGCGGCGGCCAGCAGGCGCGGGCCGTCGGCGTTCACGGCGAACGCCCTGGTGGTGTCCGTTTCCGCGGCGTCCACAGCCGTGTACGCGGCGGTGTTGACCACGACCGGCACCAGCGAGCCCGCGCCCTCCGCCAGGCTCTTGACCGCCTCGATCACGGCTCCGGCGTTGGTGATGTCCAGCTCCGCCGACCCGGGCGCCCGCACCTCGTACCCGGCCGGCGCGCGCGCCGCCAGCTCACGGCCGAGCTGGCCGTTACCGCCGGGTACCAGCAACGCGAGCATGCACGACCACCAAATTCCTTTACTCGGAGGTAAACCGGACGCGGTCAGTATTGCGTCCTAACAATCGCAAGGCACCGACGCCCTTGCCAACGGGTCGGTATCGTAGTGCTCAAGTTCCGTCGGGGGACGGGGAGGAGCGTGCGTGGACGAACGTACGCAGGTGTTACCTGGCCGCAGAAGGCCCTTACGGGGCTGGCGCAAGGCCAGCACGTACACCGGTCGCTCGGTCGCGGCCGTGGCCTCGGTGGCCGTCGTCGGCGCCATGGGTTACGGATGGTGGGCGGTCGGTGACGTGAACGACGGTACCGTCACCACCGACGTCATCGCCAAGGAGGTCGAGGACCAGTCGATCCCGCTCGACGGCGCGGTCGACATGCTGCTCGTCGGCATCGACAGCCGGGAGGACGCGCACGGCAACCCGTTGCCGGACGAGGTCCTGGACATGCTGAACGCCGGGGTTAACGAGGGCGAACGCAACACCGACACCATGATCCTCGTGCACATCCCGGTCGACGGCACGCGTGCGGTCGCCATCTCCTTTCCCCGCGACTCCTGGGTCGAGCTCGCCGGCGGGTACGGCAACCACCGGCTCAACTCGGCGTTCGCCTACGCGTACAACGACACCTTCGACGAGCTCGGCGACACCGCGCCGAACATGGACGAGCTGGAGAACCAGGCCAAGATCGCCGGGCGAAAGAACCTCATCGCCACGATCGAGAACCTGATCGGCGACGCGGTCACCATCGACCGCTACGCCGAGGTCAACCTGGGCAGCTTCTACGAGGTCACCAAGGCCATCGGCGGCGTCGAGGTGTGCCTGAACCGGGCCACCCGCGACCCGAAGTCCGGTGCGAACTTCACGAAGGGCGTGCAGACGATCTCCGGCAAGAAGGCGCTCGCCTTCGTCCGGCAGCGCTACGGCCTGCCCAACTACGACCTGGACCGGATCGTGCGCCAGCAGGCGTTCCTCGGCGCGCTCGCGAACAAGGTTCTCTCCGCGGACATGCTGACCAGCCCGTCGAAGGTGCGGGAGCTGGTGGCGGCGGTGCAGAAGTCGGTGGTGCTGTCCAACGGCTGGGACCTCGGGACGTTCGCCCTGCAGATGTCCGGGCTCAACAGCGGCGGCATCGACTTCTACACCATCCCCACGCTCGGCAACACCAACATCGGCGGCGCCGACGTGCTCGAGGTCGACCCGGCGGCGGTGGCCCGGTTCGTGCGGTCGCTCACCACGGACGGCGGCGGCGACGAGCCGACCGGGGCGTCCCCGACCGAGGAGTCCGAACCGGCGCCGGAAGGCCAGGCGCGGGACGGCGAACGGCCGTCGCTCGGCCTGGTCACGGTGGACGTGCGCAACGGTTCGAACACGGTCGGTCTCGCCGCGTCGGTGCGCGACGACCTCGCCGCGAAGGGCTTCAACCCTGGCGAGATCGGCGACGCGATGGTCCGCTCGTCGTCGGTGATCCGGCACGCGCCGGGCGAGGAGAGCCTGGCCCAGTACGTGGCCGACGAACTGGCCGGCGACTTCCTGCTCGAGGAGGACGCGAGCCAGGCGCCGAGCCATGTGCGCGTCGTGCTCGGCACCGACTACCCGGGCGTGACCGACGGTTTCGGCGGCGGCAGCGTCGTGGCGCAGCACCAGCCGACGTCGCCGACGTCGCCGACGGCTCCCCCGACCACCCCCGAGCCGCAGATCAATGCCGGCGGCGTGAACTGCGTGAACTAGCTAGCCTGGTACGCGGGTAGGGGAGGTGTGTTGTGCTTGACGACGCCCAGGAGGGCGCTGCGGAGGGCTTCGAGAACCGTCGTACCCGGCGGCGCGGCGTCACCGCCCTGTTGGTCGTCTGCCGGGTGCTCGTCGGTGTGGTGTCGGTGACCGCGCTGACCGCGATGACGTTGGTGTGGTTGCAGGTGGTGCAGCTCGAGGAGAGCACGAACACGACGGACGCGGTGGCGCGCGCGCAGGAGATCGGCCCGTCCGCGCCGCCGCCCCCGCCACCGGACGACGGCGCGAACGACATCCTGGTCATCGGCAGCGACAGCCGGACCGACATGCAGGGCAACGAGTTGTCGCCGGAGCTGCTGCGGATCCTGCGCACCGAGGCGACCGAGACCCTCAACACCGACACCCTCATCCTGCTGCGCATCCCGCGTGACGGCGGCCGCAGCTCGGCGGTGTCGATCCCGCGCGACACGTCGGTGATGGTGCACGCGCTCGGCAGCGAGGAGAAGATCAACGGCGCGTTCGGCCTGGTCAAGGCCCGCACCGAGCAGGAGCTGCGGGACGGGGGCGAGACCGACGACGCGCTGATCGAGCGCGAGTCCGACGACGCCGGGCGCGCGGCGTTGATCCAGGCGGTGCAGGGGCTGACCGGGGTGCGGGTGGACCACTACACGGAGGTCAGCCTGTACGGGTTCTACCTGCTCACCGAGGTCATCGACGGCGTGGACGTGTGCCTGAGGCAGTCGACGAGCGACCCGGACTCCGGCGCGTCGTTCGCGGCCGGGCCGCAGACCGTGCGAGGCGGGGACGCGGTGGCGTTCGTGCGGCAGCGCAAGAACCTGCCGCGCGGCGACCTGGACCGGATCGTGCGGCAGCAGACGTTCCTGGCGTCGGCGATGAACAAGGTGCTGTCCGGGGACCTGCTGACCAACCCGGGCCGGCTGGACGAACTGGAGGAGGCGGTCGCGAAGACCGTGGTGATGGACGAGGGCCTGGGGTTCCTGGAGCTGGTCCAGCAGGCCCAGGCCCTCGCGTCCGGCAACGTGCGGTTCGACACGATCCCGGTGACCGGGGTGGGCGCGCGCAACGACCGGGGGCAGAGCATCATCACCGTCGACGTGCCGGCGGTGCGCGAGTACGTGGCGGACCTGGTGACCGGGACTCCACCGGCGCCCGCGCCCCCGGCGGTGTCGACCCCGGAATCGACACCGGAGTCGACTCCGGCCGGGTTCGCGCGTGGGGGCATGCTGGACCTGTCCGCCCCGGCCGCGGTGAAGCGGCAGGTCCCGTGCGTGTACTGAGAGGAAACCGTTGAGCCTCACCGAGACCCTGTTGGCACCGCTGCGCCGGAACCCGGCGCGCCCGCTGGTCACCCACTACGACGACGCGGCCGGAACGCGGGTGGAGCTGTCGGTGGCGACCCTGTCCAACTGGGCGGCGAAGACGGCGAACTGGCTGGTCGAGGAGCACGACGTGGAGCCGGGTGACCGGGTGGCCGTGCTCCTGCCCGCACACTGGCAGACCGCCGGCGTGCTGCTCGGCGCCTGGTGGTGCGGCGCGGACGTCGTGGCGTCCCCCGAAGACGCGACCGTCGCGTTCGTCCCCCCGTCGGGGGATGCCGTCGGCGCCACCGTCACCGCCGCGGTGTCCCTGGACCCGATGGGCCGCGACCTTGGCACCGCCGTGCCGCCCGGAACGGTCGACTACATCGCCGAGTCCCGCCTCCACGGCGACGACTTCCTCGCGCTGACCCCGGTACCGCCCGACACCCCGTGCCTGGCCGGTTCCACAGTGGACTCCGTATTGACCGAAGCCCGCTCCCTGGTGGAATCCCGTGGCCTCACCAGCACGTCCCGCGCCCTGTCCACTCAGGACTGGACGATCCCCGGCGGCGTCCTGACCGGTCTGCTGACCGTCCTGGCCGCCGGCGCGTCCCTGGTCCAGGTGACCAACCCGGACCAGGAGAAGCTGACCCGCCACCGGGAGACCGAACGCACCACCGTCGACCTGTGACCCGCGAAGCGAGGGTCAGCGGCGGCGCAGGGCGTCGAGCGCGAAGGCGCCCGGTCCGAGCACGCCGACCAGCAGGAAGATCCAGCAGAACAGCGCGGCGGGCTCACCGCCGTTCGGGATGGGGAACAGCGCGATCGGCTGGTGCACGGTGAAGTAGGCGTAGGCCATCGCGCCAGAGCAGAGCAGCGCGGCGGGCCGGGTGAACAGGCCGACCAGCACCAGCGCCCCGCCGACGAGGTGGATCGCCGAGCCCCACCAGTCCGGCCAGCTGAGCGCCGCGACGGTGCCGCCCTGGCCGTCGATGCCGCCGAAGACCCCGAACAGCCCGACGAGTCCGTGGCAGACGAAGAGGAACGACACCACCACCCTGGTCAGGCCGAGGGTCGCGGCCGGCAGCTTCCCGGCGACCGGCGAGACGGCCGGCGAGGTGATGGTCTGGTCGGTGCTGGGCCGGGTCGTCGTCATGACTGTGGTCCTTCCGCGAGTTTCTGGCTGCTTCACCAGGACGTCGAAGGACCAGCGACCGGATCGACACACCGGCCCAAGGATTTTTCGAACCGGCACCTTGCGGTCAACGGCGCGCACGAGCGGGGCAACCGGCCGTAGCGTCGGCGGCCATGCGCAACGTCAAGCTCGGCACCCGTATCGTCGCCGTCGCCACCGTCGTCTTCTTCATCATCGCGTTCGTCACGAACACGGCGACCGGGGTGGCTGCCGTGGCCCTGGGGATCGTGACCGTGGCGACGATCCTGGTCACCGTCATCGACCTGGCGACCAGGCGCGCCCAACGGCCCGACGACGAACAAGCCAACCCGTGAGCGGACCGCGGGCCCGTCAGGTGCCACCGACGGCGAAGGCGCCGGCGGACGCGGCGAGGACGGCGGTTCTGGCCGCGTCGCCGGGTAGGTCCGGGTCGGGTGGCGTGTGGAGCAACACCAACCGGTGGTACAGGGGCGCGGTGGCCGCGATGAGCAGTCGCCGCGCGTCGGTGTGTGGCGGGAGTTCGCCACGCTCGACGGCCCGGCTGACGACGACCTCGCAGCGTTCGTATCGGTCCTCCCAGAGCCGCCGTTGGGCGAGTTCGGCCTGTGCCGAGCGGAACGAGGCGGCGATGAGAGCCGCCACGACCGACGGCTCCGCGACCAGTGCGTCGTAGATCTCCTGGTTCAGCGCCGCCAGGTCTCCGATCAGCGATCCGGTGTCCGGAGGCCGCCAGTCGTCGTCGCCCGCCGCGACCAGGACGTCGGCGAGCAGGCCGCCGACATCGCCCCAGCGCCGGTAGACCGTCGCGCGGTGTACCCCGGCCCGGGCGGCGACGGCCTCCATGGTGAGCCCGTCGAAACCGTGCTCGCCGAGTTCGGCGAGGACCGCGTCGAGCACCTGTTGACGGATGCGGGCGGTCCGGCCGCCGGGGCGGCGGAGTGGTGCTGGGGAAGGCATGGCAGGATCCTAATGTAACAGTTGTCGCAATAACGGGAGTGACGGATGACGTCGAGCGCGCCGGCCGACCCGACCGTGGTGCATCCGATGCCGGAGCAACCACGGGTGGTGCTGCTGAAACCGTTGGTCACGTCGTCGTTGATCGAGGTCGGAGAGTTCTCCTACTACGACGACCCCGATGACCCGACCGCCTTCGAAACCCGCAACGTGCTCTACCACTACGGGCCGGAGAAGCTGGTGATCGGGAAGTTCTGCGCCCTGGGCGAGGGTGTGCGGTTCGTCATGAACGGCGCCAACCACCGCATGGACGGCCCGTCCACGTTCCCGTTCCCGATCATGGGCGGTTCCTGGAGCCAGCACTTCGACCTCGTCACCGGCCTACCCGGACGAGGCGACACCGTGGTGGGCAACGACGTCTGGTTCGGCTACCGCTCCATGGTGATGCCCGGCGTCCGGATCGGACACGGCGCGGTCATCGCGTCCGGTTCGGTCGTGGTCGACGACGTCCCCGACTACGGCATCGTCGGCGGCAACCCCGCGCGACTCATCCGCCGCCGCTACCAGGACGCGGACATCGACCGCCTGCTCGCCCTGGCCTGGTGGGACTGGCCGCTCCAGCACATCACCGAGCACGTGCGCACGATCATGTCCGGCAGCGTCGGCGACCTCGAGCGCGCCGCACCCACGGTCCGATAGCCGATGCCTGCCCCGTCCCGCCTCAGCCCGTTCGCCGACTGGCTGCGCGGCCACGCCGTCCCGCTCACGCACCTCGACCCGGCCGCGCCGATCGACGACCTGGAACCGCTGGGCGAGATCATCGGCGACGCGCGCGTCGTCGCGATCGGCGAGCACTCCCACTTCGTCGACGAGTTCGACTCGCTGCGCCGACGCATCCTGCGGTACCTGGTCGAACGTCGCGGATTCACCGTGCTGGCGTTCGAGTACGGCTTCAGCGAAGGCTTCCCCCTCGACGCGTGGGTGCGGGGCGAGGGCACGGACGACGACCTGTCGGCTCACCTCGCCGGCTCGGTTCCCATCGGACTGGACGGGCCGCTGCGCTGGATCCGCCGGCACAACCGCACCGCCGCCCGACCCGTGCGCTTCGCGGGCATCGACATCCCGATGGCCGGCGGGTCCCTGATCCCAGCACTCACCCCGGTCGCCGACTACCTGCGCCGGATCGATCCCGAGACGCTGCCGATGATCGAGGCGGCGACTCGGATCGCCGAGTCGTTCGCCGGCCACTCCGCCGCGGCGGCCGCACCCGCGTGGGCCCGGCTGGCCACCACCGAACAGGACGCACTCAGCGCGAATCTGGGGCGGCTGCTGCTCCGGTTCCGCGCCGTCGAGGCGCTCTACGTCTCCCGAAGTGACCAGCGCAGCTATGACGTCGCCGTACGCCGCCTGGAAGGCGCCTGCCACGGCGACTACACCTTCCGTGCCATGGCCGACCTGTTCGCCGGAAGGGGTCTGGCCGCCGACACGTCGAGCCGGGAGGTCTACCTCGCCGGGTCGGTTCGGTGGCACCTGGAGCGGCTCGAACCCGGGACCCGCGTCGTGCTGGTGGCCCACAACGCCCACATCCAGAAGGTGCCGATCGCCTTCAACGGTCAACTCACCGCGTTCCCGATGGGACAGCACCTGCACAACGCCCTCGGCGACGACTACTTCGCCCTCGCCCTGACGAGCCGCACCGGACACACGGCCGAGATGCGCCGCGACGAGCGGACCACCTTCGGGTTCGCCGTCGACGACACCGCACTGGGACCACCCGAGTCCGGCAGCATCGAAGCCGCCTTCGCCGGAGCCGACCTCGGGCTCAGCGTCGCCGACCTACGCCGAGCACGCCGCGAGGTCCCCGGCACCGCGAGCCCTGACCGCATCCGGATGCAGAGCACCTACCTGCACACCCCGGTCCTCGACGCGTTCGACGGCGTGCTCACCACCCCACGATCCACCATCGCCGACGACCTCCACCTCTGAGGACGCGATCTAGCCCTTGAGCAGGGCGCGAGCCATGACCATGCGCTGGATCTGGTTGGTGCCCTCGTAGATCTGGGTGATCTTGGCGTCGCGCATCATGCGTTCGACGGGGAAGTCCTTGGTGTAGCCGGCGCCGCCGAAGAGTTGGACGGCGTCGGTGGTGACCTCCATGGCGATGTCGGAGGCGTAGGTCTTCGCGGCGGAGGCGATGAAGCCGGCTCGCTTGTCGGCGCGTTCGGAGGCGGCGGCGGAGGTGTAGACCAGGTGCCGGGCCGCTTCGATCTTCATGCCCATGTCGGCCAGCATGAACTGGACGCCCTGGAAGTCGGCGATGCGTTGGCCGAACTGTTTGCGGTCCTTGACGTACGCGAGCGTCGCGTCGAGGGCGCCTTGGGCGATCCCGACCGCCTGGGCGCCGATGGTGGGGCGGGTGTGGTCGAGGGTGCGCAGCGCCGTCTTGAGACCCGTGCCGGGCTCGCCGATGATGCGGTCGGCGGGGATCTCGCAGTTCTCGAAGTGGATCTCGCAGGTGGGTGAGCCCTTGATGCCCAGCTTGCGTTCCTTCGAACCGACCACGAAACCGGGGTCGTCCTTGTGCACCGCGAACGCGGAGATGCCGTTGGCCTTCTTCTCCGCCTCCGGGTCGGTCACGGCCATCACCGTGTACCAGGTGGACTCGCCGGCGTTGGTGATCCACGCCTTGGTGCCGTTGAGGACCCAGGTGTCGCCCTCGCGGACGGCTCGGGTGCGCATGGACGCCGTGTCGGAGCCGGCCTCGCGTTCGGACAACGCGTAGGACGCGGACGCCTCGCCTGCGGCGATCGACGGGAGGACGAGCTTCTTCACCTCCTCCGACCCGGACAGCAGGATCGGTTGAGTGCCGAGCTTGTTCACCGCGGGGATCAGGGACGCGGACGCGTCGACCCGCGCCACCTCCTCGATCACGATGCACGCGGCGATCGCGTCGGCGCCCTGGCCGTCGTACTCCTCGGGCACGTGCACAGCGTTGAACCCGGCCCTGGCCAGCGCGTCGCGGGCCTCGGCCGGGTAGCGCTCCTGCTCGTCGACCTCGGCGGCGTGCGGCGCGATCTCCTTCTCGGCGAGTGCGCGGACCGCCTCCCGCAGCGCCTCGTGTTCCTCGCTCAGCTCGTACAGGCCCGCCACCGGCCACCTCCTCGCGTCGACACCCCCGATGTTAGCGCCCGTTCACGTCGGCGTCAGCGGCCAGGTTCGCGCGGAGGGCGTCGTCCTTGTCGAGCACGAGTTGTTCTAGATCCTCGTGGAACTGGGCGAGGCGGGTGCGGAGCTTCTCGTCGGACGCCGCCAGGATGCGGACCGCCAGCAGACCGGCGTTGCGGGCACCGCCGACGGACACCGTGGCGACCGGGATGCCGGCTGGCATCTGCACGATCGACAGCAGGGAGTCCAGGCCGTCGAGGTACTTGAGGGGCACTGGCACGCCGATCACGGGCAGCGTCGTCGCGGACGCGACCATGCCGGGGAGGTGCGCGGCGCCGCCGGCGCCGGCGATGATCACGCGCAGGCCGCGGTCGGCCGCCTCCGCGGCGTAGTCGAGCATGCGGCGCGGGGTGCGGTGCGCGGAGACCACGCTCACCTCGTGCGGCACCTCGAACTCGGTGAGCGCCTCGGCGGCGGCGCTCATCACCGGCCAGTCCGAGTCGCTGCCCATGATCACGCCGACGATCGGTGTCATTCGGATCCCCCGTGGATGTCGTAGCCGTCGAGCCAGACCGCGTGTGACAGCCAGTGCGCGGCGAGCCTGGCCCGCTCCCGCACGTCGGTCATCCGCTGCCCGAGCAGGGTGACGTGGCCGATCTTGCGACCGGGCCGCTCCTGCTTGCCGTAGTAGTGCACGTGCGCGTCCCGGTACCGGGCGAGCAGGTGGTGCAGCCGCTCGTCGGGACCCATCGCGGGTGCCTGGGGCGCGCCGAGCACGTTGGCCATCACCACCGCCGGCGCGCGGGCGTCGGTGGCGCCGAGCGGGTAGTCGAGCACGGCCCGCAGGTGCTGCTCGAACTGGGACGTCTCCGCGCCCTCGATGGTCCAGTGGCCGGAGTTGTGCGGGCGCATCGCCAGCTCGTTGACGACCAGGCCGGCGTCGGTGTCGAACAGCTCGACCGCGAGCACCCCGACCACGCCCAGCTCGGCGGCGATCCGCAGGGCCAGCTCCTGGGCCTGCTGCGACGCGCGCTCGCCCAGGTCGGGCGCGGGGGCGAGGACCTCGACGCAGATGCCGTTGGACTGCACGGTCTCCACCACCGGCCAGCAGCCGCCCTGGCCGAACGGCGACCGCGCGACGACCGCGGCCAGCTCGCGGCGCATCGCCACCCGCTGCTCGACCAGCAGCGGGGTGCCCCACTCGAGCAGGCGCGGCACCAGGTCACCGGCGGACTCGGCGCCGTTGAGCATCCACACGCCCCGGCCGTCGTAGCCGCCTCGGGCGGCCTTGAGCACGCACGGCCAGCCGTGCTCGTCGCCGAACTTGACCACGTCGGCGACCTCGTGCACGGGGGCGAACGGCGGCACCGGCAGGCCGAGCGCGTGCAGGCGGTTCCGCATCACGAGCTTGTCCTGGGCGTGCAGCAGCGCCTCGGCGTCCGGCCGCACCTTGACGCCCCGCTCGGCGAGCGCGCGCAGGTGCTCGGTCGGTACGTGCTCGTGGTCGAAGGTCAGCACGTCACAGCCCCGCGCGAAGTCGACCAGGGCGTCCAGGTCGGTGTGCGAGCCGAGCTTGACGTTCGGGGTGACGAGCGCGGCGGACTCGTCGTGCGAGGTCGCCAGTACGTGCAGCGACTGGCCGAGCGCGATCGCCGCCTGCTGGGTCATCCTGGCGAGCTGGCCGCCGCCAACCATGCCGACGATCGGCAAGCCGGTGCGTGTGTCCACAGGTGGAACCTATCCCGTGCCCCGCCGCGCACGGACGAGCACCAGTACCCCGGCGACGAGCGGGACGAGCAGGTAGGCGCTGCCGAGGACGACTTCGGGCGGCGTCCACTCCAGCTCCGGCTTCTCACCGGCCGGCCGGTTCGGGTCGGAGCTGCGCATGATGAGCAGGACACCGCTCGCGTAGACCGCGACGATCGCGCCGATGCCGGCGAGTGCGCGGACGCGGGCCATCCCCCTGGGCAGCGGCTCCGGCAGCCGGCTGAGCAGCAGCACCAGCAGCGGCACCACCCAGACGTAGTGGTGCGACCACGACACCGGGCTGAGCAGCAGCCCGAAGAACGCCGTGACCAGCAGCGCGGTGAGCGGACGGCCGGCCCGGTGGTAGCGGCGGACCAGCCAGACCGCGGGGATCGCCAGCAGCGCGCCGACCCCGATCGCGGCGGCGAGCGACCACGGTGCGAGGTCGGACAGCCGCAGGATGAGCGCGTGGATCGACTGGTTGCCGGCCCAGAACGTCGGGCCGGTGCGCTCCGGGTCGGTGACCGCGACGGTCCAGAAGCGGGTGAAGTCGTGCGGGATGATCAGCAGGAGCAGGCCCTGCAGCGCGACGAAGGTGACCACCGCGCGCACGGCGTCCGCGCGCCTGCCGATCAGCCACAGGTGCGGCACGAAGATCAGCGGTGTCAGCTTGACCGCGGCGGCGACCCCGACGAGCACGCCGCCGACGTGCCGGACCCGGCCGAGCACCAGGACGTCGACGACGACCAGGGCCATCAGGATCAGGTTGATCTGGCCGAGGAACAGCGTCCGCCACACCGGTTCGACGGCCAGCGCGAGGACGGTGACCGCGACGGTGGTGGTGGCCGGGGTCATCCAGGTC
This sequence comes from Actinophytocola gossypii, assembly GCF_025165815.1. Lineage (GTDB taxonomy): Bacteria > Actinomycetota > Actinomycetes > Mycobacteriales > Pseudonocardiaceae > Actinophytocola > Actinophytocola gossypii. The sequence continues at coordinate 156,451 of NZ_JAFFZE010000017.1, read as the reverse complement.
GGCCGGGTGGGCAACGCCTGCACGGCGATCCGGACGACCAGCGCGAGCGCGAGCACCGAGCCGGCCGCGAGGATGCCCCAGGAGACCTGGGTGGCGAACAGCGCGAGCGGCACGAACAGCAGCGCACCGGTCGGCGGGTAGGTGAACGGCAGCCGCGCCCAGTCGGGTTCGGAGCTGAGGAAGTCCTTGTCGTAGAGGGGTTCCCCGGTGAGCAGGGCGATCGCCCCGGAGCGGTAGACGGCGCTGTCGACGCCGAGCCGCCAGTCGATCAGCCAGCTGACCACGCCCGCGACGAGCAGCCCGATCGGCACCGCGAACAACGCGGCGGCGAGCGCCGGGCGCGCGAACAGCCGCCGCAGCGACTCGACGAGCCAGTGCGCGCCGCCGGTGTCCTGCCCCGCGGCGGGGGACTCCCGTACGACCTCACTCACGGCAGCAAGGAAACCACGCCGCGCCGGCGCGCCCCGCACCGGCGCCGGCTCCCGTCGTGGCCGGGTCAGGCGCCGAAGACGGCCCGTGCGGCCGCCTCATCGCCCTCGACGTCGACGCCGTCGAGGGTGAGCACACCCGCTGCCAGGCCGAGCACGGTCGCGGCGTCGGCACGGACGACCGCGTCACTGTCGCCGCCGTCGTGCGACCCCACCTCGATGCCCGAGGACGTCGCCCGCACCTGGAAGTGCCGGTCGTCGACCGCGATCACCACCGTCGACGACCGGGACACCGTCACCCTGCCGGCGAGCAGGGCCCGCAGCGGCAGGACGAGCCATTCGGCGCGGAAGTCGTCCTCGCCCGGCCCGCGCACCATGAGCGGCGTGGACCAGCGGATGAGGCTCTCGATCGGCTCGCGCAGCCCGGCGCCCCAGGGGGTGAGCGCGTACCCGACGGCGTTGCCCTCGCCGGTCAACCGTCGCTCGATCACCCCGGCCGTCTCGAGGTCGCGGAGACGATCGGCGAGCAGGTTGGTGGCCACGCCGGGGAGTCCGTCGAGCAGTTCCCGGTAGCGGGCGGGAGCAACCAACAGCTGACGAACGATGAGCAGGTTCCACCGGTCACCAACGACATCGAGCGCCCGGGCGAGGCCGCAGAACTGGCCGTAGCTTCGACTCATGCCGCTACTTTACAAAAACAAGCTCACTTGAAAGTATCAAGCGGACCCGGGGAGAGGAGTACGGATGGTTGACACCATGGCCCAGGCTCGTGCGGCGTTGCGGGACGTCGTCCCCGGCCTCGTCGCACTGGTGCGCGACATTTCCGACCCCGACGCCGCTTCGGTGGGTACGTGGACCGTCGGGGAGGTCGCGGCGCACCTGTCCCATGCCTTCCGCGCCGACATCGACGCCCTCGCCGGGACACCGGTGCCGGAAGCCGTGGTGACGAAGGCGGGGATGGCCGAGACCACCGCGAAACTGCTGGCCGAGGACGGCGAACGGGACCCGGACGTACTCGCCGATCGCATCGGCGCGCTTGCCGACGAGTTCGACGACGTCGCGTCGCGTTCGCGGTCGGCGACGGTCGACTGGCTGCAGGGTGCCCGCCTGTCACCGTCGGCGGTGGCGTGTCACCTGCTGAACGAATGCCTGGTCCACGGTCACGACATCGCAGAAGCCACCGGGCGCCCGTGGCGCATCGCGGGTCGGCACGCCCTGCTCGCGTTCGAGGGCGGTGTGCTTCCGCTCATCGCGGCGCTGCCGCCCGCCGCTTTCGTGAACCAGGAGAAGGGCGAATCCTTCCGCGCTCGAATCGACGTGCGCCTGCGTGGCGGTGGACGCACGGTGATGGTGTTCGACCGCGGTTCGTTGACGCTCGACCATGGGCCAGCACGTGACGTCGACGCCCACATCCGCGCCGATCCCACGGCGCTCATCCTGCTCGTCATGGAGCGACAGGGAATCGAAAGAACCCTGCTCGGCGGGAAGCTGACCGCCTGGGGCCGTCGCCCATGGAAGCTCGCCCGCATGCTCACCGTCCTGAACACCCCGTAGCGGTCACGCCCTGCTGACGCGGTGCAGGAGGGCGCGGGCGTCCTCCTGGGCGTCCGGGAGGCGTTCCACGCGCAGCCACGGGCGCTGCCCGGACGCCAGCTGCGGGTCGACCGTCAGGCGCTCGGTGACCAGCCAGCCCGCGTGCAGCGCCCGGTCGCCGAAGAACGGGTCGCGTTCGGCGAGGACGACCGCCACCGACGGGCCGAGGATCGCGATGCTCTCGCCGCCGTCGAAGACCTCGCGGAGCACGTCGGCGACCAGGACCATGGCCATCAGCCGGGACCAGCCGGTGACCGAGGACAGGTCCAGGGTCACCACCAGCAGCGCGTGCGTGTCGGAGACCGGCACCCCGGCCCTGGCGGCCTGCCGGTACACCTCGCCGAGGCGGGTGCGCAGGTAGGCGTGGGTGGACAGGCTGGTCAGGTTCTCCGTGGTCTCCGCGTTGCGCAGTTCGCCGCAGGAGGCGTCCGCCCAGGCCAGTGCGGCGGCGCGGAGCAGCTGGGTCGGGGCGGCGTTCGGGTCGGTGGCGATCAGGCCGTCCCGGCTGTCCTCGGTGGTGAGGACCGCGTGCAGGGCGGCCAGGTCGGTCAGCGTCTCGTCCAGGCCCGCACCGGACTCGGCCCTGGCGCGGCCCAGACCGGCCAGGGCGGCGGTCAGGTCGGCCTCGCGCACCGCCGACGAGCACACGTCGTCGACCTCGGGCAGGCCCCAGTCGCTCGGAAACCGCCAGCCGGCCGCGATGCTGGCCGTGCGCCATCTGGCGCGCAGCACCCGCAGCGCGTGAGCAGTACCTTCAGCATCGCCACGATGTGCGCGCGACCCCGCCTCACGTACCGTCACTGTCGCTCCGTCCGGTCGGCCATCGCGTACGTGTGAGTAACGCGGGCACGCAGGTGGCGTGACGGCGTTCCGCCGATAAGTTGCGCGCGCCACCGATACAGCCATTCCGGTGATCCGGTTATGCCACTTCCCCGGAATCCGTCACACTGTGCGCGGGAGCGTGTCCGTTCGGCACCGGGACCGTGTTCGGCCCGGTGGGAGGCGTCGACACGTGTGAGTAAAGGAGGACCGTGGCCACCGTTCCCGCCGACATCGAGGGCCCGAGCGATGCCGAGTTGATCGACGCGGTGCGCGGGGGCACGGTGTCGGCGTACGGCTCGCTCTACGAGCGGCACGTCGCCTCCGCGTACAACCTCGCGCGCCAGCTGAGCCGGTCCCCGGCCGAGGCGGACGACCTCGTTTCGGAGGCTTTCGCCAAGGTTCTCGATACTCTCCGTGCTGGACGCGGCCCAGAATCAGCCTTTCGGGCGTATTTGCTGACCGCACTGCGCCACACCGCGTATGACAAGACGCGGCGGGACCGCAAAATCGAGCTGTCCGACGACGTGGAGACCGCGGGCGGCGGCGCGCTCGCGGAGCCGTTCACCGACCCCGCGGTCGCCGGGCTCGAGCGCTCGCTCGCCGCGCAGGCGTTCGCCCGGCTGCCGGAACGCTGGCAGGCCGTGCTGTGGCACACCGAGGTCGAGGGCCAGTCCCCCGCCGCGGTCGCCCCGATCCTCGGCCTGACCCCCAACGGCGTCTCCGCGCTCGCCTACCGGGCACGGGAGGGACTGCGCCAGGCGTACCTGCAGGTCCACCTGGCGGAGACCACCGAGAGCCGCTGCCGGGCGACCGCCGAGCGGCTCGGCGCGTGGACCAGGGCCGGGCTGGCGAAGCGGGAGAAGGCGCAGGTCGAGGCGCATCTCGACGAGTGCGCCCGGTGTCGCGCGCTGGCCGCCGAGCTGGCCGACGTGAACGGCGCCATGCGCGGGTTCGTCGCCCCGCTCGTGCTCGGCATCGGAACGGTCGGCTACCTGGCGAGCGCCGCCGCGTCGAAGGGCAGCGTGCTGGCCGCGGCCGGCGCCGCCGGAGCGGCCGGGGCCTCCGCCGGTGGGGCCGCGGGCGCGGCGACGTCGGTGCCCCGGCAGTTCCTCGGAGTGGCCGCGTCCAGCGTCGCGATGGCCGCGGTGATCGTGCTCGGGCTCACCGCCGGCGGCGGCGACCAGGAGATCCCCGCCGCCGCGCCGCCGCCACCGGCGCAGGAACAACCCGCGCCGGAACAACCCGCTCCCCCGGCAGAGGAACCGCCGCCCGCGCAGAACCCGCCGCCTGCCCCGCCACCAGAGGAGCCGCCCGCCGAGGAGCCGCCGGCACCGGAGCCGCCGGACGAGGAGCCGCCGCCCGCACAGCCGCCCGGCCTGACCGCGACCACCCCGACGACGCCGATCGGCCTGGTGGCCGGCGGCGGTCCGGCCGACCTGCCGGTCACCGTGACCAACTCCGGCGGGACGAGGTCCGAGCCGGTGACCGCGACGCTGAACCTGCCACCGGGCGTCACCGCGCGGCCGGCGGGCGACGGGTTCGCGGCGGCGCCGCTGCTCCGGCTCGACGCGCCCGCGCCCAACGCGGCCAGCACCGTCGACTGCCCCGGCGGAGCGGGAACGGTGACCTGCTCGAGCCCGGCCGGACTGGACCCCGGGGAGTCGGTGACGCTGCTGTTCCGCCTGGTCGCCGCCGAGGACAGCGTGGGCGGCCAGGTGACCGGCTCGGTGACCGCGGGCGCGTCGGTGAACGTGCGGGTGAGCGTCCGGGTCGAGGTGAGCCGACCACCGGAGCCGGAACCGGACGTGTTCGATGCCGTCGAGGTGACCGCCGGGTTCGAGGGCTTCGGACACCTGCCGGGGATCTGGCTGTACCCGAACCTCGAAGTGGAGGTGCGGAACACCGGAACCAGCTCACGACGGGTGACCGTGACCGTGGACCGGCCCGGGACGCTGGACCACTACGACCAGGACATGAACTGCACGATCAGCATGGCCACGGAATGCACCACGACGGCGGAGCTGGCGCCGGGTGAGCACCTCGATCTCGAGTTCGACCTCGACCCGTGGCCGGCGAAGTCCCGCGACGAACCCGACCGGTCCATCCTCGTCGAGGCGACGCTCGGCTCCGACACCGACACGGCCGAGGTCTCCCTGTGCGCGTGGCCGTGGCCATTCGATTCACCGTGTGGTCCTCCGCCGCCACCCGACCCACCGTCGCCGCCGCCGTCCCCGTCGCCGCCGGCACCTCCGTCACCGCCCGCACCGGAGCCGCCGTCGGTCACGCCGCCGCCGGGCAACCCACCGCACCGGCCGCCGGGGCACGACCGGCCGCCGACCGGCGCGCCGTCGGCACCCTCGTCACCGGCTCCCTCGTCGCCGGAATCGCCGGCGCCGTCGTCGTCGGAGTCACCGGCTCCGTCGCCCGCTCCGGACGAGCCGTCCGAGCCCGCCCGGGGCGGACTCGGTGGCCTGCTCGAATGGCTGCTGGGCGGCGGCCGAGGCTGAGGCACCGGAACACCACGACCGGCGCGCGACCGGGCTGAGTGGGCGTCTCCGTAGACTGCGGCCCGTGACCGTCGTCGACTCCGTGCTGGCCCGGGTTCCCGCACCGCTGCGCGCCGTACTGCTCAAGCACCGGGAGCTGCTGAAGTTCGCCGTCGTCGGCGCCACGACGTTCATCATCGACAACGCGATCTGGTACGCGCTGAAGCTGACGATCCTGGTGGACAAGCCGGCCACCGCGAAGGCCATCGCGGTCATCGTCGCGACGATCGTGTCCTACGTGCTGAACCGCGAGTGGTCGTTCCGCACCAGGGGCGGCCGGGAGCGCCGGCACGAGGCGGCGTTGTTCTTCCTGTTCAGCGGGATCGGTGTGCTGCTGTACTCGTTGCCGGTGTACGTGTCGCGGTACTGGCTGGACCTGGAGGAGCCGCACGTGTCGCGGCTGACCCAGGAGATCGCCGACTTCACCGCCGGGTCGATCATCGGCACCCTGCTGGCGATGTTCTTCCGCTTCTGGGCGTTCAAGCGCTGGGTCTTCCCGGACGAGCTGGGCAACCGCCGCCGCAAGCCGATCCCGGACGATCCGGCCGCGGAGGAACTAGGCCACTCCTGATCGGCTTCCGGGTCAACGGGGCGAGCGCTCCGCCGGCCAGCGCACGCCCTGCACGTCGCCGGCACGCGGCACCGGCAGGAACACCGTGAACGTCGCCGGACGCTTGGTCGACAGTTCCAGCCGTCCCCCGTCCGAGTCGATCAGCGCGCGGGCCAGGGCCAGGCCGAGGCCGGTCGAGCCGCCGCCGGAGACTCCGCGCTCGAAGATGTGCTCCGCCAGCTCGTCCGGCACGCCGGCGCCGGTGTCCGACACCTCGATCAGCACCGAGTCGCGGCTGGAGCTCGCGCCGTCCCTGGCCGACAGCGTCACCGTGCCGGCGCCGTGCCGCAGGGCGTTGTCCAGCAGCACGCCGATCACCTCGCGCAGCCGCGCCGGGGACACCTTCGCCAGCAGGCCCTCCTGCGCCCGCAGCTTCAGCGACCGTCCCCGGCTGCGCAGCGGCTCCCGCCACTCGTCGGCGATGCCGATCAGCTCCGCGCCGAGGTCGACCGGTTCGGCGCCGACCGCGCGGGCCTCGCGGGCGGCGGTCATCAGCTCGTCGAGCACGTCGGCCAGGCGCTCGGCCTGCTCCAGCGCGGCGCCGGCCTCCCGGGCGACGTCGTCGTCCTCGACGACCGTCAGCTCCTCGATCCGCAGCTGCAGCGACGTCAGCCGGCTGCGCAGCTGGTGCGAGACGTCGCCGACCAGCTCCCGTTCCCGCTGGACGAGCTGGGCGAGGGCGGTGGCCGACGCGTCCAGCGCCTCGGCCACCCGGTCCAGCTCCTGCACCTGGTAACGCGTGCGGTCCAGCCGGAAGTCGCCGGCGCCGAGCCGGGACGCGCGCTCGGCGACGTGCCGCATCGGGCGGGCGAGCCGGCGCGCGGTGGCGATGGCGACCAGGAACCCGATCCCGATCGTTCCGACGACGACCAGGGCGACCAGCAGCGCGACCTGGGTCTGGGTGGTGCGCATCGGGCCGGCGTCGATCGACAGCCGGACCGTGCCGTGCTGGACGATCGGCACCTCCTCGCTGACCGTGTCGACCCGCAGCTCCCGGCCGAGGGTGAGCACCTGGCCGGAGTCCGGCAGCGTGACCAGGAGGTGCCCGCCCGGCGGGACGGCCAGCTGCACCTGGTCGAGGCTCTCCAGCGCTCGGCCGCTGGCCACCTCGTCGTCGAGCGTCGCCGCGATCTGCCGGACCCGGGTGCCGAGGTCCTCCCTGGTCAGCGACTCCACGACGGTCGTGGCGGTGAGCCCGAGGGGGATGCCGAGCAGGCACGCGGTGACGGTGACGGCCAGCAGGATCGCCAGCAGGATGCGGCGGCGCACGGCTACTCGGAGTTGAACCGGAAGCCGACGCCGCGAACGGTGGCGATCCGGCCGGCGCGGTGGCCGAGCTTGCGGCGCAGCCACGACATGTGCATGTCCAGGGTCTTGCTGGTGCGCAGTTCCGGCCCGCCCCACACCTCGTCGAGGATCTCCTCGCGGGTGACGACCTGGCCGGCGCGCTGGATCAGCACCCGCAGCAACTCGAACTCCTTGTTGGCGAGGGTGACCTCGTCCCCGTCGACGATGACCAGCCGGGCGGCGAGGTCCATCTTCACCCCGTTGACCTCGATGATGTCGGGAGCGCGGCGACGCAGCAGGGCCCGGATCCGGGCGAGCAGCTCGGCCAGCCGGAACGGCTTGGCGACGTAGTCGTCCGCCCCGGCGTCGAGCCCGACGACGAAGTCGACCTCGTCGGCGCGGGCGGTCAGCATGAGAACGGGGAGCCCCCGACCGGCGGCCCGCAACCGGCGGCACACGTCGAGCCCGTCGATCCCGGGAAGGCCGAGGTCGAGCACGAGCAGGTCCACCCCGCCCCCGCTCGCCGAATCGAACGCGCTGTGGCCGTCGACCACCACGCGCACCTCGTAGCCCTCCCGATGGAGGGCACGGGACAGCGGATCGGCGATCGCGGCGTCGTCCTCGGCCAGCAGCACCACACTCACCCCGCCAGCCTAGGCCGACCCCACCACGAACAGCCGCGACGGTGTGGAGGGTCTACAGTTGGCGCCGCCGAGGCCCCGTAGGCCGAGGACGTGAGCCCGTGATGCGTCCGGACGGTCGTCTCGCGGGCTTTGCGTTTTCTATGCGTGTCGAACACCGGTCGATGCGCTTGCCGAACGAGAAGGTCGTGAACCAGGTACGCCAGACACTCCTGGCGGGCCGGTTCGTCGTGACGTCGCCAGGAACGGGTGTGCACACAGACCTCGACCGGCAGGCGGGCGACCGCACCGGCCAGCAGACGACGACGGTCCGGCTTCTGCTTCGTGAAGTGCAGCTCGCGCTGGCCTGGTAGCAGTAACGATCAGAGGTGCGATACCCGATCGGGTCAGCTCCTGGCGCGTGGCACGATCCTGGGCATGTCGAGGCTTGCTGATGACCTGTCCGTCGCGTTGCGGCTCGCGGAGGCCGCGGACGCGATCACCACCGCTCGGTTCCGGGCGGCTGATCTGGTGGTCGACCGGAAGCCGGACCGGTCGCCGGTGACCGACGCGGACACCGCGGTCGAGGACGCCATGCGTGCGGTGCTCGCCGAGGTGCGGCCGGACGACGCGATCCTCGGTGAGGAGCGGGGCGGGACGCTCGGCGACGGGCGCACCTGGGTGGTCGACCCGATCGACGGGACCAAGAACTTCCTGCGTGGCGCGCCCGCTTGGGCGACGTTGATCGCGCTCGTCGAGCAGGGTCAGCCGATCGTGGGGGTGGTCAGCGCGCCGGAGTTCGGGCGGCGGTGGTGGGGCTCGGCCGGTGCGGGGGCCTGGGTGGCGAAGTCCGGGAGTGAGCCGCGGCGGGCGCGGGTGTCGGGGGTCGGGTCACTGGGCGATGCCTATGTGTCGACCACGGATCTCAACTCCTGGGTGACGTATCACTCACGTGAGCGATACATCGACCTCGTCGAGGCGTGCTGGGAGAGCCGGGCGTTCGGCGACTACTGGCAGTACTGCCTGGTCGCCGAGGGCGTGCTCGACATCGCCACCGATCCGATCGCCAACGCGTGGGACCTGGCCGCGGTGCAGGTGATCGTCACCGAGGCCGGGGGGCGGTTCAGCGACCTGGACGGCAAGCCGGGCTTCGACCACGGGTCGGCGCTCGCCACCAACGGGCTCGTGCACGACGCCGCACTGGACCTGCTCAGGCGGGGGTAGGCAGCTGCCCGACGGCGCCGCGGACGACCTGGGCCCAGGTGAGCCTGCCGAACAGGTAGTGGCAGGCCACCTGCTCGTTGGTGAACCTGGCCCAGTCGTAGCGGTTGCCCTGCTCCCGCCAGAAGACCTCCCAGCCGTGGACGCCGTCGTCGTCCGGGGTCTCGTCGCGGACCAGGCACCAGGAGTTGTCGGCCTCGGCGCCGATCGAGAGGATCTCGGCCGGGACGCCGACCGCGGCGAGCCACTCGGCGATCGACTCGGCGTTCATGGTTCCTCCCTGGTGACGTCGGCCAGGTAACCGAGCGCAACGAGCTCGATCGCCGACTGGGTGGTTCGGTAACGGATGCCGCCACCCGGTTGGGCGAACCAGGCGGCCGAGACCGCGCGCCACACCGGGAGCGGCCGGAGTACCCGGTACCGGCGGTACCCCTGGTCGAGGTGCGCCGGCGGCAGCGAGCGTTGCGCGAACCGGGTGCCGGCCTCGGCGAAGACCCGGCCCTCCGCCGGCCCGAAGCGGTCGAGTTCGGTGCCCTCGTCGAGGATCTCGGCCTCGCCGTCGGCGGAGCCGCCCTCGGGGTAGAGCTCGCCGGGCGGCCAGGCGAACTCGAGCCCGTCGGGTCGGATGCCCTCGGCGGTGACGCGGCCGAAGCGGACCTGGTAGCGCCGGTCCCAGTCGCGTTCGTGCTCGCCGCCGAGCGGGTCGTGGCCCTCGGTGATGGCCGGGATGTCGTCGCGGGTGAGGGGTTCGACCGGGTCGACCCGGTCGGCTCCCGCACGGAGGGCGGCCAGCCGGTCGGTGCCGTCGACGAGGTCGGAGCGCGGGTGGTCCCCCGGCTCGAACCGCAGGCCAGCCGCGTAGTCGAGCTCCTCGCGCGGCGCCGCCACCTGCCGCCCCGGCCGATCAGCGGCGACGGGCATGTGGCCGATGGGGAACATGTGGACCCAGAAGAGGGCGAGCGCTTCGTCGCGTTCGCGGACGACGGGCCTGGGCTTCTCGGGGGCGCCCGGGTGGACCGGGCCGTTGGGCTGGCCCGGGTCGCCCGGTCCGGTGCCCGGCTTGACGGGACCGGCGACCGGTTTCCCGGCACCGGGCTGACCCGGATCGTGCACCGGAACGAAGCCCGGCCGGGCGGGAGGGCCGGACACCGGTGGGTGGACGGGCTTGGCGGGGGGCTGACTAGGTGCCGGTCCCGCCTTGGGGCGGTTGTCTCCCGGCGCGATCGGGTCGGCGGGGCGCATGGGGATCGGGCGGTCCGGCGGGCGCTGGCCGGGAACCGCGGCGCCCGGGGCGGGAGCCGCGCCGCCGGTGGGTCCGCCGCCGGTCACACCCGGGTTGACGCCGGGCACGCCCGGGGTGACGCCGGGCGTGGGGCCCGGGGCCGGCTGGCCCGGCGCGGGTACGCCGGAGACGGGCGGGGCGGACGCGGGCAGCTGTGCCGGAACCGCCGCGCCGGGGTCGAACCCGGCCTGCACGGTGACCCCGCTGGGTGGGGTGGGGCGGTCGTCGGCGAAGTCGGGCGGGCCGCCGATCGTGACCGGGCCGGTGACCTCGGGGTTGCCGGCGTCGGGGAAGGCACCGGGAACCTGGCCGATGGCGGCGTCGGCGACGTGGTGGAGCCGGTCCCCCGGGCCGTGCCCAAGGGACCCGTGCGGCCCCTGGCCGTCGCCGAGACCGGCCACGCCCTGCGCGACGGCGTCGGCCTGACGGCCCGTCCCCTCGACCAGACCTGCCGCCCGACCCCCTGTCTCCTCGACCACACCGGCCGCGTGCGCACCCGACCCCTCGACCAGACCTGCCGCCCGGCCACTCACGTCCTCGACCACGCCGGTCGCGTGCCCGGTCGCCTGCTCGGCCTGCGCCGTCACGTTCTCGACCAACGGCGTCGGTTCGTGGGCGCCGGGGTTGGCGTCGACCAGGGGCTCCACGGCGGACATCGTCACGCCCGATGCCGGTTGTACGGCGCTGATCAGGTTCGACTCGATGTTGGACACGTTCGCGGTGGTGCCGTCGACGGCGGTCTGCAGGCCCGCGAGCGCCGTCGGATGGCCGGCGGCCGCGGCGGTGTGCGCCGCGTCGGAGTTCTGGGCCAGGGAGACCAGGTTGCGGACGATCTCGACCTTCGCGGCGCCTACCTGTTGGGCGGCGTGGTCCAAGCGGTCGGCGGCCTCGGTCATGCCGCGGACCGTCGACGTCAGGTGGCCCGCGTCCGGTTCGACGAACGTCGTCCAGTGCTCGGTCGCGGCCCTCGCGGTCTCGCCCTCGATCGACGTCAGCGTGGTGCGCACCGCGTTGTCCGCGTCGGTCGTGAGGGTCGTCAGGCTCGTCGCGGCGTCTCGCCAGGCCTGCGCGGAGCGGGCCATCGCGTCCTCGTCCGCCTCGGGCCAGTGGACGCCGGCCTGGGCGGCGACGTCGGCCAGCTCCGCCGGCAGCTCGATGCCCACGACTACGCGTCCGGGTCGACGGCGCGGAGACGCTCGACCGCGCCGTCGTCGGTGGCGGTGTACGTGGCGGCGGTGCCGGCGAAGCGCGCACCCACCCCACCCAGGTCCGAGGTCAGGGACGACAACCGGGCCAGGGTGCCGTCGGCAGGCCCCGCGTGGGCGGTGCGGAAGCTCTGGCCGACGGCGTCGGTGCCCCAGCACTCGCCGGTCGTGGACAGGGCCTCCGCCAGGGTGCGGTGGATCGTCTCTGCTCTGCCGGCCAGGTCGTCGAACTGACCGGCCTGGGTCGCCAGCCGCTCCGGGTCGGCCTCGAAGCCGGCGGGAACGTCGGTCATCTCTCACCCCCGGGGCGGATCCAGCTGAGGTTCTCGAACGTCTCGTCGGAGTCAACGGCATTCCGCGCCGCCGGCTTGACCTCCGACCGGGTGAGATCCGCGGTTCCGCGCAGCAACGCCTCCGGGTCGGTGCCCCTCGGCAGCACCGGGGCCAGCACCTCGCCGGCCGCCCGGGTGACCTTCGCGGCGGCCGCCGCGGTCAGCTCGACGATCCGCGCGGCGAGCTCGTGCGGGCGCAGCGTCCGGTACGCGGACTCGACGATCACCAGCCCGGTCAGCTGCCCCTGCGCGCCGACGGTCACCGTCACCAACCGGTCCTCGCTGGTGACCGAGGCGCTGACGGCGGCGAGCGCGCGGTGCACCGCGCCGAGCTGCTCCCGGCTGCGGCGGTAGTCCGCCAGCAGTTCGTCGACCTGTGCGCGGTGGTCAGCCTGCACGGCTACCTCCGGAGGTGAAGGCATGGTCGTCGGTCAGGCGTTGGACGTGACCGACGGGGGTTCGGTTCCACTTGTTCTCGAAGCGAATCGGGTGTGGGCCTACGCGCGTAACGCGGTGTGGATCGCGGTGTGCGCGGCGCGGGCGAGTGCGCTGCCGACTCGGGAGCGCGGGCCGCCGTAGGCCTCCGGCTCGCCGTCGACGGGGCAGAGCAGCGCGGTCGCGTCGGTGCTGGTGCCGGTGCCCGGCACGCCCGCCTCGGCGAGGGCCTGCGCCTTGGCCTCGGCGACCGTGGCGACCGCGTTGACCAGGGCGGCGTCGGACAGGCGGACCGGGAGGAAGCAGACCGCGTTGATCGTGCCCACCGAGGGTGCGGCGACGGCGGCGTCCGGCGCGGCCGCCCAGGTCGGGTGGGCACCGATGCCGGCGGTGACGTGGGCCAGCACGCCGGAGTCCGCCGCGGTCGCCACCTCCCGCACGTCGACGGCGGTGAGGAACCCGGTGCCGGGGCCGGTCAGGTCGAGCGCGGCGGCGAGCTCGGCCAGGTGCACGTCGGGGTCGTCGCGGTCGTAGCCGTGCGGGACGGTCGCGTTGATCACCCAGCGCCGCTCGCCGATGCCGCCGCCGAGCGCCCCGGAGGAGATGGTCAGCAGCGGGGACGGCAGGCGCCAGACCAGCACCGGGCCGGGGGCCAACTCGGGGTGCACGTCAGCCGCGCAGGGCCCGCACCACGCGCGACGGGCTCGGGCGGCCGAGCCGGCCGGCGAGCCAGGCGCTGGTGTCGGCGAGCGCGTCGAGATCCACGCCGGTCGTGACGCCGAGGCCGTCGAGCAGCCAGACGAGGTCCTCGGTGGCGAGGTTGCCGGTGGCCGACTCGGCGTAGGGGCAGCCGCCGAGCCCACCGGCGGAGGAGTCGACGGTGGTGACGCCGTGGCGCAGCGCGGCGAGGGTGTTGGCGAGCGCCTGGCCGTAGGTGTCGTGGAAGTGCACGGCCAGCGCGGACATCGGTGTGCCGGCCGAGGCGAAGTCGTCGAGCAGTGCGCTGACCTGGCCCGCGGTGGCCACGCCGATGGTGTCGCCGAGGGAGAGCTGGGAGCAGCCGAGGTCGAGCAGCCGCCGGCCGACGCCGACGACCGCGGCCCGGTCGACCGGGCCCTCCCACGGGTCGCCGAAGCACATCGAGACGTAGCCGCGCACGTCGAGGCCCTCGGCGACCGCCCGGCCGACGACCGGCTCGAACATGGCGAACTGGTCGTCGAGGGTGCGGTTGAGGTTGCGGTTGGCGAAGGTCTCGGTGGCGCTGGCGAAGATCGCGATGTGCCGCACGCCGGCGGCGAGCGCGCGGTCGAGGCCGCGTTCGTTGGGCACGAGCACCGGATAGCGCACGCCGTCGCGCCGGGGCAGGTCGGCGAGCAGCGCCTCGGCGTCGGCGAGCTGCGGCACCCACTTGGGGTGCACGAAGCTGGTGGCCTCGACCGTGCCGAGACCGGCGGCCGCGAGCCGGTCGATAAACTCCAGCTTCACCTCGACCGGCACGACCGCCTGCTCGTTCTGCAGGCCGTCGCGCGGGCCGACCTCCCAGATCGTGACCCGCTCGGGCAGCCCGTCGGCGGGCACCCGGGCGGGCAGGCCGAGTTCGCGCGCGCTCACCAGCGGCGCTGCTGGTCCCGCGGCGGCAGCGGCTGGGTGCCGGCCGGTCCGCCCGGCATCATCTGGCCGGCGCCGTAGTCGTCGTGCGGGTTGTCGTTGACCTCGCGGTAGATCAGGGTGTGCACCTTCTCCACCTTGGGGATGTCGTCGAACTCCAGCGGCTCCTGGGACGCGGACTCGATGATCAGCGTGCCGCAGCCGAAGATCCGGTCGACCAGGCCGTGCTCGAACCGGACGCTGTTGATCCGGCCGAGCGGGATGTCGATGCCGGTGCGGTTGATCACGCCCTCGCGGGCCATCACCCGATCGGTGGTCACGATGAAGTGGGTCGTGCGCCAGCGGATGAACGGCACGAAGAACAGCCAGACGAGGATGGCCAGCGCGATCACGCCGATGGCGATCCAGCCGATCATGTTCCAGGACTCGTCCTGGATGAGGAGCGCGAGCCAGATGCCGGCGGCGAGGGTCAGGATGAGCACGACGTACGGCAGCAGCAGCATCTTCCAGTGCGAGTGCTTGTGCAGGATGACGCGCTCGCCGTCGCTGAGCAGATCGTCCGGATAGGGCACGGCGTCCTCCCGAAAGCGCCTCACCGATGCTGACTCGGGTAACCGTACCGGCGGTGGGGCCCCGATGGCGCGCGGATCGGCGAAAGCTCTCAGGAGTCGTTCTTCAGGTGCACCACGTCGCCCGCCGACACCGGGTACGCCGTCCCGTCGTCCAGCTTGATCAGCAGCTTTCCGTCGGGGTCCACGTCGACCGCGGTGCCGGTGCGGGCCGACCCGTCCGGCAGCTCGGCGCGGACGCGCTGCCCGATGGTGCCGCAGGCGTCGCGGTAGCCGCTGAGCACGCCGCTGCGCTCGACGTCGCCGTCGTGCAGCCGCCACGCCGACTCGAACTCGACGAACGCCTGCAGCCAGCCGAGGGCGAGCTGGGTCCGGTCGGTGACGGTGGCGCCCTGTTCGGCGAGCGAGCCGGCGGGCAGCGAGCCAGGGCCGACCGGGACGTCCTCGCCCAGCGGGGTGACGTTGATGCCGACCCCGACGACGGCGGCCTGCGCGGCGACGTCCTGGGTGACCTCGGAGAGGACGCCGGCGCACTTGGTGCCGTTGACCAGGAGGTCGTTGGGCCACTTGAGGGTGGCCGGGACGCCGGCGACGGTTCCGGCGGCGTGCATCAGCGCGAGGCCGGCGACCATGCCGATGGTGCCGAGGCGGGCGGGCGGGATGGCGGACGGGCGGACCAGGACGCTGAGGTACACGCCCGCGCCGGGCGGTGAGACCCAGGACCGGTCGCGGCGCCCGCGGCCCGCGGTCTGCGCCCCGGCGACGAGGACGGTTCTGTCCGGAGCGCCGTCCTTGGCGGCGGCGAGCAGGTCGGCGTTCGTCGACCCGGTACTCGCCACGACGTCGAGCGCGGCGTAGGGACCGTTCGGAGCGACCAGCCGCTCGCGAAGGATCAGCACGTCCAGTTCGTCCGGCTTGTCGCCACCATGTCCGGTCACGGGGGCCAACTTACCGGCGTTCCGGGGATGTGGGGCGCGGCCTCGGCCGGGCGTCGATCACGCCCCGAGCGCGCCCCGGGTACGACTCCCAGGCACACGACGCCGGTCACGCGTGGTTCCCGGCCGCCAACTCGCCGATCGCCTCGTTCCAGGGAACCGTCGGCTCGCCCTTGTCCAGCACCTCGGTCGCGCGGCGGGACCACGGCAGTGAGGTAAGCAACGCCTCGGGAGCGTCGTTCGGTGGCTAGGCTCGCCAGGCATGAGCAGTGCGACCGCGCCCCTCGGCGAGCCGCCGGCCGGTGAGCCGGACATCCACACGACCGCCGGGAAGCTGGCCGACCTGTACCGGCGCAGTGACGAGGCCGTGCACGCCGGGTCCGAGCGGGCCGTGGCCAAGCAGCACGCGCGCGGGAAGAAGACCGCCCGTGAGCGGATCGACATGCTGCTCGACCCGGGGTCGTTCGTGGAGCTCGACGAGCTCGCGCGGCACCGGTCGACGAACTTCGGGCTGGAGGCGAACCGGCCGTACGGGGACGGCGTGGTCACCGGGTACGGGACGGTCGACGGGCGGCCGGTGTGCGTGTTCAGCCAGGACGTGACCGTGTTCGGCGGGGCGCTCGGCGAGGTGTACGGCGAGAAGATCGTCAAGGTGATGGACCTCGCGCTGAAGACCGGGCGGCCGATCATCGGGATCAACGAGGGCGGCGGGGCGCGCATCCAGGAGGGCGTGGTCTCGCTCGGGCTGTACGGCGAGATCTTCGTGCGGAACACCCGCGCGTCCGGCGTCATCCCGCAGATCTCGCTGATCATGGGGG
This sequence comes from Actinophytocola gossypii, assembly GCF_025165815.1. Classification (GTDB taxonomy): domain Bacteria; phylum Actinomycetota; class Actinomycetes; order Mycobacteriales; family Pseudonocardiaceae; genus Actinophytocola; species Actinophytocola gossypii. The sequence goes on along the minus strand of NZ_JAFFZE010000017.1, from coordinate 140,140 downwards.
CGAACGCGGGCGGGCACGTGTACTCCCCCGCGCTGACCGACTTCGTGGTGATGGTCGACCAGACCTCGCACATGTTCATCACCGGGCCGGACGTGATCAAGACGGTGACCGGCGAGGACGTGGGGTTCGAGGACCTCGGCGGCGCGCGGGCGCACAACACGAAGTCCGGCAACGCGCACTACATGGGCGCCGACGAGGACGACGCGATCTCCTACGTCAAGGAGCTGTTGTCGTTCCTGCCGTCGAACAACCTGTCGGACCCGCCGGTCTTCCCGGGCTTCGAGGAGACCGGCGCGGTCGCCGAGTCGATCACCGACAGCGACCGGGAACTCGACGAGCTGATTCCGGATTCCCCCAACCAGCCGTACGACATGCACGAAGTGATCACCCGCATCGTCGACGAGGGCGAGTTCCTCGAGGTGCACGCCATGTTCGCGCCGAACGTGCTGGTCGGGTTCGGCCGGGTGGAGGGCGCCGCGGTCGGGATCGTGGCGAACCAGCCGACGCAGTTCGCCGGGTGCCTGGACATCGACGCGTCGGAGAAGGCAGCGCGGTTCGTGCGGACGTGCGACGCGTTCAACGTGCCGGTGCTGACGTTCGTGGACGTGCCTGGCTTCCTGCCGGGCACCGACCAGGAGTGGAACGGCATCATCCGGCGGGGCGCGAAACTGATCTACGCCTACGCCGAGGCCACGGTGCCACTCGTCACGGTGATCACCCGGAAGGCGTACGGCGGCGCGTACGACGTGATGGGCTCCAAACACCTGGGCGCGGACCTGAACCTGGCCTGGCCGACCGCGCAGATCGCGGTGATGGGCGCACAGGGGGCGGCGAACATCGTGCACCGGAAGACGTTGGCGCGCGCGGTCGAGGACGGCGAGGACGTGGACACGCTGCGGGCGCGGCTGCAGCAGGAGTACGAGGACACGCTGTGCAACCCGTACGTGGCGGCGGAGCGCGGGTACGTGGACGCGGTCATCCCGCCGTCGCACACCCGGGGCCAGGTGGCCAGGTCCCTGCGGCTGCTGCGGGACAAGCGGGAGACCCTGCCACCGAAGAAGCACGGGAACATCCCCCTGTGACCACGGGAACGTACGACTCGGCCGACGGGAACGTACGACTCGCGCGACGGGAACGTACGACTCGCGGGATGGAGGGGCGGTGAGCGCCGTGGGTGAGGGCGTGGTGCGGGTGCTGCGGGGGCGGCCCGCGGATGACGAGGTGGCGGCGTTGGTGGTGGCGTTGTCGGCGGTTGCCGGAGAGCCCCCGTCGGGGGAGGGTGCTCCGGGTCGGTCGCGGTGGGCGGATCGGGCGTCGTTGGTTCGCCGGCCGCTGGAGCGTGGGCCAGGGGCCTGGCGGGCCTCGGGGCGCTGACGAGGTACCTCCGTCGACGGGGTGCGCCGGGAACCACCGCGCGGCCAGGAAGGTCCCACCGGGCAGACTTCCTGCCGCGACGAGTGGAGAGGACCCGGTGTGACCGACGTGCGCAGCCCCTGGACGGCCATGTGGGGCCTCTGCGCGTGCTTCTTCATGGTCATGCTCGACTCGACGATCGTCACCGTGGCCATTCCGGCGATGCTGGAGGGGCTTGACGCGAACCTCAACGAGGTCGTCTGGGTGAACAGCGTCTACCTGCTCGCCAACACCGTTCCGCTCCTGCTCACCGGACGGCTCGGCGACCGGTTCGGGCCCAAGCGGGTGCTGGTCGCCGGGCTGGTCGTGTTCACCGGCGCCTCGCTGTGGTGCGGGCTCGCCGACTCTCCTGGCACGCTCATCGCGGCGCGGGCGGTGCAGGGGCTCGGCGCGGCGGCGATGACGCCGCAGACGCTGTCGTTCATCACTCGGCTGTTCCCGCCCGAGAAGCGTGGGCTGCCGATCTCGGTGTGGGGGGCGGTCGCGGGGGTCGCGACGATCACCGGGCCGGTGCTGGGCGGGCTGCTGGTCGAGCACGTGGGGTGGCAGTGGATCTTCCTGGTCAACCTGCCGATCGGGGTGGTCAGCCTGGTCGTCGCGGTGGTGGCGTTGCCGGACTGGCGACCCCGGCGGTGGAACCGGTTCGACGTGCCGGGGGCGCTGCTGTGCTCCGGCGGGCTGCTCGCGGTCGTGTTCGGGGTGCAGAACGGGCAGCACTACCACTGGGGCACGATCGCCGGGCCGGTCGGTGTGCCGCACGTGATCGGGCTGGGGGTCGTGCTGCTCGGGTTGTTCGGGTGGCGGCAGGCGCGGTTCCGGCGGCGGACCGACGGTCTCGAGCCGCTGGTGCCGGTGAGGTTGTTCCGGGACCGGACGTTCGGGGCGGCGAACCTGACGCACGCGGCGCTCGGGTTCGCCACGACCGGGATGTTCCTGCCGCTCGTGCTCTACCTGCAGACGGTGCTGGGGTTGAGTCCGGTGGCCTCGAGCGTGCTCGCGCTGCCGATGGCGGGCGCCGCGGGGATCATGGCGATGGTCGCGGGGACCACCTGGACCCGGGTGGGTGCCAGGACGCTGGTCATCGGCGGGCTGTTGACGCTCGGGCTGGGAACCGGTGTGCTCGCCTGGCTGGCGGCGCCGGACACCGACCCGTGGTCGCTGGTGCCGTGGCTGGTCGTCGCGGGGGTCGGGATCGGGTGTGTGTTCGCGCCGCTGACCGCGGCCGCCACCGCCCGGCTGCCGGGTGACCTGGTCGGCGCGGCGTCGGGGGTGTTCAACACCTCCCGGCAGGTCGGCGGCGTCCTCGGCAGCGCGGCCGTCGGCATGCTGCTGCAGGTCGGGGTCGCGTTCGCGGTGCCGGACGCGGCCCGCACCTACGCCGAACGGCTGCCGCCGAGGTACCGGGAGGAGTTCGTCAGCCGGATCAGCGACGCGGCGAACACCGCGAGCCAGTTCGACAGCGCCACCCCGCCCGTGCCGTCGAACCTGGACCCCGACGTGGCCGACATCGTCCGGCGGATCGTCGTCGACGTCTTCCACGTCGGGTTCACCAACGCGGCGAAGGCGAGCCTGATGCTGCCGATCGCGATCCTGCTGCTCGGCGCCCTCGCCGCGACGGGCATCGTCCTGCCCCGGCACAGCCGCCGTGATCAGATCGCGAACTCGCCCCGGTAGCCGAAGTACCCGCCGCCGACCCCGTGCCGCAGGAAGACCTCGACCCTGGTCCCGTCCAGCACGTCGGTGGCCGGGGTCAGCCACGCGGAGGTCTTCTCGTAGCGCTTCCACGAGTTGCAGTAGTCGTTGCCCGAGGTCGGGTAGAAGCAGACCCTGGCGTAGACGTACGACCGGCCCCAGGTCGTGATCCGGAGATTGACGTCGTCGCACCGGCTCGTGGTCCGCCGGGGGGCGATGCCGATCCGGTCCCCGGCCGTGGCCCAGCTGACCCGCGCGCTCCAGCTCTCCGCTCCGCCGTAGCAGGACGCGGCCGCCCCTACCCCCTCGGCGGCCGACGCCGTGCCGGTGGCCAGCGGACTCAACGCCAGCACCACTCCCGCGATCGCGGCCGCGAATCTCTTCTTCATGGCCTCGACGCTAGGGAGCCGACGAGCCCGCGGGTGTCAGGCGAACGCCCGACTACTCTCCTTCCGTGCAGATGGTCCTCGCCTCCCAGTCCCCCGCCCGGCTCCAGGTGCTCCGTGCCGCCGGGGTCGAGCCCCTCGTGTACGTCTCCGGTGTCGACGAGGACGCCCTGATGGCCTCGCTGCCCGAGGAGGCAGGCCCGGAGTCGGTGGTGGTGGCGCTCGCCGAGGCGAAGGCGCGGACGGTGGCCGCCGCGGTCGCCGCCGAGTTGCCGGACTCGGTCGTCGTCGGGTGTGACTCGATGCTCGCGCACGACGGGCTGCTGGTCGGCAAGCCGGGCACCGCGGAGGTGGCCCGGCAGCGCTGGGTGGCCATGGGCGGCGGCACCGGCGAGCTGCTCACCGGGCACTGCGTGCTCCGCGTGCGGGGCGGCGCGGTCGGCGCGATCGCGTCCGGCACGGCGACCACCACGATCCGCTTCGGCGCGCCGAGCCCGGCCGAGATCGAGGCCTACCTGGCCACCGGCGAGCCGCTGAACGTCGCGGGCGGGTTCACCCTCGACGGGTACGGCGGCTGGTTCGTCGACGGCATCGACGGCGACCCGTCCAGCGTGATCGGCATCAGCCTGCCGCTCACCCGGCGGCTGCTGATCGAGGTCGGGGTGTCCGTGGTCGACCTGTGGACCGCCCGCGCCTAGCACTCCGACAGGTCGTCGCCCGAGAGCGTGACGTCGGGGTAGCCGGGCAGGTACTCGACGGCGTCGTAGTCGTCGGTGCAGCCCAGCTCCCCGCCGGTGGCGACCGCGAACACCTGGGCGAACACCGGCTCGCCGGCGCACTCGGCCCCGGTGCAGTCGTACTGCGCGGCGACCAGCTCGAGCCCGCTCTGCGTGCTGGTGACCTCGGACAGCGACAGATACCCGGCGCTGGACACGAACGGCTTGGTCAGCGAGCTCCACTTGCCCGACCGGCCGACGACGACCTGGCCGGCGAGCCCGCCCTCGTACTCGCCGCGCACCATGCACGCCGACATCGCTCTGGCCACGCACTGCAATGAGGACTTCGTCAGCGTGACCCCCAGGTCGGTGACCGTCACCTCGATCACCTCACTCGACTGCGGCCCGCCGATCCGCAGCCGCCCCGACCGGGCGCCGCTGTCGGCGACCAGCTCGACCGTCGTGCCGGCCACCGGCACCCGGTCCAGCACCTGGCACGGCTCGACGAGACACCCGCTCACCCCGACCGACGGTGACGGCGACGGGGGCGCCGGCGCCGACGAGACGGGCGCGTCGGCCGCCTGCCGCTCACGCACCACGGCGGCCCCGACCAGCGCGCCGACCGCCACCAGCGCGGTCAGCACCGCGGTCAGCACCACCGCGAACGGCGTCCTGCGCGCCACTCCCACCACCCCCGTCCCTCCTGGTCACGTGACCACGCTCTCGGTCCCGGAACCGCCGGGGATCCGTAGACTCCCCGGGTACCCAGTGTGCAGCGTGGCTCGTACCGACGAGGAGAAGGCGTGCCTGACCAGCTCAGCAAGGTCCTGATCGCCAACCGCGGAGAGATCGCCGTACGGGTGGTCCGGGCGTGCCGGGACGCCGGGCTGTCCAGTGTCGCGGTCTACGCGGACCCGGACCGGGACGCGGTGTTCACCCGGCTCGCCGACGAGGCGTTCGGGCTCGGCGGCAGCACGGCCGCGGAGAGCTACCTCGACATCGGCAAGCTGCTCGACGTCGCGGCGCGGTCCGGCGCGGACGCGGTGCACCCCGGCTACGGGTTCCTGTCCGAGAACGCCGACTTCGCCCAGGCCGTCATCGACGCGGGCCTGACCTGGATCGGGCCGGACCCGAAGGCCATCCGCGACCTCGGCGACAAGGTCACCGCCCGGCACATCGCGACCCGCGCGGGCGCGCCGCTGGTACCCGGCACGAAGGATCCGGTCGGCGGCCCGGACGAGGTGCTGGCGTTCGCCGAGGAGCACGGGCTGCCGGTGGCGATCAAGGCCGCGTTCGGCGGCGGCGGGCGCGGGCTGAAGGTCGCCCGCACCGCCGAGGAGATCCCGGAGCTGTTCGAGTCCGCGGTGCGCGAGGCGGTGGCCGCGTTCGGCCGGGGCGAGTGCTTCGTTGAGCGGTACCTGGACAAGCCGCGGCACGTCGAGGCGCAGGTGCTGGCCGACAAGCACGGCAACGTCGTGGTCGTCGGCACCCGCGACTGCTCGCTGCAGCGCCGGCACCAGAAGCTGGTCGAGGAGGCCCCGGCGCCGTTCCTGACCGACGCGCAGCGCGAGCAGATCCACGCCTCGGCGAAGGCCATCTGTCTGGCCGCCGGCTACTCCGGCGCCGGCACGGTGGAGTACCTGGTCGGCCTGGACGGCACGATCTCCTTCCTGGAGGTCAACACCCGGCTACAGGTGGAGCACCCGGTGTCGGAGGAGACCGCCGGGGTCGACCTGGTCCGCGAGCAGTTCCGGATCGCGGCCGGGGAGAAGCTCCGGTTCGACGAGGATCCCCCGCCCAGGGGTCACTCGATCGAGTTCCGGATCAACGGCGAGGACGCCGGCCGCAACTTCCTGCCGGCACCCGGCGTGGTCACCCGGTTCGTCGCGCCCGACGGGCCCGGCGTGCGGGTGGACAGCGGCGTCGAGTCCGGCACCGAGATCGGCGGGCAGTTCGACTCGCTGCTGGCCAAGGTGATCGTCACCGGCGAGGACCGGGAGCAGGCCCTGGCCCGGTCGCGGCGCGCGCTCGAGGAGATGGTCGTCGAGGGGATGGCGACCGTGCTGCCGTTCCACCGCGCGATCGTGTCCGACCCGGCGTTCGTCGGCGACGGCAAGACGTTCGCCGTGCACACGCGCTGGATCGAGACCGAGTTCGACAACACGATCGAGCCGTTCAACGGCGGCGCCGAGCCGGCCGAGGAGGAGGCGCGGCGGACGGTGGTCGTCGAGGTCGGTGGCCGCAGGCTGGAGGTCTCGCTGCCCGAGGGTCTCGCCGGCGGCGCGCCCGCCGGGCAGACCAGGGCGGCGGCCAAGCCGCGCAAGCGGGCCGCCGCCAAGGCGGCCGCGGTGTCCGGCGACGCGATCGCCGCGCCGATGCAGGGCACGATCGTCAAGATCGCCATCGAGGACGGCCAGCGGGTCGAGGCGGGCGACCTGGTCGTGGTGCTGGAGGCGATGAAGATGGAGAATCCGGTGACCGCGCACAAGCCGGGTACGGTCACCGGTCTCGCCGTGGCCGCGGGCGAGACCGTCACCCAGGGCAGCGTGCTCTGTGAGATCAAGGACTGAGATCCAGGACTGAGGCGGCCCGGGAGGGCGCTTGGCGGAGATCCGGGTGAGCTCGGCCGAGCGCGCGGACGCACTCGCCGCGCTCGGTGAACACCACTCCAACGGTCGCCTGACCCCGTCCGAGTACGAGCTGCGCTGCCGGCGGGCCACCGACGCCGTGCTCCGGCCAGAGCTCGAGGCCCTGTTCGACGACCTGCCGGCGCCGCACCCCGACCTGAGCACCTCGGTGGCGCCGCGCCGGGCGGTGCCGGCGTACCCGGAGTGGCCGGGCGGGCGGGAGCGCAGCCGGGCCACCCGGGTGCTGGACGCGGTCGGGGTGCTCGCGCTGCTCGTCGGCCTGCCGACCGCGATCGTGCTGACCGTGGCGGCCGGGCTGTGGTGGACGATCCTCGTGGCGGTCGGGGTCGCGGTGCTCGCGATGGTGCTGGGGATCGCGTTCACCAAGGACGTCACCGAGGGCGCCGCCGAAAGCTGAGAGTTTCTCAGCGGGATCGGACGTACGATCGAGGCGTGGCCGACTACCAACGCTCCAACATCCGGGTGAGCGACACCGAGCGGGAGGACGCGCTCGGCAAGCTCGGCCAGCACCTGAGCGAGGGTCGGCTCGACATCGACGAGTTCGGCGAACGCACGGCGAAGGTCACCGCCGCCAAGACCCGCGGCGAGCTGCTCGACCTGTTCGACGACCTGCCAGAGCCGCGCCCGGCGTTCGGCCGGCCCGGTCCGCCCCCGGTCACCCGCGCCGCCGCGCCACGCCCGGTGCGGACCGGTCCGGGGGTCGCCCAGGTGCTCGCCGGGGTGGCGGCGGTCGCGCTGGTGATCGGCCTGGTCGCCTGGATCAAGGTGTTCCCGCTGGTCTTCATGCTGCCGTTCATCTTCTTCTTCGTCAGTGGCGCCCGGTGGCGGCACGGGCATGGCCCACACGGCCGATGACGCTGCGCTGACCGCGTGCCTACTGGCAACTGATACGGGCCGATCGGTGGGTTGTCGCCGCCACCGGCCATTGCCACACTCTGAAAAAGATCTCACAAACTCGCGATGAACCGTCGAATCCGACCGTTGCGAACGGATAGAGTTCGACGGGACACGAGCGGATCTGGTTGGAGGGCGGCGTGGCGCACGGCGAGCACGGGCAGGACGACCGGAGCGACATCCTCCACGTCGATCCGGACGCCGTGCCGATGTTGCGCAACGCGTTCGCGGACGCGCTGGCGAAGGTCGACCGGCAGTTGACGCTGGCGGACGCGGAGCTGCGGGTCACCGCGTGGGCGGGCGACCCGGTCAGCCGGGAAGCGAGCGTCGCGTTCAACGAGCGGTCCGTGGACAGCCGGCGGTCGGCCGTCGACGCGCTGCGCGCCTACCGCGACCGGCTCTACGCCGCCGTGACCAATCTCGACCGGACCGCGGAGCAGTACCGCGAGGTCGACGGCGACGGCAAGGCGAACGTCGGCACGAAGGGCGCGCAGTGACCGAACCAACTCCGGAAGTGCCAGCCGGCGAGACGCCCCGGTGGCGCGGGCACACGCACAAGGAGCTGTACCTGATGCTGCACGAGGGCCCCGGCGCCGCGGCGTCGGCCGAGCCCTCGCGGCGGTGGCAGGAGATCGCGGCCGAGCTGGACGAGATCGGGCTCGACCTGCGCAAGGCGCTGGAGCAGTCGGGCGCCGGCTGGTCCGGCCGGGCCGCCGGGCGCGCGTACGACCGGCTGTCGGTCACCGCGGCCTGGGCGACCGAGACCAGCACCGCCGCCGCCCACATGCGCACCGCGGTCGAGGACCAGGGCGACCACATCGCGAAGGCCCGCGCGGACATGCCGCCCCCGGAGGACGTCCCGGCCACCGCGCCGGATCCGACCGTGGCTCCCGCGGCGCAGGTCGCCCGGACCCAGACCGACCTGGAAACCGCGGAGGCCTCGGCGAACTCGGCCGAGGAGCGCGCGTTCGAGGTGATGGCCGCCTACGAGCTGAACTCCGAGACCAACACCGCCGGGCTGTCGGTCTTCACCGACCCGCCCGAGCTGGTCGAGCGCGGCGAGATGCACCACGGCGGCGGGGTCGGCCACCACGAGGTCTCCCGGCCGTCCTGGCTGCTCGGCTGGCTCCGGCCACGGCGCCAGGAGCACCGCAGGCCGTGGTGGCACCACTTCGTCGGCGGCGACCGCTGGGAGGCGCCGACCACGAGCTCGTCGGCGCCGGTGCTCGAGCAGCCGGCGCCGCGCGCCCCCGCGCCTGCCCCGGCACCGACCCCGCCCGCCCCGGCCCCCAACCCCGGTGGCTTCAGCGGCGCGGTGCTCGCGCCGGTCGCCCCCGACTCGGAGGAACGCCGGCGCAAGCCGAACCGCTCCACCGCCGTCGTGTCCGGCGGCTCGGCGCCAGCGCCCTCGGCCCCGGCGCCGAAGCTGGGCGCCGACCTCAACGCGGCCGCGGCGAGCCAGGTCGCGGCGACCGCGCACCACACCAACGCCCCGGTGGCGCCGACCACCGCGGCTCCGGTCGCCCACCAGGACCGGATGGCCCTGCGCCGGTTCGGGGTGGAGGCGATCGGGTCGAGCCAGTGGTTCGGCGACGACGAGGAGCCGGTGGTGGGCGAGTCCCCGCGCCGGCGCTGGGACCTGCGCGAGCCAGCGGGCGGGGTGACCGAGGCGGTGTCTATTCTCGGCGAGGAGCACCAGCTCCCGCCCACCGTGATCGGAGACGGCCACACCCCGCGATGAAGCCAGCATGACCGGTCTGTTCGCCGAGACCACCGACGATCCGCTGACCATCTCGGCCCTCGAGTTCGACGTGCTCTGGGAACACTGCGCGCTGGACGCGATGCCGCTGGTGCTCAAGGTGCCGTCACCCGGACGGACCGAGGAGGAGCGGGCCAAGCTGGTGCGCTCGGTGTGGGCGTCGCTGGAGGAGCGCGGCCTCGGCGGGCCGGTCGAGCTGGACCGGCGGCTCGAGCACCTGCTGTCGCTGCTGCGCCGCCCGGACCGGGAGATCGACGGGCGGCTGTGGATCGGGTCGCCGCTGCGCGTGTTCGCCGCCGCCACCGGTGACGAGGCGGTGCTGGCGACGCTGTCCGGGTCGACCATGACCCTCCGGTACGCCGACGCGACCGGACTGCCCCGGTTCGCGCTGTCGGTGCTGCCCGGCGCGCCGGCCGGCCCCGGCCGCTCCCTGACCCTGCCCACCGCCGACTTCGAGGCCGCGGCCGAGGCGGCGAACGAGCGGGAGCGGTTCGAGGCGGCCCTCCTCGCCAGGGGCATCCGCCCCACCGACGCCCGCGACCTGGCCGAGATGATCGGCGACGTGGTCAACCAGGGCCAGTTCGGCAGCGCGGTCCGCGACCGCTGGGGCCGCCGCGTCCGGGCCCCGCGCGTCGTCAGCTTCTTCGACACCGCCGCCGGCCGCTACCTCCAACTACGCCGCGCCGATGACGACTCCGAACCCTGGACCACCATCTCCCCCGCCGACCCCCGCCGCATGCTCCAACACCTCACCACCCTCCACGACGAGCAGCGCTGACCCCGCGAGTCGTACCCTCCCGTCCCGCGAGTCGTACCCTCCCGTCCCGCGAGTCGTACGTTCGCGGGGGCGGGGGCGGGGGTCGCGGGCAGGGGTCGCGGGCAGGGGTCGCGGGCAGGGGTCGCGGGCAGGGGTCGCGGGCAGGGGTCGCGGCGCGGCGCGGGGTCAGGTGGCCGGTTCGGGTTCCTTGAGCGCGGGGCGGGCCTCGGGAGCGGCGGAGCGGCGGGCGTCGGCGGCGTGGTCGTCCGGCTCGGTCTGGGAGTCACGTTCGGCGGTGACGCGGGCGGTGTAGACCTCGATCTCACGCCGTACCGTCTCGGCGTCCCAGCCGAGGACCTCGCCCATCAGCTCGGCCACCTGTTCGGCACAGTCGACGCCGCGGTGCGGGTACTCGATCGAGATGCGGGTGCGGCGGGCCAACGTGTCCTCCACGTGCAGGGCGCCCTCGTGGCTGGCCGCGTACACCACCTCGACGCCCAGGTAGTCGGGGGCCGCGTCCAACGGGCGCAGCCACTCCGGGCGGTCCTCCGCGAGCGCCAGCACCTCGTGCACCAGCGAGCCGTACCGGTCCAGCAGGTGCCGCACCCGGTACGGGTGCAGGCCGTGCCGCGCCCCCAGCTGGTCCACCTGGTTCACCAGCGCGTGGTACCCGTCCGCGCCGAGCAGCGGCACCTTGTCGGTGATCGACGACTGCAACCGCCCTGGCAGGTCCGCCGCCGCCGCGTCCACCGCGTCGGCCGCCATCACCCGGTACGTCGTGTACTTGCCGCCGGCGATCGCGACCAGGCCCGGCGCCACCCTGGCCACCGCGTGCTCCCGGGACAGCTTCGAGGTCTCCTCGCTCTCCCCGGCCAGCAGCGGGCGCAGACCGGCGTAGACGCCCTCGATGTCGTCCTGGGTCAGCGGGGTCGCCAGTACCTCGTTGACGTGGTCGAGGATGTAGTCGATGTCGTGCTGGGTGGCCGCCGGGTGCGCCAGGTCCAGGTTCCACTCGGTGTCGGTCGTGCCGACGATCCAGTGGTTGCGCCACGGGATCACGAACAGCACCGACTTCTCGGTACGCAGGATCAGCCCCGACTCCGACACGATCCGGTCCCTCGGCACGACGATGTGCACGCCCTTCGACGCCTGCACCCGGAACCGGCCGCGCGACCCGGACAGCCGCTGCAGCTCGTCGGTCCACACGCCGGTGCAGTTGATCACCGCGTTGGCCTGGACCTCCTGCTCGCGCCCGTTCTCCACGTCGTGCACGCGCACCCCGGCCACCCGGTCCGCCTCGCGGACGAAGCCGACGACCTGGGTCGAGGTGCGGATCACCGCGCCGTAGTGGGCGGCGGTGCGGGCCAGGGTCATCGTGTGCCTGGCGTCGTCGGCCTGCGCGTCGAAGTACCGGATGCCGCCGATCAACGCCGACCGCTTGAGCGCCGGCACCATCCGCAGCGCGCCGGCGCGGGAGAGGTGCTTCTGCCCGGGCACCGACCGGGCACCGCCCATGGTGTCGTACAGGAACAGGCCGGCCGCGGTGTACGGGCGCTCCCAGACGCGGTGGGTCAGCGGGTACAGGAAGCTCACCGGCTTGACCAGGTGCGGCGCGATCCGGGTGAGCATCAGCTCCCGTTCCCGCAGGGCCTCGCGTACCAGGCCGAACTCCAGCTGCTCCAGGTACCGCAGTCCGCCGTGGAACAGCTTGCTGGACCGGCTCGACGTGCCGGACGCGAGGTCGCGCGCCTCGACCAGCGCCACCCGCAGCCCTCTGGTCGCCGCGTCGAGCGCGGTTCCGGCGCCGACCACGCCGCCACCGATCACCACCAGGTCGAACATTTCCGAACCCAGCCGCTGCCAGGTCTGCTCGCGCTCCTCGGTGCCGAGCCTGCCACCGATGGTGTCCGAAGTGGAGTGCGCGTCGCGGTCGTTCACGGCCCCTCCTCGCCTAGCTGCCGCCGGGACGAGATCCACGCTACCGGGCGTACGTCCGACTAGCCCGTTTCACACCGCCGGACGCCGTCTGGACAAGTTGACCTTGAGTCCCGTAGCGTCCGGAACCGCTCAGGGTAGGCACCGGCGCCCCACCCTTCAGGCCCCCAGCCACCAGGTCGCGGCGCCTACCACTTCGGTGCGAAGGAGTGGTCGTGGAGCTGTCTTTTGGCGAGATCTTCCTCTGGGAACTGATGGGCACCGCGGCGCTGACGCTGCTGGGTTGCGGTGTCGTGGCGAACAACGTCCTCAAGCGCACCATCGGGAACACGAGCGGTTTCCTGATGGTCACGATCGGTTGGGGCTTCGCGGTGTTCGTCGGCGCGAGCATCGCCAACCCCACCGGCGGGCACCTCAACCCCGCCGTCACCCTCGGCCTGGTCAGCGCCGGCAAGACGGAGTGGGCCGACGTGCCGGCCTACCTGCTGGGCGAGATGGTCGGCGCGTTCCTCGGCGCCGTGCTGGTGTGGGCCGCGTACAAGCTGCAGTTCGACACCCACGACGACCCGGCGAACACGCTCGGCATCTTCTCCACCGGCCCGACCGTGCGGAACTACGGCTGGAACCTGGTCACCGAGTTCATCGGCACGTTCGTGCTGGTGTTCTGGATCCTGCTCAGCCCGGTCTTCTCCCAGAGCGAGGACGGCCTGCCGACGTTCGGCAACTCCGCGCTCGGCTACGCCGGGGTGGCGTTCGTCGTCATCGTCATCGGCACCTCGCTCGGCGGGCCGACCGGGTACGCCATCAACCCGGCCCGCGACCTCGGCCCCCGCATCGCCTACGCGATCCTGCCGATCAAGGGCAAGGGGAGCCCGGACTGGGCATACTCGTGGGTCCCGGTGGTCGGGCCGATCGCCGGCGGTGCCGTCGCCGGGCTCGTCTTCCAGCTCCTGCCCGCCACGTCCTGAACAGAGAAGAGGCGCACCCCATGACGAACTACGTGGCCGCGATCGACCAGGGCACCACGTCCACCCGCTGCATGATCTTCAGCCACGCCGGCGAGGTCGTCGCGGTCGACCAGATGGAGCACCAGCAGATCTTCCCGCGCGCCGGATGGGTCGAGCACGACCCGGCGGAGGTGTGGGGCAACACCAGGAAGGTCGCCGCGGGCGCGCTCGCGAAGGCGGACCTGGACGCGTCGGACATCGCCGCGATCGGCATCACCAACCAGCGGGAGACCGCGGTGGTGTGGGAGAAGGCGACCGGCAAGCCGGTCTACAACGCGATCGTCTGGCAGGACACCAGGACCGACAAGATCTGTGACGAGCTGGCCGCGCTCGGCGGCGGGCAGGAGCGGTACAAGGCCAAGACCGGGCTGCCGCTGGCCACCTACTTCTCCGGGCCCAAGATCCGCTGGATCCTGGACAACGTGGACGGCGCGCGGGAGCGGGCCGAGGCGGGCGAGCTGCTGTTCGGCAACATGGACACCTGGCTGCTGTGGAACATGACCGGCGGGCCGAACGGCGGCGTACACGTCACCGACCCGACGAACGCGTCCCGCACGCTGCTGATGGACCTGTCCACCCTGTCCTGGGACGCCGACATCGCGGCGGACATGGGCGTGCCGCTGTCGATGCTGCCGGAGATCCGGTCGTCGTCGGAGGAGTACGGCAAGGTCCGGGAGCGCGGGGCGTTCGCCGGGGTGCCGATCGCCGGCATCCTCGGTGACCAGCAGGCGGCGACGTTCGGGCAGGCGTGCCTGTCGGTCGGCGAGGCGAAGAACACCTACGGCACCGGCAACTTCGTGCTGCTCAACACCGGCACCGAGCAGGTGGCGTCGGAGAACGGGCTGCTCACCACGGTCTGCTACAAGATCGGCTCGCAGGACACGGTGTACGCGCTGGAGGGCTCGATCGCGGTCACCGGGTCGCTGGTGCAGTGGATCCGGGACAACCTGGGCATGATCGCGTCGGCGCCGGAGATCGAGGAGCACGCGCGCAAGGTCGAGGACAACGGTGGCTGCTACTTCGTGCCGGCGTTCTCCGGGCTGTTCGCGCCGTACTGGCGGTCGGACGCGCGCGGCGCGATCGTCGGGCTGACCCGGTTCGTGAACAAGGGACACCTGGCGCGGGCGGTGCTGGAGGCGACCGCGTTCCAGTCCCGCGAGGTGATCGACGCGATGAACGCGGACTCGGGTGTGCCGCTGAAGTCGCTGAAGGTCGACGGCGGGATGGTCGGCAACGAGCTGCTGATGCAGTTCCAGGCCGACATCCTGGGCGTCCCGGTGATCCGCCCGGTGGTCGCGGAGACGACGGCCCTCGGCGCCGCCTACGCGGCCGGTCTGGCGGTCGGCTTCTGGGCCGGCGAGGACGACATCCGCAACAACTGGGCCAAGGACAAGGAGTGGACCCCGTCGATGGACGACGCGGACCGCGACAGGACGTTCGCCCAGTGGAAGAAGGCCGTCACCCGCACCTTCGACTGGGCCGAGTGACCCCGCGAGTCGTACCGTCCCGTCCAGCGAGTCGTACGTTCCGGGAACGTACGACTCGCGCGACGGGAAGGTACGACTCGCGCGACGGGAAGGTACGACTCGCGGTTAGTCCAGGTCGTCGTGGCGCATGAGGCGGCGGCCGGCTTCGGTGATGGAGCCGGACAGGGACGGGTAGACCGAGAACGTGGTGGCCAGGTGCTCGACGGTGAGCTGGTTCTGGACGGCGAGGGCGATGGGGAGGATCAGCTCGCTCGCCGTCGGGGCCACGACCACGCCGCCGATGACGACACCTGTGGCGGGGCGGCAGAACAGCTTGACGAAGCCGCGGTGCAGGCCCTCCATCTTGGCGCGGGCGTTGGTGGCCAGGGGGAGGACGATGGTGCGGGCGGGGACCTCGCCGGAGTCGATGGCCTGCTGGCTGATGCCGACGGTGGCGATCTCCGGGTGGGTGAAGACGTTGGCGGCCACGGTTTTGAGCTTGATGGGCGCGACGCCTTCGCCCAGGGCGTGCCACATCGCGATCCGGCCCTGCATGGCGGCGACGGAGGCGAGCATCAGCAGGCCGGTGCAGTCGCCGGCCGCGTAGACGCCGGGCACGCTGGTGCGGGACACGCGGTCGACCTGGACGAAGCCGCCCTGGGCGGTCCGCAGGCCGAGCTTGTCCAGGCCGATGCCCTCGGTGTTGGGCACCGAGCCGACGGTCATCAGGGCGTGGCTGGCCTCGACGGTCTGACCGCCGCGCAGGTGCACGACCACGCCCTTGCCGGTGCGCTCCACCCGCTCGGCCCGCGCGTGCTTGACCACCTCGGTGCCGCGCGCGGCGTAGACGTCCTCCAGCACCGCCGCGGCGTCGGCGTCCTCGTGCGGCAGCACCCGGTCGCGGCTGGAGATCAGCGTGACCCGCACGCCCATCTCGGTGTACGCGGACACGAACTCCGCGCCGGTGACCCCGGAGCCCACCACGACCAGGTGCTCCGGCAGCTCCGGCAGGTCGTAGAGCTGCCGCCAGTCGAGGATCCGCTCGCCGTCCGGCTCCGCCCCGGGCAGTACCCGGGGGGTCGCGCCGGTGGCGATCAGCACCACGTCCGCGTCGAGCTTCTCCACCTCGCCGTCGTGTCCGATCGCGGCGACCTGGTGGGCGGCGAGGCCGGTGCGCTCGTCGCAGAACTTCGCGGTGCCGTTGATCACCCGGACGCCCTCGCGCTGCACCCGGTTGCGCACGTCCGCGGACTGGGCGAGCGCGAGCCCCTTCACCCGTCCGTGTACGACCGGCAGGTCGACCGGCGGCACGTGGCTGCCGGTGCGGATGCCGAGCTCGTCGGCACTGTGGAAGCTCGACCTCGCCCCGGCGGAGGCGATGAACGTCTTGGACGGAACGCAGTCGTAGAGCACACACGCGCCGCCCAGCCCGTCCCGCTCGACGACCGTGACGTCGGCGCCGTGCTGCGCGGCGACCAGCGCGGCCTCGTACCCCGCCGGACCGCCGCCCATGATCACGATGCGAGTCATGCCCCAACCGTACGCGGGCGGGATGAACGGAACACGCTGACGCCCGTGACGGCGCGCCTGGTCCGAGGTATCGCTACGCTGTCGGCGTGCCGCTCTACGCCGCGTACGGGTCCAACATGGATCCAGCCCAGATGATGGAGCGAGCGCCGCACTCGCCGATGGCGGGGACCGGCTGGCTCGTGGGATGGCGGCTGACCTTCGGCGGGGAGGACATCGGCTGGGAGGGCGCGCTCGCCACCATCGTCGAGGAGCCCGGCTCGCAGGTCTTCGTCGTGCTCTACGACGTGACGCCGGAGGACGAGGCCCGGCTCGACCGGTGGGAGGGCTCGGAGCTGGGCCTGCACTCGAAGATCCGGCTCCGGGTGCAGACGCTCGAGGGCTCGCTGCTGTCCTGGCTGTACGTGCTGGACGCCTACGAGGGCGGGCTGCCGTCCGCCCGGTACCTCGGGGTGGTCTCCGACGCCGCCGAGGCGGCCGGGGCACCGGCGGACTACGTCGCCGACCTGCGGATCCGCCCCTGTCAGGGCATCGGGCCGTAGCCGTGAGCCGGCACGGTGTGAAACAGCTCCCGCGCACGGGACACGGTGACGCGCTGTGCAAGCACCTCAGCCCGGGCTCGTGCACCCGCTGGTGTTCCTACGGGCGGTTCGTGAAGGTGTGCCTCGCGCTGGTCGTGGTGATCGGCGGGTTCGCCGCGCTCAGCCTGTTCCTCGACGAGTCGGGCGGGCTGGAGCGGCTGGTGGACGCCGGCATCGCGCTCGGCTGCTACACGCTGTTCACGGTCACCCTGATCACGGTCGCCGGTCGCCGCGACCAGGGTGACCACTACTAGCTCAGGCGAACATCTCGGCCAGCAGCTCCGGCCCGATGGGGATCGGCGCGGGCCGGTAGGCGGGTGGCGCGGTGCCGCCCAGTTCCCGCACCAGGAAGTCCCAGCAGCGCGTGCGGACGTAGGCCAGGTGGTCGATGAACGTGTGCTCGGCACCGGGCACGATCAGCAGCTCGAAGTCCTTGCCCGCGGCGACGAGCCGGTCGGCCAGTCGCAGCGTGTGCTGCGGGTGCACCTGGTCGTCCAACTCGCCGTGGACGAGCAGCAGCTTGCCCACGAGCCGGTCCGCCAGGTCCACGGTGGCCGCACGCGCCCACGCCTCGGGGTCGTCCGCGCCGTCGTAGGTCTCCACGAAGCCCGGGTTGAAGTACCGGGCGTCGTGCGAGCCGGAGAGGGCGACCGCGGCGTGGTAGGCGTCGGGGTGGTCCAGCACCGCCCGCGCCGCCGCGAACCCGCCGCCGGAGTGGCCGAACGCGGCCACCCGGTCCAGGTCGAGCCACGGCCGGGTCTCGGCCAGCTGCCGCAGCGCCGCGACGTGGTCGGCCAGGCAGCCCGCGTCGGCGAGGCGGCCGGCGTCGTGGAAGGCCTTGCTCCGGCCCGGCGTGCCCCGCCCGTCGAGCGCGATCACCGCGAAGCCCAGCGCCGCCAGGGGTTCCGCGTCCAGGCCCATCCCGCCGGGGTCGAAGGTCGGGGCGACCCGGTTGACCTGCGGGCCGGGGTAGAGGGTGTCCACCACGGGGTAACGCCGGGTGGGGTCGAACCCGTGCGGCCGGTACAGCACCCCGTAGAGGTCGGTCACCCCGTCGGCGGCCGTGACCCGGAACCGCTCCGGCGGCGACCACCCGGTCGCGGTGAGCCCGCCGATGTCGGCCCGTTCCAGCTCGACCAGCACGCGCCCGGACCAGTCGCGAACCGTGGTCACCGGCGGGGTGTCGACGGTCGACGCGGAGTCCAGGAAGTACGCCGTGCCGGGAGGCGTGGTGACGACGTGGTCCAGGTCGTCGTCGGTGACCCTGGCGAAGCCGGAGCCGTCCAGCCCGACCCGGCACACCGTGCGCCGGTACGGGTCCGCGCCGACCAGCCCGGACGCGGTGAAGTACACCACCCGCTCGGCCTCGTCGACGTGCAGGATCTGCCGCACCGCCCACTCCCCGGAGGTGACCCGCCCGAGCAGCTCGCCGGTGCGCAGGTCGTACCGGTACAGGTGGCCCCAGCCGTCCCGCTGCGAGTACCACAGCACCTCGCCGGCCAGCACCCGCACGATCGGCGGCTCGTACAGCCACTGGTTCGGCTCGACACGGGTGGGCCCGGTCTCGCTGAGCACGGTGGTGACCTCGCCGGTGGCCGGGTCCAGCCGGTGCAGGGTGAGGGTGCGCGGATCGCGGGGCTGGTCGAGGTAGTACACGGCCGAGCCGTCCGGCGCCCACCACGCCCAGCCGGCCACGATCGGCGACACGTGCGGCATGCGCAGCGGCTCCGCCTTCGCCCGGACCACGGTGCCCTCGGCGACGTCCAGCACGACCAGCTCGGCCAGCGGCAGGTGCTCGTCGCCGGGGTAGGCGTAGCGCTGGGTGTGCGTGGTGGGCGGACCGCCGTCGGCCCGCCTCGCCTCCACCAGGTGGGTCAGCCGGACGTCGCGCTCGTCGGTCCGGTGGGCCAGCACCCTGGTCGAGTCGGGCGACCAGGCCACCGCTGGCGGCAGGTGCGGCAGGCCGATCTTGCGCAGCAGGGTGGCGTTGCCCGTGCTGGCCGGGCCGGGTCCGTACGCGTGGTCGGGTCCGCCGTCGGTGGTCAGCGCCCACTCGCGGCCGTCGGCCGGCGAACCAGCCCACAGGTCGTGGCCGCGGCGGAACACCACGACGTTTCCGTCGGGTGACGGCACTGCCAGCGGGTTGCCGGGCGGCGCGGGCTCGGCCCGCTCGCAGGTGTGGCCGTCCAGGTGGCAGCGCCAGTGCTCGCCGAACGCGTCGAACTCGACGACGTTGCCGGCGGGTTGGATGGTTGGGAACGGCAGGGCTTCCGGGTCGACCGGGTGCCCGGACGCGCGGGCCAGGGCGTCGGCGAGCCGGGCGTGGTCGAAGGCCGGTTCGCGGGTGCCCGCGGCCGGATCGACCAGCACGAACCGTCTGCCGGTGCCGACCGTGTACCAGAACCTGCCGTCGCCGATCCACCTCGGCCGGACCTTGTCGCCGACGACCAGGTCGCCGGGGCTGGCGGAGCGGCGGAGGAGTCGTTCGGCGGCCTGGTAGGCGTGCGTGGTGGTCATGTCGTCGTCCTTTCCCGCTCAGTTGCCGTGGGCGGCGATGTCGCCGATGGCGGTGGTCGCGTGGATGGTCAGGTCGGTGTCACCGGTGTTCCTGAGCGTGTTGGTGATCCGGCCGAGGGTGGTGCCGGCGTCGAGGGCGGCGGACACGCCGGCGGCGGCGCCGACCGACACGTCGCCGGCCTGCGTGCGCAGCACGACCGCGCCGCGCGCGGCCTCGGCGATCCGGATGTCGCCCTTGCCGGTGCTGATCTCCGCCGGACCGGTCAGCCGGCCGACGGTGACGTCACCGGCCTGGGTGGTGAGGCGGACGCTCGCGGCCTCGTCGAGCTTGATCGAGCCGTGTACGCCGTCGAAGGCGACGTCGCCGAGCCGGCCGACGCCCCGCAGCTCGGCGCTGGCCGCCTTGGCCTCGACGCGGGAGCCGGCGGGCAGCTGGACGGTGACCTCGATGGATCCGGAGGCGCCGAGGATCTGGTTCTTCGCCGTGTTCTCGACCCGCAGGACGCCGTCGCCGTACTCGACGGTGGTGCGCGCGGCGACCTTCACGTCGCGGTTCTTCGCGGCGTCGGCCGGCCGGACCTCGACCGCGGTGTCGGCCCGGTCGGCGGCGATGAGCCGGACGTGCCCCGCGGGGATGTCGAGGACGGCGGAGATCGGGGTGGGGGTGTCGAAGGTCTGCATCGTGCTCAGCTCCCGCCCTCGTTGTTTCTAACATGAGAAACGCTACGTTGCGTTCATGAACACGGCAACACTCTTGTTGCGTCTTGTCGGCAAAACCTCAGGTAGATAGCGACAAATCGTTGCAACGGGTCTGCTTTTAATGCAACGAAGTTGCCGTCCTTCGTTGCAACAGAATGCGAACGAACGCTATGCTCACGGCGTCGGTGGAGCACGGAGGAGGTCGCGATGCCGGGAGGCAGGCTCACCCAGCGGGAACGCCAGCAGATCGCGCTGGGCCTGGCCGAGGGCCTCGCCTACGCGGAGATCGCCCGGGGTCTCGACCGCCCAACCTCGACGGTCACCCGGGAGGTGACGCGGAACGGTGGCCCCACCGCGTACCGCGCCGACCTGGCCCATCGTGCCAGCGAACACCGCGCCCAGCGGCGGCGGCGTACCGCGCCGCGCGGGCGGCAGGCGCCGCCGAGGGCCGACGGGCGCGACGACGAGGCCGTGCGCGCGTACGAGGAGACGTTCACGACGCTCCTCATGGGACAGGGCCTGCCCACGATGGCGGCCCGGGTGCTGACCTGCCTGTTCACCACCGACGCCGGCAGCCTCACCGCGGCCGAGCTCGTCCAGCGGCTTCAGGTCAGTCCGGCATCGGTGTCCAAGGCGATCGCGTTCCTCGAGAGTCAGGGCCTCGTCCGCCGGGAACGCGACGACCGCCGCCGCGAGCGCTACCTCGCCGACAACGACGTGTGGTACGAGTCGATCATCGCCAGCGCCCGGTCCCACGCCCGGCTCGCCGAGACCGCGCGACAGGGCGCCGGGGTACTGGGCCCCGGCACCCCGGCGGCCGTCCGGCTGGAGAACATCGCCCGCTTCGTCGACTTCGTCGGCGAGAGCATCACCCGCGCCGCCGAGCAGGCCCGCGAGATCCTCTACGCGGACTCCGGGCCGCGCTAGGCGAGGGCCGCGAGCGCGGTGTGGGTCAGCACGCGCACGCCGACCAGGAGCGCCCGCTCGTCCAGGTGGAAGGTCGGCTGGTGCAGGTCGGGCATCTGCCCCTCGCCGGACCAGACGCCGAGGCGGGCGAACGAGCCGGGGACGTGCTCGAGGTACCAGCCGAAGTCCTCGCCGCCGGAGGACTGCTTGGTCGTGGTCAGCGCCTGCTCACCCAGGGCCGCCTCCACACCGGCGCACAGCACGGCGGTCGTGTCCCGGCCGTTCACCACGGGCGGCACGCCGCGGCGGTGTTCCAGCTCGAAGCCGACGCCGGTCGGGGCCAGCAGCGACTCGATCAGCCCGGCCACCAGCGGTTCCAGGTCGGCCCACACCTCGTGGTCACCGGTGCGCAGGGTGCCGCGCAGCACGCCGTCCTGCGGGACCGCGTTCGGTGCCTCGCCGGCGTGCACCGCACCCCACACCAGCACCGTGCCCGAGCGGGGGTCGATGCGGCGGGACAGCAGCGCCGGCAGGCCGGTGATCACCGTGCCGAGCGCGTGCACCAGGTCGGCGGTCAGGTGCGGGCGCGAGGTGTGCCCGCCCGGCGAGGTCAGGCGCAGCTCCAACAGGTCGGTCGCCGAGGTGATGGCGCCGACCCGGGAGCCCACGCTGCCGACCTTGAGCCGCGGGTCGCAGTGCAGGCCGAAGATCGACTCGACGCCGTCCAGGCCGCCGGCGCCGATCACGTCCAGGGCACCGCCCGGCATGACCTCCTCGGCCGGCTGGAACACCAGGCGGACCCGGCCGGGCAGCTCGGGTGCCGACGCCAGTGCGAGCCCGGCGGCGACGAGCATCGCGGTGTGCGCGTCGTGGCCGCAGGCGTGCGCCGCGCCGGGCACGGTGGACGCGTAGGGCAGACCGGTGAGCTCGGTGAGCGGCAGCGCGTCCAGGTCGGCGCGGAGCGCGACACAGCGGTCACCGGAGCCGACCTCGCAGGTCAGGCCGGTGCCGGTGTCGAAGATCTTCGGGCGCAGACCGGCCCTGGACAGCAGGCCGGCCACGAGTTCGGTGGTGGCGTACTCGTTGCGCGACAGCTCGGGGTGCGCGTGGATGTGCCGGTACCAGGCGAGTACGTCGACGGCGTTGCGCGCGAGCCACTCGTCGAGCCAGTTCGGCCCTCGACCTGCTCCCATGTCCTCCACCGTCGGCATACTGACACCCTCGTCGGTAATCAGCACACCGGCCCCGTCAGCCATCACACCGTCCCGGTCCCCTGACATGCCGGACCGTGAATCGAGCACTGTCACCCGGCCAATCCTGCCCCATGGGGGGTTGAGGATCGAACGAGAAGGCCTGGGCGGCCGATTTTCGGTATACACCATGCGCCGAACGGCGAACGGTCTTCGGCCTGACCAAAGATCACAATCGGCCAGTTGTCACTTGGCCTTCGCCCGCTTCCGCCGGACGCTGCGGCCCCAGACCACGATCCCGACCAGCACCACCGACGCCACGCCCAGCACGATCTTGCGCTGCTGTTCGGACTGCTCCGCCTCGGTGTCGGCCGGCTCCAGCGATGGGCCGGCCGGCGCGGTGTCGTCCGGGTTCGCCGGTGCGGTCGACGGCGGCTGTTGCTCGAACACGACCGTGCTGGCCGCCGCCGGCAGCGCGGGAAGTGCCAGGACGAACACCGACAGGGCGACGATCACGAGCCGGGAGGCACTCCGCATGGCACTCATGTTAGTCAGCGGTCGGTGAGTTGGTGAACACCTCGAGTATCCGCCGCGCGGCGAGGGTCGGGGTCAGCTCGCCGTCGGCGACCGCGCGCTCCAGCTCGGGGGTCAGCGCGCGGACCTCGGGATGCTCGTGCAGGCGGGTGAGCAGCGTGTCCCGCACCATCGCCCAGGTCCAGTCGACCTGCTGACGCCGGCGCCTGGCAGCCAGCTCGCCCGACTCGGTCATCGTGCGGTGGTGCAGCTCGACCTGCTCCCACAGCGTATCCAGGCCGGCGCCGGTCTGCCCGCTACAGGTCAGCACCGGGGTCTTCCAGCTCGTCTCCGCGCCGCGCAGCAGCCGCAGCGCGCCGGACAGCTCGCGGGCGGCGCGGCGGGCCGGGACCTCGTGGTCGCCGTCGGCCTTGTTCACCGCGATCACGTCCGCCAGCTCCAGCACGCCCTTCTTGATGCCCTGCAGCTGGTCACCGGTGCGCGCGAGGGTCAGCAGCAGGAAGCAGTCGACCATGCCGGCCACCGCGATCTCCGACTGGCCGACGCCGACGGTCTCCACCAGCACCACGTCGTGGCCGGCCGCCTCCATCAGCACGATCGTCTCGCGGGTCGCGCGGGCGACCCCGCCCAGCGTGCCGGAGGTCGGTGACGGCCGGACGAACGCCGCCGGGTCGACCGCGAGCCGCGCCATCCGCGTCTTGTCGCCCAGGATCGAGCCGCCGGTACGGGTCGACGACGGGTCCACGGCGAGCACCGCGACCCGGTGCCCGGCCTCGGTCAGCGTCGAGCCGAGCGCGTCGATGAACGTCGACTTGCCGACCCCCGGCACGCCGGTGACGCCGACCCGGTGCGCGTTCCCCGCGTGCGGCAGCAGCTGCACGAGCAGCCGCTGGGCGAGCTCGCGGTGGTCGGCCCGGCGGGACTCTACGAGCGTGATCGCCCTGGCCAGGATCGCCCGGTCGCCGGCGAGCACGCCCGAGACGTACTGCTCGACGTCCATTCGCTCAGTCCATCCGCTCAGTGCCCGTGCAGGTCGGCGAGCGTGCGCAGCAGGCCGGTGGCGGCCTCGGCGATCACCGTGCCGGGGCCGAAGATCGCGGTCGCGCCGGACTCGCGGAGCGCGTCGTGGTCCTGCGGCGGGATCACTCCGCCGACGACGATCACGATGTCGTCCCGGCCGAGCGCGGCCAGCTCGTCGCGCAGCGCGGGCACCAGCGTGAGGTGCCCGGCGGCGAGCGAGTTGACCCCGACGACGTGCACGTCCGCCTCCACCGCCTGGCGGGCGACCTCGGCTGGGGTCTGGAACAGCGGGCCGACGTCGACGTCGAAGCCGAGGTCGGCGAACGCGGTGGCGATCACCTTCTGCCCCCGGTCGTGCCCGTCCTGGCCCATCTTGGCGACCAGGATGCGCGGTCGGCGGCCCTCGGCCTCGGCGAACGCGTCCACCACGGTCCGCGCCTCGTCCACCGCGGACGTCTTGCCGACCTCCTCGGAGTACACGCCGGAGATCGTACGGATCCGGGCCTCGTGCCGCCCCCAGACCTTGCCGAGGGCGTCGGAGATCTCGCCGACGGTGGCCTTCGCACGGGCGGCGTCGATGGCGAGGGCGAGCAGGTTCCCGGACCCGTTCGCGGCGGCCGACAGCGCGTCGAGCGCCCGCTCGACCGCGGCCGGGTCGCGTTCGGCGCGGAGCCGCCGCAGCTTCTCGAGCTGCTGCGCGCGCACCCCGGCGTTGTCCACCCGGAGCACGTCGATCTCCTCGTCGGCGTCGGCGAGGCGGTACTTGTTGACCCCGATCACCGGCTGGCGGCCGGAGTCGATGCGGGCCTGGGTGCGGGCGGCGGCCTCCTCGATGCGCAGCTTCGGGATGCCGGCGTCGATCGCGCGGGCCATCCCGCCCGCCGACTCGACCTCGCTGATGTGCCCCCACGCCCGCTCGGCGAGGTCGTGGGTGAGCCGCTCGACGAACGCGGACCCGCCCCACGGGTCGATCACCCGGGTGGTGTTGGACTCGTGCTGGAGCAGCAGCTGGGTGTTGCGGGCGATCCGCGCGGAGAAGTCGGTGGGCAGCGCGAGCGCCTCGTCGAGCGCGTTGGTGTGCAGCGACTGGGTGTGCCCCTGGGTGGCGGCCATCGCCTCCACACAGGTGCGGATGACGTTGTTGTAGACGTCCTGGGCGGTCAGCGACCAGCCGGAGGTCTGGCAGTGCGTGCGCAGGGACAGCGACTTGTCCGATGTCGGCTCGAACTGCTTCACCAGCTTCGCCCACAGCAGCCGCGCGGCGCGGAGCTTGGCGACCTCCATGAAGAAGTTCATCCCGATGGCCCAGAAGAAGGACAGGCGCGGGGCGAACGAGTCGACCGGCAGGCCGGCGTCCAGGCCGGCGCGGAGGTACTCGACGCCGTCGGCGAGGGTGTAGGCCAGTTCCAGGTCGGCGGTGGCGCCGGCCTCCTGCATGTGGTAGCCGGAGATCGAGATGGAGTTGAACTTCGGCATGTGCTCGGAGGTGTGCGCGAAGATGTCGGAGATGATCCGCATGGAGGGCTGCGGCGGGTAGATGTAGGTGTTGCGGACCATGAACTCCTTGAGGATGTCGTTCTGGATGGTCCCGGCGAGCTTGTGCTGCGGCACGCCCTGTTCCTCGGCCGCCACCACGTAGAGCGCGAGGATCGGCAGCACGGCGCCGTTCATGGTCATCGACACCGACATGGTGTCCAGCGGGATGCCGTCGAACAGCTGGCGCATGTCGAGGATGGAGTCGATCGCCACCCCGGCCATGCCGACGTCGCCGGCCACGCGCGGGTGGTCGGAGTCGTAGCCGCGGTGCGTGGCGAGGTCGAACGCGACCGAGAGGCCCTTCTGCCCGGCGGCGATGTTGCGGCGGTAGAAGGCGTTCGACTCCTGGGCGGTGGAGAACCCGGCGTACTGGCGGATGGTCCACGGCTGGTTGACGTACATCGTCGGGTACGGCCCACGCAGGTACGGCACGATGCCCGGGTACGTGCGCAGGAAGTCCAGGTCGGCCAGGTCCTCGCCGGTGTAGAGCGGCTTGACGCCGATGCCCTCCGGGGTCTCCCACGCCAACGCGTCGGGCCCCTTCCCGGTGGCCTCCTGCACGGCGGCCTGCCACGCGGCGGCGTCCGGAACGCTCGGCTCGCCCAGCTCGACGTTCGAGAAGTTCGGAATGCTCATGCCTCGGCCTCCAGCTTCGCCTCGAACGGCTCGGCGTACCGGACCCTCGGCAGGCCGCCGCTCGGCACGGGTGGGGCCTCCTGGCGGACCAGGGGCTGCTCGTCCGGGTTCGGGAACACGGTGACGCCGGTGATCGACTCCTCGCCGGCGGCGAACCGGGCGGTACGGGCCGTGCGGGTCGCCGCGAGCCGTTCGTCGACCAGGCCGTTGTCCAGGGCGGCGAGGATGCCGCCTGCCCGCTCGATCTCGGTGAACACGGCCCAGCCGGCGCGAGCCAGCTCGTCGGTGTGCCGCTCGACGTACCAGGAGCCGCCCGCCGGGTCGATCACGCCGGCCACTTTGGACTCCTCGATCAGGATCGACTGGGTGTTGCGCGCGATCCGCCTGGCGAAGGCGTCCGGCAGGCCGATGGCGGCGTCGAACGGCTGCACGGTCACCGCGTCCGCGCCGCCCGCGCCCGCGGCGAAACAGGCGACCGTGGTACGCAGCATGTTCACCCACGGGTCGCGCCTGGTCATCATCGTCGATGAGGTCACCGCGTGCTGCGGAACGGCCCGCACCCGCGCCCCGCACACCTCGGTCACCCGCGCCACCAGCCGGCGCGCGGCGCGGAACTTCGCGATCGTGGCGAACTGGTCGGCGGTGGCGGCCAGGCGGAGTTCGACCTGGGCGACGGCGGTGTCGACGTCCAGGCCGGCGTCGGTCAGCGCGCGCAGGTAGGCGACGGTGGTGGCGAGCGCGCAGCCCAGCTCCTGGCCGTCCGACGAGCCGGCCTCGTGGTACGGCAGGGCGTCGACGACGACCGCGCGGAGCTTCGGGTACCGGCCCGCCACGCGCCCGGCGAGCGCGGTGGTCGTGTCGAGGTCGGGGGCCGTGCCGGTGCGGGCGCGCAGGCCGATCGGGTCGGCGCCGAGGTTGCCGCGGACCTCGCCGGCCAGCACGCCGCGGTCGGTGTGCACGTCGAGCAGCGCGGCCGCGGCCCGGGCGAGGTCCGCGCCGGCGTCGAGGGTGACCGGGGCGAGGTCGAGGTGGACGTCGGCGAGCACGTCGCCGAGGGCGTCGACCGGGAGCCCGGCGGCGCCGACGGCCAGCCAGAGCGAGGTGGCGCCGTGCTCCAGGTCGGCGAGGATCGCGCGGCGGCTGACGTCCGGATCCGGGTGGGCGTGGCGCTGGCGGACGTCCCAGCCGTCGAGGACCCGGCCGTCGGGGGTGCCGCCGCGCACGTGCGGCGGGAGCCCGGGGTAGCCGGCGGGCGGCGCCGGGTCGTCGGCGGTGTAGAGCGGGGCGAGGTCGAAGCCGTCGTAGGTCGGGCCGGCGAGCGCGGCCTCCACGGGCTGTCCGAGGCTGTCGGCGTCCACTCCGGACTTGCGCAGCACGCCGCCGACCAGCGCGCGCCACTGGTCCCTGGTCGCTTCCGGGAACTCCGAGGCCAGTCGCATACCCGAGGATGCTACGTACCCGCCGGGTTCGCACCTGTGGTTGTGGTGAATGCCGCACAATGGTCGCCGTGTCCCAAGCCACTCCCGATCGTCTGGTCGCCGGCCGGTACCGGTTGCGGCGGCGGCTCGGACAGGGCTCGATGGGGATCGTCTGGGAGGCCTACGACGAGTTCCTGCGCCGTCCGGTGGCGGTGAAGGAGGTCCTGCTGCCGCCCGGCATTCCCGACGCGGAGGCCGACGAGCTGCGCGAGCGGACCCTGCGCGAGGCCAGGGCGATCGCCGCCCTGTCGCATTCGAACGTGATCACCCTGCACGACGTGGCGCGCGAGGGCGGCGAGCCGTTCGTGGTCACCGAGTACATGCCGGCGTACAGCGTGGCGGAGCTGACCCGCGCGCTCGGCCCGCTGCCGGTGCCGATGGCGGCCGCGATCGGCGACGCGGTGGCCGCCGGGCTCGCCGCCGCGCACCAGGAGGGCATCACGCACCGGGACGTGAAGCCGGGGAACGTGCTGGTCGGCGGCGACGGGCGGGTGAAGCTGACCGACTTCGGCATCGCGCGGAACGTGTCGGAGAAGACGATCACGCGGACCGGGAT
Source organism: Actinophytocola gossypii (assembly GCF_025165815.1). Lineage (GTDB taxonomy): Bacteria > Actinomycetota > Actinomycetes > Mycobacteriales > Pseudonocardiaceae > Actinophytocola > Actinophytocola gossypii. The sequence goes on along the minus strand of NZ_JAFFZE010000017.1, from coordinate 112,287 downwards.
CATGCTCGGCTCGCCGTGCTACATCGCGCCGGAGGTGGCGGCCGGGCGGGAGGTGACACCCGCGGCGGACCTGTGGGGCCTCGGCGCGACGCTGTTCGCGGTGGTCGAGGGCAACCCGCCGTACGACGCGAGCGGGGCGGTGCTGGCGACGATCAACCAGGTCGTGCACGGCGAGGTACCGCGTCCGTCGGACGGGCCGTTGGCCGAGGTCATCACGGGCCTGATGGTCAAGGAGCCGGCGGACCGGCTGACGCTCACCGAGGTACGCAATCGTTTGCACCCCCTGCTGCCGCCCCCGTCGACACCGCTGCTGTCGGCCGAGATCCTGCGCCGCCTGGACGGCTCCGACGGCGACGACAGCCCAACCGGGGTCAACGAGCCGGTCGACGCGTCGCAGCCGTCGGCACCACTCGCGGCCGAGCCGGACCCGGCGTCCTCGCCACCGTTCGCTCCCGAGCGCACGGCCGTGCCGGAACCGGCACCTTCGGCACCTTCGGAGTCGTCGGCCCCGGAGCTGGCGGCCGCGCCGGGCCCGCTGCCGTTCACTCCGCCGCGTCCGCGCCGGACGGCCGGGCGGCGGGGCGCGCTGGCGTCGGCGGCGCTCGCGCTGGTGGCGGTGCTCCTGTTCGCCGGCGCGGCGAGCGGCGGGTTCGCACTCGCGCGGGTGGTGGGCGGTGAGCCGGTGCTGCCGCCGGACCGCACCCGCGCGTCGACATCCGTGCCGGCCCCGGAGCCATCGGCCGAGGCGGAGCTGGTCGACTGGACGGGCGACGCGGCCACGGTCAACGGCGCGCAGGGCGGCAGCTACGTGGTGCGCGCGCCGGCGGACTGGTCCCGGTTCGTCGAGGAACGCGACGTCGACGGGCTGACCAGCACGCGGGTGTACCTGGTCTCCCCGAACGGCACCAGGACCCTGACGATCGAGCGGTTCGCCGGGTTCTACCCCGACCAGGACATCGAGGAGTACGTGGACGACCTCGCCGACCGGGAGAACGTCGCGTACGAGCCGGTCAACCGCATCGAGACGCGGAACATCGGCGAGGGCCCCGAGCAGGCGCAGCAGCTCACGTACCGCACCCGCGTGGACGCCGAGGACCTCGCCCCGGACGTCCCGTCCGCCGGCAACCTCAACCGCGTCACGTTCGCGAACCTCTACCCGCTCCGCGACGATCTCTGGGTGGTCAGCGTGACCGTCCCCGTCGACCAGGAGGACACCGGACGCCGCGAACTGTTCGAGCGCCTGATCCCCACCTTCCAGGTCACCGGCTGACCCGCGAGTCCCACGTTCCCGGCGCGGCTACGCTCGCGGCGTGACTGAGACCGTGAACGATCAGCTGGACCCGCAGGCACTGGCGGAGGAGGCCGCGAGGACGCTGCTGACCCGCACCGGCGAGGAGGCCCACGACGTGGCCGTCGTCCTCGGCTCCGGGTGGCGCCCGGCGGCCGACGAACTGGGCGCGGCGGACGTCGAGGTGCCGATGGCCGAGCTGCCCGGCTTCGCCGCGCCGACCGCCGCCGGCCACGGCGGAACGGTCCGGTCACTGCGGATCGGGGGCCGGCGGGTGCTGGTCCTGCTCGGCCGCACGCACGGGTACGAGGGCCGAGGCGTCGCGTCGGTGGTGCACGGCGTGCGCACGGTGGCCGCGGCCGGCTGCCGGACGGTCGTCCTGACGAACGCCGCCGGGTGTCTGCGCGACGGCATCCCGGTCGGCTCGCCGGTGCTGATCAGCGACCACCTGAACCTGACGGCGACGTCACCGCTGGTCGGCGCCCGTTTCGTCGACCTGACCGACCTGTACTCGCCCCGCCTGCGCGCCCTGGCCAGGGAGATCGACCCGTCGCTGGTCGAGGGCGTGTACGCGGGCCTGCCCGGCCCGCACTTCGAGACCCCGGCGGAGATCCGCATGCTGCGCACGATGGGCGCGGACCTGGTCGGCATGTCGACGGTGCTGGAGGCGATCGCGGCGCGCGCGGCGGGCGCGGAGGTCTTCGGCCTGTCGCTGGTGACCAACCTCGCCGCCGGCGTCACCGGCGAACCGCTGAACCACGAGGAGGTCCTGGAGGCGGGCCGCGCCGCCGCCAACCGCATGGGCCGGCTGCTGCACGCGCTGGTGGAGCGCGCATGAGCGGAGCGACGGAGCGTCCGCCGGCTGGACTGACGAGCAGCGCAGGAGGGAAACCGGCGGGTAGCGGAGGAGCGCAGCGAACCGTGAACACAGCGAGCCTCGCCGCCGAACTGCGGGACCGGGCGTTCCGGTGGATGGCGGACGACCCGGATCCGGACACGAAGGCCGAGCTGCAGCGGGTGGTGGCCCAGGCGATGGGCGGCGTCCCCGGTGCGGTGGACGAAGTCACCGATCGGATGAACGGGACGCTCACGTTCGGTACCGCCGGGCTCCGCGGACCGGTGCGGGCCGGGTCGAACGGGATGAACCGGGCCGTCGTCGTCCGGGCCACCGCCGGAGTGGCGGCGTGGCTGCGGCACCTGGGCCACGCCGGCGGCACGGTCGTCGTCGGCCGGGACGCGCGGCACGGGTCGGCCGGGTTCGCCGCCGCCGCGGCCGAGGTGCTGGTCGCGGCCGGGTTCACCGTACGGACGCTGCCGGACCCGCTGCCGACGCCGGTGACCGCGTTCCTGGTGCGCGCGCTCGGCGCGGTCGCCGGGATCCAGGTCACCGCGTCGCACAATCCACCGGCGGACAACGGGTACAAGGTCTACACCGGCGACGGCGCGCAGATCGCGCCTCCGGACGACCGGCTCATCGAGGCCGGCATCCGGGACGCGCCGCCGGCCAGGATGGTGCCCACCGCGCCAGGTGCCGTGCCGGTGACCGACCTGTCGGGATACCTCGACCGGGTGGCCACTCTCCCCCGAGGCACGGCGCGTGACCTCCGGGTGGTGCTCACCCCGATGCACGGCGTCGGTGGCGCGACCGCGCTGGACGCCCTGGGCGCGGCCGGGTTCACCGACGTCTCGCTGGTGCCGGAACAGGCCGAGCCGGACCCGGACTTCCCGACCGTCACGTTCCCGAACCCCGAGGAACCCGGTGCGTCCGACCTGCTGCTGGCCGCCGCCGAGTCGGCAGGCGCCGACCTCGCGATCGCGCTCGACCCGGACGCCGACCGCTGCGCGCTGGGCGTCCGCTTCCCCGACGGCTGGCGGATGCTGCGTGGCGACGAGACCGGTGTGCTCCTCGGCGCGCACGTGCTGTCCACTCTGGATACTGTGGAGCATCCAGATCCGTTGGTGGCCACCACGATCGTGTCGTCGTCGATGCTCGGCCTGGTCGCGGCAGCGCACGGCGCCCGGCACGCCGAGACGCTGACCGGCTTCAAGTGGCTGGCCCGCGCCGGCGACGGGCTGGTGTTCGCCTACGAGGAGGCACTCGGCCTCTGCGTCGACCCGGACTTCGTGCGGGACAAGGACGGCATCTCCGCCGCCGTGCTCGCCTGCGACCTGGCGGCGACGCTGAAGGCCGCCGGCCGCACACTCCCGGACGCCCTCGACGACCTCGCCCGCACCCACGGCGTGCACCTGACCGACCAGGTCTCGCTGCGCTTCGCCGACGCGTCGCTGGCCGCCCCGGTCGTCGCCGCCCTCCGCGCCTCGCCGCCGGCCACCCTGGGCGGCGCGGCGGTGGACCGGGACGACCCGGCCCCCGACATCCTCCGCCTGCGCGGCGACGGCCTGCGGGTGATCGTCCGCCCCTCCGGCACCGAGCCGAAGGTCAAGGCGTACCTGGAGATCGTCGAGCCCCCGACCGACGACCTCGCGACGGCCCGCGCCAGGGCCACCGAGCGCATGACCGCCCTGCGCACCGAGATCACCGCGCTGCTGGAGGCGTGATGCCGACGCTGCTGATCGTGCACCACACCCCGTCACCGAACACGCAGGCGATGTTCGAGGCCGTGGTGGCCGGGGCGACGACCGACGAGATCGATGGCGTCGACGTGGTGCGGCGGCCCGCGCTGTCGGCGTCGGTGTCCGACGCGCTCGCCGCCGACGCCTACGTCCTCGGCACGCCGGCGAACCTCGGCATGATGTCCGGCGCGCTCAAGGTGTTCTTCGACCTGGCGTACTACCCGTGCCTGGACGCCACCCGCGGCCGGCCGTTCGGCCTGTACGTGCACGGCAACAACGACACCACCGGCGCGATCCGCGGCATCGAGTCGATCACCACCGGCCTTGGCTGGCGGAAGGCGACCGAGCACGTGACCGCCACCGGCGAGCCGTCCACACAGGACCTCCAGGCCTGCTGGGAGCTGGGCGCGACGGTCGCCGCCGGCCTGGTCAGCTGACCCGAAGCTACCGATGATCTTCGCCAGGTGCTCCTCCGGGACGGCGTTCGGTACGTTCTGGGACGCCCGGACCTCGAGGATGTAGCACCCGTTGTCGCCGGGGTACTTGATCGCGACGAGGTAGACGGCGGTGACCTCCGGGGGGCACGGGCCCGCCGGCTCCGCGGTGGTCCGCGCGCCCTGGCGCATGATCGTGTCCGGCGTGCCGGTCTGGTCGCCGAGGTCGATCCGTGGGTTCCGGCCGTCGAACTGGCTGAGCACGCGCTGGTAGTGCATCGCCAGCGCCGACCGCGTGTCGTTGGCCGTCGACCCGGCCGGGAAGACGACGCCCGGCCCGTCACCTCGGTTCCGCACGCGGACGACAGCACCACGGCCGCGACCACCGCGGCCACCACACACCGGTTCCTCATGGCCGATGCGCATGCGGGTGGCCGCCGTCATGGCATCGTCACGCCGTCCGCTCCGCCAGCAGGTCGGGAACCTTGGCGCTGAGGTCGCGCTCGCACTGCTCGTAGTTGGCGATCTTGTGGTTCAGCACGTCCAGGCAGGCGTTCAGCTCGGCGATCCGGTCGAGCACCTCGGCACGCTGCTCGACGAGGATCTGCTTGCGGCGCCCGGCACTGGCCATGCCCTGGTGGCGCAGCTTGGCGTACTCGCGCATCATCCGGATCGGCATGCCGGTGGTGCGGAGTTTGGTCAGGAACCCCAGCCAGGCGAGGTCCTCGTCGGAGTAGGCGCGCCGGCCGCCGGAGTCGCGGGCGGGTGGGTCGATCAGCTTGATGCGTTCGTAGTAGCGGAGGGTGTCGATCGACAGCCCGCTGCGGTGGGCCGCCTCGGCGATCGCGTAGGTCACGTTTCGACGGTAGAAGCTGGAGCGCACTCCAGGTCAAGTCGACTCAGAGATCGCTCTCCTTCGGCTTGGCCCACGCCTCCAGGCGCGCGGCCATCTCCGGCACGCCGACGGTGCCCCGGCCGACCTCGCGGACCAGGTCGAGCGCCTCGTCCTCGTCGGCGTCGACCCACCAGCCGTTCATGTCGCACAGTGCGACCGCCGCGACCCAGCCGAGCCGCCAGTTGCCCTCGGCGAGCGGGCGGGTGCAGACGATCGAGTCGAGCAGCGCGGCGGCCTTGAGCCACAGCGTGTCGTAGGCCTGCACGCCGAGCACGGTGGCCCGCGGGCGATGCGCGGCCGCGTCGAGCAGGCCGAGGTCGCGCACCACGAGGTCGCCACCGGTGACGGCAGCGGCCAGCACGAGCAGGTCGCTGGCGTCCAGGTACATGATCACTTGGCGATCATGCCACTACGCACCGACAGATTTACGCGGTTCCGATGCGTTCGAGTAAGCCCTGGTACCGCGGCAGTACGCGGCTGAGCACCTCGGCCAACTGTTGTTCCTTCTGCAACCGGGCCCAGCGGTCGGCCAGTGCCAGCCGCATGATCTCCTGCTTGGACCGGCCTTCCGCGGCGGCCAGTTCGTCGAGGTGGAGATTCTCCTCGTCCGAGAGCCGCAGAGTCATCGCCATGCACTCCACGGTACCATCGTGATACCAACCCGGACGAGCCTCAGACGGCGCCGTACTGCCGGTCCCCAGCGTCACCCAAGCCGGGCACGATGAAGCCGGAGTCGTTGAGCCGCTCGTCGACACTCGCCGTGACGAGCCGGACGGGGAGTCCGGCTTCGGCCAGGTGCTTGATCCCCTCCGGCGCCGCCAGCGCGCACACGGCGGTCACGTCGGTCGCGCCCCGGTCGGTGAGCAGCCGGATCGTGTACTCCATCGAGCCGCCGGTGGCGAGCATCGGATCGAGCACGAACACCGGCCGCCCGGCGAGCGAGGCGGGCAGCGACTCCATGTACGGGGTCGGCTCGAGGGTCTCCTCGTTGCGCGCGAGCCCGACGAAGCCCATCTGCGCGTCCGGAATGAGCCGGTGCGCCTGGTCGGCCATGCCGAGCCCGGCCCGCAGGACCGGGACCAGTAGTGGCGGATTGGCCAGCCAGTACCCGTCGGTGCGGGCGACCGGCGTGTGGATCCGCTCGGTGCGGACCTCGGCGTCCCGCATGGCCTCGTACACGAGCATGACGGTCAGCTCGTGCAGCGCCGCCCGGAAGGTGGCGTTGTCCGTGCGGGCGTCCCGCATGACGGTCAGCCGAGCCTTGGCCAGCGGATGATCGACGGTACGCACGTCCATGACCGGACACGGTAGCCGGAGCCGCTACCGGATCAGCCGCACGGGCACGTCAGGACCGAGCACCTCGACAACTCACCGGCCGCCTCGGCTCGCCGCTCCGCGAGATCCTGGCGCGCGGCGGCGATCGCCTCGTCCTGGATGCGGGCGAGCAGCTGCTTGGTTCATCGAGCATGGCGGCAAGTAGGTGCGAGCCGTCAGACCTTGACGACGGCCACGGCGCCGCCGCAGAGCGCGGCCAGGTCGTCCGGGTCGGCGGTCAGGATCGTGGTCGGACCTGGGAGCGACATCGCCGTGGCCGCGAGCATGGCGTCGATCGCGTGCCTGTGACCGTGCAGGCCGGCCCGCTCCAGCAGCGTTCCCGCGTGCCTCGCGATGTCCCGGGTGACGGCCTCCACGGTCACCCGGGACATCACCCAGTCGAACCCCGGGCGGTCGATCCTGGGATGGACCACCTCGACAAGCGTCGCCGCACTGGTGATCACCCGTTCGTCCTCGGCGCGGGCGACGGCCAGCCAGCCGGTCAGCTCGCGGTCGCGCAGTACGGCCTTCGCCAAGCCCTCGCAGTCGAGCACGAGGGTCACGCGACGTCCATTCGCCGTCGTGCCGCCAGGAGCCGCCGCTTCTCCTCGATCTCCGCCTCGGTGAGCGGACCGTGCTCGGCCTCCGCCGCGGCGATCAGCTCGTCGAGGTTGTCCCGCTCGATCTGCCGCCGCACGGCCGCCTCGACATATGCGGAGACGCCGCGCCGGCCGGCCCGTCCGCGCACCGCGCCGATCGTGCCGCTGTGCAGGGAAACGGACACCGTCGTCGTCGGGCCCTCACCGGGAAGCTCGGCATCCACACCCCGAGTCTAACAAACCTTCTAACAATTCCCGCCGGCGTCAACCGAGAGGCCGACACCTGGGCCTTTTCCGTCACGCTAATCTCACAGCGTGAGTGACCTGCCTGCCGTGCCGGACCCGCGGGACATGCGGGTGTCCAACAATGATCGCGAACGCGTGGCCCAGATCCTGCACAACGCGATGGCCGAGGGCCGCCTCACCGTCTCCGAGCTGGAGGAACGTCTCGACAAGGTCTACGCCGCGAAGACGTTCGGCGACCTCGAACCGGTGACCCGCGACCTGCCGGTCAACCGTCAGGCGCCCGCGTTGCAGATGCCCCAGGCCGCGCCCGCGCCGGTGAACCGGGTAGGCGGCCGGGGCACGTCGTCGAACGCGATCGCGATCATGTCCGGCACCGAACGCAAAGGGATGTGGACGATCCCGCCCACCTTCACCTCGGTGGCGATGATGGGCGGGGTCGAGATCGACCTGACCGACGCCCGGTTCGAGGACGCCGAGACCACGATCCAGGCGTTCGCGGTCATGGGCGCGGTCGAGATCTACGTCCCGGACGACATCACCGTCCAGGTGAACGGCACCGGCTTCATGGGCGCGTTCGACAACCGCGTGCAGGACCAGGGCCAGCCGCACCCCGGCGCGCCGCTGGTCCGGATCACCGGCTTCGCCTTCTGGGGCGCGGTCGAGATCAAGCGCCGCAAGAAGAGGAAGAAGGACCGGGCCAAGGAGATCGAGGAGTAGGTCAGCGCGCGGTCCGACGCAGCTTCCCGCGCAGGGCCCGCCGCGCGACCGGCCCGAGATCGTCCACCACCTCGACCAGCACGGCCAGCCGGTCCAGCGCGTCCTGGGCCGCGTCCGCGCCCTCCGGGTCGACACCTTCGTACAACTCGAGCCCGACGAACCCTGCACTCACCGCGCGGGCGAGACCGGCCGTGTCGATCACCTCGGCCACCGGCGAGTCGGCCAGCAGCCTGGTCAGCGCACGTTCGATCGGATCGATCCACAGCCGGAGCGCGGCCGAGGACGCCTCGGCGAACGTGGTTGAGCGGACGCCCAAGAGGTTCCACTCGCGCTGTGGACAACCCGGTCTGTTGTGGATAACTCCGGTTCAGCGCCCGGTACGAGCACCCCCGCGTCCTAGACTCGGGCGCATGGCATCACCTCCACCGGCGAGCACCGGGTTACCCCCCGCACTCTCCGACGCGACCCGCGACGAGACCTCCCTGCGTCGCTTCCTGCACGGCCTGCCCGGCGTCGACCAGGTGGGCGTCGAGCAGCGCGCCGCGGGGCTCGCCACGCGCAGCATCAAGAAGGCCGCCAAGCTGTGGGCCATCGACACCGCCATCGGCATGGTCGACCTCACCACGCTCGAGGGCGCCGACACCGACGGCAAGGTCCGCTCGCTGTGCGCGAAGGCCCGCCGGCCCGACCCCGACCGGGCCGAGGTCCCGCCCGTGGCGGCCGTCTGCGTGTACCCGGACATGGTCGCCACCGCGGTCGAGGCCCTGCGCGGCACCGGCATCGGCGTCGCCAGCGTCGCCACCGCGTTCCCCAGCGGGCGCTCCAGCGTGCCGGTCAAGATCGCCGACACCGAGCTGGCCGTCGCCGCCGGCGCCACCGAGGTCGACATGGTGATCGACCGCGGCGCGTTCCTGTCCGGGCGGTACGGCCGGGTGTTCGACGAGATCGTCACCGTCAAGCACGCCTGCGGCGACGCGCACCTCAAGGTGATCCTGGAGACCGGCGAGCTGGCCACCTACGACAACGTGCGCCGCGCGTCCTGGCTCGCCATGCTGGCCGGCGCCGACTTCATCAAGACCTCGACCGGCAAGATCTCCCCGGCCGCCACCCTGCCGGTCACGCACGTGATGCTGCAGGCCGTCCGCGACTGGCACACCGCGACCGGCGACCGCGTCGGCGTCAAGCCGGCCGGCGGCATCCGCACCACCAAGGACGCCATCCGGTACCTGGTCGCCGTGCACGAGGTCGCCGGCGAGGAGTGGCTGACCCCCGAGAAGTTCCGCTTCGGCGCGTCCAGCCTGCTCAACGACCTGCTGATGCAGCGCCGCGCCCAGCTCGACGGTCACTACAGCGGCCCCGACTACGTAACGGTGGACTGACCATGTGGGAATACGCGCCCGCCCCCGAGTCGCGGGACATCGCCAACCTGCGGCCCAGCTACCGCATGTTCCTCGACGGCGAGTTCGTCGAGGGCGGCGGCGAGCCGCTCAAGACGGTCAACCCGGCCACCGAGGAGGTGCTGGCCGAGGTCTCCACCGCCAATTCGTCCGATGTGGACAAAGCGGTGAAGGCGGCCCGCCGCGCCCACGAGCGGGTCTGGGGCAGGATGCCGGGTGCCGAACGGGCCAAGTACATCTTCCGGATCGCACGGATGATCGCCGAGCGGGCCCGCGAGCTGGCCGTGCTGGAGAGCCTGGACAACGGCAAGCCGATCAGGGAGTCGCGCGACGTCGACGTCCCGACCGCGTCGGCGCACTTCTTCTACCACGCCGGCTGGGCCGACAAGCTCGGCTACGCGGGCCTCGGCCCCGACCCGCGGCCGCTCGGCGTCGCCGGCCAGGTCATCCCGTGGAACTTCCCGCTGCTGATGGCCGCGTGGAAGATCGCGCCCGCGCTGGCCTGCGGCAACACCGTGGTGCTCAAGCCGGCCGAGACCACCCCGCTGACCGCGCTGGTGCTGGCCGAGATCGTGCAGCAGGCCGACCTGCCGCCCGGCGTGGTCAACATCCTGCCCGGCGCGGGCGACGTCGGCGCCGAGCTGGTCGGCCACGCCGGTGTCGACAAGGTCGCGTTCACCGGCTCCACCGACGTCGGCAAGATCATCCAGCGCACGGTCGCCGGCACCGGCAAGAAGCTGACCCTGGAACTGGGCGGCAAGGCGGCCAACGTGGTGTTCGACGACGCCCCGCTCGACCAGGCCGTCGAGGGCATCGTCAACGGCATCTTCTTCAACCAGGGCCACGTGTGCTGCGCCGGTTCGCGGCTGCTGGTGCAGGAGTCGGTGGCCGACGAGCTGCTGGCGAAGCTGCACGCGCGGGTGTCCACCCTGCGCGTCGGCGATCCGCTGGACAAGAACACCGACGTCGGCGCCATCAACTCCCGCGAGCAGCTCGACAAGATCACGTCGTTGGTCGAGTCCGGCGAGGCCGAGGGCGCCCAGCGGTGGACGAGCCCGTGCCCCTTGCCGGAGAAGGGCTTCTTCTTCGCACCGACGGTGTTCGCCGGGGTCAGCCAGGCCATGCGGATCGCCCGCGAGGAGATCTTCGGCCCGGTGCTGTCGGTGCTCACGTTCCGCACCCCCGACGAGGCCGTCGCGAAGGCCAACAACACCCCGTACGGCCTGTCCGCCGGGATCTGGACCGACAAGGGCTCCCGGATCCTGTGGATGGCCGACCGGCTGCGCGCCGGCGTGGTGTGGGCCAACACGTTCAACCGGTTCGACCCGACCGCACCCTTCGGCGGCTACCAGGAGTCCGGCTTCGGCCGGGAGGGTGGCCGCGCTGGACTGGAGGCCTACCTCGATGTCTGAGCGTCTGACCGTCGCCAAGACCTACAAGCTGTACGTCGGCGGCAAGTTCCCCCGGTCCGAGTCCGGCCGCTCCTACCCCGTACGCGACGCGAAGGGCGGCTTCCTCGCCAACGCCGCGCAGGCGTCCCGCAAGGACGTGCGCGAAGCGGTGGTGGCCGCGCGCAAGGCGTTCGGCGGCTGGTCCGGCGCCACCGCCTACAACCGGGGCCAGGTGCTGTACCGGGTCGCGGAGCTGTTGGAGGGCCGCCGGGAGCAGTTCGTGGCCGAGACCTCCGCCGGCGAGGGCGCGAACGGCAAGCGCGCGCAGGCCGGCGTGGACGCCGCGATCGACCGCTGGGTCTGGTACGCGGGCTGGACCGACAAGATCGCCACCGTGCTCGGTGCCGCGAACCCGGTCGCCGGCCCGTACTTCTCGTTCTCCGTACCCGAGCCGACGGGCGTGGTCGGCGTGCTGGCGCCCCAGGCGTCGTCCCTGCTCGGCCTGGTGAGCGTGCTGGCGCCGGCGATCGCGACCGGCAACACCGTGGTCGTGGTGGCGAGCCAGGACCGCCCGCTGCCGGCGATCACCCTGTCCGAGGTGCTGGCGACCTCGGACGTACCGGGCGGCGTGGTCAACATCCTCACCGGCCGCACCGCCGAACTGGCCCCGTGGCTCGCCTCGCACGCCGACGTGAACGCCCTCGACCTCACCGGCGCCCCGGAGTCGATGAGCGCCGAGTTGGAACGCTCCGCGGCCGGCACGGTCAAGCGCGTACTGCGCGCCCGCCCCACCGAACCGGACTGGACCGCGCCCCCGGACATCTCCCGGCTCCGCGCGTTCCTGGAGACCAAGACGGTGTGGCACCCGAAGGGCACCTGATGCCAGCCGGATCCGACCGTCGCGAGGCGGCTCGCCCGGGGCGTCCGCCCGAACCGCGCCACTACCTGTTCGCGCTCACGGACGGCGGCGGCACCGTCCCGCCGGAGGTCGGCGTGGTGCGGCGGCTCGCCGACCGGGGGCACCGTGTCCGCGTGCTCGCCGAGACGTCGATGGAGAAGGCGGTCCGAGCCGTCGGTGCGGAGTTCGTCCCCTGGCGGCCGGAGCCGGCGCCCCACGGCGACGTGCCCGGCCACGCGGCCTACCGTGACTGGGAGACGCGCAGTCCGTGGAAGCTGGCGCGTGGAATGGCCGACCACATGATCGCGGGGCCGGCGCGGGGGCACGCCCGGCGGCTCCTCGCCGTGATCGGGCCGGAGCGCCCCGACGTCGTCGTCACGTCCTTCGTCGCGTTCGGCGCGATGGCGGCGGCGGAGGCGGCGGACCTGCCCTTCCACGTGCTGGTTCCCAACATCTACCCGATCCCGGTCACCGGTCTGCCGCCGATGGGCACGGGCTGGAAACCGGCCCGCACCGGACTCGGGCGGGCGCGGGCCCGCGTCGCCGGTGACGCGAGCACCCGCATGCTCGGCCGTTACGCCCTTCCCCGCCTGAACGAGGTGCGGACGGAACTCGGAACTCCTCCGCTCCGGGTGCTCTGGGACCAGGTGCACCGGGCCCGCCGGCAGCTCCTGCTCACGAGCGCGAGCTTCGACTTCCCGGCGCACCCGCCGTCCGCCGTGCGCTACGTGGGCCCGGTGCTCGACGACCCGGTGTGGGCGCGCGCCGCGGAGTGGCGGGTGCCCGACGGCGACGGGCCGCTGGTCCTCGTGGCCCTCTCGTCGACCTACCAGGGGCAACAGCGCTGTGTGCAGAACGTCGTCGACGCGCTGGCGCGCCTGCGGGTGCGCGGACTCGTCACCACCGGGCCGGGTCTCGACCCACACGAGCTGCGGGGCGGTGGTCACGTCGAGATCGTGCGCTCGGCGCCGCACGGCGAGGTGATCGACCGCGCCGACCTCGTCATCACCCACGGCGGGCACGGCACGGTGATGAAGGCACTCGTCGCCGGCCGCCCGATGGTGGTGCTCCCGCACGGCCGCGACCAGCCCGGCAACGCCGTGCGGGTGGCCGCCCGGGGTGCCGGCGTGGTCGTGCGCCGCACCGCGTCGCCGGGGACGATCGCCCGCGCGGTGCGGAAGGTCCTCGACACCCCCGCCTACGCCGACGCCGCCGGCCGGCTCGGTCACCGCATCCGCACGGAGGTCGAGCACAGTCCCCTGATCGACGAGCTCGAGTCCGGGTGACCCGGCACCGGGGCGGTCGCCGTTCGTGCTCCCCGGTACCGCCGGTGCCGTACTAGCCTGGAGGAAAACAACGGGAGCCACTGGTCACCGGCGCGCGTCAGAGCCGGTGAAGGGGGGAACAGATGACTCACGAGGACCCGGTGCCGCCACCGCCGCCCGGTTACGACGCCGACGAGAGCGCGTTCCAGGCGTTCACCACCGGCTACCGGCCGCTGGCCGACGAGCTGCGCACCGACGGCCTGGCCGGCCACACCACCATGGACGGCGACGCCTTCTCCCGGGTGGGCAACGAGGTCGGGCTCACCGCCGCCCTCCGCGGCATCACCCAGCGGCAGGTCGACCGCATGAACGGCCTGGCCACGAACACCGACTCGATGGCCGACGCCGTGGCCAACACCTGGACCAACTACGCCTCCACCGAGGACGACCACATCCGCGCCATCCGCAGAGCGGAGGGCGAGCAGGCATGACCCTCCAGACCGAGCCGGTGGTGCGGACGCTGGTGTCCCCCGCGGCCGACGCGCAGCGGCAGCTCGCCACCGACGACGGGGCGATCGACGGCGTGGACGCCGCGCACGGCAACGTCCAGACCGCCCTGCACACCTACGACACCGACGCCGGCGCCAGGAACCGCGCGCTGCAGGAGGGCTGGACCGGCGGCTCGGCCAACCGGCAGGCCGGCGACGCCGCATCGATGGCGGCCGCAGCGCGCGACATCAGCACCTACAGCGCCGAGGTGCAGACCGCGGTGCGCGAGGCGGCCGGCATCCTCAAGGTCGGCCAGACCGCCAACCAGCAGCTCATCGACGACTTCATGGACCGCGCCGCCCAGCTGCTGTCCGCGGCGGCCGCGCTCCGCCAGGCCGGCGACCACGCCGGCGCCCAGGCCAAGATCTCCCAGCTGATCCGGCTCGGCGCCCAGGTATCCGGCGAGTCGAGCACGAACCTCGAAGCCGTGATGAACCAGCTCACCGGGGTCGTCACCCGCCTCGACAACGCCGACGGCGGCAGCACGTCACCGTCCGGCGCACCCGGCGGCGGCAACCCGCCGGCCGCCTACAACACCGGCGGCGGAGGCGGTGGCGGGGGCGGCGGTGGGGGCGGCGACTACAGCGGCGGCGGTGGCGGCGTGGTCACCAAGAAGCGCCTCCCGGTCGCGATCCCGCCGCAGCCCGGCACCGGCGTCGCGGTCAACCTTCCCGACGGCAGCACCGTGATGGCCCCGAACGAGACCGCCGCGAAGGCCGTGCGCGCCGCGCTCGGCCAGCTCGGCGTGCCGTACGTGTGGGGCGGCACGTCCCCTGGCGTCGGCCTGGACTGCAGCGGCCTCACCCAGTACGCGTACGGCGAGGGCGGCCTGGAGATCCCGCGCACCTCCCGCGAGCAGGACATCGGCGCCGAGGTCCCGTCCGCCGACCAGCTGCTGCCCGGCGACCTGGTCTGCTGGGAGGGCCACGTCGCCATGTACATCGGCAACGGCCAGATCGTCGAGGCCGGCGACCCGGTCCAGGTCGGCCCCCTGCGAACGACCAACGCCGGCATGCCGTTCGTCGGCTTCTACCGCCCGACCGGATGACGCTCCCCGGCCACGTTTCGGGCGCGAAGGCCGCCCGAATCGGGCACACTGAGCGTGACGAACCGGGGAGGGGAACGTGGCGGACATCGACATCGACCACGAACTCGCGGTGGTGGACCGGCGGGTGCGGGAGGCCGGGGCGCACGCGGCGGCCGAGGTCGCGCGCACCGGACCGATCAGCGGGCGGGCAACGTCGCCGGACGGGGCGATCAGCGTCGAGGTCGCGCCCGGCGGGCTGATCACCGACCTGCGGTTGAGCGACGCGGCGCTCCAGGTCGACATGGAGACCCTGGCCCGGCGGATCACCTCGGTCGCCGAGCGGGCCACCCGGCTCGCCGGCGGCAACATGCACAAGGCGCTCGCGCCCGTCGTCGGTGAGCAGCACCTCGAGTCGCTCGGCTACGTCCCGGTCGACGACGAGGAGGCCGACGCCGACCCGGACGCCGCGTTCGAAGACCCGCTCAAGCACACCGCCGAGCGCGGCCATGGCAGAGGACGCCGGCCGTGATCGACCGTCAGCCGCTCGACCGCAGCACGAAGCAGATGATCGCCGACGGCCGCGCCCGCCAGGAGGCGTTGTCCCAAGTGGACACGATCCTCGGTTCGGTGACCGGCACCGCGCACGACCGGAACGGCACCGTCGAGGTCACCGTCGACGGCCGGGGCAAGCTGCTGAGCCTGCGGCTCGCCCCGGAGGCCGCCCGCTACGGCGCCGACGGGCTGGGCCGGCTGATCGTCAACGTCGCCCGGGTCGCGATGGACGACGCCACCCAGTCCGGCTACAACAAGGTCGCGCTGCTGCTCGGCGACAACCTCACCGAGGCCCTCGAACAGCTCTCCGGCCGGGCCGCCCCCGCCCGTCGCGCCGGCGGTGACGGCGGGATCACCGCCGAGGAGTTCCAGGCCCGCCGCGACGAGCGGCTGCGCCGCGGTGCGCGGGAAACAGCCGGTGAAGACACCTCGGACACGGGTCACGACCCGGATAACGAACTCGCGTCCTTCGACCCATCGTCGCTACGCTCCGACCGGTGATCCACCACGATGTCCGCACCACGTAGAGTGCCGACGCGTTCTGTGTGCCGTTGGAATTGCGTGACCAGGAGGTCCAGCAATGTCTCAGGACATCGTCTCCATCGAGCTCGGCCTGCCCCAGGGCGACCTCGTCACGCTGTGGGCGCCGCGCTGGCGAGAAGACGGTGAGGAATGGGAGGCCTTCCTCGGCCACGAGGACGACCTCTACGCCTTCCCCGACGCCGCGCACCTCGCCGCGTTCGTCCGGACGACCGCCGAGCACGACCTCGCCGACCACCCGGCGTGGGACGTGGTGCCCGAGCTGTCGGTGCCCGAGCTGCTGCCCGACGACGAGCACAGCTACGACCTCGTCGGCGTGCCGGAGCTGGCCGCCGAGGAGCCGGACACGTGGACGATCGGCGAGCTGGCCGACATCATCTCGATCGTGCGGTCGCTCGCGGACGTGTGCGAGCTCGACGAGGTGCACGAGGTGCTGAACTCCGCGGCCGGGTTCGCCGTGCTCGAACAGGGCACGTTCCCGTTCAGCGGGCGCGAGGGCGAGAAGCTGTGGACCGACCTCGCGGAGACCATCTCCCAGCGCTGGGACGAGGTGCTCGACGCCATCGACGAGGTGGTGTACGTGCCCGAGGTCGACAAGGCGACCCTCGACGAGACCACCGACGAGCTCGCGGCCTACCAGGCGGAGTCCGAGGAGGCCGAGGACGCCCTGGCCACCGAGGACGCGGAGGACATCGACTCCGACACCGCCGAGACCTCCGACACCGAGGAGTCCGAAGAGGACACCGCGGCGGAGGAAGAGGAGGAGCCGGTCGGGTTCTGGGCCGAGGTGGGGATCGACCCGATCAAGATCATCACCGCCGAGGCGGAGTACTACACACTGCGCTGCTACCTCGACGACGAGCCGATCTTCCTGGGCAGTGACGGGAAGATCACGGTGACCAAGTCGGCCAGGGCGCTGGCGAAGTACCTCGCCACGGTGCCCGCCGGGGACAACGACCTCGCCGAGGTGTCGACGTGGGACGAGGTCGCCACCAAGGCCACCGACGGCAGCCTCGACATCGAGGTGGAGACCGACAACACCTACGTGCTCAACGGGTTGGCCGACGACCTCGGCGAGGGCCCGGACGCCGTCGACCCGGTCCAGCTGGACCTGGCGGTGGAACTGCTCACCGACGCCGCGGACTGGGCCGACGACAAGCGCGTCACCGAGGCGCTGGCGCAGTCGGAGAGCCTGGGCTGGCTGGTGTCGTTCGTGCTGCGGCCCGACCCGACGCGGATGCGACCCAGCGCGCCGTTCGACAAGGAGCAGACCGCCTGGCAGCGCCTGGTCGAGTCGTTCGAGAACCGGCTGTCGCTGCCGTCGTGAGCAAGCCGTGAGGGCGGGCAGGCGCCGACCTGCCCGCCGCTCGCTCAGCCGGTCAGCGCCGCGTAGCCCGGCTTGATGATCTCGTTGATGATCGCCAGGCGTTCGTCGAAGCCGATGAACGCCGACTTCATCGCGTTGATGGTGAACCACCGCAGGTCCGCCCAGCCGTAGCCGAACGCGTCCACCAGCGCCGACATCTCGGTCGACGGCAGGCAGTTCGACATCAGGCGGTTGTCGGTGTTGACCGTGACGCGGAAGCGCAGCTTGGTCAGCAGCCCGATCGGGTGCTCGGCGATCGACGGCGCGGCGCCGGTCTGCACGTTCGACGACGGGCACATCTCCAGCGGGATGCGGCGGTCGCGGACGTAGCTCGCCAGGCGCCCCAGGTGGATGGTGCCGTCCTCGTCGACCTTGATGTCGTCGACGATCCGCACGCCGTGGCCGAGCCGCTCGGCGCCGCAGTGCTGGATGGCCTCCCAGATCGACGGCAGCCCGAACGCCTCGCCGGCGTGGATGGTGAAGTGGTGGTTCTGCTGGCGCAGGTACTCGAACGCGTCCAGGTTCCGGGTGGGCGGGAAACCCGCCTCCGGGCCGGCGATGTCGAAGCCGACCACCCCGGTGTCCCGGTGCCGCACCGCGAGCTCGGCGATCTCCAGCGACCGGGCGTTCTGGCGCATCGCGCACAGCAGCGTGCCGATCCTGATGCGGCGGCCGCGTTCGAGCGCGCGCCGCTCGCCCTGGCGGAAGCCCTCCTGCACGGCCTCGACGATCTCGTCGAGGTGCAGCCCGCGCTCGCTGAACAGCTCGGGCGCGTAGCGGACCTCCGCGTAGACCACGCCGTCGTCGGCCAGGTCCTCCGCGCACTCGGCGGCCACCCGCACGAGCGCGTCCCTGGTCTGCATGACGCCGCAGGTGTGCGCGAACGTCTCCAGGTAGCGGACGAGCGAACCCGAGTCGGCGGCGTCCCGGAACCACGCGCCGAGCGCCGCGGTGTCGTCGGTGGGTAGGTCGGGGTAGCCGGCGGCGTCCGCCAGCTCGATCACGGTGGCGGGGCGGAGACCGCCGTCCAGGTGATCATGGAGTAGAACTTTGGGAGCGGCGCGGACAGCCTCCGGGGTCACCGGAACGGGGTTCGGCATGGACATGGTGCAACGGTACTCAACGAGGGGTGTCATCCGATCGGGTAAGCAGGGCGCCACGTAAGGTCATCCTCCGGCGCGACGTTCGCGCTACGACATTCCTCCTATCGGCCCAAAAGATCGTCATCGGGCCTGCAACGAACTAACGGGTGGTGTATGGACGCGTTCTGGGAGTGGCTAGGCTCCCCCACGTCGGCCCTGCCCCTCCCCACGACGAAGGCCACCTCCGTGAACGAGAACAACAACTCGACGGTGTCGTTCGACCGGATGCGCAACATGTTGGTGCGCGCGGCCGAGATCCGTGAGAGCGAACAGCAGCAGATCTTCGACACGCTCGACGAGATCCACGCCAGGCTGTCCCCGCTCGAGTCCATCGGCTCGGTGCGCAAGCGCCTCTCCGAGATGCCGGACCGTACCGAGCTGGGCGCGCTGTCGGCCAAGGTCGATGACGCGCTGGCCAGGCTGGAGGCCCAGGACGGTGTCATCGCGGCGATCGGGCGGGCCGTCGAGGGCATCGTGGACAAGCTCGCCACGCCCTTCGCCCAGCTGGACGGGCGGCTGGACGGAGTGGCCGGCCGCTTCGAGGGCGTCGCGGGGCGGATGGACGGGCTCGAGGACAAGCTGGCGAACATCCACCGGCGCATCGACGAACTCGACGCGCACCTGGACAAGCACCTCGACAAGCAGGACACCAAGCTCGACGCCCTGCCGGCCGCGGTGCACGGCCCGGTCCGCGAGCGCGTCGACCTGGCCGAGCAGAACCTGCGCGGCCGGCTCGACGAGGTCGACGGCGCGGTGCGGGGCCAGGTCGAGGCGGCCCGCGAGGCGCTGCGCCAGTCGGTGGCCGACGGGGTCGACCAGGTGCAGGGCAGGCTCGGCGACACGGCCGACGCGCTGCACAACAACATCGACGAGAAGGCCACCGGCGTGCGCGGCGCGGTCGCCGAGGCGCGCAAGTCGGTGCAGGACGCCATCGAGGACACCAAGTCGACGGTGGACGGCACCGAGCGGCTGGAGTCCCTCGCGGCCCGGCTGGAGCAGGTGACCGGCCGCCTGGACGACCTGACGACCCGACTCGACCTGGTCGAGGACGGGTTCACCCAGAAGATCACCGACATGGGGTCGACGATCACCGAGGGTCTCAGCAAGGTCGAGGGCACGCTGACCAAGCAGCCCGACTCCGAGTCGGTCGCGTCGATGGTGAAGAAGAGCAACGAGGAGTCCGAGCGGCGCATCGGCGGCCACCTGGACGAGGCGATGGCGACGTTCGCGGAGCTGATGATGGGCGGCGGCGCGCAGCCCCCGCGCCCGCCGGCGACCCTGCCGAGGCAGACCGCCCGCCGCCGCAACGGCAAGGCGCAGAAGAACAACCGCACCGAGGAGACCGACGACACCGAGGTCTCGAGCTAGTAGCCGCGATGCCCTGAAGGCGACCTTCGAGACGGCCAGCGTCGGAGAAGGTCACCTTCAGGGCGTTTCCGTCGGTGCCCGGTGCGATCATGTGGGCATGAAGGAGACGCTGCACAGGTACCTGCGCGACGGGCGCGACGTGATGCTGTGGAAGCTCGACGGGCTCGGGGAGTACGACATCCGGCGCCCGCTGACGCCGACCGGCACGAACCTGCTCGGGCTCGTCAAGCACCTGGCCGGCTGCGAGATCGACTACTTCGGGTTCACCTTCGGCCGCCCGTTCGCCGACCTCCCGCCCTGGTACCACGACGAGACGACCCCGAACGTCGACATGTGGGCCACCGCCGAGGAGTCCCGCGAGGACATCGTCGGGCTGTACCGGCGGGCCTGCGCGCACTCGGACGCCACGATCGAGGCGCTCGCGCTGGACTCGGTCGGGCGGGTGCCGCACTGGCCGGCGGAGCGGGCCGAGATCCCCCTGCACCACGCCCTGGTGCACATGACCGCCGAGACCCATCGGCACGCCGGCCACGCCGACATCGTCCGCGAACTGGTCGACGGGGCCGCCGGGCTGGTGGCCCGCAACGACAACCTGCCGCCCGGCGACGCGGCCTGGTGGACGGACTACCGCGCCGGGCTGGAGCGGGTGGCCGCCGGGGTCAGGGACGGATCGTCTCGATGACCAGCGGGGTCGTCGGCGGAGCCTCGTCGGCGACCACGATCGCGTCGGCCAACACGTCCAGCGCGGCCGGAACGGCGTCCGGGGTGTCCGTACGCAGCTCCAGCACCGGCTCCCCGGCCCGCACCCGCTCGCCCGGCTTCGCGCGGCACACGACGCCGGCAGCGGCCTGTACGGGGTCCTCCTTGCGTGCCCGCCCGGCCCCGAGCCGCCACGCGGCCACGCCGACCGCCCGGGCGTCCAGCGCGGCCACCACGCCGTCCCGGTCCGCGGTGACCGTCTCCACGTGCGCCGGCGACGGCAGCTCGGCGTCCGGGTCGCCGCCCTGCGCGGTGATCATCGCCCGCCACGTGTCGTAGGCCCGCCCGGAGGCGAGCACCTCCGCCGGGTCGGCGTCGATCCCCGCCAGCGCGAGCATCTCCCTGGCCAGCGCCAGCGTCAGCTCCACCACGTCGGCCGGCCCGCCGCCGCGCAGCACCTCGACCGCCTCGGCGACCTCGACCGCGTTGCCGACCGCGCGCCCCAGCGGCGTCGACATGTCCGTCAGCAGCGCCGAGATCCGCAGCCCGTGGTCGACACCGATCTCCACCAGCGCCGAGGCAAGCTCGCGGGCCGCGGCCAGGTCCGGCATGAACGCGCCGGAGCCGACCTTCACGTCCAGCACCAGCCCGCCCGCGCCCTCGGCGATCTTCTTCGACATGATCGACGACGCGATCAGCGGCACGCACTCGACGGTCGCCGTCACGTCCCGCAGCGCGTACAGCTTGCGGTCGGCCGGCGCCAGCCCCTCGGTCGGCGCGCACACCACCGCCCCCACCGACGTCAGCTGCGCGCCGATCTCCTCGGTCGACAGCCGCGCGCGCCAACCGGGGATGGACTCCAGCTTGTCCAGGGTGCCCCCGGTGTGCCCCAGCCCGCGCCCGGACAGCTGCGGCACCGCCGCACCGCACGCGGCAACCAGCGGCGCCAGCGGCAGCGTGATCTTGTCGCCGACGCCGCCGGTGGAGTGCTTGTCGACGGTCGGGCGCCCGGTCGGCCAGCTCAGCCGCTCGCCGGACTCGACCATCGCGCGGGTCCAGCGCGCGGTCTCGGCGGCGGTCATCCCGTTGAGGAAGATCGCCATGGCCAGCGCGGACATCTGCTCGTCGGCGACCACGTCCCGGGTGTAGGCGTCGACGACCCAGTCGATCTGCTCGTCGGTCAGCCGCCCGCCGTCCCGCTTGGCCCGGATGACGTCGACGGCCGAGAGACCACTCATGGCAGGTCGTCCGGACCGAAGGCGTGCGGCAGCACCTCGCTCATCGGCATGGCGCCGGCCGGGGTGTCCAGCAGGCACTCCGGGCCGCCGAACTCGTAGAGCACCTGGCGACACCGCCCGCACGGCATCAGCAGCTCGCCGTTCCCGCCGCGGCAGGCGACCGCGACCAGCCGCCCGCCGCCGGACAGCCGCAGCTGCCCCACCATCGTGCATTCGGCGCACAGCCCGAGCCCGTAGGAGGCGTTCTCCACGTTGCACCCGGTGACCATTCGGCCGTCGTCGACCAGCGCGGCCACGCCGACCTGGAGTCCCGAGTACGGGCAGTAGGCCGAGGCCGCCGCGGTGGTCGCGGCCTCCCGCAGCGTCGTCCAGTCCACGTCAGTCACCTTCACCTCGCCGGTACGGGACGCCGTTGGCCGCGGGTGGTCGTAGGCGCTGCGCCGCGAGGGCCAGCACGACCAGCGTGATGATGTGCGGGGTGTACGGCAGGAACTGGGTCGGCAGCTCGTCGCTCGCGTAGTACAGCGCGTACACCACGACCGCACCGACCGCCGCCAGCATCGCCGTCCGCCACTTCCGCCGCCACAGCTGCCAGATCACCAGCAGCCCGGCCGAGATCACCGCCGCGTACAGCAACGCGTGCACGGTCTCCGGGCCGGCCGACAGCCGCAGCCCGTCGGCGTAGCCGAACAGGGTCGCGCCGGCGAGCGTGCCGCCCGGCGTCCAGTTGCCGAAGATCATCGCGGCCAGGCCGATGAACCCGCGGTTGGCGGTCTGCCCCTCGGAGTAGATCGACGGGCTGGAGCCGAGCACCAGCGCCGCCCCACCGATGCCGGCGAGCGCGCCGGACATCACCACGGCGACGTACTTGTGGAAGTACACGTTCACGCCGAGCGACTCGGCCGCGACCGGGTTCTCCCCGCAGGAGCGCAGCCGCAGCCCGAACCGGGACCGCCACAGCACCAGGTAGGTACCGACGACCAGCAGGATCGTGATGATCAGCATCGGCGACACCCTGGTCACCAGGCCGCCGAGCAGGCCGGCGACGTCGGAGATCACCACGCGCTGCTCGTTCTCCAGGTCGGTGAGCCAGTCGCCGAGGGGCTGGGCGGAGAACGTCTCGAACTGCTCGATCGGCGGCGAGTCGCGCGGGTTCTGCGACAGCGGCTCGAAGATCAGCACCGCCAGGTACTTGGTGACGCCCATGCCGAGCAGGTTGATCGCCACCCCGGACACGATGTGGTTGACCCCGAAGGTGACCGTGGCGATCGCGTGCAGCAGGCCGCCGAGCGCGCCGAACAGCGCGCCGGACAGCACCGCGACCCACGGGCCGCCGTGCAGACCGCCCCAGGCCGCCCCCCAGGTACCGAGGACCATCATGCCCTCGAGCCCGATGTTGATCATGCCGGAGCGTTCGGCCCAGATGCCGCCGAGTCCGGCGAGCAGGATCGGCACCCCGAGGGTCACCGTGTTCTGCATGGTCAGCGACGAGGTCAGCGCCGGCTTGCCGGTGAGGTAGGAGGTGGTGGCGAGCACGCCGACCACCGCGACCACTCCGATCAGGAAGATCGCCCAGGCGGGCAGCGTCCTGCGCCGGGGCGCGGCCGGCATCGTCATCACGGACGATCCGGGCCCGGTGTCGGCCGTGCTCATTTCCCGTCACCCCCGACCTGTTCGGCTGGTTTCGCGGTGCCCAGCGCGCGGCCGACCCGGCGTTGTTCGGCCGCGAGGTCCATCCGCTTGACGATCTCGTAGGCGACGACCACCGACAGCACGATCGAGCCCTGCATGATCGTGGCGATCTCCCGTGGCACCCCGACGTTGTCCAGCGCCACCTTCGACTTCTCCAGGAACGCCCACAGCAGCGAGCCGAACGCGATGCCGACCGGGTGGTTGCGGCCGAGCAGCGCGATGCCGATGCCGGCGAACCCGTAGCCGGCGGCGAAGTTCAGCGTGTAGGCGTGGTCGCGGCCGAGGATCTCCGGCATGCCGACCAGGCCGGCGACCGCGCCGGAGACCAGCAGCGAGACCACGACCATCTTCTTCGCGTTGACGCCACCCGCCGCGGCCGCGGTCGGCGACTCGCCGGACGCCTTGAGCTCGAAGCCGAACCGGGTCCGCTTCATCACGATGCCGTACACGGCGGCGACGACCACGGCCAGGAACACCAGGCCGAAGACGGTGCCCCGGTCGCCCAGGTCGATGCCCGGCACCCGGCCGGAGTCCGGGATCGGCTCGGTGGAGACGTTGTTGCCGACCAGGATGCCGAACATGTCGCGGCGGATCAGGTAGGCGGCCAGTCCGAACGCGATCGCGTTCATCATGATCGTGGAGAGCACCTCGTGCACCCCGCGGGTCACCTTGAGGATCGCCGGCAGCAGCGCCCACAGCGCGCCGGCGAGCGAGGCGACCACCAGGATCACCAGCCAGTGCAGCACCGGCGGCAGCACCAGCGCGCTGCCGACGATGGCCGCGACCAGCGCGCCGATCCGGTACTGGCCCTCGATGCCGATGTTCAGCAGGTTCATCTGGAACCCGATGGCGGCGGCCAGGGCGGCCAGCATGTAGATGGCCGTGCTGTTGACGATGTCGACCGCGACCTGGCCCTTGCCCACGTGGCCGATCATCACGCCGAGCGCGTCTGCCGGGTTGGCCCCGGACGCCAGCAGGGCGAGCGCGCAGAGCAGCGCGGAGAACGCGATCGCGAGCGTCGGCGCCAGCAGCGTCGAACGCAGCTTGGCGGTCACCTCGTCTCCCCTTCTTCAATGTGGTCCACCCGGTCGGAGCCGGCGCCGGTCATCGCCGAGCCGAGGTCCTCGGGGGTCACGGTCGTCGGGTCGGCGTCGGCGACGAACCGGCCGCGCAGCATGACCAGGATCGAGTCGGACAGACCGATCAGCTCGTCCAGGTCGGCGGAGACCAGCAGCACGGCGAGCCCGCGGGCGCGGGCGGAGCGGATCTGGTCCCAGATGGCGGCCTGCGCGCCGACGTCGACGCCGCGGGTCGGGTGCGAGGCGATCAGCAGCACCGGGTCGCCGGAGAGCTCCCGGCCGACCACGAGCTTCTGCTGGTTGCCGCCGGACAGCGAGGCCGCGGCCACCTCGATGCCGGGCGTGCGCACGTCGAACTCCTCGACGATGCGCTCGGTGTCCCGGCGGGCGCCGGCGATGTCGAGCATCGCGCCGCGCGCCGTGGGACGTCTGGTCTGGTGGCCGAGGATCCGGTTCGCCCACAGCGGCTGGGTGAGCAGCAGACCGTGGCGGGTGCGGTCCTCGGGGATGTAGCCGATGCCGGCCTCGCGGCGGGCCAGCGTGCCGGCTTTGGTCAGGTCCTTGCCGGCGAGCAGCACCCGGCCCTCGGCGGCGCGGCGCATGCCCATGATCGTCTCGACCAGCTCGGTCTGCCCGTTGCCCTCGACCCCGGCGATGCCGAGCACCTCGCCGGAGCGGATCACCAGGTCGAGCGAGTCCAGCAGGGTGCGGTCGTCCTGGGTGCGCAGGGTGAGGCCCTCGACCCGCAGCACCTCGTCGTCGCCGATCGGGGTGTGCCGGTGTTCGGGGCTGGGCAGCTCGCTGCCGACCATCATCTCGGCGAGCTGGCGGGAGCTGACCGTGCGCGGGTCGACGGTGCCGACGGTGGTGCCGCGGCGGATCACGGTGACGGTGTCCGCGATCGTGCGCACCTCGTCGAGCTTGTGGGAGATGAACAGGAAGGTGTAGCCGTCCGCGCGCATCGAGCGCAGCGTCTCGAACAGCTCGTCGACCTCCTGCGGGACGAGCACGGCGGTCGGCTCGTCGAGGATGACGATGCGCGCGCCGCGGTAGAGCACCTTGAGGATCTCCACCCGCTGCCGGTCGGCCACGCCGAGACGTTCGACCAGCGTGTCCGGGTCGACGTCCAGCCCGGTCGCGCCGGCGAGCTCGCGGATCCTGGCCTTCGCGCGCCTGCCGATGCCGTGCAGGCCCTCGGCGCCGAGGACCACGTTCTCCAGCACGGTCAGGTTGTCGGCGAGCATGAAGTGCTGGTGCACCATGCCGATGCCGGCCTTGATGGCCTCGGCCGGGGACCGGAAGCGGACCGGCTCGCCACCCACCTCGATGGTGCCCTCGTCGGGGGCCTGCATCCCGTAGAGGATCTTCATCAGGGTGGACTTGCCCGCGCCGTTCTCCCCGCACAGCGCGTGCACCTCGCCCGCGCGCACGGTCAGGTGCACGTCGGAGTTGGCGACCACGCCGGGGAAGCGCTTGGTGATGCCGGTCAGCGCGACGGCGGGCGGCTGAGCCGGCTCGGACTCGGTGTCGGTCACGGGACACCCTTTCTCACGTCAAATGCCCGTGGGCGCGCGGCCTGGTGAGCCGCACACCCACGGGCGTGACGCTGGTCGTCAGCTGGTCGTCGGGGTGTCCGAGACCGTGATCTCACCGTTGATGATCTGCTGCTTGTACGCCTCGACCCAGTCGACCGTCTCGTCGGAGAGCATGTCGCCGGACGTGGAGTAGCCGATGCCGTTCACCTTGAGGTCGAAAACCTGGGGCAGGTTGGCCAGGTCGCCCGCGGCGACCGCGGCGATGTAGTCGAACACCGCGACGTCGACGCGCTTGAGCATGGACGAGATGATCACGTCCTTGTACTCGGCGACCGTGGGCTGGTTGTACTGGTCGGAGTCGACGCCGATGGCCTTGATGCCGGCCTCGTGGGCCGCGGCGAACACGCCCTTGCCGGACGCGCCGGCGGCGTGGTAGACGACGTCGGCACCCTGGTCGATCAGGCCCTTGGCGGTCACCTGGCCCTTGGGGGCGTCGGTGAAGCCGGTCAGGTCGCCCGCCTCGGTGATGTACCGGGAGTTGACCGTGGCGTCCGGGGCGACGGCCTTGACGCCCTGCTCGAAGCCCGCCTGGAACTTCTGGATCAGCGGCACGTTGACGCCGCCGACGAAGCCGATCGTGCAGCTCTCGCTCTCCAGGGCGGCGATGACGCCGACCAGGAACGAGCCCTCGTGCTCGGCGAAGCCCAGGAACGTGACGTTCTCCGGGGCGCCCTCGACGAAGCCGTCGACCACCGCGAACTGGGTGTTCGGGAACTCACCGGCGATGACCTTGGTGGCCTCGGAGTAGGCGAACCCGACGCTGATCACCGGGTTGTGGCCCTCCCGCGCCAGCTGGCGCAGCCGGGTCTGCTTGGAGTCCTCGCTCTCCTGGTCGGTGGCGGTGAGCTCCTTGGTGTTCTCCTTCTTGACCCCGAGTTGGGCGATCGCCTCGTCGAGCCCGGCCGCGGCCGAGTCGTTGAAGGACGCGTCACCACGGCCGCCGATGTCGAAGGCCAGACCGACCTTGAGCGAGCTCGCGTCGACGTCGGTGGCCACCTCCGACGTGCTGGCCTGTCCCGACGCGGCGGGCGGCTTGTCCACGGTCTGACAACCCGCGGCGCCGTTCTGGCCACCTGACGAGTTGTTCGAGGATGCGGAATCCTTCGCACACCCAACCACGGACAGCACGCTGGTCAGAGCGATCGCGGTGACCGCGACTCCCCGCTTGAAGCGCAAGGCTTTCTCCCTCCCGGGCTTCCACGCTCGGCGCACACCGAACGCAAACTTATTCGCGAGACCGTACTCCGCGGGTCGTCCCGTGCTACCGCCGCGTAGACGCGCGTGACCCAATCGTTTTTCGCGGTGCGTTCACGGTGTACCGAGGGTGATCGACCGGCCTCTCTCCGCGCCTTGTACCACGCGCCACCGACAAAACACCACGTCCACACGTCGGTCGGACCGAGTTGTCCACAGGCTGACCAGTTGTCCACAGCTTCGCGGTCGCTCGGCCCGCCGTCCCCGTTCCCCCGGCACGATCAAGGCATGAACACGCAACGCTTCTTCGCCCGTCCCACGTCACCCCGTCACGCGGACGCCCGCTCGTCCACCACCCGGAACACCAGACCCGCCCGCCGCAGCCGGTCGACCAGCGCGTCCCCCATGGCGACCGCGGTCGTCACCTGCCCGGCGGTGGCCGAGAGGTCGTCGAAGGCCAGGCACAGCGCCGACTGGCCGAGCATCCTGGCGGTCTCCCCGTATCCCGGGTCGCCGCCGGACACCTCGGTGAGCACCCGCCGGCCCCCGCCCTCGGCGACGAACCGGAACCGGAACCACGCCTTCGCACGCCGCTCCGCGCTCGGCCCGTCGCCGGGTCGGGACCGGGAGAGCAGGAACTTCCTGGCCGGCGGTACCTGGGCCGCCAGCACCGCGGCGCCGACCCCGCCGACGATCGCCGCCGCCATGGGGAACGTGCGGACCGCGAGGTGGTGGCCGTAGGTGAAGTCGGGGCCGTAGCGCGGCAACGCCCTGGCCGACCGGAGCACGATCTGGGGGTCGATGATCGGCGCGGGCAGCGCCCAGGCGCCGACGATCTTCTCGTAGTGGGGCACGCCCTTGTCCCCGCGCACCCGCCGGTCGGCGGGCCGCCCCTCGACCCGCCGCCGGCGCGCGGCGACCGAGGCCGTGGTCCGCAGCCGGGCGACGGCGTTGACCGCCGAGTTCTTGGTACCGGCCGACCAGCCGGCCGAGGCGGACACGTAGGCCCGGACGCGGATCGGCACGTCCTCCGGCAGCTGCTGGACGGTGAAGTAGGTGCCGAGGTCAGCCGGGATCGAGTCGAACCCGCAGCAGTGCACGAGCCGGGCGCCGGAGGCGACCGCGGTGTCGTGGTAGCCGAGGTACATCCGGTCGACGAACTCGGGCTCACCGGCGAGGTCGAGGTAGTCGGTGCCCGCCTCCGCGCAGGCCGCGACCAGCGGCTCGCCGTGGGTCAGGTAGGGCCCGACCGCACTGACCACGACCCGACTCCGCGCGGCGACCGCCCGCAACGAGTCGACGTCGGTGACGTCGGCCGGAAGGAGCTCGAGCGCCGCGCAGTCCGGGTTGATGTCAGCGAGCCGGTCCCGCAGCGCGGCGAGCTTGTCCGGGTTCCGACCGGCCACCGCCCACCGGCAACCGGTCGGCGCTTCGGCCGCCAGGTACTCCGCGGCCAGGCTCCCGGTGAACCCGGTACCCCCGAACAGGATGATGTCGAACTCCCGGCCCACCGACATGCCAGAACCCCTTCACTACTCGCCAGTAGCACGACCCTACCCACCCATTTCCGAGCGGGCGCGCCCCGCCGAACCCGAAGTTAGGATCCCCGCCATGGCCCCGTCCGAACTCCAGCGCCAGGTCAGCCAGAGCAAGAACGACATCGAGAGCGTCTACACGCTCCTCACCGAGACCAACAAGACGGTCGCGACCATCGACCACCGCGTGACCACGATCGCGGTCATCCAACAACGCCACGACCACCGCCTGGGGCTACTGGACCTACTACAGGAAAGCACCACCCGCGTCGAAGCCCACCAATACCACCAGGACACCCGGCTCGACACCATCGAAGCCACCCTCCACACCCACACCACCCGCCTCGACACCATCGAAGCCACCCTCCGTACCCACGACACCCGCCTCGAGGGCATCGATACGCGTCTGGACAGCATCGACACCCGACTGGACGGCATCGACACCCGACTGGACAGCATCGACGCGACGCTCCGCGAGCACGACAAACGGTTCGACGTCATCGATGCCCGGCTCGGCGGCGTCGAGAAGCGCATCGACGGGCTCGACAGCAAGGTCGACGCGATCGGGGTGCAGCTGGCGGAGGTGCTCGCCGTCGTGCGCGGTGGTGGGCAGCGGCGGCCCGCCGAGAAGTGAGGGGCCGGGTCGCCCGGTGCGCCCGGTCCCGCGCCTCAGGTCCAGAAGACAGCCAGGCCCACGTTCAGCACGACCAGTCCACCCAGCGTCGGGTTGAGCCAGGTCGGCGTCGTCTTCTTCAGGGTGTACGCGAGCGCGAGCCCGCCGATGGCCACCAGCACCAGGAGCTTGATCCCGAGCTTCATGTGGTCGTAGTCCTGGTCGGTCGCCGGCCCAAGCAGTTGCAGGGTCACGCCGGTGACCAGCTGGAGCCCGGCGCCGTGCAGCCACCCCGCGTTGGGTGGCCCGCCCGCGGTCGCCCGGCGCTGCACCAGGAACGAGCCCACCAGCACAGCCATACCGAGCAGATGGAGGAACACCAGCAACAGCCGTACGAACTCCACGAAAGGTCTCCTTGGGTCGGCCAGGCCGGGTCAGCCCGTGGGAACGAACCCGTTTCTAGCAGGTCCGAAGGGAGGTGATCGCGGGGACCGGCCAGCGGCTCAGGCCGGACGGTCGAGGACCCGGCCGCGGGCCTCGGCGTAGCGCTCGCGCAGACCGGGCGTCGGCTCGCCGTCCACCCGCTCCAGGCCACCGAGGCGCCAGGCCGGCGGGTGATCGGTGCCGATCAGCGCCCACGCCGCCTGACGCGCCGCGCCGTCGGCCACGTACTCGCCGGGTTCGGGAACCAGTACCGGGCGCCCGAGCACCGTCGGCGCGACCTGCTGGACGGCGACCGAGCGGGCCGCGCCGCCGACGAGCAGGACCCGCTCCACCCGCACACCCTGGGCGACCAGGGCGTCCAGCGCGTCGGCCAGGCCGCACAGCATGCCCTCGACGGCGGCCCGGGCCTGGTGCGCGGGCGTCGCGTTGGCCAGGCGGAGGCCGTGCAGGGCACCGGTCGCGGTCGGCAGGTTCGGGGTGCGCTCGCCCTCCAGGTACGGGACCAGCACCAGGCCGTCGGCGCCCGGGGGCGCGGCGAGGGCCAGGTCGGCGAACGTGTCGTGGTCGACGCTCATCATGCGGGCGGTGGCGTCCAGGACGCGGGCGGCGTTGAGCGTGCACACGAGCGGGAGGAACCGGCCGGTGGCGTCGGCGAACCCGGCGACCAGGCCTGCCGGGTCGGCGCTCGGCTTGTCGGCGACCGCGAACACGGTGCCGGAGGTGCCGATCGACACGACCACGTCACCGGGCTCGGCCCCGACCCCCAGCGCGGCGGCCATGTTGTCACCGGTACCGGCACCGAGGATCGCGCCCGAGGGCAGCCGTCCGGCGGTGTCGGACGGACCTAGCACGGTCGGCAGCTCCGGCACCCGGCCCATGGCCAGCTCCAGCAGGTCGGGCCGGTAGGTCCCGGTGGCCGGCGCGTAGTACCCGGTCCCGGACGCGTCGCCGCGGTCGGTGACGAGCGTGGCGAGATCCGGATCCCCGCGCAGCCGCCAGGTCAGGTAGTCGTGCGGCAGGCACACCGCGGCCGTGCGGGCCGCGGCGTCCGGCTCGTGCTCCGCGAGCCAGCGCAGCTTGGTCACGGTCACCGACGCCACCGGAACGACGCCGATCGCGTCGGCCCAGGCCGCCGGGCCGCCCAGCTCGGCGACCAGCGCCTCGGCGGCCGGCGCGGAGCGGGTGTCGTTCCACAGCAGGGCGGGCCGGACGACGGATCCGTCCTCGGCCAGGCACACCATGCCGTGCTGCTGCCCGGCGACCGAGACAGCGGCGACGTCGTCGACGCCGCCCGCCCGCTCGATCGCCTGCCGCAGCGCGGTCCACCACGCCGCCGGGTCCACCTCGGTCCCGTCGGGGTGCGAGGCGGTGCCGCTGCGCACGAGCGCCCCGGACTCCGCGTCCCGCACCACGACCTTGCAGGACTGGGTCGACGAGTCGACCCCGGCCACCAGCGGCATGGTCACCACCTCCGATAACGAACGGCGAGGAACGAAAACACCAGTACCAGAACCAACGACATCGCCCACCGGAAGCGACGGCTCCGGCACCACCCGAACAGAGCGCGGCACCCAAGCACCGAATGACCGGCTCGACCAACTCGACCCGAACCAGTCGAAGCGACTCCGAACGGCGACCGGTCCGCGCGACCAGACCGAACAAACCGAAGGGCTCGCTCGAGCCGGAATCCGGCTGACCCAGCGGGCGCTGACCGGTCTGTCCGGGCAACCGGCCCGAGCCCAACCGCCGACCGGTCAGGCCGATCCGGCTCCGCGAACCGAGGGATCAACTCGGTTCGACCGAGCGGATCGGCCTGACCGGACCGGCAAAGCGGGCCTGATCCGGATGGCTGGCGTGCCGAGTCGACCGAACCGACGCTGGACCGAACCGACGCTGGACCGAACCGATGCGAGGCCCGACGGTGCGGGACTACCGGGTCGGACTGGCGCCGGGGCCTTCGATCGCTGCCCGGACCACCCGTTGCCGGAGGGTCAGAATCGGAGGTTTCTCAGGTAGTTGTAGCCGGTCTCGGCGCACTTCAGGGGGTCGACGGGCTCGTCGTTCTCCACGATGTACTCGTCCACCTCCAGCGGCCAGGTCGCGCGGAAGATGTGGGCGAAATCGATCGTGCCCTCGCCCAGGTCGGCGAAGTTGCCGTCGGGGGTGCGGTCCTTGACGTGGTACTGGTTGACCCGACCCGCGATCCGGTAGAACTCGCGCACCGGGTCGGCGCCGCCGTCGATGACCCAGAACAGGTCCATCTCCAGGTTCACGTTCCGCCGCTTCGTGCACCGGGTGATCACGTCGTACGGGCGCACGCCGTCGATCCGCTGGAACTCGTGGCCGTGGTTGTGGTACCCGAACTCGATCCCGGCTCGGCGGTAGGCCCGGCCCGCCGCGTCGAGGCGCTCGGCGAAGTCCTGCCACTCGGCGATCGTCGGGAAGCTCGCCCAGGCCACGTCGCTCTTGCGGTTGCCGAGGATCTTCGCGTCCTCGATCGCCTGGTTGATGTCGCCGTCGATACCCATGTGCGTCGACGTCGCACGGAGGTGGTGGCGGTCGAGGATGCCGCGGAACTCCCGCGCGCTGCGGCCGTACGTGCCGGCCATCTCGACCTTGCGGTAGCCGATGTCGGCCAGCGCGGACAGCGTGCCTTCGACGTCGTTCTCCATGATCGAGCGCAGCGTGTACAGCTGGATGCTGATCTTGTCCTTCGGCACCCGCCGCCGCCACCAGCGCCCGCCGCCGGTGGCGCTCGCGGTGCCGGGCACCGCGACGGCGGCGCCGGCGACGATCGCTCCGGCGGCGGCGCCGCGCAGCATCGTCCTTCTCGAAACCGTCATGACGAATCCCTTCCGTGCAAGCGAATCGGAACCAGTCAGTCCTTCGTGGAGAACGCCGCGTCGAACGCCGCGGTCGGCTTGTCGAAGATCAGGTTGCGGATGAACGTCACGGCCTCCTCGGCACCGCGCAGGCGGTCCATGCCGGCGTCCTCCCACTCCACCGAGATCGGGCCGGTGTAGCCGATCGAGTTCAGGGCGCGGAAGCACTCCTCCCACGGCACGTCGCCGTGACCGGTGGACACGAAGTCCCAGCCCCGGCGCGGGTCCGCCCAGGCAAGGTGGCTGCCCATCCGTCCGTTGCGGCCGTCGAACCGCTTCTTGGTGTCCTTGCAGTCCACGTGGTAGATCCGGTCGGCGAAGTCGAGGATGAACCCGACCGGGTCGAGGTCCTGCCACACGAAGTGCGACGGGTCCCAGTTGAGCCCGAACGCCGGCCGGTTGCCGACCGCTTCCAGGGTCTTCTTGGTCGTCCAGTAGTCGTAGGCGATCTCCGACGGGTGCACCTCGTGCGCGAACCGCACGCCGACCTCGTCGAACACGTCGAGGAT
This sequence comes from Actinophytocola gossypii, assembly GCF_025165815.1. Classification (GTDB taxonomy): domain Bacteria; phylum Actinomycetota; class Actinomycetes; order Mycobacteriales; family Pseudonocardiaceae; genus Actinophytocola; species Actinophytocola gossypii. Next base: position 79,245 of record NZ_JAFFZE010000017.1, on the reverse strand, counting down.
CGGGTTCCACCGGCGCGCGAAGTCGGCGTAGCCGTCGTCGATGACGTCCTGCGACACCGGCGGGAACATCGCGACGTACTTCCAGATCTTCGAGCCGGTGAAGCCGACGACCGTGTCCACGCCGAGCTTCGCGGCGGCCCGCGCGGTGTCCTTCAGCTCCTCGGCGGCGCGCTGGCGCACGCCCTCGGGGTCGCCGTCGCCCCAGATGCGAGCCGGCACGATGTTCTTGTGCCGGTCGTCGATGGGGTCGTCGCACACCGCCTGGCCTACCAGGTGGTTGGAGATCGTCCACACCTTCAGGCCGTGCCGCTCCAACTGGGCGAGCTTGTTCGACACGTAGTCGTCCTCGGCCAGGGCCCGGTCCACCTCGAAGTGGTCGCCGGAGCAGGCGATCTCCAGGCCGTCGTAGCCCCACTGCGCGGCGAGCTTGCACACCTCCTCGAACGGGAGGTCGGCCCACTGGCCGGTGAACAGCGTGACTGGTCGACTCATCGTCGAGCTCCTTCCGGTACGGATCGAGGACAGTTCAAAACCTTGCCGGCATCGGCCGAAGCTGTGGTCATCTGGCGGAGCCGGCTCGTTTCGAACTGCCCTCGCCTATCCCTTGCAGCCTCAGCAGAAGATCGTGGACCTCGGTCGCCGCGACGCGGTCGCCCGGCTCGGCGTCGGGCACCGAGCACAGCAGCACCGGACCGTCCTCCGGGCGGTCGGGCAGCCGGCCGTGCGAGCCGCGCACGTACGACGGGTCCAGCGGCACCGTGCTCATCGCGTACCGCAGGCCGACCTTCTTGCGCACCAGGTTCAGCCCGGCCTTCGCCTTGACCAGCTTGTCCGCGGGGTCGAAGAACAGCTCCGCCGGGTCGTAGCCGGGCTTGCGGTGGATCTCCACCCCGCGGGCGAAGTCCGGGGCGCGGTCGTCGTCGAGCCAGTAGTAGTAGGTGAACCAGGCGTCCGGCTCGGCGGTGACCACCAGCTCCCCGGCGCGTTCGTGGTCGATGCCGTAGCGGGCCTGCGCCTCGCGGTCCAGCACCTCGTCCACGCCGGACAGCTCACCGAGCAGGTCGCGGACCCGGGGCAGGTCGGCCGGGTCGTTGACGTACACGTGCGCGACCTGGTGGTCGGCGACCGCGAACGCGCGTGACGTCCACGGGTCGAGGTACTCCATGCCGGCCTGGGTGTAAACCTCGAGCAGCCCCTCGGTACGCAGCAGGCGGTTGATGTCGACCGGGCGGCGCACCGGCGTGATGCCGTACTCGGACAGCGCGACCACCGTGGCGCCAGCGTTCTGCGCGTCCGCCAGCAGCGGGGCGAGCGCGGCGTCCACCTCGCGGGCGGCACGCATCGCCTCGGGGCCGTCGGGGCCGTGGCGTTGCAGGTCGTAGTCCAGGTGCGGGACGTACACCAGGAGCAGGTCCGGGTGGTGCTCGCGGAGCACCTTGCGGGACGCGCCGATGATCCACTCGCTCGACGTCAGCGCCGCGGTCGGGCCCCAGTACTGGAACAGCGGGAACTCGCCGAGCGCGCCGACCAGCTCGTCGTGCAGGGCGGGCGGGCGCACGTAGGCGTCGGGGGACTTGCGGCCGTCGGCGTGGTAGATCGGACGCGGCGTGACCGTGATGTCGGTGGTGGCGCCCATCGCGTACCACCAGCAGACGTTCGCCGCGGTGAAGTCGGGGTTCGCCGCGCGCGCGGCCTCCCAGACCTTCTCGCCCTGGACGAGCCGGTTGTGCTGGCGCCACAGGTAGACCTCGCCGAGGTCGCGGAAGTACCAGCCGTTGCCGACGATCCCGTGCTCGGCCGGCATCCTGCCGGTCAGGAACGTCGACTGGGCGCTGCAGGTCACCGCGGGCAGCACGGTGCCCAGCTCGGCCTGCCAGCCCCGGTGCGCCAGCGCGGTCAGGTTCGGCATGTACCGCAGCAGTTTCGGCGTCAGCCCCACGACGTCGATCAGCACGACCGGTGTGCTCATCTCACCCCTCCGTCCTGGCCGAGCAGCTGGGCGGCGGCCCAGCGCAGCTCGGCGGCGATGCCGCGGATCAGTGCGGTGTCGCCACCGTTGCCCGCGGTCTCCGGCAGCACGCTCCAGGTGTAGGTCTCCACCTCGACGTGCGGCAATTCGTCCACAGTAGACGCCAGCGCGGCCACGGCGGCACGCAGGACGTCGGTGGTGGCCGACAGCGGGGCGGCCGGGCGGGCGTGCAGCGGCACGTGGAAGTGCACCCGCCAGGTGCGCAATGCGGGCAGCTCGGTGCGCGCCTGGGGCAGGTCGTCGGCGCCGAGCACGACGCCGTCCTCGGTGCGCTCGCGCACCTGGTGCAGGTAGCGCGGCTCGGTGAAGTCGGCGAGTGCCTGCTGGGCGGCCTCGCTGGCCGGCTCCTCGACCTGTAGCGCCGCCGACGCCTGCACCTTGACCACGGACAGGCCGGCCCGGTGGATCTCGGCGACGGTCTCGGCCGGGTCTGCGAAGGACACCGCGAGGTGGCAGGTGTCCAGGCACAACCCGACGTAGCGCGGGTCGACCCGGGGCGCGAGCCAGCGGACCGCGTCGGCGACAGAGTCGAGCACGCAGCCGGGCTCCGGCTCGACGGCCAGTCGGATCGGGCGGCCGTCGCGGCTCGCCATGCCGTCGAGGACGGCGGTGAGCTCGGTCAGCGCGCGCATCGCGGCCGCGTCGTCGGCGTCGTCCCACGGGGTGCGCCAGGCCAGCGGCAGGGTGGAGATGCTGCCGTAGCGGGCGCCGTCGGGCAGCAGGTCGGCCAGCACGGTCGCGCAGTCCAGGGTGTACTCCAGCCGGCGCTGGTCCGTCCACTGTGGACGATACACCGAGTGCTTGACGACCTCGTCGTGGAAGCCGCCGTAGGGGAAGGCGTTGAGCGTGTGCACCTCGAGGCCGCGTGCGTCGAGCTCGGTGCGCAGCTTCGCGCGCAGTGCCGGGTCGTCGGCGAGGCCGGCGGCGAGCGCGGCCGGCAGCCACAGGCCGAGCCCGAGCACGTCGGTGCCGACCAGCCGGCGCACCGGCTCGGCGTAGCGGTCGAGCTGGGCCAGCACGCCGTCGAGGTCCTCGGCGGGATGGACGTTGGTACAGTACGACAGCGGGGTGACCGTCATGCACCGCCCCCGCGCAGCACCGAGTTGCCGGCGAACGTCTCGGTCGACGGCGCGAAGCCGGGCAGCTCGTCGAGCACCAGCCGGTCGCTCTGCCCGTAGAACTCCACCGGGTTCCGCCACAGCACCTTGTCCACATCGGACTCGGTAAACCCGGCGCCGAGCATGGCCAGGCCGGTCTTGTACGTCTTCAGCGGGTCCGAGCGGCCCCAGTCGGCGGCCGAGTTGACGATCATCCGGTCGGTGCCGTACTCGCGCAGGATCGCGACCATGCGCTGCTCGTCCATCTTGGTGTCCGGGTAGATGGAGAAGCCCATCCAGCAGCCGGAGTCCGCGACCACCGCGACCGTCGGCTCGTTGAGGTGGTCCACCAGCACCCGGCCCGGCTCCAGGCCGGACTCGCGCACCACGTCGAGGGTGCGGTGGGTGCCGGCGAGCTTGTCCCGGTGCGGGGTGTGCACCAGGGCGGGCAGTTCGTGCTCCACCGCGAGCTGGAGCTGCCCGGCGAAGACCTCGTCCTCCTCCGGCGTCATCGAGTCGTAGCCGACCTCGCCGACCGCGACCACGCCGTCCTTGGCGAGGTAGCGCGGCAGCAGGTCGAGCACCTCGCGACAGCGCGGGTCGTTGGCCTCCTTGGGGTTCAGCGCGATCGTGCAGTGGTGGCGGATGCCGAACTGCGCGGCCCGGAACCGCTCCCAGCCGATGAGGCTGTCGAAGTAGTCGGTGAACGACGCGACGCTGGTGCGCGGCTGCCCGAGCCAGAACGACGGCTCGACCAGCGCGCGCACCCCGGCGTCGAACATGGCCTCGTAGTCGTCGGTGGTCCGCGACGTCATGTGGATGTGCGGGTCGAAGATCCTCATGCGCCTACCTCCAGCAGTCGTTCGGCGTCGGCGGGCACGTCACGGCCCGCGGCGCGGCGCTCGTCGGCGTAGTCGGCGACCATCCGCAGCAGCTCGCCGTCGGTGCGGCGGGACAGCTCCACCACGGCGGCCAGCGGCACGCCGACGAACAGGCACTTGAGCACCCCGTGCCGCCAGGCGTGGTCGTCCAGGTTCCGCGCACCGAACTCGCCCATCGCGGCGGCGACGAGCCGGATGTCGTTGGCGCGCAACGCGTCCCGGACGATCTCCAGTCCGGCCGGCACGGCGTCGGGCGGCAGCGTGGTGAGCCCGCGCAGCACGCCTCGGCGCTCGGCGTCGTCGCCGTAGCGGTACAGCTCGGCGACCTCGCCGGCCAGCGCAGGTGCGTCGAGCACCTCGGCGAGCACGGCCAGCAGGCGGGTGCGGGCCAGGTCGTCGACGGTGCCGTGCACCAGGCCCTGCGGGTCGGACTCCGGGCGCAGTGCCGCCCGCCCGACCTTGCGCCCGACCGCCGGGAACAGTGTCCGGATCGCCGCCGGGTCACTGCGGACCCGCTGCTCGGCGTCCACCAGCCAGGGATGGTCCACGTCGCTCACCCATTCCACGTCGTGCGGTCCCGGTTCGAGCGCCGCCCGCAGCGCGGCGATCGCTCGGGTGGCCACGTCCGGCGCCGCGTGGCTGTGCCGAGGCAGCTCGACCGCCGCGACGCCGGAGTAGCCGACCTCGGTCAGCGCGGCCAGGGTCGCCGGCAGATCGAGTTCGCCCTCGCCGAACTCGAGATGCTCGTGCACCCCGGTGCGCATGTCGTCCAGCTGCACGTTGACGAGCAGGCCGGCGGCACGGCGGATGCAGGCCGCCGCGTCCTCCGGCTCGACCGCGACGCAGTGGCCGACGTCCAGCGTGATGCCGAGCAGGTCCGGCGCGCCGAGCTCCTCGCGAAGGCGCAGCGCGTCGGCCAGGCGCTCGACGAACATGCCCGGCTCCGGTTCGAGTCCCAGCCGGACGCCCAGTGCCCCGGCCTCGTCGAGGACCGCGGCGGTGCCGTCGCGCATCCGCCGCCACGCGGTTCCCGGGTCCACTGAGGAGGGACGGATGCCGGACCAGAACGACACGCAGTCCGCGTCGAGCTCGGCGGCGATGCGCACGGCGCGGTGCAGGAAGTCGATCCGGCGCTCCGGCTCGTCGCAGACCAGCGTGGGGTGGTGCTTGTGGGTGGGGTCGAGCAGGTAGCGGGCGCCGGTCTCGACGACGCACCGCAGCCCGAGCCGGCCGAGCAGCACGGCGACGTGGTCGGTCGCGGAGACGACGTCGTCGCCGTACGGGTCGAGGTGGTGGTGGTCGAGGGTGAGCGCGACGGAGGTGTAGCCGAGGTCGGCGATCACGCGCAGGGCGTCGTCGAGGCGGTGGTTGGCGAACCCGTTGGTGCCGTACCCGAGGTGGAAGGTCATGTCGGACTCACCTTCCGGGACAGGGCGCGGGCGACCGGCAGCGCGGCGGCGACGGCGAGCGCGCCGAGCAGGGACCCGCGGCGGGCGGCGAGCGCGGCCTGGAGCGGGACCATGCCGTGGATGCCGGCCATGGTGGCCCGCCGGACGGTGGCGGCGGAGGGGTCCTGCCTGGCGTCGAGCTGTGCTCTGCCGACGGTGGTGGAGTACAGCGCGGCCGCGGTGGCCGCGCCGAGCCGGTGGCGGATCGAGCGGGCGCGCCCGCCGACCGCCGCCGCGGTGGCGACGGCGGTGCCGGCGAGCGCGGAGGTGGCGGTGGCGGGTGACGCGCCGTGCACCTCGCCGCGGGACAGGGCGGTGACGCCGAGCGTGTGCCCGCCGACCGCGGCGGCGGCCGGGAGGGCGGTGCGGGCGTTGCTGGCCCCGGCGCCGAGGAGGACGTCGAGGGTCCGGCAGACGGCCATGCCGACGGGGCCGGCGGGGGTCGACTTGAGGACGGTGTCGTAGGCCCAGACCGCGGCGGCGAGCGGCACGGCGACCTTGACCGCGTCCCGGCCGCCGGCGACCGCGGCGAGGCCGAGGCCGGTGGCGGTGAGGCCGCCGGCCACGGCGAGCGCGCCCTCGGGGGTGACGCGGCCGGAGGGGATGGGGCGTTCGGGGCGTTCGGTGGCGTCGAGGTCGCGGTCGGCCCAGTCGTTGAGGGCCATGCCGGACCAGTAGAAGGCGGCGGAGGACAGCGGGAGGAGCAGGCGTCGCCCGCGCAGTGGCCGGCCGGCCGCCGCGGCCCCGGCGACGGTGTCGCCGAGGACGGTCAACGCGGCCGGCGCGCGGACGAGCTGGAGGTAGGCCTTCACGCCCGCCGCTCCCCGAGGGACTCGGCCCACTCGGTGAGCATGGTGGTCTGCTCGGCGAAGCGGTGCTCGTCGGAGCCGATGGGGTCCTTGAAGAAGAACGCCAGCGCACCCAGGGGGCCCGACTCGCCGGCCGCGTGGGCGGCGGCGGTCAGCCTGGCCAGGTCCAGGACCAGGGGGGCGGCCAGGGCGGAGTCCAGGCCGTTCCAGGTCAGCTGGAGGCTCATCCGCGCGCCGAGGAAGCCCTCGAACGACACGTGGTCCCACGCGGTCTTCTGCTCGCCCAGGTCGGGCACGTTGTCGATGTGCAGCGGAGCGGTCACGCCCTCGCCGAGCAGCGCCGCGAGGCCCCTGGCCTTGGAGTCCAGTTTGCCCTTGGCCTGCGTGGGATCCGCCAGGTTCGCGCCGTCGCCGCCGCCGAGGAGGTTCGTGCCGGCCCAGGAGCGAACGCGCAGGGCTCTGGCGGTGAACATGGGGGCGAGCACGGTCCGCAGCAGGGTTTCGCCGGTCTTGCCGTCGGAGCCGGCGTACGGGAGACCCTCGGCCACCGCCAGCTCGTGCAGGGCGGGGAGGCGCATCCCGGGGGACGGGGTGAAGTCCACGAACGGGCAGCCGGCTCGGAGCGCGGCGTAGGCGTTCAGGCTGCTCGGGGGGAGGACCGTGCGGGTCGGGTCAGCCAGCGCGGTCTCGAGCGCGGACAGGGAGTCGTGCTCGGGGACGTGCGGTACGGGGGGTTCGGTGGAGGACACGTTCACCACCACGACGCGCGCGAGACCGTGGCGCTCGCGGAACGACGTGATGTCGGACGTCAGGTGCTCGGCGGCCTCGGCCTGGGAACCCGTGTGGGTGGCCGGGTGGTAGCCGTCGCGGATCTCGGTGTCGGCGGCTTGCAGGCCGGTCGTGGTCGCGGCCAGGACGCGGGGCGGGATCAGACCCGACTCGGCCAGTTGCTCGGCTCGTTTGTCCAGCGGCGTGCACACCACGTCGTGCCCGCCGACCACCAGGTTCTCCCAGCTGGGCAGACCTAGGCGGGTGAACGGCTCACGCTCGGTCACACAGCCGGTCGGCGCGGTCAACCCCGCGCGCAGGGCCAACAGGCCGGTCACGGCCGTGGTGGCCACCGACCCACGGGCGCCGACCAGCCACAGCCCGGTCGGTTCGTTCGCTGACATGTGTGCAGACCCCTTTCCATCCACGAATCGGGTGACCTCGGTGGGCCGGCGGCACGGGCCGCCGACCCACCGAGAGTTCAACCGATCATCGTGAGTTCACCGCTCGGGGCAGCACGGCCACCCCTTCGATGGAATCGATCATCGCGCGGGCATCACGTTCGAGAACGGTACGGATGTCCGCGTCGCGGATGAAGGTCTCGTCCGTCACAAGCTGGACGAACGTGTTCAGGAACCGCACGGCCTTGGCGTCCTTGCCGTTCGCCTCGGCCCGGCGGATCTTCTTCATCAGCGACTCCAGCTGCTGGTGCTCGGACACCGTGAGCCGGTTGGTCGCCCGGAACCGGTCGATCAGCTGGCTCATGTCCCGCAGGGACGTCGTCGTCGCGAAGTCCACCGCCTGGGTCTGCGTGTTGCCTGCGGTGTCCACAGCGGACACCGAGAACGAGTGCAGCCCGAGCGGCAGCTGGTACAGCGCGAGCGTGCGACCGGAGACCACCGGCGAGCCGTCCAGCTCACCGGTCACCGTGCGCACCCCGGACGTGGCGTCCTCGGCGTGCCACGACAGCACCACGTCGGTGGCGTCGCCGTAGACCCGGCCGTCGGCCACCCCGGCCACCATCAGCGTCGGCTTGGTGCCGTCGATCTTGATCGTGGCGGCCTTCTCCGCCTCCACGTTCCCGGCCCGGTCCGTCGCCCGGTAGAGCAGGGTGTGAGCGCCGTCACCGGTCACCTCGACGGTGCCGGTGTAGGTCGTCCACGGACCGTCGTCGAGCTTGTACTCGATGCTGGTCACGCCCTGGCCGCCCGCGTCGGTGGCGGTGAGCTCGACCGGAACCGTGCCGGGGTGCCAGCCCTCGGCGCCGGCCGGCTCGAAGGTCGCCTCGGTCACCGGCGCCGTCTCGTCCACGATCTCGGAGATCTGGATGTTGCGGAACGAGACGTCGTCGCTGTCGCCGTGGTTCTGGATCCCGACGAAGCCCTGGGTCAGGTCCCGCGCCGGGTCGGTGCTGGTGAAGTCGTTGATCAGCACCCCGTTGAGGTAGACCCGGATGGTCTGCCCCACCACGACGATCTCGTAGGCGTTCCACTCCCCCGGCGGGTTGAGCGCCTCGTCCCGCGCGGGGATGTCGGCCGCCTGGAAGGTGTAGATCGAGCCGGTCGTGCGGTCCGGCGCGTCCGTCGCGTCGATCTGGATCTCGTAGCCCTGGTTCACCGCGACCCACGGGTCGTCGCCCGGGTCGGGGTAGCCCACGAAGATGCCGGAGTTGTCGTCCCCGGCCATCTTCCAGTCCAGCTTGAGGCTGTAGGCGCCCCACTCCTCGTCGACCGACAGCAGGCCCATGCCGCCGACGGACCTGATCGTGCAGTCCGGCTGCAGCTCGAAGCTCCCGGGACCGGACTGGCGCCAGCCGTCCAGGCTCGCCGAGGTGCCGTCGAACAGGGCGCGGTAGCCCTCGTCCGGCGTCCACGGCTGGCACTCGGCCGGACCGCCGCCGTCGGCGACACCCGAGCCCTCGACGTTGACGGCGTCCACGTCGAACAGGCCGCCGGTGCCGGTGCCGTTGAACACCAGGTACAGCGGGCCACTGCCGCCCGGGTCGGTGATCGGCGCGGCCGGGATGTCGACGTAGTTGTCCCAGCCACCGGTGTTGGCCACGTCCACGGTCTGCACGACCGGGCCGTCGACCGCGTCCTTGCGGACGGTGATGGTGCCGCCGGCGCCGCCGGAGGACACCCGGTAGCCGATCGCGTCCACCCCGGTCAGGTTCACCGGGTCGAACTTGATCCAGTCGCCGTCGTCGATGTAGCCGACCCGCTTGCCGCCGCTGGCGTCACCCTGGTTGACCACCTCGGTGCCGTTGTTCTCCGAGAAGAACTCGGCCTGCTTGAGCTTGGGCTGCAGGATGATCTCGTCGGAGCCGGTCAGCGCCGGGGCGCCGTTCGCGCCGGAGTCGGTGAAGCTGGCGTTGATCACCCCGAACACGTTGGCGTCCAGGCCGTGACCCTCGTCCGCCGGCGTCTCGATCGTGCCCTCGCACCCGGTCGCCCGGGACAGCGGGTGGCCGTGGCTGTCGTGCCCGAGGATGTACTCCACGGTCACCTTGGAGCAGTCGATCGTGCCTTCCTCCGGGTCGGTCACCGTGACCTTGAACGGCACCGTGTCACCGAAGCCGAAGAACCCGCCGTTGGCCGGGAGGTCGAGCTTCACCTCCGGCGCGGTGTTGCCCACCGTGATCACCACGCTGGCCGCGCCGGTCAGGCCGGACTCGTCGGTCACCGACAGGTGCGCGGTGTACTGGCCGACCTCCGAGTAGGTGTGGGAGACCGGGCCCTCCTCGGTGGAGTCGGTGGTGCCGTCCCCGTCGAAGTCCCACGCGTAGGTCAGGTCGCCGCCGTCCTCGTCGGCGGTGCCGGTCGGGTCGAACGCCACGTCCAGCGGTGCCGGACCGGACGTCCTGTCCGCGGCCAGTCGCACCTGCGGGGTGTTGTTCCCCTTGGTGTAGTCGATCCGGTAGACGGCCGAGTCCTCGGCGCCGCCGAAGTAGCCGCTGCCGTAGTCGAGCACGTACATCGAACCGTCGGGACCGAACTCGATGTTCATCGGCCTGGTCAGCGTCATCGAGTCGAAGAACGGCTCGATCGCGCCGCGCTCACCGTTCGCGCCGACCTCGATCGTCTTGATCCAGCCCCGATCCCACTCGTAGGCGAAGTTCTTGCCGTCGTAGAACTCCGGGAACTTCGTCGGCGAGTCCAGCTCCGGGTCGAAGTGGTAGGTCGGGCCGCCCATCGGCGACTCCGGGCCGTTGCCGAACTCCGGCACCGAGTCCCCGTTGTAGGGGATCCAGGCCGGCTGCACCGGCGGCAGGTCGACCAGGCCGGTGTTGTGCGGGCTCTCGTTCTTCGGTGCCGCGCAGTCGAACGGCTCGCCGGAGGTCTGGCTGGCGAAGTCGTAGTCGACGAACGGCTCGTTGTCCCCGACGCAGTACGGCCAGCCGTAGTTGCCCGGCTCCTTGATCAGGTTGAACTCGACGGTGCCGCCCGGGCCGCGCTCCGGGTTGGGCGCACCGGCGTCCGGGCCGTAGTCACCGAGGTAGATCCAGCCGGTCTCCGGGTCCACGGCGAACCGGAACGGGTTCCGGAAGCCCATGGCGTAGATCTCCGGGCGGGTCTTCTCGGTGCTCTCGGCGAACAGGTTGCCCTCGGGGATGGTGTAGCCGCCGTCGTCCTGCACGTCGATCCGCAGCAGCTTGCCGCGCAGGTCGTTGGTGTTGGCGGAGGACCGCTGGGCGTCGAACGCCGGGTTGCGGTCGGCCCGCTCGTCGATCGGCGTGTAGCCGTCCGAGGCGAACGGGTTGGTGTCGTCCCCGGTGGACAGCAGCAGGTTGCCGTCGGCGTCGAAGTCGATCTCGCCGCCGGCGTGGCAGCACAGGCCTCGGTCGGCCGGGACCTGCAGGATCTGCTGCTCGCTGGCCATGTCGATGGTGCCGTCCTCGGCCAGCTTGAACCGGGAGAGCTGGTTGTGGCCCTTGAACGGTTCGAAGTCGGCCGCGGTGCCGTTCTCCGGCGCGTCACCGGCCGGGGTGTCCAGCGGCGGCGCGTAGTACAGGTAGACCCAGCGGTTCTCGGTGAAGTTCGGGTCGACCGCGACGCCCTGCAGGCCGTCCTCGTCGTGGTTGTAGACGGGGATCTGCCCGGCGAGGGTGGTGGTCGCCTCCGGGGTGGTGAGGAACACCCGGCCGTCGCGCGAGGTGTGGATGACGCTGCGGTCGGGCAGCACCGCCATCGCGATCGGCTCGCCGGTCTGCGGCTCGCCCTTCGCCAGGGTGATCTGGTCGAAGTCCTCGTCGGTCGGCGGCTGGTTCGGGTCCGTGTTCGGCGCGCAGTCGGCCGCCTCGATGCCCGCGGCGTACCGGATGCCACCCGCGAGGTGGTCGAGGAACTCCGGCTCGCTGTAGGACTCGATGGTGTGGCCGCCGCCGGTGTACCAGGACCGGCCATCGCCCTGGGACTTGCACCACATGATCGGGTGGTCGCCCATGGCGTCGCCGCCGGGGTCGTAGCTGGTCTCGTCGAGGGTGGCGAGCACCTTCACCGCTTCGCGCGGGTTGGTGCGGTAGTTGTACCACTCGTCGGTGCGGGTCCAGGTGTCCGGCAGGCCGGCGGTCGACGGGTGGTCGTGGTGCTCCACGTGCACATCGGCTTCCTGGATGTGCGGGTGGGACTTGAAGTACGCGCCGACGAGCTCGCCGTACCACGGCCAGTCGTACTCGGTGTCGGCCGCGGCGTGCACGCCCGCGTAGCCGCCGCCGTTCTCGATGTAGCCCTCGAAGGCGGCCTGCTGCGCGTCGTTGAGGACGTCCCCGGTCGTGGACAGCCACACGACGGCGGCGTAGTGGGAGAGGTTCTCCTCGGTGAACGCGGCCGCGTCCTCAGTGGCCTCGACGGCGAAACCGTGTTCGGCGCCGAGATCCTGGATCGCGGCGATGCCAGTGGGAATGGAGTCGTGCCGGAATCCGGCGGTCTTCGAGAACACCAGGACCGTCGGGTCCTCGTGCGCGGCGGCCGGCGTCGCGGCCAGGCTGAGGCCGGTGGCCAGCGCCACACCGGCGACACCGATACGGGAAAGCACCCGCCTGATTCCTGGTGGATTTAACGCGTTCTTACTCGGACTGTTCCCTCGCACTGGTACTTTTCTCCTTGTTCTCACCGAAATGGGGACCGCGAAGAGGGAGAAAACTCCTTTCCGTGATTACGGCGTCGCCCGACGTGCCGGTCGGGCGACGCCGCACGTTCAGCGGGTGCCGTAGAGGTGTTCGAGCGCCAACTGGTCCAGGTGCTCCACCTTGGCGCCGCGCACGGTCGCCTCGGCCAGGTCAAGCTCCTCGGCCCGCAGGTCGGCGAGCGACTCGCCGTCCCCGAGCGTCGGCACCGACATCTGGTCGACGCGGGCCGCCGCCAGCGCTTCGGCCACCTCCGGGTCGGCGCGGAACGCCCGCGCCTTCTCGGCCAGGATCAGGTAGTTGCGCATGCACGACCGGGCCGAGGACCACACGCCCGACTCGTCCTCGGTGCGGGCCGGCTTGAAGTCGAAGTGCCTCGGGCCGTCGTAGCCGCCGTGTTCGAGCAGGTCCACGAGCAGGAACGCGCTCTTCACGTCACCGTTGCCGAACCGCAGGTCCTGGTCGTAGCGCGGACCGTTCTGCCCGTTCAGGTCGATGTGGAACAGCTTGCCGTGCCACAGCGCCTGCGCGTACCCGTGCACCACGGACATGCCGGCCATCTGCTCGTGCCCGACCTCGGGGTTCAGGCCCACCCGGTCCGGCTCGTCCAGCTCGCCGATGAACGCGATCGCGTGCCCGATCGTCGGCAGCAGGATGTCGCCGCGCGGCTCGTTCGGCTTGGGCTCCAACGCGAAACGGAGGTCGTAGCCCTGCTCGCGGACGTAGCCGCAGAGGAGGTCCAGCGCCTCCTTGTACCGGTCCAGCGCGGCCCGGACGTCCTTGGCCACCCCGGACTCCGCGCCCTCGCGGCCGCCCCACAGCACGTAGGTCCTCGCGCCCAGCTCGGCGGCGAGGTCGATGTTGCGCAGCACCTTGCGCAGCGCGAACCGGCGGATGTCCCGGTCGTTGGAGGTCAGCGCGCCTTCCTTGAACACCGGGTGGGCGAACAGGTTCGTGGTCGCCATCGGCACCACGAGCCCGGTGTTGTCCAGCGCCTTGCGGAAGCTCGCGATCCGGCTCGACCGCTCGGTGTCGTCGGCGCCGAACGGGATCAGGTCGTCGTCGTGGAACGTGACGCCGTACGCGCCCAGCTCGGCGAGCTTCTCCACCGCGTACGCGGGGTCCATCGGCTCGCGGGTGGCCACGCCGAACGGGTCGACGCCCTGCCAGCCCACGGTCCACAGCCCGAAGCTGAACCTGTGCTCCTTGCGCGGGGTGTAGTCGGTCATGCCTGGCCTCCCGGAACATCCGTCCACTTGGAACCCTCGGTCGCGCTGTGCTCCACGGCCTCGAGCACGCGCTGCACCTGGAGACCGTCCGCGAAGGACGGTGCCGGGTCGACGCCGTCGGCGATGGCGCGGACGAAGTCGACCACCTCGTGGGTGAAGGTGTGCTCGTAGCCGAGCAGGTGCCCCGGCGGCCACCAGGCGCCCACGTACGGGTGGGTCGGCTCGGTGACCAGGATGCGGCGGAACCCGCTCGCGTCGCCGTCGGCGCCGTCGAAGAACGACAGCTCGTTCATCGACTCGAAGTCGAACGCCAGGCTGCCGCGGGAGCCGTTGATCTCCACCCGCATGCCGTTCTTGCGGCCGAGCGCGAACCGGGTGGCCTCGTAGCTGGCCACGGCGCCGTTGGCGAACCGGCCGAGGAACAGCGCGGCGTCGTCGACGGTCACGTCGTCGACGCCGCCGTCCTCGGCCGGTCGCTGGTTGACGAAGGTGTTGGTGACCGCGGTGACCCCGGTCAGCAGGTCGCCGACCAGGAACTGGGTGGCGTCCACGATGTGCGCGCCGAGGTCGCCGAGCGCACCGGAGCCGGCCTTGTCCTTGCGCAGCCGCCAGGTCATCGGCGCCTGCTCGTCGGACAGCCAGTCCTGCAGGTAGACCGCGCGGACGTGCCGGACGGTGCCGATCCGCCCGTCCTCGATCAGCTTGCGGGCGTAGGCGATCGCGGGCACCCGGCGGTAGTTGAACGCCACCATCGAGCGCACGCCGCGCCCGGCGGCCTCCTTCGCGGCCGCGGCCATCTGCTCGGCCTCGGCCACGTTGTTGGCCAGCGGCTTCTCGCACAGCACGTGCTTGCCGGCTGCCAGCGCGGCGAGGGCGATCTCGCAGTGCGAGTCCCCCGGCGTGCAGATGTCGACCACCTGCACGTCCGGGGAGTTGACCAGCTCACGCCAGTCGGTCTGCACGCTCGCCCAGCCGAACTTGGCTGCTGCTGCCTTCGTTCGGCCGAGGTCACGGCCGCCGAGGACGGCAAGGTGGGGAACCATCGGCAGGTCGAAGAATCGATGCGCCGACCGCCACGCGTGTGAGTGCACCGCACCCATGAACGAGTGGCCGACCATGCCGACCCCGATGGTTCCCCCGCTGCCCTCTGTCATCGCACACCCTCCGTTGTCAATCGCGCTACCCTCGCCGAAACCCCGCTGCCCGTGGATCAGGAAGCGAAGCCGATGTCCATGTAGGAGTCGACGTTCTCCTTGGTCACCACGGCCGAGTAGGTGGTGATGGAGGCCGGGATCTCGTGCTCGGCGAGGTCCCCGAGGCCCTTGGCCTGGCCGAGCAGGCGGGCCAGCGCGATCGCGCTGGACGCCATCGACGGGCTGTAGAGCACGGTCGCCTTGATGACCGTGTTGTCGGCCTTGATCCGGTCCATCATGTCCCGCGAGCCGGCGCCGCCGACCATGATGAACTCGTCGCGGCCGGCCGCGTCGATCGCGGCCATCACGCCGATGCCCTGGTCGTCGTCGTGGTTCCACAGGGCGTCCAGCTTGGCCGCGCCCTGCAGCAGGTTCGCCGTCTGCTCCTCGCCGGACTCCACGGTGAACTCGGCCGAGACCCGCGGGCCGACCTGGAAGCCGTTGCGGGCCAGCGCGTCCTTGAAGCCCTGGCTGCGCTCCTGGGTCAGCGGGAGCGCGTCGATCCCGGCGACCTCACCGATGATCGGGTTGGCGATGTTCTTCGCCTTCATCTGCTCGGCGATGTAGTTGCCGGCGTTGACGCCCATCCGGTAGTTGTCGCCGCCGATCCAGGTGCGGTACGCGAGCGGGCTGTTGAAGATGCGGTCCACGTTGATCACCGGGATGCCGGCGTCCATCGCCTTCTGCCCGGCCGAGGTCAGCGCCTTGCCGTCGAACGGCAGGATCACCAGCACGTCGGGGCCGCTGTTGATCAGCGTCTCGACCTGCGCGATCTGCTGGCTGACGTCGTTGGTGCCCTCGGTGGCGTTCAGCGTGACGTCCTCGAACGCATCCGCCTGCGCCTGGGCGTTGCTGGTCATCGCGGCCATCCAGCCGTGGTCGGCGGCCGGCGCGGAGAAGCCGATCGTGACCTCCTTGCCGGGCTCGGCGTTGTCGCCGCCGGCGGCGACCTGCTGGGCGTTGTTCTCGCTGCCGCCTGCCGGCTCGTTGGACGTGCAGCCGACGACGAGGGCGCTCGCGCCGATGGCGGAGGCACCGAAGAGGAACCGGCGGCGGGCCAGGGACGGGTCGGTCATTGGGGTACTCCCTTGTACATGGGTCGGGGTGGGTTGAGAGTCGGTGCTATGTCTTGCGGTTGCGCGCGGTTCCGTACTGCAGGAGCACCGCCACGACGATGATCACGCCCTTGGCGATGTTCTGGATGTCGGACTCCAGGTTGTTCTGGGTGAAGATGCTGTTCACCACGGTGAAGATCAGCCCGCCGATCAGGGTGCCGATGAGCGTGCCCCGGCCACCGGAGAGCAGCGTGCCGCCGATGACGACCGCGGCGATCGCGTCCAGCTCGTAGTACATGCCGTTGGTGGACGAGCCCGATGTCGTGCGGGCGACCACCATGAGGGCGGCGATGCCGCAGCACAGGCCCGCGATGCCGTACACCATCGCGGTGTGCCGCTTGACGTTGATGCCCGCCAGCCGGGCCGCCTCCTCGTTGCCGCCGATGGCGAACGTGCGGCGGCCGAACGTGGTCCGGTTGAGCAGGACCCAGCCGACGACGTACACCACGGCGAGCATCCAGATCAGGGTCGGGATGCCGAACAGGTCACCACGGAAGAAGTCCAGGTAGCCCTGCTGCTCGACCACCTGGGTGCGGCCGTCGGACAGCCGCTCGGCCAGGCCGCGCGCCGACGCGTACATGGCGAGCGTCGCGATGAACGGCACCAGCCGCCCGTAGGCGATCAGCACACCGTTGATCAACCCCGCACCGAGGCCGACCACGAGCGCGCACAGGACCATCACCCACGGCCCGTAGGACTGGGTCGCCAGCGTGGTCATCCACACGCTGGACAGCGCGACCATCGACCCGACGGACAGGTCGATGCCGCCGGAGATGATCACGAACGTCATGCCGACGCTGACCACGCCGATCGCCGCGGCGAGGCGGAGCATCGTGGAGACGTTGCTCTCGGAGAGGAAGCTGTCCGGCTGCAGCACGTAGCCGGTCACGCAGAGCGCGACCAGCACGCCGGTCAGGATCGTCAGCCGCAGGTCCAGCCGCAGTCCGCTCGGCGTGCGCACGCCGGTGGTCGGACCGGTGCGCACCGGCTCCTCGCCCGCCAGCGGACCGCCGGGCGCGGCGCCCGGCTTGTCCACAGAGGACTTCTCGCCCACGTCACTCACCGTGTGCCTCCCTCCCGTTCGCTCCGCACCCAGTCACTCACGCCATCACCTCGCTACCTTCCATGACCATGTCGAGCACGGCCGCCTCGGTGAGTTCACTCGCCGGCGCCTCGGTGAGCAGGCGGCCCTCACGCATCACGAGCACCCGGTCGGACAGACCGAGCACCTCCGGAACCTCGCTGGACACCAGCAGCACGGCAACCCCGCTCGCGGCCAGCTCGTGGATCAGCCGGTACAGCTCGGCCCGCGCGCCGACGTCGACGCCGCGGGTCGGCTCGTCCAGCAGCAGCACCTTGCAGTCGCGGACCAGCCAGCGGGCGACCACGGCCTTCTGCTGGTTGCCGCCGGACAGCGTGCGCACCTCCCGGCGCGGATCGGCCGGCCGCAGGTCCAGCCGCTCCAGCGTGGCCCGCGCGTCCCGCAGCTCCCGGCGGATGTCGCTGAACCCGGCCCGGCTGTACTCGGGCAGGCTGGCCAGGACCACGTTGTTGGCCACCGACTGGTCCAGCAGCAGCGCCTGGCTCTTGCGCTCCTCCGGCGCGAGCCCGACCCCGGCGGCGACCGCGGCGGGGACGTTGCCCGGCCGCAAGCGCTTGCCGTCGACGACGACCGTGCCGGAGTCGGCCTTGCGCGCGCCGTAGACGGTCTCCAGCACCTCACTGCGCCCGGCGCCGACCAGCCCGGCGATGCCGACGATCTCGCCGGCGTTGACCGTGAAGCTGACGTCGGCGAACTCGCTTGCCCTGGTCAACCCCTCGACGACCAGCACCTCGTGCGAGCTGTCGGTCGTGTTCGCCTCGCGGTGCGGGAACACGGTCTCGACGTTGCGCCCGGACATCAGGTTGACCAGCTCGGCGGTGGGGGTGTGCGAGTCCAGGTTGGACGCGACCGTGCGCCCGTCCTTGATCACCGTCACCCGGTTGCCGATGCGGCGGATCTCCTCGAGCCGGTGGGAGATGTAGACGATCGCGACGCCCTCGGCGGTGAGGTCGGCGACCACGCGGAACAGGTTGTCCACCTCGTCGGCGGCGAGCGCGGCGGTGGGCTCGTCCATGACGATCAGGCGGGCGTCGTGGGCGAGCGCGCGGGCCATCGAGACCAGCTGCTGGCCGGCGGCGGACAGCAGCCCGACCTCGCGGCCGACCGGGATCTCCGGGTGGCCGAGCCGCCGCATGAGCTTGCGCGCCTCGGCCCGCATGTGCCCTCGGCGGGTGAACCCGAACGCGTTCGGCTCGTGCCCGAGGAAGATGTTCTCGGCGACCGAGAGCCCGTCGACCAGGTCGAGCTCCTGGTACATCGTGGCGACCCCGATCCGCAACGCGGCGACCGGCGAGCCGAGCGTGGTCGGCTTGCCCTGCCAGACGATCTCCCCGCCGTCCGGCTGGTGCGCACCGGCGAGCACCTTGATCAGCGTCGACTTGCCCGCGCCGTTCTGGCCGAGCAGGCAGTGCACCTCCCCGGCGCGCACCTCCAGGTCCACGCCGTCGAGCGCCCGCACCCCGGGGAACGTCTTCACGATCCCCGACATGGTCAACAACACGTCGCCAGGTTCGGTCTCAGTGCTCATGGTTCGCTTCGCTCCCTCGCTAGCACGCCGTCTTCCCTCCTGCGCTGCTCGTCAGTCCAGACGGCGCACGCTCCTCCGCTGCCGCTCACGCCGGTGCCTCCTCGTCCTGCTGCGCCATCGGCGGTACGACGGTCGGGTCGTCGAGGACGCGCCGGAGGGCTGCGAGCGCCCCGCCGGTGGTGGCCGCGGTGAAGCCGAGGCGGGAGCCGACGACCTTCGCTCCGCCCGCGCCGGGGGCCAGGACCCCGGCGACGACCTGGTTGCGGATCGGCTCCACGAGCCACTCGGGCAGTGCCGCGAAGTAGCCGCCGAGCACCACGACGGCCGGGTTCAGCAGGTTCACCAGGATCGACACGCCCACCCCGAGCGCAGAGCCGATCTGGTGCAGCGCGTCCAGGGTCCGCTGGTCGTCCCGCGCCGCCCTGGCGCGCACGATCCGCATCCGCTGGTCCAGGTCGAGGGTGGGGTCGCGGACCGGGTCGTCGGTGTCGGCGCAGGCGTGCAGCAGCGCGCCGAGCCCGACCTGGGTCTCCCAGCAGCCGCGCCGGCCGCACGAGCAGTACGGCCCGAGCGGGTCCATCGCCATGTGCCCGATCTCGCCGGCGAACCCGATCGACCCGCGCACCAGTCGCCCGCCGGAGATCACGCCGCCGCCGATGCCGAAGTCGCCGGTGAGGTAGACCAGGTCGGACACGGGTACCGAGCCGGTGTTCATCGCGGCCAGCTCGGCCATCGCGCCGAGGTTGGCGTCGTTGTCGACGGCGATCCGGTCCAGCGGCAGGCCGGTGCGGGCGGCCAGGCCGTCGGCGATCGCGACGTCGCGCCAGCGCAGCCGGGGCGCGAGGGTGACGGTGCCGGCGGCGGTGTCGACGAGCCCCGGCACGGAGACGGTGACGCCGACCGGCGGACCGACGGTGCCCGCGACCTCGCGGAGCGCGGTGACGGCGAGCTCGGCCAGTTGGTCGATGGCGCGCTCCGGCCCGATGCCCGGCACGTCGCAGGCCACCCGGCGGGTGTGGATCAGCTCGCCGGCGAGGTCGGTGACCACGACGCCGACGTGCCCGACGTGGATGTCCAGCCCGATCCCGCACACGCTCGTCGGCCGCAGGTCGACCAGCTGACCCGGCCGGCCCTGCCCGCCAGCGGAGACGCCGGCGGAGTGCACGAGGCCGCGTAGTTCGAGGTCGGTGACCAGGCTGGAGACGGTGGCCTTGGACAGTCCGGAGCGCACCGCGAGCTGGGCACGCGAGAGCGCCCCGCGCTCCCGGAGGGTGTGCACGAGCAGCGCGAGGTTCCCTCGACGCAGACCCGCCTGATCGACGGGGCGGCTATGGCCCACCGGTGCTCCACTTCGTTGAGGGCCCGATCGAAAGTCGGTGCTCCAACTCACAGGAGAGCGTCTCCTAGGGCCCATAAGAGACGCAATACCCCGTTCGGCGCAACATCTGGATCGATCTTTTGAATCAAACCGTCAAAAGTGTTGCTGATTCGAGACGAAGTGAAGGCCTAGAACCGTCTGCGTGAAAGCGTCGTCACACGCTGACACCGAAGGGTCTACCGCCTGCTCAGCTACCGGCTCAGCTACCGGCGAAGGCCCGGTCGGTCGCCGACCACGCGGCGCCGGTCACGCCGGCGAACTCGCCCAGCTCGGAGAGCACGATCGGCAGGTTCCCGGTGGCCAGCGGCAGCGAGCGCCGGTACACCGAGCTGCGCACCTCGGCCAGCAGCGGGTGCCCCAGCCGCGACACCCCGCCGCCGATCACGACCATCCCGGGGTTGAGGAAGCTCACCAGCGAGGCCACCACGTGCCCGAGCCGCCGGCCGCCCTCGCGGACCAGGTTCGCCGCGGCGAAGTCGCCTGCCACGGCCGCGTCGCCGACGTCCTGCGCGGTCAGCCGCCCGCGCTGCTCCAGCGCCTCGGCCAGCATCGTCGACCGCCCGGAGCGGGCGAGGGTCAGCGCGTCGCGGGCCAGCGCGCCGCCGCCGAAGTACGCCTCGAGGCAGCCGACCTCCCCGCACGCGCAGGCGGGGCCGTAGTCGTCGAGCCGGATGTGCCCGATGTCGCCCGCGGTGCCGGCGACGCCCCGGTAGACCTTGCCGCCGAGCACGATCCCGCAGCCGATGCCGGTGCCGACCTTGACGAAGATCAGGTCGTCGAGCGACCGGGCGACGCCGGCGTGCCGCTCGCCGAGCGCCATCACGTTCACGTCGTTGTCGACGGTGACCGGGCAACCCCACTTCCCGGCGAGCTCGTCGCGCACCGGGTAGCGGTCCCAGCCCGGCATGATCGGCGGCGCCACCGGCATGCCGTCGCGGAAGCTGACCGGGCCGGGCAGCCCGATCCCGGCGCCGACGAGCCGGCCCGGCACCTTGTCCAACACGCGCGCGGCCAGCTCGACCACCAGCCCGAGCACCGGGGTGGGCCCGAGCCGCACCTCGCACTCCTCGCTCTGGCTCGCCAGCACCTCGCACCGCCCGTCGGTGACCGCGACGTTGATCGACGTCGCCCCGACGTCGGCGGCGACGAACCGCAGGTCGTCGGCCAGGTGCACGAGGGTCGACCGGCGCCCGCCCCGGCTCGCGGCCGGGCCGCCGATCTCCACCAATCCGGTGTCGACCAGTCGGGTGAGCTCGCCCGCGAGCTTGGCGCGCGGCAGGTCCAGCCGCTCACCGAGCGCGACCCGCGACATCGGACCCTCGTCGCGGAGCAACGCCAGCAGCCGGGACTGTTGGCGGGAGCGCGCTCCCTGCTGCTGACCGGCTGTCTGCGCACTCATGCCGTCTCCCGTGAAGTGTGTTATCCCGTCCAATTTATCCCCTCCGGCCATGGGACCGGGGGCGATGGCGGGATCGGTACCCGGGTGGAGGGTCGGCGCGAGAAGAGTGACGTCTGGCTCTAGGCTGACTTCCGTGCGTCACGCAACCGCCAGGTTCGTCCCCGCTTTCGTCGTGTCGCTGCTGGCCCTGGTCGTCGCGGCGCTGGTGTCCGCTCCGGGGGCATCGGCCGGGCCGAAGCAGGCCCGCAAGGCCCAGTCGGAGACCGAGGAGCAGGGAGCCTGCCAGGCCCGACAGCTTCCGCCTCCGCCCATCGACACCTCCGAGGAGCCCCCTCCCGGCAGCCCGAGCCCCGAGCCGCTGCCGATCCCCGACGACCCGGTCGGGGGACCACGGATGGGTGACTGCGGCATCGTGAAGCCGGACGACGCGCCGGCCCCGCCCGGTGGCATCAACGCGGCCACGTGGGTCGTCTCCGACCTCGACTCCGGCGAGGTGCTGGCCGCGAAGGACCCGCACGCCCGCGAGCGCCCCGCGTCGCTGATCAAGAACCTGCTGGCCATCGTGGTGATCCGCGAACTGAGCCCGGACAAGGTCGTGCGCGGGACGCAGGAGGACGCCAACCAGGAGGGCACGAAGGTCGGCATCGGGCCGGGCGGCGAGTACACCGTCGACCAGCTGCTGCACGCGCTGGTGATGGAGTCCGGGAACGACGCCGCGTGGGCGCTGGCGCGCGCGCTCGGCGGCGTGGACGTGGCGCTGGACAAGATGAACGCGTTGGCGAAGGAGATCGGCGCGCTGGACACGCGGGCCGCGACCCCGTCCGGCCTGGACGGTCCGGGGATGACGACGTCGGCGTACGACCAGAGCCTGATCTTCCGCGCGGCCATGCGGTACGAGGAGTTCGCCGACGCGGCCGCCAGGGACTCGATGGAGTTCCCCGGGCACGACGGCAGCGGGACCTTCCAGATCTACAACGACAACGGGCTGCTGGAGGACTACGAGGGTTTCCTCGGCGGCAAGACGGGCTTCACCGACGACTCGCGACACACCTACGTCGGGGCGGCCGAGCAGGACGATCGTCGGCTGTCGGTGGTGCTGCTCCGGGGCGAGCGGAACCCGGACCCACTGTCCG
Organism: Actinophytocola gossypii; assembly: GCF_025165815.1. Classification (GTDB taxonomy): domain Bacteria; phylum Actinomycetota; class Actinomycetes; order Mycobacteriales; family Pseudonocardiaceae; genus Actinophytocola; species Actinophytocola gossypii. The sequence continues at coordinate 57,011 of NZ_JAFFZE010000017.1, read as the reverse complement.
AGCAGGGCAGGAAGCTGCTGGACTACGGCTTCGAACTGGCGGCGGACGACTACCGCCCGGTGGGCCAGCTCGTCGACAAGGCGCCGGAGGCCCAGCCCAAGCAGGACGCCGGCGACGTCGAGGGCGTCCGCAAGCCGGTGGACGAGGCGTCGTCGTCGACCGCCCAGGCGGACACGGAACGCTCGGCGTTCGGGAACGTGGGTCTGCCGCTGGTCGCCCTGGCCGCCGTGGCCGTGCTGGTGACCGTCGGCATGTGGCTGCGCCGCCGCCGAGCCCGCATCGCCCGCGCGAACCGCACCTCGGCCTAGCACCTCACGGCCCCCTCGACACGGCGGGTGCGATAGCAAATCCCCACCGGTGCGCGGATGCGCCATCGCCCTGGGGGACCCCTGTTTTCACGCTAGCAGTGGGCACCGACAGTTCCGGCGTGGCTGGTCAGGGCGGCGGTGCGGGGCGGCGGGAGCGGCGCCAGAGAAGGCCGAGGACGGTGCCGGCGCCGACGAGGGTTGCCGCGTCGCGGGCGCTTGGGCCCTTGCGTACGACGGTCACCGGGCGGATCACCGCCGGCGGTGGGGGTGGCGGGACCGTGGGCCGCACGTTCTCCCTGGCCGTCGCCGTCCAGGCGGTGATGAACAGGAGGAACCTCGACACCAGGTTCGCGAACACCAGCAGACCGATGATCGGGCCGAACACCGATCCCGCGGGCGAGTCCATCACCGACCCCAGGTAGATGGTGAACACCTGCTTGAGGATCTCGAACCCGACCGCCGCGGCCGCCGCGCCGCGCACGGCCGAGCGGACGCTCACCCGCTCCCTCGGCAGCCGGGAGATCACCCACAGGAACACCACCCAGTTCGCCACCAGGGACAGCACGATCGTCGCCACCGTCAGCAGGAACTGCGCCCAGGCGTCGTCGTTCAGGCCGACCCAGCCGAGCAGCAGGTCGCCGAGCCCGGTCCCCGCGGCCGTCAGGCCGAACGACACCGCCAGCGCGAGCCCCAGGCCGAGCAGGGACAGCAGGTCCGACACCGTCTTCTTCAGGAACGGCCGCTGCTGGTACTCCTGCCCCCACTGCGCGGTCAGCGCGTCGCGCAGGTTGCTCATCCAGCCCAACCCGGAGTACAGGGCCGCCAGCAGGCCCAGTACCCCGATCGTGTTGCGTTCCTCGATGGAGGTGTCGACGACCTCGTTGATCGTCGAGCCGAGGCCGGACGGCGCGGCCTCGGTGATGCCGGTCTTCATCTCGTCGAGCAGGGCCGCGTTGCCGGCCAGCACGAAACCGGCGACCGCGAACGCGATCATCAGCAGGGGAAACAGCGACAGCACGCTGAAGTACGTGATGGCCGCGGCGTAGTGGTTGCCATAACGCTCGGTGAACGCGTCCTTCGCGCGCACCAGGTGGTCGAGCCACGGCCGCTTCGCCCGCTGTCTGGTCAGGAACGACTCGTTGTCTCCCACAGCCAAACGCTAGCCCGGATGATCTACACCCGCATGATCAACCGAGCGCCGGCGCGACGAATCCGAGCCGGTCGTAGGCCCGCGCCAGCGTCCTGGACGCCACCTCGCGCGCCCGTTCCGCGCCCCGGGCCAGAACCTTGTCCAGCTCCGCCGGGTCGTCCAGGTAGCCCCGCACCCGCTCCTGGATCGGCGTCACGAACTCGACCAGCACCTCGGCGACGGCCTTCTTGAGGTCGCCGTAGCCCTTGCCGTCGAACTCGGCCTCCAGCGCCGCCAGCGGCCGGCCGGCCAGCGCGGAGTAGATCGCCAGCAGGTTCGACACGCCCGGCTTGGCCTCCGGGTCGTAGACGATCTCCCGGCCGGTGTCGGTGACCGCGGAGCGCACCTTCTTCGCGGACACCTTCGGGTCGTCCAGCAGGTCGACGATCCCGCCGGGCGCGGACGAGGACTTGCTCATCTTCGCGCTCGGGTCCTGCAGGTCGTAGATCTTGGCCGCGTCCTTGACGATGTACGGCTCGGGCAGGCGGAACGTGCGGCCGAACCGGGAGTTGAACCGCTGCGCGAGGTCGCGGGTCAGCTCGAGGTGCTGGCGCTGGTCCTCGCCGACCGGGACGTAGGCGGCCTGGTAGGCCAGGATGTCGGCGGCCTGCAGTGCCGGGTAGCCGAACAGGCCGAGGCTGACCCGGTCGGTCTGCTGCTTGGCCGACTTGTCCTTGAACTGGGTCATCCGGCTGGCCTCGCCGAACCCGGTGAGGCACTGCATCACCCAGCCGAGCTGCGCGTGCTCGGGCACGTGGCTCTGCACGAACAGGGTCGCGCGCTCCGGGTCGATGCCCAGCGCGAGCAGCTGCGCCGCGGACACCCGGGTGCGCCTGCGCAGCAGCTTGGGGTCGTGCTCGACGGTGATCGCGTGCAGGTCGACGACGCAGTAGAACGTGTCGTGGGTGTCCTGCATGGCGACCCACTGGCGAATGGCGCCGAGGTAGTTGCCGAGGTGGAACGAGTCCGCGGTCGGCTGGATCCCGGACAGGACCCTGGGGCGCTGCTCTTGCGTCTCTGGTTGCGGCGACACGCCGGGAATTCTCCCAGAGGGCGTGCTGGGCAGCGGCGTCAGGCCACGCGCTCGCCGGCGGCCGGTTCCACCGGCTGAGTGACATCCGTCCGGGTGTCGGCGACCGGCACGGTGGTGACCACCCGGCGGCGGTGCCGCAGCAGGCCGACGACCATGCCGCCGGCACCGATGGCCACGGCGGCGATGCCGACCGGGCCGAAGAAGCCGAAGGACACCGTCTGCTGCGCGACTCCGTCGTCCGCGAGCGCCGTGGCGGACGCCCCCTGGGCCGTGACCGCCAACGCGACCGGAACCAGAACCATGACCACAACCAGCCTGCTCGCCACCGCCGCCGTGCGGGCGGCCGTCAGGGCAACTCGGTCGCGCACTGGTGCGCCTCCTGCGCTCATCACCGTCGTGGTACCCCCGATAGGGGGCGGTAGGACCGAAATACCTACCGACCGTGGTGGCCCGTGAAGACTCCGTTAGTCCGATCGGTACTGCGCGAGCGAGCGTATCCCCTTCGTGTGCCGACCATCACCCGGGGGCGCAGGTTTGATCCAATCGCCGGACGGCTGTGACACAACCGCTGGTCAGGGGGACGGGCGGAGCCACCCGCGCCGCTCCCCCTCGTCGATGACCGCCCGCGCCGCCTCGCCGAGCGCCGCCGACGCGTCCGCGATGACCGACTTCCTGGCCCGCACGACGTCGGCCGTGACGCCCGGGGTGTGCCAGGTGCCGCCGCGGCTCATCCAGTTGAGCAGCAGCGGCTCGAGCCGGTCCATGGCCTTGGCGAAGCGCGCTTCGGGGGTCTGCCGGGCCTCGAACTCGTCCCACAGGTCGCGGAACCGTTTCGCCTGGTCCGCGGGCAGCAGCCCGAACAGCCGATCGGCGGCGGCCTGCTCCCGCTCGACCTGGGTCTCCGCGCCGACGGTGTCGTAGAGCGGCGTGTCCCCGGCATGGATCTCGATCAGATCGTGCACGACGACGAGCTGGACGGTCCGCCCCACGTCGATCGGCTCGTCGGCGTACTCGGCGAGCAGGATCACCATGAGCGCGAGGTGCCAGGAGTGCTCGGCGTCGTTCTCCCGCCGCTCCGCCGCCACCAACGGCGACTGCCGCACCACCGTCTTGAGCCGATCCACCTCGACCACGAACCGAAGCTGCGCGGCGAGCCGCTCGGGAAGCACGTCGGGCAGCGGGTTCTTGTCGGTCAGCAGCACGTCGTCCACGCCCGGACCCTCTCAGCGGCACCACCGCCGGAGCAAGGTGATTACCCTCGCCCGGCATGCGGCGGGTGACGGTGCTCGGGAGCTGCGCGGCGTGGCCGGAGCCCGGCCGGGCGTGCAGCGGGTTCCTGGTGGAGTACGACGGGTTCCGGGTCGTGCTCGATCTCGGGTTCGGGACGTTGCCCCGGCTGCTCGAACTCCGCCCCAGCGGGGACGTGGACGCCGTCGTGGTCACGCACGCGCACAGCGACCACTGCGTCGACCTCAACGGGCTGCTCCGCGTCAGGCACTACGGGGACGCCGCGTTCGAACCCGTTCCGCTGCTCTGCCCGGACGACGTCGCGCGGCTCGTCGACTCGATGGAGCCGGAGCCGCGGCTGGCCGACCTGTTCGACGTCCGCGCCCTGCCCGGCGAGTACCGGGTGGGGCCGTTCCTGGTCCACGCGTTGACGTTGCCGCACCACGTGCCGGCCGTCGGGGTTCGGCTCCTCGCGCCGGGGTTGACCGTCGCCTACACGGGTGACACGGGGCCGCACGAGAACCTGGCGGTGCTCGGGGACCGGGCGGATCTGTTCGTGGTCGAGGCCACGCACCAGGGCGAGCAGACCAGTGAGCACCTGCTGTGCGCGCGGGAGGCCGGCCGGTGGGCTACCAGAGCCCGCGCGCGGCGGCTGATGCTCACCCACTTCTGGCCGGGGGCGGACCGGGCGGTCTCCCGCGAAGAGGCCGGGGAGACGTTCGACGGGGAGATCCTGGTCGCCGACGAAGGGCTCGTGGTCGAGCTCTAACAGCCCTCGCTCGGCTGGAGGTACTCGGTCGAGACCCAGCGGCCCTCGGCGAGCTTGCGGAAGCCGTTGCGCACCTCGGTGTCCGCGTCGGACTGTTCGCCCTGGGACAGTTGGTCGACGATGTTGGCCGGGTCGATCTCGGGCGCCGAGCGCACGTTCAGCCCGTCCACGGTGGACTCCACCTGGCACTGCGGGGTGCTCGACGCCGGCTCGGCGTCGCCGCCGCTCTCGGTCCCGCGCTGGGCGGAGCCCTGGACGTAGATGACGTAGATCCCGACGGCGACACCCAGGGCGATCACCGTGCGCTTGAGGCTCCACTTCACGTTCAGCAGCTTCATCGAAATCGCTCCCAACGGGGTGCCGTCAGCGCCTGCCTCTCAGATATAACCCAGCCGGCTCGAGTTGGAAACGAGCCGGGCCGGGAACCACTCGCACGTCCCAACGGGACACCACGTTCCGTCACCGCACGTGCAGACGCACGGACGGCGCCCACCGGGTGGCGGGCGCCGTCCGAGGAGACGATCAGGCCATCTTCTCGCGCAGGTTCTCGTCCAGGGTGGCGAGGAACTCCTCGGTGGTCTGGAACTCCTGGTCCTTGCCGACCAGCAGCGCCAGGTCCTTGGTCATCCTGCCGCTCTCGACGGTCTCGATGATCACCTGCTCCAGGGTGTGCGCGAAGCCGGACACCTCGGGCGTCGAGTCCTGCTTGCCGCGCGCGTCCAGGCCGCGGGTCCAGGCGAAGATCGACGCGATCGGGTTCGTCGACGTCGGCTTGCCGGCCTGGTGCTGGCGGTAGTGCCTGGTCACCGTGCCGTGCGCGGCCTCGGCCTCGACCTTGCCGTCCGGGGTCATCAGCACCGAGGTCATCAGGCCCAGCGAGCCGAAGCCCTGCGCGACGGTGTCGGACTGCACGTCACCGTCGTAGTTCTTGCAGGCCCAGACGTAGCCGCCCTCCCACTTGAGCGCCGCGGCGACCATGTCGTCGATGAGCCGGTGCTCGTAGGTGATGCCCTTGGCGTCGAAGTCGGACTTGAACTCGGCCTCGAAGATCTCCGCGAACACGTCCTTGAACATGCCGTCGTAGGCCTTGAGGATCGTGTTCTTGGTCGACATGTAGACCGGGTAGCCGCGCTCGAGTCCGTACCGGAAGGACGCGCGCGCGAAGTCCTCGATGGACTTGCGGTAGTTGTACATCCCGACCGCGACGCCGCCGCCCTCCGGGAAGTTCGCGACCTCGAACTCCATCGGCTCGCCGCCGTCGGCCGGGGTGTAGCTGACGGTCAGGGTGCCGGGGCCGGGGACCTTGAAGTCGGTGGCCTTGTACTGGTCGCCGTGCGCGTGACGGCCGATGATGATCGGCTTGGTCCAGCCGGGCACCAGCCGCGGGATGTTGGAGATGACGATCGGCTCGCGGAAGATCACGCCGCCGAGGATGTTGCGGATGGTGCCGTTGGGGCTGCGCCACATCTTCTTCAGGCCGAACTCCTCGACCCGCGCCTCGTCCGGGGTGATGGTGGCGCACTTGACGCCGACCCCGTGCTTGGCGATCGCGTTCGCCGCGTCGACGGTGACCTGGTCGTCGGTGGCGTCCCGGTGCTCGATACCCAGGTCGTAGTAGTCCAGGTTGACGTCCAGGTACGGGTGGATCAGCTTGTCCTTGATGAACTGCCAGATGATGCGGGTCATCTCGTCGCCGTCAAGCTCGACGACCGTCCCCTGGACCTTGATCTTGGCCATGTGCCGGGATGCTCCTCTCACGTCTCCGTCGCGCGCGTGGTCTCGCGCCAAACGGTACACGCGTACTGCTAACGATGCGTTCCGGGTCACCCCGGACACTTGCTCTACCTATCGACTTTCGATAGCTTTCTATCGTTAGGCAATCGAGGGAGAGATCATGGGAAAGCTGACGCTGCTCGCGCTGCGGGCCGTGCTCGTGGCGTTGCTCGCGGGCTCGCTGTTCGTGCAGGCGGTGATGGTGCCGCTGCTGGCCGTCGACCTGGAGGAGGACTTCGGCCTCACGTCCCGGCGCGTCCCGATCGTCGTGATCGTGATCCTGGGCTTCGTGGCGATGCAGGTCGTCCTGGTCTGCGTGTGGCGGCTGGTGACGATGGTCGGCCGCGGCACGGTGTTCTCCCCGGCCGCGTTCCGCTACGTGGACGTCGTGATCGGCGCGTTCGTGGCGGCCGCGCTGGTGACGTTCGCGCTCGCGGTCGTCCTGGCGCCGGGCGAGGCGGTCGCGCCGGGGATCGTCCTGCTGATCTGCGGGGTGGTGGTGGCGATCCTGGGGGTCGCGCTCGTCGTGCTCGTGCTGCGGATGCTGCTCGGCCAGGCCACGCGGATGCGGGCCGAGCTGGACGAGGTCATCTGATGCCGATCGTGGTCGACATCGACGTCATGCTGGCCAGGCGGAAGATGTCCGTCGGCGAGCTCGCCGAGCGGGTCGGGATCACGCCGGCCAACCTGGCGGTGCTCAAGAACGGCCGCGCCAAGGCGGTGCGGTTCGCGACGCTCGCCGCGCTCTGCGAGGCGCTGGAGTGCCAGCCGGGCGACCTGCTGCGCTGGGAGCCGGAGTGAGCGTCAGGGCCGGGCGTCGGCCCACTCGGTGGCGAGCATGGCGAACACGACCTCGTCGTTCCACTCGCCCTTGACGAACTCGTTCTGCACGAAGTGGGCCTCGCGGCGCAGGCCGAGCCGGGCCATCAGCCTGGCCGACGCGGTGTTGCGGGCCTCGCAGCGGCCGATGATCCGGTGCAGGCCGAGACCGTCGAACCCGAGGCGCAGCATCTCCACCGCGGCCTCGCCGGCATAGCCGTTGCCGTGGAACGCGGGGTTGAACACGAACCCGAACTCGCCCTGCCGGTTCGACTCGGACAGCCAGCACAGGTTGACCTCCCCGAGCAGCTCCCCGGTCTCCCGCAGCACGACCGCCAGCACCAGCACGTCCCCGGCCTTCTCCAGCGACGTCCTCGCGATCCGGCGCTCGAGCGCCTCGGCCGTCTCCGCCGGCTCGCGGGGACCTTCGTACAGGTAGCGGGCCACCTCGGGCAGCTTCTGGTACGCGTGCAGGGCGTCGAAGTCGGTCTCGGCGAAGGGGCGCAGGGTCAGGCGGGCGGTCTCGATCGGGTACTCGGGTCGCAGCACCCCACCACGCTAGCGCGGCAGGTAGAGCAGGCGGCGCAGCCGGCGGTTGCGGCGCAGGACGTTGCGGGTGACGCGGATCGACAGCGAACCGAGCAGCAGGGACAGCACCAGTTTCATACACCTCAGGATGAGCACGGGCGCTGACGAAGTCGTCAAACCGAGCGCGACAACCGCGCTGCGCCGACCGGCGTACCGGCCGCGGCCCGGCTACTCTCCCCGTGGTAGCCGCCGTGCCATGATGAGGCTCATGGCGACCTGGCTGACCACGGACTCCGAGGCGAACGAGCTGCTCGACCGCGAGCCGTTGGCGCTGCTCACCGGCATGCTGCTGGACCAGCAGGTGACCATCGAGACCGCGTTCGCCGGGCCGAAGAAGATCCTCGAGCGCGTCGGCTCGCTGGACGCTCGCGTGATCGCCGAGTACGACCCGCAGCGGTTCGCCGAGCTGTGCTCGACGCCGCCGGCCATCCACCGCTTCCCCGGCTCGATGGCCAAGCGCATCCAGGCGATGTGCCAGGAGCTCGTCGACACCTACGACGGCCGCGCCGAGGGGGTCTGGACCGCCGGGAACCCGAACGGCGCCGAGGTGCTCAAGCGGCTCAAGGCCCTGCCCGGTTTCGGCGAGGGGAAGGCCAAGATCTTTCTCGCGCTGCTCGGCAAACAGCGCGGGCTCACCGCGACGGGTTGGCGAAAGGCCGCCGGCGACTACGCGAAGAAGGGCTCGTTCCTGTCCGTCGCCGACATCGTGGACGAGGCGTCGCTGCTCGAGGTCCGCGCCTACAAGAAGGAAATGAAGGCCGCGGCAAAGGCCAAGAAGGCCTGAGCAGCTGCTACGTTGGGCGTGGGCGCGGACACCCAGGGTTCACCGAATTCCTGGGCATGGATGGTGCGTTTTCCAACTCGGCCGATATTCGGCCAGTAATTCACCGAAACTGGCGTTTGACTAGGTGACCGACGGTGTTTACCGTTCGGCGACGAGTCCGGGTGCGGAAAACCCAGCCAGAACGAAAGCGGAACGCGGTGAAGAAGACCTCCATCCGGCGTGACCGGGCTCTGCCTACCCGAAGGTTGTCCATCCGTACCCGGGTGCTCGCGATCGCGCTCGTGCCGTGCATCGTGTTCCTGCTCGCCGGCGCGGGCGGCACCGGGTACCTGATCTACGACGCCGCCTCGACGCGGAACTACTTCTCCCTGGCCAGCGACGCCCAGCGTGCCGCGCTCCCGCTGATCGTCGCGCTCCAGGAGGAACGCCGCCTCACCCTGCGCCGGCTGGCCAGCCTGGGCTCCTTCGAGTCCGACCTGCTCCGGCAGCGCGAGCAGACCGACGCCCTGGTCGACGACGTCACCACGAAGCTGGGTGAGCTGGCCGACGTCGCCCCCGCGTCGGTCCAGCGCGACGTCGGCGAGTTCACCACGCTGATGGGCGAGCTGCCGTCGACCCGCATCCGCGTCGACGGCGCCCAGGTCACCGTCAACGACTCGTTCACCTTCTACAACCGGATCATCGACCAGTTCATCGAGGGCACCCAGGGCCTCGCGCAGTTCGGCCCGGACGCCGAGTCGGTGTACGCGCTCGGGGTCGGCGTAGGCCCGCTGCTCACCGCCGTCGACCAGATGCTCCGCGCGGACGCGCTCGCCTCGGCCAACACCGCGGGCGGCCTCGACCCGGCCGACTTCCGGCTGTACCAGGGCCTGGTCAGCGCGTACCACCTGCAGCTCGAGCAGAGCATGCGAGTAGCCGTGCCCGAGGTGCAGCAACGGTACGAGGCGCTCAAGGACACCACCGGCTGGGAGCGGCTGCTGTCGGTCGAGCAGGCCCTGCTCGACGGCGGCCGGAACATCCCGCTCAGCGAGGACCTGTGGCGCGGCGCCACCCAGGAGGTATCCATCGCACTGGTGGCCCTGCTGCAGACCCAGGCCCGCGCGACGATCGCGGACGCGGTGGACCGGATCGACACCACGCTCACCCAGGCGATCGTCGCCGGCGTGGTGGTGCTGCTGCTCGCCGCCGCCGTGTTCGTGTTCGCCATCCGGCTGTCCCGGCGGCTCATCGAACGCCTCACCCGGCTGCGCGCGGAGACCCTGGAGCTGGCCGAGCAGAAGCTGCCGGCGCTGGTGGAGAGCGTCCGGACCGGCGCGGACGTCACCGTCGACGACGTGCGCCTAGCCGGGCACGGCACCGACGAGATCGGCGAGGTCGCGGACGCGTTCAACTCGGCCCAGCGGACCGCGGTGGCCGCCGCCGTGCAGGAGGCGAAGACCAGGGAGGGCACCAAGACGGTGTTCCTCAACATCGCCCACCGCAGCCAGGTCATCGTGCACCGCCAGCTCAAGGTGCTCGACGAGGCCGAGCGCAAGCAGGAGGACCCCGAGCAGCTGGAGATGCTGTTCCAGCTCGACCACCTGTCCACCCGGGCCAGGCGCAACGCGGAGAACCTGATCATCCTCGGCGGCGGCCAGCCGGGCCGGCGCTGGCGGAACCCGGTCAGCCTCACCGAGCTGGCCCGCGGCGCCGCGGCCGAGACCGAGGACTTCGCCCGGGTCAAGATCGCCAAGCTGCCTGCGGTCGCGGTGAACGGGCCGGTCGTCGGCGACCTGGTGCACCTGCTCGCCGAGCTGATCGACAACGCCACCTCGTTCTCGCCGCCGGAGTCGCGGGTGGAGGTCCGGGGCAACGTCGTCGGGCGCGGGGTCGCGCTGGAGATCGAGGACCAGGGCCTCGGCATCGAGGCCGACCTGGTGGAGCGGCTCAACGGGATGCTCCACCGGCCGCCGGACTTCGGCATCATGGCGCTGTCCACCGAGCCCCGCCTCGGCCTGTTCGTGGTGGCCAGGCTCGCCGCCCGGCACGGGATCTCCGTGACGCTGCGCGAGTCGGCCTACGGCGGCACCCGCGCGATCGTGCTGCTGCGCGCGGAGCTGCTCACCGAGGTGCCGTCGGCCGAGGACGTCACGCCGACGGTGAAGACGCCCCCGGTCGAGCAGCCGACCGTGTTGCCGCTGCCCGCGTCGTTCCTGCAGCCGCTGCCGGAGTTCCCGGTGGTGGCGGCCAAGCCGGGCGAGGACCTGTTCCGCCCGCAGCTCCCGGTCGAGGAGACGTTCGAGGAGACCTTCGCGGAAACGCCGGCCCCCGAGCGGCCGACATCCCCGACGGGACCCGAGCGACCGGCGGGCCGACCGCCGCTGCCCCAGCGCAGGCGCCAGCAGAACCTGGCTCCGCAGCTGCGGGAGGACCCGTCGGCGACGGCGTGGCCCCCGGCGGACACCGAGGAGGTCGAGAACAGCCCGGACGCGGCGCGCAGCAGGCTGTCGGCGTTCGTGCAGGGCACGAGGCGGGGCCGGGAGGAGCCGGACATGGGTAACGGGAACGGCGAGAACACCGTGGGGAGCGTGCGCAATGGCCAACACCGCGCTGAATGAGCTGGACTGGTTGCTCAACGACCTGGTCAAGCGGGTGGCCGGGGTGGAGAGAGCGGTCGTGCTCTCCGCCGACGGGCTGCTCATCGGCAAGTCGGACAACCTCGACGAGGCCGACGCCGAACACCTGTCGGCGGTGGCGTCGGCCTTCCAGAGCCTGGCCCGCGGCACCGGCCGGCACTTCGGCGGCGGCCGGGTGCGCCAGACCCTGGTCGAGATGGATCACGCGTTCCTGTTCGTGACCGCCGCCGGCCAGGGCGCGTGCCTGGCGCTGCTGGCCGAGGAGTCGGCCGACGTCGGGATGGTCGCGTACGAGATGAACCTGATGGTCAAGCGGGTCGGGGCGGCGCTGTCGGCGAAGCCACGCGAGACCATGGGCCGTCCGGTGCCATGAGCGTGGACCACGAGGCGTGGTTCGACGAGGCCGCCGGCCCGCTGGTCCGGCCGTACGCGGTGACCGGCGGGCGCACGAAGTCGGACACGATCGGCCTCGACCTGATCACGCTGGTCGTCGCGCTGCGGGAGCACGCCGACCACCTGGAGCCCGAGTCGCTCCAGCTGCTGCGGGTGTGCCAGCAGCCGATCTCGGTCGTCGAGGCGGCCGCGCAGGTGGACCTGCCGCTGCAGGTGGTGAAGGTGCTGCTCAGCGACCTGATCACGCAGAACCTGATGATCCACCGGTCGGCCGTGCAGGTCACCGACGCACCGAGCCAACACGTACTCCAGGCGGTTCTCGATGGCATCCGGAAACTCTGAACGCCTCGCCTCGGCGGTGAAGATCGTGGTCGCCGGCGGTTTCGGCGTCGGCAAGACCACGATGGTCGGCTCGGTCAGCGAGGTGCCGCCGTTGCGCACCGAGGAGCTGATCACCGAGGCGTCGGCGGGCGTGGACGACCTGTCCGGCGTGGAGGCCAAGCACACGACGACGGTCGCGCTGGACTTCGGCCGCATCACGATCAACCCCGAGCTGATCCTGTACCTGTTCGGCACGCCGGGCCAGAACCGGTTCTGGTTCATGTGGGACGAGCTGGCCCGGGGCGCGCTGGGCGCGGTGGTGCTGGCCGACACCCGCCGCCTGGACTCGTGTTTCCCGGCGGTCGACTTCTTCGAGCGCCGCGGCCTGCCGTTCGTGGTGGCGGTGAACTGCTTCGACGACGCCTACCACTACACCGACGACGAGGTGCGTGGCGCGCTGGACCTGGACCCGCACGTGCCGCTGCTGCTGTGCGACGCGCGGGACCGGGAATCGACGAAGACCGTGCTGGTCACCCTGATGGGGCACGTGATGGCACAGGCGCGTATGGCGGGAGCACACTGAGCGCGGCCAGAATGGCGGCCATGTTCACCTTCACCTCGGCGTTCAGCGGCTTCTCCGTCGACGACACGGACGCCGCGAAACGCTTCTACGGCGAGACGCTCGGCGTCCGGGTGTCCGAGGAGAACGGCATGCTGACCCTGCACCTGCCGGGCGGCCGCGACACCCTGATCTACCCGAAGCCCGACCACACCCCGGCCGCGTACACGACCCTGAACTTCGCCGTCGAGGACGTCGAGGCCGCCGTCGACGCCCTGACCGCGGCCGGCGTCGAGTTCGAACACTACGACGGCACCGACGACAAGGGCATCTTCCGCGAGGTCGGCCCGACCATCGCCTGGTTCCGCGACCCCGCCGGCAACGTCCTGTCGGTCATCCAGGCCGACTGATCACATCCGGTCCGGTGCCTCGATGCCGAGCAGGTCGAGGCCGTGCGCGAGGACGCGGGCGGTCAGCGCGCACAGGGCGAGGCGGCTCGCCCGCGTCGTGGGGTCGGCGCGGAGGACCGGGCAGCTCTCGTAGAACGTGGTGAACGTGGTGGCGAGCGCGTACAGGTAGGCGCACAGCCGATGCGGTTCGAGGGTCTCGGCCAGGTCGGCGATGGTGTCGGGGAAGCCGAGCAGGGCGATGGCCAGGTCGCGTTCGGCCGGTTCGGCCACGGTGACCTGCCCTGGGGGCTCGTCGGCGCGGCGCAGGATCGACTGGACGCGGGCGTGCGCGTACTGCAGGTACGGGCCGGTGTTGCCGTCGAAGGCGAGCATCCGGTCGTAGTCGAACGTGTAGTCCTTCGTGCGGTCGGTGGACAGGTCCGCGTACTTCACCGCGCCGATGCCGACCGCGCGGGCGACCGTGTCGGTGTCCACGTCGCGGTCGCGGATCTTGTCGGCGGCCCTGGTCACCGCCTCGTCGAGCAGGTCGGTGAGGCGGATGGTGTGGCCGGCGCGGGTGCGGAGCATGCGGCCGTCGGTGCCGAGTACCGAGCCGAAGGCGATGTGCTCGGCGCGGACGCCCTCGGTGAGCCAGCCGGCCTCGCGGGCGGCCTGGAAGATCAGCTGGAAGTGCTCGCGCTGCGGGCTGCCGACGACGTACAGCAGGCGGGTCGCGCCCAGGTCGGCGATGCGGTACCGGATGGCGGCGAGGTCGGTGGTGTCGTAGCCGTAGCCGCCGTCGGCCTTGCGGACGATCAGCGGCAGCGGGTCGCCGTCGCGGTTGGTGAAGCCGGCGGGGAACACACAGCTGGCGCCGTCGCTCTCGCGCAGGAGCCCGAGGCGGTCCAGCTCCTTGGCGACGTCGTCGAGCATCGGCTGGTAGCGGCTCTCGCCGGCCAGGTCGGCGTCGGTCAGCAGGACGCCGAGGCGGGTGTAGACCTCGGCGTAGTGGCGCGCGGACAGGTCGACGATGGTCCGCCACAGCCGCAGGGTCGGCTCGTCGCCGCGTTGGAGGGCGACCACCCGGGCGCGGGAGCGCTCGCGGAAGCCGTCGTCGGTGTCGAACTTCTCGCGGGCCTGGCGGTAGAACGCGTTGAGGTCGCCGATCGAGTGTTCCGCGTCGTCCTGGTCGAGCAGTTGCTCCACGAGCATGCCGAACGGGGTGCCCCAGTCGCCGACGTGGTTCTGCCGGATCACCCGGTGCCCGAGCCAGCCGAGCACGCGGGCGGCGGCGTCCCCGATGATCGTCGAGCGCAGGTGGCCGACGTGCATCTCCTTCGCCGCGTTGGGCGCGGAGTAGTCGATGACGACGGTGTCCGGGGCGTCGGCGGGTGGGACGCCGAGGCGCTGGTCGGCGGCCATGGTGGTGACCAGGTCGCCCAGGACGTCGGCGCGCAGGGTGAGGTTGACGAAGCCAGGCCCGGCGATCTCGGTGGTCGCGCAGAGGTCGTCGAGCGGGTCCTGCGCCAGCACGTCGGCGGCGACGTCGCGCGGGGGGCGGCCGAGCTTGCGGGCGAGCGCGAGGGCACCGTCGGCCTGGAAGTCGGCGCGCTGGGATCGCCGCACCGCGGGCTCCGCGTGGCCGCCGGCGACCGCGGCGAACGCGGCACCGAGACGTTGCTGGAGAAGTGCGACGAGTCCGGTCATGCGGATGACCGTATCGGGCTCACCCAGGTCAGGGCTTTCGGCCCACGGCGGCGGCGCTGCACTGCTCGACCTGGCTGAGGGGGCGCAGCTTCGGGCCGTCCGGCCACCACATGTCGGACAGCTCCCAGTCGGCGGGCTTGTTGGGGCCCGGGGGGATCAGCTCGAGGCCGGGCATGAACTCCATCAGCTGCGCGCGGGTGCGGAACATGCCGGAGCCCATCGGGCTGTGCACGAAGATGTCCTCCATCTTCCTGGCGAGCGCGCTGTGCTCCGGCGTCTCCGGGTCGAAGAAATGCGAGATGGCGACGAAACTGCCCGACGGCAATGCGTCGACGTACTCCTTCATCAGGTCGCGGCCGTTGTCCTTCGTGTAGTGGTGCAACGTTCCGACGTGCAGTAAACCGACCGGCTGGGTCAGGTCGATGTGCTTGCGCACGAGTTCGGAGTTGAGCACCTCGTCCGGGCGGAAAATGTCGGCGGAGACGAAATGCGTGTAGTCGTTGTCGGTCAGCAGTGCCTGCCCGTGGGCGATCACGACCGGGTCGTTGTCGACGTACACGACCCGGGTTTCCGGGTCGATCCGCTGCGCGATCTGGTGGGTGTTCTCCGCGGTCGGCAACCCGGAGCCGCAGTCGAGGAACTGCCGGATCCCGCCCTGGTCGGACAGGAACCGCACCGCCCTGGTCAGGAAGTTCCGGTTGGACCACGCGAGGTCGTTCACCTCCGGCGCGACCCGCCGCACCTGGTCGAGGACCTCGCGGTCGATCTCGTAGTTGTCCTTGCCGCCCAACGCCGCGTCGTACACCCGGGCGATGCTCGCCCGGCTCGGGTCGACCCCGACCGGCACCGAGCTCGGTGCCTCGTACTTCGTCGCGGAATCGGACATAGCGAACCTCACAACCGGTCGAGCTTCCGAGGGACCGGCCAAGCCTAGCGACGGCGAGTGAGCTGGTAAACGCACCCATTAGCGGGTCGGTGGACCCTCGAATGCCCATGCATCTGCACATGCGCTGGTAGCGCGCTTGTGGCCACTACTCGACGGATCTGGCAAAGTCACCCGAACGGTCTAGTGTCAACCAGTTGCTGAACCTGTGGTAAACAGCTGGCCATTCCGGCCGGTCACCGAACCGACCGGCATACCGTTGATCAGGTGGGCATCGGGCAGCTTCTGCAGACCATCTCGGAATTGCTGCTTTCGGGTGAAGGCTCTCTCGTTCTGGGCATCGCGGCGGCCATCGGCATCCTGTCCCCGTTCGCCCAGCGCTACCTGGCCACCCGGAAGCGGGTGTACTTCCGCGTGCAGAGCGACTCCAAGATCGGCCTGGACGTCGACCTGCACGACGGCGACGACGGCGAGGAGCACGCCGACGGCCGGCTGATCGCCGTCGCCGAACTGGTCGGCCGGCTGAGCTTCGTGGTCATCCGGATCCGCAACACCGGCGGCGAGGTCGCCCTGCGCGATCTGGACGAACCGGTCGAGTTCACCTTCCGGGACCGGGTGATCTGGAACGCCCGCATCTCCGACCCCAGCGAGCGCACACACCGCGAGGACCTGGTCAAGCACCTCGAGTTCTTCTCCACCGCACCCGAGTCGGACCGGCCCGCCCCGCCCGCCGAGCTGCCCAAGGTCCGCCGCGCCATGCTCCCGAGGATGTTGGAGATCCTCCGCCCCACGCCGGTCAGCGACGCGCCCCCGCCGCCACCCCAGTCCGCGCCGCCGGAGTGGCACGGCGTCCGCCTCAAGCGCGACCTGACCCTGGCGCCGAAGGAGAAGTTCAAGCTGGTCGTGGTCCTGCGCGAGCCGGTGACCAACATGAAGGGCGCGCTCACCAAGGGCGTCGACGGACCGAGCGGACGCCGGATCAAGGACGAACGCACCGTGCGCCGCACCGCGTGGCCACTGGTCACCGCGGGCTTCGGCGTGCTGCTGGCCGGCGCGCTGGTCGCGATCAACCTGCTGATCCCGGACAACGCCGTGGCGACCGACCCGAACGTCGAGTGCGCGACCGGCGAGCTCACCATCGTCGGCTCCAGCGCGTTCACGCCGACCATGAGCGGCATCGCCGACCAGTACCGCGCGGCCTGTGACGAGGCCAGGATCACGGTGACCCCGACCGGGAGCATCAGCGGGGTGCGCCAGCTCAACTCGCTCGAACCGGCCGAGCGCGAGACGGTCGCCGCGCTGTCCGACGGCGTGGTCGGCGAGGCGACCAGCGAGCTGGAACGGCACCCCGTCGCGGTGATCGTCTACACCGTGGTGGTCAACGACTCGGTCAACGTCGAGGGCCTCACCCGCGCGCAGCTCCGCGACATCTACCAGGGCCGGTACCGCGACTGGAACGAGCTGCGGCCCGGCCCGTCACTGCCGATCCGGATCGTCGGGCGGGGTCAGGAGTCCGGCTCGCGGCGCACGTTCGAGCAGACCGTGCTCGGCGCGGCGGAGGGCGCGCTCACGTCGGACTCGTGCGAGCGGACGGACCGGATCCCGGACGCGCCGACGATCCGTTGCGAGCGCAGTACGGAGGCGCAGCTGCTCGACGAGATCGCGGTCACGCCGGGCGCGATCGGCTACGCGGACCTGCCGACCGCGCGCGAGGCGGAGGAGGCCGGGCGCGCGGTGACCGTGCTCCGGCTCGACGACCGCGAGCCCGGGGTGAGCGGCATCTCGGCTGGGTATCCACTGTGGACTGTCGAGTACCTGTACACCAAGCGCGACCCGACCGAGGGCTCACTGCTCGACGCGTACCTGGACTTCCTGCGCAGCAGCACGGCCCGGGCCGAACTGCGGACCAGCGGGTTCACCCCGTGCATCGGCAAGGACGGCCAACTCCACCTGCACTGCCACGACTGAACCCGGTGGAGCATCCCTGCGGGGAGCGCGTTCGTGGCATGTCACGTCAGCGGTGGAGGTTGCGGCCGGCGACGGCGGCGCAGGCGAGCGCGCCGGCGCCGAGGACCACGGCGAGGGCGAGTGGCCAGAACTCCTCGGTGCTCGCCGCGAGCAGCACGTTGAGCACGACCGCGGCGAGGTACAGCACGGACAGCGCCAGCCAACCCGCGGCCGGGTGCAGCACCACCCCACGCCCGCGCCGGTGCGGTCGGTGTCGCAACATCGATCGCACCTCCCCTTCGACGACCCCCGTCATCACGTTCGTTACCGAAGTGGTGTCGCGACACGCCGGAAACGAGTTACCGCCAAGGGATATCGATCCGATCACCCGATCAGAGAGCACCGTTTCGGGTGATGTAGACCACGTCCGGCTCGCCGCGTGGTACGGGCACCGGCAGCGTCTCGACCGGGCCGAACCGCTCGGCCAGCCGGGCCTCGAACGCCGGGCTGGCGGCGGCGCTCCAGACCGCGAGGACCCCGTCGGGCACCAGCGCGGCGGCCAGCAGGTCGAGCCCGGATTCCTGGTACAGCACCGCGTTCCCCTCGGTGACCGTCCAATCCGGACCGTTGTCGACGTCCAGGCAGAGCGCGGCGAACCGGCGCCCGGGCAGCCAGGTGAGCAGGTCGGCCTCGGCGCAGGCCACCCGCGGGTCGGCGAGGGCGTCACCGTGGACCTCGCGCAGGGGCCCTCGGTTCCAGTCGATCACCGCGCGCTCGCGCTCGACCACCACGACCTCGCCCACGCGCGGGTGGTCCAGTGCGGCGCGCAGGGAGAAGCCGACACCGAGCCCGCCGACCAGCAGGGTGCCGCCCACGGGCATCCGCGCGGCGGCCGCGTCGACCATCAGGCGCTCGGACTCGCCGTTGCGGGTGTCCATCAGGAACACGCCGTTCGCGATGATCTCGTGGTGCTCGCCGACGCGGCGCAACACCAGTTCACCGCACTCGCCGTTCACCCGGTCGAGCACGACCGGACTTTCTTCGCTCATCGCCGACCAGCCTATGGCGCTACGCTGAGCGAGCGGAGGTGGTTTTCATGCACGCGCAGGTCGGCGACCGGCTCCACGTCCACGGTCGCAACGTCGGCAACCCCGACCAGCTCGCGGAGATCGTCGAGGTCAGAGGCCAGGACGGCGCTCCGCCCTACGTGGTCCGCTTCCCCGACGGCCGGGAAACCCTGGTGTTCCCCGGCCCGGACGCGGTCGTCGAGAGAGGCTGACCCGGTCAGACCCGGGTCAGCTCGTCGATCAGCGCGTCGACGTCGAAGTGCGCCGACTCCTCGCCGAGCGGCACGGCCTCCTCGGTCGCGGCCAGGAAGCCCGAGACGCTCTCGTGGTCGAGTTCCAGCTTGGCGTAGCCCTCCGGCGACTCGATCTCCACGACCAGCATGTTCAGCCCGCGCTCCGACTCGGGCCGCAGCCGCACGTCGCCCATGCCGGCGGCGGCGGCGAGGCCCGCGACGAGCAGCTCGCGGGAGAACACCCACTCGACCCAGCGGTCGCGCTCGGTCTGGAACGCGGCGGTCACCGTGAACGGCTGGTCGGCACGGTAGGACCAGCGCGAACGAACCGGGGTGGCGCCGTCGTACAGCGCCACGAACTCGGCGTGAATGGCATCGGTAGTCATTTCCTGGCCCTCCTCCTTCGATCCGCTCCTCGCGGTTCGGTCGGAAGTGAGATGACCAGGGATTTCCCTCGTGACGTGAGCTGAACCGAGGTTCACGCGATCCGGTGTCACCGGCGCCACACCCGTAACGCCGGACCCGCGGGATCAGATGAGCCCGAGACCCCGTACGGCGTCGCGCTCCTCGGTCAGCTCGGCCACCGAGGCGTCGATCTTCTCCCGGGAGAAGTCGTCGATCTCCAGTCCCTGGACGATCTCCCACTTCCCGTCGGCGCAGCGCACCGGGAACGACGAGATCAGGCCCTCCGGGACGCCGTAGGAGCCGTCGGACACGACCGCCATCGAGGTCCAGTCGGTGCCGTTCACCCAGTCGTGGACGTGGTCGACGGCGGCGTTGGCGGCCGACGCGGCCGAGGACGCGCCCCTGGCCTCGATGATCGCCGCGCCGCGCTTGGCGACGGTCGGGATGAAGGTGTCGCGCAGCCAGGCGTCGTCGTTCACGGCGGCGGCCGCGCTCTGGCCGCCGACCTCGGCGTGGAAGAGGTCGGGGTACTGGGTGGCGGAGTGGTTGCCCCAGATCGTCATCTTGGCGATGTCGGTGACCGCGACGCCGAGCTTGGCGGCGAGCTGGGACAGCGCGCGGTTGTGGTCGAGCCTGGTCATGGCGGTGAACCGCTCGCCGGGCACGTCGGGGGCGTGGGCCTTGGCGATCAGGGCGTTGGTGTTCGCCGGGTTGCCCACGACGAGGACCCGGACGTCGTCGGCCGCGCCGGCGTTGATGGCCTCGCCCTGGGGCTTGAAGATGCCGCCGTTGGCCTCGAGCAGGTCGCCGCGCTCCATGCCCTTGGTGCGCGGGCGGGCGCCGACGAGCATGGCGACGTTCACGCCGTCGAAGGCGCGCTTGGCGTCGTCGGTGATGTCGATGCCGGCGAGCAGCGGGAAGGCGCAGTCGTCGAGTTCCATGGCGGTGCCCTCGGCGGCCTTGAGGGCCGGCGGGATCTCCAGCAGCGACAGGCGCACCGGCACGTCCGGGCCGAGCAGTTGCCCGGAGGCGATGCGGAACAGCAGCGCGTACCCGATCTGACCGGCGGCGCCGGTGACGGTGACCTTGACGGCAGGCTTGCTTGCCACGGAGATCCCTCCCAAAAGGAACAGCGGTGCTTCGGAGGCTAGCAACCAGGTGGCCCGAAGTGCTTGCGCGGGTGACTAGGGTCGCCGCCCTTCGGGTGGTCTCCGGCGCCGATGCCGAAATCCTGCGGTTTCGCGCGGAATCATGTGCGCGACATGGGAGACGGGATCAGAGGTACTGGGCGAGGAGCTGCGGCGGTTGCGGGAGGCGTGTGGGCTGACGCTGGCGCAGGTGGCGGACCGGGTCGGGGTGGGCCAGGGGCACCTGTCGAAGATGGGGACGGGGAAGCGGGCGCAGGGCGTGGAGGACGTGGCGTCGCTGGTCACGCTACGGGGTGCGGGGTGAGGAGCGCCACGAGTTGCTGGCGCTGGCGAGGAGGGCGGGCCAACCCGGCCTGTGGCAACGCCAGGGGACATACGAGTCCCGAATCGCCGCGGTGCGGATCCTCGAATCTCGGGCGACCGCGATCGTCGAGTACCAGCCGCTGCTGATCCCGGGACTGCTGCAGACCGTGCCGTACATGGAAGCTCTCTTCGCCGAGGTCGGGATGCTGGCGGACCGAAGGGCGATCGACGAGCGGGGGGTCGGCAGGGGTCCAGCGTCAGCGGGTGCTTCGGAAGTTCGGTGGGCCGAAGCTCATCGCGATCGTTGCCGAGCCGGTTCTGCGCTATCACGTGGGTGGGCGGGAGGTCATCCGCGATCAGCTGCGGTACCTGGCTGAGGTGGCCGAGCGCGTCAACGTGACGCTGCGGGTGGTGCCGTTCGCTGCCGGCGGCAATCCTGGGAGTGACCGCATGACCTCACCGGTCTGGCGTAAGAGCAGTTTCAGCGGTGGAATGGACGAAAACCGCGTCGAGTCTGCGTCGAACTCGCCCATCTTCCAGGCAAGCTCGCGGTGCGGGACTCCAAGAACCCCGATGGGCCGATGCTCGTCGTCGATCAGTTCTCGATGGTGAGGGCGACGGCCATCATGCAGACGCCGAAGCCGGTGTAGGTCAGCACGTCCACGGCTCGGCTGCGGATCGCGATCAGTCCCGCCTGCTCGTCCGACAGCAGCACCCGCAGGCCCGCCGCCAGGATCAGCGCGCCGCCCATCAACACGGTGCCCTCGCGCCAGTGGTACATGATGATCCGCACCAACCCGAGCGCGACGACCCCCATCACCAGGCCGAACGGCAGGTGCGCCAGCACCGGGTGGCGCCTGCGCTGCGGGGTCGTCATGCCAGGCTCCGCTCCGCCGCGCTCACCGTGTTCTCCAACAGCATCGCCACGGTCATCGGGCCCACTCCGCCGGGGATCGGGGCCAGGTACGCGGCCACATTTCGCACGTCCGGGTGAACATCGCCGACCAGGCCCTGGTCCGTTCGGGTGATGCCCACATCCAGCACGGCGGCGCCGGGCTTGACCATCTCGGGGGTGATCAGCGCCGGGTTGCCGGCCGCCGCTACCACGATGTCGGCTCGGCCGACCTCGGCGGCCAGGTCCTTCGTACCGGTGTGGCACAGGGTCACCGTGGCGTTCTCGCTACGACGCGTGAGCAGGAGGCCCAGGGGGCGACCCACCGTCACGCCTCGGCCGACGACCGTCGCGCGGGCGCCGGCGATCGGCACGTCGTAGCGGGTGAGCAGCTCGACGATGCCCCTCGGCGTGCACGGGAGCGGACCCGTCTCGCCGAGGACGAGCTTGCCGAGGTTCGTGGGGTGCAGGCCGTCGGAGTCCTTGGCCGGGTCGACTCGTTCCAGGGCGGCGCCTGCGTCGAGGTGACCGGGTAGCGGCAGCTGGATCAGGTAGCCGGTGCAGGCCGGGTCGGCGTTCAGCTCGTCGATCACGGCGTGCAGCTGGGCCTGGGTGGTGTCGGCGGGCAGGTCGCGGCGGATCGAGGTGATGCCGACCTTCTCGCACGCGCGGTGCTTGCCCCGGACGTAGGAGTGCGAACCCGGGTCGTCACCCACGAGGACCGTGCCGAGGCCGGGGACGACGCCCCGCTCGGCCAGCGCGCGCACGCGCAGCCGCAGGTCGTCGAAGATCTTCTCGCGGGTGGCCTTGCCGTCCAGGATCGTCGCGCTCACGCTGCCATTGAATCACCGGCGGACGGCGGCCACGGCCACCGCCACCATGGTGAGCGCGGCGCCGACGACGCTGGTCGTCGACAGGCCACCAGCCGTGGGCGCCACCAGGTCGAGCACCACGGCCCCGGCGAGCTGCCCGGCGACCGAGCCGAGGCCGAGCAGCAGCACCCCGGTGAAGCGCACCGCCACCACCGCCGTGAGCACCGTGACGATGCCGAGCACGCCGCCGATGTAGAGCCACCAGTCATCCGGCGGAGGCCGCGGCAGGCCGCGAACGGCCAGGTCGACGGCGGCGGCGAGGACCAGCACCACGGTGCCGACGCCGAAGTTGACCAGGGTCGGCACCACGACGTTCGCCGACTCGACCCGCACCAGCCCGTTCACGGCGAGCTGCCAGGCCAGGCCCACTCCGGCCACCGCGGGCAGCACCGCCCACCAGAGGCCGCTACCGCCGAGCGCGATCCGGTCGGACACCGCGACGACCACGGCGACCACCGCGATCCCGGCCCCGGCCGCTCTCGAGAGGGTGATCGGCCGGGCCTCCCCCGGGCCGACGCCCCGGCGGTCCACCACCAGCCCCGCCACCGTCTGCCCCGCGACGACGGCCACCGTGAACACCGCCACACCCAGGATCGAGACCGTGAGGCCCTGGGTGGTGACCAACCACGCACCGCAGGCGCCGCCAAGGCACTGCCAGACACGGAGCCGTCCACCACGTACGCTGTTTCGGAGCCGGAGCAGACCGGCGCGGGCTGACGGGGTCAAGGAGACGGCCACCGCCAGCAGCACGGCGCCGACGCCGAAGGAGATGAGAGCGGCGAAGACCCCGTCGTCCATGAGCTGTCCGAGTTGGCCGTTGACGCGGCCCTGAACAGCGAGTGCCACCCCGCCGAGCGCGGCGAGGGCGGCGCCCGCGACCCGTGCACGTGCGGGCGGATGGTGCGGTGAGGAGATCACGTGTCGACATCCTCGCCCACGGTTCTGCGAAGGTGGACAGCGGCTCAGGTGCGTACCGAGCCGCTGGCGGAGCGACAAGGGAAGATGTGAGCGTGGCACAACCGACCCAGCTAACCCCCACTGAGCAGGACGCCCTGGTCAAGCAGATCGGGCTGGCCATGCTGCGGGTCGCCCCCGACGACTGGGAGCGGCTGACCATCGACTACCGGGCGGTCGGCCGCTACTCGGAGGCGACCGGGCAGGTCGTCTTCTCCGACGGCGGCACCGAGCCGTGGACGATGCCCGCCGACCTGCAGGGCCTGTTCGCCCGCCTGCGCGGGGGCATGTACCGCGAGGGGCGCGGGACCTGGTTCAACGCCAGGTACCGGCTCGACCACCCGTCCAGCTACAACCTGGAGTACGACCGGGAGGAGCCGGCGTGGGACAACCCGCCCCCGCCGCAGGCCTACCCGGACGACATGCGGCTGTTCCCCCGTACGGAGGACAACGTGCCGGCGTGGCTGCGTCGGCGGCTCTCGTCGGCGCCCGCGCCGAGGTTCCGGGTGGCGCGGATCTTCGACGGTCCGCCGGGTGAGGACGGGCGGCCCTCGGTGAACCGGCCGCCGGTGGACCACGACGACCTGGGCGACGTGCTGCGGTACCTGGACTCGGCGCCGGTCGTCGGGCCGGCGCGCGGGTACGACATCGACCGGTTCGACCCGGACGGACGGCCGGCCGTGCCGGTGGCGTTCCACACCGACGGCACGTGGATCTGGCCGGCGGCGGTGAACTACTACTTGCGTGAGCACGACGTGGCACCGGAGCCGGAGCTGGTGGAGCACATCGTGCGCGGGCACTTCCAGGTGCCGATGGTGGACGACGCGACGCGCTCGGCGGCCGCGGCGTTCCTGGGGGCCGGGCCGGGACCTGGCGGGCCACGGGTGCAGCAGCCGCCGCCGGCACCGCCACCGCCGCCCGCGCCGACGCGGGCGCTGCCGGTTCCTGGCGGACCGGGTGGGCCTGGTGGGCCTGGTGGACCGCCGCCGGCGGCGTTGCCGTCGCAGGGTCCGCCCGGGCGGACCGTGGACGCGTTGCGGACGCGGCTGGACGAGCTGGGGATCCCGGGGACGGCGTACCGGATCGGTCCGCCGACCGGCCGGGCGTGGACGATGGACCAGACCGAGGACGGCTGGCGGGTCGGCTGGTTCGACCGCGAGTTCGTGGCGCCCGCGATGTTCGAGGACGTCGCGGACGCGTCGGCGTTCCTGCTGGGCAAGCTGCTGCTGGACGCCGACCGGTGGCAGTCCGCCGGCGCGCCGCCCCCGCCGCCCGCGATGCCCGGCCCGGTGCCGCCGCCGAGTGACGACCCGGGCGACTTCGCCCTGTCGAACGGGATGGCGCCGGGGTTCACACCGCCCGACCGCCGGGCGCCCGAGCCACCGCGCAGACCCGACTCTCCGCGCGGCTTCGACCGTCCCGAGCCGACGCCGGACCTGGCGGAGACGCAGCTCAGCCCGCCGGTCGACCGCGGTTTCGACCCGCCGACGATGATGGAGCGCCCGGACTCGCCGTTCGGCTCCGGTGCCAACCAGTTCGACCCCGCGTTCGACGGCGGCGGCCGGTTCGACCCCCACCAGGACGACTTCGACCGCCCGAACCGGGACGGCGGCTTCGAGCCCCCACTCCCCGACCGGCAGAACGGCGCGTACGACCCCACCCGGTCGGACCGCCCGGAACCGGGCTTCGACCCGTTCGGCGACCGCTCCGAACCTGGTTTCGACCCGCGCATGGAGCGTCCCGAACCGGGCTTCGACCCGCGCATGGAACGCCCGGAACCGGGATTCGACCCGCGCATGGAGCGTCCCGAACCGGGACTCGATCCACGCATGGAACGCCCCGATGCGGGACTCGACCCCCGCATGGAACGCCCGGAACCAGGGCTTGATCCACGTTCGGAACGCCCGGGGTTCGACCCACGCATGGACCGTCCAGAACCAGGACCCGACCAACGCTCGGAACGACCAGGATTCGACCCCCACATGGACCGTCCCGAACCAGGGTTCGACCCACGGTCGGAACGCCCAGGGCTCGACCCCCACATGGACCGTCCCGAACCAGGGTTCGACCCGCGGTCAGAACGCCCGGGATTCGACCCACGCATGGACCGTCCAGAACCAGGACCCGACCAACGCTCGGAACGACCAGGGCTCGACCCCCACATGGACCGTTCAGCTCCAGGGTTCGACCCGCGCATGGAACGTCCGGGATCGGGGTTCGACCCGCGCTCGGAACGCCCGGAACCGGGGCTCGACCCGCGCTCGGAACGCCCCGACCTGGGCTTCGACCCGCGGCCGGACTCCCCGTTCGGCGCACCGCACCGCGACCCGATGCGCCAGGACGCCCCGCGTGACCCCATGCACGCCGAGGCCACCCAGATCCAGCGTGACCCCATGCGCTCCGAGCCGACCCGGGTCGACCGGGAGCCGGTGGGTGCCGACGCCACGCGGGTGGACTCGCCGTTCGTCCCGTCCCGGCCGGAGTTCCACACCGACTCCCCGCCCCGGGGCGAGCGGCTGCCGGAGCCCGCGACCACGATCGCCCGGCCGGCTTCGGCAGCGGGTTCGGGCTCGGGTTCGGGCGGCGGCGCGGCGTCCGCCGGCGGCAACCAGGAGTGGCCGATCGGCCCGCTGCCCGGTGAGCCGCCGCTGACCCTGTTCCGCGGCAAGCGTCTGGTGGAGCTCGAACCGGGCATGGAGTTCGACCGCTTCGGCGACGACGACGGGAACCTGGTCTACGTGCTGAGCACTCCGTTCGCCGAGCGCTCGCTGCCGCCGGAGTGGATCGACCGGCCGTACCACGCGTACCGGGTCCGTCAGCCGGTGCAGGTGCTGACCGGCTCCGCGATCCCGTGGTTCGACCAGCCCGGCGGCGGCACCGCCTACCTGCTCCCCGAAGCCATCGGCGAGCTCGTCTCCGCCGGCCACATCGTCGAGCTCCCCGGCCGGGAGCGCCCGGCCTGATGCCGTGAGGGTGACCTTCGAGTCCCGAAGGTCACCCTCACGGCTCTATGCGGAGCCCGTGGGCGGCGGCGAACGCGACGGCGGTGTCCAGGTCGACCAGGGCGCCGGCGAGCTTGGCGTGGGTCAGGCCGGTGGCGTCGAGCTTGGCGCCACGCAGGTCGGCGCCGTCGAGCTTGGTCTCGTGCAGGCGGGCACCGCGCAGGTCGGTGCCGCGCAGGTCGGCGTCCCGCAGGTCGGCGCCGATGAGGTTGGTCTCGCGCAGGCGCAGGCCGGCGAGCGTGGTCTTCCGCAGGGCGGCCTCGGTGAGGCTGGCCAACGTCAGGTCGGTGTCGGCGATCTTCCACGGCCGGAACCGGCACTCCACGAACGTGGACCCGATCAGACTGCACGCCGCGAACTCGCTCTCGGTCAGCGTGGTGCGGCGGAACGTGCAGTTGCGGAACGCGGTCGAGCTGTGCTTCGACTCGCCGAGGTCGGTGCGGGTGAAGTCGCAGTCGGTGAACGTGCAGCCCTTGGTGACCATCCCGCGCAGGTCGGCCTCCACGAACGTGCACCGCTCGAAGTGCCGGTCGGTCCACACCATGCCGGGCAGCACGGCGTCCCGGTAGTCCTCGTCGCGTTCGGTCATGCGTCGCACCCTAGGCGCCACCAGGGACACAGTGCCCCACCGCGGCGGCACCGGCGGCGGTGAGGTCGGCGAGCGCCTGGAGGTGCTCAAGGACTACCCGACCGCCCCCGGCCGCACGGCGTCAGGGAACGATCACGACGGGCCGGCGAGCCTCGGTGACGAGGGTCTTCGGCACGCCGCCACCCCGGCCGACCACGATGCAGTCGGCCCGCCGGTCCTCGGCGACGGCCTCCAGCCCGTGCGCCGGATCCCCCCGGTAGTGCACCAGCTCCCAGCGGACGCCGACCGCGTCGAGGTAGCGCTCGGCGGACTCCCGCAGCTCCTGGACGAACTCCGACGCGGCCTCGGCCGCCGTGGCCATGCCGATCGGCGACCAGTAGGCGGGGCTGGTCAGCGGCTCGACGTAGACGAGCACCAGCCGGGCGCGCTCCCGCCGAGCGAGCCCGGTCGCCCAGGCGGCGGCGTTCTGCGCGCGCTCGCCGCCGTCGACACCGACCACGATGACGGCAAGCCCGTCCTTGCCGATCTCGAAACCGGGCATTCCAGGATCTTACGCCCGAAGGACGGCCCAGCAGGAAGGTTCCCGGTAGGCCGTCCTCGGTCGACCCGCGTCAGGCGTTGTCGTCCGACCAGCCCGAGCACTTGTCGATGCCGGGCCGGATGTCCACGCATGCCTTGTACTCGACGTAGGCACCCTCGGCGAACGACTTGTTGTACTTCGCGCTCTCGCCGCACCCGCCACTGAAGTTGTGCCGGTTCTCGGTGCCGTTGTTGACCGAGTAGACGAGGTACACGGGGTTGCCGTCGCACTTGGTGTCGTACAGCCGGAAGACCTCACCGTACGAGGTGAAGGTCGCCCTGGCGCCGGTTGTACTGGCGCTGCTGTCCGCGTGCGCGACCGGTGCGGTGAACATGGCACCGCCGGCGGCGAGCGCGAGCGACGCGCCGAGCGTGATCGCTGCCTTCTTGATCATTTCGTACCCACCCTCTTGAGTTTTTCGGTTTTTCGTCGGTCCCCAGAACCGACTCCACCAGGTTCTCCGCCGTGCTTTCACCGGGCTTTCGCGTCGACGAAAGTCGATCAGCGGAAGTCGCGGGACTTGGCGGCGATGCTCAGGTTCAGCGGCTCAAGGTGGTCGGCGAGCAGGCTCGTCACCCCTTCCGCGCGTTCCAGCAGGCCGCGGACCAGCAGCGCCGAGGAGTTCCGCGCGATCCGGCTGTAGCGCGACCACAGGCCGCGCGAGCAGACCACGTTCACCATCCCGGTCTCGTCCTCCAGGTTCAGGAACGTCACGCCGCCGGCGGTCGCCGGGCGCTGGCGGTGGGTCACCGCGCCGCCGACCAGGACCCGGGTGCCGCCGTCCACTTCGGACAACTTGACGATCGGGACGGCGCCGAGCTCGTCCAGGCGCTCGCGGACGAACTCGGTGGGGAACGTGTTCGGCGACAGGCCGGTCGCCCACACGTCGGCGACCGCCAGCTCCAGCGGGCTCATGCCGGGCAGCGCGGGCGCGCTCGCGCCGACCGTCGTGCCGGGCAGCCGGCCGGGGCGTTCGGCGGCGACCGCGCCGGCGGACCACAGCGCCGCGCGGCGCCCGATGCCGAAGCAGTCGAACGCGCCGGCCGTCGACAGGGCCTCCACCTGCGGCCTGGTCAGGGTGATTCGCCGGGTCAGGTCGACCATGTCCCGGTACGGGCCGTGCGTGTCGCGTTCGGCGACCAGGCGCTCGGCGAGGTCGTCGCCGAGGGTGCGGACCGAGCCGAGACCGAGGCGCACCGCTGGCCCCGACCCCTCGAGGGTGGCGTGCGGCAGGCTCGCGTTGATGTCCGGGCCGAGCACGGTGACCCCGTGCCGGCGAGCGTCGGCGACCAGCGACTGCGGCGAGTAGAAGCCCATCGGCTGGGCGCGCAGCAGTGCGGCGCAGAAGGCGGCCGGGTAGTAGAGCTTGAACCAGGCGCTGGCGAACACCAGGTAGGCGAAGCTCAGCGCGTGGCTCTCCGGGAAGCCGAAGTTGGCGAACGCCATCAGCTTCTCGTAGATCCGCTCGGCCAGTTCGGCGTCGATGCCGTGCGCGGCCGCGCCGTCGTAGAACCGCTCGCGCAGCCGCTCCATCCGGAAGGTGGACCGTTTTGCGCCCATCGCGCGGCGCAGCTCGTCGGCCTCGCCCGGGGTGAAGTCGGCGACGTCGACGGCCATCTGCATCAGCTGTTCCTGGAACAGCGGCACGCCGAGGGTCTTGGCCAGCGCCCGTTCCAGCAGCGGGTGGTCGTAGGTGACCGGCTCCTGCCCGTTGCGGCGGCGGATGTAGGGGTGCACCGAGCCGCCCTGGATCGGGCCGGGGCGGATCAGCGCGACCTCGACCACGAGGTCGTAGAACTCCTTCGGCCTCATCCGGGGCAGGGTGGCCAGCTGCGCCCGGCTCTCCACCTGGAACACCCCGATCGCGTCGGCGCGGGCGAGCATCTCGTAGACGCGCGGGTCACCGAGGTCGAGATCGTCGATGCGCACGTCGGTGCGGTGGTGCGCGGCGACGAGCTCGACCATGTACCGCAGCGCGGAGAGCATGCCGAGGCCGAGCAGGTCGAACTTGACCAGGCCGGCGGCGGCGCAGTCGTCCTTGTCCCACTGCAGGACCGTGCGGTTGTCCATCTTGGCCCGTTCGACCGGGCAGACCTCGCTGACCGGGCGGTCGCAGATGACCATGCCGCCGGAGTGGATGCCGAGGTGCCGGGGGAACTGCTCCAGCTGCCCGGCGAGTTCCAGCACCTGCACCGGCACGTCGTGGTCATTGTCGTCCACTGTGGACTTCAGCGGGCCCCAGCGGTCGATCTGCTTGCTCCACGCGTCCTGCTGGCCGGGCGAGTAGCCGAGCGCGCGGGCCATGTCGCGCACCGCGGACTTGGCACGGTAGGTGATGACGTTGGCGACCTGGGCGGCGTGCCGGCGGTCGTAGCGGTCGTAGACGTACTGGATGACCTCCTCACGGCGGTCGGACTCGATGTCGATGTCGATGTCGGGCGGGCCGTCGCGGGCGGGGGCGAGGAAGCGTTCGAACAGCAGCTCCCAGCGGACCGCGTCGACCTTGGTGATGCCCAGCGCGTAACAGACCGCGGAGTTGGCGGCCGAGCCGCGACCCTGGCAGTAGATCCCGTTGCGGCGGCAGAAGTCGACGATGTCGGCGACGATCAGGAAGTAGCCGGGGAAGTTGAGCTCCTCGATGACCTTCAGCTCGTGCGCGAGTTGGGCGTAGGCCTTCGGGTTCTGGTCCTCGGTGCCGTAGCGCAGGCGGGCGCCGGCGTAGGTCTGTTCGCGCAGGTAGCTGATCTCGGTGTGGCCGGGTCGTTCGAACAGCGGTAGCTCGGGCGCGACGAGCTTGAGGTCGAAGGCCAGTTCGAGGCCGAGCATGGCGGCCCGGTGCACCGCGCCCGGGTAGCGGGCGAAGCGGCGGCCCATCTCGGCGCCGGAGCGCAGGTAGGCGGTGGGAGCGGGCGGGAGCCACCCGTCCAGCTCGTCGAGCGACCGGCGGGCACGCACGGCGGCCACCGCGGCGGCCAGGTCGCCCCGGTTGGGCTGGGCGTAGTGCACGGCGTTGGAGGCGACGAGCGGGAGGTGGAGTTCGAGGGCCAGCTCGGCGAGCAGGTCGTTGTGCGCGGTGTCGAGCGGGAGGTTGTGGTCGATCAGCTCGACGAAGACGTGGTCGTGGCCGAAGAGGTCGACGAGCTTGTTGAGTTCCTCGAAGGCCGCCTGTGGTCCCTGGGTCAGTGCTGTTCGGACCGCGCCCTTGCGACACCCGGTCAGGACGACGCACTCGCCCCGGGTCTCCTCGGCGACCTCGGCGAGGTCGTACACCGGGCGGCCTTTCTCGCTGTGGTCGGCGAGCTGGCCGGAGGTGATGGCGCGGCAGAGGCGGCCGTACCCGGTGGTGCCGGTGGCGAGCAGGAGGAGGTGCTCGCCTTCCGGGTCGGCGACGCCGTTCTGGGGTTGGCTGAGCCCGAGGGAGAGTTCGGTGCCGAAGACCGTGCGCACGCCGAGCTCCCGGGCGGCCTCGGCGAAGCGGACGACGCCGTACATGCCGTCGTGGTCGGTGATGGCGAGCGCGTCGAGACCGAGCAGGGCGGCGGACTCGACGAGTTCCTCGGGGTGGCTGGCGCCGTCGAGGAAGCTGAAGTTGGAGTGGCAGTGGAGTTCGGCGTAGGGGACGCGGGTGTCGGCGCCGGCGAGGTCGGTGGGTTCGGGGGCGCCGCCGCCGGCGGGGGCGGTGTAGCGCTCGCGGCGTCTGGTCCATGCGGGGCTGTCGCCGCCGTCGCCGGGCGGGTCGGGTGGGCGGCCGGAGAGGATGCGTTCCAGTTCGGACCAGGTGACCGGGGGGTTGTTCCAGCCCATCAGGGGGTTCCGGTCGGCGGGCGGATGGCGGCGCAGATGGCGGCCTGGATCATGGCCCGGTGGGTGGTGATGGCGGAGCGGGGCCAGGAGCCCGGGGCTGGTTCCGGCCTGGCTGGGACCGCGGAAGGCGACGCGGGCGGGAGCGGAGGCGCGGAGGACGGCACAGGCGGCGGCGCGGATCGCGACGCGGGAGGACGCACGGGCGCGGGCGCGAACGGCGGCACGGGCAGCGACGCGGAAGGAGGCGCGGTAGAAGGTGCGGACGGTGGCACGGATCGCGGCGCTGCGGGTCGGGACGCGGAAGGGCGCGCGGACGGGGAGGACGGCACAGGTCGCGACGATGGCGCCGTTTCCGACACGGAAGGGGACGGCACGGACCGCGATGCGGAATGGTGCGCGGAGGACGGCGCGAGCGGCGGCACAGCTCGCGGCGGTGGCGCGGGTGGGTGCGGAGCGGGTGGTGGCGGGACGGACGGCCGCTCAGCTCGCGATGTGGGTCGCGGTGTGAGTGGTCGCGTGGGTCGCGGCGGTGGTGGCACGGGTCGCAACGCGGGCGGGCGCGCGGGTTGTGATGAGGCGGATCGCGGTGCGGGCGGGCGTGCGGGTGGTGGCGCTGCTCGCGGTGTGGGTGGCGCTGCTCGCGGCGGTGGCGCTGCTCGCGGTGTGGGTGGCGCGGAGCGCGGTGTGGGGAGGTGCGGGAACGGTACGTCGCTTTGTCCGTTGTGGACCGTCTCGGCGGGGGGATGGTTCATGGGCGCCTTCAGTGGGTGCGGGCGTTCTCCGGGGAACGGCGTGGGGCTGGGATCAGCAGGTCGAGGCCGAACAGGTCGGGGTTGACCGGTTGCCGCCGGTGGCTGGGGTAGCCGGCGACGCACACCGGGTCGGGGTGGCCGATGACGAACTGTCTGCAGCTTCCGTCCAGGGTTCGGCATTCGCGGCAGGATCGGGGGTCCCTTGGCATCAGTCGTACATCCCTTCTACTGTCCACTTTTCGCCGGTGAGGGTGAGGAGGAGCGCGGTTTGGCTGTCCTTTTCGGACTCGGCTACCACCAGTTGGAGGCGCGTGCGGTGAATGGGCTCGGTCCACCAGCGTTCGTCCGCGGGCCAGGGGGTGGACCAGGCGACCACCGGGCGTCGACGGCCGTTCCAGGACAGGTGCGCGGGGGGCGCGGTCAGCTCGGCGCGAGCGGTGACGGAGACGGGGCGCCCGCCTGGGTCGGTGAGGGTGGCGGGTAACGGAACCGGAGGAACCGTGGCGGGGGTTGGCGGGGGTACGCGACCTGGCCAGGGCGCGTTCGGGGTGGCGGCGGGGACGCGTTCGTCGCCCCAGGGGACGTGGTGGACCCGTTCGGCGGGGGTGCGGCCGCCGCCGAGGACGGGGGTGACCACGGATTCGGGGCCCAGCAGGCCCTGGACGTGGACCATCGCTCGGGCGGCGCGTTCGTCGGCCTCGGCTCGGCCTTCGCCGCGCCACAGGTCCAGTTGGAGGGTGGTGCCCTCGATGACCTCGACGGGGGTGAGGGTCAGCTTGGTGATGCCGGCGGAGAGCCTGGTGTCGCGGAGCCAGCCGTCGAGTTGCCAGCGCACCCGGTCGGCGATGCCGTTCGGGGTCAGGGGCTCGGCGCAGCGCCAGACGCGTTCGCGTTCCTCGCCGGCGGGGGTGGCGGCGTGGATGGCGAGGCGGGTGCAGGCCAGGCCGTGCCGGGCGAGGACGGTGTGCAGGCGTTCGGCCAGGTGGCGGGCGACGAACGCGGCGGCGTCGACCCGTTCGACCGGGGGGTCGAGGGGTTCGGTGACGGTCAGCTCGGGCGGTGGGGCGCGACGGGCGGGTGGGCGTTCCTCGCGGCCGGCGGCCAGTCGGTGCGCCTGGACGGCGTCGGCGCCGAAGCGGGCGGAGATGTCGCGTTCGGGGATCTCGGCGAACGCGCCCAGCGTGCGCAGGCCGAGGCGGCGGAGCAGGTCGACCAGTTCGGCGCGGTCCTGGGCCTCGGCGGGGCGGTGCAGCTCGCGGATGCTCAGCGGGGCGAGGAACTCCGGGGTCGCGCCGGGGGCGATGACCAGGCCGCGCCGGGCGGCGAGGACGGCGGCGAACAGGCCGTCGGCCACGCCGACCTGGCACTCCGCGCCGGTGCGGGTGGCGACCTGGTCGATGATGCGCTCGGCGGCGACCTCCTCACCGCCGAAGTAACCGGCCGGACCACGCGCCGGCACGGCGACGATGCCGGGCCGGACGATCTCGACGCCGACCGCGAGTTCCTCCACCGCGGCGGCGACGGGTTCGAACAGCCGGGCGTCGCGGTCGGGGTCGTCGGGGAGGACGGTGAGTTCGGGACAACGGCCCTGCGCCTCACGCCGCCGCATCCCGCGGCGGACGCCCTCGAACCTGGCCAACGCGTTCGCCGCGACGACGAGGGTGCCGGTGACCACTGCGACAGGCCGCTGTGGGAGTGCCGCGGCCGCCGCGCTCGCGGCGGTCACCGGCCAGTCCGGACACCACACGACGAGCATGCGATGCGGTGCCCGGTTGCTGTTCATGTTTCGAACTTACGTTCGATCAGGGAGGGTGTCAAACGCCTTCACCGGAGAGGCGCGGAGCCCTTGCGACAGCACCCGCACACGCCCCGACACGACCCACGAACGCCGAACTCGCGCACCGGGAACGCACGACGTGGACACTCGCGCGACGCGACGTGGGACTCGCACGTGTACGGGCTCGCGAACTCCGCGAGCCCCACACTGCCGTCCGACGAGAGACGCGCTGCCGTCCGGTGATTCCGATGTTCCGGTTCGGCGGGTTCGGCGTTGCGAGCGGGGGACTCGCGGGTTGGGAACGGGCGCCGTGCGGGGGATCACGCGGGGACTCGCGGCGCGGACTCGGTGGAGGTGGGGCGCCGGGACGGGAGCGACGGCACCGGCACGGCCGGGAAGTTGCAGAGCGACGTGGACCGGGCGGGTGGCGGCGCCTCGACCCTGGGATCGGATCGTGGTCTCGCGGTGGGTGAGGTGGCCGTGACCTTCGCCCAGGCCGGACCAGTGGGTGGTGGTGCGGTACAGGTCCACGTCGGTGGTGGGCCAGGGGTCGGTGGTCAGGAGGACGGCACCTCTGTGGCGGGCACGGGCCGACAGGCGACGCGCCTGCGCATCCGTCAGGCGGCCGCGGGCGGTGACCACCAGGTCCATGCCGTCCAGGAGCGCCGCCACCACCCTGGGATGTTCGGCGCCGGGATTACGCACCAGGGCCACCCGGTCGACCGCCACCCCCAGCTCCGCCGCGGCGACCATGCCCACGTCGGGCAGGCCGACCACGGCGGCCCAGGAGTCACCCGCGGTGGCCTCGGCCAGCAGAGCCAGCAGCAACGACGTGGAGCCGCGCACGGACACCGTGCTCCCCCGGCGCAGACCGCCCCACGGGAACAGAGCCGCCAGGTCGGGATGCACGGGTAGCATCCGCACCCGACCGGACGGCGCCGTCGTCAGGTCGCTGGCCACCCCGACCGCACCGGAAGTGGCCAGCGACGCACCCAACGCCGGCATCCGCATACCTGCCTCCCCTACGACTCCGCACGCGCCGCGGGGAAGGCAGCACACAACTCGAACGCCTGTTCGATACTAGCACGGGCCCGCTGGATTCACGACCTCGGACCCCGATCGGCTTCCACCACCGTGTCGAGGTGTCGCTCAAGGGCGTCGATACGAGCGCGCCAGTGCGCGCGGTACGGCTCCAGCCAGGCGTCGACCTCGGCCAGCGGGGCCGGACGCAGCCGGTAGACGCGGCGCTGGGCATCCTGCCGGACCTCGACCAGGCCGGCGTCACGCAGGAGCTTGAGGTGCTTGGACACCGTGGGCTGAGCGAGCGGCAGGTGGTCGACGAACTCGCCGGCACTGCGCTCGCCGGCGCACAGGAGGTCGAGGATCCGCCTGCGGTTCGGCTCCGCCAGCAGGTCGAACACCGACGGGCTACCCGACCGCATCCAGTCCACCCAGGTACGTGACCAGTCGGTCGAGACCGGTGTCCCAGCCGGTGGCCACCGCGGTCGCGGTCTCGGGCCCGTCGACGATGTTGGTGAACGTGAGCAGGCAGCCGTCGCCGTCCTCGGCGAGTTCGAAGCGCAGGACCTCGGCGTCCCAGGTGTACTCGAGCAGCACGGGCGGGTCGTGGGCGGTGACCCGGCCTCGACCCGTCGGCAGGTCGCCGACCACGAACGCCAGGTCGGCACCGGGTGCGAAGTCCAGCCGAGAGCGCTCGTAGTCGAGGATGTCGACGAACCAGGCGCGCAGGTGTTCACGCTCGGTCAGCGCACGCCACACCAGCTCGCGCGGGTGGGCGAGCCGGCGCGTGAACCGCAGCGCGACCCGGCCGTCCGGTAGCGACTCCATCGTCTCCAGCATCCCGCATCTCCAATCAGCAATATTTCCCGGCGTGAATATACACTGCGGCCAGTTGTCATGGACGCACAGTTTTCCGCCGTGGTTTTGTCACCAGACTGAGAATCAGTCGGTTTGTTCCATCCAGATGTCACAGATCGCGTCATCGGACCGATACGTACGGTGCCACCCCTCAACGACGCGCGGTGGCGGCGAGGAGACTGCGTATGACGGTCGAGTACCGGGTCGATGGAGGCGTCTTACCCCGGAGGCTCGCCGACGTCCTCCGGCCGGAGCTGGCGAGCCTCGCCACCGAGATCGTCGACGAGATCCGGGCCAAGATCCCCGCCTACGCGCGCCCGCTGGACGGCCCGTACGGCAAGTCCATCCGCGCCGGCGTGCAGCACGCCCTCAACCTGTTCATCGAGCAGATCGCCAACCCGGACACCTCCGCGCAGAAGTGCTACGAGGTGCACCACAAGCTGGGCCAGAACGAGATGCGCGAGGGCCGTTCCCTCGACGACCTCCAGGCCGCCTACCGGGTCGGCGCCCGCGTCTCCTGGCGCAGGATGATGCGAGTCGGCAAGCGGAACGGGCTTTCCTCGTCCGTCATGTCGCAGCTGGCCGACGCGGTGTTCGCGTACATGGACAAGCTCGCCTCGGTCGCCCTCGACGGGTACCTGGAGGCCAAGGCCACCTCGGCCGGCGCGTTGGAGACCTGGCGCCGCCGCCTGCTCGGGATGATCCTGCAGACCCCGCCAGCCCCGACCGTCGCGATCGCGGAGCTGGCGCAGCTGATCGGGTGGACCGTGCCGGAGCACGCCTCCCCGATCGCGGTGCAGACCCTCCCCGGCACCGGGCACAACCAGCGCAAACCCACCCTCGACGGCGACGTGCTGGCCGACCTGGACGGGATCGAGCCGCGCCTGCTGGTACCCGGCGTGGTCACCGAGGCCCGGCTCGCCCGCATCCGCGCCGCGCTGCCCGCCTGCCGGCTGTCCGTCGGCCCGTGCGTGCGGCTCGACGCGGTGGCGCACGCGCTGCGCTGGGCACGCAAGGCGCTGTCGCTCGCGCAGCACGGGGTGATCGCCGACCGGCAGGTCGTCCGGTGCGAGCAGCACCTGTCGACGGTGCTGGTGCACTCCGACGACCGGCTGCTGGAAACGTTGCGGGACCGGCTGATGGCGCCGCTGCGCGGGCTGACGGTCAAGCAGCGGGAACGCACGCTGGAGACGC
Source organism: Actinophytocola gossypii (assembly GCF_025165815.1). GTDB lineage: Bacteria > Actinomycetota > Actinomycetes > Mycobacteriales > Pseudonocardiaceae > Actinophytocola > Actinophytocola gossypii. Next base: position 20,257 of record NZ_JAFFZE010000017.1, on the reverse strand, counting down.
TGCGCGCGTGGCTCGACACCCGGGGCAGCGTGCAGGACATGGCCGGGCAGCTCGGGGTGCACCCGCAGACGGTGCGGTACCGAATGCGACAGCTGGACCTGTCGTTCGGCGACCTGCTGCACGACCCGGACCAGCGGTTCGAACTCGAACTGGTGCTGCGGGCGGCCCCACCCGGCCGCCCACTGCCCCGCACACCGACCGCCGACGTGGTGCTGCCAACGCCGAGGGAACGCCGGTAAGACCCGCCGGAACGTACGACTCGCGCGACGGGAACGTACGACTCGCGGAGGTCGCGAGTCGTACGTTCCGGGGCGGTGAGTCGTACGTTCCGGGAAGGTACGACTCGCGGGGTCAGTTGGTGATGGCGGCGTGCCAGCGGGTGGAGAGTTGTTCGCCCTGGGTGGGGGCGAAGTTGCGGGGGATCTGGAAGCCGCCGAGGTTGGTGGTGGCGTTGGTGAGGGTGAGGCTGTTCTCGCCGGCGGGGGACGGGAGCCCTTGTTGGAGGTTGACGGCGCCGTTGAGCAGGCCGAGGAATCCGCAGCCGTCGGCGCCGGGGACGGCGAACGTGCTGTCGCCCTGGTCGGCGCCGGACAGGGAGATGTAGCCCATCTCGCCGGTGGGGTTCGGAGTGCCGTCGGCGTCGAAGCGGACCATGCCGCCGGTGGGGCGGGTCAGGTTCGCGGGACGCAGCAGGATCGGGTCGTCGTCGGAGCCGATGTGGCAGTTCGAGCCGAGGAACGGGTTGTCCAGGCGGATCTTCACCGGCAGCGTCACGATCGGCTCGCCGACGCCGAGGCCGGCGCCGAGGTTGAAGTCCGTCGGCGTGCCGGCGGCCTCGATGGTGGCGGTCACCCGGTTGAGCGGACTGCCGACCACCCGCTCGCAGATGTCGGAGATGAACGGGATGTCGCTGGGGCACATCAGGCCCAGCAGACCACCGGGGACCTGGACCGGATCGCCGACCACCGCGCCGCCGTCCGGCGCGACGAGGGTGTAGTCGCCACCGCGGTTGAGCACGCCGGCCTGCAGGTCGTTGGCGCCGGTGGTGAGCGTGGTCTCGCCGATGGTGATCGAGCCGCCGGCCGAGCTGGACGACAGGCAGGCCGCGACCACCGCGACGCCGTCCGCGGCGAGCATCGCCGGGTCGTCGACCGCGCAGCGGTTCAGCGGGGCCCACGCGCCGGCCAGCGTCGGCGGGTCGGTCGCCGCGGCGACGGGTGCGGTGACGCCGAGCAGAGCGGTGGCCAGCGCGGCGGTGAGCAACGCGGACTTTCTGAAAATGGACATGCTTGTCTCCTCGGGCGGTTTCGACAATTGGACCGAGAAAGAAAAGTCAGAGCGGTTCCGGAATCTGCGGCGGGCAGCCCCGCTTGTTCGTGGCGAACGCGCAGACCACACCCTGCGTCATGCGCACATAGTTGTTGGGACCGGAAATGGCGCCGGTGAACAACGGGTCGAGATCCTCGGTCACCCCGCAGCCGTCGAACGCCGGAATGGTCACCTCGCCCTCCAGCAGACCGCCCTCATTGATCGAGTAGCTGTCGTAGGTGGCGGTCAGCGTGGCGTCGATCGCCGCCTCGGTGCGGCAGTTGGGCCCGACGTCGAGCGGGACGCCGTTGACCTCGACGTCGTAGATGCGCGCCCACAGGTCGACCTCCACGGTGGTGAGCCCGTCGTAGCGTGGCGGGGACCCGGGGACGAACGTCGACCACTGGTCCACCTCGGCGAGGCCGTCCTGGGTCAGCTGCATGGTGGCGTGGACCGGGACGAAGCCGAAGTTCAGGAACCAGTTCGGCGCGGGCGGCAGCTTCGGCTCGCCACCGAAGTCCGGCTGGGTCCGCGCGTACTGGCAGATGACGAGGCCGCCTTCGCCCGCGTCGCAGGGAACGACGAAGTCGGAGACCGCGATGTTCTGGATCCCGGCCGGCTGGAACGCAGACGCGTTCAGCTTCTTGACCGTGGTGAAGCCGGTGAGGTAGGCGCAGAACGGGTTCTTGTACGTCGACTCCACGCCCTCGATCAGGTGACACTCCGGCGGCACGTCGCCGTCCTCCTGGGCCACCCGGGGCTCCCGGCTCGGGATCCCGCCGGGAAGTTCGGGCACCGGCGGTGGCGCCGCCGACGACGAACCGGGGGTGTCCGAGGGGGCCGCGGACACCGGCACGGTCGCCAGCACGGTGTCCTGCGACGGGTCGGCCGTGCAGTCCACGCCGATCACCGGGGGCTCGGTCGCGGTGCCGTCGGCCCGGTAGCCGGTGAACTCCACCGACAGCGCGCCCGCCGTGTAGGTGACCTCCCCCTCGGCCGCCGGCATGATCCGCTCCACCTCGGCCGGCGCCGAGAGCACCAGGTCACCCTCGGCCGGCAGCGGCGCGGGCGTGAGGTGCGCGCCGGCCCAGGCCCCCGGCACCTCGCCACCCGGCCGGGTGACGGTGGTGTCCAGGCGGACCACGGCCGTCACCGCGGCGGCACCGGCGGCGGTGAGGTCGGCGAGCGCGGTGGGCGGCAGGGTCACCAGCAGCACCGGGTCCACCGGCCGGACCGGCTCGCCGACGACACCCTCCGGGTACGACGCGGTGACGTCGAGCGCGACCGGCTGCTCGCCGGACGGGAACAGGCAGGTGTAGGCGAGTTCGGCCGTGACCCCGGCCGGCTCGTCCTGGGCACCCGCCGGCACCGGGGTGGCGAGGCAGGCCAGCACGGCGGCGGCGCAGGCCGCACCGAGCCGCCTGACCGGTCGGATCCCGTCCATCCGCGCGGACGCCTTTCGTTCGGGTGGCCCGCCCGGCCGGACGCTCCGGCCGGGCGGGCCGACAGGGGTCAGGGCGAGGTGACGGTCAGCGCCGGGTCGATCTCGTAGGTGCCGTCGAACGTGGCGTGCTGGCCCTCACTGATGAGCCCGAGGCACGTGTTGTTCGGGTCCACGTAGCTGATGTCCAGCGTGGGGTTCGGGGTGACCGCGAGCTCGGCGCTGCCGTTGGTGTAGGTGGCGTCGACGAACCCGGTGACCGTCGCGTTGCAGGACGGGCCGACGATGTTCGCGGTGATGCCGTCGATCGTGCCGGTGGTGACGCCGGTGCCGGCGTCGTAGCCGGAGCCGTTCAGCGTCCAGTCACCGACCTGCTCGACCTCGAAGGTCAGGCCGAACGGGCCCTGGCAGTCGATGAAGTCGATGCCACCGGTCTCCGGGATCGTGGCCAGCGGGTTGGTCTGCCCGGAGCCGGACTTGGCGGTGCCGCCCGCGGTCGACGACGAGCAGAACAGCTGGATCCCCGTCTCCTGGATGGTCAGGATCGTCTCGCCGGCGAGGCCGTCGAAGTCGCCGCCCGGCGTGATCGTCCAGGTGGCCTGCTGGGCCGACGCGGTGCCGGCCAGGGTGGCCGACGCGGCCAGTGCGAGACCGGCTACCAGGCTTCCCATCACACTTCTGCGCATTTTCGATCTTTCCTTTCCCCGATTTGGAAATGTCGATCAATTTCTGACGCAAAATAGACGTTACCTACCAGTAACCCCTTTCACAATCACCTATTCATAATTCTGCTCCCGCATACAGTCGCGATTGCCGAATTTGTCATTCCGGCACAGCCTTTCATCGCGGTTCCAGTCCGGTGACGACCCAGCGGTCGCCCTCGAGCCGTGCGGTGACCGACAGCTGCGCGGCGGCCGCGTTGCTGGTGCCCTTGTCGGCCCGGGTGGCCGACTGGTCGAGGAAGACCAGCAGCCGCGCGGTGTCGTCGGTCAGCTCCTGCACCGCGGAGCTGACCACCCGGGTGGTGAGCACCAGCTTCTGCTCCGGCGCGTGCGCGCGGACCTGGGCGAACAGCCGGTCGTAGGTGTCCAGCGCCTCGCCGCGCAGCACCTCGGCCGCGGCGCGCTCGGTCTCCCCGGTGCGGTCGTAGGAGTAGGAGAAGATCCGGTTCAGCGCGGTGCTCACCGCCGCGCTCACCTCGGCGGTGCGGCCGGTGTCCACCAGCGCCGCGTTGGCCGCGGCCGGCGAGGACCGCAGCTCGTCGGCGCGCAGCAGGAACCAGCCGCCGAGCCCGGCGAGCAGCGCGGCCACCACGAGCAGCACCAGCCAGCCCCACCGGCGCCGGCCCGGCGGCGGATCCTCGTCGACCTCGTCGAGATCCACGTCCTCGTCGAGATCCACATCCTCGATCTGGGCGGTCATCGCACGCTCCTTCAGCGGGTGCCCAGCGGCACCTGGTCGAGGGCGGACAGCAGCCAGCCGTGGTCGGTGCGGGTGAGCCCGGCGACGAACCGGTTGCGCTTGGTCGTCTCCGGCCCGCCCGCCGTGCTGGTGGCGATCTCCACCGACACCAGCAGCTGCGCGGTACCGGCCCGCGTGTTCAGCTCGCTGACCGCCGCGTCGAGCACCCGGCCGGTGGCGACCGTGCCGCCCTTGGCGAGCGTCTCGCGCGTCTTCCGGTCGGTGGACTCCAGCTCGTCGCGCAGCGCGCCGGTGGACACGTCCAACCATCGGTCGATCCCGGCGTCCACATCGGACGAGTCCAGGGTGGTCAGCAGGGTCACGTGCGAGCGGCCGGTGGCGAGCACCTCGTCGCGGGTCCGCGCGAACTCGACGGACTCGTCGGTGCTCGCCTGCCACCAGGTCCAGCCGCCCCACACCGCGAACGCGAGCGCCGCCACCGCCAGCGCGAGCGCCGCGCGGAACCTCACCTTGTCAGCCACAGCAGCTCCTCCAGGCCGTCGGTGCCGGGCAGGTCGGGTGCGCCGAGCGGTCCGGGCAGCCGGGTGCCGCCGCCCGGAACCGCCGGGTCGGGCACCCCGCCGCTCGGTGCGTGCTGGGACCCGCGCACCAGGCGGGGATCCCCGGCCGGCGCCGTGCACCGGGCCTTCGTGTTGAACGGGCGCTCGGTGGTGTCCTCGCCCGCCCGGCGCACGGTGGACTCGTACTCGCACGGCGGCGGGTCGAAGAACGTCAACGCGAGCGACAGGTTGCTCGACGTCGGGGTGATCGCGGTCGCCGTGGCCGCGACGGCCTTGGGCATCATCACGAACAACTGCGCCATCCCGTCGGTGCGCACCTCGAAGACCTCCGCCGTGGTCAGCAGGTTCGCGACCAGCACGGACAGGCCGGGGTTGGTGTCGCTCAGCAGTTCGGAGAGCTGGGTCGCGGCCTTCGGCGCGGTGCCGATCAGCTCCCGCAGGTCGCCGTCCGCGTCGGCCAGCTCGGCGGCGAACGCCTTGGCATTGCTGGAGAACGAGCGCCACGCGCCGGACGAGTCCAACTGGGTGCGCAGCACCACCGCGCCGTCGTCGATCAGCGACACCGTCTGCGGCAGGTGCTCGGCCGCGGTCTCGGTGAACGAGATCGACGAGTCGATCAGCACCTGCAGGTGCGGGCCGGTGCCGCGCATCGCGGTGTACAGCTCGTCGACGACCGTGCGCAGCGACTCGGTCGGCACCGACGAGCTGAAGTCGGACAGGTTGCCGAGCAGGTCGGTCACCGGCGGCGGAACCTTCGTGTCCGAGCGCTGGATCACCGAGCCCTCGGCCAGGAACGGGGCGGCGTCGGTGCGCGGCCGCAGGTCGACGTACTGCTCCCCGATCGCCGACCGGTTGGCCACCACGGCCTTCGTGTCGGCCGGGATCGGCGGCGCGCCGTCGTCGATGTGCAGGTCGGCCTCCATGCCGTCGTCGGTCAGCCGCAACTCGCCGACCCGGCCGACGGCGACCCCCCGGTAGGTCACCTCGCCGTTGGTGAACACGCCGCCGCCGTCCTCGAGCCGCAGGCTCACCACGTAGGAGTCGGTGCCGAACAGCCGGTCCAGGCCCGCGTACCTGGCGCCGACGAACGCGACCGCCGCCAGCGCCAGCACGACGAACGCGACGACCTGGATCCGCACGGCACGGGTGAGCATCAGCTGCCTCCGTTCTCGGCCAGCGGCAGCGGCGGCAGTGGCTGGGTGAAGTCCGGCGGCGGGTCGAGGGTGACGAACACGTTGAGGTAGTCGCCCTGCGAGCCCGCCAGCACCTCGTCGGTGAACGGGAACGTCGGCAGGATCTCCAGCGCGCGCGGCAGGTTCTGGCCGGCGTCGGCGAGCCGGTCGAGGATCGGCGCGAGCGCGGTGAGGTCGGCGACCATGTCCGCGCGGCTGCGGTCGATGGTCTCCACCGCGACGTCGGAGAGCTGGTCGAGCGACTGGAGCATGGCGACCAGGGAGCCGCGTTGCTGGCTGAGCGCGCGCAGGCCGGGGGTGAGGTCGGTGAGCGCGCCCTCGATCTGGTCGTCGCGGGCGGCGAGCGTGGTGGACAGGTGGTTGAGCCCGTCGAGCGCGGCGGTGATGTCGGCGCGGTGGTCGTCCAGGTTGGTCACCAGCTGGTCGACGTTGGCCAGGAACGCCTTGATCTCGGTCTCGTTGCCGCCGAGCACGTTCGACAGCTCCCGGTTGATCGTCTGCAGCTGGCCGATGCCGCCGCCGTTGAGCAGCAGCGACAGGGCGCCGAAGACCTCCTCGACCTCGGTGTGCCGGTTGGTCCGGTCGGCGGTGATCAGCGCGCCGTCGGCGAGCCGGTCGGTCGGCTCCGGCTCGTCCGACGGCCGGGACGGCTCGGCCAGCTCGACGAACTTCTCGCCGAGCAGACTCGACTGGCGCAGGCTGGCGGTCGCGTCGGCGGGCAGCCGGACGTCGCCGTTGATCGCCAGCACGACCTCGGCGGTCCAGTCGTCCGGGCCGGCCAGGCCGATCGAGTCGACCTCCCCGACCACCACGTCGTTGACCTTCACCGCGGCCTGCGGCACCAGGTCGAGTACGTCGGCGAAGTGCACGGTGACCCGGTACGGGTGGTCGCCGAGGTCGGCGCCGCCGGGCAGCGGCAGGTCGTAGATGCCGTCCGCACCGACCGTCGAGCAGCCGGTGGCGAGCACGAGCGCGGCGGCGGCCGCGAGCCGGCGGATCACCCCGCACCCCCGACCAACGGCAACGGCAGCGGCGGCGCGTCCTCGGCGTCGGTTCCGCCGGACACGTACTCGAGGAGATTCGTGCGGCCCTGCAGGGATCCCGACGCCGGGTCGAACGAGTTGACCACGTTGGTGACCGCGAGCGGGGCGACGTCGAGGGCCTCGGCGAGCGACGCCCGGTTGTCCACCAGCAGCTGCGTGGTGCGGGCCAGTTTGTCCACGTTGGACTTGATGGCGGCCCGGTTGTCCCGGACGAACGCCTGCACGTCGGCGAGCGCGCCACCCAGGGCGTCCAGGGCGGTGGACAGCTCGTCGCGGTCGGCGGCGAGGGTGCGCCACACCAGGTCGAGCTGGCGGTTCACGCTGGCGACCTGCCGGTCGTTGCCGGCCAGCATGGCGGTGAACCTGCCCAGCTCGTCGACGGTGGCGAACAGGTCGTCCGCGGAGCCGGAGAGCGTCCTGGCCGCGTCGGCGAAGTTGCGCACGCTCTCGTTGAACGCCTCCCCGTTGCCGCGCAGGTTCTCCGCTCCGGTGTCGAGCAGCTCGGACAGCGCGCCGTCGGAGTTGGCGCCGTCCGGGCCGAGCGCGCTGACCAGCGTGTCCAGGCTCGCGTACAGCTCGTCCAGCTCGATCGGGGTGGCGGTGCGCTCCCGAGGGATCACCGCGCCGTCGCGCAGCGCGTTCTCGCCACCGGTGAGATCGGTGAGCTGCACGTACCGGTCGGAGACGACGCTGGGCGCGATCACCACGGCCGCGGTGTCCTCGGCCACCCGCACCTCGTCGGTGTCCACGGTGAACACCACCTCGACGCGTTCGCCGCGCGGGGTCACCGACTCGACCGCGCCGACCCGCACCCCGAGCACCTGGACGTCCGAGCCGGCGTAGACGCCGACGGTGCGGCCGAAGAACGCGGTGACCCGGATGACCCCGGTCCCGGAGAAGATCCACCACAGCGCGCCCACGGTGACCAGCGCGAGCACCGCTCCGACGGCGGCCAGTCGTCTCATTCCGCCTCCCCGGATTTTTGCCTGTTGGTCACGTTGGGGGAGGCATGTTCGGCCTGGTCACGTACTTGTGGCTGGGTTGCGTCACGTTCCCCTGAGGTGACGGTTTTGGAGGTCGACAGGAGGTGTCTCACTTGCTTCCTCCCGGCGGCGGCCGGCAGTAGCCGGGGTCGGGTTCCGGCTTGATCAGGCCGCACAGGTAGTTGTCGATCCAGCGGCCGCTGCCGGTGGCGTTGTTGACCAGCCGGAAGTACGGGCCGGCCAGCTCCAGGCTCCGGTCGAGGTTGTCCGCGTGCCGGGTGAGCACGTCGGTCACGGTGTCCAGCCTGGCCAGTGCGGGGGCGAGCTGGCGCTGGTTGTCGGCGACCACGCCGGAGAGCTGCGCGGCGAGGTCGTTGGTGCCGACGAGCAGGTCGTGGATGGCGTCGCGGCGGTTCGCCAGCTCGGTGAGCAGCAGGTCGCCGTCCTCGATGAGCTTGTCGAACTCGTCGTTGGAGCCGGACAGCGTGCTGGTGACGTCCCTGGTGTTCGCGAGCAGCTTCGCGAGCTGGGCGTCCCGGGAGTGGATCGTCCTGGACAGGTCGGTGAGGCCGTCGAGCGCGGTGCGCACGTGCCGGGGCGAGTCGGCGAAGGTGTCGGAGATCGTGCGGAAGCTCGCCGCGAGCTGGTCGGTGTCGATCGCGCCCGCGGTGCTGGCGAGGTCCTCGAAGGCCTCGGTGACGTCGTAGGGGGTGACCGTGCGGTCCAGCGGGATCGGCGTGTCCGGGTCCAGGTCGGACCCGCCGGTGGGGTGCAGAGCGAGGAACTTGCGGCCCAGCAACGTCTTCAGCTTGATCGCGGCGGTGGTGGCGTCGCCGACCCAGGCGTCCTCGACCCGGAAGCTGACCACGACCCGGCCGCTCGCCCCGTCCTGTTCCAGCTCGACGTCGGTGACCTCGCCGACCTTGATGCCGGCCACCCGCACCTCGTCGTCCGGGCGGATGCCGGCGGCCTCGCTGAACTCGGCCTGGTAGGTGGTGCCGCCGCCGATCAGCGGGAGGTCCTGGTAGAAGTACACACCCGCGGTGACCAGGGCGAGCACGATCGTGCCGATGACACCGATCGGCACCGGGTTGCGTTCACGGAAGGACTTCATCGGTCACACCTCGCGGCATCGGACTCGATGCCCTGTGGCGGGTCGGTCAGCACGATTGCCTCGCACAGGTAGAAGTTGAGCCAGGAGCCGTAGCTCGCGGTGGCGCCGACCGCCTCGAACTTGTCCGGCAGCACGGTGAGGAACCGGCTCAGGTCCTCCTGCCCGGTGGCCAGGTTCGCCGACACCCGGCCCAGGCCGGCGATGCTGTCCTTGAGCGGCTGGCGGGCCTGGGTGAGCAGGCCGGCGGTGGCGTCGGTGAGCGCGGCGATGCCCTCGATGGACTCGCCGATCGCGGTGCGGTCGCCGGCGAGGCCGGTCACCAGCCGTTGGAGCGTGCCGACCAGAGTGGACAGTGCGTCGCCCTGGCCGTTGATGGTGTCGAGCACGTGATTGAGATTGTCGATCACCTGGCCGATCACCCGGTCCCGGTCGGCGAGGGTCGCGGTGAGCGAGCCGGTGTGCGCGAGCAGGCTGTCGACCGTGCCGCCCTCCCCCTGCAGCACCTGGACGATCTCGCCGGAGAGCTTGTTCACCTCGTCCGGGGACAGTGCCTGGAACAGCGGCTTGAACCCGTTGAACAGGTCGGTGAGGTCGAGTGCCGGGCTGGTGCGGTCGAGCGGGATCTCGGCGCCGGCCGGCAGGCGTTCGGCGGTGGAGGTGTCGCCGCGTTCGAGGGCGATGTAGCGCTGGCCGACCATGTTGCGGTACTTGATGACGGCCCGGACGTCGGACGGCAGCGGCATCGAGCGGTCCACCGAGAACGTCACCCGCGCCAGGTTCCCGTCCACGATGGACAGCTCGTCGACCTGGCCGACCCGGACGCCGGAGATCCGCACGTCGTCCCCGGGGTTGAGCGAGGTGACGTCGGTGAAGCGGGCCGCGTAGCCGACGGCGTCGCCGAGCCCGGTGTTGCTGATCGACATCGCCAGCACGGCCGTCGCCACCCCGGTGACGACGACGAACACCAGCGCCTTGATCAGCGGACCCGCGAGCTTCCGCCCTGCCGATCGTTCGCTTCGCTCCGCCGCTAGCACGCCGTCTTCCCTCCTGCGCTGCTCGCCGTTCGTCCCTCACGGCTGCGCTGCTCGTCAGTCCAGTCGGCGAGGACAGTTCGAGACGAGCCGGCTGCGAACCGCCTCAGCTCGTGAAGCCCTCGTCGGCGAGGGCTCGAACTGTCCTCGAAGCACGCGGCTACGCTCTCGCTCACCTGAGGGTCACCTCCGTGCCCCGGTAGAGCGGGCCGACCAGCACGCTGCCCCAGTCGGGCGTGCCCGGGCCGAGGAGGGTGGCGATGAGTTCCTGCTCCTGCGCGGAGTTCGGCAGGCCGAGGTCACCGTTACCGCCCGGGAGCAGCGGGTGGCCGGGGTCGCCGAGCGGTGCGGCGACGGTGCCGGTGGTGGGCGTGAGCCCGCTCGGATAGCAGCGCGGGCCGGTGTCCTGGTCGTACACCGGGTCGTTCACGCCGGGGACGTACTTGCCTCGGGACTTCGTCACGGTCGCCTCGATGTGCAGGCCCGGCTCGTCGGTGCCGGCGCCGAGCGCCCGGTCCATCGCCGGCTTGAGGTCGGTCATCGCCTTGAGGGTGCAGGGGAAGCTCGGCGAGTAGCGGGCCGCGACCTCCAGCGGCTCGCGGCTCGCGGCGGCGAGGCGGATGAGGTTCTCCTTGTTGTTGCGCAGGAAGATGGTCACGTCCCGGGCCGAGTCGGTGACCGTCGAGTACAGGTCGGTCAGCTCGGTGCGCTGGTCGACGACGGTGTTGAGGGTCGTGGTGGACTCGGTCAGCGCGTCCAGCAGGTCCGGCGCGATGTCCCCGTACAGCTCGCTGACGTCGGCCAGGTCACGCAGGTCGGCGGTGAGCGTCGGCAGGTTCGGGTTCAGCTCCTCCAGGTACGCGGCCGTGGTGACCATGGCCTCGCCGATCCGCTCGCCCCGGTCGTCCAGCGCGGTCGCGATCGCGGTGAGGGTGGCGGAGAGCTTGTGCGGCTGCACGGCCTTGAGCACCGGGAGCAGGTCGTCGAACACCCGCTCCAGCTCGATCGCGTTGGCCGAGCGGTCCTGCCGGATCACGTCGCCCGCCTCGATCGGGCCGAACGCCGTGGAGTCCGGGATGGACAGTTGGACGTACCGCTCGCCGAACAGGGTCTTGGGCACCAGCAGCGCGCTGACGTCCTTGGGGATCCGCTCGACCTTGTCCGGTTCCAGCGCCAGCTCGATCGCGGCGCCCCGCTGGGTGCGGCCGATCGAGCGCACCTCCCCGACGACCACGCCGCGTGCCTTGACCTCGCTGGCCTCGGTGAGCTGGTTGCCGATCCGGTCGGCGCGCAGGGTCACCAGCACCGCGTCGGTGAACGCCTGCCGGTACACCTGGATCGCCAGCGTCGCCAGCAGTGCCAGCACCACCAGGAACACCACGCCCGCGCCGCGCCGGAGCAGCTTGCTGCCGATCATCCCGCCACCTGCACCGTCGTCGTGGTGCCCCAGATCGCGAGGCTGAGGAACAGGTCGATGACGTTGATGGCGACGATCGAGGTGCGCACCGACCGGCCCACCGCGACGCCAACCCCGGCCGGGCCGCCCGAGGCGCGGTAGCCGTAGTAGCAGTGCGCGAGCACCACGACCACGCTGAACACCAGCACCTTGCCGAACGAGTACAGGACGTCGATCGGCGGTAGGAACAGGTGGAAGTAGTGGTCGTAGGTGCCGGCGGACTGGCCGAAGAACCAGACCGTGACCTGTCTGGACGCGATGTAGGAGGTGAGCAGGCCGATCGCGTACAGCGGGATGATCGCCACGAACCCGGCGATGATCCTGGTGGTCACCAGGTACGGGATGCTCGGCACGCCCATCACCTCTAGCGCGTCGATCTCCTCGGAGATCCGCATCGCGCCGAGCTGCGCGGTGAACCCGCAGCCGACCGTGGCCGACAGCGCGATCCCGGCGACCAGCGGCGCGATCTCGCGGGTGTTGAAGTACGCGGAGATGAACCCGGCGAGCGCGGACGTGCCGACCTGGTTCAGCGCCGAGTAGCCCTGGATGCCGACGACCGTGCCGGTGAACGCGGTCATGCCGACCATCACGCCGATCGTGCCGCCGATGACGGCGAGCGCGCCGGAACCGAAGCTGACCTCGGCGAGCAGGCGGACGATCTCCCGGCCGTACCGGGCGATCGCGCGCGGCACCCAGAGCAGGGCGCGGACGAAGAAGAAGATCTGGTCGCCGAGGACGTCCAGGAACGTGAACCGGCGGTCGACGGACTCGACGACGCGGCGCTGGAGCTTCGGCTTCTCCTCCGCTCTGTTGTCGATGACGGCCATGTCATGCCCCCTTCGGCGGCACGACTTGCACGTACAGCGTGGTGAGGATCAGGTTCAGCAGGAAAAGCAACAGGAAGGTGATCACCACCGACTGGTTCACCGCGTCGCCGACGCCCTTCGGTCCTCGGCCGGGGTTGAGCCCGCGGTAGGCGGCGACGACCCCCGCGACGAACCCGAAGATCACCGCCTTGATCTCGCTGATCCACAGGTCCGGCAGCTGCGCGAGCGCGGAGAAGCTGGCCAGGTAGGCGCCGGGCGTGCCGTTCTGCATGACGACGTTGAAGAAGTACCCGCCGAGCACGCCGACCACCGACACCAGCCCGTTGAGGAACGCGGCGACGCCCATCGCGGCCAGCACCCGCGGCACGATCAGGCGCTGCACCGGGTTGACCCCCAGCACCTCCATCGCGTCGATCTCCTCGCGGATGGTGCGGGAGCCGAGGTCCGCGCACATCGCGGAGCCGCCGGCGCCGGCGATCAGCAGCGCGGTCACCACCGGGCTGGCCTGCTGGATGATCGCCAGCACGCTGGCCGCGCCGGTGAACGACTGAGCGCCGATCTGCTCGGTGAGCGATCCGAGGTGCAGCGCGATCACCGCGCCGAACGGGATCGCGACCAGGGCGGCGGGCAGCAGCGAGACGCTGGCGATGAACCAGAACTGGCCGATGAACTCGCGGAACTGGAACGGCCGCTTGAACGTGCAGCGGATGACGTCGAGCCCGAGCGCGTAGAGCCGGCCGGTCTGCCGCAGTGCCGCCTGGCCGGGGAACGCCTGTTTGACCGTCATCGCGCGAACCTGTCCGTGCTGTCCAGGCTGGCCAGGATGCTGTGCCGGGCGGCGGGCGGGAGGGTGTGCAGGATCCGCATGACCCTGGCGCGGCGCCGGTGCACGGCCTGGCGGTCCGGTAGGCCGGGAGTGGGTTCGAGCTGGGGCGGGACGCCGCGGATCTCGTCGACCATGGTGGCGCCGGCGGCCAGCTCGGCGGCCATCGTGGCCTCGTCCTTCTCCTCGGACATGCCGATCGGGCCGATCCGGCTGCCGTTGAGGAACTGCTTGACGGCCGGTTCCTCGCTGGTCAGGAGCACCTCGCGGGGGCCGAACATGACCAGTTCGCGGCGGAACAGCATGCCGATGTTGTCCGGGACCGTGCGGGCGACGTTGATGTTGTGCGTGACGATCAGGATGGTGGCGTCGAGCTGTGCGTTCAGGTCCAGCAGGAGCTGGGAGATGTAGGCGGTGCGGACCGGGTCCAGGCCGGAGTCCGGCTCGTCGACCAGGATGATCTGCGGGTCGAGGACCAGGGCGCGGGCCAGGCCGGCGCGTTTGCGCATGCCGCCGGAGATCTCGCCGGGGAGCTTGCGCTCGGCGCCGGACAGGCCGACCATGCCCATCTTCTCGGACACGATCGAGCGGATCTCGGTCTCGGACTTGCGCGTGTGCTCACGCAGCGGGAACGCGACGTTGTCGTAGAGGTTCATCGAGCCGAACAGGGCGCCGTCCTGGAACAGCACACCGAACAGCTTCCGAATGCCGTAGAGTGTGTGCTCCGAACAGCGGACGAGGTCGGTGTCATTGATGAGGATTCGTCCCGCATCGGGCTTCAGGAGCCCGATGAGACATTTCAGGAACACCGACTTCCCGGTGCCGGACGGGCCGAGCAGCACGCTGACCTCGCCGGCTGGCAGCGTCAACGTGACGTCCTGCCAGATTCGCTGGCGCCCGAAGGACTTGCCCAGTCCTTCGACGGCGACCTCGACGCCCAAAATCCGCACCTCCACGGTGTTAACGCAGGCGTCAACGCGATATGGCGGAGAAATTACGCCACATCGAACAAACGCCGGCGTTTATTACCGCGGAGTAGGTTAGCTACGTCTCATTCAGGGTGGCAAGAACGAGACGACAACGCTCGAATTATTGATCCACGCTGACAATTCCCACCCGGGGAGTTGTCATCGATGCGCAAGAATCACGTGCGGCCGGTGCCGATGAGGGTGGTGGCGTTCAGCTCGTCCACCCCTCGGTCGGCGAGCAGTGCGGTGAACCGGGCGCGGACCCGCTCGACCGTCTCGGCGTCCAGCTTCATCAGCATGGCCCGCATGGCGGCACCCATCACCAGCGCCCAGGCGGCGTCGTCGTCCAGCCGCATGCGGTGCGGGTAGGTGGTCACCTCGACGTCGCGCAGGCCGAGGGAGGTGAGCCACTCGGTGAGCAGTTCGGGGGTGTTGATCCGCTCCGTCGGCGCGGGCCCGTCGCGCCGGGGCGTCTCGCCGGTGACGTCGCGGATGGCGTCCATCAGGATCTCCGGGACGGGGGCGATCGCGGTGCGGTCCCAGGTGGTCGCGGTGAACCGGCCGCCGGGACGCAGCAGGCCCACCAGGTGCGCGCCGCCGATGTTCATGTCCGGGAAGAAGAAGACGCCGAACACGCACTGCACCACGTCGTAGCCGCCGTCGACGCCCGGCCAGGTGGTGGCGTCGGCGGCGGTGAAGCGCAGCTGGTCCAGACCCTCGGCGACGGCGCGGGCGCGACCCTGGTCGAGCAGGCGGTCGGCCAGGTCGATGCCGTCGACCCGGCCGGTGGGACCGACCGCGCGGGCGGCCGGGAACGCCGAGGAGCCGGCACCGCAGCAGACGTCGAGGACGCGGTCGCCCGG
Source organism: Actinophytocola gossypii (assembly GCF_025165815.1). Taxonomy (GTDB): domain Bacteria; phylum Actinomycetota; class Actinomycetes; order Mycobacteriales; family Pseudonocardiaceae; genus Actinophytocola; species Actinophytocola gossypii. Next base: position 5,225 of record NZ_JAFFZE010000017.1, on the reverse strand, counting down.
CCGCGGGGCCGATCGGGCGGTCGTCTCCGCGCCGATCGGCTCCCACAGCAGCGGGGACAGGACGGCGAACTCCGCGTGGGCGGCGTCGAACACGGCGCCGAGGTCAGGTGTGGTCACCTGCGCGACAGTACGTCGTCGCGACAGTAGTTGGCAACCGTTTTCATCAGTGGGCGAAGTGGCGTGTCCCGGTCAGGTACAGGGACGCGCCCGCGGCCTCCGCGGTGGCGATCACCTCGGCGTCCCGCACCGAGCCGCCCGGCTGCACGATGGCGCGCACGCCGGCGTCGAGCAGCAGCCGCGGGCCGTCCGGGAACGGGAAGAACGCGTCCGAGGCCGCCACCGCGCCGGCGACCCGGTCACCGGCGCGTTCGATGGCCAGCTTCGCCGCGTCGACCCGGTTGACCTGGCCCATGCCGACCCCGACCGTGGCGCCACCCGCGGCGAGCACGATCGCGTTGGACTTGACCGCGCGGCAGGTGCGCCAGGCGAACGCCAGGTCGGCGAGCGTGGCGTCGTCGACCGGCTTGCCGGTGGCGAGCGTCCAGGCGGCCGGGTCGTCGCCGTCGGCGTCGACGAGGTCGACCGACTGCATCAGCAGGCCGCCGGACACCGGCCGCAGCTCGGCGCCGCCGCGAGCGGGCGGGGGCGCGACCAGGATGCGCACGTTCTTCTTGCGTGCCAACACGTCCACCGCACCGTCCGCATAGGAGGGAGCGACGACGACCTCGGTGAACACCTCGGCGACCTGCTCGGCCATGGCGACGGTGACCTCGCGGTTGGCCGCGATCACCCCGCCGAACGCCGACAGCGGGTCACAGGCGTGCGCCTTGCGATGCGCGTCCGCGATGTCTACATGGGACACCGCGATACCGCACGGGTTGGCGTGCTTGATGATCGCCACGCAGGGTTCGGTGTGGTCGTACGCGGCCCGCCAGGCGGCGTCGGCGTCGGTGTAGTTGTTGTACGACATCGACTTGCCGTGCAGTTGCTCGGCCGTGGCGAGGCCGGCGGCGCCGGAGACGTAGAGGGCGGCGTGCTGGTGCGGGTTCTCCCCGTACCGCAGGACGCTGCGCCGCCGCCAGCTCGCGCCGACCCAGCTCGGGAAGGCGTCCTCCTCCGGCGCGAGCACGTTGCCCATCCAGGAGGCGACCGCGATGTCGTAGGAGGCGGTGTGCCGGTACGCGTCGACCGCGAGCCGCCGCCGGTCGTCGAGGCCGAACCCGCCGTCGCGGACCCGTTCGAGCACCCAGTCGTACCGGCTCGGGTCGACGACCACGGCGACGGAGGCGTGGTTCTTCGCGGCGGCGCGCACCATCGCCGGGCCCCCGATGTCGATCTGCTCGACGCACTCGTCCGGGGCCGCGCCGGAGGCCACGGTCTGCTCGAACGGGTACAGGTTCACCACGAGCAGGTCGAACGGCGCGATGCCGAGCGAGTCGAGCTGGGCGACGTGCTCGGGTTTGCGCAGGTCGGCCAGTAGGCCGGCGTGCACGCGGGGGTGGAGGGTCTTGACCCGGCCGTCCAGGGACTCGGGGAAGCCGGTGACCTGCTCGACCGGCGTGACCGGCACGCCCGCGTCGGCGATCGTGCGGGCGGTGCCGCCGGTGGAGACGATCTCCACGCCGTTGGCGTGCAGGCCGGTGGCGAGTTCGAGCAGACCGGCCTTGTCCGATACACCGATGAGGGCCCGGCGAACCGGGCGCCGCTCGTCAGTCACTTGCGATGCTCACCTTTCGTCCGTGCACCGTGTAGCCCTTCCGGGCCATCAGCGCGATCACGTCGACCAGCAGGCGACGTTCCACGACCTTGATCCGCTCGTGCAGCGTGCCGGCGTCGTCGCCAGGTTCCACCCGCACGGCTTCCTGGGCCACGATCGGCCCGGTGTCGACGCCCGCGTCGACCAGGTGCACGGTGCACCCGGTGACCTGAACGCCGTGCGCGATGGCGTCGTCGACCGCGTGCGCGCCGGGGAAGGCGGGCAGCAACGCGGGATGGGTGTTGAGCACCCGGCCGGCGAACCGTTCCAGGAACGCGGGCCCCAGGATCTTCATGAACCCGGCCGAGACCACGAGGTCGGGTTCGTACTCGGCCACCGCGTCCGCGAGCGCCAGGTCCCAAGCCTCCCGATCGACGTGATCCCGGAGCCGCACGGTGAACCGCGGTACCCCCGCCCGCTCCGCGCGCGCGAGCCCCTCGATCCCGCCCCGATCAGCACCGACCGCGACCACCCGCACGGGAAAGCCAGGCTCCGCCCCAGCGTCGAGAACGGCCTGCAACAGCGTCCCCGACCCGGAAACCAACACGACGACCCGCGCGGGCACGCCCGGCCGCACCGAGCCCCCCACACTCAGCGCAAACTCCAACAACCCATACCCGCACCCTATGCGATGCGATGAAGGGCACCTTCGTCGCACTGGACGCAACGGAGGCGCCCTTCATCGCACTCAACCGCCCTCGGGGCCGGCGGCCTCGTTCCGGGTGGGGCCGGGTTCGTCCGGGGCCGGCTTCTCGCCCATACCGGGGTCCTTGCGCACGTCCACGCCCTCGCCCGCGTTCTCGTCCCTGCCCTGGCCCTCGCCAGTGCCGGCCCCACCACGCACGTCCGTACCCTCGCCGGCTCTCTCGGCCACGCCCGCATCCACGCCGTCGGCCCTGCCCTCGCCCGCACCCATGCCCACGTCCGCGCGCTCCCCCGCGCCCGTGACCATGCCCTCGCCGTCACCCCCGTCCACGCGTTCTTCCGTGCCCGTGACCGCGCTCGCGTCCTCGCTCGTCTCTCCTCCGTCCGCGCGCTCCCCCGCGCGCGTCTCTCCCTCGCTCTCCTCGTCCTCCTCTCCCTCGTCGTCCTCGTCGGCGGGGATGAGGCCGGGGATCGGGTCGTGGAGGGGGCGGGGGCCGGTGAACCAGGCGACCGCGGCGGCCGGGACGCCGATCCACAGGACCAGGGCGACCGACACCGCCGCCGCGCGCATGGTGACCGGGTCGAACGGGCCCACGCCGAGGCGGCCGCCCGCGCTGCCCGCCAGCACGGCGAACGTGAGTGCCACCGCGCCGGCCGCCACCGCGACCGCGCGCATCCTGGTCACCGGGTCGTCAGCCACGTACCGCAGTCGCCGGCCGACCAGTACGCCGACGGCGAGGGGCAGCAGGCACAGCGCGGGCCACCACGACGCCTGTTCCTCCGGCAGCGCGGCGAGCAGCGGCAGCGCGGGCACCGGGCCCGCCTCGAGTTCCACCGGGGAGAACGCCACCTCACCCAGGGCGAACCCCGGACCGGCGACGAACGACGTGCCGGCGATCACCGCGTTCGGCAGGTAACCGAGGCACAGCAGCAGCATGCCGAGCCCGCTACCGGCCCCTGGCGCGGCCGTGGCGAACAGGTCACGCGCGGTCCCGGTCGAGGTCAGCAGCCCGAACGTGAACACCGCCGCCCCCGCGACCAGCAGCAGCGCGACCGCGACCGCCCCGGCCGCCAGGCCGCGGACGGCGACCGCGTCCGCCCGCCGGGCCAGCGCGTCGACCAGGCCGCAGCGCCACGGCACCCCCGCGGTAGCGCCGATCACGGCGAGCAGTGCCGGGTAGTAGAACGCCGCCAGCGGGTCCACGTCCACGTTCCGGCCGGTGTACACCAGCGCGACCACCAGGGCGCACACGCCGTGCGTGAGCGCGATCGCGCCGATCAGGTGGCCGGCTTCGCGCGGGCTCGTGTACCCGAGCCGGTCGGCGGCGCCTGCCGCGGCCCGCGCGGCGAGGAACAGCACGAGCAGGGTCGGCAGCAGCGGCAGCGCGCCGAACTCGAACCCGCCGATGCCCACCGGCACCTGATGCGCGGCGAGCCAGCCCGGCAGCGCCGCGCCGAGCACACCGGCGGTGGAGAAGTGCGTGAGCGGCGCGACGGCGGTCACCAGCGCGAGCACCGCGGCCACCGCCGCGTAGCCGGTGACCAGCGGGGCGGTCGCGGCGAGGGCGAGTACCCGGAACCTGGTCAGCCGCGACACGGCCGACTCGTCGACGTCACGCTGCGAACGTTCGACGGCATCGAGGTCGAGCATGCGCTCCACTGTCACATGTGGACAGCGCCGGACCGGGCGGGGCACGCCGCCACCCACCCGATCAGGTGATAACGACGGCGGGGGTGGCACCGGAGAAAATCCGATGCCACCCCCGCCGGATGTCCGCTACTGCTGCGGGTAGCCGCCGGGCGGCGTGCCCGGGGGCTGCTGCTGCGTCGGCTGCTGGCCGAACTGGCCCTGCTGCGGGGCGAACGTCGTCTGCTGCCCCGGCTGCGGGGGCGGCGCCGGCGGCTGCTGGCCGTACTGGCCGGGCTGCGGCTGGCCGGGCTGCTGCTGCTGCGGGAACGCGCCGGACGGCGGGTACATGCCGGGCTGCTGGCCGTACGGGTTCGGCGCGGGCGGCTTGATGATGCCGAGGTCGAGCAGGAGCGCGGCGATCGCGGCGAGCATCTGCAGGATGCCGAAGATCATCACCATGATGCCGCCGGTGCCGAGGTCGCCGTCGGCGGTGAAGACCGTGAACAGGTACGCCCAGACCGTCGAGAAGACGATGACCGGCGGGATCAGGCCCGGCTTCTTGTCCTCACCGGGAAGGATGACCTTCAGACTGAGCAGGCCGCCGACCAGGAGCAGCGCCGGCACCCAGCCGATCCGGTACTCGTAGAAGGACGCGTCCAGCCCGTCCCCGACGCTCGCGAACGCGAGGAAGAGGATCAGCACGCCCAGGCCGGCGACGATCAGGTGCGCGATCTGCGGGAGGCCGAGCTTCATCCCGGGCCCCGGCGGGGGGCCGTAGCCGCCGGGACCTTGTAGCGGCTGCTGCGGGCCCTGACCCGGGTAACCACCCGGCTGACCGCCTGGGAACGTCATCGCGTTGCTCTCCTCGACTCACTCGACGCGATAGATGTGGACACGGTCGAGCCGGCGACAGAGCCAGCTCCACGCGACCCTCCGACGACCGCGGGTCCCGGATGGTTCCCCCCGAGCCACAGACCGTTGTGGGGCCGGACGCTACACCAGCGCCCGGCCCCACAACGCGTTGACTCGCTGGCCGTTCTCAACCTGCCTTGGCGGCCACCAGCTGGCGCGCGAGTTCGGCGGTCTCCGACGGGGTCTTGCCGACCTTGACCCCGGCCGCCTCCAGGGCCTCCTTCTTCGCCTGCGCGGTCCCGGACGAGCCGGACACGATCGCCCCCGCGTGGCCCATCGTCT
>NZ_JAFFZE010000016.1 GCF_025165815.1 Actinophytocola gossypii | reverse complement strand
GAGGATCCATTGGACGATGGATCTGCGCGGTACGGTGCTCAGGACGATGGGAGATCCGGGTGCCGGCGCCAATGTTCAGGCGGCGGCACAGGAAGCGCTCGACGAGGGTTCGGTCGACACCTTCCTGACGTTCCTCAACCACGGCCTCTACGTCGCCCGCGCGCTCGACGCCTGTGCGGCTCAGCCGGCATAGCGAGCAGGACAGGAGAACGAACGGGGCCGCGGCGACAAACGCCGAGGCCCCGTTCCCGTTCGGATGACTCAGGTGCGGGCGCGTGCCTTCGGGTACAGCGACGCCGCCAGGACCACCGCGATCACCGCCGCGATGACCTGGAAGATGTGCCGCCACCAGTCGAAGCCGTCGGTTTCCGCCACCCCCGTCCAGCCGGCGACGAGGTTGCCGACCAGCGCACCGACGATGCCGGCGAGGATGGTCAGCCAGAACGGGATCGCCTGGCGACCCGGAGCGAGCAACCGCCCGAGGATTCCCAGGATGATTCCGGCGATGAGCAGGCCGATAATTGCGCTCACTGACCACATAGCTGCTCCTCAGCGTATTGAGTGGTACACCACAGGTACCACTGATCCGCGGAGGTCACACCTCGGCCGGCATCACGAATCGGCTCAGAAAGCCGCTTCGTCCAGCTCCATCAGCGAGTTGTCGGCCGACTCGACGATCCGGCGGCCGGCCGACAGCTCCGGCAGCACGTTGCGCGCGAAGAACGACGCGACGGCGATCTTGCCCTCGTAGAAGGCCTTGTCCTTGCCCGTCGCCCCGGCGTCCAGCGCCGCGATCGCCACCTCCGCCTGCCGCTGCAGCAGCCACCCGACCAGCAGGTCGCCCGCGGCCATCAGCAGCCGAACACTGTGCTGGCCGACCCGGTAGACGCTCGCCGTGTCCTCCTGCGCCGCGGTCAGGTAGCCGATCATCGCGCCGAGCATGCCCTGCACGTCCTCGAGGGCCTGCTTGAGCAGCGCGCGCTCCTCCTTGAGCCGGCCGTTGCCGCTCTCCGCCTCGATGAACGCGGAGATCTGGCCGGCGAGGTGGGTGAGCGCGGTGCCCTTGTCGCGGACGATCTTGCGGAAGAAGAAGTCCATCGACTGGATCGCCGTGGTGCCCTCGTACAGGGAGTCGATCTTCGAGTCGCGGATGTACTGCTCGATCGGGTAATCCTGCAGGAAGCCAGAGCCGCCGAGCGTCTGCAGCGACTGGGCGAGCTGCTCGTAGGCCCGCTCGGACCCGACACCCTTGACCACCGGCAGCAGCAGGTCGTTGACCCGGGCGGCGAGCGCACGCTCCTCGTCGGTGCCCTCGCCGGTCCACTCGACGTCCTGCATGGTGGCGGTGTAGAGGTACACCGCGCGCAGGCCCTCGGCGTAGGCCTTCTGCAGCATCAGGCTGCGCCGCACGTCCGGGTGGTGGGTGATGGTGACCCGCGGCGCGGTCTTGTCCGTCATCTGGGTGAGGTCGGCGCCCTGCACCCGCTCCTTGGCGTAGCTCAGCGCGTTCAGGTACCCGGTGGACAGCGTCGCGATTGCCTTGGTGCCGACCATCATCCGCGCGTACTCGATGACCTGGAACATCTGCGCGATGCCGTCGTGCACCTCGCCGACCAGCCAGCCCTTGGCCGGCACGTCGTGCTGGCCGAACGACAGCTCGCAGGTGGTGGAGACCTTGATGCCCATCTTGTGCTCGACGCCGGTGACGTAGACGCCGTTGCGCTCGCCGAGCTCACCGGTCTCGCCGTCGAAGAGGAACTTCGGCACGAAGAACAGCGACAGGCCCTTGGTGCCCGGGCCCGCGCCCTCGGGACGGGCCAGCACCAGGTGGGCGATGTTCTCGCTGAGGTCGTGCTCACCCGAGGTGATGAACCGCTTCACGCCGTCGATGTGCCAGGAGCCGTCGTCCTGCTTCACCGCCTTGGCGCGCCCGGCGCCGACGTCGGAGCCGGCGTCCGGCTCGGTGAGCACCATGGTGGCGCCCCAGCCGCGGTCGATCATCAGCTTGGCCCAGCGCTTCTGCTCGTCGGTGCCGTTCTGGTACAGCACCTGGGCCATGCTCGGGCCGGACAGGTACATGAACAGCGGCGGGTTCGCGCCGAGCACGAGCTCGGCGGCGGCCCACTGCACCGACGGCGGGAGACCGAGGCCGCCGAGGTCGTTGGTGAGCGCGAGGCGCCACCACTCGCCGTCCCAGAGTCGCTGGTAGGCCTTGCGGAAGCCCTCCGGCAGCGTGACCGAATGGGTGGCGGGGTCGAACACCGGCGGGTTGCGGTCGCCCTCGGTGAACGAGTCGGCGAGCGGCCCGGTGGCCAGGTTGTTCAGCTCCGCGAGTACGCCGCGCACGGTCTCCTCGTCGGACTCGGCCAGGACGCCCGTGCCGAGCCGCTGCTGGATCCGGAAGACCTCGAACAGGTTGAACTCGAGGTCACGCACGTTGCTCTGGTAGTGGCCCATGGTGGCTCCCCGTCTTTCTCAGCTTCCCCTACTCGGCGGTAACTTCAGGATATTACTTGCCGGTAGCTCGGGCAAGTGACCCCGGGGAGAACGCCTGTTCAGTCGCGAGCGACCCGCGAGCCCGGCACGTGCTCGTCGTCCACGACCAGCACGCCAGAGCGGAACGCGATCGCCACCGCGTGCGTGCGGTCCCGCGAGGCGAGCTTGCGCAGGATGCTCTTGACGTGCGTGCGGACGGTCTCGACGGAGACGAAGAGCAGGTCGGCGATGGCCTGGTTCTCCAGCCCGTCGGCGATCAGCTGCAGGACCTGGTGCTCACGGCGGGAGAGCGCCTGCCGGGGCCGGCGCGCCGGCGGCGGGGCCGGGGTCGCGAGCATCGGGGCGAGGACCGGGTCGAGGTAGCGCCCGTCGAGGTGCACGGCCTGGATCGCGCGCAGCACCTCGCCCGGCTGCGCGGTCCGCCGCAGCGCCCCCCGCACCCCGGCGGTGAACGCGACCGTGAGGTGCCGCGCGGTCCGCTGCGCGTCGGCGACGAGCAGCACGACCCCGATCTCCCGGTTGCCCGCGGTGAGCGCCTGGACGAGGTGCCCACGCGGGTCGAGCGAGGAGTCGACGAGGACCACACCGGGTCGCAGCCGTTCGCACAGCCGCTGCCCGAGCACGGCGGACTCGGCCGCCCCGATCCAGCGCAAGCCGGGCGTGCGGTGGACGAGCGCGGCGAGACCCTCCCGGACCAGGGGCGTGCCGTCGACGATGGCCACCCCGATGCTTCTGTCGTAGCTGCTCACGGCCGTCCCGTTCTTCTCGCCGGCGCCCAGTCGACTCAGGGACGTCGGTCACCGGTGGCCGTGACGGCGTTTTGCGGGGGTGGCAAGCGACGACGAACACTTAGCACTGGACGGGGTCGGGCCACTACTGTTGGTGGCACTGTGGAATCCGACATCGAGCGCAACGCGCAGGACTGGTTCAGGTTCATGGTCGACACGAACCTGGCCCCTGGCCTGCGCGCGCTCGGCTTCTTCGGCGTCGGCCGCCGGTTCCGGATCGAGGGCGTCCGCCACTGGGGCGAGGTCCTGGTGGAACAGGCCAGGTCCTTCACCGCCCGCGCCGTCCGCTTCACCGTCCACGTCGGTGTCATCTCCCGCGACGAGTGGGCCGAACAACTGCGCGTCCGCCCGTACTACCCCGCCGGCGAGGTCACCCAGAGCCACGCCGGGTGGCAGGCCCCGATCGGCGAACTGGTCACCGTCGCCGGCCACCCCATCGGCGAACTCTGGTGGGAACTCGAGGTCGGCCGCCCCTTCGACTCCCTCGCCAACGAGGTCCTCACCGCGGTCCGCGAGTTCGCCCTCCCCGCCATGCGCACCCGCATGCCGCCGGAATAAATGTGGCACGATCGCGCACGTGAGCGGACCGGACGCGACGCGGCAGCACCTGCGTGACCTCGCGCTGCTCCGCCGGGTCCGGGACCGGATCGACCGGGAGTACGCGCAGCCGCTGAACGTCGAGGCGCTCGCTCGGGGGGTGCACATGTCCGCCGGGCACCTCAGCCGGCGGTTCCGGGCCGCCTACGGAGAGTCGCCGTACTCCTATCTGATGACCCGGCGCATCGAACGGGCGATGGCGCTGCTGCTCCGCGGCGACCTCAGCGTCACCGAGGTGTGCTTCGCGGTCGGCTGCTCGTCGTTGGGCACCTTCAGCACCCGCTTCACCGAGCTGGTCGGGATGTCGCCCAGCGCGTACCGCAGGCAGGCGCCGCGGGCGACCCAGGGGATGCCGCCGTGCGTGGCGAAACGGGTCACCCGGCCGGTCAGGAATCGAGAAGCACCGGTCGCCGGCCGCGGCTAGCGTGACCGCATGGACATCACCATTCACCAGGCATTTCTTCCCCACGACGACCCGCAGGCCTCGCTGGCCTTCTACCGCGACACCCTCGGTTTCGAGGTCCGGCAGGAGGTCGAGTACGGCGACCAGCACTGGATCACCGTCGGCCCGCCCGGCCAGCCGGAAACGTCGATCGTCCTGCACCCGCCGTTCGCCGACCCCGGCATCACCGACGAGGAACGCCGGGTCGTCACCGAGATGATGGCCAAGGGCACCTACGCCGGCATCAACCTGGCCACGAAGGATCTCGACAGCACCTTCGAGCGGCTGCAGGCCGGCGACGCCGAGGTCGTCCAGGAGCCGACCGACCAGCCGTGGGGCGTCCGTGACTGCGCCTTCCGCGACCCCGCGGGCAGCATGATCCGGATCTTCGAAGTCCGCTGACCGACCGCCCGGGCGGGCAACCGCACGATGCGCGAACCGCAGGCGACCGCGGGGCCGCGATGGGAGACGACAGATGACCCGCGAACCAGGAACCCCCGGAGCGTTCTCGCGCTGGATGCAGCGCACGATGAACGCCAGGATGAACCGCAGGATCCGAGGTGGACGCGGCGTGGCCATGGGCATGGACGTGCTTATCCTGCACACCGTGGGTCGCCGGAGCGGACAGCCGAGGGAGACGCCCGTCATGTGGGTCGCCGACGGCGACGACGCGCGGCTGGTCGTGGCCTCGGGTGGGGGGAGCCGGCACCCGGACTGGCACGCCAACCTGACCGCCCACCCCGACCGCGTGGCCGTCGAGCTGGCCGGCGGCGAGGCCGTGCCGGTCACGCCGAACCAGCTCGACGGCGCTGACCGCGAACGGGCGTGGCAGCGCATCACGGCCGCCCAGCCCCGCCTCGCCAAGTACCAGAACAAGTCCGACCGGCGGTATCCGGTCATCCGACTCAGCCCGCGCTAGCCCGAACATGGAGACACGATGAGCAAGGCCACGCCGCACGTCGCCGACAGCCACGGGCTGATCCGGGTGCACGGCGCGCGGGAGAACAACCTCAAGAACGTCAGCATCGAGATCCCGAAGCGACGGCTGACGGTGTTCACCGGGGTCTCCGGTTCGGGCAAGAGCTCCCTGGTGTTCGACACGATCGCCGCCGAGTCGCAGCGGATGATCAACGAGACCTACAGCGCCTTCCTGCAGGGCTTCATGCCCACGCTGGCCAGGCCGGACGTCGACGTGCTCGACGGGTTGACCACCGCGATCATCGTCGACCAGCAGCGGATGGGCTCCGACCCGCGGTCGACGGTCGGCACCGCCACCGACACCGGCGCGCTGCTGCGCATCCTGTTCAGCCGGCTCGGGCAGCCGCACATCGGCTCGGCGCAGGCGTTCTCGTTCAACGTCGCCTCGATCAGCGGGTCGGGCGCGGTGACCATGGAGAAGGCCGGCCGGACGGTGAAGGAACGCCGCAGCTTCAACCTCACCGGCGGCATGTGCCCTCGGTGCGAGGGCCGGGGCAAGGTCAACGACATCGACCTCACCCAGCTCTACGACGACTCGAAGTCGATCGCCGAGGGAGCGTTCACCATCCCCGGCTGGAAGTCGGACAGCTGGTGGACGGTGCGGATCTACGCCGACTCGGGCTTCCTGGACCCGAACAAGCCGATCCGCGAGTTCACCAAGAAGGAGATGGACAACTTCCTGTACCGGGAGGCCACCAAGGTCAAGGTCGAGGGCTCGACCCTCACCTACGAGGGCCTGATCCCCAAGATCCAGAAGTCGTTCCTGTCCAAGGACAAGGAGTCGATGCAGCCGCACATCCGGGCGTTCGTCGACCGGGCGGTCACCTTCACCACCTGCCCCGACTGCGACGGCACCCGGCTGTCCGCGACGGCAAGGTCGTCGAAGATCAAGGGCATCAACATCGCCGACGCCTGCGCGATGCAGATCAGCGACCTGGCCGAGTGGGTCCGCGGGCTGGACGAGCCGTCGGTGGCGCCGCTGCTGGCCAAGCTGCGTCACCAGCTCGACTCGTTCGTGGAGATCGGGTTGGGCTACCTGAGCCTCGACCGGTCGGCTGGCACGCTGTCCGGCGGCGAGGCCCAGCGCACCAAGCTGATCCGCCAGCTCGGCTCCTCGCTCACCGACGTGACCTACGTCTTCGACGAGCCGACGACCGGCATGCACCCGCACGACATCCAGCGGATGAACACCCTGCTCCTGCGCCTGCGCGACAAGGGGAACACGGTGCTCGTCGTGGAGCACGAGCCGGAGACGATCGAGATCGCCGACCACGTCGTCGACCTCGGTCCCGGTGCCGGCACGGCGGGCGGCACGGTCTGCTTCGAGGGCACCGTCGACGGGCTGCGCGCCAGCGGCAGCCTGACCGGCCGGCACCTCGGCGACCGGGCGGCGGTCAAGGAGACGGTGCGCGAGCCGACCGGTTCGCTGGAGATCCGCGGCGCGTCCGCGCACAACCTGCGCAAGGTGGACGTGGACATCCCGCTCGGCGTGCTCGTCGTCGTCACCGGCGTCGCGGGATCCGGCAAGAGTTCCCTGGTCAACGGCTCGATCCCGGCCGACGAGGGGGTGGTGTCGGTCGACCAGAGCCCGATCCGCGGCTCGCGCCGGAGCAACCCCGCGACCTACACCGGTCTGCTCGAGCCGATCCGCAAGGCGTTCGCCAAGGCCAACGGCGTGAAGCCGGCCCTGTTCAGCGCGAACTCCGAGGGCGCCTGCCCGAACTGCAACGGCGCCGGCGTGGTCTACACCGACCTCGCGATGATGGCCGGCGTCGCCACCACCTGCGAGGAGTGCGAGGGCAGGCGGTTCGACGCGTCGGTGCTGGAGTACCGCCTCGGCGGCCGCGACATCAGCGAGGTGCTCGCGATGTCGGTGACCGAGGCCGAGGAGTTCTTCGGCGACGGCGAGGCCCGTACCCCGGCGGCACACAAGATCCTCGAACGCCTGGTGGACGTCGGCCTCGGCTACCTCAGCCTCGGCCAGCCCCTGACCACGTTGTCCGGCGGCGAGCGCCAGCGCCTCAAGCTGGCCGTCCACATGGGAGACAAGGGCGGCGTCTACGTCCTCGACGAGCCGACGACCGGCCTGCACCTGGCCGACGTCGAGCACCTGCTCGGCCTGCTGGACCGCCTCGTCGACGCCGGCAAGTCGGTGATCGTCATCGAGCACCACCAGGCCGTGATGGCTCACGCCGACTGGCTCATCGACCTGGGGCCGGGCGCGGGCCACGACGGCGGCCGGATCGTGTTCGAGGGCACCCCTGCCGACCTGGTGGCCAACCCCAGCACCCTCACCGGCGAGCACCTGGCGGCCTACGTCGGCTGATTCGTCGGTTGATCAGGCCAGGTCATGTTGATCGACCGCTCGAAGTCGACGTAGCCGAGGCGACGGAACGCGTTCGCCATCGGGGTGTTGCCGAGGTCCGTTGCCGCCCGGATCCTCGGCACGCCCTGAGTGGCCAGGATCCGGGTGCCCTCGGCGAGCAGGTCGTCGATGTGCCCGTTGCCCCGGTGCGCCGGCAGCACCGCGATGTAGCCGATGATCGGGTTGTAGTCGTTGCGCGCCGGGGTGACGAACCCGACCGGCTCGCCGTCCGGCAGGGTGGCGACCCGCCACCAGTCCCGCGGGGCGCGGTAGTGCGCGAGCTCGTCCTCGTAGTGCCGGACGGCGGCTTCGCGCGGGGACATGCGGGTGAGGTCGTCCCGGCCGTGCGCGTCCAGTGTCCCGTCGAGAACCCGGGTCATCAGGTCGAGGATCTCTTCGGTGTCCCGGACGGGCCGGAACCGCAGTCGCCCCGTCGGCTCGGGGATCGCCGTCCCGGGATGCCAGTCGAACCGCAGCCGTTCCACGAACAGCCGCGCACCGGCGCGTTCCAGCACGGCCATGCGGTCCTCGACGTCGCGCCGGGCGGCGGTGTCCGCCCGCCAGTCGGGCGGGATCATCCGCACGTACTCGGGCGGCCGGGTCCCGGCCGGAACCACGTCGGCCATGGCCCGTTCCAGCAACCGCACGCCGAGGTCCACGCGGTCGCCGCTGTCGTCGAGATCGAGGACGTCCAACAGGAACGGCGTGTCGTCTCCGGCCCGCCCCCACCAGGCGACCCGCGCCACCGGCCGGTCCCCCCGAAGGGCGACCCACATCCATTCCGGCCGCCGCCGACCGGCGACGAGGTCGTCGTCGAGTTCGTGGTTGAGGCCGTAGGGCAGTCGGGTGAAGAGGTCGAGTTCGTCGCGCCCGGCGATCGGGCGCATGGTCAGGTCGTGCTGTTCCACACTCAAGGCACACTCCGGTTTCGAAGGCGCCTGCCCGCTCCGGATCAGGTGCGGTTCGCGCCTCCGGAGAACACAAGCGCAATGATCTTGGGAAGCATCGGCTTATCCCTCCTCTCGGTGTCGTGGCCCCAGGTCCTGCCACCGGAGCCCAGGCGGCAACATCTATGCCATGACGCTCCCGCACACAACTGGATTTCGACCCGCGGGGGAATCGCCGTCAGTTGGAGGAGCCATGATCGTCACCGTCGTCCGGGCCGCCGACTTCGACCGGTTCGTGGAGACCTTCTCGACCAGAGGCGTCGAGAAGAGAAGGGAGCACGGATGCAAGGGCGCCCACCTGTTCCGGGACCCGGAGGACCCCGACCGAATCTGGGTGTTCTTCGACTGGAAGGAAGAGGACTACCAGGGATTCCTCGCGGACCCCGAGATCCCCGACATCGCCCGCGAACTAGCCCTCCAGGAGCCGCCGGTCCGGGTCGACCCCGTCGCCAGCTACGACTCCTGACCACACCCCGAACCACTGCTCGGCGCCGAACTCCTCGAACCGCTCCACCTCACTGAAGCCCAACTTCACCGCGACGCGCCTGGCCCGATCGTTGGCGGTCTGGGTGCAGAGCACCACCGGCTCACCAGGAAACGCGCCGGCGAACCAGCCGAGTGCCGCCGCACCCGCCTCGGCGGCGTACCCACGCCCCCACGCCTCCGGCATGCCCGCGCGGTTCCGGGCCATGGTTCTCCTGGCCGCGTTCGCTTCACTCCGGTGGGGTGAGGTGTCGGCGCTGCGACGGTGCGACATCGCCGAGGACGCGAGCTGGGTGCGCATCACCCGCGCGTTCGTCGAGTCGACGGAGAAAGGGCTCATCGTCGGCCCGCCAAAGTCGAAGGCGGGCGCGCGGACGCTCACGCTGCCGACCGCTGTCCGGCCGGACATCCTCCGGCACCTGGAGACCTACACTAAGGGGTCGCGAGACGCGCTCGTATTCACCGGCGAGAACGGCGGGGCGCTGCGACGGCCGAACTTCAACCAGCGGGTGAAGTGGACAGCCACGGTCACGAAGATGAGGCTCACCGGCCTGCACTTCCACGACCTGCGGCACGCGGGCAACACCTGGGCGGCACAGGCAGGAACCTCAACGCGAGACCTCATGACGCGCATGGGCCACGACGACATGCGGGCCGCGCTCATCTACCAACATGCGAGTAGTGAGGCTGATCAGGCGATCGCGAGCCGACTGTCCCGGCTGGTTGACAACCACCTAGACCTGGGAAAACGCGAGTAGGTCGGCGTGGCTGGGCGATTCCCCCTCGACAAGAGGGGGTACGATCAACGGGAGAGGTAAGTGGGTGGGGCCCGTCGTACCTGGACGGCGCCCCACCCCTCTCCCATGCCACCAAGGTTCCGTCGTACCTGGACGGCAACCTCTCGGGGAGACCTCTACCGTTCGGCCGCGGGCTGGTCATCACCTTGCTGGTGGCGCCCGCGGCCTTTTCGGTTGCTACTGACGACAGTGCCTGGCTGGCTCAAGTCAATGCATAGGACGCCATCGTCCATCGTTGCGGGGAACCGCCGCGCCATTGTCGTGTCGATGCCGTAGTACTTGGTGAACGCGGTGCCCGCAACCAGATAAGGCCCGATGTCCTTGCCGCCTTGGCTGCGAATCGGGTACGCGTGCTCCACGTCGGTTTCGATCGCTCTAAAGCCGATGACCTTCGCCTCAGGGTCGAAGAGCAGTTCCACTGCTTTCGGCTCTCCCAACGCTGCATGAGCTGACTTGTTGAGCGCGAGGTTGCCGCGCTTCTGGATGGTCACGTATGGCTTCTCAGCAAGCGGGACCATGCGCTTGGTGAACACCTCGAACTTGGGCAACGACCTCACCTCCAGTCTGAACGCTCATGTAGTGGGCGACAGAGAGAACCGTAGCAGACGTCACCCCGTCCGCCGAGCGAGTATGGCGGCGTGTCGTAGGCCCGAACGCTTCTATTGCGTGGCTGACTGTGTGTCCACCAGTGTCCACGAGTGACGAGTGACCTTCAGTGTCAGTGCTGTAGTTGGCCCGACAGGGACGCCTTGAAACGAGAGAACCATCCTGAACGGGGCAGTGTTCAGCGGGTGGAGCGGATGGCCTTTCGTGTGGCGCGCTGCGCTCGACGTCGCGCCGAGGAACGCGCGGGCATGCAGGCGTGGTGCCCTCGGAACCCACGTACTCGGGTGGGGGGCAATAGGGGCACGTGAGGGGCACGACGGTGTTGCTCGTTACAAGATGACAGAAGCCCCAGTTCACAATGGACTACCTGTGACCTGGGGCTTCTGGCGTGGAGCGGATGACGGGAATCGAACCCGCGTTCTCAGCTTGGGAAGCTGATGTTCTACCATTGAACTACATCCGCAGGGCCCCGGCGGCGGGGCATCGCTGATGCTACACGGTGGCTGTGGCTAGGGTGAGCGGGTGTTGCTGAGTGATCGGGACCTCCGCGCGGAACTCGCGGACGGGCGCCTGCGGATCGACCCCTGTGACGACGCCATGGTGCAGCCGTCCAGTGTCGACGTGCGGCTGGACCGGTACTTCCGGGTCTTCAACAACACCAGGTACACCCACATCGACCCCAGTCAGCAGCAGGACGACCTGACCACCCTCGTCGAGGCGGGGGACGACGGACCGTTCGTCCTCCACCCGGGTGAGTTCGTGCTCGGGTCGACCTTCGAGGCCGTCGCGCTGCCGGACGACCTCGCCGGACGGCTCGAGGGCAAGTCGAGTCTGGGGCGGCTTGGTCTGCTGACCCACTCGACCGCCGGCTTCATCGACCCGGGGTTCGAGGGGCACATCACGCTCGAACTCTCCAACGTCGCCAACCTCCCCATCACCCTGTGGCCCGGCATGAAGATCGGCCAGCTCTGCCTCTTCCGCCTCTCCAGCGCCGCCGAGAACCCCTACGGCTCCACCGCCGCCGGCTCCCGCTACCAGGGCCAGCGCGGCCCCACCCCCTCACGGGCGTACCTCAACTTCCACCGCATCGACACCAGCCGCTAGCCGGCGCTCCCCGGCCACCGGCGTCAGCACCGCCCCGGCCAGCGGGAACACGGCCGCCACCGCCAGCGCCACCGGGTACCCGAACGCCGTGATCAACGCCCCGAACGCCGGCGCGGCCACCATCGCCACCGCGTTCTGGCCCGTGTTCTGCACCCCGAGCGCCCGTCCGGCCCAGAACGGCCCGGCCAGCTCCGCGGTCGCCGTGAAGCCGAGGCCGTTGTCCGTCACCGACACCACCAGCGCCGCCACCAGCCCGGCCACCGCCAGCCACGAACCAAGTACGTCCCCCACCGACCACGCCACCATCGTCACCAGCGCCAGCACGGCGATCACCCGCATCGGCCCCAGCCGGTTACCCACCCGGTCCGACCACACCCCGGCCACGATCCGGCCCGCGGCCCCGACCACCTGCACCACCGCCACCAGCCGGCCGGCGTCCACCGGGCTCCACCCGCGCTCCGACACCAGGAACGTCACCGCGAACGTCGCCGCCACGAACTGCGGCCCCACCAGCAGCGCGCTCGCCGCGTGCAGGCGCAGCAGCGTCGCCCTCGGGCCGGCCCGGTACGGCGACGACGTGACCGCGGGGCGCGGCGGCCGCGGTGGATCCACGACCACCACCAGCACCAGCACGCCGGCCAGCACGCACAACCCCGCCGGCAGCGCCAGCGCCACCACGGCACCAAACCGTTCGCCGAGCACCGGCAGGGTCGCCGCCGCCAGGCCGAGACCGAGTGGCTGCGCGGTCTGCCGCAGGCCCATCGCCAGGCCGCGTTCCCGCGCCGAGAACCACCCCAGCACCACCCGCCCGCTGGCCGCGTTCACCGACGCCCCCGCCGCGCCGGCCAGCAGCAGCCCGCACCCGAACAGCACCAGCCCCGGCAGGAACAGCGCCGCCGCCAGCAGCACCCCGTTGGCGAGCAGCCCGGCCGCCATCACCAGCCGCTCGCCGTAGCGGTCCGCCGCAGCGCCCCACGCCACCAGCGCGCACAGCAACCCCAGCAGCGGCGCCGACACCAGCAGGCCCGCCTCGGTCAGCGACACCCCGTGCGACGCCCGCAGCTCCGGGATCAGGAACGGCAGCCCGTACAGGAAACTCGACGTCGTCGCCTGGGCCACGACCCCGACCACGAGGATGAGCCAGCGTCGCGCCATGCCCGGCACGGTAGCCCGATGGGGGACAACCCCCGGTCCGGCTCGGGGGCGTCCCGGATGTTCCCGCGACCCCCGGGGCCATAGCGTCGAGTCGACGCAGGAAGACTGAGCAAAAGGGGTTCTGACATGGGCATCGGTCGAGTGGTCGCGGGTGGCGCGGTGGTGCTGGCCGGGCTGGGCGTGCTGAGCGCGTGCGGGTGGGACATCACCAAGGAGAAGGCCACCGACGAGACCGGGATCACCGGCGACGTCACCAGCGTTCTGTTCGACAACGACGCCGGCAACGTCACCATCACGACCGGTGACGCGCCGACGGTCAAGCGGGTGATCCACTACGAGGACGAGCAGCCGGACACCACCCACCGCGTCGAGAACGGGGTGCTGACCCTGGCGCCCTGCCCGGTCGAGGACTGCTGGATCGACTACGAGGTCGTGGTGCCGGAGGGGGTCACCGTCGACGGCAGCCTCGACTCCGGCAACGCCGAGGTCACCGGGGTCGACGAGGCCAACGTCCAGGCCAGCTCGGGCAACGTCACCGTCCGCGACGTGACCGGCCCGGTCAACGTCGAGGCGAGCTCCGGAAACGTCGAGCTGGACGGCATCGGCGGCACGGCCCAGGTGCGGGTGAACTCCGGCAACGCCACCGTCGCCCTCACCGATCCCGCGGACGTCCGGGTCGACGCGGACAGTGGCGACATCGACGTCGCCGTTCCGGACGGCACGTACCAGGTCACCGCCAACGCCGACAGCGGCGAGGTCACCAGCGACGTGACCAGCGACGACACCGCCGAGCACGAGCTCCACCTGCGGGCCGACAGCGGCGACGTGACCGTCCACCGAGCCTGACGGGAACCATTCGCCACCCTCCCGCGTTGAGGGAGCAGAAAGGTTGAGCGCCGGGGGCTCAAGTCCAGATCGGCAAGGCGTAGGATCGCTGTCGCGGACTTGAGCGGTACAGGCTCAACCGAACCAGAGAAAGAGCAGGAGGGAAACCCACCATGGCGCGAGCGGTCGGTATCGACCTGGGGACGACCAACTCCGTCGTCGCCGTCCTCGAGGGCGGTGAGCCGACGGTGATCGCCAACTCCGAGGGTTCGCGGACCACCCCGTCCGTCGTTGCCTTCGCCAAGAACGGCGAGGTGCTCGTCGGCCAGCCGGCGAAGAACCAGGCCGTGACCAACGTGGACCGCACGGTCCGCTCGGTCAAGCGGCACATGGGCACCGACTGGAAGACCGAGGTCGACGGCAAGGCGTACTCCGCGCAGGAGATCAGCGCGCGCGTGCTGATGAAGCTCAAGCGCGACGCGGAGGCCTACCTCGGCGACACGGTCACCGACGCGGTGATCACCGTGCCCGCCTACTTCGAGGACGCCCAGCGGCAGGCCACCAAGGAGGCCGGGCAGATCGCCGGCCTGAACGTGCTGCGGATCGTCAACGAGCCGACCGCGGCCGCCCTGGCCTACGGCCTGGACAAGGGCGAGAAGGAGCAGACCATCCTCGTCTTCGACCTCGGCGGCGGCACGTTCGACGTGTCCCTGCTGGAGATCGGCGAGGGCGTGGTCGAGGTCCGCGCGACGTCCGGCGACAACCACCTCGGTGGCGACGACTGGGACCAGCGCATCGTCGACTGGCTGGTGGACAAGTTCAAGCAGTCCAACGGCATCGACCTGAACAAGGACAAGATGGCGCTGCAGCGCATCCGCGAGGCGGCGGAGAAGGCCAAGATCGAGCTGTCCAGCTCGAACAGCGCCAACATCAACCTGCCGTACATCACCGTCGACGCCGAGAAGAACCCGATGTTCCTCGACGAGACGCTGACCCGCGCCGAGTTCCAGCGGATCACCAGCGACCTGCTGGACCGCACCCGGTCGCCGTTCAACAACGTGATCAAGGACGCCGGCATCAAGGTCGGCGACATCGACCACGTGGTCCTGGTCGGCGGCTCCACCCGGATGCCCGCGGTGTCCGACCTGGTCAAGGAGCTGACCGGCGGCCAGGAGCCGAACAAGGGCGTCAACCCGGACGAGGTCGTCGCGATCGGCGCGACCCTGCAGGCCGGCGTGCTGCGCGGCGACGTCAAGGACGTGTTGCTGCTGGACGTCACCCCGCTGTCGCTGGGCATCGAGACCAAGGGCGGCGTGTTCACCAAGCTCATCGAGCGGAACACGACCATCCCCACCAAGCGGTCGGAGATCTTCTCCACCGCCGACGACGGCCAGACCACCGTCGGCATCCAGGTCTTCCAGGGTGAGCGCGAGATCGCGGTGCACAACAAGAAGCTGGGCACCTTCGACCTCACCGGCATCCCGCCGGCACCCCGCGGCGTCCCGCAGATCGAGGTCACCTTCGACATCGACGCGAACGGCATCGTGCACGTCAACGCGAAGGACCTGGGCACCGGCAAGGAGCAGTCGATGACCATCACCGGCGGCTCCGCGCTGCCGAAGGACGACATCGACCGCATGGTCAAGGACGCCGAGGCGCACGCCGAGGAGGACAAGCGCCGTCGCGAGGAGGCCGAGGTCCGCAACCAGGCCGAGACGCTCGTCTACCAGACGGAGAAGTTCGTCAAGGACAACGACGAGAAGATCCCGGGCGAGGTCAAGGACAAGGTCAACGCCGCGATCGCCGAGGCGCAGGAGTCCCTCAAGGGCACCGACACCGCGGCCATCAAGACCGCGATGGAGAAGCTCGCCACCGAGTCGCAGGCCATGGGCTCGGCGATGTACGCCCAGACCGGCGCCCAGCCGGGCGGCGAGGGCGGCGCCGACGCGCCGGGCGGTGAGCAGCCGGGCGGCCAGTCCGGCCAGGGTGCCGAGGATGTCGTGGACGCCGAGATCGTCGACGAGGACGGCAAGAAGTGACCTCGGAACGACCCGGCGGGAGCCCCGAGGGGCTCGGAGCCGATCCCGGAGAGGAGCCGCGAGTCGTCGTGCGCGACCGCCGTCGAATCGACCCGCTGACCGGGCAGGTGCGGCCGCCGGAGGAGCCGGCGGCCGCCACCGGCGAGCCGGCACCCGTCACGGAGCCCGTCACGGAGCCCGTCACCGAGCCCGTCACCGAGCCGGGCACCGAGCCCCTGCCGGAGCAGGCGGCCCCGGTCGAGGCCCCCGGCCAGGAGGCCGAGCTCAAGGCGCAGCTCGACGAGCGCACCGCCGACCTGCAGCGGTTGCAGGCCGAGTACGCCAACTACCGCAAGCGGATCGACCGCGACCGGGAGGCCGAGACCGCCCGGGCGAAGGCGTCCGTGGCCACCGAGCTGCTGCCGGTGCTCGACGACATCGAGCGCGCGGCCCAGCACGGCGACCTGACCGGCGCGTTCAAGGCGGTGGCCGACAAGCTCGTGGTCACCCTCGACCGCGTCGGCCTGGAGTCCTTCGGGCACGACGGTGAGCCGTTCGACCCGTCGGTGCACGAGGCCGTCCAGCACGACACGTCGCCGGACGTCAGCGGCCCGACGGTCACCGCCGTACTGCGCCGCGGCTACCGCTTCGGCGACCGGGTGGTGCGCGCGGCGCTGGTGGCCGTCACCGACCACGAGCCCGGCGGTGCCGCCGCGCCGGCCGAGGAGGCGCAGGCCGACTGGTTCGAGCCCGCCGAGGTGTCCGAAGCCGAACCCGACGACAAGAACTGACAAGGAGGGAGGGGACGTCCGATGAGTGCGAGGGACTGGATCGACAAGGACTTCTACCACGAGTTGGGCGTCTCGTCCGACGCCAGCGACGCCGAGATCAAGAAGGCGTACCGCAAGCTGGCGCGCGAGCTGCACCCGGACGCCAACCCCGGCAACACCCAGGCCGAGACCCGGTTCAAGGCCGTGTCCGAGGCCTACGGCGTGCTCGGGGACGGTGAGAAGCGCAAGCAGTACGACGAGGCCCGCCGGCTGTTCGGGTCCGGCGGGTTCCGCCCCGGCGGCTTCGGCGGCTTCGGCACCGGCGGCGGCGGGTCCACGTTCGACTTCGGCGACCTGTTCGGCGGCCAGCAACAGGGTGCCGCGGCCGGTGGCGGCATCAGCGACCTCCTCGGCAACCTGTTCGGCCGCCGAGGCGGCACCGCCAACGCGGCCAACCGCCCCCGCCGAGGCGCCGACGTGGAGACCGAGGTCCGCATCGACTTCGTCGAGGCGGTCAAGGGTGCGACGGTCCCGCTCCGCCTCTCCAGCCCGTCCACCTGCGGCACCTGCCACGGCTCCGGCGCCAAGCCCGGCACAACCCCCCGCACCTGCCCGACCTGCGCCGGCGTCGGTCTCCTCAACCGCAGCCAGGGCGCGTTCTCGTTCAGCGAGCCCTGCCGCGACTGCCGAGGCACCGGCCGCATAGTCGACGACCCGTGCACCGAGTGCGGCGGCGACGGCGTCAGCACCAGAACCAGGACCCTGACCGTCCGAATCCCCCCAGGCGTCAACGACGACCAGCGCATCCGCCTGGCCGAACAGGGCGAACCAGGCGGCAACGGCGGCCACGCCGGGGATCTGTACGTGCGCGTCCACGTGACCCCGCACCGCGTCTTCGGCCGCAACGGCAACGACCTGACCATCAAGGTCCCGGTCACCTTCCCGGAGTTGGCCCTGGGCACCACCCTCACGGTCCCCACCCTCGACGACAAGGTCACCCTGAGGGTCGCCCCCGGCACCGCCACCGGCCGAGTCCTCCGCGTCCGAGGCAAGGGCATCGCCAAACGCGACGGCCAGATCGGCGACCTCCTGGTCACCCTGCAGGTAGCGGTCCCGGAGAAGATGGACGACAAAGCCAGAACCGCCCTCCAGGAGTACCTCGCGGCCACCGAAGGCCACGACCCCCGCCCGGACCTGACCGCGATGCTGGAGCAACGAGGAGGGTCGTGATGTCCGGATTCCCGTTCCCACCCGGCGCCGACGAGGACACCCCGGTCTTCGTGATCTCCGTGGCCGCCGAACTCTCCGGCCTACACGCCCAAACCCTGCGCGGCTACGACCGCATGGGCCTGGTCTCTCCCGGCCGCACCTCCGGCGGCGGCCGGAGATATTCGATGCGCGACATAGCCCTACTCCGCGAGGTACAACGCCTGTCCCAGGAACAGGGCGTCAACCTGGCCGGCATCAAACGCATCATCGAACTGGAACACGAAGCGGACGCCCTACGAACCCGAGTAGCCGAGCTGACCGAGGAACTGGCCGCCGTACACGCCGCAGCGGAACAGGCCGCCGCCGCCATCCACCGCTCCTACCGCAACGAACTGGTCCCCGTCCGCCAGCAGACCGCGCTCGTGGTGTGGCGCCCGAAAAAGCGCTGACCGCCCAACCGAACGCCCGCAGCAGGCCGGCCGCGTCGATGGCGGCCCGGGTCGACGGGCGGCCCGCGTCGACTGGCGGCCGCGTAACTGGCGGCCGCGTCGACTGGCGGCCGCGTAACTGGCCGACCGCGTCGACTGGCGGCCGCGTAACTGGCCGACCGTGTCGATCGGCGGCCGCGTAACTGGCCGACCGTGTCGACTCGTGGTCGCGCAACTGGCCGACCGTGTCGACTCGTGGTCGCGCAACTGTGGCCCCGCAGACCGGAGGGATCCCACCCGACCGGGAGTCCCGAGGCGACCGGGAGCCCCGAGGCGCGCACGGCAACCTCATCAAACGGCGCGAAAAGCGGGTCCGGGGTTCCGGCGGGTCTGGGGCGGGCAGGCGCCAGCCTTGCCCGGTAGGGCCTGCCCCCAGGGACACCCAGCCCGCATACCTCAGTCCACAGTGAACGGATCGTAAGTGATCCGATCCAACGACGTCCCGGCCACCAACATCCTCGACACCGTCGACCGAACCATCGCCGGCGACCCCGAGACCAGCACGTCGTGGTCCTCCCAAGCCCCGTACCTGGTCACCACATCCGCCAACGTCCCGTGCTCGACCCCAGCCAGCCCGGGTTCCGACTCCAACACCGGAACCACCTTCAACCACGGGTTCGTAGCCGCCAGCATCCGCAGGTTCTCCAGGTCGTAAAGGTCCTGCCGCACCCGCCCCCCGAAAAACAGGTGCACCCGAGGATTCTCGCCCCACTTCGCCAAATGATCGACAATCGCCCGCATCGGAGCGATCCCGGTCCCGCCAGCGACCATCACCACATCGCGCCCAGCGTCCCGGTCCACCCGGATCCGCCCCATCGGCGGCCCGATCCGCCACTGATCACCCGGCTCCGAATGCCCCACGATCGCCCGGCTGACCCAGCCGCCCTCGACCGACCGCACGTGGAACTCCAGCAACCCGTCCTCGCGAGGCGCGGTCGCCGGCGTCAGGTACCGCCACAGCCGCGGCCGCTGCGGCGTCTCCACGCTCACGTACTGACCAGGGTGATACGGCAACGGATAGTCCGGCCGCACCCGCACGATCGCCAGGTCGCGCTCGATCCGGTGCCGTTCCACCACCGTCGCCGGCCACCACGCCGGGCTGTCGTCCGCGGACGCCGCCTCCAGCATGGCCCGCGCCATGATCGTGTACGCCTCGGCCCAGGCGCGTTCCACGTCGTCGGTCCACGCGTTGCCGGCGTACTGCTTGACCCCCGCCAGCAGGGCCATCCCGACCGCCTCGTAGTGGCTGGCGACCACGCCGAACTTCCGGTGGTCTCGACCGAGCTGGCGCAGGAACGGCAGCAGGTCGTCCGGGCGGTCCACCATCTGCACCACGTGCACCAGCGCACGCAGCAGCCGGGACCGCTGGACCTGCATGTTCACCGGGAACATCTCGCGCGTCGCCGGCGCGATCGCGAACAGCGTCGCGTAGAAGTGCTCGGCGACCCGCTCGGAGTGGTGCTCGACGACGGCGAAGCTCTCGCGCACCAGCCGCACCATCGCGCCGACCGGGTCTGTGGGATCCTCGACGTGCTCGTGCCGCGGGTGATGCGGGAGCGGGCTCACAAGTGCGTTGGCTGTCATGGTCGGGGCACTGACTCCACCTCTCGGCGTCCCGGGGCGCGACGCCGCCCGTTGAGTTCGCGGTCACCCATCCCCGACATGAGGACCCTAGACGGAATCTCCCCAGTTGTCCGCACTCGTGGCACTTTCGTGTGAGTGGGTACTACGAAGCGTGGTCGCGTTCACGCTTTCGGGTTACATCGCGATGGGGCGGCTGCCCGGTCGTTCCGCCGTTATGAAACCGTGTCCGCCGTGCGTCGAGACGTGGTGCCCCCCACCGGTGTGGCCGGACCAGCACTGCTGGACCTCGAGATCGCGGACGGATCCGCGGCCCCGGCCCGCCGGCCGCAGCCGCCCCCGGCGGACGGGCCGACCTGGAAATTTCACCCGATCGGCCGAACGGCGCAACCCGGACCGCCGAGCGCGCCGGGACCACTCCGGCCGCCGGCCCAGCCGCCGCACCCCCGAGACGACCGCACCGGCAGGCCGCCCGGCAATCCGCACTTCCGGGACGATCGCACCGGCAGGCCACCCGGCAATCCGCAGCCCCCGATCGCACACCCCCAGGCCCCGCAACTCCCGCCGCTCCGGCCGCCGCTGCCCGAGTCGCAGCGCGACCTGCCCGGCTCCCGCGGCGAGCACCTGCTCCAGTGCGCCTACGGCACCCAGGACCGCGCCCGGCGTTTCTACCGCGACCAGGTCCTCGACCGGCTCAACGACGAGATGATCGTGTTCGTCGGCCGCATGGAGATGGCCTTCGTCGGCACCGCGGACGCCGCGGGCGAGTGCGACACCACCTTCCGCGCCGGCCCGCCCGGCTTCCTGCACGTGCTCGACGACCGGCGGATCGCCTACCCGGAGTACCGGGGCAACGGCGTGCTCGCGAGCCTCGGCAACATCAGCGAGAACCCGCACGTCGCACTGCTGATGATCGACTTCGTGCGCGACCTCATCGGCCTGCACGTCAACGGCCGCGCCGGCATCGTCGACGACGCCGAGCTGCGCGCCGAGCGCCCCCAGCTGCCACAGGAGTTCGAGCGCGGCCGGATCCCCGAGCGCTGGGTCGTGGTGCACGTCGAGGAGGCCTACGTGCACTGCCGCAAGCACATCCCCCGGCTGCAGCCGGTCGCCAGGAACCGGGAGTGGGGCACCGACGACGCCCGCCGCAAGGGCGGCGACTACTTCGGGGTGCGGGCCGACCAGGGCGCCACTCGCTGAAATACACCCGCCTGGCGGTGTCCGTCAGCGTCCGTCCTCGGCCGCGAGCGCGCCCTGTGGACAGGGAACTGGGGATTGTGGACAGGTGTGGAGCACCTGTGGACAACCCTGTTGGTACATGTGGGTGAGCACGGCACGATGGGACGCGACACCGGGAAACAACCGAGTTGAGCGGAACTGACTCAACTTTGCTGACGTTGTACCTGGTGAGTGCGACACACGTGAGGTGAGGGGATGGACGCTTTCAACCCGACGACGAAGACCCAGCAGGCGATCTCGTCGGCGGCCCAGGCCGCGACCGTGGCCGGCAACCCGGACGTCAAGCCGGTGCACCTGCTCGGTGCCCTGCTCGCCCAGGGCGACGGCCTGACCGCGCCGCTGCTCGCGGCCGTCGGCGCGGACCCGGGGGTGGTCCGCAAGGAGCTCGACAAGCTGGCGAACGCCCTGCCGTCGGCCACCGGATCCACGGTGTCCGCGCCGCAGCTCGACGGCCAGGCGCTGCGCGCGGTCACCCACGCGCAGAAGCTCGCCACCGAGATGGGCGACGAGTTCGTCTCCACCGAGCACCTGCTGGTCGGCCTGGCCACCGAGGGCGGCGCGGTGGCCGACCTGCTCAACCGGCACGGCGCCACCCCGGACGCGCTGCGCGAGGCCTTCGTCAAGGTCCGCGGCTCGGCCAGGGTCACCAGCGCCGACCCGGAGGGCACCTACCAGGCCCTGGAGAAGTACGGCGTCGACCTGACCGAACGGGCCCGCAAGGGCGAGCTCGACCCGGTCATCGGCCGCGACGCCGAGATCCGCCGCGTGGTGCAGGTGCTGTCCCGCCGCACCAAGAACAACCCGGTGCTGATCGGCGAGCCGGGCGTCGGCAAGACCGCGATCGTCGAGGGCCTGGCCCAGCGGATCGTCGCCGGTGACGTGCCCGAGTCGCTGCGGGGCAAGCGCGTGGTCGGCCTCGACCTCGGCGCGATGGTCGCCGGCGCCAAGTTCCGCGGCGAGTTCGAGGAGCGGCTCAAGGCGGTGCTCAAGGAGATCACCGAGTCCGCCGGCCAGGTCATCACGTTCATCGACGAGCTGCACACGATCGTGGGCGCCGGTGCCACCGGCGAGGGCGCGATGGACGCCGGAAACATGATCAAGCCGATGCTCGCCCGCGGCGAACTGCGCATGGTCGGCGCCACCACGCTCGACGAGTACCGCCAGCACATCGAGAAGGACGCCGCGCTGGAGCGGCGCTTCCAGCAGGTGCTGGTCGGCGAGCCGTCGGCCGAGGACACCGTCGGCATCCTGCGCGGCCTCAAGGAGCGCTACGAGGTGCACCACGGCGTGCGGATCACCGACGGCGCGCTGGTCGCCGCGGCGTCGCTGTCCGACCGGTACATCACCGCCCGCTTCCTGCCCGACAAGGCCATCGACCTGATCGACGAGGCCGCCTCCCGGCTGCGGATGGAGATCGACTCCCGGCCGGTGGAGATCGACGAGGTGGAGCGCGCGGTGCGCCGCCTGGAGATCGAGGAGATGGCGCTGGCCAAGGAGGAGGACGAGGCCTCCCGCCAGCGGCTGGCCGCGCTGCGCGCCGAGCTGGCCGAGCGGCACGAGGAGCTCTCCGCGCTGACCGCCCGCTGGCAGAACGAGAAGGGCTCCATCGAGCAGGTCCGCGAGCTCAAGGAACAGCTCGAACAGCTGCGCGGCGAGTCCGAGCGGGCCGAGCGCGACGGCGACCTCGGCCGTGCCGCCGAGCTGCGCTACGGCCGGATCCCGGCGCTGGAGAAGGACCTCGATGCCGCCACCCGCACCGCGGCGCGCGCCGAGGAGCAGGCCATGCTCAAGGAGGAGGTCGGCCCGGACGACGTCGCGGACGTGGTGTCCGCGTGGACCGGCATCCCGGCCGGGCGGCTGCTGGAGGGCGAGACCGCCAAGCTGCTGCGGATGGAGGAGGCCATCGGCGCGCGGGTGGTCGGCCAGACCGAGGCCGTGCGCGTGGTGTCCGACGCCGTCCGCCGGGCCCGCGCGGGCGTCGCGGATCCCGACCGGCCGACCGGCTCGTTCCTGTTCCTCGGCCCCACCGGCGTCGGCAAGACCGAGCTGGCCAAGGCGCTGGCCGAGTTCCTGTTCGACGACGAGCGCGCGATGGTGCGCATCGACATGAGCGAGTACTCCGAGAAGCACTCGGTGGCCCGCCTGGTCGGCGCCCCGCCCGGCTACGTCGGCTACGACCAGGGCGGCCAGCTCACCGAGGCGGTCCGGCGGCGCCCGTACAGCGTGGTGCTGCTGGACGAGGTCGAGAAGGCCCACCCGGACGTGTTCGACGTGCTGCTCCAGGTCCTCGACGACGGCAGGCTGACCGACGGCCAGGGCCGCACGGTCGACTTCCGCAACACGATCCTGGTGCTCACCTCGAACCTGGGCTCGGCGGCCATCGCCGACGTCACCCTCGACGAGCGGCAGCGCAAGGACGCCGTGCTCGCGGTGGTGCAACGCCACTTCAAGCCGGAGTTCCTCAACCGCCTCGACGACGTGGTCGTGTTCGGCTCGCTGGCCACCGAGGAGCTGACCCCGATCGTCGACATCCAGGTCGCCCAGCTCGCCAAGCGCCTCGCCGCCCGCAGGCTCAGCCTCGAGGTAAGCCCGTCCGCCCGGGACTGGCTCGCGCTCAACGGGTTCGACCCGGTCTACGGCGCCCGTCCGCTGCGCCGCCTGGTCTCCTCGGCCATCGGCGACCAACTGGCGAAGGGTCTCCTGGCCGGCGAGATCCGCGACGGCGACACCGTCCGCGTCGACGTCACCGACGACAACTCCGCACTCGTCGTCGGCCGGTAGTCCGCCTCCCCGAACTCGTAGGTGTTGGTCGGGTACTCGCTGCTGGGCCGCGTCACGGTGCCCTGAGGTGCCGTTGGGAGGGCCGCGGGTTGGTCCGACGGCGAGGGTTGAGGCCACCACCTGCCCTTTTGTCCTCGACCAGTCGGCTGTACACGGCGCGCCGGGGCGGTGATCTTGGCGCGGGGAGCGGGCCTACTACGCTTCCCCCGTGGGTATACCGGCATGGTTGTGGTTCGTCGTGGCGGTGGTGGCCGGGCTCGCCGGCGCCGCGATGTTGCTGCGCGACCGCGCCCGGCTGACCTCCCGGAACCGGGAACGCCGCAGGTGGGCCGCGCTGCGCGGGTGGCAGTTCGCGGACACCGACCCGCTGCTGCCCAGCCAGTGGGAGGGCGGCGCGATCGCCTTCCACGGCGGCGGGGTCGCCCGTGACGTGGTCGCCGGCTCCACCTTCACCGCCGACGGCCGGCGCCGCGTCTACGTCTTCGACCTGGAGAACGCCGGCCGGGTGACCGCGGTCGTCGCCGCCGTGCAGTGCCGGCGGAAGCTGCCGGCACTGGTCGAGCTCTGGCTGCCCAGCGCCCCCTTCCAGCGCGAACACATGCCCGAGCTGCTCGGCCCGGTCGGCCAGCGGTACGCGTTCGTCTCCGACCTCACCGCCGCGCACGGGCTGGTCACCCCGGACCTGATCGACGCCACCGAGGAGATCGGCGCGGACATCCCGGTTGCCTGGATCGAGGACGGCTGGGTGCTGGCCGGCGCCGCCCCGCACGCCACCCCGTCCCGGCTGGAGCGGCTGCTGCGCGGCATCGGCGAGCTCGCCGACGTCATCGATCCCTTCGACGCCGAGATCGACCCGGTCGGCGAGCACGAGCACCCGACCGGCCGGCACGGCGAACGCACCGAGTAACACAGCGAACGACAGCGGACAACACACCGAGTAACCCGGCGGTTCCGCGGACCACCCGGTCGGTGAACTACTACCGTGTCCGCATGCCCACTGCGCTCGTCACCGGCGGCACCGCTGGGATCGGCCTGGCGTTCGCCAGGCACCTCGCGGCCGAGGGGTACGACCTGGTACTCGTCGCCCGCACCAAGGAGCGGCTGAAGGACGTCGCCGCCGAGCTGTCGGAACGGCACGGCGTCGACGTGCGGACGATGGCCGCCGACCTGTCCACCACCCGGGCTCGCAAGCGGGTCGAGGAACGCCTGGCCGACGAGGACAACCCCGTCGACCTGCTGATCAACAACGCCGGCTTCGGCACCCGGGGCCACTTCGCCGACGTGGACGTCGACTGGCTCCAGGCACAGCTGGACGTGAACGTGGCCTCGGTGCTGCGGCTGACCAGGGCCGCGCTGCCCGGCATGATCGCCCGCCGGCACGGCGGCGTCGTCAACGTGGCCAGCGTGGCCGGGTTCTTCCCCGGCACCGGCCCGACCTACGCCGCGTCCAAGGCCTGGGTGACCACGTTCTCCGAGGGCCTCGCCGCCACGCTCACCGGCACCGGGGTACGGGTGCTCGCGCTGGTTCCCGGCTTCACCCGTACCGAGTTCCACGAACGGGCCGGCGACGACAAGGACAACCAACTACCCGACCGGCTGTGGCTCGACGCCGACCGGGTCGTCGCCGACGCCATGCGCGACCTGCGCCGTGGCCGTACCTTCTCGGTGCCCGGGGTGATCTACAAGGCACTCCTCGCCGTGCCGCGGCTGTTGCCCCGCGGCCTGCTGCGGCGACTGGAGACGAAGTCCACCGCAGGAAGGGACAGGACCTGACCATGGACCTGGGGAACGTGCTGCTGGTCGTCGGCGCTCTCGTGGTGATCGCCGGTTGGACGTGGTACCAGTGGCAGGCACGCAAGAAGAAGGCAGGCGAGTTCAGCACCGTCGCCGCCCAGCGCGGCTGGGAGTACCAGGACGTCGACGAGTCGCGGATCAACCGGTTCCTCGGCACCCCGTTCGGCGAGGGCCACAGCCGCCGCGCCGAGCACGTGCTGCGCGGCACCTACCGCGGCCGCACCATGCAGGCGTTCGAGTACTCCTACAAGGAGACCCGCGGCCGCGGCGACCACATCTACTCCGAGAGCTACAAGCGGGCCAACCTGCGGGCCGGCAACACCGAGCACATCTCGCCCCACCAGGACACGAAGACCTACCGCTTCACCGTGGTCTCCCTGCTGAGCCCGGCGCCGCGCCCCACCCTGGAGGTGACCCGCGAGGGCTGGGGCCGCAAGCTGCTCGGCATGGTGGGCGTGAAGGACCTGCAGCTGGAGAGCGAGCAGTTCAACAAGACGTTCCACATCCGCACGAACGCCGACAAGTTCGCCTACGACATCCTGCACCCGCGGATGATGGAGTGGATGCTCACCGACCAGCGCGCCCAGTCGATCCCGTTCCGCTTCGAGCGCGGGGACATCGTCGTCTGGGACGAGGGCAGGATCGAGCTGGCCAAGGTGGACCAGCTGCTCGAGTACGCCAGCGAGATCCTGGACCGCACCCCGGACTTCGTCTGGAAGGACTGACCCGCCGGGGCCGTGCGGGGGTACTTCGTCCAGCCGGAGCACCGGGTGTGAGAGGCTTCTGACCTGTGCGAACCGCTCCGACTGTGGATCCGACGGCCAAGGGCGAGCTGGCCCGACTGGTGAGCGAGCTGGCCGTGGTGCGCGGCCGGGTCGTGCTCTCCTCCGGCAAGGAGGCCGACTACTACGTCGACCTGCGCCGGGCGACCCTGCACCACGCGGCGGCGCCGCTGATCGGCCGGCTGCTGCGCCAGCTCACCGCCGACTGGGACTACGTCGCCGCCGGCGGCCTGACCCTCGGCGCGGACCCGGTCGCCGGCGCGATGCTGCACGCCGCCGCCGGGGCGGGCGAGGTGCTGGACGTGTTCGTGGTGCGCAAGGCCGCCAAGGAGCACGGGATGCGCAGGCGGATCGAGGGCATCGAGGTGGCCGGGCAGCGGGTGCTGGTCGTCGAGGACACCACGACCACCGGGAACAGCCCGCTGACCGCCGTCGACGCGGTCACCGAGGCTGGCGCGACGGTGGTCGGCGTGGCCACCGTCGTCGACCGGGAGACCGAGGCCCGCGAGGTCATCGAGGCCCGGGGGCTGCCGTACCGGGCGCTGCTGGGACTCGCCGACCTCGGCCTGTGAAGGCGTACGCGATAGGTTCGGGGGCGTGAACGCCGCACTGGTCATCGTCCTGGTCGTCGTCGCGCTCATCGTGATCGTGGTCGGCGCCTTCGTCGCGATGTACAACAAGTTCGCCAGACAGCGGAACACGATCGAGGAGTCCTGGCGGCAGATCGACGTCGAGCTGCAGCGCCGGCACGACCTGATCGGCAACCTGGTCGAGGTGGTCAAGGCGGCCGCCCGGTTCGAGCAGCGCACGCTGACCGGCGTCATCGAGGCCCGTGGCCAGGCGGTCGCCGCGCGTGGTGCCGGCCCGCAGCGGCAGGGGCAGGTCGAGCAGCGGCTCAACGGGGCCTTGTCGAACTTCTTCGCGGTCGCCGAGCAGTACCCGGACCTCAAGGCGAACCGGGACTTCCACCACCTGCAGGAGCAGATGGTGGAGAGCGAGGACCGGATCGCCGCCGGCCGCCGGTTCTACAACGGCAACGTGCGCGCGTACAACACGCGGTTCGACACGTTCCCGTCGAGCATGGTGGCGAACATGGGGAACTTCCAGAAGAAGGAGTACTACGAGGTCGACGACCCGAGGGTGCGCGCGGCCCCGTCGCTGCGCGGCGCCTTCGACAGCCTGAACGAGCCGGTCACCCCGACCCCGCCGATGGGCGCGCCCGCGCTCCAGCAGACTCCGCCGACCGAGCCGGTCCAGGCCCAGCCGCAGGTCCCGCCAGCGCAACCGCCGGAAAACCAGCCGCCCGCCCGGTAACCTGGGCACATGGCCGCGTTCCTCGCCGACGTCACCGTCGTGGTGCACTTCGCGGCGCTGCTCTACATCGGCCTCGGCGGGTTCCTCGCCTGGCGGTGGCCGAAGTCGATCTACGTGCACGTGTTCTTCGCGGCCTGGGGTGTCCTGGTCAACGTGACGTCCGTGCCGTGCCCGCTGACCACGATCGAGGACTGGCTCCGCGCCCGGCAGGGCCTCGGCCCGCTGCCCGGCGGGTTCAACGAGTACTACATCTACGACGACCTGGTCCCGCGCTCGTTCCTGCCCGTGGTCGCGGTCGGCGCGATCGTGCTGCTGATCGTGTCCTACGTCGGGGTGTACCTGCGGCACCGCCGCCGCGCCGCCACCCCGGTGCCCCGGTGAGCGAGCCCGGCCCGACCGAGTGGGAGTTCGGCGACCCGGTCGGCGTCGGCCCGTGGCCGGGCGAGTGGCCGGCCGACGACCGGTACGACCCGGACCTGCTGGCCGGCGGCGACCGGCGCAACGTCGTCGACGCCTACCGGTACTGGCGGCGGGACGCCGTGGTCGCCGACCTGGACCGTCGTCGGCACGACTTCCACGTCGCCATCGAGAACTTCGGCCACGACCACAACATCGGCACCGTCGTCCGCACCGCCAACGCCTTCGCCGCGAAGGCCGTGCACATCGTCGGCCGCCGCCGCTGGAACCGCCGAGGCGCGATGGTCACCGACCGCTACCAGCACGTCGACCACCACCCGGACGTGGAGTCCCTGCTCAAGTTCGCCGCCGCCGATGACCTGTCGGTGGTCGGCGTCGACAACTCGCCCGGCGCGACCCCGGTGGAGACGACCGCGCTGCCGCGCCGCTGCGTGCTGCTGTTCGGCCAGGAGGGCCCCGGCCTGACCGCGGCGGCCCGCGAGGGTGCCGACCGCGTGGTCTCGATCGCCCAGTTCGGCTCGACCCGCTCGATCAACGCCGGCGTCGCGGCGGGCATCGTCATGCACAGCTGGATCCGCCAACACGCCGACCTCACGAGCGCCTGGTAGGACACACTCAGGTGACATCGTCCGTTCGGCGGGGACATGGGATCGATCCAGCCACGACCATGGAAGGGTGAGCCAACGAGCCGAGTACGCGGGTAGTCCGACCGAGGAGTCCCCGTCGCTGTGGGCCGCGCGGGCCGCGGTCGCGGAGCGGGCCGTGCTCACCCGGCATCTGCGCCGGTTCTGGGGCCTGCCCGGCACCCGGCTCGGCGTCGCCGCGTGGCCGCCGTCGGCGCGGCAGCGGCTGCACACGCACTGGAACTACTGGTGGCAGGCGCACCTGCTGGACTGCCTGGTCGACGCCCAGCAGCGCCAGCCGCACCCTGGCCGGGCCGCCACCATCCACCGGCTCGTGCGCGGGATCCGGCTGCGCAACCTGTCCTGGACCAACGCCTACTACGACGACATCGCCTGGCTGGGTCTCGCGCTGCTGCGCGCGCACGAGTGCGAGCAGGTGCCGGTCCAGGTCCCGCTGACCGCGATCACCGCCCAGCTGCGGGACGGCTGGACCGACCACGCGGGCGGCGGCGTCTGGTGGCGGCGCGGCGACAACTTCAAGAACGTGCCGGCCAACGGTCCGGCCGCGATCCTGTTCGCCCGGTGGGCGTCGCTGGGCGGCGAGCGGGCCGACCGGCAGCGCGCCAGGTCGCACACCGAGTGGATGGAGCAGCTCCTGGTCGACCCGGGGACCGGCCTGCTCTGGGACGGCCTCTACGTGGAGCCGGACGGGACGGTGCGCGACGTCGTGCGCACCGTCTACACCTACTGCCAGGGCGTGTTCCTCGGCGCCTGCGTCGAACTGGCCGCCGAGGACACCTCCGGCGTGTGGGTGGGCCGCGCCGAGCGGACGATCCGGGCGGTCGCCACCCACCTGGTCGACCACGACGTCCTCCGCGGCCGCGGCGGCGGGGACGGCGGCCTGTTCGCCGGGATCCTGGCCCGCTACCTGGCGCTGGCCGCCGCCCGGCTGCCCGGACTCGGCTCGGACCTCGGTCCGGTGGCGGCGCGGGTGGTGATCGCCTCGGCGCAGGCGGCGTGGCGCAACCGGGCCCTCGCCCGCGGTGGCCCGCTGTTCGGCCCGGAGTGGACCCGCCCGGCGGACGTGCCGCACTCGGCCCGGCACCGGCGGGTGGAGCGGGACCTGTCGGTGCAGCTGTCCGCCTGGATGGTCCTGGAAGCGGCGGCGATGCTGGAGCGGCTAGGTTCGCCAGGGTGACGGTGCTGGTGGTGACCGGGGGCAGCAGGGGGATCGGGGCGTCGGTGTGCCGGCTGGCGGCCGCGCGCGGGTACTCGGTGGTGGTCGGCTACGCCACCGACGGTACCGCCGCGCGGGACGTGGTCGCCGAGATCGAGGCGGCCGGCGGGCGGGCGATCGCGGTCGGCGGCGACGTCGCCGACGAGGCCGACGTCGCCCGGCTGTTCGACACGGCCGCCGAGCTGGGGCCGCTCGCCGGGGTGGTGGCCAACGCCGGCATCGTGGGCGCCGCCGGCCGGCTCGACGAGCAGGACGCCGGGACCGTGCGGCGGGTGCTCGAGGTGAACGTGCTCGGCGTGTTCCTGTGCGCCCGCGAGGCCGTGCGCCGGATGTCGACCCGGCACGGCGGACGTGGCGGCGCGGTCGTGACCGTGTCCTCGACGGCGGCCGGGCGCGGGTCGCCTGGCGAGTGGGTGCACTACGCCGCCAGCAAGGCCGCCGTCGAGTCGATGACGCACGGGCTCGCCCTCGAGGTGGGCGACGAGGGCGTCCGGGTCAACGCGGTCGCGCCGGGCCTGGTGGAGACCGGCCTGCACGCGGCGGTCGGCCTGCCCGACCGGATCGCCCGGCGCGCGCCGATGATCCCGATGCGGCGCGCGGGGCAGCCGGCGGAGATCGCCGAGGGGATCCTGTGGCTGCTGTCCCCGGCGGCCTCGTTCGTCACCGGCGCGGTGCTGCCGATCAGCGGTGGGTACTAGACCTGTCTGGCCCAGAGCACGAGCTGGATGCCGTCCGGGTCGCGCAGGGCGATGACCCTGGTGCCCGGCGCGGACTGCTCCTCGGTGATCGGGGAGAACGTGACGCCGTGTTCGGTGAGGCGGTCGGTCCACTCGCCGAGACACGCGTTGTTCGGCACGCTGAACGACAGGTGGTCCAGCCCCGGCCGCCGCTCGTCGAACGAGCCGCGGCGCGCGTCGGGGTGCTGTACCAGCGTCAGCGTGATGCCGAAGCCGGGCCCGCGTAAGAACACCTTGCGCCGGCCGGTGGTCTCGTCGTCGTCGCGGCCGATGGTCTCGAAACCGAGCACCCGTTCGTACCACGGCTCGCTGCGGTCCACGTCGGTCACGGTGAGCGCGACATGGTGAACGCCGGTCAACGTGGGCATCAGAGTCCTTCCGGGGCCCGGTGGGGGCGGGCCGCCTCCGACATAGTGCCCCAGGGGCATGACGATAAGACCACCGTTACTGGATCTTTTGCAGGCCGAGACTTGAGCGCTCAGTCGCCGGTGGTCGCGCTCACCGGCTCCGGGTCGACCGGGCGGTGCATCTCCTGGCGGTACCGCACCACGCCCCACACCGTGCCGACCACGAGGAACGCGATGCTGCCCCAGAGCGCCACCGCCTTGAGCCACGGCATGCCGTCGATGATCCCGGCGGCGTAGTAGCCGATCAGCACCAGTGTCGGCACCCACGCGATCCCGCCGATGGACGTCGCCAGCGTGAACCGGCGCAGGTCCATGTTCGCCGCGCCGGCGATCAGCGGCGCGAGCGTGCGCACCCACGGGATCCACCTGGCCAGCACGATCGCCCAGAACCCACGGCGGTCCAGGAAGTCCCTGGCCCTGGCCAGGTTCTCGTGGTTGAGCACCCGGCCGCCGCGCCGGGCGATCAGCGCGTTGCCGGTCTTGTTCCCGATGTAGTACCCGAGCATGTTGCCGGCGACGGCGGTGATGGTCGCCGCGATCGACAGCAGCCAGGCGTGCGTCTCGTGGTCGTGCTGGGCGAGCACCACGCCGGCCGCGAACAGCAGCGAGTCGCCGGGCAGGAACAGCCCGACGATGAACGCGCACTCGGTGAACACGAACCCGAGCACGATGATCCACACCATGACCGGGCCTGCCGACTCGAGTACGCCGGTCGCGAGCGCGCTCGTCTCAGCCAGGTCTACGGACACGACCGGTAGCCTACGTGTCCGTTTTCGCGCGCATGGGGGGAACCGGACCTATCGCCCGCCGATCGCGCGTCGATTGTGTTCGGAATCACTCATGCGGCCGCGCGTGTCGCCTCGCCGGCGCGCACGTACTCGCCCACGTAGCGGATCGCCGCACGGCCCTCGGGGAGCAGCGGGTAGAACGCCGGGAACACGTGCACCTGCCCGGGCCACACCTGCAGCTCGCACGCGCCGCCGGCCGCGCGTAGCCCCTCGGCCAGCCGTTCGGAGTCGCCGAGCAGGCACTCGGTGTCCCCGACCTGGACCAGCACCGGCGGCCAGCGGCGCTTCGGCGCGCCGAGCACGTCGAGCCGGCGGTGCCTCGGCCCGTGCGCGCCGGCGTAGACGCGCCCGCACTCCCGCGCCCGGGCGGGCGGCACGAACGGGTCCCGCCGCACGGCGTCCCGGTCGTCGAGCTCGGCGCCGGTCAGGTCCAGGAACGGGGAGAACAGCACCGCGCCCGCCGGCATCGGCAGGCGCCGCCCGGCCAGCTCCGCCAGCAGCCCGCAGGCCAGGTGCCCGCCGGCCGAGTCGCCCATTACGACGATCTCGGCCGGTGCGTACCCGGAGGCGAGCAGCCACCGGTACGCGGCCAGCGCGTCGTCGGCCGCCGCCGGGAACGGGTGCTCCGGCGCGCGCCGGTAGTCGAGCAGGAACGCGGGCCGGCCGGTGGCCGAGGACAGCGCGGCCACCAGGTGCCGGTGCGTGCGCGGGGAGCCGAACGCGAACCCGCCGCCGTGCAGGTACAGCACGATCCCGGCGGCCCGGGCCGCGTCGCGGCCGGTGATCCAGGTGCCCCGGACGTCTCCGTCGGCGACCGCGGTCACCCGGGTGCCGCGCGGGATCGGGGTCAGCCCGACCGCGTCGAACGCCTCGCGGACGACCTGGAGGGCGGGGTTGCGGGTGATCGGCAGCCGGTCGCCGAGCGGGCGCAGGCCGCCCGCGAGCAGCTGGGCCAGCGCCCGGCTCCGCGCGCTCGGGGTGGTCGGCACGGGGTTCGGCGGTGCCACGCGGCCCACCTCCCGTCCCCGACGACGTTCAACATCAACGGTAAATGATGGGAGGTCCAACGAAAGTCTCAAGTGTCGTACGGTTGAGTACGTGCGCACCGACACCGGTTTGCTGGCGACCCTGACCGACGCGCTGGGCAAGGACGCGGTGCTCGTCGACCCGGACGTCACCGGCAGCTACCGCCGCGACATGATGCCGCTCGCCCCGCACGGCGCCCCGCTGGCCGTCGTGCTGCCGGGCAGCGCCGAGGAGGTCCAGGCCGTGGTGCGGGCGTGCGCGGCCGCCGGGGTGCCGATCGTGCCGCGCGGCGCGGGCAGCGGACTCTCCGGCGCGGCGAACGCCATCGAGGGGTGCGTCGTGCTGGTGACCACCCGGATGAACGAGATCGTCGAGGTCGACCCGGACAACCGGCTCGCCGTGGTGCAGCCGGGCGTGGTGAACCTGGACCTGCGCGGCGCGGTGGAGAAGCACGGGCTGTTCTATCCGCCCGACCCGTCGAGCTACGACTGGTGCACGATCGGCGGCAACCTGTCCACCAACGCCGGCGGCCTGTGCTGCGTGAAGTACGGGGTCACCACCGACTCGGTGCTTGGCCTGGAGGTCGTGCTGGCCGACGGCGAGCTGCTGCGCACCGGCCGGCGGACGGTCAAGGGCGTGGCCGGCTACGACCTGACGAAGCTGTTCATCGGCAGCGAGGGCACGCTCGGCGTGATCACCCAGGCCACGCTGGCGCTGCGGCCGCTGCCGCAGGCCCCCGGCACGCTGGTGGCCGCGTTCCCGTCGGTCGCCGCGGCGGGCGTCGCGGTGAGCCGGGTGGTGCGCGAGGGCGTGGTGCCGTCGCTGATGGAGATCCTGGACTCGACGTCGATCGCCGCGGTCGAGGCGCACCTGAAGACGGAGCTGGGCGCCGGGTCGGGGTGCGCCGCGCTGCTGCTGTGCCAGTCGGACTCGGGCGGCGAGCAGGCCGGGCGCGAGCTGGCCGCGATCGAGCAGGTCTGCCGGGACGCCGGCGCGGACCTGGTGCACTCCACGTTCGACCCGGCCGAGGGCGCGATGCTGCTGGCCGCCCGGCGCGCGGTGCTGCCGGCGCTGGAGGAGTACGGCACCTGGATGACCGACGACGTGTGCGTGCCGCGCACCCGGATCGCCGACCTGATCGCGGGCTGCGAGCGGATCAGCGCGGAGGTCGGGCTGAAGGTCGCGGTCGTCGGGCACGCCGGCGACGGCAACATGCACCCGACGATCATCTACGACGCCTCGTCGGAGGACGAGTTCGCGCGGGCCAACCAGGCGTTCCACGACATCCTGGCGCTCGGTCTGTCGCTGGGCGGCACGGTCACCGGCGAGCACGGCATCGGCAAGATCAAGCGCGAGTGGCTGGCCCGCGAGATCGGCCCGGTCGGGGTGCGCACCCACCGGGCGATCAAGGCGGCGCTCGACCCGGGGAACCTGTTCAACCCCGGGTCGATGTTCGACCTGTCCTAGAAGCGGGTGATCTCGGTGGTCGTCTCGGCGGCGGTCTCGATCGCGGCCTCGGCGACCTTCTTCTTCTCCCGGCGGGCCTTGATCACCTCGTAGACGATCGGCATGATCGAGATCAGCACGATCAGGATCAGCATCGCCTCGATGTTCTCGTGCACGAACGGGATCTGGCCGAGTGCGGCGCCGAGCAGGGTCACGCCGGTCGCCCAGAGCACGCCGCCGATGGCCGAGTAGGTGAAGAACTTCTTCGGGTCCATCCGGCCGACGCCCGCGATGGCGGTGATGAACGTGCGCACGATCGGCACGAAGCGGGCCAGGATGATGGCCCTGGCGCCGTACTTGTCGAAGAACTCGTGCGTCTTGTCCACGTACTCCTGCTTGAACAGCTTGGAGTTCTGCTTCTTGAACAGCGCCGGCCCGGCTTTCAGGCCGATCCAGTAGCCGCACACGTTGCCGATGAACGCGCACACCGTGAGCAGCACGCACACGAGCCACACGTCGGCGTCGATGATGCCGCTGGCCGCGAACATGCCCGCGGTGAACAGCAGCGAGTCGCCGGGCAGGAAGAACCCGATCAGCAGCCCGCACTCGGCGAAGATGATCAGGCACAGGCCGGGTAGCAGGAACGGGCCGAGCCCCCGCAGGATCGTCTCGGGATCGAGCCACGAAGGCATGATCGACATCACGTTGGCGGTGGCGGCGGCAATCGTCACACCGGACAAGGTACCGAAAGCGCTATATATCGTTATAGAAGGGTGAGCAGTCCGACCACCGCACCGGCCGCGAGCCCCAGGAGCAGGGCGAGCAGGAGCACCCACCCGACCCCGACGCCCCCCGGTTCGACCCGCCGGGTGGCCACCTCGGCGACCGGGTGACGCAGGGTGGGATCGGGTTGCCTCGGCAGCGTGACCCCGGAGCCGGAGAGCAGGCCGTAGCTGCCGAGCACCGGGCTGGTGCCCGGGTCCGGTTCCGGGTCCGGCTCGGGGTTCCGTTCCGTGCCGGGTGCCGGCAGCGGCGTGCGGGCGGCGTGCGCGCGCAGCGCGTCGGCGACCAGCCGTTCCGGGTCGTCGGTCACGTGCCCGACGGTACCCACTCGCCGTGGTGCAGGACCGCCTGTGGGTGCAGCGTGTCGTCGAGCAGCACCAGGTCAGCGGCGAGGCCCGGGGCGATCCGCCCGGCCAGGTCGCCGAGCCCGAGCAGCTCCGCCGGGCGGGTGCAGGCGGCGTGCACGGCCTCCAGCACGCCGAGCCCGCACCCCTCCACGAGGTTCCGGAACGCGGCGTCCATGGTGAGGGTGCTCCCGGCCAGCGACCCGCCCCCGGCGAGCGTCGGCACCCCGTCCTCGACCCGCACCTCGAGCCCGCCGATGTCGTAGACCCCGTCGCCGGCGCCGGCGGCCGAGATGGCGTCGGTGATCAGCACGGTCCGCCCGGTGCCCGCGTGCCGCGCCGCGAGCCGGACCACGGTCGGGTGCAGGTGCACGAGGTCGCAGATCAGCTCGACGGTCACCCGCTCGTCGTCCAGCAGCGTCCCGATCGGCCCCGGCTCGCGGTGGTGCAGCGGCCGCATCCCGTTGAACAGGTGGGTGGCGACGCTGGCGCCCGCGTCCACGGCCGGCACGACGTCCTCGGCCAGCGCGTCGGTGTGCCCGACGGCGGCGAGCACGCCCGCGTCCACCAGCCGCTTCACCGCCGGGACGGCGCCCTCCAGCTCGGGGGCGACGGTGACCATCCGGATGGCGCCCCGGCCGGCCGCGAGCAGCGCGTCCACCGAGTTCGCGTCGGGCGCGCGGAGCACGGCCGGGTCGTGCGCCCCGCACCGGGCGGCGGACAGGAAGGGGCCTTCCAGGTGGATCCCGGCGAGCAGCCCGTCCTCGACCAGTTCTCGCAGCGCCGCGACCTGCTCGACCAGCTCGGGGACGGGCCGCGAGACGAGGCTGGCGAGCAGGGTCGTGGTCCCGTGCCGGCGGTGGGCGAGCACGCCGTGCCGGACGTCGGCCGGATCGGTGCTGGTGAACGCGGCTCCGCCGCCGCCGTGGCAGTGGATGTCGACGAACCCCGGCACGACCCACCGGCCGGCGGCGTCGGTGACCGGGGCGTCCGTCACCGGCGGGTCGCCCGCGCCGACGGCACTGATCGAGCCGCCCTCCACGAGCACCCAGCCGGGGTCGAGCACGCCGTCCGGCGTCGCGACCCGGCCCCCGGTGATGAGCTGCGCAGCCATCGCCACACCCCTTGAACCCGCCGTTTCGACACTATTGGTCTATACCATAGCGGCTATCAGTCGACCGGGAACATTTCACAAAACGTCAACCGATCTCGTCAATCATAGTCAGCAAGGCGCGTTTGTCCACGCCGACCTGGACATGGGGTGACCCCGATGGCGGTCCGTAACCTTCACGTCCGGCGCCTGCTCGGCGACGCGGGAGTGCTCATCGACACACCGGCCACGGGTCCTCGCCCGAAGCGGAGTCAGTTCGGGGAGCGCATGATCTTCTGCAGCGCGTCCAGCGCCCGGCTCGCGGTCGACTTGACCGTGCCCTTCGAGATGCCGGCCGCCTCGGCGATCTCCGCCTCGGACAGGTCGCCGTAGTACCGGAGCACCAGCACCTCACGCTGCCGGGGCGGCAGCTTCGACAGCGCCCGGACCACCGACTGGTGCTCCGCGGTCAACATCGCCAGGCTCTCCGCGGAGCGGGCGTTCACCATGTGCGGCGGGGTGTACTCACGCGCGGTCTTCCGTCGCCGCAGGACGCTGCGCGAGCCGTTCACCACGGCCGTGCGCAGGTAGCCGAGCGCGGCCGCCGCGTCGCGCAGGTTGCCCCAGTGGCGGTGCAGGCCGGTGAACGCCTCCTGCACCACGTCCTCGGCCGTCGCCGGCTCGTCGACCAGCAGTACGGCCAGGCGCACCAGCCGCATCCGGTGCGTCCGGTACAGGTCCTCCAGGGTCAGCGGCGCCGGCTCCCGGCCGGGTATCGCGTAGCTGCCCGTGTCGATCGCCCGCAGGTGACCGAGCGTGCGCTCGACACTGCGCTCCGCGCTGCGCTCGATGCCCTGGTCCCCTGCCACGGGCCAAACCTACCGGTGCCGGGAAGCCCCGGGCAGTGCCAGTACCCGGGCCACTACCGTGCCGCCATGGCCTGCTTCACCGTCGAGACCACCTACACCGACGACCGCGACGCCCTCGCCGCCGCCCGGCCCCGGCACCGGGAGTACCTGGCGCGGCTCGTCGAGCAGGGCATCGTCGCCGCCGCCGGTCCCTGGGCCGACGACTCCGCCGGGTTCGCGATCTACCGGGTCGCCGACCGCGCCGAACTGGACCGGCTGCTCGACGAGGACCCGTACACCACCGAGCACGTCGCCGCGGCCAGGACGATCCACGAGTGGAACGTCGTCCTCGGCACGATCGGCTAGCCCCGCCCGGCCACCCTTCCCGCGTGTCGACAAGCGGGTTCGTGCGTTCCGTGTCCGCTCTACGCCTCCGTGACCGCCGAGTTCGGGACCGGCGCGCTGGACACGCGGAGCGAGCTGCTCGTCATGGGCACGGAGCGGATCGGCGGCAGCGGCCCGCTCCACCTCGCCGGCCGTCCGACGTTCACCACCGACGGCCGGTACCGTAGCGGCTCAGTACGTGCCGCCCAGCTTGCGGTGGTCCCAGCTGACCATCCCGGTCGGCCGGAACACCAGCCCGATCCGCTTGCGTGCCTGCACCCGCACGAACTGGGTCGCGGCCGTGGCGACCTGCTCGTTCGCGTTGTACCGGCGGGTCAGCTCGAACCCGATCCGCGTCACCCGCTCGGCGTCCT
This sequence comes from Actinophytocola gossypii, assembly GCF_025165815.1. Lineage (GTDB taxonomy): Bacteria > Actinomycetota > Actinomycetes > Mycobacteriales > Pseudonocardiaceae > Actinophytocola > Actinophytocola gossypii. The sequence continues at coordinate 428,909 of NZ_JAFFZE010000016.1, read as the reverse complement.
CGACCAGCTCGACGTCGCACTCCATCGACACGCCGCGCAGCTGGTCGTAGCTCTCGCCGGCCTCCACCAGCACGGTGGCCTGGGGGAGTCGCCGCAGGTTCTTCGCCTTCTGCGAGGTGCCGTAGGTCCAGGTCTCGACGACGTCGCCCTTCGGCACGTACCAGAGCGGGACCAGGTGCGGCCGCCCGTTCGGGCCGATCGTGGCGACGTTCGCGACCGTGCCCTCCGCGAGGAAGGCCGCGACCTCCTCCGGCGTCATCGTGATCCCCGCCCGCCGCGACATCCGCGCCTCCCCTGATCGGCCGCCCGCAGGCTACCGTCCGGCCGCGCTCCGCGCCGCCGCCCGCGCACCCGGCCCGACCATGCTGGCCTCCTCCGGCCCGCGCCGCTCGATGTCGGCGATCGCCGCCCGGTCCGCGTCCGGGACGATCCGCCGCGAGACCAGCTCCACGACCCGGGGGAGCAGCGCCCGGACCAGCTTCAGCGCGCCCACCCAGCCCGGCACGTGCACCGCCCGCGCCCGCGACCGGATCCCGGCGCTGATCAGCTCCACCGCGACCGGCAGCGGGTACTTCTTGCCCATCAGCCCGCGCTGGGTCCGGCGGATCGCGCCGAACACCGGGTGCTCGTCGGCGCTGTCCACCATGTCGGTCGCGATCCAGGTCGGGTGCACCACGCCGACGTCCACGCCGAGGTGTCGGACCTCGGCCCGCAGCGCGTTCGCGAGCGCCTCCACGCCCGCCTTGGCCGCCGAGTACGCCGCGTTGCCCGGGATGTGCACGATCGCCGCCGCCGACGACACCAGCAGCAGGTAACCCCGGCTCTCGACCAGGTGCGGCATCGTCACCCGCACGGTGCGCCACACGCCGAGCAGGTCGACCTCGATCACCCGCTCGAACGCCTTCGGGTCTATCGACCGGGTGAACCCGGTGGCCGCGATGCCGGCGTTGGCCAGGACGACGTCGATCCGCCCGTACCGCTCCACGATCGCGGCGACCGCGCGCTCCAGGTCGTCCCAGCTGGTCACGTCGGCCGTCCAGGAGCCGGCGTCCGCCCCGCACTCGGCTGCGACGGCCGCCAGCTCATCGGCCTCCAGGCCGACGAGCGCGACCTTCGCGCCCCTGCGCGCGAGGTCGCGGGCGACGCCGGCGCCGATGCCCCGCGCGGCCCCCGTGACCACTACGACTTTTCCGCGCACGTCCCGTTCCCGGTCGACCATCCCGCCTCCTCGAAGAGCGTTCGTCGCCTGAACTTACCATGAGTAACCTACTCGGAGTAGATGGCAAATGTGTACCGGATGTTCACCCCGGAAGGCTCTAGGTGACCGGGGGCCGGCGCGGCACGATCCGAAGTCATGGTTGATTCCCTGCTCGACCGTAGATCGGTCCTCAAGGCATCCGGCGTCGCCACCGTCGCCACCGTCGGCCTCGCGGTCGGCACCGCCCCCGCCCCCGCGGCCGCCGCCGTCGACGCCACGTTCGCCCACGGCGTCGCCTCCGGTGACCCGCTGCCCGACGCCGTCCTGCTCTGGACCCGCGTCACCCCGACCCCCGGCGCCACCCCCGGCTCCGGCGTGGGCCCCGAGGTCGACGTGACCTGGGAGGTCGCCACCGACCCGGCGTTCGCCGCCGTCGTCGCCTCCGGCACCGCCCGCACCGGCCCGGACCGCGACCACACGGTCAAGGTCGACGCCACCGGCCTCGCCCCGGCGACCACGTACCACTACCGCTTCCACCTCGGCGGCGCCGTGTCCACCGTCGGCACCACCCGCACCGCTCCGGCCGCCACCGCCGCGGTGTCCCGGCTGCGCTTCGGCGTGGTCTCCTGCTCCAACTGGCAGGAGGGCCACTTCGCCGCGTACCGGTACCTCGCCGAACGCGGCGACCTGGACGCCGTTCTGCACCTCGGCGACTACCTCTACGAGTACGGCGCCGCCACCGACGGCGTCCGCCGGCACGTCCCCGCGCACGAGATGGTCTCCCTGGCCGACTACCGCCGCCGGCACGCCCAGTACAAGACCGACGAGCACCTCCAGCGCCTGCACGCGTCGGTGCCCGTCATCGCGACCTGGGACGACCACGAGGTCGCCAACGACGCCTGGTCCGGTGGCGCGGAGAACCACCAGCCGGCGACCGAGGGCGACTACGCCGCCCGCCGCGCCCGCGCGCACCGGGCGTACTTCGAGTGGATGCCGGTGCGCAACCAGGCCGACCGGCTCTACCGCAGGCTGCGGTTCGGCCTGCTCGCCGAGCTGTCCATGCTCGACCTGCGCAGCTACCGCTCCCAGCAGGTGCCCCCGTTCGACGACGGCGTCGACGACCCGGACCGGACGATGACCGGCGCCGCCCAGCTCGCCTGGCTGCGTGACGGGCTGGTCGGCAGCGACGCGCAGTGGAAGCTCGTCGGCAACTCGGTCATGGTCGCGCCGGTGCTCGTGCCGCCGCTGCCCGCCGACCTGCTCGGCCCGCTGCTGGAGCTGCTCGGCCTGCCCCGCGAGGGCGGTGTGATCAACCCCGACCAGTGGGACGGCTACGCGGCCGACCGCCGGCTGCTGCTCGACGCCATCGCCGACACCGGCGTGCGGGACACCGTGTTCCTCACCGGCGACATCCACTCGTCGTGGGCGTCGGACGTGCCGCGCGACGCCGGCCTGTACCCGCTGTCGCCGTCGGTGGCGACCGAGTTCGTCTGCACGTCGGTGACCTCGGACAACATCGACGACATCGCCGGCGTCCCGCCGCGCACGGTCGGCCCGGTCATCGAGACCGCGCTGACCACGCTGAACCGGCACGTCCAGTGGGTCGAGGTGGACTCGCACGGCGCCTCGGTGCTCGAGGTGACCCCGGCCGGTGCGCAGATGGACTGGTACTTCCTGGCCAACAAGGCGGACCCGGCGAGCACCCTGACCCACGCCCGCTCCTACCGGGTGCGCGCGGGCACCCAGCGGGTCCGCCGCGTCGGCTCGCCGATCGGGAATTGATCGACCGCCCTCCTGGTTGTCTTCGATAATCATCGAAGAGTCGACGGATGGAGGCGGCGTGCACGGGTTGGGACTGTGGGAGCCGGCGAGCGGGTCGGAGCTGAACGAGCCGGAGGCACTGGCGGAGCTCGAAGCACTCGGCTTCGGCACCCTGTGGATCGGGAACTCGCCCCCCGAGCTGCGGTACGCCGAGCAGTTGCTGGACAACTCGACCACGCTGACCGTGGCCACCGGCATCGTGAACGTGTGGCTCGAACCGCCGTCGGTCCTCGCCGGGCACCGGGCCCGGGTGCTGGCCAGGCACCCGGGCCGGTTCCTGCTCGGCATCGGCGCGAGCCACCGTGCGCTGGTGGGCGACCGCTACACCAAGCCGTACGAGAAGCTGGTGAGCTACCTCGACGGCCTGGACGCCGAGGGCGTTCCGGCCGACGGCCGGGTGCTCGCCGCGCTCGGCCCCCGGGTCCTCCGGCTGGCCGGCGACCGCTGCGCCGGCGCGCACCCGTACCTGACCACGCCCGAGCACACCGCGAAGGCCCGCGCGGCCCTCGGCACCGGCCCGCTGCTGGTGCCCGAGCAGAAGGTCGTCCTGACCACCGACCGGACCGAGGCCCACACGCTCGGCCGCCAGGCGCTCTCGATGTACCTGGCGCTGCCGAACTACACGAACAACTGGCTCCGCCTCGGCTTCACCGAAGAGGACTTCGCCGACGGCGGCAGCGACCGGCTCGTCGACGCGATGGTCGCGTGGGGCGACGAGGACGCCGTCCGCGGCCGCGTCGAGGAGCACCGGCTGGCCGGTGCCGACCAGGTGGCGCTGCAGGTCCTCAACCCCGACCGGCTCGCCACGCTGCGCCGGCTCGCGCCAGCGCTGGCCGGCTGAGTACCGGGTGGTGGGACTCGTAGGATTCTGCTGAAGGCCGTGTCCAGCCCCGAGGAGGACGTACCGATGCCCATCGCCACACCCGAGGTCTACGCCGAGATGCTGGACCGGGCGAAGGCGAACGAGTTCGCGTTTCCCGCCATCAACGTGACCTCGTCCGAGACGCTGAACGCCGCGCTGCGGGGCTTCGCCGAGGCCGAGAGCGACGGGATCATCCAGGTCTCGACCGGCGGTTCCGAGTTCGCCTCGGGAACGAAGGTGAAGGACATGGTCACCGGCTCGGTCGCGCTCGCCGAGTTCGCGCACGTGGTCGCCGAGAAGTACCCGGTGAACATCGCCCTGCACACCGACCACTGCCCCAAGGACAAGCTGGACGGTTTCGTCCGTCCGCTGGTCGCGCTCTCCCAGGAGCGGGTGGCCGCGGGCCGCAACCCCCTGTTCCAGAGCCACATGTGGGACGGCTCCGCCATCGACCTGGACGAGAACCTGACGATCGCCACCGAGCTGCTCGACCAGGCGGCCAAGGCGAAGATCATCCTCGAGGTCGAGATCGGCGTGGTCGGCGGCGAGGAGGACGGCGTCGCCCACGAGATCAACGAGAAGCTGTACACGGCCGAGGGCGACTTCATCAAGACCGTCGAAGCGCTGGGTTCGGGGGAGAAGGGCCGCTACCTGCTGGCCGCGACGTTCGGCAACGTGCACGGCGTGTACAAGCCAGGGAACGTCAAGCTCCGCCCGGACGTGTTGAAGCGCGGCCAGGAGGTCGTCACCGAGAAGCTGGGCCTTGCCGCGGGCTCGAAGCCCTTCGAGCTGGTCTTCCACGGCGGCTCGGGCTCGCTGCTCGAGGAGATCCACGAGGCTCTGTCGTACGGCGTGGTCAAGATGAACATCGACACGGACACGCAGTACGCGTTCACCCGTCCGGTGGCCGCGCACATGTTCGCCAACTACGACGGTGTGTTGAAGGTGGACGGCGAGGTAGGCAACAAGAAGGCCTACGACCCCCGCAGTTACCTGAAGGCCGCCGAGCAGGGCATGGCCGCGCGCGTGACCCACGCGTGCGAGAACCTGAAGTCCGCCGGCCGCATGCTGGCCGGCTGAGCGAACGGGACCGGGCCGTCGGGCAGGATGCGGGTATGACGCTGCAAGAGAACCTGTTCGGCGGCCCGCCCGCGACCCAGCTGCCCGACCGCCCCGAGCCCCAGGCGGCCATGGCGTCGGGGACCGAGCCCGCCAAGGTCGTCACCCAGTGGCCCGACTTCAGCGAGGGCTGGGCCGCCCTGGCCGAGCTGGCGCTGACGGAGAACAACCCGGTGGCCGCGTACGCCTACGCCCGTACCGGCTACCACCGGGGCCTCGACCAGCTCCGCCGAGCGGGTTGGAAGGGCCACGGCCCCATCCCCTGGTCCCACCGCCCGAACCAGGGCTTCCTCCGCGCCCTGGCCGCCCTGGCCCGAGCCGCCGAAGCCATCGGCGAGACCGAGGAACACGCCCGCTGCGCCCAGTTCCTCGCCGACTCCGACCCCGAGGCCCCCGCCCAGTTGGGCCTGGCCTGACCCCGCGCTCCACCCGGACCGCCCGCGTCAACCACCCCAGTTGTCCACAACCACGCCGGTTGTCCACATGTTGATCTAGGTACCTTCCCCCGTGACCTTCCGCCGATAGACTGGCAAGGCGGGACGCCCCCGGGATCGGGTGGGGGTTGTCGTACGGGGGTTTGTGTGGGTGGGGGTTGGGCGGGGCGGGTCAGCCGGTGGGACGGTTGAGGACGCCTACCAGCAGGGAGTGCACGGCGGCGTGGTCGCGGTCGTCGGCAACTCGGCAGGAGCCGCCGCGTAGGTGGTACCACTCCGTTGCCCCGGCGTACCGGACCTTCGCGGTCACCACGCCGTCCTTGGACAGGGTGGTGCGCAGCTCCAGGTCGCCGGTCAGGACGCCGACCTCCTCGGTCAGCACGCCACCCTGACCGGCGACCAACGGGCTCTTGTACGAGTTCAGCACGTACCCAGCATGTCCGACAACGCCCCCTGCTCCGCCGAGTTCACCGTCAAGTCGTACACGTACTTCACATGCGTGTACGCCCGCGCGTACTCACACCAGTGCGACTCCAGCGGCGGCTTCCACGCCTCCGGGGTCTGGTCGCCCTTCGACTGGTTCACGTTGTCGGTCACCGCCCACAGCTGGGGGGACGACAGGTCGTTCGCGAACGCCTCGCGCTCGGCGGTCGTCCACTCCGACGCGCCGCTGCGCCACGCGGCCGCCAGGGGCACCATGTGGTCGATGTCCACATCGGACGGTTCGCTCCACGTGTCGCCGTCGTACGGGCTGGTCCACGTGCCGGACGTGGGGTAGCAGTCCGTCCCCACCTCGACACCGTCACCGTCGCGGCGGAGGACCATCTCGCGGGTGTTGCAGTTGCCCTCGACGGACGACCAGTGCGGGAACAGGTCACGGTCGTAGCCGTCCATCGACCCGTCGGGGGCCACCGTCAGCGAGGACAGTTCCGACCTGGCGGTTTCCGCGTCGGGGATTCCCGGCGGTACGGCGGACGCCGAGCCACCACCCACCGCGACCGCGGCTCCGGCGGCCAACAACAACGACGCACCGAAAACCCGTGCTTTCCCCGACTTCGTGAGCATGACGCCTCCGTGTGACAGTCCAGGACGAGACGTCCCTGACTGTGCGACACGAAGTTGACACGATCAATACCACTCGGTGACGGTGAGTGAAAACCCTGGAATTCCCGACTTTCGGTGGGGGCTGAACGGCTCAGTACGGCCGCGCACGCTCGCGCAGACCCGGGGCGACCGTCTCCGTCGAGGCGCGGGGGAACGAGATGCGGTCCGGTACGCCGTCCGAGACGTAGCGCAGCGACGGGGACGCCGCGAGCTTGTCCAGCCACACCGTCGAGCACACCTCGGCCTCGGGGCCGGTGCCGGACTGGGACCGGATCCGCGGAATCCCGGACGGCTCGAACTCGGCGCTGTACGGCGACGGCGACGGGTTCGCCCCGACCAGGAACGCGCCCCGGTACCGGTACCCCTCTCCGTGCAGCGCCAGCTCGGGCGGCTCGGGCTGGATGCCGAACGGCAGCGCCAGCGTGCTCGGCTCACCCCCGACCTCCCGCACCAGCCGGTCCAACTCGACGATCTCCCGCCGCACCTGGTCCGGAGTGGACTCGCCGAGGTTCGCGTGCGTCGCCGTGTGGTTGCCGATCTCCATCCCGTGTTCCAGCAGCCACGGCAGCGTGCGCCGCCCACCCGGATCGCCGAACGGGTCGGCGTTGACGAAGAACGTCGCCACCGGGCGGAACTCCGGGTGCCGCTCGGCGACCTCCTGCATGATCGACACCGCCGTACCGGGCTTCGGTTCGCCGGCCTCGGTCAGCGCGAACTGGCTCGGGTCCGCGTCGTCGAACGTGAGCACCACCGGGTGCGCACCGGCCGGGACGTCGAGGTCGCCCGCCGCGAACCGGCCGGCGGTGACCGGCACGTAGCCCTCCTCGGCGAGCCGCTCCAACTCGGCGCGGAACCCGTCGGGGGTCCGGTCGTACACGGACTCCGGCTTCGCGACGATCCGGTGGTACATCAGCACCGGCACCGAACCGAGCTCGTTCGCGCCGACCTCGGCCGGGTCCGGGGGCGCGGAACCGCTGGTGGTGGGCGGCGGTGAGGACGACGCCGGGGCCGGCGCGGGCTGCGGGGTCCCGCCCTGCGCGGCGCATGACGACAGCGCGAGCAGGGCCGCGAGCGGGACGAGGATTCGGCTTGGCACGTCCTCCACTGTCGAGCAGCTTCCGCGCATCGGACAACAGCAAGGACACGTTCGGGTGACTATGTGTTAGTTCTTCGTTGCGGTGGGCAACCCCGCTGGCACCTGTGACGATCACCCGACCGGGGGGTGGAGGATGGCTGAACGAACGAGGCGCCGGTGGATCTGGGTACTGGCGGTCGTCGGTGTGCTGGCCGCGGTGGCGGTCGCCGTGCCGGTCGGCGTGTGGAGCATGGGCGGCAAACCCGACATCGACGGCGTCGCCGACGGCGCGGTCCTGCACCCCGACCGCCTCGGCGACCTCGCGGTCAGCGCCGACGACGACATCGTGCTGCTCGTCGACGGCGAACAGGTACGCACCCGGCGCGACGGCGACCGGATCGTGCTCGCCGACCCCGGCCTCGATGAGGGCGTCCACAGCGTGACCGCCCGCGACACCGCGCCGCTGCTCCCGGACCGGGAGACCACCCACCACTTCACCGTCGACGCCACCCCGCCCGAGCTGACCGTCGACGACACCGAGGTCACCTCGCTGACCGAGCCGTACACGCTCACCGGCCGGGCCGAGGACGCCAGCGTGGTCACCGTCGACGACCAGGTCGTCCCGCTCGAGGAGGACGGCACCTTCTCCGTCGAGCTGCCGCGCCCGCCGGCGACGGTGAGCGTGCTCGCCCGCGACGCCGCCGGCAACACCGCGACCGAGGAACACCAGGTCCAGGTCCGCCACCCCGGCATGCGCGCGGTGCACATGAGCGCCATGGCCTGGTCCTCGCCGACGCTGCGCGACCCGGTGCTGCGCATGGCCCGCGAGGGCCGGATCGACACCGTCCAGCTCGACATCAAGGACGAGGCGGGCGACGTCGGCTACCTGTCGAACGTGCCGCTGGCCAAGCAGATCGGCGCCACCAACGACCACTACGACGCCAAGGCCGTCGCCGAGCAGCTGAACGACCTCGGGGTCCGCCTGGTCGGCCGGCTCGTCGCGTTCCGCGACCCGGTGCTCGCCGAGGCGTCCTGGGCGTCCGGGAAGCACGACCGGGTGATCCAGACCAGCGGCGGCACGCCATGGTCCGGCTCCTATGGCGAGTACGCCTTCACCAACTTCGCCAACCCCGAGGTGGTGGCCTACAACGTCGCGCTCGCCGAGGAGGCCGCGGAGCTGGGCTTCGACGACATCCTCTACGACTACGTCCGCCGCCCGGAGGGCTCGCTGGAGCAGATGCGGATTCCGGGCCTCCAGGGCACCCCGGAACAGGCCATTGTGGACTTCCTGGCCACCAGCCGGGACTCGGTCCGGCCGCACGGCGCGTTCCTCGGCGCCTCGGTGTTCGGCATCGCCGTGGACCGGCCGACGGCGATCGCGCAGGACATCGGCGCGATGGCGCCCGTGGTCGACTACGTCTCGCCGATGGTCTACCCGTCGCACTGGGGGCCGGGCGAGTTCGGCGTGGCCAACCCGGAGTCGCAGCCCTACGACATCACCTACCGCTCGCTCAAGGCGTTCGTCGACCTGATGAAGGGCAGCGGGGCCGAGGTGATCCCGTGGCTGCAGGCGTTCAGCATGAGCAGGACCTACGGCCCGGCCGAGGTGGCGGCCCAGATCGACGCCGCGAAGAAGGCGACCGGCGCGGAGTCCTACCTGCTGTGGAACGCCTCCTGCCGGTACGACACCACCGGCCTGAAACCCGCGAGCTAACGCCGGATCCGCAGGTCGTCGGTGTGCCGGTACCAGGTCCAGCGGTTCATCGGACGCGGGTGGCGCACGCCGTCGCGCACCGGGGTCACCGGCTGCTCGCCGCCGAACTGCACCGCCCGCCCGCTCACCGTGCTCGACCGCCGGCGCAGCAACCCCTTCCGCACCACCGTCACCGCCAGCCCCGCCCCGGGGTCCGGGGTGACCTCGACCCGCTCCGCCGTCCCGCGCAGCGGCGTCGCGTCGTCGCAGAGGACCGTGCCGTGGACGGGGGCCAGGACGCCGAGACCGAGCAGGACGCCGCCGGCGTCGTCGCGGATCAGCGGCACCGTCCCGGCCGCGCCGTCGAGCGCGGCACCCACCCGGTCCGCCGGCAGGCCCCAGACCCTGGCGACGGGCGAGGACGCCGACACCGGGACGTACCCGACGGTCACGTCCAGCCGGTCAAGGCGGAGCAGCCGCAGCACCACCGCGGCCAGGTCGGCGTCACTCCCGTGTACCAGGACGTCACCGCTGGTACCGGCCTTGATCAGCGCGTCGATGTCCGACTTGCCCGGTGTGGTGGGGATCTCCACGGCATCGGATCCGCTGGCCGAGGCCAGTTTCCGCCAGTCCGGGCTGGTGACGGCCGGGCCACAACCCAGTATCAGTGCGCCCACCCGCCGCCTCCTGGTCTACGCTCAATCACCGGCATTTCCGCTGAACCCCAGGAGTTTCACATGCCGGCCATCGTGCTCATCGGCGCCCAGTGGGGCGACGAGGGTAAGGGTAAGGCCACCGACCTGCTCGGCGAGCGGGTGCAGTGGGTCGTGCGTTACCAGGGCGGCAACAACGCCGGGCACACGGTGGTGCTGCCCGACGGGCAGGACTTCGCGCTGCACCTGATCCCGTCCGGCATCCTCACCCCGGGCGTCACCAACGTGATCGGCAACGGCGTGGTGATCGACCCCGGCGTGCTGCTCGACGAGCTGGCCGGCCTGGAGGAGCGCGGCGTGGACACGTCCCGCCTGCTGCTCTCCGCGGACGCGCACCTGATCATGCCGTACCACGTGGCCATCGACAAGGTCACCGAGCGGTACCTCGGCAAGGCCAAGATCGGCACCACCGGCCGCGGCATCGGGCCGGCGTACCAGGACAAGGTCTCCCGGGTCGGCGTGCGCGTGCAGGACCTGCTGGACGAGAAGATCCTGCGGCAGAAGGTCGAGGCCGCGCTGGACGTGAAGAACCAGATCCTGGTCAAGGTCTACAACCGGCGCGCGCTCGACGCCGAGCAGGTCGTCGACTCCGTGCTGGAGGCGGGCGAGAAGTTCGGCCACCGGATCGCCGACACCCGGCTGCTGCTCAACGAGGCCCTGGAGCGCGGGGAGAACGTGCTGCTGGAGGGCTCCCAGGGCACGCTGCTCGACGTCGACCACGGCACCTACCCGTTCGTCACCTCGTCGAACCCGACCTCCGGTGGCGCGGCCGCCGGCTCTGGCATCGGGCCGACCAGGATCACCACGGTCATCGGAATCCTCAAGGCGTACACCACCCGCGTCGGCTCCGGCCCGTTCCCGACCGAGCTGCACGACGAGATGGGCGAGCGGCTGCGCAAGACCGGCGGCGAGTTCGGCGTCACCACCGGGCGGTCCCGGCGCACCGGCTGGTTCGACGCGGTGATCGCCCGCTACGCCGCCCGGGTCAACGGGATCACCGACTACTTCCTGACCAAGTTGGACGTCCTGTCCGGACTGGAGACCGTGCCGGTGTGCGTCGGCTACCGGGTCGACGGCAGGACCGTGCACGAGATGCCGATGACCCAGACCGACGTGCACCACGCCGTCCCGGTCTACGAGGAGCTCCCCGGCTGGTGGGAGGACATCTCCGAGTGCCGCGACTTCGACGAGCTGCCGGCCAACGCCCGGTCCTACGTGGAGCGCCTGGAGGAACTCGCCGGCGCCCGGATCTCCGCCATCGGCGTCGGCCCCGGCCGCGAGCAGACCATCGTCCGCCACTCCCTCACCGGCTGAGTGCGATGGAGGGAGCCCTCGTCGCGTAAGGCTCCCTCCATCGCGTCGGGTCAGCCGGCCAGGCGGTCGTCGCGGGCGGCGACGGCGATGTCCGGGTTGTCGGTGAAGACGCCGTCCACACCGGCGGCGCGGAACGCGGCCAGCTCGGCGAACATGTCGCCGTACTCGGCCGGCACGTCCGAGGTGCGGAAGTCCGCCGGCAGGAACTGGTTCTCCGCGCGGAACGTGTACGGGTGCACCTCGAGCCCGGCCCGGTGCGCGTCCCGGACCAGCGACGTCGGCTCGGTCAGGAAGCCGGCCTCGTCGCGCGGGATGACCTGGTCCTTCGCCGGGCCGAGGCCGTCGGCGTACCGGGACACCCAGCGCAGCCCGGACCGGGTCACCAGGTCGGCGTAGGTGCGCGGGTCACCGGTGGCGACGAAGTCGTACGGCGCGCCGGAGGCCGAGGTCAGCTGCACCAGCGGCACCCGCAGCCTGCTGTCCAGCCACCGCAGGTTCGACACCTCGAACGACTGCACGTACACCTCGGCGCCGCGCCGGTTGAGCCCGTTGCGGTTGAGCACCTCGACGACCTTCGGCTCCAGCGCCTTGCCCTGCTCGCGGAAGTACGTGGGGTGCTTGGTCTCCGCGTAGATGCCGATGTCGCGGCGCAGCTCCCTGGACAGCCGCTTCGCCAGGTCGATGACCTCCTGGAACGTCGGCACCTGGTACCGGCCGTCGTAGATCGTGTTGCGCTGGCGGACGTCCGGGATCCGCTCCACGGCGCGCAGCGTACGCAGCTCGGCGAGCGTGAAGTCCTCGGTGAACCAGCCGGTGACCGCCTGGCCGTCCAGGTTCTTGGTGGTCTTGCGGTCGGCGAACTCCGGGTGGTCGGCGACGTCGGTGGTGCCGCCGATCTCCGGCTCGTGCCGGGCGACGAGCACACCGTCCTTCGTGGTCACCAGGTCGGGCTCGATGTAGTCGGCACCCATCCGCGCGGCCAGCTCGTAGGAGGCCAGCGTGTGCTCCGGCCGGTAGCCGGACGCGCCGCGGTGGCCGACGACCAGGAAGTCGTCGTGGTGGACCGAAGGCCGGTCGGTGGCCGGCCGGTCCGCGCTCGCCGGCGCCGCGCCGACCAGGGTGAGCACGGCCGCCGCGGCGACGGTCATGCGCAGGAACGTCGAACTCACAGGGCTCCTCCTCGTTCGAAAGGGCCCCAGCATCGTGCTCGATGCCGGCAAACGAGGCACAGACCGCGTGGTAACGGACGGATAACGCATCTGATCACTTCTGTTGGTGCTGTTGTCACCGGTAAGTTGCCGTGGGTGACGAGCTCAACGCAGCGCACCGACGTCGTCGCCGAGCCGCGCGACCAGGTCGGGGAGCACGACGAGGAGCGCCCGGCGCGGCGGCTGTCGGGCCGCTGGGAGCTGTTCGTGTGGGCCGCGGCGATCGCGGTCGCGTTGCTGGTGCTCAAGCAGGTCTTCCTGCCGTTCTCCCAGGGCAACCAGTTCTACCTGGTGGTCTTCCTCGGACTGACCCTGCCGCTGGTGTTCCTGTCCTACCGCCCGCGCGGCCGGCCGAAGGATCCGGACAACCCGGGCCCGCTGGACTGGGCGTTCGCCGCCGCCGCGCTGCTCGTCGGGCTCTACCCGGTGCTGCCGCTGGCGATCGGCGACTTCGGCGGCGGCTACGACGCCTTCCTGGACCGGCAGGGCGTGCTGTCCACACCGGACATCCTGGCCGGCGCGCTGCTGCTGGTGCTCGTGCTGGAGGCCACCCGGCGCACCACCGGGCTGGTGCTTCCCGTGGTGTGCCTGGTGTTCCTCGCGTTCTCGTACTACGGCGGGTACCTGCCGCCGGAGTGGGACATCTCGCACGCCGGGGTCGACTTCGGCCAGATCGTCAACGCGCTCTACAACGACCAGAGCGGCTTCTACGGCATCCCGCTGGACGTGGCGGCCACCTACATCGTGCTGTTCACCATCTACGGCGCGGTGCTCGCGTCCTCCGGGGCCGGCACGTTCTTCGTGGACCTGAGCTTCGCGCTGTTCCGCCGCTCCCGCACCGCACCCGGCCGCACCGCCGCGATGTCCGGGTTCCTGCTCGGCACGGTGTCCGGTTCCGGCACCGCGACGACGGTGAGCCTCGGCGCGATCACCTGGCCGGTGCTGCGCGAGGCCGGCTACCCGAAGGAACGCGCGGGCGGCCTGCTCGCCGCGTCCGGCATCGGCGCGATCATGTCGCCGCCGACGATGGGCGCGGCGGCGTTCATCATCGCCGAGTACCTGGAGACCGACTACCTGACGGTGCTGGTGTGGGCGATCGTGCCGACGCTGCTGTACTACCTCGGCATCGGGTTCGCGGTGGAGGCGGACGCGCGGCGGTTCGGCGCGAAGCGGGTGGACGTCGACACCCAGCCGGTGGGCAAGCTGCTGCTCCAGGGCGGGTACCACTTCCTGTCGCTGGGGATCATCGTGGTGTTCCTGGCGATCGACATCCCACCGTTCACCGCCGTCGTCTACGCCACCGGGGTGGCGGCGCTGTTCGCGCTCGCCGCCCGGCTGCTCGCCGCCCGCCGCGAGGGATCGGGGTGGGGTGCCGGCCTGCTCGGCTGGGTGCGGGCGGTCGCGGACTCGCTGGCGGTGGGCATCCGCGGCGCGCTCCCGGTGATCGCGGTCTGCGCCGCGGCCGGCGTGATCACCTCGACGATCACCAAGACCGGCCTCGGCCAGGAGTTGGCCGCGGCGCTGGTGGACGCCGCCCGGGCGCTGGCCGACAACCCGACGGTGATCCTGACCCTGACCGTGGTGTTCGCGGCCGTCGCGGTCGGCGTGCTGGGGCTGGCGGTGCCGGTGACGGCGTCGTTCATCATCGCCTGGGTGGTGCTCGGCCCGGCGCTCGCGGACCTCGGCGTCGCCGCGCCCGAGGTGGCGATGTTCATCTTCTACTACGCCGTGCTGTCGGAGGTGACGCCGCCGACCGCGCTCGCCTCGGTCGCCGCGGCCGCGATCACCGGCGGCTCGGTGATCAGGACGATGTGGCAGACGTGGAAGTACACGCTGCCCGCGTTCCTGGTGCCGATCGCGTTCGTGTTGACCGACAACGGGTCCGCGCTGCTGCTGCAGCGGCCGGCGGGGACCGTGCTGTGGGTGTTCGCGGTGTCCGCGCTCGGCGTCGCTGCGCTGGCGGTGGCGACCGGCGCGTGGCTGTTCGGCCCGGCGCGCTGGCCGGAGCGGGTGTTGTGCGCGGCCGGCGCGGTGCTGCTGCTCTACCTGCAGCCCCTGTCGATCGCGATCGGCGCCGGGTGTGTGGTCGTCGCGGTCGTGGTGCACCTGGCCACCCGCGAGAGGGAACCCGTTACAGACCAAGGAGCGTGACCATGCGATCACCGATGATCGTCGCCGGAACCCTCGCCGTGGCCCTGCTCGCGGCCGGCTGCGGCGGCAAGCAGGAACGCGAGCCGGCCGGCGGAGGTGAAGCGGGCGCCTGCGAGGCGACCCAGGGCCGGATCACCATCGCCACCGGCAACACCGGCGGCGTGTACTACACCCTCGGCGGTGGTCTGGCCCAGCTGATCAGCGACAACACCGACCTGAACGCCGGTGCGGCGGAGACCGGCGCGTCGGTGCAGAACATCCAGCAACTGGTGGCCGGCGACTACGACATCGCGTTCTCCCTCGCCGACACCGCGGCCGACGCGGTCGAGGGCAAGGGCACGTTCGACGGCGAGCCCCAGGACATCGCGGCGCTGGCCAGGATCTACTCCAACTACACGCAGGTGGTGGTCCGCGCCGACGCCGGCATCGACTCGGTGGCCGACATGCGCGGCAAGCGGATCTCGACCGGTTCCCCCAAGTCCGGCACGGAGGTCATCGCCAACCGCCTGCTCGAGGCGGCCGGCCTGGACCCGGCGTCCGACGTCTCCGCCCAACGCCTGGCCCTGCGCCAGACCGTCGACCAGATGAAGTCCGGCCAGATCGACGGCTTCTTCTGGTCCGGCGGCATCCCCACCCCCGAGGTGACCGACCTGTTCACCTCCCGAGGCGACGACGTCAAGTTCGTGGACATCACCGACCTGCTCCCAAAGCTGCAGGAGATCAACCCGGTCTACGAGGAGGGCACCCTCCCCGCCGCCACCTACGACCTGCCGGCCGACGTGTCCACCATCGTCGTCCCGAACATGCTCCTGGTCCGCGCCGACTTCCTCGAGAACGACGCCTGCGCCATCACGAGCCTGATCTTCGACAAGAAGGCCGACCTGGTCCAGGTCCACCGCGCCGCCGAAGAACTCGACCGCACGACGGCGACCGAAACCGACCCCGTCCCCCTGCACCCCGGCTCCGAACAAGCCCTCACCGCCGAGAACTGACCCCCTCCCGGCCAGCCGCCGACGGTTGCCACAGGCAGTCGCCCACACGCGGTTGCCCCAAGGCCGCCGCCCACCAGCGGCCGCTCAGCGGCGCTCGTCCGCCGAGCAGTTGTCCACAGGGGGTTGCCCGCGCGGGCGGTTGTCCACAGGGAAGATCCACATCCGGTGGATCCGTCGGTGCCGGTCGGTAAGCTGGTGATCGGGGGCCGGAGGCCAACCCCGTGCCGCTGTCGCGCGTCCCCGACCAGGCATCTACGCTCCCTGTTCGTGCGTGTCCTGGTAATCGGCTCCGGCGCGCGTGAGCACGCCCTGGTGCTCGCGCTCTCCCACGACCCAGCGGTGGTCGCGCTCGCCTGCGCGCCCGGCAACGCCGGCATCGCCGCGCTCGCCGAGACCTACGGCGTCGACGTGACCGCGCCCTCCGCTGTGGCCGACCTCGCCGTCGAGTGGAAGGCCGACCTGGTCGTCGTCGGCCCTGAGGTCCCCCTGGTCGCCGGCGCCGCCGACGCGGTCCGCGCGGCCGGCATCGCCTGCTTCGGACCGTCCGCGGCGGCGGCCCGGATCGAGGGCTCGAAGGCGTTCGCCAAGGACGTGATGGTCGCCGCCGGGGTGCCGACCGCGCACAGCGAGATCGTCGACAACCCGGCGAAGCTCGACGCCGCCCTCCGCCGCTTCGGCCCCACCTGGGTGGTCAAGGACGACGGTCTGGCCGCCGGCAAGGGCGTCGCCGTCACCACCGACCTCGCCGTCGCCCGCGCGCACGCCATGACCCTGCTCGACGGCGGCCACCCGGTCCTGCTCGAGACCTACCTCGACGGGCCGGAGGCGTCGCTGTTCTGCCTGGTCGACGGCACCACGGTGGTCCCGCTGCTGCCCGCCCAGGACTTCAAGCGGGTCGGCGACAACGACGCCGGCCCCAACACCGGCGGCATGGGCGCCTACGCCCCGCTGCCGTGGGCACCCCCCGGCCTGGCCGACGAGGTGGTCGCGAAGATCGTCCAGCCGGTGGTCCGGGAGCTCGCCGCGCGGGACTGCGCGTTCACCGGCCTGCTCTACGCCGGTCTGGCGCTGACCGACAGCGGCCCGCAGGTGATCGAGTTCAACTGCCGCTTCGGCGACCCGGAGACCCAGTCGGTGCTGGCCCTGCTCCGCACCCCGCTGGCCGGTCTGCTGCACGCCACCGCCACCGGCACCCTGGCCGCCCACCCGCCCCTCGACTGGGCCGACGGCGCCGCCGTGACCGTGGTGATCGCCGCCGAGGGCTACCCCGGCTACCCCCGCTCCGGCGACGTCATCACCGGCTCCGACGCCGACGGCGTCCTGCACGCCGGCACCCGCCGCCGCGACGACGGCGCGATCGTCTCGGCCGGCGGCCGGGTCCTGTCGGTGGTCGGTCAGGCCGACACCCTCGCCGCCGCCCGCGCCGAGGCGTACCGCAAGGTGGCGGCCGTGCACCTGCCCGGCTCCCACCACCGCACCGACATCGCCGAACGCGCCACCGCCACCCCCTGAACTTGGTAGCCTGCGAAGCGGGACCGCTCAGTTACAACACGTGGGGAGCGATCGGGGATGCACATCGTTGGCGACTACGGCCGTGGCATCAACGAGGCGTTCTGGCAGGTCGACCAGGCCACCAGAGCCGTCAGCTCCGGCACCTTCACCGTGAACCAGGACAACGTCCTTGCCGCGGCGAGGATCATCGAAGCGCAGGCCGATGTTCTGCGAAGGCTGTGGTTGAACACCAGGGACGACCTGCGTATCGAACCTCCGGGCAACGATGACGTCAGCACTCGCATCGCACTGGCCTGGAACGACCGGCTCGTCGATGACGACGACTCCTATGCCGAGCGGATCAGTGCCTACGTCGTCGGCCTGCGGAAACTCGCCGTCCAGCTGGGCGACACCGCCAAGGCTTACGGCTACACCGAGGACCAGATCGAGGCCGCGTTCAGGGGACAGGGTGCGTAGGGCTTTCCTGCTCGCGGCGGCTGGACTGTTGACCATCGCAATCGCCGGTGCGTGCACCGACAGCACAGTCGGCCAGGCGACACCTGGCGGCGCCGGATCGACCGAAACCAGTCCGCCGGAAGGCGGGGGCTCGGACGAGTCAAGCGGCAGCGCGTCCCCCACGGTCGAGATTCCCGCACGCCCACAGGATCTGAGCCTGGAAGGCGTTGATCCGTGTGCGTTGCTCACCCAGGCACAACTGACCCAGCTCGCTGGTCAGATGGGATTCGACGAACCGCCCGTGCCGGACACCCGGGAAACGGCCGGCGTTTCCATGCCTGCCTGTTTGGTCGGGCAGTCGGCTGAGCCCTTCAACGCCTTCCAGCTCAGCTTGGTCACGAACGAGGGCATCGACGTGTGGCTTGCCGGAGATCGGAATGTCGATGCGTGGTTGGTCTCCATCGCCGGTTACCCGGCAGTGAACTACAAGCTGATGGGGACCGAGGACGAGGAGTGCGTGACCTCGGTCGGTGTCGCTGAAGGTCAGCAGTTGACGGTCGATCTTCCGACTCTCGTCGACACGGACTACCGCAAGCTGTGCGAGATCACCGAGAGCGTCGCCACCATGGCGACCGAGACGCTGAAGACGTTGAGGTGAGGGAATCATGAACGGCGACCACGGACTCAGCGACCTGCGTTTCGAGGGCTACTCCAACGAAGAACTCGCCCGCCAGGTGGAGGGCCTGCGCGAAGGCTCCGGCTCGAGCACGCTGCACAACGCCGTCGGCGCGCTGGTGAGCCTTGCCAACGGGCTGGCCGACACCGACCAGACCCTCCGCGAACAGCTCCGCGAGATCGGCGTCACCTGGGAAGGCGAGGCCTCCGAGGGCGGCACCGAGGCCACCGAGAACGCCTCCATCTACGCCGAGCACGCCACCGAGCCCGTCACCGACTCCGCGATGGGTGTCGACAGCCAGGGCGCCACCTTCGCCAACACCCGCAACTCCGCCCCCGACTCGGCCACCCTCCGCGGCCCCAGCGAGGAGAACGTCGTCGACCGCGTCGCCGGCTTCTTCGGGCACACCACCGATCACGCCAAGGAGGTCCGGGCCACCAACGAGGCTCGCGACCGCGCGGTCGACGGCCTGAACGGCTACCGCTCCAGCAGCTCCGACGCACTCAACCGGTCCCGCGCCCTTCCCGTCCCGCCCGGCATGAACCTCGTCGCCCGGCCGGTCGAGCAGCCCACCGGGTCCACCAGCGTCTCCAGCTTCGCCCCCGACGGCGGCCTCACCCCCAGCGGCGCTGGCCAGTACCCGACGCCCGGCAGCGGCCCCGGCCCGATCGGCAGCGGCCCGGCCAACGGATCCGGCCCGCTCCCGCCCACCGCCGGCGGCCCGCCGCCCACCAACGTCGGCCCGCCCGGGCAGCGGTTCGGTGTCGGCACGCCACCACCCGGCGGGCTGCCGGTGGCCCCCGGTGGAGCACCCCCGCCGCTGCGCCCGTTGCTCAACCCGATGCTCATGGCCGAGGGCGCCGCGATGATGAGCGCCGGCGGCGCGGGTGGCGCGGGCGCGGCGGCCGAGCGGGACCGCGTGGTCCGCGGCGGCGCGGGCACCGGCGGTGCCGCCGGCAAGGCACCCCGCGGCGGCGTGCCGATCGGCGCCGCCCCCGACGACGAGGCGCGGGCCGCGCGCAACGCGGAGCGGTTCGGCGCCAGGACCGGCCGCCCCGGCTCCTCCATCATGCAGCCGGCCGCGGCCGGCGGGCGGACCGCCGACGGCGAGGAGGACCAGGAGCACGTGCGCCGCTACGGCATCGACTCGGGCGACGTGTTCGACGACGACCGGGTGGTCGCGCCGGAGTCCATCGGCGACGAGCCGGATGACGACTAGCGACACCGTCCGGCTCACCGCGCTCGAGTTCGACGTCATCTGGGAACGCGAACGCCTGCCGCGCCGGCACGAGGCGCTCGGCCTGCCGAGTCCCGGCCGCACGCACACCGAGCGCGCCCAGCTCGTCGCCGAAGCCCTCGCCGGGCTCACTGCCCGCGGGCTGGCCGACGGCGAGCGCGCCGACGCCGAGCTCGTCGACCAGCTCAACCTGCTCGCCCGCCCACAGGTCTGCCTGGACAGCTGGGTGTGGAGCGACCGGGAGATCCGCGCGCTCACCGTCGTCGCCGGCAACCAGGCGCTGCTCGCGGTCGTCGACTCCGGCGAGGTCTGGCTGATCCCGGCCCGCGACACCGCGATCGCCGAGGCCGCCGTCTCCGTCTGCGGCGAGGCGCCGGCCGGGCCGGGGCGGTCGGTGAGCGTGCCGACCGACCTGCTCACCGCCGCCGACGCCGACGCGCGGGGCGACAGCCGGCTCCTCGCCTCCGCGCTCATCGACAGCGGGGTCAGCGGCTCGGACGCCAAGACGCTCGCCGGCATGGTCGACGGCATCGGGCTGCGCGGGCAGTTCGGCGCCAACCGGGTGCAGCGCGACGGGCGGATGGTCCGCGCCGACCGCGTCGTCGCCTTCCACGACACCCACCACGGCCGCTACGCCCACCTGGCCAAACCCAACAACGACGGCCGCCGCTGGAGCACCGTCACCCCGGCCGACAACCGGCGGCTCGCGATGCTGGTCGAGGAACTGCTCGACGAGGTCTGAGGGTATTTCCCCGATGTCCTGGCCCCGATCACCTGGCACACTCGAAGTATGTTGCTGAAGATCCTCGGCGCCATCGTGGTCATCTGGGTGGCCTTCGCGGTGCTCGGAGTCGTGTTCAAGGTGCTCGGCACGCTGCTGATCGTCGGTGCCGTGATCACCGTCGGCGCGATCGGTTACGCGGCGGTGAAGGGCGCGTCACAACGCAAGCAGATCCGCTGAGAACCCGCACAATGTCCGGGTGACCGAACTCGAACCCCGATTACCGGCATGGCTGGCCGCCGAGCCGGGCCTGCGCCGGTGGCGGCGGTGGACCGACTGGCCGCTGACCGCGCTGGCCGCGATCTTCCTCGCGCTCTACGCGGTCCAGGTGCTCCACGTGAGCGCGGACGAGAACACCAGGGCCATCGTCGAGGCCGGCATCTGGGTGATCTGGCTGGTCTTCGTCGCCGACTACGTGATCCGGTTCTGGCTGGCCAGGCGAAAGCTCAGGTTCGTCCTGCGCAACCCGTTCGACCTGCTCGTGGTCGTCCTGCCGATGCTGCGCCAGCTGCGCGCGCTGCGGGTGGTCACGATCATCACCCTGCTGAACCGGCGGCTCATCCACACCCTGCACCAGCGCGTCGCGGTGTACGCGAGCGGCGCGACGATCCTGGTCGGGCTGTGCGCGTCGCTCGCCGTGCTGGACGCGGAGCGCGACGCCCCGGACGCCACGATCACCACCTTCGGCGACGCCGCCTGGTGGACGCTCACCACGATCACGACGGTCGGTTACGGCGACCGCTACCCGGTCACCGGCGAGGGCCGGATCGTCGCGGCCACGCTCATGGTCGGCGGGATCGCGCTGCTCGGTGTGGTCACCGGTCTGGTCGCGTCCTGGTTCGTGCGGATGCTCAAGGGCACGGAGGAGGCCGCCGCCGAGCGCGCCGAGCAGGCCGAGGACGTCCTGCTCGCCGAGATCGCCGAGCTGCGCGCGGAGATCCGGGCCATGGCCGACCACCTGGCCGAGCAGCGCCGCGACGACTGAGCCACGGCTAGCGCCAGCCGATCCCGCCGATCCGCTCCAGCACCTCGGCGACGTCGGCCGCGCTGACGTCCCGGTGCGTGATGAACCGGACCCGGTTCAGCATCGGCACCGCCAGCACGCCGACCCGGCGCAGCCGCTCCAGCGTCGCCCCGGCGTCGGGGGTCGAGGTGAGCACGATGTTCGTCTCCGGCGTGTCGACCTCCCAGCCCAGCTCGGCCAGCCCGGCCGCCAGGGTCGCCGCGTTCGCGTGGTCGGAGGCCAGCGACGTGATCCGGTCCAGCGCGACCAGCCCGGCGGCCGCCAGCACCCCGCCCTGCCGCACGCCGCCGCCCAGCATCTTCCGCACCCGCCTGGCCTCCTCGACGAACCCCGCCGAGCCCGCGACCAGCGACCCCACCGGCGCGCCGAGACCCTTGCTGAGGCACACCTGGACGGTGTCCACGCCGACCGTCAACGCCGCCGGCGGCACCTCGAGGGCCACCGAGGCGTGCCACAGCCGCGCGCCGTCCAGGTGCACGCGTAAGCCGACGTCGCGGGCGGTCGCCACCAGCTTGGCGTGCTCGTCCGGCGGCGTGACCACCCCGCCCGCCGCGTTGTGCGTGTTCTCCAGGCACAGCAGGGTGGTCCGCAGCGCGTAGTACGGCGCGTTCCCGCCCGCCGTGCGTACCGCCTCCACCGGAAGGTGACCCGGCCGGTCACCCCACTCGACCGGATCCGGCATCCCGCCGGACAGCCACGCGGCGGCACCCAGCTCGCTGTCGAGCACGTGCGCGCCGCGCGGCGCGAGGAACTTCTCCCCCCGGTTCAGGTGAATGGTGAGCGCGATCACGTTCCCCATCGACCCGCTCGGCACCCACAGCGCCGCGTCGACGCCGAGCAGGTCGGCCACCCGCTCCTCGAGCCGGCGCATCGTGGGGTCACGATCCAGCACGTCGTCGCCGACCTCGGCTCTGGCCATGGCGACCCGCATCGCCTCGTCGGGTTTGGTGACGGTGTCCGAGCGGAGATCGATGAGTCTCGTGTTTGTCACGATCCGATCACACCACATCCGGGTGCGGGCATCCCTACGGGCACCTCGCGCGTCCAACGAGTGACTCCGGAAGGGGGTGGGCCTACATCTCAGTCGGGACCCGTGCAACCGTTGACCCGTCCCGGTCCGTCCCCCATACGCAGAACGACGAGCGGAGAGAGTCCGCGTGGAACAACGCGACGAGGAGGACTTCGCGGAGTACTTCGCGGCACGGCGCGACGCCGTGCGGCGGTCCGCGTACCTGCTGTGCGGTGACTGGCACCGCGCGGACGACCTCGCGCAGACCGCGTTCGTCGCGCTGCACCGGAGATGGCGCAAGATCCGGGACCGTGGGGCCCTGGACGCCTACGTCCGCCGGACGCTGGTGCGCGCGGTGATCGACGAGTCCCGACGCCCGTGGCGGCGGGAACGCGCGGTCGACGAGCTGCCCGAACGGGCACAGCCGGGCAGCGGCGTCGACACGACGGTCGCGAACCGGGCGGCGCTGCTCGACGGCCTGCGGCGGGTCCCGCCCCGGCAGCGGGCGGTGCTCGTGCTGCGGTTCCTCGAGGGACTGGACGTGTCGGCCACCGCGGCGGCGCTCAAGTGCTCCGAGGGCACCGTGAAGAGCCAGACCGCCCGAGGGCTCACCGCGCTGCGGGAGGCACTCGGGGACACCCTGGACGACCTGCGGTCGACCACCTGAGGAGGGAGGACGTCGATGGACGAGCGCAAGCTCACCGAGTTGCTGCGTGACGCGGTCGCCGACGCGCCGCCCCCCACGTTCGACCGGGACGACGTCGCCCGCGAGTCGGGCCGGCAGCTGCGCAGGCGGAACCGCGCGCTGACAGGTTCAGCCTTTGGTGTGGCGATCCTGGCGGGCATCGGTGCGCTAGGCGTGGCATTGTGGACAGGACCGGGCTCGATGGAGACGACCGGCGCGGAAAGTCCCGCGGCAGCGAGCGGTAACGAAAACGCTGCTCCATACGAGTTACCTGAAGAGGGAGGTCGCGGCGACGCGGAAACGCAGCGTGGCGACGATCAGAGCTCCTCTCCGGAGTCGCGGAAGCAGGGCCGCTCTTCGGATGAGGAAGCCGGGCCCATCGGGCCTGGCAGCACCCCTAGCGGGTGCGAACAGGCGGACCGGGAGCTCGCTGCTGCCCTCGCGGGCGAGCTCCCGGCCGCCGCCAACGTCGAGGCCGAGGACGGCCGCGTCGAGTGCGTCGACACCGCGACGAAGGTCACGTTCCAGGTGCCCGGCGGCACGGTCACCGGCTGGTTGGTCCCGCCAGGCGAGGTCGTCACCCTCGAACCGCCGCCCGGCTGGGAGGTCCGGCGGGCCAGCACCACCACCGCGGACGGTGACACGGTCATCGTGGCCAGCGCCGACCCCGCCGACAGCGTCGACCCGCCGTACGCCGACCAACTCGAGGAATGGGTCGAGCGGATCGCCCTGAAGTTCTGAGCGGCGCCGGCACCTGGCACGATCGTCGGAGATGACGGCCGCCAGCACACCGAAGGGCGAGCGTCGCCGGCAGGCACTCGTGGAGGCCGCGGCGGAGCTCCTGGTCGAGCGCGGGTTCGACGCCCTCCGCCACCGCGCGGTCGCCGAACGCGCCGACCTGCCGCTCGCCTCCACCACGTACTACTTCGACTCCCTCGACGACCTGGTCGCCGCCGCGGTCGAGCACCACGGCCGCGCCGAGCTGGTCCGCGGCGCCGCCCTGCTCGCCGAGCTGCCGACCCGGCCGCGCGGCGTCGACTCGGTCATCGACCTGGTGCTCGACCAGCTCCTCGGCCCACCCGCCGGCGACCGGGACGCCGAGCTGGTGCTGCTGCGCTACGAACGGCTGGTCGCCACCTTCCGCCGCCCCTACCTGCGGCCGCTGATGCTCGCCCTCGGCGAGGAGCTGCGCGGCCTGCTGCTCGAGGTCTTCACCCGGTCGGGGATGGAGGTCGACCGCCGCCGGCTGGAGCAGCTGATCGCGCTCGTCGACGGCGCCGTGGTGAACGCGCTGATCGGGATCGACCCGGACCCGCGCGCGGTCGCCCGCCGCATGCTGCACGAGTTCCTCGCGCCCTGAGTGCAACCCCGGCCCGCTCTCGGTCGTGGGTAACGGGTGCGAAGGGAGCCCCATGCGACAGACCGACGAGGAGAGCTTCCGCCGGTTCGCCACCCGCTACGCCGCGTCGCTGCGCCGCTCGGCGTTCCTGTTCTGCGGTGACTGGCACCTGGCGGAGGACCTCATGCAACAGACCCTCGTCAAGGTCTACCGCTCCTGGTCGCGCATCCAGCAGGACGAGAGCCTGGCCAACTACGGCCGCACGGTGCTCCTGCGCACCTGGCTGGACGAGAAACGCCGCCCGTGGCGCCGCTCCGAGCACACCGCCGAGGCCGTGCCGGACACCGCCGACGACCGGCACGACCCGGCCAACGGCGTGCACCGGATGTGGGTGCGCGACCTGGTGCACCGGGGCCTGCTGACGCTGCCGCCCCGCCAGCGCGCGGCGCTGGTGCTGCGCTACTTCGACGACCTGTCGGTGGCCGAGACCGCGGCGGTGCTCGGCTGCTCGGAGGGCACCGTGAAGAGCCAGACGGCCCGCGGCCTGGACACCCTGCGGGCCTCGGTCGCCCGGCTCTCGGCCGAGGAGTTGGGCCCGACCGCGGGGAGGGTCGTGACGTGACCGAGCAGGACGTTCGGGACGGACTGGCCAACGCGGTGGCCGGGGAGCCGCCGCTGCGTCTCGACCCGGACGCGCTGATGGCCACCGCGCGCCGCCAGGTCCGCCGCCGGGCGCTGGTGGCGGTGAGCCTGGCGACGGCGGCGGTCGCGGTCGCCGCGGTGACCCTGCCGGCCGCCATCGGCCCCCGCGACGACCTCGCCCCGGCCGCGCCCCCCGTGACCACCTCGACGACCACCGCACCGACCCCGCCGCCCTGGCCGCCGCCGGACGTCGAGCCCCGGGTGCACACCGCCGCCGAGCTGTACCGCCGAGGCGACCAGATGCGCGCGTTCCTCGGCGACGTCGCGCCCACCGTGCTGCCCGGCGCCACCGACGTCGAGGTCGCGCCGTTCGCCGGCGAGGCAGCGGGTGACGTCGACGACGGCCAGGGCTACCTGACCTCCTTCGCCCACTACACCCTCGACGGCAACCGCTTCGCGCTCGGCGTCAACGTCTACGCCCCCGGCGCGCACTCCGAGGGCCCCGACGAGGTGTGCGTCCCCGACCCGGACGGCTGCGAGACCCTCGACACCGAGCGCGGGGGCCAGGTGCTGGCCGTCGACGTGCGGACCGGGAGGGGCGACCCACCCATCACGATCCTGGCCGTCTACCACTTCCGCCGGGACGGTTCGGTGGTCTCGGTCGTCGGCTACGACTACGACCCCGCCGCCACCCTGCCCATGAGCACGCCACCCATGCCGGTGACCGCCGAGCAGCTCGCCCGGCTCGCCGTGGACCCGGCACTCGGCCTGTAGGCACCGCCGTGATCGAGGACCGGTTGCGCGAGGTCCGGCTGGACGAGCCGGCACTGCTGCTCGACCTCGACGCGCTGGTCGCCAGGGCCGCGCGCCACCGCAGAGCGCTCCGGCTCGCGGTCACCCTCGCCGTGCTCGTCACGCTGGCAACCCTTTCCACCCTCTGGCCGTGAGCGGCCAGTGTCCGGTTCCGCGAGTTCGCCCGCGCCCCCGCGACCCGGCTGGACCCCGACGGCCTGGTCGCCGAGGTCACCCTCAACGGCACCGACGACATGGGGTTAATCACCTCCTGCGGAACCTGGTGTCCGACCGCGACCTGCGCTTCCGACCGGGCGGCTAGGCTGGCCCGACGTGACAGTCAAGCCGCGCATCCCCAACGTGCTCGCCGGTCGCTACGCCTCCGCGGAGCTCGCCACCCTGTGGTCGCCGGAGCACAAGATCGTCCTGGAGCGGCGGCTGTGGCTCGCGGTCCTGCGGGCCCAGTCCGCGCTCGGGGCCGAGGTCCCGGACGGGGTGCTGGTCGACTACGAGCGCGTCGTCGACCAGGTCGACCTGGAGTCGATCGCGGCCCGCGAGCGGGTGACGCTGCACGACGTGAAGGCCCGGATCGAGGAGTTCAACGCGCTGGCCGGGCACGAGCACGTGCACAAGGGCATGACCTCCCGCGACCTCACCGAGAACGTCGAGCAGCTCCAGGTCCGCGACTCGCTGGTGCTGGTTCGTGACCGCGCGGTCGCCGTGCTGGCCCGGCTGGCCGCGCTCGCCGCCGAGCACGCCGACCTGGTCATGGCCGGCCGCTCGCACAACGTCGCCGCGCAGGCCACCACGCTCGGCAAGCGGTTCGCCTCGGCCGCCGAGGAACTGCTGGTGGCGTTCGAACGGCTGGACGGGCTGATCGAGCGCTATCCGCTGCGCGGTGTGCAGGGCCCGGTCGGCACCGGGCAGGACATGCTCGCCCTGTTCGACGGGGACGTCTCCGCGCTGGACGCCTTCCAGCGGCGGATCGCCGAGTACCTGGGGTTCACCAGGGTGTTCGACTCGGTCGGCCAGGTGTATCCGCGCTCGCTGGACCACGACGTGGTGTCCACGCTGGTCCAGCTGGCGGCCGCGCCGTCGTCGCTGGCGAAGACGATCCGGCTGATGGTCGGGCACGAGCTGGCCACCGAGGGCTTCCGCGCCGGGCAGGTCGGCAGCTCGGCGATGCCGCACAAGATGAACACCCGTTCCAGCGAGCGGGTCAACGGGTTCGCGGTGATCCTGCGCGGCTACGCCTCGATGGTCGGCGAGCTGGCCGGTGACCAGTGGAACGAGGGTGACGTGTCCTGCTCGGTGGTGCGCCGCGTCGCGCTGCCGGACGCGTTCTTCGCGCTCGACGGCCTGTTCGAGACGTTCCTCACCGTGCTCGACTCGTTCGGCGCGTACCCGGCGGTGATCGCCCGCGAGCTGGACCGGTACCTGCCGTTCCTCGCCACCACGAAGGTCCTGATCGCGTCCGTGCGCGCCGGCGTCGGCCGGGAGACCGCGCACGAGGCGATCAAGGAGCACGCGGTCGCGGTGGCGCTGGCCATGCGCGAGCGCGGAATCGAGCGCAACGACCTGCTCGACCGCCTGGCCGCCGACGACCGGATCCCGCTCGACCGGCCAGGGCTCGACGCGCTGCTCGCCGACCGCCTGTCGTTCACCGGGGTGGCGGGCGCGCAGGTGGCGGCCGTGGTCAAGCGGGTCGGCGAGGTCACCGGCCGGCACGCGGACGCGGCGAAATACACGCCGGGTGCGATTCTCTGACCGGCTAGGCTTCGGGGCGTGCCGACCGTAGCCGCGCTGACGTACTACCCGATCAAGGGCTGTGCCGGGGTGTCCGTGTCCAGCATGGACGTCACGCCGGCCGGGCCGGTGCACGACCGGACGTTCATGGTCGTGAGCGCCGAGGACGGGCTGTTCCGCAGCCAGCGCCGCACCCCGGCGCTCGCGGTGGTCCGCCCGGCGCTGGAGACCGACGGGAGCAAGCTGACCCTGTCCGCGTCCGGCCGCGAGGACCTGGTCGTCGACGTGCTGCTCGACGGACCGCGCCGCACGGTCGACGTGCACGGCGTCTGGCAGGGCGACGGCGTCGACCAGGGCACGGACGCGGCGGCCTGGCTGAGCGACCTGGTCGGCGAGCGGGTACGCCTGGTGCGGGTGCCGCCGGACCACGACCGGATGCTCGACGAGCGGCACGGCCCGGTCACGTTCACCGACTCGACCGCCCTGCACCTGATCGCGCAGGCGTCGCTGGACGACCTGAACGCGCGGATCCTGGAGGCCGGCGCGGAGCCCGTTCCGATGGCCCGGTTCCGGCCGAACGTCGTGGTCACGGGCGTGGCGGCGTACGGGGAGGACGACGTGCGCGCCATCGAGGCCGGGGCACTGCGGATGCGCTGGGTGAAGCCGGACGTCCGGTGCAAGGTCACGATGGTCGACCAGGAGACCGGGGAACGCGCCGGCCCGGAGCCGCTGCGCACGCTGGCGACGTACCGCCGTGAACCGGAGGGCGGAGTGAGCTTCGGGATCAAGCTGCGGGTGGCGTCCCCCGGCCCGATCGCGGTCGGCGACGAACTGTCCTGGAGCGCGGACCGCTAGGGTCGTTGCGCCATGAGCTACGACTGGGTCTCCTTCACGACCGACTACGGCACCGACGACGGCTTCGTCGCCGCGTGCGAGGGCGTCATCGCCCGGATCACCCCGCCGGTCCGGGTACTGCACGTCACCCACACCGTGCCGGCGCAGGACGTGCGCCGGGGCGCCGCGACGCTCGCGCAGACCGTGCCCTACCTGCCGCCCGCCGTGCACCTCGCGGTCGTCGACCCCGGGGTCGGCACCGAGCGGCGCGGGGTGGTGCTGGTCGCCGCCGAGGGTCTGCTGGTCGGGCCGGACAACGGCCTGCTGGTGCCGGCCGCGGAGGCGCTCGGCGGGGTCCGCGCCGCCTACGAGCTGACCGAGCCCGCGTACCAGCTGTCCCGGGTGTCGGCGACCTTCCACGGCCGGGACATCTTCGCGCCGGCCGCCGCGCACCTGGCCGCCGGGATCGCCCCGGAGAACTTCGGCGCGCCGGTCGACCTCGGCGCGCTGGTCCGCCACCCCGAGCCGGAGACCGTCGCCGAGCAGGGCAAGCTGGCCACCGAGGTGTTGTCGATCGACAGCTTCGGCAACATCCAGCTGGTCGCCACCGGCGCCGACCTCGACGCCGCCGGCGCGCGGCCCGGCACCACCGCGCACGTCAACCTCGCCGGCCGCTCGGTCAAGGCCCTGGTCGCCCGCACCTTCGGCGACGCGGAGCACGCCGAGGTGGTCGTGTACCTGGATTCGGCGGGCCGGGTCGCGCTCGCGGTGAACGGCGGCTCGGCCGCGGCGGACTACGGTGCCACGCTCGGTGATCAGGTCCTGCTGTTGTTCGCCCGACCCTGAACCGCCTGTCACCTCGCCGTCAGGCGGATGTCATTCCGGTATGGCCTCATGGTGGCCGTGACCGCACGCCTGCTGGTGTCACTGTCCGGAATCACCGCCTCGACCCTCGACCGCGCCGACGACCTGTGCACCGAGCTCGCCGCTCGGGGCGTCCCGCTGTCGCTGCTGCTCGCGCCCCGCCTGGCCGGCGCCCACCACCCCGACGCCGTCCGCACGTGGGTCCGCACCCGTGTCTCCGCCGGCGACGCGCTCCTGCAGCACGGCTTCGACCCGGCCACCGCCGCCCGCCGTCGCCGCGCCGAGTTCGCCGCCCTGCCCGCGCACGAGGCCAACCTCCGCCTGATCGCCGCCGCGACGACCATGGAACGCCTCGGCCTGACCCCGGACGGCTTCGTCCCGCCACGCTGGCTCGCGTCCCCCGGCACCCTCACCGCGCTGCGCCGCCACGGCGTACCCCTGTGCGCCGACGCCATCGGCGTCCGCGACCTGCGCGCCGGCACCGTCCACCGCGGCCGCGTCCAGGGCTTCGGTTTCGGCGAACGCACCGAGCCATGGTGGTGCTTCGCCCTGGTGATGACCACCGCCCGCCAGGCCCGCCGCGGCGCCACCATCCGCCTCGCCGCCGACACCGCCGACCTCACCCGCCCCGGCCCCCACCGGGCCCTCCTGGACGCCATCGACATCGCCCTACACCACGACGCCCGCCCGGTGACCTACCCGGCCCTCCTACCCCGCCCCCGGGCGCACGCGGCCTGACCCACACCGCCCGCGCCGGGAACGTACAACTCACCGCACGGGAACGTACGACTCGCGACGCTCGCGAGTCGTACGTTCCGGTTGCGCGAGTCGTACGTTCCCGTCGTGCGAGTCGTACGTTCCGGTCGCGCGAGTCGTACGTTCCGGGGGGTCAGACTTCGGCGGGTTCGCCCGGTGTCAGGGGGCGCAGCTCGCAGCCGTCCGGCGCCATCCGCTCGAACCAGCTGTAGCTCATCCTCATCGCCTCCTTGGTGAGCAGTGCCTGGTGGATCGGCACCGCGACCCGGGGTGACACCGCGCGCAGGTAGTCGATCGCCTCGCCGGTCCGCAGCCACGGCGCCTGGGTCGGCAGCGCCAGCACGTCGATCTTCTGCTCCGGCACGAACAACGAGTCGCCAGGATGGAAGAACGCGCCGTGGTCCACCACGTACGCCACGTTCGGCGCCTTCGGCAGGTCGTCGTAGATGATGGCGTGCTTCCCGCCGGTGACGTTCACCGACGCCCCGGCGAGGGTCAGCGCGTCGCCGGGCCCCACCTGTTCCGCGTCGAGCCCGAGCTTGCTCACGTCCTCGACCGAACCCGGGTCGACGATAAGCGCCGCCGTCGGGTTCGCCGCGACCAGCGCGGGCAGCCGGTCCTGGTCGAGGTGGTCGAAGTGCTGGTGGGTGATCAGGATGGCGTCGAGGTCGCGCAGCTCCTCGAACCCGTGGGAGAACGTCCCCGGGTCGAACAGCAGCCGGGCCGAGCCGGTGTCGACGAGAACGCACGCATGGCCGTAGTGAACGATCTGCACGACGACACGCTACTCGTCACGACCCCTACCGGCCGGTAGTTTGAAGGCGAACGCCGACCAGAGGGAGGCCCAGCATGACCGCCGTACAGGCCAAGCCCGACACCTTCGACTCGCTCGACCCGGCCACCGGTGAGGTCGTCGGGAGCCACCCGATCCACACCGCCGCCGACGTCGAGGCCGCGGTCGAACGGGCACGGGCCGCGGCCGACTGGTGGGCCGGCCTCGGGTTCGCCGGTCGCGCGGAACGGCTGCAGCGCTGGAAGGGCGTGGTCACCCGCCGCAGCGCCCAACTCGCCGAGCTGGTGCACGCCGAGACCGGCAAGCCGCACGGCGACGCCATGCTGGAGATCGTCCTCGGCATCGACCACACGGCGTGGGCGGCGAAGAACGCGCGCCGGGTGCTCGGCCGCAAACGCCGCTCGTCCGGGTTGCTGATGGCCAACCAGGCGGCGACCGTGGAGTTCCAGCCGCTCGGCGTGGTCGGCGTGATCGGCCCGTGGAACTACCCGGTGTTCACCCCGATGGGCTCCATCGCCTACGCGCTCGCGGCCGGCAACGCGGTCGTGTTCAAGCCGTCGGAGTACACGCCGGGCGTGGGGAAGTGGCTGGCCGACACGTTCGCCGAGGTGGTGCCCGAGCACCCGGTGCTCCAGGTCGTCACCGGCTACGGCGAGACCGGGGCGGCACTGTGCCGCGCGGGCGTGGCCAAGATCGCGTTCACCGGCTCGCCCGCGACCGGCAAGAAGATCATGGCCACCTGCGCCGAGACCCTCACCCCGGTGCTGATCGAGGCAGGCGGCAAGGACGCCCTGCTGGTCGACGCCGACGCCGACCTGGCCGCGGCGGCCGACGCGGCGGTGTGGGGCGGCATGTCCAACGCCGGCCAGACCTGCACCGGCGTCGAGCGGGTGTACGTACACGAACGGGTGTACGACGAGTTCGTCGCCAAGGTCGTCGACATCGCCGGCAAGGTCCGCGCGGGTGGCGACGCCGAGGCCGACATCGGCCCGATCACCATGCCCAAGCAGCTGGACATCATCCGCCGGCACATCGCCGACGCCCTGGCCCGCGGCGGCCGCGCGCTGGTCGGCGGCGCGGACGCGGTCGGCGACCGGTACGTCCAGCCGACGGTCCTGGTCGACGTCCCCGAGGACTCCGCGGCCGTCCGCGAGGAGACCTTCGGCCCGACCTTGACCATCGCCAGGGTCCGCGACATGGACGAGGCCGTCGAGAAGGCCAACGCGACCGAGTACGGCCTCGGTGCCACCGTGTTCGCCAGGACCCGCGGCATGGAGCTGGCCGCCCGCCTGCGTTCCGGCATGACGGCGGTGAACAGCGTGATCAGCTTCGCCGGCATCCCGTCCCTGCCGTTCGGCGGCATCGGCGAGTCCGGCTTCGGCCGCATCCACGGCCCCGAAGGCCTCAAGGAGTTCGCGCGCCCGAAGGCCATCGCCCGCCAGCGCTTCCGCTCGCCGATGAACCTGACCACGTTCACCCGCACCGCCAAGACCGACGCCAACCTCGCCAAGCTGATCACGCTCCTGCACGGCAAGCGCCGGTGAACCGGGCCTCACGAGGTGACCAGGTCCGCCGCCTTCTCCGCGACCATGATCGTCGGGGCGTTCGTGTTGCCCCTCGGCACGACCGGCATCACCGACGCGTCCACCACCCGCAGACCCTCGACGCCCTGCACCCGCAGTGACGGGTCCACGACCGTGCCGATCGCGCACGTGCCGACCGGGTGGTAGAGGGTCTGGGTCATCGACCGGACGTGCTCGGCGAGGTCCTCGTCGGACAGGGTGTGCGACGCGGGCGCGTGCGGCGCGTCCAGGTAGCGCGCCAGCGGCGCTCGGGCGCCGATCGCCGTCGCGTCCCGCACGGCCCTGGTCATCACGTCCAGGTCGGCGGGGTCGTCGTAGTAGCCGGGGTCGATCTCCGGGCGCCACGCCGGATCGGCCGAGCGCAGGCGCAGCCGGCCGCGGCTCCTCGGCGCCACCAGCGTCGCGCCGATGGTGAAGCCGGTGACCGTCGGCTCGCGCAGGCCGTTGTCGTAGAACAGCGTCGGCGCGACGTGGAACTGCATGTCCGGCAGCCCGTCGCCGACGGCGTAGAACGCGCCCGCCTCGCCGACGTTCGAGGCGAGCGGGCCGCGGCCGGTCAGCTTCCAGCGGAGTAACCCGGTCGTGGTCGCCAGGTTCACCAGATCGGTTGTCCCCCTGGTGCGCCACAGGACCGGCGCGGCCGGGTGGTCGTGCAGGTTCTCGCCGACCTCCGGCAGGTGCGCCACCACCTCGACGCCGTGCTCGCGCAGGTGCTCGGCCGGCCCGACCCCGGACAGCATCAGCAGCTGCGGCGAGTTCACCGCCCCGCCCGCCAGGATCACCTCGGCGTCGGCGTGCTCCACCTCCGACACACCCCGGCGCCGGTACGCCACCCCGACGGCCCGGGTGCCGTCGAACACCACCCGCTCGGCCAGGGCGTGCGTGCGGACGGTCAGGTTCGGCCGCTCCAGGGCCGGCCGCAGGTACGCGTCCGCCGCCGACCAGCGGCGGCCGTTCCGGCAGGTCACCTGGTACAGCCCGGCGCCCTCCTGGGTGGCGCCGTTGAAGTCGTCGGTCGGCTTGAGGCCCCACGACACCGCCGCGTCCACCCACGCGTGCGACAGCTCGTGGGTGTACCGCCGGTCCTCGACGTGCAGCGGGCCGTCGGTGCCGTGCAGCGGACCACCGAGCCGGGAGTTGCGCTCGGCCTTGACGAAGTACGGCAGCACGTCGTCGAAGGTCCAGCCGTCGCCCCAGCCGTCGTAGTCGGCCCGGTTGCCGCGGATGTAGATCATCGCGTTCATCGACGAGCAGCCGCCGAGCACCTTGGCCCTCGGCCAGTACGCGCGCCGCCGGCCGAGCTGCTTCTGCTCGACGGTCTCGTAGTTCCAGTCGTACCGGGTCTTGAACAGGGTCGAGAACGCCGCCGGGACGTGCAGCTCGTCGGCGTCGTCCTCGCCGCCGGCCTCGAGCAGCAGGACGGTGCGGTTCGGGTCCTCGGTCAGCCGGTTCGCGAGCACACAGCCGGCGCTGCCCGCGCCCACCACGATGTAGTCGAAGGCCATCCACCGAGCCTGCTACACGTCGGCCAGGATCTCCAGTTCCTCGTCGGCGGACAGGCCGGCCCGGCGCTCCCGGTCCAGGCCCAGCTCCCGTTCGCGGGCCAGCGCGTCGGCGACCGTGTCGGCCAGCGGGCGCACCGCCAGCCCGGCGGCGAGCGACGGCGCCGGGTCGTGGGTCTGCATCCCGGCGTAGTCATCGGGCAGCCACAGCGGCAGCGACCGCGGCCCGCCCCACGGCTGGACCTTCGCCGCCACCAGCCGCTCCGGGGACACCGGAACCAGCTCGACGTCCACGCCGACGGCCTCGGCGATGTCGGCGAGCACCGCCGGCAGCGGCCGCACCGGCCCGATCGCGTCGTAGGTGCCGGCGATGCCCCGCTCCCCGGCGTCGACGATCCAGGAGGCGTAGTCCCGCACGTCGATGTGCTGGACCGGCTGGTCCGGCGCGTCCGGCACCAGCACCCGGCCGCCGCGCGCGAACCGGCCCGGCCAGTACCCGAACCGGTCACTCCTGTCCCACGATCCGGTTATCAACCCCGGACGGGTGACAAACGCGCGGTCACCCATGGCCGCGCGCACGGCGTTCTCGCTGGCGACCTTGATCCCGCCGTACAGCGCCACCCCGTCCTCGCCGGCCGCCGCCATCGCGTCCCGGTCCGAGTGCTGGGCGAGGGCGGGCACCAGCGGCCCGGTCGCCGGCGTCTGCCCGACGGTCGCGTTGTCGGCGTAGACGTTGATCGTGGAGACGAACGACCAGTGCCCGGCCCGGCCACCGAGGTCACGCAGTGCCCGCGCCACCCACGGGTGGGACAGGGGAGAGACGTCCACCACCGCGTCGAACTCACCGGTCAGCGGCGTGAGCCCGTCGTCGGCGTCCCGATCGACCCGCACCAGGGTGGCGCCGTCCGGCACCGAGCCGGACTCGCCACGCGCCGCGCACACCACCTCGTGCCCCCGCCGCACCCCCTCCGCGGCCACGGCATACCCGACGAAGATCGTTCCACCCAGGACGAGAAGTCGCATGCGCCCACTCTCGCTGCCGACCAGGCCGGTCGCCACCCTTCTCGCCCAGGGCGAAACAGCGCGCGCGACCATGCAACGAAAGGGGTCGCTTCCGCATTAGAGGTGCGAAATCGACGATCGGGAGTGGCCGATGGAGTTTGCTGAGTACGTGGCGAGGCAGCGTCCCGCGCTGATGCGGTTCGCCACGGTCCTGACCTGCCGGACGTGGCTGGCCGAGGACCTGGTGAGCGACGTGTTGGGCCGGGCGTTCGAGCACTGGGAACGGATCTCGGGGATGGCCGAGCCGCACGCCTACGTGCGGCGGATGGTCGTCAACGAGTACCTGTCCTGGCGCAGAAGGCTGACCCGCATCTCCTCGCGCGCCGACGTCGAGCCGAGGGTGATCTCCGACGGCGCGGACGAGCGGGCCGAGCGGGACGCGATGATCCGGCGCCTCGCCGGCCTGCCGAGGAAGCAGCGCGCGGCCGTGGTCCTGCGCTACTACGCGGGCCTGTCCGACCGGGAGATCGCCGCCCAGCTGGGGTGCCGGGAACCGACCGTGCGCAGCCAGATCCACCGGGCCCTCAACGCGCTGCGCATCGACCTCACCGCCGGCGTCGCCGACTTCCAGGAGACCTCATGAGTGACCTTCGCACCCTCCACGACGCCTTCGCCGAGCTGGAGCGGCGCGCGGACGCCGCGACCGTGGGCACGGCCCCGGCCGCGCGGACGCACCGGGCCGTCCGGCTGATCCCCGTCGCGGTCACCGTCGTCGCGGTGGCGGTCATGATCGCGGGTGCGGTGTGGGTGCTGCCTGGCCGCCCCGGCACGCCCGCCGCCGGCCCGCCGACCACACCGTCCACCAGCACGACGCACGGCTCGGCCCCCACCTCACCGGACGACCTGATCGCCCGGTTCAGGGTGGTGCTCGGCGACACCGCGACGTTCGAGGTGACCAGCAAGAACACCGTGCCAGGGGCTTTCCCGTCCAAGCAACCGGGGACGTCGACAGGACCCCAGCCGGAGGACCCGGACGCCCCCAGCAGCCCGCTCATCGGCGGAACCCTGACCGCCGGGGGTGTCACCGGAAGCTTCTCCCTGATGATCTACCCCACCGATTCCGAGCCCGACGCGTGGTGCACCCTTTCCCGTACCGAGGACTGCGACGTCAGCACGCTGCCCGACGGCTCCCGGCTGGCGACCGGGACCGCGCGGCCGGCTCCCGGCGCGGTGTCGCACCTGGCGAGTCTCAAGCGGCCCGACGGGACGCTGGTCCTCATGCACGTCGGCAACCAGGAGGACCCCAGGGGCGCTGCGCTCGACTCGCCGGGCGGCGAGTTCCACGCGCCGCGGCCGCCGCTGACCCTCGACCAGCTGACCGCGCTCGTCACCTCCGACAAGTGGTGACGAGCGCAGGTGGCGCGGCTGGTGTTCCGGAACGACGAGGTCGCGTCCCGGTTCGTCGAGTGGGAACCCAAGGCCCGTGACCTGGTCGCGCTACTGCGGATGGAGATCAGCCGCACGCCCGACGACGAGACGCTCACCGCGCTCGTGGCGGACCTTCGCGAGGTTCTGGGAGTCACACCGAGTGCGTGAGAAGACGAAGGGTTACCACCGCTACCGCCACCCGGACGTGGGCGAGTTCACCCTGCGCTACGGCGGTGGACATGCCCGACGTGCTGGTCGTTCGCCAGGTCGCGGACCCGGGCACGCCGGACGAGCAGGCACTGCGCCTGCTCGCCAAGCTGACGACTCAGCAGGCCTCGACGAACCGACGCCAACTGGCACGGGGAACGGTGAGCATCGGACCGGTCGCGTTCTTGGAGTCCCGCACGGCGACCGCGAGGTCATCCCTCGTAGATCGGTGCGGTGGGATTGGAAAAGCTACTTCGACACACGAACTCCCCGACCCTTCGCTGAAGCTGCTCTTCCGCCACGCCACTTCCACGCAGTCGCTGCCCGACGTGCCGCTGAAGCTGCTCTTCCTCCAGGCGGTGAGCGACATCCGGTTGGCTCCCTCGGTCGTACTCGTCGGCCAGGCTGGCCGTGAACTCCCGAGATTGTCCCTCATCCAGCGCGACGTCAGCGAGCATGGGCAGGAGCTGTTGATAATCGTTTACATAGCTCCGGTCATCGAGGATCAGACCACCGAAGAGGTGATCCAGATACAGCAGCGGAGCGTGTTCGTCGGACTCCATCAGCTGGAACGGGCCACCGAAGTCGGAGCGTTTCCCGACTGCGTTTGGCAAGATGCGCAGCTTGATCTTGTTCGAGTCGGCCGAAAGCACCAGGTGCAGGAGCTGTTCCTGCATGATCGCGGCACTGCCAACCCGCAGCCGTAGGGCCTGCTCGTGCACGTAGAAGGTGAACCGCGTGGGGGTCGACCAGTGCAGGATGCGCTGCCGCTGCTCGCGAGTGCGAACCGCGCCCTTCAGTTCTTCCTCGGGCAGGTCCGGCTCCCGCGCCGAAATTCGGGCTTCGGCGTAGGTGGCGGTCTGCAACAGGCCGGGGATAGCCAGCGGCTCGTAGATGATCGAGTGCTTGGCTGCGGACTCGTGGAAGATCAGGGACCTCAGTGAGTTCCCGATCCGCTTGTCCGACAGCCAGTAGCCCTGCCTGCGCTCGGCGAGCCTGGTCAACTCCAGCAGCGGCTGCGCCTGCGGCAGATTCAGCCCGCACATCACCGCGTACTGGACCACGTCCACAGTCGTCGAGTCCCGCTTGCCGGTCTCCATGCGGGAGACCATCAACGGCGGCCACGCCAGCTTCCGCGCGAGTTCGGCGCCCGTGAACCCCGCGCTCTGGCGCAACCGGCGCAGCGCGCCGCCCAACTCGCGGTAGGCGGCCGTTGGATTGCTGATGCCCATTCCGACACGCTATGACCACGGACCGTAGATGTCCGCACACTCCCGCGAACTCCACCCCAAGGGTGCACTCACGGCCCGCCGTCTCGCATCTTGACACAGGGTAGGCTTCGGTAGTACCGCCTCTCGACCCAGGAGCAGCCTGTCGTGGCCCGAGTCGTCGTCGATGTCATGCCCAAGCCCGAGATTCTCGACCCCCAGGGTCAGGCCGTGGCCCGCGCCCTGCCGCGCCTCGGGTTCACCGGGATCTCCGATGTCCGCCAGGGCAAGCACTTCGAGCTGGAGGTGGACGACTCCGTCGACGACGAGACGCTCGCCAAGATCGCCGAAGGCTTCCTGTCCAACCCGGTGATCGAGGACTTCACGGTCCGGAGGATCGGCGCATGAAGATCGGCGTCATCACCTTCCCCGGCACGCTCGACGACATCGACGCCGCCCGCGCGGTCCGCTACGCCGGCGCCGAGCCGGTCGCGCTCTGGCACGGCGACGAGGACCTGCGCGGCGTCGACGCGGTCGTCGTCCCCGGCGGCTTCTCCTACGGCGACTACCTGCGCGCCGGTGCCATCGCCCGGTTCGCGCCCGTGATGACCCCGGTGGTCGAGGCCGCGCGCGGCGGCATGCCGGTCCTGGGCATCTGCAACGGCTTCCAGATCCTCTGCGAGGCGGGTCTGCTGCCCGGCGCGCTGCTGCGCAACGCCGGCCTGCACTTCGTCTGTCGCGACCAGACCCTGCGCGTCGAGCGCACCACCACCGCCTGGACCGGCGGGTACGCCGACGGCGCCGAGATCGTCATCCCGGTCAAGAACATGGACGGCCGGTTCGCCGCCGAGAAGTCCACTGTGGACGAGTTGGAGGGTGAGGGCCGCGTGGTCTTCCGCTACGTCAACGGAAACCCGAACGGCTCGCTCGGCGAGATCGCCGGCATCAGCTCCGCCGACGGCCGCGTCGTCGGCCTGATGCCACACCCGGAGCACGCCATCGACGCCCTCACCGGGCCCAGCGCCGACGGCCTCGGCATGTTCCGCTCCGTCCTGGGTTCGGTGGCCGCGTGACCGCCACCGCACAGGTCGACACCGTCGGGCTCGCCGCGTCCACTCCGGACATCCCGCAGCCGTACCGCGAGCTGGGCCTCAAGGACGACGAGTACGCCCGCATCCGCGAGATCCTCGGCCGCCGCCCCACCGACGCCGAACTGGCGATGTACTCGGTGATGTGGAGCGAGCACTGCTCCTACAAGTCCTCCAAGGTGCACCTGCGCTACTTCGGCGAGACCACCACCGACGAGATGCGTGCCTCGATGCTCGCCGGCATCGGCGAGAACGCCGGTGTGGTCGACATCGGCGACGGCTGGGCGGTGACGTTCAAGGTCGAGTCGCACAACCACCCGTCCTATGTGGAGCCCTACCAGGGCGCAGCGACCGGCGTCGGCGGCATCGTCCGCGACATCCTCGCCATGGGCGCCCGCCCGCTCGCCGTGATGGACTCCCTGCGCTTCGGCGCGGCGGACCACCCCGACACCCGCCGCGTACTCCCCGGCGTCGTCGCCGGGGTCGGCGGCTACGGCAACTGCCTCGGCCTGCCCAACATCGGCGGCGAGGTCGTGTTCGACCCGTCGTACCAGGGAAACCCACTGGTCAACGCCCTGTGCGTCGGCGCGATGAGGGCCGAGGACCTGCACCTGGCGCACGCGTCCGGCACCGGCAACAAGGTGATCCTGTTCGGCGCCCGCACCGGCCTGGACGGCATCGGCGGCGTCTCGGTCCTGGCGTCGGACACCTTCGCCGGCGACGAGGGCGGCAGCGGCCGCAAGAAGCTTCCCAGCGTCCAGGTCGGCGACCCCTTCACCGAGAAGGTGCTGATCGAGTGCTGCCTGGAACTGTTCCGAAAAGGCATCGTCGTAGGCATCCAGGACCTCGGCGGCGCCGGCCTCTCCTGCGCCACCAGCGAGCTGGCTTCCGCCGGCGACGGCGGCATGCACGTCGAGCTTGACCGCGTTCCGTTGCGCGCCAAGGGAATGACCCCCGCCGAGATCCTCTCGTCGGAGTCCCAGGAGCGCATGTGCGCGGTCGTCCGACCGTCCGATGTGGACGCCTTCATGGCCGTCTGCCGCAAGTGGGACGTCATCGCCACCGAGATCGGCGAGGTCACCGACGGCGACCACCTGGTCATCACCTGGCACGGCGAGACCGTCGTCGACGTCCCCCCGCGCACCGTCGCCCACGAGGGCCCGGTCTACGAGCGGCCCGTGGAACGCCCCACCGACCAGGACACCCTGGCCGCCGCGTCCACGAGCACGCTCCCGCGCCCCACCGACCTGCGCGAGGAGATCCTCCGCATGGCTGCGTCACCCAACCTGGCGTCCCGCAGGTGGGTGACCGAGCAGTACGACCGCTACGTCCGCGGCGGCACCGTCCTGGCCCAACCCGCCGACGCCGGCATGATCCGGATCGACGAGTCCACCAACCGCGGCGTGGCCGTCTCCTGCGACTGCAACGGCCGCTACACGAGGCTGGACCCGTACACCGGCGCCCAACTCGCCCTGGCCGAGGCCTACCGCAACGTGGCCGCGTCCGGCGCCCGCCCGATCGCGGTCACGAACTGCCTCAACTTCGGTTCCCCCGAGGACCCCGGCGTCATGTGGCAGTTCCAGCAGGCGGTCCGCGGCCTGGCCGACGGCTGTGCCGAACTGGGCATCCCGGTCACCGGCGGCAACGTCAGCTTCTACAACCAGACCGGCGCCACCGCCATCCTCCCCACCCCGGTCGTCGGCGTCCTCGGCGTCATCGACGACGTGACCACCCGGATCCCCACCGGCCTCGGCGCCCCCGGCGACACCCTGTTCCTCCTGGGCGAGACCCGCGAGGAACTCGACGGCTCGGAGTGGGCCAACGTCGCCCACGGTCACCTCGGCGGGCGCCCGCCACAGGTCGACCTGGCCCGCGAACGCACCCTGGCCGAGATCCTCCGCGCCGGTGACGTGTCCGCGGCACACGACCTGTCCGAAGGCGGCCTGGCCCAGGCCCTGGTCGAGGCGTGCCTGCTGACCGGCACCGGCTGCCGGGTCACCCTCCCCGGTGACCCGTTCGTGGCGCTGTTCAGCGAGTCGAGTGCGCGCGTCCTGGTCTCCGTCCCCGCCGACCGGGCGGACGCGTTCGCCACCCGCTGCGCCGAGGCCGGCCTGCCCGCGCACCGCCTGGGTACCGTCGAACCGACCGAGACCCTGGAGATCGCCGGCATTCCCGCCCTGCCCCTGACGGAACTCCGCGAGGCCTGGGAGGCGACCCTGCCGGCCCTGTTCGACTGAGCCGTGGAGTACGCGGAGCACGCCGACACGTACGCGAGTGTTTCCGAGGTCGGCCCGCCGAACGTCGGCCACGACCGCCCGGGTCACCGACGGGTGTGGACGGCGCGCTCGACACTGTCGCGCAACAGGGCGCGCCGACGCTCGTGCAGGTCCGCCGGCTCGTCGGCGGTCGCGGCGTAGACGTTGCTGACCGGTGACCAGGCCATCGACATCGCGATGACCATGGCCATCACGTCGAACGGGTCACCCGGTCGCACCAGCCCGGCCGCCTGCGCGTCGGCGATGGCGCGGAGCTTGCCGTCGTCGAGCCGGTCGGCGTCCTCGACGAGGTGCCCGGCCGGGCGCCGCTCCATCCGTGCCCACGTGGCGAGCCGGATCAGCTCGGGGTGGCGCAGGTACTCGTCGTAGAGCCGTACCGCCCAGTCGGCGAGGTCGGTGGCGTCGATGGGGACCACGTTCACGATCCGTTCGAGCGAGTCGGCGAAGATCGCGTCGAACAGCCCTTCCTTGCTGCCGAAGTAGCCGTAGAGCTGTGCCTTGTTGGTCCGGGCGGCGGCCACGATCCGTTCCACGCGCGCCCCGGCGATGCCGTGCTCGGCGAACTCTCGGGTGGCCGCGTCGACGATGCGGCGATGCGTCGCGGCTCCACGGGACGTCATGGCGTGGTCGTACATGTCGCTGAGTGTACGCTCGGATAGACCGAACAGTCTGTTTAAAGAGGCGAGATGAGAACCACCACCGGTTGGCGGGCGGACGGCTCCGCGACGGCGCTGCGGCGGGCGTTCGTCGAACGTCGCGACCTCCGCCCCGACGACATCGCGGTACGCGTCGACCACTGCGGCGTCTGCCACACCGACCTGCACGCCGTCCGGAACCGGGACGGTGGGCCCCTGGTGCCCGGTCACGAGTTCACCGGCGTGGTCACCGAGACCGGCTCCGAGGTCACCCGGTTCGCCCCCGGCGACCCGGTCGCGGTCGGCAACATCGTCGACTCGTGCGGCGGTTGCGCCATGTGCCGGGCGGGCCAGGAGAACTTCTGCCACGAGTTCCCCACGCTGACCTACGGCGGCACCGACCGCCTCGACGGCTCGACCACCCTTGGCGCGTACGCCCGCGAGTACGTCCTCCGCGACCGGTTCGCCCATCGCCTCCCGGCCGGC
The DNA here is from genome assembly GCF_025165815.1 of Actinophytocola gossypii. Lineage (GTDB taxonomy): Bacteria > Actinomycetota > Actinomycetes > Mycobacteriales > Pseudonocardiaceae > Actinophytocola > Actinophytocola gossypii. Next base: position 386,685 of record NZ_JAFFZE010000016.1, on the reverse strand, counting down.
CTCGATCCCGCCGCGGCGGCTCCGCTGCTCTGCGCCGGCATCACCGTGTGGGAACCGCTGCGCAGCCTCGACGTGGGTCCGGGCAGCCGGGTCGCCGTGGCGGGGCTCGGCGGGCTGGGTCATCTCGCGGTCAAACTGGCGGTGGCTCTCGGCGCCGAGACCACGGTCCTCAGCCGCTCGGCGGACAAGGCCGACGACGCCGGGCGGCTCGGTGCCCACGACTTCGTCGTCACCTCGGACCCCGCGCGGCCGGCCGACGCGCGGGAACGGTTCGACGTCGTCGTCGACACCATCTCCGTACCGCACGAGCTGGGGCCGTACCTGCGGCTGCTCGCCATGGACGGCACGCTCAGCCAGGTCGGGTACCTCGGGCCGGTCACCGTCGACACCATGGACCTGCTGGTCGGACGGAAGAAGCTCACCTCGGCGGGCAGCGGCGGGCTCCCCGCGACAGAGGCCATGCTGGAGTTCTGCGCCGAGCACGGCGTCACCGCCGACATCGAGCTCCTGCCGTCGGCGCGGGTGAACGAGGCCCTCGACCGACTCGAACGCAACGACGTCCGCTACCGCTTCGTCCTCGACCTGTCCGATCTGGACTGAGCGGTCAGGGGCGGACGAGGCCCAGGTCCGGGTCGCGGGACGAGTCGACGTTCCAGCTCGGCGGCAGGTGGTTGTCGTGGGCCAGGGAGACCTTCATCGCGTAGGTGCGGGCGGTGAGGTGCTCGCCGGCCACCCGCAGGTCGAGGCCACCGCCGAAGTGGGTCTCGCCGAGGTCGGTCGGGTGGTCGAAGACCGCGCCGCGGAAGCTGACCTCGGCGTCCCAGGTCGAGCCCTCGAACTTCGTCGCGCCGTGGAACACCGTCGCCTCGAAGTCGGCCTTGTCGTGCACCGTGACGCGGCTGAACCACGCCCGGTCCTCGAACACCATGTGGTGCAGCCACAGCCGCCCCCAGCTGCGGCTGCCGGTGAACCACGCCGGGCCGCGGACCTCGCAGTGGTGCATCGAGTTCGACTCGTACAGGCGCAGGTGCCGCAGCCGCAGCTGTCCGACCACCCGGCCCGAGATGTTGAAGTACTCCAGGGCGGCGCCGTTCAGGTCCAGGTCGTACGCGGGCGCGTCCGCCGTACCCGCCTCCGGCAGCAGGTCGGCGATCAGCGCCTGCGCGGTCTGCCGCACCTGGAGCCACCGGTCCGCCTCGGCCCGGTCCAGCGTCGGCTCCGTACCCCGGACGGCCTCCCAGCGCGGGTGGTCGAACGGGCGCCGCAGGTACGAGCAGATCACGTCCAGCACGTCCTGGGTGTACGCGGGCCGGCTGCGCGCCAGGCCGCCGAGCGCGTGCAGCGCCCCCACCCGCACCTGGTCCGCCTCGCTGCCCAGCAACTCCACCGCGCGCAGGAAACGCTCGTCGGCCGCCCGTTCGCGGTCGTGCTCGGCGCGGTCGCTCTCCAGCCGCTGCCGCTCGCGGTCCAGCTCCTGGCGTTCCTCGTCGACCCGGCGCCTGCGGTCGTTGAGCCACAGCGCGTACAGCGCCACCACCGAGCCGGCCGCGAGCCCGCCCGCCTGCAGCGCCTCGCGGCGGTTCGGGTTCTCGCCGGTCAGCAGCCAGCCGGTGACCAGCGCCAGCGTCCCGACCGCGAGCGACACGGTGCCGACCAGCCGGAACCGGCCGCGCAGCGCGGGGAACGCGAACACCACCACGCCACCGAGGACGGCGGTGGCGCCGACGATCATGAACACCACGCTGATCATCGGCGCCACCTCCTCAACTCAGTAGGCGTAGAAGGTGAGGATGCACCAGCCCTGCTCCTTGTAGAACGCGCTGGTGCGGGCGGTCTCCACCGGCGCGCCGCCGAGGGTGCCGGTCAGGTCGACGCCGACGTAGGTGTCGTCACCGGTGATCGCGTTCGGGTCCATCGCCAGGTCGGCCTTCTGGGTGATCGCTTCCGAGACGTTGGTCTGGGCGGAGCTGTCCGCGCAGAGCACGCCGTTCACCGCGTCCGAGTCGCCGGCCTTGATGGCGGCGAGGAAGTCCTCGACGAACGCCTGGCCGTCCTCGGCGGTCGGCTCGCCGCCGCCACCGCCGCCGCCGCTGGTGCCGCCGGTGTCGTCGCTGTCGCCGCTGCCGGTGGAGGGCGCGGAACTCCCGGAGTCCTCGTCCAGGGAGCCGCTGTCCGGTGCGATGTCCTGCCAGCACCAGGCGTCGCCGTCCTTGGCGACCACCGCGCTGAACGTCGCCGAGTTGCTGTCGAGGGTGATCTCCAGGGTGAGCTTGACCTCGTCGTCGGACACCTCCTCGGTGTCGACCAGCTCGACGCCGGAGGTCTCGTCGATGTCGCGGGTCGCGCCCTCCACGTTGGAGGTGGCGTCCTCGCACGCCATCTCGGTCAGCGCGTCCTTGTCCTGCGAGTCCGCCGCGGCCACCAGCTCGTCGATGAACGTGTCCGCGCCGCTGCCCTCGTCGCCGCCGCCCTCGTCCTTGTTCTGCGAGGTTTCGGTGCCGCCGCCCGCGTTGTTGCCCTCGTCGTCGGAGAGGAAGAAGCCGGGCGCCACGAAGCCGGTGATGCCGAGCCCGCCGAGGACCAGCACGACGATCGCGACGACCGCCACGATCGCGCCGGTGTTCTTCTTCTGCGGGGGCGGCGGGCCGCCGAAGCCACCGCCGTACTGGCCGCCGGGGTAGCCGCCGTACTGCCCGCCAGGCTGCTGCTGCGGGTAGCCGCCATACTGCTGCTGGCCGCCATCCGGCTGCTGCGGGTAGCCGCCGTACTGCTGACCCCCGTACTGCTGTCCCTGACCGTACGGGTCCTGTCCACCGTACGGTTGCTGCGGATAGCTCATGCCCTCTCCCCTACTCGTTGTCCCGGCCCGGACAGTTCGACGTGGCCACCGGGGACACCGTTCCCCTGCTCACGCGGAGCTTAAATGCCGGAAGGGGGCCTTCGCGCCCGGGTGGGTGACGAAGGCCCCCTTCGCGGGGGAATCGTGCCGGTCTCAGTCGCTGTTCGTGGCGAACACCTGGAGCCGGTCGTAGCTGCCGTTGAACGTGTTCTGGTCGATCGGCGTCGAGCTGTACTGCCACACCGTGTAGAAGCTCCAGTCGTACGGGAGCTGGCCGACGGTGGAGGAGTACCGCGCGACCCACAGCGGGTTGGTGCGGCTGAAGCTCGCCCCGACGCACTGGTTCCACCAGCTGGTGGAGGTGTAGATCGCCGGGTACTTGTTCCACCGCGCGTGGTAGGTGTCGCTGAAGTCCCTGATCCACGCCGCCATCGCCGACTTGGACTTTCCGTAGCAGGTCGCGCCGTACGGGTTGTACTCCATGTCCAGCGCGCCCGGCAGCGTCTTGCCGTCACCGGACCAGCCGCCACCGTTGTTGGAGAAGAAGGTCGCCTGCGCGGCGCCGCTTGACCGGTCCGGGAGCGCGAAGTGGTACGCGCCGCGGATGAAGCCCCGGTTGTACGAGCCGTTGTACTGCTGGGCGAAGTACGGGCTGGTGTACCCGGTGCCCTCGGTCGCCTTGACCCAGACGAACCGCTTGCCGGCGTTCCACTGGGCGTTCCAGTCGACGTTGCCCTGCCAGCCGCTCACGTCGATGCCCGGCACCGACGCCATGACGCCGACGTCGCGGGGGTCGACCGTGGCCGGCATGGCCGAGGTGTCCTCGTGTTTGCGGATCTGCGAACCCATCGGGTGGTCGTACTTGCGCACGTACGCGTCGATGGCCGCCTGGTCGCCTGCAGGGGTGGCGTCCTGGTCGGCCGATGCGGGGCTGGCTAGCACTGCCGCCGTGACCACCGAGATGGCGGCGGCCGCCACGCTCAGCAGTCCACGACGCCTGTCGCGAAAGATACTGTTCATCCTGTTCGCCCTTTCCGAATTGCCCTCGCGTTCGGCAGCTCGCGGGCCGGAGCTGCCAAGATACAGATTGTCGTCGCGCGCTACCGATTTGTCACCCTGTCCGGTGAATTGGTAACGACAAGTTCGCCGCCGCGTCGTGATGACCAGGTACGACGCGGAGGATGGCGGCGTGGACGCACGGTGAGGACGGTTCTATCCTCGGTAGACCTTCGAAGCCGAAAGGTGTGACGGTGGCTGGCGGGACATGCTCGGCCCGCGACACGTTCGCGGTGGCGTGGGCGAACGCGCTCGAGGGCACCGGGTTCGTGGCGGCCGAACGGGCGGAACTGCTCGACCGGGTGGGTGTACTCGCCGACTCCCTGGTGGCCGCCGCGGCCGCGACGCCGTTCCTTCCCGGCCCGATCGAGCGGGTCGGCGCGGAGCTGGTCGCCCTGCGGTTCATCACCCCGGAGGCGCTCGCGGTCACCGTTCGGCTGGTCGGCGACCTGCTGGCCGGGGCGCCGGTCCTCGCCGACGTGCAGTCCGCGCTGGCCTGCGGGTTCGTCCGCGCCGTGCAGCTGCGGATCTTCCGCGAGCAGGAGACCCTGCGGCACGCCGCGCTGGACGCCCGCGACCAGGCCGAGGCGGCGCGCAGGCGCAGCGAGGCCCGGTTCCGCGCGATGTTCTCCGACGCGGCCATCGGCATCGGCATCACCGACACCACCGGGCGGCTGCTGGAGATCAACTCCGCGATGGCCGAGATGCTGGAGCTGGACCCCGAGCAGCTGCACGACCGGAACCTGGGTGACTTCCTGCACGAGGACGACCCGCCCGAGCTGCGCCGGTACTTCGACGAGATGGTCAGCGGCGAGCGCGACCACTACCGGATCGAGCGCCGCTTCCGCAAGCGCGACGGCTCGCCCCTGTGGACGAACGTGACGGTGTCGCTGGTGCGCGACGAGACCGGGGCCCCGCAGCTGCTGGTCGGCATGGTCGAGGACGACACCGAGCGGCACGCGCTCTCCGAGCAGCTGCGCCACCAGGCCAACCACGACCCGCTGACCGGCCTGGGCAACCGGGCGCTGTTCACCGAGCGGCTGCACGCCGCGTTCGCCGGCCCGAACGACTCGCGGATCGGGCTGTGCTACCTGGACCTCGACGGCTTCAAGGCGGTCAACGACACCCTCGGCCACGTCGTCGGCGACCAGCTGCTGGTGGTGATCGCCGACCGGTTGTCCCGGCTGGTGTCCGCGCCCGGCCGGCTGGTCGCCAGGATGGGCGGCGACGAGTTCGTGGTGCTGGTCGAGCGCACCACCGGCATCCCGGAGCTGACCGAGCTGGCCGAGCAGCTCCTGGCCGCGGTGGCCGAGCCGGTGCACGTCGGCGGCCACCGGCTGACCGTGTCGGCCAGCGTCGGGATCGTCGAGCGGGCGGTCGGCACCTCCAACCCGGCCGACACCATGCGCGACGCCGACGTCACCCTGCACTGGGCGAAGGTCGACGGGAAGAACCGCTGGGCCTGCTTCGACCCGGAACGCAACGCCCGCGAGATCGCCAGGATCACGCTGTCCGCGTCGATGCCGGCGGCCCTGGAACGGGACGAGTTCTACGTCGACTACCAGCCGATCGTCCGGTTCTCCGACGGCACGCTGATCGGCGCCGAGGCGCTGGTGCGCTGGGCGCACCCGGAGTTCGGGCGGCTCGGGCCGGACCGGTTCATCGGGCTCGCCGAGGAGACCGGGCTGATCGTGTCGCTCGGCCGCTGGGTGCTGACCACGGCGTGCCGGCAGGCCGCCGAGTGGGCGCGCCTCGGCGGGATCGCGCCGGTGGTGAGCGTGAACCTCGCCGCCCGGCAGGTCGAGGAGCCGGGCGTGGTCGACGACATCGCCAACGTCCTGCGCGACACCGGCCTGCCGCCGACGAGCCTGCAGCTGGAGCTGACCGAGAGCGCGATCATGGGTACCACCGGTGAGCCGCTCGGCGCCCTGCACAAGCTCGTCGACCTGGGCGTCCGCATCGCGATCGACGACTTCGGCACCGGCTACTCCAACCTGGCCTACCTGCGTCACCTGCCGGTGCACGCGCTCAAGATCGCCGGCTCGTTCGTGGAGGGCCTGCGCGCCGACGAGCCGGACTCGGTCGACTCGCAGATCGTGCACGCCCTCGTCTCGCTGGCGCACACGCTGCGGCTGGACGTCGTCGCCGAGGGCGTGGAGACCCGGGACCAGGCCGACCGCCTGACCGCGCTGGGCTGCGACTCGGCCCAGGGCTGGCTCTACGCCAAGCCGGGGCCGCCGGAGGAGATCACCCGATGGCTGCGCTGAGCCTGGCCCGGAGCAGCTCGGCCGGGAACGTCGCGGTCACCGGCCCCTCCGGGTCCACCAGCAGCGGGTGACCGTTGAGCTGGGGCACCAGGTCCCAGCCGGACACCCGGCGCCAGCCCGGCCACGCCGCCGGCACCCGTTCCTCCGCCGTGCAGGCCGGAACCATCAGCTCGCCGTCCGGGTTGGGGAACGCGGTGACCGTGTCGTCGTCGGGGGTGGCCGCGTAGACGAGCAGCTCGGCGCGCAGTACCGCGTCCGGCAGCGTCGCCTCCTCCCGGAAGCCGGCCCGGACCAGCCGCAGCGCCCGCTCCAGCTCGGTGCGCCGCTCCGGCGTCGGGCGGTACTCGGTCGCGTGGCGCCTGGCGTTCGGCGCGGCCTGTTCCGGCATGGTTGTTCATGGTAAGCGGGTAGGTTCCGGGTATGCCGACCGTGCTCGCGCCACTGCTGCTCGTCACCCTGCTCGCGGTGGGCTGCTCGAGCGGTGAGTCCGGCTCGCCCACGGCCCAGGATCCGGCCCAGGATCCGCCGTCGGAGACCGAGCGGGAGACCACCTCGGCAACGGGCGTCGACCGGCCGGCGCCGATCGACCTGACGACCGTCGACGTCTGCCAGGTGGTGTCCGCGATGCCGCTGGCCGACTTCGGGCTCGACGCCGACCGGCCGCCGCTGGCCGGGGAGTCCGATCTGTTCCCCGGCGCGAAGGACTGCTTCGCCAACGGCACGACCAACAACGTCTCGCTGCTGATCGTCGCGGTCACCGACCAGGACGCGCGGTCCTATGTGGAGACCGCGAACGCCGGGAAGTCCGAGGCCGACGCCGCCGGCTACCCGCTCACCGTGCTCACCCCGGCCAACCCGAACAGCTGCCTCGGCGTCGTCGACGTGCACGACGAGCAGCTGCTGTACGTCTCCTACGGGCTGAGCAGTCCGCTCGAACAGCCGGTCACGCCGCAGCCGGAGCTCTGCCGTGCGGTGCCCGGGATCGCGACGGCCGCGATCGGGGCGCTCGACTGACGTCACGAACGGGCCCGGCTCGCGTCCCAGGAGAAGTTTCGCCCACTGTGGGGGAACCGGTCCACAGCGGACCGCATCAGAGATACAGTCGTCGCGATCGCACATCCCGAGGAGACGAGCCGTGTTCCTGAGCTACGACGGCGGTGGCGGTGGGTCCGCGTCGCCGGGGCCGACCTTCAGCGGCAACCAGCGCCTGCGTATCGAGCCCTCCGCGATCCCGGGGGCCCTGGCCGCGTTCCGCGACGCGTACGACCGGGTGTCCCGCAAGGTCAACGAGCTGGCCGGGCTGCCGGTGAACGACTGGGCGGGCGACCCGGTCAGCAACGAGACGGCCAGCCAGTTCGGTCAGCGCACCAACGGCGGCGGCGCCGACTCCGCGTACGAGTGCCTGCTCGGCTACCAGAAGCAGCTGGCCAACGCGATCGAGTCGCTCGAGTCCACCGAGCGGCAGTACCTCGCGATCGAGGGCACGAACAGCGCCCGCTGGGGCATCTACGACTAGGACGAGGGATCCCGATGGGCAACCGCTGGCGGGGTTATGACCACCCCGAGCTCTACAACATGATCAACTCTGGTCCGGGTGCGTCCGCTTCCGATCCGCAGACGACGTACTGGCAAGGTCTGTCCGAGGAACTCACCCAGGTCGACCAGGACCTCAACCAGAAGCTGACGAGCCTCAACGCGACCTGGGAGGGCGAGGCCGCCGAGCGCGCGCAGTCCGGCCTGACCCCGCTCGCGCTGTGGGCCAACGACGCCGAGTCGGCGAGCTCGGTGATGCGCACCTCCACCGAACTGCAGGCCGACTACATCTCCGACGCCCGGGCCAGGATGCCGGAGCCGGTCAAGGTGACCACGCCGTCGCCGTCCGGCTGGCAGGTCGCCGGCGCCGCCGCGGCCGCGGTGATCGGCAACCCCGGCCCCGCCCTCGGGGTGGCCGCGCAGGCCGCCGACCACGAGGCGCAGGAGGCCGCGCAGGACGAGGCCGCGCAGCGCGCGGTCGAGACCATGCAGAGCTACGAGTCGTCCAGCACCTGGAACCGGGAGAGCCTCGGCACGTTCGTGGCGCCGCCGGACGTCGTGGTGAGCAGCCCGCCGCCGCAGGGCGGCACGGCGTTCACGGTCACCGGCACCGGTGCCCAGGCCGACTCGATCGGCGGCGGTGGCGGTGGCGGGGGTACCAACACCAGTGGCGTCAGCATCCCGACCGGCGGCAACACCAGCTCGCCCACGCCGAACGGCGGCCACCTGTCCGGCGGCTTCAACGGCGGCGGTGGTGGTGGCGGCGGCGGTGGTGGCGGCAGCGTCGGGAACGTGCCGCCGATCGGCGGCGGTTCCGGGCTGCCGCCGCAGAACACCACACCGTCCGGCCTGCCGCCGGCGCCGGCCCCGCCCCCGCTCGGTGGCCCGCCCATGATGCCCGGCGGCAACCCGCCGCAGTACCTGCCCAACCAGGGCGGCCTGCCGCCGTACGGCAACCCGAACGGCGGCTTCCCGATCACCGGCATGCCGGGGACCAGCGGCAACGCGGGCGACATCGTGCGCGGGGCGCAGCCGCTGCGCGGTGGCCTGCCCGGCGGTCTGCCCGGTGGCGGCCTGCCCGGCGGCATCGACCCGGACGGGTCGCGGGCGGCCTCGCAGCTCGGTCGCGGCATGGGCGGCGTGCCGGGTGAGAGCGTGCTGCGCGGTGGTCCCGGTGGCGGCGGTGTCGGTGGCGGTGCGGCCGGTGGCCGCGGCGGCGCGCCCGGCGCGATGGGTGCCGGCGGCCGGCGCGCGGACGGCGAGGACGACGACGAGCACTTCGCGGCGGACTACCTGATGGAGACCGACGACGTGTTCGGGGACGACCGCAAGGTGGCACCAACGGTGATTGGTGGTTCCGCGCCGCAACAGTGAGCTGACGTAGAACGACGGATGGAGCGGGAGCCGCGTTCGCGGCGCCCGCTTCGCCGTCTCTAGCTAAGGTTGTGCCTCGTGACCAGCACGTTCTCCCTCGGCGAGGGCGGAAGCGATCCGATCTCCCTGTCCGCCCTCGAGTTCGACGTGCTGTGGGAGCATCTGCGGCTCGGTCAGCTGCCGCTGGTGGTGAAGGTGCCCTCGCCGGGGAAGACCTTCGAGGAGCGGGCCCGGCTGGAGCGGCAGGCGTGGGCCGGGCTGGAGGGCCGGGGGCTCGGCCGGCCGGTCGAGCCGCACCCGGAGCTCGAGGACATGCTGGTGCTGCTGGCCAAGCCGGACCGCGAGGTCGACGTGCGGGCCTACGCCGGCCGGAACATCCGCGCCCTCGCCGCCGCCGTCGGCGAGTCCGCGGCGGTCGCCGAGCTGAGCGACGGCTGGGTGACGTTGCGCCGGGCGTCGGCCTCCGGCCTGCCCGGGGCGGCCCTGCGTTCGCTGACCAGCGAACCCGCCGGCCCCGGCCAGTCGGTGACGCTGCGCACCACCGACTTCGAGGCCGCCGCGACCGCGGGTGGTGGCACCCAGGAGGGCTTCCACAAGGCACTGCTCGCCCAGGGCGTCCGCACCGACGACGCGACCGCCCTCGCCGAGATGATCAAGGACGTGTCCGGGATGGGCAACTTCGGCGCCGCCGCCCGCGACCGCCTCGGCCGGCGCCGAAGAGCCGAGCGCGTGGTGTCCTTCTTCGACACCGAGGACGGCCGCTACGTGCAGATCAGGCGGCCCGGGCCGGACGGCACCCTGTGGACCACGATCTCGCCCGCGGACGCCCGCAAGCTGACCCACCACGTGGAGGAACTGCTGACCGACATCGTGACCGAGGCGGCGTCCTGACCAGGCCCGTCGACCCTCACGAACTCCGCGCCGCCGTCGAGGCCGTCTGGCCGTGGCTGACCGGTCCCGCCGACCGGCCCGCCCGCCCCGCGCTGGCCGCCGCGGTCCGCCTGAGCCTGCGCACGCTGGCCCAGGACGCCCCCGGCCGCAGCGTCGAGGTCCGGGTGCCGCCGTTCGCGGCCGTCCAGTGCGTCGAGGGCCCCCGCCACACCCGGGGCACCCCGCCGAACGTGGTCGAGACCGACCCCCGCACCTGGCTCGAACTGGCCACTGGCACCCTCACCTGGTCCGAGGCCGAAGCCGCCGGCCGCATCACCGCCTCCGGCAACCGCGCCGACCTCGCCCCGCACCTCCCCCTGCTCCGCATGGCATGAAGGTGACCTTCACGGCGTTCTCCCCGCGCGGAAGCGGTCGAGGACGCGGCGTTCGCGCTTGGTCGGGCGGCCGGCGCCGCGGTCCCGCCGGGCGACGGGCATGAGCGCCTCGGGCGGTGGCTTGGGGGTGCGGTCGAGGTAGCAGGTGGCCGCGTCCGCCGCGCCGACCCGCTTCTGGATCACCCGCACCACCTCGACGACCTTGGTGGTGCCGGCGACCCGGACCCGGACCTCGTCACCCGGTACCACGGTCGTCGCCGGTTTGGCCGGCTTGTCGTTGATCCGCACGTGTCCGCCCCGGCACGCCGCCGCCGCGTCCGGGCGCGTCTTGGTCAGCCGGACCGCCCACAGCCACCGATCCACCCGAGTCGACTCCACGCCCCCCATCATGGCAGCGGACGCTCGTACACGGAGACGTGCGAGCGGCTGTCCGAGGTGAACGGGACGCGGTGCCAGTCCGCGTGCCGTTCCCGCAGCCGCAGCCCGGCGAGCCGGGCCATCAGGTCCAGCTCACCGGGCCAGCAGTACCGGTGGGCGACGGGCAGCAGGCGCGTCCCCTGCTCGCTCAACGTGATGTGCTGCTTGGTGAGCCGCTGCGCCACCGGGTCGTGGTGGGTGACGGTGATCGTGGCGGAGTCCTCGGTGACGGCGCTCGCCGTCACCCCCTGGCCCTGGTCGGGCACGTAACACTCGATGACGAACGTCCCGCCCGGTTCGAGCACCCGCGCCACGTTGCGGAAGCAGTCGACCTGGCGCTCCTGGCTGGTCAGGTTGAACAGCGAGTTCCACACCAGGTACACCAGCCGGAACGGCCCGTCGACCGGCACGTCCGCCATGTCCGCGACGGCCACCGGCACCGCGTCCCCGCCCGGCGCGGCCCGCAGCCGCTCGGCCACCGCCGCCGACGCCTCGACGCCTTCGACCGCGAGCCCGCGCGCGGCCAGCGGCAACGCGACCCGGCCGCCGCCGATCGCCAGCTCCAGCACCCGGCCGCCGTCCCCGGCGAGCGGGGCGAGGAACTCCACCGCCGCGGTCGGATCGGGCCCCGAGGTCAGATCCTCGAACCGTCGTGCCCACCGGTCCCCGAAGAACGCGGGGTCGTCGAATCCGCTCATCCGGCCACGCAACCAGACCCCGCGCCCGGCCGGCCACCGAATAAGCCCGCCTCAGTCGTCCGGGCGGGCGCGGCGGCCCCGTTTGACCTCGCTCCGGCGCTTCTTCGCCGACAGCCGGCGTTCCTTCGAGCCCTTCGTCGGCTTGGTGGGGCGGCGGCGCGGCGGCGGGGGCTCCGCGGCCGCGCGCAGCATCGACGCCAGCCGCTCCCGGGCCGCCATCCGGTTCGCCAGCTGCGCTCGCTGGGTGCTCGCCGTCACGGTGAGCACCCCGTCCACCAGCCGCCCGCCCAGCCGGGACACCAGCCGCTCCCGCAGCGACTCCGGCACCGACGGGGAGCGCGCGACGTCGAACGACAGCTCCACCCGGCTGTCCGTCGTGTTCACGCCCTGCCCGCCGGGCCCGGAGGACCGGGAGAACCGTTCCCGCAGCTCGCCGTCCGGGATCACCAGCTGCGGGGTCACCACCAGGTCATCCATGGAGCACGAACTCCGGCAGCGCGGCGATCGCGATCAGCTTCTTCTCCGGCACCACGGTCGGCTTGTCGTAGCTGACCCGGTCACCGCGTTGCCGGGCGCTCTCCGACAGGTTCGACGCGACGACCGTCACGAACGTGCCGTCCGGGCGCGCCGACCGGACCCACCGCCGCAGCTCGCCGCCCGCCAGCTTCTGCACCGCCACCGCCATCGGCAGGTCGTACTCCTCACGCACGTCGCAGTGCGCGAACGGCGTCCCCGGCACGTCGCACGTCGTGCCGGGGTGCACGCCCGGCGGCTCGACCAGCACCGACAGCGAACCATCGCCGTCCGCCGTGTGCACGTCGGTCGTCAGCTGGTAGGTCCGGCCGTCGGTCAGCCGGAACGTCACCTCGCCGTCCGCGCCGGGCGGCGGTCGGAGCTTCGCGTTGTCGGGCAGCAGGCCGGACGTGGTCAGCCCGGCCATCAGCCGGACGCTGTTGTCGTCGACCGTGGACGCCGACGGCGGCTTCCGGGTGGTCGTGCTCGACGGCGGGGACTGCGTGGTCGAGGCCGACACCGGTGGCCGCTCGGTCTGGCCGGCGGCCGGGGGCAGCGACGGCTCCTCGCTCACCAGCCCGGTGACCAGCACCGTGCCGACCACGGCGGCCACCACCGCGGCTCCGGAGCCGCCGGCCGCCAACAGCCTGCGGTTCCGCAACCTGCGCCTGCCCTGCCGGAGCACCGCGTCCCGGTCGAGCCGCAGCGGGGGCTCGTCGGACAGCGCGCTGCCCAACCACCGCTTGACGTCGTCGCCGTCGTTGTCGCCGCTCATGCCTCACCCGCCCCCGCCGGTTCGTCGCTGGACAGCATCCGCCGCATCGACGCCAGGCCCTTCGCCGCCTGGCTCTTGATCGTGCCCTCGCTCTTGCCGAGCGCCGCCGCGGTCTCGGCGACCGACAGGTCCTCCCAGTACCGCAGCACCACGACCGCCCGCTGGCCGGCCGGAAGCTGGGACAGCGCCCGGCGCACGTCCACCGACTCCTCGACCTGGTGCGGCGCGCTCGGCGTCTCCGGCAGCGTCTCGACCGGGGACTCGCGCCGCCGCCAGGCCCGCCGGGACTCGTCGATCGCGGCCCGCACCATGATCTTGCGGGAGTACGCGTCGACGCTGCCGTCGCGCCGGATGCGGGACCAGGCGACGTAGATCTTCGTCAGCGTGGTCTGCACGAGATCCTCCGCCCGATGCCAATCGCCTCCACACAGCAGGTAAGCGGTCCGGCGCATGACGACGGCGCGGCTCTCGAGGTACTCCCCGAACTCCGTGTCCCGGTCCTGCACGAACCCGCGTTCCTCTCGCCTCTCCCGTCAGACGGCGCACCGCCCCCGACGGGTTGCCAGTGCCTCGTCAAGAAAGGTTCGGCACGTTTCTCGGCGGCCCAGGCGCCCGCTGGCGGCGTTGGCGGAAGGCCCGAATACGACCCGGTATGAGAGACCTTCCGCCGCCTTGCCAGCGAACGCCTGGATCCACCGATAAACGCACCAACCTTCCCTGACGAGGCACTAGAACCTGGGATGGTCCCCGGTGAGCTCGGCGCGTGGGGCGTCCGGGTCGTCCCCGGTCGGGGTGATCTCGCCGAGCACCCAGGCCGGCACGTGCCGGGCGGTGAGCACCGCGAGCGTGCGGTCGACGTCCTCGGGGGCCACCACGGCCACCATCCCGACGCCCATGTTGAAGGTGCGTTCCATCTCGGCGCGGTCCACCCGGCCGCGCTGGGCGATCATCGAGAACACCGGCGCGGGGGTCCAGGTGCCCCGGTCGAGCACGGCGCGCAGCCCGGGCGGGATCACCCTGGCCACGTTGGCCGCCATGCCGCCGCCGGTGATGTGCGCGAACGTGCGCACCTCGGCCTCGGCGACCACCGCGAGGCAGTCCTTGGCGTAGATCCTGGTCGGTTCCAGCATCTCCTCGCCGAGCGTCCGCCCGAACTCCTCGACGTGCCCTTCCAGCGGCATCCGGCCGATCTCCAGCAGCACGTGCCTGGCCAGGGAGAACCCGTTGGAGTGCAGCCCGGTGGAGCCCATCGCGATCACCACGTCACCCGGCCGGACCCGCTCCGGGCCGAGCACGGAGTCCGCCTCGACGACGCCGATGCCGGTGGCCGACAGGTCGTAGGCGCCGTCGGTCATCAGCCCGGGGTGCTCGGCGGTCTCGCCGCCGAGCAGCGCGCAGCCGGCCTGCACACAGCCGTCGGAGATGCCCTTGACCAGGGCGGCGATCCGCTCCGGCACGACCGCGCCGACGGCGATGTAGTCCTGCAGGAACACCGGCTCGGCCCCGCACACCACGAGGTCGTCGACGACCATGGCGACCAGGTCGAGGCCGACGGTGTCGTGCACGTCCAGGGCCTGCGCGACCGCGATCTTGGTGCCGACGCCGTCGGTGGACGCGGCGAGGATCGGCTCCCGCCAGCGGTCGAGCTTGAGCTTGAACAGGCCGGCGAACCCGCCGATGCCGCCGAGTACCTCCGGCCGCATGGCCTTCTCCGCGAACGGCTTCAGCTGCTCGACGGCCTCTTCGCCGGCCTCGATGTTCACCCCCGCGGCGGCGTAGGTCGCGTGCGGGGAGTCACTGTTGTCGGTCATCGTTCCCGGATCTCGGAGTCGGTCTCGGAGAGTCGCTGTCTCAGGGTCGCTGGAGTGCGTCCCCAGCACCATATCCGGCGGGCACGACCGGGGCGGCGGAGCCCGCGACGCCCTTCTCCAGCCCTTCGAGGAGGTGCTTGCCGATCCTGGTCTCCTCGGGCAGCTCGATCGGGTACTGCCCGTCGAAGCAGGCCGTGCACAGCCGGCTGCGCGGCTGCTCACTGGCCGCGACCAGGCCGTCGAGCGAGACGTAGCCGAGCGAGTCCGCGCCGATCGACCGGCGGATGCCCTCCAGGTCGAGCCCGTTGGCGACCAGCTCGGCGCGGGAGGCGAAGTCGATGCCGTAGAAGCAGGGCCAGCGCACCGGCGGCGACGCGATCCGCACGTGCACCTCCAGCGCGCCCGCCTCGCGCAGCATCCGGACCAGCGCGCGCTGGGTGTTGCCGCGGACGATCGAGTCGTCCACCACGACCAGCCGCTTGCCGCGGATCACGTCCTTGAGCGGGTTGAGCTTGAGCCGGATGCCGAGCTGGCGGATCGTCTGCGACGGCTGGATGAAGGTGCGGCCGACGTAGGCGTTCTTGACCAGGCCCTGGCCGTAGGGGATCTCCGAGCCCTGCGCGTAGCCGATCGCGGCCGGTGTGCCGGACTCGGGCACCGGGATGACCAGGTCGGCCTCCACCGGCGCCTCCTTGGCCAGCCGGCGGCCGATGTCGACCCGGGTGGCGTGCACCGAGCGGCCGGAGATGGTGGTGTCCGGGCGGGCCAGGTAGACGTACTCGAAGACGCAGCCCTTCGGCTCCGGGTTGGCGAACCGCGAGGAGCGCAGCCCGTCGTCGTCGATGGCCAGCAGCTCGCCCGGCTCCACCTCGCGGACGAACGACGCGCCGACGATGTCCAGCGCCGCGGTCTCGCTGGCGACCACCCAGCCGCGCTCCAGCCTGCCGATGACCAGCGGGCGGACGCCGTGCGGGTCGCGGGCGGCGTAGAGGGTGGTCTCGTCGGCGAAGACCAGGCAGAACGCGCCCTTGACGTCGGGCAGCAGCTCCATGGCGGCCTGCTCGATGCCCCGGTCGGCGGCGGCCGAGGCGAGCAGCCCGCACAGCAGGTCGGAGTCGGTGGTGGCGCCGTTGTTGGTGCGCATGCCGGCCGCGGTGGCCCGGTCGAGCAGTTCGGCGGTGTTCACCAGGTTGCCGTTGTGGCCGAGGGACAGCCCGCTGCCGATCGCGGTGTTGCGGAACGTGGGCTGGGCGTTCTCCCAGGTGGTGGAGCCGGTGGTGGAGTAGCGGCAGTGGCCCACCGCGACGTGGCCGCGCAGGGACGAGAGCACCTGCTCGTCGAACACCTGGCTGACCAGGCCGAGATCCTTGAAGACCACGATCCGCTGGCCGTCGGACACCGAGATGCCGGCGGCCTCCTGCCCGCGGTGTTGAAGCGCGTACAGGCCGTAGTAGGTGAGCTTGGCGACGTCCTCGCCGGGAGCCCACACGCCGAACACACCGCACTCCTCGCGGGGCTCGGTTTCCGGCACGTCTTGTCGGTCGGTGACCACCGAGTCAACTCCCCTGCGGACGGTGTCAGGTGACTCCAGTGTAGGTCGCCGAGCGGGGCGACACCCCGACGCGCCGACGTGGCGGTCAGCTCATTCTGAGCGCGCGGAGTACCCGTTCATCACCCGATCCGGTCAACTGCATCCGGCCCCACAGCTGGTAGAGCAGGTTCGCGGCCTTTCCGGTCAGGTACGCGTCCGCGGGTTCGTCCGGGTTCGCCGCCCGCACCTCCGGGGCTTGGCCCGGCAGCAACCGGACGAACCACGCGTGTGGACGGTCCGTGGTGGACACCACCGCGGTGCCGGTGTTCGACGGGGGAGCGTCGAGCAGCTGCCGGGCGGCGAGCAGGGTGCCGAGCAGCTCGTCGATGGCGTCGGTGGCCTGGTCGGGGTCGGTGGGGTCGAGGGTGCGCAGCGCGGCCTGGGCGTCCCAGCGGCGCAGGTTCAGCTCGTGCGCCGCCCGCCGGTGCCACACCCGGGCGAGGTCGGGCGCGGCGGGGGAGAACGTCCACACCGGCCGGTTCCCCGGCGCGGCCCCGAGCGCGACGGTCGCCTGCGCCAGCTCGTCGTCGAGGTGCCCGAGCGGGTCCAGGACCGGCGCGGGGGCGACCGGCCGGAGCTGGACGGTGCTCCCGCTGGACAGGTACCGGGTGACCTGCGCGAGGAACCGGGCGACGTGCACGGTCAGCTCGGTGAAGGTCCACCCCGGACAGGACGGCACCGGCGCGGCGAGGTCGGCCTGCGCCACCGCCGCGCGGAACGACGCCGCCTGCTCGCCGAACACCTCGGTCCACCGCCGCGGGGTCCACTCCGGCATGGGCTCCTCCTTCCCGGATGCACACAGTGTGCGCGAACGAACCCTATGCGGCGTGGGTGCGCGGTAGCGTCGTTTTGCCGAACCAAGGGAGGACCCTGTGCCCGACGGTTACCAGGTGGAGCCCGCCACACTGCGGGACGCGTCGAACCGGATCTACGAGGGCTCGGACGGCGTGGGGGACGCGGCGGCGCTGCTGTCGGTCGCCCAGCTCGTGCCGGCCGCGCTCGGCGAGGTCGCCGCGGCCGACGAGCTGGCCACCGCGTTCGCGACCTTCGTCGGCGAGCACGGCGACGACCTCCGGCACGGCTCGGTCTGGGTCAACGACGCCGCCGACGGCCTGGTCGCGAGCGCCGACGACTACGAGCGTCGCGACGAGAACGCCACCACCGGCCTGCACGCGGCGGAGGCGTCATGACCGACCCGGAGATCCTCTACGGCAAGCTGGCCAGCGGCGACGCCGGCCGAATCGAGGCCGTCGCCGAGCCGATCGGCTCCGCGATGTCCGCCCTCACCGACGCCCGCGCGGCCATCGACGGCGGCGGCTCGACCGCGGCCTCCGGCTGGCAGGGCGAGGCCGCGACCGGGTTCGCGGCCCGCGCCGACCTGTCCGGCACCGCGACCTCCACCGCACACGACCGGCTCGGCCAGGCGAAACTGATCGTCGAGGCGGCCGCCGGCGCGTACCGGACCATGCGCGGCGCCGCCGACAACGCGATCCGCGCCTGGCGCACGCGCCCGTCCGGCATGGACGCCGCCGCCACCGAGGCCCTCGCCACCCGCGTGAACGAGGCCCTCACCGGCGTACGCGACGGCTACGAGCGCACCCTTCGCGCGTACGCCGGCGCGCTCGGCCACATCGCCCCGGCGTTCGCCGAGAAGGCGGCCGGCGACGAGTCGTGGGCGCGCACCGCGCCGGTCACCGGCCTGACCGTTCCCCCGCCCGGCTCGGACCCGAACGCCGTGGCGCAGTGGTGGGCCGGCCTGTCGGAGACCGAACGCGACCAGCTCCTGGCGACCAGGTACGACGAGCTGGGTCGCCTCCGCGGCCTGCCGGCGGACGTGCTCGACGACGCCAACCGTCGCCGGATCGAGGTCGACCAGGCCCGGCTGGGCGCCGAGCACGCGGACCTGAACGCCCGGATCGAGCAGCGTGCCGAGGAGCTGGGCCTCGACCCGTCGGACGAGGGCGCCCTGCGCGAGAACCCGGAGCTGGCGGACCTGCTCGACCAGCGCCAGGACGTCACCCGCCAGCTGGAGAACGCCGAGGCCGCCGAGCAGCGGGTGGCCGAGGCCACCGAGGCGTCCCCGGACGGCGCGTACGTCCTGTCCTACGACCCGGTCGGCCCCGGTGCCCAGGAGGGCATCCTCGCCGTCGCGTACGGCAACCCCGACCTGGCCGACAACGTGGCGGTCGTGGTGCCCGGCACCGGATCGACCCTGACCAGCTTCCCCAACGGCGACGCGTCCGCGCTGCGTGCGCAGATGGACGCCGCCGACCCGAACGCGAGGAACGTCACCATCGCCTGGCTGGGCTACGACGCGCCGACGTGGGACATGAGCGTGGCGACCCCCGACAACGCCATCGAGGGCGGCGACCTACTGGTGTCGGATGTGGAGGGTTACCGCGCGTCCGCCCAGGGCGACCAGCACATCACGGTGATCGGCCACAGCTACGGCAGCGTGACCGTCGGCTACGCCGGCATGAACGGCCTGGCCGCCGACGACGTGGCGTTCATCGGCTCGCCGGGCGTCGGCGCCTCCAACGCCGACCAGCTGTCCCCCGGCGAAGGCCACGTCTGGGCCGGCAGCACCGAGCACGACCCCGTCGTCCAGGGCACCAGCGGCGACTGGTTCACCGCGGACGGTTCGTCGACGGGCCCGTACGACGAGTCCTTCGGCGCCAACGGCTTCGGCGCCTCCGACGGCGGCAACGCGATCGACGCCCACGTCGGCTACTACGACGAGGGAACCGAGTCCCTGCGGAACCTGGGCAACATCGCGACCGGCAACTACGACGCCGTCACCGAGCCGCGCTGGCAGGACCAGCCCCTGCCGCCCGAGCTGCCCGGGTCCGACCTCCCGATCGTCGGCCCGGCGATCGACGCCGCCGCCGGCGCCGGCCGCGAAACCGTCGACATCGTCGAGGACGTGGGCAGCGGCCTGTGGAACACCGGCGGCCACGTCGTGAACGGCGACTGGGACTCCGCCTGGAACGAACTCACCGACACCGGCGGCGAACTGCTCAACGACGCCGGCGACCTGGTCCTCGGCACGGTCGGCGACGCCGTCGAGGGCGGCCGCGACCTCTACGAGAACACCCTCGGCCGCCTGTTCTGACGGACCCGAACCGGCCCCGATCCGGCACCCTGACTCCGTGCTGTTGACGTGGATTCGCGAGGTGGTGTACGAGCCGCCGCGTATCGTCGGCTGACGAACGCGGTTCGATATCGGTTCACGACGTCGTCCGGGTGTTCGAGGAGTGCGCGTCGATCCTGCGCGAGCGGATCGCAGCCGAGGTGCTCGACAGGGGCTACTTCAGGTCAGGGCCTTGACGAGGAACTCTCACGGGCAGGTCTCGGTGAGCTTGACGGCGCCGAGGTCGATCGCGGACGTGGCAGTGATCGGGGTGCCGGCGGGGATGTTCTGGGTGCACACCTGCCAGTTGGCGTCCAGCACCTGGTTGCGGTCCTCGCCGGTCAGGTCGTGGGAATCGCTGTAGAACACGGCGCCGCCGGTCAGCGCCTGGATGCTGTCCTGCGCGTCCTGCAGGCTCATCCCGACCACGGACGGCATCGGCCACTGCTCGGGCGTTTCCGCCGGTGGCGGCGTCGCGATGGCCGTCGCGGACTCGGGTGGCATCGACGGCATGCCGGACTCGTCCTGGTGTTCCACCTCGGCCGTCGCGACGTCTTCGGGGGTGCTGGTCGGCGACGCGCAGCCCACGGCGGCGACGGCGATCGCGGCGACCGCCAGGTATCGGGGAAGGTTCACAGCCCACTCATCGCACGGGGAGCCGCCGTCGTTGCACGGACAACCAAACGTGGGGGGAGGAGGTGGCGGGCCGGGGTCACGCGCTCGCCGCGGACGCGGTGGACCAGGGCCTCCGCGGCCAGCCGGCCCATCTCGGCGCGGGGCTGGTCGATCGTCGTCAGCGAGACGTGGCGTAGGGCCGCGAGCCAGGTGTTGTCGTAGCCGACCACCGACACGTCGCCGGGTACCGACAGGCCGGCCTCCTCCAGCGCCGAGATCGCGCCGACCGCGTTCAGGTCGTTGGCCGCCAGCACGGCGGTCGGCGGCGCGGGCGACAGCAGCGCACGCACCGCCGCGGCGCCGGCCGCCTCGGTGTACTCGCCGCGCACCACTCTCGGCGTCAGGCCGTGCCGGCGCATCGCGGTCACGTACCCCGTGCGGCGGGGCGCGGACTGGGAACCGTTGCCGCCGTCGATGTGGGCGATCTCCCGGTGCCCCAACGACACCAGGTGATCCACCGCCATCGCGGAGCCGGCGCGGCCGTCGTCGTTCACCGTGTCCACCGTGGACACCCGGGACGAGCGCGAGACCAGCACCACCGGGGTGTGCGCCGACGCGCCGGTGAACGCGGACGCCGGCAGCACGGGCCCGAGCAGCGCGACCCCGGCAGGCCGGAACGACAACAGGCCGGTCAGTGCCTGGCGTTCGCGCGCCGGCGACCGCCCGCCCGTGTTGATCACCAGTTCGAAGCCCGCCGACCTCGCCCCGGCGTCCAGGCCGTCGACCACCTCGGCCCAGAACGGGTTGTGCAGGTCCGACACCATCACGCCGAGCACGTGCGACGTCCGGCTCGCCAGCGACCTGGCCATCAGGTGCGGCGAGTACCCCAGCTCCTCCGCCGCCCGCAGCACCGCCGCGCGCCGGCCCGCGCTCACCTTCGGCGAACCCCGCAGCACCAGCGACACCAACGCCCGGGACACGCCCGCTCTGGCCGCCACGTCCTCGATCGTCGGTCGGGGCACCGGCCCTCCCTTGACACTCTGTGACCGACATTACAGGATGGTGCCGTTGGAGCGCTCTAACCCGAGAAGTGGAGCGGAATGCGTATCGGCGTGGCCGGCGTCGGCCGGATCGGGACCATGCACGCGACGCATCTGGCGTCGCTGGACAAGGTCGACCAGGTTCTGCTGTACGACCCCGTACCCGGGCGCGCCGAGCAGGCCGCCGACGCGCTCGAGGGGCACGGCGGCGCCGGCGGCCGGGCCAGCGGCGGCGCCGGCTGGGGCTCGGGCACCCGTGCCGTCCCCGACTTCGACACGCTCCTGCAACTCGCCGACGGCGTCGTCGTCGCGACCCCCACCACCACGCACGCCGACCTCGTCCGCGCCTGCCTCGCCGCCGGCATGCCCGTGCTGTGCGAGAAGCCGATCGCCGCCGACCTCGACGGCACCGCCGCGCTGGTCGAGGACATCGAGCGCACCTCGGTGCCGGTACTGGTCGGCTTCCAGCGCCGCTTCGACCCGGCGATGCTCGACCTGCACAGCCGCATCCGCGCCGGCGCGCTCGGGCCGATCTACCACGTCCGCGCGGTCGGCTACGACGCCGAGCCGCCCGACCTCGCCTACCTGCCCTCCTCCGGCGGCATCTTCCGCGACCTGCTGATCCACGACCTGGACGCCGTGCCCTGGCTGGTCGGCGAGCCGGTCACCGAGGTCTGCGCCTACGGCTCGGTGCTCGTCGACGACGCCTTCGCCGCCGCGGGCGACGTGGACAACGCCGTGGTGCTGCTGCGGTTCGCCGGCGGCGCGCTCGCGGTCCTCGCCGCCGGCCGGCACGACCCGCTCGGCTACGACCACCGCCTCGAGGTGCTCGCCGCGAAGGACTCCGTCACCGTCGGGCTCGATCCGCGCACCCCGCTGCGATCACTGGAACCCGACGCGGCGCCGCTCGCGCCCGACCCGTATCCGGGCTTCCCGCAGCGGTTCCGGCGCGCCTACCTGAACGAGATGAGCGTCTTCGTGGACGTACTCACCGACACCGCCGAGAACCCGTCGCCGGCCAGGGACAGCCTGGCCAGCCTGCGGCTCGCCGAGGCGTGCGAGCAGTCCATGCGCACCGGCGCCCCGGTCCGGCTCGACGTGCGGAGCCCGGTATGAGGATCGCCGCCGCGCCCATCTCCTGGGGAGTCTGCGAGGTCCCCGGCTGGGGCCGCGTGCTCGATCCGGCCACCGTCCTCGGCGAGATGACCGACCTCGGCATCACCGCCACCGAACTCGGCCCGCCCGGCTACCTGCCGACCGAGCCGGCCACGCTGCGGGAGACCCTCGCCGCGCACCGGCTCGGGCTGGTCGGCGGGTTCCTCGCGGTCGTCCTGCACGACCCGGACCGCCAACGATCCACTGTGGACGAGGCGGCCCGGCAGGCGGACCTGCTCGCCGCCGCCGGTGCCGACGTGCTCGTGCTCGCCGCGAACACCGGGCTGCACGGCTACGACGAACGCCCGCCGCTGCGCCCCGAGCAGTGGCGGACACTCGTCGACACCGCCGGCATGATCCGCGACACCGCCGTGCGCGCCGGGCTGCGCACCGTGCTGCACCCGCACGTCGGCACCCAGGTCGAGACCGCGGCCGAGGTCCGGCGGTTCCTCACCGACTCCGACCTGCCGCTGTGCGTCGACACCGGGCACCTGCTGATCGGCGGCACCGACCCGGTCGAGCTGGTCCGCCGGTACCCGGACCGGATCGGCCACGTGCACCTCAAGGACGTCCGCGCCGACCTCACCGACGCCGTGCGCGACGGCCGGCTCGGCTACACCGAGGCGGTCGCACGCGGCGTGTACGTGCCGCTCGGCGACGGTGACGTCGATGTCGCCGCTCTGCTGAAACTGTTGCGTGACAACGACTACCAGGGCTGGTACGTACTCGAGCAGGACACCGCGCTGCCCGAGGATCCCGGCGCGGACGTCGAGGCCGTGCCACGCCGGGACACCGCGCGTAGTCTGGCCTTCCTCCATTCCGTCCACTGAGGACGCGAACGGCCTGAGGGGAGAGACAACGATGTCCGACCGAGGGCGTAGCAAGCCCGCCTTACTCGCCGCCGCGCTGGCGGCACTCGCGCTGGTGCTCGCGGCCTGCACCGGTCCGAGCGCCGAGTCGGCCACCCCACCCGCCGGCGGCGGGGGCGGTGGCGGCGACACCGAGTTCGACCCGGAGGCCCCACTCGACTTCGCGGTGATCACCCACGGCACCGAGGGCGACGCCTTCTGGAGCGTGGTCAAGAACGGCGCCGAGGCCGCCGGCCGCGACCTGGGTGTCGACGTCACCTACGTGTCCAACGGCGACCCCGGCGCGCAGGCCAAGCTCATCGACAACGCCGTCGCGCAGGGCAAGACCGGCCTCGTCGTGTCGATGGCCAACCCGGACGCGCTCAAGGCGTCCATCGAGGCAGCCGTCGACGCCGGCATCCCGGTCATCACGATCAACTCCGGCACCGACCGCAGCGAGGAGTTCGGCGCCATCGCGCACGTCGGCCAGGAGGAGTTCATCGCCGGCCAGGCCGCCGGCGAGCGGTTCGCGCAGGCAGGCAGGAAGAGGATGATCTGCGTGATCCACGAGGCAGGCAACTCCGGCCTGGCCGACCGCTGCGACGGCGCCCGCGACGGCTTCGGGGACGGCGAGGTGACCAACCTCCAGGTCGACATCGCCAACCCGACCGACATCGAGGCCCGCATCCGCGGCGCGCTGCGGACCAACCCGGACGTGGACGCCGTGCTCACGCTCAACTCCCAGGTCGCCGACCGCGCGGTCACCGCGGCCGCCGGGGCCGGCTCGGACGCCGAGGTCGCCACCTTCGACCTCAACACCGACGTGGTGGACGCGATCCGCGACGGCGACATCGTCTTCGCCGTCGACCAGCAGCAGTACCAGCAGGGCTACCTGCCGATCGTGATGCTGAAGCTGTACCGGGAGAACGGCAACACGCTCGGCGGCGGGCAGCCGGTGCTCACCGGGCCCGGCTTCGTCGACCAGTCCAACGCGGACCTGGTGCGTCCGTACACCGAACGCGGCACGCGCTGAGGAGCCCTTCCATGACAACCTTGGACGAACGTGTCGCCCAGAACGGGCTGGTCAGCCGTCTGATCGTGCGGCCGGAGATCGGCGCGCTGATCGGCGCACTCGCGGTGTTCGTGTTCTTCTCGATCGTCGCCGACAAGTTCCTCACCGCGGCCGGCGTGGCGACCTGGCTGGACGACTCGGCGACGCTCGGCATCATGGCGGTCGCGGTGGCGCTGCTGATGATCGGCGGCGAGTTCGACCTGTCCGCCGGCGTGATGACCGCGTCGACCGCGCTGGTCACCGCGATCCTCGCGGTCGAGGTCGGACTGAACGTGTGGCTCGCGCTGCTGCTGTCGCTGGTGTTCGCGCTCGGCGTCGGCGCGCTGAACGGCTGGATCGTGGTGCGCACCGGGCTGCCGAGCTTCATCGTCACGCTCGGCACGTTCCTCGCGCTGCAGGGCCTCAACCTCGGCATCACCCGGCTGGTCACCAACTCCGTGCAGGTGTCCGGGATGCGCTCGACCGACGGCTACGAGTCGGCCGGGTTCGTGTTCGCCTCGACGTTCCAGGTCGGCGACACCCCGTTCCAGATCTCGATCGTGTGGTGGCTCGGGTTCGCCGCGCTGGCCGCGTGGGTCCTGGTGCGCACGAAGTTCGGCAACTGGACGTTCGCGGTCGGCGGCTCGGCGCCCAGCGCGCGGGCGGTCGGCGTGCCGGTGCGGCGGACGAAGATCCTGCTGTTCATGACGACCGCCGCGGCCGGGTGGCTGGTCGGGTCGATCAACATCCTGCGGTTCACCACCGTGCAGGCCAACCAGGGCATCGGGTTGGAGTTCCAGTTCATCATCGCCGCGGTGATCGGCGGCTGCCTGCTCACCGGCGGGTTCGGCTCGGCGATCGGGGCGGCGATCGGCGCGTTGATCTTCGGCATGGCCCGGCAGGGGATCGTGTTCGCGAACTGGAACTCCGACTGGTTCATGCTCTTCCTCGGCATCATGCTGCTCGGCGCGGTGCTGGTGAACAACACGTTCCGGCGTCGAGCGGAGAGGGTCCGGCGATGAGCGCGCTGATCGAGGTCGACGGCATCGGCAAGAACTACGGCAACGTGGTCGCCCTGCACGACGTGTCCACGGTGGTCAACGCGGGCGAGGTCACCTGCGTGCTCGGCGACAACGGCGCCGGCAAGTCCACGCTGATCAAGATCCTGGCCGGCGTGCACCAGCACGACTCCGGCCGGTTCCTGGTCGAGGGCGAGGAGGTGCGGCTCGGGTCGCCGCGGGACGCGCTGGACCTGGGCATCGCGACCGTCTACCAGGACCTCGCCGTGGTGCCGCTGATGAGCGTGTGGCGGAACTTCTTCCTCGGCTCCGAGCCGACCGTCGGGTTCGGACCGTTCCAGCGGCTCGACCGGCGCACGGGCCGCGAGACCGCCCGCAAGGCGCTCGCCGACCTGGGCATCGACCTGCGTGACGTGGAGCAGCCGGTCGGCACCCTGTCCGGCGGCGAGCGGCAGTGCGTGGCGATCGCCCGGGCGGTCCACTTCGGCGCGAAGGTGCTGATCCTGGACGAGCCGACCGCGGCGCTGGGCGTCAAGCAGGCCGGGCTGGTGCTGCGGCACGTCGCGCAGGCGCGGGACCGGGGGCTCGGCGTCGTGCTGATCACGCACAACCCGCACCACGCGTACCCGGTCGGCAGCCGGTTCCTCGTCCTCAAGCGCGGCGCCAGCCTCCGCTCGGCGGAGAAGAAGGACATCACGCTCGAGGAGCTGACCCGCCAGATGGCCGGCGGTGCCGAGCTGGAGGCCCTGGAACACGAACTGCGGGAGGTCTCGTCACCGTGATTCTCACGACCGCGCAGGCCCTGGTCCGGTGGCTGGCGGCGCAGCGGACGGTGCTGGTGGACGGCACCGAAGCCCCGCTGTTCCCGGCCGTGTTCGCGATCTTCGGGCACGGCAACGTGCTCGGGCTGGGGACCGCGCTGTCGGAGAGCGACCTGCCGGTGTGGCGCGGGCACAACGAGCAGGGCATGGCGCTGGCCGCCGTCGCCCACGCCAAGGCCACGCACCGCCGGCAGGTCGGCGTGGCCACGTCGTCGATCGGGCCGGGCGCGCTGAACATGGTCACCGCCGCCGGGGTCGCGCACGCCAACCGGCTGCCGCTGCTCCTGCTGCCCGGCGACACGTTCGTCAACCGCGCGCCCGACCCGGTGCTCCAGCAGGTGGAGCCGTTCGGCGACGGCACCGGCACGGCCAACGACGCGTTCCGCGCGGTGAGCCGCTGGTTCGACCGGATCACCAGGCCCGAGCAGCTCGTCGCCACGTTGCCGCAGGTCGCGCGGGTGCTCACCGATCCGGCCGACTGCGGCCCGGTCACCCTCGCGCTGCCGCAGGACGTGCAGGCCGAGGCGTTCGACTTCCCAGACGCGCTGTTCGAGCCGGTCACCCACCACCCGCCGCGGCCCCGCCCGGACCGGGACGCGCTCGCCAGGGTCGCCGAGGCGGTCCGGGCGTCCCGGCGGCCGCTGCTCGTACTCGGCGGCGGCGTGCGGTACTCCGACGCGGTGGGCGAGGCCGTCGCGCTCGCCGAGGCGCACGGCGTCCCGGTCACCGAGACCACCGCCGGGCGCACGCTCGTCCCGCACGACCACCCGCTGCACGCCGGCCCGCTCGGCATCACCGGCTCGGCGTCGGCGAACGCGCTGGCCGCCGAGGCCGACCTGGTGCTCGCCGTCGGTACCCGGCTGCAGGACTTCACCACGGCGTCCTGGTCGCTGTTCGGCCAGGACGTGCGGCTGGTCACGGTGAACGCCGCCCGGTTCGACGCGGTCAAGCACGGCGCGCTCGCGCTGGTCGCCGACGCGCGGGAGGCCATGGCGGAACTGGCGCCACTGCTGACCGGCTGGCGTTCCGGGTCGGCGTGGACGGCCAGGGCGACCGAGGAGCGGGCGCGGTGGGACGCCTACATCGACGCCCTGCGCGCGCCGTCGGATGAGCCCGCGACGTACGCGCAGGTGGTCGGCGTGGTCAACGAGGCGAGCGAGCCCGGCGACTACGTGATGACGGCGTCCGGCGGCCTGCCCGGCGAGCTGATCGGCGGCTGGCGTGGTGCGGACGTGGCGTCGATGGACGTCGAATACGGCTTCTCGTGCATGGGGTACGAGATCGCCGGGGCCTGGGGTGCGGCGATGGCCCGCCCGTCCGGCGTGGTGACCACGCTGGTCGGCGACGGTTCGTACCTGATGCTGAACTCGGAGCTGTTCTCCGCGGCGTTCGCCGGTCACGGCTTCGTCGCCGTGGTCTGCGACAACGACGGCTACGCGGTGATCGACCGGCTGCAACGCGGCAACGGAGCGCCCGCGTTCAACAACATGTACGCCGACGCGCGTTCGCGGCAGGCGAACACGCCACGGGTCGACTTCGCGTCCCACGCGGCGTCGCTCGGCTGCGCCGTGCTCGCCGCGCGGGACGTCGACGAGCTACGGGCCGCCTACGCGCAGGCGCGAACGCACGCGCGTGACGGCCGCGTGGCCGTCGTGGTGATCCCCACGCACCCGTCGGCGTGGACGGACGCCGGGGCGTGGTGGGAGGTCGGCGTGCCGGAGCAGTCGACCTACCCAGCCGTCACCGACGCCCGCGAGGAGCTGGACAAGGCGAAGTCGGACCAGGTGCGTTACCTGGGCCGCCCCTGAACCAGCCGGTCAACGACGGTAGTCGTCGTCCTCGTAGTCGTCGGTGTCGTCATCGAACCGCTCCCCGTTGCCGTCCGACGACGACGGACCCGACAGCTCGCGTTGCAGAGCCTCGAAGTCCGTGTGGGGAGTGCTGTATTTGAGCTCGCGGGCTACCTTGGTCTGCTTAGCCTTCGCCCGGCCGCGCCCCATGGCTCGACCCCCTCGCACAGTGACGGGGCGGCCGGGGGAATCGGCGGCCCCGCAGATCTCGACTAGTGGTTCCTGCCAACTACCGTACCGTGCCGACGGGGTTCCGCGCGAAGGGGCACGGTGTTCCTGGGCACCTTCGCCCAGGTTTTCGGTCCGTGACACGATGCGTCCCGTGCCTCGACCGTTCGTCGCCTACCTCCGGGTGTACGAACCGTTGTCCTCGTTCGACGATGAGGTCGCCAAACCACTGCGCGCGGCCCTGGAAACGGACCATCTGGACCACACGACGGTGGGCGAACGCGAGCGCGACATGTGGCTCAGATCACAGCTCTCGCAGCCCCCGACGTTGCTCCCGGGTGAACTGGCCAACGGCGACCCGTCCCCGCGTGCCGCCCGCGAGCTCCTGGTCCTGGATCCCGCCGAGGTCCCCGTCGAGCAGGCCACGGTCGGCCCCGGCCCGCTGGTCTGCCCGCTGGACGTCCGCGCCCGCTCGGCCGCGGCGCTGGTCGGCTTCCTGTCGTCGGCCCACCAGGCCCTGCGCACCGCCGCACTCCCCACGTCGACGGACAGCGTTCGGGAGAAGGCCGCCGCCGTCCTCTCCGACCTCCCCGGCGGCGCCGTGCACATCGTGTCCACGACGTGGACGGTGCCACTCCCGTGGTTCACCCTGGTCGACCCCGAGCACCGCCACCTGGTCCTGGCCACCCGCGAGGACCCCCGCCGCCAGGTCTGCTGGCGCGTGGCGATGTCGGACGCCAGGCGTCGGGTCGCCAAGGCGCACTCGCTGGCCGAGCGGGTACTGGGTGACCAGGGCCCCACGAAGGTCCTGGAGGACACCGGCCGCTGGCTGGAGCACTTCCACCCACACTCCGCGGTGGAACTCGACTACGGCGGCCTGGTCCAACTCCTGGACGACGAGGAGTTGGAGTCCGACACCTCCGCCGAGGACGTCAACGCCATCGTCGCGGCCCTGGAACGCGAGGACGTCGAGGCCATCGCCGCCCGCTTCGAACGCCTCCGCGACTTCTGGGGCGACCTCGCCATCCGCGAACGCTTCAACTGACGCCGGGCGGGTCCTCGCCGCGTTCGGCGGCGAGGAGTTGGTCCACCGAGGCGCTGCCGGCGCGGTAGCGGCGGGCGATCTCGTCGTTCAGGACGTCCACGACGACCTGCACCTCGCGCCGCCGCTGGGACACCGAGGCCTCCTCGGCCACGTACGTCCGCAGCGCCAGGTCCAGCCGCTCGTCCGGCAGCGACGTCACGTCCGACAGGTCCGTGTCCGACACCAGCGCCTCCACGTGCCGCCGGTGCGCCTCCGCCCGCGACGGCTCCAGCGTCTGGTGCCGGCCCGACCCCACCGGCACCGGGCCGACCGCGTTGTCCGCCAGGATCTCCGCCAGCCGCTCCACCACCGACGCGGAGCCGCCGTCCACCCGGCGCGACCGTTCCGCCTTCACGATGTCTATCCGCCCGTGCAGCAGCCTGCGCAGGTACGACAGATCCGTCTCCTCCTGGGCCGCGTCGTCACGCCGCGCACGGACCTCGGTCAGGTCGAGCTCACTCAGGTCGGCCACGTAGTCCGGCGCGAGCACCCGGTCTATTCGCCTGCGGCCACCTGGTCGGACTTCGATCACGTGCTCATCCTCCGGTACCGAGGGGTCTGTCGCCAAGTCGTTACGGAGTCAGTTGCTTTCCGCAACCCCGATGAGATCCCGGACCTCGGACGGCGTCAGCGGCGGCCGCTGCGCCAGCGTCGCGAACGCCGCCGCCCGCTCCACCAGCTGCGCGTTGTCCCGCACCCGCTCCCCTCGGGCGAACGACACGGTGTCCTCCATCCCGACGCGGACGTGTCCGCCGGCCGACAGGGACGCCAGCAGTACCGGCACCGTGGTCCGGCCGATGCCGGTGGCCGAGAACGTCGCACCCGGCGGGATCGCGCGCAGGGCCGCGACCAACGTCTCCGTGTCGCCCGGCATCCCGCCCGGCACTCCCATGACCAGGTCGACGTGCACCTTCCCGCCCGCCGGCAGGCCGTGCTCGTCGAGCAGCCGGCGCAGGCTGGCCAGCTGGCCGACGTCGAAGATCTCGTACTCCGGGACGATCCCGCGCTCCCGCATCCGCCGGTGCAGCTCGACCACGAACTCCCAGCGGTTCATGAACACGTCGTCGCCGAAGTTGACGGTGCCCATCGTGCAGGACGCCGAGTCGGGCATCGCCTC
The DNA here is from genome assembly GCF_025165815.1 of Actinophytocola gossypii. Classification (GTDB taxonomy): domain Bacteria; phylum Actinomycetota; class Actinomycetes; order Mycobacteriales; family Pseudonocardiaceae; genus Actinophytocola; species Actinophytocola gossypii. The sequence goes on along the minus strand of NZ_JAFFZE010000016.1, from coordinate 356,648 downwards.
CAGCACGCGCAGGCGGTCGGCCTCGGGGTCGGTGACGGCGCCGCCGGTGGACAGCTGCACGACGAGGTCCGTGCGCTCGCGCAGCGCCGCGACCGTCTCCTTGAGCCGTCCGAGGTCGAGTGTCGGTTTGGTGTCGGCGCCGCGGATGTGCACGTGGATCATCGCCGCGCCGGCCGCCTCGCACGCGACCGCCTCGGCGACCAGCTCGTCGAGGGTGACCGGCAGGTTCGGCACGTCCGACTTGGCGTGTTCCGCTCCGGTCGGCGCCACCGTGATCAGGGTCCCTGTCATGCCCCGGCAGGGTAGTCAGCCGCGCAGGCGCTTGGCAGCCTCGCGACCGAGCGCGGGAGTGTCCCCCGGCACCGAGTCGGGGTCGATGGCGGCCTGCACCACCCGGTCCTCGTCGCCGGCGAGCAGTTCGGCGTCCAGCGGCACCGAGTACTTGACCAGCGCGAGCGCGATCGAACCCAGCTCGTGGTGCCGCGCGACCGAGCCGACCCGGCCGACGGTCTTCTCGCCGACGCGCACCGGGTCGCCGGTCTCCGGCAGCACCTCGGGGGAGCCGTCCAGGTGCAGCAGCAGCATCCGGCGCGGCGGGCGACCGACGTTGTGCACCTTCGACACGGTCTCCTGGCCGCGGTAGCAGCCCTTCGCGACGTGCGCGGCGACGTGCACCCAGCCGGTCTCGTGCGGGATCGTGCGGTCGTCGGTGTCCACGCCAAGCCGGGCGCGGACCGCCTCCACCCGCAGCGCCTCGTAGCCCCAGGTGCCCATCGGCCGGGCGCCGGCGCCGGTCAACCGCTGCCACCAGGCGTCCACGGCGTCGCGCGGCACCAGCAGGTCGACGCCGAGCGGCATGCGGCGCACGATCGCCCCGTCCACGGCGGCCACCGCGTACGGCTCGGCGGGCACCGGGAGCAGGTCGCCGGTGTTCGGGCCGACCAGGGACAGCACCGCGCGCTCCGGCGTGGCGTCGCGCGGTTCGACCTTCGACCAGAACACCATCGACTCGAGGTAGGCGAGCAGCGGCTGGGGGCCGCCGCGGGCCCCGGTGGCCTGGGCGCCCGGCTCGGTGTCCAGCCACACGGTCTCGTCGAGGTGGGCGACGTTCATGTGCGCGTCGACCCGGCCCTGGCTGTCCAGCACCAGCGCCTCGGTGCCGGCACCGTCGGCCAGCTCGGTCATGTGCTGGGAGATCACCAGGTGCAGCCAGGACAGCCGCTCCGGACCGGTGACCGCGATCAGCTCCCGGTTCGACCGGTCGACGACGGCGACCCCGCGCGCGGCGGCCCGCTGCTCGGCGAACGGGTCGCCGAAGTGCCACGGCACGCCGGCGTCGGGCGAGCCGTCGGGCGCCGGCACGGCGCCCGGCTGGTCGAGTGTGCTCACGGCGTCTCCCTGGTGCAGTTCCGGCAGGTGCCGGAGAGCGCGAGATGGCTGACATCCAGTGCGAACCCGTGCCGGTCGCGCAGTGTTCCGCGCAGGCCCTCCATCACCTCGCACGGTGCCTCGACGACGTCGCCGCAGGTGTGGCAGACCAGGTGGACGTGCTGGTGCTCGTGCACGGAGTAGGTGGGCGCGCCGTGCCCGAGATGGGTGTGCCGGACGATGCCGAGGCTCTCCAGCAGCTCGAGGGTCCGGTAGACGGTGGTGATGTTGACCGTGGGCGTGCTGCGCTGCACCCGCTGGCAGACCTGCTCTGGCGTACCGTGCTCCATCTCGAGCAGCGCGTCGAGCACGAGTTGGCGTTGTGGGGTCATGCGCATGCCGCGCTGGTGCAGGGTCTGCCTCAGCTCGGCCCGTTCGGCGTCGATGTCGCGCGCGCTCGCGGTCTCCACACCATGAATCGTAGGCCGTGAACGAGAGCGTGGCCGCGCGCGGCGGGCTGCGTGAGCGGAGCGGCGCCGCGTGCGCCGTCAGGGAGGGAAGACGGCGTGTTAGCGGCGACGCGCAGCGAACCATGTAACAGTAGGCTCCGGGTATGCGGGTGCTTGCGATGCTGGACGGGACCCTGGCCGACCCCGAGGCGGCCCACATCCGGGTCGACGACCTGGGGCTGCTCCGGGGTGACGGGGTGTTCGAGACCGTGCTCGTGGTCGACGGGAAGCCGAGGGAGCTCGGCCCGCACCTCGACCGGCTCGAGCGGTCCGCGCGCATGTTGGAGCTGCCAGCACCCGACCGCGCGGCCTGGGAGGCCTGCGTCCAGGTCGTGCTGGACGCCTGGCGGGGCCCGGCCGAGATGGCGCTCAAGCTCGTCCACACCCGCGGGCCGGAGTTCGGCGACGGCACCCCCACCGGATTCGCCATCGGCATGCCGATCGGCGAGAAGGTGCTGCGCAACCGGGAGTCCGGCGTGCGCGCGCTGACCCTCGACCGCGGTTTCGACCCGGAGATCGTCGACCGCGCCCCGTGGCTGCTGCTCGGCGCGAAGACCCTCTCCTACGCGGTCAACATGGCCGCCGGCCGCTGGGCCGAGGCGCACGACGCCGACGAGGTCATCTTCATGGCCGCCGACGGTTCGGTGCTGGAGGGCCCCACCTCGAACGTCGTCATCGCCGAGGGCCGGACGCTGCGCACCACCCCGCCGTCCAGCGGGATCCTCCGCGGCACCACCCAGGGCGCCCTGTTCCGCGCCGCCGAGCAGGCAGGCTGGGTCACCAAGGTCGAGCCGCTGACGCTGCCCGAGCTGCGCGCCGCCGACGGGCTGTTCCTCGCCTCCAGCGTCCGCAAGATCACCCGGGTGCACACCCTGGACGGCGAGGCCCTGCCGGACGCCTCGGCGCTGCACCGCGAGCTGAACGCGCTGTACGAGTCCGAGTACGCCTGAGCCGCGTGTCCAGTCGGGTCGAGCGCTACCTCGCACACCTGGACCGCCTCTCCGGCGGGATCGAGCCGGTCTTCCAGCCGGTCCCGTCCGAGGGCGACCTCCCGGACGTCACGGTGATGATCTACCGGGACCTCCCGGAGCCGGGCCACGTCACCGGGATCACGTACGGGTTGTCCCTCGCCGAGCACCCGGAATGGCGGCACGGGCGGCCCGAGCTGTGCCTGTCCGTCCGCTCCGACGATCCGGCCTGGGCGCACGCCGCGGGCTGGGTCGCCGGTCGGCTGCGCGGCGACTGCCCGTTCCGCTATGGCGACACGATCGACTTCCGCGAACAGGTGTCGCCCGAGTCGGCGATGACCTCGGTCTTCGTGTTCGCGCCGTTCGTCCTCGATCTGAAGGACTACGCGGACATCGACGTGGGTCCGCCGGGTCACGAGGGCCACGACGTCGTGCACATCGCCGGGCTCTACCCAATCCACGACGTCGAGCGCGAGTACATCCACGAACACGGGCTCGAGGACTTCTGGCACCGCGACTGGGACCCGGCGGACGTCACCCGCCCGCCCTGCGTGCCGTAGTCAGCCGGCGACGCGGCGCAGGTAGGCGGACGTGTGCGGCTGGAGCGGCTGGCCGACCATCGCGCGTTCCTCGACGTAGGCCAGGTCGCCGTTGTTGACCAGGCCGTACAGCCGCTTGGCGCCGTTGACCTCCTTGGCCGACGCGGTGCGCATGGTCATGTCCGTGGCCAGCTCCCAGGACGTCTGCGTGCGCGGCTCGCCGTAGAAGATCTCCACCACGCCGGTCGCGTGCGCCAGCAGCAGCTCGATCGTGTCGTCCGGCTGCGGGCGCCACCAGCCGACCTCGCGGGCCGCCGGCCGGATGACCTTGCCGTCGTCGTCCAGCAGCCACGCGCGGGACTCGTAGTACACGAACGGGCGGCCGTCGTGCGCGAAGGTGACCTGCTGTCCGAAGTGCTGGGACTCGATCGTCGGGTACACGACCTCGCCCTCACCGCGCCACACGCCGATCAGCGGCAGCAGCGCGAGCAGGCGGTCGTCGAGGTCCGCGCCCTCACGCAGGTTCGCCGTGTCGTTCGGAATGGGCAGGTCCGCCCACTGCGGGAGGTTGCGGGCACGGGTCGTCTCGGCGCGTTCGGCGGCCGCGCGGACCGCCGCGTCGCCGCTGCCGGGGACCGGGGAGTCGGGTTCGGTCATCGTTCCAGCCCGGTCTGCAGGCGGTAGGCCACGACGGCCAGGTAGCCCGTGCCGGCCACGCCGGCGACGCTCAGCAGGATGGTCCAGAACAGTTCCACCCGGCGAGGATATGCGAACGCGGGACGGCCGAACCAACGGCCGTCCCGCGCTCAGGTGATCGGCTGGCTGCTACTCGACCGTGACCGCCACCGGGTGCAGCCCGGGGCCGTCCGCGGTCACCGTCGTCTCGCCGTTGCCGGTGCGGTGCAGGGCGCGCACGGTCCACCGGCCGGGCGCGGCGAAGAACCGGAAGTCACCGTCGGCCGAGGACACCACCTCGGCGGTGAACTCGCCGCTCGCGTCCAACAGCCGCACGTACGCGCCGCCGACCGGCGCGCCGTCCGCGGTCACCTTGCCGCCGAGCACGATCTCCTTGGCCAGGTCGATCCCGGCCGGCAGCTCGGCGGTCTGCTCGGGCGCGCCGCACCCGTCACTCGTCACGGTGGTGGTCATAGCGGTCTCCTCACTGGGTGCCGGGACCGGTCTCGACCGGCACGCCGACCAGCGAGCCGTACTCGGTCCACGAGCCGTCGTAGTTCTTCACGTCCGAGTAGCCGAGCAGCTCGTGCAGCGCGAACCAGGTGTGCGAGGACCGCTCGCCGATGCGGCAGTAGGCGATGGTCGCCTTGCCCTCGTCGATCCCGGCGTCGGAGTACAGCTCACGCAGCTCGTCGGCGGACTTGAAGGTGCCGTCCTCGTTGGCCGCCTTGCTCCACGGCACGTTGATCGCCGACGGGATGTGCCCGCCGCGCTGCGCCTGCTCCTGCGGCAGGTGCGCCGGGGCGAGCAGCTTGCCGGAGAACTCGTCGGGGGAGCGCACGTCGACCAGGTTCTTGGCGTTGATGGCCTCGACGACCTCGTCGCGGAACGCGCGGATCGCCGTGTCCTGCTCCTTGGCCGAGTACGAGGTCTCCTCGCGGGTCACCGCGTCGGCGGACAGCGGGCGCCCGTCGAGCTCCCACTTCTTGCGGCCGCCGTCGAGCAGCTGCACCTTGTCGTGGCCGTACAGCTTGAAGTACCAGTACGCGTACGCGGCGAACCAGTTGTTGTTGCCGCCGTAGAGGACCACCCGGTCGTCGTTGGCGATGCCCTTGCCGGACAGCAGCTTCTCGAAGCCGGCGCGGTCGACGAAGTCGCGGCGCACCGGGTCCTGCAGCTCGGTCCTCCAGTCGATCTTCACCGCGCCCGGGATGTGCCCGCCGTCGTACGCGGAGGTGTCCTCGTCGACCTCGACGAACACCACCCCGGCGGTGCCGAGGTTCTCTTCGGCCCACTCGGCCGTGACCAACACGTCTTCGCGGCTCATGAGAGCGCTCTCTCCTTCGTTGGGTGGATCAGGACGCGCGGGGATACGCGGGATGAGCGGAGGCCGAGAAGGGGTCCGCTCGTCAGACGCTCGCCGGACACAGGCTGGAGTCGACGCGGCAGTAGTCGACCGCGCGGCGCCTGGTCAGCAAGGTGTACACGGCGCCAACCCTACCGCCGACTCCCTGCTCCTGGGAGCGGCGTCCACTTCGTGAGACGGTCGCGAAGGCGTGGTTTCCGCAGGTCAGCCCCCGAGCATGACGTCCCAGGCCTTGCCCTTCACCGACAGCACGCCGGGTTCGACGGCCACGGCGGTCGGGGTGACCGTGAACGGCAGCTCGCCGGGGTCGAGGGTGATCGTCAGCGCCTGCAGGATCGCGCCTTCCAGCTGCTCGGGGAACTGGCTGGTGCCGAGCACGTTGTTGCGCAGCTCCACCCGCGACGGCACGAAGCTCGCCTTCGCGTCGACCAGGGTGATCAGGCCGAACGCGCAGAGGTCGGTCTCCTCGCCGCTGAAGTCGACGGTCGCGCAGATCCGGGCGCCCGCGGTGGTGTCGTCGTCGTTCTCCAGCTCCTCGGCGCGCTCGGCGGCGGCCTGCTCGGAGTCGGTGCGCTCCTCGGGGTCGGACTGGGCGTCCTGCTCGCTGATCGGGTCGATGGTGACGTTGGCGATCGAGCTGATCAGCGGGTTCTCGTTCTCCAGGATCGCCCGGTTCACGTCCGAGGCCTTGACCCGGACCTGTCCCTCGACCTCGCGCACCTCGACGCCCCGCAGCGACCCGGACACCAGGTCGCCGAGCGGGGCGATGACGCCGCGCAGGTCGACGTGCACCTCCAGGTCACGCAGCGTGTCCTGAACCGGAACGCCCTTCGCGTCGATCGCCACGTTGTCGTACTCGCCGGAGATGGCCTGGGCGAGGAAGGAGAACCCGTGCACCTTCACCGACGGGTCGTCGGTGAGGTCGAACTGCTCGCGGGCGCGCTTGGACACCTGGTACTCGAACACCGCCGCCGCGCCGAAGTCGGCCACCACCAGCAGGCCGAGGAGCACCGCGAGCGCGATGACGAGCCGGCGGGTCCGGCGCCGCCGCTTGGGCTTCACGCGGGGCTTGCCGGGGTCGGTCGTCCCGGTGTCGGTCATCGTCATGCCGCCGTTCGCTCCGATCGCTGTTCATGGGTCGCGGCGCCCAGCCAGGCCGTCATCCGGTCGACCAGCTCCGGGGTCATCGCGGTCTCCGCGTGCCGCACACCGCGCTCGAGCCACAGCTCCGCACGGCCCTCGGTGGCCCGGTGCACGGCCAGCGGGTGGTCCACCCCGACGTAATGATCCTCGGTGCCGTGCACGAGCAGTAAGGGGGTGGGTGGGATTCGGTGCGCGACCTCGATCGGACTGGTCGGGATCCCGGCGACCGGCCGCGCCAGCCGCACCCCGAGCGTCCGCAGCGCCAGCCGCCCGTGCGGCAGCTCGGCCAGCCAGAACAGCCGGCGCATGGCGTCGGTGTCGCGGACCCACCAACGGCAGGCGGCGCTGACCGCCACGACCGCGTCCGGCCGGTGGGTGCCGGTGGCCGCGTGCAGCAGGGCGACCGTGCCGCCCATCGAGAAGCCCAGGGTGGCCACCCGCTCGTGCCCGTACTCGCGGGCGAGCCGGACGCCCGCGTCCAGGTCGTGCACCTCGAGCGGGCCGGCGGTGCTGCGTCCGCCGGAACGGCCGTGCCCGCGGAAGTCGAGCGCGATCACGGTGTGCTCGCGGGCGAGCCGGTGCAGCAGCCGGGTGACGAACGGTTTGCGGACGTGGTTGGTGAAGCCGTGCCCGACGACCACCGCCGTCGTGTTACGGGCGTGTTGCCGGCCGCGTTGATTTCGCACCAGGAGCCCCGTGAGTCGCACACCGTCGGTCGTGCGTTGGTGCACTCGTGTGACACAAGTGTCACGACCAGGACATTTCGCGGGCACGGCGGCTATTCTCCCGGATAGCCACGGAGCTACCCAGAGAGGCGGGCCCAGATGAGCCTCGACCTGCTGCTGCTCACCGCGGACCCAACGCCGGGCTCGGTGGTGCCTTCCCTGATGCTGCTGCCCCACCACGTGCGCACCCAGGCGCCGGAGGTGACGGCCCTGCTCGACGCCGGATCGCGCGACGTCGTGCTGGTCGACGCGCGGGTGGACCTCGCCGCGGCCAAGAGCCTGTGCCGGCTGCTCACCAGCGGCGGTGACAGCGTGCCGGTGGTGGCGATCGTGAACGAGGGCGGACTGGTCGCGGTCAGCGCCGAGTGGCGGGTGGACGACATCGTCCTGCCGACCGCCGGGCCGGCCGAGGTGGACGCCCGGCTGCGCCTGCTGACCTCCCGGGGACCGGCCGGCCCCGGCGCGGACGGCGCGCTGCGGCTCGGCGAGCTGGTGATCGACGAGGCGACGTACACCGCGCGGCTGCGCGGCCGGCCGCTCGACCTCACCTACAAGGAGTTCGAGCTGCTCAAGTACCTCGCCCAGCACGCGGGGCGGGTGTTCACCAGGGCGCAGCTGCTCCAGGAGGTCTGGGGCTACGACTTCTTCGGCGGCACCAGGACCGTCGACGTGCACGTCCGACGGCTGCGCGCGAAGCTCGGCACCGAGCACGAGCAGATGATCGGAACCGTGCGCAACGTCGGCTACAAGTTCGTCCAGCCGCAGAAGCCGACCGGCGACACGGTGCCCGCGCACTGATCCGGTTCGGCGCTATGGTCGAGCGGGTACGGGTTCCCGATCCGCTCCGGAGGCCACGGTGAGCTGGCAGGACGCCGAGCCAGGCGACGAGGTGCGCGCGCTGCTGCTCGCCGCCCGGGCACATGACGGACGCCCCGAGGTCGACGAGACCGGTCCGCTGCCGCGCGAGTTCCGCGGCGGCCGGCACCTGCTCCGGCACGACGGCGGCACCCTGGTCGGCTACGCGCACCTCGACCCGCGCGGCGACGCGTACGGCAACCAGATCGTCGAGGCGATCGTGCACCCCGACCACCGCGGCCGGGGGCACGGCACCCGCCTCGTCACCGACGCCCTCGCCGCGACCGACGGCCCGCTGCGGATCTGGTCGCACGGCGACCACCCGGCGGCCGCTGCCATCGCCGGGCGCGCGAGGCTCGCCAGGGTCCGCGAGCTGCTGCGGATGGGCCTCGGCGCGGACACGGAGCTGCCCGAGCCGAAGCTCCCGGACGACGTCACGATCCGCGCGTTCGAGCCGGGCCGGGACGAGGACGCGGTGATCGGCGTGAACGCCCGTGCCTTCGACTGGCATCCCGAGCAGGGGCAGCTCACCGTCGACGAGCTCATCGCGGCCGAGATCGAGTCCTGGTTCGATCCGGCCGGGTTCTTTCTGGCCGACCAACGGGGAAAGACCGTCGGGTTTCACTGGACCAAAATTCACCCGGACGGGGTCGGTGAGGTCTACGTCGTCGGCGTCGACCCGGCGGCCCAGGGTGGGGGCCTCGGGAAGGCCCTGACCCTGGTCGGACTGCATCATCTGCGGCGCGTCGGGATCCCTGAGATCATTCTGTACGTGGAATCGGACAATGCACCGGCGGTAGCGGTCTACACACGACTCGGATTCAAAGTCACCGAAACGGACGTCGCCTACCAGCGGTAAAAGTCACAATTCGGGGTTGTTCACCTGCCGTTCATCTCTAGAGGGGCGCACGTCCACCCCTCTTCCCTAGCGTCCGCGCTGAGCATGACTTGACATCGACATATCTCGAGAGGATCCAGTGAAGCGCATCCGCTACGGCCGCATCGCGGCCCTTGTCGCCGCCAGTGCGATCGCACTGACCGCGTGCGGCAGTGACCCCGTCGAGTCGGGCGGGGACAACGGTGGCAATGGTGGCAACGGCGGGGGCTCCGAGGAGAGCCTCTCCGGCGACCTCGCCGGTGCCGGTGCCAGTTCCCAGGAAGCCGCCATGCAGGCGTGGATCGCGGGCTTCGGCTCGGAGAACCCGGACGCCACGGTGACCTACGACCCCATCGGGTCCGGCGGTGGCCGCACCCAGTTCGGGGAGGGCGCGGTCGCCTTCGCCGGCTCCGACTCCGTGATGGACGACGAGGAGCGCGCCGCCGCCCAGGAGCGGTGCGGCGGCACCGACGCCATCCACCTGCCGCTGTACATCAGCCCGATCGCCGTCATCTACAACCTCGAGGGCGTCGAGGGCCTGCAGCTCTCGCCGGCGACGCTGGCCGGCATCTTCAACCGCCAGATCACCAACTGGGACGACCCGGCGATCAAGGCGGACAACCCGGACGCCACGCTGCCGAACAAGCGGATCATCCCGGTGAACCGCTCGGACGAGTCCGGCACCACCGAGAACTTCACCGAGTACCTGGCCGCCACGGCGGGCGAGGCCTGGCCGCACGAGCCGAGCGGTGACTGGCCGCTGCAGGGCGGGCAGTCCGGTGCGCAGACCGCGGGCCTGGTGCAGACCGTCAAGGGCGGCGACGGCACCATCGGCTACGCCGACGCCAGCCAGGCCAGTGACCTCGGCGTCGCCAAGATCAAGGTGGGCGAGAGCTACGTCGAGTACTCGGCCGAGGCCGCGGCCAAGGTCGTCGACGAGTCCCCGCGCGCCGAGGGCGTGCCGGAGGGCGACCTCGCCATCGACCTGCAGCGCGACACCACCGCCGAGGGCACCTACCCGATCGTGCTGGTGTCCTACCTGATCGTCTGCAAGAGCTACGAGGACGCCGCCGAGGGTGACCTGGTGAAGGGCTTCGTCAGCTACGTCGCCAGCGAGGAGGGCCAGGCCGCGGCCGAGCAGGCCGCCGGCTCCGCGCCGATCTCCGCCACGCTCCGCGGCGACGTCGAGGCCGCGGTCGAGTCCATCACCGTCGGCAGCTGAGTGACCTTGCTACGGTTCCGGCCGGCTGGGCGAACACCGCACGGTGACCGCCCAGCCGGTCCGGCCCGTCCCACCCCGTTACCGGAGACTCTGCAGTGACCACAACGGGCGACCCGGCGGCCAAGCCCGCGCGGCCGGGTAAGCAACGCGCGCCACAGCGACCGGGCGACCTCATCTTCTCGATCAGCGCCAAGGCCGCCGGCGTGCTGATCCTGGTGATCCTCGCCGCCGTCGCCCTGTTCCTCATCGTGCAGGCCTGGCCGGCGATCCAACTCGACTCGGCCGAGCTCGCCGAGGAGGTGCACTGGATCGGCGAGGCCCAGTCGCTGCTCGACTACGTCGGCCCACTGGTGTTCGGCACCATCCTGGCCGCACTCATCGCACTGATCATCGCGACGCCGATCGCCATCGGCGTCGCGTTGTTCATCTCGCACTACGCGCCGCGGCGGCTGGCCACGAGCTTCGCCTACGTGATCGACCTGCTCGCCGCGATCCCCAGCGTCGTGTACGGCCTGTGGGGCGGCCTGTGGCTGATGCCCAAGCTGTACCCGGTGTTCGACTGGCTGGCCACCAACCTGGGCTTCATCCCGATCTTCGAGGGCCCGGCCGCCGACCCGCCGCGCACGATCCTCACCGCCGGCATCGTGCTCGCGGTGATGATCCTGCCGATCATCACCGCGGTGTCCCGCGAGGTGTTCCTGCAGACGCCGACGCTGCACGAGGAGGCGGCGCTCGCGCTCGGGGCCACCCGCTGGGAGATGATCCGGATGACGGTGCTGCCGTTCGCCCGGTCCGGCGTGATCAGCGCCGCGATGCTCGGCCTCGGCCGCGCGCTCGGCGAGACGATGGCCGTCGCCATGGTCCTCTCGCCCGGGCTGCTGTACTCGTTCCTCATCCTGCGGCCCGGCCAGCAGCAGAACATCGCCGCGAACATCGCGCTGAAGTTCCCGGAGTCCAGCGGAGTCGGGATCAACGTGCTGATCTTCACCGGCCTGGTGCTGTTCGTGATCACGCTGGTGGTCAACATGCTCGCGCGGTGGATCGTGTCGCGGCGCGCCGAGTTCTCGGGGGCGAACTGATGACCGACGTTCAGACTCCGGTCGACATCGAGGCCAGCCTCGCCGGCCGCAAGCTCACCCACGGCAAGCTGCCCCGGTACACGCCGATGGCGGTGTTCGTCGGGTCGCTGGTGCTGGTCGGTGGCCTGCTGGCGGTGCTCGGCTCGTTCTCGATCCCGCTGACGGTGTTCCTGGGGGTGCTGCTGCACGCGGTCGTGCTGCTGGTGGTCACCCGGATGGTCGAGGGCGGTCGTGCCGCGAAGGACCGGCTGGCCACGACGTTGATGTACTCCGCGTTCGGCCTCGCGCTGATCCCGCTGATCAGCCTGATGTGGACGGTGCTGCAGAACGGCCTCAAGCGGTTCGACCTGTACTTCCTGACCTACACGATGCGTGGCGTGTTCGGCGGCATGGACGCCGGCGGCGCGTACCACGCGATCATCGGCACGCTCGAGATCACCCTGTTCGCCACGCTGATCTCGGTGCCGATCGGCCTGCTGACGGCCGTGTACCTGGTGGAGTACGGACCGACCAGGCTCGGGAAGGCCATCACGTTCTTCGTCGACGTGATGACCGGTATCCCGTCGATCGTGGCCGGCCTGTTCGCGTACGCGCTGTTCGTGCTGTTCTTCGGGCCGGGCGTGCGGATGGGTGTGGTCGGTTCGGTGGCGCTGTCGGTGCTGATGATTCCCGTGGTGGTGCGGGCGACCGAGGAGATGCTCAAGCTGGTGCCCAACGAGCTGCGCGAGGCCGCGTACGCGCTGGGGGTGCCCAAGTGGCTGACGATCGTCAAGGTCGTGCTGCGCACCGCAGCGGCGGGCATCGTCACCGGCGTGATGCTGGCGATCGCCAGGATCATCGGCGAGACCGCTCCGCTGCTGCTCACGGTCGGGGTGGTCAACTCGGCGAACTTCGACCTGTTCGACGGCCGGATGATGACACTGCCGGTGTACGTGTACCGGCAGTACAGTCAGGGCTTCGCGCCGAACGGCATCACCACGATCAACTACGACCGGGCCTGGGCCGCGGCGCTGACGCTGATCCTCATCGTCATGCTGCTGTTCGCCGTGGCCCGGCTCGTCTCCCGATTCTTCGCCCCCAAGACCGGCCGCCGGTAAGGAACACGATGGCAAAGCGACTGGACATCAAGGACCTGAACATCTACTACAGCGACTTCCTGGCGGTGGAAGGCGTGTCGATGGCGGTCGAGCCGCGCGCGGTGACCGCGTTCATCGGCCCGTCCGGCTGTGGGAAGTCGACGGTGATCCGGTCGCTGAACCGGATGCACGAGGTGATCCCCGGGGCGCGGATCGAGGGCAGCATCGCACTGGACGGCGAGAACCTGTACGCCCGCGAGGTCGACCCGGTGCGGGTGCGCCGGCAGATCGGCATGGTCTTCCAGCGGCCCAACCCGTTCCCGACGATGTCGATCCACGCGAACGTGATCGCGGGGATGAAGCTGAACAACAAGCGCATGTCGAAGAAGCAGGCCGACGAGATCGTCGAGCGTTCCCTGCGCGGGGCGAACCTGTGGAACGAGGTCAAGGACCGCCTGAACCGTCCGGGCTCGTCGTTGTCAGGTGGCCAACAGCAGCGCTTGTGCATCGCGAGGGCGATCGCCGTCCAGCCGGACGTACTGCTGATGGACGAGCCGTGCTCCGCGCTGGACCCGATCTCGACCCTGGCCATCGAGGACCTGATCGGCGAACTGAAGCAGGACTACACGATCGTGATCGTCACCCACAACATGCAGCAGGCAGCGCGGGTGAGCGACCGGACCGCGTTCTTCAACCTCGCCGGCGTAGGCCAACCGGGCAGACTCATCGAGATGGACGCGACCGAGAAGATCTTCTCCAACCCCACCGAGAAGGCCACCGAGGACTACATCTCCGGCCGCTTCGGCTGACCCCTCGCCGCTGCGGACTTCGCTACAATACCGCAGAAGTCCGCAGCCCTGAGGGGGAGGGCGACCAGTGAGACGCACCGCTCTGATCGTGACGCTCGCGGCCGACCTCGCGGTCGGCCTGGCTGGCTGTTCATCGGAAATGCCGGGCAGCGCGAGCCCGACGGAAGACGACGGTGGCGGGAACGCACCGTCCTTTCCCGAAGGTACCTCGACCGGCGAGGAGACCACCGAGCCCAGCGGAGCGAAGTCGGACTCCGTCGATCTCGATCCGTGTGAGCTGCTCAGCTCTGCGGACCTCACTGCGCTCGGCCTGCCGACCGAGCCGTTCGGCTCGGGAGAAGTCGGGCCTGGTCGCAGCTGCGGTGGCAGGCTTCGGGTCAGTCCCTCGCCCGGCTCGGACCACGCTGTGAAGGTCAGCGGAGCCCGGGGTGCCTGCGTTACCGCGATCGCGGTGACCGATTCGTCCCGTGTGGATGTGAACGGCCTCACCGGTGGCGACATGACCAAGGTTTGTGAGTACGCGCAGCGGGCCGCTGAACCCATCGAACCCAGGCTGCCCGTGATCGCGGGAACCCGGCAGGTTCGGATTTCGTCAGAACCAGGTCTCCCGAACACACCGCTTGGTACCGTTCGGGGGTAGGTCTGTGACCGTGGGACAACGGGGGCTCGATCATGCATGTTGCAGGCGGTATCGGCAGCATCGTCGGCAGCGCGAAATCGTTTGCCAATCTGGCGTCAACCGGTGGTTTCGCTGTCAACGAAACCGGCGGCCAGGCGTTGCTGGCCGCGATCCGCGAGATGCGCGATTGGATCGACGCGCAGGGCTACGGACTCAACATGCTCGCTCAGCAGCCTCCGCTAGGGTCGAGTCACGGCGCTGAGACCATGAAGCCGTACGTAGCCGATGTCGCCTCGGACAAGCAGGGCTTCATTACGATGCTGCAGGAGTTCCGTACCTCGTTGGACGACGCGGAGCGGGGGATTCAGGCCGCCATGGCGTCCTACCAGGAGACGGACACCGGCATCGGCGGCGGATTTCAACAGGTGTGAGGGAAGGCGACCAGTGAGGCGTACGGCCTTGATCGTGACGTTTGCGGCTGCGCTCGCGGTTGGGTTGTCGGGCTGCTCGTCGGAGACTCCGGGCAACGCGAGCCCGACCGAGAACAGTGGCGGGAATACCCCGTCTTTCCCCGAGGACTCCCCCACCGACGAGGAGACCACCTCGCCGAGCGAGTCCGAGTCGGGTACGACCGGCCTGGAGCCGTGTGAGTTGTTCACCGAGCAGGATCTGGCTGCACTCGGCTTGCCGAGCGAGCCCAAAGAGGAAGAGGAACTCGGTCCTGCGCGTAGCTGTTACTGGCAAACCTCAGGCAGCCACCTCGTCGGTGTGGGCATCATCGACGAACTCGGCATCGACCAGGTGCAGTCCGAGACTCCACCGGAGCCACTGACGGTCGGATCGCACGACGCCGTGCAGTACACGGGAGCCTTGGATGTCTGCGCTGTCTCAATCGCGGTGACCGACTCGTCCAGGGTCGATGTGAGCAGCGTTGCCGGTGGTGACATGGCCAAGGCCTGTGATCACGCGAAGCAGGCCGCTGAACTCGTTGAGCCGAAGCTGCCCTGATCGGGAGTTGGAGATGGCACCTCAGGATCCGTACAACGGTGGCTACGGCGCCGATGGTTACAACAGCGAAGGGCGCAACCGCCAGGGCGATTACGACGCTACGTACGACCAGAGCAGCCCGTACTACATCGACCGCGGTGATACGTCGATCACGAGTGAGCAGGCGCAGCGGAACGCTGAGCAGACCGCCGACCAGCAGGAGTCCGGTGGCACCTTCATCGACGACGTCATCGACATCTTCACCCGGCAGGGGCGGGTCGACGAGGCCTACGACCAGGAGCTGAGCGGACAGGCCGCCGAGCTGGCGCAGGGTGTGGAGACTCGGCAGCCGCCGATGATGATGTGCTCGAACTACATGAGCTACGACCACGGCGCGCTCAAGACGATGGTCACCGACGGCGTCGACCCGGACCAGGTCGGGCAGATGGGTGACAAGTGGATCGAGGCGGGTAACGCCATGGTCCGCTTCCAGTCCGGCGTCGCCACGGCCATCAACAACAGCGAGACCGACTGGCAGGGCGAGGCCGGCAACTCGGCCCGCAAGTTCATGGCCGACGTCGGCAACTGGGTCGGCACCGCCGGGCAGAGCGCGCAGCTCGCCGGCACCCAGACCAACATCCAGGCCGAGTCGCTCGCCGAGGCGAAGAACACCATGCCAGAGCCCGTCGAGTTCGACGCCGCCGCGGCCAACCGGGACCTGCAGACCACCAGCAACCCGGCCGACATGATGTTCAAGTACGCCAACTACATGGCCCAGTACCACCAGCAGCAGGCCGCCCACCAGCAAGCCGCGCAGGTCGTCGGGACCTACGACAGCGGCCTGTCCGGCGCCAGCCAGATGCCCGCCTTCGCACCGCCGCCGGTGATGAACAACCCTAACGGCGGCACCTCCGACCCCGGCACCAGCAACATCGACTCGATGGGGCCCGGCGGCTCGGTCGACAGCGGCGGCACCGGGGGCAGCGGCGGCGTCGGCGGCTACGGGGACGCCGGGGGCGGCTCCGGCAGCGGCGTCTACTCGGTCCCGACGCCCAACGGCGGCAACGGGTACGACGGCTCGGGCAACAACGGCGGAAGCAACGGCGGCAACAACTGGGGCGGTACCGGGCCGAGCGGCGACGGGCTCCTCCCCGGACCGGGACCGATGCCCGTGCCGACGCCCGGTCCGGGCCCCGGCCCCAACCCGGGCAACAACCAGCACTTCCCCGGCGCGCCGATGCCGCTCGGTCTGGGTGGCGGCCCCGGCGGGCCCAACGACATGGAACGCGGCGGCGGACGTTACGGCGGCGGGCGCGGCTTCGGGCCGGGCGGCGGTGGCGGAGGGTTCGGCTCCGGCGGCGGTGCCGGCAGCAGCGGCATGGGCGGCCGGCCCGGCATGGGCCCGATGGGCGGCGCCGGCGCGATGGCGGCGGAGAACGCGGCCATGCGCGGCGGCGGTGTCGGCGGCGCCGGCGCGGCGGGCGCCCGTGGCACCGGCATGATGGGCGGTATGGGCGGCGGCCGAGGCCAGGGCGAGGACGACGAAGAGCACACCCGGCCGTCGTTCCTGGTCGAGGGTGACCCGGACGCCGTGTTCGGCACCGACCAGATGACCGCGCCGCCCGTGATCGGTGAGTGATGGGCGGACCCTTCTTCCTGTCGCTGACCGAGGTCGACATCCTGGCGCAGCTGCTCGGCGCCAACGTCCGGCAGTTCCCGTTCCAGATCCCCAGCGTGGGCCGCTTGCAGGTGGACCGGACCCGGATCGCCCGCGAGGTGTTCGCCGACCTCGGCCGGCGCGGGCTCATCCGCGGTCGTGACGTCGACCCCGACCTCGAACGGGCCATGCGCACGCTGTCCGAGCCGGTGATCGCGGTCGCCGTGCTCGGCACGGTCAACGAGCGCGAGGAGATCTACGCCCGCGCCTCGGCGGCCGGGGAGACCGGCGTGCTGGCCCGGCTGATCGGGCAGAAGATGCGCATCGAGCTGATCCGGCCGACCGCGCTCGCGGTCTCCCTGGTCGGCCTGCTGCCCAAGCTGGACGGCGGCCCCGGCCAGTCCGTCACCATCAACCGTCCCGGCGCGCCGGTGCCGGTCAGGGCGGGTGCCGACCAGGGCGGCGACCAGAGCCTGTTCCGGCCGGTCAGTGGATCGGGCGGGGTCGACCAGCGGCTACGGCTCGCCGCGTCCTACCTCAACCGGCCCCGCACCGGCACCGGGTTCTTCGCGGTCTCCGGCCGCGACCGGCACGGCCGGGAGCAGCGGGCCGGCGGGCTGACCTGGATGGACACCGACGCCGGCCGGTACCTGTCGCTGTCCCGCCCGCCCGCCGAGGACGGGTCGGTCAGCAGCACGTTCTCCCCGGCCGACAACAACCGGCTGGTGCACGCCCTCGGCGAGATGATCGAGTCGGTCGCTCCGCGCCGCTAGACCGCCTCGTCGTGGCCGGCGCCGGGCATCCGGCCGGTGACCACGAACACGACCCGCTTGGCCACCGACACCGCGTGGTCGGCGAAGCGCTCGTAGAACCGGCCGAGCAGGGTCACGTCCACGGCCGAGGCGACACCGTGCGGCCAGTCCTTGTCCATGATCACGGTGAACAGGTGGCGGTGCAGGTCGTCCATCTCGTCGTCGGCCTGCTCGAGCGAGTGGGCCTGCTCGACGTCCTGGCTCAGGATCACCTGCTCGGCCTCGCGGGCCAGCGACACCGCGACCCGGCCCATCTCCCGGAAGTCCGACGCCACCTGATCGGGCAGCACCGGCTGCGGGTGCCGGCGGCGCGCGGCCTTGGCGACGTGCAGGGCGAGGTCGCCCATCCGCTCCAGGCTCTCCGCGGCGTGGATGGCGGCCAGCACGGTGCGCAGGTCGGTGGCGACCGGCGCCTGCAGGGCCAGCAGCGCGTAGGCGTGCTCCTCGCACGCGGCGCGGGCGTCGTCGACCTTGGCGTCGTCGCCGATCACCTGTTCGGCGAGGCCGAGATCGGCGTCGAGCAGCGACCTGGTGGCCAGCTCCATGGCGGTCGCCACCATGGAGCACATTCCCGCCAGCTCAGCGGCCAGTTCATCGAGTTCGACACGGTACGCCTCACGCATGACGACATGCTACGGGCGCAGGTGCCCGGGAACAGCATCGCCCGATGAACCCCGTGTGAACCCGAGGACACAACTCAGGCGCAGGAGACGTCGCCCGCGTTGACCGTGGAGAGGTTCTCCGGCAGCTCGACCGGTTCCTTGCCGGTCGGGGAGCCGACCTCACCGTCGAACCCGGGGCCGATGATCAGCTGCAGCGCGCCGCCGACGGCCGGGTCCTCGACCAGCTGCGCGTCGGGCACGGCGGCCGCGAGCGTCTGCGCCTCGGCCTGCTTGACCTTCGAGAACTTGATCACGGTCCGGTCGACGTCCGCCGGCGCGCCACCCATCCACACGACCTGGAAGCCGAGCTCGGCCAGTTCGTCCGCGGTGTCGCCGGCGATGCCGTCCTGGTCGTTGCCGCCGTTGAGGACCTGGATCTTGATCTTCGTCGGGTCGACCGTCGTCGGCTGGCCCTGCTGCTGGAACCGCAGCCCGGACGCCATCTGGGCGTTCGGGGACTCGCCCTCGCCCGACCTGGCGCCCGACTCCGACGAGGTCTCGCCGGGCAGCGGGGTGTCCTGGCGGATCGCCTCGAACAGGGCGTTGTTGTCCTCGACCAGCAGATCCTCGTTGCCGTTCTCGTTGGCCTCGCCGACCGTCGGCACCGTGATGAACGTGACCTTGCCCGCCTCGATGCCCTGCATCGACTGGCCGAGCATGAACATCTGCTCGACACCGATGTTGTCGCCGAACGTGGCGTTGCCGAACGCGTTCAGGAAGCCGGTCAGCTTGCCGGGGTCGAGCAGCACCTCCGAGGACATCGCCTTGCGCAGCAGCGAGGACATGAACCGCTGCTGGCGCTGGATCCGCCCGTAGTCCGAGGTGATGTCGCCCTCGACCTTCCTGGCGCGCACGAAGTTCAGCGCCTGGTCGCCGCTGATGGTGACCCGCTCGCCGGCCGTCGGGATGATCATGCCGAGCTCGTCGTCCTTCATCGGCTCCTCGACGCACACCTCGACGCCGTCGACCGCGTCCACCATCTCCTTGAAGCCGTTGAAGTCGATGCCGACGAAGTGGTTGATGGCCAGGCCGGACAGCTCCTGCACCAGCTTGGTCACGCACTTCGGGCCGCCGACCTGGTACGCGGTGTTGAGCTTGACCACCTCGGCCCCGGGGTCGGTCTTGCCGGTGTACTCGCCGGTCTTGGGGTCCCAGATCTCGCACTCCGGCCGGGTCACCTCGAGGTCGCGTGGGAACGACACGACCACCACGCGTTCCCGGTTCTCCGGGATGTGGGCGACCATCACGGTGTCCGAGCGGGCGCCACCGACGCTGTTCTCGTCACCGACGCCGTCCTCGGCGGACGCGCCGGCCCGGGTGTCCGAGCCGACCAGCAGGAAGTTCTCGTCGCCGCGCTGCGCCGCCGCGTCCTGGATGGCCGCCGAGTTCGGGTCGAGCGCGTCGATCTGCTGGGCCTTCGCCTCGATCCAGCTCTTGAAGCCCCAGCCGACGCCGGTGCTGAGGAACACCAGTCCGGCGGCGACGATGGCGAAGGCACGGCCGGCGGTGGCGGAGCGGTTGCGGCGCTTGGACTTCTTCCGGCGCAGCCGGGTCAGCTTCGACACCGGCTCGTCGTCGGCGTCCTCGTCCGGCTGGTCCCGCTCGCCCGGCTCGTCCGAGATGTTCTGCGGCGCGGCGATGGTCTGCGAGGCGACGAGCTCGTCGAGGTGGTCGAACTCGGCGTCCTGCTGCTGCCACGGGCGCAGCTTGCGGCGCTTCGACTTCTTCTCGCGCTCCTCGGCCTGGATCTCGTCGTGCACGGCGGAGAAGCGGGCGAGGGTGTGGTCGATGCTGCGGCGCTTCTGCACCTCCTCGCCGATGGCCTCCATCTCGGTGGTCATCGAGATGGGGTCCTCGTCCGGCCGGCGCGGCGGCGGGAGCGGGACGGGGCCACGTCCGGTCTGCTGGCCGGGAGCGCGGGTGCCGGGCAGGTCGGCGCCGTCGTCGTCCTGGCCGTCGAGGGCGTGGCCGATGCCGGAGGCGCGGGCGCCGGGCGGCAGATCCGCCTCGGGGCCGCCGGGGCGGCGGCCCGGGGGCACGATCCGGTCGTCCGGGCCGGGCCGGCGAGGCGGGCCGGAGGGGCGGTCGTCGACGCTGGGGCCGCCGGGGTGCCGGCCGGGTCCGGCCATCCGGTCGTCGGGTCCGGGCCGGCGCGGCAGGTCGGCGGGACGGTCGTCGACGGGGTTGGGGTGGCGGCCCGGGCCGGGCATGCGGTCGTCGGGGCCGGGGCGGCGCGGTGGGCCCGACGGACGGTCGTCGACGCTCGGGCCGGGATGGCGGAGGGGCGGGTTCGACGGGAAGTCGCCGGTGTCGGGGGTGGGGCGACGGCCCGGGACGGGGCGGCCCGCTGGTGGGCGCCCGCCGGGGTCGGGCAGGTCGGCGGGGCCCGCTGCCCGGCCGGGGCGGTGGCTGGCCGGTGGCGGGGTGGGAGCCTCGCGGCCGCCCGGCAGCGGGCCAGCCTGCGGTCTGCCCGTTCCGCGATCGCCCGGGAGCGGGCCGCCGGTGGCCTCACCGGGGCGGTAGTGGCCGCTGGTCTGGCCCGGTGCGCGGCGCACGGGGTTCGGCTGGGGGCCGCCGGTGGCTTCGCCGGGACGCCGGCCGGCCGGCCGGCCGCGGCCGGGCGGGAGTTCGTCGGCGGGGAGCGGCTCGGCGCCGTGGCGGGGGTGCGGGGCGGCGTCCGGGGGCACGGCGGCGCGGCGACCACTCGGGCGAGCGTCGGCGGCGGGCCGGCCGTTGGGGGGCGGGGCGGCGTCCTGCGGCGCGGCGGCGCGGCGACCGCTCGGGCGGGCTTCGGCGGGGTGGCCGTTGAGCGGAGGGACGGCGTCCTGCGGCTGGGCGGCGCGTCGACCGTTCGGGCGGGCGTTGGGGGGCGGGACGGCCGCGCGGCCACCGGGGCGGCCGTTGGGGTGGTTGCCGGGGTGCTCGTCGGCGTGGGCGCCCGGGATCGGGTGTGGGCCGGAGGCGTGCCGTTCGGCGCCGGGGACCGGGTGTGGGCCGGAGGCGTGCCGTTCGGCCCCGCTCCTGGGCGGTGCGGCCGGGGCGCGGCCGGCATCGGCCTGGTAGCCGTCGGCGGCGTGGGGGGCCGCGCGGCGTGGGCCGTCACCCGGCTGTGGTGCGGGGCCACGGCCGTTCGGCGGGAGTTCGCCGGGACGTGCGCCCTGGCGGCCGGGAGCGGACTCGCCGGGACGGCCGCGCGGGGGCTGGTTCGGGGGGAGGGCGCGCCGGCCGCCGCCCTGGGGCGGCCCCTCGGCCGGGGGCTGGGGCGGCAGGGGCAGGTTCGCGCGGGAACCGGTGTGCCGCTGCACCAGGTCGGCGACGCTCAGGCCGCCGCCGTTGTCCTCCATGGAGCGGCGGCGGCGCCTCGGCTGCTCGTCCGGCTGCTCGCGGCGGTGTCTGCGTCCGTACCCGTGTGGATCACCGGAGCGGGTGCCACCAAGGTGGTCATCGTCGGGCACCCGGTCTCCTTTCACCTCGCGCTTCGCCGGCGCCGCGGCACACGGGTCGTGCCGCTTTCTTTACCAAGACGTTGTGATCGACAAGGGTGTCGTCGACTCACAGTGTCGTTCCGAGGCGAGATAGTACGGATGGATGGCACCCGTGACGACCATCGATCTCGTTTTGGCCACTTTCTGTGCGCAATTGGGCTCAGTACGCTAGCCCGATCGGCCTACCCGGAACGACCCGAACGTTATCGAACCGCCGCCGCCCGGTTTCGTCAACGTGGCCGACGCACCGGCGCGCCGCACAGTCGCACCTCGCCCCCGACACGGTATGCGACCGCGTTCCGCCCCGACTGCTTGGCGGTGTACAACAGCCCGTCGGCGTGGCGGAGTTGCTGCTCCGGCGGCGCGAGCCCGGTCGCCGCCTGGTGCGCGACACCGATGCTGACCGTCACCCGCAGCCCGGCCACGACCGTCGACCACGCGAACTGCTCGATCCTGGTCCGCGCCGCCTCGGCCACGGCGACCGCCGTGTCCGGGTCCACCCCGGGCAGCACCAGCACGAACTCCTCGCCGCCGTACCGCGCGCAGAACCCGCCGTCCGGCAGCGCCACCTGCAGCAGCTCCACCACCTGCTGGAGCACCCGGTCGCCGACCAGGTGCCCGTAGGTGTCGTTGACGCTCTTGAACCAGTCGAGGTCGACCAGCGCCACCGCGAGGCCGCCGTCGGCCTCCTCGAGCAGCTTCTGGTCCAGGTAACGGCGGTTGTAGCTGGCGGTCAGCGCGTCCCGGAAGCTCTGCTCACGCGCCTCGGCGTGCTCGCGGCGCAGCCGGGCCACCTCGAGCCGCACCTGCTCGGGCACCCGCTCCGGCACCCGGGGACCGTGCTCGGCGGTGGCGAGGGTCAGCGCGTGGCGCAGATGCTCGTAGGCCTGCTGCCACTGGCCACGAGACGCGAGCAGGTCGGCGCACGACCGGTGCAGTTCGACCAGGCTGGTCTCCTGTTCGGGCACCGGGCCCTCGAGGTGCCGAGCTGGGTGCTGCATCGGTACAGTAACCTCGCCGACGACCCGGTCCCGTCGGGCGGGCCCCGGTTGGGACAGCCCCGACAGCCCCTGGTCCAGCACGGCCACCGCGCTCACCTCCTCACGTAGGTCTCTTCGTCCGGGTAGAGCGCGCTCTTGAGGTGTTGGGACGGCTCGATTCCGTTTTCCCCCTACCGGTGGAACCGATACTGCTCCAACCCAGTGACGAAATCGCGACGATCCGTGCCCGGGTTTCTCGCGGCGAGAAACCCGGCCGCAGGTCACCGGCCCAGCGGACAGGGCGAGAAGCCGTAGGCGCGGCCGTCGAGCACCACCACGCGCTGTGAACCGATCTGCTCACCCAAAAGGGCACCGTCCTCACGCACACTGATGGACACCCCGAGCACGTACACGACCCCGCGGGGCGGACCGTCGGCCTCCGGCGGCACCCAGTCCGGGTCGACGCGGAACGTCGACATCGCCGGGATCATGTGCATGGTGAGCCCGCCGAGGTCGCAGAGCCGGTCGGTGAAGTCCGGGTGCTGGGTGCGCGCGAGGTACTGGCGCAGCACGTCCTCGCCCTCGTCGGCCGCGTCGTTCAGCCGGTCGTAGTACTCCTCGACCAGGGCCTGGTCGCCGTCGGACGAGCCGGAGCCGGCCGGCGCGGCCTCGCCGGCCACCGCCACGCTGCAGCCGGTGACGGCGACGAGCAGGAACGCCGCCAGGGCAACGATGGCACGTCGCATAGGTCCTCCCCCGGATGCTCGTCCAGCCAAAGGCTAGCGCGGGCGGTCCGCCGCTCAGGCCGGTTCGATGCGGTACCCGACGCCGCGCACCGTGTGGATCATCGGCGGCTGCTGGAGCTTGCGGCGCAGCCCCGAGATCAGCACGTCCAGCACGTTCGAGTTGGGGTCGACGTACCGGTCCCACGCCTGCTGGAGCAGCTCCTGGCGGGCCGCCGGCGCGCCCTGCCTGGCCACCAGGTGCTCGAGCACGGTGAACTCCCTGGCGGTCAGTGTGAGCAGCACCCCGGCCCGGCGCACCTCGTGCCGGGCGGTGTCGACCTCCAGGTCGCCGCAGCGCAGCACCGGCGGCCGGCCCGAGGTCACCAGCCGGCACAGCCGTCGCACCCTGGCCACCAGCTCGTCCATGGCGAACGGCTTCACCAGGTAGTCGTCGCCCGCCTCCAGGCCCTCGATCCGGTTGATCACCGAGTCCAGCGCGGTCAGGAACAGCACCGGGGCCGCCGGCCGGCGCGCCCGCACGTAGTGCAGGGCGTCGCCGCTGGGCAGCATCCGGTCGAACACCGCGCAGTCGTAGGCGTTGACCATCAGCGCCTCGTCCGCCGCCGGCAGGTCGCCGACGGCGTCCACCGCGAACCCGGCTCCGCGCAGCGACCCGGCCACCCCCAGCCGCAGGTCCTCGTCGTCCTCGATCACCAGCACGCGCACACCACCGACAGTAGTCGGCCGAGCCGGGACCGCTCCCGCCGCTCACGGGTACTCAGGTGGCCGCGAGGACGTCCTGGGCGGTGAGCGTGCGCAACTCGGTGACGTCGGGCATCCGGCCGAGCGTGCGCAACCGCTGGGACTGCGCCTTGCGCACACCCTCGAACAGCCGGCGGGCGTCGCGGGCGTTGCCGAAGTTCGGATCGGTGGAGATCCGGGCGAAGAACTCCAGCAGGATCGGGGAGGCGTCCGCGTCGACCAGGTAGTCGCCGCCGCTCATCATCCTGGCGATGATCTCCAGCAGGTCGTCCGGCGTGTAGTTCTCGAACTCGATCGTCTTGGAGAACCGGGAGGCGAGACCGGGGTTCGCGGCCAGGAAGTCGGCCATCTCCGAGGTGTAGCCGGCGACGATCACCGCGACCTCGTCCCGGTGGTCCTCCATCAGCTTCACCAGCATGTCGATGGCCTCCTGGCCGAAGTCGCCGCCGGAGCCGGCCTGCCGGGACAGCGTGTAGGCCTCGTCGATGAACAGCACTCCGCCGCGTGCCTCGTCGAACACGCTCGCCGTCTTCTCCGCGGTGTGGCCGATGTACTGGCCGACCAGGTCGCGCCGGGACACCTCGCGGAACTGTCCCCGGCTGAGCACGCCGAGCGACTTGAGCAGCTTGCCGTAGGTGCGGGCGACCGTCGTCTTCCCGGTGCCGGGGGCGCCGGCGAAGATCAGGTGGTGGCTGACCGTGCCGACCGACAGGCCGGCGCCGCGCCGCCACTCGTTGACCTGGATCTCGTCGACCAGCGCCCGGACCTCGGCCTTGACCGCCGGCAGGCCGACCATCGCGTCCAGGTCGGCGAGCAGGTCGTCCAGCCCGGCGTCCCCCGACCCGGCGCGCTTCTTCGCCTCCACCACCGTCGGGGTGGCGTCCGGTGCGAGCGACAGCGCCGGCTCGGCGGTGTTGTCCAGCTGGCACTCCTCGACCGCTCCCGTGCAGCCGGGACCGAACGCGATACCGACGCCCTGCGTGTCGTGCACCTTCACCCGCCGAAGCACCGGGCGGCTCTGGTGGGCCACCGCGATCCCCTCGGCCGAGGTGCGGGAGACCTCGCAGGCCTCGATCACCGGCCGGGCGTACTGGTAGACGTAGATGCCACGCTGCCCGCACCCGGCCACCACGCAGTTCCGCAGCTCCGGGTCGGCGCCCATGGCGACCACGATCCCGTCACCGGCGACGTTCTCCACCGTGGTGTCGTGGATCCGCCCGGACGAGCTCTCCACCACGATCCCGGCGGCGGTCGTGCGCGCGACGGTGAACCGCGCGCAGTTGCGCACCGCGAGCGCCGGGCCGAGGTCCGCGCCGAGCACGCACCGCTCGACGGTCAGCTCCACGTTGTCGGCCCGCAGCGCGTTCGACGCCGCCCGGACCTCGATGCCCTGCAGGGTCAGCGCTCCGCCGCTGGCGACCAGTACCGGCCAGTCGCCGCCGGAACCGTCGAGCACGACGGTGGCGCCGTCCACCGCGCGCAGGGTGAGCCGCCGGTCGGTCAGCTCGAACGTCTCCGCGTAGCTGCCGTCCGCGATCGTCACCACGCCGCCGTCCGGGGCGTCGCGCAGCGCCTCGCCGACGGTGTCGTACGCGCCGTGCTGGCCCGGGGCGACGAGCAGGGTCCTACGGGACATCAGCCCGCCCGTTCCATCAGCCAGCCGCGGTCGGCGGCCTTCGCCCCGGCCTGGAACCGGCTGCGCGCGCCGAGCCGGTCCATGATCGTGGACACCATCCGCCGCACGGTCCGCACCGAGCAGTTCATCCTGGCCGCGGCCGACTCGTCGGTGCAGCCGGCGGACAGCAGGGTCAGCAGCTCCCGCTCCTTCAGGTTCAGCTCGGCGGTGTTCGGCAGGTCGGACGCGGTGAACGGCACCGCGGTCGGCCACACCCGCTCGAACAGCTCGACGGTGGTGGTGACCACGCTGGGCAGGCGGAACACCGCGGTGCTCGCGGTGGCGCCGCCCGCGGTGCGGTCGACCGGCAGCACCACCACGGTGCCGTCGATCACCAGCGCGTCGGTCGGCACCTCGGGAACCGTGCGGGCGTCCGCGCCGGCCAGCGCCAGGGCGCCGAGCCGGGTGGCGAGCACCGGCTCGGTGCGGGTCGAGTCCGGCACCACCACCCGGTAGCGCACGCCCCGGCGGACGTTCTCCTGGTCGATCCGCCGGATCGCCCCGATCGGCTCCCGGCCGCCCCGGGAGAGCGCGGTCATCAGCAGGACCTCGCGGGTCGCCGACGCCAGCAGCGCCTCCACCCCCGCCGTGGAGGGACCGGGAGCGGCGTGCCGGACCGGGAGCATCGAGACGGGGCCACGGTTGATGGTCTTGGTCATGGTCTTCATCGCGAGAACACTCCGATCGGAAGGGACGCGGCGACGCCGGACGAGTGCGTGCCGTCGAGTCGGGCGAGCCGGAAACCGGCGGGGACGTACTGGGCCGCGCCGGTGACGACGCGGGCGGCGGCCGTGGCGGCGTGTTCGACCGCGGCCTCGGTGGTGGCGGCCAGGCGCAGCACGCCGGAGACGTGGGCCCCGGTTCGGCCGGACCGCGCGGCCAGGGCGACGGTGAGGGAGACGCCGCCGGTGACCGCGAACAGGTCGGCGACCAGGCGCCGCAGCTGGGGGTCGGTCAGCCGGTCGAGGCCGGACAGCACGAACGCGGCCTGCGAGACCGGTCCGGTGCGCCAGAACCGCCAGTCCTCGCGCACCTCGTTGCGTCCGCCGGTGACGTGCGCGAGCCCGGCGACGGCGGCGAACGCGGCGTCCTCGGCCAGCGGCTCGGCCGGCACCCCCGCCCGGTCGAGCGCGCGGCGCACCCGGCGCATGGCGTTGCGCAGCGCCAGGGTCAGCTCCTCGTCGTGCGGGGTCTCCACGGTGCGGACGGCGTGCACCGCGAACCACACCTTCGGCGGACCGTCCCGGCGGACCCCGGCGTGCAGCACGGTCTGCACGCCGTACCGGTGCGGCTGCCCGGCCTCGACCGAGCCGGCGACCGGGAGCAGCGCGGCCGGCGGCGGCACCAGGGCGAGCGGGTCGCCGACCTGCCCGCGCGGGCGCAGCACCGCGGCGAGCCCGCCGGGGTGGCTCACGGTCATCGCCGGGCCGGTGTTGGTCTCGGTGACCCGCACGGTCGTGCCCGGCACCAGCAGCTCGAGCAGCGCTGGGGTCTTGCCGCCGGTCTCCGGCAGGTCGCGCCGCCTGGCGCGGGACAGGAAGCCGGCGGCGACCGAGGCGACCTGGTACAGCCACCGCCCGCCGACCCGGACCGTGGTGAGCGCGAGCAGCACCGCGGCGCCGGCGGACGCGGTCACCAGCACCGGCCACGGCTGCCGCACGGTCAGCACCACCGCCAGGGCGGCGAGCTGCCAGCAGATGACCTGGATGAGGTTGAGGTGCCGCACGTACTCCTTGACCGGGTTGCCGCGCGGTCCCTTCGGCGGGGTAGCCGTGGTCGCGATCGGCACGGCGTTCGGCGGGCGCATCGGCGGCCGGGACGCGCCGTACGGCTGGGTGCGGCCGTCGGCCGCCGCTGCCGGTTGGGCGGCGACCTGGGTCCGGGCCCGCGGCTGGGCCTGGGCCGCCGGCGCGCCGACGAGCACGGGCGCGGCCGGCGCGGTGACCCGCGTCGGCGCCGGCTGGGCCGAGGGAACCCCTGGTGGGGGTGCCGCCACGGCCGGTTCCGGCCATCCCGCGCCGGCGGGACGGGGCGAGGCGCTACCGTCGTCGATCATCCGGCCTCCGTCGTGTTCGCTCCTGCTGGACACACGATCGGACGGAGCACATTAGGTTTCGATGACAGAGACGAACGTGCGCGTTTTGGTAGTCGAGGACGACGAGGACCTTCGGGTCGCGGTGGCCGCGGAGCTGGGCGCGTCCGGCCTGGCGGTCGCGGCCGCCCCGGACCTGGCGACCGCGGACGCCGCCCTGCGCGCGGACCAGTACGCCTGTGTCGTGTTCGACCGGATGCTCCCCGACGGCGACGCGATGACCTACGTGCACCGCCGCCGGCAGGAGGGCTGGCACGTCCCGGTGCTGTTCCTCACCGCGCGGGACACCGTCGGCGACCGGATCGACGGCTTCAACCACGGCGGCGACGACTACCTGGTCAAGCCGTTCGCGGTGGCCGAGATGGCCGCGCGGGTGCACATCCTGTGCCGCCGGGCCGGCGCGCGCCCGGCGATCCTGCGCATCGCCGACCTCGAGGTCGACTGCGCGCGCCGCGCGGTGCGCCGCGCCGGGGTGCTGCTGACGCTGTCGAACCGGGAGTTCGCCGTGCTGGAGTACCTGGCCACCCGGGCCGGGGAGGCGGTCACCCGCACCGACCTGATCGAGCACTGCTGGGACGAGAGCACGGACCCGACGGCCAACGTGGTCGACGTGACGGTCAAACGGCTGCGCCGCAAGCTCGGTACCCCCGAGCTGATCCACACCGTGCGGGGCCACGGCTACCGGCTGGCGGGAAGCGGGCGATGAACCGGTCCGCCGCGGACGGGCTGCGCCGCCTCCGGTGGGTGCTGACGCTGCTGTTCACCTCGGTCAACGCCGCCGGCCTGGTCGTGTTCGCCTGGCTGTCCATCGACGCCGACCAGGACCGGTACGAGCAGCGCCTGGACGGCGAGCTGAGCCGGGTCGTCTCCACCGTCATGCGGCTGGTGCAGGACGACAACGGCCGGGTCAACACCGCCTTCATCGGCGACGACGTGATCTCCGGCGAGTGCCCGCAGTTCTACGTGCTGCCGCCGGAGGCAGGCGAGTTCGAGCCGTACGTCTCGGACAAGGAGTGCGTCGACGCCGACCGCGAGTACCTCGCCGGAACGGCTCGGCAGGCGACCGACTCGGGCCGCGAGCTCAGCGGCTGGTACGAGTACGCCGACGGCGAGTTCGCCCGGCTCCTGGCCCAGCCGTTCGAGCTCGACTCGCGTGGTGCCGTCGGGGTGGTCGTGGCGCTGGCCGACGCGGAGCCGGCCCGGGACGCGCACGACCGGATGATCCTGCTGGTCGTCGGCGGGTGCGTGCTGGCGGTCGGCGGGCTCGCGTTCGCCGGGCACTGGCTGTCCGGGCGGGCGATCCGGCCCGCGGCCGGGGCGTTGGAGCAGCAGGAGACCCTGCTCGCCGAGACCGCGCACGACCTGCGCACCCCGGTCGCCGCGCTGCGGGCGCTGGCCGAGACCGCGCTGCGCAACCCCGCCGAGGCACCCGAACTGCTGCCGCGCACGGTGAACCTGGCCGCGCGGATGGGCGGGATCATCGACAGCCTGCTCGTGCGGGCCAGGCTCGCCGCCGGTGTCGACCGGCTCGCCGTGCAGCCGGTGTGGCTCGACCAGTTGGTCACCGGCGTCGTGGAGGACACCCCGGCCGGCGGCGCGAGCGTGACCGTGACCGCGGCCCCGACCAAGGTCATGGTCGACCCCACGCTGGTGCAGCGGGCGATCGGCAACCTGCTGGACAACGCGCTGCGCTACGGCCGCCAGCCGGACCAGCCGGCGATCGTGCACATCTCGGTCGCCGGCGGCCGGGTGACCGTGGCCGACCACGGCCCCGGCGTGGACGCCGCGCTGGCCGAGGACGTGTTCGACCGGTTCCGCACCGGCAGCGGGTCCACCGGGCTTGGGCTGTCGATCGTGCGCTGGGTCGCCCAGGCGCACGGCGGCACGCTCGCGGTCTACAACGCCGAGGAGGGCGGCGCGATCTTCGAGTTGACCTTCCCGGTAGCCCCCTGACCTGAACCTGCCAATTTGGTCTCACCCCGCATCGCCGGGAGTCGTCAGGCGTTAACGTGTTGTGGCCATGTCTGCGCAGACTTCTTCCGCCACCCCGGCCCGGGGCCCCAAGGGCTGGCGTTCGCGGCTTCCCGTACTCGCCGTCGTCGTCGCCGTGGTCGCGGGGGTGGTCGCCGCGGTCACCGGGGCGACCGCGAGCGTCGACGCGATGAAGTTCCTCCCGCCGGGGCACTGGGTCTTCAACTCACCGGCCAACCTGCTGCTGCACATCGACGGCGCCACCTCCCGCATCGACGCCAAGGGCGGGATCAGCGGGGACTACGGCGACCGGGTCCAGGTCGTGCAGGGCGACTCCAGCGGCTACGTGATCGGCGACAACCGGATCACCGTGTTCGGCAAGTCCGACCTGTCGGTCGTCGACGAACTCGAACCGGCCGCCGACGAGACGCCGATCGGGCTCGAGGTTCCCGGTGGGCCGTACGCGGTCTACCGGGAGGCGGGCCAGATCACCCGGTTCGGCGAGGAGCCGCTGACGATGTCGGCCGGCGGCTCGGTCGGCGACCCGGTCGCCACCAGCGACGGCACCCTGTGGATGGCGCGCAAGGGCAGCCCGTTCCTGTGCAGCCTGGCGCCGGAGGCGACCAGCATCGACTGCTCGGTGCTGGTGCCGAACGGCAACCCCGGCGTGATGTCGGTGGTCGACGACCGGCCGGTGTTCGTGGACACCGAAGCGGACATGATGCACGCGGTGGAGGACGACGGCCTCGGCGAGGGCCGGAGCCTCGGCGTGGAGGTGCCGGAGGAGGTCCAGGTCGCCGCGCACGACGTGGCGGGCCGGCTGGCGGTCCTCGACCCGCGCGACGACGACATGCACCTGGTCGACGCGGCCGGCCTCGATCCGGCCGCGAACGGCGAGGAGACCGTCGAGGTCGAGCTGGCCGACGGCGAGTACGACGGCCCGGTGTCCACCGGCGACGCGGTCGCCGTGATGGACCGGGAGACCAGGACCCTCTCCACCTTCGACGCGCGCGGCAAGCCGGTGGGCGAGAAGAAGCTGGAGTCCGAGAGCGAAGAGCACCCGCGGATCTCGCGCGGCCAGGACAACCGGATCTACGTCGACGGCGCCGACGGCCAGCACGTCCTGGTGGTCGACCAGGACGGCCGGGTCAGCGATGTCGACGTCCCGGGCCAACTCGAGGACGGCGAGGATTCGGGCGGGAAGGAGCAGGGGCCGCCAGCCCCGCCGCCGTCGTCGCCGCCGTCGTCGCCGCCCTCGTCGAACCCGCCGCCGCCGGACCGGTCGGGCCCCGACCTCCCGCTGCCGGACCAGAACGACCTTCCGACGCCGGACCAGGGCCAGGAACAACAGCAACAGCAGCAGGAGACCACCTCGCCGACCCCGGAGCCCCCGCCGGAGCCGCCGCCGCTGCCGCCCTCCGTGCCCGGTGCCCCCGGCAACCCGCGCGCCACGGCCGACAACGCGTCGGCCACGGTGAACTGGGCCGTGGCGTCGAGCAACCGCGCGCCGATCACCGGGTACACGGTCTCCTGGACCGGCGGTGGCCAGCAGGGCTCGCTCACCACTGGCCCCGGTGCCCGCAACACGCGGGTCAACGGGCTGACCAACGGTGTCCAGTACACGTTCCGGGTGGCCGCCACGAACTCCGTCGGCACCGGGCCCGCCGCCGCGACCAACCCGGTCGTCCCGGCCGTGCCGGTGAGTCGACCGGGCGCTCCGGTCGCCCTCCAGGTGCAGTTCGACGCGAACGCCCGCACGGCCGCGATGAGCTGGAGCCCGCCGAACATGAACGGGGGCACCCTCAGCCACTACGTCGTCGGCGTCACCGGGATGGGGGACATCACCGTCGCCGGCAACACGGCCAACATCACCAACATCCCGGGACCGAACGGCAACGTGACGTTCAGCGTCCGGGCCGTCACCACGAACCCGAACGGCGGCACCCTGACCGGCCCGGCGACGAGCCGCGACCGGCCGGACCCGATTCCGCAGGTGACGGTCACGATCAGCCGCGGGGCGCCCACCGACGAGTACTGCGGCGAGTTGGACGACTGCCGCTGGACGAACGGCATGTCCACCGGCCTGCCGCCCAACACCGACATCCACATCCAGCCGTTCTCGGATTCACCGAGCTACCAGAACGACGGCTATACGGGCACCACGAACGCGGAGGGCGTGCACGACTTCTCGGAACGGTTCGCCTTCGGAGCCCCGGGCTACTCGCTCTGGGTCATCGTGACAGTAGTCTCGACGGGCGAGGAGCACAGGTCGAACAGGATCACAGTGGAGGCTGGGTGAACGAGCCAGTCGCTGGTCAGGTCTACGAGAAGATCGCGGCCAACGTCCAGGGCGTCATCCGGGGCAAACCCCAACTCGTGCGGCTCGCGGTGGCCGCGTTGCTCGCCGAGGGGCACCTGCTGGTCGAGGACGTGCCCGGGCTGGGCAAGACCACGCTGGCCCGCTGCCTCGCCCGCAGCATCGGCGGTGACTGGAGCCGGATCCAGTTCACCCCCGACCTGCTGCCCGGCGACATCACCGGCGTGCAGGTCTACCACCAGGGCGCCGAGCAGTTCGAGTTCCGCCGGGGCGCGGTGTTCGCCAACGTCGTGGTCGCCGACGAGGTCAACCGGGGCACGCCGAAGACCCAGTCGGCGCTGCTCGAGGTGATGGCCGAGCGCACGGTTACCGTGGACGCCGTGCGGCACGAGGTGCCGCGCCCGTTCCTGGTCGTCGCCACGCAGAACCCGATCGAGATGGAGGGCACCTACCGGCTGCCCGAGGCCCAGCTCGACCGGTTCCTGATGCGGCTGTCGGTCGGCTACCCGAACCTCGAGTCCGAGGTCCTGGTGATCATGAGCGACTGCGCCGGCATCGGCCCCGACGAGCTGCGTCCGGTGGTCGACCTGGACACGCTGCGGCAGGCCACCGAGGAGGTCCGTCGCGCGCACATCGACCGGAACGTGGTCGAGTACGCCGCCCGGATCGCCGCCGTCACCCGCGAGCACGAGGCACTGCGCTACGGCGCCAGCCCGCGCGGCAGCATCGCGCTGGTCCGCGCCGCGCAGGCGGTGGCCGCCACGTACGGGCGCACGTTCGTCACCCCGGACGACATCAAGGAGGTCGCCAAGCCCGTCCTGGAGCACCGGCTGATCCTCACCGCGGAGGCGGAGCTGAACCAGCGCAGCACCAGCACCGTCATCGACGACGTGCTCAAGCAGGTGCCGGCGCCGAGCAGCAGCACGAACGCCGCCGTTCCCGCGGGGCAGTAGCGGTGCCCCGGCTCACCGGCCGAGGCGTCGTCGTGCTTGTCACGGCAGTGGTGTGCTTCGTGCTGGCCGAGTGGCTGGGCTACCCGCTGCTGCGCGGCGTCGCCGGCGCGGCGCTCGGCGTGGTGCTCGCGGCGCTGCTGGTGACCGCGCGCCGGCCGAGGGTCGCGGTGACCAGGGCGGTCTACCCGGACCGGGTGCGCCGCGGACAGCCGGCGTTCGCCCAGCTGTCCGTGCGCAACCCGGGCGGCCGGTGGCAGGGCGAGTTCACCGCGGGCGACCCGATGGGTTCCGGCTTCCACGCGGTCACCGTGCGCGCGCTCGGACCGGGCGCGCAGGCCACCTACCACTACGACCTGCCGACGCGGCGCCGCGGCCGGTTCCAGGTCGGCCCGCTGACCCTGCAGCGCGCCGACCCGCTGGGCCTCGGGCGCAGCCGCCTCACCACCGGTGACACCACCACGCTGTGGGTGCACCCCCGGGTGCTGCCGGTGCGCGCGCTGGCCGGTGGGCACCCGCGCCACCACCACGAGGGCCGCACCCGCGACGAGACCCTGCACGGTTCGCTGGACCTGCGCGACGTCCGCGAGTACGTGGTCGGCGACGAGGTGCGGCACCTGCACTGGAAGGCGACCGCGCGGACCGGCCGGCTGATGGTGCGGGACTACGTCGACCCCGAGCAGCCGAGGTTCACCACCCTGCTGGACACCCGCGTCGAGCTGACCACCGAGGCCGCCTTCGAGGACGCGGTGGACCTGGCGGCGTCGCTGCTGACCGCGTCGGCCACCGCCGGCCACCGCTGCCGGCTGGTCACCTCCGGGGAGCTGGACGTGGGGGTGGCGGGCGGCACGCAGTCGGTGCGCAGGCTGCTCGACGAGCTGTGCGAGCTGACCCCGGCCACCGACGTCGACCGGCCGCTGGTGCCGCCGGAGTTCGCCCGCTCCGGCGACCGGGGCGGCGCGCTCGTGGTGGTGCTGGCCGGCGCGCACCCGGCGGACCTGGCGGCCCTGGCCACCCTGCGCCAGCACTACGCGACGACCGTGGCGGTGGTGCTGAACGCGTACCCGGGGCACGGCCCGACCGGCGTCGCGGTGCGGGTGCCGGGAATGCGGGTACTGCACGCGAGCGACGCGGCCGACGCGGTCCGCCGCTGGAACGTGGTGGTGGCCGGGTGAGCACGGGGACGTCGACACGCATCGGGCTGGCGCTGGTGGTGCTGGCCGCGGTGGCGCCGGGGCTGCTGTTCGAGCCGGTGTTCGGGTTCGCGGCGCTCGTGCTGCCGCTCGCCGTGGTGGCCGTGGTCGCCTACGCCGCGGCGGAGCTGGCGCTGCGCAGGCCTGGGCTGGTGCCGTGGCGGGCCCTGCTCGCGCTGGTCGCCGGGCTGCTCGGCCTGGTGGAGACCACGTTGCGGGACACCACCGCCGCCGGCCTGCCGACCGCCGAGACGCTGCGGATGTTCGCCACCGGGGTGACCGACTCCTGGCGGCAGACGCTGCAGTCGACGTGGCCCGCGCGGCCCGACCCGGAGCTGCTGCTGTTCGTCCCGCTCGCCGCGCTGGGCGCCGCCGTGGTGGCGGTGGAGCTGATGGCACGACTCCGCCGGCCGCTGGTGGCGCTGCTGCCCGGGTTCGTCGTACTGGTGCTGAGCCAGGCGTACGTGGCGCTGACCGGGGTGACCGCGACCGCCGCCGGGCTGGGGTTCGCCGCGCTGGCCGTGGCGCTGCTGGTCGTCACCCGCACCCCGGCTGGGCCGGAGCCGACCAGGACCACCGGCCGCCGAGGCGTGGCGACCGCGCTGATGGTGGTGCCCGCGCTGGTCCTCACCGTGGCCGGCGCGGCCCTGCTCGGCGCGCTCGACCCGGTCGAGCGGCCCGCGTACTCGCTGCGGGAGAACCAGGAGGCGCCGCTGCCACCGGGCCGCATGACCAGCCCGCTGGACGACATCGCCGACCGGATGACCAACCCGGACGTCGAGGTGTTCCGCTACACCACCGACGACCCGGTCGAGTACTGGCGGCTGTGCGTGCTCGACGAGTTCGACGGCGCGTCCTGGCAGGTCGACGCGCAGTTCCTGCGGATGGGAAGTGAACTCACCCCGCCGCCCGGGGTGGGCGAGGTGACCAGGAACCAGGCCGACGTCCGGGTGACCGGCCTCGACGGGCAGTGGGTGCCGAGCCAGGCGATGCCGGCGTCGGTGACCGGTCTTGCCCCGCGGATCGGCGAGGACTCCGGGACGCTGGTGGTGCCCGCACACGAGGGCCCGGTGGAGTACGACCTGAGCTGGTGGGCCACCACTCCGACCCGCGAGCAGCTGCGCGGCGCCGGCATCGACCGCGACGTCCCGGTCGGCGGTGTCGGCACCCCGCCCGAGGCGGTCGTCAAGCTGGCGCAGCGGGCGGTGAGCCGGATGCGCCCGTCGTTCGAGGCGGCCCTGCTGCTGGAGGACTTCTTCCTCAAGGGCAACAGGTTCGAGGCCGTCAAGGACGGGGAGCTGCCGACCGGCAACGGCTGGCACCAGCTGGAGCGGTTCCTGACCGACACCAGGATCGGCACGAGCGAGCAGTTCGCCACGGCGTACGTGCTGATGGCCAGGATCCTCGGCATCCCGGCCAGGGTGGCGGTCGGCTTCCGCGCCCCCGAACCGGCGGCGGACGGCGCCACGGTGGTGCACAACGACGACGTGCTGGCCTGGCCCGAGGTCGCCGTCGAGGACGTCGGCTGGGTGCCCCTCGACCCGACCGGTCAGGCGAGCGGCACCGGCGGCGGCTCGGCGCTGGCGGAGGCCACCGCCGGTGCCCGCGACAACCTGCCCCCCAGGAACGAGGTGGTGGAGCCCGACGTGCCGGAGGAGGACGACGCCAGTGGTGCCGCTCCGGTCGGCGGCCCGTCGTTCCCCCTGATCGCGCTGACCGTCGTGGTCGGCGCCGTGCTGGTGTTGCGACTCGCCGGCGTCCCGCTCGCTCGCGGGGTGCGTGCGTGGCGCCGGCGCCACCGGCGTGGCGCCGGCGCGGTGGTCGGCGCCTGGGAGGAGGCGCGGGACCGGCTCCGGGCGTACCGCGTCCCGATCACCGTGGGCATGACCGTCCGCGACCTGGCCGGCACCGTTCCGGAGCCGCTGGTCGTGGACAACCTGCACACCCTGGCCAGAGGCGTGGACCTGGCCCTGTGGTCACCCACCGGCGCCGGCCAGACGACCACGACCGAGGCGTGGCTGGCCGTCCGCGAGGTCCGCCGCGGCCTCGCCAGGAGAGGCTTCGGAGCCCGGCTCCGGGCGGCGCTGCACGTGCCGTCGCTGTTCCGGCCGCGTTAGCTCCCCGCGCGCAGGTGGTCCAGCGCCGCCTGCCGGGCGGCCTTCTCCGGCCGCGGGGCGACGTAGTCGTGCGCCGCCATGTGCGCCAGGAACTCCGCCTCCGGCGCGATCCCGTGCCGCTCGACGTAGTAGCGCAGCCCGTCGCCCCAGATCCACTCGCCGTCGGTCATCGTGGACAGCGGCACGGCCTCACCCCGCACCGGATCCAGCCGGTCCACGTCCAACCCGGTGATCCGCACGATCACCGTCCCGGACCGCAGGAATTTCACCACCCGCTCCAGCTCCGCCGGATCGGTGATCCGCGGCCGCTCCGGGTCGAACGTCCAGTTGCCGTCCCCGTCCTTCCCATCGAACAACCGGGCGATCCGCATGGTTTCCTCCGTGAGACTCCGCTGGTCAGGGCGTGACCAGGGTGTAGTTGGGCACGTACAGGGCCCGTTCCGCCACCGGCGTGTGCCGGTCGTTCATCGGCACGTCGTCCGGTACGGCCGTGCGGGAGATGTGGATGCCAAGCTGGCAGTTCTCGCACCACAGCTGCGCCCAGCCGATCCGCCTGCTCGGTTCTCCGGTGAACACCAGACGCAGTGCCGGCTGTCCGCAGTTCGGACACGTGCTGTCACCGTGTTCGGGAAGGGCCGCGTACATCGCCTCGTAGGCGTCCAGCCACCTGTCGAACTGGCCACCCGTTTCCGGTTGTTCCATGTCACCACCTCTTCGTTCGGTCGTCGCGTCAGCCGCGGACCGCCACTCCGAGCCCGTTCCGCAGCTCCTGCCGGCCTTCCTCGGACAGGACGAACGAGCCGCGGAGGCGGACGTCCCGCCCACCCCAGCTGGGATGTTGCCGGATCAGTGCGGCGAGTTCGGCGGCGGTGGGCCGCCCGTGCACGACGACGACGGCCGTTCCGCCGCTGCCCTTGACCTCGATGGTGGGCTGGTCCGGCACGTTCGGGGTGAACGCGGGGTTGTCCTCGTTGAGCGGGTGCGCGTCCCACCAGCTGAACTCGGCGTCGTAGGCGCGGTTCTCGAACGGCTCCTCCTCCCACTCGGTTTCCGGGTACGGCAGCCCCGCGCGCAGTTCCTCGACGTGGAACCGCTCGTGGTACAGCGTGCGCGCCAACCACGCCTCGCCGTGCCGGAACGCGCGGCGGCAGAGGACAACCGTCGTGTCGGGCCGGGTGATCCCGTCGATGTTCGCCCGCTTCGGCCGCAGCTCGAACACCATCCCGCTGATGTCCACACCGTACTTCTCGGCGACCCGGCGCACGGTCTCCATGGTCATCGGCAGGCGGTCGACCGGCGG
Organism: Actinophytocola gossypii; assembly: GCF_025165815.1. Taxonomy (GTDB): domain Bacteria; phylum Actinomycetota; class Actinomycetes; order Mycobacteriales; family Pseudonocardiaceae; genus Actinophytocola; species Actinophytocola gossypii. Next base: position 319,133 of record NZ_JAFFZE010000016.1, on the reverse strand, counting down.
TAGCGCGCCCTCCCGGTGGAGCAGCGCGGGTTCCTCGTCGTCGGTCGGGCCGCCGTCCCGCACGCCCCATGGGTTGTGCCGGTCCAGTGCGGGCGGGTCGACCAGCTCCGGGATCGCACGCGGGGCGACGGGCCCGGGGGCGCGACGAACCCGGGGATGGAAGACACGCATCTCGCCCGTCGTCGAGCGGCGGGAAGGTATGCCGCTCGCGGTGAGGTCACCGTCGACGACGAAGATATCGCCGTCGGCGGCGGCGACGAGCCCGGTCGGGGCCATCACCGGAGACCCGCTCAGGTCGGCGAGTCGCTGCGCGATGCCGTCGTCGTCCTGCCCGGTCCGGCTCGCGAGCAGCCGGATCGGTTGCCCGCGCCATCGAGGGTCCCGCTGGGCGAGCAGAACGAGGTGCTCGGCGTTCAGCAGACGGTTCCCCACCCGGACCGAATGGCGACCGCCGTGCAGGTCCAGGGTGAAGTAGCCCGGCATCGGCCGGACCAGGGTGATGCCGTCGAGCAGCGCGTCGCCCGGCGCGTAGAACGCCCTTCCGCCCGGGTAGGGCATGCTCCGGTCGTACAGGTGGAGCAGGACGTCGGCCGGATCGTGCTCGCGCGCCGGCCCGAGCCGGTCGGGGTCCGGATCCGGCTCGAGCGGCAGGCCGCCGGCCGCGGACCACGGTGAGCCAGGGTCGGGGCGCGGCGGTGCGGGCGGCGGCGGAGCGCCGCCGCGGTTCCGCCCGAACAGCTGGAACCGTTTCCCCGGTCGCCTCGGCGGGCGGTCGTCCGGGCCCAGCTTCGGCACGACGGTGCCGTACGGGTCGGTGATCTCGCCGCTCCAGGCCGTCCCGAGGATGCGCTTGAACCGCTGGATCTCCCGCAGGCGGGCGACGGCCAGGTCGACGGCCACGCTGCCCAGCCCGGTGGCCAGCAGCATGGTCCGCATCGCCTCCGGTTTCACCGCGAGCACCGCCATCAGCACCTCGCGGTCGAGCGGCTGGCCGAGCTGGCTCGCGACGAAGCCGGAGACGATCGGGTAGGCCGTGCCGTGGGGGAACGAGTAGGAGTTGTCGATGGCGACCGGATCGCCGGCCGGGCTGGTCAGGTAGTTCCCGGGGTTCCGGTCCAGGTTGCCGATGACGTAGTCGAGCACCGCCAACTGCTGTTGCCGCTGCCACGGGAAGTCGTCGACGATTCCGCCCTTGTTCCGGCGTTCGGCGAACCGCTGGAGCGAAGCGGGCCCGTGCCGGCTGTCCTCGACCATCGTCGTGGTGGGCACCAGTCCGAACCCGAACATCTCGTCCAGCCGCGACGCGGCCACGTCCCGCTGGGCCAGCCTGCCGCCGACGGGCAGCCGCATTTTGAGTGCGTCGTCGCTGTTCCGGGTCTTGACCGCCTCGCTGTGCACCGGTTTCAACACCGTCAGGGACCCGTCGTCGAGCCGGGCGAGCAGCACCGTGGCCGCGTGTCTTCCGCCGATGGCTCTCCGGTCGACCACGGTTCGTTCGGCCAGCTCGCGTTCCCCCCGGCTCGGTTGGTACTCGCCGCCGCGCAGGCGCCACGGGTTGTGTTGGTCGAGTGCGCCGAGGCCGACGTAGATGGGTGCTTCCACCAGGTCGGGGGCGAGGTGGGCGATGTTGTTCCGCCTCGGGTCGAACCAGCGGATCTCGCCGGTCGGGGGGAACTTGGGGTGGGCGATGCCGCTCGCGTCGACCTCGACGTCGGTGACGAACTCCGCGCCGTTGTCGTCCCGGCCGTAGTAGGCGGACGGGCCGCCGACCCGGACCTGGCGGCGGTCGGCGAGGCGTTGGGCGAAGCTGTCCACGCCACGGCCGCTGCCGCAGGCGAGCAGCAGGATGGGCTGCCCGTGGTAGTTCGGGTCCAGGTCGAGGATGGCGTCCAGGTGCTCGACGGTGAGCAGGTGCGCGCCGATGCGGATCGCGGTCCCGTCGGCGCCGTACTCGACGCCGTGCACGTCGAGTACGTAGGCGTCCTCGTGCCGCGGCGTGCCGACGGGGTCGTCGAGCAGCGGGTCGCCGGCCGCGAAGAACACCCGCCCGCCGGGGACCGCGCGGCTCTGCTCCAGGAACGTCCGCAGCTGGTCGGCCACCCGCCGCTTCGTCCCGAGGTAGAGCTCGTGGTCGTACGGCATCGGTGTGCCGTCGTCGCGCAGCTGCCGGTACGCCTGCCACAGCGCCGCCAGGTCCGCCCTGGCCTGCTCTGCCGGCGCGCTGTTCCCGGCCTCGACGCGGGCGAACAGGAGCGCCCGGTCGGCCAGCCGCTCCAGCCGGTCGAGGCCGACCAGGCGGGCGCCGAGCCGGGACATCGGCCTCGGCTCGCGGAAGAGCAGCTCCCGCTCGTAGGCCACCATGGCCTTGACGTCCTCCGGGCCGGGGTTCGCCGGCATCGGCGGGCGCACCGGCATCGGGGCCAGCTGGTGCCGTCCGTGGCCGCGCTCGCGGGCGCGTTCGGCGGCTGCGGCCTCCCGGGTCAGCAGCGTCCCCATGAAGTCCCGCACGGCGGTCGACTCTGCGGCCTCGACCACCCGCTCCTTCGCGCGGTCCGCGAAGATCTTCCGGTCGACCGCGTGCTGCTCGGCCCGCCGGTGCAGGTACCGCATGGGGAAGCTCGCCAGGATCCCGGCGGACGCCGCCGCGACCACGATGATCATGCCGGCGCCCTGGTTGAACGCGATGGCGGCGCTCACCGCGATGCTCTCCAGTGCCACCGCCTGGAGCACGCCCTGCTTGCCGAACCCGCGCTTGTCCCGGTGCCCCGGCGGTCGGGCGGCGGGGTTGGGCGGCGCCGGGACCACGGGCTCCCGGTCGGCGGCCGGCGACGCCCGGCCGAACGCGTCCGCCTCGGCCGCCTCCACCCGGGTCTCCACCTCGTCGAGCATCGCCAGCAGGTTCCGTTCCCGCTGCGCGGCCTGCTCGGTCATCGTCGCGGCGGAGTCGAACTTGACCTGTTTGACGATCTGGTCGTACTCGTCGCTGGTGAACTCCCGGTCCATGAACGTCGCGATCAGGACGCCGAGCCCGAAACGGGTCAGGCCGGAGCCCACCGCGTCGAGGGCCGCGCTGCCCGTCGCGCTGACCGCGTCGAGCACCGCGTTGCCCATCCGGCTCGGGGCGTTGGTGGCGTCCCGGGAGAAGTCACCGGCGCTGTTGGGAGCCGCGCTCGCGCCGTAGCGGTTGGCTGGGTTGTTGTCGATGGTGATGTCCGGGATCGGCTCCCGCACCGGAGCCACGCTGGGCGGGTTCGTGCCGGCGATCCGGTCGATCCGGTCCAGCAGCTCGTGCACGTGGGCGAGGAACCGCTGGTCGAACCGCGCGTTCCGACGGTCGAGCTCGCGGGCGATCTCGTCGAACCACGTCCACTCGCGCGGCACCATCCTCTTGCGCAGGTAGCGCTCGGCCACCGGCCCGAACGCGGCGGCGAAGCCGGCGATGCCCCAGTGCGTGACGAGGTTCCAGGGCGGCAGGCCGACGGCCAGCAGCGGGGTCGCGGCGATCGCGCCGATCACCGGCGGGAGGCCGCGGTTGATGAGGAGGTTCCGGTACCGCTGCACCTGCCTCGGTTCGGGGTCGGTCACCGGCGGTTCGGGCGGGCCGGGATCGTTGACGTCGATGCCCATCGTGCGCATCCGGGCGAGCAGCGCGTTGAGTGGCTCGCGGCGTTTCTCCGCGATGTCGTACGCGCGCTTCTTGCCGTAGTAGCCGTGGCCGGCGTCGACCATGTCCTTCTCCCGCCGGCCGTACCACCGGCCGACCAGCGTGCCGGCGACGGCCGTGCCGAGGTTCATCACTCCGACCGCGGCGGCGACAGCCAACGACCCACCGCTCGCGATCGACAGGCCCGCGATCGCCGCCGTCGCGGCGGCACCGGGAAGGATGCTGGCGCCGAACACGGGGATGAACGCCTTCCACGGCGTGTACCCGCTCGGCTCGTGCACCCAGCTCGGCCGGCGTGTGTTCGCCACGAACCCGTCGATCAGGTACCGGGTGTCGGCCGTGGTGACGGCGCGGCGCTGCGGCCCGCCCTCCTCCTCCGGGTGCACGCCCATGTCCTCGACCAGCGCCTGCCAGACCTTGGTGTGCCGGCGCTGGTGCGGCAGGCCCTGCTTGGCGGCGGCGGCCCGGGTGCGGTGCAGGTGCCGCAGCTCGGCCTCGCGGCCGACGTCGTGGGCGGAGAGCGTCGACGCGGAGCCGGGGTGGTGGTCGCGAGTGAGCAGGTCCTGCTCGACGTCGTTGCCCGCGAGCCGGTCGCCGAGCTGGGCGAGACCGCTGGCCACCGCCAGGTCGACGAGGTCCTCCGCGAGCCGGGGCGACACCCGGATCAGGCCGCGGTCCGCACCGATGACGACGACCTCGGCCGGGTGGCCGTCCTGCACCTCCTTGGCGACGACGGTGACGACGAAGGTGGAGCCGTCCTTTCTGGTCACCCGGTAGTGGCCGCGGCGGGTCTCCTCGACGCCACGCATCGCCGCGTCGTCCTTGACCCGCGACATCGCGCCGCGGGCGTGCTCGCCGATCCACCGGTTGGGGACGGCGTCGGAGTCCACCCGGAACGTCGAATGTGGCAACGCCCGCACCGGGAACGTGGGCGGGGTGTCCGGCTCGGCGCGCGCGGGTTCGCCGGTGGTCGGTTGGTCGCTCTGCTGGTTCGCCTGGTCGGTTGGCTTGATGGCGGCCGCCGCCGTGGCGGCGTTGCGGCCCTGTTCGGCGAAGCGTTGGGCGCGGTCGGCGGCGGTGGTGGCTTGGGTGGCGGCGAGTTCGGCTTCCTGGGCGGTGATCCGCGCCCTGGTGGCGTTCCGGTGGAGGGCGCGGCGGGTGACGTGGTCGGTCGTGGCCAGTTCGGCGGCGCGGTTGGCGGCGCCGGTGGCGGTGTCCGCGTCGAGTCCGGCGATTCGTGCTTCCTTCGCGGCCAGGGCGGCTCGGTCTTCGGCGAATCGTGCGTGTGTGTCGGCCGCGGGGTTCTGGTCGGCGGCGGTCCTGGCTTGGGTGGCGACGTCCTCGGCGTGTTCGGCGGCTGCGGTGGCCTGTTCGGCGGCCTGCCGGGCGCGTTCGGCGGCGGCGCGGGCGGTTTCGTGCGCGGTGGCGCCGTCGCGCAGGAGTTGCCGCTTGCCGGGGGTTGGTTGGTGGGTCTCCTGCTTCGGCTCGGTGGCCGTCCCACCGGCGGCCGCCGCCGCGGCCGTGGCGGCGTTGCGGCCCTGTTCGGCGAAGCGTTGGGCGCGGTCGGCGGCGACGGTGGCCTGGGTGGCGGCAAGGTCGGCTTCCTGAGCGGCGATCCGCGCTCTCTCGGCGTCCCGGTGGAGGGCGCGGCGGGTGACGTGGTCGGTCGTGGCCAGTTCGGCGGCGCGGTTGGCGGCGCCGGTGGCGGTGTCCGCGTCGAGTCCGGCGATTCGTGCTTCCTTCGCGGCCAGGGCGGCTCGGTCTTCGGCGAATCGTGCGTGTGTGTCGGTCGCGGGGTTCTGGTCGGCGGCGGTCCTGGCTTGGGTGGCGACGTCCTCGGCGTGTTCGGCGGCTGCGGTGGCTCGTTCGGCGGCCTGCCGGGCGCGTTCGGCGGCGGCGCGGGCGGTTTCCTGCGCGGCGACGGTAACGGCGGAGGTATCGCGCCGGAGCTGCTGCTTGCCGGGGTCCGGGCGGGGAGCTACTCGCTGCTGGTCAGCACCACTCCGTCCTGGAGCGCCGTCCGGTCCGCCGGGTCGATCCGCAGGGTCAGCCGGTTCGTTCCTGTCTGCGTCGGGGTCGGGAACTCCAGTTCCAGTACGCGCACCTGCTGTCCCGTGTCCTCCCGGTGCAGCACCGTTCCCGGCTCGATCACTCCCTTCTCCAGCCGGCCCGACGCCAGTAGCTCGTCCTCCGGCAGCAGGTATGTCTTGTCCACGACGAACCTGGTTGGCGGCATTGTTGCGGTACTCCTCCAGTGCTGGGGTTTCGTTGGCGTGGGCTTCGGTTTCCAGGGTGGCGCGGTTGTCGCTGGTGACGCGGATTCCGCTGAGTCGTTGGTGGACGTGGGTCATTTCGTGGGCGATGGCCGCGACGAGGGTTTCGTTGTCGACGAAGCTTGCGGGGCCGAGCCGGAGCTGTGGGCCGGTCGGCAGGATCCTGGTGCGGGCGGAGGCGTGGTGGTCGTCGAGGTAGGCCAGTTCGGCGGGGTCGGTGACGGTGACGAACTCGACGTGGACCGGTTCGCCGGTGGTCGGGTGTTCGATGGTGGGGGTGATGCCGGCGAGTGCCGCGTGTTGGAGGGCGGTGTCCGGGGTGAGTGGTAGGTGGTCGCCGCTGGCCAGGACGTCGGTGTTGCCGCGGGAGGCGGTGGGCCGGAACTGGTCCTGTTCGAGATCGGCGACGGTCTCGCGGTACGCCACCACCGCCAGGGCCTGGCCGGCACGGGCCGCGGCCTCCAGCTCGTCGCTGTTCTCGCTGGTCACGCGGATCCCGGCGAGCCGATGGTGGACGTAGGTCAACTGGTACGCGATCGTCCCCACGAGCATCTCGCTGTCGGCGAAGCTCGTCGGGGCGAACCGGATCTGCGGCCCGCTGGCCAGGAGCCTGGTTCGGGCGGTCGCGCCGTGGCGGTCGAGGTAGGCCAGCTCGCTGGGGTCGGTGACGATCACGACCTCGACGTCGACAGGTTCGCCGGTGGCCGGGTTCTCGACGGTCAGACCGAGGCCGGCGTACGCGGCGTGCAGGTGCACGGTGTCGTGGGTGGGCGTGAGCTGGTCGCCGCCGTCCGGGACGTCGGGCTCGGTGTCGGATTCGGTGGGGGCGAACGACCGCACGTCCAGGACGAGGTCGTCGGTCCCGGCCGTGGCGCGCAGCGCATCGAGCGCGTCGCTGGTGAACCGGAGCCCGGTGTGCCCCAGGCTTTGCCCGGCCGGGTCCGGTGCCGGCGTCGAGGTGCCGCCTGGTCGCGAAGGGGCGGTGGTGATGTCCACGCCGAGGGCGTGGCGTAGGTCGGCGAGGTGGTCGGGGGCGATGTCAGGGCCGGCGATGGCGAGGACGACGTCCTTGCCGTGTCGGGTGGGGTCGTGGCGGATCAGGGCCTTCAGTTCGGTCACGCTGAACTGGTCGGCGTGCAGGTGGATGGTGTGGTAGGTCTCGCGGGGCGGGGTGAGCACGGCACCGTCGGGTAGGAACGAGCGGCCACCGCGGACCGGGTGGCTGTCGGCGAGCGTGTCGGCGATGGTGGTGTCGCCGGTTACCGGTACGCCGAGCAGCGTTTCGAGTTCCTGGAGTTTTTCTGGTCGCAGCCCGACGGGTCCGGCGATGTGTACGGGTCGTCCGCGCCATTCGGGGTCCGCTGTGATCAGCCGGCGGGTTCCCTCGACGTCGAACAGTCGGCCGTTGACGAGGATCCCGTCCAGGTCGCCGATGGCGTAGAGGGTGTGCACGGGCGGGAAGGCGGGCCGGGTGGGGAGCGGTTCGCCGAACACGCGGTTGCCCTGGACGATCTTGCTCGCCGCCAGGGCGTCGCCCACCCTGGTGTCGTCCGCCCGCACCGGGGCGCCGAGGAAGGACGCCAGCTCGTCGAGGTGCCGGGTGGTCACCAGGCCGGAGGGGTCGACGAGCCACAGGCCGGGCGTCCGCTCGCGGTTCCAGCTCGGGTCGTGGCGGAACACCCTGGCCATCTCCGTGGGGGTGACGGACCGGTCGCCGAGCTGGAACCCGCCGTCGGGGGCGATCCGCACCTGCACGGTGTGGAAGCGCGGGGTGCGCGGGACGGTCCGCGCCGCCTCGTGGGCCGCGGTGTCGTCGGCCGGGAAGAACGCCCGGCCGCTGGGTGTGACACTGCTCTGCAGCAGGGCGTCGGCGAGGGTCGTGTCCGACTCGACCCGCACGCCGGCCCGGTCGAGGTGCGCGCGGAGCTCCTCGATGAACGGGGCGGACACTCCGATGTCGGCGGCGTCGACCACGACCGGGCGGTCCCCCCGGCTGGGGTCGGCGAGGATCACGGCGGCGAACTCCGCCGCGTCGCGCGGTTCCCCCTCGATCACCACGTGGTCGATGGCGCCGAGGACGTGCAGCACGTGCCGGTCCGGGACCGGCGGCATCCAACGCGCGAGCTCGTGGAGGTCGGCGCGCTCCGGCGCGTGGAACGACCGGCCGGCGCGGGTCGTCACGCTCGCGGCCACGAGGTCGGCCGGCGTGCGCGGCGGCTCGAGCCGGTGCGTGGGCTCGGCCCGGACCGCCACGCCGAGCCGCCGGCCGAGCGCGGTCAGCTCGTCGGGGGTCAGGTCGGTGCCGTGGAGCCACACGTCCTGCCCACGCCAGTTCGGGTCGAACCGGAGCATGGTGGCGAGCGGGCGGACGCCGAACCCTTGCTCACCCGGGGGAACGTGCACGTTGTGGTAGCCCTCGTGCTCCTCGGACGCCTCGCCGACCGGCCGGAACGACCGGCCGTTCGGGGTGACCTCGCTGGCCACGAGAGCGTCGGCCAGCGACCGGAGCAGCGCGCCGGGGATCCTCGGCCGGCGGCCGAGCGTGAACGGATGCCTGGCCCGCTCCTCGGCCAGCTCGGCCGCCGAGAGCCCGGGCCTGGGCATCGGCTTGGCCGTGGCCATCAGGCGCTGGTAGAAGAACCAGGTGTCCTCCAGGTCGCGCACGGCCTGGTCCAGGGCCCTGCTGTCCCCGGTCTCCTCGGCCAGCCGGCGCAGTTCGTCGATCCCGCGCAGGTCCGCGGTCAGCTGGGCGAGGCCGCGCAGGCGGGCGTCGAACAGCAGGTACGGCCGGATCTCCTGGTCGAGCGCGGCCCGCTCCAACTCGACCATCGTGCGCACGTACTGGGTGAACCACGGGTGGCCCGCGTCGATGTGGGTCGGTGTCATCGACGGTGGCGCGGTCGGTTCGAACACCGGATCGGGGGTCGGGACGGCGGTGCCGCGCCCCTCGACGGCGATCTCTCGTTCGAACAGGGTCATCAGATGGCGAAAGCGCTCCGGCTGCGCCGCCAGCGACGCCTCCTGCCGCGACTCCCGCTTCCGTACGTCCCGCTCGTTCTTGGCCTGGCTCGCGGACAGGCGGTCCTTCCACCGCGCGACCCAGCCGCCGACACCGACCGCCGACGCGGCGCCGAACGCGGCGATCAGGAAGCCGGGGACGATCGGCGTCGTGCTCAGCGAGTTGACCGCGTACGCCAGCAGCGCGGTCCCGGCCCAGCCCGCGGTGCCCACGATCGCGCCGAACCGCAGGTAGGTCCGCCGTTCCGCCACGGTCGTCGGTACCGGCTCCGTCGGCAGGTCGAGCGGGGTGAGGCGCGGCTCCGGCGCGACCGCCGGCGGCGTGCTCAGCATCGGGGCGCCGACCGGGGTGTTCGCGTCGAGGTCGGCCGCGGAGAGCCCCGCCCTGGCGGCCGCCTTTCTGGCCGAGGCAGCCGCTTCGGCCGCCGCCGACGCCGCCGCTTCGGCCCGCCGCTCGGCGACCTTCCGCCGGCGGTCGGTCCGGGCCGCGTGCTCCTCCGCCGCCCGCACCCGCTCCGCCGCCGCGTCGGCCAGGTCGCGGCGGCGCTGCTCGGCGGCGTTGACCGGCCTGTCCGTGCGGGGCGCGGTCCGTGCCGCGGCCGCCTCGGCCTCCTGCCGCGCTCGGCCAACGGCGACGCCGGCGTCGGTGGCGTCGCGGCGGGCCTGCTCGGCGCGCATCGCGGTGTGCTCGGCGGTGACCCTGGCGCGTTGCGCCGCCGCGTTGGTGTTGGCCGCGTTGGTGAGCAGCCGCCGGGTGGCGGCGTTCACCGGCGTCGTCCGCCCCTGGCCCGCGCTCTGCTCGCCGGTGCCGGCGAGGTTCGGCGGTGCCGACAGGCCGGCCTTGGTCGCGGCCGCCTCGGCCCGCCGGGCGGCGTCCTCGGCGGCGGCGACGGCGTCCTTCATCCGCGCGGTGGCGGCCGCGGCCTTCTGGGCGAGCGGGTGGTCGGGGCCCACACCGGCCTCGTCGACGGCATTGCCGGCCACCCTGGCGGCGGCTGTGGCGTCGGTGGCGTAGCGGTGGGCCCGCTCGCCGAGCAGGGCGGTGTACTCGGCGGTGATGCGGGCCCGCCGGGCCTCGGGGTCGGCGTGCGGGGCATGGGCGAGCCGGAGCCGCTGAGCCTTGCCGACCGGGGTGGTCGCCGGGTCGAACCCCAGCGCCCGGACCATCCGTGCGGCGTGGATCTTCGGCAGGATGGAGACCAGCACGTCCTTGATCAGCTCGTAGCGCAGCTGCTGGTCGAACGCCTGGTCCGTGGTGAACTCGTGCAGGTCCCGGCGGTCGTGGAGCCCGCGCTCCTTGGCGAACATGATCCGGTCGGCGATCGCCCCGACGAGCGTCGCCAGCAGACCGCGGCCGACGCCGAGGCCACCGGCCAGGGCGGCGTCGCGGTTGGGCAGGTGCGGGCCGTAGAACAGCAGCGCCCTGAGGGTGGACTGGATCCCCCGCCGCGACGACCACGCACCGAAGTGCGCGAAACCGGGCCAGTCGCCGAAGTCGGGGGGTGGTGCCGGCGGGCGCGGAGTCACCACGTGCGGCTGGGACCGGACCTCGTCGACCGAGTCGACCCAGGCCATGAACATGTGCAGGGTGTTCGTCACGGCCGCGGCGAACTCGGCCTCCTGCGCGCTCAGCGGTGCCCTGAGCTGTCCGTACCTGGTCAGCTGGCCGGCCATCTTCCGCTGCTGGAACCACCGCTCGAGGAACGGGGTGGCGCCGGTGACCGCGGCGCCGGTGAGCCACATCGCGAGCACCGCTCTCGACACGTCGAACCGGGACGACGCGACCCCCAGGGCAGGGTCGGTCGGCACGAGCGACGCGATCGGGAGCATCGTGCTGGCCGCCGCCGCGCCGAACACGAGGGGCGTCGCGTGGATCAGCCGGTCCCGCAGCGCCGGAACACCGGTGAGCCTGGTGTAGTCGTCGGGCACCGGCTCGGTCGGCGCGTGCTCGGGGTCGGCGAACGCGGTGCCCCGCGCCGCGGCCAGCAGCGGGTCGACCATCTCCTTGACGAGCATGGCGGACGCGTAGGCGTGCCACTCGGCCTCCCGGTGCTTGACCGCATCGGTCGCGGCCTTCACCTTCTTCGCGTACCACCGGCCGAGCAGGCCGTCGCCGAGCCCGACCGCGAGCGCGGACAGCGCCACCGCCCCGCCGAACGTCGGGTTTCCGAGGGCCCCGCCGAGGATGACGCCCACCGCGAAGCCCGGCAGCGTCTTGGTGACCAGCGCGGTGACGATGAACGACTTGTGGGACTGCACGCCGTCGCCCTGCGGCCCGAGCCTGGCGTGCCAGGACCCCCGCGACCCGACCGGGAAGTGCTCGTCGACGATCCGCTCGACGTCCGCGGACAGCCTGGTCTTGAGCTGCCGGGAGTTCGCCTTGGTGGGGTGGACCGAGATCTCCTCGGCCAGCAGCCGCATGTGGTGCCGCAGGGCGATCCGCTTCAGCACCCTGGCCGGGCCGGTCGCGGTGCGGTACTCGGCGTCGAGGACGCGCAGCTCGGTCTGCCGGCCGTGGTCGTGCGCGGAGGTCTCGGTGCGGTCCCCGGGATTCTGGCCGACCAGCAGGTCCGGGGCGTCGTTGCCGAGCAGCTTCTGGTTGACCTCGCCGAGCTCGTGCCCGAGCCCCACCTTGAGGGCGATGGACCGCATCCACAGTGGCGTCGACGCCAGCAGCGTCGGCGCGAACCGGATGGTCGTGCGTCCGTTGACCACGGTGTACTCGGCGGGGTTGCCGTTCTGGGTGGGACCGACGGTGACGCGGAACGGGAACCGGCCGCCGTCGGCGCGGACTCCCCAGCCGTTCACCGGCCCGTCCATGACGATGTCGGCGAGACCGGCGGCGGCGGCGACGCGGTGGCGGGTGTTCTCGTCGGCGAGCAGGTGCTCCAGCTTCCGCAGGGTCTGCCGGGCCATCGGCGCCCGGTTGTCCTTCGCGGTGAACCCGGGCCGCGCGCCGGCCGCCCCCGTGACGGACGGGCCCGGTGGTGGAGGTGGGTCGCTCCTGACCTTCACCCCGAGCTCCTGCTCGAGCGTGGCGGCCTGCTCGTCGGTCAGTCCGGCACCGGCGACCCAGACCGGCTGCCCCTGCCAGGTCGGGTCGTGCCGCAGGACCGTGGCCAACCCGTCCGTGCCGAACCAGCCGTCGGGGACGTGCACCGTGTAGTAGCCGTCGCGCGGCTCGGCGTCCTGCGCGGCGGCGTGGCTCGCGGTGTCGGCGGCGGGGTGGAACGCGCGGCCGCCGGGGGTGACCCGGCTCGCGGCGAGGGCGTCGGCCATGGCCGGGAGCAGGGCGCCGGGGACCTTCGGCGCGCGGCCGAGCGTCAACGGGTACTTCGCCCGCTCCTCGGCCAGCTTCGCCGGGGCGAGGCCGGGCTCCGGCATGTCCTTGGCCGTGACCATCAGGCGCTGGTAGAAGAACCAGGTGTCGTCGAGGTCGCGGATCGCCTGGTCGAGCTCGCGGCGGTCGCCGGTCCGCTCGGCCCGCTCGCGCAGCTCGTCGATGTGCCGCAGCTCCGCGCCCAGGCGGGTGAGGCCCCGCAGGCGGCGGTCGAACAGCAGGTACGGCCTCGGTTCCTGGTCGAGGGCCCGGTTCTCCAGGTCGACCATGGTGCGGATGTACTCGGTGAACCACGGGTGGCCGGGGCCGATGTGGGTGGGGGTCATCGACGGGGGCGCGGTCGGTTCGATCGCGGGGTCGGGGTCCGCAACGGTGCCGCTCTCCTCGACGGCGATCTCCCGCAGGAGGATGTTCATCAGGTAGTCCAGGCGCGGACCCTGCGCGGCCTTCGAGGTCTCCTGTGCCGCCGCCCGGTCGGCGTCGATCAGCCGGTCCTCCGCCTCGGCGGTCGCCCTGCGGTCCCGCCAGCGCTGGACCCAGCCGCCGATGGCGATCGCGGACCCGACGCCGAGCGCGGCCACCGCGTAACCGGGGTAGATCGGCGTGTCGTGCAGGGAGTTGACCACCCACGCCGCGCCGCCGATCGCGGCCCAGCTCAGACTGTTGCGCACGGTGCCGTGTCGCAGGTAGGACCGCTTGCTCTGGACGGTCGACGGGGCGGGACCACTCGGGGTGGCCAGTGGGGTGGACCTCGGCTCCGGCGGGACCGCGGGCGCCTTGCTGATCAGCGGCGCGCCGATCGGGGTGTTCGCGTCGGCCTCGGCCGCGGTGAGCCCGGCCCGGTCGGCCGCCGTCCTCGCCGCTTCGAGGGTCCTGGTGGCTTCCGCCGCGGCCTGATCGGCTCGTTGCCGCGCGAGCACCGCCTCCTGCCTGGCGTCCGCCTCGCGGTACCTGGCCTCCCGCGCTCGCTCGGCCGCCTGGTCCGACTCGCTGGACAGGGGCGAGGCGGGATCCTCGGCCGCTCTCGCGGCCCTGGCGGCGATGGTGGCCTTCTCAGCGGTGATCTTGGCCTGCTCGGCGGCGACCTCAACCTGCTCGGCGCGCATCGCGGTGTAGTCGGCCACGGCCCTGGCCTTCTGGGCGGCCGCGTGGGCGTTCGCGGCCTGGTGCAGCAGGCGCCGCCGGACGGCGCTGACCGGCTTGGCCTGGTCGTCGCCCTGGTTCGGGGCCGGGTTCGGGGTGGCGTCCTGCTCGGCGATGCCGGCTCGGGCCGCCGCCGCGGCGGCGACCTGTTCGGCCGCCTCGGCGTTCGCGGTGGCGGTGACCGCCCGCGCGGCGGCGGCCTCGGCGGCCACGACCAGGGGGTGACCGCGGTCGCCGGCGACCCCGGCCCGCTTCGCGTCGAGCTCGGCGGCGGCGGCCTCGGCGCGGGCGTCCTCGGCGACCGCCGCGGCGTGGCGGGCCTCGACCCTGGCTCGCTCCGCCCGCACCCGGTCGTCGGCCTCCCTAACGAGCCGCCGCCGCTCGGCCGCGCCGACCGGCTTCGGCTGTGGCGCCGGGTCGGGCCCGTGGATCCGCTGCCGTGCCGCGAGCTGGATCTCCGACAGGACCCGCTCGAACACCTGCTTGATCAGCTCGATGCGCTGCTGCTGGCGGAACGCCTGGTCGACGGTGAGGTCGTGGCGCACCCGTTCGTCGAGGATGCGCATCTCGGTCTCGTGGAACCGCCGGTCGACGATCGCCCCGATGAGGACGCCGGTCACGCTGCGGCTCGCGCCGAGCGCGCCGGTCAGCAGCGCCTCGCGGCCCTGGAGGTTGCCGATGATCTCGACGAGCGCCCGGAACATGGGCGCGCCGCTGTCCGGCGCCAGGCTGGCCCCGAAGTGCAGCGCGTTCGGCCCGCCACCGTGGTAGTCCGGCGCCCGCGGCGGCGGCGCGTGGACCACGGGCGGCTGCGACTTCTCCCCGTCGATCGTGTCGAACCACGCCCGGACCATGTGGAAGTCGGCGATCACGCCCTCGACGAACTCGGTCTCCTGCTTGGTGAGCGCGTCGCCCTGCACCTCGATCTGCGCCAGCTCGGCGGCGACCTGCCTGGTGCGGAACCACTTCTCGACGATGGGACCGCCCCCGAGCACCGCGAGGCTGGCGGCCAGCATGCCACCGAAGGTTCGCGGGGAGAACTCGGCGACCGGCGGTGGGGTGCCCGGCGGGGCCCCCGGGTCGACCGGCCCGGGGAACGGCCCGACCGGGATCATCACGCCGGACGCGACCGTGCCCATCAGGTTCGGCAGCCAGCGCACGAGCCGTTGCCAGCGTTTCGGCAACCCGGTGAGCGCCTCGGCGATCGGGGGCGGCTCGGTGGGTGCGTCGGCCGGATCGGCGAACGCGGTGCCGCGGGCCGCGGCCAGCAGCGGGTCCAACACCTCCTTGATGCGCTGGGCGGCCTCGTAGGCGTGCCGCTCGGCTTCCTTGGCCTTGAGCGCGTCGGCGGCGTCGAGCGACACCTTGGCGTACCACCGGCCGATCAGGCCGCTGCCGAGCCCGGCGACGAGGGTGGACAGCGCGAGCGCGCCGCCGAAAACCGGGTTTCCCCCGGCCGTGCCCCACACCAGCGCGACGCCGAAGCCCGGCAGCGTCCCGGTGACGAGTGAGGTGCCCATGAACCACCCGTGGGAGGGCAGCCCGTCGTTCCGTTCCTGCAGGAAGGCGTGGAAGGACGCCCGGGAGCCGATCGGGAAGTGCTGGTCGACGATGCGTTCGACGGGCCGTTCCAGCCGGGCCTTGTGCTGCTGCGAGCCGTCCTGGGTGGGGTGTACCCGCATCTCCTCGGCCAGCAGCCGCATGTGGTGGCGCACCAGGGCACGCCGCACGCGGTTCCGCGCGCGGGGCGCGGACGCCGCCAGGTGCTCGGCTTCGAGGACCCGCAGTTCGGCCTGCCGGCCGTGCGAGTGCGCCACCTCGTGGTCGTCGTTGCCGAGCAGGATCTGGTTCAGCTCGCTGATCTCGTGCGCGAGCGCGCGCTTGACCATCGCGCCGCGCAGCCAGGCCGTGGTCGACGACACCAGCGTCGGCGAGACCACGATGACCCCGACCCCGTCGTCGCCGACGGTGAACTCGGCCGGGTTCCCGTCGTGGGTCTCCCCGACCACGACGCGGAACCGGAACTCGCTGAGCCCTTTGCGGACGCCCAGGTAGACGTCGGCCTTCTTCTCGATCGACTCGATCCCCGCTGCCTTGGCGACGTCGCCGATCAGCTCCCGGATCATGCGCTCGGTCAGCGCGGCCTTGGGTGTCCGGTCGGCCTTGGCCGCGAAGCCGGGCATCCGCTTGGCCGTGCCGCTGTAGACCCGCCTGCCCAGCGGCGACGACGGCGCGGGAATGACGGTCTTCCCGGTCAGCGCACCGATCGACGAGCCCGGCGCGCCGCGGTCGACGCGCGTGTGCCGGGGCGCCGGACCGGGCCGGCGCGGTTGCGGCCCGGTGTCGGGCCCCGCCACGCCCGCCGCGGCGGCGGCCAGCGCGCCCCCCATCTCGACGGGCGCGGGCGCGCTGTCGTCCGTGCCGGTCCCGGCGGTCTCGTCGGGGGAGTCGGTGGCGGTCTCGGTGGTGGACTCGGTTCCGGTGTCGTCGTCGGTTCCGTTGAGGGTGGGCTCGCCGTTCACCTCGTTCGGCTTCGCCGCGTCGGCCGACTCCCGGGCGTCCTCGTCGGACGCGCGCCGCTGCTCGTCCCGCGCGGTGCCGGTCCCGAGCACGGGACCCGAGACCGTGTGGGCCGGCGCGACCGGAGCGCCGGCGGGGGGGGGGTGCGCCCGGGGGGCGCCCGGGGTGTGGGCCGGCGCGACCGGCGCCCCGGCGGCGATCAGTCCGCCGGTCGGACCGGCGGACTGATCGCCGGACCGCGAGTCGTCCGCGGAATCGTTCGGAGCCGGGCCGGACGAGTCGTTCGTCGACGTTCCCGTCTCGGACGGGACCTCGGTGGGCCCCGTGGTCGAGCCCTCGGTCGAGTCGGCGTCCGGTCGACCGGCGGGCTGGTCCGGCGCTGCCTGGTTCTCGTTCGACTGGTGCTGGTCCGCGGTGTCCGACACGCGCGGGCCGTCGTCCGTCGAGTCGTTCCGCGTGCCCTGCTGCTGCGTGCCGGACTCGCCACCCCCCGACATCGTCCTGGACGGCGGGCCGCCGTCGGAACCTCCGCCCGACGGCGCGGTCGGTCTACCGGCACCACCACCGCCGTCGCCCGGCGAACCGGCCGTCGACTGGGACCCGCCGTCCGCGCCGCCGTCCGCGCCGGGTGGCGGTCCCGCGGCCGCACCACCGGGGGCCGGCCCCGCCTGTGTGCCGCCGGGGTTGTGCGGCTGACCGCCGCCCGACACGTCTCCCGGCCCCCCGGCCGCGCCGGTCGACGATCCACCGAGCCCGCCGACCCCTCCCGGGGCTCCGCCTGGCCCTCCGGTCAGACCGCCGGCCGAGCCACCCGGCCCGGTGGCCGAGCCGCCGGTGGAGGTGCCAGGGTTCCCGGTCGAGCCGCCGGTGGAGGTGCCCGGGTTTTCGGTCGAGCCGCCGGTGGAGGTGCCCGGGTTTTCGGTCGAGCCGCCGGTGGAGGTGCCCGGGTTTTCGGTCGAGCCGCCGGTGGAGGTGCCCGGGTTTTCGGTCGAGCCGCCGGTGGAGGTGCCAGGGTTTCCGGTCGAGCCGCCGGTCGACGTTCCCGGTTCCCCGGTGCCGGGCGGGCCGGCCGCGCCGGGTTCCTTGCCGCCGGGTCCGGAGTCGCCGTCGGGTACGGGGCCGGCGGGCAGCTTGTCCCCGCCGCCCCCGCCTCCGTCGCCCGGCCCACCGCCGAGCAGGGCCTCCAGCTCGTACCCGACCGGCCCGAACCGCTGCATGTTGTGCTGGATCGCCAGGTCGGTCGCGATCGTGCGCGGCGTGCTCACGATGGCCGTGGCCAGGCCCTGCTCCGCGACCGCGTCGCGGTAGTTGCGCCAGTTGGCCAGCTGCTCCGGGTCGTCGTAGTTGTCGACGATGACGGTCGCGTTCGGTGACACCAGACCGTTGCGCATGCCACCGGTGATGACCCTGACCGCCATGGTGTTCGGTGCGCTCGGAAGCTCGTAGTCGGGGTTGCCGCCCACCTTCCGGATGATGTTGTTCATCCCCGCCCTGGCCCACCGGCCCACGAGGCTCAGCCCCTCGGAGAGGGTGCCCCCCACCCCTTCCACGATCGCGTTGTAGCCCACCTCGCGGACGTTGAAGCGTTCCCGCGCGCCCATCAACATCGAGGTGACCTGGGTCAGGGCGTTGTTGAAGCCCCCGTCGAACATCTCCTTGCCGATTTCGATGGTCACCCTGGCCAGACCGGCGATTCCCCGCGCGGCGATCCCGGTGATCATCGTGGTCAGCCTGCCGGCGACCCAGTGCGCGACGTGGTTGGCCAGGCGCCCACCGCCGGGGATCCGGGACAGCGCGAAGTACAGCGGCGCGCTGACCGCGATCTCGATGATGGTGCTGATCTTCGCCTCGAGGATCTGGTCGCCGTACTCGCGGACACCGCCGGAGAACACGCGCATCTGCTCGGCGACGTGCCGGTAGTACGTCGAGAGGGTGACGAGTCCCGTCAGGAACCGCGCGCCGACGGTGTCCATCCAGGAGCTGGCGACGCGCATGGCCTCGGCCTCGAACGACGCCGCGACCTCGTCGAGCATCGTGGCGGTCTCGAACCACTTGTCCGCGAGGGCGTAGACCTTGGACTCGTCGTCCGGCGGCCAGATGGGGTAGACGGCCAGTTCCTTGACCTTCGCCCACAGCCCCGACGGGTCCTGCGGTTCGGGCATCCCCATCGGAGTGTCCGGCTACAAGTTGTTGAGCCGTTGCGCGTTGGCCTGCTCCGCGGCGACGTACTCGTTGACCGCGTAGCTGCCGAAGTCGACCAACTGCTGGAGACGCCGGCCCAGCTCGTCCACCGCTTCGACGAGCTGCTTCACCGAGGCGTTGTACTGCGCGGCGAACTGCCGGCCGAGAGGGCCGTTGCCGAGCTGGCTGTCCAGTGCGGCGATCTCGCCGAGCTTGCCGACCCACGCCTGACGCAGTGCCGTCGCGGCCTCGGCGAGGGTCGCCACGATCGCGCTGACCGCGCTCGGGCGCATGTCCATCCCCGCGCCGTCGACGTTGACGCCTTCAGTCATCGCCGCTCCCAGGTTTCGACTTGTCGTCGAGCAGGTGCAGTACCGGGCCGTACCGGGAGTCGAAGTCGTCGCCGCGTGCGTGCGGGGGCACCAGCCGCTCGGCGAACCGGGTCGCCTCCCGCTCCGCCTCCGCCGCGGCCTTCCGCACGGTGCCGACGATCGCCGCCGCGAGCCCCTCGGCGTCCTGGTCGCGGAAGACCCGGGTGTCGAGCTCCAGCTCGAGCAGCTCACCCCGCCCGCCGACGACGGCGGTGACGAACTCGTCGTCGGAGTGGGCGGTGCCGCGGACGTCGTCGATGTTGTCGCACATGGCCCGCACGTGCTCGGCGAGCCGTTCGTACTCGGCGAGGTTCCCGCGAACCACGTCCGACACCGTGTCCATGCTGGTCAGCATGACCGGGTGGAGCGGCGTGCACACCGCGGTGACCGGTTCCGGCCAGTACGCCTCCCGCGCGCCAGGAACGGCCGGATGATCCGAGACCATGAGCCGTCTCGTCGCCTCCGCCGTGGTCGTGTCCGCCGTCGCGGCCGCGGTGCTCGCCGGAGGCACTCCCGCCGCGGCGGCCCCGCCCCCGGGCGCCTGCCAGGGCACCCCGGACCCGGCTCGTGAGCCGGTCACCGAGCTGCCGTGGGCGCAGCAGCTGCTCGACCTGGACCGCACCTGGCCGCACAGCACGGGTGCGGGCGTCACGGTCGCCGTCGTCGACTCCGGCGTCGACGCCGACCACCCGCAGCTGCGCGGCAAGGTGCTCCGCGGCCAGGACTTCTTCCACGTCGGGGACCTGCCGGGGAACTTCGACTGCGTCTCGCACGGCACCGCGGCCGCCTCCATCATCGCCGCGTCCCCGGCGCCGGGGATCGGCTTCCGCGGCGTCGCCCCGGACGCGCGCATCCTGCCGGTGCGGATCACCGACCGGGAGCTGTCCGACGACGGCCAACCGACGCCGATCAACCCCGAGGCGGTCGGTCAGGGCATCCGGTACGCCGCCGACCACGGCGCCAAGGTGATCAACCTGTCCCTGTCCGGGCACGGGAACTACCGCGCGATCGGCAACGCGGTCGCCTACGCGCAGTCCAAGGACGTGCTCGTGGTCGCCGCGGTCGGCAACCGGGCGGACAACGGGAACATCGCGTCCTTCCCGGCCCAGTACGACGGCGTGCTCGGGGTCGGCTCGTTGACCATCACCGGGGAGCGGGCCAACGGCTCGCAGACCGGCACGTACGTGGACATCATGGCGCCCGGCGAGGACGTGCTGGCCGCCACCAGGGTCGGCGGGCACAACTTCTGGGCCGGCACCAGCTTCGCGACGCCGTTCGTCACGGGGGTCGCGGCGCTGGTCCGGTCCGCGTGGCCGAAACTGACCGCGCCCGAGGTCGCCGCGCGCATCCTCGCCACCGCCGACCCGGCCCCCGGCGGGCGGGACAGCGAGACCTACGGCGCCGGGATCGTCAACCCCTACCGAGCCGTGACCGAGGACCTCACCGACGCCGCCCCGCTGATGGTGCCGCCCGTGGTGGAGCCGCCGCCGGACCACGCGGCGATGCGCGAGGCGGACTGGTGGGCCGACACGAGCGCCGAGGTGAAGATCGGCGCCGGCCTGGTGGTGCTCGCCATCGCCGTGGCCGGGGTGCTCGGATGGTTCCTGCCCCGGGGCAGGCGGCGCCGCTGGTACGCCGGCCGGGCCGCCCTGCCGCCGGCCACACCGACCCGGCAGGAGCCGCCCGACCAGATCTTCCTGTTCCCCGCGCCCGCCGCGGAACGGCACCGCCGCTAAAGTCCGAACGGGACCCAGGAACGACGACGGCTCCGGGAACGGGCGCACGTTCCCGGAGCCGTTGTCCTTGTCGCGTCAGCGGTTCGGATCAGCCGCCGCCGTACATGCTCAGGCACCGCTGCTGGGTGTCCATGTAGCAGTCGTTGCTCGCCCGCATGGCCTGCTCGTGGCGCTGGCCGCGCTCGACGTCGGCCATGTGGAGGGCGTAGTTCCGCTCCTCGTCGGCCATCATCGCCGCGCCGACGGCGTCGGTGTGCCCGTCGCCGTGCAGGGCACGCAGCTGACCGAGGTTCTCGTCGGCCAGGTCCCTGCGCTCGCCCATCCTGGAGGCCAGGTGGGTGGCGCCGCTGTCGATCTCGGCGAAACGCGCCATGATCAAGTCGTTCATGTGGATCCTCCTCTCTCTGATTCGCCGAGTTACGTGTTGATCGCGTTCAGGAACCCGACGCTGTCCAGCTCGGCGGTGTCGTAGTTCACGATCACCTGCCCGTTGGCGACGTTGAGCTCGTCGTGTCCCCGGCTCGTCACGTTCATGATCTCGTCGTGGTTGTGCCCCTGGGTCAGGGACGCGGTACCGGCCCGGCCGATCCAGCTGGGCGCGAGGTCCTCGTGCCCGGCCAGCGTGGCCGACTGGCCGGCGGCCGCCGAACTGTGGATGTCGGTACTGCGGCTCAGGGCGGCCTGCATCATGGCGAGGTCACCATGCAACAGGTTTTGGTTCATTCGCCTGCTCCTCTTTTCGCCACGTGGTTACGTGCACCGCTACGTCGCGGCGTTGCCGACAGTAAGGAGCTTTCAGCAGGTCAGGTGGACCGGCGGCACGTTCCTGCCACGTCCACGCCGCACCCGGCCGCGATCGTCGACCATCGTCGCAACCCTACTGCGAGGAGGTCGCGAGCGTGGGAACGCTGGTGGTGCGCCGGCCGCTGCGACGGCCGGCACCGGACATGCCGGCCGGTGAGCTGCTGCTGGAGGCGCCGCCGGAGATCCCGGTGCCGCGCGGGCGGCAGTGGACGCAGGTGCTGATGGTCCTGCCGATGGTCCTGATGATGGGGGCCATGGTGCTGCTGTTCAGCGGCAGCTTCGGGCAGGGCAGCGCGTACGGCACCATCCGCTACATCACCTTCGGCCTGTTCGGTCTGGCCATGCTCGCCATGGTGGGCGTGGCGTTCCTGCAGGGCGGCGGGCCGAGCAAGCGGGAGATGGGCACCGCGCGCCGGCTGTACCTGCGCGGGCTCGCCCAGCACCGGGTCCGGGTCGGGCGGACGGTCCGGCGGCAGCGCACCGCGCTGTGGTACCTGCACCCCGACCCGCACACGCTGTGGTCGGTCGCCGGCAGCTACCGGCTGTGGGAGCGGCGCCGCGGCGACGCGGACTTCGGCGTCACCCGGGTCGGGCTCGGCCCGCAGAGCCTGGCCACCAGGCTGATCGCGCCGGACACCAAGCCGCTCGAGCAACTGGAGCCCCTCTCGGCGCTCGCGCTGCGCCGGTTCCTCACCACCTACTCGTCGGTCCCGGACCTGCCGCTCGCCATGGCCGTGAACGGGTTCAGCCGGATCCACATCCGCGGTGACGAACGGGCCAGGGGGCTCGTGCGGGCGATGATCGCCCAGCTCGTCACCCTCCAGGCCCCCGACGACCTGCGGATCGCGATCTGCGTGAGCGATGAGCGGCGCGGCGACTGGGAGTGGGTCAAGTGGCTGCCGCACGCCGTGCACCCCGAGCGCACCGACGCGCTCGGGTCGATCCGCCTGGTCGCCCCGACGATCGGGATGCTCGAGGCGATGCTGGACGACGTGCTGGCCAACCGGCCGCGGTTCGACCCGGAGGGCGCCGCCGCCCGGGTGCCCGGGGCGCACCTGGTGGTCGTGCTCGACGGCGGCGAGATCGCCGGCTCGGACCACCTGGCGAGCGGCGCGGGCGTCGAGGGCGCCACGCTGATCGACCTGACCCACGAGCCGCCGCGCGGGCCGGACCGGTACGCGATGGTCCTGTCCGTCGCCGAGGACGGCGCGCTGACGAGTACGACCGCCGACGGGGACATCGCGCTCGGCCGCGCCGACTCGCTGTCGACGGTCGCCGCGGAGGCGCTCGCCCGCCAGCTCGCGCCGCTGCGCCTGACCGAGGGCGCCAAGGGCGAGACGCCGCTGAGCGCGGAGCTGGGGCTGGAGGAGCTGCTCGAGCTGGGCGACCCGTACGCGTTCGACCCGACCGACACGTGGGTACCGCGCCCCCGACGGGACCGGCTGCGGGTCAAGTTCGGCATCCGCCCGGACGGGACCACGATCGAGCTCGACCTGAAGGAGTCCGCGCAGGACGGCATGGGCCCGCACGGCCTGCTGATCGGCGCGACCGGCTCCGGCAAGAGCGAGCTGCTGCGCACGCTCGTGCTCGCGCTCGCGGTCACCCACCCGCCGAACTCGCTGAACTTCGCGCTGATCGACTTCAAGGGCGGCGCCACGTTCGCCACCCTGGACAAGCTCCCGCACACCAGCGCGGTGATCACCAACCTCGCCGACGAGCTGCCGCTGGTCGACCGCATGGCGGACGCGATCAACGGCGAGCTGCTCCGCCGCCAGGAGCTGCTGCGCGCGGCCGGCAACTACTCCTCCCTCCGCGACTACGAGAAGGCCCGGGCGGCCGGCGCGCCGCTGCCCGAGGTGCCCACGCTGTTCGTGGTGTGCGACGAGTTCTCCGAGCTGCTGTCGGCCCGGCCCGACTTCATCGACATCTTCGTCCAGATCGGCCGGATCGGCCGCGCGCTCGGCGTGCACCTGCTGCTGGCCAGCCAGCGGCTCGACGAGGGCAGGCTGCGCGGACTGGACGCGCACCTGTCCTACCGGATCGGCCTGCGCACGTTCTCCGAGATGGACAGCCGGTCCGTGCTCGGTGTCTCGGACGCGTTCTCCCTGCCCTCCCGCCCCGGCCACGGCTTCCTCCGCTTCGGCGACGAGCCGATGGTCCGCTTCCGCTCGGCGTACGTGTCCGGGGTGCACCGCGCCGACCAGCCGGGCCCGGCCGCGACCGGCGACCAGGAACCCGTCGGCCTCAACGTGTACTCCACCGCCTACGTCGCCCCGGACGTCGAGGAGGAGGAGAAGCCGGTGGAGACGGTGCCGGACGAGGTCGACGACGACGCGGTCGGCGAGAGCCTGATGGACATCCTGGTGGCCAGGTTCGCCGGCCGGGGCACGCCCGCGCACCAGGTCTGGCTGCCGCCGCTGGACGAGCCCCCCACGATCGACCAGCTGTTCGGCGAGCTGGTGGTGGATCCCGAGCGCGGGCTGCGGCCGAAGGACGACACCTTCGTCGGCCGGCTGAGCGCGGTGTTCGGCGTGGTGGACCGCCCGCTCGACCAGCGGCGCGACCCGCTGGTGCTCGACCTCGCCAGTGGCTCCGGGCACGCCGTCGTCGTCGGCGGGCCGCAGTCCGGCAAGAGCACCGCCGTGCGGTCGCTGATCGCCGGCATGGCGGTCACCCACACGCCGAGGGAGGTCCAGTTCTACTGCCTGGACTTCGGCGGCGGCTCGCTCGCCTCGATCCGGGACCTGCCGCACGTCGGCGGCGTGGCCGGCCGGCAGAACGTCGGCGCGGTACGCCGGACGATCGCCGAGGTCGCGACGATCCTGACCGAGCGGGAGCGCCGCTTCGCCGAGCTGGACATCGACGGCATGCCCAGCTACCGGGCGATGCGGGCCAACGGCACCGTCGACGACCCGCACGGCGACGTGTTCCTGGTGATCGACGGCTGGCTGACGCTGCGCAAGGACTTCGACGACCAGGAGGAGATCGTCTCCACCATCGCGGCTCGCGGTCTGGCGTACGGCGTGCACCTGATCGGCACCGTCGCGCGCTCGTTCGACCTGCGGATGCAGGTGCGTGACCTGTTCGGCAGCAAGGTCGAGCTGCGCCTCGGCGACCCGATCGACACCATGATCGACCGCCAGGGCGCGCTCCGCGTCCCCGAGCGCTCCCCCGGTCGGGGACTCGGCCAGAGCAAGCACCAGATCCTCACCGCGCTGCCCCGGATCGACGGGCGGGGCACCGCCGACGACCTGTCCTCGGGGGTCGCCGACCTCGTCGCGAGGATCGGGCAGGCCTGGCCGGGTGAGCCGGCGCCGCCGGTGCGGATGCTGCCGGGACGGCTGCCCGACATCGCCCTGCCCAGCGACGACCCGGAGAAGCTCGCCCTCACGGTCGGCATCGCCGAGGAGGACCTCGCGCCGGTGCGGTTCGACTTCGCGAACGACGCGCACGTGGTGCTGATCGGGGACGTCGACTGCGGCAAGACGACGTTCATCCGCTCCATGGCGAAGCGGATCACCGACACCTACACCCCCGAGCAGGCGCGGATCATCATGATCGACCACCGCCGGTCCCTGCTCGGCGAGGTGTCGAAGGACCACCTGCTCGGCTATGGCACCGACACCAGGATGACCGGCGGCTACATGCAGGTGCTGGCGGACGCGATGAAGGAGCGGCTGCCCGGCAAGGACGTCACCCCCGAGCAGCTGCGCGGGCGGAACTGGTGGAACGGCCCGGAGATCTTCGTCCTGGTCGACGACTACGACCTGGTTCTCACCATGGAGGAGAACCCGATGATGCCGATCATGGAGTACATCGCGCAGGGCCGGGACATCGGACTGCACGTCATCGTCACCCGCCGGTTCGGCGGCGCCGGGCGGGGTCTGTACGAGCCGTTCCTCAACCGCCTCCGGGACGTCGGTGCGATCGGCATGTTGATGTCCGGCACCAAGGACGAGGGCCCGCTGCTGAGCGGGTACCGGGCCGAGCCGCTGCCCCCCGGCCGGGCCAAGGTCATCACCCGTAGGGGCAATCCGAAGATGGTGCAGCTGGCCTGGACGCCCCGTCCGGAGTAGTGGCTCGTAGCCGGTTGCAGTCGAGCAGGGAGGAACGATGACGGACAGGATTCACGGGCGAACGAGCTCGATGCTGGCCTACCGGCCCGTGGGTCCCGAGACGGTGCGGGCGGCCGGCCCGGTCTCGGGGATCATGGCGCAGCAGGTCGACTTCACGTCCAAGGACCAGACCGGCGAACAGAACCTGGTCCGGTACCTGGCCGACGCGAACCAGGGCGTGCGGACGTACCAGGACAGCGTCAACGGCACCGGTGCGGCGTACGCCTCCACGGAGGACGCCAACGCCAGTGGCATCAACAGCATCGCCGAGACGGAGGCCTGAGGTGCTGGACTACACCAAGATCGACCTGGAGACCCAGCTCGCCCACATCGCCTCGGAGCTGCCGAGCGCGGCGCTGCTGTCGCAGAAGGCCGCCATGTGGACGCAGGCCGGCAGCTCGCTCAGCTCGGCCGCGCAGAGCTTCGGCAGTTCCACCAGGAATCTCGCCCCGGACTGGCAGGACCAGGTCGGCGAGCGCTGGCTCGAGAGCGCCGAGGCCAGCCAGCGGACGTTGACCACCTGGGACCAGAACGTCAACGGCAACAACCCGAGTCCGGACCTCGAGGCGGTCGCCGGCGCGATCCCGCCGACCCACGAAACCGTGCTGCGGTTCAAGAAGATCGCCGACCAGCTCAAGCCGCTCGCGTCCAACCCGCTCGTCGGCGGGGCGATCCAGGCGATCCTGCTCCAACTGCAGCAGGCGGCCGGCGCGATCATGAACAAGCTGGCCAAGGACTACGCGGCGGCCGGCGAGAAGGTGGCGGCGGCCGGCAGCGGCACCCAGTGGCAGGGCATCCAGGGTGGCGGCGTCGGCGCAACCGCGCAGTCGGGCTCCTTCGCCGGCGGTGGCGGTGCGCTTCCGCCCGGCGCGGACAACGCGGCCCTCACCTCCCTGTTCGCCAAGGGCGCGGCCGGCGCGGAGCTGTCGGCCACCGGCGGTGAGTCCGGTGTGGACTCTGCGGGCGAGTCCGGGGAGTCCGGTGTGGACGCCGAGGAAGCGCCCGTCGTGGAGTCGATGTCGCCGGAGCTCAGCGGTGGCGGTGGCCTCGCGCCGGCGGCCATGCCGCCGGTCTCGCCCCCGCCCGCCGCGCCGCCGGTCGCACCCCCGGCGACCGCCGGGCCGGCCGGGGTGCCGATCGCGCCGGTCGTCGGCGCCGCGGTCGCCCGTGGTGCCGCCCGTGGTGGTGGTGCGGTCCGGATGCCGAGTGTGCCCCCGGCGCGGATCGGGCCGACGGCCATCCCGGTCGCCGCGCCCCCGGTCAGCCCGTTGACCGCACCGGCGGCGGCCGCCGCACCGGTGATCCCGCAGCCGCTGGCGACGCCGGCTCCGGCCGCGGTGACCGGCACGGCCGGGGTGGGCGCCGTGCCGCCGATGATGCCGATGATGGGCGCCGCCGCGCTCGGGGCAGGCGGTTCGGCGACCGACGCCGGCATCGGCGCCGGTCTCGCCCGCCGGCCGGTCCGCCGGCCGGACGACGAGGACACCCCGACCCCCGGTTTGCCCGCGATGCTGTCCGGCAAGGCCGGGGTGCCCGACCCGTTCGCGGCCGCCGTGCGGCAGCGGACCTCGGCCGGGCACGACGCGCCGGCCACCGTCGAGTTCCTCGACGAGGACCAGGAGGTGCGCCGATGAGCGGCATGCTCTACATGCAGACCGGCGAGATGGCCGGCTACCAGGCAGGTGGGGGCGTCACGCCGCCGCAGTTGTCTGCGCTGCAGAGCCAGATGGCCGAGGGGCAGTACTTCTCCCAGAAGGACCACATCGCCTCCCAGTCCCTCGGCCAGTACGTGCCGGAGTGCAACACCGGCCTGCAGGCGTACACGAACACCGCACACCACGCGACGAACCTGTACGTGAGCGCCGACCAGTCCATGGCCGGCGAGATCAACTACCTGACCGACGCCGAGTACGACGTCCGGGCGTTCGACGTGGCCAACGCCAGCCCCGGTGAGCGGCCGGTGGGCGTTCCCGACGAGATGAGCATCGACGCCGAAGCGTTCGAGCAGGAGTAGCGGACATGGCACTCACGGACTACTCCACGATGCCCGTGGACCAGCAGTACGACATCGCCGCGGCGGAGCGGAACAACGCGTCGGTGTTGGAGGGCAAGGCCACGATGTGGGAGCAGGTCGGCGCCGAGCTTGGCACGACCGCCGACACCTTCCAGAACGCCACGAACCGGGCGGAGGCGGCCTACGGCGGCGTCGACGGCGAGGCGTTCGTCGCCCGCTCCCGCGAGAGCCACAAGACGATGATGCAGTGGCGCGACGCCATCCAGGGCAGCGGCGCCCCCGCGGCCCTGCGAGCGGTGGCCGGGCAGATCCCGAAGACCGCCTTCGCGGTGGGTGAGATGGTGGCCGCGCGGAACAAGGCGCTGGCGAAGCTCGCGGAGATCCAGGACGCGGTGAACGCGGCCGGCGGCGTCGGCACCCCCTACGTGGTGCTCCAGTCGCACATCCAGCCGGCCGTCAACGCGACCACGCCGCAGCAGATCGAGGACTTCTACAGCCGCGAGGCGGCGTACTACATGACGGCGCTCGGCGACCTGTACATGGTCGCCGGTGACGCGGTCGAGAAGGCCGACGCGAAGGTGCCGTGGACCGGCGTCAACGACCAGGGCGGCCCCGGCGGCCCGGCGGGCCCGACACCGAACAGCGCGGCCCCTGGCGGCCCCGGCGGTGCTCCTGGCGGTGGCCCCGGTGGCGCACCGGGTGGTGGCCCCGGCGGCGCCCCTGGCGGCGCTCCCGGTGGTGCACCCGGCGGCGCACCCGGCGGGGCTCCCGGGGGTGCGCCAGGCGGTGCTCCCGGCGGTGAGCAGGCACAGCAGCCGCCAGGCGGCGCTGCCGGTGGTGCTGCCGGTGGTGCTGGCGGTGGTGCTGGCGGTGGTGCCGCTGGTGGCGGCGGCGCCGGTGGTGGGGGTGCCACGATTCCTCCCGCCGGCATGCCCGAGCTGAGCGGTGGCCTCGGCGGCGGGGCGACGATCCCGCCGCCCGGCAGCACGCTGCCCCCGCCGAACCTCCCGCCGAACATCCCACCGGGCACGCCGCCGACCCTGCCGCCGCCGGGTGGCAGCGCCATCCCACCGGTCGGTGGCGGCGCCATCCCGCCGGTCGGCAGGTTCGGCGGGCTGGGCGGCATCGGTGGTGGCGTTGGCGGTGGCGGTGGCGTTGGTGGCGGCGTCGGCGGTGGTGGCGGCGCGGGCGGTGGGTCGCGGCTGAACGCCGCCGGGCCCGTCGTCGGCCCGGACAACCCGGCTCCGGCCCGGAACGCGCCGGTCGCGCCACCGAACGGCACCACGGCGGCCAGCTCCGGTCGCGGTATGGGCGGCATGCCGCCGATGATGCCGCCGCCCATGGGCGGTATGGGTGCCGCCGGTGCCGCCGGGCAGGGCGGGAACCCGCCCGGCTCCGGCGCCGCCAAGATCCCCACCACGAACCGTGGTCGGCGCCGGGACGACAGCACGCCCGGACTCCCGGCCATGCTCGCCGGCCGCTCCGACACCCAGCCCGACACCCGGTTCTCGACCGGTGTCCCGGCCGCGCCCGCATCGGTTCCCGAAGCGGAGCTTCCCGCGGGCGGGGACATCCTGGACGAGGACCTGTGGCAGGTCGGGGAGAGCACCGCCCCCTCGGCTGAGTCCCGTCGCCTGTACGGCTGATCCACCCACTGCGAAAGCCGGGCCTCGGGGCGAGATCCCCGGGGCCCGGCTTTCGCGTTCGCCGGGTCAGCGGCGCAGCGCGGCGTCGTGGCTCAGCCCGGGACCGATGGGAATCCTGGTGACCAGGCCGGACGGCATGCGGACCGGTTCCACACCGCCGTAACCGAGCACCTCGAGCACCTCGGCCTGGGCCAACGGGTAGGCGAGGCCCTGGTCGGTGACGACCAGCAGCGTGCCCCTCGGGGCGTCCATCGACGGCACCGCCTCCACGACAACCGCGTGTCCCGCCGGCACCAGCACCCGGTCCGCGAGCGCGGCACCTCGTTCGGTCCGCTGCGGCGTCGCCGACATCGGGTCGATCGCCGGCATCGCCGGTTCCAGGGTCAGCCGAGGCACGTCCGAGCCGGACTCGAAGGTCAGACACAGGGTGGCGGTGTCGTCCCCGGACCCGAACTCCGGCCGGGTCGTGGGCGGATCGCCCTCCTTCGGCGGGTCCTTCCGCGCCTGGGGCGCGGCGTTCGCCTCGATCGGGCCGAGCGGCCGCGCGGTCGGTTCGGCGCCCGGGTAGGCGGCGGCGGTTTCCCGGTAGCCGCGCTGGATCTCGTACTGCAGCTCGGTGATCGGCCGCAGCTGGTCGACCTCGGCGAGGTAGTACTGCACGCCGTCCGACGTCGGCACCTCGAACAGCTGCCCGGCGCGGACGTCCGACTTCGGCCCCAGCACGTTCGTCGGCTGGCCCATCCGTTCCACCGGGATCGGCGCGAGCGGCCGGCCGAGCGGGATCGCCTCGATGACCGCCGGGCCGACCCGGATCGGCGCGGTCGCCCGCAGCGCCGACCCGATGACCACCGCGTCCGGTTTGCTGATCAGGTGTCGGTAGCCGTTCAGCACCAGGTACAGCTCACCGGTCTCCGGCACCTCCGCGAGCACGGCCCGGTCGGCGAGCCGCTGCCCGCCCGCCGCCGGCTGGCCCACCATGAGCACGGACAGCGGCACGGTCGTGCCGGTCGCGTCGGGAGTCGGCTGCGAGCAGAGCGTCCACGGGTCGGTGAGCAGCTGCCCGGTCCCGGGCAGCGCGTCCGGCGCGTCCGGGATGCCGATCCGAGGCCCTCGCGGCACCCCCGCGAGCGAGTCGCGCGACACGCTGAGGGTCTCCGCGTGGTCGCCGATGGCCAGCAGCGCCGAGGCGTAGTTCGCCACCGGGTGCAGCCGTTCCTCCAGGTAGATGTACCGGGTTCCGGTCTCCTCCTCGACGATGACCGACTTGCCGTCGCGCCATGAGTCGTTGCCGCCCGGGTTGATCAACCCGTACACCCCGACCCCGGCGAGCGCGACGATGGCGATCGCGATGCCGCCGAACGCCGCGTTGCTCGGCCTGCGGAACGGCGGCTGCTCCGGGTCGCTCTCCCTGCTCACCAACGCCGAGACCACCCGTTGGACCAGGAACTGGTAGGCGTGCAGCTGGTCGCGCTTCGATGCCATGGGTCAGCCCGCCAGTCCGCGCACGTAGCCGTAGAGGCCGAGCACCGAGCACATGATCGGCACGATCGCCAGCACCAGCAGCACCTCCAGGATCTCGGCGTACCGACCGAGGTACGGACTCGCCTCCTGCCGGCTGTGCACGACGCCGAGCAGCGCGATCGCCACCCCGGCGAGCAGCAGGCACGGCCCGGTGATCGCGAGCAGCTCCGCCCGGTCGGCCATCAGCGGCCCGAGCACCAGGCACAGCGCCCCGGCGAGCCCGGCGCCCAGCACCGCCACCCGCTGCCGCAGGATCGGGTACAGCCGGGCGCGGAGCAGGAAGCCGAGGGTCAGGACGATCACCAGGATGAGCCCGGCCTCGCTGGTGCTGGTGATCAGCCACAGGTGACAGGCCACCACGACCAGGGCGAGCCCGGTCACCATTCCGGTGAGCAGGCTGTCCGCGCGCAGCACCGCCGCGTACACCGCGGTGCGCGGCGGCTGCGGCTCGTCCCGCAGCAGGTCGACGGCGTCCCGGGGCAGCACCGGCATGGGCACCCTGGACAGCCGGATCGACAACGGCGCGAGCACCGGCGAGAACGCGAGCCCGAACCCGGCGAGCAGCGCCGCGGTCTCGTAGGCCTCCAGGGAGTCGAGCGTGGTGAGCCAGCCGCCGACGATCCCGAGCACCCCGACGGTGCCGGCGCCGACGAACAGCGCCGCGCGGTCCACGATGCCGAACAACGCGATCATGGCGGCGAGCAGCAGCGCGGCGCACGCGGCCAGCAGGTGTGCGGCGCCGAGGTCGGTCAGCGCCCGTTCCCCGGCAAACACCAGCGCGCCGCCGGTGAACGCGAACGGCAGCGCGACGCCGCCGGCGACCGCGGCCGCCCCGGTGTCACCGGCCGCCCTGGCCAGCAGAACCGCGCCGGCGAGCAGCAGCGCCGCCAGCCCGAGCGACCACCAGCCGGGCCCGCTCCACGGCGCGCCCGTCCGCAGCACGGCCACCAGGCACAGCAGCACCGCGAGCGCGCCGAGCGTGAGGCCGGCGGCGCGGGTGTGCCGGGGGCCCCAGGTGGCGCCGGTACGGGCCGAACCGGTGGCGATCGCGTCCACCAGGTCGTCGTACTCCAGCTCCGGCCAGTCGACGTGCGCGTGGGTGAGGTGCAGGATCTCGCCGTCGCGAACGCGTTGCGCGGCCAGCGGGCGCGCGGGTTCGAGCACCGTGCCGTCCGGCCGGCGCAGCACCCAGCCGCCGGAGCGGGCGCCCGCGTCGGCGAGGTTCTCGCCGGCGTGGCGGAGCAGGCCGGGCAGCAGCTCCGCGAGCGGGGAGCGCTCGGGCAGGGCGAGGTCGATTCGTCTGGCGGGCGCCGCGACGGTCACCCGGACCAGGCCTGTCGTGTTCATGGGCGGTCTTCCTGACGGGGCTCGTCCGGCGGCAGCAACCTGCCGACCGGCCCGCCACCTCGGCGGGCGGTTTTACGATGACCCGACAAGGACGGCGCCGGTACCGGTTCGGCAGCTAGCGGACAGGACAGGAGGTGGCGGGGGTGGAGAGCGGCACGCGGGTCCTCCCGGTCGGGCACGACCTGGGGGCCTTCCACGTCGGGGACGGCGTGACCGCACCCGTGCAGCAGGTCCGGGTCGGCGCCGAGGTCTTCGACCTCGACCCGGCGCGCTTCGCCGCGTGGACGGCGGCGCACGGGACGCCGGCCGAGGACGGCTCGGTGCCCTCGGTCACCGAGGACGACCTGCGGGCCGAGCACGGCGCGGAGGTCGTCGCCGACCTCGTCCGCGACCGGTTGCTGACCACCGCCGAGTCGGCGCGGGAGTTCGCCGAGGGCCACCGGCTGCTGCCGCTCGCGCTGGGGCTGGGCAACAGCGCCGAGTACCCGTGGATGTTCTCGGTCGGGCTGCTCTACCAGCCGATGGCCGTGATGACCGGTGCGATGTACGACCTGTGGCAGTGGGCCAACCTGTCGCCGGACCTGTGGTCGGCCTGCGAGGAGGCGGCCGAGTCCGCCAGGCGGGCCGGGGCGACCGAACCGGAGCAGACCGACCCGGAGCGGATGCTGGCCGGCGCGATCAGCGTGCTGCCCCACCTGCTCGCCGGCCGCGTGACCTGCCTGGACGTGCGGATCGAGGGTTTGCCATGAGCCACCTGGTGTTTCCGATCGGCCACTACGTCGGCGAGCGGCACCCGGAGGAGGTGCAGGTGCTGCGCGTCGGCGTCGAGCACCGCACGCTCACCCAGGACGAGTTCGGCGTCTGGGTGCTCGCGCACGGTGCGCCGGTCGACGGTTCGCCGGTGTGGACCACCGACGACCTGCTGCGCCTGGCCGAGGAGTCCGAGCTGACCGACGTTCGCCGGCACCTCGACGAGCTGGTGGAGAAGGGGCTGCTCGCCCTGGTGCCGGTCGCCGGTGGGGCGGAGGCGGTGGCGTTCGTCGAGACGTACCGGTTGGCCCCCATGCTCGTCGGCCTCGGCAACTCGGAGGCGGACCCGGACGACTACGCGCTCGGGTTCCCCCAGCTGGACGAGCCGGTGGCGGTGGTCCCGGCCGGCAGCTACGAGCTGTGGCAGTGGGGGCACGTCGCGCCGAGCATGTGGCACACCTGCGAGGTGCGGGCGAAGGTGGCGGCCGACCTCAACGAGCCGTCCGGCACCACCGAGGTACTGGACGGACTGCTGGCCGATTTGCGACCGTTGCTGGTGAACAGCTGTGCGTACCTCGACCTGGCGCGGCGGGAGTAATGGCGACGATCAACAGCGCTGAGCTGAACCGCATCGGCGACGGCCCGGTGGCGACCGTCTACTCGGGGCAGCGGGCCGGGGTCCCGGTCGCGTGGAAGGTCTTCCCGAAGCGGCCGGACAAGCGCACCCTGACCGCGTACAACAAGGAACAGGC
Source organism: Actinophytocola gossypii (assembly GCF_025165815.1). Lineage (GTDB taxonomy): Bacteria > Actinomycetota > Actinomycetes > Mycobacteriales > Pseudonocardiaceae > Actinophytocola > Actinophytocola gossypii. Next base: position 285,938 of record NZ_JAFFZE010000016.1, on the reverse strand, counting down.
GAAGCTGTCGGCCGTGCGCGGGGTCAGCTCGATCCTGCCGGTGGACGGCGTGGACGAGCTGGACACCGGCGAGCTAGCGGTGCGGATGGAGCTGTGCACCCAGTCGCTCGCGGCCCTGGTGGACCGCGTCGGTCAGCTGCCGCACCCCGACGTCGTGGTGCTGGGCCGCGCGGTGGCGCTCGCGCTGGCCACCGCGCACGAGTCCGGCGTGGTGCACGGTGGTATCTCCCCGCACAACATCCTGTTCCGCCGCACCGGTGAGCCGGTGCTGGCGGACTTCGGCGTGACGCTGCGCCACGCGTTCGCCCGGGATCCGTTGTACGCCATCGAGTTCCTGCCGCCGGAGACGCTGCGCACCGGCGAGCTGAACCCGAGCACCGACCTGTACGGCCTCGGCGCGGTCCTGCACTACGCCCTGAGCGGCCGCTCCCCCCACCCCGGCCGGCTCGGCGAGCAACCCGGCGAACGCGTCCTGCGCATCCTCGGCGAACCGGTACCGGCGATCAACGCCCCGAACGTCCCGGTTGGCCTGTCCACCCTGGTCGCCCGCCTGCTCGCGACCGACCCGACCCGCCGCCCCGAGGACACCCGAGCCGTCGCCGACCAACTGGCCGACATGCTCCCCGACGCCCCACCCCGCCCCGCCACCGACGACTTCGACGACTTCGACGGCCCGCAACTCCCGCCACCGCCACCACCGCCGCCCGCGCCGTCCCGCCCGCTCCAGCAACCCCCTCCGCCCCAGCCCACCCCCTACCTCTCCGACGACTTCGACGATTTCGACGACTTCGCGGTAGCCCCCAGGGGCGGCGGCTACCCCGCCGCGCCGCCGCCGGCCTATCCACCACCGGCTCGGGTCACTCAGACTCCAGTTCCCCCGCGCGCCGGTTCGGCGCCGATACCGCTGCCGGTTCCACCGCCGCCGGTTCAGGTGTCTCCGCCCGCGGGTTCGCCCCCGGTTCCGCCACACCCCTCTTCGTCTCCGCCGCGGGCCACGCTCCAGGTGCCGCCGCCTCCGGCGCAGGTGTCTCCGCCCCCGCCGTCCGCGCCGGTCTTCCCGCCGCCCGCGCCGGTCTTCCCGCCGCCCGCGCCGGTTTCCCCGCCGCCCGCGCCGGTTTCCCCGTCTCCGGCCCAGGCTTCGCCGTCTCCGGCCCAGGCTTCGGCGCCTCCGGCCCAGGTGTCTCCGCCTCCGGCCGAGGTTTCCTCGCCGCCGCCCGAGGTTTCGCAGTCGCCGGCATCGGCTCCACGGTTCTCGCTGTCGGTTCCCCTTGCTCCGACTCCGACCCCCAAGCCCCCGGCTCCTGTCGTCGAGCCACCGAAGTCGGCTCCGGACGAAGGTGACGACGTCCACTGGTCGCCGGAACAGCCGGCGGAAGCACCCGACCAGGCCGCCCAACTCCGTGCCCTCCGCAGGGAACGCGTCCGATCGGTGTCGGTCACCCACAGCGCACCCGCGCCCCAGGCCCCCGCCGACCCACCCGAACCGTCGACCCACCTGACGCCGCCGGAGGCACCCGAACCGCCGGCCCAGGCGACCCCGGAGGCACCTGAAACGCAGGCCCTGCCGACATCGCTGAAGGCGCCCGAACCACCGGCCCAGCCGACGCCGCCGGAGCCACTCGAACCGCCGGCCCAGACAACGTTGCCGGAGACGTCCGAACCGCCGGCCTCGACGCCGCCGGAAGCACCCGAACCGGAAGCAGCCGAACCACCGGCCCGGCCGACGCCGCAGGCATCCGAACCAACGGCCGGGCCGACGCCACCGCAGGCACCCGCCGAGGACCCCTTCGAGCCGCGGCCGGTCGTGGTCGAGGGGCCCGCGCACTCGGAGCCGTTCGTCCGGGTCGGGCATCCCGTCGCCGCGCCGCCCGACCCCTGGGCCGTCTCCACGCCCACCGAGACGGACCACCGGAAGCTGCGCTACGACCTGGTCGCCGGCGCCGGCCTGCTCCTCCTCGTACTCGGCTTCGTCCTGGTGATGGCCCTGCGCAGCGAGCCGGAGGGCCTGGAGGTCACCGCCCGCGAACCCGCCTCGACCGACGCCGCGTCCAGCGACGTCGTCGTGGAACTCGCCGAGCCGACCGACCTGGTCGACCATGTGGAGCTCAACTGGACCGGCTCGCACACGATGACCTACGCGGTCGTCATCGCCGAGGAGGGGAAGTCGGAGCCGAAGGTCGACCTCGTCGGCAGCGTGACCTCCATGACCGTCGAGGTCGAGCCGGGCCAGCAGTACTGCTTCCAGATCCAGGCCACCACGAGCGAACGGACCTACGAGAGCAAGGTGCGAGCCCTGCGCGGCGCCACCTGCCAGGAGTAGTCACCGGTACGCGCTGGTCAGGTTCACCCGGAACACGAGCCGGGCGACCACCAGCACCGCCACCAGGAACGCGGTCTGGAGCAACCCGAGGCTCGCGGCCCGCGACAGGTTCCCGTCGGCGATGTAGTCCCAGGTCAGCACCGACAACACCCGGGTACCCGGCGTGTAGAGCAGGATCACCGAGTTCACCTCGCGGATCACGAAGATCGTCACCATGACGACCGACGCGTAGATCGACGGCAGCAGCAGCGGCGTCGTGATCCGCATCGCCGTGCGCGTCCGGCCCACGCCGTTCACCGCCGAGGCCTCCTCGAGCTCCCGGGACACCTGCAGCGCACCGTTGTGGATCAGCCGGTACGAGTGGGGCACGTGCGAGATCACGTACGCGATGATCATCAGCGCCAGCGTCGCGTAGAGCGGCGACCCGATGTAGACCCAGACCAGCCCGGCCGCGAGCACGATGCCCGGCACGGCCAGCGGAAAGCTGTTCACGTAGTCCAGCAGCGACGACGTGACCCCGCGCCCCCTGACCCGGGCGACGAACACACTGACCAGCGAGATCGCCACACACGCGAGCGCGGAGACGACGACCGCGATGAGCGTGTTCACCGCGGCCCCGTGCACCGCCGGGTCGGCCAGCACCGCCACCATGTCCGCGGTGCTCAGCTCGATACTGGCGAAGTCCCGGGAGGCGAACGGCGACAGCGCCGCGATGACCAGCGCGAGCAGCGGCAGCGCGACGCAGACCACCGCGTAGCCGGTGATCCCGCCGAGCACCCACGGCTTCAGCCGGCCAAGCGGCAGCAGCCGGGGCTGGAACCCCTTGCCGGACACGGTGACGAACCGCTGCTCCAGCCGGGTGAGCCGCCGGTAGGCGTAGAGGAACGCGGCACTGAGCAGGAACAGCAGCGTGGCCAGCGCAGCGGCCTCGGCGAAGTCGGCGCGGAACTGCGAGACCGAGCGGTAGATGAGCACCGGCAGCGGGTCGAACCCGAGCTGCCGCCCGAGCACCCCGGGCACCGAGAAGATCCCGGCCGAGAAGATCGTGATGAACATGACCGACGAGCCGATCGCCGGGGTCGCGAGCGGCAGCGTCACCCGCGTGATCGTGCGCACGGTGCCGACCCCGTTGACATAGGACGCCGCCTCCAACGCGGGATCCATGTTCCGCAGCGAACTCGAGATGAACACGTACGCGTACGGCATCGACACCAGCGCCAGCACCCAGACGATCCCGACCGCCGACGTGACGTTCAGTACCGGACCGTTGGCTCCGAACACCTCGGCGAGCGCGAGGTTGAGCAGCCCGGAGCGCGGTGCGGCCAGGGCGTACCAGGCGATCGCCGCCACGAACGGGGAGGTGAACAGCGGCGCCAGCACGAGCAGCTCGATCACGCCCTTGCCGGGGACGTCGGTGCGCGCGGTGAGCCACGCCAGCACGCCGCCGGCCAGGGTCGCGATCAGCGCGACCGCGAGCGCGATGCCCACGGTGCCGAGCAGGGACAGCCAGACCTCGCCCGACAGGTACACGTCGGCGAGCGCGTCGAACGTGAACTCCAGCGGCGGTGCGGTCAGCGACGCCGGCCGCACCGCGCCGTAGAACATCGCCAGGATCGGCGAGCCGACGAACAGCCCGAGGCCGACGACGAGCAGCACCGACCGCAACCGCCACGGCGCCCTGGATCGCGACAGCGGCGTGTTCATCGTTCCTCGCTCGGCTGCTCGTCGATCCAGATGATCCTGGCCGGGTCGACGCGCACCGAGACGCGGTCGCCCTGCCGGATCTCCCGGACACCGCTGACCTCCACCGCGAGGTCGACGGCCCCGGTGGCGACCACGCACTGGATCCGCGAACCGATGAAGGCCGCCCGCGTCACCTCGCCGACGAAGACGTTCCGCGTGTCGTCCGAGGCGTCGCCGCCCGTCGTCACCTCGAAGTACTCCGGCCGGACGACGGCCTGCCCGGCCGCACCCGGCGTCCTCGGCCGTCGCGAGCCCCGCAGGCGCAGGGTCCGGCCCGGCTGGTCGAGCAGTGCGACGTCGGTGAAGTCCTCGCCGACCTCGGCCACTGTCGCCGGCAGCGCGTTGATCTGCCCGACGAACCGCGCGGCGAACTCCGACTCCGGCCGGTGGTAGAGCGACCGGGGGTCGGATTCCTGTTCGATCCGCCCGGCGTTCATCAGGACCACCCGGTCGGCCATCGACAGCGCCTCGGCCTGGTCGTGCGTGACGTAGATGGTCGTCGTGTCGAACCTGTGGTGCAGGTCGACGATCTGCTCCCGGACCTGTTCCCGGAGGCCGGCGTCGAGGTTGCTCAGCGGCTCGTCGTACAGCATCAGGAACGGGCGGGTCGCCAGCGCCCGCGCGACCGCGACGCGTTGCTGCTGGCCGCCGCTGAGCTCGGTGCCGTACCGGTCGGCGTAGTGCAGCAGGCCGACCGCCGCGAGGGTCTCGTCGACGCGGTCCTTCAGCTCCCGGCCCCGAATCCCCTGACCGCGCACGCCGTAGCCGACGTTCGCCCGCACGGACAGGTGTGGCCAGATGGCGTAGGACTGGAAGACCATGTTGAGTGGCCGCCGCTCCGGCGGCACGTGCAGCCGCCCGTCCGCCATCGGCCGGCCGGCGATCGCGATGCTGCCGGCGGACAGCTGGTTGAGGCCGGCGATGGCCCGCAGGAACGTCGTCTTGCCGCACCCCGACGGGCCGAGCAACGCCGTGAACTCGCCCCGGCCGACGGTCAGGGACAGCCGGTCGACCGCCGTCACGTCGCCGTACCGGATCGTCACGTCCTCGGCCCGCAGCGCGGCCGACTCAACCGTCGACTCCGACACCGGCCGCGCCGGTGGCGCGACCCGAGACTCCATTGTCCTGTCCACGCTGTTTCCCTTCGCTCACCGCGCTCTCAGCCGAGCCGGTCGAGCCATTCCTCGATGAACTGATCGCTGTCGTCCAGGCTCAGGTCCCGCTGCCAGGCGACGTCGATGCCCCCGGCCGGCGGCTGGTACCAGGACTCGGTCCGGATCGCGCGCTGGTCCCGCCACTCGCGGTGGCCGACGAGCCCGCCGGAGACCTCCGCGAGCGCGTCCTGGGCTTCGAGGCTCGTTCCCCACTCCAGGAACAGCCGGGCCGCCGCGCCGTGCGGGGCGTTGGCGCTGACGAAGAACTGGTGCATCGACGACGGCGCCGGATCGGGGTAGCCGAGCCGGACCGGTGCTCCCTCGTAGATCCTCGGCACGGCGACCGCGTCCGGAACCCCGATGCCGGCGGCGTACTCGCCGGAGGCCAGATCGTTGGCGACGAACGGAACCGAGCTCTCGAAGACCGCCGCGTCCGCGGCCTTCAGGTCCTCCAGGAAGGACCAGCCGAGGTTCTGGTCGTCGACGATCGCCACGTGCGTACCGAGCTGGGTACCCCCGGCGGTCGGCCCGACGATCCCGACCCGGCCGCTGAGCTCCTCGTCCAGCAACGCCGTGTAGTCGCCCCGCACGAGGCGTTCCTGCAGCGCGGCGCTGACCTCGTTCTCGTTCCAGGCGATCGAGGTGATCACCGCGTACATCGGGTAGCCGGCCTCGGCCGTGATCAGCTTCTGGTCCAGGTGGTCGTGGTTGCGGGTGCGGTACCGGACCGCCCAGCCCTGGTCCACCGAGTCCTGGATGTAGGAGGGCACGCTCATCGACACCACGTCGGCCAGGTGCCGGCCGGCGGAGCTCTCCTCGCTGAACCGCCGGTAGATGTCGCTCACCGTGGCCCGGTAGATCTCGACCTGGATGCCGTACTCGTCCTGGAACGGCCCGACCCAGGTGCGCATGGTCTCCTCGCCGGGCACGCAGTAGAAGGTGACCTTGCCCTCGGCCTTGGCGTCGCGCACCAGCGACGCGAAGTCCGCGTCGGACAGCGGCCCCTCCCGCTCGGCCGGCTGTGCGGTGTCGGTCGCGCCGCCCACCGCGCTGCACGCGCTGGCGGCGAGGACGAGTGCCGAAGCCGACAGGAACGCCCTTCGGTCGATGGTCATGGCGTCACCTCCTGGTCGTGCTCGTGAGTCCGGTCGGGTCCGGCCGGTTCGCGGTACCGGACCCGGGAGCGCGCGTCGGACCACAGGTCCTTCGCTGTCGGTCGGTGCAGTTCCTCGACCACGTGCCCGACCAGGCCGCCGGCGCGGGCCGCGAGGGCGATCGGGCGGGCGGCCGACACCGGGAAGCCAAGGTCGAGCAGGGCGGCCGCGACGGCGCCGGTCACGTTGACCACCAGGGACCGGCCGAGCCGCTCCGCCGTGGTCCGGCGGAGCGTGTCCAGCGCGGCGTGGTGCTCTCCGGCGCAGCCGCGGTCGGCCGCGAGCCGCAGGACCGCGAGTGCGCGCGGGTCGTCGTCGCCGTGCCGTCCGTGGCCGAGCCCCGGGACGCGTGCCGCCCGGCCGAGGAGGTCGTCGACCGCCGCCGACGCGGACCGGTCCGGGTCCTCGGCGGCGGCGATCGTCGCGAGCAGCCGGGCGCACTCCTGGACGCTGCCGACGTAGACGTCGCCGACGGTCAGCAGCCCGGCCGCCATCGCGGCCTGGGCCTGGTCGGGTGCCGCGAGGGCCGTCATCCGGGTCACCAGGGTGCTCGGGTTGAGGCCGGCTTCCATCAACGCGACGAGGCAGCCGTCGAGCACCCGGCGTTGGTCCGGGTCGGGCAGCCGGCCGAGCGTGCCCAGCATGAGCACGTCGGCGTAGCCGGCCCGCCCGATCAGGTCCGCTTCGAGGGACCGGCCGCGGATCGTGACGCCGTCCTCGTCGTGGACGGCGATGCGCGTCTCCAGGTCACGAGGCATCGCGAAGCCGAGCGCTGCCGACGATGCAGGTGCGGTCGCCGGCTGACACGTCGAGCCGGCCCTCGTCGTCGATCTCGACCGTGATGGTCTCGTCCGGGTAGAGCGGACCGACGAACTTGACCTCGATCTCGCCGCGGGTGAACCAGTCCGCCCCGTACTTCTCGGCGCCGAGCGCACTCGCGTAGCCCTGGACCATCAGACCGTGCGCGATGGGCGCCTTGAACCCGCGTTCTCGCGCGTATTCGACGTCGTAGTGGATGATGTCGTTGTCACCGTTGATCTCGCCGTAGCGGTCGATCATCTCCTGGGTGATCAGGTAGTCCTTCTTCATGTCGCGCACCGTGCTTTCAGTTGGGAAAAGTGCTGATGTTCTCCGCCTCGGCGATCGTCTTCCCGTCCGCGCCCGTGAACCGCGCGACATAACGCACGTACCGCCGGCCGCGCTTCTCGAACTTGTCCAGGATCTCGCCGGAGCCCACGATCGTCGTGTCGCTGTCCGCGCTGATGAGTCCGTAGTAACGGAACTTGTTCCCCGCCATGATTCCGCCCTGGGTCGGTGGATACCGCCGGTACAGGGTCGCCATGAGATAGACCGAGAGAATCGACGGAATGGCGACGCGCTTGCCGTCGAGCACATAGCCGTTCGGATCGTTCTCGATCGCGCGGGAGTACTCCGCGACGATTTCCGGGCTGATCGTGAAGCTGAACGACGGCAGCTCGGCACCGATCTCGAAATCGTCCCAGCGGGTTCCCGGAAGGTCCCCTTCCCGCGGCTTCACATCACTCGGCCTGGTCATGCTGCTCCCTCTGCTGTTCGTGGTTCGGATCGGTGACGAGGACTTCGCCGATGCGTTCGGCGGAATAGCCACACAGCTCCGCCAGTACGTCGGCGGTGTCCGCGCCGTGTCTCGGTGGATAACGCAGCTGCCGCGCGCCATCGAACTTGACCGGGCTGCCGAGCAGGCTCACCTGCTCGCCGGACCTCGGGTCCTCGGCGACCTCGACCATGTCGCGCAACCGCGCGGTCTCCTGGTCGAGCGCCTCGGAGACGGTGAGCACCGGGGCGGCCGGAATCCGCAGGTCGAAGAAGTGCTTGCCCCAGGTCGCGGCGTCCCGGGTGAGGAACAGCGGCCGCAGGATCTCGACCAGCTGCTCGACATTCGTCAGCCGGCTGTACCGGTCGCTGAACCGCGGGTCGTCGGCCAGCTCCGGCACACCCATGGCGGCGCAGAAAGCCCGCCAGTAGCTCGCGCCGGTCGGCGACACGGCGAGATAGCGACCGTCGCGGCAGCGGAACGCCTCGCTCGGCGCGATGTTCGGGCTGCGCGATCCCTTGGCCCGGGGCTCCTCACCGGAGATGAAGTAGTTCTGCGCCTGCCAGGTCAACAGGCCCAACTGCGCGTCGAGCAGCGAGACCTGCACCTTCTCGCCGCGCCCGGTCCTGCCCGCCGAGTACAACGCCCCGGACACGCCCAGCGCCAGATACAGCCCGCCGGCCAGGTCGGCGATCTGGTACCCGACGCGCGCCGGCTCGCCGTCCTCAGCACCGGTGATGCTCATGACGCCGCTGAGCGCCTGCACCACCAGGTCGTAGGCGGGCGCCCGCTTGTACGGGCCGCTGTCGTGAATCCCGATCAGCTCACCCACGACGATCGCCGGATTGATCTCGCGAAGGCGTTCGTAGTCGATGCCGAGCCGCTCGGGAACATCGGGTGCGAACCCGTAGAGCACCGCGTCGGACCGGCGTACGAGGTCGTAGAAGGCGGTCAGCCCGGCCTCGGTCTTCAGATCGAGCGCGATCGATTTCTTCCCCCGGTTGACCGACAGGAAGAACGACGAGAGATCGCCGACGTAGTGCGGTGGAATCTCCCGCGCGGGATCACCTCCCGCCGGCTCGACCTTGATCACCTCGGCGCCGAGCTGAGCCAGGAGCTGGCCGCCGAACGGGCCGCCGAGCACCCAGGTCAGATCGAGAACCCTGGCCGATTGCAGCATCGCGAATCTCCTCGGAATTCCTTTGGGAGGAACACGGTTTCGAGGTGTTCAACAGGCTCGTACGCTAGGATTATCCGCATCGAGCGTCAAGCCGTCGGCTCAAAATGAGGGATATCCAGGTGTCGCTACATCATGCGGTTCCTCTCAGCGGAACCACCGGTGGAACGGAATCGGCCGACCGCGTCGCCGACGTCCTGTTGCTGTTGATGGACTCGACCGAACCGCTCGGGGTCACCGAGGTGGCCGCGGAGCTGGGCATGGGCAAGTCGGTCGCCCACCGCGTGCTCCGCTCGCTGACCTCGCGGAACCTGGTCGAGCAGGACCCCGGCACGATGGGCTACCTGCTCGGCTCCGCGGCGGTGGCGATGGGCGCCAGGGCGTTGAGCCTGTCCAAGCTGGAGAGCGAGGCCGCGCCCCTGCTGCGCGACCTGCGCGACCGGACGGAGGAGACGACGCTGCTGTCCCGCCCGGTCGCGGGCGGCCGGGTGCACGTGGCGCAGTTCGAGAGCCCGCGACACGTGCGGATGACCGTGGAACTCGGCGTCTTCCGCCCGTGGCACGCCGGCGCGAGCGGCAAGATCCTGCTCGCCCACGCCGACCCCGAGTTCCGCGAACGCGCGATCGCCCTGGAGTCGGAGCAGTACGACCTCGACCAGGACGCGATCGCGGCACTGAACCGGGACCTCGACCACGCCCGCGAGCGTGGCTACGTGATGTCGAGCGGCGAACGGAACCCGGACGCCGGCGCGGTCGCCGCCCCGGTCTTCGGCGTCCGCGGCGTGGTCATCGCGGCGATCAGCGTGTGTGGGCCACGCTCCCGCCTCACCTCGGCCCGTGCCGAACGGATCGCCCCGCTGCTGCTGAGCGTCACCCGACAGGTCTCCGCCCGGCTGAGTTGATCAGCCGCCCGAGTGCATCATGTCCGCGCCGGCCGGCACGGTCGGGTCGTCCGGGTCGTCGAGCCAGCCGTACGGCAGCGTCACGCGGCCCGGCGAGCCCTGCCGGCCGCGCGGCCCCTCGCCCGCGGACGGGAACGGCGCGTCGTGGTCGAGCTCCCCGAGCAGGTCGTCCAACTCGGCGAGCGTCGACACCATCGCGAGCCGGCGACGCAGCGGCGAGCCGACCGGGAAGCCCATGAGGTACCAGGCCATGTGCTTGCGCAGGTCCCGCACGCCCTTCTCCTCGCCGTCGTGCTCGACGAGCAGTTCGGCGTGCCGGCGCAACACCCGCGCGACCTCGCCCAGGTTCGGCCCCTCCGGCACCGGCTCACCGGCGAACGCCGCCTGCAACTCCCCGAACAGCCACGGCCGCCCGAGACAGCCGCGCCCCACGACGACGCCGTCGCACCCGGTTCGCTCCATCATCGCCAGCGCGTCCCCGGAGGTGAAGATGTCACCGTTGCCGAGCACCGGGATCGTGGTCACGGCCTCCTTGAGCCGGGCGATGTGGCTCCAGTCCGCCTGCCCGGAGTACCGCTGCGCCGCCGTCCGCGCGTGCAACGCGACAGCCACCGCGCCTTCGCCCTCGGCGATCCGCCCCGCGTCGAGATAGGTGTGGTGCTCGTCGTCGATCCCGATGCGGAACTTCGCGGTCACCGGCACCCCGGCCGGTTCCGCCGCCTCCACACAGGCCCGGATGATGTCCGCGAACAGCCGCCGCTTGTACGGCAGAGCGGCCCCGCCACCCTTCCGGGTGACCTTGGTGACCGGACAACCCCAGTTCGTGTCGACGTGGTCGGCCAACCCCTCACCGACGATGACCTTGACCGCCTCCCGCATCGTCGCCGGGTCGACCCCGTACAACTGCACCGACCTCGGCGACTCGCTGGCGTCGAAGGTCATCATGTGCATCGTCTTCGGGTCGCCGATCAACAACGCCCGCGCGGTGATCATCTCGCAGACGTACAGCCCGGCCCCGTACTCCCGGCACAGCCGCCGGAACGCCACGTTCGTGATCCCCGCCATCGGCGCGAGCACCACCGGCGGATCCACCTGGTATGGCCCGATCCGCAACGCCGGCTTGCTCAGAGTGGCGGTCATCCCTCCATTGTCACCGGTGAGCCCGATCACCCACGCCCGGGCCGCCCGCGGGTAGCCGTGTTCACTGGACGGATGTACAGTCAACGCTTGTGTCGCCCCGGTCGGCGCAGGCCAACGAACACCTGCGGGAACAGTCGCGCGAGCGGATCCTGGGCGCCGCGCTCGAGGTGTTCGCCGAGAAGGGCTTCCACAACGCCACGATCTCCGACATCACCGGGCGCGCCGGCGTCTCCCGAGGGCTGGTCACCTACTACTTCCCCGGCAAGCACGAACTGGTCGTGGAACTCCTCGGCCGGTACCTGGAGGGCCTGACCGGCCTGCTCGGGGTCACCGGCACCCCGGACGAGCGGCTCGCCGCGATGATCGACGGGATCCTGGCCGGCGCGGCCGCCACGCTGCCCGTGCAGCGGCTGGCGCTGAGCCTGATGACCCACCCGTCGACGCATCCGCTGTTCGCCCGCGTCGAGGTCGTCAAGGACACCCAGATCGCGCTGCTCGAGGACACCCTGCGCGACCTGTTCGCCGAGCGCGGGGCCGCCGACCCGGCGCTGGAGGAGGTCATGTTCCGCAGCGTCATGGAGGGCGTGATCTTCAAGGCGGCGATCTACGCGGACAGCTACCCGTTGGAACGGGTCCGCGCCCGCGTCTACGCGATGTACGACCTGCCGGCGCCGCGCGAACCCCTGCTGGACCCCGACCCACCCCCGGTCGGTCGCCTGCGCGCCGAGTCGCCCGACGAGTTGGGAGGACGCCCATGATCCTGTCCAGGGTGCGGACCAGACCCGCCGGCCCGCCGGCGTTCGGGCTCGCGTGCGGCGCGCACGTGGCCGTCGAGCAGGGCGAGGACTGGCACGACCCGGCCGGCGCGGGGCTGAGCAAGCTGGTGCTGCGCGAGCGGCTGGCGTCGTGGTGGGGCGTGCGCGGCGCGACCGAGTGGCAGCGGATGATGGACGGCCTGCTCGCCGAGCGCGGTGAGCGGCCGAACGACCTCGCGCTGGAGCTGCGCTGGCAGGCCACCGTCGTGCGGACCGTGCCGCCGGACCTGGCCGGCTGGCGCCGGATCGTCCGGCAGGCCGCCGAGGACGGGGAACTGAGCTGGCACGCCGTGCCGATGCTGATCGAGGCGGCGGAGCGGATCTCCCGGTACGAGGACCGGTTCCGCGCCGACGGGCTGCTGTCGCCGCACGGGGTCGTGCACGGCGTCCGGGCGTACGACTGGGGTCGGGCGGCCAACCTGGCGCGCTGCGGACTGCGCGCCGGGTACTGCGACCGGGCGGCGGCCGAGGAGGCGGTGCTGCGGGTGGGGGAGCTGTGCGCCCGGCACTACATGTCGTGGTCCGACCTCTCGGCCGCGTTCGCACTCGGTCGCCTGCTGGCCGGCGACGAGGACCGGTACGAGGCTCTCCGCGAGGCACACCGCGCCCTGCTGACCGAGGCGGACAGCCCGTGGCGGACGCTGGCGTGGCCGGCGCACCGGCCAGAACCGGGAGGTTTTCGGCAGGTGACGCGGAGGTAATCCGGTGGAATGCCGGAGAGCCGCGACGACGCCTATCACGACGAGCCCGAGCACGAGAAGCTGAAGCGGAACGTCAACGAGTTACTCCAGGAACTGCGCGTGGCGCAGGCGGGCGTGCAGTTCCTGTTCGGTTTTCTGCTCGCCGTCGCGTTCACCGAGCCGTACTTGCGCGGAACGTCCTTCCAGCATGGAGTCCACCTGGTCGCCGTGGTGTTCGCGACCGCCGCCGTCGCCCTGCTGAGCGCACCCGCGGCGTGGCACCGCATGCTGTTCCGGCAGGGTCAGCGCCCCAAGATCGTCGAGATCGCCAACCGCTTCGCCGTCGCCGGCATGGCCTGCCTGGGGATCGCGATGTCCGCCACCGTCCTCCTGCTCACCGACGCCGTGCTGGGCAACTGGCTCGCCATCGCCGTGTCCACGTTCGCCGCCCTGATGTTCGGCGTCCTCTGGTTCGGCCTCCCCCTGCTCCGCCGCTACCAACTCAACGGCGACAACAACTCCGACTGACCCGCGAGTCGTACGTTCCCGTCGCGCGAGTCGTACGTTCCCGTCGCGCGAGTCGTACGTTCGCGTGGCTCCCGGTCAGCTCAGATCGCTGTCGAACCACTCGCCGAACGCGTCCGTGTCGACGTCCGAACCGTCGTCGGTGTACAGCTCGTCGGCCTCGTCGTTCGGGTCGTCGTTCGGTCGGGGCTCGTACTCGGTCGGCTCCTCCGCCACCGGGTCCTCGCTGGTCGGCTCCTCGGCACCGGGCTCCGCTCCGCCGCCGATCCCCGGCAACCCGCCCCCGTCGCCGGAGTCCGCCTCCGCACCGACGTCGCCCTCGCCGTCGCCCACGGAGTCGCCCTCGGAGTCATCGGATCCCCCGGGACCGGCGTCGGCGCCGTCCTCCGCCGGCACCGGCTCGTACTCGCCGCCCGCGTCCGTGCCGTGCGAGGTGTCCGCCGGCGTGACCTCCGCCGCCGGATCCGCCGCCGAGGCACCGCCTCGGCCGTCCTCGTTCCACGTGCCCATGCCGGTCGGGTCCGAGTACTCCGCCTCCGCCGTACCGTCGTCGTCGAGGTCGAGCACGGCGGTGTCGGCGACGCCGTCCCCGTCCGAGTCCCACATCATGTCGTCGACGCGGCCGTCCCCGTCGAAGTCCAGCGCGACGGCGTCCGCCGTGCCGTCGCCGTCGACGTCCACATCGGCCTCGGACGTGTGCACGTTCGGGTCACCCTCGCCCGTGCCGAAGCGGTACTCGATGTCGGGCATGTTCTCCCCCGTTCCAGATGGACCAGCTGAGAGTAGATGCCGGCGCGCCCGCTCCGGTTCCCACCGGCCAGAGTCGAGTCCGATTCCCGCCAGCGCGGCGTCGCGCGCCCAGTGCACAGTGGAGCCATGTACACCGTCATGGACAGCCCCGTCGGACCGTTGACCCTGGTCGGCGACGAGGGCGCGTTGTCCGGCCTCTACATGACCGACCAGCGCCACCGCCCGGCCGACAACGGGTTCGGCGACCGCGACGACGACCAGTTCGCCGACGCCGTCACCCAGCTGAACGAGTACTTCGCCGGCGACCGCACCGAGTTCACCGTCCCGCTGCGCCCCGAGGGCACCCCGTTCCGGCACACGGTCTGGCAGGCCCTGCTGGAGATCCCCTACGGCGAGACGATCACCTACGGCGAGCTGGCCCAGCGCATCGGTCGTCCCACCGCCGCGCGGGCGGTCGGGCATGCCAACGGCCACAACCCGATCAGCATCGTGGTCCCGTGCCACCGCGTGGTCGGCACCACCGGACTCACCGGCTACGGCGGCGGCCTGGACCGCAAGCGCTTCCTCCTGGACCTGGAGACCAGGCCCAGGTGATCAGAGGTACTGGCCGGTTCCCCGGATCGACGGGCCCTCCTGCACGTCGCCGCCCGCTCCCGGCGGCAGCCCGCGGCGCATCGACTCCAGCTGCACCCGCGCCGCCATCTGCTGGGCGAACAACGCGGTCTGGATCCCGTGGAACAGTCCTTCGAGCCAGCCAACGAGCTGCGCCTGCGCGATCCGCAGCTCCGCGTCCGACGGGGCGCCCTCCTCGGTGAACGGCAGCGACAGCCGCTCCAGCTCCTCGCGCAGCTCCGGGGCGAGCCCGTCCTCCAGCTCCGCGATCGAGCGCTTGTGGATCTCCCGCAAACGATTGCGCGAGGCGTCGTCCAACGGTGCCGCCCGGACCTCCTCGAGCAGCTGCTTGATCATCGTGCCGATGCGCATGACCTTCGCCGGCTGCTCGACCATGTCGCCGACCGACTCGGGGTTCGGACCGTCCTCGCCGTCGGGAATCTTCGCGGTGCCCAGCGGCGAGCCGTCGGGGCCCATGACCACCACGTGTTGCGGCTGCTCGGAGCGGCCCTGCGGATCGTTCTCGCCTGTCGAAGTCACCCACCGAGGGTAACCGCCGCCGCCCGCCGGGAAACCGGGGGATGCCCCCGGGAACAGGGCGTTCACCAGGCTCCGTACGGTGTGTACATGGCGTTCGACGTCGCTGCGATTCGGGGTCAGTTTCCCGCGTTGGGTGATGGCTGGATTCACCTGGACGCCCCGGCCGGGATGCAGGTACCGGAGCAGGTCGCCACCGCGGTGTCCACGGCCCTCCGCGCGCCGGTGTCCGGACCGGGCGGGGTCTTCCCGGCCTCCCAACGCGCCGAGGCCATCGTCGACGCCGCCCGTCGTGCCGTCGCCGACCTGGTCGGCTGCGACCCGGCGGGCGTTGTGCTCGGCCCCAACCCCGCGGTGCTGCTGCAACGCCTCGCCGAGGCGGTCGGCAGCGGCTGGGTGATCGGCGACGAGATCGTGGTCTCCCGGCTCGACCACCAGCAGAACATCGCTCCGTGGCTGGGTGTGGCGCAGCGCGCCGGGGCGTCCGTGCGCTGGGCCGAGATCGACATCGAGACCTGCGAACTGCCCGCGTGGCAGTACGAGAGCCTCGTCTCGCACCGCACCAAGCTGGTCGCGGTCACCGCCGCGTCCGGGGTGGTCGGCACCCGCCCCGACCTCGCCAAGATCACCAAGCTGGCCGCCGAGGCGCAGGCCCTGGTGGTGGTGGACGCGACGTCGTCGGCCCCGTTCGTGCCGATGGACATCAAGGCGATGGGTGCCGACGTGGTCGCGGTGTCGGCCACCGCGTGGGGCGGCCCGACCGTCGGCGCGCTCGCGTTCGCCGATCCGTCGGTGCTCGACCGGCTGCCGTCGTACGCGCTCGGCCCGAACCAGAGCGGCCCCGGCCGGCTCGAGCTCGGCCAGCACGCGTACCCGCTGCTCGCCGGCCTGGTCGCGTCGATCGACTACCTGGCGAACCTCGACGACGCGGCCACCGGCAGCCGCCGCGAGCGCCTGCAGACCTCGATCGGCTCGGCGAAGTCGTACCAGGCCGGCATGCTCGGCAAGCTGATCTCCGAGCTACGCGGTCTCCTCCACGTCACCGTCATCGGCGACGCCATGCGCCGCATCCCCGCCCTGGCCTTCACCGTCACCGACATCAAGGCCGCCGAGGCCATCGTCCACCTGGCCGACCGGGGCATCTGCGCCTTCGCCGACGACGTTCCCAGCGGCGTCTTCGCCGCCCTCGGCGTAGCCGAAGTCGGCGGCGCCGTCCGCGTCGGCCTCGCCCACTACACCACCGCCGCCGAGGTAGATGCCCTCGTGGAAGCCGTAGCCGCCCTGACCAACCCCGCCCGCTGACCCCGCGAGTCGTACGTTCCCGTCGCGCGAGTCGTACGTTCCCGTCGCGCGAGTCGTACGTTGGGCGTCCGTCAGGGCATCCGCAGGATCAGCTTCCCGAAGACCCCGCCGTCCTCCATCGCCCGGTGCGCGTCCGCCGCCCGCTCCACCGGCAGCACCTCGTGCACGACCGGCTGCACCGTGCCCGCCTCCACCAGTGGCCACAGCTGTGTGGCGACCTCGTCCACGATCGCGGCCTTCTCCTCCAGCGGCCGGTTCCGCAACGTCGTCGCCGTGACCGAGCCGCACTTCGCGAGCAGCTTGCCCAGGTTCAGCTCGCCCTTCACCCCGCCCTGCATGCCGATGACCACCAGCCGCCCGTTGCGCGCCAGCACCGACACGTTGCCCGGCAGGTACTTCGCCCCCATGTTGTCCAGCACGACGTCCGCCCCGTGCCCGTCGGTGGCCGCGCGCACCTGTTCGACGAAGTCCTGCTCGCCGTAGTTCACCAGCACGTCCGCGCCGAGCACCGCGCACCGGTCCAGCCGCTCCCGCGACCCCGCGGTCACCGCCACCGTGGCCCCGAGCGCCTTGCCGACCTGGATCGCGTGCGTGCCGATCCCACCCGCGCCGCCGTGCACCAGCAGCACCTCGCCGGCCACCAGACCCGCGGTCAGCACCACGTTGGACCACACCGTGCAGGCGACCTCCGGCAGCGACGCCGCCGTCACCAGGTCCACCCCCGCCGGCACCGGCAGCACCTGCCCGACGGGTACCGCCACCCGCTGGCCGTACCCGCCGCCGGCGAGCAGCGCGCACACCTCGTCGCCGACCCGGAACTCAGCCACGCCCTCGCCGAGCGCGGCCACCACGCCGGAGCACTCCAGGCCCGGCACCTCGCTCGCCCCGGGCGGCGGCGGGTACACGCCCTGCCGCTGCAACAGGTCGGCCCGGTTGACCGCGGAGGCCGCGACATCCAGCAGAACCTCGCCTGGGCCGGGCCGGGGATCGGGTTGCTCCGTCCAGGTCAACACGTCCGGACCGCCTGGCTCAGAGATCACGATGGCCTGCATGTGATGACCGTAATCGGTTCCGATAACAGAACGCGAACGGGTCTTGACCAGCCGCTGTGATCCCGACAAGGGTGTGCTGGCCGGATGCGGCGATCGTGGTTCGGGGCCGATCCTCCTGCGCCGGCATCCGCCCGTGATGGAGAGGAAGCTACATGCCGTCCCGCAAGACGACACTCCGCGCCGGGGTCGCGTTACTCGCGGCCGCGACCGGCCTCAGCCTGGCCGCGGCGCCCGCGTCCGCCGCACAGCAGCACGTGCCGGACGGACCGAAGCTGGCCCGCCAGCTGGTCAAGAAGGTCAGCATCACCAACCTCAACCGGCACCTGATCGCCTTCCAGCGCCTAGCCGACCGCAACGGCGGGAACCGTGCCGCCGGCTCTCCCGGGCACGTGGCGTCGGCCGAGTACATCGCGACCAAGCTCGAGAACGCCGGCTTCGTCGTCACCCGGCAGGAGTTCCCGTTCGTCTACGACGAGACCGAGCTGGCCACCGCGACGGTCGACGGCGCTGACCTCCCGGTCGCCCGGATGGGTTACAGCCAGGACACCCCGGTGGGTGGCGTGACCGGCCCGCTCGCGGTGGTGCCGGCCGACGACACCCCGGGCTGCGAGGCAGCGGATTATGACGGCGTGGCCGCCGAGGGCGCGGTCGTGCTGGTCAGCCGCGGATCGTGCACCTTCGGCCAGAAGGCGCTGGTCGCGGGCGAGATGGGCGCCGCGGCGGTGATCATCTACAACAACGGCCCCGGCGCGCTGAACGGCACGCTCGGTGAGGTCGACCCGGCGAGTGCCCCCGCGGCGGGTGTCACCCAGGAGCAGGGCGCCGCGCTGATCGCCCAGGAGGGCGCGTCGGTCACGATCGACCTGCAGGGCCTGGTCGAGGACCGCACGACGTACAACGTGATCGCCGAGACCCAGACCGGCCGGCACAACAACGTCGTGATGGCCGGTGCGCACCTCGACAGCGTCGGGGACGGTGCCGGGATCAACGACAACGCCACCGGCAGCGCCGCGCTCCTGGAGACGGCCATCCAGATGGGCGGCTCGCCGAAGGTGAACAACGCGGTGCGGTTCGCCTGGTGGGGTGCTGAGGAGCACGGCCTGGTCGGTTCGACGCACTACGTGCAGAACCTGACGTTCGAGGAGCAGCTGGACATCGCGCTGTACCTGAACTTCGACATGATCGGCTCGCCGAACGCCGGCTACTTCATCTTCGACGGCGACGACTCGGACGGCGAGGGTGCCGGTGCGGGTCCGTACGGCTCGGCCCAGATCGAGGCCGCGTTCGCGAACTACTTCGAGGAGGTCGGCCTGCCGACCGAGGGCACGGACTTCAACGGCCGCTCGGACTACGGCGAGTTCATCCTCAACGGCATTCCGGCGGGTGGCCTGTTCACCGGTGGGGACGGCGTGAAGACCGAGGAGCAGGTCGCGAAGTGGGGTGGCGTCGCCGGTCAGAACTACGACCCGAACTACCACACGTCCCGCGACAACCTGGGCAACGTCGACCGCGTCGCGTTCGACCGGATGTCCGACGGCGTGGCGTGGGTGATCGGCTCCTACGCGACGTCCACGGAGGACGTCAACGGCGTCCCACCCCGCGCGGCCAGGGCGAAGACCCGCGTGGCGGACAAGCGCACCATGGCGGCTGAGGTGGCAGCCGACCCCCACTCCGAACTGCGCTAGTCAAGACGAAGGCCATGAACGGCGCTTGCCCGACCCGCCGGGGAGGCGCCGTTCATGGCATCTCGAGGTCCGTTGCCTCAACCAGGTCGGCGTGGATCCCCGCCAGGCGTAGTTCGGGGCCCTGAAACGAGGTTCAACATCGTCGGGGTGCCGCTGCACCCAATCCCCGGCGCCCGTGTCCCGTCAGCCAAGAGCTGGGGAAACGCGCCAGCAACGAACCGATGGTCGGTCTCCTGCGAATGTCACCGCACCACCTGCCCTCTCCCGGCACTAGCGTTCCCAGCCGTACCCCCAGCATGCACCCGCGATCCCGGGCTCACAACCCCACCCACCCCACCCGACCTGGTGAAACGCCCGATCACGTTCCGAAGCCACCCGCGATCTACCCTGGTGGAGTGTCCGAGCCCCAGGAACAAACGCGATGGCTGAGCCAGAGCGAGATGCGCGCCTGGCGTGCGTACGTGATCGGCAGCGAGCTGCTGCGCAAACAACTGAACCGAGAGCTCCAGGACGGCCATGGTCTGGCGCTGGCCGACTACGAGGTCCTGGTCCGCCTGTCCGAGCGCGAGGGTCGCCGCATGCGCATGGCCCAACTGGCCGGGGAGGTAGCCAGCTCCAAGAGCCGCCTGTCCCACCAGATCAGCCGCCTGGAAGCGGCCGGCCTGGTCCAACGGGTGGAATGCGGCGACGACGCCCGAGGCGTGTTCGCGGAGTTGACGGAGGCCGGCATGTCCCGCCTCCGCACCACCGCCCCCACCCACGTGGACGGTGTCCGCACCCACCTGATCGACCTGCTCACCGAGCAGGACCACCAGGCCCTGGCCACCATCTTCGAACGAGTCCTGGAACACCTCGACGACCTGGACACCTGAGCCCGCTACCCTGCACCCGTAGGGAGGCGTGGCAGAGCGGCCGAATGCACCTGTCTTGAAAACAGGAGACCTTCACGGGTCCGGGGGTTCAAATCCCTCCGCCTCCGCGGTCTTTACCAGCGGAAACGGGGGTGGAGTTGGCGCCTGGTCAACTCCACCACGTACAGAACGGTCTCGGTCGCAGTCTCACTCACGGCCGGCGCCGAAGTTCACTTCGCAGTAGGTCTCATCGGCACTGAACGAGGGATTGTCAATAAGATCCCAAGATGTTCATGGCAGCGGGTGCGGCATGACAAGCGACGACGTCCCTCAGGTCCACGGCGCACCAGCTGATCTGGAGCTGGCGCACCGGCTGGCTGACCACGCGGACGCCATCGCCGCGCGCTATTTCGCGAGCGGCGACATCGTCTGGCAGGCCAAGAGCGACGACAGCCCGGTCACCGTCGCCGACCGTGAGATCGAACGTGCGGTTCGCACCTTGATCAATCAGGAACGTGTCGATGACGCCTTTCTCGGCGAGGAATTCGGCGCTCATGGCCACGGCCGGCGCCGGTGGATCGTCGATGCCATCGACGGCACCGCCAGTTTTCTCGCTGGCGAACCCGAGTGGGGCACGTTGATCGCCCTGGCTGAAGGCGATGCTGTCTCGCTCGGTGTGGTCACCGCTGCGGCCTGTCGTACCCGGTGGTGGGCCGTACGCGGCTCGGGAGCCTGGTGCGCCAGCCTGCCGATGGGCCCCGCCGCGACGCCAACGCGGCTCGCCGTCACCGCGGCCGCCGACCTCCGCGACGCCGCGATCGGTATCTGGCCGCCGCCTGCCCGACTTGACGCACGCGACCGACGGCGCGCCGCGAACCTTGCGATGCACGTCCGAACCACGCTCCCGGCGCTGGACTGGCACAGCACCCACACGCCGACAGCCACCGTCCGCAAGCCGTCGACCGGATCCGGGACATGCCACGGCGCCCTGCTCGTGGCCACCGGCAAACTCGATGCCTTCCTGCTACAGGGAGTAGGACCGTGGGACATCGCCGCACTCGTTCCGATCGTCGAGGAAGCCGGGGGCGTCTACAGCGACCTGTCCGACGACCGGCACGGCGACACCAGGAGCGCCCTGTTCTCGGCCCCCGCCCTGCACCACCAGATCCTGG
Source organism: Actinophytocola gossypii (assembly GCF_025165815.1). Taxonomy (GTDB): domain Bacteria; phylum Actinomycetota; class Actinomycetes; order Mycobacteriales; family Pseudonocardiaceae; genus Actinophytocola; species Actinophytocola gossypii. Next base: position 264,794 of record NZ_JAFFZE010000016.1, on the reverse strand, counting down.
ACATCGCCGTGGGCACGACGTGAGCTGGGCGGCGAACACGCCGGGCGCGCCTCAGGGCGCGTGCTGATCGACGAACCCGATGGCCCGCGCCGGTCACTTGAGTGCGGTCGCTACCGCCTGCTTGACCAGCGCCCGGATCCGGGAGCGGCTCAGGCGGGTTGGTTCGACCAGGCCTCCGGTTGCCAGGCCGTCGAGGGTGGCCAGGAGTAGGGCGGCGGCGTCGCGGTCGGGGCGGGTGGGGGTGGGGTGGTCGTGGGCCGCGGCCACCAGGGATGTCAGGAAGGACTCCAGCTCGGACCATGTGCGTTGGTGTTCGGCGGCCAGGTCGGGGTCCACGGCGGCTCGGGCCATGAACGCCAGCCACACTCGGGCTTCTGCGGTGCGGGTGTCGTCGACGGGGACGACGAGCAGCGCGGTGCGGTGCAGTGCCTGCTCGGGTGGGAGGTCGCGGAACGTGGTGAGGGTCGCGGCTACCCGGGCCGTGACGGCACGTGCCGCTGCTAGGAGCATCGCGTGCTTGGTGGCGAAGTGGTGTTGGACCATCCCGCCGGTTACGCCCGCTCTCGCGGCCACCGCGCGCACGCTGACGGCGTCCATGCCCTCGTCGGCGACCAACTCGATCAGGGCCTCGATCACTCGGTTGCGCGCCTGGGTTCCTTCTTCCGTCGTGGCCACGGTTGCTTACCTTACGTCTGTATGGGACGGTCGACTACATGGGCAACCGGTTCGTTTCCGTGTTGGTGGGTGTCGCGTTGGTGGGGAGTGGCTGTTCGGCGGGGGAACCTGCCGAACAGGATGAGAGTGAGCCGCGGACGCTGGTCGATTCTGAGGTTGTGCGTGGGCTGAACGGGTTGCCGGAAGGGACCTCCGTTCACCGGATCACGTACCGGTCGGTGACCCCTTCGGGCGAAGCGGACACGGTCAGTGGGATCACGCTCGTGCCAGCGGAACTCGATCCCGAACTGCCGGTGCTGGCTTGGGCGCACGGGACGACGGGCATCGGTGACGACTGTGCGCCGTCCGAGGATCCGTCTCTCGCGGGGTACACCGAGCAGCTCGCCGCGTTTCTCGAGGCCGGGTACGCCGTCACCGCCACCGACTACGCGGGGTTGGGGACGCCGGGGGACCACCCGTACCTGATTCCAGAGTCGGCTGGACGGTCGGTTGTCGATTCGGTGCGGGCGATCCGCGACCTGCATCCGGACCTCGGTGACCGCTGGGTCGCGATCGGGCACTCGCAGGGTGGGCACGCGGCCATCGCGGCGGCGGAGGTGGCCGACGGACACGACCTGGTGGGAGTGGTCTCCTACGCACCGGCGCCGAACATGACCGACGAGGTGGACCGGCTCGGTCAGGTCGTTCTGGCCGAGCAGACCTACTACACGCTCATGCTCGTCGGGCTCAAGACCCAGCATCCCGAGTTGGACTTCGCCGACTACCTCGGACCCCGCGCGCTCGAAATCCTGCCGGTCGCGCGTGAGGCGTGCGTCGACGAGCTGGCGGCCCGGTACGCCGAGGCCGACCTGCCCGGCTCGGAGTTCGAGCCGAAGGACGCGGCCGCCGCGGACCGGCTGCGGGGGTGGTTCGCCGAGAACGAGCTCGCACGGCGCCGGGTCTCCGCGCCGGTCCTGGTCGCTCAGGGCTCCGCGGACCGGATCGTGTATCCCGAGTACACCGCGGCGCTGGTCGAGCAGGCGCGGAGGCAGGGCACCACCGTCGACCACCGCGTGTATCCGGGCGCCGACCACGGCGAGGTGCTCGCCGCCGCCGCGGATGACGTGTTCGACTGGTTGGCCGGCCGGGCAGCTTGACGTAACGCCCTCGATGAACAACCATGCTTGCTTCCAACCGAGGCCAGGACCTAGGCGAGGAGCATCCTGTGGGAGTCGGGGCCCGCGTGTTCCTGCATGTCGGTGCGCCCAAGACCGGCACCACCCACCTGCAGAACGTCCTCTGGCACAACCGCACGGCGCTGGCCGGCGACGGGCTCCTCTACCCGCTCCAACGACCGTTCGAGCACTTCCACGCCACCATGGACCTGCGTGGCATGCACTGGGACGGTAAGCGCGACCCCGCGTGGGCCGGCGCCTGGGACCGGCTCGCCGGGCGGGTACGCGAGTGGTCCGGGCCGGCCTCGGTCATCTCGAACGAGATCCTCGGCGGCGCGGACGTCGAGCAGATCGCCCGGGCCGTCGACACCCTGCGGCCGGCGCGGGTCGAGGTCGTGTTCACCGCCCGGGACCTCGCCCGGCAGCTCGCCTCGGGGTGGCAGGAGCACCTCAAGCACCGGCTCCCGGTCACGTTCGAGAAGTTCGTCGACGACCTCATCCGGCTCGGGCGGGACGCGCCGCCGCCCTACGGGGAGATGTTCTGGAGCCTGCACCACGCGGTCGAGGTACTCGCCCGCTGGGAAGAGGTCGTGCCGGCGGAGAACATCCACGTCGTGACCGTGCCGCAGGCGGGGGCTCCCCGGGACCTGCTGTGGCAGCGGTTCGCGCGGGTGCTCGGCATCGACGCCGCCCGGTACGACACCGACGTCCCGGGCGGCAACCCGTCGATCGGCGTCGCGCAGGCGGAGCTGTTGCGTCGGGTCAACGCCGTGCTCACCAACGACGTCGTACCTCCCCGGCACTCCGACGACCTGATGCGGGTGCTGCTCGGCGAGGACATCCTGGTGCGCGACAGCGCGGGCGCACCGAAGCCGACGCTGCCCGAGCGCCGGATGGCGTGGGTGACCGACTGGTCCCAGCATCTGGTCGACGGGCTGCGCAAGGCCGAGTACGACGTCGTCGGCGACCTCGCCGAGCTGATGCCGGCGACCGCCACCACGCCGGCGCCACAACCCGAGGACGTGTCCGCCGACGAACTGCTCGAACCGGCGATCGTCGCGATCAGCGGGCTGCTCGGGCAGCTCGGGCGGGAACGGGACGAGCTGGCGGTGTTGCGCCGCGCGTTGGACAAGCCGTTCCGGAGCTGGCTGGACCGCAGGCACCCCCGGGCGGCCGGCTACGGGCGCCGGGTGCTCGCCGTCGCTCGCCGGCTCCGCCGCTAGCCGCTGGTGAACGTCACCACGTAACGGCCGGTGTCGCCGTCCGGCACCGTTCGGGTCGCGGTGACCGGGCGGGTCTCGCCGGTCGGCAGCTCGATGCGGGTCAACTCCCCGGCGCGGTCCCGGTCCTCCTCGCCGAGCACGATCGTGCCCTCCCACAGGCGCTTGCTGGTCCGGATCGTCGCCTGACCCTCGATCGTGGTCTCGTCGCGGAGGACGAGGGTCGCCTGTCCCTGGTAGCTGCCCATGGCGTCCATCGTCGCAGGTCGGGAACCGGTGCGCGGAATGTGGCCGCCGGGTTGAACGACGGGGTGCCGGCCACCGTATATAGGGGCGTCGATCGGGCCGGAAGGAGTCGCTGATGTCGTCTCGGGTGGTAGGGCTGGTGGTGGTCACGGCGATGGCCGTGGCCTTGCTGGGGGCCTGCAACTTCCGCGAAGGCGACAGCAGCGAGTACGGCGCTCCGGTCACCCACGTACAGAAGTGAGACACACGATGCGGCGCGCGGTCATCCGCTCGGTGGCGGCCGGTCTCCTCGCTCTCCTGGTGTCGGCGTTCCCGGCCGCCTGGCTCGCGTTCGCCGAGCAGCCGCGGCAGGCTCAGCAGCCCGACGGCGACGAGTTCAGCGACCGGGACCGGGAGTTCCTGTTCACCATCCGGTTCGCCAACCTCTGGGAGATCCCGATGGGCGACCTGGCCGCCCAACGCGGGAACTCCGAGAACGTGCGCGAGGTCGGCCGCACCATCAACGCCGACCACAAGCAGCTCAACGTCCAGATCGAGGAGCTGGCCCAGCAGTTCGGCGTCGACCTGCCGGACGCCCCGAAGGCCAACCACCAGCAGTGGATGGACGAGATCAGCGCCGCCACCGGCGACGAGTTCGACCGGGTCTTCGCCAACCGGCTCCGGGCCGCGCACGGCACCGTGTTCGGGCTGATCGCCGAGGTCCGCGCCGGCACCCGCAACGACACCATCCGGGAGTTCGCCACGTCGGCCAACACCGTGGTCATGAAGCACATGACGATCCTCGAGGGCACCGGACACGTCACCGCCGAAGGGCTGTTCAGCGAGGCCTCCGCCCGCTCCGCCGACAACCCGGAGAACACGCTCGGCGGCAGCGACCTCGCGCTCGCCGGGATCCTCGGCGTCTTCGTGGTCGGCGCGACCCTCGGGCTCGTCCGCGGCTTCAGCAAAGGCGGGACGGCATGATCATCGCCCTGCCCGGCCACGACATCGGCGTCCGGGAGGTCGCCGCGCTCTCCGCCCGTGCCGCCTACGTGCTGATGTGCTTCACGCTGTGCTGGGGTGTGCTGACCGCGACCGGCTGGATCCGCAGGCTCACCGGGTACCAGGCCATCCGGTCCGGGCACATGATCCTGGCGTCGTTCACGATCGCCGCCGGGATGACGCACGCGATCGTGTTCCTGCTGCTGCGGGAACAGGGGTTGTCGCTCACCGGCATCACGATCCCGTTCAGCGGGCTGTTCCGGCACACGCTCGGCATCCTCGGTCTGGAGCTGATGATCGCGATCGCCATCGGGGTCGGGCTCAAGCGGTTCGTGAACTACCGGCGCTGGCTGCGGTTCCACCAGCTCGCCTACCCGGCGGTGGCGATGCTCGTGGTGCACTCCTGGTTCGGCGCGATCGCCAACGGGCACCTGTCGGCGATGTGGCTCGGCGGGTTCACCGTGCTGGTCCCGGCGGTCACCCTGACCGTGCTGCGCTTCCTGCCGCCCCGGCTGCTGATCAGCGCGGGCCTGCTCGGCGCGGCACCGGTCGCCGCCTCCCCGATCCAGGAGCCGTCTGGCGTGCAGAACGGGGTCGCGCGCACCGTTCGGGTGGCCGTGGACAACCAGCGGTGCAAGCGGTACGGCATCTGTCAGATGGAGTCACCGGAGCTGTTCACCCTGCTGGAGGACGGACGGTTGCGCTACGTCCGCGATCCGGACGACGAGAACCGGGCGGGCGCGCAGGCCGCGGCACGCGCCTGTCCCATGCGGGCCATCCAGTTGCAGGAGGTAGGAAGCAAATGAGCCGGCTCGAACGTGTGGTCGTCGTGGGTGCCGGGTTGGCCGGCCTGCGCGCGGCGGAGCGGCTCCGGGAGCTCGGGTTCAACGGCGAGCTGGTGATCATCGGCGACGAGGCCACCCCGCCCTACCACCGGCCCGCGCTGTCCAAGCAGCTGCTCACCGGCGCGATGAAGCCGGTCGACCTGATGCTGCCCGCGTACCGGGAGATCGGCGCGAAGTGGCGGCTCGACACCAGCGTCCAGTACCTCGTGCCGCAGAAGCGCACCCTGCGCCTGCCCGGCGGTGAGGACCTCACCTACGACGGTTTGGTCATCGCCACCGGCATGGAGGCCAGGCGGATCCCCGGCGTTCCGTACCACGACCCGCGGGTGCTCGGCCTGCGCACCATGCAGGACGCGCTCGGCATCGAGCGGGCGGTGTCGGCCGGCCGCGGCCCGGTGGCGATCGTCGGCGGCGGGTTCACCGGCTGCGAGATCGCGTGCAGCCTGCGGCACCTCAACCGCGAGGTGACGATCGTCGCCCGCGGCCCCAACCTGCTCGGCAACGTGCTCGGCCCGCAGCTCGGCGAGTGGATGACCTCGATGCACCGCCACCACGACGTCGACCTCGCCCTGGAGACGTCCGTGCGGCACTGGGTGCCCCGACCGGACGGGATCGAGCTGCACCTGTCCGACGGCACGTTCATGCTGGCCGCGTGCGCGATCGTGGCCGCGGGCACCGTGCCGGCGACGACCTGGCTGCGCGGGTCCGGCCTGCCGCTGGACGACGGCGTGGTCTGCGAGGCGACCTGTCACGTGGTCGGCGCGGAGGACGTGGTCGCCGCCGGTGACGTGGCGCAGTGGCCCAACCTGCGCTTCGACGACAAGCCCCGCCGGATCGAGCACTGGCTGAACGCGGTCGAGATGGGCCGCGCGGCGGCGGAGAGCCTGCTCGCCGGTCGGTCCGCCGCCCGGCCGTTCACGCCGATGCCCCGGTTCTGGACCGAGCAGTTCGGCGTGCGGATCCAGGCCGCCGGCGTGCCGAAGCTGGGCACGGAGACGATCTCGCTCGGCACCCCGAGGGAGGGCAACGGCACCGTCGTCGGCTACGTCGCCGACGGCCGCCTGATGGGTGTGATCGGCCTGGACAGCCCCGGCGCGGTGCTGACCTGGACCGAGACCGTGATGCGGCACAACCCGGCGCCCGGCGAGCGGCGCGCGCCGGCCGAGCCGACGCCGATCCCCGCGGCGGCGATGGCGAGCCGGGCCCCGAACCGCAACCGTGCGACCGGACGTCACCAGCTGCCGACCCGGCGGGTGCCGAGCGTCGCGAAGCCGGCGCTGGCACCGGCGTTCTGAGCGGCCGTTTGCCTTATCGGGCTCGGCAAAAGGGGGAACCGGGCGAGTCGATCGTGGACTATCGTCCGCCGGGCGTCCACTCCGAACAGCAAGGAGCGTGCCCAATGGACTCCCGTCTCGGCCGGCGAACCTTCCTGGCCGGCTCGGCCGCCGCGGCCGTGGTCGCGTTCGACCCCGCCGGGCTGGGCTGGGTCACCGAGGCCGACGCGTCGGCGACCCAGCCGGGCGCGGTGGGCGTGCCGCACCTGGACGGCGAGCTGGTCGTCGACGAGGAGTCCCTGGCCGAGGCGGCCGACGACTACGGCCACCTCGTGCACCGCCGCCCGGTCGCGGTGCTGCGGCCCGGGTCGGTGCGCGACGTGGTGCGGATGGTCCAGTACGCGGGCGAGCACGGCCTGAAGGTCGCGATGCGCGGCCAGGGCCACTCGACGTTCGGCCAGGCCCAGGCCGGCGGCGGGGTGGTGATCGACTCTCGCACGCTGGCCACGATCCACCGGATCGACCAGGACCGCGCGGTCGTCGACGCCGGCGTGCAGTGGTTGGACCTGGTGCGCGCCACGGTGGCCGAGGGCCTGACGCCGCCGGTGAACACCGACTACCTCGGCCTGTCGGTCGGCGGCACGCTGTCGGTCGGCGGGATCGGCGGGGCCAGCTCGCACCACGGCATGCAGGTCGACAACGTGCTGGAGCTGGAGGTCGTGACGGGTTCCGGCCGGCACCTGCGCTGCTCGCCGACCGTGCGCCCGGCACTGTTCCGATCGGTGCTCGGCGGGCTCGGCCAGTTCGCGATCATCGTCCGCGCCGCCGTTCGCCTGGTGCCGGCGGAGTCGACGGCGCGGGTCTACAACCTGTACTACCCGGACCTGGCGTCGATGACCGCCGCCCAGCGCACGGCGTTGGCGGACCGCCGGTTCAGCTACCTGGAGGGCCAGCTGATCCCCGCCGAGGGCGGCTGGCGGTACATGCTGGAAGGCGTCGAGTACCACACCCCGCCGGAGGTGCCGGACGACGCGGCGCTCCTGGCCGGCCTCGACCCGGCGTCCACCGAGATCGTGGACATGCCGTACTTCGACTGGCTGAACCGGATCTACGCCCTGGTCGAGGACCTCAAGCCGCTGCGCCTGCCCGGCCCGTGGATCAACGTGTTCGTCCCCGACGCCGCGACCGACGCCTACGTCGCCGACGTCCTGGCCGACCTGACCCCGGCCGACGCGGGCGGCGTGGTCCTGCTGTACCCGGTGCCGAGGGAGCTGCTGACCCTGCCGTTCGTGACGGTGCCGGACAGCGAGGTGATCTTCCTGCTGGCGATCCTGCGCGCCGTGGACCCGCCGAACGAGGCGGACGTGCAGCGCCTGCTCGGCGTGAACCGCGACCTGTACGACCAGGTCCGCGCGGTCGGCGGCACCCACTACCCGGTTGGCGCGATCCCGCTCACCCCGGCCGACTGGCGCGCCCACTACGGCGACCGGTACCCGCGGTTCGCCCTGGCCAAGGCGACCTACGACCCGCGGCACGTGCTCGCTCCCGGGCAGGGCATCTTCGAGTAGACCCCCTGGTAGGCCCACCCGGCCAGAAGTGGCCGCCGCACTTGCCTTGTCGCTGACGCGTACCGACCCCGACCCTCTGGCACCAGCACGGCCGAGTGGCAGGGGTGGAGAACTGGTGCGCGTACTGACCGTTGACCTGGGAACGTCCAACACGGTGGCGGTGCTGTCCGCGCCCGGCCGGCCGCCGAGAGTGGTCGATGTGGACGGAGCGTCGGCGATGCCGTCGGCGGTGTTCGCCACCGAGGACGGCCGGCTGGTGGCCGGTCGTGAGGCGGTCCGGCTGGCCCGGTCCGCGCCCGCCCGGTTCGAGCCCAACCCCAAGCGCCGGGTCGACGACGGCACGCTGCTGCTCGGCGACGTCGTGGTGCCGGTGGCGTCCGCGCTCGGCGCGGTGCTCGGCAAGGTCGTCGCGGAGGCGAGCCGGCAGCTCGGGGGTGTGCTGCCGGACCAGGTTCGGCTCACCCACCCCGTGCGGTGGGGCACCGCGCGCTGCGCGGTCCTGCTGGAGGCCGCCCGGCAGGCCGGCGTCGGCGCGGTCGTCCAGCTGGTGCCCGAGCCGGTGGCGGCCGCGGCGCACTTCGCGTCGGCGACCGGGCGGGTACTCGCGCCGGGACAGGCGCTGGCGGTCTACGACCTCGGCGCCGGCACGTTCGACGCGGCGGTCGTCGGCGCCGGCCAGCACGGCCTCACCGTGCTGGCCGAGTCCGGGTTGTCCGACCTGGGCGGCCTGGACATCGACCAGGCGCTGCTCGACCACCTCGGCCGCCAGGTCGGCGGGCGGGACCCGGACGCCTGGCGTCGCCTCGTCACCCCGGGCTCGGCCGAGGACCGCCGGGCGTCGCTGGCGTTGCGGGAGGACGTCCGGGTCGCCAAGGAGGCGTTGTCCGAGCACCCGCAGACCGAGGTGGCGATGCCGGAGCCGTTCGGTTCGGTGCTGGTCACGCGGGCGGAGCTGGAGACGCCGGTCCGGCCGGGCCTGCTGCGCAGCGTCGAGCTGCTTGGCTCCACGACCCGAGGCGCCGGCATGGACGTCGGCTGGCTGGCCGGGGTGTACCTGGTCGGCGGATCGAGCCGGATCCCGCTGGTGGCGACGCTCATGGCCGAGCAGCTGGGGGTCGTCCCGACGGCCCTGGACCAGCCCGAGACCGCGGTCGCGCTCGGCGCGCACCAGATCGGCCTGGGCAGTCTCGGAGCGCGCACCTGGGACGTCCCGGCCGCCGCCGCCCCGTACCCGCCGCCGCACCGCCCGTCCGGGCGCCGGACGGGTGGGGCCGCCGTGGTCGGCGCGCTGTCGGTGCTGATCGTCGCCGCCGTCGTCGCGGTCGTCGTCCTGGCGCCCTGGCGGGACGGTCCGTCGTCCGGGTCGGACGACGGCATCGCCGCCGAGCAGCCGGGCCCCAACGGTGTCGGCGGGTTCCACTGGGCGATGACCAGGGAGGAGGCGGGCTTCTACGAGGGCATGTGGCCCCTGCCGGACGGTGTGGTGTTCGGCCACTGGAAGGGGCTGACCGCGTACGACGTCGAGACCGGTGCGGAGCTGTGGTCGTGGGAGGTCCCCGGGGACGCCTTCCTGTGCAACCTGAGCCCGAACGTCACGGCGAGCGGCCTCGGCGCGGTCACCTACGGACCGCGGGGCGGGGACGGCGGGCAACGGTGCCACACCCTGCAGGTCATCTCGGTGGAGTCGGGCGAACCCGAGTGGGACGAGCCGGTCTCCCTGGTCGACGAGGGCTTCTCCGGCGCGGTGGGCAAGACCGGCGGGACGTCGCTGTCGATCAGCGACGGCCTGGTGACCGCGTCCTACGGCGGCGGTGCGTCCCAGACCGAGCACAGCACGGACCTGACCTGGTTCGACACCAGGACGGGAGAGCGCCTGGGGTCGACGGACGTCGGTGCCGAGCCGGTGGAACCGTCCTGCCGGCTGACCGGCTTCGCCCACGCGGTGGACGACAGCGTCCTGGCGGTGTCGAGGTGTGCCGATTCGACGAGGTTGCTCGAGTGGAGCAAGGACGACCCCGGCTGGGCGCCGGGCACGGAGCTGGAGGGATGCGGTGAGTTCTCCAACTTCATGGGCGGCGGCTTCCTGCGGCCCGCCGGCAAGCACCACCTACTGGCCGGCTGCTTCGACGCCGCGGGCCTGCGACGTCTCCACCTGGTGGGAAGTGGACACTTCGCCAGACCCGTCGACATCTCCGGCGCCGGGGTCGGTTCGGTCGAGGACCGCACCGCCGGACACCCCCCGACGAACCTCCTGACCGACGGCGACGGCGTGTTCGTCGTCCGGGGCGAGGAGGGGGAGACCGACGGCGTGGTCCGGACGTCCGAGGGCCAGCCCTGGGAGTACGCCGTACCCGACGCGACCGAGGTGCGGTTGCTGGCCGTCGCCGACCACGCCGTGACCCTCCTGGTGGTCACGCCCGGCCCGGCCACCCTGTACACGGTCGCCGGCCCGAACGAGGCCGTCCAGACCTCCGGCCTGGACCCCGAGGTGGTCAAGAAGCTCCCCGGCGCCGACGCGACGGTCCGGGTCGGCGACTACCTCGTCTGCGCCTTCACCGCCGTCGACGAGCACGAACCCGTCATCGGCGCGGTCCGCATGACAAGCTGAGCAGGCCATCCGCCCCGACGGGTGACACGAGTACGCCCATACCGGACACGGCTCCGGCGCCTCGGTAGCATGACCCGAGCACGGGCCGTTAGCTCAATTGGTAGAGCTGCGGACTTTTAATCCGTAGGTTCTGGGTTCGAGCCCCAGGCGGCCCACCATCAGCCGGTGCGCGAACCGGGTCTCCGTTGTCGGTAGCGGCTGGCCGAACGCGACGGGCGCCTCGGTCTGTACGTGGCGGCCGCCGCCGACCACGAGGGCGCGACGATCAGTTGCGCGCTCGGGTGGGGCGACGAGAACGACCCGGGCCGCCAACGCGAGGGCTGGGGGTACCGGTATCGCGCTGGTCGGTCGGATGGGCGGCGGACCTGGGTTCGCTACCGGACGGTTTCCTGTGCTGGCGCGTCAGGTCCACGAGCCGCTGAGAGTCTCGTGCCGACGCGTTTGGTTCACGACCAGCCGGTACGCATCGTCCGGTGCGGTGGTCGGGTCAGAGGTCGTGGAGTGCGGGGACGGCGACGGTTGGTCTACTGTGGACTCTGCCTGGGATCGGCGGAAGATCGTCATGATCTCGACGAAAGGATGGAGGCGTGGGCGTCGTCGACGTGCTCGGTCGTATCGAGAAGATCAATGCAACAGACGCGGATTCGGCCGTGGAGTTCGGCCAGTTGGAGATGGGGCCGCGCGGTGTCGTGGTTACGGATCTGCTGTGTGTGGATGGCGTTGTCACGCAACCGGCTTCCCGTCAGGTTCGAGAGTTCTACGGCTACGCGGTGTGACATCGCCGCGATCATGTCCGAATCACCGGTCCAGGACATGGTCGACGGCGACTTCAGGCGCGGCAACATCTCCGTCTCGGGGATGAGCCCGTCGAACAGCGTGTTGTTCGCACTCGACAACCGCGATGCCCCGTTCGACCGCGCCTATCTCGTGTTCGACGGAGCGCCTGAACCCCGTGTCGTCTATGCGGGCTCGGAGGTCAGCGAGTTCGAGGACCTCCACGCGTACCTCACGTCCTGGCTCCGGACGTTGGCGTGACGCCGTACCTACTGACCATCTCGTCTGCCGGGAGCGACGATTGACCCTGTGTAGTACGCGAGGCCGATCGGCCCGGTCTCGTGGACCGCGCACGACGACCTCGCCGAGGCGGCGGCGATCGTCCTCGCCGACCCCACCACTGACCGCGCCGATCGCGCTCGACCTCGCGGACGTCGCCGGGATCCTCGGTGAGGTCCACGGGCGCACGATCGAACGGGTCGTGGTGGACGACGACGAGTGGGCGGCCGGGCTGGTCGGGCAGGGCGTGCCGGCGGATCGGGCGGCGATGCTGCTCGGCATGTTCCGCGCGGCTCGGCGTGGCGAGTTCGCGACCACCGACCCCACGCTCGAGGAGCTGATCGGGCGGCCAGCCACGCCGATCCTCCAGGGCCGCTGAGCGGGCGGTCAGGGCAGTGCGGCCAGGACCTTGTCCAGGGTGATCGGGAGGTCCCGCACCCGGACACCGGTCGCGTGCCAGACGGCGTTGGACACCGCGGCGGCGGTGCCGACGATGCCGATCTCCCCGATTCCCTTGGAGCCCATCGCGTTCACGTACGGGTCGTGCTCGTCGATCCACGTCGCCTCGACGTCGGTGACGTCGGCGTTGACGGACACGTGGTACTCGGCCAGGTCGTGGTTGACCACGTGCCCGGTACGCGGGTCCAGCACGCTGTGCTCGTGCAGCGCCATCGACAACCCCATCGTCATGCCGCCGATGAACTGGGAGCGCGCGGTGCGCGGGTTGATGATCCGGCCGGCGGCGAACACCCCGAGCAGGCGCGGCACCCGGAGCTCGCCGGTGTCGGCGTGCACGTGTGCCTCGACGAACTGGGCACCGAACGCGTGCATGGCGTGGTCCTCGTCCGCCGGGCCGACCGAGCCGTCGGCCTCGTCGCCGTCCGCTGGATCTTGGCCGAACTTGTCGCGGAACGCCCTCGCCGCCTCGACGACCGCGGAGCCCCAGGTGGTCATGCCGGACGAGCCACCCGCGACCGACGCCATGGGGTAGCGCGTGTCGCCGATGCGTACCTCCACATCGGACACCGGCACGTCGAGTGCGTCGGCGGCGATCTGCGGGAGGGTGGTCCAGGTGCCGGTGCCCAGGTCCGCCGCGCCGATCTCGACGACGTACCGGCCGGCCTCGCGGCGGATCACGGCCGTGGACGCGGGCATCCGGTGCACCGGGTACGTCGACGCGGCGACGCCGGTGCCGACGAGCCAGTCGCCGGAGCGGCGCACGCCGGGGCGGAGGTCGCGGTCGGCCCAGTCGAAGCGGTCCGCGCCCGCGAGCAGGCAGGCGACCAGGTTGCGGCTGGAGAACGGCTTGCCCGTGTCCGGGTCGACCGACGGCTCGTTGCGGATCCGCAGCTCGATCGGGTCGACGCCAAGGCGCTCGGCCAGCTCGTCCATCGCCACCTCGGGACCGAACATGCCGGGGCAGTCGCCGGGCGCGCGCATCCACGACGGCACCGGCACGTCGAGTGGCACCAGGCGGTGCGTGACGCTCCGGTTCTCCGCCGCGTACATGATCCGCGTCGGGGTGCCGGTCTGCTCGGCGTACTCCTTGATCCGGGACGTCTGCTCGACCACGTCGATGGCGATCGCGCTCAGCCGGCCATCTGCGTCGGCGGCGAGGCGCATCCGTTGGATCGTCGGCGTGCGGTAGCCGGCGAGGGAGAACATCTGCTGCCGGGTCAGCGCCAGCCGCACCGGGCGGCCCGGCACCGCGCGCGCGGCCAGCGTGGCGAGCGTGACGTTGGCGTGCGCGGTGCCCTTGGATCCGAACCCGCCGCCGACGTACGGGCAGATCACCCGCACCCGCTCCTCGTCCAGGCCGAAGATGGGCGCGATCGTGCTTCGCAGCGGGTGCACGCCCTGGGTGGAGTCCCACAGGGTCAGCGAGTCGCCGTCCCAGAGCGCGGTCGTGGTGTGCGGTTCCAGCGGGTTGTTGTGGTACATCGCGGTGGTGTACGTCCGCTCGATCGTCGTCTCGGCGGACGCCATCGCGGCGTCGACGTCGCCCTGGGCGCTCTCCGTCGGGTAGCCGGCGTTGAGCTGCTCCGGCACGTACGAGCCGCGCTCGGTGGCCAGCTCGGCGTCGTGCTCCGCCTCGTCGTAGGTCACCCGGACCAGGCCGGCGGCCTCACGGGCCACCTCGGAGGTCTCGGCGACGACCACGCCGACGAGCTGGCCGCGGAAGGCGACCTCGTCGCTCTGCAGGACGGCGAGCTCCTTGTCGTCGGTGTCGGCCAGGCGCTCGGCGTTGTCCGGGGTGAGCACGGTGAGCACGCCGTCCAGCGTCTCGGCGTCCTCGATCTCGATGTCCCGGATCCGGCCGCGGGCGATGGTGGCCTGCACCGGGTGCGCGTACGCCGGGCGCTCCACCGGGGCCTCGTAGGCGTAGGTCGCGGTTCCGGTGACCTTGACGGTGCCGTCCCGACGGGCGAGATCCGTGCCGATGGCGGTCATCAGGCGTCCTCCCGGGCCAGGTCGCGGAGGGTGGCGACGAGGGTGCGGCGCAGCAGCGGGATCTTGAACGCGTTCCCGCCGTCCAGCCCGTCCTGGGCGACGGCGTCGGCGAGCTCGGCGTCGGCCGCGGCGCGGTAGCTGTCGTCGGCCGCGGTGGCCCCGCGCAGCGCCTCCTCGGCCCGGTACGCCCGCCACGGCTTGTGCGCGACGCCGCCGAACGCGATCCGGGCGTCCCGCACCACCCCGCCGTCGACCTCGACCGCGGCGGCCACGCTGACCAGTGCGAACGCGTACGACGCCCGGTCGCGCACCTTCCGGTACGCCGAACGCCGGGCGATCGGCCTGGCCGGCAGGTCGATCGCGGTGATCAGGTCGCCGTGGCCGAGCACGGTGTCGTGCTCAGGGTGGTCGCCGGGCAGCCGGTGCAGGTCGGTGAACGGGATCACGCGCTCGCCGTCCTGGCCGAGCACCCGCACCTCGGCGTCCAGCGCGGCGAGTGCCACCGCCAGGTCGGACGGGTGGGTGGCGATGCAGTGCGCGGACGCGCCGAGGATCGCGTGGTTGCGGGTCCAGCCACCGATCGCCGAGCAGCCGGAGCCGGGCTCGCGCTTGTTGCACGGCGTGGTGACGTCCTGGAAGTAGACGCACCGGGTGCGCTGCAACGGGTTGCCGCCGGTGGTGGCCATGTTGCGCAGCTGCCCGGAGGCGCCGGCGAGCAGCGCCTGGGACAGCACCGGGAACCGCTCGCGGACCAGGGGGTCGGCGGCCAGGTCGCTGTTCGGCACCCCCGCGCCGACCCGCAGCGCGCCGCCACCGAGGTCGGTGATCTCGACCGAGGCGAGCCCGGTGACGTCCACGACCAGCCCGGGATCGAGGATGCCGAGCTTGAGGTGGTCGACCAGGTTCGTGCCGCCGCCGAGGAACACCGCGGTCGGGTCCCGCGTGACGGCCCGCACGGCGGACGCCGCGTCGGCGGGTGCCTGGTAGGTGAACGGCCTCATCGCCCGGCCTCCCGGACGGCGGGCACGATGTTGGCGTAGGCGGCGCAGCGGCACAGGTTGCCGCTCATCCGCTCGGCGATCTCGGCGTCGTCCAGCTCGGGTTCGCCGGTGCCGGTCGCCGCGCTCGGCCAGCCCCGGTCGAGCTCGTCGAGCATCCCGACCGCCGAGACGACCTGGCCGGGCGTGCAGTACCCGCACTGGAACGCGTCCCGGTCGATGAACGCCCGCTGCACGGGGTGCAGCTCGCCGTCCGGGGCCAGCCCCTCGGCGGTCACCACCTCGGCGCCGTCCCTGGCGACCGCGAGGGTCAGGCAGCTGAGCACGCGGCGGCCGTCGACCAGGACGGTGCAGGCGCCGCACTGGCCGTGGTCGCAGCCCTTCTTCGGGCTGGTCACGCCGAGGCGCTCGCGCAGGGCGTCGAGCAGTGTGGTGCGGGTGTCGACGGTGAGCCGGCGTGGCGTCCCGTCCACGCGCAGGCCGATCTCGGAGTCCATGCGGGTCGGGTTCCCACTCCGTGACGCTCCACACGCCCTAGCGGCCGGCGCGGGCGCGCAGGTGGGCGCGTTCCCCCTGCGGACCGGCGAGGATGAGCAGCTCGACCGGGCCAGGGCCGGCCGAGCCGAGCCAGTGCGGCAGGTGGGTGTCGAACTCCGCCGCCTCGCCCGGCTTGAGCCGCAGGTCGCGGTCGCCCAGGATGAGCCGCAGGGTGCCGTCGATGACGTAGAGCCACTCGTAGCCCTCGTGGCTGCGCGGCTCCGGCTCGCCGCTGTCCGGCCGCACTGGGATGATCATCTTGAACGCCTGCAGCCCGCCGGCGCGCCTGCTCAACGGGATGTAGGTCATGTCGCCTCGGCGCACCGGCCGCAGGTGGACGCGCGGGTCGCCGGTCTGCGGGGCGCCGACCAGTTCGTCGAGCGGGACGCCGTAGGCGCTGGCCAGCGGCAGCAGCAGCTCCAGGTTGGGTCGTCGCTGCCCGCTCTCCAGGCGGGACAGCGTGCTCTCCGAGATGCCCGTGCTCTCGGCCAGGTCGGCGAGGGTGACCCCGCGCTTCCGGCGCAGCGCGCGCAGCCTCGGCCCGACCGCCGCCAACACGTCCGCGAGCTCGTCCATACGCCCCAGCTTGCCGAACCGGCAACATACGTTGCAACCCTGGTCACCCCGCGCGGAGAGTGTCCGTCATGACGACCGACGCACAAGTGTTCTGGGACAACCACTACAGCCGCCGCGCCGCCGCGGGCACACCGAACCCGGTGCTCGCCGACCTCGTCGCGGACCTGTCACCCGGCCGGGCGCTGGAACTGGCCTGCGGCAACGGAACCGACTCCCTCTGGCTGGCCGAACGCGACTGGACGGTGACGGCGGTCGACGTGTCCGCCACCGCCGTCGAGCGAGTGACCGAACGAGCCGCGGCCGCCGGCCTGCCGATCGACGCCCAGCGACACGACCTCGCACACAGCTTTCCCACTGGCGAGTTCGACCTGATCGCGGCCCTGTACCTGCACACCCCGCTGGACTTCCCCCGCTCGGCCGTGTTCGCCACGGCCGCCGGCCGGCTGCGCCCCGGCGGCCGCCTGGTGATCGTCGACCACGGCTCGACCCGCCCGTGGGGCTGGGAACCGAGCCCGGACTTCCGCTACCCCACCCCCGAAGAGGTCGCGACCGGGATCGACCTACCCGCCGACTGCCACGCGGCCGTCCTGGAACGCCGCCCCCGCGAGGCCACCGGCCCCGACGGCCGCCGCGCCACGGTGATCGACAACGTCATCGTGATCACCCGAGGCGCACCGGTACGCGAACTCCGGTGACGACCACGCCACCTGGGTATGATCCGCGCTCGAAGGCGTGGAACTCGACGACGACTAGCAGCAGGTGTTTCGCAGCTCCACAGAGGACTCGAGGTTCGGACGCGTCCCACGGCGACATCCGCGCCTCCCGTCACAGTTCGCGCACGGCCGATCCCGGGGCGTTGGTGACGATCCTCGATCCGGTGGTCGTGCGCATGTGAGGCTGCCCTCGGCCTGGTGAAGTTTTGTCGTTTCGTCGTCGGCGGGCGTTCGAGCTGGGTAGAGTCCGGCCAGCAGGGGTTCAGGGGAGGCACCATGGCCGAGTTCGTCGATGCCGCGTTGTCCTTTCCGGCCGTCCTGCTCAGTTTCCTGCTCGTCGTCGTCGTTCTGTACTGGGTGCTCGTGCTGCTCGGCACGTTCGACGTCGAGCTGGCCGGTGGCGACGGGGGCGACGACGGCGGGTTGCTCGACGGGGTGGGGCTCGGCGGCGTTCCGGTCACCGTGACGTTGTCCGTGCTGGTCGTGGTGGCGTGGTTCGTCTCGCTGGTGGGTGGGGTGCTCCTCGGCGGGAACGTGCTGGTGGGGATCGGGGTGCTGCTCGTGGCCCTGTTCCTGGGGCTGCTCGCCGCGCGGGTGGTCGCGGTGCCGTTGCGGCGCCTCTACACCACCACCACGGAAGCCTCGCGCAGCGACTTCGTCGGGCGGGAGTGCGTGATTCGGACCGGGCGGGTCTCGGCGGACTTCGGGCAGGCCGAGGTCACCGCCGCGGACGGGTCCTCCGCGATCGTCCAGGTTCGGCAGACCGGGGAGCACGCGCTCGCCGCCGGGCACCGGGCGCTGATCTTCGACTACGACACCGACGGCGAGTTCTTCTGGGTCGCGCCGGCTTGACGAAAGGTCCACTATGGAGGCTATCTTCATCGCGGTCGGCGTGGTGCTCGCCGTCGCGCTCATTCTGCTGATCGCCATCAGCCGGCTCTTCCGCAAGGTGGAGCAGGGGAAGGCGCTCATCGTCTCGAAGGTGCGGAACGTGCATGTCACGTTCACCGGGGCCGTCGTGCTTCCGGTGCTGCACAAGGCGGAGTACATGGACATCTCCGTCAAGACCATCGAGATCGAGCGCACCGGCCACGAAGGGCTGATCTGCCAGGACAACATCCGGGCGGACATCCGGATCACGTTCTTCGTCCGGGTCAACAAGACCAGTGAGGACGTCATCAAGGTCGCGCAGGCGATCGGGACCGAGCGGGCGTCGGACCAGATTACCCTGCAGGAGCTGTTCAACGCCAAGTTCTCCGAGGCGCTCAAGACCGTCGGCAAGCACCTCGACTTCGTCGACCTCTACACCAAGCGCGACGAGTTCCGGGACCGCATCCTCGCGGTCATCGGGACCGACCTCAACGGGTACAGCCTCGAGGACGCGGCGATCGACTTCCTCGAGCAGACCCCGCTGTCCCAACTGGACACCAACAACATCCTCGACGCGCAGGGCATCCGCAAGATCACCGAGCTGACCGCGATCGAGCACGTGCGCACCAACGAGTTCACCCGCAACGAGGAGAAGGAGATCACCCGGCAGAACGTCGACGCGCGCGAGGCCATCCTCGAGCTGGAGCGCCGGCAGGCCGACGCGGAGAACCGGCAGCGCCGCGAGATCGAGACCATGAAGGCCCGCGAGGAGGCCGAGACCGCCAAGGTCCAGGCCGAGGAGCGGCTCAAGGCCCAGACCGCGAACCTGCGCACCGACGAGCAGCTCGGCATCCAGGACCAGAACCGCGCCCGCGAGGTCGCCGTCGCGGAGAAGAACCGCGAGCGGGTCATCGCCATCGAGACCGAGCGGATCGAGAAGGACCGGCAGCTCGAGGTCGTCGCCCGCGAGCGGGAGATCGCGATGGCCAACACCGCCAAGGACAAGGAGGTCGAGGTCGAGAAGCGCTCGGTCGCCGAGGTCGTGCGGGAGCGGGTCGCGGTCGACCGGACGGTCGCCGAGCAGGAGGAGAACATCAAGCGGCTGCGCGCGGTCGAGGAGGCCGAGCGGGAGCGCCAGGCCATCGTCATCCGCGCGGAGGCCGAGGCCCAGGAGAACCTGGTCAAGGACATCAAGGCGGCCGAGGCCGCGGAGGCCGCCGCCAAGCACAAGGCGCGCGAGCAGCTGGAGCTCGCCGAGGCCGGCCGGCAGGCCGCCGAGCTGGAGGCCGCGGCGAAGATCCGGCTCGCCGAGGGCGTCCAGGCCGAGGCCGCGGCCGAGGGCCTGGCCGACGTGCAGGTGCGCGAGCGCGGTGCTGAGGTCATCGAGAAGGAGGGCCGCGCGGAGTCCGTCGTGATCCGGGAGAAGGCGCTGGCCGGCGCGGACGCGCTGCGCGAGCGGCTCAAGGGCGAGGCCGAGGGCCTCACCGAGAAGGCCGCCGCGCTCGCCGCGCTGGACGACACCTCCCGCGCGCACGAGGAGTTCCGGCTCCGCCTGGAGACCGAGAAGGACGTCCGGATGGCCGGCATCACCGCGCAGCGCGAGGTCGCCGAGGCCCAAGCCGCCGTGCTCGCGAAGGGCCTGGAGCAGGCCGACATCGACATCGTCGGCGGCGACTCGGTGTTCTTCGACAAGCTGATGGGCTCGATCGCGCTCGGCAAGGGCGTCGACGGGTTCGTCGAGCACTCCGACGTGGCGCGGACGCTCGCCGGGCCGTGGCTGAACGGGTCGGCCGACTTCACCGACGACGTCAAGCAGATCCTCGGCTCGATGGGCACCGACGACGTCAAGAACCTCTCGATGTCGGCCATGCTGATGAAGATGGTGCGCGACGGCGTCGACCTGAAGACGCTGCCGGTGACCGTCGGTGACGACGCGGCGGCCGCGGTCGCGCCCAAGCCGTGACGACGACCGAGGAGGCCCCGGCCACCGTGGACGGGCTGGACGCGCGCACCTACGAGGTGCTGCGCGCCCGGCTCGCCGAACAGGCCGGGGAGCTGGCCCGCCGCGCGGAGGCGCTCAACGCGCGGCGGCTCGAGGTGTTCGGCAGCACCGAGCTGCGGCTGGTCGGTGCCGAGCGGATCCGCACCGTCAACAACTGCGTTCCGCGCGACATCCTGTCCATCCAGGACGGTACCCGTGGGCTGATGTTGTTCGGCTACAACGTGTTCATCGGCCTCAAGCCGGAGACCACGATCGAGGACGTGTTCTCGCTGCACCGGTTCACCCGGGACGGCGACGCGTTCCGGTTCGCCGACGCGGGCGCCGACGAGCGGCCGGAGCTGTTGCGGGACGAGCGGTTCCGCCGCGACTTCACCGAGCTGTACCGCTACTACCGGGAGACCAGGCTGCTGCAGCTGCGCCCGGTTGAGGGCAAGCTGCTCGCGGTGTTCCAGACCGGCCCGCGCACCGAGGACATCAAGGTGCTGCGCTGGCGGATCGACCCGAACGGCACGGTGTCCTATCTGGACAACGCGGGCGAGCGCGATCACGTCTTCCCGGCGTCGCACGACTTCGAGTGGACCGAGACCACGCGGGACGACCACGTGCTCGGCCGGCACCCGCACATCTCGATCGGCGACGAGGTGTTCATCGAGACGCTGAACGGCGACCTCACCATCAAGGTGGAGAACAACACCGAGTCCGGCGAGGGCGTCTACTCCGAGCCGGTGGACGAGCCGCTGCAGAGCCTCGCCGACGCCGCCGTGTACCACGCCAGGGTCGGCCCGCTGATCCTGCTGAAGATCCTGCCCTACAACGAGACGGTCTGGCGGTACCTGGTCTTCAACACCCGCACCAGGTCGGTGGTGCGGCTCGACGGCATCGGGCAGGCGTGCCAGCGGCTGCCCGAGGACCAGGGGCTCATCTTCCCCGGCGGCTACTACCTGGCCACCGGCGCGTCCAGGACCTTCGACACCGACACCGACGACCTGGAGTTCGAGGGGGTCGTCCGGTCGCCCAACGGCGAGGACGTGCTCTACGTCTTCCACGCCCGGCGGGAGGGCCGCACGCTCCTGTTGCCGTACAACGTGATCCGCAAGGAGGTCGCCACCCCGCTGCCCTGCCACGGGTACTCGCTGTTCGACGACGGCACGCTGGTCGCGTTCCGCGCCGATTCGGAGGAACCCACGCGGGTGCACCCGATGCAGGTGTGGCAGACACCGTACACATCGGACAGCTACGCCGCCGCGCAGCCGGTCGGCACCGGCCCGCTGGAACGGATCGGCAACGCCGACCTGGTGCGTGGCGTCTCCGACTGCCTGTCGGTGGCCAGGATGGTCGGCGAGATGTCCCCGTCGACGGCGATGTTCGAGGGCCTGATCGCCGCGTGCACCAGGGCGTTCGACAGCTACCACTGGCTCGGCGAGCCGGAGCTGGGCGACCTGCGCACCCCGGTCGCCGACGTGCGTGCCACCGCCGAGCAGGTGCTGGCCGAGTTCGAGACCGTGCAGGAGCTGACCGCGTCGTCGGCGAAGGCCCTCGCCGAGGCCGACGGGGAGATCCGGTCGCTGGTGCGGCGGGCGCGCGGCGAGGCGCCGAAGACCGCCGACCAGTGGGTGGCCCAGCTCGCCGAGCTGCGCCGCGCACAGGGCAGGCTGGTCACCCTGCGTGAGCTGCGGTATGTCGACACCACGCGGATCGACGAGCTGGCCGAGCTGCTGTCGGCCGAGCTGGACGCGACCGCCGGGCGCGCGGTGGAGTTCCTGCGCGGCCCGGACGCGTTCACCGGCTACCACGAGCGGGTCGCCGCGCTGGTCGCCGACGCCGAGGCGATCGCGACGGTCGCCGAGGCCGGGCCCGTCGGCGAGCGGCTGGGCGAGCAGGCGGCGGCACTGGAGATCGTCACCGAGGTCGTCGGCGGGCTGGAGATCGCCGACGCGACCGTGCGCACCGGGATCCTGGAGCGGATCGGCGAGGTGCTCGGCGGCGTCAACCGGGCCCGCGCCACGCTGGACGGCCGGCGCCGGGAGCTGCTGTCCACCGAGGGCAGGGCCGCGTTCGCCGCCGAGTTCGCGCTGCTCGGGCAGGCGATCACCGGCGCGCTCGCGGTCGCCGACACCCCTCGCCGCTGCGACGACGGGCTGGGCACGCTGCTGCTCCGGCTGGAGAACCTGGAGTCCCGGTTCGCCGAGTTCGACGACTTCCTCGCCGAGCTCGCCGAGAAGCGCACCGAGGTCTACGAGGCGTTCTCCTCACGCAAGCAGTCGCTGGTGGACGAGCAGGCCCGGCGCGCGGACCGGCTGGTGGACTCCGCCGAGCGGGTGCTCACCAGCGTCAATCGCCGGGTCGCCACGCTGTCCTCGGTGGACGAGGTGAACACCTACTTCGCCTCCGACCCGATGGTCGCCAAGGTCCGCGCCGTGGCCGACGAGTTGCGCACGCTGGACGACTCGGTGCGCGCGGAGGAGTTGGCCGGCCGGCTCAAGGCCGCCCGGCAGGAGGCGGGCCGGTCCCTGCGCGACCGCGCGGACCTGTTCGGTGACGGCGGCGAGACCGTCCGGTTCGGCCGGCACCGGTTCGCGGTCAACACCCAGGCCGTCGACCTCACGCTGGTGCCCAAGGACGGCGAGATGGCGCTCGCGGTCACCGGCACGGACTTCCGCGAGCCGCTGGCCGACCCGGAGTTCGCCGCCACCCGCCCGTTCTGGGACCAGTCGCTGGTCTCGGAGTCGGCGGAGGTGTACCGGGCGGAGTACCTGGCCGCGAGCATGCTCGCCGACGTGCCGCCCGACACCCCGCCCGACGACCTGCTCGACCTGGTCCGCGCCGCCGCCGAGGCCCGCTACGACGAGGGCTACGAGCGCGGCGTGCACGACCACGACGCGGCCGCGATCCTGGCGACGTTGCTGCGCCTGTCCGCCGGGGCCGGGCTGCTGCGGTACCCGCCGGACGCGCGGGCCGCGGCCCAGCTGTTCTGGGCGTTCGGCACCGACGAGCCGGCAAGGCAGCGCTGGTCCACCCGCGCCGGTTCGCTGGCCAGGGCCCGGTCGGCGTTCGGCCCGGTACCCGCGATCGCCGACCTGTGCACCGAACTGGCGGCGGCGATGGCCGAGTTCCACCGCGCCACCGGCCTCGGCGAGCCACCCGCGCTGGCGGCCGAGTACCTGGTCGAGGAGCTGGCGTCGACCCCGCTCGGGTTCGTCACCAGCGCCGCCGCCCGCACCCTGGTGGAACGGTTCCGCCGCGCGCTCGGCGACCGCACCGACTTCGACGACGACCTGCGCGCCCTCGGCGACGACCTCGCGGCACGGCACCAGCTGGCCCACGCCTGGCTGGCCGCCTTCCTGCCCACAGTGGACGGTCGACCCGACGACCTTCCCGAGGCGGTGGCGATCGAGCTGTGCGGCTCGACGTTGCCCCGACACGACTCGTCGGCGCCGTTGTCGTCCACAGTGGAGTCCCTGCTCGGCGCGCACCCGAGGATCGTCGACCGCGGGCTGGAGGTCCGGGTCGACGAGCTGCTCACCCGCACCCGCCGGTTCCGCGACGAGACGGTGCCGGCCTACCGGGCGTACCAGCGCCGGCGCAACGACCTGGTCGCCCGCGAGCGCGCCCGGCTGCGCCTGGACGAGTTCCGCCCGACGGTGATGAGCGCGTTCGTGCGCAACCGGCTGCTGGACGAGGTGTACCTGCCGCTGATCGGCGACAACCTGGCCAAGCAGCTCGGTGCGACCGGCGAGGGCAAGCGGACCGACCAGATGGGCCTGCTGCTGCTGATCTCCCCGCCCGGCTACGGCAAGACCACGCTGATGGAGTACGTGGCGAACCGCCTCGGCCTGGTGTTCGTCAAGGTCAACGGTCCCGCACTCGGCCACGACGTGACCTCGCTGGACCCGGCCGACGCGCCCAACGCGACCGCGCGGCAGGAGGTCGAGAAGATCAGCTTCGCGCTGGAGCTGGGGAACAACGTGCTGCTGTACCTGGACGACATCCAGCACACCAACCCCGAGCTGCTGCAGAAGTTCATCAGCCTGTGCGACGCCCAGCGCCGGATGGAGGGCGTGTGGCGCGGCCGGACCCGCACCTACGACCTGCGCGGCAAGCGGTTCGCGGTGTGCATGGCCGGCAACCCGTACACCGAGCAGGGCAAGCGGTTCCGTATCCCGGACATGCTCGCCAACCGCGCCGACGTGTGGAACCTCGGTGACGTGCTGTCCGGGAAGGACGAGCTGTTCGCGCTGAGCTACATCGAGAACTCGTTGACGTCCAACGAGGTCCTGGCGCCACTGTCCACACGGGAGCGCTCGGACATCGAGCTGCTGGTCCGCCTCGCCCGCGGCGACGAGTCGGTGCGCGCGGATTCGCTGACGCACCCGTACTCGTCGGTCGAGCTGGAGCAGGTGCTGTCGGTGCTGCGCAAGCTGCTGCGGGTCCAACAGGTGGTGCTGGCGAACAACAAGGCGTACATCGCGTCAGCGGCCCAGGCCGACGCGTCCCGCACCGAGCCACCGTTCCTGCTGCAGGGCTCGTACCGCAACATGAACAAGCTGGCCGAACGCATCGTCCCGGTGATGAACGACGCCGAACTGGAGTCGATGATCGACGATCACTACCTCGGCGAGGCCCAGACCCTCACCGCCGGCGCGGAGGCCAACCTGCTCAAGCTCGCCGAACTCCGCGGCCGGCTGACCGAGGAGCAGGCCGCCCGCTGGTCCGACGTCAAGGCCGCCTACCTCCGCGACAAGGCCCTCGGCGGCACCGCCGAAGACCCCATGACCAGGGCGATCGGCGCCGTCGGCCTGCTCGCCGACCGGGTGGCCGCGGTGGAGTCCGCGATCACCCGAGCCGTGAACCGGGAGCCGACCTGACCCGAGACCGCCGCCAGGCCTGACGCCGCCCGTCCGGATCGTTACGGGCATTCCCACGCCGCCGGGACCTCGGACTCATGTCCGAGGGACCTGTCTCCCGGACCCTCGATGAAAGCCGAAAAAGTTTCGGCTCGGCCGGTTCGGTCGACAGCCATCCGAGGGCGGCGTCATGGACGTTCGGACTCCCATCAGACCCGCCGGCTGGCGGTCCGCGCTCATCGTGCTCGGCGCGCTCGGCTGGTCGGTCGCACTGGCACTCCTGGCCCGGCGGCTGGTGGAGGGCGGGCCATGGACCACGTTCGACCTGCAGGTCTTCCATGCCAGCGGTACCGCCGTGTGGAACGGGGACAACCCGTACCTGTTCTGGCTCCCGCAGCGCGAGCTCAGCCTCGTCTACCCGCCCTTCGCCGGGTTGCTGCTCGCCCCGCTGTCGCTGCTGTCCCTGGAGGCCGTGCGGATCGTCTGGTTCACCGGGATCTTCCTCGCCCTCCAGGGTGCCGTCTGGCTCACCACCGGGTGGGTCGGTGTCCGGCGGGTCCGGGTGCGGCTCGGGGTCGGGCTCGCCGCCGCCGGTGCGTTCGTCGTGTTCGACCCGGGCTGGCAGGAGCTGTGGTCCGGTCAGGTCAACATGTTCCTCGCGCTGCTGATCGTCGCGGACCTGTGCCGGCGTGACGGGGCGCGCGGGCGCGGCGTCATGATCGGCGTCGCGGCCGGCATCAAGCTCACGCCCGGCCTGTTCATCCTCTACTTCCTGCTCACCCACCGGTTCCGGGAGGCGTGGACGGCGGTCGCGTCGTTCGCGGTGACCGTCGCCGTCGGGTTCGCGGTCATGCCGGGGGCGGCTTGGAGCTACTGGACCGGCCACGCCTGGGACACCGACCGGATCCACCAGGACCCCGGCATCTCCCTCAACCAGAACCTGCGCGGCATGATGGCCAGGCTGCTGCACGACCCAGACGTGTTCGTGTCCTGGCTGGCCGTCGCCCTGGTCGTGCTCGTCGGCGGGCTCGCCGTGTGCGTCGGGCTGCACCGGCGCGGGCTCGTCCGCGAGGGGGCGGTGCTGGTCGGGGTGGTCGCTCTCCTGGTCTCCCCGATCTCGTGGGCCTACCACTGGGTCTGGCTGGTGCCGGTGTTCGTGGTGCTGACCGCGCTCGTCGTGCGCACCCGGTCCCGGACGTGGGGCGTCGCGGTGCTGCTCGCCGCGGCCGCGTCCTTCGTCGCGCCCTACACCTGGGTCGAACCGTGGGTCCGACACACCCCGACCACGCTGGGCGGGCAGCTCGAGTCGAACTCCCTGACCGTCGCGGGGCTGCTGCTGCTCGCCGCGGGCGCGCTGGCGCTGTGGCTCCCCCGGTCGTCCCCACACGCACGGGTGCCGGATCCCGCGTCCGGACCGGCGACGCGGTGAGCACCCGGCCCGCGCGTCCCACACTCGCCGCAGGCACTGCACGGGCTCGGAGTCGACATCCGCCGCACGGTGCTCGACCGGGGGGCGAGTTGGCAGGTGCTGCGCAACGCCCTGTGGCTGCGGCTCTCGCCGCCCCGCCTCACCGGTTCGCCAGCGCCCCGGACACGTCCTCGATGAGGTCGTCCGCGTGCTCGATGCCGCAGCTGAGTCGGATCAGGTCGTCGTGCACGCCGGCGGCGGCGCGGGCCTCGGGGGTCATGCCCGCGTGTGAGGTCAGCGCCGGGCGGGTGACCAGCGACTCGACCCCACCCAGGGAAGGGGCCACCGCCGGCAGGCGCAGCGCCGACAGGAACGACTCCGCGGCCGGCACGCCGCCGGCCAGGCGGAAGCTCAGCATGCCGCCGAAGCCGGACAGCAGGGCCTTCGCGTGCGCGTGGTCGGGGTGGTCGCCGAGGCCCGGGTAGTTCACCACCGACACCTCGTCCCGCCCGGCCAGGAACTCGGCCAGCGCCATCGCGTTCGCGTTCTGCGCCCGGACCCGCAATGCGAGCGTCTTCAGACCCCTGGCCAGCAGGAACCCGGCGTGCGGGTCCAGGCTGCCGCCGTAGATGTTCAGGGTCTCGCGGATCCGGCCGACCAGCTCCGCGGAGCCCGCGACGGCACCGGCGACCAGGTCGGAGTGACCGTTCAGGTACTTCGTCGCGCTGTGGAAGACCAGGTCGAACCCGGCCGCCAGCGGGCGGAAGTTGACCGGGCTCGCGAACGTGTTGTCGACCACGCTGACCAGGCCCTCCGCCCGCGCGAACGACACCACCTCGGTCAACGCCCCCACCCGCATCAGCGGGTTCGTGATCGTCTCGACCAGGAACGCCTTCGTCTCCGGCCGGCGAGCGGCCGCCCAGGACGCCGGGTCGTGCGGGTCGACGAACGTGTACGTCCAGCCCAGTCGTTCGGCGTGCGCGGTGAGGAACCCGTGGGTGCCGCCGTACAGCACGTCACCCACCAGCAGGTGGTCGCCGGCCTTGAGCAGCGCGTGCAGGGTCGTGGTCACCGCGGCCATGCCGGACGCCGTGGCCACCGCGTCCTCCGCTCCCTCCAGCGCGGCCAGCTTGTCGTGCAGGTACGCCTGCGACGGGGTCGAGTTCAGCCGCAGGTACTGGATGTCGTGGTAGCTCTCGCCGGGCTCGGAGCGGAACACCGTGCCCTGGTAGATCGGGAACACCACCGAGTTGTCCGGTCCCGGCGACCGCTCGCCGGCGTGCACGGCCATCGTCTCGATCCGGGAATCCCGCACGGTGCGCCTCCTCATCAGTGTCGCGTCAGCCCAGCGTACGGGGGTGCGTTGCTCGACCTTCGAGGGGTAATTGCGCAAATCGCCCTAGCTTCCACCGCAGGCAATCATGTGGAAAGGAACCGTCTCATGGCCACAGAATCCGCCGGCACGCTCGGCCGCGAGGAACTGATCGAGGCGTACCGGGTGATGCGGACCATTCGGGCGTTCGAGGAGCGGGTCCACGCCGAGTTCGGCTCCGGTGAGCTGCCCGGGGCGGTGCACCTCTACGCCGGCCAGGAGGCGGTCGCCGCCGGCGTGTGCGGCGCGCTCGTCGAGGGCGACTACATCGCCAGCACCCACCGCGGCCACGGTCACGCGATCGCCAAGGGCTGCGACATCGGCGCCATGATGCGCGAGCTGTACGGCAAGGCCGGCGGCTCCTGCAACGGCAAGGGCGGCTCGATGCACATCGCCGACTTCGAGCGCGGGATGCTCGGCGCGAACGGGGTCGCGGCCGGCGGCGCACCGCTGGCCTGCGGGTCGGCGCTGACCGCGAAGATCCTGGGCAAGCGGCACGTCTCGGTCGCCTTCGTCGGGGACGGCGCGGCCAACCAGGGCTCCTTCGCCGAGAGCCTGAACCTGGCCACGGTCTGGCAGCTCCCGGTCGTGTTCGTCGTGGAGGACAACGGGTACGCGCAGGCCACCGGCACCCGCTACCACCTGCGTGGGCTGGACGTCGCCCGCCGCGCGGAGGCGTTCGGCATGCCGGCCGCCATCGTGGACGGCACCGACTACCTCGCGGTGCGCGCGGCCGCGGACGCCGCGGTGGAGCGTGCCCGCTCGGGCGGCGGACCCTCGTTCATCGAGTGCAAGGCCGGCCGGTTCTTCGGGCACATGGAGGGCTTCGACCAGCAGGGCTACCGCGGCGAGGGCGAGGTCGACCGGCTGCGCGCCGAGGACTGCCTGGTCCGGTTCACCGCCGCCGCCGGACTGTCCACCGAGGACGTCAACGGGGTCGACGTGACGGTCGAGGCGGCCGTCGAGGTCGCGGTCGCCGAGGCGAAGGCCGCGCCCGCCCCGGAGGCCGCCGAGCTGCTCACCGACGTCTACGTGTCCTACTGACAGCACTTGAGGGAGAGGAAAGAGATGACTCAGCCGCAACGGGTGCTGTCCTACCTGGATGCACTGAACGAGGCGCTCGCGCAGGAGCTGGCCGCCGACCCGTCGGTGGTCGTGTTCGGCGAGGACGCCGTCGGTGGGCACGGCTGCGACGGCACCATGGGCCACGCCTGGGGCCCGACCCGCGGACTGCACAACCAGTTCCCGGACCGGATCCTGGACGCGCCGATCACCGAGTCCGCGTTCGTCGGCGCCGCGGTCGGGGCCGCGGCGACCGGGCTGCGTCCGGTGGCCGACCTGCTGTTCGTCGACTTCGCCGGGGTCTGCTTCGACCAGATCCTCAACCAGGCCGCCAAGCTGCGGTACATGGTCGGCGGCAAGGCGGCCGTGCCGATGGTGCTGCGCTGCATGTGGGGTACCGGGATGCGCCGCGGCGCCCAGCACTCGCAGGCGCTGTACTCGCTGTTCACCCACATCCCCGGGCTGAAGGTGGTCGCGCCGTCCAACCCGGTCGACGCCAAGGGCCTGCTGGCCGCGTCCATCCAGGACGACGACCCGGTGATCTTCTTCGAGCACAAGCTGCTGTACTTCGGCAGCCGCGCGGTGGTCCCCGAGGAGCGGTACACGATC
The DNA here is from genome assembly GCF_025165815.1 of Actinophytocola gossypii. Classification (GTDB taxonomy): domain Bacteria; phylum Actinomycetota; class Actinomycetes; order Mycobacteriales; family Pseudonocardiaceae; genus Actinophytocola; species Actinophytocola gossypii. The sequence continues at coordinate 235,728 of NZ_JAFFZE010000016.1, read as the reverse complement.
CCGCTCGGCCAGGCGAAGGTCGTGCGCGAGGGCGACGACGTCACCATCGTCGCGATCGGGCGGATGGTGAACGAGGCACTGGCCGCGGCCGAGCGGCTCGAGGCCGAGGGCGTGCGGGCCGAGGTCGTCGACCCGCGCACGCTGTCCCCCTTCGACTTCGACACGGTCTACGCGAGCGTGGAGAAGACCAGCCGGCTCGTGGTGGTCGACGAGTCCAACCCGCGCTGCTCGGTGGCCACCGACATCGCCGGCACGGTCGCGGAGAACCGGTTCTCCTCGCTGTCGGCCGCGGTGCGCACGGTCACCGGTCCGCACGCCCCGGTGCCGTTCAGCCCGGCGCTGGAGGACGCGTTCCCGCCCAACGCCGACAAGATCGTCGACGCGGTTCGTTCCACCCTCCCGAGTTCGGTAACCAGCAAGGCATCCTGAGGAGTTGACAATGTCGGACCACCCCAACGTCCAGCTGATGGAGAAGGTCTACGCCTCGTTCGGTGTCGGCGACGTCGAGACCGCCGCCACCTACTGGCACGAGGACTCGGTGCACCACTACCCGGGGCGCAGCCCGCTGTCCGGTGAGCACGTCGGCATCAAGGACTCCACCGCGTTCGCCAACAAGATGTGGGAGCTGACGAACGGCAACATGCGGATGGACGTGCTGGAGATCGGCGGCAGCGACAACCACGCGTTCGCCATCCTGCACACCCGGTACGAGCGCAAGGGCCGCGTGCTGGAGATGCCGTTCATCAACGTGGCGCGGATCGTCGACGGGAAGATCAAGGAGTTCTGGACCTACCCGAACGACGTGTACGCCGTCGACGAGTTCTGGAACGCGTGAGCCGGATGAGGATCATCGCTGTCGGAGCGAGCGTCACCGGCCTGGCCGCCGCGGCCGCGCTGGCCGACGCCGGTCACGAGGTGCTGCTGGTCGAACGAGAATCCGCCGCCCCGCCGTCCACACTGGACGACGCGGCGGACGGCTGGGCCCGGCCGACCGTGCCGCAGGCGGCGCACTCGCACGCCTTCGGCTCGCGCGGCACCAACCTGCTGCGCGACCGGCTCCCGGACGTGTACGAGGCGTTGCTCGCGGCCGGCGCGGGCACGCTCAACCTGGCCGACTACCCGCCGCCGACGCTCGGCGACTTCGAGCGCAAGCCCGAGGACGACGAGCTGAACATGATCACCGCGCGGCGCTCGGTGTTCGAGTTCGTGCTGCGGGAGCGGGCGCTGTCCCGGCCCGGGGTGTCGGTGCGTACCGGCGCCACGGTCCGCGGCCTGCTCACCGACGGCGGCCCGGTCCGCGGCGTGCGGCTGGCCGACGGCACCGAGCTGACCGCCGACCTGGTGCTGGACACCAGCGGCCGGAAGACCGCCGCGCCGCAGTGGCTGGACGCGGCCGGTCTGCCGGTGCCGGAGCAGACCAGCGAGAGCTGCCGGATCACGTACTACACCCGCTACTACCGCCGGCTCACCCCGGCGCCGCCCGGCCCGCTGAACCGCGGGTTCGGCGCGGGCGGGCTGTGGGACAGCTACACCGCGGTGCTGTTCCTCGGGGACAACGACACCTTCTCCATCTCGCTCGGCGTGCTGCCGGACGACAAGGAGATGAAGGCGTTGCGCACCGAGGAGGCGTTCACCGCGGCGATCCGGGCCACCCCGCTGCTCGCGGGTTGGGTCGCGCCGGGCAACTCCGAGCCGACCTCGCCGGTGTACGCGATGGGCGGGCTGGACAACAGCTCGCGGCTGGCGGATCCGGCCGGTGACCTGCCGGTCGGCTTCTACGGCCTCGGCGACTCGGTGTGCACGACCAACCCGGCGTACGGGCGGGGCGTGTCGCTGGCGCTGGCGCACGTGTTCGAGCTGGTCGACCTGCTCGCCGAGCACCCGACCGTGGACCGCGCGCAGGCCGCGCGGTTCGCCGGGGCCAGCAAGGCGCTGCTCGCGCCGTGGCTCGGCGAGTCGATCGCCAACGACCGCGGCCGTGGCGGGCTGTGGGCGGCCACGATCGCCGGCGAGCGCCCGCAGGCGCCGCCGCCCGGCGTGCTCACCTTCGGCGCGGTGGTCGGAGCGTCCACGAAGGACGCCGAGATCTGGCGCCGGGTCGCCCAGGTGATGATGTCGCTGGTGTCCCCGGCCGAGCTGTACGCCAACGACGAGATCAAGGAACGGGTCGGCAGGGCGCTGGCCGGCGGTCCCCCGCCGCAGCTGCCCGGCGCGAGCCGCGCGGACCTGGTCGCCGCCGTCCGGGCGGCCACCGCGGGCCAGCAGGCCGCCTGATCCGAAAGCCATGAGGGTCACCTTCGAGACCATGAGCGTCCCGAAGGTGACCTTCATGGCACACACCCGCGAGGAGGAGCCATGCGGCTGGCGGTGTTCGGTGCGACCGGCGGGACCGGGCGCGCGGCGATCGCGCAGGCCCTGGAGGCCGGCGACAAGGTGACCGCGCTGGCCAGGGATCCCGGCGCGCTGGCGGAGTTCGGCGACCGGATCACGGTCGTGGGCGGGGACGTGCTCGATCCGGACGCGGTCGGCCGGGTGGTCGCCGGCTCGGAGGCGGTGGTCTCCGCGCTCGGCATCGGCATGCACCGGCACGCCACAACGGTCTACTCGCAGGGCACCGGCAACATCCTCGACGCGATGCGCGCCGAGGGCACCCGGCGGCTGCTCGTGGTGTCCACGTCGTCGCTGGAGATCCCGCCGCCGAAGCACGTCGCGGAGTGGTTCCTGGCGCGGTTCCTGCTGCACCGGATCCTGGCCAAGCCGTACGCGGACATGGCCGAGATGGAGCGGCGGGTCCGAGCCAGCGACGTCGACTGGACCCTGGTGCGGGCCGCCCGGCTCACCAACGGCCCGGTCACCGGTCGCTACCGCACCGCGCGGAACGGGAAGCTGCGCGGCTGCTGGTCGATCTCCCGCGCCGACGTGGCGCACCACCTGCTCGCCCACGTCGGCGACGCGTCGACCTTCCGGTCCACCGTGGAGATCGCCTACTGAGCCCGCGGGGGACGTCCCGGCGGCGGCCCGAGCGGCCCGGACAGGTGGCAGTGCGCGATCAGCCAGCTCCCGTCGCGCCGGGTCAGCACGATCGTGGCCCGGAACTCGCCGTCGGCCGCGTGGCCGTGGTAGCTGCCCTCCTGCCGCTGCACGGCCAGCACCAGCGCGGTGTCGCCGTACTCGCGCACCTGCGTGTCCCGCAGCTCGAACGCCTTGGGCACGAGCGCGCCCGACCGGTAGCGGTCGATCCACTGGTCCTTGGTGAGTACGAACCCGAGCGGGCCGACGCCCTGGAAGTCGGCGGCCAGCAGGACGTCCAGCGCCTCCGCGTCGCCAACGCGCTCGGCGGCGGCGAACCGCTCGATGGTGTCGGAAACAGTCATGCCCCGACCATAGGCCCGGTCGTCTCGAGACCCACTCGACGGCGGGCCGGGAACCCTCGTGCCCGATCGATCCCGATTCTACGATTTGTCAATGACCACAACGGTTTCCCGTTCCACCAGCGGTGCGTCGGTCGCCGTCCCGGCACTGGTCACCGCGGGCCTGTTCGTCGTGAGCCTGCTCGCCGGCCTGGTGTTCGCCGGCGCGGTCTACACCAACCCGTTCGGCGACGACGCCGGCATCGCCGCGTTCTACGCCGGGCACCCGACGCTGGTGTCCTGGGTGGGCTTCCTCCAGTTCGGCACCGGGCTCGCCCTCGCCGTGCTCACCGCGACGCTGGTCGTCCGGCTGCGCTCGCTCGCGCCGGGGCTCCCCGCGCACACGGCGGTCGCCGCCGCCGGTGGCCTGGTCGCGGCGGCGTTCCTCGCGCTGAACGGCCTGGTGCAGTGGGTCCTCGCGCACCCGGGCGTGACCGAGGAGCCGGCCGTCCGGCGGGCCATGCACTACCTGTACTTCGGTCTCGGCGGGTTCGCGCACGTCGCCGCCGGCGCGCTGCTCGTGGGCGCGGTCAGCCTGGTCGCCCGGCGGGCCGCGCTGCTGCCCGGCTGGCTGTCCGCCGCCGGTCTGGTGATCGCCGGGCTGTCGTTGGCGTCCAGCCTCACCTTCGTCACCGAGCCGGCGACGACGCTCATTCCCGTCGGCCGGTTCGCCGCGCTGCTCTGGCTGGTCGCGGTCGGCTTCCTGCTCCCGGCGAGAGCGCGCGAGCGTTAGCTTTCCGGTTCGGCGCGGGTCGCTGTCGGGTCACTGTCCCAGCCCGTCCGTGATCACCGACCGATGCTCTCGGGACGTCCCTCACCGCAGACTTGCCGTTGGTGTGGTGAGGAGGACGAGAGCAACCATGGTGACTTCGAACGAAGCCGACCGACAGCCCGACGCTCCGGAGCCGGTGGCGATCGTCGGTATGGGCTGTCGGCTGCCCGGCGACATCAACTCACCCGAGGCGTTCTGGAACGCGCTCGTGGACGGCTTCGACGCGATCGGCGAGGTACCACCGGACCGGTGGGAACACTACGAGGCCGCGCCGGAGAACGCGGCCGCGGTGCGGAAGGTGTCCAAACAGGGCGGCTTCGTGTCCAACGTGGACGAGTTCGACGCCGCCTTCTTCGGGGTGTCCCCGCGCGAGGCCACCCTGATGGACCCGCAGCAGCGGATGACCCTGGAGGTCACCTGGGAGGCCCTGGAGCACGCCGGGATCGTGCCGGGCGACCTCGCCGGCACCAACGCCGGTGTGTTCGTCGGCGTCAACACCGACGACCACGGCCGCAAGCTCCTCGAGGACCTGCCCAGGATCGAGGCCTGGACCGGCATCGGGTCGTCCATGTGCGCGGTCGCCAACCGGGTGTCCTACGTGCTCGACCTGCACGGGCCGAGCATGGTCGTGGACACCGCGTGCTCGTCCTCCCTGGTGGCGCTGCACCTGGCCTGCCAGAGCCTGCGCCAGGGCGAGACCCCGGTGGCGATCGCCGGCGGGATCATGCTGATGGTCGCCCCGGGCCTCACGATGGTGATGGACACCGCCGGCGCGCTCGCCCCGGACGGCCGCTCCAAGTCCTTCGACGCCTCCGCCAACGGGTACGGCCGGGGCGAGGGCTGCGGGATCGTCGTCCTCAAACGACTCTCCGACGCCCGCCGGGACGGCGACCGGGTGCTCGCGGTCATCCGGGGCAGCGCGGTGAACCAGGACGGCCGGACGAACGGGATCATGGCCCCGAGCGGCGAGGCGCAGACCGAGATGCTGCGCGAGGCCTGCGTGCGCGCCGGGGTCGCCCCCGAGTCGGTCGACTACGTGGAGGCGCACGGCACCGGCACCCGGGCCGGCGACCCGATCGAGGCCGCCGCGCTGGCCGCGGTCTACGGCGCGGGCCGTCCGGTGGACCGGCCGTGCCTGATCGGCTCGGTCAAGACCAACATCGGGCACCTCGAGGCCGCGTCCGGAATCGCCGGGGTGATCAAGGCGGTGCTCGCGATCGAGCACGCGGCCATCCCGCCGAGCCTCAACTTCGACACGCCGAACCCGGACATCCCCTGGCCCGAGACCGGCCTGCGGGTGGTCACCGAGGTCACCCCGTGGCCGAGCACCGCGGGCGCGCGCCGGGCCGGGGTGTCCGGCTACGGCTACGGCGGCACGATCGCGCACCTCGTGCTGGAGCAGGCGCCCCGGCTCGACCAGCCGGTCACCGCGCTGGACAAGGGCACCGCGCAGCGCGTCTACCCGCTGTCCGGGAACTCGCCGGAGGCCGTGCGCGAGTACGCGGTCCGGCTGGCGCAGTGGCTCGGCGGCGACGGGCTGCGGGCCGCGGACGCCGAGCTGGCCGATGTTGCCTACACGCTCACCCGCCGGCGCAGCCACCTCGCGTACCGCACCGCGATCACCGCGACCGGGCAGGACGAGCTGATCGCACGCCTGCGGCAGGTGGGGGTGGACGAGCCGGGTGACGGGATCACCTCGGGCCAGCCGCTCGAGGGCGCCGCGAAGGGCCCGGTGTGGGTGTTCTCCGGGCACGGCTCGCAGTGGATCGGCATGGGCCGGGAGCTGCTGGCCACCGAGCCGGCGTTCGGGCGGGTGCTCGACGAGCTGGAGCCGGTCTTCCTCGACGAGGCCGGGATCTCGCCGCGCCGCGCGCTGCTCGAGGGCGACCTGCTGCACACCGACGTCATCCAGATGATGATCTTCGCGATGCAGGTGGCGCTGGCCGAGGTCTGGTACGAGCACGGCATCCGGCCGGCCGCGGTGATCGGGCACTCGGTCGGTGAGATCGCGGCCGCGGTCGTCGCCGGGATCCTCGACCTCGCCGACGGCGCCCGGCTCATCTGCCGCCGCTCGGCGCTGCTGCGTCGGGTCGCCGGCAACGGCGGCATGGCCATGGTCAACCTGCCGTTCGAGGAGGCACAGCGCCGCCTGACCGGGCACGACGGCGTGGTCGCCGCGATCTCCGCGGCGCCGAGCTCGACCGTGATCGCCGGCGACACCGCGGTGCTGGACGTGGTGGTCAAGCAGTGGACCGCCGACCCGGAGCTGCACGTCCAGCGGGTCAACTCCGACGTCGCGTTCCACAGCCACCACATGGACCCCCTGGTCGGCGAGCTGGCCGAGGCCGCGCACGACCTGACCGTCCGCGAGCCCGCGCTGCCGGTGTACTCGACGTCGCTGGTCGACCCGCGCGACGACGCGCCCCGGGACGGCTCGTACTGGGCGGGCAACCTGCGCAACCCGGTCCGGTTCGCCGGCGCGGTCGGCGCCGCGCTCGCCGACGGGTACCGGGCGTTCGTCGAGGTGTCCCCGCACCCGGTGGTGTCGTACTCGATCAACGAGGTGCTCGCCGCCGAGGGGATCGGCGACGCCGTGGTCGCGCACACGCTGCGGCGCAACCGGCCGGAGCGCACCACGCTGGTGGACAACCTCGGCACCCTGCACTGCACCGGCGTCCCGGTCGACTGGTCGGCCGCGTTCCCCGGCGGGCGGCTGGCGCCGCTGCCGGGGATCGCCTGGCAGCACCGGGAGTTCCGGGTCGAGGTGCCCGCCGCCGGTGTCCACACGCGACTGCACGACGAGGACAGCCACACCCTGCTCGGCTCGCCGCTCACCGTGAACGGGACCTCGACCGTGCGGTTGTGGCAGACCAGGCTGGACCACGGCAGCCGGCCCTACCCCGGCGACCACCCGGTGCAGGGCACCGAGATCATTCCGGCCGCGGTGCTGCTGAACACGTTCCTCGCCGCGTCCGGCGGGCACGTGCTGACCGACGTGTCGCTGCGCGTCCCGGTGTCCGTCGCCGCGCCCCGCGAGCTGCAGGTCGTGCACATGGACGGCTCGCTGCGGCTGGCGTCCCGGTTGCCCGGCGAGGCCGCCGAGCAGGACAGCGGCTGGCAGACGCACACCACCGCGGTGGTGCCGGCGGTGGCCGACCTCGGCGGGGGCGGCACGCTCGCGCTGGAGGAGCTGCGCAACCGGTGCGTTGAGCGGCTCGACCCCGACTACGTGGTGGACCGGCTCGCCTCGATCGGCGTGGCCGCGATGGGCTTCCCGTGGCGGATCAACCGGATCCGGCGCGGGCCGGGCGAGCTGTTCGTCCGGGTCGTCGCCGACCCGAACGGCACGTTGCCGCGTACCTGGGCGTCGATCCTGGACGCCGCGCTGTCCGCCGCGTCGGTGGTGTTCGACGGGCCGGCCACGCTGCGGATGCCGGCGCACATCCGGCAGGTGGTCGTCGGCGGCCGCCCGCCGGAGGAGGCGGTGCTCAGCGTGCGGGTGCAGCCCGGCTCGACCGACACCGTCGACGTGCGGGTCGCCGCGCCGGACGGCTCCGTGGTCGCCAGCCTCACCGGCCTGCGCTACGGCGTGCTGGACGGCGACATCGGCGCCCCGGCGAGCCCGCGGCGGCTGGTCCACGAGGTCGTCTGGCGTGCCCTGGAGCTGCCGAAGCGGACCCACGAGCTGGACCAGGTCGTGTTCGTCGGCGACACCGGGTTCGGCGGCGAGCTGGGCGCCTCGTTCGCCGAGGCCGGCGTGCCGTGTCGGGCGGTCACCGAACCGTCCGAACTGGACGGAGCGGAGGTCACCGCGGCCACCGCGGTCGTGGTCCTGCCGCGACGCACCGAGGACGCCTGGGACTCCTCGCTCGCCGCGACCTGGCTGCTCACCAGGACCGTGCAGCGGCTGTCCACCTGGGACACCCAGCCCGCGGTGTGGTGCGTGACCCGCGGCGTGCGGGAGGCCACCGAGCTGGCCGGTGTCGGCGACGCCGCGCTGTGGGGCGTCGGGCGGGTGCTCGGCGGTGAGCACCCCGGGCTGTGGGGCGGCATCGTCGACCTGGACGGCGCCGACCCGCTCGGCTCGGTCGGCATGCTCCGGCAGGTGCTCGCCGCCCGCCCGGCCGACGACGTGATCACCGTGCGGGGCACCGACATCGAGGTCGCCCGGCTGTCCCCGGTGGACGGTGGCGCCGACCGGCCGGGCGTGTCCTGCCGGCCGGACGGCACCTACCTGATCACCGGTGGCCTCGGCGTGCTCGGCCTGGAGGTGGCGCAATGGCTCGCCGGCCGCGGCGCCCGCAGGCTGGTGCTCGCCGGCCGCCGAGGGCTGCCGCCCCGGTCGTCGTGGAACACCGTCACCGACCCGAACCTGGCGAGCCAGATCGAGGCGGTGCGGGCGCTGGAAGCGGCCGGGGTGACCGTGCGGGTGGTGGCGCTGGACATCGCCGACCGCGCGCAGGCCGCGCGGCTGCTGTCCGCGAACGAGCTGGGTCTGCCGCCGATCCGCGGGGTCGTGCACGCCGCCGGTGTGCTGGACAACCGGATGGCCGCCGACGTCGACGAGGCGTCGCTGGTCACGGTGATGCGGCCCAAGGTCGCCGGCGCGCTGGTGCTGCACGAGCTGTTCCCGCCGGGGAGCCTGGACTTCCTTGCCCTGTTCTCCTCCGCCGGTCTGCTGCTCGGCCTGCCCGGCCAGACCAGCTACGCGGCCGGCAACGCGGTGCTCGACGGCCTCGCCACGCACCGCCGCGCGGGCGGCCGGACCGACACGATCAGCCTCGGCTGGACGTCCTGGCGCGGCCTGGGCATGTCGACCTCGTCGGCGGCCATCGACGCTGAGCTGTCCGCGCGGGGCACTGCCGACATCACCGCTGCCGAGGCGTTCCGCTCCTGGGAGTACGCGGCCCGGCACGACGTCGCGCACGTCGCCGTGCTGCGCACGATCCCGCTGCTGCCCGGCATGACCCGGCCGGCGCTGCTCGGCGAGCTGACCGCCGAGGAGCCGGCCGCCGCACCGGGTGGCACCGCCGCGCCGTGGGCGGAGCTGCGCGGCGACGACCTGCGCGAGTACCTGGTGCGCGAGGTCGCGGGCGAGGTGGCCGGCGAGATCAAGCTCGCCGCCGACGAGCTCGACGTGCGCCGCCCGCTGATCGAGATGGGCCTCGACTCGGTGATGACCCAGATCATCCGCAACCGGCTGGAGCGGACGTTCCGGGTCAGCCTGCCGGCGACGCTGCTGTGGAACCGCCCGACGGTCCAGGCCATCGGCGACTTCCTCGCCGAGCTGCTCACGCCGGACAGCGCGACCGAGCCGGGCGACGACGAACCGGAGACGCCGCTGCCGCCCGCGGTGGCGGCCTGAGGGAGGACCTTTCGGATGCATCGGGACGGAGTGACCCCCTGGCCGGCGGAGCTGGCCGAGAAGTACCTCGCCGAGGGCTACTGGCGGGGCCGGCCGCTCGGCCACTGGATGTGGACCTGGGCCGAGCGGGACGGCGACCGGGTGGCGGTCGTCGACGGCGAGGTGTCGATCACCTACCGGCAGCTGGCCGAGTACGCCGACGCGCTGGCCGACCACCTGCTCGACCTTGGCCTGCACGACGGCGACAACATCCTCGTGCAGCTGCCGAACACCTGGGAGTTCCTCGCGCTGTTCCTGGCCTGCCAGCGGATCGGGGTGGCGCCGGTGCTGGCCCTGCTCGCCCACCGCGAGCACGAGCTGCGCTACCTCGCCGACCTGGCCGACGTCCGGGCGATCGTGGTGCCGGACCAGTGGCACGGCTTCGACCACCAGCGGATGGCCCTCGACCTGGCGGCCACCCGGCCGCAGCGGTGCGAGGTGCTCGTCCTCGGCGAGCGGCACGACGACCCGGCGGTGGACCTGCGCTCGCTGCTGGAGCGGTGGCAGGACCCGGCCCGGCTGCGGTCCAGACTGGACGCGTCCGCGCCGGACTCCGGCTCGGTGGCGCTGTTCCTGCTCTCCGGCGGCACCACCGGCACGCCGAAGATCATCGCCAGGACGCACGACGACTACGAGTACAACGCCCGGTGCAGCGGCGAGGTGTGCGGGTTCGGCCCGGACACGGTGTACCTGGTGACCCTGCCGGTCGGGCACAACTTCCCGCTCGGGTCGCCCGGCATCCTCGCCACCCTGATCCACGGTGGACGGGTGGTGATGCTCCGCTCGCCCAAGCCGGAGGTCGCGTTCCCGGTGATCGAGCGGGAGCGCGCCACGGTGACCTCGCTGGTGCCCGCGATCGCGTACCGGTGGGTGGAGGCGGCGCCGGGCGGCGGGCACGACCTGTCCAGCCTGCGGTTGGTGCAGGTCGGCGGCTCGGTGCTGGACCCGGCGTTCGCGGCCAGGATCGGCCCCGCGCTCGGCGCGACCCTGCAGCAGGTGTACGGCATGGCCGAGGGGCTGCTGAACTACACCCGCCCGGACGACCCGGTGGACGCGATCGTGCGTACCCAGGGCCGGCCGATCAGCGACGCGGACGAGGTGCTGCTCGTCGACGAGGACGGGCGGCCGGTGCCCCCCGGCGGCACGGGTGAGCTGCTCACCCGTGGTCCGTACACCCCGCGCGGCTACTTCCGCGCGCCGGAGCACAACGCCAGGGCGTTCACCGAGGACGGCTGGTACCGCAGCGGCGACCTGGTGCGCTGGGACGAGACCGGCAACCTCGTGGTCGAGGGCCGGGTGAAGGACCTGATCAACCGGGGCGGGGAGAAGATCTCCGCTCCGGAGATCGAGGCGGTCGTCGAGGCGCTGCCGCAGGTCCGCCGGGCCACCGCGATCGCCCTGCCGGACCCGGAGTACGGCGAGTCGGTCTGCGTCTGCGTCGTCCCGCACACCGGCGCGGCGCTCACCCTGACCCAGGTGCGCGAGGAGTTCACCGCACGCGGGGTGGCCAAGTTCAAGATCCCCGAACGACTGGAACTACTGGCCGACTTCCCGCTGACCCCGGTCGGCAAGGTGGACAAGAAGGCGCTGCGCCAGCAGATCCTCACCGCAGCCGAGGGCCGGGCGGCCTGACCAGAGCACGGCGAAGGGGCCCATCGCGGACGATGGGCCCCTTTTCCGTTGTGCCGCTACTTGCCGGTGACCGCGCGGAGTTCCTTCAGCTGGTCGAGGTCAGCGCCGCACGGGGCGAGCAGGACCTCGTCGCAGCCGAGTTGCTCCAGGCGGGCGAGGGTCTCGGTCAGCTTCGCCTCGCCGACCGCGGCGTTGCGGAGGACGAGCTGCGCGTACGGCGGCGCGAAGCCGTAGTAGTCGGACAGGTACTGGTCGGCCAGCTCCTCGGCCCGGGAACCGAGCGCGAAGTACGTCAGCGACACCACCCGCGGCTTGCCCTCGCGGCCCGCCTCCTGCCAGGCCGCCCGGAGCGCGGCGAGGCCGCCGGCGAACATGTCCACCCCGCCGCCGCCGGAGATCCAGCCGTCCGCCACGCGGGCGGTACGGGACAGGGCGGCCGGGGAGTGGCCGCCCATCAGGATCGGCGGCGCGGTCACCGACGGCCCGATGCCGCCGGCGAACCCGCGCCGCTCACCCGACCAGATCGCCCGCAGCTCGGCCACCTGGGCCTCGAGCCGCTTGCCCCGCCCGCCCAGCTCGACCCCGCTGGCGCGGAAGTCGTCCGGCCGGGAGCCGGCCGCGACGCCGAGCACCAGCCGGCCGCCGGACAGCCGGTCGATGGTGGCCGCCTGCTTGGCGAGCAGCGCGGTGTTCGAGTACAGCGGCGAGATCAGGATCGACGTGGTCAGCCGCGCCCGCTCGGTGACCGCCGCGGCGGCCGCGAGCGTGGTGAGGCTGTCGTAGTTGTCGTACACCAGCCGGTCGAGCGTGGCCAGGCTGGAGAACCCGGCCCGGTCGGCCTCCCTGGCCCACTCGAGCACGTTCTCCGCGGTCGCGCCGCGGATCGCGCCCGGCAGGCCGACCCCGATCTCCATCAGGCGGCCGCCTCGTGCCCGGGAGCGCGCCGGTTGAGCACGTTCTCCATACCGGCCTTCTGGAAGAACGCCCGCGCGCCGTCCGGGGTGACCATGTCGCGCGGCTCGGTCAGGTGCTGCTCGAGCTGCTTCTCGAACTCCCGGACCTCCGGCTGGCGGCTCATGTGCGCGGCCACCAGCGGCAGCGGCCCGTCGACCTCGATCGCCCGGATCGCAAGGCCCTCACCGACGAACGCCATGGTGGCGAGCAGCCGCCCGACGACCTTGCCGTCCGGCCCGGTGATCTCGAACGTGGGCCGCCCGCTGTTGCGGAACAGCTCCTTGACGGCCTCCTCGCTACCCCGCTTGATCGGGTACTGCAGCGCGTGCCAGGTGGACATTCCTTGACCTCCGTTGAACGGGAACCTTCTCAATGGCTGGCTGTTACGCCGCCGTCGACGTAGATGACCTGGCCGTTGACGAAACGGGCCAGGGGCGAGGCGAGGTAGGTCACCGCGCTCGCCACCTCGTCCGGTTCGGCGAAGCGGCCGATCGGGATACGTTGTCGCAGGCGGGCGACGAACTGCTGGTTCTGCTGCGCGGCCTCCACGAAGTCGGTCCGCATGAACCCGGGTGCCACGGCGTTCACCGTGACCCCGCGCCCGCCCCACTCGGTGGCGAGCTGCTTGACCAGCAGGTTGACCCCGGCCTTGCTCGCGCCGTACGCGGAGAAGCCCATCCGCCCGCCCGCGTCGCCGCGGACCGACGACAGGTGGATGATCCGGCCGCTCCCGCGCTCCAGCATGTGCCGGCCGACCCGTTGCGACAGCAGGAACGCGCCGACCAGGTTGGCCCGCACGACCTCGGTCCACTCGTCCGGGTCGAAGTGCTCGGCCGGCACCGTGACCAGCTTGCTGGCCGAGTTCACCAGCACATCGATCCCGCCCCACGCCTTGTCCATTTCGGACACCGCGGCGTCGATGCTTCCCGGGTCGACCACGTCGAGCGCGAGCGGCAGCGCGGTGTGCCCGTTCGCGGTCAGCTTCTCCGCCAGCTCGGTCGCCTTCTCCGGCGACCGCCCGGCGATCGCCACCGCCGCGCCCTGCTCGGCGAACTGCTCGCAGATCACCGCACCGAGCCCGCCGTACCCGCCGACGACCAGGACCCGCTGCTCGCTCATGACGCCCTCCTCAACTCGACCTCGTCCAGCCCGAACAGTGCAGTCGCGTTGCCCCGCAACACCTTCGCCCGGTCCTCGTCGGACAGGCCGAGGGCGTCGACGGACGCGAGCGCGGCGTCCAGCGGGGTCGCCAGCGGCGGCGAGTCGGTGCCGAACAGCATCCGGTCCGGGCCGAACACCTCCGCCGCCGCGCGCAGCGCCGGCACCGACGGCGTACCGGTGTCGACGTACAGCGACCGCAGCTGCGCCGAGATCGGCGGACCGTCCACCCCGTCACGCCGCTGGGCCATGTCCAGCTTCTCCGCCAGCAGCGCGAGCGCGCCGCCGGCGTTGGGCGCGATCAGCTTCAGCCCAGGGAAGGCCCGCAACCGGCCGGCCAGCAGGATCGCGGCCACGCCCATCGTGATGTCGCACGGGCGCACCACGTGCTCGATCGCGCCGACTGCCTTCATCGCGTCCGCGGCGACCGGGACCGCCGGCGGGTGCAGCAGCACCGGCGCCCCGGTCTCCGCCGCCATCGCGAAGAACTCGTCGCTGCGTGAGTCGTTCAGGAACTCCCCACGCACGCTCGAGTTCACGATCAGCCCGACGAACTCCGGCCGGCGCAACAGCTCCGCCGCCGCGGCCACGCTCGCCGAACCGTCCAGCGGGTTCAGGTACACGTACCCGGCGAGCGCACCGGCCTTCTCCCGCACGGTCTCGGCGACCCAGTCGTGGAACCGGGCGAGCGCGTCCGCCGGCTGGGCGTAGTTGTCGATCCCCGGCACCGGCAGCATGGTGCCGGCGCCGACCGGGCTGCCGACGACGGTGGTGGTGATGCCGAGCGCGGCCTTGCGCTCCACCATGCCGTCGATGTCACCGAGACTCGGCGGCATCGGGAACTTCTTCAGCAGCTCGGGCGGCGTGACGTGCCCGTGCACATCGATGGTCATGTGCTCAGTCCCGCGTCAGTCTCGCGGCGGGCCGAGCACCTGGCCGCCGTACTTCTGCGTGGAGGCGATCACGTCGCCGAAGTCGGGGAAGGTGGACGGGTCGAACGCCGGGATCTCCAGCCGCTCCGCCGGCGTCCCGGTCTCGACGAACCAGTTCTCGTAGCCGGCCGGGGTGCCCAGCACCAGCGTGCGCACGGTGTCGGACTCGGCCTTGTACGAGTGCGGGATGTTCCTCGGCAGGAAGACCGACGAGCCGGCGGTGGCGTTGAACAGCTGGCCGCCCACCTCGATGCTCATCTCGCCCTCGAGGATGTGGAACAGCTCGTCCTCGCGGCTGTGCACGTGCACCGGCGAACCGTAGCCGCGGTTGCACGACATCTCGGCCAACCAGTACTGACCGTCGGTGTCCTCACCGGTCGCGCGGAACACGACCAGCGAGCCGAAGTGCCAGATGGCACGACCCTGCTGCGGTCCGCACAGGAACGGTTTGGTGTCGGACATGCTCACACCTACCCTCGACGCGTTGGAACTCAACGCTTTTCGTTCTACGGAGGGTGACTCGAGAGCCGCGCAACGCCGGATCGGAACCGTGTCCGACCCGGCGTCGCCCGCGTGCCGTCAGGCCGGCTGTGGGACCGTGCTCGACGGCGGAGCCACCTCGTCGCCGGCGGCCGGCTCGGGGGTGACGGTCCGCTCGACGAACAGCAGGACGGTGGCGAGCACCCCGAGCGCGGCCAGGCCCAGGCAGATGAACAGCGCCCAGGCGTAGCCCATCGACCCGGCGAGGCCGAGGATCACGCCGGCACCGGCGAACCGCACCGCGTAGGAGATGCTGGTCTGCACGGTGAAGTCCGACCCGGCGCTGTTCGGGCGGGCGTAGTCCATGTTGATCGTGTACATCGCCGCGTACCCGGCGGTGTTGAAGATGTTCAGCAGCACGATCGCGGTCAGCACCCACGCCATGCCGCCGGCCCACACCACCGGCAGCACCGAGGCGATCGCGACGACCTGGCCGAGCCCGTAGAGCACCAGCGCCCGCTTGCGGCCGAGCCGGTGGATCAGCATGCCGGCCACGATCGCCGCACCACAGCCGATCGCGCCGCCGAAGCCGTTGGTCAGCAGGCCGACCGAACCGACCGACACCCCGGCGTCGATCATGATCGGCACCAGCAGGCCGTACGCGCCTGGCATGCCGAGCGCCATCAGCGGGGTCAGCACGAACGCCCAACGGGCCGCGCCGCGCTGGCGGAACAGCGACCGCATCGACGGGCGCGGCGCGGTCGCGTCGACCCGCACCAGCGCCGGCTCCCGGTACCGGCGCACGCTGAGGATCGGCAGCGCGGTGCACACCGCGAGGGTGAGGATCGCCGGCGTCCAGCCCCACTGGTCGTAGACCACCAGCACCAGACCGCCGCCGATGATGTCGCCGACGAACCCCGCGCCGATCTGCACCCCGTTGATCCCGCCCCGGTTGCGGCCGGAGATCGAGCGCACCGCGATGGCGTCGGTGGCGACGTCCTGGGTGGCCGACAGGATCGCGACCAGCGCGAGCATGCCCAGGATCACCCAGATGTCGTCCACCACGTCGAACGGGATGATCCCCAGCAGGATCACGGCCATCATCGGCTGGGTCCACAGCAGCCACGAGCGGTAGTGGCCCCTGGTGGCCGAGCCGTACCGGTCGACCAGCGGCGCCCACAGGAACTTCACCGCCCACACCATGCCGAGCACGTAGATCGCGCCGATGTCCTCGAGCTGCCCACCGCGGTCGCGGGAGATCGCGGTGAGCGCGGTGAAGAGGAACCCGATCGCCAGGAACTGGCTCATGTAGAGGGGCACGAACAGGCCCCAGATCGCACGCTTGTCGTCCACCGGCTGCTCCACGCGTTCTCGTGACCCACTCGAATCCCGACGCAAGGGACCTTCCGGGGCGGCACTCGAACGGTGCTCAAGGCTAACTCGACGGACCGGCGGGACGGTTTCCCAGCCCCGGTGGGACCTCGGGGAGACTCCGCTGGGACGCCGCGCGGGTCACGCTGGAACGACCTACGCCCAGCCCAGGAGGAGGCCCCGATGGCCGCAGGCACACCAAGGGACGCGGCAGGGGACGCGACAGGGGAGGCGTCGTCTCCGCAGGTCGGGCTCGCCCCGTGGCAACTGCGGACGGTGCTGATCGTGCTGCTCACCGGTCAGCTGCTCTCCGCGCTCGACCAGACGATCGTGGGCACCGCGCTGCCGACGATGGTGGGCGAGTTCGGTCAGATCGACAGTTTCTCCCTGGTCGTCACGTCGTACCTGCTGACCACCACCGCCGCGATGGCGTTGTACGGGAAGCTGGGCGACCTGTACGGGCCGAAACCCGTCTACATGTCGTCCATCGCGATCTTCACCGTCGGCTCGCTGCTCGTCGGGTTCAGCCAGGACATGACCCAACTGGTCCTGTTCCGCGCCCTCCAGGGCCTCGGCGCCGGCGGCCTGGTGGTGCTGGCGTTCACCATCTCCGCGAGCGTCGTGCCGCCCCGCCAGCTCGGCCGGGTGCAGGGCATGGTCGGCGCGATGTACGCGCTGGCGTCGCTGGTCGGGCCGCTGGTCGGCGGGGCGTTCACCGAGTACGTGTCCTGGCGCTGGTGCTTCTGGATCAACGTGCCGATCGGCTTGATCGGGCTGGTCGTGCTGGCCAGGAACCTCAAGCTGCCCCGGATCAGCCGGCCCGCGTCGGTGGACTACGTCGGCGCCACGCTGCTGGTCGCGACGATCTCGGTGCTGGTGCTGGTCAGCATCTGGGGCGGCACCGAGTACGCCTGGGGCTCGCCGACGATGCTCGGCCTGATCGCCGCGGCGGTGGTGCTGATCGCGGCGTTCCTGGCCTGGGAGCGGCGCGCCAAGGAGCCGATCGTGCCGCTGGGCATCTTCCGGGTGCCGGAGATCGCGCTGGCCATGGTGGTCACCTTCATCATCGGCGTGGCGACCATCGGCGCCTACTTCTTCCTCCCGATCTACCTGCAGGTCGTGCGCGGGGACGACCCGACGATGGCCGGACTGAACCTGCTGCCGCTGATGATCGCGGTCATGGTCGGCTCCGGGCTGTCCGGCTGGCTGATCGCCGCGGTGCTCGGCCGGACCAAGGTCGTGGTGGTCGCCGGGGTGGCGACCATGGCCGGCGGCCTGTTCCTGCTGTCCCTGCTGGACGCGTCGACCCCGGCCTGGCAGCTGTGGCTGTTCCAGGCGGTGCTCGGCATCGGCATGGGTATGGTGATCTCCAAGCTGATCATCGCGGTGCAGAACCTGGTGAGCCGCCGCGAGCTCGGCGCGATCACCGCGCAGGCGAACTTCATCCGGGTGATCGGCTCGGCCATCGGCGCCGCGGTGTTCGGCGCGCTGCTGGCCGCCGGGCTCGTGTCCGCCGGCACGTCCGGCGTGACCGACAACGCGGTCTACCAGGACCCGGCGGCCATCAAGGAGCTGGCCACGACGCACCCGGAGGTGTACCCGCAGGTGATCGAGGCGTTCACCGACTCGCTGCGCACCGTGTTCCTGACGGCCGGCGGGCTGATGGTGGTGGCGTTCCTGCTGGCCTGGTTCCTGCCCAACACCGTGCTGCGCGACGAACACGGGCACGGGCACGGCGGCGACGCGCCCGAACGGGAGAAGGTGGGCGCCGGTGAGTGACGCGCCGCCGCTGGACCGCAAGGTCCTCGGAGTCGCCCTGATCGTCGCGCTCGGCGCGGTGACCGCGATCATCGACATGACGATCATCGGGGTCGCCCTGCACACGCTGACCGACGAGTTCGGCGTCGGCCTGTCGACGATCCAGTGGGTGACCACCGCCTACATCCTGGCCGCGGCCATGGTGGTGCCGCTGACCGGCTGGGCGACGGACTTCTTCGGCGCGCGCAGGCTGTGGCTGGCGGCGGCGGTGATCTTCGCGGTCGGCTCGCTGCTCGCCGGGCTGGCCTGGTCGGTGCCCAGCCTGATCGCGTTCCGGATCGTGCAGGGGATCGGCGCCGGGCTGATCGCGCCGGTCGGCACGTCCATCGTGGCCAGGACGGCCGGCCGGGAGCGGATGGGCCGGGCGATGAGCGTGGTCGGGGTGCCGCTGGTGCTCGGCCCGGTGCTCGGCCCGGTGCTCGGCGGGGTGCTGATCGACACGGTGTCCTGGCGGTGGATCTTCCTGATCAACCTGCCGATCGGCGCCATCGCGGTCGCGCTGGCCTGGTTCGTGTTCGACCGCGACCCGCCGAGGGAGGCGGGCGACGGTATCGACCTGCGCGGTTTCCTGCTGGTGTGCCCCGGGGTGACGCTGCTGGTCTACGGGATCGTCAACGTCTCCTCGGCCGCCGACCTCGCCTCGACCGGGTTCCTGCTGCCCGGCGGGGCCGGGATCGTGCTGCTCGCGCTGTTCGTGCGGCACGCCCTGCGGACCGCGAAACCGTTGCTGGACCTCAGGTTGTTCGGCAACCGGGTGTTCACCGGCGCGGCCGGCATCCAGTTCCTGATGAACGCCACGCTGTCCGGCTCGATGATGCTCTTCCCGCTCTACTACCAGATCGTGCACGGCGAGTCGGCGCTGGTCGCCGGGCTGCTGCTGGCGCCGCAGGGGATCGGGGTCGCGATGATGATGCCGATCGCCGGCCGGCTGGTGGACCGGGGCAAGCAGGCGCCGCTGGTGCTCGCCGGGATCCCCCTGCTGGTGCTGGGTTTCTTCTCCTTCACCCAGGCCGGCGCGGACGGCGGCTACCTCCGGCTCGGCCTGTCGCTGTGGATCATCGGCGTCGGGGCCGGCTGCACGATCATGCCGGCGATGACCGCCGCCTACCGGGCGCTGAACCCGATGAAGATCCCGCACGCGACCGCCACCTTCTCGATCGTGCAGGAGTTCGGTGCGTCCACCGCGGTCGCGTTGTTCGTGGTGGTGCTCGACGCCAGGCTGCGGACCGCGCCCGAGCCGGCGGCCGCGTTCGACGTGGTGTTCTGGCTCCCGCTGGTGCTGACCATCGCCGGCCTGCTGCCCGCGCTGCTGCTCGCCTGGCGCCGCCGGGGTCCGGTTCCGCCCTCGGCCGGGCCGGAGCCGGAGCCGGCGGCGGTCCAGGGGTAGCGGCGATGCGCTGGACCGTGCACGGGGAGCGGCGGTTGTACAGCAGCCCCTGGATGTCGCTCGAACTGTCCGATGTAGAGCGGCCGGACGGCGTGCGCTGGGAGCACCACGTGGTCCGGCTGCGCGGGTCGGTCGGCATCGCCGTGCTGGACCCGGCCGACCGGGTGCTCATGGTGTGGCGGCACCGGTTCACCACCGACACCTGGAACTGGGAGCTGCCCGGCGGCTGGGTCGACCCCGGCGAGTCGCCCCGGCAGGCCGCGGCGCGCGAGGCGGAGGAGGAGACCGGCTGGCGGCCGGCGCGGCTGCGTGAGCTGACGTACCTCCAGCCGGTCGCCGGCATCACCGACGCCGAGCAGTGGATCTACGTCGCGGACCGCGGGCACTACACCGGTCCGCCGGTGGACGCCTACGAGTCGGACCGGATCGACTGGATCCCGCTCGCCGACGTGCCCGAGCTGATCCGGAGCAGGCGGATCGTCGGCGGGGTGTCGGTCGCCGGGCTGCTGCAACTGATCGTCGACCGCGCGGAGGAACAGCCCCGCCGGTCGGTCGCCTGAGGAGGGAACGAAACCGATGCACGACCCACGTCCCGCGTTCGACGACCGCTACGCCACCATCTACGACCTGATCTACCAGGGCCGGGGCAAGGACTACGACGCCGAGGCCGCCGACCTCACCCAGCTGGTCACCACGCGGCGCCCGGACGCCCGTTCCCTGGTGGACGTCGCCTGCGGCACCGGCCTGCACCTGCGCGGCTTCGCCGACCGGTTCGAGCACGTCGAGGGCGTCGAGCTGTCCGAGGACATGCTGACGATCGCGAAGGGCAGGCTGCCGTTCGTGCCGCTGCACGTCGGCGACATGCGGGACTTCGACCTCGGCCGCACGTTCGACGCGGTGACCTGCCTGTTCGCCGCGGTCGGCCACATGCGCACGGTCGAGGAGCTGCGGACGGCGGCCGACCGGCTGGTCGCGCACCTGGAGCCGGGCGGCGTGCTGGTCGTCGAGCCGTGGTGGTTCCCGGACAACTTCCTGCCGAACTACGTCGGCGGCGACATCGTGCGGCGCGACGGCTACACGATCTCCCGGGTCTCGCACACCACCGCCGACGGCCTGGTGACCACGATGACCGTGCACTACGTGGTGGCGACCGAGGAGGACGGCATCCGGCACTTCACGAACACCGTGGTCAACACGCTGTTCACCCGCGAGCAGTACGAGACAGCCCTGCGGGACGCGGGCTGTGTGACGGTCGAGTACCTGGTCGACGGCCCGTCCGGCCGGGGCCGGTTCGTCGGGGTGCGCGGGTAGGCGCGACTCACGCCGCGGCGCGGCCGCCGATCTCGGCCATGGCGGCCCGCACCGCGGCGATCACCGTGGTCACCTGGTCGTCGGTCAGGTGCGGGCCCATCGGCAGGCTCAGCACCTCGGCCGCGGCCCGCTCGGCCAGCGGCAGCGAGCCGGCCGGCCAGCCGGCGTCGGCGAACGCCGGTGCGCGGTGCGCGGCGACGGGGTAGTGGCTGAGCGTGCCGACCCCGGCCGTGTCGAGCAGGTCCCGCAGCCGGTCGCGGTGCGGGGTGCGGACCACGAACAGGTGCCACACCGGGTCCGCCCAGGCCGGCACCTCGGGCAGCACCAGACCGTCCACGTCGGACAGCTCGGCCAGGTACCGGGCCGCGATCGTTCGCCGGCGCGCGTTCCACTCGTCCAACCTGGACAGTTTCACCCGCAGGACGGCGGCCTGCAGCTCGTCCAGGCGCGAGTTCGTGCCCTTGACCTCGTGCTGGTACTTCACCCGGGAGCCGTAGTTGCGCAGCAGCCGGACCCGCTCGGCCAGCTCGGCGTCGTTGGTGACCAACGCCCCGCCGTCGCCCAGCGCGCCCAGGTTCTTCCCGGGGTAGAAGGAGAACGCGGCCGCGTACCGGGAACCGATCCGCTCCGCCCGGTGGTGCGCGCCGTGCGCCTGCGCGGCGTCCTCGATCACCGGGACGTCCCCGGCGGCCTCGGCGATCGCGTCCAGGTCGGCCGGCTGCCCGTACAGGTGCACCGGCATCACGGCCCTGGTGCGCGGGGTGATCGCGGCCGCGAGTCGGGCCGGGTCGAGGTTGAGCGTGCCGGGATCCGGCTCGACCGGAACCGGCGTGGCGCCGGTCGCGGCCACCCCGAGCCAGGTCGCGATGAACGTGTGCGACGGCACGACCACCTCGTCGCCCGGCCCGATGTCCAGGCCGCGCAGGGACAGCGTGATCGCGTCCAGCCCGGAGCCGAGCGCCACGCAGTGCTCCGCCCCGCAGTACGCGGCGAACTCCGCCTCGAACGCGCGGACCTCGGGGCCGAGCAGGTACCACCCGGAGGCCAGCACCCGCGCCACCGCCGCGTCCACCTCGGACTGGAGCTCCCGGTACGCGGCGCCGAGGTCCAGGAACGGAACGGGTGTCACGCGATCGCCCGCGCGTCGCGGAGGTACTCGTCGTAGTCGCGGTAGTACTCCGACTCGTCGTAGGGCTCGGACACCAGCCACAGGCCCACGGTTCCCGGCGCGAAGGCGACCATGTCCCGCCACACCATCGGTCCGACGTACAGGCCGCGGCTCGGGTCGTCGAGCACGAACCGCGCGCTGGCGTACCCGTCGTCCACCACGACCTCGAAGCTGCCGTGCACGGCGACGATCAGCTGGCGCAGTCTGCGGTGGCCGTGCGCGCCCCGTTCGGCTCCGGCCGGCACGTGGTGGATGTAGTAGGCCCGCCGGATCTCGAAGTCGACCTCCTTGCCCGGCTCGACCACGGTGAGCTTGCCCCGCGGGTCGCTGTGCTCGGTGAGGTCGACCATGCGGCACGGGGAGATCCGGCCGACCGCGGGCTGGGTGGCGTTGTCGGACTGCGGAAGCACATCGGTCACGGGGCACGACGATGCCGCATCCCACTCGGAGTGTTCTCGAAGGCTTCTCGAAGCCCCAACGGTTTCCGGATTTCCGTGGCTAGCATCGACGGTATGCGCGTTCTGTTCTCGAGCCTCTCGGCGTACGGGCACTTCTTCCAGCTCCTTCCCCTGGCGGTCGCCGCCCGCGAGCGCGGCGACGAGGTGCTGTTCGCCACCGGCGAGGTGCGGCACCAGCTGCTGAGCGGCCTCGGGCTGACCCCGGTGCTGGCCGGCCGCTCCACCGACGAGGTGGTCGGCGACGCCGTCGGCGCGGTGCGCGCCGAGCACCCCGACTTCGACCAGCTCGCGCAGGAGCGGCAGCTGGAGCTGATCTCCACCCGGTTCAGCCGGCTGATGCCGCAGGCGTTCGTCGACGCCCTGCGCCCGGTGTTCGCCGAGAACCGGCCCGACCTGGTGGTCCACGGCGGGTACTGCCCCGGGCCGGGGCTCGCCGCCGCGGTCGACGGGATCCCCGCGCTCTGTCACGGCACCGGCCGCGCCAGGGCGGACGACGACCAGCGGATGGCCAGCACCGCCGTGGTGCTCCGCGAGTACGCCGCCGAACTCGGCGTGTCGCTGCCCGACGAGTACGCCGTCCACCTCGGCAACACCTTCCTCGACATCTGCCCGCCGTCGATGCAGAACCCGCACTTCCTCGCCACCGCCGACCGGGTGGAGCTGCGCCCGGTGCCGTTCAACCCGCCGGCCGAGCTGCCCGGCTGGGTGCGCACCCGCGACCGCGGCCGGCCGCTGGTCTACCTGACCATGGGCACCGAGTCGGACTCGGTGGAGATGCTCCGGCACGCCATCGACGGCTTGTCCACACTGGACGTCGACGTGCTGGTGGCCACCGGGAAGCTGCCGGTCGAGGCGCTGGGCGAGGTGCCGGCGAACGTGGTCGTCGAGGCCTGGGTGCCGCAGGCGGACCTGCTGCCGTACACCGACCTCGTGGTGCACCACGGCGGCAACGGGACCACGTTCAGCGCCATGTCCGCCGGGCGCCCGCAGCTGTTCCTGCAGAACAAGCCGGGTCCCGACCAGCTCCTCAACGCCGACATGGTGGTCGAGGCCGGCGCCGCGCAACGCCTGCTGCTCGAGGAGGTCGACGCCGAGGCGGTGGCCGACCGGGCCCGCGCGCTGCTCGGCGACGGCGCCCGCCGCGACGCCGCCACCGCGATCGCCGACGAGATCGCCGGGATGCCCGCGCCGGAGGCGATCGCCGCCCGGCTGAAGTCCTACACGTAGGACCGAATCCCACCGCGTCGGTGATCTCTGGCCCACGACGCGGGGACCGCCCGGAAGACAACCTTGGTCTGTCGGGCGTCACGTCTGCTGAGGAGCCAGAGCATGCAATTCCTTTCCGGCAAAAAGGATCTGAAGGTCGCGGTCATCGGGCTCGGCTACGTCGGCTCGTGCATCGCGGCCACCCTCGCCGACCGTGGCCTGGACGTCGTCGGAGTCGACGCCAATCCCAAGCTGATCGACGAGCTGTCCGACCGGTACTGCCGGTTCGCCGAGCACGGCCTGGCCGAGCTGCTGTTCGCCGGGATGGACGCCGGCCGGCTGCGGGTCACCACCGACACCGCCGAGGTCACCGCGGCCGACGTCGTGCTGATCACCGTCGGCACCCCGGTTCGCGAGGACGGCTCGCTCGCCGACGAGCAGCTGCAGAGCGCCTGCCTCGAGCTGAGCACCCGGATCCGCAAGGGCCAGCTGCTGGTGCTCAAGTCCACGGTCCCGCCCGGCACCACGCGGGGCACCGTGCTGCCGCTGCTGCAGCGCAGCGGGCTGGTCGGCGGGCGCGACTTCGGGCTCGCCTTCACCCCGGAGCGCCTGGCCGAGGGCACCGCGCTGGCCGAGCTGAACTCGTTCCCGATCGTCGCCGGCGGCCTGGACGCGGACAGCGCCGCGGACGCCGCCGAGTTCTGGCGCTCGGCCATCGGCGTCGAGGTGATCCCGCTGGACTCGCTGGAGGCCGCGGAGATCGTCAAGCTCGCCGACAACTGGTGGATCGACCTGAACATCGCGCTGGGCAACGAGCTGGCCAAGTTCTCCGCGCTGTTCGGTGTGGACGTGCTGGACGTGATCTCGGCGGCCAACTCGATCCCCAAGGGCAAGGGGATGGTCAACATCCTGCTGCCCAGCGTCGGCGTCGGCGGCTCCTGCCTCACCAAGGACCCGTGGATGGCCTGGTACTCCGCCCGCGAGCGGGGCCTGGAGATCCTGACCGCGCCGGCCGGCCGGCAGGTCAACGCCGGCATGCCGGAGTACACCGCGCAGCTCGCCATCGACGAGCTGACCAAGCAGGGCAAGGACCCGGCCACCTCGACGATCGCCGTGCTCGGCCTCGCGTTCAAGAACAACACCGGCGACCTGCGCGCCACCCCGACCAAGGACGCGGTCGCCGCGCTGGCCCGCGCCTGCGGCGAGGTGCGGATCCACGACCCGCTCGTCGAGGTCGCGGAGGCCGAGGCGATGTTCGGCCTGCCGGTCACCGAGTCGGTCGAGGACGCCGTACGCGGCGCCGACTGCGTCGCGATCCTCGCCCTGCACCGGGACTTCGCCGACCTCGACTTCGCCGCGCTGCCGGTCGCCGACGACTGCCTCGTCCTCGACGGCCGCGCCTACTACTCCCGCGAGAAGATCGCCGAGCTGCGCGCCCTCGGCTACGGCTACCGGGGAATTGGACGGTGAAGCGCCCGTGTCCACCTCAAAAACCGTCACCCCAGGGGAACGTGACGCAACTCAGTCACAAGTACGTGACCAATCCCAACACGCACTATTCGACGCGACCAACCGTAAAAAGTTCGGGGAGGCGGAACAGTGAGTAGGGCGGTGGTCACCGGGGGCTGCGGGTTCATCGGCAGCCACCTGGTGGAGCAGCTGGTCGCCCGCGGCGACGAGGTCACCATCCTGGACGGCACCCCGCCGCCGGCCTGGCAGGAGACCGCCCGCCGGCACGCCAGGTTCGTCCAGGGCGACATCCTGGACCGGGAGTCGCTGGCCGGGGTCATCACCTCCGAGGTGGACGTCGTGTACCACCTGGCCGCCGTGGTCGGGGTGGACAACTACCTGGCGCGCCCGCTGGACGTCATCGACGTGAACTTCACCGGCACCCGCAACGTCCTCGACCTCGCCACCGACGCCGGCGCGCGGGTGGTGGTCGCCAGCACCAGCGAGGTGTTCGGCAAGAACCCCGCGGTGCCGTGGCGCGAGGACGACGACCGGGTGCTCGGCGCCACCGCGGCCGACCGCTGGACCTACAGCTCCAGCAAGGCGCTCACCGAGCACCTGACGTTCGCCTTCGTCCGCCAGCGCGGGCTCGAGGCGACCATCGTGCGCTACTTCAACGCCTACGGTCCCCGGCAGCGCCCCGGCTTCGTGGTGAGCCGGTCGGTGCACCGGGCGCTGAACGGCAAGCCCATCGTGGTCTACGACGACGGGCAGCAGACCCGCTGCTTCACCTACATCGACGACGCCATCGCCGGCACGCTGCTGGCCGCGGACAGCGCGGACGCGGTGGGCGAGGCGTTCAACATCGGCAGCATGGTCGAGACCACGATCGCCGAGGTCGCCGAGACCGTCGCGGACCTGGCCGGTCCTGGCGTCGAGGTGACCAAGGTGGACACCGGGGTGAAGCTGGGCAGCTCCTACGAGGACCTGACCCGCCGGGTACCGGACAACACCAAGGCGCGCACCCGGCTCGGCTGGGAGTGTGCGACACCGCTGGCGACCGGGGTCGCCGACACGATCGCGTGGGCGCGGGAGAACCCGTGGTGGCTCGCGCTGCCCGACAGCGGGGCGCACTGAGGTGCGTCAGGTTGCCGGGCACGGGCCGGGGGAAGGTTCAAGACAGGAGAGGTAAGACATGACGGCATCGCCCATCGCCGAGCCATCGGGTGGTTTACCCCCGGCGAGCTCAGCCAAGGACAAGCAGTACGCGAAGGCACACATCGGGTTCGCCTGGCTGCGCATGTTCGGTGCGCTGGTGGTCGTGCTCGAACACAGCTGGGCGCTCATCGACCCGGAGAACCCGTCGCTGTTCCCGGCACACTGGCACGTCGGGGACGTCGCCATCCTCGCGTTCTTCGCGATGAGCGGCTACCAGGTGCAGGCAAGCTGGGAGAACGACCCGTCCTGGTGGCGGTTCAGCGCCCGGCGCCTGCTGCGCATCATCCCGCCCCTGGCCGTCATGCTGGTCGTCACCTCGCTGCTGGTCGGCGCGCTGTTCACCACGCTGCCGGTCGGCGACTACTACGCCAACGGCGCCACCTGGCAGTTCCTGCTCGGTGCGTTCCCGCTGGTGCTGTACCACACGCTGCCCGGCGTGTTCGAGAACAACTTCAGCAACTACTCGATCAACCCGTCACTGTGGACCCTGCCGATGGAGCTGGTCGGCTACGCGGCGATCCTGGTGCTCGGCGTGCTGCTCGCCTTCCGGGTGACGCGCTGGCTGATGGTCGTGGTGCTGCTCGGGCTCGGCGTGTGGCGGGGCATCTACGTCGCCACCATCGGCGACTACGGCGCGGGTGGCTACTTCTTCGACACCCCGCTGAATTTCATGGTGAAGTTCCTGATCGCCTTCGGGGTCGGCGCGGTGCTCTACAAGTTCCGGGACCGCATCTCGCTGCGGCCGCTCGCCGCGATCGCGCTGTTCGCGGTCTGGCTGCTGGTCAACTTCACCATCGCCCCGGAGGCCGTCGACGCGACGCCGAACTGGAACGGCGGTGCCGCGGACTCGGTCGCGCTCACGCTGTTCAACCAGTACCTGATGCTGGTGGCCGCCGGCTACGGCGCGATCACGCTGGCCCACCACTGGCCCAAGGCGCTGGAGAGCAGCGGCCGGTGGGTGATGGGCAGCTACGGCATCTTCATCTGGGCGGGCGTGATCCAGCAGTCGGCGATCGCGCTCGGCGTGTCCGACCAGTGGACGCTGCTGGTGCTCTCGCTGCCGCTGTCCTACCTGCTCGGCCTGCTGTCCTGGCACTACGTGGAGCTGCCGACGCAGAAGCTGCGCCGGTTCCTGCGGGCCAAGGACCTGAGCGTGCCGGACAAGCCGGAACGGTCCGAACCGGCCAACACCCGGTAGCCGAGACGGGGCGGGGCCGTGCTCAGCGAGTCTGGGCGCGGCCCCGCTTCGTGCGTCCCCACGGCTTGAACACCGACAGGACCACGCAGGTGGTGTAGATGGTGGTGGAGATGATGCCGGCGGAGATGAGCGCGGTGACGTCGCTGGTCTCCAGCTGGACCAGCTCGCCGGCCGGCGTCGCGTTCACCTCGTCGCGCATCCCCTTCAGGCCGGGCACCAGGGAGAACGTGGTCAGTGCGACGGTCAGCACGGTGAGGCAGAACTTGGTCAGCACCCACTTGTGCCGCAGCAGGCCCCACTGGGTGCCCAGGGCCAGCAGCAGCCCGGTGAGGAACGCGGTCCACGCGACCGGGATCAGCAGGATGTCGGCGATCGTGCCGAGGGCGCGGAACATCGCGTGCCGCACCTCCGGGCTGTCCGAGGCCATGCCGGTGATCGCGAGCGTGACGTCGGCGAAGGTCAGGCCGAGCCAGCTGACCGCCGCGATGATGTGCAGGACCAGCACGGTCCGGCGGACCCTCGGCGGCATCGGTGTCGTGCGCCTGGCACGGGTGCTCTCGGAGTCTCGAACGGACACGGTCGCCTCTTCCACTGTCGTGACGGACACGAGAATGCCCTGAACGACGCGCCCGGGACGTGTTCGGTGTCCCAGGAGCGCCGTTCAGGGCGTCTGGACTCAGTTGGTGACGGTAGCGGACTTGCGGTAGGCCGCCCTGGTCGCCGCGATCCCGCCGAACAGGGCCAGCACGATGCCGATCACCCGCACCCAGGTGCCGGCGAAGTGGCTGAACGTGCTGGTGTCGACCAGCTGGTCCGCGGAGGTGGCGAAGGTTCCGCCCGCCTCGAAGAGCGCGATCAGGACCGCCACGATCGGGGTCCACCGCCACGGGCCCTTGGCGAGCAGCGCGGCCGCGATCAGGAGCAGGACGAAACCGGGCGGCACGACCGGCATCTCCGCGCCCGCCACGTAGAGAATCGCGATGCCGAGCGCAGCGACGAGCAGTCCGACCAGGGTGACGCGATACGGGGTCGACGACTGCAACTGCTTTACGTCGGCCATTTTTCTCCTCCTTCAGCGGGAGTTCGTGAAACTACTCAACTGTATTCTCCGGACAGCGCTCGGTGCGCATTCCGGTATTCGTCTCCGACCCGCTCTCGACCCGTTTCCGAGGTCAGATCATCACCTTTCCGCCGGCGACGTCCAGGGTCTGCCCGGTGATCCAGGACGAGGCGTCGGAGGCCAGGAACAACGCGGCGTCGGCGCAGTCGTCCGGCGTGCCCCAGCGGGCGATCGGGAACTGCTTGGCCACCTGCTCGCGGACCTGCTCCGGCAGCCGCTGCTCCTGCCGCTCGGTGAGGATCGCCGACGGGGCGATGGCGTTGATCCGCACGCCGTGCGCGCCGGTGTCCAGGGCGACCCGCTTGGTGAACATCAGCACGCCCGCCTTGGCCGTGGCGTAGGCGATCGACGACCGGCCGGGGGACCGGCCGGCGGACGAGGCCATCGTGATGACCGAGCCGCCGCCGAGCGCGATCATGCCGGGCAGGAACGCCTGCACGGTCAGGAACGTGGCGGTCAGGTTGCCGTCGACGACGGTGTGCCAGTCCTGCTCGTCGATCTCGTCCAGCGTGCCCGGCCCGAGGTCGAACCCGGCGAACGCGGCGAGCACGCCGACCTGGCCGAACTCGCGCTCGGCCGCCCGCACCAGGTCGGCGACCGCGGCCTTGTCGGTCACGTCGGCGGCGACGCCGGTCGCGGTGCCGCCCTCGTCCCGGATCGTGTCCACCACGGCCTGGATCGCGTCCTTGTCCCGGCCGCTGACCACGACCTTCATGCCGTTGGCCGCGAAGTGCCGGCAGGTCCGCGCGCCGATGCCCCGCGATCCCCCGGTCACCACGGCGACCTTGCCCGCGAGGTCGGGATAGCGGGCCATGTTCGGATCCATCTGATCTCCCATTCGCCAGCCGCCTCATTCGTAGATGTGCTCGACGACGTCGACCAGTCTGCGGAAGCCCACCTTCTCCACCACGGCCAGCATCGACTCGTACTTCAGGAAGTGGGTGCACACGCACGCGTCGGCGCCGTCCTCCAACGCCCTGGCCACCACCTCGCCGAGCACCAGGGTGGCGATGCCGCCGTCGCGGTGGTTCGGCGAGACGAACACGCCCGACGGACGCACCACGCCGTGCAGCGGCGGGTTCCAGCCGGCCGCGCCGGCCGCCTCGCCGGCCGAGGTCTCCCACACGATGAGGCGCTGGTTGGCGATCTGGCCGCCGACCATGTGCTGGGTGCGGCGCAGGATCTCCTCCGGCGACAGGCCGGAGTCCCGCATCCCCGCGGTGAACCACTCGGCCACCACGTCCTGGTCGTCCTCGGTGGCCAGCCTCGGCCTGCCGTCCGGGTTCACCGGCCGGGTGGTCTCGGTGCACCGCATGATCCACTGCGCCCGCTCGTTGCCGACCCGCTGCCCGGTGAGCTCGGTCCAGCGGGCGGAGAACGCGGTCGCGGCCCCGGTGGGTCCGTTCACCCCCGGCACCGGCTCGCCCTCCTTGGCCAGGTGCTCGGCGAGCGCGACGGCCGCCTCGGCCGGCATGTCGGAGATCGTCATCCGGTACGGCGACCTGGCGAACGCGGTGCCGACCACCGCACCGGCGTCGGTGACCGTCGCGAAGACGGGCTCCCGGTCGCCGGGCGGCACGCCGTTCGGGTCGAGCGCGTGCACCAGCAGCACGTTGTTCTCCACCGGCTCGCGGACGAGCCAGTCGCCGGCCGTCGCCATGAACTCCGCGGGGTCGGCCGTGGTCGTTACCTGCATCGCACGCTCCGTCACAGGATCCGGGTGGGGGTGAGTTCCTTCTCGTGGATCAGCACGTCGTACCACTCGGCCAGCGTTCCGCCGGTCAGGTAGTAGCCGTCGGCCGGCTGGTCGGCGGCGCAGATCGAGCCGATGACCCTGGCCTTGGCCGGGCGGTCCAGCCACTCCCGCACGATCGGGGGAACTCCGCGGTGCAGGTTCAGCAGGTACCTCGGCGAGCCGTAGTTGTGGAAGTAGCGCTCGACGAAGTCCGGCGACTGGACCGGCGCGGGAACCGGGCCGCTGGTGAACGGCGGCAGGCCCCAGCCGGAGTTGACGGTGCCGCTGGTGAACGTGATGCCGATGGAGAAGTACCCGTCGCCGAACAGGTCACGCAGGTGACCGCCGGTCGGCTTGAAGGTCAGCGTGCCGCGCGGCGGGACGCTGATCGTCAGCTCGTCGGCGCGCACGCTGTGCGCGTTGGTCGACCAGTAGGCGATCCGGTGGCCGGTGTACCGCTGCCACCAGGCCAGGTTCTCCGCCATCTTCTCGTCGCGGTAGCCGTCGTCGACCAGGTGGTAGGCGTAGTGCTCGTAGAAGGCCACGATCTGCCTGGTCTGCTGGACGAACCACTCGTGGTCGCCGTCGGTGTGCGGCAGCGACTCGACCAGGGCGAGCGCGGACCGCGCGTGCTCGACGTAGCGGTCCTTGTCGCGCACCTCGCCGATGAACCAGCGGACGTGCTCCTCGCGGGTCGGCCGGAGCACCGCGAAGTGCTCGGCCAGCTCGGCGGCCCGGTCCGGTGCCACCGCCTCGACGTGCGCGCTGACCTCGTCGTAGAGCGCCGCGCGGGTGTCGATCACGCCCGCGCCGACGAACCGCACCGGCTCGTCGCTGGTGGTGTTGAACTCGCGGATCCACTCCAGCAGGTCGCGGGTCTCGCCGACCCGCCACGGCACGCCGGTGCCCTTGACCAGCGCGTCCAGGTCACCCTCGCCGGTCCGCACGTACCGGTCGATGTCCCGGGCGACGTCCCAGTCCTCCTCGGTGGCCACGGTGCGGAAACCGAGCCGCTCCACCAGGACCCGGATGATCCGGTGGGTCTGGGTGAACTGCTCGCTCCCGCCGTAGGTGGACGGCCCGATGCCCACCACGACCGCGTCGCCGACCATGCCGGCGAGCGGTTCGATGTCCCGCAACGGCTCCGTCGGGTCCGCTGTGGACAGTGGAAGGCCGTACTGCCGGATCCACTCGGTCACCTCCGCCTTGACGAGGGCCTCGTCCGGGGCCTCACCGGCGGCGCTGTGTGCGTTCACAGTCGTTTCTCTCCTCAGCCTGGAACGGCACCGGCCACCACGGCGGGTGGCCGGTGCCTGTCGAATCTCCAGCGTGGCGCAGGGCCCTCGTAACTCGGTCAGTCGACCGGCACGGCCTCGATGATCGAGAACGCGGTCTGGGTCGGCACCACCCGCTCGAGCCGGTAGCCGGCCTGCCGGAAGACCTCGGCGTACTGCTCCTCGGTGCGCAGGAAGCCGGCCATGGTGACCAGCATCATCACGTCGAAGTACTTCACGAACTTCTGCACGCCCGGCCGCAGCACCAGCTCGGTGGCCGCGATCCGCGCGGTCGGCGACGCGTCCCGGCACCGCTTGAGCACCGACAGCAGCTTCTCGTCGTTCCACGAGTGGGTGATCTGCTTGCAGACGTACAGGTCGACGCCGGCCGGCACGGTCTCGAAGAAGTCACCGGCGTGGAACTCCAGCCGGCCGCCCTCGATCAGCCCGGCCAGGTCCGGCCGCGCCTTGGCCTGCTCGATCACCGGCGGCAGGTCCGCGAGCACGCCGCGGGAGACCGACGGGTACTGCTCCAGGATGGTCGCCAGGTAGGTGCCGGTGCCACCACCCAGGTCGGCGACCACGCCCGCCTCGCCGAACTTCGGGTAGTCGGCGACGATGCGCGGGCCGAGGGTGGCCGAGAACTCGTTCATCGCGGCGTTGAACTCGCGGCCCTTGTCCTGGTTGCGCCCGAGGAACGCCCACAGGTTCATGCCGTACGCCTCGTCGAAGGCGGCCTGGCCGGTCTTCACGCTGTGGCCGAGCTTGGCGTACGAGCGCCACAGCCACTCCGACGCGGCGAACTGCGACATCACGTGCTGGGAGTTGGGCACGCCGGCCCGCAGCAGCTCCGAGCGCGACGTGTTGGCGAACACGCCCGGCTCCACCTCGGCGAAGATGCCGTCCTCGGCGAGGATCTGCAGGGTCGACTGGAGCGCGTGCTGGTGCGCGGAGGTCTTCTCGGCCAGCTCGGCGATGCCGAGCGGGCCGTCCGCGAGCAGGTCGGCCACCCCGAGCTCGGCGGCGATGCCGAGGCACTGCCCGGACGTCGGGAACATCAGGTCGAGCAGGACCTGGACGTCCTTGACCGTCGTGTCGGTCGATTCGGTGCTCATGTCTGTTCCGTGCTCCCTTGCTGGTCAGCCTGTGGTCTGGTGGGCCTACTTCTCGGTGTGGATCGCGATCGTGCTGCCGCCGCCGGGCAGCTCCCGGAAACCGGGCACCTCGCCGGAGACGGTGACCTGGCGGACGCCGGTCAGGTTGGGCACCTGCGCGGGCTTGGTCTGCAGCTCGGTGTGGCCGAGGCCGAGCTCGCCGAAGTCGTTGTTGCCCCAGGCCCAGACGGTGCCGTCCGCGCCGACCGCGATGCTGTGCCCGGCGTCGCCCGGGTTGTCGTCGCCACCGCCGCCGGTCGCCACGACCTGGGTCGCGCCGGTCACCCCGAGCACCTCGACCGGGGTGGCGCGCTCGACGGTGGTGCCGTCGCCGCACTGACCGCGGTCGTTGATGCCGCAGGCACGCACGGTGCCGTCCTGCAGCAGGATCAGCGTGTGGTGGTACGCACCGGCGACCGCCTTCACGCCAGACACCTGGGCCTTCACCGGGGTGCGGTACTCGCGCTTGCGGCCGGTGGTGGCGCCGTCGCCGAGCTGGCCGCAGTCGTTGAGGCCCCAGGTGGTGAGGGTGCCGTCCTGGTGCACGACCAGCGAGTGCCCGCCGCCGGTGGCGACGAAGGTGGCCTCGCTGATCCCCTCCACCTGCGCGGGCAGCGCGCGGAGCGGGTACTCCCGGCCGGCGTGCACCTGCACCAGCGAGCCGGGCCGCTTGCCGGTCTGGTCGCCGTCGGCCAGCTGCCCGCAGTCGTCACGGCCCCAGGCCCACACCGTGCCGTCGTCCAGCAGGGCGAGTGCGTGGCTGCCGCCCGAGGAGAGCTGGACGATGTTGTCCGGCGCGTCGATCCGCACCGGAACCGGGTGCACCCGCATGTTGTCCGGGCCGAGCATGCCGAAGAAGCCGGCGCCGCAGCCCCACACGCTGCCGTCCTCGAGCAGGTACAGGGTGTGCCCACCGCCGGGGGCGACGGCCTTGATCCCGTCCAGCTTCACCCGGACCGGCTCGGTCTGCTGGTCGGTGGAGCAGTCGCCGATCTGCCCGAAGCCGTTGCGCCCCCAGCCGTAGGCGGAGCCGTCCTCCATGATCGCGATGATGTGGCCGCTGCCGCCCTCGATCGTGCGGACACCTTCGAGACCCTTGATCGGCTGTGGGGTTTCGGCCTGTCCATCGGTGGTTCCGTTGGAGAGCTGGCCATTGGTGTTATCGCCCCACGCGCTGACGATTTCTTTCATGCTGGAACCTCTCGTTCTCGGATTCACCGTGGAAGTCGGACCCCGTGATCGGACATTTTGGTCTTTCGACATCGATGATGAATTCCTTCAGGTGCTCACGCCAGGGTTCTCGAACCGTCCTTGAGTGCGCGGCCAGAAGGGCACGTCATGGTAGGGACAGCGGAAAAGTGACCGAAGTAGAACCGATCCGGAAGGTTGCCATGGCACCGGCATCTACCCCGCCCGACCTGCCGCGCACCCGCACGAACCCGTTCGACCCGCCACCGGAGTACGCCGCACTGCGCGCGGAGGCGCCGATCTCGCGGTTCGTCTGGCCCAACGGGGTCGAGGGTTGGCTGGTGACCACCTACGACGAGGTGCGCAAGCTGCTGGCCGACCCCAGGCTGTCGATCAACCGGTTCAACAGCCCACCGCCCTCGGTGTCGGTGGTGAAGGACCGCAAGCCGGAGGCGATGCTGCCGCGGTCGCTGGTCGCCATGGACCCGCCGGAGCACACGCCGTGGCGGCGCGCCATCGTACGGGAGATGACCCCGCGCTGGGCCAGGTCGATGGAGCCGAGGATCCAGGCCATCACCAGGGAGTACCTGGAGCGCATCCGGGACACCGGGCCGCCGGCCGACCTGGTGCCCGAGCTGGCGCTCCCGGTGCCGTCCAGGGTGATCTGCGAGGTGCTCGGCGTGCCGGCGGCCGACCAGGAGTTCTTCCAGGAGCAGGCCGAGGTGCGCAGCCAGGTCGGGGCGCCACCGGATCGGGTGAACGCGGCCACGACCGCGCTGTACGAGTACCTCGACCAGCTCGTCAGCGACAAGCGGAAGGCCGGCGACGCCGAGGACGTGCTGGCCCGGCTCGCCCGCGCGGAGATCG
The DNA here is from genome assembly GCF_025165815.1 of Actinophytocola gossypii. Classification (GTDB taxonomy): domain Bacteria; phylum Actinomycetota; class Actinomycetes; order Mycobacteriales; family Pseudonocardiaceae; genus Actinophytocola; species Actinophytocola gossypii. Next base: position 201,064 of record NZ_JAFFZE010000016.1, on the reverse strand, counting down.
CCGGCGAGCCCGCGCCGCACGACATCGTGGTCGGCCAGGCGATGCTGTTGCTCATCGCCGGCCACGAGACCACGGCGAACATGATCGGGCTCGGCGTGGCGACCCTGATGGACAACCGCGAGCGGATCGCGGACCTGTCGGACACGGTCAAGGGCGCCGCGCTGGTCGAGGAGATCATGCGGATGCACGCGATCATCCAGTGGGGCATCATCCGCCGGGCCACCGCCGACATCGACCTCGAGGTGAACGGCGAGAACGTGCACATCGCGGCCGGCGACTGGGTGGTGAGCTCGCTGGCGTCGGCGAACCGGGACGAGAGCCGCTACGGCTGCCCGCACGCGGTGGACACCGGCCAGAACCAGGCGCCGCACCTGACGTTCGGCTACGGCGTGCACCAGTGCGCCGGGCAGAGCCTCGCGCGGACCGAGGTGCGGGTGGTGCTGCGCGAGCTGTTCGCGATGTTCCCCGAGCTGCGCACCACCTCGCCGGTGGCGGAGCTGCGGTACCGCAAGGACATGTGGGTCTACGGGCTGTTCGAGTGCCCGGTCGTCTGGTGACGGGGTGGTAGCGGTGATCAGGGTTTCCGTCGACCGGAGTCGTTGCTGCGGCGCGGGTCTGTGCGCCCAGGACCTGCCGGACGTGTTCGACCAGGGCGACGACGCGGTCGTGGTCCTGCTCGACGAACACCCGGCCGACGAGCTCGCCGACGACCTGGACGACGTCGCGTTCGCCTGTCCGTCCGGCGCGATCCGCGTCCACCGCGACTGACACCGTCCACACAGGAAAGCGGGTGACCTCCTCGGCGGAGGTCACCCGCTTTCGCTATGCCCGCGTTCGCCCGTAGGTCATCCGCCGGTAGAAGGTCTCGGCCGGACCGCGGATGCCCCTGCGTGCCATGGCATCGGCCATCAGGACCGTGACCAGCCACACCCCGACACCCATGCCAGCCGCGGCGATGTTGGACATGGAGTTCTGCAGTCCCAACAGGTACGGCGCGCTGAGCACCATCCAGGCCACGGACTGCAGCAGGTAGCAGGTCATCGACCGCTGCCCGGTGGCGACCAGCGCGCCGACCACCGGTCCTCGGCGCTGGCCGATCCGGATGGCGATCAGCGCGAAGACCGCCGCGTACCCGAAACCGCCGGCGTAGCTGGACATCAGGTTCACCCAGTACACGCCGGTGTAGGTCATCGGCGACGCCTGCCACATCCCCACGCTGAGCAGCGCGTACGGCAGCCCGGCCAGCACCGAGATGGTGACGCCGTAGCCGGCGACCGCGCGCAGGAGCTTCCGGTTGCGTTCCGGTTCGTCCAGCACGCGGCGCCGGGCCGCCCACACCCCGATCAGGAAGGGGAACACCGCGTTGGCGAACGCCAGCGGCATCATCAGCGGCCAGCCGAGCCGGTACTGCAGGTCGCTCAGCACGGTCGCCTCGCCGGGAGCCACGCTGTTCCAGCCGATGAGCAGCTGATAGATCATCGGCAGCCCGAACGCGTAGACCAGCGTTCCGCCGGCCAGCCAGGCGAACGCGTGCGCGAGCAGGCGGCGGCCGGCCCACCGCAGCGCTCCGGCGAAGGCCAGCACGATCAGGCCGTACACGGCGAGCATGTCCCCGAAGAACAGCAGGACCGTGTGTGCCAGGCCGATGACGACCAGCCAGAGGCCACGCCGCCGCAGCAGCACGCGCAGCACCGGCCACTCCTGCCCGTCGGCGGTGCCGCGGTGGTAGAGCTGGGCCACGCCGTAGCCGAACAGCACGGCGAACAACGCGAAGCCGCGATCGTCGGCCAGCAGCGTGGTCAGCCCGCTCACGGCGAGGTCCACCGGGTCGGACGCGCTGAACCCGCTGCCGCTCCACGCCGACCGGAACACCGACGCGTGCACGATGGCGATCAGCAGCAGCATGAAGCCGCGGGACAGGTCCGGGGCCAGGGCGCGTAACGAACTGGCCCGTGGTGCCAGGGAACCCGGCACCGAGGGTCTTACTGTGAGGTTGTCGGTCATGGAGTCGTCCGTTCGATCAGTGGGGACAGCCGTCACTCCAGGCCGAAGGCCAGCAGTACCGTGCCCTTGTCGGTCGGGTAGAACGGGTAGTAGCCGGCCATCACGTAGACCATCCCGTCGGCGATCACCGCGCCGCCGTTGCCGGACAGCGCGCTGCCCCGGCCGGGGCCGTTGACGCTCTGGAAGTCCCGGATCGCGTCGAACTCGAACAGCTGCTCCCCGGTGCGCGAGGAGAAGATGCGGAACTTGCCGTCCGCGCTGCCCTCGTAGATCAGCCCGGGCGAGCCGCTGACCGCGGCCGTGTAGATCGGCATGCACAGCTCCGGGTGGGCCGCCGCGCCGCCGGTGCTGCAGCCGTCCTCCGGGTGCGGGCTCTCCCAGACGATCCGGCCGTTCCTCGGGTCGATCTTGTAGATCGTGCTCGGCTCCTCGTACCAGGTCGCCGCGTACAGGTACCGGCCGTCGAACACGCTGCCCCACTGCACGCCGACGCCGCCGTGCGGGCCGGGCGCCAGCTCCACGTCCCACACCAGCCGCCCGGTGCGCGCGTCGAAGGCGTAGTACATGCCGTTCTTCTGGCCGATCGTGACCAGCGTGCGGCCGCGGAACTTGATCACGTTCGCGGACGCGCCGAAGTCGGCGTCCAGCGCGGTGGTGCCCTTCCCCGGGCAGTACGCGCCTGGGTTCTCCTGCTCGCACGCGGTGGTGTAGGTGTCCGGGAACGTCATCCGGTTCTTCCAGCGCACCTTGCCGGTGTCCATCGACAGCGCGACCACGCTGTTGATGTCGCCCTCGGAGCCGGTGGTGTTCTGGCCGGTACCGACGAAGATCGTCCTGGTCTTCAGGTCGGCCACCGGGCTGCCCCACACGCTGCCGCCGGACGGGGCGTACTTGGTCGCGCCGCTCGGCCAGGTGCCGACCGCCTCGGCCGGGCGCATCGTGTAGTAGGACCAGATCCGCTCACCGGTGTCCGCGTCGAGTGCGACGACCTGGCCGCGGTGCCGGCAGCAGGGGTACTCCGGGTCGCCGGCGAGGCCCGCCTCCAGGGTGGACACGCCGATGTACAGGCGGCCGCCGATCACCAGCGGGGAGCTCGTCATCGCCGAGTTGGCCTGCTCGCTGGCCCGGTGGACCCACACCTCCTCGCCGGTCTCGCGGTCCAGCGCGAAGACCCGGCCGGTGGAGTCGCCGAAGTAGACGGTGTCGCCGACCACCGCGGCGCCGTCCCGGATGCCGTTCGGCGACCCGTCCGGCAGCGGTCCGGTGACCTCGGTGATGTTGTAGGTCCAGCGCGCCTCGCCGGTCTTGGCGTCCAGCGCGGCGAACTCGCCGTCGGGACCACCGACGTACAGCACGCCGTCGGCCACCGCGGGCTGGCTGCCCACCCGGGCGTACGGCACGTGCGCGAACGTGTGCGACCACTTGAGTTCCAGCTCGTCCACGTTGTGCGGCCGAATCCGTCGCTCGTCGGCGTTGTAGCGGGTGCCCTGGGGGTTCAGCTGCCAGGTCGGCCAGTCGCTGGAACGCCAGTGCTTCTTGGAATCCGAGTCGCCGCTCGCGGCGGTGGGTCCGGACGCGGCGGTGATCCCCATCGCGGCGATCGTCACGGCGGCGAGGCCGGCGCCGAACGCCTGCCAACGACGCCGCGCGCTCTTCGGTAAGTGCACGACACCTCCCGAGGTGCTTGGAGTGCATAGTTGTCCAGGAAAAGATGATCCCCGCCCGGCAGGTCGGGCGGGGATCTCTCGAGCGGTCGGAACGGTTGACTGTCAGCGTTTCTCGAGTGTCCTAACTAGATGGTCAGGATCGCGGCGAGGTACGCCGCCACCGCGAGGATGCCGCCGTAGGTCCGCACCTGGTGGGCGATGTGCCAGATGTGCCGCTTCTTCGCCCACTGGTCGTCGTCGACGGTGTCGACGCTCCACTTCTCGATCTGCCGCCAGATCGGCCGGTTGACCCCCTCGGAGGCCAGGCCGACGATCAGCATGCCGACGCTGCCGATGATGAACAGCGCCGCGGAGCCGCCGCCCGTGGTGGCGAACGCCGCGATCACACCCACCCCGGCCGCGATGATGCCGTTCCACACCGCGATCGGGTGGAACACGTGCATGTCGATGCGCTGGCACGTGCTGACGTACTGGCTGTAGGGCAGGCCGTTGAGCAGTGGCAGGATCGACAGCTTCATGATCCAGAGGGTGCCGAGCTGGATGCCGGCCGCGGCCAGCACCCAGACACTCATGATGGTGAGGGACGTGGTCATCTCTTCTCCTACTCAGCCCGCCAGCCTTCTCGTGGTGTTGGCCGTCTCTTCCCGGATCTCGAACTTGATCGACCTGGCCTCGGTCATGCAGGCGCGCATCGGCCCGGCCAGCTCCCGGTGCCCCGGGCTCTGCTCCCAGGCGACGAAGTGGTCGAGCGACTCCCACTCGCTGGTGATCAGCCACTGCTCCGGGTCGGTGGTGGACTGGCACACCTGGTCCAGCACGTGCCCCGGCACCCCGCCGGCCACCTGGTAGCGGATCCGCTCGTAGGCGGCGAGGAACCGCTCCACGTTCTCCGCCGGCACCCGGATGAGGAACACGATTCGCGCCCTGCTCATGACTCCTCCTCGTAGCGGCCGACGACGAGCGCGGTGTTGTACCCGTCGAACCCGCGGGCGTTGATCAGCGCCAGCGACGTCCGCTGCGTTGTCGGCTCGGTGACGAAGTTCAGCTCGCAGCCCGGTGCCGGCTCGGTCAGCCCGGGCGTGGCCGGCAGCGTGTCGTACCGCATGGCCTGCAGCGCGGTGGCCACGTCGACCGCCGCGCCGCCCTGGTACATCCGCCCCAGCCGGCCCTTCTGCGTGGTGACCCGGACGTCGTCGCCGAACACCGAGCGGATGGCCTCGGCCTCGACCCGGTCGCACTCCGGCACGCCGAGCGCGTCCGGGAACACGACGTCCACGTCGGACGCCTGCCGCCCGGCCCGCTCCAGCGCCACCCGCATGGCCCGCGCGACCTGCCCGGTGTCGCCGCCGTCGCCAGGACGGGAGGCCCGGCCGTCGTGCGTGGCACCCCAGCCGAGCACCTCGCCGTGGATGACCGCGCCGCGTTCGCGCGCGTGGTCCAGGTCCTCCACCAGCAGCACGGCACCGCCCTCGGCGGCGACGTAGCCGGCGGCACCGGCCGCGAACGGCTGGTAGGCGGTGTCCGGGTCGGTGCCGGTGGCCAGCCGCCGGGTGGCGAGCTGGCAGGTCAGCGCGTACGGCGACAGCGGGCCCTCGGTGCCGCCGGCGAGCACGACCTTCGTGCCGCGCCGGACGGTCCTGGTGGCCTGCGCGAAGCTGTCCAGCCCGCCCGCGCTCTCCGCGACCAGCACGCTGCACTGGCCCTTGAGCTGGTGCAGGATCGAGATCTGGCCGACGCTGGCCGCGTAGAACCACGCGATCGACTGGTACACGCTCACCGCGCCGTCCGGCTCCGCCCACAGCGACTGCAACTCGCCCTGGCCGAACTCGTTGCCGCCGGACGACGACGCCAGCGCGACCGCGGTGTCGTACGGGTCCATCGCGGACAGGTCGACGCCGGAGTCGTCCAGCGCCTCCTGGGTGGCCGCGAACCCGTGCCAGGTCCACCGGTCGGTGGCGACCTTGAGCCGGGGCGTGACGTACTCGTCCGGGTCGAAGTCGGCCACCTCCCCGGCCAGTGAGACCGGGTAGCCGGACGCGTCGAACCGGGTGATCGGCGCCAGTTTCGAGCTGCCGTCCAGCACGGACTTCCAGTGCGCGTCGGCACCCACGCCGGACGGCGCGACCACCCCGATGCCCGTGATCACCGCACGGGGCTGACTCATGACGCCTCCTTCAGGCGGCTGAACACCATCGCGGACTGGAACCCGCCGAACCCGCTGCCGACCGACAGCGCGACGTCCACGTCTGCCTCCCGGGCGGTGTTCGGCGTGTAGTCCAGGTCGCACTCCGGGTCGCGGTTGGCCCAGTTGGCCGTCGGCGCGATCGTGTTCCGGTCGATGGTGAGCGCGCACGCGGCCATCTCGATCGCGCCGATCGCGCCGAGCGAGTGCCCGACCATCGACTTGATCGAGCTCACCGGGGTGCGGTAGGCGTGGTCGCCGAGCGCCTTCTTGAACGCCGCGGTCTCGTGCCGGTCGTTCTGCTTGGTGCCCGAGCCGTGCGCGCAGATGTAGTCCACATCGGACGGATTGGTGCGGCCCTGGTCCAGGGACACCCGGATGGCCTCGGCCATCTCCAGCCCGTCGGGCCGCAGCCCGGTCATGTGGAACCCGTTGGATCGGCTGGCGTACCCGGTCACCTCGCAGTAGATCTTCGCGTCCCGCGCGAGCGCGTGCGAGAGCTCCTCGAGGATCAGCACCGCGCCACCCTCACCCATGACGAAGCCCTTGCGGGTCGCGTCGAACGGGCGGGAGGCGTGCTCCGGGTCGTCGTTCTCCGGCGTGGTCGCCTTGATCGCGTCGAACGAGGACACCGTGACCGGCGAGATCGGGCTGTCCGACGCGCCGGCGATGATCACGTCCGCCTCGCCGTCCTGCACCAGGTGCCAGGCGTACCCGATCGCGTCGATGCCGGACGTGCACCCGGTCGACACCACCTGCGTCGGACCGTGCGTGCCGTACCGGTGCGCGATGTCCGCCGACAACGACGAGGGCACCAGCGCCTGGTACAGGAACGGCCCGGCGTAGGTGTGGTCCACGAGCCAGTTCTTGCCGGTGTTGGACACCGCGACGTACTCGTCCTCCAGGGCCATCGTGCCGCCGACCGCCGAGCCCATCACCACGCCGGTGTTGTCCAGCGTCTTCTCGTCCAGCTCCAGCCCGGAGTCGGCCAGCGCCTCGGCCGCGCAGGCGAGCCCGAACTGCACGTACCGGTCGGCACGCCGGATCTCCTGGGCGGTCAGGCCGGCCGCGACCGGGTCGAAGTCGGCCTCGGCGGCCACCCGGGAACGGAACTTCGTGGCGTCGAAGAACGTGATCTTCCGGGTCGCGGTGCGGCCGGCGGTCAGCGTCGACCAGAAGCCCTCCCGCGTGACGCCACCGGGGGCGACCACGCCGACCCCGGTGACCACTACCCTCCGATGATTCATCGCTGCTGCTCCCGGGCGGCCAGGATCTTTTTCGCGACGGCGGCCGCCTCCTCGCGGGTCTCGGTGTCCACGTGGCCGAGCTCGGGCCGGGGCGCGAGCGGGCCGAGGTGGAAGACCGCGAAGACCTCGTCCGAGCCGACGTTGCGCAGCCGGTGCCTGGTCTCCTTGGGCACCAGGATCGCGGTGCCGGCCGGAACCGGGACGACGGTGTCGTCGATGTCGGCCTCCAGCTCACCGCGGATGCAGAAGACGAACTCCTCGCTGTACGGGTGGTAGTGCTCGGCGATGGCCTCACCCGGCTGGAGCGTGGCGCCGCCCATGAACCCGGAGGTGGAGCCGACCGTGCGCGGGGACAGCAGGGTCTGGATCGTCGCGCCCCGGCGGTGGTCCTGGGGGCAGTCGTGGATCGAGACCGTCTTGAACTCCGAGGCCCGCCGCGAGTGGTAGACCTTCTCGATCTTGTCCTTGATGACCTGCATCTGGACCTTGGAGTTCTTGTTGATGTTGTTGACCATCCACTCGTCGTCCACCGGTGCGGTGTCCTTCATGTGGAAGTCCTGCACCCAGCGCAGGATGACCCCGCCCTCGACCTCCTCGTAGTACCAGTCGAGGTTCATGTACTCGAACGGACCGGTCTCGATGCGGTGCGAGTGCGTGCGCTTCTCGTCGTAGTACCGGGTGCGCTCGCTGACCCAGCTCCAGGTCTGGCCGTTGTCGTCCGGGTACATGGTGAGCCGGAAGGTGATCGTGTCGCCCTCCTCGCTCACCACCTCGGTGGCGGCGTACTCGGTGAACAGGTTCGGCCAGTTCGGCACGTCGTTGGTGATGTCCCAGACCAGCTGGAACGGCGCCTCGATGCGGATCTGGTTGTCGGTGTGCCCAGCCATGTCACTCTCCCCTTACGCTGCCTGCTCGTCGCCTGCGTTGTTGATGAACTCGACGATCTCGCCGACGTTGAGGCCACCGCTCTCGTCGGGGATCTCGATCCCGTACTGCTTGGTGATCACGATCTGCAGCTCGAGCACGGCCAGCGAGTCGAGCCCCAGGTCCTCCAGCGAGTTCTCCGGGGCGTCGGCCAGCGTCTGGGGGGCCAGGCCGACCTTGTTGACCAGGATCGTCTCGATGTCGTCGAACGACACGTCCGCCATGTGCGGGGCTCCTTTATTTCTCGTAGGTGTAGAAGCGACGAGCCTGGGCGTCCTTGGGCGAGCGCCAGGTCGGCAGATAGGGCGAGATGAACTCGCTCAACTTCTCGGAGATCCCGACGAACTCGGGATGACCCTTGATCCGGTTGATCGTCTCCTGGCCGGGCTCGGCCGTCTCCAGCAGCTGGATGTAGACGTCTCCGAGGGTCCACAGGGAACGGTGCTCGACGCCGGCGATGCGCGGCAGTTCCGTTGCGTCGGAATCGGCCCAGATCTGGGCGACCTGGTCGTGTGAGTCGGGCTTGATTCGCGCGACGATAAGTGATCGGTGCACGCCATTCTCCAGCTTCGGCAACGAGGTCCTTTCATGGAAGAATGCGGTCTCGGCGGTCCCAACTGCATGAGTCGGCCGTCCCGGCCGGCTGGGCAGATGACCCGTTTCCACCGAATTTCGAGCGGCTCTCGACGAAAAGAACGATGCCGGCCCGGATATACCGGACCGGCACCGCCGTCGCGTTTGTCAGTGAATTGTCAGGCGGCCTCGCCCGGCCACGGGTAGTGGTCCAGGCCGGCGACCGACTCCATGAACGCGAGCAGCGCGGCCACGTCGTGCTCGCCGAGCCCTCGGTTCTGCGCCGCGGTCAGCCAGTCGTGACTGGCCGCCGTGGTCGGCATCGGCACGCCGAGCGCCTGGGTCTCGGCCAGCACCAGCCCGAGGTCCTTGCGCATCAGCTTCAGCCGGAAGTCCGGCTGCTCGAACGCCCGCCGCGCCATCACGCCGGCCTTGAACTTCATCATCGGGCTGCTGTACCCGCCGGCCGCGATCAGCTTGATCAGGGTCTGCCGGTCCAGCCCGGCCCGCTCGCCGAACGCGATCGCCTCGACCAGCGCCTGCATCTGGACGCCCATCAGCAGGTTCAGCGCGAGCTTGGCGGTCGCGCCCTTGCCGCCGGGGCCGAGGTGGGTGACCTCCTTGGCCAGCGGCTCGATCACCGGCGCCAGCGCGGCCACGTCCTGCGCCGCGCCGCCGATCATGAACCGCAGCTCGCCGTCCTTGGCGTGCTGGGCGTTGCCGAGGACACAGGCGTCCAGCCCGCGGTGCCCGGTCTCGGCGAGCCGCGCCTGCAGCCCGACCGCGAACTCCGGCGCGACCGTCGACATGTCGGCCACGATCGCGCCCGCCGGCAGGCCCTCGACCACGCCGTTCTCCCCGAACAGCAGCTGCTCGACGACCTCGCTGGTGGCCAGCGACAGGAACACCACGTCCGCGCCCCGCGCCGCGGCGGCGGGGGTGGTGGCCAGCACCGCGCCCTCGCCGGCCAGCGCCTCGCCCCGCGAGCGGGTGCGGTTGTAGACCGTGACGTTCGCCCCGGCGGCGAGCAGGCGCGACACCATGCCGCCACCCATCGCGCCGAGGCCGACGAACGCGATCTTTGCCGTCATCAGCTCGCCTTCGCTTCCGGCAGCGCCACACCGGCGGGCGGGGCGGCACCGGCCGGCGGCGCCGGCTCCTCGACGATGCCCAGCTCGAACAGGATGCGCGGGAAGTCGTCGCTGATCCAGGACTCGACGACCTTGCCGTTCCGCACCCGGTGCAGGTCGACGCCCTCGACCACGAAGGTCCGGCCGGTCGGCGGCATCCACATCAGCGGCCCGGTGTGCGTGCCGGTGGTGCGGAACCGCAGGCCGACCAGGTCATCGGCGGCGAACATGTCCTGGATGCCGCAGGTGAAGTCCGGGAAGGCGCGCTTCCAGAACTCGCACGCCATCTTGAAGGCGGTCGGGCCCTTGGGCAGCTGCAGGCCGGCGGTGTGCACCTCGTAGTCGTCGGCGAATACCCGGTCGATGAAATCGAGGTTTCCCTTGTTCAGCCCTTCTTCGGTCGCGAATCGGACCAGTTCGATGTTCTCTTCGGACATCTGCGACCTCCGCGCATGACAGACCAGTACACGTTCGAGCCCACGGTTTCACGCGGATATCCCGAGGTCTGCCACCGAATGTCCCGGCGACGCGGTGAACTGTTCCCGGTTCGCCCGGGAAGCCCTTGTTGCCGGCCGAACGAGCACTTTACCGTGAATGCCGAACCGTTTGTTTCCCACCGGAGGACCAGATGCAGACGACTCAGGTGTACGCCGTCAACCGGCAGCAGACCGACTGCCTCGAGGTCCGCACCACGGACCTGGAGGCGCCGCCCGCCGGCCACGCACGCGTCCGCGTCGAGGCGGCCGGCGTGTCCTACGGCGACGTGCTGTTCCAGCGCGGGGTGATCCCCGGCGGGCCGAAGCCGCCGTACACGCCGGGCTGCGAGCTGGTCGGCGTGGTCGAGTCGCTCGGTGCGGGCGTCACCGGCCTGGAGGTCGGCCAGCGGGTCGCGGCCCTGGTCGTGTCCGGGGGCTACACCAGCGGGATCAACCTCCCCGCCGAGCGCCTGGTCCCCGTGCCCGAGGGCGTGGACCCGGTACGCGTGGCCGCGGTCGGCCTGAACTACTTCATCGCCCACCAGATGCTGCACCGCGTGGCGAAGGTCGAGTCCGGCCACCGCATCCTCGTCCACGGCGCGTCCGGCGGCGTCGGCTTGGCGTTCCTGCAGCTCGCCGAACACATCGGCGGCGTCACCGTGTTCGGCACCGCGTCCGCCAAGAACCTCGACATCGTCCGCCGCCACGGCGCCATCGCCATCGACTACCGGGCCCAGGACTTCATCAACGTCGTCCGCGCGACCGTGCACGAGGACGGCACCATCAACGCCGCGACCGCGTACGACAAGTACGGCACCGTACACGCCGCCTTCGACCCGATCGGCGGTCCGCACTTCTGGCGCTCGTACAGCGTCCTGCGCCGGGGCGGCCGCCTGGTCGCCTACGGCCAGAACGACGCCCTGCGCGACGGCCAGCGCAAGCTGCGGATCGGTGCTGTCGGGTTCCTCGGCGGCATCATCCTGCCCAACCTGCGCCCGGACGGCCGCAAGACGACCTTCTACAACGCGTGGTCGCTGGAGAAGTCCCAGCCGCACGCCTACCGCGAGGACCTGACCGAGATCCTGAACCTGCTGTCCGCGGACAAGATCGCCCCCCGCGAGATCAGCACCCTCCCGCTGACCGATGCCGCCGAGGCCCTCGCCCGAGCCGAGCGCGGCGTCACCGGCAAGCTGGTGCTGGACTGCCGCTGAGGAAGCGTCCGGCCGCCCCCGCCCGGGGCGGCCGGCGCGATCTAGGGGTCATCCTGAGGGACATCCCCGACGCAAGGGCCCCCGGATCCGGCTTGAGTAACCGTCATGAAGACAACGATCGAATGGGTCAGCGTCAAGGACGGGTTCCCCGAGGACGGTTACAGCGTCGCCGCCGCCGTGACCGGCCGCTACCGCGTCGACCACTGCGATCCCCCCGCGGAGATCAGCGGCCTGGAGTTCTGGGTGGTACTCCACATGTACTTCCGCCGCGAACACCCCGTGGAGGAAACCGGCGAGATCATCGAAAACTGCTTCGTCGACGCGGACTACGTCCCCCGCCAACCCCTCGGCGGCACGACCGACGAGGTCGTCACCCACTGGACCTACCTACCAACCCTCCCAGGAACCAACACCCACCATGTCCTCGGCGACGACGTCCAGCCCGCGCTCCGCGCCGTGTCCGCCGACTAGCGGTTCAGCAGGTTGGTTCTCTCGATCGGCGGTAGGCCGTCGTCGAGGCCGCGCAGACGGGCGTAGATGGCGCGCATGGCGGGCTTGTCGGGGAGGTGTTCTCCGCCCGCCGCACGCGTCAGGACGGTCAGCGTGCTCACCAGTCTGATCGATCCCACGGCGCGACCGCTGGCGTGCAGGCGTCGAAGCCGGCTGATTTCCGCGGTGGCGGTGCGCGTCCCCGGTCCGTCATCGATGAGAACGGTTACGGTCTCGCCGGCTTCGGCCGCCACGACAGCGTGTGCGATGACCATGGTCTCGCCAAGGTCTTTCGGTTGCTTCAGTCGTTGTTCCATGGACTGCCGAGTGATCCGGTGGACCACGGCTGCGAGTTCGGGTGTCTGGTCATCGGAGAGCACCCGCATCCAGGTAGGCGTCAGCTTCCGCCAGACCGCGGCGGCGGCGCGGAAGCGCTCGTCGTGATTGGACTTGCGAAAGACCTCGTTCTGCACTGTCTCTGGGGCGCTCAGCGGACCAAGGACGCCAATAAGAAGACGCTCCTTGTTGATGGAGAAGAAGTTCAGCCCCGGGCCGGCGTCGATGATCGGCGGGTGACTCATTCCGCCGGTCGTTCCACTGTCGCTGGCCGGCCGTCGTCATCCGGCGTGTTTAGGGCTTTGTCCAGGGCTGCCAGGTCCACGCGCACGTCGGGCAGCTCTGCCGGGTCGGCCCACTCGGTCGCTTGCTGGACGGGCACGACGCCTGCCTCGCGCAGGTCGGTTTCGGCGGCGGCGAGGGTGATGCCGCGCAAGGTGGCGATCGCCTGCGCGGACAGTACGCCTTCCTCGTAGCCCCTGATCGCTCGGGCGAGCAGCCGCTGCGGAGCCCTCCGTTGGTCGGAGTCGGCCCGCAGGGCGCGGTACTGGTCGCTCCAACCGAACCGGGTGGCCAGCTGTGGCGCGGTCAGCGTCATCCACTCGCGTTTGGTGTCGTCGTCGACGTATTCGGCCTGGTGCAAGGCGATCGCCGCGATCTGTGGGGACACCAGGAACCGTTGCACGACTTCGGAGAGGGTGGACTGGGCGAGCTTGGCCCGGTGCCCGAGGAACTCACGCAGACCGTCGACCGGCACGAGCAGGTGTCGCGCGAAGGCGTCGGCTCGGATCTCGGTCGGTGTTCGGTCGCTCCAGGTGCCCGTACCGCCGTCGGTCCAGTCCTCGAACAGCACGTGGGCGAGTTCGTGGGCGAGCGTGCTGCGTTGGCGCATCGGTCTGCTGGTGCGCGCGACGCCGATGAACACGGCGTCGCGCTTCGGATCCCGGACCGTGAGGCCGTGCTCGTCCGGGCCGACGTCGAGGATGGCGACGTCGATTCCGGTCGTCTGCTCGATGATCGCCACCAGGTCACCCAGTGGCTGGGTGCCCAGGTGGTGGTCGCGGCGGAACCGTGCGGCGGCGGCGCGGCCCTCGGCCTCGGCGTTCACTCCTCGTCCCCGCTGTCAGACCGTGGCCGGGATGGCCTGGTCGTCCAGGTAGTCGTTCAGCTCCGCGAAGTGCAGCAGCGCCGCGCGCATGCCATCCAGGCCCGAGTCGTTGGTCGCTCGCGCCGCGTACCGCATCCGGTCGGCCACCGTGCCGGCTTCGGTGAGTTGGGCCACCGTGTGTCCGGTGGCCCACGCGATCGCCACTACTTCCGGCATCTTCGCCTGCCTGTCCCCGGAGATGATCCGCGACAGGGTGGGCTGGGAGATGCCGGTCGCGTCCGCGAGGGCTCGCTGGCTGAGACCAGCGGCGACACGGGCACGTTCGACCAGCTCACCGACACCGGACACCACCGTGACCACCCCTTCTCGCGATTGAATCAATCCCAGTCTCAGTGATTCAGTGTAGCACTCGAAGATTTCTGGAACCGGACGTATCTGGGTCGGAGGGGTCCGCTCCTTATCAGTGGGGGATGACGAAGACGGCCTCCGCCTTTGGGGAGGGGCGGGGGCGGTCTTCGGGCCTACAGGGGGTGGAAGGCCGCCTTCGCCTGGGGAGTGGCGGAGGCGGCCTTCGTCATGCGTGGCCTGTTGGTGACGGATCCGGGACCGGTCCCGGCGGGAGGCCGCACACTGGGCGGAACAACCGTCGAACCGAAGGATCGCGCGATGTACCCGGTGTTCGATCCCCCGACCGTCGAGCTTCGTCTGCCTCGGCCGCGTGATCCGCTCGCCGTGGCGGTGGGCAACGCGTCCCTGCTCGGTGTCGGCTACCTGCTGCTCGGGCGGCGGGTGCCGGCCGCCCTCGCCGCCGTCGGATCGATCACGCTCGTCGTCGTTCTGGGTACCACTGAGCGGGTCGGGTGGTTGCAGTACGTGCTGTTCGCCTGGTGGGTGGCGGGGATCGCGCACGGGTTCCTGGTCGCGCGTCGGCGGGCGGGCCGGCCGGAACACGTGCGCAGGCACCGGATCGTCGCGGCCGCGGTGGCCGTGCCGGTGGTGGCGACGTTCGTCATCGTGCGGGTCGACGTGAACGGGATGGCCGACGACGCGGACGCCGCGCACCGGGCCGGGGAGTGCGACTCCGTACTGGCCACCGCGGCGGGGGTCGGGTTCTGGCAGCGGGTGGGGGACGGCCCGGTCGCCGACGCGCTGATCGACGGGGCCGCGGCGTGCCGGCTCGTCGTGCGGGCTCGGGACGAGGCCAGGGGCGACCGGGAAGCCGCCGCGGCCACCATCGCCCGCTACGAGGACCTGCCGGACGCGCGCTGGGACGGCGCCCACCAGTACCGCGCCGACCTGCTGCTCGACCAGGCCGCCGAGGACCTGGGTGACGGCCTGGTCCGGCAGCTCACCGCCCTGGACAACGGGTTCGGCCTGCTGGCCACGGTCCGTGACGAGTTCCCCGACCGGCGCGACGACGTCACCCGCGTCCTCGACGACTTCCTCGGCCAGCTCCCCGACAACGACGCCTGCGACACCACCGAGATCGTCGACTGGATGCACCAGCAGCGCGAACGCACCGCCGAGCTGGACCGCGCCGCCGAGATCATCGGGCAGGTCGCGCCGACCGCACTCGTCGGTTGCGCGGACTACCTGATGGCGCACGACAACCACACCGGCGCCCGCGCGCGCTACGAACAGCTCGCCAAGCAGTACCCGAAGAGCCAGCTCGCACCGCGCGCCAAGGCCGGCGTCACCCGCGCCACCCACGCCATCCAGCTCGACACCCTCCGCGAGCGGCTGCGCACCACCTACACCGACGAGCAGCCCGCCTACTGCAGGAACCCGTCGCCCTACGGCGCGGCCAAGCCCTACCGCGGCCCCGGCCCGCACCGCGCCCTCGTCTACGGGCAGGACTTCCAGCGCGACAGCCTGCCCCGCGGCTGGCGGGCCAAGGACGCGGCCAACGCCACCCTGATCATCTGCGCCGGGGAGGGCGACTACGGCGACTCGGTGCAGACCTGCCCGTACACCGGCGGTCTCGCCCCGAACGGCGTCACCTACGTCACCTTCCACAAGCGCAGGATCCCCGTGCGGGTCTACGAGGTGCGCACCGGCCGCGTGGTCCGCGGCGGTTCCGTGCAGATCGGCGGGACGAGCTGCCCGGCCGTCATCCACTACACCACCTACGGCGTCGACATCGGCCCGCCGTCCACCGACTACGTCGAGTCGTCCACATCGGACATCCGGGACGCCTACCGGCCGGTGATCGACCCGTAGTCACTCGTAGGCGATCGCGGCCAGCACGTTGACCCTGGCCGCCCTGGCGGAGGGGGCCAGGGCGGCCAGCAGACCCGCCGCCACCGCCAGCCCGAGGAACACCGCCAACGACAACCACGGCACCGCCAGCTCCGCCAACCCGGCCACCGACACGAACGCCGCGCCGGCCAGCCCGCCGAACGTCAGCCCGAGCAGCCCGCCGAACACCGACATCACCAGCGACTCCGCCACCACCATGTGCACCATGTGCGACCGCCGCATGCCGATCGCGCGCAGCAGCCCCAGCTCCCGCGTCCGTTCCATGATGGACAGTGCCATCGTGTTGATGATGCCCAGGATCCCGATCACCACCGACAGGCCGAGCAGCACGTAGAGCATGATCTCCGCGAGGTCGAGCCGGCCGGCCGAGTCCGCCGCGAGCTGGGTCTGGTCGGCGACGGTCACCTCCGGGTTGTCCGCCACCAGGTCCGATACCGCCGCCTTCACCCCGGCCACGTCCGCGCCCGGCTCCAGCTCGACGTAGCCGAGTGCGGGCAGCGCGGAGACGAACCGCTCCTTGGCCGTCTCGGGGGACAGCACCGGCCCGCGCAGCAGGAAGTTCGGCTCGTAGCTCGCCACGATCCGGTACTCCTGCCAGCCGCCGCGCGGGGTGGACAGGCGCACGGTCCCGCCGACC
Source organism: Actinophytocola gossypii (assembly GCF_025165815.1). Classification (GTDB taxonomy): domain Bacteria; phylum Actinomycetota; class Actinomycetes; order Mycobacteriales; family Pseudonocardiaceae; genus Actinophytocola; species Actinophytocola gossypii. The sequence continues at coordinate 184,821 of NZ_JAFFZE010000016.1, read as the reverse complement.
GACAGGCCCTGCTCGGCCAGCGTCTCGGTGTCCAGCACGACCTCGTTCCGGCCGAGGTCCGGCAGCCCGGGGTCCAGGCCGAGCACCGGCGCGAGCCGGGACAGGTCGCCGGCGTTCGCGGGGCTCGGGCCCGGCGCGGCGCCGTCGATCTCGACCGTGTCCACGTACTGCGCCGTCGCCAGCGCCACGCCGTCCAGGTCCCGCGCCCGGTCGATCACCGACTCCTCGAACGCCGGCATCACCCGGCCGTCGGCCGCGGTCGGCGGACCGCCGGTCTGCCCACCGGCCCGCGCGCTCACCCCGTCGCCGGAGATCACCAGGTCGGCCTGGAGGTCCGTGGCGACGGCGGTCGACACGTCCACGCGCAGCGACTCGGCCACCACGCCGACGCCGCCGACCAGGCCGAGCGTCACCACCAGCGTCGCCACCGTGATCGCCGTGCGCCTCGGGTTGCGGGCCGCGTTCAGCCGGCCCAGCTTGCCCGGCGTCGACCAGCTCAGCAGCCTGCCGACCGCCGGCAGCAGCACCCGGCTCGCCAACGGGGTGAGCAGCGCCAGCCCGATCAGCGCCAGCGCCACCCCGCCGCCGAGCGCCACGAACTCGAGGTCACCGGCCCAGCCGGCGACCGCGGCCGCGATGCCCGCCACGCCGATGGTCGCCGGCACCGCGCCGGCCACCGTGATCCCGGTCAGCGACCGCTGCTCGGCCGCCGACGCACGCATCGCCGCCACCGGCGGGACCCGCGACGCCCGGACCGCCGGGACCAGCGCCGCCACCAGCGTCACCAGCACCCCGACCCCGAACGCCACCAGCAGGTCCGGCATCGGCACCACCAGCCCGACCGGCAGCTGCGCCCCGCTCTGCGCCTCCATCACCGACTTCAGCCCGGTCGACACCGCGATCCCGAGGCCGACCCCGACCGCGGACGCGAGCACCCCGACCAGCACCGCCTCCACCAGCACCGAGCCGACGATCTGTCGTCGCCGCGCGCCGAGCGCCGCGACCAGCGCCAGCTCCCCGGTCCGCTGCGCGACCAGGATCGAGAACGTGTTGAGGATCAGGAAGATCCCGACCAGCAGCGACAGCCCGGAGAACGCCAGCAGCACGATCCGCACGATGTCCAGGAACGCGCGCCCGTCCGACGCCGTCTGCGCCGCCAGCTCGTCGCCGGTGCGCACCGCGAACCCGTCGCCGAGCAGGCGGGTGACCTCGTCGCGCAACGCCTCCGGGGACACGCCGTCGGCCGCGGTGAGCGTCACCGACGAGTACACGTCCGGCGCGCCGAGCATCAGCCGCTGCGCCACCGGCTCGGTGAACGCCACCTCGGTGCTGCCGCCGAGCGTGCCGAGCCCGTTGCTGTACCCGTAGACGCCGACGACGCGGAAGGTCTGCCGGGGCTCCAGGGTCAGCACGTCGATCGTGCCGCCGACCCGGAACCCGCCCAGCTCGGCCAGGCCGGCGTTGATCGCGACCTCGTCCGGCGCGGTCGGCCCCCGGCCCTCGCGCAGCCGCGCCATGCCGGTCTCACCCGCCCAGGCGACGCCGAGACGCGGTGGGCCCTGGACCGAGATGACCTTGCCGTCCGGCCCGACCGGCCGCGCGCCGTCCGCCGACACGACCCCGGCCACGGACTCCGCCCCGCGCACCCCGCGCAGCTCGTCCACGACCGACGCCGGCACCGGCGGCGCGAACGTCGCCGCGCCGCCGTTCGGCTCGGCCGAGACCGACACGTCCACCTCGGACGTCGTGGTGGCGAAGATCGTCTCGAACCCGTCGCCGATGGTGGCCGTGGTGACCATCGCGGCCGACACCGCGGTCACCCCGAGCACCACCGCCAGCCCGGCCAGCACCAGCCGGGTCTTGCGGGCCAGCAGTCCCTTCAGCGTCGCCTTGAGCATCACGTGTCCAACGACTTCATCGTGTCGAGCACGGTCTCGGCGTCCGGGTCGCGCAGCTCGTGCACCAGCCGGCCGTCGAGCAGGAACACCACCCGGTCGGCGTACGCGGCCGCGCCCGCGTCGTGGGTGACCATCACGATCGTCTGGTTGAACTCCTCGACCGAGCGGCGCAGGAACCGCAGGATCTCGGTGCCGGAGCGGGAGTCCAGGTTGCCGGTCGGCTCGTCGGCGAAGATCACGTCCGGCTTCGGCAGCAGCGCCCGCGCGCAGGCGACCCGCTGCTGCTGCCCGCCGGACAGCTCGCTCGGCCGGTGGGTCAGCCGGTCCGCGAGGCCGACCGCCTCGACCACGGTGTCGAACCACGCCTGGTCCGGCTTGCGGTTCGCGATCGCCAGCGGCAGCGTGATGTTCTCCTCGGCCGACAGCGTCGGCAGCAGGTTGAACTGCTGGAAGACGAACCCGACCCGGTTGCGCCGCAGGTCGGCGAGGCCCTTGTCGCCCAGCCCGGTCAGCCGGGTCTCACCGATCCACACCTCGCCGGAGTCCACCGTGTCCAGCCCGGCGAGGCAGTGCATGAGCGTCGACTTGCCCGACCCGGACGGACCCATGATCGCGGTGAACTGTCCACGCTGGACGTCCACACTGAGGTCGTCGAGCGCGGTCACCGCCGCCGCGCCGGTGCCGTAGGCCTTGGTGACGCCGTCCGCGCGGGCCGCCAGGCCCGTGACGGTCTCGGTCATGATCGTCATCACGACTCCTGGGTCTGAGGGGTACGGGTGCGCCAGGGGATCCTTCCCCATGGCTTCACGACCGACAGCAGCGCGGCGACCAGCGTCAGCAGCGCGATCACCGACAGCATGCCGACGAAACTGATCTCGTCGCCGTCGGTCAGCTCGCCGGCGGCGGAGAGTCCGGCCACCTCGACCACCGCGTTCTTGAGCGCGAAGGTGGCGGCGACCAGCAGCGCGATGCCGATCACCAGCTTCGCCGCGACCCAGTAGTACTTGACCAGGCCCCACCGGGTGCCGAGGCCGAGGACCAGACCGCTGACGAACATCAGCGCGGTCGCCGGGACGAAGAACGTGTCGGCCAGCAGCATCCCCGCGTCGTGGGCGGTGCGCGCGGTGCCGGGGTCGTCGGTGGTCAACCCGATCGTTGCCAGCCCGAGCACGCAGACCTCGATGCCGAGCCAGCCGACCGCGCTGACGATGTGGATGAGCTGCCAGACCTTGCGTGGCACCCCGTGCAGGGGCTTGATGACCGGCTTGTTCGCCATGGCGATACCCGTCTCTGTCCGCGTCACCGTTCAACCCCCCAGGGTGGTGGCCCCCACTGACGAACCCCTCGACCCCCGCGCCGCACGACGGCCGCGTGGACGAAGTAGCTGCCCCACAGCAGGAGCATCGGGCCCGCCGGCCAGAAGAACGGCACCCCGGAGGCGACCCAGCGCACGATCAGGAACACCGACAGCACGGCGGCGACCGTGGCGTGCACGCGCAGCCGCTGCGGCATCCCGGCGAACCGGCGCGCCGGGTTCGCCGGCCGTTCGACCGGCTCTGGCAGGTCGGCCACGAACCGGTCCAGCTCGTACCGGTAGGTGGCGGCGTAGATGGCGTTCATCCGCTCCTCGGCCTCGGCGAGGGTCAGTCGGCCCTCGCCGGCGGCGTCGCTCACCAGGGTGGCGACGCGTTCCCGCTCGGCGTCCGAAGCGCGGACGGGGTAGTTCGACCGCTTCCGCTCGCTTGGCTCGTTCATACCGTCAACTGTGCCGCCGAGCAGCGGTTTCGTCGTCGGACGGGCGACTGAACCCGGCCTACCCTGACCGGCGACGCGCGATGGCCGTCCCTGCGCCCTGGGGCGTACGCGTCCCGGTCAGGGTCGTGAACGGGTCGAGCCAGCAGGTCAGGGTCGGTCGGGTTGTTCTACGGTCGGCACATGACGTCCGCGGGGCCGCAGCGCACCTCACAGGGGCCCCTCGGCGGGCTGCCCCCGTTCGCCCTCGTCATCCCGGTCGCGTTCGTCCAGGTCATCGGAACCTACCCGGCCTCGATCCCGCAGGAGCACGCCCAGCTGAACGCGCTGACCTACGTGCTGGTGCTGGCCGGGCCACCGATGCTGCTGCTGCGCCGCTCCCGGCCGCTGCTCACGCTCTACGTCACGGTAGCGATCACCGTCCTGTACGCGGCGCTGCGGTTCCCGATCGGCCCGGTGTTCCTGTCCGCGGTCATCGCGGCGTTCAACGCGGGGCTGCACGCGCCGCGGCTGGTGGCCTGGGTCTCGTCGGCCGTCTCGCTCGGCACGGTCACCGTCGTCCTCTCCATGACCAGCCAGTACTACGACCTCGAGCTGTCCGGGATCGGGTTCGGCGTCGCGTGGCTGGCGCTGATCCTGGGGCTCGCCGAGATCATCAAGGCCCGGCACGACCGGGCCGAGCAGGCCGTGCGGGCGCTCGAGGAACAGGGCCGCCGCCTGGCCAGCGAGGAACGGCTCAAGATCGCCCGCGAGGTGCACGACGTGCTCGCCCACCACGTGTCGCTGATCAACGTGCAGTCCGGGGTGGCGCTGCACCTCATCGACGAGCAGCCGGAGCAGGCCAGGCAGGCGCTCTCGGCGATCAAACAGTCCAGCAAGGAGGTGCTGGTCGAGCTGCGCAACATCCTGGGGGTGCTCAAGGACGCCAACGGAGATGCCGACGGCTCGGCGCCGCGCCAGCCGGTCGCCAGCCTCGACCAGCTCGACCGGTTGCTGGAGCGGATGCGGGAGGCCGGGCTGCCGGTGTCGCTGGAGGTGACCGGCGAACACCGGCAGCTGCCCAGCGGGGTGGACGCGGCGGCCCTGCGGATCGTGCAGGAGTCGCTGACCAACACCTACCGGCACGCCGGCCCGACGCAGGCCACCGTGCGGCTGGGCTACCTGCCCGGCGAGCTGTCCGTCGAGGTGCTCGACAATGGGCGCGGCGGCGCGCACGCCATCTCGGCGGAGGGTACCGGCAGCGGCCTGACCGGGATGCGGCAACGGGCCGAGGCACTCGGCGGCACCCTGACCGCGGGGCCCCGGCCCGGCGGCGGTTTCCTGGTCGCCGCGACGTTGCCGACGGGCTCCACCGGTGGGATCGAGGACGAGTCATGATTCGAGTTGTACTGGCCGACGACCAGGCGCTGGTCCGGGCCGGTTTCGGGGCGCTGCTGAACGCGCAGCCCGACGTCGAGGTGATCGCCGAGGCGGTGGACGGCAACGAGGCGGTCGCCGCGGCCCGCGAGCACCGCCCGGACGTGATGCTGATGGACATCCGGATGCCCGGCCTGGACGGCCTGGAGGCCACCCGCCGGATCTCCGCCGACCCGGCACTGTCCGACGTGCACATTCTCATCCTGACCACGTTCGAGGAGGACGAGTACGTCTTCGAGGCGATCCGGGTCGGCGCCAGCGGGTTCCTGGTGAAGGACACCGAGCCGGTGGAGCTGGTGCGCGCGGTCCGGGTGGTCGCCCAGGGCGACGCGCTGCTCTCGCCCGGCGTCACCCGCCGGCTGATCGGCGAGTTCGCCACCCGCGCGAAGAAGGCGCCCGAGCCGTCCACCCTGGGCGTGCTGACCGAACGCGAGCGCGAGGTGGTGGCGCTGGTCGGCGAGGGCCTGACCAACGACGAGATCGCCGAGCGCCTGGTGGTCAGCCCCGCGACGGCCAAGACGCACGTGAGCCGGGCCATGATCAAGCTCGCCGCCCGCGACCGGGCGCAGCTCGTCGTGCTGGCCTACGAGTCCGGGTTGGTCCGCCCCGGCTGGGCGGAGTAGTACGCCCGCTGGGGTACTCGCGAAGCCTCCCTCGGCCCGAGGCGCGTGTCAGCGCGCGCTGTCAGGCTGGGGCCGGCCACCGTCGTGGCCGCCTGCCATCGAGGGAAGGAGTGCGATGACCGCCAACCAGGACGCCCGTCGGGGGAACTGGGGAGTGCTGACGGGTTCGTTGTTCGTCGTGCTGTGGTTCGCCGGGACGATCGTGCAGGGCATGTCCGGGGCCGGCTTCCCGAGACCGACCGACGACATGGCCACGGTCGCCGGCTACATCCGCGACGGCGCCGACCGGATGGGGCAGAGCGCCGGCCTGCAGATCCTGAGCGCGTTCGCGCTGCTGTGCTTCGCCGGCATCCTCGCCGCGTACCTGCGCCGCACCGGGCGGGGCGGCGCCGCGGCGGAGCTGGTGCAGGGCGCTGGGGTCGCGTCCGCGGTGACGCTGATGGTCGGCACCGCCGCCACGGTCGCGCTGGGCACCACCGACCTGGTGAACGACGACGCGTCGGCCCAGCTGCTGTACCAGATGTCGTTCTGGCTCGCCGGGCCGATCCACATCGCCGCGCTCGGCGCCATGATGCTGGCCGCCGCGTACGGCCTGGCCATCCCGGCCTGGCTGCGGATCAGCGGCATGGTGATCGGCGCGATCGGTGTGGTCGCGGCGGCGTCGCCGATCGTGTCGACGCTCGTCGTCGCCACGCCGATCGGCCGGTTCGCCGGGTTCCTCTGGATCATCGTGCTGACCGTGCTGCTGGCGGTGCGCCGCGCCCCGGCCGCGGCACCCACCGTGGAGCAACCGGCTCAGGTGTGAGCGGAGAAGGAGCCCCGGCCGGTTCACACCGGCCGGGGCTCCTTGCTTTCCGCTCAGTTCCCCAGGCCCGCGCGCCGGGCCTGGACCGCGGCCTCCGTGCGGTCGGCGATCTGCAGCTTCGCGAAGATCCGCGACAGGTAGTTGCGCACGGTCTTGATGGACAGCCCGAGCCGGCGCGCGATCGACGCGTTGCCCAGCCCGTCGGCGACCAGCTCCAGTACCGCCCGCTCCCGGTCGGTCAGCTCCGGGAACGGCTTGGCCGACTCGCGGGGCTTGTTCAGGTACTCCAGCGCCCAGTTCGCCACCGCGGCACCGAACACGACGCCGCCGCGCCGCACGGTCCCGATCGCCTGCCCGATGTCCTCCGAGGACGCGCCCTTGACCAGGTAGCCGCGCGCACCGGCGCGCATGGCGGCCAGGAACGTGTCCCGGTCCTCCAGCATCGACAGCATGATCACGGCCGTGTCGGGGCAGCGGGTGGCGAGCGTCTTGGTCACCTCGATGCCGCTGGCACCCGGCATGTTCACGTCCATCAGCGCCAGGTGCGGGCGCAGCCGGTAGATCTCGGCCAGCGCCTCCTGCCCGGTCCGCGCCTCGCCGACCACCTCGACCACGCCGATGGTGTCCAGCAGCATCCGCAGCCCGGACAGGTACACCGGGTGGTCGTCGGCGATCACGACCCGGATCGGGGGCGCCGGCCGCTCGGCCCGCACTATCAGATCAGCTGTCACAACAAGGACTCCTCCGCTGGCGACGGGGCCGGCAGGTGCGCGGTGACCGTGACGCCGACGCCGTTGTCGGACACGTCGCACCAGCCGCCGAGCTCCGTGGCCCGGCTGGCCATCGAGGTCAGGCCGACGCCGCGCCGCCGCAGTCGGGCGCCGCCGGGTCCGCCGCCGACGCCGTTGTCGACGATCTCCAGCCACAGCCCGCCGTCGACCCACACCCGGATCGCGCAGGTGCGGGCCTTCGCGTGCTTGACCACGTTGGTGAGGGCTTCCTTGGCGATCCAGAACGCGGCGACCTGCGCGGCCCGGTCAACGCCGACCGCCGCGGGTTCCACGTCGGTGGAGACCAGCAGCGTGTTGCCGCTCGCCCGGCTCATCCGCCAGGCCAGGGTGCGCAGCGCCTCGTCGAGGTCGTGGCCGTCCAGCTCGACCGGGCTCTGGTCGGCGAGCATGCGGCGGAACTCGGCCATGAACGACGCCGCCTCGCGACGCAGCTCCCGCAGCATCTCCTCGACGGCGCCCTGGTCCGCGCTGAGCAGCTGGGTGAGCACGTCGGCCCGCATCATGATCCCGGCGAGCCCCGGGCCGAGGCCGTCGTGCAGGTTCCGCCGCAGCCGGACCATCTCCCGGTAGTGCTCGCACTCGCACGTCCGGCACGTGCCGGAGCCTGGTGCGTGCTGGTCTTCCACGGTGAGCGCGCGGGGCACGGTGACCTCCGAGGACTTGGTTGCTCCTCGATGGTGTGCGCCGAGCCTGGAAGTCACCTCGAGACGGGAGCAGGGCGGGTTCCAGGGGTCAGCCGACCGCGGGGCGGCAGCGCAGCACCACCGGCCCGGTCGCGGCGAGCGCGATGTCGAGCGACAGCGGGCGCCGGGCGGTGACCGCCGCGTCGCGGGACAGCGCGGCCAGCTGCCGGACGGTGGCGCGGCCGAGCGAGTACCGGTGCCGCCGGTTGTGCGGCAGGTTCACCGTGCCGGTGCCACCGCGCGCGGGCACGTGGGCGGTCGGCTTCCAGGCGAGCAGCTCCCGCCCGGCGGTGCCGTCGGCCGGCACCTCGAACGTGTCGGCCGGCGAGGACGCCTCGGTGAGCCCCCACCGCCCGTCGATCCGCACCGGTCGCCGCCGGTCCGGGTGCGCGTGCACCACGGCGGACGCGGTGACCGGCACGAACCGTTGCAGCAGCAGGACGGTGTTGCCGTGCACGGTGGTCAGCCCGCACCGGCGGCCCGCCGCGGCGGCCTCCACCAGCGCCTCCGGCAGCGGGTCAAGGTGCAGGTTGTACATCACCAGGGCGCCCGCCGACCCCGGCCGGACCGGGGCGGGGCTCGCGATGCCGAGGGTCAGCGTGCCGGCCGAGGGCAGCATCCCGTGCGCGGCCGGCAGCAGCCGGTCGACGACGGTGCCGGCGTCGACGTCCGGCTCGACCACGATCACCACGGTCGGCGGGACCGGCAACCGGTCCAGCAGGCCCGCGGTGACCCCGACCTCGGCGCCGACCAGCGCGTGCCGCCTGGCCATCCAGTGGGCGAGCGGGAACACGCTGGCCCCCAGCCGGGGGAACCCCGGGGCGCCGGCGAGGACGGAGATCCGCGCGCCGTGCCCTTCTCCGGGGAGTCGCTCGTCGGGGACCCGCATCTCGGACCGCACAGCCGATCCCCCTCCCGCGCTCACCCTCGGTGGCAGCTCGGGCGACAGTAAGCAACCACGCCGGAGAAACGCTCGACGACCGGTCGAAGCCGGGCGGGTCAGGTCGGGGAGACCTCACCTCTCGTCCGCTTCCACCACGAGCTGCCGAGCGTGCCGGACAGCCCGACCAGCCGGACCAGCGCCGGCACGTGGTGACGCGGCTCCTGGTCGGCACCGTCCGGCTCACCGGCCAGTTCCTCCACCAGGTCCGCGTCGACCAGCTCGTCCAGCACCGTGTGCACTGCGGCCGGGGCCATGCTCACCCGCTCGGCGATCTCGCTCGCGGTCAGCAGCTCGCCCTCGACCGCGGCGAGCCGGCGGAACACCCACCGCTGCCGGGCCGACAGCCGCTGGTACGCCTCCGCCAGCCGGCCGAACACGTCGAAGCCGCCGTAGCTGAGCTCGGTCAACCGGTTCCGCTCGTCGGTCATCCGCGCCACCATCCGCGACAGGTACCAGCCGGGGCGCCCGGCGAGCTTGGCGCCGACCGCGCGCAGCGCGAGCGGCAGCCGGTCGGTCAGCTCGGCGAGCCGCTCGGCCGCGTCCAGCTCCTGGCTGACCCGCTGCTCGCCGACGGTGTTCGCCAGCAGCCGCACCGACTCCGCCATCGACAGCACCGGCAGCCGCAGTCGCACCGCGCCGGCCAGCGCGTCCACCGGCACCCGGCTCAGCACCACCAGGGCGCAGCCGGATCCGCTGGGCACCAGGTGCCGCAGGGTGTTCGTGCCGCTCGCGTTGTCCAGCACCACGAGCAGCCGCCGGTCGGCGGTCCAGCTGCGGAACATCAGCGCCGCCTCGGCCACGCTGTTCGGCACGTCCGCCTCGTGCGCGCCGATCGCCTTCAGCATGGAGATCAGCACCTGCCTGGTCGGCATCGGCTCGCCGTCACTTCCGGCGAGGTCGACGTAGAGCTGCCCGTCGGGGAAGTGCGCGCGCACCGCCCGCCCGACCCGCGCGACGAACGCGCTCTTGCCGATGCCCGGCCGGCCGACGACGTTGACCACGCGCATGCCGCGCACGTCCGGTCCGGTCAGCAGCCGGGTGAAGGTGTCGGTCTCGGCCTGCCGGCCGACGAAGTCCGGCAGCTCGGCCGGTAGCTGCGCCGGCGCGGACGGTCCGCTGTGGACGGTCAGCTGCTGCTCGGTCGGTTGTGCGGCAGGCATCCCGGGCAGGTCGAGCTCCGGGTCGGCCTCGAGCATCAGCTGGTGCAGGCGTTGCAGCTCGGCCGCCGGGTCGAGGCCGAGCTCGTCCACCAGCGCGGTCCGGATCCGTTGGTACACCCCGAGAGCGTCCGCGCGCCGGCCGCTGCGGTAGAGCGCGATCATCAGCTTCGCGGAGAAGTCCTCGCGGGTCGGCTCGGCGTTCACCAGGCTGGTCAGCTCGCCGATGATCTCCTGGTGCCGGCCGAGCTGCAGGTCGGTCTCGATGCGCAGCGCGAGCACCGTGCGGCGCAGCTCCTCCAGCCGGGTGGCGTGCGAGTACAGCAGCGGCCCGGTCGCGACTCCCTCGAGAAAACCGCCGCGCCACAACGACATCGCGTTGCGGAAGGTCTCCGACGCGGCCTCCACCCGCACACTGAGCAACTCCTGCCGGCCGCGTCTGGCGAGCTGTTCGAACAGGTTCGCGTCGATGGACTCCAGGTCGGGCAGCTGGAGGATGTAGCCACCGGGGTGGCTGAGCAGCACCGGCGCCGGGGCACCGGTGTGCGGCTTGTCGTCCAGCCGCAGCAGCTTGCGCAGCTGGTAGATGTAGGTCTGCACGGTGGTCAGCGCGCTCTGCGGCGGGCTCTCCTCCCACAGCTCCTCGACCAGCTGGTCCACCCGGGTGACGGAGTTGGCCTGCACGGCGAGCAGGGACAGCACCTGGCGCAGCTTCGGTGCCGACGGCGTCACGATCTTCTCGCCACGCATGAGTAACAACGGACCGAGCAGTCCGAGTGTGATCGGGCCGGGCTCACGGGTCGCCGACGGGTCCGCTACCGTTCGGTCGTCGGTGAGCTGGAGTGGCGAGGTGGCGCTCGCTCCGGTGTGGCCAGTGTGCATGACAGCTCCCCAATCGGTTCCGGGAACCGGTTTCCCCTTGTCCTGCCTGTGTTCTTCGACCTCCGACGAATCATGGTGACACCGGCGGCGGCGGGCGACGGAGGTCGTCAGCGTTCTTCGACCGGGTCGCGACCCGAGCGCTATGGCCTGCCGCGTGTCCAGTCCGCTCCGCCCACTGTCGAGTGGCTCTCGAGAACACGCGCCCAACGTGTGGGCATGACCACACCAGCACCCGACGAACGCGAGGCCCGCACGGCCACCGCCGCGCCGACGCGACCGGCGACCGGCCAGCAGCCGACGACCACCTCCGAGCGCGACGATCACCTCGTCCGCGGGTACAACTGATGCCGCGCGGTCGCCGGAACCGGCTGTGCGGCACCTGCCTGCTGCACACCCTGGCCGGTGTCGCGTGGCCGATGTGGGGCGGGCGACCCGAAGGCTGGCCCCGGCTGGTCCGGTGCCGGTCCTGCGCCGCCCGGCGAGCCGGCTGATCCGATCCGCACGCCGTGACGCGCCGTCCCCGTCGACCGGCGCGAGGCCGAGCCGCGTTGGAGCGTCGTCGCCGATTCGCGTTCCGGCGAGCTCACCTGAACCGAGGGCGGTTGACCCTCACGCCAGCATCGCCACCAGCATCGCGCCGCTGCCCAGCGCCATCGTGGCCTGGCAGGTCGCGGTGAGTCGCGGCGCGAGCAGGATCGACGGGACACGCGCGGGCACCGGCCGCCAGTTCGTCGTCGCGACCAGCAGTACGGCCGACACCGCGCAGTACCCGGCGAGCGCCCAGCCGACCGCCGGCAGCGCCGCGCCGGCGGACAGGTGGCCGGTGGTTCCCATCGACAGCCACGGCGAGGACGCGTCGTGATGGTGCGCGGGCATCGCGGTCAGCATGTAGAGCATCGCGACCGCGGCCACCGCGTGGTGCAGGCCGCCGCCGTGCCAGTCGCCGGGAGCGGGTGCCGCGCGCCGGGAATGCCACCAGGAGCCGACGAACCAGAACGTCATCACCAGGAAGATCGTCTGCCAGCCGGCCATCGGCAGTGGGCCGCCGACCGGGGAGACCATGGCGGCCATCCCGACGCCCATCAGCACGTGCGCGGTGTCCATGGCCCGGTGGTGGCCCGGGTATCCGCCGGGCGCGCGGTGCGCGGCGACCAGGCGGGCGACGCAGAACCCCGCCACCGCGAGGAATGCCGCCGTGCCGGCCAAGCGCAGCGCGAGGTCGGCGCTCACCGGGACTGGAGCAGGCCGTCCAGGGTGCCGTCCTTCGCGTCCGCCACGATGTTGGCGAACTGGGCCACGCTCATCTGGATGCGCTGGCCGAAATCGTCGGTGATCTCCACGCGCTGGCTCGGAACCGCGTCGGGGTCGACCCACAGCGTGGGACAACCGCGGGCGGTCGTGCCGCAGAACGTTCTCACCTGCCGGAGATTGGGGCGATTGTCCACTTTTCCACCTCACGTCAAGGTGTCGGGGCAGTCATCTTCGAGATTCGCAGGCGCGCGCCGGGAATTCCATAGCGCAACCGAGCGATTACCCAAACGTCAACAACGACAATCCGTGACCGGACAGGTTTGTCACGGATCGTTACTGATCTTCGACTCATCGAGTGGTGACAACCGGTGGCCGCCACGCCCCGGCTGCACTAGGTTTCTCCTGCGGGCCACATGGGGGTAACTGCGAGGAGGAAGCGACGGCCATGAGGGCCACGGTCGTGTTGACTCTGTCGACGTGGACACTGCGGGGGAATCACGGATGGTGACTGTTTCGCCACCCGAACCGGGTACCGATCAGCCGCGCAAAGGCGTGTTGGGGATGCCCGCGACCGCGGTTCGGCACGTCCGGCGTTCCGCCGCCAGCACCCCGGGCCGCCTGTTCGTCATCGGTGTCGCCCTGGTGCTGCTGTCGCTGCTGACCGGGCTGGCCGGCGCCATCGGGCTCCAGCAGAAGCAGTCGACCGTCGACAACCTCATCACGCACCGCGAACCGGTGGCGGCCGCGTCCCAGCAGATCTACCGTTCGCTGTCCGACGCCGACGCCACCGCGGCAAGCGCGTTCCTCGCCGGCGGCACCATGCCGGAGGAACTGCGCGACCGCTACGACCTCGACATCGCCCAGGCCGGCGCGAACCTCACCAAGGCGGCCGCCGACGTCGCGGGCGTGCCGGAGGCCGAGGCGCAGGTCGACCAGCTGGCCCAGCAGCTGCCCGTCTACACCGGACTCGTCGAGACCGCCCGCGCCTACAACCGGCAGGGTTTCCCCGCCGGCGCGGCCTACCTGCGCGAGGCGTCCGGGCTGATGCGGGCCAAGCTGCTGCCGGCCGCGCAGGAGCTGTACTCCATCGACTTCCGCCGCCTGGCCGACGCGCAGGCGCAGGCACGCGCGTTCCCGTGGGTCACCGCCGCGCTCGTGCTGGCGCTGCTCGGCGCGCTCGTCGCCACCCAGCTGTACCTGACCCGGCGGACCAACCGGCTGCTCAACATCGGGCTCGTGGTCGCCACCGGGTCGGTGGTGCTCGCGCTCGCCTGGGGCTCGGCGTCGCTGCTGATCGCGTCGAACGACGTCGCCGACGGGCACGACTCCGGCACCCGGCAGGTCGAGCTCGCCGTGCAGGCCAGGATCGTGGCGCTGAAGATGCGCGCGAACGAGACCCTGACGCTGGTGGCCCGAGGCGACGGCGCCGACTACGAGGCGGAGTGGCAGGACCTGACCGCCGAGCTCGCCGGCGACGGGGACAACCTGCTGGCCCGCGCGCAGGAGCTGGCGGCCGACCAGGAGACCAGGGACGTGCTCGAGACCGCGCGGGCGACCGTCGACGACTGGCTCGGCGTGCACCAGAAGGTGCGGGAGCTCGACGACGGCGGTGCCTACCAGCAGGCGGTGGACCTCGCGATCGGCGACAGCCCCGAGGGCGCCGCGGCGACGTTCGCCGAGCTGGACGGCAAGCTGCTGGAGGCGATCAACAACGGCCGGACCCGGTTCGTCACCGAGACCAGTGCCGCCGGCAACGCGCTCACCGGCCTGGTGCCGGGCGTGGCGGTGCTGGCCGTGGTGGCCGCGGTCGGGGTGACAATGGGGGTCAGGGAACGACTGCGGGAGTACCGGTGAGGCTGGCCAGAGGGAACCGAGTCGCGCTGCTGTCGGTCGCGCTGGTGGTCGCGCTGTCCGCGTGCGCGTCCGTCCCCAAGCCGGTCGATCTGGCCACAGTGGACAGTGTGGAACGCCCGAGCCCGGTGGGAGTGGAGGTCAACCCCGCGCCCCCGAGCACGTCGGCCGCCCCCGCGCCCGACTGCGACCCGACGGCCAGCCTGCGCCCGCCCGACCCGATGCCGGCGCCCGGCGCGATGCCGTCCGGCTCGACCATGCGGGAGATCCAGGAGGCCGGGAAGCTGGTCGCCGGGGTGGACCAGAACACGTACCTGTTCGGTTTCCGCGACCCCACGACGAACCAGCTCGAGGGCTTCGACATCGACCGCGCCCGCGACATCGCCGAAGCGATCTTCGGTGACCGGACGAAGATCCAGTTCAAGGTGATGACGTCCGCCGGTCGCATCCCGGCGCTGGTGAACGAGGAGGTGGACGTGGTGGTCCGCACGTTCACCGCGACCTGCCAGCGGTGGGAGGAGGTGAACTTCTCGGCGACGTACTTCATGGCCGGCCAGCGCCTGCTGGTCGAACGCGGCTCCGAGGTGACCACCCTGGACGATCTCGGCGGCGAGAAGGTCTGTGCGGCAGAGGCGTCCACGTCGATCAAGACGATCGCCGAGCACGAGGCGGAGCCGGTCCCGGTACAGGTGGAGAACTGGAGCGACTGCCTGGTGATGCTGCAGCAGGGCCAGGTGGCCGCGGTGTCGACGGACAACGTGATCCTCGCCGGAATGGCCGCCCAGGACCCGAACCTGACGATGGTCGGCCCGACGTTCACCCCGGAGCCGTACGGCATCGGGGTGCCGAAGGGGAACGAGGACATGGTCGGCTTCGTCAACGGGGTGCTGGAGCAGACGATCGCCAGCGGCGAGTGGGCCCGTAGTTACGACCGCTGGCTAGGCGGCATCGACGGCCCGCGCCCCGCCCCACCGACCCCCACCTACCGGGACTGATGGCGATGGCGAGCTGCCCCAGACCCGGCTGCACCGGCGAGGTGGTGGACGGCAACTGCACGGTGTGCGGCCAGCCTGTTCCCGGCGACTCCGCCGGCCAACTACGCCGCGAGGCCGAGGAACAGGCCCAACGCCTCACCGGCGCGGCACTGGAGGAGGAGACCGGCACCGGCTGGTTCCGCCCACCCGACGAACTGACCGGAGCCGAGCAGCCCCCGACACCGGATCCCCGACCGACCGGAGCACCACTGAGCCAGCACCAGCCCCCGCAAGCCGACCGGCCCCAGCCCCGTCCGGCCCAGCCCGCGTCCCAGCCCGCACAGTCCAGCCCGGCCCAGCCCGCGCAGTCCCAGCCCCTACCGGGCCAGCCGTTTCCGCGCCCACAGGGTGCGCCCGCGAACCACCCCGGCCCGAACCACGGAAACGCGCCATCGCAGCCCGGTCAACCGCGGCAGTCCCAGCCGGGCCAACCGCCACAGCCGCCCTACCCGGGCCAACCCCAGCCGAGCCAGCCGGGTTCGGCACCACAGCGTTCCCGACCGGGCCAGCCCGGGATGAGCCACGCGGGTCCGCCGTCGCAGCCAGGTCCACCTCCGCAGCGTGGCCAGGCACAGCAGCCAGGCCAGGGCCAGCCCCCGCAGCATTCCCAGCCGAGCCAGCCCGGCCGGGCGCAGCCGTGGAACCCGAGCCAGGGTCAGCCGGCCGCCGCCCGCCCCACCTCCAGCCAGCAGCACGCCACCCGCTTCGCCCCACCGCCACACGGCACCGGCAGCCAGAGTTCGCCCGGCCAGCCTCCCGCCGGTCAGGGTTCCCGCGGTCAGGCTCCCGCCGGCGCACCTTCCGCCGGTCAGGCTCCGGGCGGCCAACCTTCAGCCGGCCGCTCTCCCTCCAGCCAGGGTTCCGGCGGCCAGGTTCCGTCTGGGCAGGTTCCTGGCGGCCGGCCTGCCACCGGTCAGGTTCCGGGCGGCCAGTCGTCCAGCAGCCAGGTTCCCGGCAGCCAGCCGATGCCGGCCGGGATGCGTTGGAACCAGGGTGTCCCCCTGCCCGACGTCGCCCCCCGCCGGTCCGGCCCGGCCGCCGTGGGCAGCGGCGACCCGCAGCCCACCAGCGTCCTCGGCGAGTCCCCGATCACCCTGAGCATCGAACCGCCGGCCCCCGCCGCGAGCCAGGGCGGACCGCACGACACCGGCTCCCGGTCCTCCCCGGGCACCAGCGGGCGCCGCACCTCGTCCCGGACGTCGGGGCGGGGGCGGCTCGGCGCGGGGTTGGTCGAGGTGCCCGTGGTCCCGGTGAGGGACCCCGCCTCCGCCGTCCTGCGCGACCCGGCCGTCAGCGAGAACAAGCGCTTCTGCGGCAACTGCGGCGCCGAGGTCGGCCGCGCCCGGGACGGCAAGCCCGGCGTCACCGAGGGCGAGTGCGAGAAGTGCGGCACCCCGTTCAACTTCCGGCCCCGCCTGTTCGACGGTGACCTGGTCGCCGGGCAGTACGAGGTCCTCGGCTGCCTGGCCTACGGCGGCCTCGGCTGGATCTACCTCGCCAAGGACCACAACGTCTCCGACCGCTGGGTCGTGCTCAAGGGCATGATCGACACCGGCGACGCGACCTCGATGGCCTCCGCGGTCGCCGAGCGCCGGTTCCTCGCCGAGGTCGAGCACCCGAACGTCGTCCGCATCTACAACTTCGTCCAGCACCCCGATCCGAAGACCGGCAACCTGGTCGGCTACATCGTGATGGAGTACGTCGGCGGGCAGTCGCTGCGCCAGCTCGCGCTCGAGCACCACCGGGAGACCGGCAAGGCCGACCCGCTGCCGATCGGGCAGGTCATCGCGTACGGGCTGGAGATCCTGCCCGCCATCGGCTACCTGCACAGCGTCAACATGCTGTACTGCGACCTCAAGCCGGACAACGTGATCCAGTCCGGCGAGCAGCTCAAGCTCATCGACCTCGGCGCCGTCCGGCAGACCGACGACTACGAGAGCCCGCTGTTCTTCACCCTCGGCTACTCCGCACCCGAGCTGGCCACCGAGGGCGCCACCGTCGCCTCCGACATCTACACCGTCGGCCGCACGCTCGCCGTGCTCTCGATCGAGTTCGCCGGGTACACCACGCGGCACAAGTACACGCTGCCCGGCCCGGACGAGGAGCCGCTGTTCGCGCTGTTCGGCTCCTACCACCGGGTGCTCAAGCGCGCCACGCACGAGAACCCCGCGCTGCGGTTCACCTCCGCCGAGGAGATGGCCGACCAGCTCACCGGCGTGCTGCGCGAGGTGATGGCGCTCGGCACCGGCCGCCCCCGCCCCGGCACGTCGACCGTGTTCGCCCTGGAGACCCGCACCTTCGGCTCCGGCATGGTCGTCGGCGAGCGCGGGTCGCTGCCGTCGCCGAACCCGATGGAGGTCGCGTCGATCCTGCCGCTGCCGATGGTCGACACCCACGACCACGCCGCGAGCACGCTCGCCAGCATCACCGCCACCGAGCCCGGCGAGCTGGTGGCCGCGCTCGCGTCCGCCCCCCAGGACTCGATCGAGGTCCGGCTGCGGATGGTCCGCGCCCGCCTCGAACTGGGCGACCTGCGCGCCGCCATCGCCGAGCTGGACGCCGCCCGCCGCATGTCCACCGACCCGGCCGACTGGCGCCCCGACTGGTACCAGGGCCTGATCCACCTGGCGACCCGCCGCCCGGCCGACGCGGCGGCGGCGTTCGAACGCGTCTACGACGCCGTCCCGGGCGAGATCGCCCCCAAGCTCGCGCTGGCGGTGAGCGCCGAGTACGCCGGCAACTACTTCCAGGCGGCCAGGTACTACGAGCTGGTGTGGCGCACCGACCGGCAGTGGGTGAGCGCCGCGTTCGGCCTGGCCAGGGTGTACCTCGCCCAGGGCGCCCGCACCAGCGCGATCGAGGTCCTCGAGGCCGTGCCGGACTCGTCCAGCCACCACGTCGCCGCCCAGGTGGCCGCGATCAAGATCAAGATCCGCCCGTCCGAGGTCACCCGAATCGCCGAACACGACCTGCACGACGCCGCCCGCCGCCTCGAACGCCTCTCCCTGGACGCCGAACGCCGCACGATCCTGTCGGTCGAGGTACTGGAGGCCGCGCACGCGTGGGTCCGCGCCGGCCGGCCGAGCGCGTCCCCGCCGGGCACCATGGGCAACACGGTCCTCGGCTGCCGCCTCACCGAACGCGACCTGCGCTTCGGCCTGGAACGCTGCTACCGCGCCCTGGCCCGCCTCGCCAGCACCCCCGACCAACGCCACACCCTGGTCGACAAGGCCAACGCCATCCGCCCCCGCACGCTGACCTAGCCGCCGACCCGGGGCGCTCCGAAGGACCCGGTGTCAGCTCGATTCGGGACGCAGCTCCATGATCGAGATGTCCGGCGGCGCGCCGACGCGGACCGGTGGGCCCCAGAAGCCGGCACCCCGGCTCACGTACAGCCAGGTGTCGTCCACCCGGGACAACCCCGCCAGCCCCGGTTGCGCCAGCGACACGATGTGGTGGAACGGGTACATCTGACCGCCGTGGGTGTGGCCGGACAGTTGCAGGTCCACGCCGCGGGCGGTGGCCTCGTCGACCTGGACCGGCTGGTGGGCCATCAGCACCACCGGCCCGTTCGACGTCCGGCCGGCCAGGGCGCGGTCGTAGTCCGGCGGGTCGCCCTGGTTCACACCGGTGACATCCGTGACGCCGGCCAGGTCCAACGTCGCGCCGGCGCGGGTGATCGTGGTGCGTTCGTTGCGCAGGGTGTGCACGCCGAGTCGGTCCAGCTCGCGGATCCATGCCTCGGGGTCGGCGAAGTACTCGTGGTTCCCGGTCACGAAGAAGCTGCCCTCGCGCGGGGCCAGGTCGGCCAGCGGGGCGGCGGCCGAGCCCAGGTCCTCCGGGGTGCCGTCGGCCAGGTCGCCGACGATCGCCACCAGGTCGGGCTCGGTCTCGTTGATCATCCGGACGATCCGCTCGGTGTGCGACCGGCCGAGCAGCGAGCTGAGGTGGACGTCGCTGACCACCGCGATCCGCAACCCGGACATCACCGGGTCGAGGCGGCGCAGCGGCACCGGCAACCGCAGCAGGTCGGGTGGGCCGAGCGCATTGGCCATGCCCACCCCGACCAGGCTCGCGGACGCCGCGCCGGCGACCAGCGCGGTGCCGCGGGCCAGGAACAGCCGGCGGCTCTCGTTGACCTCGGGCTTCGCCGTCCGCTCCGGCGCCTGGGGGGTGACGGGGGGCGCGGCGTCCGTGGTCGCGGTCGCCTCCAGCGGCCGCCGGCGCAGCCAGCCGCGCAGCGCCAGCCGGGGCAGCTCGAGCACGGCCGTGACCAGGAACAGGTAGACGGCCAGCGCGAACCAGATGTACCCCGGCCAGGTGAACCAGCGCGCGGCCTCCGGCGGCAGCCCGCGCCCGAGCGTGAGCGTGGCGAACACCAGCAGGAACAGCACGACGAACGCCAGCGAGCCGGCCCGTCGCACCCACCCCTTCCGGGTGACGTCCTTGATCAGCCGCTTCCACAGGTACCAGTGCATGAGCGCGACCAACGCGCTGATGACCACGCCGAAGATCACGGCTCGGACCTCTCCTGGGTTCTCACGCGACCAAGAGTAGCCAGACGTCCGTGATGTCCGGCTGAGAGCATTCTCAGCCGGTCCAGGCGGGATCGCGGCCGGACAGCGCGAGTGCCCGGTCCAGTGCGGACGCGTCGCTCCCGACGGCCACCGCCGGACCGTACACCCCCATCGCGCGGCCCTGGTCGGCATTGCGCGCCACCTCGGCGCGCACGAACTCCGCCAGGCTCTCGTCCCACCCCGGGCGCTGCCCGGTCGCCCGCGCGAGATCCCAGCTGTGCAGCACCAGTTCACCGGTGACCATCCCGCCGACCTGGCCGGCCGGCAGCTCATGGTCGCTACCCATCCAGGTGACGCCCTGCCAGGCCGTCGGCTCGGACCACGCCGCGACCAGCTCGCCGACCAACCGCTCCAGCGCCGTCACCCAGTCGTCGCCGGCCAGGTCGACATCCGACTCGGCCGCGGCCGGCGGCCGGACCAGCTCCTTGCGGCCCGCGCCGACCAGCGACGGACCCCAGAACAACAGGTGGTGGACCAGCGCGCGGACGTCGTACTCCGCGCACGGCGTCGGCGCGGTCAGCTGGTCGGGCTTGATCTCGTGGACGACCCCCAGCAGGGTCGCGGCGGCGGGAGCGATGAACTTCTCGGACATGCGCCCAGCTCACCAGCCCGCGCGGACCGCTGTCTTGAACAAACGCGACATACACTCGCCCGCGTGACCGTTCGGGACAGCCGGGAGCTGGCCGGCGCGTGGGCGCGGCACCAGCGGCACGCGTTCCACCAGCCGTCGCCGGACCTGGCGCCATGGGTGGCGCGGTACTGGGAGGTCACCTGGGACTACGCCGAGCCGTACCGGCAGAAGGTCGTCCCGTACCCGAACGTGCAGCTGACCTTCCGCGACGGCGGCGCCGCACTGCAGGGCGTCGTCGCCGGCCACCAGACGAAGGTGCTCGCCGGCCGCGGCCACGTGTTCGGCGTCGCGTTCCGCCCCGGCGCCTTCCGCCCGTTCCTCGGCGCCCCGGTCTCGACGCTGACCGACCGCACGGTCGACGCGGCCACGGTGTTCGACCCCGCGCTGCCGGCACCGGAGGTCACCGAGGTCGAGCGGTACCTGCGCCGCCGGCTGCCCGAGCCGGACCCGAGGGCGCAGGAGGCCGCCGGCGTCGTCGACGCCGTCGCCACCACCCCCGGCATCACCCGCGTCGACGCGCTCGCCGGCGACCTCGGCCTGAGCGTCCGGCAGCTGCAACGCCTGTTCGCCGAGCACGTCGGCCTCGGGCCGAAGTGGGTGATCCGCCGCTACCGGCTGCACGAGGTCACCGAACGCCTGGCCGCGGGCACGCCGGTCGACTGGGCCGCCGTCGCCGCCGACCTCGGCTACGCCGACCAGGCGCACCTCACCCGCGACTTCACCGCGATGTTCGGCGAGTCCCCGACCTGGTACGCCCGGCGCTACTGAGCCAGCGCCGACATCGACTTCCACTCGTCCCACGGCACGGTCCAGTCGTAGTAGTCGCCGTCGGCCGCGTCGAGCTGCTTGTCGCTGCCGGTGATCTCCACCGGGTCGCCGACCAGTGCGCTGTCGAAGTACTTCTTCGCGTCGGCCGGCGAGAGGTTCACACAGCCGTGGGACACGTTCTGGCTGCCCTGCGCCCACACCGAGGGGGCGTAGCCGTGCACGAACTCGCCGTTGTTCGAGATCCGGACGGCCCACGGGACCACGACGTCGTAGTAGTCGTACTGGGGGTTGGTCATCGAGTACGACTCGTGCATGGACATCACCACGTGGGTGCCGCTGTTGGTGACCCGGCCGGGGTCGGACTCCATGCCGAAGCTCGCCGGGAAGTCCGCGGTCAGCTTGCCGTCCCGGTACACCTTCAGCCGGTGGGTCTGGGTGTTCGCCTTCACCACCTGCTTGCGGCCGATGCTGAAGTCGGCGGTCATGTCGTCGGCGCCGTAGATCCCGTCGCCGTAGTGCACGCCGTAGAGCTTGAGGTTCACGTGCACCTCGGTGCCCGCCGGCCAGTAGGTCTTCGGTCGCCAGTGCGCGCGGGTGTCGTCGAGCCAGGCCCACGAGCCCTCGACCGGGACCGAGGTGCGCACGGTCATCGCGCGCTCGGCGGCGGCCTTGTCGTCGACCGGCGCGTCGAACGTGACCGCGATCGGCATCGCGACGCCGTAGGTCTTGCCGTCGCCGGTGTTGATCCGGGTGCCGATCGTGCCGTTCGGGGTGACGGTGGTGAACTCGCCGGCGATCGGCTTCGTCGCGCCGTCCGCCCCGAGCGCGGTGCCCGACCAGGTGTAGGTCTTGCCGAAGCCGAGCGGCTCGCCGACGTTCCAGGTGGTGTGGTCGGCGGAGAGCTTGCCGATCACCTTCTCGCCGGCGGGGTTGGTGAGCGTCAGCGACTGGATGGTCCCGTCGGTGACCTTCACCGAGACCGGCGCGACCGGGTTGACGTCGGTGGCGCCCGCGGTCGGCGTGTAGGCGACCGCGGCGGACGGTTTGGGCGCGGCCTGCGCGGTCGGACTGTGCGCTCCGGTGGCGGGTGCCGCCGGTGTTCCGGACGTGTCGGAACTACAGGCGGTGAGCCCCAGCGCCGCCACGAGCCCCGCCGCGACCAGCACCCAGCGCGACCGTGCCTTCATCGTTTCCCCCTGTCGATACCCCTGCCCGTACACCACATCTGTTTCGACGCCTCGGAGCGCTGTGACGTTGGCTCGAACGGATGTGGTACGGATCACATGTGATCACCCCCTCGCGGCCTGCGGAGATCGTTCGGCGGGTGTAATCAGTCGTGTGCAGGTGGTAGTGCACAGCGTGTTCTTCGCGCTAGGCTTTGCCGCGCAGGCCGTAGTTTCTGTGTTCGTGCTTTTCCACGCTCGCGGAACGAAAACGCGGGCGTGTGGCACTTTCGTCGAGGTTGGCGAAGGCAACGCCCGGGGGCTGCCGGGGTTGCACGGTGTAACCCCATGCTGATCCTGCGACGGAGGCAGGTAGATGGCACAGGGCACTGTGAAGTGGTTCAACTCCGAGAAGGGCTTCGGATTCATCGCCGTCGACGACGGCGGCGCCGATGTCTTCGTGCACTACTCGGAGATCCAGGGCAAGGGCTTCCGCACCCTGGAGGAGAACCAGCGTGTCGAGTTCGAGGTCGGGCAGGGCACCAAGGGCCCCCAGGCCACGAACGTACGCGCGCTCTAGAGGCTCGCGACGCGAGTAAGGGCCCCGGTCGGGAGCGACCGGGGCCCAGTCGTCAGGTCAGCGCCGGTTCAGTGTCGGTTCAGCGCCGGTGGAGGTGCTGCGACTCCCACTCGAGTCGCTGCAGGACCCACTCCTGCGCCAGGGCCATGGGTGAGGTGTGGTGGTGCGCGGCGAGTTCGCGGAGCTGCTCGTTGGCCATCAGCGGCAGTCGCAGCTGGTAGACCTGCGCCCCGCCGAACCGACGCCCGGACCCCGTGGTCTCGGGGTCTCCCTCTGGTGAGAGCGCCGCGAGGTACGACTCCAGCTCCTGGTCCGGCAGGTTCTCGTCCTGCGCCTGCCCCTGGGGCTCGGGTCGATGACGTCCCGCGTTGGCGAGCTCGTCGCTCGCCGCCTTGACACTCGACCGACTACGTCCGGTGAATAGCACGCGAAGAGGATAACGAACAGATTGCGTTCCGACTACCAACCCACCCAGGCAAAAGCAAAGTAAGCACGCCGACACGCGGAGTAGCGCCCAAAGCAATACGCGAAAGCTCGGCGAAATGCCTGGTGACATGTGGAGGCCCCCGCGCCAGGGGGAGGAACGCGGGGGCCGGAGGGGATCTCCACAGGCGCTGACCGGGGGTGTGTCAGCGAGTCGATTGTTGCATGCGCACGCGCTTCGTGGGAGTGGGTAGAGCGGAAAAATTGAGAGAACTCTTCACCTACTCCATCCGGGGACGCTGAGTTCTCCACCGGCGACCCCGATGACCAGGACGAACGATGCACGCGAAGCGGGCCCGTCAGTCGGCCAGGCGGTGGCCGGCGTGGGCCAGAGCGGCCTCGACCCTCGGCCGGCTGAGCTCGTCGGCACTGGTGACGGTGACGGCGCCGGTGGAGAGGTTGACCGCGACGTCGGTGACGTGGTCGAGCTCGGTGAGCTCCTCGGTCACCGAGGCGGCGCAGTGGTCGCAGGTCATCCCGGCGACGGTGAACACGGTGTAGACGGTGTGCATGGGCACTGGTGTTGTCCTCCTCGTTCGACGGCTTCCCCATCTCCCATTCCGTTGTTTCGGGTCGCGACCCGAAACGCTTGAGGGACGCGCCGTCCCCCACATGGGTCGCGTTGAGCGAGATGCCGTCGCCGCTGGTCGTCGGCGATTCCGCGGTGGCCGCCGAGGTGAGCAGTGGTCACCTGGGTGGGCGTGGGCGCGGCTGCGGTGATCGCCATACGCCCGTTCGAGTGATCACCCGATCCGTCACACGAACGGTCTCGCTCCCGGGAGGGGTCGCGAGCTGGCCGCGACTACTGAACGTGTGGGCGGGATTCACTCCTCGGGGGGCTGTGGCCGATGCCCCCGGACTCATAGTCTCTCCGCCAATACCTGGACTGTCGGGGAGGCGACATGAGCGGACCGGTCGAAGTTCGTGACTTCCTGCTACAGCAGGAGACCCGAGACGCGTCACTCGGGTTCGGTGGGGTACCGGCCCCACGCAGCGGCGAGACGTCCCGGGTCACCGACGAGCAGGTGCGCCGCGCCCAGCTCGCGGTCGCGCGCAGCTCCCGCGACGTCGAGGACTGCCGTGAGCTACTGGACATGCTCGGCCTCGTGCCGGGCGACGACGGCGTCCCACCGGCCCAGCGGTAACCGGCGGCGGAACCCGGGTTCGCCCAGCTCGCGACGCCTGCCGATACCCGCTTTGTGGGGTGCGGGCAGCGTGTCCTATGCTTTGCGTGCTCCAGAGCGGGCAACCCGGGCTCCCATCGTCTAGCGGCCTAGGACTCCGCCCTTTCAAGGCGGCAGCGCGGGTTCGAATCCCGTTGGGAGCACCACTTCTCATCGCACTGGCTTCGTGGCCAGTTCCCCCGCAGACGATCCCAGGTGGATGAACGGCGCCCAGATGTGCGGCCGGGCGGGGTGTCGTGTGCGGAGCGCGCTGGTGGTCGAGCGCAGCGCCGCTGCGCAGTCGGCCGTGCGTCCTGGCCCGGTGATGGAGTCGTACCCGGTCTTCGCGAGCGCGGTGGCGTGTCGGTCGGCGACCGGCCACAGGGTCGCGACCACATGTGCGGTATCCCGTCAGCTGTAGCGCGGCCGCGAGGTTGATCGCCTCGTCGGCGAGGTCCATCGAGCCGCCCGCGGTCCGGCACGCGGACAGTAGGCGAGGTCGAGCGCGGCGAGCCGCCTGACCGGCAGGTCGCCGCCGGTCAGGTGCGGGCGCTGCGACTCGGCTCCGCCACGTGCTGGGTGGTGTGGCACGCGAAACGCGCCCACCGGTACCGGCCGAGTCCGGCGAGTACCGCGTCCGGGGTCGCCGCGGGGCCGACCAGGGTGTCCGTGCCGGGCACCGCCCCGGCGACGTGGCCGGGTTCCGCGCGTACCGACGGGAGATCCGCCATCCGGGCGTCTGCGGCGTGCCGACCGCCACGACGGTCGGCTCGCCGGTCGACGGAGCCGCCCCCGCCGGCACGCAGCAGGGCACCTAGGTCGGTGGTGTTCCGGTCCGGAACCGTCGTCCGACGCCCGCGCCGGGGCGTCGTGCGGCCGTAACGGCCCGGCCGCGGGCAGCGGCGGCAGGGTCAGCGGACCGGCGGGACACCACCACACGCGGTGTGGCGCGCTCCGGCCGGGTTCACCGGCGTCCGGTGCGGCGACCACGTCCCACAGCCAGCGCGACAGCGACGTGAGCGTGTGCCGCGCCTCGGCGAATGGGGTCGAGCAGGCCGGTGGCTCTGCGTCGCGCGCTGTCGAGGGTGAGCCGTGGCAGCGGCACCGCGCGGACGCCGTCCCGCCCGACGATCAGCGCGTACCGATCGAGCCGGGATGCCCCGGCGAACCGGGTGCCGTGGGTCTGCTAGAGTTCCCGACGTTGCAAGGCCCAGTGGCGCAGTTGGTTAGCGCGTCGCCCTGTCACGGCGAAGGTCGCGGGTTCGAGTCCCGTCTGGGTCGCGAAGGTTCCGGGTGAGCCTTGTCCGCGGAAACGCGGACCATGTCACCTTCGCGCTGATGCTTGGGGGTCGAGCCCCCCAAATCCCCCACGGTGCGAGCTTCACCGGACCCGGCGTGGGTGTGGTGCGGGGGTGTTGGGCCAGGTAGCTCAGTTGGTACGAGCGACCGCCTGAAAAGCGGTAGGTCGGCGGTTCGATCCCGCCCCTGGCCACATAGTGGGCTTCTAGGAGATCTCGTGGGGCAGCCGGGGTGGTTGTATACCGGGGAGGTCTCGGAGAGATCGATCGTCACGGCGCCTGGTGCGGGCGATGTCGGTGACGCGGTCGTCTTGGTGGATGCCGCTGTTGCCGGGTTCTGTGGGAAGGTGCCTGGTTGGTTCCGGGCGGTCCAGCGGCTCAAGTACTGGTGGTACGCGGTCTGCATCGCCGTTGGGCTCGCGGTGGGGTTGGTGTTCGTTCCCACCCCGGTGGAGTGGCGGCTCACCGCTGGGTTGACCGCTGGTCTGGTGTTGACGCCGGTCAGTGGCGCCGTGCTGGGGTTGGTGGCGCGTCGGCAGACCCGGGTGCAGGGTGTGCGTCGGCCGGAGCGGTTGCTGGCCAAGGTAGCGGGGCGGGCGCGGCCAGTGGCTGACACGGTCAGGGAGCAGATCGTCACGGTGTTGGCCCGGGATCCGGGGCTGGACGCCACGGTGCATGAGCTTGCTTGGCGTAGTGCCAAGGAGGGGGCGCGCCGGGAGTTGGACGAGCTGTGGAAGAAGGCCGACCCTCGGGCGGCCGCGGCTCGTGCGGCGAAGATCGCCGAAGTCACGGCTCGGGTCGATGATCTCAAGGACCAGGGCAAGGCGTGACGCCGCTTTGGGTGGCTGTGGGTGATCGGAAAATAACTGGTCCACTGTCGACAGCCCGTTCGGGCTGGTCTTTGGGGTGACTGGTGCCCTAACGGGGGGTGTCGGTCTCACTGTGCGTGTAACGGTGGGGTGGGGCTGAGCGAATCAGTCAGCGCGACCTCGGGCTCGGCAGGGGTAGCCCGATTCGTTGAGGTCGTGGGCGAGTCGGACAGGTACGGGCTCTCGGGGATGCCCTCAACCCGCCGCGTCGGTATGTGCGCGGCTGGGGGGGAACCACTATGAGTGACCAGAGGCTACGGGTCCCGCGCCGGAGACCGATGATCCGGCTGGGTGGCCAGCGTGGGGAACCTTCGCGGCCGCCGGTGGCGGCGTGGGAACCCCGGTATCGGCGGTTGGTGATTGTCGGCGACGTGTTGGTCACCGTGGTCACCTCGCTGGTGGTGGGGCGGGTGGTCAGTGTCGGCGGCGCCGCTCTGTTCAAGGACCTGACGTTGGGGTTCCTCACTGTCGGGGCCGTGCTGTGCGCACTGGCCATGGGGCGGGCCTGGCATCCGGTGGTGCTGGGGCAGGGGGCCGAGGAGTACGTGCGGCTGGGGCGGGCGATGTTCGCCGCGGCGGTCGCGCTCGCGTTGGCCGGGCTGGCCACGGGGGTGGTCTCCACCCGGCCCTGGGTGTTCGTGGTGATTCCGGCCACCGCGCTGGTGGCGTTGCTGACGCGGTACCTGTTGCGGCAGGTCCTGCACCGGCGGCGGCGGGTCGGGGAGTGTCTGCTGCCGGTGATGGCGGCGGGGAGCCCGGAGACGGTGCGGGACCTGATCAGGCGGACCGTGGACAACTCGCACATCGGGTGGAAGGTCGCCGCGGTGTGCACGGCCGACGGGGCTGGGGACGAGGTCGACGGGGTCTCGGTGGTGGGGCGGCTGGACGAACTGGCCGAGCACGTGCGGCGGGGTGGGTACCGGATCGTGGCGATCACCGCCGACGCCTACTGGACGCCGAAGCGGCTGCAGCAGCTCGCCTGGCGGCTGGAGGGCAGCGGGGCCGAGATGGTCGTGGCGCCGACGCTGATGGAGGTCGCCGGGCCGCGGCTGCACGTCAACAGCGTGTTGGGGATGCCGTTGTTGCGGGTGTCCGCGCCGGTGTTCACGGGGATGCGCCGGGTGGTCAAGGGGGTGGTCGACCGGGTGGGGGCGGTCGTGCTGCTGCTGATGGCGGCGCCGGTGATGGTGCTCGCGGCGGTGGCGATCGCGGTGGACAGCCGGGGGGCGGTGCTCTACCGGCAACGGCGGGTGGGGAAGTCGGGACGGGAGTTCACGATCCTGAAGTTCCGGACGATGGTCCAGGACGCGGACCGGCGCAAGACCGAGCTCGCCGACGCCAACGAGGGCGCGGGGGTGCTGTTCAAGATGCGCAAGGACCCGAGGGTGACCCGGGTCGGCGCGATCCTGCGGCGGTACTCGCTGGACGAGCTGCCGCAGCTGATCAACGTGCTCTCCGGGTCGATGTCCCTGGTGGGACCTCGGCCGCCGCTGCCGGAGGAGAGCGCGCGCTACGAGCCGGACATGCGGCGCCGGCTGCTCGTCAAACCTGGATTGACCGGATTGTGGCAGGTCAGCGGTCGAAGCGACCTGCCGTGGGAGGAGGCGGTCCGGTTGGACCTGCGCTATGTCGAGGACTGGTCGCTCGCGCTGGACGCGATGATCCTGTGGAAGACCTTCCGCGCCGTGCTCGGCGGGCAGGGGGCGTACTGATGACCTGCCGACTGTGCGGGTCGGGCGACCTGCAGAGCGTCGTCGACCTCGGCGCGACGCCGCCGTGCGAGCTGTTCCTCACCGAGGCCCAGCTCGACGAGCCGGAAATGACCTACCCGCTGCACCTGCGGGTGTGCACCTCCTGCTGGCTCGCGCAGCTGCCGCCGCTGATCACGCCCGAGGACACGTTCACCGAGTACGCGTACTTCTCCTCGTACTCCACCTCGTGGGTGGAGCACGCGAAGCGGTTCGTCGAGGGGGCGGTGGGGCGGCTCGGGCTCGACCAGGACTCGTTCGTCGTCGAGGTCGCGAGCAACGACGGGTACCTGCTCCAGCACGTGGCCGCGGGCGGCATCCGGTGTCTGGGGGTGGAGCCGTCGGTGAACGTTGGCGCGGCCGCGCGGGAGAAGGGCGTGCCGACGGTCACCGAGTTCCTGTCGCCGGAGACCGGGGCGGCGGTGCGCGCGGAGCACGGGCCGGCGGACCTGGTGGTGGCCAACAACGTCTACGCGCACATCCCGGACGTCGTCGGGTTCAGCAAGGGGCTGCGGGCGCTGGTGGCCGACGACGGGTGGGTGTCGGTCGAGGTGCAGCACCTGCTGACGCTGATCGAGCTCAACCAGTACGACACCATCTACCACGAGCACTTCCAGTACTACACCGTCGCGTCCGCCATGCGGGCGCTGGCCAGCGGCGGGCTCGCGCTCGTCGACGTCGAGCTGCTGCCGACGCACGGCGGGTCGATCCGGCTGTGGGCGCGGCCGGCCGAGGCGGCCGGGGAGCCGAGCCGGGCGGTGACCGACGTGCTGGACCGGGAGAAGGCGGCCGGGCTGCACGAGCTGGCCGGGTACGCCGAGTTCGCCAAGCGGGTCGCCACCGTGCGGCGGGACCTGCTGAGCTTCCTGACCGTCGCGGCCGCGCAGGGCCGGAGCGTGGTCGGCTACGGCGCGCCCGGCAAGGGCAACACGCTGCTCAACCACTGCGGCATCCGGCCGGACCTGCTGACGTACACGGTCGACCGCAACCCGTACAAGCACGGCCGGTACACGCCGGGCACTCGCATCCCGATCCTGTCGCCGGAGCGGATCGCCGAGGACCGCCCGGACTACGTGCTCGTCCTGCCGTGGAACCTGCGTGCCGAGCTGACCGAGCAACTGTCCTATGTGGGCGAATGGGGTGGCCGGCTGGTGTTCCCCATCCCCGGTCTCGAGATCGTTGAGGTGAAGCCATGAAGGTCGTTCTCTTCTGCGGCGGCTACGGGATGCGCATGCGCAACGGCGCCGCCGACGACGTGCCGAAACCGATGGCCATGGTCGGGCCCCGGCCGCTGATCTGGCACGTGATGCGCTACTACGCGCACTTCGGGCACACCGAGTTCGTGCTGTGCCTCGGTTACGGCGCCCACCACATCAAGAACTTCTTCCTCAACTACGAGGAGACCACGTCCAACGACTTCGTGCTCCGCGGCGGCAAGCCGGAGCTGCTGTCCACCGACATCGCAGACTGGTCGATCTCGTTCATCCAGACCGGGATCGAGTCCGCCATCGGGGAGCGGCTGCGCCGGGTGCGCGAGCACCTGGACGGCGACGAGATGTTCCTCGCCAACTACGCCGACGTGCTCACCGACGCCCCGCTGGACCTGATGGTCGAGCGGTTCGCCGCCTCCGACGCGGGCGCCTCGATGATGGTGGTGCCGCCGCAGTCCTCGTTCCACTGCGTGGAGATGGGCGAGGACAACCGGGTGGGCGCGATCACCGCGGTCAGCGAGATGCCGCTGTGGGAGAACGGCGGCTACTTCGTGCTGCGCCAGGAGGTCTTCGACCACATCCCGGCCGGCGGTGACCTGGTCGCGGACGGCTGCGCGGAGCTGGCCAAGCGCGGCCGGCTGCTCGCCTACCCGTACCGAGGGTTCTGGAAGCCGACCGACACCGTCAAGGAGCGGTTCGCCCTCGACGACGGGTACGCGCGCGGCGAGCGGCCGTGGGCGCTGTGGGAGCACGCGCGGGTGCCCGCGTGATCCCTCTCGCCGGTGCGGTCCGGCGGGTGGTGGCGCTCGGCGCGCACTGCGACGACATCGCCATCGGCGCCGGCGGAACCCTGTACGGGCTGTGCGCCGCCCGGCCGGGGACGCGGGTCGACGCGCTCGTGCTCTCCGGCGGCGGCACCGGGCGGGAGGACGAGGAACGCGCCGCGCTGGCCGCGTTCTGCCCCGGCGCGGACCTCGACGTGACCGTGCTCAAGCTCCCCGACGGGCGGCTGCCCGCGCACTGGGACGAGGCCAAGTCCGCCCTGGAGGAGCTGCGCGCCCGCACCGACCCGGACCTGGTCCTGGCCCCCCGTACCGAGGACGCGCACCAGGACCACCGCGGGCTCGCCCAGCTGGTGCCGACCGCGTTCCGCGACCACCTGGTGCTGGGCTACGAGATCGTCAAGTGGGACGGCGACCTGGGCCGCCCGAACGCCTACCGGCCGCTGTCGGTGGAACTGGCGGAGAAAAAGGTGGAACTGCTGCAACGGCACTACGCCTCGCAGCGACACCGTCCGTGGTACGACCGGGAGGCGTTCCTCGGGCTGGCCAGGATCCGCGGGATCGAGTGCCAGTCCCGCTACGCCGAAGCCTTCCACGTCACCAAGCTGACCCTCGACCTGGAAGGCTGAGCCATGAGAGTCCTGTTGACCGGCCACAAGGGCTACCTGGGCACCGTGATGGCGCCGGTGCTCCGCGACGCGGGGCACGAGGTGGTGGGCCTGGACTCGGGCCTGTTCGACGGCTGCGTGCTCGGCCCGGCGCCGGACGATCCGCCCGGCCACACCGTCGACCTGCGCGACGTCACCGCCGCGCACGTGTCCGATGTGGACGCCGTGATCCACCTGGCCGCGCTGTCCAACGACCCGCTCGGCGCGCTCGCCCCCGAGTTGACCTACGACATCAACCACCACGCCGCCGTGCGGCTCGCCCGGCTGGCCCGCGACGCCGGCGTCGAGCGGTTCCTGTACGCCTCCACCTGTTCGGTGTACGGCGCGGCCGGTGGCGACGAGCTGGTCGGCGAGGACGCGCCGCTGCGCCCGGTCACCCCGTACGCCGAGTCCAAGGTGCGGGTCGAGGACGACCTGCACGAGCTGGCCGACGCCGACTTCACCCCGGTCTACCTGCGCAACGCCACCGCGTTCGGGTTCTCGCCCCGGCTGCGCGCGGACATCGTGCTGAACAACCTGGTCGGCCACGCGCACCTGTCCGGCGAGGTGCTGGTGCTCTCCGACGGCACCCCGTGGCGGCCCCTGGTACACGCCCGCGACATCGCCGCCGCGTTCCTCGCCGCCCTGGCGGCGCCGCGCGACGCCGTGCACGACCGGGCGTTCAACATCGGCACCGAGCGCAACAACGTCACGGTCGCGGAGATCGCCGCCGAGGTCGTCGAGGCGGTGCCCGGCTCGACGCTGCGGATCACCGGCGAGGCCGGCGCCGACCCGCGCTCCTACCGGGTCGACTTCTCCCGCTTCCGCGAGGCCGTCCCCGGCTTCGAGTGCGGGTGGACGGTCAAGGACGGCGCCGTCGAGCTGATCGATGCCTACCAGAAGCACGGTCTGACCAGGGAGACCTTCGAGCAGCGGTTCACCAGGCTGGCGTGGCTGCGCGGGCACTCCGGCGTCGACGACACCCTGCGGCAGCCGAGATGACCGACCTCGGCGAGCGGATGCACGCGCTGGTGCGGCGGCTGTACCCGCTGTGCCGGAGCATCACCGGCGACGGCGTGCGCGAGACGCTCGCGGTCGTCGGTGAGCAGCTGCCGCTGACCGTGCACGAGGTGCCCACCGGCACCCGGGTACTCGACTGGACCGTGCCCCGGGAGTGGAACATCCGCGACGCCTACGTCGCCGACGCCACCGGCCGCCGGGTGGTCGACTTCCGCGAGTCGAACCTGCACGTCGTCGGCTACAGCGTTCCGGTGCACACCAGGATGCCGCTCACCGAGCTGCGCCGGCACCTGCACACGCTGCCCGACCAGCCGGACCTGGTGCCGTACCGCACCAGCTACTACGCGCCGACGTGGGGCTTCTGCCTCGCCCAGTCCACACTGGACGCGTTGCCGGACGGCGAGTACGAGGTGTTCATCGACGCCACCCTGGCCGACGGCTCGCTGACCTACGCCGAGCACGTCGTGCCCGGCCAGGTCGAGGACGAGGTGCTGGTCAGCTGCCACGTGTGCCACCCGTCGCTGGCCAACGACAACCTGGCCGGCATCGCGGTCGCCGTCCAGCTCGCGCTCTCGCTGGAGAACCCGTACCACACGTACCGGTTCGTGTTCGCCCCCGGCACGATCGGCGCGATCACCTGGCTCGCCCGCAACCGCGGCCGGATCGAGCGCGTGCGGCACGGCGTCGTGCTCGCCTGCGCCGGCGACCGGGGGTCGTTGACCTACAAGCAGAGCCGCCGCGGCGACGCCCCGGTCGACCGCGTGTTCCGGCACGTCCTGGCCGGTCGTCCACACGAGATCCGCGCGTTCTCCCCGTACGGCTACGACGAGCGCCAGTACTGCTCGCCCGGCTTCGACCTCGGCGTCGGCTCGCTCACCCGCACCCCCTACGCCGGCTACCCCGAGTACCACACCTCCGGCGACGACCCCGACTTCGTCACCGGCGAGTCCATGGTGGACACCCTGCGCGTCCTCCAGGAGGCGTTCGCCGTGCTCGACCGCGACCGCGCCTACGTCAACCTCAGCCCCTACGGCGAACCGCAGCTCGGCCGGCGCGGCCTGTACGACTCGCTCGGCGGCCGCAGCGACGCGCATGACGCCCAGCTCGCGATGCTGTGGGTGCTGAACCTGTCCGACGGCACGCACAGCCTCCTCGACGTCGCCGAGCGCGCCGGCCTCCCGTTCGGCGCCGTCGCCACCGCGGCCGACGCGCTGCGCGACGCCGGGCTGCTGAAGGAGGCGTAGTGCGGGGACTCGCGGGACGCCTCAGCTGGGGGCTCGGCGACCAGGCCGTGTCGAGCATGACGAACTTCGCGGTCGGGCTGGTCGTCGCCCGCGAGCTCGGGGTGGCCGGGTTCGGCGTGTTCAGCCTGGCGTGGGTCACCTACGGCGTGCTGCTCAACGTCTCCCGCGGCCTGGCCACCGACCCGCTGGTGGTCCGGTTCTCCGGCGTCCCGGCCGACCGCTGGCGCACCGCGACCGCTCGGGCGGCGGGCACCGCGGTCGCCGTCGGCACGGCGTTCGGCGTGCTCAGCGTGGCCGCCGGCCTGGCCATCGGCGACGAGCTCGGCATGGCGTTCGTCGCGCTCGGTGTGGTCGCCCCCGCCATGCTGCTGCAGGACAGCTGGCGGTTCGCGTTCTTCGCCGCCGGCCGGGGCCAGCACGCGCTGGTCAACGACGTCGTCTGGGCGGCGGCGATGGTCCCGGCGCTGCTGCTGGCCGCCGGGCACGGTGGCGTGTGGGCGTTCGTACTGGCCTGGGGCGGGTCGTCGCTGCTCGGCGCCGGCTGCGGCTGGCTGCAGAGCGGCATCACCCCGCGCCTTGGCGGGGTGCTGGAGTGGCTGCGGCACCACCGGGAGCTGGGTTCCCGGTACCTGGTGGAGAACGTCAGCAACTCCGGCGCGTCCCAGCTGCGGATGTACGGGCTCGGTGCGATCGCCGGCCTGTCCGAGGTCGGCGCGCTGCGCGGGGCGGAACTGCTGCTCGGCCCGTTCCTCGCGCTGCTCATGGGCGTGAACCTGGTCGCCGTGCCGGAGGCGGCCCGGGTACTGCGCCGCGCCCCGCACCGGCTGGCCCGGTTCTGCCTGCTGCTCGGCGGCGGCCAGGCGGTCGCCGCGGCCGCCTGGGGCGTGCTCCTGCTGTTCGCGGTGCCGGACGCCCTCGGCCGGCTCGCGCTCGACGACGTGTGGGGGCCGGCGTCGGAGCTGATCGTGCCGGTCACCCTGTCGGTCACCGGCGCCGGTGTGGTCGCCGGGGCCACCGCCGGCCTGCGCGCGCTCGGCGCCGCTCGTCGCAGCCTGCGTGCCCAGCTGATCGCCTCCGCCGGCTACCTCGGCGCCGGCCTCGCCGGTGCGTTCGCCGCCGGCGCGGAGGGCGCGAGCTGGGGCTCGGCCGTCGCCATGTGGTGCGGCGCCGCCGTGTGGTGGTGGCAGCTGCGGGCGGCCCTGCGCGCACACCACCCGGAACCTCGCACCGAGAATCTCACCGGAGTGACGACATGACACAACCTGAGGGTTTGCCAACCGCATCCCAGGGGAACGTGACGCAACCCAGCCACAAGCATGTGACCAAACGTGACCTTTCGTTCGCCAACGTGACTACCACGCAAAAATTCGGAGAGGCGGAACGGCCACCCAGGTTGAGCATCGGCTTGCCGGTCTACAACGGCGAGGAGTACCTCGCGGAGTCGCTGGACGCGCTGCTCGGCCAGTCCTTCACCGACTACGAGCTGATCATCACCGACAACGCCTCGACCGACGCCACCGAGGAGATCAGCCGGCGCTACGCCGCCAAGGACTCCCGGATCCGGTACGTGCGACTGGACCGCAACATCGGCGCCGCGCCCAACCACAACCACGTGTTCACCCTCGCCCGCGGCGAGCTGTTCAAGTGGGCCTCGCACGACGACCTGTACGGCCGCGACCTGCTGCGCCGCTGCGTGGAGACCCTGGACGCGCACCCCGAGGCCGTGCTCGCGCACGTCGGCCAGGCCATCATCGACGGCGACGGCGCGGTGACCGTGCCGTTCGACTACCGGCTCGACACCGCCGCGCCCCGCGCGCCGGAACGGTTCCGCAGCCTGCTGTTCGAGCCCGGCGGCGACGACTTCTACGGCGTGATCCGCACCGACGTGCTGCGCCGGGTCCGCCCGCACGACAGCTACCACCACGCCGATCGCACGTTCGTCGCCGAGATCGCGCTGCACGGGCCGTTCCGCCAGGTGCCGGAGCTGCTGTTCTTCCGCCGCGACCACCCCACTCGTGCCGAGCGCGCCAACCCGACGATCCGCACCCGCTGCGCGAACCTGGACCCGCGCCGCGCCAACCCGTGGCGCCACCCCACGGTCCGGCTGCTCGGTGACTACGTGCTCGGGTTCGTCGGCGCGATCCGCCGCGCGCCGCTGACCCCGGCCGAGCGCCGCGAGTGCTTCCGGCACCTGGCCGCCTGGCTGGCCAGCCGCGCCCGCCCGCACCGCACGCACCGGGTCGAGGACCGCGCCCCGGTCGACACCCGCGCGGAGTCGTTCGTGGTGAACACGATCGTCGCCGGGCGGGAAGGGCGGCTGGGGTGACCCGGATCGGCCTGTTCGGGCTGCTCGGCTCCGGCAACCTCGGCAACGACGGCTCCCTGCGCGCCATGCTGGACCACCTGGGCGCCGCCCACCCGGACGCGCGGATCGACGCGCTGTGCGGCGGCCCGGAGTGGGTGCGGGCCACCTACGGGATCGAGGCCACCGCGCTGTACCGGGACACCGAGTTCCGCACCGCGTCCGGGGTCCGCTCGGCCGTGGCGAAGGTCGCCGGGAAGCTGGGCGAGGTGGTGCGCACCGCGGCCTGGGTACGCCGGCACGACCTGGTGATCGTGCCCGGCATGGGCGTGTTGGAGGCCACGCTTCCGTTGCGGCCCTGGGGGTTCCCGTACTCCCTGTTCCTGCTGTGCCTGTCCGGGCGGCTGTTCGGCACACCGGTGGCGCTGGTCAGCGTCGGTGCCGGGCCGATCCGCGACCGCGCCATCCGCTGGCTGGTCACCCGCGCCGCCCGGCTGGCCGCGTTCCGGTCCTATCGGGACGCCCGGTCCCGGGACGCGCTGGCCGCCATGGGCGTCGACGTGTCCCGCGACCGCGTCTACCCGGACCTCGCGTTCGCGCTGCCCACCCCGGACGGCCGGGCCGACACCGGGTGCGTCGGGGTCGGCGTGATGGCCTACCGGGGCGGGCCGGACGACCGGGCGCGGGCCGAGGAGATCCACGCCGACTACCTGGCGAAGGTCAAGGCGCTGGTGCGGCGGCTGGTCGAGGACGGCCGGAGCGTGCGGCTGTTCGTCGGGGACCGGCTCGACTCGGCGGTGGTCGACGAGGTCATGGCCGACCTGCCGGTCACCGCCGCCGAGGTGTCCACCCTGGACGAGCTGCTGGGCGAGCTGGCCGGGGTGGACGTGGTGGTCGCCAGCCGTTTCCACAACGTGCTGTGCGCGCTCAAGCTCGGCCGGCCGACCGTGTCGCTCGGCTACGCCGCGAAGAACGACGTCCTCATGGACACCATGGGCCTCGGGGCGTACTGCCACTCGATCCGCGACTTCGACGTCGACCGGGTCCTCGGCCAGGTCGCCGAGTTGGAGCGGCGCGCGCCCGAGGTCACCGGGACGCTCCTGGTCCGGGCCAAGGAACAACGTGAGCTGCTCGACGAGCAGTTCGCCCACCTGGCCACGCTCCTGCCGACGGAGGTGCGCGCGTGAAGGCCAGGCCGGTGCCCGAGATCGCCGGGGCGTTCCTGTTCGAGCCGACCCCGCACGCCGACGAGCGCGGGTTCTTCTCCCGTACCTTCGACCGCGACGTGTTCGCCTCGGTCGGCCTCGACCCGGACGCGTTCGCGCAGGACAGCGTGTCCCGCTCCCGGCGCGGCGTGCTGCGCGGCATGCACCTGAGGTCCGGGCGCGGCGAGGCCAAGCTCGTCCGCTGCTCGTCCGGTCGCGTGTTCGACGTCGTCGTCGACCTGCGGCCCGGGTCGCCGACCCACCGCAACCAGCTGCACGTCGAGCTGTCCGGCGACACCCAGGTGTCCCTGTACGTCCCGGCCGGCTGCGCGCACGGCTTCCAGGCGCTCACCGACCCGGCCGACGTGTCCTACCGGATCGACCGCCCGCACGACCCGGCCGAGGACGTGGCGATCGCGTTCGACGACCCCGAGCTGGCCATCCCGTGGCCGCTGCCGGTCGCCCTGCTGTCCGAACGGGACAACCGGGCGCCGACCCTCGCCGACGCGCTGAAAGGCTCGTAGACATGGACTTCACGAACTCGCGCGAGGCCAACAAGCGCCTGCACGACCTGGTCCCCGGCGGCGCGCACACCTACGCCAAGGGCGAGGACCAGTACCCGGAGGGCATGGCGCCGGTCATCACGCACGGGCGCGGCGCGTACGTGTGGGACGTCGACGGCAACTCCTACCTCGAGTACGGCTCCGGTCTGCGCTCGGTCAGCCTCGGGCACGCGCACCCGCGGGTCACCGAGGCCGTGCGCGCCCAGCTCGACCTCGGCGCCAACTTCGTGCGCCCGAGCGTGGTCGAGCTGGAGGCCGCGCAACGGTTCCTGGCCACCGTGCCGACCGCCGAGATGGTGAAGTTCGCCAAGAACGGCTCGGACGTCACCACCGCCGCCGTACGCCTCGCCAGGGCCGCGACCGGCCGCGCGCTGGTCGGGATCTGCCGGGACCAGCCGTTCTTCTCCACCGACGACTGGTTCATCGGCCTCACCGCGATGCCGGCCGGGATCCCGTCGGCGGTCGCGGAGCTGACCGTCACGTTCCCCTACGGCGACCTGCCCGCGGCCGAGGAACTGATCACCCGCCACGACCTCGCCTGCCTGGTGCTGGAAGCCACCGGCCGGCCGGACTACCTGCGCGGCCTGCGCGAGCTGTGCACCCGGCACGGCGTGGTGCTCGTCTTCGACGAGATGATCACCGGGTTCCGCTGGTCGGAGGCCGGCGCGCAGGGCCTGTACGGGGTGGTTCCGGACCTGTCGACGTTCGGCAAGGCGCTCGGCAACGGGTTCGCCGTGTCGGCGCTCGCCGGCCGCCGCGACCTGATGGAGCTGGGCGGCCTGCGGGACAGCCGGGAGCGGGTGTTCCTGCTGTCCACCACGCACGGCGCCGAGACCCACGCGCTGGCCGCCGCGATGGCCGTGCAGGAGACGTACACCGCCGAGGGCGTCACCGCGCGGCTGCACGAGCTGGGTGCCCGGCTCGCCGCCGGGGTGCGGGCGGTGGCCGCCGACGCCGGCGTGGGCGAGCACGTGGTGGTGCGCGGGCGGGAGAGCAACCTCGTGTTCGCCACCCTGGACAACGCGGGCCGCCCGTCCCAGGAGTACCGCACGCTGTTCCTGCGCCAGCTGGTCACCGGCGGGGTGCTGGGGCCGTCGTTCGTGGTCAGCGCGGCGCTGTCCGAACAGGACGTCGACCGCACCGTCGAGGTGGTGGCCGGCGCGTGCGCGGTGTACCGGCGGGCACTCGACGCGGACGACCCGACCCCGTGGCTGGGCGGCCGCCCGGTGCGGCCGGTGTTCCGCCGCTACGCCTGAGACGCGCCGGCGACCCGGTCCATCGTCCAGGCCACCGCCGGCACCACGGCGAGCGCGGCGCAGAAGCCGCCGAGGGTGTCGGTGGCGTAGTGCGCGTTCAGCAGCACCTGCGACCAGGCCATCGCCGTACCGGCCGCCACGGTGACGACCAGGATCGGCACCAGCCGGCGCGCGACCACGAGCATCACGACCAGCGCCATGGCGGTCGCGGCCGCCGTGTGCCCACTGGGGAACGCGAGGAACCCGCCGTTGATCTCCCGCCCCACCAACGGTTTCAGTACCGTCGTGCACGCGATGCTGCCGCCCGTGCCCAGTACGGCCAGTACCGCGGCCCTGCGGTGCCCGAGCCGCAGGCACACCAGGACGAGCGCGCCGAGCGTCAGCGCGCCGCCCACGGGCTCGGCGGTGTAGTCCACGACGAGCGCGAGCTGACGCCATGGCGACCCCAGCTCCACCAGCCGCGCGCTGAGCCAGGCGTCGAACCAGGTCCCGGCCGTCTCGCCGGCGAACAGCACGCAGAGCACCGCGAGCCCGATCGCCGCGCAGACCGCGACCACGGCGAGCGGAACCCGGGCCAGCGGGACCGGCCGGGCAGTGGGTTCCGAGTCGGTGCGCACACCTGGTGAATCGCCGCCCTGGTCACGATCGTTTCCCAGCGGTAACGGGTGCCGCGGCGCCACCGAATCCACTATGGAGAAAGGAATCCGCCATGCGCCTGCGATCGACCGAACTCTCGGCCAGAACCATCGGCGACGAGACCATCATCCTGAGCCTCCCCGACTCCCGGTACTTCTCCGTCACCGGCATCGGCACCCGGATCGTCGAGCTGCTCGGCGAGGAACGCACCATCGACGAGCTCGTCGACACGATCGTCGGCGAGTACGAGGTCGACGCGGACGTCGCCCGCCGGGACGTCGAGGCGTTCGTCGGCCGGCTCACCGAAGCACGGCTGGTCCGGTGAGACGCGCGCGGTACCTGGCCGAGGTGGCCCTCGCCTGCTGCCGGCTGGCCCGCGTCGAGGCCATGCTGCGCCGCCACGACCTGCCGACCGTGTGCGCCCGCCTCGGCATCGTGCCCGACCTGGACAGCGGCGATCCGCCGGCGACCGGGCCCGCGGTGCTCCCCGGCCGCGCCAGGACCGCGATCCGGGCCTGCTCGGCGGCCACCCGCCGCTGGCGCCACGGCGACACCTGCCTGCGCCGCTGCCTGCTCGTCGGCAACCGGCTGCGGCACCTGTCCCCGGTCCTGCGCATCGGCGTCCGCCGTGACGGGGACGGGATCCTGGCGCACTCGTGGCTGGAGGTCGACGGCCGCACGCTCGATCCCACCGCCGTCGACTTCGCCCCGCTCGGCCGCTGACATGCCCGGCTACCACGCCTACGGCCTGCGGATCGCCAGCGACGTCGAGCTGCCGCTGCCACCCGGCTCCGGCCACCCCGACCTGGTCCTGCGCCGCGGCCCCGACCGTCCGGTGCCCGCCGAGCGCCCCGGGCCGCCGCTGGCCGAGGTGCTGCGGCCCGACGGCTCGGTCTTCTACACCCTCGCCCGCGTCGGGGACACGACCGTGCTCCGCTACCCCGGTCTGTGCGACTTCGTCGGCGATGCCGAGGTGACCATCCACCTGCACCCCGGCGCCGACGCGGGCCTGCTGCCGGTGCTGATCGCCGGCACCCTGCTCGCCGTGCACCTGACGCTGCGGCACGCGCACGTGCTGCACGCCAGCGCGGTCGAGGTCGACGGCCGGGCGGTGGCGTTCGTCGGCGCGTCCGGCATGGGCAAGTCGACCCTCTCCGCCGCACTGTGCGCGGCCGGCCACGCGCTCGTCTCCGACGACCTGCTCCGGGTGGACGGCGGCGTCGTGCACCCGGGCGCCACCGAGAGCCGCCTGCGGCCGGCCGCCAGCGCCCTGGCCGAGACCGCCGCCGTCCGGGAGACCGCCGACGGCCGCCTGGCGGTGGCCCCTCGGGTGTGGACCGGCGGCCCGCTCCCGCTGGCGGCCTGCGTCGTCCCCCGCCCGGACCGGGCGGCGGCGGGGGTGGCCGTGCGGCGCCTGCGTCCGGCGGTCGCGCTGCTGGGCCTGAGCCGCTACCCGCGCGTGCTCGGCTGGACCGACGGCCCAACGGCCGCGTCGGCGTTCCAGTCGCTGGCCGACCTGGTCGAGCGGGTCCCGGTGTTCGAGGCCACGATCCCGTGGGGGCTCCCGTTCGCCGACGGCGTGCTCGCCGACCTGCTGGACGCCGTGCTGGCGCCTCAGCGGTACGCGGCCGACTGCAGCCGGTAGAGCTCCGCGTACTGGCCGGCCGAGGCCATCAGCTCGTCGTGCGTGCCGCACTCCACGACCCGGCCGTCGGCCAGCACGTAGATCCGGTCCGCCAGCCGGGTACTGGAGAACCGGTGCGAGATCAGCAGCGCGGCCCGCCCGCCCAGCGTCGCGCGCACGTCGGTGAACAGCTCGTGCTCCGCGCGCGGGTCCAGCGCGGCCGTCGGCTCGTCCAGCACGACCAGCGGCGTGTCCCGGTACAGCGCCCGGGCGAGCGCGACCCGCTGCCACTGGCCGCCGGAGATGTCCACGCCCTCGTCCAGGTCGCGGCCGAGCACGGTGTCCAGGTCCAACGGCACGCCGGCCCGCCGGGCCGCGTCCGCCGCCGCGGCCGGGTCGGCCCCGGCGTCGCTGATGGTGATGTTGTCCCGAACCGACAGCTGGTAGCGCACGAAGTCCTGGAAGACCACCGTGACCGACGCCCGCACGTCCGGCGCCGGCACCGCCTCGCCGTCCCACACCCGCACGCCCGAGTCCGGGTCGTACAGCCCGGCGACGATCTTCGCCAGCGTCGTCTTGCCCGAGCCGTTCTCCCCGACCAGCGCCACGACCTCGCCCGCCCGGACCTCGATGTCCACGTCGTCGACCGCGGGCCGGTCCTGGCCGGGGTAGGCGAAGCTGACCGACCGCAGCGCCACCCGGTCGGCGAGCCGGTGCCGTCGTCCCTTCGGCGCCGGCTCCGGTCCGGACGCGACGAACCGCTCCAGGTCGGCCAGGAACGGCGCCGACTCCAGCAGCCCGCCGACCGCGCCGAACAGCCGCCCGAGCTGCCCGGACAGCAGCCGCACGGCGATCGCCGCGGCACCGGCGTCGGCCAGCCCGATCCGGCCGGAGCGCACCAGCTGCACGATCGCCAGCAGCGCCGCGGTCAGCGCCGCCGCGACCCCGAGCGTGGACAGCACGGCGATCACCTGCCGCCGCCGCACCTGGACCCGCAGGGCCGCGTTGACCTCGACGTTCAGCTCCTCGTGCCGCCCGCGCAGCGCGGGAGCCGCGTCGAACGCCCGCACCTCGGCCGCGTAGGGCCGCCTGGTCAGCAGTTGGCGCAGGTACTCGCGGCGGCGGAACAATGCGGTCAGCCGGTGCGCGAACGCGAACTCGGTGCGGCTCGCCCACCGGGACAGCAGCACCGCCGGCACCCCGGCGGCCAGCAGCAGCGGCACCAGCAGCGGCTCAACGGTCACCAGCACCGCCGACATGGCCACCACGCCGAGCAGGCTCCCGGTCAGCCCGAGCAGCGAGGTGGTGACGGTGAACGGCCGGGTCACCGCGTGCTGCTGGACCCGCTCCAGCGCGGTCGCGAATCCGGTCGACTCGTAGGTGACGAGGTCCGCCCGCGCGGTGGTGTCCAGCAGCCGGTCCCACACCCGCTGCGCCACCCGCTCGCCGAGCACCCGGTGCTGTTGGGTCTGCAGTGGACCGACCGACCCGGTGAGCGCGGTGGCGAGCGCGAGCAGCAGCAGCGCCGGCGTGAGCCCGAGCGCGGCGGTGTCCGGGGTCAGCAGCGCGTCGAAGGTGAGCTTGCCGGCGGCCACCACGCCGAGCGCCGCGACGGCCCCCACGAGCTGGTAGACCGACGCGACCGCGGTGCCGGCCCGGTCGGCCAGGCGGACCTCGCGGGCGGCGGCCGCGAGCAGGCGCGGAGTGGTCGCCAACCGTCGCAGTCGCACGACTGGAACGTCCGATCACCCACCGTTTTCGTTACAGGAAAAGGGTAATGATCCGGCCGGTCGGGCGACCTACAGGACAACGGCCCTGCATCAGCTGCGACGGCCATGAAGGAGGTGACCATGCGGCAGCCGTACGAGGCACCGGAGCTCAC
Source organism: Actinophytocola gossypii (assembly GCF_025165815.1). Lineage (GTDB taxonomy): Bacteria > Actinomycetota > Actinomycetes > Mycobacteriales > Pseudonocardiaceae > Actinophytocola > Actinophytocola gossypii. Next base: position 142,083 of record NZ_JAFFZE010000016.1, on the reverse strand, counting down.
CGCGCTCGGCTCGCTCACCGACGTGACCCAGGCCAACCTGTTCGGGGAGTCCTCCGACAACCTGACCTGGATCCTGCCGATCTTCGGCGACGACGACAACTACTCGTGATCGTCAGGGGCCACGGATCGACCCTGGAGCGGTCCGTGGCCCCGGCAGGAGTCTCCGTGTACACAATGGACCCCCTGGAGGTGGCCGGCGGCTGGGTCAACGGCTACGACCCGGTCCCCCCGCCGTCGGGCCAGCACCCGGCACCCCGCCAGGTGCTCGACAGCGTCCTGTTGCCACACCTGGCGAGGACCCCGTGCCTGGTGGCCTTCTCCGGCGGCCGCGACTCCTCGGTACTGCTGGCCGCCGCCGTGGCCCTGGCCCGCCGCGAGTCCCTGCCGCCGCCGATCCCGGTCACCCTGTCCTATCCGGACGCCGCCGACACCGACGAGTCCGCGTGGCAGCGGAGGGTGCTGTCCCACCTCGGCGTCACCGACCGGATCGTGCTGACCGTGCACGACGAACACGACCCCCTCGGCCCGGTCGGCACCGGTGTGCTGCGCCGCCACGGCCTGGTCTGGCCGCCGAACTTCACACCCACGTACCGGATGCTGACCCAGGCCCGCGGCGGCGCCCTGCTCACCGGCGAGGGCGGCGACGAGGCGTTCGGGCTCAAGCGGATCACGCCGCTGACCAAGCTCCTCGCCGCCCGCACCCGCGTGCCGGCGGCCGTCCACCGCGACGCCCTCCGCGCGCTCGCCCCGGCCGCGTTCCGCCGCCGCGGCGCGTTGCGCACCCGCTACCGCCGCCCGTGGCTACGCCCCGAGGTCGAGGAACTCCTGGCCCGCCGCGACGCCGACGACCTGGCCGCGTACGCGCTGCACGCCGGCCGGAACACCTGGCAGTTCGCCACCCGCCGCTGCGCCACGATCGGCTACGCGACCATGCGGGCCCTGGCGTCCGAACTGGACGCCGAGTACGTCCAGGCGTTCGCCGAGCCGGCCGTCGTCGCGTCCGTCGCGCACGCCGCCGGCCGCTGGGGCTGGACCGGCCGCACCTCCGCCATGCGCGCCCTGTTCGGCGACCTGCTGCCCCGCGAGGTGCTGGAGCGCCGCACCAAGGCCCGGTTCGCGAACGCCGTCTTCCGCGGCCACACCCGCGAGTTCGCCCGCACCTGGGACGGCACCGGCGTCGACCCCGACCTCGTCGACCCCGACGCCCTCCGCGCCAACTGGCTCTCACCCACCCCGCACGCCCCCTCGATGTCCCTGCTCCAGCAGGCGTGGCTGAGCCGGCGGCCTGGGGCCGCGGCTCAGGACGTAGGCGAGGAGGGCCGCCATCAGGGCGACCCCGGTCCACATCGCCGTCCGCCACCCGTCGACGAAGGACTGCTGCGCGGCCAGGACCAGTTCCGGCCCGTCGGCGACCCTGATGGCGTTGGCGATGCCCTCGCGGGCGGGGCCGGCGATCTCGTCCGGATAGCCGTCGAGCCGAGGGCCGATGGCGCCCCGGTAGCCGGCGGACAGCAGCGCACCCAGCAGCGCGACGCCGAGCGCGGTGCCGAACTCGCGGGTGACGTCGTTGAGCGCGGAGGCGACGCCCTGCCGTTCCCGGGGCAGCGCGCCGGTGATCGCCTCGGTGGCGGGCGGCATGGACAGGCCCATGCCGACGCCCATGGCGAGCACGCCGGGCAGGATCGCGAGGTAGCCCCCGTCGACGGAGACGAGGGTGGCCATCAGACCGAGGCCGGCTCCGGCGAGCGCGACGCCGGCCGCCATGGTCGCGCGCGCTCCGACGCGCTCGGCCAGCCGAGGGGCGAGTCCGGAGGTCACCATCATCAGCAGGGCCATCGGCATCAGCGCCACCGTGGACAGTAGCCCCGACCAGCCGAAGACCGTCTGGAAGAACGGGTAGAGGACCACCGAGATCCCCGCCTGGACGCCGAAGACCGCCAGGAGCACCACGGACCCGCTCGCCAGGCCGCGCTCGCGGAAGAGCCGAACGTCCAGCAGCGGGGACCGGTGACGCAGCTCCCAGACCACGAAGCCGACGGTGCCCAGGCCGCCGACGAGCAGCCCGGCCAGGGTCGCCGGCGCGCTCCAGCCCCGCTCGGGGCCATCCTGGAGGAAGAAGATCAGCCCGACCACGGCGACCAGCGACGTCAGCGAGCCGACGGTGTCGAAGGAGCGCCCCGCCCGCTCGCGCGAGTCGGGAACGGAACGCCGCGCCATGGCGAACGCGACGACGACGAGGGCCACCGGCAGCACGAACAGGTAGCGCCAGCTCGCCACGTCCACTAGCACGGCCGAGAGGAACATGCCCAGGATGCCGCCGCCCCCGGCCACCCCGGTCCACACGCCGATCGCCCGGCCGCGTTCCTCATCGGGGAAGGTCGAGGTGATGACGGCGAGCGTGACGGGCATGATCATCGCCGCGCCGACGCCGCTGAGCACCCGCGCCGCCAGCAGGACCTCCGCCGACGGGGCCAGGCTCGCGACGACGTTCGCGGCCCCGAACGCGGCCAGGCCGGCGAGGAGCACGGGCTTGCGGCCCAGCCGGTCGCCGAGCGCGCCGAGCGGCAGCAGCAGCGCGGCGAGGGTGAGGGTGTAGCTGTTGATGATCCACAGGATCGTGCTCTGCCCGGCGCCGAAGGCCAGGGCGAGATCCGGCTGGGCGACGTTCAGTCCGGTCACCGAGGCGATGACCGCCATCAGGGCGATACAGACCGCCACCAGGGTCGAGCGGCGTTGACGCGCGTCCGAGATCGTGCTCATGTCTTCCTCTCGAGTAGGACCGTGCGGCACGACGCTAGGCACGTCTTGCGGCTCGGGCATACACTCGTGCCTATGAAGCAAGAAGATGACGAGCTGGACAGCCTGGTGCGCAAACGCGTCCGCGCTCTCCGGGTGGCGCAGGGGTGGTCGCTGGAGGAACTGGCGACGCGCGCGCGGCTCAGTCCGTCGTCGCTGAGCCGGATCGAGAACGGTCAGCGCCGTCTCGCGCTGGACCAGCTCGTCACCCTCGCCAGGGCCCTGGACACCTCGCTCGACCAGCTCGTCGAGACGGACACCGACGACGTGATCGTCAGCCCGCTGATCGACAACGCGCACGGGCGCATGCAGTGGCCCATCAAGGCCGAGCCCGGCATGATCGTCATTCGCCAGCGGATGACGGAACCGCCGCCGGACAACCCGGCGCGCATGCGTGCTCACCCGGGTCGCGAGTGGATGGTCGTGCTCTCCGGTACCGCCGTCCTGCTGCTGGGCAACCGCCGGCTCCGCATCGAGACCAACCAGGCCGCCGAGTTCCCCACCATGCTCCCGCACGCGATCGGCGTCGAAGGAGGACCGTGCGACGTGCTCGGCATCTTCGACCGGGACGCCCGCCGGGGGCACAAGGAGTGACCGGTTTTGCGTGTTCGGCAGCCCAGCACGTGACCTCCTTGCCAAACAGGCAAGGGTTCGTGCACGAGGCGCACGGTCGACCTACCGTGAGGCCATGACCGACACCACGCACGACCAGACGGACATCCTCGACCTCGACGCGGAGGTGCTCGCCGAGCACATCGCGGCCATCACCGCGTGGCTGCCCGTCGACGCGCGCCCGCGCCACATCGTCGACTTCGGTGCCGGGACCGGCACCGGCACCTTCGCCCTGCTCACCCGCTTCCCCGACGCCCACGTCACGGCCGTCGACTCGTCCGCCGAGCACCTGCGCCGCCTGGCCGAGAAGGCCGGCGAGCTGGGGGTGGCCGACCGGGTGCGGACCGTCCAGGCCGACCTCGACGGCACCTGGCCGGACCTCGGCACCCCCGACCTGGTCTGGGCGTCGGCGTCCCTGCACCACCTGGCCGACCCCGACCACGCGCTGCGCCGCGTCCGCGACCTGCTCGCCCCCGGTGGGTTGTTCGCCGTCGTCGAGCTCGCCGGCTTCCCCCGGTTCCTGCCGGCGGGCACCCCGGAGAGCGCCCTGGAGGAACGCTGCCACGCCGCGGTCGAGCACCACCACACCGAGCACATGCCCCACCGCGGCGCCGACTGGGGCGTCAAGCTGGTCGCGGCCGGGTTCACCCTCGACGGGGAACGCACGGTCACCGTCGACCTCGACCGCTCCGACGCGGTCGGCCGCTACGCGCTCACCAGCTTCCGGCGCATCCGCGGCGCCGTCGCCGACCTGCTCCCGGCCGAGGACCTCGCCGCGCTGGACCGCCTGCTCGACGGTCTCCCGAACCGCGACGACCTCGGCGTCCGCACCGAACGCACCGTGTGGGCCGCGCGTCAGCCGTGACCGCGGCGGGCGTCGCGGAGACCGTGCCGGAACCGGGACAGCGGCGACGCGTGCCGCCCGGCCGTGTACCCGCTGTCCGGGAACAGCAGGGCCCGCAGGTAGGCGGCCTTGTCACGCAGGCCGGGGAGCACCGGCAGGGTCGCCACCGCCTGCGCGGCGAACGTCTTGTGCTCGTGCGTGTGCAGTGCCAGCCACGACTCCTCGCGGCGGGTCGGCACGTGGTCGCGGGCCCAGGTGCGCAGCTCCCCGGTCACCGGCAGCCCGAGCAGGCGCGTCGAGTCGGCCACCGCCGCGGCGACCACCGCCTCGACGCCCCACGACCGCGCCCGGGCCAGTACGGCGGCCTCGTCGCGCGGGTGCAGCTGGGCCACGTCCCGCAGGGAGCCGAGCCGCAGCGGCCAGTCGCCGAGGGCGGCGTGGTAGCAGGCGTGCAGGAACCGGTCCGGGGCGGACAACGCGGTCACCGGGCGCCCGGCCAGCTCGAACGTCGCCGAGTCGGCCCACAGCGCGTCGAGGTCCACCCGGAACCCCCACGGGCCGAGCACGAACGTCCGGTGCAGGTCCAGCTCGAAGTCCGCCGCGCGCAACGTCGTGCCCTTGTCGAACCGCCGGTCGAAGCCGGGGCGCGGTTCGGCCAACGTCCTGGTGAACCCGGCCGAGGTGAGCACCGCCACCGCGCCCTCCACCTCGGACGGCCGGAACAGCAGGTCCAGGTCGATGAACGAGCGCAGCGCCGGGTCCGGGTAGTCCAGGTGCGCGTACGCGCTGCCCTTCAGCACCCGCGTGTCCAGGCCGGCCCGTGCCAGCAGGTCCACCACCCGCACCAGCTGGCTCTCCAGCGACAGCATCCGCACCAGCAGCGCCCGGTGCACCGCCCGTACCCGCGCCACCTGCCCGTCCGTGGCCGGCAGCGCGCCCGACGACACCGCCGCCCGCAGGTGCCCGAGCACCCGGTGCTTCCGCGCCCCGGTCAGCAGCGCGTTCCACACCTCGTCGTCCAGCGGCTCCTTCGGCATCGGGCGCGTTCCGGCGAGCCCGTACGCCGCCACCGCCAGCAGCGGCGCCGGGTAGCTCGCCTCACCGCACAGCCTGCGCACCGCGATCCTCCGTGACGGACCGGTACCCGGCCAGCAGGTTCGCCAGCCCCACCTCGGGGGTGAAGCCGCGCTCGTACCGCCGCCGCGCCGCGGCCCCCATCGCCGCGTTCCGGCCGGGCACCAGCACGGCCCGCAGCGCCGCCGCCAGCGACTCCGCGTCGCCCGGGCGGTGCAGCAGGCCCGTCTCCCCGTCGTCGACCAGCTCGGGGAACGCGCCGTGCGCGGGCGCGACCGCCGGCACCCCGGCGGCCATCGCCTCAACCACCACCAGCCCGAACGTCTCCAGCCAGGTCGACGGCGCCGCCACCACCGCCGCCCGCGCGGTCAGCTCCCGGCACCCGGCCCGGTCCAGCAGCCCCGCGTACCGCACGTCGCCCCGGCCCGCCGCCCACGCCGCCACCTCGGTCTCGAGCGGACCCGTGCCGGCCAGCACCAGCGGCACCCCGAGCGACCCCGCGAGCCGGTCCCACGCCGACATCAGCAGCCGCACGCCCTTCTCCTCGGCCAGCCGCCCGAGGAACAGCACGTGCTCGCCGGCCCCCGTGCGCCGCACCCCGGGATCCGGCACGAAGTTGTGCTTGACCACCAACCGGTCCGCCGGCATCCCCGCCCGCACCAGCAGCTCCCGCTGCGCGCCCGAGATGCAGAACAGCCGCGCCACCCCGGTCCGCCACCGGCTCCGGTTCAGCACCTGACTCGCCGCCCCGGGCACCGTCGCCGCCGCCGAACCCCGGTAGCAGCCGTGCCGCACGGCCGGCAGCGGCGGGCCGCCGACACAGTCGACGCACACCCGCCCGTTGCGGAACAGCGTCCCCGGCACGCACACCGGCGTGTAGTTGTGCAGCGTCGCCACCGCGGGCACGCCGGCGTCGGCGCACGCCGCCAACACCGACGGTGACAGCAGCGGGAACGTGTTGTGCACGTGCACCACGTCCGGGCGCTCCGCCAGCAGCCGCGCGGCCAGCTCGCGGCGCACCGACGGGTTCCACGGCACCCGCAGCGGCACCGACACCTTGCCCGGCAGGGACATCCCGGCGATGTCGTCGCTGTGCCGCTCGAACCGGAGCACCTCGTGGCCGGCGGCGGTCAGCAGCGCGCGTTCCTGGTCGACCACCGCGTTCTCCCCGCTCGGCTGCCCCGAGCGGTACCGGTTGTGCACGACGAGCACCCGCACGGCTCAGCCCGCCCGCACCGCGACGATCGACTTCGACAGCCCGGCCAGCCGCTCGTGCCAGATGTCCGAGCCGGGGAACAGGTGCCGCAGCTCGGCCGTGCTGACCAGGTCGATGGTGAGTACCTGGGCCAGCGCGTCCGGCACCGTGTAGACCCGCTCGTGCGCGAGCGGCCACCGGCTCACCAGCCGGGCGCGGGTCCGCACCGGCAGGAACTGGAACCCGGGCGCGACGTAGTGCGGCTCGACCGGGAAGTACCGGTTGGGCGTCTGCACCCAGTGCGCCGGCGCGGCCGAGGTGACGACCTCGGCGAAGTCCCGGCGGCGCTGGTAGCCGCCGACGTGCTCGATCAGGCTGTTGGACACCACCAGGTCGTAGTCGCCGGGGCACTTGTCCAGTGTGGACAGCTCGCAGGCGTCGGCGACCACGTGGTCCAGCCACGGCTCCTCGGGGTCGTACTTGGGGTCGAGGTTGACCGTCGTCACGTACTTCGGCTGGACCGGCGTCGCGCGCCAGAACTCCGGGGTGCCGCCGAGGTCGAGCACCCGCATCGCGTCCAGGTTCGGGAACCGCCGCATCAGCTCGGCGAACCGCACCGAACGCCGCCGGCTGGAGAACGAGTTCCGCTGGTCCGGGTCGCCCAGCTTGTGGTGCACCCACCGAGCGAGTTTGGTCATGTTGTCTCCTGTCGTGGAACGAGCAAGGACGCGGCGGCGGCGAGGTGCAGCAGGTACGGCGAGGCGTCGCCGAGGCCGACCTCGGTGTAGGAGGCGATGAGGCAGTACACGATCAGGAACACCGCGCACGCCCGCGCCGGCGACGGCGGCCGCAGGAACGCCACCGCGAGCAGCGTCGCCAGGAACACCGCGACGATGCCGACGCCGATCAGACCCTGTTCCTGGTAGACCGCGAGCCAGCCGCTGTCGATCGGCAGGCCGTCGAACGACTTGTTGCCCAGGCCGACGCCGAACCACAGCTCGCTCGGCGAGCGCGGCGCGGCCAGCAGCGCGTCCCAGACCTTCTGCCGCCCGGTCAGGTTGGCGAAGTTCTCCTCGGTCTGTCCCCGGCGGAACCACGTCTCGATGGCCGGGGCGAACGCCACCGCGGCGAGCGTGGCCGCGGCGGCGGTCCCGGCGATGAACCGGCGGGCCCGCGCGGTGGTCAGCGCCAGGCTGATCCCGGCCACCACCAGCGCCACCGCCAGCCCGAGCGTCGCGGTGCGGGTGTAGGACATGAACACCAGCACGAGCGCCGGCACCGCGATCGCCAGCGTGCTGCGGTGGTCGGTGCGCCGCGCCAGCCACAGCACCAGCGTGAGCCCGGCGACCACCGCGGCGTACTGGCCGACCTGCGGCGGGGTGAGCGGCCAGATCGCGCCGGTCAGCCGGCCGCCGTAGGTCTCCGGCATGGCCAGGCCGGGGGCGACCGCGAGGCCGAGCACGACGGTCACCAGCACCGCCGCGTAGGACCGGATGTGGTACCTGGCGAACGCGACCGTGCCGTCCCACCAGCAGGTCAGCAGCCACAGGGTGGCGAGGAACATGGCCAGCCGCCAGCAGCGGAACAGGCCGCCGCCGACCCCGGTCTCCAGCTGGACGGTGGCCACCAGGCTGGTCACCAGCAGCAGGCTGAGCATCAGCAGGAACGCGTTGGGGCGCAACCGGATGCGCGGGTTGAGCGCGAGCGCCAGCACGAACGCGGCGACCAGCGAGCCCATCGTGACCAGCTGGTACACCGGCTGCGGCACCGGCACGAACGTCTGCGCGCCCTGCGAGCCGAGTACGTTGACCACCAGCAGCGCCCACACCGCGCCGACCAGCTTCGGCGGGCGGTGCTCGGCGCCGACGGACGCGGTCGGCGGGGCCGGGTCGAGGCGGGTCACGTCAGCCGGCTTCCTGGACGACGAACGTGCTGCCCTCGTCCTGCCGGTACGGCTCGCTCTGCCACTTGGTCTGGGTCAGCACCCCGCTGGTGTCGTAGGCCATGAACGTCCACGGGCCGGAGTACTCGTTGTGGTGCCAGCGGTTGTCCTGGCCGAACGTGACCGCCTCCTGCACCACGTCGCCGGTGTACGGCGACCAGTTCGGGAACGTGCCGTAGTTCGCCAGCACCGCCATCCTGGTGCACAGCGAGTTGCTGCACTCCACCACCGTCGGGTCGAGCACGAACCTGTTGTGGTGCACGTCGAGGCGCTGGGTCTTCCACCGGCAGTCGTCGTAGTGCGGCTGCTCGGCGATGCCCGGCTGGGCGCACTCCCCGGTTTCGGCCAGCAGGGTGCAGTCGCCGCTCGGGTTGGCGGGGCTGTTGCAGAACCGGTCCGCGTTCTCCCACGCGGTGATCCCGGACCAGTTGTTCTCCAGCAGGTTCCCGTGGATCTCGATCCGGTCGGTGCGGGCCGGAATCCTCGGCTCGCCACCGGACTCGGAGACGTAGATGGTGGCGGCCGGGAACGGATCGCCCCGGCCGGCGAACATCCTGCCCTCGACCATGTTGTTCCCGCGGATCGTGTTGTCCCGGATGATCGCGTTGTAGCTGGCCTCGTAGACGATCGCGGCGCCGTCGTTGTGCTCGATCAGGTTGTGCTCGATCAGGAAGTCGTTGTTGTTGATGTCGCCCCACAGGCCGGGGCCCCGGTTGTCGTGCACCCAGTTGCCGCGCACGTCGGCGCCGTCGACCGCCCAGAACTTGACGCCGCCGGTACAGCCGCAGCCGGGCCGCTGGGTCTCCCAGTCGTCGGTGTTGTTGCCGACGATCTCGTTGCCCTCCACCACGAGCCCGGTGATCGTGTTGCCGGCGGAGAACGCGTTGATGCCGTACTGGCCGTTCTCCCGCAGGCAGTTCCCCCGGATTCGCTGACGGGCGCCGGCCATCATCCCGGCGCCGTCGTTGTACTGGATCGTGTTGTGCTCGATCACCCAGTCGTCGCCGGAGTCGTGGTTGACCACGCCCTGGTTGTGCGGGGCCGCGAAGCCCTGGATCGTCAGGTGCCGGATCGTCACGTGGCTCGCCGGCTGGGTGAACGCGAACAGGTTCCTGCCCTGCCCGTCGAGCACCGCGCCGGGCGCACCGAGGTAGGTGTTGCCGTCCTTGGGGATCACCTGCCCGTACAGGTCCGTGGTGAGCGTGTGCGTGCCGGGCGCGAGCCAGAACGTGGTGCCGGGCGGGTTGGCCATGGTCTTGTCGGTCAGGTCGCCGTCCACCGCCGGGTCGACGGTCACCGCGCCGGCGGGGGCCTCGGCCGGGCCGGGCCGCACGTGGTCGCAGACCGCGGGCACCGAGCCGGCCGGGCCCTCCTCGACCGGCCTCTCGTCGACCGGGGTCGAGGTGCAGCCGGCCAGCAGCAGCGCGGCCGACAGCCCCACGGCGGTCCACAGTCGACTGGTCACGGCGGTCCTCTAGTCGAAGCGCAGCAGGGTGGTGAAGACGCCGGTCATGCCGGTGCCGACGAGGGTGGTGGCGGGCTCGATCCGGCCGAAGCCGGACGAGTACCAGCCGAGCGGCGGGTCGGTCTCGCCCCGGTGCGCGCGCCAGGACAGCTCCGCCGGCAGCTCCAGCACGGCGCCGCGCTCGCCCTGGGCGGTGGTCCAGGTCAGCCGCACGGTGTGGCCGTCGAGGGTGGCGGTCACCTCCGGGCCGAGGTGGAACGCGAGCCGGGCCGGGTGGCGGCCCTGGGTGTGCACCTCGTCGTGGATCCGGTACTCGCGGCGTTCGGCGTCGAGGTCGACGGTGCGGCGGTGGATCGCGGGCTGCACGCCGAGCGCGTAGCCGTCGTGTTCGGCGCTCCAGCGGGTCGGCTCGGCGGCGAGCACGGTGGTGCGGGCGTGCCTGGTCCACAGGAACGGGCCGCCGCTGCTGGACTGGTCGGCGCCGTGCAGTTCCAGGGTGTTGTGCGCGAGCGTGGAGCGGAAGTACGACCGCCACTCCGGTTGGCCGTGGTAGCAGTACGTGCCGGGGTCGGCGAGGATGTCGACGCCGTCGTGCCGGATCTCGACCGACAGCGCGTCGGCGTGCGCGTGCGCGGCGATCGACAGGAACCCGTGCGGCCCGCCGTCGCAGCGGCACCACAGCTCACCGTCCGGAGTGGACGCGCGGAGCACGGTCAGCCCGGCGTCGGCGAAGTGCGCGGCCCGCCGCTCCGGGCGCGCCGCCTCGACCGCCACGCCGCCGGCGAACGCGGCGAGCAGCGGGGTGCGCACGTCGGTGCCGGGCACCTCGGGCCACCAGTCGCGGCGACCGAACAGCGCGGCGCCGGTCGCCAGCAGCGAGCCCCACCGGTCGGTGCCGGCGCCGTCGAGGACCAGTCCGTGCCCGTCGTCGGCGTCGCCCTGCCGGGGTGGCCGCAGCCGGACGTCGACGACCGCGGCGAGCGCGTCGCACATCCGCAGCAGCACCAGCCACGTCGAGTCCGGCACCGCGATCCCGCCGGCGTGTGCCTCCAGCGCGGCGGCGAGCCCCAGCTCCAGCACCAGGCCGTGGTACTCGGTCGCCAGCTCCCGGTTCAGCCCGGAGCCGAACGTGTTGCGCCGCAGCTGCTCGTCGAGCACCCGCAGGGCCTCGGGACCCCAGGTACCGGACTCGGGGAACCAGTCGAACGCGGCCGACGCCGCCACCTGCCCGGCGGCCTCGGCGATCACGTGGTTGTTGGCCGACGAGCCCCGGCTGCGGAACCCGGCCAGCCACCGCTGGTGGTGCCAGACCTGGTGCAGGGCCACCGGGTTGTCCTCGAACAGCGCGGGCGCGCCCGGCCAGCCGTCGAGCAACCGGCGTACCCAGACCCAGGAGATCAGCCGGATGCCCAGCTCGATCCCGCTCACCCAGTGCACCCCGCGCAGCGGCGGGTTCGCCGCCCACCACGACCGCAGGTGCTCGGCGACCCGCTCGGCGTACCGGTCCTCCCCGGTCAGCGCGTACGCCGCGGCCAGCACGGTCAGGTGCTGGTGCCGGGACGGCTCCCAGAGCTGCTTGATGTCGCCGACGGTGTCCTCGCTGCGGTAGGCGATGTCGAACGCGTAGGCGTCCGCCGGTGCCGACCGCCCGGTCTTCGGGTCGAACGACCAGTCCGGCGCCACCAGGTCGTCGCGCCACACGCCGAAGTACTCGGCCTTGCCGGACATCAGCTCCTCGGCGGTCGCGGTCAGCCGCGCCGCCGCGTCCGCCGGCACCCGGTCCAGCGTGCCGGCCGGCAGCACCGGCGGCGCCGAACGGTCGGCACGCCAGGTCTGCCGCACGGGCTCGGTGAGCACCCGCCGCCAGCGGCGCCTGCGCAGCGTGTCGCCCGCGCGGCCGACGATCTCCGCCGGCCCCATCCTGGACAGGCGGCGCAGGTACCAACCGGGCGAGGTCATCGGGTCACCACCGGCTCCCGGGCCGGCAGCTCAAGGCGGACCGGGGCGCCCGTGCCGAGGCTCGTCTCCACCGCCAGCGTGGCGAGCGTGGTCGACACCAGCGAGTCGACCGGCACCGGCATCGGCCCGCCGGTCGCCACGGCGGCCAGGAACGCGGTCAGCTCGGCGCGCTGGCCCTTGTCCCGGCCGCGCGGCAGCCTCGGGCTGGCCCAGCGCTTGCGGGCGTGCACGGACGCGCGCAGGAAGTCGTCCAGGCGCAGCACCTTGCGGTCGGCGACCAGGTCGAGGGTCTCCTTGGGGAAGCTCGACGCGCCGGAGGTGGCGTAGGTGATGGTCGCGGTGGAGCCGTCCGGGTAGCGCAGTACGACCTGCAGGTCGGCGTTGCCCGGGGTGGCGCAGGCGTACACCGACACCGGGTCGGCGCCGAGCAGCCAGCTCACGGTGTCGACGAAGTGCCCGCCCTCGCCGGCGAACCGGGTGCCCTCGGCGGCGGCCCGGTTGTACCAGGAGCCGGCGTCGAGGGTGCCGGCGTTGACCAGGTACCGCACGGTCGCCGCGCCGACCCGGGTGCCGAACCGGCCGCGGGCCTCCCGCAGCAGCGGCGCGAACCGGCGGTTGAAGCCGACCTGCAGCCGGTCGTTGCCGGACTCCCGGATCGCGTCCAGCACGGTCGTCAGCTCGGCCTCGGACAGCGCGAGCGGCTTCTCCACGAACACGGTCTTGCCGGCGCGCAGGGCCCGCGCGGTCAGTTCGGCGTGCGAGCTGTGCCGGGTCACCACGAACACCGCGTCGATGTCGTCGTCGCCCAGCACGTCGTCGAGGTCGGTGGAGGCGCCGGCGAACCCGAACTTGCGGCGCGCGTTGGCCGCGGACAGCGCGGAGGTGGTGACCACGTGGGACAGCCGCACGTCCTCCCGCTCGGCCAGGTGCGGCAGCAGCATCGACGAGGCGTAGTTCCCGGCGCCGACGAACCCGATCCGGACCCGACCGAGCCGACGGCGCGGCGCGGATCCGTTGCTGGACACCGGGATCGTGAGCGTGGTCGGTTCGGGGGTCGCGGTGGCGTCCGGGTAGCGGAACAGCACCGCGACTGCCTTCAGCTCGCCGTCGTTGAGCGCCTGGTACGTCGGGGCGGCGTCGGCGAAGTCGGCGACGTGCGAGATCAGCGGCTCCACGTCGACCTGGCCGCGGCCGGCGAGGTCCAGGAAGCACTCCAGGTTGCGCCGCTCCGTCCAGCGCACGTAGCCGATCGGGTAGTCGCGGCCCTCCAGCTCGTAGGACGGGTCGTACCGGCCGGGCCCGTAGGACCGGGAGAACCGGACGTCCAGCTCCTTCTCGTAGTACGCGTTCCACGGCAGGTTCAGCGAGCACTTGCCGATGTCGACGACCGTGCCCCGGTCGCGGGCCAGCTTCGCGGCCAGCTCCACCGGCCCGTTCGAGCTGCCGCCCGCGGCGAGGTACACCTGGTCGACGCCGTGCCCGCCGGTCAGCTCGCCGACCGCGGTGTCGACGACGCCCGAGTCAGGGTGCGCGCACACCAGCGCGCCGGACCCCTCGGCCAGCTCGCACCGCGCCGGGTCCGGGTCGACCCCGACCACCCGCACCCCGGAGGCGACCAGCAGCTGCACCACGAGCTGCCCGATCAGCCCGAGCCCGATCACCAGGGCGACGTCGCCGAGCTGCGGCTCGCCCCGCCGGACCCCCTGCATGGCGATGGACCCGACGGTGCCGAACGCGGCGTGCCGGGGGTCCACCCCGGACGGAACGCGGGCGTAGAGGTTCTTCGGCACCCAGTTCAGCTCGGCGTGCAGCGCGTGCTCGTTGCCGGCACAGGCCACCAGGTCACCGACCGCGACGTCGTCGATCCCGGCGCCGACCTCGGCGACCACCCCGGCGAGCGAGTAGCCGAGCGGGGTGTAGGAGTCGAGCTTGCTGGTGACCTTGCGGTAGGTGGCGGCAAGGCCGTTGGTGGCGACGCTCTGCACCACCTTGGCGACCTGGTCCGGGCGGGCCTTGGCCTTGCCCAGCAACGACATGCTCGCCTCGGACACCTTCATCAGCTCGGTGCCGGTGGAGATCAGCGAGAACGCGGTGCGAACGAGCACGCCACCCGGCTTGCACGCGGGTTCCGGCACGTCCAGCAACGCCAGCTCGCCCGACTTGTAGTTCTGTACGACCTGCTTCAAGAGATTTCCCTCTGCTCGGACGCGGTCGCGCCGCGGTACCAGTGCTCCAACGTCAGTACGTGCCACAGGTGTTTGGCCCGGTCCTGTTGCCCGGCGGCGTCCTCGGCGACCAGCCGGCGCAGGGCGTCCCGGCGCAGCAGCCCGTCGCGCACGACCAGCCCGTCCTCGACGACCTCGCGGACCAGCGGCGCCAGGTCGCGGCTCATCCACGCGCGCAGCGGCGCCGAGAACAACCCCTTGGGCCGGTACACGATCTCCTTCGGCAGGATCGACAGGGCCGCCTTCTTCAGCGCCGCCTTGCCCTGGCGGCCGGCGATCTTCTCCCGGCCGGACAACGCGAACGCGGCCTTCACCACCTCGACGTCGACGAACGGCACCCGGACCTCGGTGGACGCGGCCATGCTGGAGCGGTCGGTGTAGGCGAGGTTCAGGCCGGGCAGGAACATCCGCGCGTCGGTCAGGCACATCCGGTTCACGTGGTCGGCGAGCGCGTTGTCGTGGTACGTGTCCGCGTGCTCGGCCAGTACGTCGTCCACGGTGGACGCCAGGTCGGGGTGTACGAGGTCGAGCAGCTCGGCCCGGTCGTACATGGTGTAGCTGCGGCGGAACGCGGTCTCCTCCGGCATTCCGGCGAACGACAGGAACCGCTTGGCGAACCGCACCGACCGGTACCCCCGGTTCGCGCTCGCCACCGGCAGCCGGTCCACCACCGTCTCGATCGGACGGCGCAGCGCGCCCGGCACCCGCTGGTAGCGCAGCGCGAGCAGGTTCGCCACGTGCTTGCGGTAGCCGGCGAACAGCTCGTCGGCGCCCATCCCGGACAGCATCACCTTCACGCCGGCCTCGCGGGCGGCGGTGCAGATCAGGTACGTGTTGATCGCGGCCGGGTCGCCGATCGGCTCGTCCAGGTGGTACGTCATCGCCGGCAGCAGCTCGCGCACCCGGGGCGCGATCTCGATCTCGTGCAGGTCCACCCCGAACCGGGCCGCGACCTGCCTGGCGTAGCGCAGGTCGTCCGGCATCGCCTCGAACTTCGCGTCCTCGGCGCGGAAACCGATGGTGTACGCGGAGATCCCCGGCCGGGAGCGGGCGGCGAGCGCGGTCAGGTAGCTGGAGTCCAGCCCGCCGGAGAGGAACGTGGCCACCGGCACGTCCGCGAGCAGGTGCGCGCGCGTCGAGTCCGCGACGACCTCGGCCAGGTCAGGCGCCGGGGCGTCCGCGGCCTCGGCGGCGACGTCCCTGATCGACCAGTACACGCCGCGGGTGACCTGCCCGTCCGGGCGGATCCGCAGCCAACTGCCCGGCGGCAGCTTCTCCGCCTCCCGGTACGCGCACCGGCCGTCCGGCACCCAGTAGTACAGCAGCGACGCCACCAGCGCGCCGTCGTCGACCCGCAGCGAGCCGCCCAGCTCGGCGGCCAGGGCCTTCAGCTCCGAGGAGAACACCAGGCCGCCGCCGCGCCGCACCAGGAACAGCGGCTTGATCCCCAGCTGGTCCCGCACCAGCGTCAGCTCGCCGGTGCGCTCGTCGAACACACCGAACGCGAACATCCCGCGCAGCCGGGGCAGGCAGTCCGTGCCCCAGCGCCGCCACGCCTCCAGCAGCACCTCGGTGTCGCTGGTGCCGCGGAACCGCACCCCGGCCGACTCCAGCTCCCGGCGCAGCTCCGGCGCGTTGTACAGCTCGCCGTTGTAGGTGATCGCCAGCCCGCCGGCGGCCATCGGCTGCGCGCCGGTCTCGGACAGGTCGATGATCGAGAGCCTCCGGTGTCCGAAGTGGACCTCACCGGTGCCGGCGGCGTGCGTGTAGCGGCCGGAGCCGTCCGGGCCGCGGTGCGCGAGGGTCTTGGTCAGCCGGTCGGTCAGCGGGCCGCCGTCCGGCCAGTGGTAGGTGCCTGCGATGCCGCACATGGGTGCCCTCTCAGCCCTTGGTCCCGCGCTCGACCGGCGCGAACCGCTTGGTGGGCAGGTCGTGCACCGACGGTTCGTGCCGGCGCAGGTGTGGTTGCACGGGCGCGAACCGGTGCGTCGACGGCTCGGTGCCGTTGGTTCCGTTGGTGCCGTTGACCTTCGGCGGTTCTGGCGTTCGGCCGCGGCCGCGCAGGGCGGTGTGCAGGCCGTCCCACAGGGTGCCGTCGGACCGGTCCCTCGGGTCCGGGTCGACCAGGACGACGCCGATGATCGGGATCCGCGCGTCGGCCAGCTGGCGGGCGACCGTGTGCAGCCACTCGGTGTGCGCGAACCCGGCCCGCACCACCAGGATCGTCTCCGCGCCGAGGTGGGTGAGGTCGGTCCACGCCGTCCCGGGCGCCACCGAGCCGATGCCCAGCCGGGTCTCGTCCGGCGTGCTGGCGCCGGTGTCCTCGGCGCCCACGATCCGGACCGGTCGCTCGGGGTCCTGGTCGAGCCTTCGGCCCGGCAGGTCGTCGGCGACCACCCGGCCGACCGGGTCCTCGACGATCACCACGTTCCGGTCGGCGGCCAGGCCGGTGGCGAGGTCGAGGGTGAGCGCGGCGGCGACCCTCGGCGAGCCCAGCTCCAGCACCGACACCGGACCGGGGCCGGTACGCAGCAGCCGCACGAGCGTGGCCGCCACCCGGCCGCGTTCCCGCGCCGCCCGGCCGCCGCGCCACAGCCGGCTCGGCCCCCGGCGCGGCGCCGGCAGCTGGGCGATCACCGACGCCCCGAGGTGCTCGGCGATGTCCTTGCGCAGCACCGGCTTGTCCTTCACCACACCGGTGACGGCGGCCAGCGCGACGCCCGCGACGAGCCCGAGCACTAACCCGATCACGGAGTTCGTCGCACCGCTCATCAGGATCGAGGTCCGGACCGGGCGCGGCGCGTCGACGATCTGGGTGTTGGCGGCCACCTGGGGCGCGCCGATGCCGGCCTCCTCGGCCTGCTGGGTCAGGTCCGAGATCCGGGAGGTCAGCTCGGCGCGGCGGGCGTAGAGGGAGTCCAGCGCGGCCGCGTTGGCCGGGGCGGCGTCCTCGGTGTCCTCGATGGCGGCCTCGGCGCCGTTGATGTCCCGGTTGACCCGGTTCAGCTCGCCCTGGATCCGGTCCCGCTGCTCGATCAGGGCCTTGGCCTGGGCGGACGCGGCGGCCTGGATACGGCCGACGTGGTCGGCGATGAACGCGTCGGCGAGGGCCTGCGCGCGCCGGGTCGCCTCGGCCTCGGTCGGGCCCTCGACGCTGATCTCCAGCACGTTGTTGGTCAGCCCGGTGACCGTGTACTCCTCGACGAACCGCTCCGGCGGCTGGTCGGAGCCGAGCCGCTCCAGCGCGGCGGCGGCGATCGAGGTGGTTGCCAGCAGCGCCGCGTCGGTGCGGATCAGGCTGCCGGTGTCGGACGGCTGGTCCTGCTCGTGCACCACCAGCAGCCGGGTGGTCGCGGTGGGCGGCGGCGGCAGCAGGACCGCCACCAGACCGCCGCCGATCATGCCGAGCAGCGCGCACGCCACCCACAGCCTGCGCCTGCGGCGGATCGCGACGAACAGGCGGGCCAGGTCGAGCAGCGGCGGGCCACCCGCGGGCTTCTCGGGAGGTTTCGCGGTCATGGTGAACCTGCCAGCGCGCCGTCGATCGGGACCTCGGGCCGGGGGTCCGGGTCGGTGGGGTCGAGCGGCCTGGTGCGGTGGACGACCACGACGCCGAGGACGTCCTGGCCCGCGTCGGCGCACGCACCGGCGATGCCGACCAGCTCCCACGCCGTCCTGGTGCCCGCGGTGACGAGCACGAGCACGCCGCCGGACCCGTCCGGCACCACCGGCCGTTCGGCGGACACCTCGACCGCGCGCACCGAGCCGTTCCCGGCGAGCCGGGCGGCGGCGCGGCGCGCGCTCGGGTCGTCGCCGGGCACCACCGCGAGCACCTCGCGCCGGGGCAGGCGGGACAGCACCCGCCGGTACCGGACGTCCAGGCCCGCCTCGTCGGGCGGCGCAGGCGGGTCCGGCGCGTGCCACGGCCGGTCCCGGTCGCCGAGGCCGAGCAGCCGGCGCGGCCCGGTCACCGGCGCGTGGTCGCCCGGCTCGTCCGGCACGTCGACCGTGCCGAGGGCCGTTCCGCCGAGCGCGGAGACGATCTCGGACTCGGCCCGCAGCCGCTTGTCGCCCCGGCTGGCGAGCAGGTGCCCGAACAGGCCGACCAGCAGGAACGCGGCCGCGCCACCGCCGGCGAAGTGCACCATGGTCGGCGCGGCGGGCGCGGTCGGCCGCTGCGCCGGGCCCATCACGACCATCTTCGCCTGGCTGGCGGCCGCGTCGATCTCGTCGAGCTTGGTCATCGCCTGGGCGAGCGCGGTGCGCAGCGACTCCAGCCCGGTGCGCACGCCGACGCTGTCGATGGTGTCGCCCCGGCCGGCCGCCGCGTGCAGGTCGGAGATCCGCTGCATGGTCTGGCTGACCTGCTGGCGCAGCGCGTCCTGCTGCTCCTGGGAGACCCGCGCGGTGGCGTCCTCGGTGCCGCCGAGCAGCTGGGAGGAGTAGGCGACGAACTCCTGCGCCGTCCGGTCGGCGAGTTGCTGGGCCCGCTCCGCGGTGTCGGCGACCGCGGTGATCTCGATGATGTTGCCGTCCGCGACCGAGGTGGTGACCGAGTCGGCCAGCTCGCGGCCGGTCAGGCCCCAGCCGAGGCTCGCGGCCGTGCGGTCGAGCACCACCGAGCTACTCGCCACCTGCGCCTCGGTCCGCAGCTCGTCGGTGGCCCGGGGGCCCTGCAGCAGCACGCTGGCGGAGGTCTCGTAGCCGGGGGAGAACAGCAGCGACGCGCCGACGCCGACCAGCGCGCCGGCGGCGGTGACCACGAGCAGCAGCCGCCAGCGCCGCCGGAACACCCGGCCGAGCAGCGACAGCCCCAGCGCGTCCTCGTTCACCGTGGTCTCCTCACCGGCAGGCGGCCTCGTAGGCGGCGAGCAGCGCCTGGCTGGAGTGCGCCCAGGACAGTTCCCCCTGGACCCGCGCCTTGCCGGTCTCGCCCATCCAATAGCGCTCGGCCGGGTCGTCCAGCAGCTTCGCGGTGAGCTTGGCGAACGCGGACACGTCGTTGGCCGGTGCGTACACCGCCGCCTCGCCGGCCGACACCCGCGCCTCGCGCAGCTCGAACGACACGATCGGCTTGCCCATCGCCATGTACTCCATGACCTTGTTCATGGTCGACACGTCGTTGAGCGGGTTGCGCGGATCGGGGGAGAGGCACACGTCGGCCGTGGACAGGTAGCGCACCAGGTCCTCGTCCGGGATCCGCCCGGTGAACTCGAC
Source organism: Actinophytocola gossypii (assembly GCF_025165815.1). Lineage (GTDB taxonomy): Bacteria > Actinomycetota > Actinomycetes > Mycobacteriales > Pseudonocardiaceae > Actinophytocola > Actinophytocola gossypii. The sequence goes on along the minus strand of NZ_JAFFZE010000016.1, from coordinate 122,754 downwards.
CTGGTCCGCGAGCCCGAGCCGGGCCGCCAGCGCCTTCATGTCCTCGAACGTGTCGCCCGCGCCGACGAACACCGCGTGCCAGTCGGTGCGGCCGTACTCGTCGCGCAGGGCGGCCAGCGCCTTGAGGGCGTAGTCGACGCCGTCCTGCGGGCCCATCACGCCCAGGTAGCAGAGCAGGTGTGGCTTGCCGCGCTTCAGCTCCGGCTCGGGCGGCACCTGCCGGAACCGCTCCACGGCCGGGGCGCTGCGCACCACGAACACCCGCTCCGGCGCCATCCCGCCGCGGGTCACCGCCACCTGCCGGTAGCTCTCGTTGGTGGCGATCACCACGTCCGCGGCCCGGTAGGTCGCCTTCTCCAGCCGGCACACCGCGCGGTACAGCAGGTCCTCGCCCCGGTCGAACCGGGACAGGTACAGCTCCGGCACCAGGTCGTGCTGGTCGAACACGAACCGCGCGCCCCGCCGCTTGAGCATCCTGGCCACCAGGAACAGCAGGTCCGGCGGGTTGCACGCGTGCACCACGTCCACCGGGCCGACCTTGCGGGCCAGCCGGAACGTGTGCCACAGCGCGGAGCCGTACTCCTTGACGTAGCCGGCCGGACCCCCGGTCGCCGCGCTCAGCGGATAGCGGTGGATCCGCACGCCGTCCAGCTCGACGTACGGCTCGGTGTCCCGTTTCGTCCCCTGTGGACAGATGACGTGCACGGTCCAGCCGGCGTCGCGGAGGGTCGTCGCCTCCTGCCACACCCGGCGGTCGAACGGGACCGACAGGTTCTCGACGAGGATCAGCGCTCTACCAGGCAAGGCCCACGTATCCAGGTTCGGCCCGGCGCGCCGGCGCGTCGGGGAGGCGGACGAGATCGACGATGGTCCGGTCGTGCGGGAGCTTGGCCAGCACCTCGGGGTCCTTGCAGCCGACCAGGATCACCTCGGCGTGGTCGAGCACCTCGTCGACCGACGCGGCCAGCAGCTGACCCAGGTGCGGCAGCCGGGCCTCGATGAACTCCCGGTTCGCGCCGAGCAGCCGGGACAGGCTCACGTTGGCGTCGTGGATGCGCAGGTCGTAGCCCTTGCCGAGCAGCCGCTCGGCCAGCTCGACCAGCGGGCTCTCCCGCAGGTCGTCGGTGCCCGGCTTGAACGACAGCCCGAACAGGCCGACCTTCCGCTTCCCGGTACGCGCCACCAGGTCGAACGCGCGCCGCAGGTGCTCCTCGTTGGACGGCAGCACGTGCGACAGGATCGGCACCGACACGTCCGCGCGGTGCGCCGCGTGCACCAGCCCGCGCAGGTCCTTGGGCAGGCACGAGCCGCCGAACGCGAACCCCGGCCGCAGGTAGGCGGGGCTGACGTTGAGCTTGGTGTCGGCCAGGAACACGTCCATCACCGCGTGCGAGTCCAGGCCGAGCGCGGCGCAGATCGAGCCCAGCTCGTTGGCGAAGCCGACCTTGAGCGCGTGGAACGAGTTGTCCGCGTACTTCGTGATCTCCGCGACCGGGATCGACACCCGGAACACCGCGCCCGGCAGCCCGTCGTACAGCGCGGCCACCACATCGCCGCTGGGCCCGTCCAGCTCGCCGATCACGGTCTTCGGCGGCTCGAAGAAGTCCCGCACGCTGGTGCCCTCGCGCAGGAACTCCGGGTTGACCGCGACGCCGAAGTCGACGCCGGCGGTGCGCCCGGACGCCTTCTCCAGGATCGGCACCAGCAGGTCGAGGCAGGTACCCGGCAGCATCGTGGAGCGGAAGACGACGGTGTGCCGCTCGCCGGCCGGCTTCGCCGCCAGCGCGTCGCCGATCTCCTCGGCCACCCGCTCCAGGTACGCCGTCGACAGGCTCCCGTTCGGCGCGGACGGGGTGCCGACGCAGACCAGCGACACCTCGGTCGCCGCGACCGCGGCCGCCACGTCGGTGGTCGCCCGCAGCGCCCCGGAGGCCACCACCTCGGCGGTCAGCTCCCCGATCCGCTCCTCGACCACGGGGGCGTTACCGCCCGTGATCAGCTCGACCTTCGTCGGGTTGACGTCGACCCCGACCACCTCGTTGCCCCTGGCAGCGAGGCACGCGGCGGACACACAGCCGACGTAGCCGAGGCCGAATACACTGATTCTCATGCCCCGCACCCCGTTTCGGGGGCAGCACAAAACAGGCGTGACGTGACCACGCGCGATCCTCCGTCGGAATTGTGCTCCGGCCCCCGAAGCCGGACTGACGCTCCTTTGCTAGGTCGGCCGATCGACGCGCTCTGTTACCGCCGGGCCGGGTCACGGGCTGTGCTCGATGTAGCGTTCGACTCGCGTGGATCGTCCAGACGAAGCTTCAAACAAGGGGAGTGGCCGTGTTCGTACGACGGATCGCGGTGGTCGGCACGGGTTATGTCGGCCTCACCACCGGGGCCTGCCTCGCCTCGCTCGGCCACCACGTGGTGTGCGCCGACGTGGACGCGGACAAGGTGAAGCGGCTGTGCGCCGGTGAGATCGACATCCTGGAGCCGGGCCTGGCCGAGCTGGTCAGCGAGGGCATGGCGGCCGGCCGGCTGTCGTTCGTCCTCGGCGCGGCGGCCGCCGTCGAGGGCTCCGAGGTCGTGTTCCTCTGCGTGCCGACCCCGATGGGCGTCGGCGGCGTGGCGGACCTGTCGATCGTCGAGTCGGTGATCGAGGAGGTCGGCGGGCTGCTGCCGCCGGGCAGCGTCGTGGTCAACAAGTCGACCGTGCCGGTCGGCAGCGCGCAGCGCACCGCCGAGCTGCTCGAGCGCGACGACGTCGCCGTCGTGTCGAACCCGGAGTTCCTGCGCGAGGGCTCCGCGGTGCACGACTTCCTCAACCCGGACCGGATCGTCGTCGGCTGCGACCAGCAGGACGCCGCCGAGCGCGTGGCCGCCCTGTACGCCCGCCTCGGCGCGCCGACCGTGCTGACCGACGCGGCGAGCGCGGAGCTGGTGAAGTACGCGGCGAACTGCTTCCTGGCGATGAAGCTGTCCTACGTGAACGCGATCGCCGAGCTGTGCGACCGGCTGGGCGCGAACATCTCCGACGTCACCGAGGGCATGGGCTACGACAAGCGGATCGGCCAGGCGTTCCTGTCGCCCGGCCCCGGCTGGGGCGGCTCCTGCCTGCCCAAGGACACCTCGGCGATGCTCCAGCTGGCCGACGCGGCGGACTTCGAGTTCCGCCTCATCCGGGCCACGATCGACACGAACAACCGGCAGCGCCAGCGCATGGTCGAGAAGGTGCGCCTCGCGGTCACCGGCAAGCGCGGCGGCTCCCTGTCGAAGGTGCGCCTCGGCCTGCTCGGCCTGACCTTCAAGGCGGGCACCGACGACCTGCGCGACTCCCCGGCCCTCGCGGTGGCCGCGCTGCTGCGCCAGGCCGGCGCCAAGCTGACCGCCTACGACCCGGCGCTGTCCTCGGGCGAGGGCCGCGCGGAGCTGGACGGCATCGCGGTGGTCGACGACCCGTACCGCGCCGCGGAGGGCGTCGAGGCGGTGATCGTGCTGACCGAGTGGCCGGAGTTCCGCTCGCTCGACTGGTCGAAGCTCGCCGGCGTCGCGTCCCGGCCGGTGGTCGTCGACACCCGCAACCTGCTCGACCCGGACGTGGTCCGCCGCGCCGGCTTCCAGTGGGAGGGCCTGGGCCGCCGCTGACCTGGCTTTTCGTCCGCGCGGCCGGTCAGAACCGGACGACCGCGAGGGCCTGGTCGTCGTGCACCTTCGGGCGGGGCCAGCGCTCGCCGTTCGGGTCGCCCTCCTCGGCGGCGCGCACGGCGTCGAGCACGGCCTGCGGGCCCTCGGCGTCGACCAGCGCGACGACGCCGGTCCAGTCGAACAGGCCGTAGTCGTCGACGCCGCAGGAGACGCCGTCGCTGGCGAGCAGGATCTGGCGGACCTCCTGGCGCGGCCAGGTGGCGCGCACGGCCTGGTAGGCGGCGTCCGGGTCGGCCTCGGCGACCCAGAACCCGCCCTCGGTGTTGCGCAGCCGGCCGACGTTCGCGGCCGCGGTGCGCAGGGCGGCGACGTGCTCGGTGCCGTAGCCTCCGCCGTCGCGCAGCCGGGCGCGGTAGCCAGGGCCGGTGCGGGGGACGCGGGCGAGCCGCTCGTCGGCGAGGACCCGGGGGCCGTCACCGGTGACCGCGACCACCGGGCTGTCGGCCAGCACCAGGCCTTCCACGACGTCGTCCGACCAGCGCGCGATCGCGACCGTACTCGACGGTGACTCGCCGGGGACGAGGCCGTTCTCCCTGGCCACGGCCTGGATGGCGGCGGCGAGCAGGTCGGCCAGGTCCATCGTCGGGTACCCGCTGAGCCGCCCGGCGAGAGCGCCGGCGAGCCGGCTCGCGTACCAGCCGCCGCCGCGGCCGCCCGGGAGGACCGAGGTGGCGCCGTCGAGCAGCACGACCGCGCCGGGCAGCACGGCGACGACGTCCTCGCTGGGCCGGGGCTGCCCGTCGAGCCCGACGCCCGGTCGTTCGGCCACGTCGACGTCCATGATCCACATCCTACGTGTCAACGCGGGTTGACAGCGTCGATCTGTCAACGTAGGTTGACGACATGAGTGAAGCGACGCAGTTGGCCACCGCGGCCGGCGACGCCGACCCGCGAGTCGGGCTCCGCGCCGTCGCCGCGCTGCGCACCCTGTTGGAGCGCCTGGAGTCGGTCCAGGTCCGCAGCGCGCGGGCGAAGGGCTGGTCGTGGCAGGAGATCGCCGTCGAGCTGGGCGTCACCCGGCAGGCGGTGCACAAGAAGCACGGGAGGTCGTGAGATGTTCGAGAGGTTCACCCACGCGACCAGGCAGGTCGTCCTGGACGCCGTCACCGAGGCCGAACGCGAGCAGGCCCCCGAAGTCACCCCCGAGCACCTCCTACTGGCGCTCCTGAACGGCACCCGCTCCGCCCCCGTCCTGGCCGAAGCCGGCATAACCAGGCAGGCCCTCCTCGAAGCGTTCGCCGCCACCCACCGCCAAGCCGGCCTCACCGACGCCGACACCCAAGCCCTGGCCGAACTCGGCATCGACGTACCCGCGATCGTCGACACCGTCGAGCGCACCCACGGCCCCGGCGCCCTGGCCGCCCCCCGCCGCCGCCACTACCCCATGAGCCACATCCCCTTCGCCCCCACCGCCAAAGCCGTCCTCTCCGGCGCCCTACGTCAAGCCAAGGAACGCCGCCACCGCCACATCGGCGACGACCACGTCCTCCTCGCCCTCGCCACCACCTCCGGCCCCGCCGCCCAGGCCCTCGCCGCCCACGACCTCACCTACCCCGACCTCCGCACCCGCCTGGCCCAAGCCAGCTGACCCCGCGAGTCGTACGCTCCCGCCCCGCGAGTCGTACCTTCCCGGAACGTACGACTCACCGACCCGGAACGTACGACTCGCGACCTCCGCGAGTCGTACGTTCCCGTCGCGCGAGTCGTACGTTCCCGTCGCGGGAGGTCGCCGGGTCAGGCCGCCGTGGTGGTCGGGGCCGGGGCTCGCCAGGTCACCCACGGCAGGAACGCCTGGGTGAGGGGGCCGATGGCCAGCGCGTACACCACGGTGCCCACGCCGACCGTCCCCCCGAGCAGCCAGCCCACCGCGAGCACCGCCAGCTCGATCCCCGTCCGCACCACCCGGATCGACAACCCCGTCCGCGCCGCCAGCCCGGTCATCAGCCCGTCCCGCGGCCCCGCTCCGAGCCGTATCCCGATGTACGTCGCCGTCGCCAGCCCGTTCAGCACCACGCCGCCGAGCATCAGCGCGATCCGCACGGCCATCGCCTCCGGCGGATCGACCAGCGCGAGCGTCCCGTCCACCGCCACCGCGATCACCAGGATGTTCGCCACCGTCCCGATCCCCGGCCGTTGCCGCAGTGGCACCCAGCACAGCAGCACCACCGCCCCGACCAACCCCGTGACCAGCCCGAACGTCAACCCCGTCCGCTCCGACAGCGCCTCGTGCAGCGTGTCCCACGGATTCAGCCCCAACGCCCCGCGCACCATCAGCCCCATGCTCGCGCCGTACAGCGTCAGCCCACCGACGAGTTGCGCCAGCCGGCGCACCGGGCTCCGGCGCGCGGAAACAGTGTTCAAGTCCACCTGGCCATCCTGCGGCAGTCCACTCTTCCCGTTCAATGACCAATCTGGAATTATTGGCCTGTGCTCCCACCAGGTGGACGGGTGAACGCTCGCAGATTGGCCCAACTGCTCGGTTCCTGGCGCCGCCACGGATCCCGGCAGGGTGCCGCCGACCTCGCCGCCGGGGTACGCCTGCTCGTCCTCGACGGCAGGCTCCCCGCCGGCACCGGTCTGCCCCCGGAACGCGAGGTCGCCGCCGCGCTGGACGTCAGCCGCACCATGGTCGCCGCCGCCTGGGAACGGCTGCGTGCCGACGGCCTGGTCGTCAGCCGTCGGGGCGCCGGCTCGTGGACCGCGCTGCCGCGCGACACCCGCCGGGGCGAGTACGACGACTCGCTCGACGGCCTCCGCCCGGTCATCGACCTCGCCCGCGCCGTGCCGTCGTCGGTCGCCGGCGTCGCCGAGGTCGCCGAGGCCGCGCTGCCCCGGCTCGCCACCGAACTGCGCGGCCACGGCTACTACGAACAGGGCCTGCCCGAGCTGCGGGAACGCATCGCCGCCCGGTACACCGAGCGCGGCCTGCCGACCAGCGCCGACGAGATCCTGGTGACCAACGGCGCCCACCACGGCCTGGCGCTGGCACTGCGGCTGCTGGTCGGCCCCGGCGACCGCGTGCTCGTCGAACAGCCGACCTACCCCAACGCGATCGAGGCCGTCCGCGCCGCGCACGCCCTCCCGGTCCCGGTCGCGATGACCGACGACGGCTGGGACCTCGACGCGGTCGAGGCCACCCTCCGGCAGGCCGCGCCCCGCCTCGCGTACCTGATCGTCGACTTCCAGAACCCGACCGGACACCAGCTCACCGAGTCGGCCCGCGCCCGCCTCGGCGCCGCCCTGCGTCGCGCCCGGACCCCGGTGGTGGTCGACGAGACCCAGGTCGAGCTGGACCTGCGGGCCGAGCCGGTCCCGCTGCCTCCGCTCGGCGCGTTCGCCGGCGACCTGGTGCTGGCCACCGGCTCGGCCGGCAAGTCCCATTGGGGCGGGCTGCGGATCGGCTGGGTGCGCGCGTCGGCGGAGCTCGTCGACCGGCTCCTCGCCGCCCGCCGCGGGCTCGACCTCGGCACGCCGGTGTTCGAGCAGCTGGTGCTGGCCGAGCTGCTCGGCGCGCCGCCCGCGCCCCTTCGGGAGCGCCGCGCCACGCTGGCCGCCCAGCGGGACGTGCTCGTCGACGCGGTGCGGGCGGAGTGCCCGGACTGGTCGTTCCTGGTGCCGGACGGCGGCCTGTCGCTCTGGTGCCGGCTGCCGGGGCCGGTGAGCACCCGGATCTCGGCGGTGGCCCAGAACTTCGGGGTGCGGGTGGTGCCCGGCTCGTTCTTCGCCGTGCACGGCGGCTTGGAGCGGTGGCTTCGACTGCCGTACGTGCGCCCGGCGGAAGAGCTGGTGGAAGCGGTGCGCCGGCTGTCCCAGGCGGCCGCGTCGGTGGCCGAGACGAGGGCGCCGACGGCCGGCGACGGGTTGATTCCGGTCACGTGACTAGCGCGGGAGACGGTATACAGGGTAAAAAGCAGTGCGCTGGATGGCCTAGTCCAATTGCGGCCATCCAGCGCACTGTTCGCCTCTGGTCTGCTCGGCAGGGCGAGGCCGGCACAGCCCCTCGTTGTGCCGACCTGGGTGGTGGCGAGGGGGGGGCGCCCCGGCGCGGGGGGGGCCGCGGGGCCCCGGGGCCGGGCCCCGACCTGACCGGGCGCGGTCGGCAGGTCGGGTAGCTGAGGTTGTTCTGTTCGGCGGATCGGCGGTGAAGCTCGATCGGGTATCGGGTTACGACGAGCGGCGCAACGCGGTCGTCGCGAGAGCAGACGGCTCCGCTGTGGGGCGGCAGGCTCAGTCGGGCGAGGTGGCGGGCAGCCCGGCGACCCGCCCGGAGGCGTCTGCGGCGCGGCCCCGGGTGGTGAACTCGCCCGCCGGGGGCGCCAACGGCGGGTGCGCGGAGAGCACGCCGTGAGCGCCCCGCGCCCCGCTGGAGTGATCGTGCCCGGTCGAAGCGGCCGAACCGCCCCCCACCGGTGCCGGCGCCGGCGCCTTCACCGGCTTGCCCGGCCCGGTCGACTTGTGCGCGCGCTCACCGACGGACCCACCGACCTCTTCGGACATACCCACCGGAGCGTGCATGCTCACCGAAGGCTGAGGAACATCCCCCGTCCAGGTGACAGTGCTCGCCGACGCCGGGACGTCGACCCGAGGAGCCGGCACCGGCTCCGGTGCGCCCTCCACCGGCACCGCGACATCCGCAGCCGGTGGTGCGGTCGGCACGTCGTCGAAGCCCTCGCCGATGTCGTCGAAGTCGTCGAAGAAGCCCCCGACGGTGTCGGTGAAATCGCCGATCAAGTCGTCGAGGCCGCCGCCGTGGCCGGGCGGAGTGTGCGGTGCCGGCGGGTAGGACGGCAGGTCGAAGTCCGGCAGCTGGAAGATCGGCAGGTCCGGCAGCGCGGGAAGCGACAGACCGAGCAGGACGACCGAAGGCGGTTCGACGACGGGAACGTCGAACGGCCGGTCGAGCAGCTGGCTGACATCCGGCATGACGGGCGGTTCGGGAGCGTGCTCGACCAGGAGGACCTGAGGCAGGTCGACCAGCGCCTCCGACGCGCCGAACGGCGACTGGCCGGGTAGCTCGGCGTACCCAGGCGAGTCGCCCGGGCGGTGTGCGGTGCCGAGCTGGTTGGACCAGCTGCTCGGGTCGGGCGTATCGCCGGGCGGCCCGGCGGATGGCGGGCCATCGGGCTGGTCGCCGGCCGGAAGGTCACCGAATGGGTCGGAGTGGTCGCCGGAAGGCGCCCCGTTGGTGGGGTCGGGCTGGCCGGGCGACAAGCCGTCGGTCGGCAGGTCGCCGCTGTGGCCGGGCTGGTCAGCGGGTGGGAGCCCGCCGGCGTCGTCGGGCTGCCCGGACGGCAGGTCGCCGGTCGGGTCGGGCTGGTCGGCGGGTGGCAGGTCGCCGGTTTGGTTGGAGGGCAGGTCACCAGCCGCGTCAGGCCGCTCGGCGGGTGGCGGGTCGCCGGCTTGATCGGAGTGACCGGAAGGTACGTCGTCGGCTTGGTTCGGCTGGTCGACCGGTGGGCCGGCCTGCTCGCCCGGCTCGCGTCCGGCGTGCTCGGCGGATGGTGCGCTGGCCTGCTCGCCTGATTCGTGATCGGCGTGCTCGCCGGATGGTGGGGTGGTCTGCTCGCCTGGTGTCTGGTCGCCCGACGAGTCACCGGCGGGGGGTTGGCCAGCGGGTTCGTTCGGCAACTCGGCCGGAGACTGGCCGGTGGACTGGTCGGGGCGCTCGTCCTCGGCCGGCGAGGCGGCGGCCCGCTGCGCGGCCGGCGTGCCGTCCGCCGCTGGCGAAGGGGCCGGGGCGGCAGCGGCGCCACCGGCGACGAGTACCGACAGCAACCAACCCGCGCCCGCGAGGGTCGTGACCAGCGCGGCTCGGCGCAGCAACCGGCGGCCTCGGCCGCTGGTTGGCGCCCGCACGCCGTCCACCCCGACCACCACCGTCCATTGCTCACGCCAACGCGTCGAAAGGGCTGCCGTTTCGACTGTGCACACTATCCAGCACCGCACCGACAGTGTGCACCCTAGCGGCGGTGATTCCACCCGGAAAGACGGCAAAAGCGCACCTTATCGGCCGTACGCCCCCCAGTTGATCACATGCGGTAAGGCCCCGCGCCCTGGGTAGTACTACTCATTTCGCTCGTCCAGCGGCACCGGGCCGCCATTCGGTCCGTCCGACCCTCCACGACCACGGAGGGGGACACCATGACTACCACGAGCAACACCATCCACGGGGACAACGACTGGTCCGACCTGCTGGACCGGCACACCCCGGTCGTCTGGCTCGTCGCACGATCCCACCGGCTCGACCACGCCGACGCCGCCGACGCCGTGCAGAACACCTGGACCGCGCTCGCCGAGCACCTGCCCCGGATCAACTCGCCCGACCGGCTCCGCTCCTGGCTGGTCACCACCGCCCGCCGGGAGAGCCTGCGCATCCGCTCGCGCCGCGACCGGGACCAGGACCTGCCCGCCAGCTGCCCGGAACCCTGCGTCAGCGTCCGGGACCGGCAGGTCTGGCTCGCCTTCGGCGCCCTCTCCGACCGGTGCCGCCTGCTCCTCGCCCTGCACGCCCACGCGCCCGAGCTCAGCCACGCCCAGCTCGCCGCCGCCCTCGAGATGGCCACCGGCAGCGTCGGCCCCACCCGCACCCGCTGCCTCGACCACCTCCGCCGGCTGCTCCCCGCGGAGTGACCGGCCCCCTCAGGACACCAGCCGGTGCAGGCGGGTGACCGCCTCGTCGATGACCTCGTCGCGCTTGCAGAACGCGAACCGCACCACGTGCCGCCACGGGCCCGGGTCGTCGGTGAACCCCTGGACCGGCACCGCGGCCACGCCGATCAGCTCCGGCAGCCGCCAGCACAGCTCCGCCCCGTCCGCGAACCCGAGCGGCCGCACGTCGGCGCACACGAAGTACGTCCCGGCGCTCCGCCGCACCCCGAAGCCCGCCGCGGCCAGGCCAGCCGACAGCCGGTCGCGCTTGGCCTCCAGGTCGGCGCGCAGCCCGCCCACCCACGCCGACTCGTGCGTCAGCGCGTGCGCGACCGCGGGCTGGAACGGCGCCCCGCCGACGAACGTCATGAACTGCTTGGCCGCCTTCACCGCCGACACCAGCTCCGCCGGCCCGCACGCCCAGCCGATCTTCCACCCCGTGCAGTTGAACATCTTCCCCGCACTGGAGATCGTCACCGTCCGCTCGGCCATCCCGGGCAGCGACCCGAGCGGCACGTGCTCCACCCCGTCGTAGGTCAGCGACTCGTACACCTCGTCGGTCACCGCGACCAGGTCGTGCTCGACGCACAGGGCCGCGATCCCGGCCAGCTCCGCGCGGTTGAACACCGTCCCGGTCGGGTTGTGCGGGGAGTTGACCAGGATCGCCCTGGTCCGCGGGCCGATCGCGGCCGCCAGCGCGTCCAGGTCGACCGCGAACCGGCCGTCCTCGGCCTCCACCAGCGGCACCACCCGCCTGGTCGCGCCGGCCAGCGCCACCGACGCGGCGTAGGAGTCGTAGTACGGCTCGAACAGCACCACCTCGTCGCCCGGCTCCACCAGGGCCAGCATCGACGCCGCCACCGCCTCGGTCGCGCCTACGGTGACCAGCACCTCGGTGTCCGGGTCGAACGACGTGCCGTACCGCTCCCGCTGTGCGGCGATCGCCGCGCGCAGCTCCGGCCGGCCGGGGCCGGGCGGGTACTGGTTCACCCCGTCGGCGATCGCCCGCTGGGCCGCCGCGAGCATCGACGGCGGGCCGTCGGTGTCGGGGAAGCCCTGGCCCAGGTTGACCGCTCCGGTCCTGGTGGCCAGCGCGGTCATCTCGGCGAAGATCGTCGACGTGAAGGGCTCGAGTCGGGGAACCAAGGCTTTCCGGCGCACGGTCACGCAGTCTCACGGACAATGGTGGGGTGCGGCAACCGACGGTCCCCACCACCAGCGCCCCCGTCCCGGGTGAGGCCGAGAAGCAGCGCGGCCTGCGGAAGATGAAACTGGTCGCCCTGTCCTTCCTGCTCGGCGCCACGGTCATCTTCCTGGCCATGTCCTTCTGGCAGTCCGCCGGCGCGCCCGGCTGGGTCGGCTACGTCCGGGCCGCGGCCGAGGCCGGCATGATCGGCGCGCTCGCCGACTGGTTCGCCGTCACCGCGCTGTTCCGGCACCCGCTGGGCATCCGGATCCCGCACACCGCGATCATCCCGACCCGCAAGGACGCGCTCGGCTCCAGCCTCGGCGACTTCGTCGGCACGAACTTCCTGTCCGAGCAGGTCGTGCGGGAACGGCTGCGCCGGATCGGCGTGGCGCGGCGGCTCGGCGGGTGGCTCGGCGAGCCGGCGAACGCCGAACGGGTGACCGCCGAACTGTCGACCGTCGTTCGTGGCGCGGTCGCGGTGCTGCGTGACGAGGACGTGCAGGCCGTGATGGAGCAGGCCGTGGTCCGGCGGGTGGTCGCGGTGCCGTGGGGCCCGCCGCTCGGCAAACTGCTCGGTGGCGTGATCGCCGACGGCTCGCACCACAAGCTGGTCGACCTGATGTGCGACCGGGCCTACGAATGGGTGAAGGCGAATCACACGACCGTGTTGCGGGTGGTGTCGGACCGGGCGCCGAGCTGGTCGCCGAGGTTCGTCGACTCGATGGTCGCGGACAAGGTCTACGGCGAGGTGCTGTCGTTCGCCTGGCTGGTCAAGACCGACCCGAACCACCCGATGCGGATGGCGATCGACAAGTTCCTGGCCGAGTTCGCCGCCGACCTGCGCACCGACCCGGCGACCATGGAGCGCGCCGAGCAGGTCAAGCAGCAGGTCCTGGAGCACCCCGAGGTGCAGAACGTGATCGGCTCGGCCTGGTCGACGGCGAAGGCCATGCTGCTCGACGCCGCCGAGGACCCGTCGAGCGAACTGCGCCGCCGGGTCCGCGAGGGCCTGGTGTCGCTCGGCCGCCGGCTGACCGACGACGACGCGCTGCGGGACAAGGTTGACGGCTGGGTCGAGGGCGCCGCCGCCTACGTGGTGCTCAACTACCGCGACGAGATCACCACGCTGATCACCGACACCGTGCAGCGCTGGGACGCCGAGGAGACGTCCCGCAAGGTGGAGCTGCAGGTCGGCCGCGACCTGCAGTTCATCCGGATCAACGGCACCGTCGTCGGCGCCCTGGCCGGCCTGCTGATCTACACCGTCGCGCAGCTCATCGTCTAGCCGCCCGCTCCCGCCAGCCGCGCGCCTTCCGCCGGTTGCCGCAGACCTGCATCGAGCACCAGGTGCGGGAGTGGTTGCGGGAGCGGTCGTAGAACGCCCACCGGCAGTCGTCGGCCGGGCACACCTTCACCCGGTCCCACCGCCCGAGCACCACCAGCCGGCTCGCCGCCGCGAGGACCGCGCCCACCACGTCCGGCGCGACCACCCTGGGCACGCCGTCGACCACCGACGCGGTCACCGGCACGTGCACCGGGCGCACCCCGGCCACCGGGTCCCCGACCGCGGCCCGCAGCGTCGCCCGCACCCCGGCCGGATCGACGTCGCCGCGCGCCAGGCCCCGCTCGGCCAGCCAGCCGTCCCACGCCACCGGATCGTCGAGCAGATCGGTGCCCCGCTCCCGGTCGACCGTGTTCAGGAAGTCCAGCACCAAGGCCACGTCCTCGGTCATCCCGCCATCCTACCCCGTGCGAACGAACCCGCAGGTCAGCACGCTAAACACCAGGTGTATAGAACGCGGCTATACACCCTGTGTACTCTGCTCGGCATGTCAGTCGGTCACACGTTGTTAGGTCTGCTGGAACACGGGCCCCGGCACGGGTACGACCTCAAGCGCGCCTACGACGAGCACTTCGGCCAGGACCGTCCGCTGCACTACGGGCAGGTCTACGCGACCCTGTCCCGGCTGCTCAAGAACGGCCTGATCGAGGAGAGCGGCGTCGAGCAGGGCGGCGGCCCGGACCGCAAGCGCTACGCGGTCACCGCCGAGGGCGTCACCGACGTCGAGCGCTGGCTCAGCACGCCGGAGAAGCCGGCGCTCTACCTGCAGAGCACCCTCTACACCAAGGTCGTCATCGCGCTCATGTCCGCGCGCGACGCCGAGGACGTGCTCGACTCCCAGCGCGCCGCCCACCTCGACACCATGCGCGAGCTCACCGCCCGCAAGGCCCGCGGCGACCTGTCCGACCAGCTGATCTGTGACCACGCGCTCTTCCACCTCGAGGCCGACCTGCGCTGGCTGGAACTCACCGCGGCCCGCCTCACCGAACTCCGAAAGCAGGTACGTCCATGACCAACGCGATCCTGGCGGCCGACGCCGTCGTGAAGTCGTTCGGGCCGACCAAGGCGCTCGACGGCGCCTCCATGTCGGTCCGCCCCGGGGAGGTCGTGGCCGTCATGGGCCCGTCCGGCTCCGGCAAGTCCACCCTGCTGCACTGCCTCGCCGGCATCATCAAGCCCGACCGCGGCCGGGTCATCTACGACGGGCGCGACCTCGGCGCCATGCCCGACGTCCCGCGCTCGGCACTGCGCCGCACCGAGTTCGGCTTCGTGTTCCAGTTCGGCCAGCTCGTGCCGGAGCTGACCTGCGTGGAGAACGTCGCCCTGCCGCTGCGCCTCGGCGGCCGCAAGCGCCGCGACGCCGAGGCCAAGGCCCGCGAGTGGCTCACCCGGCTCGAGGTCGACGACGTCGCGCCCAAGCGGCCGGGCGAGGTCTCCGGCGGCCAGGGCCAGCGGGTCGCGGTGGCCCGCGCGCTGGTCACCGCGCCGAAGGTGATCTTCGCCGACGAGCCGACCGGCGCGCTGGACTCGCTGAACGGCGAGCACGTCATGCGCCTGCTGACCGAAGCGGCCAAGGAGTCGGGCGCGGCGGTCATCCTGGTCACCCACGAGGCTCGGGTCGCGGCGTACTCCGACCGCGAGGTCGTGGTCCGCGACGGGCGCACCCGCGAGGTGGCGTTCGCATGAGGGGGTGGGTGAGCGACCTCGCCCTGGGGATCCGGCTGGCCGTCGGGGGCGGCCGGAGCTCCATGGCGAGGTTCGCGCTCAGCACGTTCGGCATCGCGATCGCGGTGGCCGTGCTGCTCGTGGGGGCCTCGGTCGGCAGCATGGTCGAGGAGAACGGCAAGCGCGAGGCGGCCGACGTGTACTGGCTGGAGGGGCAGTCGGAACCGGCGGCCGGCGTCGACCCGCTGTACATCTCCGAGCAGTCGACCGAGTTCCGCGGCGAGCGGGTCGAGATCAACTACGTCTACTCCGACGGCGCCGACCACCCGCTGCCGCCGGGCGTCGACCGCCTGCCCGGGCCGGGCGAGATGCTCACCTCGCCCGCGCTGGCGGACCTGTTGGCCTCCTCGGACGGGCAGCTGTTGCGGCCCCGGCTGCCGGGACCGGTCATCGGCACCCTCGGCAAGGAGGTCGTCACCGAGCCGGACGACCTGAAGGCGTACGTCGGCGCGGAGCCGGCCTTCGTCGAGGCCGGCGAGGCGCAGGCGGTCTACCGGTTCACGGAGGTGCCGACCGGCACCGGCATGCCGCCGCAGCTGTTGCTGCTCGTGCTGATCGGCGCGGTCGTGTTGCTGCTGCCGGTGTTCATCTTCGTCAGCTCGGCCAGCCGGATCGCCGGCGCGGAACGTGACCGCAGGCTCTCGGCGCTGCGGCTGGTCGGCGCCGGCTCGCGGCAGGTGCGCCGGATCGCGGCGGCGGAGTCCCTGGTCAGCGCGCTCGCCGGGCTGGTCCTGGGGTCGGCGGCGTTCCTGTACCTGCGGACGTTCGCCGAGGACGTCGAGTTCTTCGGGATGCGGGTGTACCAGAGCGACGTGGTGCCGAGCCCGGTGCTGGTGGGCCTCATCGTGTTGGCCATCCCGGCGCTCGCGGTGCTCACCGCCCTGTTCGCGCTGCGCCGCACGATCATCGAGCCGCTCGGCGTGGTCCGGCGGACCAAGCCGGTGCGCAGGCGGGCCTGGTGGCGGTTCGCCATGGTCGCGGTGGGCGTGGTGCTGCTGTTCACCGGCGGCGGCGGGGACGAAGGCTCGGACACCTGGGCGGTCGCCGTGTCGGTCGGGACCACGTTGCTGCTGGTCGGGGTGCCGGTGCTGCTGCCGTGGTTGGTGGAGCGGGTGTCCGGGCGGATCCACGGCGGGCCGTCGTCGTGGCAGCTCGCCATCCGGCGGCTGCAGCTGGACAGCGGCACGTCGGCCAGGGTGGTCGGCGGCATCGCGGTCGTGCTCGCCGGGGCGATCGCGCTGCAGACGATGCTGATGACCCTGGAGAGCGACGTCGGGCTGGCGAACGCGCCGGAGGAGCAGCCGGAGCCGACCATCGAGGTGCGGGCCGAAGAATCGGTCGCCGACGAGGTGACCGACGAGGTGATCGCGGTGCCGTCGGTGCTGGCGACGCACCAGGTGCGCGGCACCTCCGTGTACGTGCCGGGCCAGTCGGCCGAGGCGGCCGGTTACCCGTACCTGCACGTGATGGACTGTGCGGCGTTGCTGGCGTTCAGCGGCGTCGAGGACTGCACCGACGGCGACGTGTTCCGGTTCGCCGGCATGGGCGACCAGGTGCGGCCGGGTCAGCGGCTCGAGTTCCGCGAGTACCTTGACCCCAACGCGCCCGAGGGCGACTACGACGTCGTCGGCGACTGGACCGTGCCGGAAACCGTGCGGGAGGTGCCGACGGAGCGCGCGGACTACGCCTACGGGGGGACGATCGCGACCCCGGGCGCGGTCGAGGGCGTCACGCTGCCGGAGATGCGGACCGTCATCCGGGTCGAGGCCGACCCGAACTCCGACGAGCTGGAGCAGCTGCGCAACGCGGTGGCCGGCTTCGGGTGGCGGGCGTCGATGTTCTCGTACAACACGGCCGAGGACCGGACGGCCGACCAGCAGATGTTCGTGACCATCCGCAACGGGCTCTACGCGGGCGCGATCTTCACCCTGCTGCTGGCCGGGGTGAGCCTGCTGGTGTTGGCGCTGGAGCAGATCCGGGAGCGTCGCCGCCCGCTGGCGATGCTGGTGGCGAGCGGGGTGCAGCGTGCGGTGATCGCGCGGTCGCTGCTGTGGCAGGTGGCGCTGCCGATCGCGCTCGGCGTGCTGGTCGCGGTGCTCACCGGGGTCGGCCTGGCGTGGCTGGTCGTGCGCATCACCGACGAGCCGTTCTCCATCGACTGGCTCGGCGTCGGCCTGCTGTCCGCCGGCGCGGCGCTGCTCTCGATCCTGGTCACGGCGATGACGCTGCCGTTCCTGCGCAGCGCCACCCGGCTCACCTCGCTGCGCACGGAGTGAGGCGCGAATTCGATGCAACCGGCGGGCGAACCCGGCGCATGTCTAACGGTAGAGCGCCGTCGAACCGCGACGGCGCGGTCATCGAGGGATGTTGAATGCGCACACGAAAGTGGGTCGTGTCGGGACTCGCCGCGGCCGCGTTGGTGATCGGCACGCCGCTGGTGGCACTGGCCATGGCGGACTCCGACCAGCCGGCGCCGGTGCCTGAGCCGAGCGAGGTGCCGCCGGCGCCGGTGCGTGAGCCGGTCGCGGAACCGCCGTCGAGTGTGCCGGCACCGCCGGTCGCCGTTCCCGGGTCGGGGCAGCCGGCGGACCCGGTGGCGGTTCCCGGGCCGGAGGCGCCGGTGGCCGTTCCCGCGCCGCCGGTGTTGGAGCCGGGGTCGGGCGCGGCGGCACCGCCGGTGATGGAGCCGGGGCCGGGCGCGGTGCCGCCGCCGGTGATGGAGCCGGGGTCGGGTGAGACGGCGCCGCCAGTGGCGGTTCCGGCGCCGCCCGTGATGGAACACGCGCCTCCGGTGGCGGTTCCGGCCGAGCCGGCGGGGTCGTAGCGACCCTGGTGGGCGACAACCGTCCGTCCTACGACGGAGAGTTCAGCGAGTACTTCGCAGCGCGTGCGCACGCGCTGCGAAATACCGCGCACCTCCTGTGCGGCGACTGGCACCGCGCGGAGGACATCACCCAGCTCGCCATGTTGAAGCTGTATGTCGCCTGGCCCCGGCTGGCCCGGCGCGACTCCCTCGACGCCTACGCGCGGCGTGTGGTGGTACGGACGTTCCTCGCCGAGAACCGGCGCGGCTGGCGGCGGCGCGAGCAGCTCACCGAAGAACCGCCGGACACCGTGGCGCCCACCGACGGTGACAGCGCCCACCGGCTGCTGCTGGTCCGCGCGCTGGCCGCGGTCCCCCCGAGGCAACGCGCGGTCCTCGTGCTCCGCTACTGGAACGACCTGAGCGTCGACGAGGTCGCCGCCGCCCTCGGCTGTTCGACCGGCACCGTCAAGAGCCAGGCCGCCCGGGGCCTCGCGACCCTGCGGCAACGACTCGGACCGCACTTCACCGAGGCCACGACCGAGGAAAGGAGTGACGCTCGTGCACGACGAACACGTGCGGACGTTGTTCCACCGCATCGGTGACGGGCCACCGCTCGGTATCGACCCCCGGGACGTCATCTCCCGAGGTCGCCGCCTCCGCGCCCGCCGCAGACGGCTCGCGGTCGTCGCGAGCACCGCCGCCATCGCCGGCGTGACCATGCTGGTCGGCGTCGTCGCCGGCGGTGAGGGTCAGCGGCCAACGCCGGAGAACCTGGTACCGGCCGGGCCGACGACCACCACGAGCGTCCCGGCCACCCCGGCCGAGCCCAGTTCCGAGCCCCCGCCGTCGGTGGTGAACCCCGACGGCCACCCGCCGCCCGTGGCCACCTAACGGAGGGCGGCGAGAGCGTCCCGCTCGCGGTGGATGGTCGCCCGCAGCCGCGCGGCCACCCGCTCGATCGCCGTCGTCGGGTCGTCCCGCCCGAAGCAGAGCGGGCCGAGCCCGGTGGTACGCAGCCGCCGGGTCTCCGCGCGGACCTCGTCCAGGCGGTCCCGGGTCTCGGCCACCGCGGCCCACACGTCGTCCTGGTCGGCCGCCACGGCGTCGGCGCCCCACTCGCGGGCCAGGTCCTCCAGCGCGGCGGCGTCCTCGGCGGCGTAGGCGTCGTTGACCCGTGCGGTGAACTCCGCCCGTCGCCCGCGCTCCGCCTCGTCGGTGCCCAGGTCCGGGTGGCACAGCTTGACCAGGCCCCGGTACAGCCGGCGCGCCCGGTCCGGATCGGGCTCCCCGACCTCGACCGGCTCGTCGGCGGGCTCCGCCGGGGGAGGCGCGGCCGGGCGGCGGCCGGTCCGGGTCGCCAGCACCTCGGCCAGCTCGGCGCGGATCTCGGCCAGCTCCTCGCGCAGCGGGCGCACCACCCGCTCGTGCGCGCGGGTGAACGCGGCCAGCTCGGACCGTACCGACGCCAGCTCGGCCCGCGCGGTCGCCAGGGTCTCGCTCACCTCGGCGAGTTCCCGTTCGGCCCACCCGCGCATCCGCACCGCACCGCTCACGACCACCACCGTGCCAGACGTCAGCCGCCGAGGCGGTACAGGCGCAGCGCCACCTGCACCTCCAGCGCCCGCTCCGGCGCCTGCCAGTCCCCGCCGAGCAGCGACGAGATCCGCTCCAACCGCTGCACCACCGTGTTCACGTGCACGTGCAGCCGGTCCTTGGCCCTGGTCAGGTTGCCGCCGCTGTCGAAGTACGCGTACAGGGTGCCCACCAGGTCCGTGCCCCGCCGCTCGTCGTAGTCCAGCACCGGGCCCAGCACCGACCGGACATAGCCCGCCAGGTCCGTGCGGTCGCCGATCAGCTGCCCCACGAACCCCAGCTCCGGCAGCGCCGCCCCCGACCCCGCCCGGCCGAGCGCCAGCAGCGCCCGCACGCACCGGCCGGCCTCCGCCGCGGCGGCGGCCAGCGCCACCGGACCGGACGCCGGTCCCGCGCCACCGACCGTGACCGGGGCGTCCACCGCCGCCGACAGCTCCGTCGCCAGCTTCGGCGCCAGCGACGCCGGGCCGTCGACCAGCAGCACCACCTGGTCGGCGTGCAGGCCGACCAGCGTCGCGTACCGGGTGCACGCCATCGCCAGCCGGCGCCGGGACACCCCGTCGCAGGACGCGATCAGCACCGCGTGCGGCGCGTCCAGGTCGATGCCCAGCCGCCTGCCCCTGGCCAGCAGCCCGGCCGGGTTCCGGTCCGGCGCGGTCAGCAGGTCCGCCAGCAGCTCCCCGCGCACCTCGTCCTCCGCGGCCGCCACCGACCGGCGCAGCAGCAACAGCAGCGCCGCCACCACGCCCGCGCGCTCGAACAGCCGCCGGTCCGCGTCCTCCAGCGACGGCCGGCCGGTCAGCACCAGGCTGCCCAGCAGCTCCTGGCCGGCGACCACCGAGCACACCCAGTCCTCACCCGCGCGCACCGCCCGCCCGGACGACCGCGACGACGCCACCGCCTCCACCGGCGGGAGGGGCGGCGTGGAACCCACGGCGGCCAGCTCGCCGCCGCCGTCGTCGAACAGCGCGATCCCACCCGCGATCCCGACGCCGAGCACCGACGCGACCTCGGTGGCCACCTCCACCAGGTCGCCGCCGCGCAGCACCAGCTCCATCAGCCGGTCGTGCGCGTCCTCGGCCCGGCGCATCGCCGCGTTGTGGCCGCTGATCGTCTCGTTCGCCCGCCTGGTCTCGGCCAGCAGCTGGGCGTTGTCGATGGCGATGGCCGCGTGGTCGGCGAGCGAGGACAGCAGCGCCACCTCCGAGGCGGTGAACTCCCGCCGCGCCCGGTCGGCCGCGAACAGCACCCCGATCACCTTGGTGCCCAGCGACAGCGGCACGCCGAGGATGCCGACCATGCGCTCGGCCGACACCGCCGCGTCGATCGGCCCGGTGTGCGCGAACCGGGGGTCGGCCAGGTAGTCGGCGCTGGAGTACGGGTGCGCGGTCTGCGCCACCAGCCCGCCGAGACCCTCGCCGTGCCCGATCCGCAGGTTCGGCAGCAGCGAGGACACCGACCCGTCGGTCACCCGCATGTACGTCGTCCCGGCCAGCTCGTCGTTCAGGCTCAGGTACGACAGGTCGACGCCGAGCAGCTGCCTGGCCCGCCGCACGATCGAGCTCAGCACCTCGTCCAGGTCCCGCAGCTTCGACAGGTCCCGCGCGGTGTCGAACAACGCGGTCAGCTCAGCCTCGCGCCTGCGGTGCTCGGTCAGTGTCTGCCGGATCCGCAACGCCACCTCGACGGCCCCATCCAGCTCCGGCGCCCCGACCGCGACGTGCGCCAGCCGCTCGCCGCTCGCCCCTTCGGCGAGCAGATCGAGCAACCGGCGCACGGACACGGTCGTCATCGTGTCAGGTGGACCTCCTCGGCGACCACGTCCTGGCCGTCCTCCAACGTCGAGCCGCGGGTCTCCTTCGCGAGCACCACCGCGACCACGGTGAGCAGGCACATCGACGCCAGGTACAGCGACACCGGCAGCGTGCTGTCCCACGCGTCCAGCAGGGCCACCGCGATCAGCGGCGCCACCCCGCCGGCCGCGATCGAGGCCAGCTGGTAGCCGACCGACGCGCCGGAGTACCGCACCCGGGTGCCGAACAGCTCCGCGAAGAACGCCGCCTGCGGCCCGTACATGGCACCGTGCAGCACCAGGCCGACGGTCGTGGCGAACACCATGATGCCGAACGACCTGGTGTCCAGGAGCACGAAGAACACGAACCCCCACACGCCCATCGCGACCGCGCCGAACAGGTACACCGCGCGCCGCCCGACCACGTCGGACAGCAGGCCCCACAGCGGGATCGTGACGAAGTGCACCGCCGAGCCGATCAGTACCGCGTTCAGCCCGACCGAACGATCCAGGTCCAGCGTCTGGGTGATGTAGACCAGGATGAACGCGGTGATCACGTAGTAGGACACGTTCTCCGCCATCCGCGCGCCCATCGCGATCAGCACCGAGCGCCAGCTGTGCCGGAACACCTGCACGATCGGCGCCTTCTCCGCCACCCCGCGTTCCTCGGCCCGCCGCGCCGCCGCCAGGAACACCGGCGACTCGGCCACCGCGAGCCGGATCCACAGCCCGACCACCACGAGCACCGCGGACAGCAGGAACGGGATCCGCCAGCCCCAGGCCAGGAACGCCTCCTCGGTCTGCACCGCGGCCAGGATCGCGAGCACCGCCGTGGCCAGCAGGTTCCCGCCCGGCGCGCCGCTCTGCGGCCAGGACGCCCAGAACCCGCGCCGCCGCGCGCCGCCGTGCTCGGACACGATCAGCACCGCGCCGCCCCACTCGCCGCCGAGCGCGAAACCCTGCACCAGCCGCAGGAACGTGAGCAGCAGCGGCGCGGCGATCCCGATGGCCGAGTAGGTCGGCAGCAGCCCGATGCCGAAGGTCGCCACCCCCATCAGCAGCAGGCTGACCACGAGCAGCTTCTTGCGGCCGACCCGGTCGCCGAAGTGCCCGAACACGAGCCCGCCGATCGGGCGCGCGGCGAACCCGATGGCGTAGGTGGTGAACGCGAGCAGGGTGCCGGAGAGCGGGTCGAAGGTCGGGAAGAACAGCGTGTTGAACACGATCGCGGCGGCGGAGCCGTAGAGGAAGAAGTCGTACCACTCGATCGTGGTGCCGATCATGCTCGCGGACACGATCCTGGCCAGTGAGTGCTTGCCTGAGCTGGTGGGCAGGGAGCTCATGTTTCTCACCACACTTCGTCGGGGGTGGGATGTCAGGTGGCGGTCCAGCCGCCGTCGAGCGGCACGGACGCGCCGGTGATGGAGCGGGCGTGGTCGCCGCACAGCCACAGCACGAGCTCGGCGACCTCGGCCGGCTCGACCAGCCGCTTGACCGGGGAGCGGTCGAGCAGGACCTTCTCGACGACCTCGTCCTCGGCCAGCCCGTGCGCCGCCGCCTGCGCCGCGATCTGCCGCTCGACCAGCGGGGTGCGCACGTAGCCGGGGTCGACGCAGTTGCTGGTCACCCCGTGCGGGGCGCCCTCGACGGCGGCGACCTTGGACAGGCCCTCGAGACCGTGCTTGGCGGTGACGTAGGCGGCTTTGAACGCGCTGGCGCGGCGGCCGTGCGCGCTGGAGACGTGCACGATCCGGCCCCAGCCGCCGGCGTACATGTGCGGCAGGCTGCGGCGGACCAGCAGGAACGGCGCGGTCACCATGACCAGCTGGATCAGCGCGAACGTCTCCGGTGGGAACTCGTGCAGCGGCGCGACGTGCTGCAGGCCGGCGTTGTTGACCAGCACGTCGACCTCGGTGGGCAGGGACTCGATCGCGGCCCCGTCGACCAGGTCGACGACGTGCGCGACGCCGTCGACCTCGGCGGCGGCCTCCTTGGCCGACTCGGCGTCCCGGTCGACCACGTGCACGGTCGCGCCGGCACCGGCGAGAGCCCGCACGCAGGCGCGGCCGATCCCGCTGCCGCCGCCGGTGACCAGCGCGACGCGGCCGGCCAGGTCGATGTGAGCTGGGCCACGATCCATACCGGCAACGCTAGGTAGGGTCAGAGCCCCGGACCATGTGTCGAAGGACCACAGCTCGACCCGGTCTCGTGTGCGTGTCGCACACCTGTGGTCGAGGTCATGCCGATCTGCGTAACCTTGCATGTGTGATTTGCCCGAAGTGCCAGAACACCATGCGCACCGTGGACCGCCAAGGCATCCACATCGACCAGTGCGACAGCTGTCGCGGGATCTTCCTGGATCGGGGTGAGCTCGAGTCGATCCTGAACGCCGAGCGTCAGTACTCCGCCCAGGCCGCGCCGCCGCCGTACCAGCCGGGGCCGGGCGCCCCGCCGCCTCCGCCGCCCCCGCCCGCCGGCGGCGGCTACTACCGGGACTCGCCGCGTGGCTACGGCTACTCCGACTCCCCGCGCGGCTACCACGGCGGGCACGGTGCACACGGTGGCCACCACGGCCACCGGCGCCGCAAGAGCTTCCTGGAGCAGTTGTTCGACTGATCCCCGGGACGCACAGATGAACCCGATGATCTGTGCCGACTGCGGGATCTGGACCGACGAACCGCGGGTCGAGACCGACGCCGCCGGAACGGTTCTCGTCTGCGCCTCCTGTGGGCACCGAGAGCCGTTCCGGCGCCTCCCGCTGTTCGCGCTGACCGGGCCGAGTGGCACCGGCAAGACCACCGTCGGTCGGCTGCTCGTCGACCGGCTCGCCGACCGCTGCGTGGTCCTGGAGCAGGACCTGCTGTGGGTCGGCGCGTTGCGCGATCCCACCGGCGACTCCGCGGCGTTCCGGCAGACCTGGCTGCGCCTCGCGGCCAGCGTCGGCCAGAACGGTCGCCCGGTGGTGCTGTGCGGGACCGTCGCGCCGCCGCAGTTCGAGCACTGGCCGGAGCGCGTGCTCTTCGCCGACATCCACTACCTGGCGCTGACCTGCGCCCCCGAGGTGCTGCGCGCGCGGCTGCGCGCCCGCCCGGCGTGGCGCGGGTGGGACGCCGACCGCATCGAGGAGATGCTCGAGTTCAACGACTGGGTGCTCGCCGAGCACGCGGACACCAAGCCCCCGATGCGCCTGCTGGACACCACGCAGCGCACCGTCGAGGACACCGCCGACGCGGTCGCCCGCTGGGTGTGGGGCCTGCTCGGCGTGTGACCGGACCCACGCCACCAGCGCAAGCACTGCGCTTGCAACTGCTAGCACTCGCGCGTACCGTCGATGGTGTCGCGAGGAGGTGACCACGATGAGTGACCAGGAGCAGTCCGGCGTCACCGGCAGGGTCACCGACCTCGGGCGGGACATCGGCGAGTACATCAAGCAGCAGCGGGCGTCGGCCAAGATCTCGCTGCGGCAGCTGTCCAAGCTCGCCGGGGTGTCCAACCCCTACCTCAGCCAGATCGAGCGAGGCCTGCGGAAGCCGTCCGCGGAGATCCTCCAGCAGATCGCCAAGGGTCTGCGGATCTCGGCCGAGGCGCTGTACGTGCAGGCCGGCATCCTCGATGTCCCGCACGGCGGCCCGGTGGTCGACGCGGTGCGTGCCGACGACGCGCTGACCGAACGTCAGAAGCAGATCCTGCTCGACGTGTACGAGTCGTTCCGCCGAGAGAACGCGACTTCCGAACAGCCCCCAGTGGAGTGAGAGACATGGTTGCCCTGCCCAAGAGTGAGGACGTCCGCAAGGCGAGCGAGCAGGCCGTCGAGGTGCTCCGCACCCCGCTGCTGGCCGCGCTCGGCGCCGGCGACCTGGCCACCCAGGCCGTGCGCGACGCCGTAGGCAAGACCCGCACCCGGGTGAACGACTCGGCCGGCGCCGCCCGTGGTGCCGTCGACGAGCTGCCCCGCGACCTGGCCGGCGTCCGCGACCGCCTCGACCCGGCCGAGCTGCGCAAGCTGGTCGACGAGTACACCGACGCCGCGCAGAAGCTGTACCAGAAGCTGGCCGACCAGGGCGAGGACGCGCTGGACAAGCTCAAGGCCCAGCCGCAGGTCCGCCGCGCGCTGGACCAGCTCGAGGAGGCCATCGCCACCCTGCAGGAGCGGGTCGGCGACGTGGCGGGCGACGCCCGCGAGCTGGCCGACGAGGTGCTGGCCAAGGTCACCCGGCAGACCCGCTCGGTCGGCGAGAAGACCGCCCGGGACGCGCAGAAGGTCGCCGCCGAGGCCGCCGAGACCATCGAGGAGCTCGGCGACGACGTGGCCCACGAGGTGCGCAGCACCAGCCGCAAGGCCGCGAACCGCACCGCGCCGCGCAAGCCCGCGACCACCACCCGCAAGACCAACGGGACCAAGCCGGCCCCCAAGAAGTAGGTCCGCACGCCCGTCACGCCCCGCGTCCGCTTTCGGAGGCGGGGCGTGGTGTGTCTCAAGTGCGTGGTCCGCTGGTCACCCGCTCCGGTGCGCACGTAGTCTGGGGAGGTGCCGTACGAAGCGCTACTGATCTTGACGATCATCGACTGGGCCGCTGTGCCGGTCGGCGTCTTCGCGTTCGTCCACGCCATGATGCAGCGCCCGGACGCGTACCAGGCCATCGATCGGCTCACCAAGCCCGCCTGGCTGGGCATCACCGGCGGCGCCGCGGTGGCGCTGCTGCTGTTCAGCTTCGCCGGTATCGGCTGGATCTTCTGGATCGCCGGGCTGGTCGCGGCGCTCGTCTACATCGTCGACGTACGACCGAGGCTGATCGAGGTGCAGCGCGGCGGGCAGAAGTGGTGAACTGGACGATCGCCGGGTCGCTGACGCCCCAGCCGGCCCTGGACCGCCCCGACCTGCTCGCCGAACCGGTGGCGAAGGCCCTGGCCGCGCTGCCGGACGCCGACCGGATCGCCGCCGTCGAGATCGACCCGGACCTGGCCGACACCGCCGAGTTCTGCGCCGCCTACAACTCGCCGCTGGCCGCGTCGGCCAACTGTGTCGTGGTCGCCGGCAAGCGCGCCGGCGAGGAGCGGTTCGCCGCGTGCCTGGTGCTCGCCACCACCCGCGCCGACGTCAACGGCGTGGTCCGGCGCAGGCTGGACGTGCGCAAGGCGTCCTTCGCGCCGATGGACACCGCCGTGGAGCTGACCGGCATGGCCTACGGCGGCATCACCCCGATCGGCCTGCCGGCGCAGTGGCCGCTGCTGCTCGACCCGGCCGTCGCCGAGGCGCCCGAGCTGGTCATCGGCAGCGGCGTACGCGGCGGGAAGCTCCTGGTGCCCGGCCCGGTGCTGGCCGCGCTGCCCGGCGCGGAGGTCGTCGAAGGGCTCGGGCGCTAGCCACGAGCTAGGTGCAGGCCCGGCGCAGGGCGTCCAGGCGTTCGGTGTTGCGCTTGGCCCACCTGGCCACGATCGACATGTCCTCGTAGCGGTTCTTCTGCACCTCGACGTACGAGTCGGCGATGCCGAGCAGCGAGTTCTTCACGTCCTGGTCGGCCACGTCCTGGGCCAGCTCGCGGAACCGCCGCTCCTTGTCCTCGGCCCTGGCCCGCAGCCGCTCCGGGTCCACCAGCGGGTTCAGGTCGGCGAGGCCCAGCGCCTCCGCGCAGACCGTCGCCTTGTCCTTGACGGTGTTCACCTGGTCCACCGCCTCGTCCACCTCCGCGCAGCCGCCGGCCAGCAGGGCGACCGCGAGCACGGCGACCCCGTACCGGCGGTTCACGGCGTGCGCAGGGCGTCGACGAGCGTGCGGTCGCCGGTGGTGATCGCGGTGCTCGGGCGGTGCCAGGCGGCCCGGTAGACCGCGTCGGCCGTGCCGACCACGGACGCGTCGGTGTCGATCTCGTCGGCCGGGCCGATCACCGGTACCCCGCCCGGAGTCAGCTCCACCAGCCACGCGCGGCCCGCGTCGGCGGCGTGGAACAGCACGGTGCCCTCGACGTCCGGCAGCTCGCGGGCGAGCCGGCGCGGGACCATCAGCACCAGCAGCTCGTCGATCCCGTCCGCCGCGAACGCGGGTTCGAACACCAGCGAGGGCACCGCGTCCGCCCGGTCCGAGCCGGCGGCGGCGTGTTCGGCGTCGAGCCGGTGGATCGCGGTCTCGTGCGCCTGCCGCCGTGCCCAGAACGCCGCCGTGGACGCGGACGTCGGGTCGAACACCCACGCCGGAGCGTCCGGCCCGGCGGCACGCAGCCCGTCCACCATGGTGGCCAGCTGCTCGTCGAACCAGCCGAGCAGCTCGTCCCACGGCTCGGGCGCCTGGTCCGGGTGCAGGCGCTCCGACTCCGGCGGGGCCACCAGCGACTTGCACACCCAGTTGTAGACCTTCGCCAGGTGCCGGACGAGCTTGTGCACCGTCCAGTCCTGGCACGTCGGCACCGGCGCGTCCGGTCCGGCGCTCACCGCCGCCGCCCGAAACGCCCCCGCCTGCCCCTCGACCTCCGCGACGTACCCACCGAACTCCACCCCACGACCCTAACCGAGTGCGAGGCTCCCTTCGTCGCGTTGAGCGCGACGAAGGGAGCCTGCACCGCATCAGTCCAGGCGGGTGCGGGCGAACTCGGCCATGGCGGCGCGCAGGAACTCCGCGAGCCGAGGGTCGGTCCGGTCGAAGTTCTCCCGGAACCTCGGGTCGTCGGCGTAGAGGTCGCCGAGACCGGTGTAGGACTCCCGGTTGGGCGTCCACATCCCGCTGATCCACCGGTGGTGGCCCTCGATCACGGCCTGGGTCTCCGGATCCGTCGGCTGGTGCCCGGCGTCGATCAGGTCGACCAGCGCACCGAGCTGCTCGGCCCACTTCCGGCCCTCGGTCCGCTGCCACTCCTCGGCACTGCCGACCTTCGCGTTCGCGGCGTCGACGTGCTCGGCGCCCCAGCGCTGCCTGGCCTCCTCCTGGAGGGCCTCCTGCCGGTCCGGGTCGAAGCCCTCGAACCAGTGGTCCATCGACTTGGTACTCATGTTCTCACCTCCTTCCAGCTCGTCGATCGTGCGCGCGACGGTGTCGGCCAGGCGCTGGAACCGGTCCCGCTCGGCGAGCAGCCACGAGTGGTGCATCCGCAGTACCTCGCCGCGCTCACGGCCCCGGTGCACGATCTCCGCGATCGCGTCCAGGCCGACCCCCAACTCGCGCATGACGAGGATCTGCTGCAGCCGCACCAGCTGTTCCTGCTCGTAGTAGCGGTACCCGTTCGCGCCGACCCACGCCGGCGGCAACAGGCCGATGTCGTCGTAGTGCCGCAGGGTCCGTGACGTCACCTTCGACATCCGGGCCACCTGCGCGATCGACCAAGCCATGCCCACTACGGTAGAAGTTGACGTAACGTCAAGGTCAAACCCGATTCGGTGTGGTACCAACCACGGTGTGACGGACCGACTCACGCCGGCCAGGGCGAGCCTGATGGGCCTCGCGGTCGGCGACGCGCTGGGCGAGGCGCTGGACACCACCGGCCTGGACCTGCCCCCGGCCCCGTGGCACTGGACCGACGACACCGAGATGGCCTGCTCGGTCGTGCACGTGCTGGCGACCCGCGGCCACCTCGACGCCGCCGCGCTCGCCGACAGCTTCGTCGCCCGCTACGACGAGGCCCGCAACTACGGCCCCGGCGTCGACGCGATGATCCGCGAGGTGTCCCGCCGCGGCGTGTCGCTGGCCCGGCTGGCGACCGAGACGTTCGGCGGCGACGGCTCCTGGGGCACCGGCGCCGCGATGCGGGTCGCCCCGCTCGGCGCCTGGTACCACGACGACCCCGAGCTGGCCGCCCGCGAGGCCGTCGCGTCCGCCGAGGTCACCCACACCCACCCGGAGGGCGTCGCCGGCGCGGTCGCCACCGCGGTCGCCGCGTCGCTGGCCGCCGCCGGCGCGACCGCCGCCGACCTGCTCGACGAGGTACTGCACCGCACCCCGACCGGCAAGGTCTACGACGGCCTGCGGGACGCCGCCGACCTGGCGGACGCGTCCGCCGGGGAGGCCGCCGCCACGCTGGGCGACGGCGCCCGCCGCAGCGCCCCGGACACCGTGCCGCTCGCGCTCTGGGTCGCCGCCCAGCACCTCGACGACTACGCCGCCGCGGTGCGCGCGGCGGCCCCGGTGGCCGACGACGTCGACACGGTCTGCGCGATCGTCGGCGGCATCGTCGCCGGCCGGCTCGGCGAGTCGGCCATTCCGGCCCAGTGGCGCCAGGCGTGCGAGCCACTGCCCGCCTGGATCCGACATCACCCGTGACAGGATCTCCCCGTGACCTGGTTGATCTGGGTGTTCGGGACCCTGCTGCTGCTGGCGGCCGGGTTCGGCGCGACCTACCTGCCGCGCCGGCGTGCCCGCGACCTGGCCGACCGCACCGCGTGGTCGAGCGCACGGGCGGCGATCGAGTCGGCCGAGGTGAGCCGGGACGCCTGCCCGGACGGGGTCGTCGAGGCCGAGCGGCTGCTGGCGCTGGCGGCGGGCCTGGCCGCGGCGGGCGGTGGCGCCGCCGTCGCCGACGAGGCCCGCGAGCACGCCGAGCGCGCCGACCACCTGTGGCGGGCGGCCGCCGGTGAGTGAGCAGTGAGCGAGCACTGGCCGAGGCTGCGCTGGCTGCTCCTCGGCGTCGCCGTCGCGCTGCTGGTGGTCTACCTCCTCGCGCAGCGGCAGAGCGTGGACGTCAGCTACGGGCAGTCGCCGGCCGGGGGGAACGCCGTCGAGGAGGGGTCCGCCGGGGAGCTGTCCGGCGCGGACGTCCCGTCGGTCGAGGCGATGGAGGGGATGCTGCGCCGCGACCGGGTGGTGCGGCTGCCGGGTTCGATCGCGCACTGGGACCCCGAACGGGTCGACGCCGCCGCGGCCGGTGACGACGTGCGCATCCTCGTCGCCCCACCCGGTCTGGCCGAGGACCAGCGGGACCGGGTGAACGACGTGTCGAACGCGACCGCCGTGGTGCTCGGTACCGAGGTCACCGGTGGCGGGTACCAGGTGAGCGGCGACGACCTGCCGTCCTGGCGCGCGCAGTTCGCCACCGCCGACGTCACCAACCAGCTGGTCGCCCTGCTGCACGCCCTGCGCGACGCGGAGATCCCGGACGACGAGGACACCTTCAGCTGGCGCGCGCCGACGAGCGCCGAGCTGGCCGCCGTCGCGGCCGACCTGCGCGCGAGCGGCCTGCACGTCGCCGAGGGCGCCACCCTCGACGAGGTGCCGGACAACGCGGACGCCGCCCATGACGGCGCCGATGACGCCGCCCTGTTCGCGGTGTTCCCCAGGCAGCCGTTCGGCGAGCCGGTGCCGGAGTACGGGCCCGCGCTCGCCGAGCTGTTCCCGGACACCGGGATCTACGTGATGTACGGCGACTGGGTGGAGTACCACGGGCCGCTGGCCGCCGACTTCGCCGACGTCGTCGGCGCGAGCTTCTACGGCCAGTTCGGCGACCGGCTGAGCCGGTTCGCCTACCCGCAGGGCAACGTGCTGCGCGCGTACCTCGACCGGGTCACCGACGTCCGGTACGCCGGGCTGTTCGACCGCCCGCTGCCGTACCAGCCGTTCGACCCGCTGCGGGTGACGTTGCCCGCGCTGCCGTGGCTGTTCGCCGCGTGCGTGCTCGGGTTCCTGCTGCTGTCGGCCCGTCCGGTGCTCGGCCGGGCCCGCGGCCCCCGCCGCCCGCCGGCCAGGATCGCCGCGCTGACCACGCTCGCGATCGAGCTGTCGGCGCTGTCCCACCACGCGGCGCTGGTGCGCGCGATCGGCAAGCTCCAGGCGGCACGCGAGGCGCTCGCCGACGACCTGCCGGACCGGCAGGTGCGGCGGCTGGTCGACGCCGCG
Source organism: Actinophytocola gossypii (assembly GCF_025165815.1). GTDB lineage: Bacteria > Actinomycetota > Actinomycetes > Mycobacteriales > Pseudonocardiaceae > Actinophytocola > Actinophytocola gossypii. The sequence continues at coordinate 92,146 of NZ_JAFFZE010000016.1, read as the reverse complement.
GAGTCCGAGCTGGACACCGCAGCCACCGCCCTCGGCCGGGCCGACTACCGCCCCCGCGTCTACCTGGCCGGGGGGATCTCGTGAAGGGGCTCTTCGGCACCGCGTACGGGCTGTCGGTGCTCGGCTGCCTGGTACTGGCCGGCTGGGCGCTGTTCACCGGCGGGATCCTCGACGGCGAGGTGGCCCGCGAGGTCCGCACGACCTCGGTGTACGCGGCCGAGGAACTCGGCATCGACGAGCGGGCCGCCGAGCGGATCATCGGCAACCGCAGGCTCGTCGTGATCCTCCAGGAGCCGGGCGCCGACCTCCGCGAGACCTGCGATGACGTCCAGGGTGCCGCCGACGACAACGTGATCCTGCTGCTCAGCCACGACGGCGACGAGTACGACACCTACGGCTGCGCCCAGCTCGGCGACGAGGACGAGAACCTCGGCGACCGCGTGGTGGCGGACACCGTGATCTCGAACGGCGTCGACTCGTTCGTCGACGACCCGCTCAGCGCGCTCAAGGTGGTCGCCGTCAACTACGACCTCCTGGTTCGCGCCGGCATCGTGCCGGACGGTGCGCGCACGATCAGCCCGTCCCTGCCGAGGTACCTGATCGCCGGCACCGCGGTGGCCGCCGTCCTGGTCGCGGCCTCGGTGGCCTACCTCGGTGCCCGCCGGGCCGGCCGCTCGGCCGCCGAACGCCGGGAACGACGCGACTCGGCCGAGGACGAGCGCACCGCGCTGAGCGCGCGGTCGGCGGTCCTGGCCCAGGAGATCATCGCCCTGGACCGCCGCTTCCACGGCCGGAACGCCGGCAAGGCCGAACGCCGCTACCGGAGCCTGGCCGCCGAGTACGCCGACCTCGTCGGCGACATCGCGGACGCCGACGAACACGACCAGGTCGACTCCGGCCTCGCCCTCCGGGTGGAGAGCCTGATCATCAGCTGCCGCGAGCTGTCCGACGCGCAGGAACGGAAGCGGAAGAAGAGGAAGCGACAGCGCGCCAAGCGAGGGTGAGCTCGCCGAGGCGCCTGCGCCGGTGGGTGTCCAGCACCGGCCAGCCGCGTTCGGCCAGCAGCCGCACCGTCTCCACCCAGCGGGCCCGCGGACCGAACGGGGTCAGCGGCGCCGCCGTCGCCCAGCACCGGTCGAGCGCGGTGAACAGCGCGTACACCGGCTCGCCCGGGACGTTGCGGTGGATCAACGCCTTCGGCAGCCGCTCGGCCAGGTCCGACGGCCGCTCCAGGTCGCCCGGTCGGCAGGCGAGGGTGAACGTCCTCGGGCCGTCCGAGTCCAGGGTGATCCAGCAGCAGCGTCGCCCCAGCTCGTCGCAGGTGCCCTCGACCAGCACGCCGCCGGGCGCGAGCCGGCCGAGCATCGTCGCCCAGGCGTCGGCGACCTCGTCCTCGGTGTACTGCCGCAGCACGTTGAACGCCCGCACCAGCACCGGCCGCGTCCCGGCCAGCTCGAACCCGCCGCGGGCGAAGTCGAGCCGCGGCGGGTCGGCGGCCGGGCGCGCGGCGGCCACCCGGTCGGCGTCCAGCTCCAGCCCCAGCACCCGCACGTCCGCGCGCACGGTGGCGAGCCGCGCGGCCAGCTCGACCGTGGTGACCGGCGAGGCGCCGTACCCGAGGTCGACCGCCAGCGGGTCGTCGGCGGTCCGCAGCGCCCGCCGGACGGCGTGGTCCCCGGTCAGCCACCGGTCCACCCGGCGCAACCGGTTCGGGTTCGTGGTGCCCCTGGTCGGCGAGCCGACCGGGCTCAGCCGCGCTCGGCCAGCCACTTCTCGGTGAACTCGGCCTCCGTCGCCAGCAACTTGGTGACCTGCTCGACGACGACCTTCTCCAGCTTCCCGCCGACCAGCGGGATGCTCACCCGCACCTCGGCCCGCACCACCAGCAGGCTCTCGCCGCCGTGCTCGCCCAGCCGGGACTGCCCCCGGATCGACCCGGGTACCCCGCTGATCGAGACGCTGGTCTCGGCCGCGTACCGGGACCCGTCCGGCCGCCACCGCTCGGCCCGCTCGACGACCAGGTCGCCGCCGAGGACCGAGCGGGCCGCGCTCGGCAGCCGCTCGGCGTCGACCCCCTGCCGGAGGGTGAACGCGACCGCGTCGCCGGTGCGGGTGTGGTCGAGCAGGGCCGCGTCCTTCCCGCCGATCGCGCGCAGGCGATCGGTGAGGAACCCCTCGTCGACCAGCGTCGAGTAGACCGTGTCGACCGGCTGGGGGTAGGTGGACCGGTGCTCCAGGCTGCGTGCCATGCGACGGAGGTTACCGTTGGAGCCCATGACCAGCCTCCCCCTCGGTGCGGACGGGGTCACCGACCGCGCCGCGGTCCCCCTGTCCGGCTACACGACCCTGCGCTTGGGCGGGCCCGCCGCCCGCTTCGTCTCGGCCGCGTCCGCCGAGGAGGTCGCGGCCGCGGTCAGAGCGGCGGACCGGCGCGGCGACCGGGTGCTGGTACTCGGCGGCGGCTCGAACCTGGTCGTCGGCGACGAGGGCTTCGACGGCACGGTCGTGCGGGTCGGCAACCACGGCAACAAGATCGACGCCCTGGGCGATGGCCGGGTGGCCCTGACCGTCGAGGCGGGCGAGGACTGGGACACCGTGGTCTGCCGCACGGTCGAAGCGGGCCTGGGTGGCCTGGAATGCCTGTCCGGCATCCCCGGCTCGGTCGGCGCGACCCCGGTCCAGAACGTCGGCGCGTACGGCGTGGAGGTCGGCCAACACCTGATCTCGGTGGACCTGCTGGACCGCGCGAGCGGCGAGATCCGCACCCTGGGCGTCGACGAGCTGGGCCTCGGCTACCGCACGTCGGTCCTCAAGGGCAACGAGCGCGCCGTGGTCCTCCGCGTCCGCTTCGAACTGGCCGACGGTGGCCTCTCCGCCCCGATCCGGTACACCGAGCTGGCCCGCGTCCTCGGCGTGCGCCAGGGCAAGCAGGTCCCGGTCGAGCTGGCCCGCGCGGCCGTGCTCGAACTGAGGCGCGGCAAGGGCATGGTCCTGGACGAGTCCGACCACGACACCTGGAGCGTCGGCTCGTTCTTCACCAACCCGATCGTGCTGGACCGCGACCTGGCCGCCGTCCGCGCCCGCATCACCACCCGCCTCGGCCCGGACGTGGCGGTCCCCCAGTACCCGGCGGGTCCCGGCGCGTCCAAACTCTCCGCCGCCTGGCTGATCGAACGCGCCGGTTTCGCCAAGGGCTACCGAGGCCCAGGCGGCCGCGTCACCCTGTCCGGCAAACACACCCTCGCCATCACCAACCGAGGCACGGCGACCACCGCGGATCTACTGACCCTGGCCCGCGAGATCCGCGACGGCGTCCACACGTGCTTCGGCGTCGACCTCCACCCCGAACCCGTACTCGTCGGCTGCACCCTCTAGGAGACGCGATGGATGTGGTACCGACCAAGCTCGAGTCGTTCGACGACCGCCTGAAACTCTTCGGCGACGACCTGTTGGAGCGCCTGCACACCGGCTCCAAGTGGACCGAGGGTCCGGCGTACTTCGCCGCCGGCAGGTACCTCCTGTGGAGCGACATCCCGAACGACCGCGTCCTTCGCTGGGACGAGACGACCGGCCAGGTGGGCGTCTTCCGCCACCCCGCCGGTTACGCCAACGGCCACACCATCGACGCCCAGGGCCGCCTGGTCTCGTGTGAACAGGGCAACCGCCGCGTGACCCGCACCGAACACGACGGCTCCATCACCGTCCTGGCCGACCGGTTCGACGGCAAACGCCTCAACAGCCCCAACGACGTGGTGATCGCCGCCGACGGAGCCGTCTGGTTCACCGACCCGTCCTACGGCATCGACAGCGACTACGAAGGCGTCCGCGCCGAGTCCGAGATCGGCGCCTGCAACGTCTACCGAGTCGACCCGGCAACCGGCGAAGTCCACGTGGTAGCCGACGACTTCGACCGCCCCAACGGCCTGGCGTTCTCCCTCGACCAACGCCACCTGTACATAGTGGACAGCCGCCGCAGACACCTACGCGCCTTCGCCGTGCACGCCGACCGCCTGTCCGGCGGCGAGGTGATCGCCGAGTCCCCCTCCGGCCAGTTCGACGGCATCCGCCTCGACGACCAGGGCCGCATCTGGGCCGCCGCGGCCGACGGCGTCCACTGCCTCCACGCCGACGGCACCCTGCTCGGCCGCATCACGGTCCCCGAGGTCGTGTCGAACATCTGCTTCGGCGGCCCCAAACGCAACCGCCTGTTCATCACGGCCAGCACCTCGGTCTACACCCTGCTGTTCAACATCAACGGTGCCCGGCCCCGGCCGTGATCCATCGTCACGTCCTCTGGCCGAAGACGTAGTGCCGGTTGCCGGAGGGATCGTCGAAGCCGGGGTTCGCCGCGAGGTACTCGGCGACGCTGGGCACCAGATACATCGGCCCGGCGGCCTTGCCCGACGTCGGCACCATGAGCCGCACCGAGGTGTCCGGCTGCGCGTAGGCGATGGTCAGGTCGCCGTCCCGCCACGCCTCCGTCGTGCCGAGCGAGCCGCGATAGAACGCGTCCGCCTCGGTGAGGTCCCACACGGGTACATAGAGGTATTCATGATTCCTCCGGAACGTATCGCCGCAGCGGTGCCCGGCCCGATCACCACAACACCTGGACCCCTGCCAGGGTCTGGAACGCCTCGTCCGCTGTCGCCAGCGGCAGAGACTCCACCATGCACTGCGCGGCGATCATGCGGTCGAACGGATCTCGATGGTCCCACGTCATGGATCCCGCGAGGAGGCTGTGCTCGTCGCCGACGGCAACGCTGTGCACCGCGAGCCGCGCGAGGTGCTGCCGATAGGCCCGTACCAGTACCTCGGCCTGTGGCAGTTTCCCCAAACGTTGCTTCGTCGCGATTTCCCAGGCCGAGGCCGCGGATACGAACAGTTCCGTGCGCCGGTCGGCGACCAGCTCGTGGACCGGCGCGGACAGTCGGACCGGCTCGGTCAACGCCCACAACAGCACGTGCGTGTCGAGCATCAGCCGGCGCGGCGTCATGCCTCCCACGCCGCCAGCTCGTCCTCGGGCAGCGGCTCGTGGAACGAGTCAGGAACGTGATAGGGCACGAACCCCAGCTCCCTTTCCGGCGGCTCCTGAACCGGGATCAATCGAGCCACAGGGACGTCTCCGCGCGCGATGACGACTTCGTCGCCCCGCTCGACGTCGGCCAAGATGGCGGACAACCGCGTCTTGGCCTCCTGCACCTTCACCGTCCGCCGCATACAATCAAACCTACTTGGTCAGGCTTGGTTGGTCAACCTTGGTCTACCTACCCCGCGGCGTGACGCCGACCCGGCCTTCGACGGGTTCTGGCACCTGCCTTCCAGCAAGCTCGACGCCCGGCGAGTCGGTGCTTTCACGCCGCGGCCCGGGAAGCCGAGGAGGAGGTCGGCGTGCTGGTCGAACCGACCGACCTCCGACACACCCACACCATGCACGTCAACGGATCCCAGTGGCTCGGCGAGCCGACCAACCGTGAACCCGGCAAGTGCACCGCCGTCCGCTGGTTCCCCTTTGAACAGCTCCCGGCGCGAACCATCGACTATCCCGCCGCCGGGATCCACGCCTTCCGTGCCGGCGTGGCGTTCAGTACCCGAGGCTGGAGCGACCTCACCCCCGAGGCCTGACCAGCCCCGCGTCGTAGGCGAACACGATCGCCGCCGCCCGGTCCCTGGCCCCGAGCTTGTTGAACAGCCCACCCACGTGCGTCTTCACCGTCGTCTCGGCCAGGTTGAGCTGGTCGGCGATCTCCCGGTTGGACGCTCCGCGCGCCATCAGGCGCAACACGTCCAGCTCGCGGTCGGACAGGGCGCCGACCCGGTCGGCGTACCGGCCCGTGGGGCGGGTGAGCTGGCGGTACGAGTCGAGGATCGGCCCCAGCAGCGTGCCGTCGATCCAGCTCCCCCCGGACGCCACCGTCCGCACCGCCTCGATGAGGTTCTCCGGGGTCGCGGACTTCAGCTCGAACCCGGCGGCGCCGGCGTCGACCGCCGACCACAGCACGTCCTGGTCGCCGAACGTCGTGAGGATGCAAACCGGGGGACCATCGGCCGCGCGCAACCGCCGGGTCGCCTCGACGCCGTCGGTGCCGGGCATCCGCACGTCCATGCACACCAGGTCGGGCGCGCAGCCCGCCACCGCGTCGACGATGTCGTCACCGTCGTCGCGTTCGCCGACCACCTGGATGTCCGGCTGGCTGCGCAGGATCAGCCCGAGCCCGGCACGCACCATGGGCTGGTCGTCGACGAGCAGTACCCGGATCACGTCCGCGTCCCGGTCAGCTGGCGGGGCAGCCGCGCCTCGACGACCCAGCGGGCCAGGTGCGCCTTCGCCCGGAACGTCCCGTTGACCGCCGCCACCCGGTGTTCCAGCCCGGTCAGGCCGATCCCGGTTCCGGCGGGCCGCAACCCGAGCGCGTTCTCGACCCGCACCGTCACGCTGTCGGGGTTGACGTCGATGCGGATCCTGGCCGCCGGGACCGACGCGTGCTTGGCGACGTTCGTGAGGGCCTCGCGCAGCACGTCCTGGAGCACGATCCGGGGCGCCGCCGACAGGTCGTCGACGTCACCGGTCACGTCGAGGGTGATGCGCATCCCCGCGTCGCGGTAGCTCGCCAGCAGGTGGTCCAGCTCACGCCGCTCCGGCGGGGCCGGCGTATGGGTGCCCTCGCGCATGAGCATCAGCGCCTGACGCAGCTCGTCCATGCCGCGGCGGCCGACGGTCTCCGCCTGCCGCAGCGCGTCGGCGGCCTCGGCGGGCGACGACGTGAGGTTCATCCGCGCCCCGGCGAGGTGGAGCAGCACGACGCTGAAACTGTGCCCCACCAGGTCGTGCAGGTCCCGCGCGATCCGCTGCCGGTCCTCGGCGACCGCGGTCTCCGCCAACTTCGTCCTGGTGCGCTCCAGCTCGTCGATCAACGCCCACTGCTGGCCGACCCCGTGCCCGAACACCCAGCCGATCAGCAGGCCGCTGAACCAGATCCAGGCCCCGACCCCGCGGTGCCACTCGGTCGTGTCCAACAACCAGATCAGGAACGGCGACAGCAGGCACAGCGCCATCACGACCGTGTCGACCCGGCTCGTCCGCCCGGCCGCCGCCACCGCCAGCGCGGTGATCACCACGAGGTAGGCGCTCTCGGTCACCACCGCCGCGTCGCCGATGACGGTCGGGATCAGCACCCACGCGAGCAGCAGCCAGCCCGGCATCGTCCGCCACACCGCCCGCACGATCAGCGCCGGCGCCATCAGCAGCGCCAGGATCCAACCCCAGTCCCAGGTGTAGGCGAGGTTGAGCACCGCGAACCCCGTGCCCAGCACGGCCGCCCCGACGACGAACCCGTCGCGGTCACGCAGCAGCGAGCGCATGCCAGAAATATACGGACCCGGTAGGTGTGATCACTCCCGGTGGGCGCGGGTGGCCGACGCCTGGGCGCGCGGCTTGAGCACGATCTGGTCGATGTTCACGTGCGGTGGCCTGGTCACCGCGTACGTGATGGTGTCCGCGACGTCCTCGGCGGTCAGCGGGGTCAGGCCCCGGTACACCTGGTCCGCGCGCCGCTCGTCGCCGTCGAAGCGGACCAGGGAGAACTCCGTCTCCACCATGCCGGGCAGGATCTCGGTGAACCGCACCGGCTCGCCGAGGTGTTCGCCGCGCAGGGTCTGGTGCAGGACCGACTGGGCGTGCTTCGCGCTCGTGTAGCCGGCGCCGTTGTCGTACACCTCCCGTGCGGCCACCGACGTGACCGTCACGACGTGTCCGTCGCCGGAGGCGGTCAGGGCCGGCAGCAGGGCCTTGGTCATCCGCAGGGTGCCGAGCACGTTCGTCTCCCACATCCAGCGCCAGTGGTCCTCGTCGGCCGCCGCCACCGGGTCCAGGCCCCGCGCGCCGCCGGCGTTGTTGACCAGCACCCGGCACGACGGCACGGCGGCCACGAACTCCTCGACCGACGAGGGATCCGTCACATCGAGGGGGTGCGCCTCCCCGCCGGTGTCACGCGCGAGGACGTGTAGTCGATCCAGCCGTCGGGCACCCAGAACGACGTGGAAGCCGGCGGCCGCCAGACCGCGCGCGGTCGCCGCGCCGATGCCCGAGCTGGCTCCGGTAACGACCGCGGTGCCGAGGTTGTTCACGTAACAGGATCCTTTCGGGTCGCGGGAGAGGCTGGTATGACGACAGTCACACCAGCCGGGGCGCACCCCGCGCCGGTCTCGGGCGTCCCCACAAGTGCGCACGCATCACGGCGGAGGTAGATCAGGTGAGATCCAAGCGGTTGTTCGGTTCGGTCGTCACGTTCGTGGCGGGGGTCGCGTTGCTCGCGTCGTGCTCCTCCGACGGCGGCGTGGCCGGCACCGCCAAACCCGCCGACGCCGCGCCCGCCGAGATCGCCTTCGCCCCGGCCGACGGTACCAAGGACGTCTCCGTCCTGGAGCCGGTCAAGATCACCGTCACCGACGGCACGCTCACCGGCGCGACGGTGACCAACCCGGCCGGTGAGGAGGTCGCCGGGGAGCTCGCCGGCGACAAGCTGAGCTGGAGCACCACCGAGCTCCTCGGCTACGGCAAGACCTACACCTACCGCGCCACGGCCACCAACGCCGCCGGCCGCGAGACCACGCTGGAGGGCTCCTTCGCCACCGTCGCCCCGGCCTCGACACCGCGGGCCACGATCAACCCGATCGACGACGTCACCGTCGGCGTCGGCATGCCGATCAGCATCAAGTTCCCCGAGGGCCCGGTCGAGGACAAGGCCGCGGTGGAGAAGGCACTGAAGGTCGAGACCTCCACGCCCGTCGAGGGCTCCTGGGCCTGGCTGAACGACCAGCAGGTCGACTGGCGGCCCAAGGAGTACTGGCCGGCGAACACCGAGGTCGACGTCACCGCCAAGCTCTACGGCGTGAACCTCGGCGGCGGCGCGTACGGCAAGTCCGACCTGACCACCTCGTTCACCATCGGCCGCAACCAGGTGGTGAAGGTGCACACCCCGGACCACAAGATGGAGGTCTACCGCGACGGCAAGCTCTACATGAGCTTCCCGGCCAGCAACGGCAAGGACGCCGACCCGAACCTGAACACGCCCAACGGCACCGTGATCGTGATGGCCAAGGAGAAGGTCGGCAACTTCTCCAACCCGCGCTACGGCTACACCGACGTGGAGAAGCTGTGGGCGGTGCGGATCTCCAACCACGGCGAGTTCATCCACGAGAACGAGGAGAACCGCGCCAACATCGGCAAGGCCAACACCTCGCACGGCTGCATCAACCTGTTCGAGGCCGACGCCAAGAAGTACTTCGACAGCGCCCTGATCGGCGACCCGGTCGAGATCACCGGCTCCAAGGCCGACTTCCCGACCACCTCGGACGTCTTCGACTGGCTGATCCCCTGGGACCAGTGGAAGTCGATGTCCGCGCTGTCGTGACGACCTCGTAGATGATCCGGTACCTGACGGGCGCGGACGGGGTCCGGCTGGCGGTCCGTGAAGCCGGCCACCCCAGCGCTGATTCGACCGCTCCACCGATCGTGCTCGTGCACGGCTGGGCGGCCAGCTCGGCGGCGTGGACGCACCAGCTCACCGACCCCGGGCTCACCGCCGCGCACCGGATCCTCGCACCCGACCTGCGCGGCCACGGCGAGTCCGACGCCCCGGACGGCGGCTACGACGACCCGGCCGCGTGGGCGGGCGACCTCGCCGCGGTGCTCGACCACGCCGGCGCGCCCGCCGTCGTCGTCGGCTGGTCCTACGGCGGCCTCGTGATCACCGACCACCTGCGCGAACGCGGTGCCGAGGGCATCGCGGGGATCGTGCTCGTCGGCGCCATCACCGAGATCGGCGGCGGGCACCCGGGCGGCGCGGTCGGCCCGGCGCTCGGCGGCGTGCTGCGGGAGGTGCTGGCCGACGACCCCGACGTCGCGGTGCCGGCACTGGCGTCGCTGGCCGCCAGGATGACCAGCGAGCCGGCCGCCGGCGCCGAAGTCCAGCGCAGGCTCGCGGACACGCTGCGGGTGTCGCCGAGAGTCCGGCGGGCCCTGTTCCGACGCACGCTGAGCAGCGCGGACGTGCTCGCGGCGGTTGACGTACCCACCCTGGTGGTACACGGCGACGCGGACGAAGTGATCGACTCGACAGCGGGCGAGTACGCGGCCGGGAAGATTCCCGACGCCCGGCGGCGTTGGTTCGCAGGAGTGGGCCACATGCCGTTCGCGGAGCGGGTCGAGGAGTTCAACGGCGTCCTGCGCGCGTTCGCGGGCTCGGTCGCGAACCACTAGTCGGGAGTGGATGTCCTCGTGTCTGTGCTGCAGCTCCACCGGCCGCCGAGCCGGGTCGCCGTGCTCTCCCTGCACACCTCGCCACTCGAGCAGCCGGGCACCGGCGACGCGGGCGGCATGAACGTCTACATCACCCAGACCGCGACGCGGATGGCCCGGCGCGGCATCGCCGTCGAGGTGTTCACCCGCGCCACGTCCTCCGAGCTGCCGCCGGTGGCCGAGCTCGCGCCCGGCGTGCTGGTCCGGCACGTGCACGCCGGCCCGTTCGAGGGACTCGGCAAGAACGACCTGCCGGCCCAGCTGTGCGCGTTCACCGCGGGCGTGCTGCGCGCGGAGGCCAGGCACGAGCCGGGTCACTACGGGCTCGTGCACTCGCACTACTGGCTGTCCGGGCAGGTCGGCTGGCTGGTCAGGGACCGCTGGGGGGTGCCGCTGGTGCACTCCGCGCACACCCTGGCGAAGGTGAAGAACGCCGCGCTGGCCGACGGCGACACGCCGGAGCCGCGCAGCCGGGAGATCGGCGAGCAGCAGGTGGTCGACCAGGCCGACCGGCTGATCGCGAACACGGCCGTGGAGGCGAACCAGCTCGTCGACCTGTACGACGCGCCGCCCGACCGGGTCGACACGATCTCGCCCGGCGTGGACCTGGACCTGTTCCGGCCGGGTGACCGGGCCGCCGCGCGGGCCGCGCTCGGCCTGCGCCAGGACGCGGTGGTGCTCGCGTTCGTCGGCCGGATCCAGCCGCTCAAGGCGCCGGACGTGCTGCTGCGCGCGGCGGCCGAGCTGATCGCGAGCGGGGCGGTGCCGCGTGAGCGGCTCGCGGTGGTGGTGGTCGGCGGGCCGTCCGGCAGCGGGCTGGAGGCGCCGACGTCGCTGCACGAGCTGGGGGCGTCGCTGGGCATCTCGGACGTGCTGCGGTTCCTGCCGCCGCGCCGGGGAGCGGAGCTGGTGGACGTGTACCGGGCGGCGGACGTGGTCGCGGTGCCCAGCCACAACGAGTCGTTCGGCCTGGTGGCGCTGGAGGCGCAGGCGTGCGGGACGCCGGTGGTGGCGGCCGCGGTCGGCGGGCTTCCGGTGGCGGTCGCGGACCGGGCGTCCGGTTTGCTCGTGCCGGGTCACGACCCGGTGCGCTGGGCCGAGGCGCTGGCACTCGCGGTCCGGCCAGGGCTGTGGTCGCGGCTGTCGCGGGGAGCGGTGGCGCACGCGAACGAGTTCTCCTGGGAGCGCACGACCGACGCGCTGGTAGCCGGCTACGTGGACGCGGCCGCGGCGTTCCGGCGGGCGCTGTTCGCGGCCGAGGTGGCAGTCTGAGTGCCGTGACCGACCTCGATGCTGTGATCAGTTCCACGCTGGACGAGCGCGAGCTGGAGTACGACCACCCCGCGCCGGGGCGGTTCTTCGTCACGCTGCCCGGCGTCAAGAAGCTGCGGACCAACTGCTGGCTGCAGGTCGGCGCGCACGCGCTGGTGGTGGAGGCGTTCGTCTGCCGCCGGCCGGACGAGGCGCACGCCGAGGTGTACCGGTTCCTGTTGCGGCGCAACGCGAAGCTCTACGGCGTGCACTACACGGTCGACCAGGTCGGGGACGTGTACCTGGTCGGCCGGGTCGGCCTGCACGCGGTGACTCCCGACGAGCTGGACCGCCTGTTGGGCCAGGTCGTCGAGGCAGCGGACGGCGACTTCAACACGCTGCTGGAGATCGGTTTCGCCTCGTCGATCCGCCGCGAGTACGAGTGGCGGGTGTCGCGCGGGGAGTCGCTGGCGAACCTGAAGGCATTCGAACATCTGCTCACGCCGACCCCGGAATCGGAACACTGACGGCCCGGCGTCGTTTCCAGATGGGAATTCCGAGGGGTTCGCGGCGCGGCTCGAGCGAGGGGGGAGTCGCGATCTCGAGCCGCGCCGCGTGGGTCCCGCCGCGTCGGAGCCCTGAGGCGGGGGGCACCCTGGGTTTCCGGGCGGGGTACGGCTCGGCAGGGGAGACGAGCCGTACTGCTGCCCTCTCGGATCAGGGAGTGCGTGGGAGCTGATCCGGTCGGGCGCTGCCAACCTGTCAGAAGTCGCGCGGCTACACAAGGCCACGAGCTACTTGGCCGAGGGACAACTGCGTTCCGTAGGTAACTATTTGATGACGGTACGGACCGAAAAGGCAACTGGGTGTATTTCGAGGGTTCTGTCTTCCCCCGAATGGGTGCTACCTCGGTGTCTTGCGCGATCTGGCACGCTTTCCTCATGGCTGGATCGATGCACCAGATCGGGACCCTCGTGCTGCTGCGCCACGGCGAGAGCACCTGGAACGCGGAGAACCTGTTCACCGGCTGGGTGGACGTGCCCCTGTCGGAGAAGGGGATGACCGAGGCCCGTCGGGGCGGCGAGCTGATGCGCGAGGCCGGCCTGCTGCCCGACGTGGTGCACACGTCGCTGCTCCGCCGCGCGATCACGACCGCGAACGTCGCCCTCGACGTGGCGGATCGCCACTGGATCGAGGTCAAGCGCGACTGGCGGCTGAACGAGCGGCACTACGGTGCGTTGCAGGGCAAGAACAAGAAGCAGACCCTGGAACAGTTCGGCGAGGAGCAGTTCATGCGCTGGCGGCGGTCGTACGACACCCCGCCGCCGCCGATCGAGCGGGGCAGCGAGTACAGCCAGGACACGGACGTCCGGTACCAGGCACTGGGCGACACCGCCCCGCTGACCGAGTGCCTCAAGGACGTGGTCGCCCGGATGCTCCCGTACTGGGAGGGCGAGGTCGTCCCCGACCTGCGCGCCGGCCGGACCGTGCTGCTGGCCGCGCACGGCAACTCCCTGCGCGCCCTGGTCAAGCACCTCGACGGCATCTCGGACACCGACATCGCGGGCCTCAACATCCCCACGGGCATCCCCCTCCGCTACGACCTGTCCGAGGACCTGAAGCCCCTCAACCCCGGCGGCACCTACCTCGACCCGGAGACCGCGGAGAAGGCCGCAGCCGCCGTGGCCAACCAGGGCCGCTAGTTGTCCACAGGCGTCCGTCGACCACCCCTCCACACCCTTAGGGCCGATAGAATGGCCCTGAGGGGTGCCCCCGGAGCGGGTGGGGGATGCCCTTGACGTGTGCGCGCGAGAAAGCTTCGTGCGGGCGGGCTCGTGCGGGCGGGCTAGCATCCGTGCGCGCGGAGGACGCCATGTGCGGGCCGGGGGACGCACTGTGCGCGTGAGAATGCCTCGTGCGCGGGTGGGAAGGGCTCAGACGAGGCCTAGCTCGCGGGCGCGGACGCCGGCCTGGAAGCGGGAACCTGCACCCAGCGCGGCCATCAGCTCCGCCACCCGGCGCCGGTACGTGCGCACGCCCAACCCCAGCGACCGCGCCGCGGTCTCGTCCTTGCAGCCCGTACCGAGCAGCTCCAGCACCCTCGGCGCCAGCTCCCGCAGCTCCGCGGTCTGCGCGTCGTACACCGCCAGCTCCGTCGCGCCCCGCCACGCCGCCTCGAACAGCGACATCACCCCGGCCACCACGTCCGGCAGCGGGATCACGCTGTAGTTCCGCACTCCGCCCGACGTCTCGCCGGCCAGGATCGCCAGCCGCCGGTCCAGAATGATCGTCTCGTTGAGCTCGTCCGGGGTGATCCGGACGTCCGCCCCGAGCGCGTTCACCTCGGTCACGTGCCGCGCCGAGTTCGGGTCGAGCAGCACCGACGGCCGGTAGATCTTGCGCACCCGCATCCCGACCACCCTGGGCGGCGTGGGTGGGTGCCGGCTCCTCGCCCACGTGTTCAGGTCGTTCGCGGCGCACGCGACGTCCGTCGCCGTCGCGAACAGGTGAGCGGTGCGAGCCCACAGCTCCTCCTCGCCGCGTACGACGGCGACCTGGCCGGTCAGCTCCATGCCGCAAGTCTCCCCGAAACGCAAGCCATCGGCCACGGCCGGCAGGAAGTTGCCGATCCGAGCGCGCCGCACGCCGCCGACGCAGGCTGGAACCCATGAACACCATCACCGCAGCGGACTCCGGTACCTGGCAGCTCGGCGACCGCACCGTCAACCGACTCGGGTTCGGCGCCATGCGACTTCCCATGGGGCCGGGCGGCGTGGAGCGGGACCGCGAGACCGCGATCACCGTGCTCCGGCGGGCCGTCGAACTCGGCGTCAACCACATCGACACCGCCGCCTTCTACTTCGTCGGCCGCCGGTCGGCCAACGAGCTGATCAACACCGCGCTCGCGCCCTACCCGGACGACCTGGTGATCACCACCAAGGTCGGTCCCGGCCGCGACCCGTCCGGCGACTTCCTGTACGCCACGCCCGAGCAGCTGCTCGGCCAGGTCGAGGAGAACCTCCGCCAGCTCGGCCGCGAACACCTCGACGTGGTCAACCTGCGCATCGGCGCCGCCCTCGACCGGGGGACCGGGCCGCTCGCCGACTGGTTCGGGGCGCTCGCCGACCTCCGGGAACAGGGCCTGATCCGCCACCTCGGCATCTCCAACGTCGGCCCCGAGCACCTCACCGAGGCCCTCGCCATCGCCCCGGTCGTCTGCGTGCAGAACCAGTACGGCCTCACCACCCGCCGCGAGGACGACGCCCTCGTCGACCTGTGCGCCCAGCACGGCGTCGCGTTCGTGCCGTTCTTCGCCGTCGGCGGCGCGCCGATGCCGGGCGCGGTCGACGCCCCCGACGCCCTGGAGCAGGTCGCGAAGGAGCTGGACGCCACACCGGCCCAGGTCCGGATCGCCTGGACCCTGCACCAGGGCCCGAACGTGCTGGCCATCCCGGGCACCGGCGACCCCGCTCACCTCGAGGAGAACGTCGCCGCGGGCGCGCTCCGGCTCACCGACGACCAACTGGCCCGTTTGGACACGATCGGGTGAACTCAGCCTGGCCGGAGAACGAACAACGACCGCGTAGATGTCACGACCATCACCGTAAGGCCTCCGCGACTGGTCCACACCACCCCTGACCTGCTTACGATTCGCCCGTGACCGACATGGTCTGGATCCTCCCGACGGCCGGCGCGCTGCTGGTCGGACTCGTCATCGGCTTCACCGCCGGGAAGCGGCGACGTCCGGCGGAGCGCCGGCCCGCCGGCCCCTCCATCGCGGTGCTGATCCAGCGGTTGGTGCAGTCCTCGCACAACGCGATCGTGATCCTCAACGAGTTCGGCGACGTCGTGCAGCACAACCAGCGCGCGGTCGAGCTGGGCGTGGTGCGCGACCGCCGGGTCGACATCCGCACGAAGAAGGCCGCCGAGCTGGTCCTGGAGACCGGCGAGCCGGTCGAGATCGAGCTGTCCCCGACCGAGCGCGGCGTCCAGCTCGGCCGGGGCCCGGAGGCCGTGCGCGGCGAGATCCGTCCCCTCGGCGACGGCTTCCTCGCCGTCGACGCCGCCGACGAGTCCGAGGCCGTCCGGCTCGAGGCCACCCGCCGGGACTTCGTCGCCAACGTCAGCCACGAGCTGAAGACCCCGGTCGGCGCGATGGCCCTGCTCGCCGAGGCCGTCCTGGACGCCGCCGACGACCCGGACGCCGTCCGCCGCTTCACCACCAAGGTCCTGCACGAGGCCACCCGCCTCGGCACCCTGGTCACCGAGCTGATCGCGCTGTCCCGCCTGCAGGGCGCCGAGCGGCTCCCCGAGCTGAACGCGGTCGAGGTCGACGGCGTCGTCCGCGACGCGCTCTCCCGCGCCCAGCTCGCCAGCGAGTCCACCGGCATCGTCATCGCCACCGACGCCGACAGCTGCCTGGTCGTCGAGGGCGACCGCGCCCTGCTGGTCACCGCGCTGGCGAACCTGCTGGACAACGCGGTCGCCTACTCCCAGCCGGGCAGCCCGGTGTCGATCAGCCGCCGCCAGGTCGGCGGGTTCGTCGAGATCGCGGTCACCGACCGGGGCATCGGCATCCCGGCCGACGAGCAGCAGCGCGTCTTCGAGCGGTTCTACCGGCTGGACAAGGCCCGCTCCCGCGCCACCGGCGGCACCGGCCTCGGCCTGGCGATCGTCAAGCACGTCGCCGCCAACCACGGCGGCGAGGTCAAGCTGTGGAGCCGCCCGGGCACCGGGTCCACGTTCACCCTGCGCATCCCCGCCCACAACGGATCATCCAACGGATCACACCCAGGAGAACACCCGTGACGCCCCGTGCGCCGACCTCTGATCAACCTGAGTACCGCTCAACCGCACCTCAGGGGACCGTGACGCGAACCAGCCACGAGTACGTGACCAAGCAGAACCTTTGTTCTCCAACGCAACCGACGCACAAAAATCCGGGGAGGCGGTCGTGACCAGGGTGCTCATCGTGGAGGACGAGGAGTCCTTCGCCGACCCGCTCGCGTTCCTGCTGCGCAAGGAGGGCTTCACCGCGGCCGTCGCGAGCACCGGCCAGCAGGCGCTCGACGAGTTCGACCGCAACGGCGCCGACATCGTGCTGCTCGACCTGATGCTGCCCGGGATGAGCGGCACCGACGTGTGCAAGGCGCTGCGGCAGCGCTCCACCGTCCCGGTGATCATGGTGACCGCGCGGGACAGTGAGATCGACAAGGTCGTCGGCCTGGAGATCGGCGCCGACGACTACGTCACCAAGCCCTACTCCGCGCGCGAGCTGATCGCCCGGGTCCGGGCGGTGCTGCGCCGGGGCGGCGAGACCGCGGACGGCGAGCTGCTGCCCCAGGTGCTCGCCGCCGGCCCGGTGCGGATGGACGTCGAGCGGCACGTGGTCACCGTCGACGGCACCGAGATCCCGCTCCCGCTCAAGGAGTTCGACCTGCTCGAGTACCTGCTGCGCAACGTCGGCCGGGTGCTCACCCGCGGTCAGCTCATCGACCGGGTGTGGGGCGCGGACTACGTCGGCGACACCAAGACCCTCGACGTGCACGTGAAACGCCTTCGCTCGAAGATCGAGCCCGACCCGGCGTCGCCGAGGCATCTGGTGACCGTGCGTGGCCTGGGCTACAAGTTCGAATCTTGACCGAAGGCTTCCCGGATCGCGACCGACGGGTAACCTGACGCTCCGTGCGCCTCGGGGTGTTAGACGTCGGTTCCAACACCGTCCACCTGCTCGTCGTGGATGCGCATCGCGGCGCGCATCCGATGCCGGCCAGCTCGGAGCGCACCGTGCTGCGCCTCGCCGAGCGGCTCACCCCCGACGGTGACCTGTCCGACGAGGGCGCCGACGACCTGGTCCGCACGGTCGCCGAGGCCAGGAAGTCGGCCGACAAGCTCGGCTGCGCGGACCTGATCGCGTTCGCCACCTCCGCCGTCCGCGACGCCGGCAACGCCGCCGACGTGCTCGCCATGGTCCGCGACGAGACCGGCGTCGAGCTGTCGGTCCTCTCCGGCTCCGACGAGGCGCGGCTCACGTTCCTCGCCGCCCGCCGCTGGTACGGCTGGTCGGCGGGCCAGCTGCTGGTCCTCGACATCGGCGGCGGCTCGCTGGAGATCGCCATGGGCGTCGACGAGGAGCCCGACTACGCCATGTCGCTGCCGTTCGGCGCCGGGCGCATCACCCGCGAGCGGTTCACCAGCGACCCGCCGACCCGCGACGAGGTCACCGACACCGCCGAGTGGCTGGCCGACCAGCTCGACACCGTGGCGAAGAAGCTGCGCAAGCAGGGCCGCCCGGACCGGGTGGTCGGCACCTCGAAGACGTTCCGGTCCCTGGCCAGGCTGACCGGTGCCGCACCTTCCTCGGCCGGGCCCCGGGTCCGCCGGGTGCTCACCGAGGTGGGGCTGCGGCAACTGGTCGCGTTCGTGTCCCGGATGCCGGCCGCCGACCTCGCCGAGCTGGAGGGGGTGAGCGCCAGCCGGGCCCCGCAGCTGGCCGCCGGCGCGCTGGTGGCGCAGGCAACCATGCACGCGGTCGGACTGCCGGAGCTGGAGATCTGTCCGTGGGCGCTGCGCGAGGGCGTCATCCTGCGGCGGCTGGACCGGACCAACGGTGAGGATTCGTGATGCTCATAATGTTGGCTGTTCGAACCGACCGACGTCGCTTTCCCCGACGATCGGCTGGACGATTGGCCCGGCGCCGGGCACGGTGGAGTCGATGAGTCACGAAGGCGGACCCGAGCCGGGTCAGCGCACAGTCGCTGAACTGCTCGCCAAGTACGGTCAGGAGACGGGCGAACGCGCGCCCCGTCGCCGCCGTCGGCGCGCCGAGGACATGGAGGACACCGGCGCGCAGGCGATCATCGACCGGGTGCTGTCCGAGAGCGGCGAGATGGCCGCGATCAGCGACGACACCCCCCGCCCCGAGCGCACCTCGCACCGCCAGCAGCGCACCGAGTTCCAGCGTCCCGTCGAGCCGCCGCGCCGTCGCCAGCAGCCGCCTCCCCAGCCACCGCCCCCGCCGCCACCGAGTTCCGGGCCGCCGACGGTGGCCACCAACGGACCGCTGGTCCGGCCGACCCCGCCGGCCGGCCCGCCGCCGTCATCGTCACCGTCATCGTCGCCGCGGATGCCGGCCGTGGCCCAGCCGCCCGAGTCGACCCGACCCGTGCGCGGCGAGCGCCAGACCGGGCCGCAGCCCGCGGTACGCCCGCCCCAGCAACCGCCGGGCCGCCGCCAGCAGCCGTCCCAGCCGCTTCCGGCCCAGCCTCCGGCCCAGTCCCAGCCGCTGCCGAAGCCCCAGCAGCCCTCCCAGCAGCTGCGCAAGCCGCCGCCCGGGCAGCGCAGCGGCATCCAGCCGTCGATGCGCTCCCGGCCCGACGGCGACGCGGGCGCGCCCCAGCAGCCGACACAGATGATGCCGCCAGCGCCGCCCCCGGAGCCGATGACCGAGGAGCTGCCCCGGGTCCCGACCTACCCGTCGATGGAGCCGGCGGCCGACCCGCGCCACCCCGGCGAGGACAGCCGCACCCGGCTCACCCCGGCCGTGCAGCCGCACGACCCGTACGCGTCCGGCCCGCAGCCCCGGGTGCCCGACCGCGAGGACGACTACGCCGGCTACCCGGAACGCGACTTCGACTCCGGCTACGCCGACTACGGCGGCGACCTCGACCAGGGCTACGGCGGCATCGGCCGCGAGCTGGACGACGATCTCCCCGCCGACCTCGACGGCGACCGCGACGGCCGGGACGAGGACGGCGACCGCGCCTACGACGACCTGGACCGCGACCTCGAAGACGAGGATCTCGACGCCACCGACGACGAGGCCGACGCCGGCTCCCGCTCGGCGGTGCGCGAGTGGCTGATCATGGCCGGCCAGCTGGCGGTCGGCGTGGTCGGCGGCGCCGCGGTGTGGCTCGGGTTCAACTGGCTGTGGGGCGCGTTGCCGCAGGCCGCGCTGGTGGCGGCGCTCGTGGTGATCGCCGGGATGGTGTTCATCGTCCGGAAGATCCGCCGCGCCGAGGACCTGCAGACCACCGTGTACGCGGTGCTCGTCGGCCTGCTCGCCACCGTGTCCCCCGCGGCGTTGCTGCTGTTGAACCGGTGACGTGACCACGGGCGGGATCAAGGTCGGGGTGTCGACCGCGTCGGTGTGGCCGCAGACCGCCACCACCGCGTTCCAGCTCGCCGCCGAACTCGGCTACGACGGCGTCGAGGTGATGGTCTGGGCCGATCCGATCAGCCAGGACCCGGCCGCGCTGCGCCGCCGCTCCCGGCAGACCGGGGTGCCGGTGCTGGCTGTGCACGCCCCGTGCCTGCTGATCACCCAGCGGGTCTGGTCGCCGAAGCCGGAGGAGCGGCTGCGCCGGTCGGTGGAGGCCGCCAGGGACCTGGACGCCCCGACCGTCGTCGTGCACCCGCCGTTCCGCTGGCAGAAGCGCTACGCCGACGGGTTCGCCGACCTGGTCGCGTCGCTGGAGGAGGAGAGCGGCGTCGCGATCGCGGTGGAGAACATGTTCCCGGTGCGCCGCTTCAACCGCGAGGTCTCCGCGTTCCAGCCGTCGATCGACCCGACCGATGTCGGGCACCGCAACTACACCCTCGACCTCTCGCACACCGCCGCGTCCGGCGCCGACGCGCTGACCCTGGCCAAGCGGATGGGCGACAACCTCACCCACCTGCACCTGGCCGACGGCACCGGCCTCCCGCGCGACGAGCACCTGGTGCCCGGCCGGGGCGGGCAGCCGTGCGGCGAGGTGTGCGAGTGGCTCGCCGCCCGGGGCGGGCAGGCGCAGGTGGTCGTGGAGATCAACACCCGGCGGGCGCGCGGCCAGGCCGACCGCGCCACCGACCTCGCCGAGGCACTCCTGTTCGCCCGGCTCCACCTCGGACGCTAGGCACGCACCGTAGAGTCACGCTGCAAGGCGTCCGCCGGATGGGGCGGGCGTCCGATGTGCGTGGAATGGGAGCGTTCGTGAACCCGCTACGTAGCTTGATCCTGGCCGCGGCCGGCAACGACGTGATCCGTCGTGCCGTCGCGACCGCCCCGGTGAGCCGGGACGTGGTGCGTCGGTTCGTGGCCGGCGAGACCACGGCCGACGCGGTCGGCGCGACGCGGGGACTGGTCGACGCCGGTCTCACCGTCACGCTGGACTACCTGGGCGAGGACACCACCGACGAGGGCCTCGCCGAGCAGACCGTGCACGCGTACGTGGAACTGCTCGACGCGCTGCACGAACACGGGCTCGCCGACCGGGCCGAGGTCAGCGTCAAGCTGTCGGCCGTCGGCCAGCTGCTCGACGAGCGGCTGGCGGCGGAGAACGCGGCCCGGATCTGCGCCGCCGCCCAGCGTTGCGGCACCACCGTGACGCTGGACATGGAGGACCACACCACCACGGACTCCACCCTGCGCGTGCTGGCCGAACTGCGCGGCACCTACCCGTGGGTGGGCGCGGTGCTCCAGTCCTACCTGCACCGCACGGTCGACGACTGCGCCCGGCTCGCCGGGCCCGGCTCGCGGGTGCGGCTGTGCAAGGGCGCGTACGCCGAGCCGGCCGAGGTGGCGTACCAGGACACGCACGAGGTCGACCTGAGCTACGTGCGGTGCCTGAACGCGCTGCTCGCCGGCGACGGCTACCCGATGTTCGCCACCCACGACCCCCGGCTGGTGCCGATCGTCGGCGCGCGGGCGGAGTTCCACGGGCGCAAACCGGGGAGCTTCGAGTTCCAGATGCTGTACGGCATCCGGCCCGACGAGCAGCGCAGGCTCGCGGGCCTCGGGCACACCGTCCGGGTGTACGTGCCGTACGGCGTGCAGTGGTACGGGTACCTGATGCGCCGGCTCGCCGAACGCCCCGCGAACACGGCGTTCTTCCTGCGTGCGCTGACCTCCCGCGCCTGACGGCCGCGTTCGCGAACGCAATTCGATCAAGACAGACCCGACGTGGCAGGCTAATAATCATGAGCAGTCTTGCGGGTGAGGCCCGCGGCGGGCCCGGTTCGTCCGTCGGCCCGTTCACCGCGGCCTCCAGGGTCCGTTCGCTCGGGGACGGCACCTTCACCGCGGATCTCGGCAGCACGTGGACCGTCGGCGGCAAGCCGCACGGCGGGTTCCTGCTCGCGCTGCTGGCCAGGGCGGCGGTCGCCACCGCGGGCTCCGGCTCCCCGGTCGCCGACCCGCTGTCGGTCAGCGCCCAGTTCCTCCGCGCGCCCGAGGTCGGCCCGGTGCTGCTGCGCACCGACGTCCGCAAGTCCGGCCGGCAGGCGACGGTGGTGTCGGTGCACCTGGAGCAGCGCGGCCAGCCGTGCGTGGAGGGCGTGGTGACCACCGGCCGGCTGCCGAGGGAGCGGGCGGCCTGGTCGGACCTGCCCAACCAGCCGCCGGAGCCGCCCGGCAACGCCGTCGACGTGGCCACGCTGCCGATGGCGTCGGTGTTCCGGCTGACCGCGGGCTGCGACGTCCGCCTCGACCCGAACGGCGCCGGCTTCCTGCACGGCCACGTCGGCGACCCGCCCCGCCTGCGGCTGTGGGCGCGACCGAAGGGTGAGCAGGTGGACCCGATGTTCGCGCTGCTCGCCGGCGACGTGTCGATGCCGGTGACGTTCAACCTCGGCCGCTTCGGCTGGTCGCCGACGGTCCAGCTGACCGCCCTGCTGCGCTCCCGCCCGGCTCCGGGCTGGCTCCGCATCCAGATGGACTGCAAGGCCGTGCACGGCCCCTGGTTCGACGCGGACGCCACCGTCGTGGACGCCACCGGCCGCCTGATCTGCCAGGCCCGCCAGCTCGCGCTCTCCGCCAAGGCCCAGCCGATGCCCTGAACGTCCAAGCGAGTCGTTCATGGGCACGTGGCAGGCTTGCGCGCATGACTGAAGCGGACAGGCCCGCCATCGCCGTGCTCGGTGCGGGCAAGATCGGGGAGGCGCTGCTGTCCGGCCTGCTCACCGGCGGCCGGCGCGCGGACGAGCTGATGTTCACCGAGCGGCACCCGGAGCGGTCGGCCGAGCTGACCACCCGGTACGGCATCCGCGGCGTCGACGTCACCACCGCGGCCAGGGAGGCCGGCGTCCTCGTCGTGGCCGTCAAGCCGCAGGACATCGACCCGGTGCTCGAGGAGCTGGCGCCGGTGGTCACGGCGGACACGCTCGTGGTGTCGCTGTGCGCCGGCCTGCCGACCGCGCTGTACGAGCGCAGGCTGCCCGACGGCGTCCCGGTCGTGCGGGTCATGCCGAACACCCCGATGGTCGTCGGCGAGGCGATGAGCGCCATCTCGCCCGGCCGGCACGCCACCGCCGACCACCTGGCCGTCGTCGAGCAGGTACTGGGGACCGTGGGGACCGTGGTGCGGGTGCCCGAGTCGCAGCAGGACGCGGTGACCGCGCTCTCCGGCTCCGGGCCAGCGTACTTCTTCTACCTGGTCGAGGCCATGATCGACGCCGGCATCCTGCTCGGACTGCCGCGCGCGGTGTCGGAGAAGCTGATCATCCAGTCGGCGGTCGGGGCGGCGTCGATGCTCGCGCGGACCGGGGAGCACCCGGTGACCCTGCGGGAGGCGGTGACCTCGCCGGCCGGCACGACGATCATGGCGATCCGCGAGCTGGAGAACCACGGCGTGCGGGCCGCGCTGCTCGCCGCGATCGAGGCCGCGCGGGACCGGTCGGCGGAGCTGGGCCGCGCGCACGAGCCAAAATAGTCGGTCCTCGGCGTCGCATCTGTCACACCAGTCCCGCTACCCTCGGGTGAAGCACGTGCGTGTCGATACCGCCCGGTGGGGAAGCCGAGCGGCGCGACGCGTGTCGAAGGGCTGGTGATGATGCCGGCGAACGCGAACGACCCCGAACATCCGGCTGGGCTCGCGCAGGCCAAGTTCCTCACCGTCGCCGAGGTGGCGACGGTGATGCGGGTGTCGAAGATGACCGTGTACCGGTTGGTGCACAACGGAGAGTTGCCCGCGGTGCGGGTCGGCAAGTCCTTCCGGGTGCCGGAGAAGGCGGTCGACGAGTACCTGCGCAGCGCCTACTTCGACGCCGGCTGAAACGCCGGCTGAAGCGACGGGTAACCTTGGGGACCGTTGTGCCTGGTTCCCTTGAGCACGTCCGTGACCTCACCGGTCGAGTGGTCGTCGCCGTCCAGGCAATCCGACCACCGACGACAGTGAAGGATCCGCATGGGCTCGGTCATCAAGAAGCGCCGCAAGCGCATGTCGAAGAAGAAGCACCGCAAGCTTCTGCGCAAGACGAGGGTGCAGCGCCGCAAGCTGAAGAAGTAACCACGTCGTGTGACGTGCGTTAACTACACGTTGCCACCGACGTTTCGATCACGATTCAGCGGTAAGCTGGTGGGCGGTCCGCCACTGTGATAGCCGGATCGCCCTCCACCGTGATCGATCCATCGGAGTCGCATGGCGCCCAACGTCGTCCTCGTGACCGGGGTCGCCGACCGCATCGCCGGTCGGCTGGCCGCGGAACTCGCCGCTGACGAGAGCATCGAGCGGGTGATCGGGGTCGACCCGAACCCGCCCGCGACCGGCCTGCCCGAGCGGGTCGAGCTGGTGGCGGCGGACCCGCGTGGCCCACTGGTCACCCGGGTGCTGCGGTCGGCCGGCGTCGACACCGTGGTGCACGCCGCGCCCCTGACCGGTCCCGGTCAGGTCGTCGGCACCATGCGCCTGCTGGCCGGGTGCCAGCGCGCCGGCGGTGTGCGCAAGCTCGTGGTCCGCTCGACCGCCGAGGTCTACGGCGCGAGCGCGACCTCGCCGGCCGTGTTCACCGAACAGGACGTGCCCGACGGCGTCCGCCGCGACGCGCTCGAGGTCGAGAGCCACGTGCGCGGCTTCGCCCGCCGGCACCCCGAGGCCACGGTGACCACGGTTCGCCTGGCCGAGCTGCTCGGTTCCGGCGCCGACTCCCCGCTCGCCAGGTACCTGGCGCTCCCCGTGGTGCCGACCGCGCTCGGCTTCGACGCCCGCGTCCAGGTACTGCACCCCGGCGACGCCGTGGCCGTCCTCCGCCGGGCGGTGACCCACGACCTCCCCGGCGTCTACAACGCCGGCGGTGACGGCGTACTCCTGCTGTCCCAGGCGATCCGCCGCGCCGGTCGGGTGCAGCTCCCGATGCCACGCGCGGCCGTGCCCGCCGCGGCTCGGCTCGCCCGCGCCGAGCTGTCCCCGGACCTCGCGCGCCTGCTCAACTACGGCCGCGTGCTCGACACGACCCGGCTGAAGACCGCGTTCGGCTACGCCCCGCGGTGGTCGACGACCGCCGCGTTCGACGACTACGTGCACGGCCAGAGGAGATGACGAGGTTGGGCGAGGCCCAGGTGATCCCACTTCCCCGGCGGGAGCTCGACGGCCCACCGGTGACGGTTCCTCGGCCGCGTCCCGTGACCCGGCTGCGTCAGCGCCGGGAGGCGCCCGGCCTGCGCGCGTTCGTCCGCAACCGCCTGACCGGTGAGTACCCGGTCGACGAGTTCGGCTTCGACCCCGAGCTGACCGACACCCTGCTGCTCCCACCCCTGCGCGCCGTCTACGAGAAGTGGTTCCGCGTCACCGTGACCGGCACTCTTCCGCCAGGCGGTTCCCTGGTGGTGGCGAACCACTCGGGCACCCTCCCGTGGGACGCCCTGATGACCGCCGTCGCCGTGCGCGACAACCACCCGGAACGCCGCCACCTGCGGATGTTGGGTGCCGACCTGGTGTTCAAGGTGCCGGTGCTCGGGAGCCTGGCCCGCAAGTCCGGCCAGACCCTGGCGTGCCGGGCGGACGCCGTGCGCCTGCTGCGGGCGGGCGAGGTGGTCGGCGTGTGGCCGGAGGGCTTCAAGGGCATCGGCAAGCCGTTCCACGAGCGGTACCGCCTACAACGCTTCGGCAGGGGCGGTTTCGTGACCACGGCGCTGCGGGCCGAGGTCCCGATCGTCCCGTGCTCGATCGTCGGCGCGGAGGAGATCCATCCGAAGATCGCCGACCTCAAGCCACTGGCGAAGCTCCTCGGCCTCCCGTACTTCCCGGTGACCCCGCTGTTCCCGTTGCTTGGTCCGCTGGGCGCGATCCCCCTGCCCACCAAGTGGCACATCCACTTCGGCGACCCCATCCGCCCCGCGCCGTCCACCCCAGACGCCGCCGACGACCCGGCCCAGATCCTGGAGATCGCCGACACCGTCCGCGACACGATCCAGGCCACCCTGGACCACCTGGTCGCCACCCGCCCCTCGATCTTCTGACCCCCCGCGCACCGCTGACCCCGCCCTCGCGCCCAGAGTTGTCCACAGCTACCCCGCACCCCTCCAAACCGCCTCTGATCAGCGGTAATCTGGATCCAGGGGTCCCCCTTGCGATCACGGGGACGTCTGTCGGGAGGCGTTTGCTATCGCACCGACCATGGCGGGGTGGGCGATCGCCTTCCGATGCGCGGCGGTGCTCGGGTGGCGTCGCGATCAGGCGAGGCGGTCGCGTCTGCGGTAGGCGAGGCCGGCGGCCACCGCGCCCGCCACCGCGCCCGCGCCGAGGACCGACGGCACGCCGATCTTCGCCGCCTTGCGGCCGGTCCGGAAGTCGCGGATCTCCCAGCTGCGCTTGCGGGCCGTCTCGCGGAGGGCGCCGTCGGGGTTGACCGCCACCGCGGTGCCGACCACCGACAGCATCGGCACGTCGTTCGACGAGTCCGAGTACGCCGTGCAGCGCCGCAGGTTCAGGCCCTCGCGCGCCGCGAGCGCCCGCACCGCGTGCGCCTTCGCCGGCCCGTGCAGCATCTCGCCGACGAGGCGCCCGGTGTACACCCCGTTCTCGCTCTCCAGGACCGTTCCGAGCGCGCCGGTCAGGCCGAGACGCCTGGCGATGATCGTCGCCAGGTCGACCGGGGTCGCGGTCACCAGCCAGACCCGCTGGCCGGCGTCCAGGTGCATCTGCGCCAGCGTGCGCGTCCCGGGCCAGATCTTGTCGGCCATCAGCTCGTCGTAGATCTCCTCGCCGAGGGCCATCAGTTCGGCGACCGAGTGCCCGGCGACGAAGGACAGGCCGGACTCCCGCGCGTTCCGGATCCCGTCGCTGGTCTCCCGCCCGCCGACCCGGAACATCACCTGCTGCATCGCGAACTTCGCGAGGTCGGAGCTGGTGAAGAACTTCCTGGCGGCCATCCCCCTGGCGAAGTGGAAGATCGACGCGCCCATCATCATCGTGTTGTCCACGTCGAAGAACGCGGCCGCCGTCAGATCCGCGGGCGGCGCCGGCCGGCCCGGCTCCTCGACCTCCGGGGTCGCCTGCTCGATCGCGACCGCGGCCTCGGCGGAAGCCTCGCCCGCCAGCGTGGCGAGCTGCTCCTCGACCTCCGGCTCCTTGTCACGGCCACGCCACAGGGCCACGTCTCGCCTCCGCGCATTCGACCAGCTGTACTCCTACCGACAGCCTAGTAGTGCCCGCTCAACCGCCGATCCGGACGCCGGGGAGCCCGGGCAGCAGCGGCGGCACCTCCACCTGCGGCAGCGGCAGCGGCACCTCGACCGACGGCAGCGGCTCGGTGGGCTCGGAACGGGCCCCCGGCGCGGGCGTCTCGGGCAGCACGCTCGCCACGTCGGGTACCGGTACCAGCGGCGGCAGCGGCGGGGTCGGGGTCTGCGGCTCCGGCTCGGTGCCGGCGGGCGGCCGCGGGGTCGACGTCGGTGCCGGGTCGGCGGGCGACGGCGCGGGAGCCGGCGGGACCGAACCGGACACCCGCTCGCACGTCCCGCTCGCCGGCAGCGCTCCCACGTCGTCGAACGAGCCCGAGGTGATCTGGTAGCAGTCCATCCTGGCCAGCAGCGCGTCCGCCCGACCGGCGATCCGGCCAAGCAGGGTCAGCGACGCCGCCTCCCGGCCGCGCACCGCCGCGGGCAGCGTCACGTCGGTCAACCGCGCCGAATGCCGTCGCGCCCACGTGCCAAGCAGCTCCAGCTGGCTGCCGTCCGCGCGGGTCGCCAGCGCGATCAGCTGACGCGACCCGGCCGCGGCGTCGTTGTCGAAGTCGGTCAGCGCGGTGAGGTAGCTGCCGATCGGCGCGCCGCTCGCACCCGGATAGCGGGTCGCGAGGGTCTCCAGTTCGGTGATCCGCGCGCTGGCGAAGTCCAGGTGCTTGAGCGCCTTCGACTCGTCGCCGAAGGTGAGCCCGAGCGCCGCCGCCTCGGCCGTCCGCTTGAACCCGTACAGCGCGTCACCGGGCAGCGCGTCCCTGGCCAGCAGCAGGCTCATCCCGGTCAGCGACCCGACCAGCGCGAGCAGCGCCACCGCCGCGACGGCCAACCGCCCTCTGGCACCGGACAGGGGTCTGGCGGGGCGGTCCTCCCGCCCGCCGCCCCTGGTCGGCCCCCGGCGGCCGCGCGGCCCCCGACTCGCCCGCGCGACACGCCCGGAGGCGACCCGCTGGGGCCGCACCCGGTCACCGGGAGCAGGTTCGGACAGGCCGGCGAGGACACGCTCGCGCATCCGAGCGCGCTCGTCGGCCGTCGGTGCGGTCAGCGGGGCCAACGCGGCCAGTACCGGCGCGACGCCAGCGGCGTCATCACCGACGGCCGAGTCCGGCCGGTCCGGCTCGCTGCCCGTGTCCACATCCTGCTCCGGTCCTGATCCTGGAACCGAATCCCGGATCTCGTGTTGTGAACGAGCCGCCCGCACCCGGGTTACGGCCGCACGCCTGGATTTCCGCCTCATCGCAGCTCCGTCGGCAGCAGCTGGGCCAGCCGGCGCACCGCCCGGTGCTGCAACGCCTTCACCGCGCCCTCGCCGCGCTCCATCACCCGCGCCGTCTCGGCCACCGACAGGCCCTGCAGGAACCGCAGCACGATGCACTCCCGCTGGTCGTCGCCGAGCTGGCCGACGCACTCCAGCAGCGCCGACCGGGTCAGGTGGGCCAGCACCTGCTGCTCCGGCCCCGCCTCGACCCGCTGCGAGTCGTCGACCTCGGCGGTGGCGACCTCCAACCGGAACCGGCTCGACTTCACGTGGTCGAGCACCAGGTTGCGGGCGATCGTGACGAACCACGCGCCGACGTCGCGGCCCTGGTAGGTGATCGAGGTGATCCGGCGCAGCGCGCGCAGGAACGTCTCGCTGGTGACGTCCTCGGCCAGCTCCCGGTTGCCGACCCGGAACAGGACGTACCGGAACACCACGTCCACGTACTGGTCGTAGAGCTGGGCGAACGCACCCCGGTCGCCGTCCTGGGCGGCGTGCACGAGGTCCCATGAGCGGCCCGGGTCCTGGCTGGAGATGTCAGCCTCCACCGCGTCCCGTGGAACTGGGCGCACGGACGGCATCGACCTTCTCCCTCGCTACCGGAGCCTCGAAGAGCATACGTCTTGTTACTTCGTAGTAGGTAACGGTTCCGCTCGCCGGCCTCCCGGGGTCTCGACCCTGACGACAGTGAGTCGTGCCACACTGCGGGAAGTTACGGGATCCGGGCGAGTGGATGCGGAGGTCCCCCCTGTGGTTGACGCGTCGAGGGCCAACGTCGCCGATCTGGTCACCGAGGCGGCCGCGCGCGTGCCTCGGCACGCGGCGCTCGTCGACCAGCCGACCGGACGGTCGCTGACCTGGCGGCACGTGGACACCGCGGTCACCGCGTTCGCCGGCACCCTGCTCGAAACCGGCCTGGTGCCGGGCGACCGGGTCGCGATCGTGCTGCCCAACGGGCCGGAGTTCGCCGTCGCGCTGTTCGGCGTGCTGCGCGCGGGCGGGGTCGCGGTGCCGGTCGGCACGCACTTGCCGCCGGCCGAGCTGACCAGGGTGCTCACCGACAGCGGCGCCTCGGTCCTCGTCGGAGCGGGCGCCGACACGGGCGCGTACGACACGGGCACCATCCTCGCCCCGCCCGACCTGGACGCCGTGCCCGAGGTCGAGCCGACCGCCGACGCACCGCGCGGCGGCGAGGACGTCGCCGTGCTCTGCTACACCTCCGGCACCGCCGGCTCACCGCGCGGGGTGATGCTGTCCCACCGCGCGCTGCTGTCCAACGTGGAGCAGTGCGCTGCGCTGCGCCCGGCGCCGGTCACCGCGACCGACCGGGTGCTGCTGGTGGTGCCGCTGTTCCACGCCTACGGCCTCGGCCCCGGCCTGCTGCAGGTCGCCGCGGCCGGCGCGACCGCGGTGCTGATGGAGACCTTCGGCGTCGAGCCCGCCCTGGACGCGTGCGCCGGGTACCGGGTGACCGCACTGGTCGGCGTGCCCGCGATGTACCAGGCGTTCGCCGAGGTGCCGGCCGACCGGCTCGCCGAGGCGCTGTCCACCGTTCGGCTGCTGACCTCGGGTGCCGCGCCGCTGCCGCCCCCGGTGCTCACCGCGATCCAGCGCGCCACCGGCCTGCACGTGTTCGAGGGCTACGGGCTCGCCGAGACCGGGCCGGTGCTGACCTCCACGCTGGTCGGCGGCCTCGCCAAGCCGGGGTCGGTCGGACGCCCGCTGCCCGGCGTCGAGCTGGTCCTGGTCGACTCGGACGGCCGCCCGGTCGGCGCCGCGCCGGAGGAGGACGAGCCGGGCTGGTTCGACGACGACGCCGCGTCCGAGACCGGCCGGGTCGCCGCACGCGGCCCGAACCTGTTCAGCGGGTACTGGCCGGACGGCGCGCACGGCCCGGACGCCGACGGCTGGTTCACCACCGGCGACGTCGGCTACCTCGACGCCGACGGCGACCTGCACCTGGTCGACCGGGCCAACGACCTGATCATCGTGAACGGCTTCAACGTGTACCCGAACGAGGTGGAGCGGGTCCTCGGCGAGCTGCCCGAGGTGGCCGAGTCGGCCGCGGTCGGCGTGCCGGACGAGCGGACCGGCGAGCTGGTGAAGGCCGTGATCGTGCTCGCCCCCGGCGCGTCCCTGACCGAGGACGCGGTCCGCGAGCACTGCGCCGAGCGGCTGGCCAGGTTCAAGGTGCCGAGCGCGGTCGAGTTCGTCGACGCCCTCCCGTACGGGGTCACGGGCAAGGTCCGCCGGGCCAGCCTGCGCGGGTAACGTCGGGCACGTGGTGGAGCGAGAGCGAAGGAGCGTGCGCCGTCTGGACTGAGGAGCGCGCGCAGGCGCGTCAGCGCCGAGCACGTGACGAGGGAAGACGGCGGCTTAGCGGATGAGCGAAGCGACCAATGTGACAGTGACCGTCATCACCCGGCAGGGATGCCATCTGTGCGAGGCCGCGGAGGCCGACGTGGCGCGGATCTGCGGCGAGCTGGGCGTCGAGTGGACCACCACCGACGTGGACGGCGACCCGGAGCTGCGTGCCGAGTACGGCGACTACGTCCCGGTCATCCTGATCGACGGCGCCCAGCACGGGTACTGGCGTGTCGAGGAGGACCGGTTCCGCGCCGCCCTGGCCCGGTAACCGATCCGTAAGCCCGATCCGGTTGCCGCCGCCCACCGCGCGGGACGACCGTGGAGAGCGTGCAACTCGACACCGGAACGGCTCGGATGAGCCGCGGTCGCGCGATCGCCGTCGCGCTGGTCTCGCTCGGGGCCGCGCTCGCCGCCGGGCACCTGGTCGCCGGGTTCGTCGGCCCGCCCGCCTCGCCGTTCCTCGCGGTCGGGAACTGGGTGCGCGACCTGAGCCCGCACCCGGTCACCGAGTGGGCCAAGGACACCTTCGGCACCGCCGACAAGCTCGTCCTGTTCCTCGGCGTCACGCTCGTGATCCTGGGCTGCGCGGTCGCCGCCGGCCTGCTCTCCCGGACCAGGCCATGGCCCGGCCTGCTGGTCGCCGGCGCGCTCGGCGTCGTCGGGTTCGTCGCCGTGCTCACCCGCCCCGACCTCGGCCAGCTCGGCATCCTCGCGCCGGCGGCGAGCCTGCTGGCCGGCGTCGGCACCTTCAACCTCCTGCACAAGCGCGCCGACCCGGTCACCAGCACCGGCCGGCGCGACTTCCTGCGGCTGTCCGCCGGCGTCGCGGTCGGCGCCGGCGTGCTCGGCGGCGTCGGCCAGGCGTTCGGCTCGCGGGTCGACGTTGAGGCGTCCCGGCGCGCGGTCGGCCGGCTGCGGGTCGCCGAGCCCGCGCCGCCGATCCCGGCCGGCGCGGACTTCCCCGGCACGGTGAGCTTCCTCACCGACAACCGCGACTTCTACCGCATCGACACCGCGCTGACCGTCCCCCGGGTGACCGCCGACGGCTGGTCGCTGCGCGTGCACGGCCTGGTCGACCGCGAGCTGGAGCTCGACTTCGCCGCCATCCGCGAGCGGCCCCTGGTCGAGCGCACGATCACGATGGCCTGCGTGTCCAACGAGGTCGGCGGCTCCCTGGTCTCCACCGCGAACTTCATCGGCGTCCCGCTGCGCGACGTGCTCCTGGAGGCCGGCGTACGCCCCGAGGCCGACCAGTTGCTGTCCACCAGCGTCGACGGCTTCACCGCCGGCAGCCCGGTCGACGCCGTCCTCGACCCCGAGCGCGGCGCGCTGCTGGCGATCGGCATGAACGGCGAGCCGCTGCCGGTCGAGCACGGCTTCCCCGCGCGCCTGGTGGTGCCCGGCCTGTACGGGTACGTCTCGGCCACCAAATGGCTCACCGAGCTGGAGCTGACCACGTTCGCCGCCGAGCAGGGCTACTGGATCCCGCGCGGCTGGTCGGCCCTCGGCCCGGTGAAGACCCAGTCCCGGATCGACACCCCACGCGACGGCGACACCACCGGCACCACGGTCACCGTCGCCGGTGTCGCCTGGGCCCCGGCCGTCGGCATCGACCGCGTCGAGGTCGCGGTGGACGTCGATTCCGGCGGCGACTGGCGGGACGCCCGGCTCGCCGCCGAGGTCGGCCGGAACACCTGGCGGATGTGGCGCGCCACCGTGGACCTGCCGCCCGGCGAGCACCGGATCGCGGTGCGCGCCACCGACCGGAACGGCGAGACCCAGACCGACGCGTTCGCCCCGCCCGCTCCGAACGGCGCCAGCGGGTGGCACACGATCACCGTCACCAGCCGGTAAGACCCCCTCCACCCGGATGCGAGCCGGCCGTAGTAGACAGGGGGTGGACGTGCCAGGAAAGGCCCCTAACCGGCGACTTTGTGCCTGCGTTCACAAGCGGCTACCGTTAGGCGCATCCCAGGGGCGAGTCTTTCAAGGAGTGTCAGCGTGGCGCAGCGTGGCCAGTCCGACGCAGCCGGTAGAACACCCCGCGCGCCTGCCGAGAACGCGGCCGAGATCACCACTCCGATGCCGACCATCAACGGCAACGGACTGCGGGACCGCGCCCGGGCCATCCCCGAGGCCGCCGTCGCCCGGCTCGCCGTCTACCTGCGGGTTCTCTCCGGAATGCGGGAGCAGGGCGTCGCCAGCGTGTCCAGCGAGGAGCTGTCCGGCGCGGCCGGCGTCAACTCGGCGAAGCTGCGCAAGGACCTGTCCTACATCGGCTCGTACGGCACCCGCGGCGTCGGCTACGAGGTCGAGGTGCTGGTCGACCAGATCGAGCGTGTGCTCGGACTCACCCGTGAACAGAGCGTGGCCGTCGTCGGCATCGGTAACCTCGGACACGCACTGGCAAACTACGGCGGATTCCCAGGCAGGGGCTTCCCGGTGACCGCGCTGTTCGACGTCGACCCCGACCTGATGGGCGTGCCCGTCGGGGGGATCCCGGTCGACCACATCGACGACATCCCGAAGGTCTGCGCCGCGCGCGAGGTGACGATCGGCGTCATCGCCACCCCGCCGCCGGCCGCGCAGGCCGTGTGCGACCGGCTCGTGCAGGCCGGCGTCGAGTGCATCCTGAACTTCGCCCCGGTCGTGCTCCAGGTCCCGGAGACGGTCGAGGTGCGCAAGGTCGACCTCGCGGTGGAGCTGCAGATCCTGTCCTTCCACGTCGCCCGCCGCGCCGACCACGCCCCGGACGCCGACGCCACCCCGGCCCAACGGGTCAACGGGAACGCGCCGAACGGGGTGGTGGTCCGCAGATGAGCGAGCTTGCGAGCGAATCCATGTCACAGGGCGACCGCGACCGGCGCGACCGAGCCTGCGAGGGGGCGTCGTGAGTGTCATAGCCGTGGGGCTCTCGCACCAGTCGGCGGACCTGCGCGTGCTGGAACGCGCCACCGTGCCGGCCAACGAGGTCGGCAAGATCCTCGACGAGCTGATGCACCGGTCCAACGTCGTCGAGGCCACCCTGGTCAGCACCTGCAACCGGGTCGAGGTCTACGCGGTCGTGCAGGCCTTCCACGGCGGCCTCGCGGACATCGTCGACGTGCTCGGCCGGCACTCCGGGCTGGACACCGCCGAGCTGTACGAGCACCTCTACGTGCACTACGCGGCCGCCGCGGTCGAGCACCTGTTCTCGGTCACCGCCGGGCTGGACTCCATGGTCGTCGGCGAGTCGCAGATCCTCGGCCAGGTCCGCAACGCCTACGGCACCGCCCGCGAGGCCGGCACCGTCGGCCGCACCATGCACGAGCTGGTCCAGCGCGCGCTGCGGGTCGGCAAGCGGGTGCACGCCGAGACCGGCCTGGACGCCGCGGGCGGCTCCGTTGTCTCCGAGGCGCTCGCCGACGCCGACCGGCTGCTCGACGGGCTCGCCGGCCGCACCGCGCTGCTCGTCGGCGCCGGCTCGATGGGCGGGCTCGCCGCCGCCGCGCTGCGCCGCGCCGGCATCGGGGAGATCGTCGTCGCCAACCGCACCGAGGCCACCGGCGCGCGGCTCGCCGAACTCCAGCGCGCGGCCGGTGTCCCGGCCACCTCGGTCGGCCTCGGCGACCTGGCCGACCACGTCGCCGCCGCCGACCTCGTCGTCGCCTGCACCGGCGCCACCGGCACCGTCGTCGAGCTGGACGCGGTCCGCCCGCGCACCCGGCCGCTGGTCGTCTGCGACCTCGGCCTGCCCCGCGACGTCGACGCCGCGATCGGCGACCTCGACCTGGTCACGATCGTCGACCTGGAGCACCTGCAGCGCCGGCTGGCCGACTCGCCTGCCGGGCTGGACACCCGCCGCGCCGGCGAGATCGTCGCCGAGGAGGTCCGCGGCTACCTCGCCACCCAGCGCTCCGCCGAGGTCACCCCGACCGTCACCGCGCTGCGCCGCCGGGCCGCCGAGGTGGTCGACGCCGAGCTGCTGCGCCTGGACTCGCGGCTGCCCGACGTGGACGCCCGGGTACGCGGCGAGGTTGCCCAGACCGTGCGCCGGGTAGTCGACAAGCTGCTGCACACGCCGACCGTGCGGGTCAAGGAGCTGGCCTCCGGCCCCGGCGGCGCCGAGTACGCCGAGGCGCTCCGCGAGCTGTTCGGGCTCGACCCGACGGCGCCGGCGGCGATCACGAACACGACGGACGGTGAACACCGGTGACCCGCACGATCCGCATCGGCACCAGGGGCAGCACGCTCGCCCTCGCCCAGACCGCCACGGTGGCCGAACAACTCGAGTCGGACGACGTCAAGGTCGAGCTGGTCACGGTGGAGACCCCCGGTGACCGCTCGTCCGCGCCGATCGCCGAGATCGGCATCGGCGTGTTCACCTCGGCGCTGCGCGACGCGCTCGCCGACGGCACGGTCGACGTGGCCGTGCACTCCTACAAGGACCTGCCGACCAAGCCCGACCCGAGACTGTCGCTCGCCGCGGTGCCGCCGCGCGTCGACCCCCGGGACGCGCTGGTGGCCAGGGACGGGCTGACGCTCGGCGAGCTGCCGCCCGGTTCCCGCGTCGGCACCGGCGCCCCGCGCCGGGTCGCGCAGCTCCAGGCCCTGGGCCTGGGACTCGAAATCGTGCCGATCCGCGGCAACGTGGACACCCGCATCCGCAAGGTGACCGATGGCGAGCTCGACGCGGTCGTGCTCGCCAGGGCCGGGCTAGCCCGGCTCGGCAGGCTGGGCGAGATCACCGAGGTACTCGACCCGATCCAGGTCCTGCCGGCCCCCGCGCAGGGTGCCCTCGCGGTGGAGTGCCGCGTCGACGACGTCGACACCGAGCACCTCCTGCAGTCCGTCGTGGACGACGAAGCCACCCGGGTCGCGGTGGCCGCCGAGCGCGCCTTGCTGGCCGCGCTCGAGGCCGGCTGCAATGCCCCGGTTGGCGCACTGGCCGACGTGGTCGAGGACCTCGACAGTGACGACCGGGTGGTACAGCGCCTGTCGTTGCGCGGGGTCGCGGCCGCGAACTGGACCGCCGACGGCGACCTCTCGGGGACCGCCGTCGACCTGCTCCGGGCCTCGGCCACCGGTGACCTGACCGAAGGTGAGCAGCTGGGGCGTGCCGTGGCCGCCGAGCTGCTCGAGCTCGGAGCCGGCGTGCTGTCCGGCCC
This sequence comes from Actinophytocola gossypii, assembly GCF_025165815.1. Lineage (GTDB taxonomy): Bacteria > Actinomycetota > Actinomycetes > Mycobacteriales > Pseudonocardiaceae > Actinophytocola > Actinophytocola gossypii. The sequence goes on along the minus strand of NZ_JAFFZE010000016.1, from coordinate 56,393 downwards.
CGAGCAGTAGTCCGATAGGAAGTGGCCAAGAGATGACCACCCGTACCCGAAACAGCTCGGGTCGTATCGCGTTCGTCGGCTCCGGTCCGGGTGACCCGGGGCTGCTCACCGTCCGCGCCAGGGAACTGCTCGCCAGGGCCGAGCTCGTGGTGACCGACCCCGACGTGCCGGCCGGCGTGCTGGAGCTCGCCGGCAGCGGCGTCGAGGGCGAGCCAGAGGTCCGCCCGGCCGTCGGCGACCCGGCCGACGTGGCGAAGGACCTGGTGACCGAGGCCAAGGCGGGCCGCGTCGTGCTCCGCCTGGTCTCCGGCGACCCGCTGACCCACTCCGCGCTGGTCGCCGAGGCGCAGGCGGTGGCCCGCACCAGCGCCGCGTTCGACGTGGTGCCCGGCGTGCCGGCCGCGACCGCGGTGCCCGCCTACGCCGGCATCGCGCTCGGCGCCGCGCACGCCGTGGTCGACGTGCGCGGCGAGGTCGACTGGGCCGGTCTGGCGCGCACCCCCGGCCCGATCGTCATGCTGGCCAGCTCCAGCCACCTCGCCGAGGCCGCCTCGGCCCTGGTCGAGCACGGGCTCGCGGCGCAGACCCCGGTCGCGGTCACCGCGGACGGCACCGGCTCCGGCCAGCGCACCCTGGACACCACGCTGGCCTCGCTGGCGCAGGACGCCGGGGAGATCGCCGGCAACCTGGTGGTCACCGTCGGCCAGGCGGTGTCGGGGCGGACCAAGCTGTCCTGGTGGGAGTCCCGCGCCCTGTACGGGTGGCGGGTGCTGGTGCCGCGCACCAAGGACCAGGCGGGGGAGATGAGCGAGCGGCTGCGGCTGCACGGCGCGATCCCGTCCGAGGTGCCGACGATCTCCGTCGAGCCGCCGCGCAGCCCGGCGCAGATGGAGCGCTCGGTGAAGGGCCTGGTCGACGGGCGGTACCAGTGGCTGGTGTTCACCTCGACCAACGCCGTGCGCGCGGTGTGGGAGAAGTTCGCCGAGTTCGGCCTGGACGCCCGCGCGTTCTCCGGCGTGAAGATCGCCTGCGTCGGCGAGTCGACCGCGGAGAAGGTGCGCTCGTTCGGGATCATCCCCGAGCTGGTGCCGACCGGGGAGCAGTCCAGCGAGGGCCTGCTCGAGGTGTTCCCGCCCTACGACGACATCCTCGACCCGGTGGACCGGGTGCTGCTGCCGCGCGCCGACATCGCCACCGAGACCCTGGCCGCCGGCCTGCGCGAGCGCGGCTGGGAGATCGACGACGTGACCGCGTACCGGACGGTGCGTGCCGCGCCGCCGCCCGCCGAGACCCGAGAGATGATCAAGACGGGTGGCTTCGACGCGGTGTGCTTCACCTCGTCGTCCACCGTGCGGAACCTGGTCGGCATCGCCGGCAAGCCGCACACCCGCACGCTGGTCGCCTGCATCGGCCCGAAGACCGCGGAGACCGCCCGCGAGTTCGGCCTCCGCGTCGACGTCCAGCCGGAGAACCCCCAGATCCCGACCCTGGTGGACGCCCTGGCCGAGCACGCCGCCCGCCTCCGCGCGGAGGGTGCGCTGCCGCCGCCCCGCAAGACGAAGCGAGCCCGCCGCTAGGAGGCGCGCATGTTTCCCAGCCACCGGCCCCGCCGGCTGCGCACGACCCCGGCGATGCGCCGGCTGGTCGCCGAGACCACGGTCCGGCCGAACCAGCTGGTGCTGCCGATGTTCGTCAAGGAGGGCGCGACCGAGCCGACGCCGATCGCGACCATGCCGGGCGTCGTCCAGCACACCCGGGACAGCCTGCGCAAGGCCGCCGTCGAGGCGGTGCAGGCCGGGGTCGGCGGGCTGATGCTGTTCGGCGTGCCGGAGACCCGGGACGCCACCGGCTCCGGCGGGCTCGACCCGGACGGCGTGCTCAACGTGGCCCTGCGCGACCTGCGGCACGAGCTCGGCGACGAGACCGTGCTGATGTCGGACCTGTGCCTGGACGAGTTCACCGACCACGGCCACTGCGGGCTGCTGGACGCCGACGGCAACGTCGACAACGACGCCACCCTGCGGGTCTACGGCGAGATGGCGCTCGCGCAGGCCGAGGCGGGCGCCCACCTGCTCGGCCCGAGCGGGATGATGGACGGCCAGGTCGGCGCGATCCGCGAGGCGCTCGACCGGCACGGCCGCTCCGACGTCGGCGTGCTGGCGTACTCGGCGAAGTACTCCTCGGCGTTCTACGGCCCGTTCCGCGACGCCGTCGAGTCCCAGCTCACCGGCGACCGCAAGACCTACCAGCAGGACTCCGGCAACGTCCGGGAGGCGCTGCGCGAGGTGCGGCTGGACCTCGACGAGGGCGCCGACCTGGTGATGGTCAAGCCCGGGATGCTCTACCTCGACGTGATCCGCGCGGTCGCCGACATCAGCGACGTCCCGGTCGCGGCCTACCAGATCTCCGGCGAGTACGCGATGGTCGAGGCCGCCGCGGCCAACGGCTGGCTCGACCGGCGCTCGGCCGTGCTGGAGACGCTGACCTCGCTGCGCCGCGCCGGCGCGGACATAGTGCTGACCTACTGGGCCGTCGAGGCCGCCCGCTGGCTGCGGTGACCGCGCGGGTAACCTGCGCGCCGTGACCAAGCCAGGCAATTCGGACCCCGACGAGGCCCCGGAGCCCCCGGTGGAGAAGACACCGGAGAAGCCGGCGGCCAAGCGGCCGGCGGCCCGCCCCGCCAAGAAGCCGATCATGCCCACCGCCCGCGAGGCGGCGGCGGAGACCACCGGCAACCCGCCGCCCGGCGTCGTCCGCTGGGGCTTCTACCTGGTCGTCATCGGCGTCGTGATCGGTGTACTCGGCGCGATCTACCTGCTGGTCAACCGGGATGTCCTGGTCGAGAACCAGCTGGAGCTGGACGGGGAGCTGACCCGCGTCGAGGCCGAGCAGATCGTCACCAACGCGCTCTGGACGCTGATCATCATCAACGTGATCTTCGGCGCGTTCCAGGCCCTGTTCGGCTGGAAGGCCCGCGAGGGCCAGCGCCGCGCCAGGATGTTCGTGACGATCGCGACCGTGATGGTCGTGCTCTTCCACTACCTGCTGGTGCCGACCCTGTTCGGCCAGCTCGCCGCCCTGGTCACCGCGATCGGCGTCGCCCTGTACCACCTGCCGGCGGCCCGCACCTACTACCCGCCACGGCAGCAGTTCAGGTAAGACACCCACCTTCGGACCGCACTTGACCACAAGTACGTGACCAGGCCGAAGCCACCGGGCCGAACGCGACCAACAGGGATGAATTCCGGGGAGGCGGGACTGTGACCGGGGAGCCGGACGAGCCGGTCCTGTTCGCCGAGGCGGGCTCCAGCTGGTGGCCGGTGCTGTGGGGCCCGCTGTTCGCGGCCGTCGGCGTCGTGCTGGAGGCGCCGACCGGCCCGGTGAACTGGCTGCCGTGGATCGTGGTGGCCGCCGTGTTCGGCGGCGGCGCCGCCGTGTGGGTGTCCGCCCGCCGCAGGGTCTACCTGGTGCGGCTCACCACCGGCACCCTCACCCAGGGCCGCGAGCACGTGCGGGTGGCCGAGATCGCCGCGGTCACCGACGTCGGCACCCCGGCCGGTGCGAAGGTCCTCGGCGGCGGCTGGACCGTGCCGCGCAAGACCGAGGCCGTCCCGGTCCGCCTCACCGACGGATCGGTGGCCCTGGCCTGGGCACGTGACGACGACGGCCTGCGCGACGCCCTGCGCCGGCTGGTCGAACCCGACCCCACCTGAACGGATCGGCGTCATGTTCAATGGAGGTGTGTCGAACCCCCACGAAGACGGCCACCTGGAACCGGCGCCCCCGGTGCGGGACGACGAGTCCGCCGAGATCCCCCGGCCGAAGGCGATCGACACCGCCTTCCAGGCCAGCCTCGCCGGCGCCGCGATCGGCGCCATCGCCACGGTGGTCACCGTGCTGTTCGACAGCGAGGGTCTCGCGCTGCTGGTCCGCGACATGCTCTCCGGCGCCGGCCTGCCGGACGGCGACGCCGAGGTGGCGCAGGCGGTCGGCACGTTCCGGGTCGCCATGGTGCTCGGCATCCTCGTGTTCCTCGGCCTGTCGCTGCTGTTCGCGCTGAAGATGCGCGCCGGCCGCAACTGGGCCAGGATCCTGATCACCGTGCTCGCGTTCGTCGGCGTGGTCGGCTTCCTCAACGCGATGGCCGCCAGCGGCGCCGCGCTCGAGCTGATCTGGAGCCTCGCGGAGGTCGCGTTCGCGGTCACGGCGGTGATCTACATGTTCCGCCCGGAGTCCACCCGGTACTTCGTCGAGCACAAGAAGCGTCGCCTCGCCCGGCGCGGCTTCCGGGCATGAGAGGCTTGGATCCGTGACCGCACCGCCCGCAGAAGAGCTGGTCGCGCCGCCGCCGACCGAGCCGGCCAGGTTGCACCGCCCGGCCCGCGCCGCCGTCGCGCTCGCCGAGCTGCTCGCCGCGGCCGGACTGGTCGCCGCCGCGGTGTGGTGGGCGTGGCCGAACGGGTTCGCGACGATCGTCACCGTGGCGCGCGACGGCACCGAGCTGACCTCGGAGCGGACCTCAGGCAACTGGCTGGCCGCCGCCATCGGCCTCGGCGCGCTCGCCGCGCTGCTGCTGGTGGACGCGGTGCGGCAGGTGGTGCTCGCGGTCCGGACCAGGCCGCGACCGAGACGATCGGCGAAGGTGGCTCGTGGTTGAGGTGACGTCCGCACGGCGCTCGGCGGAACTGTTCGACCGGGCGCGGGCGGTGATTCCGGGCGGGGTGAACTCCCCGGTGCGCGCGTTCCAGGCGGTCGGCGGCACCCCGAGGTTCATGGTCCGCGGCGACGGCCCGTACCTGTGGGACGCCGACGGCACGAGGTACGTCGACCTGGTCTCCTCGTGGGGCCCGATGATCCTCGGGCACGCGCACCCGGCCGTGGTCGAGGCGGTGCGCTCGGCGGCATCGGCCGGCCTGTCGTTCGGCACCCCCACCCAGGGCGAGATCGAGCTGGCCGAGGAGCTGATCGGCCGGGTCGCCCCGGTCGCCCAGGTGCGGCTGGTCAACTCGGGCACCGAGGCCACGATGAGCGCGATCCGGCTGGCCCGCGGGTTCACCGGCCGGCGCAAGGTCGTCAAGTTCGCCGGCTGCTACCACGGCCACGTGGACGCCCTGCTCGCCGACGCCGGCTCCGGGGTGGCCACGCTCGGCCTGCCCACCACCCCCGGCGTGACCGGCGCGTCCGCCGCCGACACGGTGGTGCTCCCGTACAACGACCTGGCGGCCGTGCGCGAGGTGTTCGCCGCCGAGGGCGCCGAGATCGCCGCGGTGATCACCGAGGCCGCGGCCGGCAACATGGGCGCGGTGCCGCCCGAGCCCGGGTTCAACGAGGGCCTGCGGGCACTGTGCGACGAGCACGGCGCGCTGCTGGTGATGGACGAGGTGATGACCGGCTTCCGGGTGTCGGCCGCCGGCTGGTACGGCATCGACGCGGTCGCCGGTGACCTGTACACGTTCGGCAAGGTCATGTCCGGCGGCCTGCCCGCGGCGGCGTTCGGCGGCCGGGCCGACGTGATGGCCGCGCTCGCCCCGGCCGGCCCGGTGTACCAGGCGGGGACGCTGTCCGGGAACCCGGTGGCGGTCGCCGCCGGCCTGGCGTCGCTGCGCGCGGCCACCACCGACGTCTACACCGCCCTGAACGCGAACTCGACCCGCGTCGGGGCGCTGCTGACCTCGGCGCTGTCGGCGGCCGGCGTCGAGCACCGGGTGCAGTTCGCCGGCAACCTGCTGTCGGTGTTCTTCGCCGCCGACCCGGTCCGCGACTACGCCGCCGCCAAGGCGTCCGCGACCGACCGGTACCCCGCGTTCTTCCACGCCCTGCTGGCCCGAGGCGTGTACGCCCCGCCGAGCGCGTTCGAGGCGTGGTTCGTCAACGCGGCCATGGACGACGAGGCGTTCGAGATCATCGGTGCGGCGTTACCCGCGGCCGCCGCGGCCGCGGCCGAGGGGGAGATGTGAGCGAGCGCACGACCGTGCACATGGTGCGGCACGGGGAGGTGGAGAACCCGACGGGGATCCTGTACGGCAGGCTGCCCGGGTTCGGGTTGTCCGAACTGGGCAGGCGGCAGGCGCTGATCGTGGCCGAGCACCTGTCCGGCAACGACGTCGCCCACGTGGTGGCGTCCCCGCTGGAGCGGGCCCAGCAGACCGCCGGCCCGATCACCGACTCGCACCGGCTCACCCTGGCCACCGACGACCAGCTGATCGAGGCGGACAACAAGTTCGAGGGCCAGCGCGTCGCGGTCGGCGACGGGGCGCTGCGCTCGCCGAGGCACTGGCCCCAGCTGCACAACCCGTTCCTGCCGTCCTGGGGCGAGCCGTACCTGCGGATCGCGCACCGGATGCTGGGTGCGGTGCACCGGGCGCGGCACCGCGCCGAGGGCCGGGAGGCGGTGTGCGTGTCGCACCAGCTGCCGATCTGGACCCTGCGCCGGTTCCTGGAGGGCAAACGCCTCTGGCACGACCCGAGGCGGCGCCAATGCTCGCTGGCGTCGATCACCAGCCTGATGTTCGAGGGCGAGCGCCTGATCGCGATCCGCTACTCCGAGCCGGCCGGCGCGTCCAGCCCGAAGGTGACCGGCGCATGAGGGCCCTGCTGCTCGCCGCGGTGCTGCTCGTCGTCAGCGCGTGCACCTCCGGAGCCGACGCCGGCGTCGGCGGCGCCGAGTTCCAGTTCGTCTCGCCGGGCGGCCAGACGGAGATCTTCTACGAACCCGACGAGCGCCAACAGATCCCCGAGATGTCCGGCGAGGACCTGATGAACGAGGGCGAGCGGATCTCGGTGTCCGACTTCGCCGGCGACGTCGTGGTGCTCAACATCTGGGGCTCGTGGTGCTCGCCGTGCCGGGTCGAGGCCCCCGAGCTGCAGGAGGTCTACGAGCTCAGGAAGGACCAGGGCGTCACCGTCCTCGGCATCGACGTCCGCGACGGGAACCGCACCGCTCCGCAGGACTTCGTCCGCGACACCGGCCTGACCTACCCGTCGATCTACGACTTCGCCGGCCGGTCCCTGTTCGCCCTCAAGGGCTACCCCCGCTCGATCGTCCCGTCCACGATCGTCCTGGACTCCCAGCACCGCGTCGCCGCCGTGTACCTCCAGAGCCTCCTCGCCGAGGACCTGCTCCCGGTCGTCGACCGCCTGCTCGCCGAGAAGAACGGGTAGCGCGCGCCACGTCGGCGGGGAGGTGCCGGTCGGGGCGTCGGGGGCGGTGCCTACCCTGAGCGCGTGGACCCCTCCGCCCTCGCCTACGACGGGCCGCTGCTGCTGGCCGCGGGGGTCGCGCTGCTCGCCGGGATCATCTCGTTCGCCTCGCCGTGTGTGGTGCCGTTGGTGCCGGGTTATCTGGCCTACCTCGCCGCGCTCGTCGGTGCGGACGCGCCGCCGGTGACGGTGCCCGCGAAGGACGGGACCGGGGCGACCACCACAGTCGCCGAGAAGCCGGTCACCGAGAAGCCGGTCACCCGGTGGCGGGTCGTCGGCGCGGTCGGGCTGTTCGTGCTCGGGTTCACCGTCGTGTTCGTCGGGACGATCGGCAGCATCGTCTGGCTGGCCGACGCCCTGTTCGTCAACCAGGACCTGCTCCAGCGCATCGGCGGCGTGGTCACCATCGGCATGGCGCTGGTGTTCGTCGGGCTCGTGCCGTGGCTGCAGCGGGACGTGCGGGTCCACCGGGTACCGCGCCTCGGGCTCGCCGGCGCGCCGCTGCTCGGCGCGGTGTTCGGGCTCGGCTGGACGCCCTGCCTCGGGCCGACGCTCTCCAGCGTGATGGCCATGGCCCTCGGCAGCGGCGGCACCGCGGTCCGCGGGTACGCACTGACCCTCGTCTACTGCGTCGGCCTCGGGCTGCCGTTCCTGGTCATCGCGCTCGGTGCCAGGTGGACGGTCCGCACCAGCGGTTGGCTGCGCCGCAACAGCCGCACCATCCAACTCGTCGGAGGAGTCCTCCTGTTCGTCGTCGGCGTGCTCCTGGTCACCGGGCTGTGGGGCGAGCTCACGTCCTGGCTGCGCATCACCTTCATCAGGGACACGGAGCTCCCGCTGTGATCGCGTTCCTCCGCAACACCTGGCGCGGGCTCACCTCGATGCGCACCGCGCTCATCCTGCTGTTCCTGCTCGCGCTCGCCGCGATGCCCGGGGCACTGCTGCCGCAGCGCGACCTCAACGCCGGCGCGGTCGAGGACTACATCGCCGCCAACGGCTGGTGGGGCCGCCTGCTCGACCGGCTCGGCTTCTTCGACGTCTACGCCAGCGTCTGGTTCTCCGCGATCTACCTGCTGCTGTTCGTCTCGCTGATCGGCTGCCTCGTCCCGCGCACCTTCGAGTACGCCAAGGCCCTGCGCGGCAAGCCGGTGCTCACCCCGCGCAACCTCGCCCGGCTGCCGCACCACCGCGAGGGCCGCACCGACGCCGGCGTCACCGAGGTCATGGCCGGCGCCCGCCGCCGGCTGCGGGGCTGGCGGCTGACGGAGCGCGAGGAGGACGACGGCGCCCGCAGCATCAGCGCCGAGCGCGGCTACCTGCGCGAGACCGGCAACCTGGTGTTCCACTTCGCCATGCTCGGCCTGATCGGGGCGCTCGCGCTCGGCAAGATGTACCAGTACGAGGGCCAGGTCATCGTTCTCGCCGACGGTTCCGAGTTCTGCAACTCCGGTACCTACGCCTACGACAGCTTCCAGCCCGGCCTGCGCGTCGACGGCACCGATCTCACCCAGTTCTGCGTCCGGGTCAACGACTTCACCGCGAACTTCCTCCCGTCCGGGGCGGCCGACTACTTCCGCGCCGACATCGAGTACCAGACCGGCGAGGACCTCGAAACCGGCACCTGGCGGCCCTACGCGCTCGAGGTGAACGACCCGCTGCGCATCGCGGGCGACCGGGTCTACCTGCTCGGCAACGGCTACGCACCCACCTTCACCGTCACCTTCCCGAACGGCGAGCAGCGCACCCAGACCATCCAGTGGCGCCCGGTCGACCTGCAGACCTACCTCTCCGAGGGCGCGACCAAGTTCGACCCGCCCGGCATCACCGACCCGGCCGAGCGGCGGGAGAAGCAGATCGCGGTCACCGGCCTGTTCGCGCCGACGGCCGTGCTGCAGGGCAACGTGCTCGCCTCCGCGTTCCCGGAGGCCCGCGACCCGGCCGTGGCGGTCGACGTGATGCGCGGCGACCTCGGCACGAACTCCGGCCGCGGCCAGTCCATCTTCGAGATCGACCAGCGGATGGTCGACCAGGGCAGGCTGGAGCGGGTGGCGCGGGAGAACCTGCGCCCCGGCGAGGAGATCCGGCTCGACGACGGCACCGTGGTCCACTTCGACGGCGTCGAGCGGTTCGCCTACCTCCAGGTCTCGCACGACCCGACCCAGGTGTGGGTGCTCGGGTTCGCGGTCGCGCTGGTCCTGGGGCTGGTCACGTCGCTGACGATCAAGCGCAGGCGGGTCTGGGTGCGCGCGACCCCGATTACCGATGACGACGGCACCGGTCGTACCGTGGTCGTGCTCGGTGGCCTCGCCCGCACCGACCAGGCCGGCTACGGCGAGGAGTTCGGCCGGATCGCCGACGACCTGCTGGAGCCGGAACCGGAGGACGCCGAGCGCGTCCCCGCAGGGAGGGAGACCTGATGCCGGTCGACGAGACGCTCTCCACCTACAGCGACTGGTGCTACGGCTCCGCGGTCGGCGTGTACGTGCTCGCGATGCTGTTCTCCCTGGTCGACCAGGCGTTCGGCCGGCACGGCACCCGGCAGGCGGAGCGGACGGAGCGGACGCGGGAGCTCGTCGGCGCCGGCGCCCCGGTCGAGCCGCCGGAGCCGCCGGAGCGGCCGGAACCTGCCACGTCCGGGCGGGCCGAGCGGGCTCGCCGGTTCGGGCGGATGGCGGTCGCGCTGACCGTGCTCGGCGTCGGCCTGCACGTCGCCGCGCTGGTGCTGCGCGGGTTCGCCACCGGGCGGGTGCCGTGGAGCAACATGTACGAGTACGGCGCGACGCTGTGCCTGGCCGCGGTGATCACCTGGCTGGTGATCCTGCGCCGGTTCGCGATCCAGCACCTGTCGGTGTGGGTGCTGCTGCCGGTGATCGTGCTGATGTTCCTGGGCGGCGTTGTCCTCTACACCGAGGCCGCTCCCGTGCAGCCGGCCCTGCAGTCGTACTGGCTGGTGATCCACGTCGTCTCGATCGCGCTGGGCAGCGGGATGGTGCTGGTGCCCGGGGTGGTGTCGGTGCTGTACCTGATCAAGGTGCGCAAGCCGGAGTGGGCCGGCCGGCTGCCCGCCGCCGACGTGCTCGACCAGGTCGCCTACCGCACCACGGTGTTCGCGTTCCCGATCTACACCGCCGGGGTGATCTTCGGCGCCATCTGGGCCGAGTCGGCCTGGGGCCGGTTCTGGGGCTGGGACCCCAAGGAGGTCGTGGCGTTCGTCGCCTGGATCGTCTACGCCGCCTACCTGCACTCGCGGGCCACCGCCGGCTGGCGCGGCGGCCGCGCGGCGGCGATCAACATCCTCGGCGCCGCCGTGATGGTGTTCAACCTGTTCTTCATCAACCTGGTCGTCGCGGGCCTGCACTCCTACGCGAACGGCTGACCAGTCCGGTTGGACAAGCCGCCAAAGGATCAGTACTCTCCGCCACCGGGGTTCGCCAAGATCACCCTTGTGGGTGAGGCTTACAGGCCAGGAGGGTGCAATTGAGTTACGCAGCTGCTTATGGTGGTCACGATCGCGTTCCGGCTGAGCGACGGTTACGTCGCGAGCACCCGTTAGGGGTTCCCCGGACCTACGCCGATCCGGCCGACGAGGTCGACGAGACCGGCACCGGCCGCAAGTGGACCTTCGGGGTCGCCGCCGGCGCGCTGCTCGTCGCCGGCACGTTCGCGGCCGGCGCGCTCGGCCTGAACAACGGCGTGCCACTCGCCACCGACCACGCCGCGCCGGAGCACGCCCCCGCGTCGCCCGGCAACAACCCGAACGACATCGGCGGCCCGGCCGCCGTCGCCCCGCCCGACCGGGAAGCCGACTCCGACAAGCGCAAGCCCGCCGAGAAGCCGGCGCCGAAGCCGGTCGGCTCGGTCACCCCGGCTCCCGACCGCCAGGCGCCCAGCGGCGCTCACGGCGGCAGCGGCGGCAGCGGCGGTGACATCACCACCCCCGCACCCCAGCCCGCGCCCGCCCCGGCCCCCGCTCCCGCACCGCAGCCGGCACCCCAGCCCACGCCGCCGCCGCCCGCCCCGGAGCCCGCGCCGGAGCCGCGGCCCGGCCCGGTCGAGCAGATCGTGACCCCGGTGACCGACACCGTCGGCGGCATCCTCGACCCGGTCACCGACACCGTCGGCGACGTGCTGTCCCCGGTCACCGGGCTGCTCAGCGCGGGCGACCGCCCGGCCATGACGATGATCGACGACCCGATGGCCGACCTGGTCGGCAAGTAGGGATCCGCTGAGAGGCCGGCCCGGCCGACCCGGCACGGTTGCTGGTGCGAACACCGGTGGCCCCCGGTGTCGACGCTGTCTCCGCCCTGCGACTACCGTCGCGTCCGGAGGCGGTCTCGGGCAGTCTTTTCAGGGAGGAACCCAGCGGTGAGTGGGCGCGAAGGCGAGCCGGACACGGCTGGAGTGGGCCAGGACTTCTCCTGGTTGCCGCCCGGTCAGCGGGCTCGCGCCGAAGGCGGGTCGGACCAGCAGGACTTCGGCCCACGGTCACACCTGGACGAGGACGTGCGCACGGACTCGGCCCGGCATCCCGACCCGGCCCAGCCGGGACCGACCCAGGGGCACCCGCAGCCGCAGTACACCGACCCGACCCCGTCCGGCCCCCAGCCGTACGCCGACCCGAACGCCTCCGGCCCGCACCCGTACGGCGACCCCGCCGCCTCCGGCCCGCACCCGTACGGTGACCCTGCGGCCTCCGGCCCGCACCAGAGTGGCCCTCAGTACGGCGACCCGTCGGCCTCCGGCCCGCACCAGGGCGGCCCCCAGTACGGCGACCCCGCCGCTTCCGGCTCCCACCCGTACGGTGACCCCTCGGCCTCCGGCCCGCACCAGGGCGGCCCCCAGTACGGCGACCCCTCGACGTCCGGCCCGCGCTACGCCGAGGTCACCCCGTCCGGCCCGCAGCCGGTCCAGCCCGGCTACGCCGAGGCCACGCCCTCCGGTCCGCAGCCGGTCCCGCCGCCCGGCTACGGCCAGCAGCAGTACCCCCAGCAGCAGTACCAGCAGCCGCAGCAACCCCAACAGCCCCGTCATGGCAAGTCCGACGAGCTGTCCTCGGCCAAGCTGATCAAGCAGGCCAAGCGCCGCCCCCAGTCCGGCTGGCGCAAGGCCGTCTACGTGGCCTCCGGGCACCTGATCAACGTCGGCGAGAGCCCGGCCGACGTGCACCGCCGCGAGCTGATCGGGCGGGTCAACCAGCCCCTGCGCGGCTGCTACAAGATCGCCATGCTGAGCCTCAAGGGCGGCGTCGGCAAGACCACCACGACGACCACGCTCGGCTCCACGTTCTCGTCCCTGCGCGGCGACCGCGTCATCGCCGTGGACGCCAACCCCGACCGGGGCACGCTCAGCCAGAAGATCCCGCTGGAAACCACCGCGACCGTCCGGCACCTGCTGCGCGACGCCGACCGGATCCACCGGTACAGCGACATCCGCGCCTACACCTCACAGGGCCCCAGCCGGCTCGAGGTGCTGGCCAGCGAGCAGGACCCGGCGGTGTCCGAGGCGTTCAGCGAGGACGACTACCGCCGCACGGTCGCGCTGCTCGAGCACTTCTACAACATCGTGCTCACCGACTGCGGCACCGGCCTGATGCACTCGGCGATGAAGGGCGTGCTGGACATCGCCGACTCGCTGGTCATCGTCTCGTCCGGGTCGGTGGACGGCGCCCGCAGCGCGTCGGCCACGCTCGACTGGCTGGACGTGCACGGCTACCGCGACCTGGTGTCCCGCTCGGTGGCGGTGATCAACTCGGTGCGTCCCGGCTCCGGGTCGGTCGACCTGGACAAGCTCGCGCAGCACTTCGGCGCGCGTTGCCGGGCGGTGTGCCGGATCCCGTTCGACCCGCACCTCGAGGAGGGCGCGGAGATCGAGCTCGACCGGCTGGCCGCGCCGACCCGGCTCGCGCTGCTGGAGCTGGCCGCGACCGTGGCGGACGCGTTCCCCAGCGAGTTCACCTACATGCGTTAGGCCGGCGGCTGCTTGCCGTCCGGGTCGGCCGGCGGCTTGCGCTCACCGAGCTTGCGCAGGAAGTCCGGGTCGTCGTCGGGCGCGATGGGTGCCCGACGGGCCGGACGGGCGGGGCGCATTGGTCGAATCGGTCGAACCGGACGGCGTTCGCCCTGCTCGACGGAGTTCGACACGAACGCCCGCCACAACAGCACGGCGACGCAGATCGCACCGATCGCGGCGAGCAGGTAGAGCATCGTGCCACCTCCCGGGAGTTCTCTCCACCGAGATTAACCCGTTTGTCCCGTTTGCGGGGGGCCAGGGTGCGGGTGGTGACTGTGAGTCGCGTTATGCCGGCCCGTCGCCCTTGGTGGCCTCGGTGGTCAGCTCGGCGAGCAGGGTCTTCACCTCGGACTCGCGGAAGCGCCGGTGACCGCCCGGAGTGCGGATGGAGCCGATGCGTCCCGCCGTGGCCCAGCGGGTGACGGTCTTCGGGTCGACGCGGAACAGCGCCGCGACCTCGCCAGGGGTCAGCAGTCGTTCGCCGACGTGTGCTGCGGTCACGAGTCCTCCTCTGTCGTGCAGGAACCGGACGGGAGCAATCGTGTCATCTCGCCCGTCGGGTACTCGAACGGTTGTCTGATGGTAAAGAGGTAGTAAGGGACAAAACGGCTGGTTCGGGCGTCCCGGGCCGGCCGATAGGCTCGCGGTCGTGGACATCGTCGATCGCAGGATCATCGCGGCGCTGCGCGAGAACGGCCGGGCGACCTACGCCGAGCTTGGGCGCCAGATCGGCCTGTCCGCGTCGGCGGTGCACGAGCGGGTCGGCAAGCTCGAGGCCACCGGAGTGATCACCGGGTACCACGCGGTGGTGAACCCGTCGTCGGTCGGTCTCGGGGTCACCGCGCTGATCGGGATCCACTCGACCGACGTGGCCGACGACGAGGACGTGGCCGCGGCGCTCGCGCAGCTGCCGGAGGTCGAGTCGTGCTATCGGGTGGCCGGCGACGAGTCGTTCGTGGTCAAGGTGCGGGTGGCGACGGTCGACGACCTCGAGCACACCCTGGGCGGCCTCCGGCGTATCGGCGGCGTCGCGCGCACCAGGACGACGCTGGTGCTGTCGACCCGGTTCGAGGGCCGGCCGAACACGTCCGAGGCGGACGCGGAGGTGAATGGGGATGACGAGTGAGCTGCGGCGCGACCTGGCGCTGTACACGCTGGTGCGGATCGGCCTGGTGGTGGTGGTCGCGCTGGTGCTGATGGCGTTCAAGGTGCCGTTGCTGGTGAGCCTGGCGGTGGCGGTCGTGGTCGGCTTCCCGCTCGGCCTGCTGCTGTTCCGCGACCTCAACCGCCGCGTCACCACCGGCCTGGCCAAACGCGGCGAGACCCGGGACGCCGAACGCGACCGGCTGCGCGCCCAACTGCGCGGCGAGGAGCACGAGGACTGATGTCCGCCGTAGACCGGTGCTGCGAGAAGACCAGGACGTGGGTGAACGAGGCCGTCCGCGTCATCGAGGCGGACGCCAACCGGAGTGCGGACACGCACCTGATCCCGTTCCCGCTGCCGCCAGAGTGGAACGTTCACCTGTACCTCAAGGACGAGTCGACGCACCCCACCGGTTCGTTGAAACATCGCCTGGCCAGGTCCTTGTTCCTGTACGCGCTGTGCAACGGCTGGATCGTCGAAGGCACCCCCGTCATCGAGGCGTCCTCCGGTTCGACCGCGGTCTCCGAGGCCTACTTCGCCAGAATGCTCGGCCTCCCGTTCATCGCCGTGATGCCCAGAACGACGAGTGCGGAAAAGGTCGACCTCATCGAACGCCAGGGCGGCCGCTGCCACTTCGTCGACGAGCCGAGCCGCCTCTACGCCGAGTCCCACCGCCTGGCCGACGAGCTGAACGGCCACTTCATGGACCAGTTCACCCACGCCGAACGCGCGACCGACTGGCGCGGCAACAACAACATCGCCGAGTCGATCTTCGAGCAGATGGCCCTGGAACCGCATCCGGAGCCCGAGTGGGTGGTCGTCGGCGCCGGCACCGGCGGCACCAGCGCGACCGTCGGCCGGTACATCCGCTACCGCCAACTCCGCACCAGGCTGGCGGTCGTCGACCCCGAACACTCCGTCTTCTTCGACGCCTGGCGCGACTCGGAGCCCGAGCTGACCGCGTGCCATGGCTCCCGCATCGAAGGCATCGGCAGGCCGAGGGTGGAGCCGTCCTTCATCGGCCAGGTCATCGACCGCATGATCAAGGTGCCGGATGCGGCGTCCCTGGCCACCATCCACGCCGTGGAACCGATCCTCAACCGCCGCGTCGGCGGCTCCACCG
The DNA here is from genome assembly GCF_025165815.1 of Actinophytocola gossypii. Taxonomy (GTDB): domain Bacteria; phylum Actinomycetota; class Actinomycetes; order Mycobacteriales; family Pseudonocardiaceae; genus Actinophytocola; species Actinophytocola gossypii. The sequence continues at coordinate 40,917 of NZ_JAFFZE010000016.1, read as the reverse complement.
GCACGAACCTCTGGGGCGCGTTCCAACTCGTGGCCGAACTACGAGCGGCGGGCCGCTCCGGCAGCGTCGTCACCCTCCTCTGCGACGCGGGCGACCGCTACGGCAACACCTACTACGACGACACCTGGCTCGCCACCAACAACCTCGACCTGACCCCCCACCGAACCAGCGTGGCAGACTTCCTCACCACCGGCTCCTGGCCCGCCTGAGCAAAGCGGTCACCCGAGCCAGAAGGTGGTGCCGGCGAGGAGTGCCCAGGCCAGCATGGCCAGGCCGGTGGACTGGATCACCGGGATCAGGGCCGGTCCTTCCCGGCCGGCGAGCACGATGCGTACCCCCGGCGCCACCAGTACCGCCGCCGCCAGGGTCACCAGGACCCACGGCGTCGCCACCGCGGCCAGGGCCGCCACCGCGAACGGCACGCTCACCAGCGCCACGTACAGCACCCGCGTCCGTTCCTCGCCGAGGCGGACCGCCAGGGTGCGCTTGCCCGTCGTGCGGTCGGTGGGGACGTCGCGGAGGTTGTTCGCCACCAGTACGGCGGCGGAGAACGCGCCGAGCGCCACCGCCCCGGCGACCCCGAGCCACGTCACCCGTTCCGCCTGCACGTACTGCGTCCCCAGCACCGCAACCAGGCCGAAGAACACGAACACCGCGGCCTCGCCCCAGCCCGAGTAGCCGTACGGCCTCGACCCGCCGGTGTAGAACCACGCCCCGGCCACCGACACCGCCCCGATGGCCACCATCCACCACAGGCCGGTCAGCGCCACCAGCACCAGACCCGCCGCGCACGCCACGGCGAAGCACGTGAACGCCGCTCGCTTCACCGCCGACGGCGTGACCAGCCCGGAACCGACCAGGCGCAGCGGGCCGACCCGCTCGGCGTCCGTTCCGCGTACGCCGTCGGAGTAGTCGTTGGCGTAGTTCACCCCCACCTGCAACGCCAGCGCCACCACCAGCGCGAGCAGCGACGCCCACCAGTTGAACCGCTCGACCGCCCCCGCCGCCCCCGCGCCGACGATCACCGGCGCCACCGAGTTCGGCAGCGTGCGGACCCGAGCTCCCTGTACCCACTGGGCGGCGGTGGCGACCATGCGCCCATCATCGCCGATCAGCCGAGCCGATCAGCAGGCGCGCACCCCGGCGGCACCCGCGACCCACGCGGCGGACACGAACTTCCCCGGGGCCAGGCGGTACCAGACGTTCGTCCGGCCCTGGGTGCCCTCCGCGTGGTCACCGCGCACCGAGCACTGGATCCCGACCCGCGCGTACTCCGCCGCGAACCCGACGTTCGGGGAGTGCCTGGTCGGGCGCTCGCGCACGTTCAGCGGCGTGCCGTGCGTGTCGACCCGACCCGCCGGGCCGCCACCGGTCCACAGGTAGGTCACCGTCACCCACGCGTTGTTCCGCAGCCGCAGCCCGTCCCAGAACGTGCCGTCGGCCAGGTCGATCCCCGCCGGGTTGGCCACCTGCCGGCCGAACTGGTCCTTCCCGCCGTTGTGCCCGTTCTGGTACGCCGCCTGCGCCTGCGGCAGCCCCCTCGGCAGGCCGCGCCACTGCTCGCGGCGCTCGTTCCAGTAGTCGTCGCGGGTGTTCCACGGGCCGACGTCCCACACCGGCGCCCACTCGCACCGGCCGTTCGCCGCGCACACCCGCACGCTGTACTCGCCGGACCGGTCCCGCGACAGGCCACGGCGCGACGGCAGCGCCACGAAGTGGTCCCGCCGGGTGATCACGTGCCCGTTCGCCGTGGTGCCGCCGACCAGGCCCTCGCGGGTGGCGAACACCCGGTACGAGACCGGGCCGGCCGCCCTGGCCGGCGCGGCCGCCGTCCGCGACGGGGTGACGGTCAGCGACCGCAGCACCGGGGACGCCGTTCCGTCCGGGGCGATCAGCATCACCCGGACCTCGACGGTGCCGGAGGCGGCCGGGAGCGTCGTGGGCGCGTCGGGGCGGATCTCGGTCCACTCGGACCACTGCCCGTCGTGCCGGGCGCGTACGTCGACGGCGAGGCGGGCGTCCGGTGGCACCGTGCTGTCCACCGTTGCCTCGAACGTGTTCGCCGGGCGGGTGACTGGCAGCCGGTACACCGCGAACCCGGTGCGCAGCGACTCCATCCGGTTGGCCGCCGCGCTCAGCCGCAGCTCGTCGGTCGCCACGACGTTGGTCGACGCGGACTCGCGGTCGAGGTCGACCCGCAGGCCACCCTCGGCGGCCGCCGGTGCCGACGTCGCCGCCGGGCCGAGTAGCCAAGCGGTCAGGATCATGACCAGGACTGGCTTCATGCCGGTCAAGGCAAGGCGCCGGGTGTCCGGATGTCAACGCGGCGTGGCCGCCCGCCGTCCGATTTCCCCCGATCGGGTTTCACCCCTTGCGCAGTGCCGCCCGCACCCCTGCCCGGTCCACCTTCCCCGGCCCACGCAGCGGCAACGCGTCGGCGAACCGCACCAGCTTGGGCACCGACGGGCCGCCGAGCGCCGCCCGCACAGCGTCCCGCAGCGCCGACACCGGCGGCGGCGCGGCCGGATCGGCCGGCACCACGGCCGCGGCGACCAACTGCCCCCACTCCTGGTCCGGCAGGTCGACCACGCATGCCTCGGCCACCCCCGGCTGTGCGGTCAGCACGTCCTCGACCGCGGCCGGCACCACCTTCACCCCGCCGGTGTTGATCACGAAGTCCGCCCGCCCGTGCACGGTCAGCCTGCCCTCGTGCAGCGTCCCCAGGTCGGCCGTGCGGAACCAGCCGCCCGCGAAGGCCGCCTCGGTCGCCGCCGGGTCGAGCCGGTAGCCGTCCGCCAGCGTCGGCCCGGACAGCTCGACCAGGCCGTCCGCGATCCGCACGCCGACACCGTCCAGCGGGAGCCCGTCGTACACGCAGCCGCCCGCGGTCTCCGACATGCCGTACGTGGTCACCACCCGGATGCCCGCGTCCCGGGCCCGGTCGAGCAGCCGGGCCGGAGTGACCGCGCCGCCGAGCAGCACCGCGTCGAACCGGCGCAGCGTGTCCGGCTCGTCGACCATCCGCGCCAGCTGGGTCGGTACCAGCGCGGTGTAGTGCGGCCCGGGAAGCCGGAACAGCTGGTCCGCGCCCTCGGCAAACGTGTGCGCCACCACCGGCTCCGCGCCGGCGAGCAACGCCCGCACGATCACCTGCACCCCGGCGATGTGCTGCCCCGGCAACGTCAGCAACCACCGCCCCGGCCCGCCCAGCCGCGCGTGCGTGGCCGTCGCCGAGGCCGTCAGCGCACGAGCCGACAGCAGCACGCCCTTCGCCACCCCGGTCGACCCGGACGTCGCCACCACCAACGCCGTCCCCGGCGCCACCGGCCGCTCCGGCGCCAGCCGCGCCACCAGCTCACCCCGCCGGGGATCCCCGGCCGACACCGGCAACACCGCCGGCCCCGACCCGTCGAGCGCGGCCCGCACCGCCGCCGTCAACTCGGCGACGTCACCCGGACCGGCAAGCTCCACCACACGCACGCCGGTCATTGTCGCCTCAGCGCGGCCCGCGCTCGCCGAGCGCCCAGAACGGCTCGACCCTGGCCGACGTCCGCTCGATCCGGACGCGTCCATCGAAGGAGACGCGGGTCAGTGCTCGTCCGGCAGCTCGCCCCGGCGCAGGTCGCGCAGCGCCGACCGGCGGCCCTCGGTGACCCCCTGCCGGCGCCCGAGTCCGAACCCGAACACCACCCCGACCAGCAGCGCGACCAGGATCGCGATCGTGATGGCCATGTCCGGCTCCTCAGTAGTAGTAGGGGAACGGCGACCAGTCCGGGTCCCGCTTCTCCAGGAAGGCGTCCCGGCCCTCCACCGCCTCGTCGGTCATGTACGCCAGCCGCGTGCTCTCCCCGGCGAACAGCTGCTGGCCGACCAGCCCGTCGTCGATCAGGTTGAACGCGTACTTCAGCATCCGCTGCGCGGTCGGTGACTTCCCGTTGACCTCCCGCGCCCACTCCAGCGCGGTCGCCTCCAGCTCCGCGTGCGGCACGACGGCGTTCACCGCGCCCATCCGGTGCATGTCGGCGGCGGTGTACGCCCGCCCCAGGAAGAAGATCTCCCTGGCGAACTTCTGCCCCACCTGACGCGCCAGGTAGGCCGAGCCGAACCCGCCGTCGAAGCTGCCGACGTCCGCGTCGGTCTGCTTGAACCGCGCGTGCTCCTCGCTGGCCAGCGTCAGGTCGCAGACGACGTGCAGGCTGTGCCCGCCACCGGCCGCCCACCCCGGCACCACCGCGATCACGACCTTCGGCATGAACCGGATCAGCCGCTGGCACTCCAGGATGTGCAGCCGGCCCGCCCGCGCGGGGTCCACCGTCGACGCGGTCTCGCCGGACGCGTACTGGTACCCGGTCCGGCCGCGGATCCGCTGGTCACCGCCCGAACAGAACGCCCAGCCGCCGTCCCGGGGCGACGGGCCGTTCCCGGTGATCAGCACGCAGCCGACGTCCGGGGTCATCCGGGCGTGGTCGAGCGCCCGGTACAGCTCGTCGACGGTGTGCGGGCGGAACGCGTTGCGTACCTCCGGCCGGTCGAACGCGATCCGCACGGCTCCGGTGTCGACCGCTCGGTGGTAGGTGATGTCGGTGAAGTCGAAGCCATCGACCTCCCGCCAGGCCGCGGGATCGAACAGCTCGGACACGGGGTGTTCTGCCACGCAGGCGAGCATATGGGCCCGCCGAAGCGCCCGGTGAATCGCGCGCCGTCGGACCGCCGTGTCAAGCTGACCCAGTGCACGACGTCGACACCGCGCTGGATCTCCTGTGCGGCCGGGACCTGGCCTCCGGTCGCCGGGTGAGCGAGGCGTGGCACGGGCTGTCCGGTGGCGACACCGGCTACCGGGCCTCGCAGTTCGACGTGCAGCGGTACCTGTGGCTGATCCTGCCCAGGATGGTGCGTGCCGGCGACCCGCCCGACGGGCGCCCGGTGGCGGCGGCGTTCGCGGAGTTCTTCGACCTCACCGGCGAGCCCCGGTACGCGGCGATCTGCCGGGGCCGCTGGACGGAGCGGGTGCTGGCCGCGGCCGGCGACCGGGAGCGCTGCGCGGAGCTGGCGATCAACGCGATGGACGACTCAGGCGTGCTGCCGCCCGAGGAGCTGGACATCGCCTGGCTGCCCGAGCCGGGCCCGTACGAGGCGGCCGCGTTCGACGCGATCGCCCGCGCGCTGGAGACCGCCATCGCCGAGGGGCAGATCCCGCTGGCCACCCCCGCGACCGACACCCTGCGCCTGGTGCTCGCCCTCGACCTGCTGGGCAGCCGGATCGCCGACGACGGCGCCCGCACGGTCGTCCAGGCGATGGTCGCCGAACGGATGCGGTACTGGTCCCGCCAGACCCCCAGCCAGGCACTGCGCGAGCAGCTCGTGCGCACCGAGCCCGACGTGGCCACCCCGCCGCGCACCGAACTCGACACGGCCCCCGCGCTCGCCCCGCTGCGCCTGCTGCTGGAGAGCTGCGCCGGTCCGGGCGCGAAGCTGACCAGGGCCGGCTACCTGCCGACGGACCTGGTGGCCAGCCTGGTCGAGGCGATGCCGTGCGCGCGCACGTTCCCCGGCAGCGGCCGCAGCGAGTCGCACTGGCCGCCGGTGGGCCAGCTCCGCGACCTGGCCTACCGCTGCGAGCTCGTCGACCACGAGGACGGCCGCCTGCGCCTGACCCACGTCGGCGAGGACGCGCTTGCGGACGACCGCACCCTGTTCGAGGCGCTGGCCACGACGTTCATCGGGTACGCGGACCCGCCGCACCGCCAGCACGTGCTGGAGACGGTGCTGACCATGCTCCTGCTGGAGAACCGCGTCGACCGCGCGGCGATCGACCGCAGGCTCGGCGTCGTGCTGGCGGAGTACGCCGTCGACCCGCCGCCGTCGCGGGAGGACGTGCTGCGCCTGCGGGTGGAGGCCCTGTGGGACCTGCGGGTGGTCGGCGCCCTGCTGACCGACGACGTGGAGCGCCCGGTCGGCCTCAACGAGGTGGGTCGCGAGCTGGCGGTCGCCGCGCTGCGGGCCCGGGTCCTGCAGGGCTGGTGGTGGGGATGAACCCGTCCACCGCGCAGGCCTCGGTGATCACCGACGAGCTGGTGCGGTGCGGCGTGGAGCACGTCGTGGTGTGCCCCGGCTCCCGCAACGCCCCGCTGTCGATGGCGCTGTTCGAGGCGGCCAGGTCCGGCCGCGTCACCCTGCACGTCCGCGTCGACGAGCGGGCGGCGGCGTTCCTGGCCCTGGGCCTCGCGACGGGTAGCGCCCGCCCGGTGGCCCTGACCTGCACCTCCGGCACCGCCGTGGCGAACCTGCACCCCGCCGTCCTGGAGGCGAGCCACGCCCGCGTGCCCCTCCTGCTGCTGACCGCGGACCGCCCGCCCGAGCTGCACGGCACCGGCGCCAATCAGACCGTCGACCAGCGCGCCCTGTTCGGCCCCGCCGCCGGCGCCGTCGAGTTCCCGGTGGCCGAACGCCGCCCCGGCCAACAGGCGGTGTGGCGCGCCCTCGTCTGCCGAGCCGTCGCGCACGCCGAACAGGGTGGCCCGGTCCAGGTCAACGTCCCGTTCCGCGAGCCCCTGGTCCCCACTTTCGAACCCCACTGGCCGGACTCCCTCGACGGCCGCCCCGACGGCCGGTCCTGGACCACCGTGGCCCCAGCCGCCACGCCGGTCAGCCGCGTCGACTTCCCCCTGCCCGCCCGCACCCTCATGGTCCTCGGCAGCGGGAGCCCCGCCCGCGCCCGGGCCGCCGCGGCGGTCGCCGCCATCGCCGGCTGGCCGGCCGTGGCCGAACCCCCGGCCCACGCGGCCGCCCTGTCCGGCGGCGCGAACGTCCTCCGCCGAGGGACCCTGCTCCTGTCCGCCGATCTCCCCGACACCCTGCGCCCCGACGCGGTGGTGGTCGTCGGCCGCCCGACGCTGTCCCGCGCGATCGGCCGCGTGCGGACCCAGGCCCCGACCTACGTCATCGACGACGCGCCGGCGTGGACGGATCCCCAACACCTGGCCGTCCAGGTCCGCACCTGGCTCGACCTCGACGACATGCCCCACGTCGCCGACGTGGACCCGGACTGGTTGCCGGCCTGGCGCCACGCCGACACCAACGCCCACACCGCCGTGGACAAGCTCCTCGACGAACAGGAGTGGCCAACCGGCCTGCACCTGGCCGCGGACGTCCTGGCCACCATCCCCACCGGCACGAACCTGTTCCTCGGCTCGTCCAACCCCATCCGCGACGTGGACCTGGTGGCCGAGCCCCGCTCCGACGTGGCGGTGTTCGCCAACCGGGGCGTGGCCGGCATCGACGGCAACACGTCGACCGCCGCCGGGATCGCCCTGGCGACCGCCCGCCCCACCTACGCCCTGATCGGCGACGTGACGTTCCTGCACGACGTCAACGCCCTACTCCTCGGTCCCCAGGAACCCCGCCCGGACCTGACGGTCATCGTCAACAACGACGCGGGTGGCGGCATCTTCTCCCTGCTGGAACAGGGCGCCGCCGAACACCAGGAAAGCTTCGAACGCGTCTTCGGCACCCCCCACCAGGCCGACCTGGCCGCCCTGTGCGCCGGCTACGGCATCCCACACACACTCGCCCCCGACCGCGAGGCCTTCCGTGCCGCGCTCCGCCCCGCCCGGGGTCCGCGCGTCGTCGAGGTCCGGACCACCCGCGCCCCCCTCCGCGACCTCCACGCCCGCCTCCGCACCGAGGTCACCGCCACCCTCCACTGACGCGCCCACGATCGCTCCCAACGCCAGCGGCCAGTGATGGTAGGGGCGGTGTTGGGGACGCTCCCACCCTCGCTCAACCATCTGGTTGACAACGCCGGTGGCGCGGTCTACCTTCATACTCAACCGACAAGTTGAGGAAGAGTGGTGGAGGACAGCACCGAACGGCTGAACCGAGCGTTCGCGGCACTGGCCGACCCGACCCGGCGCGACCTGGTGGCCCGACTGGCCACCTCGGACGCGACCGTGGGCGAGCTGGCCGAGCCGTACGACATGAGCCTCCAGGCGGTCTCCAAGCACGTGAAGGTGCTCGAGGAAGCCGGCCTGGTCACCCGTAGCAAGGACGCCCAGCGCCGACCGGTCCACCTGGACGCGGAGGTGTTCGACCTGATGACGAAGTGGATCGAGCGGTACCGCCAGCAGGTCGAGGAGCGCTACCGGCGCCTCGACGCCCTGCTCGCCGACGAGAACCAGCAGAAACAGCCCCGGAAGGACGCGTCATGACCATGACCAGGCACGAGACCACCATCGCCGCCGACGAGAAGGTGCCGACGATCGAGATCGTCCGGGAGTTCGACGCCAGCCCGGAGCAGGTGTTCCGCGCCCACGTCGACCCCGAGCTCTACGCCAAGTGGATCGGCCCGCGCTCGCTCACCACCCGGATCACCAGGTGGGAGCCCAGCACGGGCGGCGCGTGGGCCTTCGCCAACGACCGCGACGGCGAGGAGATCGCCTCCTTCTTCGGCAGCTTCCACGAGGTCCGGCGGAACGAGCGGATCGTCTGGACCTTCACCTACGAGGGCCAGCCCGACGGCGTCGCGCTGGAGACGCTGACCTTCGAGGAGCTCGACGGCGGCCGCACCCGGCTGCGCACGCTGAGCGTGGTCGCGGACTTCGAGACCCGGGACGCCATGCTGTCCAGCGGCATGGACGTCGGGGTCAACGAGGGCTACGAGAAGCTCGACGAACTGCTCGAGAAGCGATGACGGCGCCCGCCGAGCGGCACGCCCGCGACGCGGCCCGGTTCACCGAACTGGTCGAGTCCGCCTCGCCCGGCGACTGGTCCCGGCCCAGCCCGGTCGCGGACTGGACGGCCGTCGACATCGTGCGGCACCTGGTCGAGTGGCCCCGGGGCTTCCTCCAGGGCGCCGGGATCGAGCTGCCGGCGCTGGACGTCGGGGCCGACCCGGTCGGCGCCTGGAAGCAGCACGTCACCGACATCCAGGCGATCCTCGACGACCCGGCCGGGCGGGTGCTGAGCAACCCGCACACCGGCGACAAGCCGGTCGACGAGGCGATCGACCAGTTCTACACCGACGACGTCTGGCTGCACTCCTGGGACCTCGCCAAGGCTCTCGGCCGCGAGCCCGACCTGGACCAGGAGCGCTGCGCCGCCGGGCTGGCGGCCATGGTGCCGGCGGAGCGGATGCTGCGCGACAGCGGGCAGTTCGGCCCGGCCGTGCCGGTCGCCGACGACGCCCCGGCGCAGGACCGGCTGATGGCCTTCATCGGCCGCGACCCCGCCTGGCGGCCATGACGAGAACGAGGCGGGCCTCAGGGGAAGAGGCCCGCCTCGTTCTCGTGGACTACTTGCTGCCGATGCGGATCTTCATCGAGGTGCCCTGCTGCTTCTGCACCTTGATCGTCGTCCCCGTCGCCGGGAGCTTCACGCCCGAGAACGGCTGCTCGGCGTACCAGTACTTCCTGGTGTCGTCGAACTTCGGCACCGCGGCCTGGCCGCGGATGTAGCTCGGCTTGCCGTTCACGTGCAGCGTGAACGACTCCGCCTTGGACAGCGAGAACGGCGCGTCGTAACCCGCGATCCGCTCCCGCCACATCTCGCCCTCCAGGTTGTGGATCGGCGCCGGGTGGGCGTCGACCGGGAGCGCGAGACCCTCACCGGGGTGCTGGCTGGTGTTGTTGTCCGACTGCGACGTGTCCCAGTACCAGACGTGCAGACCGGTCTCGTACGGGAAGTGCTCGACCCAGTCCGGCCGGTCCGGGAACCCGAAGTTGTACGGGCCGGTCTCCATGTACTGACCGTAGGACTCGTAGGTCCGGTTCGACGCGATGTAGAAGTTGTCGAACAGCTCGGTCTCCACCGCCTTCGTCGGCCGGAAACCGTTCAGCGTCCAGCCGTTCGCGCCGTCCTCGGCGCCGTCGGTGAAGATCGGCTGGCCGTCGGCCGACACGACGAGCTCGTCGGCGAAGAAGCCGTTCTGCACCAGGGCCCCGTCGGTGATGTACCGGAACCGCAGCTGGATCTCCGACCCGGCGAACTGGTCGAGCGGAACGCTCAGGTCGACCCACTGGTCCTCCGACGTCCCGGTCAGCGCCGGCTGCCCGTCGCCGTCACGCGGGAACGCCGCGCCGTCGACGGTGCCGTCCAGCGACGTCCAGGTGTCCCCGCCGTCGGTGGACGCCTGCACGTACAGGTAGTCGAAGTCCTGCTCGATCTGGTACCGCGTCCGGAGATCGAGTGACGCGGTGGACGCGCCGGTCAGGTCGACGGTCCTGGTCATCGTGGTGTCCAGGTCGTCGCCCTTGGTCGACCACCACTGGTACTCGCCGGCCGCCGGCGCCCCGTGCTCGGACTCGACCTCCTTGTCCGGCAGCACCACCACGACGCCCTGCGGCTTGGTCGAGTTGTACTCGTGCGGACCCAGCTCCAGCGTCCGCTGCTGTCCGGCGACCACGACCTCGTAGTCCAGCCAGCCCAGCTGCAGCTTCGACCACGGGTCCATGTCGTTGACCCGCGAGCCCAGCACCTCGCCCGGGCCGGAGACCCGCTGCTGGGCCATCAGCGACCACCAGTTGACGTGGTTCGAGCCGCCGCCCGAGTAGTCGTACAGGTCCGGCAGGCCGAGGTCGTGGCCGTACTCGTGGGCGAACACGCCGATGCCGCCGTTCTCCGGCTGCATCGTGTAGTCGCCGACCCAGAGGCCGGTGTCGCCGATCTCGGTGCCGCCCTGCAGGTTGCCGTCCGGACCGGAGGTGGTGCCGCTGAACGCGAACGCGCGGTGGGCCCACAGCGCGTCCTCGCCGTAGATCGGGTCGCCGTTGGACTGGTCGCCGCCGGCGTGCACGATCTGGAAGTGGTCGAGGTAGCCGTCCGGCTCGTCGAAGTTCCCGTCGCCGTCGTGGTCGGTGCGGTCCCACACGTCGTAGCGGGCGAGTTCGGTCTTGATCTGCTCCGGCGTCTTACCGGCCGCGATCTGCTGGTCGTACCAGGCGTTCACGCCGTCCTTGACCAGGTGGTACGCGTTGCTGCAGACGTTGCCGGTGCACGGGTAGCCGTTGGACCGGCCGTAACGCGCCTGGTTGTACTCGACCTCGACCCAGTCCGACACCGTGCCCTGCACCGAGTAGCGGCCGGAGGACTGCTTCTCGTAGTAGTTGGCGAGCGAGTCGACGTTCGGGTCGTCGGAGAAGTACAGGTCCTGGTAGTGCTGCCGGTCGTAGTTCTCCTGCCAGATCGTGGAGTTGTCGACCGAGCGGTCCGGCTCCGGGATCTCGTTGTGCGTCGGACCATCGAAGCTCACCGGGCCGGGCGTGTTCGGGTCGGTGTCCTGGTCGGGGTAGTCGGGGTGCCGCTGGTCGCCGAACTCCGCGAGCACGACGAAGATGTTGTCCGTCTTCTCCCGGGCCAGCTCGACGTACTGGTCGACGGTGCCGTTCGCGCCGCGCTTCCCGGTCTCCGGGCCGGGCTTGGTGCCCATCTTCACCACGGTGCTGTCCCCGCGCTTGATCGCCTCGCGCTCGCCGGACAGCACGTCGGCCAGTGCCTCCTGGCGCAGTGCCCGCCGCTTCTGCTCCGTCTTGCTCGGCAGGTCGTCGATTCCGTTGGTGTGCGCGCTCGCCTGGGCGGGCGGAGCGCCGGGCGAGGGTGCCGCCTGGGCGGCCGGACCGAGGGTCGCCAGCCCGGACGCCACCACGGCGGCGCTCGTCAGGCCGACGAGAATTCTTCGTTGCAACACGTCCTCCATCGATCTCGCGAAAGCGCAAACCACCCGGTAGGGGGCCTCAGCGCCAGCGAGATATTACGGAAAGTGCAATTCCCTGGGACCCGACGAAAGAAGTAATCCAAGCGGGCTAACGCAGTAGTGTTGCTCCAGGTGGGCGTGCGCACCCGGCCACTCAGCGTCAGCCGGATAGGCTCGGCGCGTGGTGAAGCAGGGGACCGACGCCCGATGGCGGCTGACCCGTCGGGTCGCCGCGCGGGCGCTGCTCGCCCTCGGCGGGATCGTCACCTTCCTCGGCGTGGTGCTCGTGGTCGCCGCGTGGACCGAGGACATCGCGATCGACGAGAGCATGGTGCTCACCAACGCCGAGGTGCTCGACGACACGTTCGCCCGCACGCTGATCCGCTTCTACACCCCGGACGGCGCCGAGCAGATCCCGCAGGTCGGCGTGCTGTACCCGGCCGGGCTCGACGTCGGCGACGTGGTCGAGGTCGAGTACCGGCAGGACGATCCGGAGCTGGTGCGGGTGGCCGGCCGGGGGGCCGTGGTCACGCTGCTGCCGGTCGGGCTGACCGTCCTGGGCGTGTGGGCGGTGCTGGTACCGGCGATCTGGGCGCTGCGCCGACGGATATAACAGCTTTCCGAAAATCGTGCTCGCAGATGTAACATCAGGTCGTGGACGCTGAACTGGAGCGCGAGTTCGACCGTGTCGTCGGCGCGGAGCAGCGCATCGAGCCGAGGGACTGGATGCCCGACGGCTACCGGAAGACGCTCATCCGCCAGATCGCCCAGCACGCGCACTCCGAGATCATCGGCATGCAGCCGGAGGCGAACTGGATCAGCCGCGCGCCCTCGCTGCGGCGCAAGGCGATCCTGCTGGCGAAGGTGCAGGACGAGGCCGGGCACGGGCTGTACCTGTACGCGGCGACCGAGACCCTCGGCGCCGACCGCGAGGACCTGACCCGCAAGCTCGTCGAGGGCCGGCAGAAGTACTCGTCGATCTTCAACTACCCGACGCTGAACTTCGCCGACGTCGGCGTGATCGGCTGGCTGGTGGACGGCGCGGCGATCGTCAACCAGGTGCCGCTGTGCCGCACGTCGTACGGGCCGTACGCGCGGGCGATGATCCGGATCTGCAAGGAGGAGTCGTTCCACCAGCGGCAGGGATACGAGCTGCTGATGACGATGATGCGCGGTACCGAGGCGCAGCGCCGGATGGTCCAGGACGCGGTGGACCGCTGGTGGTGGCCGTCGCTGATGATGTTCGGCCCGCCGGACGCGGAGTCCTCGAACACCGCGCAGTCGATGGCGTGGCGCATCAAGCGGCACACCAACGACGAGCTGCGGCAGAAGTTCGTCGACATGACGGTCCCGCAGGCCGACGCCCTGGGCGTCACCCTGCCCGACCCGGAGCTGCGCTGGAACGCCGACCGCGGCCACCACGACTTCGGCGAGATCGACTGGACGGAGTTCTGGCAGGTCGTCGGCGGCAACGGCCCGTGCAGCCGACAGCGGATCGAGCACCGCCGAGCCGCCCACGACGACGGCGCCTGGGTCCGCGAGGCCGCCGCCGCGTACGCCCACCGGCAGACCGACAGGGAGGCGATCGCTTGAAGCCCCTGCTGTCGACCTCCCTGACCGTCACCTCAGGGGAACGTGACGCAACCCAGCCACAAGTACGTGACCGGGCCGAACACAAGATTCCCAACGCGACCAACAGGGACAAGTCCGGGGAGGCGGAACGATGAGTACCCCCAGGTCGGCCTGGCCCCTGTACGAGGTGTTCGTCCGAGGCAAGCGCGGCCTCAACCACGTGCACGTCGGCTCGCTGCACGCACCCGACGACGAGATGGCCCTGCGGAACGCGCGGGACCTGTACACCAGGCGCAACGAGGGCGTCAGCATCTGGGTGGTGCCGGCGTCCGCGATCACCGCGTCCTCCCCGGACGAGAAGGACCCGTTCTTCGCCCCGGCCGGCGACAAGGTCTACCGCCACCCGACGTTCTACGAGATCCCCGAGGACGTGCCGCACCTGTGAGCGAGCTTGCGAGCGAACCAATGGATACAGGCGACCGAGCCTGCGAGGGGGCGACGTGAGTTTCGACAACGCGTACGACGCGATCACCGACGGGGCCGGGGACGACCAGCACTGGGCGTTCGGCACCGGCTTCGACGACCCGCTGGCCGGGGTCGACCGCGCGGTGCCGGCCGACACGTCCGCCGTCGACTTGTCGACTTATTGCCTGATGCTCGCCGACGACGCCCTGATCCTGTCCCAGCGCCTCACCGAGTGGTGCTCCCGCGCACCCGAGCTGGAGGAGGACGTCGCCCTGGCCAACATCGCGCTCGACCTGCTCGGCCAGGCCCGCCTGCTGCTGACCCGCGCCGGCGAGGTCGAGGGCGCCGGCCGCGACGAGGACACCCTCGCCTACCTCCGCGACGAGCACGAGTTCCGCAACGTCCGCCTGGTCGAACTCGACTGCGGCCCCGGCCCCGGCGGCGACTTCGCCACCACCATCGCCCGGCTCCTCGTCTTCTCCACCTGGCGCCTCGCCGTCTTCACCCAGCTCGCCCACTCGGCCGACCCGGTCCTCGCCGCCATCGCCGCCAAGGGCGTCAAGGAACTCGCCTACCACCGCGACCACGCCGCCCAGTGGACCCTCCGCCTGGCCGGCGGCACCGACCACTCCCGCACCCGGATGATCGCCGCCCTCGACCAGATCTGGCCCCTGGTCGACGAACTGTTCACCCCCCACCCCGTCGAACAGTCCCTCCCCGCCATCGCCGTCGACCCGGCCACCGCCCGCCCCGAGTTCGACGACGTCCTGGACACCGTCCTCACCGCCGCCACCCTCCCGCGCCCCACCGTCCCACCCATGTCCCCCGTGGCCGGCCGCACCGGCCGCGACGGCGCCCACACGGAGGCCCTCGGCTACCTCCTGGCCGAGATGCAGCACCTCGCCCGCTCCCTCCCCGGAGCCACCTGGTGACCCCGCGAGTCCCACCCTCCCGTCCCGCGAGTCGTACCCTCCCGTCCCGCGAGTCGTACGCTCCCGTCGCGCGAGTCGTACCCTCCCGTTCCGCCCGCGAGGTCGCCGAGAGCGTCCTCGACCCCGAGCTGCCCGTGCTCACCCTCGCCGACCTCGGCGTCCTCCGCGACGTCACCGAGCACGACGACCGGGTCGTGGTCACCATCACCCCCACCTACTCCGGCTGCCCCGCCCTCGACGAGATGCGCCGTGACCTGCGCGCCAGCCTCCGCGACGCCGGCTACCCCGACGTCGAGGTCCGCACCGTGCTCGCCCCCGCCTGGACCACCGACTGGATCAGCGACGCCGGCCGCCGCACGCTCGCCGAGCACGGCATCGCCCCGCCCGCCCGGATCGGCCCGCGCCCGGCCGGCCCGGTCCCGCTGAACCTGACCCCGCCGCCCAGCCGGGTGCACTGCCCGCACTGCGGTTCGGCCGACACCGTCGAGCTGTCCCGGTTCGCCGCGACCGCGTGCAAGGCGCTGCGCCGCTGCGAGTCCTGCCGGGAGCCGTTCGAGCACGTCAAGGAGCTGTAGATGCCGACGTTCCACCAGCTCCCGGTCGCCAGGGTGGACCGGCTGTGCGCGGACGCGGTCGCGGTGACCTTCGCCGTCCCGCCCGAACTGGCGTCGGAGTTCGCCTTCCGCGCCGGCCAGTACCTGACCCTGCGCCAGGAGGTCGACGGCGTCGAGGAACGCCGCTCGTACTCCATCTGCGCCTCGCCGTCGGCCGCCCCCAGGATCGGCGTCCGCCGGGTCGAGGACGGGCTGTTCTCCACCCGCCTGGTCGACCGCCTGCGCCCCGGCGACCTGCTGGACGTCATGCCCCCACAGGGCCGCTTCACCCCCGACCCCGCCGACCACGGGGGCCACCACGCGTTCGTCGCCGCCGGCTCCGGGATCACCCCGGTGCTGTCCATCATGACCGCGCTCCTGGAGTCCGATGAGGACACCCGGGTCACCCTGCTGTACGGGAACCGCCGCACCGACACGGTGATGTTCGGCGACGAGCTGGCCGACCTCAAGGACCGCCACCCGGCACGCCTGCAGCTGGTGCACGTGCTGTCCCGGGAACCCCGCGACGTGGCCCTGTTCTCCGGCCGCCTCGACGAGGAACGCCTGACCACGTTGCTGGGCACCGTGATCCCGACGTCCGATGTGGACCACTGGTGGCTGTGCGGCCCCTACGGCATGCTCACCGACGCCGGCCGCGCCCTCGACGCGCACGGCGTGCCGCCGAACCGGGTGCACCGCGAACTGTTCTATGTGGACGAACCGCCGCCGGAGGTCCGGCGCGTCGAGGAGACCGGGGTCGACGGCCCCGCCGCCGACGTCACGATCGTGCTCGACGGCCGGGAGACCACGCTGACCCTGCCCGCCGACACCCCGATCCTCGACGCCGCCCAACGGGTCCGCGCCGACCTGCCGTTCGCCTGCAAGGGCGGCGTCTGCGGCACCTGCCGCGCCAAACTGACCGAGGGCGAGGTCGAGATGCGCCGCAACTACGCCCTCGAACAGCACGAGCTGGACGAGGGTTTCGTGCTCACCTGCCAGGCCCTGCCCCGCTCACCCACGATCGCCGTCGACTACGACGCCTGACACCCGTGGCATGAACTGGACAACCTGACCGCCCCGCGCCGCTGCCGACACGAGAATTCCGTTGGGCGCGGAAAGGAGCGGTCGTGACCGGATTCATGGAGATGAACACGGACACCACGTCCCGGTTCATGGACGGCATGGCGACCGTCGCCGACACGTTCGCCACCGGGTGGGCGAGCGCGAAAGGCGACATCACCGCCGCTGAGGCGGGCATCGGCACGGACGTGTTGGCCGCGGCGTTCGTCGCGGGTTACCGCACGCGGACCGACTCGCTGGTGGCGGCGCTGGATCGGGTGCCCGAGGTGTACCGGGCGATGAGTGCCGCGGGCCAGCGGTGCGTCGCGGAGTACCGCACCGCCGACGAGGCCAGCGCGGCCGCGCTCAACCAGGTGTCCTCCGGCGGGGTGGCTCGGTGGTCGTAGCCGAACCAGCCGACTCACTGGGACTGTGGGCGCGGATCAAACCCGCTGTCGGCTGGCCGGACAGCCGAGCGGACCTGTTGGGCGGTCTCGAGGTGGGCTGGCGGCAGGGCGCCGGGCACCTCGACGCGGTTGGGGACTTCGACACCCGCCCGGTGCTGGAGGCGTGGACGGACGACGTGGGCGCCACGTTCCACGCCGACGTGACCAGCGCGGGACGGCAGATCGGCCCAATGGCCGACGCCATGCGGGGAATGGCCGACTATGCCGCCATGTTCGTCGCGGAGGACCGGAACGCCAAGGTCACGATCGCCGACGGCGTGCACCGGACCCTGCCGCTGTACGCCTCCACGTACCAGTTGCCACCCGCGATCGGCGAACAGGTCCGGACACAGATCGCCACCCAGCTGGCCGGCCAGTTGAGCACCGTGCTGCCGGCGGCGGCGCAGCGCATCCGGGCCGCCGCCCCGCCGGAAGATGAGTGGGGGGAGTTCGGCGAGGAGTTGGGCGAGAACCTCGGCCGGTGGGGTGACTTCGCCCGCGGGCTCACCCAACCGTCGGGCGCGCCGGACGAGAACGCGGAACCGGGTGGTACGCCGACCACCATCCCGCCCAAGGAGATGCCGGAGAACAAGCGGGCGCTCGAACTGGAGAACCGGACGGCCGAGATCCTCGCCAAGGACGGATACGATGTCGAACAGAATCCGCCGACCACTTCGACTGGCAAGAATCCCGACTACCGGGTCGAAGGGAAGTACTTCGACAACATCGCGCCGACCACCGACAACGTACGCAACATCGCGTCGAGGATCGAAGGAAAGGTGGTCGCCGGTCAGGCCGACCGGATCACCCTGAACATGACGGACTCCAACGCCGATCACGGTGCGCTGTACCAGCAGCTGCGGGACTACCCGATCGACGGCCTGCACGAGGTGCTGATGATCGACGAACACGGCGATGTCCGCCGCCTCTACCCGTGACGAGGGAACCTGATCATGTCCATCTCCTACCACCTCGAGCTGGCGACCACCCTGTCGGCGGCGGAGGTCGCGCGGACACTGCACAGCGTCTCGTCGAACACGCTGGAATCCCCGGTCCCGGCCGACTCCGCACTGGCCGGCGGGGTGACCGCCGCCGGTGTCTGGCTCCGGGTCGTCGAGGTCGACCCGAAGCCCTGGAACGTCGTCGTCACCGACCTCGGGATCAAGCCGACGGTGATGGCGGTCTTCGAACCCGGCAAGACCGGTGACGTCGACCGCCAACGGGCCGACATCGTGCGCCTGGTGTCGGGTCTGTTGACGCACCTCGCGGACGATGCCGTGCTGCACCAGGACCACCAGACGATCTGGCTCCTTCGCCGCGCGGGCACGCTCGTGGTCAACGACCGCGACGACGTGTGGCCGCCGGAGCTGTTGGCGCTGCTGACGCCGCCGTACGAGCGGGGCGAACTCTCGTTCGCGGACTGACGGCACAAGCGTTCCGGCAACGTTAGCCCCGTGGCCACGTCGGCGTTCTCCCGTCGGCAGCGCGGGTTGCGACGGTCATCGACGTGCGCGTCGCCATCGTCACAGAGAGTTTCCTGCCGCAGGTCAACGGCGTGACGAACTCGGTTCTCCGCGTCGTCGAACACCTGCACGGGCGCGGCCACGACACCCTCGTGGTCGCGCCGGGCACCGCGGGACCCGACCGGTACCTGCACGCCCCCGTCCGCCGGGTCCGCGCCGTCGACCTGCCCGTCATCAGCACGTTGCCGATCGGCGTCCCGTCGCCGAAGGTGCACGCCGCCCTGGCCGAGTTCGGGCCGGACGTCGTGCACCTCGCGTCGCCGTTCGTGCTGGGCGCCGCCGGCCTGCGCTCGGCCAGACGGCTCGGCGTCCCGGCGGTCGCGGTCTACCAGACCGACGTCGCCGGGTTCGCCGCCGCCTACGGGCTCAAACACGGCGCCCGTGCCGCCTGGCGCTGGATCCGCCGCCTGCACAGCGCCGCGGACCGCACGCTCGCGCCGTCGCTCGCCTCCGTCCGCGCGCTCACCGAGCACGGCGTGCCCCGCGTGTACCACTGGGCGCGGGGCGTCGACACCGACCGCTTCGCGCCCCGGCACGCCGACCCCGCACTGCGCGCCGGCCTCGCCCCGCGCGGCGAGCTGCTGGTCGGTTACGTGGGCCGCCTCGCGCCGGAGAAGCAGGTGCACCGGCTCGCCACGCTGCACGGCCTGCCCGGCGTGCGGGTCGTCGTGGTCGGCGACGGCCCGGAGGAGCCGACGCTGCGCCGCCTGCTGCCGGACGCGGCGTTCCTCGGCTTCCGCACCGGCGCGGAGCTGGCCGCCGCCTACGCCAGCCTCGACGTGTTCGTGCACACCGGCCCGCACGAGACCTTCTGCCAGGCCGCGCAGGAGGCGATGGCCTCCGGCCTGCCGGTGCTCGCGCCGGACGCGGGCGGTCCGCGTGACCTGGTCGAGTCCGGCCGTACCGGCTTCCTGCTCGAACCGCACGACGACGAGCGGTTCGCCGGCGAGCTCCGGTCCACCGTGTCGCTGCTGGCCGACCGCGCCCTGCGCGGGCGGATCGGTGCCGCGGCCCGCGCCTCCGTGCGCACCCGCACCTGGCCGGCCGTCTGCGACGAGTTGCTCGGCCACTACGACCAGGTGAGCGGCGCGCTGCTGGCCGCTTGATCCGGGTGTCGTAGGGTCTGGACATGTCTCGTGCCGGGCTGGACAAGGACCCTCGCGACGTGGCCGAGATGTTCGACGGTGTGGCGAGAGGCTACGACCGGACGAACTCGGTGATGACGCTCGGGTTCGATCGCCGCTGGCGCTGGCTGACGCGCCGGGTGCTGGACGCGTCGCCGCGCGAGCGCGTCCTCGACCTGGCCGCCGGCACGGCGGTGTCCACCGCCGAGTACGCCCGCTCCGGCGCCTGGTGCGTCGCCGCCGACTTCTCGCTCGGCATGCTCGTCAGCGGCGCGCACCGGAACGTGCCGAAGGTCGCCGCCGACGCGTTCCACCTGCCGTTCGCCGACGACGCGTTCGACGCGGTCACGGTGTCGTTCGGCCTGCGCAACATGAGTCCGACGGTCGACGCGCTGCGGGAGATGCACCGGGTGGTGCGGCCGGGCGGGCGACTGGTGGTCTGCGAGGTCTCCCAGCCGCCGTGGCGGCCGATCCGCTGGCTGCACCACAACGTCGTACTGCGGCTGCTGCCGTTGATCACCCGGCCGTTCTCGTCCAACCGCGACGCCTACGCCTACCTTTCCGAGTCCATGCACGACTGGCACGACCAGCGCACCCTCGCCCAGCTGATCGCCGAAGCGGGCTGGGGCGACGTCGAATGGCTCAACCTGACGTTCGGCGTCGTGGCGCTGCACCGCGCGGTCAAACCCGCCGAGGCACCGCCTGCCACGAGCTGACCTGTCGCACCACGGCGATCAGGAACACCCCCGCGAGGCACTGCGCGACGGTGGCGACCGTGTTGGCGACGGCGACGCTCTCGAGCGCCTCGACGGTGCTGGCGTAGCGCGCGTCCTGGCGCACGATCGCCACCGCGATCAGGGTGGC
Organism: Actinophytocola gossypii; assembly: GCF_025165815.1. Taxonomy (GTDB): domain Bacteria; phylum Actinomycetota; class Actinomycetes; order Mycobacteriales; family Pseudonocardiaceae; genus Actinophytocola; species Actinophytocola gossypii. The sequence goes on along the minus strand of NZ_JAFFZE010000016.1, from coordinate 20,653 downwards.
GATCCAGGCCGTCCACCACCGGGCCACCGGCCGGCCCCGCGCGACCGTGCCCGGCGGCACGCTCGCCGACCAGATGTCGGTGACGATCCGGAACGGGAACCACAGGTTGACGACCGGGCAGAACCACCCGCCGATCGTCCAACCGCGCCGCATGCGGTGCCCGTCCGGCCTGAGCTGTTCCGCGTTCAGCCGCGCCTGCCACAGCCAGACGATCAGGACGACCGCGGTGGCCACCGTGGCGAGCAGCAGCGCGATCCCGATCGCGAGGTTCCGGCCGTCCGCGGCGTCGACGTCGGCGAGGGTGACGCCGCCGAAACCCGCCACGTAGTCCTCGACGGTGTGGTAGGCGCTCCAGAACGACCACATCTCGGCCACGCTCACCACACAGGTGGTCGCCACCAGGACGGAGGTCGCGGTGGCGAGCCCGCCCAGCGGCTTGAGCAGCAGGGTGTCGTCGGGCAGGACCGGTTCGTGCGTGGTCACGGGACCCCCAGGTTCGGTGATACGTCACCCTCGCATCGCTCGGCCCCGTTGGTTCGTTTCAACCCTGATCATGACGATGACCAGCGCGCCGACCACGAGCTGGGCCACGGCGGTCACCGAGTCGACGACGCCCAGCGTCGACAGCTCCGCCGCGGTGCCGGCGTCCACCAGGAGCGTCGCCCCGACTCCGACCAGGCTGACCCCGAACCAGCCGGCGACGGCGAGCGTGCGCCACCGCCGGCGGGTGTCGTGGCCGAGCAGGCGGGCGTTGGCGCGCAGCCGCGAGCCCCAGACCAGCAGGGCCACCCCCGCCGAAGCCAGCGCGAGCAGGTAGACGATGCCGGCGGTGCGGCTGGTGGCGGCCGCGCTCATCAGATCGGCCACCCAGACACCCGGCTCGCCCGCGGCGTAGTCGACGACGACGCCGTGCCGGTACCAGGTGGCCCATGCGTCCAGCAGGGCGGCCAGCGAGGCGACGCCGACCAGGATGGAGGAGGCCGCGGTCGGTCCGAGCAGGGGGACCGGCCGGGGTGGGCCGGGTTTCGGCAGGATCGGTTCAGGAGTCGCCATGTCGGCCCCCAGGCAGCGTGGTGTCATCTGAGAGTCGCCGAATCGGGCCTGTCCGTTTCGTCACGCACTGGTATTGCCCGACGGCGGATAGAATGTTCGTGAACGTTTTCACAAGCCCACCACCCGAGGAGCCGCCGGAATGGGAACACCAAGCCGACGCAAGGCAGCGGAGGACGCCGAGGTCATCGTCGTCGGCGCCGGTCCGGCCGGGGCCACCGCCGCCACCTACCTCGCCCGCGCCGGACTGGACGTCCTGCTGCTCGAGAAGAGCACGTTCCCCCGCGAGAAGGTCTGCGGCGACGGCCTCACCCCGCGCGGAGTGAAGCAGCTGATCGATCTCGGGGTGGACACCCGCGAGGAGGCGGGTTGGCTGCACAACCGCGGCCTGCGCGTGGTCGGCGGCGGCGTGACCCTGGAGTTGGACTGGCCCGACCTGGCGACGTTCCCCCCGTACGGCGTGGTGCGGCCCCGCCAGGACTTCGACGAGATGCTGGCCAGGACCGCGCAGCGGGCCGGCGCCCGCCTCCTGGAGCAGACCAACGTCACCGGCGCGATCACCGACGAGCGCGACGGCCGGGTGGTAGGCGTGACCGCCAAGGCCGGCCCGTCCCGCGAGCCGGTCACCTACCGGGCTCCGATCGTCCTGGCCTGCGACGGCGTCTCGGCACGCCTGGCGCTGTCGGTAGGTATGGAGAAGTTGGAAAGCCGCCCCATGGGCGTAGCCGTACGCCGGTACTACGCGTCCCCGAGGTCGAAGGACGACTACCTGGAGTCGCACCTGGAACTGTGGGACCGCTCCGGCGACGAGCCCAGGCTGCTGCCCGGGTACGGCTGGATCTTCGGCATGGGCGACGGCACGGTGAACGTCGGCCTGGGCATCCTCTCCACGTCGAAGGCGTTCGGCAAAACCGACTACCGAGCCCTGATGCGCTCGTGGCTGGACGGGACCCCCGACGAATGGGGCTTCCGCGAACACAACGCCGAAGGCAAGATCGGCGGCGCGGCGCTGCCCATGGGCTTCAACCGCGTCCCCCACTACAGCCGAGGCCTCCTTCTCGTCGGCGACGCGGGCGGCATGGTCAACCCCTTCAACGGCGAAGGCATCGGCTACGCCATGGAGTCGGCGAAGCTGGCGGCGGAGTGCGTGGTCCAGGCGCTCGCCCGCCCCGAAGGCCCGTCCCGCGAACGAGCCCTGGCCGGCTACCCGATCGCGATGAAGCAGGCCCTGGGCAGCTACTACCGCCTGGGCAACATCTTCAGCCGCCTGATCGGCAACCCCCTGGTCATGCGCACAGCCACCAAGTACGGCCTACCCCGCACCACCCTGATGAAGCTCGTCCTCAAGCTCCTGGCCGGCCTCTACGACCCCAAGGACGGCGACGCCTTCGACCGCATGATCACCGCCGCCACCCGCATGGCCCCCAGCGTCTGACCTGCTGAAATTCGCGCGCGCCTACACGTGAAGGGCATCCCCCGCCCTCTCCGGGGGCACCCCTCAGCGCCAGTCTAGTTCGGAGTGAGGCTCAGCGGGCGGGACAAGATCGACATGTGGACAACCGGGGCGGCTGTGGACAACCTCTGGCGGCGCATCCTCAGCTACGACGCCAGTAGGTCGGTCGCCACCAGTACAGAGTCGTACGGTCATCGGGCCAGGACGCCGCCTGGGAACCTCGCGGCTCGAAGTCGTCGACGGCGAGGTCAATGAGGCGCCAGCCGGCATCGATCGGTTCGGGCGCGGTGCCTCGGCGTACGAGACCGGTGAACCGGAACTCCGTCGCGCCATGCTCGGCGTAGGCCCGCTGCGCGTCGATCAGCGACGGCTTGTTGGCGCCACCGCTCCAGTCGGGCCAACGAAGCTGGACCGCGTCGTCCTCCCAGAAACACACCTGGCAGATCTCGTAACTTCCCGGCGGTTCGCCGAACGTGGTGTAACCACAGCACGGGCACGGGTAGCCCGGCTCGACCGATTCCACTAGCGCCCGGTCAGCTCAGGCGCTCCAGGACCATGGCCATGCCCTGGCCGCCGCCGACGCACATCGTCTCCAGGCCGAACTGCTTGTCGTGCCACTGCAGGGAGTTGATCAGGGTGGTGGCGATTCGGGCGCCGGTCATGCCGAACGGGTGGCCGACCGCGATCGCGCCGCCGTTGACGTTCAGTTTGTCCTCGTCGATGCCCAGGTCCCGGTACGACGGGATGACCTGTGCCGCGAACGCCTCGTTGATCTCCACCAGGTCGATGTCGTCGATGGTCATCCCCGCCAGAGCCAACGCCCGCCGGGAGGCCTCCACCGGCCCCAGACCCATGATCTCCGGCGACAGCCCCGACACCCCGGTCGACACGATCCGCGCCAACGGGGTCAAACCCAGCGCAGCGGCCTTGTCCGAACTCATGATCACCAACGCCGCCGCACCGTCGTTCAGCGGGCAGCAGTTCCCGGCCGTCACCCGACCGTCCGGGCGGAACACCGGCTGCAGCGTCGACGTCTTCTCGTACGTCACCCCCGGCCGCGGACCGTCGTCGGTGTCCACCACGCGTCCGTCCGGCAGCGTCACCGGCGTGATCTCGCGCGCCCAGAACCCCTGCTTGATCGCCTCCTCGGCCAGGTTCTGCGACCGCACGCCGAACCGGTCCATGTCCTCCCGCGTGACGCCCTTCGCCAGCGCCAGGTTCTCCGCGGTCTGCCCCATCGCGATGTACACGTCCGGCACCGACCCGTCCTCGCGCGGGTCGTGCCACTCGCTCGCGCCCTCGGCCGCGGCGGCCGCCGTACGCGCCTCCGCGTCGGCGAACAGGGGATTCCGCGTGTCCGGCCAGCTGTCCGAGCTGCCGCGCTCGTACCGGGACACCGTCTCCACCCCGGCCGACACGAACACCGAACCCTCGCCCGCCCGGATCGCGTGGAACGCCATCCGGGTGGTCTGCAGGCTCGACGCGCAGTACCGCGTCACCGTGCAGCCGGGCAGGTGGTCGTAGCCCAGCTCGACGGCCACCGCCCGGCCCATGTTGAAGCCCTGCTCACCGCCGGGCAGGCCACAGCCGAGCATCAGATCGTCGATCTCGGTCGGGTCCAGCGCGGGCACCTTGTCCAACGCCGCCCGCACGATCTGCGTGGCGAGGTCGTCCGGGCGGATGTCGACGAGCGAACCCTTGCCCGCGCGGCCGATGGGGGACCGGGCCGCGGAGACGATGACCGCATCTGGCATGGCGCAACTCCCTTGTTCGGTGCCTGACAGGGAGGTTACGCGCCAGTAAGCTCCCTGCCCCCCAGCAAGCCGGCAGCATCACACAACGGCGCCAACATCACGCTCGCCGCCAGCTCGTACCCGGCCCCGTTCGGGTGGAACCGGTCGTCGCTGAACAGCTCGTCCGGGCGCTGGCGGAACTCCGGCGACACCAGCGCCGCCAGCGACACCGTCCGCACCCCCTGCTGCTCCAGCCGCCGCCGCTGCGCCCTGGCCAGCGCGAGCCCCCACCGCGACGCGATCGTGCGCAGCGGCTGCGGGATCGGCTGCACGATGTCCAGGTCGGGGCACGTGCCCACCACGACCGTCGTCCCGGCTCGCCGCAGCCGCGCCACCTGGTCGGCCAGCACCTCGGCGGACGTGCCGACCCGCATCCTGGACGTCACGTCGTTGCCGCCGACGATCACCAGCACCAGGTCCGGCGGCTGGATCAGCGCGACGTCGACCTGGACCTCCAGGTCCGAGGTGCGTGAGCCGCCGACGGCGTGGGTCGCCAGCCGCACCGGGCGGCCGGACTCCTCGGCGAGGCCCTTCGCCAGGATGACGCCGGGCAGCCGGCCGACGGTCTCGGCGCCGAGACCCGCCGCGAGCGAGTCACCCAGGACGGCGAACGACAGCGGATCGGCCGGCTCGTCGGCGACCGGGCCGGAGCCGTCCGGCAGGTACACGCCGTCGGCGTTGAGCGGCAGCGCGACGGTCTTGCCGATGATCGTCCGCGCACGCTTGGACTGCCCGTTGAGCAGGCCGTACGCCGCACCGGACAGTCCACCGACCGAGCCGGCGCCGAGCATCAGGGCCTTGAGTACCCGTACCCATGCCATCGCCGTTCCTCCCGTCTCCAGTGAACCACCGGATCGCGTTCCTGCTACGGCGGTCAGCCGTAACGCCGCTGTTCTGAAGCGTGACCCACATCACTAGTGTCTCGTTGGAAGTCGACTCGAACACGCTGAGCGGAACTGGTCGTGCCGTGGTAGCGACGCACGGCTACGCTCGCCGCGTGCCGGGGGGCACGTCACGGACGCGAGGAGTGCAGGTGGAGTACGTCGAGCATGTCATCGATCTGGTCGGCAACACGCCGCTGGTCAAGCTGAACTCGCTGGCCGACGGGGTGTCGGCAACGGTGCTGGCGAAGGTCGAGTACTTCAATCCCGGCGGCAGCGTGAAGGACCGCATCGCCCTGCGGATGGTCGAGGCGGCCGAGGCGGCGGGCGAGCTCAAGCCCGGCGGCGTCATCGTCGAGCCGACCAGCGGCAACACCGGCGTCGGCCTGGCCATGGTGGCCCAGAAGAAGGGCTACCGGTGCGTGTTCGTGTGCCCGGACAAGGTCAGTGAGGACAAGCGCAACACCCTCAAGGCCTACGGCGCCGAGGTCGTGGTGTGCCCGACCGCCGTCGCGCCGGAGCACCCGGACTCCTACTACAACGTCTCCGACCGCCTGGTCACCGAGATCGACAACGCCTGGAAGCCCAACCAGTACGCCAACGTCAACAACCCCGAGAGCCACTACCACTCCACCGGCCCGGAGATCTGGCGGCAGACCGAAGGCAAGATCACCCACTTCGTCGCCGGCGTCGGCACCGGCGGCACGATCTCCGGTACCGGCCGCTACCTCAAGGAGGTGTCCGACGGCCGGGTGAAGGTCGTCGGCGCCGACCCGGAGGGCTCGGTGTACTCCGGCGGCTCCGGCCGGCCGTACCTGGTCGAGGGCGTCGGCGAGGACTTCTGGCCGGACACCTATGACCGAGGCATCGCCGACGAGATCATCGCGGTGTCCGACGGCGAGTCCTTCGAGGTCACCCGCCGCCTCGCCCGCGAGGAGGGCCTGCTGGTCGGTGGCTCCTGCGGGATGGCGGCGGCCGCGGCGATCCGCCTGGCGAAGCGGCTCGGCCCGGACGACGTGGTGGTCGTGCTGCTGCCCGACGGCGGCCGCGGCTACCTGTCGAAGGTGTTCAACGACGACTGGATGGCCTCCTACGGCTTCCTGCCGCCCGAGCACTCCGGCGCGACGGTCGGCGACGTGCTGCGCCGCAAGGGCACCGGCGGCGCGATGCCGGACCTGGTGCACGCCCACCCGACCGAGACCGTCGCCGACGCGGTGACCTACCTGCGCGAGTTCGGGGTCAGCCAGATGCCGGTGGTCAACGCCGAGCCGCCGGTGATGGCCGCCGAGGTCGTCGGCGCGGTGAACGAGCGGGACCTGCTGGAGGCCCTGTTCACCGGCAAGGCCGCCCTGGCCGACCGGCTCGACACGCACATGTCGCCGCCGCTGCCCACCATCGGCGCCGGTGAGCAGGTGACCGCCGCGATGAGCGCCCTGGCCGGCGCCGACGGCGCGCTGGTGCTGATGGACGGCAAGCCGGCGGGCGTGGTCACCCGCCATGACCTGCTGGGATTCCTCGCCGGTCGGTAGCCCCCGGTGATGGTTGCGGACCGTTGGCGGCAGGCGTAACACCAATGGGCTAGCGTTGCCCCGAACGCACCTTGACAGAGATCCGAATGAGGGGTTGGAACCCGATGAGCTCTCCGCAGCCGCCGAACCAGCCATGGCAGGGTGGCCCGCCACCGCAGCAGGGGGAAGGCGAGCAGCAGCCCGGGCAACCGGCGGAGCCGGGTCAGCAGAACCCCGCGCTCGCCAGCCCCGGTCCGACGCAGGTCGTCCAGCCGGGCCAGACTCCGTCCCCGAACACCCAGACCGGCGCCGACGGCGTGGAACGCACCCAGGCGATCCAGCCCGGCCAGCAGCCGCCGGCCGCGGGTGACGCCGGCGCGACCCAGGTCGTGCCGCCGGGGTCGTTCGGTCAGCAGCAGCCCGGCCAGCCGGGCCAGGACGCAGGAGCCACCCAGATGGTGCCACCCGGTTCGATGCCGCCCCAGCAACCGCCGTACAACCCGCCGCCCGGCGCCGACGCCAGCTCGCCCGCCGGCGGTTTCCCCGGCCAGCAGCCGGGTGGCTTCGGCCAGCAGCCAGGGTACGGCCAGCAGCCGCAGGGCTTCGGTCAGCAGCAGCCCGGCTACGGCCAGCCCCCCGGGTTCCCGAACCAGCAGCAGCCCGTGCCGTACGGCCAGCAGCCGCCGGCCCCCTACGGCCAGCAGCCGCCGGGTGGGTTCGCCCAGCAGCAGGGTCTCGGTGCCGGCCCGTCGTTCGGCGGTCCCGGCCAGAACACCCAGATGATCGCCTGGGGCCTCGCCGGCGTGGCCGGGCTCCTCGGCCTGCTCGTGGCCATCTTCGCGCTCACCGACCTCGGTGACCTCGGTGAGTACTCCGACCTCTACGACTCCATTCCGGAAGCGCAGCTCGACGCCGCCGGCGTCCCGTCGCCCGGGATGCTCTACCTGTGGACGATCATGGCGATCGTCGGCTCGCTCGGTGCCATCGGCGCCGGTGTGCTGATCTTCCTGAAGCACAAGCTCGCCGGCATGGTGGCCGCTGGCGGCGGTGGCCTGATGCTGATCGCCGGCATCGGCTCCCTCATCAGCATCGGCGACCTGCCCGTCGACAGCCCGTTCACCACCCCGATGTGGTCGCTCATCGGCGGCATCCTGGTCGGCGCGATCGGTGCGCTCGCGTTCATCCCGCAGACCAAGAAGTTCCTCGGCGCCGAGTCCGCCCTCGGCGGTCCCGGTGGCCCGGGCGGTCCGGGTGGCTTCGGCGGCCCTCCGGCCGGTGGTTTCGGTCAGCCCCAGCAGGGCTTCGGCCAGCAGCCGGGCCAGTACGGCCAGCCGCCCCAGCAGGGCTATGGCCAGCCCCCGCAGCAGGGCGGCCCGCCACCCCAGTGGTGAGCTGAACAACACGACCCCGAGACGCCGGTGGGCCCAGCCCGCCGGCGTCTCGCTCGTTCAGCGGGCCGTGCTCAGCGGGCCGGTGACCACGGGAACCGGGCGAATCGCCAACAAGCCCTCGAGTCCCAGGAAGTCCCGTGGGTTGGTCGTGTACAGCGGCAGTCGGTTGCCCATCGCGACACTGGCGATCATCAGGTCCGCCAGTCTCCGACGTGTCGTCCGCCCGGCGGTGAGCACCGCCGCCGACACCACCCCGAACGCGCGCGCGGCATTGGCGTCGAACGGCAGCGCGTCGAACTCGGACTCCACGCGTTGCAGCACCTCGAGCCGACGGGCCCGCTCCATTGGGTCGTCCGTGTGGTGCGGGCCCGCGGACAGCTCGGCGAGCGACACCGCACTGATCGACACCACGTCCGGCAGCCGGGTGTGGTCCAGGCTCGCCCGCAGGATCAGGATGTTCGTGTCGACGAGGCCCGCACGGTCACTGTTCATACGGGTCGCGGAAGGCGTTGTCGGCCGCCTCGTCGAGGTCGGCACGGAATCGTTCGGCATCGACGAGCGGGGCGTTGGCGGACGAGGCGGCGAACTGCTCCCGGGTGACGGTGCGGCGTGCGGGCATGGGCACCAGCCGCCCGATCGGGTGACCGTTGCGGGTCACGGTGAACTCACCGCCGTGTTCGACGGCGTCCATGATCTCGGCCGATCTGCTGCGCAGGTCCCGTTGAGTGATCTCCCGATCCTCGACCGCCATGCTTGTCATGATGACAGCGCGCCACGCGGTAGCACAAGGTGGCACCGGAGGGCGCCGGCGCTGCTTCCCACATGCTGAACGCTTGAGCCGGTGCACGTACCCTGGGCGCATGGCAGACGACACGAGTCGATGGGGATTCGAGACCAGGGCCATCCACGCTGGTCAGCGGCCTGATCCGCGGACCGGTTCGGTCATCGTGCCGATCTACGCCACCTCCACGTTCGCCCAGGACGGGGTCGGCGGGCTGCGCGAGGGCGGGTACGAGTACTCGCGCACCGCCAACCCCACCCGGTCCGCGCTGGAGGAGGCGCTCGCCTCCCTCGAGGGCGGCCGGCACGCGCTCGCGTTCGCCTCCGGGATGGCCGCCGCGGACGTCGCGCTGCGGGCCATGACCCGGCCGGGCGACCACATCGTCCTCGGCGGCGACGCCTACGGCGGCACGTTCCGCCTGCTCGACAAGGTCCTGTCGCTCTGGGGCGTCGAGTACACCACCGTCGACCTCGCCGACGTCGACGCCGCGCGGGCCGCGGTCCGGCCGAACACCAGGGTCATCTGGTGCGAGACGCCGACCAACCCGCTGCTCGGCATCGCCGACATCGCCGCGCTGGCCCAGGTCGCCGCGGTCGCCGGCGCCCGCCTGGTCGTCGACAACACGTTCGCCACGCCCTACCTGCAGTCGCCGCTCGGCCTCGGCGCCGACGTCGTGCTGCACTCCACCACCAAGTACCTCGGCGGCCACTCCGACGTCGTCGGCGGCGCGCTGATCACCTCCGACGACGAGCTGCACGAGCAGTTCGGCTTCCTGCGCAACTCGGTCGGCGCGGTGCCCGGCCCGTTCGACGCCTGGCTGACCCTGCGCGGCGCGAAGACCCTCGGCCTGCGCATGGAGCGGCACAGCGACAACGCCGAGCGCGTGGTCGAGGCGCTGGTCGGCCACCCGAAGGTGCGCAAGGTGTACTACCCGGGCCTGCCCGGCCACCCCGGCCACGAGGTCGCCGCCAAGCAGATGCGCCGGTTCGGCGGGATGGTCTCGTTCGCGGTCGAGGGCGGTGAGGAGGCCGCGCTCGCGGTCGCCGCCAACACGAAGCTGTTCATCCTCGGCGAGTCGCTCGGCGGCGTCGAGTCGCTCATCGAGCACCCCGGCCGGATGACCCACGCCAGCACCACCGGCTCGCCGCTGCAGGTGCCGGCCGACGTCGTCCGCCTGTCGGTGGGCATCGAGGACGGCACCGACCTCGTCGGCGACCTGCTCCAGGCCCTGGGCTGACCCGCTACGGCGCCTTGACCAGGTCGTTCACCGCGGGCTCGACTGGCTCCTGGTCACGGTCGTGGTCGTACTTGTGCTTCTTCGGCAGGTGCGCCGGGTCGACGCAGCTGCCGACGAGCTCCACCGTGCCGTCGTCGTGCCGGACGTAGCGGCCTGGGTCGGTGCACGACGCCTGCGCGACGGTGTACACGGCAGCACCGGCCAGTGCCACGGCGGCCAACGACGCACCGGCTAGCGGGAGCACTCCCGCGACTCGAGACCCAACGGCCATCGCTGTTCCCCATCCACACGCTGCTTGCGTTCGAGAATACCCGGCTTCGCGGAATTCCCGCCGAGCGCTGTCGATCCGTGGGATGCCCGTCCGACGCGTCGGTGAACCAGGAACCACCGAACGACCGGGAGCCAAGCCATGACCAGCACCGTCACCAGCAGCTATGCCGACGTCAACGGCCTGCGGATGTACTACGAGACGCACGGCGAGCCGGACGGCCGGCCGCCGGTCGTGCTGATCCACGGCGCGTTCTCCGCCACCGGCACCTCGTGGGGCGCGCTGCTCGCCCCGCTGGCCGCCACCCGCCAGGTCATCTCGGTCGAGCTGCAGGGCCACGGCCACACCGCCGACGTCGACCGCCCACTGCGCATGGAGCAGCTGGCCGACGACGTCGCCGCGCTCCTCGACGAGCTCGACGTCCAGGTGGCCGACGTCTGGGGTTACAGCATGGGCGGTTCCGTCGCGCTGCACGTCGGTCTCGCCCACCCGGAGAAGGTGCGCAAGCTGGTGCTGCAGTCGTCGTCGATCGACAACGGCGGCTACCACCCCGGTCACCTGGAGGCCATGGACCAGCTGTCGCCCGAGCTGCTGCACGGCTCCCCGTTCCACGAGGAGTACCTGCGGCTCTCGCCCCACCCCGAGGGCTTCGGGACGCTGGCCGAGAAGGTCAGGGACCTGGTCCGGAACACGCCCGACGTGCCGGCGTCGGCGATCGCCGCGATGGGTTGCCCGGTGCTGACCGTCGTGGGCGACTCGGACATCTTCCGCCCCGAGCACGCGGTCGAGATGTTCCGCGCCTTCGGCGGCGGCGTGAACGGCGACATCGTCGGCCTGCCCGAGTCGCAGCTGGCCGTCCTGCCGGGCACCACGCACATCGGCACCTCGCAGCGCGCCGACCTGCTGCTCACGATCGTTCCGGCGTTCCTGGACGCGTGAAAGCCCTGAAGGTCACCTTCGAGACGTTGGGCGTCGCGAAGGTGACCTTCAGGGCAGTGGTTCAGAGGTTCCCGCGTCGGTCCTGTTCGCGCTCGATGGCCTCGAACAGGGCCTTGAAGTTGCCCTTGCCGAAGCCCAGCGAGCCGTGCCGCTCGATCAGCTCGTAGAACACCGTCGGCCGGTCGCCGATGGGCTTGGTGAAGATCTGCAGCAGGTAGCCGTCCTCGTCCCGGTCCACCAGGATCCGGTGCTCCTTGAGCACCTCGATCGGCACCCGCACCTCGCCGATCCGCGCGCGGAGCTCCGGGTCGTCGTAGTACGAGTCGGGGGTGTCCAGGAACTCCACACCCGCCTCGCGCATGGTGTTCACCGTGGCGATGATGTCGTTCGTGGCCAGCGCGATGTGCTGGCAGCCGGCGCCGTCGTAGAACTCCAGGTACTCGTCGATCTGCGACTTCTTCTTCGCCACCGCGGGCTCGTTGAGCGGGAACTTCACCCGGTGGTTGCCGTTGGAGACGACCTTGCTCATCAGCGCCGAGTACTCGGTGGCGATGTCGTCGCCGACGAACTCCGCCATGTTCACGAAGCCCATCACCCGGTTGTAGAACTCGACCCAGTAGTCCATCCGCCCGAGCTCGACGTTGCCGACGCAGTGGTCGATGGCCTGGAACACCCGCTTGCGCGCCGGGATCGTGGACTCCTTGGCCACGTAACCCGGCAGGTAGGGGCCGGTGTAGCGGGAGCGGTCGATCAGCGTGTGCCTGGTCTCGCCGTAGGTGGCGATGGCCGCGCGCCGGATCGTGCCGTTCTCGTCGGAGACGTCGTTCGGCTCCTCCAGCACGGTGGCGCCCTGCGCGCGGGCGTGCTCGACGCACCGGTCCACGTCGGCGACCTCGAGCGCCAGGTCGACCACGCCGTCGCCGTGCTTGCGGTGGTGGTCGTGCAGCGGGCTGTCCGGGGCGACGCCGCCGTTGATCACGAACCGGGCCGAGCCGGACTTCAGCACGAACGACTTGTGGTCCCGGTTGCCGGTCTCCGGGCCCGAGTACGCGACCAGCCGCATGCCGAACGCGACCTGGTAGAACCACGCGGTCTGGGTGGCGTTGCCGGCCACGAACACCACCGCGTCCATGGCGCGGACCGGGAACGGGTCCTTCGACTCGTCGTGCTCCACCAACCCGACGAGCTGGCGCAGCTGGTCCAGAGTCACGTCATCGAGCTGCTTGTCCTGACCGAGGGTGCCGGTCATGGGTCACCTCCCTGCTTGCGGTACTCGCAGGATCGGTGCCGTCCGGCAGTCTGCGCAACCGTCCTCTCGTTCACTGGACAATCTGACCAGTAGACGGCTGGGATGTACGCGCGTGATGCGGCATTCTGTCCGGGTGAGTGAGCTGGATGCCCTGGACGCCAGGTTGCTGCTGTTGCTGTCCGACGAGCCGCGGCTCGGCGTGCTGGAGTGTTCCCGGCGGCTCGGGGTCGCCCGCGGCACCGTGCAGGCCAGGATGGACCGCCTGGAGCAGCGGGGAGCGCTGCGCGGCTTCCCGCCGGACGTGGACCTGGCCGCGATCGGCTACGGGTTGACCGCGTTCGCCGTGCTGGAGATCGCCCAGGGCAGGCGTACCGAGGTGGCCAGGCGGCTCGCCGCGATCGACGAGGTGTGCGAGGTGCACGCGACCACCGGCGAGGGTGACCTGCTGGTGCGCATGGTGGCCCGGTCGAACGCCGACCTGCAACGGGTCATCGACGAGGTGGTCGACGTGCGGTGGGTACGCCGCACGTCGACCTCGATCGCGTTGTCGACGCCCGTCCCGCCACGGGTCCGGCCGTTGCTCGAACGGGTGATCCGGCAGATGAAATGAGGCCCATTTCCCCTGCGGAAATGGGCCCATTCACGCCGCGAAAGATCGTGGTTCAGCCCGCGTACGGCACGGCCTTGACCAGCGTCACCTTCTGGGTGTTGCCGTTGGGCAGCTCGTAGGAGCGGGTGTCGCCCTCCTTGGCGCCCATCAGCGCCCTGCCGAGCGGGGACTCGGGGGAGTAGACCTCCAGCTTGCCCTCGGCGCCCTCCTCGCGGGTCGCCAGCAGGAACTTCTCGGTCTCGTCGTCACCCTCGTACCGGATGGTGAGCACCATGCCGGGCTCGGCCAGCCCGTCGTTCGCCGGCGCCTCGCCGACCTTCGCGTTGCGCAGCAGTTCCTGCAGGTGGCGGATGCGCGCCTCGGCCTGTCCCTGCTCCTCGCGGGCCGCGTGGTACCCCCCGTTCTCCTTGAGGTCACCCTCCTCGCGGCTCGCGTTGATCTTCGCGGCGATAACCGGGCGATTGTCAACGAGCTCGTCTAGCTCCTGCTTGAGCCGGTTGTAGGCCTCCTGGGTCAGCCAGGTCACCTGGGTGTCGCTCACGGTCACCAACTCCTCGCTAATACTTCCGGGTCCCGCGGATTCGGGCCGGTAGTTCCCGGGCGGCGGCGTTCACCCGGAACGGAAAAACACGGCCCCCGCTGGGGCCGTGCAGGTACGACAGGCTATCACGAAAGCCTGGTGTGCCATGTCCGATTTGTGCAGTTTGGTGGCGTGTCTCTCCTAGTTCACTCTGATGGCGGCAGGTCCGTGGACAGGTATGGCGGAACCTGGTATGAGCAACCGAACACATCGGCCGTGACCGGCTCGTCCGTGCTGTGGATGACGGTCGTCACCCGCGTGGACTCCGCTCCCGGCGGAACCAGGACCTCCTTGCGGCCGCCCTCGCTCCCGTCGAGCACCCGCACCCGCACGATGCACACCACCGCGCGCTCGGGCGTGTCCCGGCTGATCTCGAAGGTGAACCGCATCGCGTCGTCCGGCAGGTTCTCGAACGTCGACGCTTGCGTCTCGATGGGCGCCGAGCCCAGGTTGGCGTAGCCGATCCAGGCGACCGCCACGCCCAGCGCGACCGCGAGGGCGCCGAGCAGCCAGCGGGTGCGGCGGGAGGTGGTGCGCGGTCGAGTGCCGTACCGGTCCTCCAGCTTGGTACCGGTAGGCGCGCTCACGCTGGCCTCCATCCGGATTGTCGGGCCCGGCGGGAACAATGGACCCGCCAGGCGTGGTTCGTACAACCGAGTCGAGTATCCGACAAGCGAGCGGCGGGGTCTTTCCGGGGTGAGAGGACTGGGATCGTGGGCGAGAAGCTGAGGCTGATGGCGGTGCACGCGCACCCGGACGACGAGTCAAGCAAGGGCGCGGCGACCATGGCGCGGTACGTGGCCGAGGGGCACGAGGTCATGGTCGTGACCTGCACCGGAGGCGAGCGGGGGAGCATCCTCAACCCCGCGATGGACCGCCCGGACGTGCTGGAGAACATGGACGAGTACCGGCGCAAGGAGATGGCGCGGGCCGCGGAGATCCTGGGCATCTCGCACCAGTGGCTCGGCTTCGTCGACTCCGGCTTCCCGGAGGGCGACCCGCCGCCGCCGCTGCCGGAGGGCTGCTTCGCGCTCGTTCCGCTCGAGGAGTCGGTACCGCCGCTGGTCCGGGCCATGCGTGAGTTCAAGCCGCACGTCGTGATCACCTACGACGAGAACGGCGGTTATCCGCACCCCGACCACATCCGCTGCCACGAGGTCTCGGTGGCGGCCTTCGACGCCGCGGGCGACCCGGACCTCTACCCGGAGGCCGGCGAGGTGTGGACGCCGCTGAAGCTGTACTACTCGCACGGCTTCTCCCGGGCGAAGATCGAGGCCATGCACGGGGCGCTGCTGGCCCGCGGCATGGAGTCGCCGTACACCGAGTGGCTGGCGAACTGGGACTCCTCACGGGGCGATGTCGCGAGCCGCGTGACGACCCGGATCGAATGTGCGGAATACTTCGAGCAGAGGGACGCCGCGCTGCTCGCCCACGCGACGCAGATCGACCCGGACAGCCGGTGGTTCGCCGTGCCGCTGGAGGTGCAGCGGGACGTGTGGCCGCACGAGGAGTACGAGCTGGTGCGGTCCCTCGTGGACACGACCCTGCCGGAGGACGACCTGTTCTCGGGCATCAGTGAAAAGGTGCGTGCGTGACGTTGTTGCCGGGGTTCGACCAGGCCGCCGTGGCCGACACGGTGGCCCTGGTCGCCCAGCCGCCGCCCACCGAGGAGGAGCCGGGCGGCCGCGGTGAGGACTTCGGCAAGTCCTCACCGGTCGGCCTGCTGGTCATCCTGCTGTTCTTCGTGGCGGTGGCGTTCCTGGTGCGTTCGATGACCAAGCACCTCAAGCGCATCCCGGAGAGTTTCGACAAGCCGGACCCCGAGCCTGACGAGAAGTCCGAACCCGCCGAGAACGGGGAGTCCGGCTCCGCGAAGAGCTAGCCCGCCGCCCGTCTGGGAGGCTGGGGGCATGGCGAACCGGCTGGCGCACGCGACGAGCCCCTACCTGCTGCAACACGCCGAGAACCCGGTCGACTGGTGGCCGTGGTCGGACGAGGCGTTCGCCGAGGCGCGGCGCCGCGACGTGCCGATCCTGCTGTCCGTCGGCTACGCGGCCTGCCACTGGTGCCACGTGATGGCGCACGAGTCGTTCGAGGACGACGAGATCGCCGCCGTGATGAACGCGGGCTTCGTCAACATCAAGGTCGACCGCGAGGAACGCCCCGACGTCGACGCCGTCTACATGACCGCCACCCAGGCGATGACCGGCCACGGCGGCTGGCCGATGACCTGCTTCCTCACCCCCGACGGCGCCCCGTTCCACTGCGGCACCTACTACCCGCCCGCCCCGCGCGCCGGCCACCCGTCGTTCCGCCAGCTGCTCGAGGCCGTCGCCGAGGCCTGGTCCGACCGCGACGACGAGGTCCGCGACGCGAGCGGCCGGATCGTCGCCGAGCTGGCCAAGCAGACCGCCGCCCTCCCCGCGTCCCCGGTCGACGCCGCGTCCCTGGACGGCGCCGCAGCGGCCATGCTCGGCGAGTACGACCGTCGCCACGGCGGTTTCGGCGCCGCACCGAAGTTCCCGCCGTCGATGGTGCTGGAGTTCCTGCTGCGCCACCATGAACGCACCGGCTCGGTCGAGGCCCTCTCCATCGCGACGGGCACGGCGGACGCGATGGCCGCCGGCGGCATCCACGACCAGCTCGACGGCGGCTTCGCCCGGTACAGCGTGGATGCCGCGTGGGTGGTCCCGCACTTCGAGAAGATGCTGTACGACAACGCCCTGCTGCTCGGCGTCTACGCGCACCTGGCGCTGCGCACCCGCTCGCCGCGCCACCGCGAGGTCGCCACCGGGGTCGCCGAGTTCCTCCTGCGCCGCCTGCGTACGCCCGAGGGCGGCTTCGCCGCGTCCCTGGACGCCGACACCGACGGCGTCGAGGGCGCCACCTACGCCTGGACCCCCGCCCAGCTCACCGACGTCCTCGGCCCCGACGACGGCCCGTGGGCGGCGGAGCTGCTGGGTGTCACCCAGTCGGGGACGTTCGAGCACGGCACCTCGACCCTGCGCATGCTCCGCGAGCCCGAGGTCCCCGCCCGCTGGGCCCGCGTCCGCGAGTCCCTGCTGGCCGCCCGCGACCAACGCCCCCAGCCCGGCCGCGACGACAAGGTGGTGACCGCCTGGAACGGCCTGGCCATCGCCGCCCTCGCCCGCGCGGGCGTCGCGCTCGCCGAGCCCCGCTGGATCGACGCCGCCGTCGCCGCCGCCGACCTCGTGACGTCCCTGCACCTGGTCGACGGCCGCCTCCGCCGAGCGTCCCGCGACGGTGTGGTGGGCGATGCCGCGGGCGTCCTCGAGGACTACGGCTGCCTGGCCGAGGGCCTGCTCGCCCTGCACCAGGCCACCGCCGACCCCCGCTGGCTCGAGTCGGCCACCGCCCTGCTCGACACCGCCCTCGCCCACTTCACCGACCCGTCGGCCGAAGGCGCGTTCCACGACACCGCCGACGACGCCGCCGCCCTGGTCTGGCGCCCGTCCGACCCGAGCGACAACGCCAGCCCGTCCGGCGCGTCGGCCACCGCGTCCGCCCTGCTCACCGCGTCCGCCCTGGTCGGCCCCGACCGCGCCGCCCGCTACCGCGCCCACGCCGAACAGGCCGTGTCCCGCGCGGGCCTGCTCGCCGAGCGCGCCCCCAGGTTCGCCGGCCACTGGCTCTCCGTGGCCGAGGCGGTCGCCGCCGGCCCGATCCAGGTAGCCGTGGTGGGCCGAGCCGGCGATCCCCGCCACGAAGCCCTCGTCGAAGCCGCCACCCGCCACGCCCCGGGCGGTGCGGTGGTCGTAGCCGGCGCCCCCGACGCCACCCCGTTGCTGGCCGACCGCCCCCTCGTCGACGGCGTCCCCGCGGCCTACGTCTGCCACGGCTACGTCTGCGACCGCCCCGTGACCGAGGTGGCCGACCTCCTCCAGGCCCTTCACTCCCAGCGAACACCCGAACGCCGTGATCTCACGTAACCTCAGTAGTGACGTAATCATGTAATCCAGCCCCCTGGAGGCTGCGATGTTCGGACGATGTGGGGTGGAGTTTCAGATGGGACCACGAGGACACCGCTGGGGCGGCCCGGGCCGAGGCTGGGGCGGTCCGGGAGGCAAGGGCCGAGGCCGGAGCGCCGATCTCCCGTCGGCGGATGACGCGTCGGCCTGGTTCACCGGCCGCCTGCCAGAGGCCTGGTTCACCGAACCCCCGATGGTGGTGGTCGACCGCGAGGAGATCACCATCGTCGGCCAACTGCCGGCCCTGGAGGGTGAGTTCGCCGACGACGCGGCTCGCGCCGCGGCCGAGTCGGGCCGGATCAGCCGCTTCCGCGAGGAGACCCGCGAGGAGCGCATCGAGATCGCCAGGCAGGCCGAGCACCGCTACGGCCGCAAGGTCGCGTGGGGCGCCAAGGTCGGCGACACGGAGGAGCTGTTCACGACACTGTCGGTCCCGGTGATGACCCGCCTCCGCCAGGAGGAGCGCCTGATCCTGGACACCCTGGTCGACGCCGGCGTCGCCAGGTCCCGCTCCGAGGCGCTGGCGTGGGCCGTCCGCCTCGTCGGCGAACACGCCGAGGAGTGGCTGACCGAACTCCGCCAGGCCATGACCAAGGTCGACGACCTCCGCACCAAGGGCCCCGAGCTGTAATCACCCGTTCGATCGCCGCGTTCGGCCCAACGCCCGAACGCGGCGATCACGCGTTCCCGGCCTCCTCCGGCAGGCGAATCGTGAGCCGCGCCAGCCGATCCGGATCGCCGACGACGTCGTAACCCCCGATCCGCCCGTTCGCATAGCTGAGAACGACCGCCAGCACCAACCGCCCCCGCGGCGCGACGACGAAGCCGATGCCCCCGTCGATCAGCGCCAACTCGGCCGCCCTGGCCCGCGCCGCGAGCGTCACCGTCTCGCCCACCACGGCGTCCACGCCCCGAATCTCCCCCGGTACCCCGGCCGGTACCGCCACCGCGTCGGCCCGCCGAACGACGTCGGGCGCCAGCACCGCCGCCAGCCCCCGCACGTCCCCACCGCGCGCGGCGGTCAGGAACGCCGCCGCGAGCCGCCGCTGCTCGTCGAGCCGCCCGCTCGCCTCGCCGCCACGCACCTTCCCCCGCGCGCGGCTGGCGAGCTTCTTCGCCGCCACCGGTGACCGCCCCACGATGGCACCGATCTCGTCGAACGGCACCGCGAACACGTCGTGCAGCACGAACGCCACCCGCTCGGCAGGCACGAGCCGCTCCAACACGACGAGCATCGCCCGCCCGACCGACTCGGCGAGCACGACCTCCTCCTCGGCCGACGGCGCAGGATCGGCCGCGCGCTCGTCGTCGGCCAGCGCCACCTCCCCCCGCCGCTTCCGGCTCCGCAGAACGTCGAGACACTCCCGCGCCGTCACCGTGGTGAGCCACCCCGTCAGGTTCCGCACATCGCGCCGATCGTCCCGGCTGGCCTTCAACCAGGCCCGCTGAACCGCGTCGTCCGCGTCGTCGAGCGACCCGAGAATGCGAAACGCGACGCCCCGCAGTTGCTCCCGATCGGCCTCGAACCGCACGGCCAGGTCAGTGCTCATCCGGTCACCTTCTCCACTCGCGAATCGTCATACCGACGCGACCCGGTCACATCGACTCACGAGGAGAACCACTCCCATGACCCTAGCAATCGTCCGCTTCACCACCCGCCCCGAACAGGCCAAAGAGGTCGAGGAGTCGGTGGCGGACCTGTTCGCCGCCATCCACGAGGAGTCACCCACCGGCATCCGTTACCTCGCGACCCGCCACCCCGACCAGCCGGAGTTCGAACTACTCCTGCACCTGGCCGACGGCACGCGGAACCCCCTGCCGGCCATCCCGCGAGCGGCCCGTTTCCGCGAGCGGCTGGCCGCCTGGTCCCTCACCGACCCGGCTCCCAAACCCCTGCGTGTCCTCAACGACTACCGCATGCTGGGCTGACCGCGTGTTCGCCACCTACGTGGTCGTCACGGTGCTGACCATCATCGCCAACGCCGCCATCGCCGTGGCTGATTTACGCGGCGCGCGTTTCGTCCTGGCCAACTCGGCCGAGGTGAACGTCCCCCGAACGTGGCTCCCCATGCTGGCCGCCCTCAAAGCCGCCGGTGCGCTGGGCCTGCTGGTGGGCCTACTGGGCATCCGCGTACTGGGCATAGCCGCGGCGGTTGGCCTGACCCTGTTCTTCACCGGCGCCCTGATCGCCCACGTGCGAGCAAGGGTCTTCCACAACATCGCCTTCCCCGGCACGTACTGGCTGCTGGCCGCCGCCAGCCTGACCCTCGCCCTGACCACCTACTGAGACCCGCCCACCGGCAACGAGAGTACGAACCGAAGCCCCCGCTTCCCGCTGAGCAGTACCTCCTCGCCGGTGGGCACGAACCCGACCCGAGCCAACACCGCCCGCGACCCCACGTTCTCCACCGCCGCCGACGCACGCAAGGTGCGCAACCCGTACTCCGCGACAGCGAGCCCGCACACCTCCCGTACCGCCGCCGTAGCGACCCCCCGCCCAGCCACCTTCTCCGCGACCCGGAACCCCAACTCAGCCGCCCCGTCCGCGACGTCGACCAGATTCACCCGCCCCAACACCTCGCCCCCATCCCCCACGACGAGGTGAAAGTGGATCCCCCCGGCCTCCTGCTCCGCGATCAACTCCCGATGCCGCTCCTCGAACCGAGCGAAGTAAGCGTCTCCCCGATCAGGCACGGAAGCAGCGAAGTAGCCCCGGTTCTTCCGCTCGAACGCGAGCAACGCGCCCGCATGATCCACCCGAAGCCGCTCCACCCTGAGGGTCTATCCCATAATCGGTGTTTCCGGCGTTGTTGATCAATAGGTGTCAGCTCCCGGCCAGCGGTCACCGAACGTGATGGCGAAGGCGTTGAGAACGGGTTTCCAGCGCATCGTCCATCGGGCGCGGCCTGTGCCGGTGGGGTCTA
>NZ_JAFFZE010000015.1 GCF_025165815.1 Actinophytocola gossypii | reverse complement strand
TAGACCCCACCGGCACAGGCCGCGCCCGATGGACGATGCGCTGGAAACCCGTTCTCAACGCCTTCGCCATCACGTTCGGTGACCGCTGGCCGGGAGCTGACACCTATTGATCAACAACGCCGGAAACCGATTATGGGATAGACCCAGACCTTTGGCTATCCGCGCCCACGGGAAGAATATACTTCCTATGGCGGCGAGTTCGCCGAGGGTTGCGCCGCGTACGGAGACGGGGAGGTCTGCGCATATGTCTTCGTCGGTGTATTCGGCGCAGTATGCGTCTCGGAACTGGAGGGCTTGGTTGGTCATGTCGGGGGCGTCGCGCAAGTCGCCGTATCGCTGTTGTAGCCAGGTTTGCCGCTGCTTGTCGTCCATTGCGTTGACGTCGTCGGGTACTGGTATGGGGTAGGCGGGAGTGGCGTTGCGCGGTGACTGCAGCGGGTGGCTGGCCTGGACGAGCTCGCTGGGTGCGGCGGTGGTGTTTTTGACTTGGCCGAGGAGGGTTTGGGCGTCGGTGGTGAGGGATTCTTGGAGGCGTTTGTAGCTTTGGTTGACGTCGTTGATGGGGTCGCGGTAGTCGGATGCGCGACGGGAGGGTAGGTCGGGGTCGGTGGATACGGGTGCGGTTGTCGAGCCGCCGTACAGCGGGACGTACATGGCGTGCGGGATGGGTGCGGGGTTGGTGAAGGCGGCGTGTCGGTTTGCTTTGCGAGCGGCGATCGCGGGGTCGGGGCGAGGTGCGCTGCCGCCACCAGCTCCGCCGCCGCGGCCGTTGCTTCCGCCGCCGCCGGTGGTGAAGGAGCCGCCGCCGGATCCGGTCCAGTCGCCGTGGAGACCGACTGAGCCGGCGCGGGACCCGCACGAGGCGAACGTGAGGATCGAGGTGCAGCAGCCCATGGCTTTCGCTTCGGGCGAGAGTCCGCCACCGCAGCCCGCACCGCCGCCACCGGACGGAGGCGGGGGTAGGTTGATTCCGCTGCCGGCGGCACCGCCTGGTTGGTAGGGGTAGCACAGCGGTGTGTGGTGGGGCGGAGGGCCGGGGACGCAGTAGATCGGTGCGTGGCCGGTGGGGTCGGTGTAGTTGGTGGGCGAGCCGAGGCCGTAGGCGTAGCGGTTGGCGAGCCCGGACGGGCTCGCGGGCAGGGTGACGCTGTCCCGGCTGGTGAAGGCGCCGGTTGAGGGGTCGTACCAGCGGGCGGTCATGTTGACCTGCCCGGTGTCGGGGTCGGTGTAGTCGCCTTGGTAGCCGATCGGGCGCTGGTCGCCGGTGGTGGCGATGGGGGTGCCGAACGGGTCGTAGGCGGTGCTGTCGGCGACCTGGGTCAGGGGTGTTGTGGGGTCGAACCCGGCGATGACGTCGCCGTGTTGGTCGGACATCGTCAGGCGGGTGTCGCCGTCGGCGTGCAGGGCGAGGAGTTCGCCGGAAGGGCCGCGGCTGAAGGTGGTGGTGCCGTCGGTGGCGAGTTCGTTGCTGGCGCCGGTGTAGGTGAAGGTCTGCCCGTTGCGGGTGGCGACTCGGTCCAGTGCGTCGTAGGTGTAGTTCGTCGCGCCTTGGCTGGTCAGGCGGTCGAAGGCGTCGAAGCTGAACGACTCGGTGTCGGTGCCGGTGGTCTTCGAGGCCAGGGTGCCTCGTGGGGTGTAGCTGTAGGCGCTGGTGCCGTCGGTGAGTAGGCGGTTGCGTTCGTCGTACTCGGCGGTCGTGTTGTTGACTGATCTCGACCTCGCCTGCGGCATCCGAAATGACAGTCTTCGACCGGCTACCGTTTCGCACATTCGCCGACTCGCGCTCGGACTCGGCCCAGTTCTTCTCATGCCCGAGATGCTCGGTCATCTCTTCGTTGAGCGCGGTCTCCAGCACGTTCTTGGTAAACAGCTTCAACAGGCCGTCCGGGCCGGTCAACGCCAACCCCCGCGCCTTGGCCACGGCCACCATCGCCGCCGCAGCGGCCTGCTCCGGCGACAACTCTCGCGCCGGCTTCTCACTCTTGCGTGGACTCACAAGGTCCGATGTCATCACTCACAGTGCCCATCCCGCCGGACCTTCCGCCGGCGTGTCGGGCCGGACACACCGATCTTGGAACAGTCCCCAGGGCGTCGACCTCCGCGTCAACTGAGGGAGCTGCACGGGTCCTATTTTCTGTCTGTCGGCTGGTGGTGGGGCCTACTGTGCTGACGTCTGTTGGACATGCGTACCAGTTGCGCCTTCGAGGGGACGCCTTTGCTGTCGACGACTACGAGCATGTAGTCACCGGGCGGTGCTGCGGCCTTGTTGTCCGGGGCTGTTGCGCGGATCGACCATTTGCCGCCGGTCTGGTAGGGCTGGGAGACCGTGAGCCACACGTACCGCTGCTCCATGTTGTTGCCGTGGGTCGTGGCTCCGAGACGGATGAGGGCGACCTTCGAGTGCGCGTCCAGGCTCGGTCCTTGCGCGAGCACGGTGAACGTCGCACCGTGATCCACGGTGATGATGTTTCCAGGGGAGGGAGCAATGACCTTGTCGATCGACGGTCGCGGTCCGCGCCACAGGTAGGGCGGTTGGTAGATCTCGGCGTCGTCGCGGCTCCGGAACCACTTCTGCGTATCGTCCTTCGATGGTCCGCCGAAGCCGCCGTTACTGCCCGCCTTGAGCACGGTGCCGTCGGGCAGCAGGAGAGCCACCGAGTGGTAGCGCCGCTCGGTGGTGGCGGTGGCGGCGAGACGGAACGTCTTACTGTTCGGATCGAAGATCTCGGCCGCCTTGACCGGTTCCGAGTTGTCGTTGGCCCATCCTTTCTGCGCGCCGCCGGTGACCAGGATCGTGCCGTCGGCCAGCAGTGTGGCGTCGCACAGCACCCGGGCCCGCTCAGCTTTCACCGAGCGCCACTGTCCTGTGTGGTTACCTTGATCGTCCAGGGCCAGTTCCAGCAACTGAGCATGGGTCGCGGTTCCCTGAATCGCTACTTCCGGCTTCGCTGAGTCGTCCTGCGGCAGGGCATTGTACTGGGATATCACGTTCGTGTAGTTGGTGCTTCCCTCCTTCGTGCCGCCGACGGCGAGGATGGCCATGTTCCTATCGCGGGGGTGCAGTGGCAGCATCACCATCGAGCCGTACCAGGGGTAGCTGCGGGATCCTGGCCTGGTCATGTAGAGGGGCTTCTTGCCGCGCTTGATCACTCCGCCGGTCTGGTAGGTGTGCAGCCAGGCCCGGTTGGTTTCCACGACCGCGATCATGGTGCCGCTCTTGCCGACGGGTAGGACGAACACACCAGGGTAGGTCGCCAGCGGCGGAGCATCCTTGGGCAAGTCGACCAGCATCCGGGCTTCGCTGACCTTCTTACCGTCGTACACGACGTAGGTGTTGTGGATGTTCCCGAAGTAGTCCGAGTCGTCGAACCACAACCCTTCTCGGCTACCGCAGGAAATCAGCATCCGGCCGTCCGGCAACGGTGTCACTGTGGGGTACCACCGGACCTCCTCCATGCTCTCCTTGAGCGGCGTCCATCGGGGCGACGCCTTCGGGTCGTAGCAGTGCAGGAGATTGCCGTTGTCCTCAAGTTCGTCGGCGGCGTGCACATGCCCGCCGGCGACCAGCAGACGGCCGTCCGGTAGATGGCTGGCCCCGCTGCAGAAGATGTTGCTCGTCAGGGGTTTGGTGGTCTTTCCGGGGTTGACGTCTCGGGTGGTCCACTTCGTCAGGTCCAGCGTCCTGGATTCCGGATTCGTCATGGCGTTGACGTCCCAGCACCACCTGTCGTTGGTTCCATCCCACTTCGGGTTGAGCTTGAGATTCCCGTCCTCGTCGCGTTTCCTGGGTGGTGAGTACATCACCACCTCGGGCCCGTCGGGACCGCGCATCAGCGCCGCGTGGACGGCGACGATGTCTAGGCCCAGCGGTGTTTTGTTCGGGCTCTCGTGCACCCATTGTCCGGCGGTGGGCTCAATCCACGCCTCTACCCGCAGGCGGCCGTGACCGTCACTGACGGTGATCCAGTCAGCGGGTTGAGAGTGCGGACCGACCTTGTGCGGCACCACCCACACGGTGACGGGCGCGTCCTTTGTCACCTGCACGTCCACGCTGGCTAGTCCGCCGCCGTCCAGCCGGTCCAGCCCCACCGTGGTGTACGCGGTCTCGCTCGAGACCCGCAGGGTCCTCGTCTCGGCCGACGTCGTGCTAATGAGCAGGGGCACTGGTTCACCGGGCACCTGCTGGACGGCCGAGTTGTCGATCCTCAACGACAGCCGCTCGGGCCGGACGCTCACCGAGGGCCGACCGCGGTCATCGTGGTCATCGTGGTCACGCCGCCGGTGATCAGCGGTGGCGACGGCCTGCGAAGCGAGCAGGCCGGCACCCGCGACCACGGCACCGTTCACCACCATAGCTCGGCGGGTCAACGACCTGTTGTGTTCTTCTGCTGTCGGCACACCAGCTTGTGCGTCAATGAATTCAGGCATGTCCCCTCCCTGGGGATACGATCATTGGCTGTTGTGGGCAGGAACGCAGGAACGGAAGGCTCGGGGCGAAGAAGTACTCAGCACCTCGAAGTTCGACCCAGTTGCACTCCTTTGGGTCCTCCCGCCAGTTACCCCCGACCTGAAGCTTGAACTTGCCCTCGCCGCCGTACTTGTTGGGCCATTGCTGTACCCTTTTATCCACCTTGCCTGCGTGGTTTACCTTGTCCTTGTCGTTCGGCTTTTTCGGTTCGCCCTTTCCCTGACCGATGACCGGATCCAAGCCGGTGTTGGCTTTGGGGAAACCGAGCCAGTTGGCCCAGCTCTTCTGCATGAACGCGAACTGGTTCACGATGGAGGACTGCGCGCACAGGAACAGCAGGCCGACATCCGTGCCGGACTCGTAGGTCATGCCTCGGCGAGCGATGCGGTGTGTCCGCTCCGCACGCCGGTCCCGGGTGTCCCCGCGTGGGTTGGTCTTGCGCACGTGTGCCTGGAATGGGCACCTCACGCCTTTCGTGTCGGCGGTGTAGTCGAAGTCGTCGACACGACCGCCTCCGGGCGTGCTCTGCGTGACGACGGGCGTACCGTCCCGGAAGCGGCCCATGATGTATGCGTTGGCCAGTTCTGTGTAGTACTTGCCCTCGTGGGTCCCGTCCTGCTTCTTGAGCTGCTTGGCCAGTTCGTTCCTGGCCTTTGTGAAGCGGTCGACGTGCTGGCGGAGCTTGCGGTAGACGACGTAGGACCCGCAGGACTGAGCCTCGGGATTCGCCGGATCCTTCGGTTCCTCGACCAGCACCAGACCCAGTGGGGCGCTCGGATCGTTATGGGCAAAGCCCGATGCGGGACGTGCCTTCTCGATGTCCTTCTTGAAGAACAGCGGGTCGGTGATGCCGTCGAGGAACCCGAAGTGCTCTCGTGGTGGTTCGTCCAACGACCGCTGGCCCTCGTCGTCGATGCGGAGGGCCTGTCCCTTCTCCTCGAACAGCCGGGTGCCGGCACCGGTCTTCGCCAGGAGGTCGAGCACCTTCCTCACCTGCTCGTCGACCTTCCGGGGATCGTCCTCCGCCACCATCACGACGGCGTGGACCTCCTTTTGGAACCCGTCCTCCCAACTCTTGCAAGGCGGGTCGTTCAGGTCTCCCGCCTTCTTCTTGGCGCCTGCCATGAAGTACTCGTCGTCCGGCTTCCTCAGCTTGAGCTTGTCGTATCCGCACTTCGACAGCAGCAGGTTCACAAAAACGGGACTTCTGCCGCGCACGGCGGCCTTCGCCTCGGTGACCTCCCACAAGGTTTTCTTCCGTTCGGCCGCGGCCATGCCCTCCGCCCTCGCGCGGGAGTCCTCCCACTGCTTGTGGGCGCAGGTCACCCAGTCGGCCAGCCGTGCCAGGAACTGCCTGCCCGCTGCCACGTCGTCGTTGAACTGGACGAACAGGTGCGTGGTGTGATCCCGGCCGTGGCTCTTGAGAACGTTCCCCTGGACCTCGCGCAGCAACCTGTCGACACTGCTGTTGGTGCCCGGCTCGATTCCCGCCTCGTTCTCACGGGTCAGCAGTTCCCTGTAGTTGATCGTTGTCGCCGTGGTCATGAAGGTTCCTTCGCTGAGATGGGAGAGCAAGCAGCCGTAGCCCTGCTCTCGCGGACTCCGGTCACAGTGGCTGTCCCGCGGCCAGCTTGCGCAACGTGCTCATCGACGGGGCGAACGCGTACACCGCGCCGCAGGTGAGCACGGGACGGTCGAAGGTGAGCGGGCAGGTAGTGCCCTTCACGGTGACCTGTCCTCGCTTACCGTCGTTCATCGCACCGATCAGCGGATCCGTGCCGGTCGGTGCGCTCCTCTGACCAGGGTTGAACATCTCGTTGTTCGCCCACGCCTTTTGTTGGAATTCGAACTGCTCTGTCAAGGATGCGCAGTAGGCGACGAACAACAGTCCTCTGTCGACAACGTCCGGCATCTCACCGGTCTGGTAGGGAAGCCCGTAGGGGATACCGCGACGGATGATGCGGTGGCGCTTGAGCTGTTTGAAAGCCGCGCCGTCCGGCACGAGCTTCGCCTCCTCTGCGGTGTCGTTGTGCCAGGCTCGAGGGTTGGTCTTGCGGACGTGCGAGTAGCAGGGCGTTCGGTCGCCCGTGCCGTCGGCGTGGTAGTCGAAGTCGTTCTGGTCCGACCCCCAGCCCTTGAACTCGTTGATCGGACGCGCCAACGGCCGGCCGTCCGGATGCCGTCCCACCATCAGTGCGGCGGCATCCTCCTGGTCGACGCCGACCGCCTTGGCCAGTGCCGCGGCGGCGGCCTTGAACCGTTGCACGTCCTGGCGGAGTTTGCGCAGGACGTGGAAGGACCCGTTACGAGCCCACTCGGGCACCGCGGGAGCCGTCTTGCCACCCGGTTCCTTCGGCCAGCCCAACACGAACTCACCCGGCTCGATCAACTCGGTCCCGGGGTGTCCTTCTCGCTCTCCGTGCCGCTTCAAGTCCTCGCGGTGGAACTGCCGCACGCCCGGCTGTGACACGCCGTCCTTGAACCCGAAATGCTCGTGACCGCGGCGCTCGCCCGGCAACGTGCCACCCAGGATGCCTTCCGTTCTCGCTCCGGTCGACGCGTCCACGAGGTCCAGCAGACCCTCGCGTTCCACCAGGTGCTCCACGTCGTCGGCGGACACGACGACAAGCGCGTGCGGAGTGTGTTGCTCGTCGGAGCCGAACTGCCAGTACCGGGGACCCGACTCACCGACATCGTGCAGGGCATCGGCACGGTGGAAGGCGTTCATGTGCTCGGCACCGAAACCCAGATCCTCGACCCCGGGCTTCTTGATGGCCTCCTCCCACTTCGTCTTGCCGGCGAGCAACTCGAGTCCCCGGTAGGTGAGCGACAGCGAGACCCAGACCGCCTTCATGTCCTTCGGGTCGGCCTTCTCGACGCGGCGGCGCAACGAGAACTGCTCGTTGAACTGCTCGACGTCGGCGGTCACGGAGATGTGCCCCAACATCGCCAGCAACCAGCGGCGACCGCGTTCCGCGTCAGCGAACCACACCAGGCGGTACGTTTCGTGGTCCTTGTTGAACGCCGCCAGGACGTTGCCCTGCACCTCCCGCGAGTACCGCAGAGGGCGCTTCTCGACGTCACTAACCGTCCGCGGCTGCGGCACCTCGGCCTCGGCCAGCAGGAGTTCCGCGCTCAGATCGGTCATGCTGTATCCTTTCCGCGCTCCGGTATTCCGAAGAAAATCAGGAATTCCACATCTACGATGCGATCGGAGAACATTGACCGGGCACGAGCATGCTCCTCACCCGTTGTGCCATTGACGTCCTCCCCAGACGACGATTGCACGAACCAGTTTCACGGCAGAGCCCGGTCTGTCTCGCGCAAACTGCGCCGTCCCGGCGTCAACCGGCAATCTGTGTCCGCGTGTACGTCAAAACCCTGCCACGGGTCGACGGTCTCCACCAGAAGGCGTGCGACCGATCCCCACTCCGAGGTCGAGGATCACTCCCACGACCCGACGATCACTTGCCCACGGTGAACCTCCAGCCCGAATGACACTCGGCCGAGTGCTTCAGCGAGCTCGTGCAGGTGTGTAGCGATCTTGCCCAGGATCTCCACGCGTAGCAGTTCCAGCGCGACCACCGCGACGGCGGCCACCGGCTCGCACTGCGGGCGCCCGCCAGCGGATCGGCGACCGCAGTACAGATCGCCACGCAGCTCGAGGCGCTGTTCGCAGGCCAGGGCGTCGATGCTCGCGCCGGTACCGAGCGCTGGGGCGCACCTCGTTGACTCTGCGCGGTCTACGGCCGGCGCCCGGAATGGGAACCGGCGGCCCAGGCGGCAGGCCGTCATGGAGGGCTCCGTACGGGATGTCGCGGTGGAACTGGCCGAACGAGGCCAAGACATTGGCCCACATGTGGTGGCGTCGGTCGAGGCCAGGGTCAGCGAAGCGCGACAGCGCCTCGGACAAACACGCCCAGCGCGACGCCGTGCTGCTGACACCAGCCGCATGACGAGGATGTCGGCCCGGTTCCGGCACAGCGGGTTCACGCACGGTCACACAAGCTGGCAGCCAACGAGCGATGGTCGCACGTGGGCGCGCTGTTCTAGGGTCGAGTCGGGCGCCTCGCATACCCCTTACCGACGCGGACTCCATTCTCGGTATGCGAAGAAGGACATCTCATGAGTTCGAAGCAATCCCGTCTTTCCGACGCTCACTATGGCTATGACTTCGTCGTGGCCACGACCCAGGCGAGTATCAACGGGACGGTGAAAGAGTACCTCGCTGCTGTCACCCAGCCGACGACGACGGCGCGCTTCGTTCGCCGACAAGAAGGGGAATCCGGTCGCGATCGATCACGGCGAGTTGGTGAAACAGTGCGATGAGTTCATGCCACGAGGATCAGCCCCGCTCGCGTGGGGACGACCCTGCTCGCGGTATTCGGTCTGGTCCAGCATTGTGTACGGGTGGTCAGTGACCGAATCGGGTGGGCGATGAGCCGCTGCATGTGGCCGAGCTTGGGGCCGGCGTCGACAACCGCTCGTGCACCGCGCTTGCAGCGGCCAACAATGTTAATCAAAACTTGGCAATGTGCGATTACATCAAATATTACTGCGGCTGGTGCTCATAGATGTAGTTAACCAATTCACCGACTGTCAACAATTCGCCGATTTCGTACTGAATTTTCATTTCGTAATATGATTCCAGATGCTGAATCAATCGGACCTGGTCAAGATCGTCCAGTCCCAGGTCATCCGCAAAATATGCGTTGGGTCGGCACTCAAGGCCACTAATGTCGTGGACCTCCATCAACGCACTACACACAGTGCGCAATATCTGGGCTGGTGTGTCCTGCTGTGCTTGCTCGGCAATGAGGACAACTCCGTGATCGGAGCTAGCGCTGGCCGAGCCTGTTGCGGCAAGCATCGACACTGCGGCCATGGCAACAATCAGCGCGCTCACAACTTTATACGGCCAGGTAGACATGGGTACCTCCAACATTCGATTGGACCGAGCAAGGGTTGGCCGAAAGCGACTAGGTAAACACGCACCACCAAGGTTCACCCGACCGTGTCACTGAACTATGCCCCGCCCCGGGTTTGATGGAGACATCGAACACCCGGAGGAGTCACTGTCATGGCGGCACGACGGAAGTACCCGGACGAGTTGCGTGAGCGGGCGACGCGTTTGGCGGTCGAGGCCAGGCGTGACCCTGCGTCGGCTGGTGGGGCGATCAAGCGGATCGCCGACCAGCTCGGTGTGCATCCGGAGGCGTTGCGGACGTGGTTGAAGCTGGCGCTCGGGTAGGTGAGCGGGTGACCGTTCGTCGAATGGTCTGGTGGGTGTTGTCCCCTGAGGGCGGGTTTTTCGGAGTTCAGAGGTGTCCTGACCTCTACTCGCCCGGGAGCAACCCTGATGTCTTCACTTCCTGTCGACCGGAACCTGCCGTCAGCCAGTGCGGCGTTCGGGATCGCCGAAACCGACCGCGACCGTGCCATGGACCACGACACGGACCACGACACGGACCACTCCGAGGACCGTGCTGAGGGTTGTGGCGCGGATTTGGGCGTGGCGGTGTTCACTCCGGCGCAGGCGGCGGCGGTGTTGCAGGTTCGGGAGTCGTGGCTGCGGCGTCGGGCCGCGGAGCGTCGGGTGCCGTGCACGATGCTGGGCAAGCATCTGAGGTTCTCCCGCGCGGATCTCGACATGATCGTCGCGGACAGCGCGCGCCCGTCCCGGACCCCGCGGCGGGCGCCTCGGGTTGGTGGCGGTTCGGTGGCCGCTGGTGGCGTTCTGGGGTCATCCGTTCGGCGGTGATGACCACATACCCATTGCCCTTTAACGGCAAGGAAGCGTCCATGTCCTGTGCCCGCCGGCCGGCGGGCGACCTAGCGACACAGGGAGAAACTGATGGCTTGGGTGGAGAAACACGGATCGGGATACCGGATCCGGTACCGGCTCCCGGACGGGACGTTGACCTCCGAGACCGGGTTCGCGACCCGCAGCGAGGCGGCCGCGCGTGCGGGTGATGTGGAGGCCGAGCAACGGATCGGGACCTTTGTGGACCCGCGGCTGGCGCAGACCAGCGTGAGCGAGTGGATCCGGCTGTGGTCCGAGGCGCATGACGTGGGTGCGGGGACGTGGGGCAAGTACGACTCGCACCTGCGCAACCACATCCTCCCCCGGTTCGGGGCGATGAGCCTCGGGGAGATCAACCGGATGACGATCAAAGCCTGGGTCAAGACCCTGCGGCGATCGCTGGCCGAACCCACCGTGATCGACGTGGTGTCGCTGCTGTCCACGATCCTGTCCGAGGCGGTCGACGAAGGACTGATCGGCGCCAACTCCTGCCGACGACTGCGGCTCAACACCGGCGACCGCACCGAACGCCCCCACGCCACCCCACAACAGATACGCGACCTCACCCACCGGATGAACCCCAGCGACGCACTCCTCGTGCTCACCGCCGCCTACACCGGGATGCG
Organism: Actinophytocola gossypii; assembly: GCF_025165815.1. Classification (GTDB taxonomy): domain Bacteria; phylum Actinomycetota; class Actinomycetes; order Mycobacteriales; family Pseudonocardiaceae; genus Actinophytocola; species Actinophytocola gossypii. Next base: position 465,300 of record NZ_JAFFZE010000015.1, on the reverse strand, counting down.
GTGGGGCGAACTCGTCGGACTGCAGTGGTCGCGTGTCGACCTCGACACCGGGAAGATCCACATCAGCCGGGTCGACGGGGCGCTGCACGAGATCAACGGACACCACACCCTGGGAAGGCCGAAGACACCCGCCAGCGTCGCACCATCCACCTCCCGCGATTCCTGGTCGACCGACTCCACACCCACCGGCAAGACAGCGGGAAAGCTCAGGCGGTGTTCGCCGCGGCGGACGGGGGCTGGCACCGACGCTCCAACTTCCGCAGACGAGTCTGGCTACCCGCCGTCAACGGCAACCAGGCGCGCGGCTGGACGCCCCTCGCACCCGGACTGCACTTCCACGACCTCCGCCACACCCACAAAACCTGGCTCATCGAAGACGGCGTACCCGAGGTGCTCCAACACCAGCGGCTCGGCCACCGGCTCGACGGGATCCGCGGCGTCTACTCCCACGTCACGCCGGCGATGGTCGACGCCATGCTCACCGGACTCCAGACGCGGTGGGAGCAAATTGGGAGCAGGAATACGGGTGACCCCTACCAAACAACAAAGGTAGTCAAGATCAGTTGCTCCCAAAATGCTCCCACAGACGCCAAACAGCCCACCGGTGATGATCACCAGCGGGCCGTCTGACCTGCGTATATTCTGGGTGGGCGATACTGGGATTGAACCAGTGACCCCTACCGTGTCAAGGTAGTGCTCTCCCACTGAGCTAATCGCCCGAGGCGGAGGCGGGAATCGAACCCGCGTACAGGGCTTTGCAGGCCCTTGCCTAAGCCACTCGGCCACTCCGCCGGCTGCCCGAGCGTATCCCGGGCGGGCCAGGCTCGGACCGAGGGGCCAGGATTCGGTCCTGGGGAGACCGACCCCTCTTCGAGCGGACGACGGGACTCGAACCCGCGACCCTCACCTTGGCAAGGTGATGCGCTACCAGCTGCGCTACGTCCGCAGACAACCCACACCCCCGAGGCACTTTCCGTTCCCCGAGGTGCGAGCGAAACTCTATCCGACCCGCCGAACCGCGCTCCAACCGGGGGTTGCCTTTCGGCGAACGCTCAGGTCAGGTCGGTGGAGATCAAGTGGGTGAGAGCCTCGTCGACATCCACCCACAGGTGCTCGTTGCCGGGCACCACTACGTCGTACGTCCGGTCGAGGAAGTCTGCCAGCTCTTGCGCTGACGCCTCGAACACGGCGTGGCCGGAGGGGCTGCTCAGCTCGATCACGACGACCTCCGGGTCGTCGACCGCCGGGCGGATTCGCACATCCCCATTGCCCGCTTCGGCTATCAGGCCGTCGGCCAGGAGGTCGCGGGCGAACACCCACTCCACCCAGCCCGCACGGCCGGTGCGGAACGCGGCCACGACCGCGTACGGGTCGCGCGTGTCGTAGCGCAGCTCGACCTTCACCGGGACCGCGGGCGTCCGCGGCGCCAGAAGGTCGAACACCGCCGTCGAGCGGAGCGTGACGTGGTCGTTGCGCATCGTCGCTACCCTTCTCTCCCTTCCCAGCCACTTGAACGACTGAGTACCTTCTATGTGACGGGCGGGGCACGTCTTTCCGTCACTTGTGCGCCATAGTTCACCCGTACGGGTCAACTAGTTCAGCTCTTTGCGCGCGGTAGACGACACTCCGTGAAGGTACTCCTGGCTCCTCCCATCCTGGCAAGAGCCAGTCGCGTTTCGGCAGCCTCCGGCCCGAACGTCGCTCGTGCCACCAGGGCAACTTACCGCAGGACCAACTCCGGACAAGCCTCCTCGAGTGGCGTTCGTCACGAAGACGAAACCAGGCCGCGAACAACGCCCGTCGCTGCGCCGAGCAGTTCGTCGCGTGGCGGGCTCACGTCCAGGGTGCTGCCGTGTTCGTCCCGGCCCAGCGGCTCGAGGGTGTCGAACTGGGAACGGAGCAGCGCGGGTGGCATGAAGTGCTCGCGTGCGCGCATCCGCGCGTCCAGCAACTCCTCGTCGCCGTGCAGGTGCAGGAAGTACGTCTCGGGCACCGGGCGACGCAGCACGTCCCGGTAGGAGCGCTTGAGGGCCGAACAGGTCACGACCGTCGACCTTTCGGCGGCGCGCTGGTCGGCCATCCAGTCGGCGAGCGCCGTCAGCCACGGCCAGCGGTCGTCGTCGGTCAACGGAGCACCGCCGCTCATCTTCGCGATGTTCGCCGGCGGGTGGAAGTCGTCGGCCTCGGCGAAGCGCAGGTCCAGCTCGTCGGCGAGGTGGCGGGCCACGGTCGTCTTGCCGGAGCCGGCAACGCCCATCACCACGAGATGGAAACTGGTGGTCAAGGAGCTGCTCCGTTCGTCGGTACGCTGAGGAACATGGCGACGCTGCACGAGGAGGTCCTCGCCAGGCTCGGACCGCTGATCATCTCGGGGTCCCTCCCCCCGGGCGCGACGGTCAACCTGGAGTGGGTGCAGCAGGAGTTCAACGTCTCCCGCACGGTCGCCAGGGAGGTCGTCCAAGTGCTCGCCTCGATGCGCCTGGTCGCCAGCCGTCGCCGCACCGGCGTCACCGTGCTGCCAGAGGAACAGTGGGACAACTACGACCGCGCGGTCATCCGGTGGCGGCTGGCCGGGCCGGAGCGCGGGCGGCAGCTGCACCAGCTCTCCCAGCTGCGCACCGCGATCGAGCCGCCCGCCGCGGCGCTGGCCGCCCGGCACTCCGACGCCCGGCAGCGGGACCGGATCCTCGAACTCGGCGCGGCCATGGAGTCCGCCGGTGCGGCCGGGGACCTGACCACGTTCCTCGAGCACGACATCGCCTACCACCGGCTGCTGCTCGAGGCCTCGGGGAACGCGATGTTCGCCGGCCTCGCGCACGTCGTGGAGGAGGTGCTGCGCGGGCGCACGCTGCACCACCTGATGCCGACCCGGCCCAAGCCAGAGGCCCGCCGGCTGCACCTGGTGGTCGCCGAGGCCGTCGCGGGCGGTGAGGCCGAGGTGGCCAGGGCCGCGATGACGGCGATCTGCGTCGAGGTGGCCAGCGAGATGGGTCAGGTGTCCGGGCAGGACACCTGACCGCGACCGGATCAGGTCACCAGCCACAGACCGAAGGCGATCACGAACGCCGACAGGCCGAGCGTGGTCTCCATCACCGTCCAGGTCTTCAGCGTGGTCTTCTCGTCCATTCCGAACAGCCTGCTGACCAGCCAGAAGCCGGAGTCGTTCACGTGCGAGAGCACGGTGGCGCCCGCCGCGATGGCGACCACGATCAGGGTCAGCTTGAAGTCGCTCAGGTTGGCGTCGGCGACCGCGCCGGCGATCAGCCCACCGGTCGTGGTCAGCGCGACGGTGGCCGAGCCCTGGGCGACGCGCAGCAGGGTCGCGATGATGAACGCCTGCAGGATCAGCGAGATGCCGAGATCGGACAGGCTGTTGCTCAGCGCGTCGCCGATGCCGCTGAGCTCGAGCACACCACCGAACATCCCGCCGGCGCCGGTGATCAGGATGATCGCGCACACCGGCCCGAGCGCCTTGTCGACGATCTTGGTGACGGTCGCCATCGACGCGTTCGGGCGGCCGAGGACGAAGATCGCGACGATGACCGTGATCAGCAGGGCCACCGGCGTGACGCCGAGCAGGCTCAGGAAGCCGACCCAGGCCTGCCCCTCGGCGAGCACGCCGGTGTCGACGAGCGTCGAGAGCACGGTGTTGAACGAGATCAGCACCAGCGGGATGATCAGCAGCATGAGGACGGTGCCGAACGACGGCGGCCGGCGGGTGAGCTTGTCCTCGTCGTCGCCGTCGGCGTCGCGGCCGTCCTCCACCTCGCCGAAGATCACGTCCGGGACCGGCACCACGACCCTGGCGCTGAGGAAGCGGGTGACCAGCATGACGCCGACGTACCAGGCCACCACCGCGATCGGGATGCCGACGAGCAGCGTGATCCCGACGTTCGCGCCGATCAGGTTGGCCGCGGCCACGGGCCCGGGGTGGGGCGGGACGATCGCGTGCATCGCGGCGAACGCGCCGGCCGCCGGCAGCGCGTAGAGGAGCACGTTGCCGCCGAAGCGTCGCGCCACGGTGAGGATGATCGGGACGAAGACGACGAGGCCGGCGTCGAAGAAGATCGGGAACCCGAACAGCAGGGACGCGATCCCCAGCGCCAACGGGGCGCGTTTCTCGCCGAACCGGTTGATGAGGGTGTCCGCGAGCGTTTGCGCACCGCCGGTGACCTCGAGCAGCCGGCCGAGCATCACGCCGAACGCCACCAGTAGCGCGACTCCGCCGATGGTGTCGGCGAACCCGAACATCAACACGTCGGGGATGTCGCCTGGTTCGAAGCCGACGACCACCGCCGTCAGCACGCTGACCAGGACCAGCGCGATGAAGGCGTGCAGCTTGACCTTCATGATCAGGAACAACAACACGGCCACGGCACCGGCCGCCATCAACAGCAGCGTGACCGTGCCGAACTGGGGTTCGATCGCTTCCACGGCAACTCCTTCGTCACCCGCGCCCGCTCTCGGGCATTCTGCGCGCACACCCTGCCGCAAAGGTAGTACCTTTGACAAGAGTGACGAGGTGCGCGCGATCACCGCGGCCGTGGCGGCCAGGTCCCAGCCCGGCGCGTACCGGCTGGGACACGTCGGTGAGCTCGTCGTCGTCGAGGATGAAGTCGTCGCTGGCGGGGTGCAGCTTGACGCCGGCCGCGCCGCCGTCCAGGCAGCGCGCCAGCTCCTTGTCCGGGTGGTCGCCGGGCGCGAGGCGGCAGAACGGGACCAGTGCGTGGTCGTGCGCCGCCGCGTCGAGCACCGTGTCGTTGGGCGCCCGGTAGCCGTCCGGTTCGCTCGGCGGGAAGCCGGCCGAGGTGGGTGTGCACGTCGAACGGGTCGACGCCGGGGTACCGGGTGACCAGCGCGTCGAACCAGGGCCGGAGGACGTCGTCCGCGTACATCGCGCCCGGATACCCGGCACGTCGTCGATCAACCTCGGTCGTTCGACGGGCGAGGAAGGACCCCGTTCACGCCGTGACCAGGACCTTGGTCGCCCGCCGATCGAGCACCGCCCGGTAGCCGCGGTCGATGTCGGGCAGCGGGAGGGTCGACTCGGGCAGGTAGCGGCGTACGGGGGCGAGGCCACCGGTGAGCGTCACGTTGCGCAGGAAGCAGCCGAAAAGGTCGAGCTCGCCGTGCGGTCCACCGACCATGCTGACGACCCCACCAGGGGCGCACACCGCGGCGGCGGTGGTGATGGCGTCCTGCTCGCCGACCGCCTCCACGACGAGGTCGGCGCCGACACCGCCGGTGATGTCGATGATCTGGTCGTGAGCCTCCGGCCCCCGCGCGACGACGAGGTCGGTGGCGCCGAAGTTCCTGCCGATCTCCAACCGCCTCTCGTGGTGCCCGAGCAGCAACACCCGTTCCACTCCCGCCCGGTGCGCGGCGAGCACGGCGCACAGGCCGACCGCGCCGTCGCCCACAACCGCGACGGTCGACGGGACCGGCCTTCCGGACGCGTGGATCGTGTGGTGCCCGGTCGCCATGACGTCGGCCAGCGTGAGAACGGCTGGCTGGGCGGCGCACGGCCCTCGGGCGACCGCCCGCTCCAGAGCCCTACTCCGTCCGTTGCGTGCCACAACTGGCGGGCGCCGCGCGGTCCGCGCTCGACTGGGCCGAGCGGGTCGTTTCGCGCGACCTCAACGGTGTGAGCGACAACCCGTTGTTCTTCCCCGATGAGGACCTCGTCGGCCACGGCGGGAACTTCTTCGGCCAGCCGGCGGCCTTCGCCCCGGACCTGTTGTCCATCGTCGCGACCCAGCTCGGCAATCTCGCGGAGCGGCAGTTGGACCTGCTCGTCGATCCCGTGCGCAGCAGCGGCCTGCCACCGATGCTGTCCCCAGCGGGGTACCGAACCGGCGGAACGTTCGGACGAGGCGTCGCACTCTCCCAGACTGGTCGTAGCGCGCCGGCACGACAAGGGTGCTGCCTCCGGCCAGCGACGAGGTCGAGACCCGGGTCGTGGTCGGCGCGATCCACGACCGGATGTCCCGCGTACACCGGGACACCCTCGTGTGCCGGCGGGCACGGTGAAGAGCCGGTTGCACAACGCCCTGCGCGCCCTGCGCGCCGTGGTCCCGGAGCAGCGGCTCGACGCGGCCTGACCTCGTCCGGGAACCGCGCCGGTACCGTTCAGGGCAGGGTCGTCGAGGGATCCGGCGACGATCAGAGACTGGATTGGGTAGTTGGTGATGGGAATGGCAGTGCTGACCGGCAAGGTGATCCGCTTCGACGAGGTCCGCGGTTACGGGTTCGTCGCCCCGGACGACGGCGACGAGGACGTCTTCCTCCACGTGAACGACCTCGGCTTCGACAAGAAGCTGCTCACGCCCGGTACCCGCGTTCGGTTCGTCGCCGAGGAAGGTCACCGTGGGCTGAAGGCGTCCCGCGTCCAGATCGTGGACGGTCCGAGCACCGCAGCCGTAGGGCAGAACGTTCCCGCCGGTGACGCCGGTGACGACGGCATGTGCGACATCATGTCGACCACCGAACTCACCACCGAGATCACCGAATCCCTCCTCGCCGCGGTACCGACCCTCACCGCCGAGCAGATCGTGCTCGTGCGACGAAGCGTGCTCGCCATCGCCACCAAACACGGGTGGGTCGAGGACTGAGCTCCGCGGCGCGGCCGTCACACGGATCTGTCACAGGGCGCGTCGACCGCGAGTTCTTTGAGGACGATCTCCCGGTCGGCCTGGTGATGTGGACCGACGAAGTAGCCATTTTCGCGAGTACTCGCGCCGGCCGGCCTCCCGCCACGCGACTCCTTCGAGCAACGCGGAACGGGCCTGGCGGTAGGCGGCGCCGAGCATGGCGAACGTCAGTCGTGCCTCGGCATGAGCCTCGGCGGCCTCCCGCCACTGTTCCAGCCCGGCATGACACGGGCCGATCTCGTCGAGCACCATCGCCCTCAGCCACCGCCGCGTCGGCGTGCTCTGGTCGTCGCGCCGGTCCAGCTCGGTGAGCACACCGCGGAGCTCGCTCAGCGCGTCCGCGAACCGACCTGTCGACCGCGCTCCAGCTCCCGCGACGCCCGCACACTCATCCCGGAAGCCCGCGCCAAAGCCTCCTGCGACAGTCCCGCGGACCGCCGATACCGCAACAACAAACCCCCGAACGACAAGCCCGCCGCCGACTCGCCCGCCTCACCCACGACCAGTCGCCTCCACCCGCATGGAGCATTGCCTACCGGAAGGCACTTTGCTACGTCGCGCGTCGACCTGGTGGGCCAGTTGCCGACGCCTGCTCCGTTCGTATCGGCCTGGATACCCTGCGCGCACGTACGTCCACGCCATGCGCACCGGGCTCGCTCGGCGAACCAGAGCCCGCCCGCGCTCACCGTCCTGTGTGGCCAGTCCGACAGGTCTAGAGGGTCAGTCCGGACTCCAGGTGTGCCAGTGACCTGTCGATCTCGGCGGGGCCGTCGACGGCGGAGTCCCGGGCCCAGCGGAGCCAAGCCATTGCCACAACCCCGAAACTCGCGCCGATGACGTTCTGTATCCGGGAATCGTCGGGCGGGCACCCCGTCCGGTCCGCCAGGATCTCGGCGACCTCCCGGATCAAGCCGGGGCTCTTGCGCAGGTTGGCCGCCACCAGTTCGGGAACGGTCGCCGCGAACACCTCGCGCGCGTGCCCGGCGGTGATCTCTTCGGCGGAGAGGCCCGCGAACGCCGTGCGGAACGCACCACGCAGCGCACTGACCGGTGCCGCACCAGGCGGCTGAGCTTTCAGTGCTTCGACGAGCGGCAGGAAGCGGTCGAGCGTGACCAGGTCTTCCTTCGTCGGGAAGTAGCGGAAGAACGTGGCGCGCGAGACCTCGGCGGCCTCGGCGATCTGCTCGACCGTGGTGGCGCTGTAGCCGTGCTCGCGGAAGAGCCGGAACGCCTCTCGAAGGATCGCCTCCCTGGTCTTGACCTTCTTACGTTCACGCAGGCCGCTCATCCATTGATCATACCGAAGACGCAACTGATACTGTAGTCTCATAAAATAGTCCACTCTCGAAATGGAGTTACCCGTTGAACGACCAGAACCTTGACGGCCCGGTCACCCTGCCCTCCTCGCGCGCTCCCGGCTGCCCGTTCGACCCACCTCCGGAGCTGACAGCGCTGGCACGGCGCGGCGAGCCGCTCACCCGCCTCGCCTTCCCCGACGGACACGTGGGTTGGCTGGTGACCGGCTACGACGCCGCGCGCACCGTGCTGTCGGACCCCCGCTTCACCGTCCGGCCCGAGCTCCGGCACTCCCCACTGTCCCGGCCGAACGTCCGCCCCGGCGGCCATGACAAACCGCCCGCGCCCGGCTGGTTCGCCAACATGGACCGGCCCGAGCACGCCCGGTACCGGCGCCTGCTCACCGGCCGGTTCACGTTTCGCCGCATGAAGCTCCTCGAACCGCGCGTCGCGCGGATCACCGCCGATCACCTGGACGCCATGGCCGACGCCGGACCGCCGGTCGACCTCGTGCCGGCGTTCGCGCTCCCGATCCCCTCGCTGGTGATCTGCGAACTGCTGGGTGTCCCGTACGACGACCACGCGTTCTTCGAGGAGCAGACCACCGTGGCCGTCAACCTGGACAACACTTCGGAACAGGCCATGGCCGCCATCGGCAGCCTCGCTCGCTACCTGGGCGACCTGGTACGGCACAAGCGAACCAGGCCCGCCGACGATCTGCTGAGCGACTTGATCACCGAGACCGACCTGACCGACGAGGAACTGGCCAACATCGGCTTGCTGCTGTTGGTCGCCGGACACGAGACCACCGCGCACATGCTCGCCCTGGGCACCTTCGCACTACTGCGACACCCAGAGCAGCTCGCCGCCTCCGCACTGGACGAAACGGCGGTCGAGGAGTTGCTGCGCTATCTGACCATCGTCCATCTGGGAGGACCGAACCGCGCCGCGCTGGAGGACGTCGAGATCGCGGGCCGGCTCATCCGCGAAGGCGAGACCGTGGTCCTGGGGTTACCCGCGATCAACCGTGACCCCGAGCGGTTCACCGACCCCGACACCCTGCGGCTCGACCGCGCCGATGCCAGGCACCACCTGGGTTTCGGGCACGGCGTCCACCAGTGCCTCGGCCAGCAACTCGCCCGGATCGAGATGCGCATCGCCTACCGCGCGCTGTTCGACCGCTTCCCGACGCTGCGCCTGGCGGTCCCGGTCGAGGACGTTCCGATGCGCGAGACGGCCATCGTTTACGGGACCTGGCGGCTCCCCGTCACCTGGGACCGGAGCTGAGAGGGCGGGTTGCCGGGAACGTCCACTAGAGTCCCGCGGACATCAGCGCGCGGTCCATCAGGTGCGCGCGTTCCCGCGCACTTCCCTCGTCCACGGCACACAGGACGGCCGCGATCCGTTGCTCGAGGTCGGCGCGCCCGGAAGCGACCACGCACCACCGCGATTCCTGCTCCAGAAGCAGGTACCGGCCGGTGTCGGTCGAGAACGCGAACCGGCCGGTGGCGTTACCCGACGGACCGGTCCCGGCCGTGATCCGGGCGGCCGATCCGGTCACCTGCGACAACCCAGCCATCGGACCGCTTCCTCGCCGAAGCGGAGCACCGACGGAACGGTCGGGAGGCAGCAGGTCGACGATCGCCGCCGCCAGGCCCGTAGGCGCATCCGTCGATGCAAGCACGGGCGAGCGATCCGACGGTCCGTGCCGGACCGAGCATGACCGATCGGCCACCCGATGTCGCCCCGGATGCCTCATGTCGGTCACGTCGGAGACCTCTCCCGTGGTACTCGCCGAACTGGCCCGGCTGCCCGCCCGGTAGCCGCCCTGAACCGGAGCGTGCGGGCGTAGGTTCTCAGGTATGCGGATCGGCGAGCTGTCCAAGCGCACGGGCGTGAGTCCGCGCTCGCTGCGGTACTACGAAGAGCAGGGCCTGCTGAACAGCGCACGCTCCGCGGCCGGCCAGCGCCACTATTCCGAAGCCGAGGTCCAGCGCGTGTCGCTCATCCGACAGCTGTTCGACGCGGGGATGTCCAGCCGGGTGATCGCGGCCGTGCTGCCGTGCGTGGAGACCCCCGACGACCCGGGCGTCGTGGAGCTGGCGTTCGTGACGATGACGCGCCTGCGTGACCGGATCGACGCCGACATCGCGCACCTGGTCGAGACCCGGGACGCCCTCGACGGGTTGATCACGGTCAACAGCCGGCACCGGGCGGAGCTGTCCACCGCCTGATGCTGTGACCCGCACCTCAGCGGGTTGCCCCTCACATCCATGTGAACGCCGAGGATGGCGGCGGGGCTCCGGAACCACCGGGGCCGGTCGCACGAGAGGCAGCGGAAGATGGTGTCGGCGTGGGGTTTCGGCAGACATGGCGGGCCCGAGGTGCAGGAGTTCTTCGATCGTCCCGATCCCGTCCCCGGTCGCGGGGAGGTGCTGATCCGGGTGGAGGTCGCCGGCGTGAATCCCCTCGACCACCTGCTGCGCTCGGGTCTGGTCTCCGGGCTCGACGGCGGGCGTCCGTTTCCCCGTGTGCTGGGCATGGAGGCGGCGGGAACCGTTCTCGCCCGGGGCGAGGACGTCGACGGGCTCGAGGTGGGTGACCGGGTCTTCGGCTTCGCACTCACCGGTGGCGGCACCTACGCCGAGACGACGGTGCTGTCCGCGCCGAACACCGCGCGTACCCCGGCGGGGCTCTCCGCGACCGTGGCGGCGACGCTGCCGGTGGCCGGGACGACAGCGGTCGATGCGCTCGACCAACTCGGGCTCCCGGCTGGTGCCACGATCCTGGTCAACGGGGTCGGTGGCGGGGTCGGCCTCGCCGTCGCCCGGCTGGCCGTCCGGCGTGGGCTGCGGGTGACCGGAACCGGGAGTGCCGCGAAGCGCGAGCACGCCGAGGCCATCGGGGTGCGGTTCGTCGACTACGCCGCCGGGAACGTCGTCGCCACGGCACGCGAGCTGGTCGCGGACGGCTTCGACGGGATCGTCGATCTGGTTGGAGGCACGTCACTGCGTGCGGTCGCTCCGCTGGCTCGGGATCCCCGCGACGTCATCGCCGTGGGTGATTCCTCCGTGCCCGAGCTCGGTGGGCGGGTCGTCGAGCGCCGCCTCGACCGCGAGAACCTGGAGCGGGCCGCGCAGCTGGCTCTCGACGGAGCGCTCGCACCGGTGATCACCTCGGTCCACCCGCTCGCCGACGCCCCGGCCGCCCTCGCCACCGTCGAGAACGGTCACGCTTCGGGCAAGGTCGTCATCAAGGTGGCGTGATGCCCGGTCTCGCCGCATGCCCCGATGGCGGGCGCGTTCGTCGCGCCCGCCATCGGGTCGGTCGGGATCAGCGGGTGGGTTCGGCGCCGATCCGGTCGACGATCGCGGTGGTGACGGAGGAGTAGCTGGTGACGGTGCCCTTCGGGATGCCGGCGAACATCGAGTCCGACACCTTGCGTTCGCCGATGACCTCGCCGGTGTCGGGGTCGAGGATGATCTCCTGGCGCTCGCCGTCCTCGGAGATGCCCAACGCCACACCCTTGCGGCCGTCCAGATCGGCGACGTCCTCGGTGACGTCCAGTCCCGGCAGGTAGGTCAACGCCCGCAGCAGGTTCGCCCGGATCGCCGCCGGCATCATGCCGGTGCGCAACGCGTCCGCGGCGTAGACCAGGGCCTGCATGCCGCCGCCGCTGTCCGCGCGCAGCCGGTCGTACAACTGCTCGGGGTCGGTGGGCAGGCCGGCCAGGAACTCCGGCTCGGGGAACTGCCAGTTACCGTGTTCGGGAGCGTTCTCGACGAAGTCGCCGCCCATGGCCCGCTGATCCGGCCACGGCGTCTCCTCGATCTGTACGCCGGCCGCGCGGGCTTCGGCCTCGGTGCCGACGATCCATTCACGGTCGCCGGTCTCCCGGCGCCGCAGCAGCCACTCGCCGTCGGGATCCGCGGGGATCCACACCTCCATGAGGTTCTCGTTCAGGTAGGAGAAACTCTGGTCCTCCGTTCCCGTCGTACGCACCCACCAGGCGTGGGTGGCCACATAGCGGTACTGGCCGTCCGCCAACACCGGGTCCTCGGCCCGGGCCGCGACATCGGCGGCACTGGTCAACGCCTCCTGCGCCGCGGCGGTGGCGTTGGAGAACCACACCGTCTGAGCCGTCAGGACCCCGGTCACGAGCAACACGACCGCGGCCGCGGCGGCCAACCAGCGTCGCACCGGCTGCCGCCGGCGCACGTTCTTCCCGGCCTCGACCGCGGTCAGCCGCGGCCGGGCCTCGCCGTTCATGTCCGCCATCAGTTTCTCCCGCATCCCTACCAGCTCCGGTCGCCGCGGCTTGATCTCCGAATACAGCCCGTCCAACGCGCGGTCGAGCTCGTCGTCGGTCCACACCTGCCGTTCTCCGGTCCGATCCCCTTCACGCATCGCCGTCCTCCGTTTCCTGGGTCGTGACAGGACCATGTGACCGCAACCACCGACGCACCCTGTGCAGGCGGGAATGGACCGTGCCCACCGGGATGCCCAGCGCCTCGGACACCTCGGCGGGCTTCAGCTGACCCCACGAGATCAGCAGCAGCACGTCCCGATCTCCGGGCTGCAAGGCCGCCAACGCACCGGCCAACTGCCGGACCTGTTGCTGCGCGGCGACCTGCTCCGTCGTGCGGGCCTCGTGGGAATCCGCCTGGAGCCGGTCGGTCCCCATCACCCGGGCTCTGGCCCGCCAGCCCCGTACCTCCTGCCGCACGTGCCGCCGCAGCAGATTGGTGGCGATCCCGTACAACCAGGGCCGCACTCCGGCCCGAGCCGGGTCGTAGGTGTGTCGCTGCTGCAGCGCCACCAGGAACGTCTCCGAGACCAGGTCGTCGGCGGCCTGGTCACCGACCCGACGCGCCAGGTAGCCGTGCAGTGACTCCGCGTGCTCGTCGAAGAGCCGCCCGAAAACCGATCTCGGATCCGGTTCCGACAGATCCGGGCCGTCCCCGAGCGGCGGCGGCTCACCGGGGCGCACTGAGTTGGCGGTTGTTTTTGTCACGCCTCTACTTGCCCGCGGCCCGTCAAGCCCTTCACGGGGCGAATGATCTCGGGTCCATGGCGGCAACCCTAGAAGTAGGACGGGTATCTTCAGCGGGCACCGGACCGAGCATTGGGAGGTACCGCGATGGACACGTCCGCGTACTTGGACGCCGTTGTCGAACGGACGAGGACGTTCGCCGACTGGGTACACGGTGGGGACGCGACCGCCCCGGTGCCGACATGTCCGAAGTGGACACTGGCTGACCTGGTCGACCACGTCGGTGCGACCCAGCGGATGGTCGCCATGCTGGTGGGTGGGCGGATGACGGAGCCGAGCGAGGCGTTCGCCGGTTATGTTCCGGGGCCGACCGATTCGGCCGAGTGGCGTACCTGGTTGACCGACGGCGCGGCCGAGGCGAAGCGGGCGTTCGACTCGGTCGCCGACGACACGCCGGTGTGGGATCCGTCCGGCGCCGACGCGGGTGTGCCGTTCTGGTCACGCCGGCTGTTGGGCGAGGCCTGTGTGCACAGCGCGGACGCGGCCGCGGCGGTCGGCACCCGTTATGACCTGGCGCCGGAGGTGGCCGTCGCCGCCATCGAGGACTGGCTGGACACGATGACCTCCCGCGGCTACTGGGAGAACCGACCGGCCTTCGCCGACGCGATGCGCGGCGACGGCCAGACGCTGCACTTCCACACGACCGACGCTCCCGGGGAGTGGGTGGTACGCCGGGAACCGGACCGGGTCGTCCTGGAACACGCGCACACCAAGGCGGACGTCGCGCTGCGGGGCGCGGGCGCCGAACTACTGCTGGTGATCAGCAGGCGCCGGCCGCTGGCCGCCGCGTCCACGCTGGAACTACAGGGGGACCGGGCACTGCTCGACCACTGGATCGAACACATGGACTGGGTCACCGACGACTGATCCGCCATAGGACGACGAGCTGGCCCATCATCCCGTCGTCCTCGTGCTGGAGCATGTGGCAGTGGTACATGTAGGGCGTGTTCGGGTCGGTGTGGTCGCCGAACCGCATCGCCGGCCGGTACGGCTCCGGCGGCTCGGAAATACGTAGCTGCGATCGCTAGCATGTGCGTCGTCGGTGCGACGCAGGAGGCCCGCATGCGAGCGATCGTCCAGTCCGGCTACGGGGGAACCGACCGGCTGCGGGTCGCCGAGGTTCCCGACCCGGTTCCCGGCCAGGGCGACGTGCTGCTCCGGGTCCTGGCGACATCCCTCAACGGCTCCGATCGCGAGAACCTGGCCGGAACGCCGTTCTACGCCCGCTCTACGAACGGGCTCCGCCGGCCGCGCGATCCCGTGCCGGGGTCCGACGTCGCGGGCGTCGTGGTCACCGTCGGTGCCGAGGTGACCGAGTTCGCGCCGGGCGACGAGGTGTTCGGCGAGTTGCGCGGCTACCGGGGCGGGCTCGCGGAGCTCGTCGCGACACCACCGGACCTGCTGGCGCGGCGGCCGGCCGGCCTGTCGGCGGTCGAGGCGGCGGCGATCCCGCAGGCGGGGTGCATCGGCCTGCGTGCGGTCGACGGGGTCGGCGCCGGGGATCGGGTGCTGGTCAACGGGGCAGGCGGCTCGGGCGGCGGCTTCGTCGTCGGGCTGGCCAAGCACCGTGGGGCGCACGTGACCGCCGTGGACCACGGTTCGAAGGCGGAGTTCCTGCGCGCGCTCGGCGCGGACGAGACGGTCGCGTACGAGGCGGAGGAATGGACCACGCACCGCGGCCGGTACGACCTGGTCGTCGACCTGGTGGGATACCGGTCGCCGTTCCGGGTCAACGCGGCGCTGGCGCCGGGCGGGGCGTACCGGCTGATCGGCGGACACACCCGGGTGCTGCTCGCGACGCTCGCCGCCGGGCCGGTGCTCCGGCTGTTCGGCAGGCGGCGGGTCGGGGTGCTCGTCGTGCCGCAGTCACGGGCGACGTTGGAGCAGGTCACCGCGCTCGTGACGGAGGGTGCCGTCGCGCCCGTGGTGGACTCGGTGGTGCCGCTGGACGAGGCCCCGGCGGCGTTCGCGCGCCTCGGCTCCGGACAGACGCGCGGCAAGGTCGTCGTCGACATCGCCGGCGACGGCTGAGCCGTGAGCAAGACCGCGTCGGCGACCTTCCGCGGGATGGACTTCTGGATCCACGACGTCGCCAAGTCCCTCCTGTTGGCCGAGATGATCGCCGTCACCGACGAGACACCGGTGGCGGACCACGGCGAGTGGCTCGCGCTGGACGAGTGGTCAGCCGGGCACGAGGCGGAGTTCCTCGCCCTGGTCGAGCGGTCGACCGACCGGCTCGACGAGCGCGGGCGGATCACGGCGGCGGAGGCCGCCGAATGGATCGTGCTCGACGGCGAGCCGGTCATCTGGCGCGGCGACGAGGTCCTGTCCACCGCGCCGGTCGTCACGTTGGGCAGGGAGATCCTCGCCACGGGCCGCGGCGAGTACCCGGCGCCGCCACCGGGGCACCAGTGGTACTTCGGGTGGCCGGGCGCGGTGCGAACCATTCGGGTGAGAACGCCGTGATCACCGTACCGTGTCCACATGGGACACACCGGACGTGCGGTAGTCGTTCACCCTGGTGGTGACCTCGGCCGGGCTCACCACCTCGCTCTCGGCGAAGTAGACCCAGTCGACGTGTTCCTGGTAGGCGCGGTCACCGGGCTGGCCGACCAGACCGCCGGCGATGAACCACAGGTTGAAGTTGATCGACATCGGCGTCTCCGGGTAGTACCGGTCGCCGTGGTCGGCGAACAGCACACCGTCCACATAGTACTTCACGCGTCCGGACGCCACCTGGATCACCAGGTCGTGCCAGCCGGCGAAGCCGGCGCGTTGTTCGGTGTGGATGTTGTCCGCCACCCAGGGCTCGTTCTGGTAGGTCTCCCACGTCGTGGTGAACAGGACGTTCGTCGGCACGCCCCAGCCGCCGTTGGGCAGGTACTCGAAGTCCAGTTCGCCGTAGTCCGGGTCCATCGGGGCGTCCAGCGGCGTGATGGTGAAGAACGTCTGCACCACGTGGTCGCCGTCGATACCGCGGACCGGAACGTCGGTGAAGTGGACCCGGGCGCCGTAGGTGCCCTCGTGGAACTTGCGCTGGTGGTACAGCTCGGTCTGTCGTGCGCTCGTCCCGTCGTTCGACGACTCGAGTCGCAGCACCTGGTCGCCGTCCACGGTCGGGAAGGTGACCAGCGACGGGTCCCAGACCGCACCCGGCACGCCAGGGCCACCACCGCCGGAGCGCACGGTCCAGCCGCGCTGCGCGAGCCGAGGATCGCTCGACGAGGTGTAGGCGAAGTCGTCGAACAGCACCTCGCCCGCGGTGGCGGCGTCCGCCGGCTGGAGGGACGCGGTGAGCGCGGCGGCGACGGCGGCGACGGTGGCGACGGTGGCGACGGCCAGGGTTCGGCTGGGCATTGCTCCTCCTGTACGTGCGGGGTGCGTACCGGGATGCGATAACCCAAATTGGCATAGACCAATCCGGCGCGTCAAGCCGACCCGCGTCCGGCCCGCCCGCGGCGCCACCACCACACGAGGCCGGCCACGGCCAGGACGAGCACGGCGAGCGGGATCCAGGGCACTGCCCACAGGCGGGTCGACGCGGAGTCCGCGGCGGGTCGGGGCTGGAGCCGCTGGTCCCCGGAGGCTTCCGGGGTGACGGCGACCTCGACGGTCAGCCTGCCGAGTTGCCACACCGCGGGCACCACTGTGGACACCCGGAGCGTGTCGCCGGGTTTCAGCTCGGGTAGGCGTTCACCGGACAGCCGCCGCTCCCCCAGGCCGAACGGGCCGCGCACGGTGACCGACGGTCGTCCGACGAGGCGGAGGTTCCCGGTGTTGCGGACGACGTAGCCGACCCGCACCTCCCCCGGCGACCCGAGCGGAGAGCCGTCGAACGACGCCCCTAGGTCGGTGACGGTGAGCGAGGGGTTCAGGGTTCCGGTGACCCGCAGGTAGATCCGCGCTCCGACCCGCCGGTCGACCGAGACGGTGCCGTCGTCGCCTTCGGTGTGCAGGCTCGCGACGATCCCGCCCGCGTGGTCGCCGGGAGTGGCGTTGTGCGGCACCACGACGCGGAACGGGACGTCCACTCTGGACCGGGGCGGGACGGTCACCCGCTCCGCGTTCAGCTTCGCCCAGGCACCGACGTCGGTGGACTGACCGGACGCTGGCAGGAGGTCGAAACCGCCGTCGGTGCCGTGCACGGCGTCGCTCGCGTACACGCGCAGGGTCAGCGGGGCTCCCGTGTAGTTGACGATGCCGACCGCGTCGGCGACCTCGCTGCCGGGGTCGAGCGCGTAGGTGAACGCGCCGCGACCGCCCGACGGGACCACACCCCAGGTCAGCGGAGCGGCGGTGGCGGGGAGGCCCGAGACGAGGACGACGGTCAGGACGGCGAGCGTCGCGGCTCGCAGGAGGGTGGGCACGTGGCCTCCGTTTCGACGGATGCGGGACGAACGCGGACGGGGTGCCGGACGCCCGGCACCCCGTCCACTGTGGACCGACTCAGATCACCGTGAACGTGATCGTTCCGGTGTAGGTGCCGGGCGTCAGCGAGGTCGGCGCCTCGATGACGAGCCCCGCGCCGAGGCGGCTGGTGCCGATGCCACTGCCCGGTGCGGCCGAGGCCAGGGTGCTGGCCGCCGCGATACCGTCACCGCCGGTGAAGCCGGACGCGACGGCCTGTCCCGCGGTGACACCGGCTCCGGCCGGCTGCTCGGCGACGACCGGGGTCCAGCCGAGGCTGCCGCCGCGCAGTGTCTCCGCCTCGCCGGCGAAGTCGCCGACCTGCGCCGAGACCACCCAACCCGGCGCGGTGGAACGGGTGTCGGTCACCGTCACCGTCCGGAGGTCCCCTGTGGACACCAACCGGTCGCCGGTCGCGCTGAGCTCCAGGTCGCTCATCGTGACCCGCCGGTCGGCCGGGTCGACGGCGACCACGAGCGCGCCGGTGTCCGCTGGCAGCGTCACCTCGATGTCCTGGGTGGCCGGTTCCGGTGGTTCCGGCTCGCCGTGGTCGTCGACGACCACGGTCACCGGCTCGGACTCGGCCACCACGTTGTGGTCGTGGTCGTACAGCCGGGCGATGATCGCCAACCCGTTGTGCCGCGCGGTCGCGGTGAAGCTGTACTCGTCACCGCCGACGTCGGGCACGATCACCCACTCGTCCGACCCGGGCGCCCGGGTGAACCAGTGGTAGTGGTCCAGTTCCGTCACCGGGTCCTGCACGGCGGTCAGCGTGGCGACGTCACCGGAGTGGTAGTGATCCGCCAACCCGGTCACGCTCAACGTCGTCGCGGGAGCCGGCTCGGCCGCCTCGCCGACCTGGAACGCGTAGGTCCGGGCGGTGGAGGTCGCCGTGCCGCCGCCGGCCAGGTCACCGCTCGCCTGGACGGTGAACGAGTAGGTGCCCTGCTCGCTGAACGCCCAGTTGGCGTGCGCGTGCACGCCGACGTTCGGGGAGAGCGTCCCCGGCAACTGGAAACCGCCGCCCAGCACCGAGATCGACTCGCCGAACGACCCGGTCTGCCACAGGAACACGTCGCCGGGCCCGGTCACGTCGGTCACCTGGATCCGCAGTGGATTGGTGAAAACGCCCCCCGGGATCCCCTCGGTGCTCCAGCCGGGCCAGATCAGGTTCGGGTCCTGGGTCTGCGGCAGGTAGTAGACGGTGTCCCCCGGCTGCCCGAGGAACTCCAACGACGGCGGCACCGGGTCGGGCAGTTCGAGCGCCGACTCGGACCTGACTTGCAACAGCACGTCCTCCGGCGCGTGCGGGACGTGGTCACCGGTGACGTCCTCGCGCAGCTGGAGGTCCAGCGCGCTGCCGTCCCAGCTCACCGCGAAGGCGTCGATGTGGCCGTGGTCGAGGACCAGCTGGTCCTCCGCGGCGGCGGCGGTGGCCGTGCCGACGGTGAGCAGCCCGACCGTCACCGCGGTGACCAGCCATGGTCTCACCCGTTCGATTCGTAACATCCGTTCCTCTCCAAGATCGACCTGCGCGGGCTCCGAACGCCGGGGCCACCGGCGCCGCGCCACCGTAACTTTAAATGACTATCGTTATCAATAGCGCGGTGGCCAGTCTTGGCAGGCGGACACGCCTTCCGTACTCTGCACAATGACAATCGTTATCGCTAGCGGTTAAGGAACGCGTTGATGGCCACAGCTGCCCCGTCCCGTCGCCGGTTGGCGGCATTACCGGTCCTCACGGTCCTCGCGACCGCGGTCTCGACACTGGTCTCGCCGAACGGCGACGTCGCCTACGGCCCGTCGGCGCCGGTCACAGTGACCGTGGCGGAGTCGTGAGACGTGGTGCGTGCCTGGTCGCTGCGCTGGTCGCCGTGTCAGGGTGCGCGGCGCCGCCCGCGCTGAGCGACCGGGACGAGCGGCTGCAGGTGGTGACCACGACCGGTCTGTTGCGGGACCTGGTGCAGCGGGTGGGGGGTGACCGGGTGCACGTCACCTCGCTGGTGCCGGACGGCGCCGATCCGCACGCCTACGAGCCGAGCCTGCGGGACGTGCGGAACGTGGTGTACGCGGACGTCGCGTTCAGCAACTACGTGATGCTGGAGCAGCACAACATCATCAAGACGCTGGACGCCAACCTGGACGAGGACGCGGCGAACGTGTCGCTGGCCGAGGAGGCGGTGAAGTACGCCGCGGAGATCATTCCGCTGGTCGAGGACGTGTCGCTGGACACGATCTGGCTGGGCCTGCGTGCTCGCGGCGACGGCGAACGGTTCGGCGCGAACCGGTCGTCGGACGTGCTGTTGAGCATGACCGCGGCGCGCGGACCGGGCGACGTGTTCGGGTACCTCACCGGGTCGTTCGGCGACACCGAGGTCTACTTCGACTCGTCCGACGGGTTCGACGCCGGCGACGGGTACCGCGCGGACACGGCGACCCTGCCCGCGGACGCGCACACGCACATGTCGTGGGCGTTCACCGAACCGGGCGTGTACGAGCTGACCCTGTCGGCCCGGCTGCGGGTGGACCAGCGGTCGAAGCCGGTGTCGCTGGGTGGGTCGACGTTCACCGTCGTGGTCGGGGTGCCGCCGGAGGAGTCCGGTGTGGACGATCCGACCGTGGTGAACCGAGGGCACGCCGACCTCACCGTCGACCTGGACCGGGAGGAGCTGTACGCGCTGTACGACCCGGAGGGCGGCGGGGAGTTCAGCCAGGAGGTCGTGCCGGCGGACAGCGCGGTGGTCGAGGTGCCGAACAAGGCGCTGAGCGAGGTCCCGGCCGGGCCGGAGTTCGGGTTCCTCGGGCGACCCGGCGACCGGGTGTACCAGCTGGCGCAGGCGGTGCTCGGCAAGCACGTGCACGGCGAGATCGACCCGCACCTGTGGCACGACGTCCGCAACGCGATGTCCTATGTGGAGGTCATCCGGGACACGCTGGTCGACCGGGATCCGCGTGGCGCGCGGGAGTACCGCCGCAACACCACCGCGTACCTGGCCAAGCTGGACGCGCTCGACCGGTACGTGCGTGACCGCCTCGCGCGGATCCCGGAGTCGCGGCGCTACCTCGTCACCACGCACGACGCGTTCGCCTACCTCGCCAAGGCCTACGACCTCACGGTAGCCGGGTTCGTCACCCCCAACCCGGCCGCCGAACCCTCGCTCGCGGACCGGCGCAAGCTCTCCGACACGATCCGCAACCTGCGGGTGCCGGCGGTGTTCCTCGAACCGAACCTCGCCGCCCGGTCCGCCACGCTCACCGAGGTCGCCGAGGAGCAGGGGGTCCGGATCTGCCCGATCTACGGCGACACGTTCGACGACCAGGTCACCAGCTACGTGCGGCTGATGCGGTTCAACGCCGACTCGCTGCTCGAATGCCTGGGGTGAAAGGAAAACAGACGATGAGACGTGCCCTGCCCACGGCTGCTCTGCTGGCGGTGTCACTGCTGGCGCCGGCCGCGGCACACGCGCAACCACCCGACCAGACGATCGACGCCGACCAGCCGGTCGCCACCGAGCGGGCCGTGCTCTCGCGGGGGCACGTCGACCTCGGTCCCCGGTACGTCGACGGCGACTGGACGCTGATGGTGCACGACGACTCGGCCGACCCGTCGGTCTGGCGCTCGCTCGACCGGACGGTGTTCGAGGTGTCCGACCAGGCGGTGCTACCGGTGCCGGAGGATCCCGCGTACTCGTTCATCGGCGAGCCGGGGACGCCGGTGTACGTCGTGCCGCAGGTGCAGAACCCGGACGTGGCCTGGGTCGGCTGGAACACCCAGGACCCCGAGGTGCTGGACACCATCGACGGCGGCGTCACCCTGACGCTCACCGGCGTCGACGGCCCGGGCGAGTTGTTCGTGTACCTGCAGGCGGGCAACTTCGGGGCCGCGGACGTGCTGTGGGACTCCGGGCGGGCCGAGCGGCAGGACATCTGGGTGGAGGTGAACACCCACACGCACGCGAACTGGGTGTTCACCGAGCCCGGGGTGTACCTGGTCCAGGTCGAGGTCGCGGCCGACCTGGTCGACGGACGCACGGTCGGCGACCCGGCGACGATCCGGTTCGCGATCGGCGACGCCACCGACACGGAAGCCGCGTTCGCCGCCGAGCCGCCGGCCGCCACGTCGGCCCCGGCGGAGGCCGCGGTGGTCGAGGACGCCGGCGACTCCGATTCCGGGACGCCGGTCGTCGCGCTCGGGATCGGCGCGGTCGCGCTGGCCCTGGTGGTCGGGGCCGTCATCGTCGTCGTACGCGGCCGGGCGGCGAAGCGCCGGGCGCGGACCGGCGGCGCGGAATGAGCGCGCTGGGCGTGAACGGGCTGTCGGTGGACCTCGGCGGCCGGACGGTGCTGACCGACGTGGACCTCACCGTGGACAAGGGTGAGCTGGTCGGACTGGTCGGGCCGAACGGGGCCGGGAAGACCACGCTGCTGCGGACCCTGATGGGCCTGCTGCGTCCCCGGGCGGGTGAGGTGGTGGTCGACGACCGGGTGGTGCGGCGGGGCTCGACCGGGCTCGGGTACGTGCCGCAGCGCCACGAGTTCGCCTGGGACTTCCCGATCTCGGTGGAGAACGTGGTGATGACCGGGCGGACCGGGCTGCTCGGTCCGTTCCGCAGGCCGGGGGTCGCCGACTGGCGGGCCGTCGGCGAGGCGCTGGAGCGGGTGCGGATGACCGAGCTGCGTGCCCGCCCGGTCGGCGAGCTGTCCGGTGGCCAGCGGCAGCGGGTACTCCTCGCCAGGGCACTGGCACTGCGGCCGTCCGTGCTGCTGCTCGACGAACCGTTCACCGGCCTGGACATGCCCACCCAGGAGCTGCTGTCCGACCTGTTGCGCACCCTGGCCAGGGAGGCCCACGCGGTGCTGATGACCACGCACGACCTGCCCGGCGCGCTGTACACCTGCGACCGGCTGGCGCTGCTCAACCGCTCCGTGATCGCGGCGGGCACGCCGGATCAGCTCCGCGACGAGCGGCTGTGGATGGACACGTTCGGCGTCGGCGAGAACAACCCACTGCTGAAGATCCTCAAGGCGAGCTGATGTCCCCGATCGAGTTCCTCACCGACCTGTTCAACCCCGACCTCGCGTTCCTGCCGAAGGCGTTGCTGGTCGCCGTCATGTCGTCGATCGTGTGCGGGGTGGTCGGCTGTCACGTCGTGCTGCGCGGCATGGCGTTCATCGGCGACGCCGTCGCGCACGCCGTGTTCCCCGGCCTGGCGGTGGCGTTCGTCCTGTCCGGCAACCTGATCCTCGGCGGCACCGTCGCCGGGGTCGTCACCGCGGTCCTGGTGGCGGTGTTCTCGCAGAACCGGCGTCTGCGGGAGGACTCGGTCATCGGCGTGTTCTTCGTCGCCGCGTTCGCCCTCGGCATCGTGATCATCTCGCGGGCGCCCGGGTACGCGGGTTCGTTGCAGCAGTTCCTGTTCGGGTCCATCACCGGCATCCCGGACGAGGATCTGTACGTCGCCGGCGGTGCCGGTGTGCTCGTGCTCGGCGTGGTGTTCCTGCTGCACAAGGAGTTCGTCGCGATCACCCTCGATCGCGAGATGGCCAGGGCGATGGGGCTGCGGGTGTTCTGGTTGGACATCGTGCTCTACGTGCTGGTCACGCTCGCGGTGGTGATCTCGGTGCAGACGATCGGGAACATCCTGGTGCTGGCGCTGCTCGTCACGCCCGCCGCGACCGCGCGGCTGCTCACCGACCGACTGGGCGTGATGATGCTGCTCGCTCCCGCGATCGGTGGGCTGTCGGCGCTGGTGGGGCTGTACGTGTCGTGGTCGTGGGACTTCCCAACGGGTGGCACGGTCGTGCTCGTCCTCACCGCCGCGTTCCTCGCCGCCTGGCTGCTCGCTCCCCGGCACGGGCTGCTCGCCCGCCGCCTGCGCCGGGGCCGGGTGTGGCCCACGGCCCCGGCCGACGGCGCGGTGTGAGCTGGTCCTCCTGCTTGGATCAGGCCTCGGCGGGCCGCCTTCGCGGCACCCGTTTCACGCGGTGTCCTTCCTACTGTCGGTGACAGGTGTGCCGGCGTCGGCGCGCCAGTCGTCGAACGGGTCGGAGAACGTGCGCCAGGTGGCCTCGCCCGCGGCCAGTTCCTCGTCGGTGAGCAGGGCGTCCCGCAGCGCCGCGCTGATCGCGGCCGGGGACGCGTCGTGGGAGAGGATCACCAGTTCCTGCGTGCGGTCGCCGAAGCGTGGGTGCCAGTCGAGCGCCGCCTTGGTTCGCCGTTCGGCGCCGGCCTGTTCCCAGGTCTCGTCGCCGGCGGTGGCGAGCCAGGTGCCGGCGTGGCCGACCCGCAGCCCGCCGCCCGCCGACTCCAGCCACAGCGCCACGTCCGGCTGGCTCGCCACCCACGCACGGCCCCTGGTGTGCACGACGCCGTCGAGCAGGACGTCGATCGCCTCGTACAGCCGTCGTGGGTGGAACGGCCGCCGGTCGGTGAACAGCGTGAGGACGACACCGCAGTCGGGCTCGAGCGGCGGAGCGCCGCGCAGCAGCGGGGCGTGCGCGCCCTCGACGCGGCCGCGGAGCGCGGTCGGTGGGAGGTCGGCGAGCAGGGCGAGCACGGCGTGGCCGGTGTCCGGCCGGGCGCGGGGAGCGGCGGGCACGAGGCGGTCGAGCACCGCGGCCGTCCGCGCGGCCGTCCACCGGTCCTCGGCCCGGCCGGTGAGCACGACCGCGTCGGCGAACGCGACCTGGTTGACGGCCACCTGGGCGAGGCCGCGGTCGTCGTCGGGGAGCACGTCCAGGCCTCGGTGCGCCAGCTCGTCCATGCACAGCTCGCTGGTCGCGTCGGCGAGCCAGGTGCCTTCGTCGACGACCGCCAGCACCGCCTCCACCCGCACGAGGTCGGCGAGGGTGGCGAGTTCGGCGCAGACCGGCTCCGGCTCCACCGCCGGGTCCAGGTGCAGCACGATCCGCCGGGTTCCGGCACGCCGGGCCAGCCGGGCGAGCAGCGGGAGCACGTCCTCGCGCAGGGTGCAGGACACGCACCCGTGGGCCAGTTCGAGGGTTTTCGCCGACTCGTCCGTGGTGGTGCGCGTTCGCCTGTGCACCACACCATCGCGGAGTCCCCGCAGGTCGTGGTGCACGACCTCGACACCGGGAGCGGCGTGCAGCAGCTGGTCGCAGACCGCACCGGTCGCGTCCCTGGCCAGCCCCGCGACCACGACGAGACGGACACGCTCACCCACGACGACCTCCTTAGCGACAACGGTTGTCGTTTCCTCTCGTGGAGACTACCGTAGTTGAAAACCGATCTCATTAACCGGGAGTTGTACGCATGTCGGCCGTGTGCCAGGTGACCGGACGGAAACCGTCCTTCGGCAAGCAGGTATCGCACTCGCATCGGCGCACCTCGCGCCGCTGGAACCCGAACCTGCAGTACAAGCGCTACTGGTTGCCGAGCGAGAACCGGTGGATCCGGCTGCGGCTGTCCACCAAGGGCATGAAGACCATCGACCGGCGCGGTATCGAGTCGGTGGTCGCCGAGATCCGCGCGCGGGGAGAGCGGATCTGATGGCACGCAACGACATCCGCCCGATCGTCAAGCTCCGGTCCACCGCCGGCACCGGGTACACCTACGTGACCCGCAAGAACCGCCGCAACGACCCGGACCGGCTCGTACTGCGCAAGTTCGACCCGATCGCCCGCCGCCACGTCGATTTCCGCGAGGAGCGCTGATGGCCAAGAAGTCCAAGATCGCCAAGAACGCGCGGCGGCGGGAGGTCGTGGCCCGGTACGCCGAGCGGCGGGCCGAGCTCAAGGAGATCATCCGCTCCCCGAAGTCCACCGAGGCCCAGCGCGCCGCCGCCGGAGCCGAACTGCGCCGGCAGCCCCGGGACGCGAGCGCCACCCGCATCCGCAACCGCGACGCCGTCGACGGCCGGCCGCGCGCCTACCACCGCGCGTTCGGCCTGTCCCGGATCCGGCTGCGGGAGATGGCCCACCGCGGCGAGCTGCCCGGCGTGCACAAGTCGAGTTGGTGAGGACCGTGCCGAAACCACGAGGCGGGCAGGCCCGCCGCAAGCAGAACATGCTGCACCGCGAAGGCGTGTCGACAGTGGACTGGAAGAACACCGCGCTGCTGCGCAAGTTCATCTCCGACCGAGGCAAGATCCGCGCTCGGCGCGTCACCGGACTCACGCCCCAGCAGCAGAAGCAGGTCGCGACGGCGATCAAGAACGCGCGCGAGATGGCCTTGCTCCCCTACCCCGGCCGGGCCAGGAGCTGACGACGGGCGGTCCGTGGTTGTCGTCGCGTCCGTCGTGGACGTAGTCGACGTGGTCGCCGTGCGGAACCGCGCTGTGTTGATCGCAAACGATGGACCGGCGCCGGTCGCTAGTGGTCGTAGGGGTCGGCCGGCTCGGGAATCGGTGAGATCGACTCGACCGTGACGGACGGGACGCGGTGGTTGGCCTCGGTGGACGAGCCGGGCACGAGTTCGGCGACCACCTCGACCCAGCTGTCGTCGGCGAAGCGGGACGCCGCGTCGCCGACGAGCTCGACCTTGACCGGGAAGGCGTCCGCGGCGCAGCAGAAGATCCTGAGCCGGGCCAGGTACGCCGTGTCGCCCTCGTGCACGACGAAGCCCTTGAGCCGGACGGTCCGGCCGTCGAGCGAGCCCGTCGCGTCCCAGGCGGCGCGCTCGACGAACTCGGACATGCTCAGTGGCAGCACGTCGCCGGCCGGCAGCGGTGGATACGACACGGATTCCCGCTGCGAGCCGCGCGGTGGGCTGTCACCGGCGCGCTCGACGCTGTCCGAGCCGAGCGCGGGCGGCGCGACGAGGAACACCGCGAGCACCGGCAGCACCAGCAGCCACGCGCTGCGTCCCGGGTGGTGGTGGTCGTCGCCGGTGCTCGTCCGGCGGCCGGCCAGCTCCCGTCCGATCGAGACGGCGGCCAGCGCGATCATCACGACCCCGGCCAGGACCAGGAGCCAGAGGTGTGCCGGCTTGACGTAGCGCAGGTAGGTGCCGGTGAACGAGATCTTCAGCAACGCGCCGCCGAGCAGGACCAGCAGGATGTTCTGCGTCTCGCGCCTCATCGCGGTCCCCCGAGCACGAGGCCGCCAGCGATGATCGCGCACAGGACCGCCACCACGAACGTCAGCGGCGCGAACCGCACGGCGAAGCGGCGACCGAGGGTGCCGGCCTGCAGGGTGAACAGCTTGAGGTCGATCGCCGGCCCGACCACCAGGAAGACCAGCCGGGGCAGCAGCGGCAGCGCCGACAGCGAGGCGGCGACGAACGCGTCGGCCTCGCTGCACAGCGACAGCAGCACCGCGAGCACGGCCATGACCAGGATGCCGAGCAGGATCTGGTCGCCGAGGGTGTCGATCCAGGAACGCGGCACCACGACGTTGAGCACCGCCGCGGTGAGCCCGCCGATGACCAGGAACCCGCCCGCGTCGACGAGGTCCTGCCGTGCCGTCTCGGCGAAGGTCACCCACCGCGACCGGGTGTCACCCGGTGGGGGTAGGCGGCGCAACGCCCGCTCGGCGAACCACTCCATCCGCCCCCAGCGGGCCCACAGGGACCCCATCACCAGCGCGGTGGCCAGCGAGCCGGCGAACCGGGCGAGCACCATGGCCGGTTCGCCGGGGAACGCCACCACCGTGGCGACCAGCACGATCGGGTTCACCGCGGGTGCGGCCAGGAGAAAGGTCACCGCCACCGCGGGCGGCACCTCCTGCTGAATGAGCCGCCGGGCCACCGGAACGGCCGCACATTCGCAGTTGGGCAACGCGACACCCGCGATCCCGGCCACCGGCACCGCGAGTGCCGGGCGGCGGGGCAGCAGCCGCCGCAGGGCGTCCGCCGACACGAAGGCCGCGATGGCACCGCTGACGAGCACCCCGAGCACCAGGAACGGCAACGCCTGCACACACACCGCGACGAACACCGTGGCGCCGGTGCGGACGGCCGGGACGTCCAGCACGCCGGTCAACCAGTTCTGCCCGACCAGCGCGAGCACCAGCAGTACGCACAGCACTTCGAGCGACGTGATCCGCCGACGCGGCAGGACGTCACTGGTCACGGCGCGGAGGCGCTTCCCTCGACGGGCAGGCCACGCCCGTTCCCCGACGAACGCCTGCCGAGCGGGATGTCCATGCCGCAAGCCTAGATGCGGGACGGGTCAACGGTCAGCCAACCCACTGGAACCGGCCACGGCCGCAGAGGACGCGAATACGCTTCGGCGGTGACCGCGAGGCGTGCCCGACACGAGCGGGTCTCGGCCCTTCTCGACTCACTGGGTGACGGCGAGCTCGCCTCCCTGGTGGATGCCGGACGAATGGTCGGCGTGGGGGTGGGCGGCGGCTCCGTGGTCGCCGACGCCGACGGTGCGACGGTGTTCGTCAAGCGGGTTCCGTTGACCGATCGGGAGTTGTCCCGCCCGCGCGGCACGGCGAACCTGTTCGGCCTACCGCTGTTCTGCCAGTACGGGATCGGCAGCCCGGGGTTCACCGCGTGGCGGGAGCTGGCGGCGAACGTGATCGCCTCCCGCGGCGTGCTGACGGGTGAGACGGTGTCGTTCCCGCTGCTGCACCACTGGCGGGTGTTGCCCGGACGTCCGCCGATCGCGGAGGAGTTCGCCGACCTCGACGCGACGGTGGGCGCGCTCGGCGGCCATCCCGCCGTGCGCGACCGTCTCGAGGCGTTGGCCGGCGCGACCGCCAGCCTCGTGCTGTTCTGGGAGTACATTCCGTATCCGCTGGATGGTTGGCTGCACGAAGACCCGGTGGGGAGGGCCAGCACGGTCGAGCGGCAGTTGACGGAGATCGTGGCGTTCCTGCGTCGCCGGAGCCTGCTGCACATGGACGGGCACTTCGGCAACATGCGCACCGACGGAGAGCGGATCTACCTCACCGACTTCGGACTGGCCACGTCGCCGCGATTCGACCTGTCGGACGCTGAGCGAGACTTCGCTCAGCGGCACGTCGGCCATGACGCGGGCTATGCCGCCATGCGCTTGGTCAACTGGCTGGTGACCACGGCGTGCGGGGTGGCGACCGAGCCGGCTGTCCGTAACGAGTACGTACGCCGGTGCGCGGCTGAGGGTGTTCCGAACAGTGTGCCGCCCACCGTCGCCGCGATCATCGCCAGGCACGCGCCGGCCGCGGCGCGGATGAACGCGTTCTACTGGAAACTGTTCGGCGGAGACGTGTTCGCCGAGTACGATGTGGACTGACGGCCGCGGCGGACAGCGAAACGGTCCACGGTGAGGGTGCCGGCGTCGACGCGGACGCCGAAGCCGTAGCGGTACCTCGCGCGGACGGCCGGGTCGTCGAGGCGTGCCCACTGGCCGACGTCGATGGTGAACAGGTACTGCCACCGGCCGCCGGCGGCGACCGCGTAGGCCGTCAGCTCGTCGCGGTGCAGGACGCACGCGAGCCGGGCGTTCGGGCCGGGATAGCTGATCTTGCCGTCGAGTTGGCTGATGCGGCGGCCCGTCAACCTGCCGTCGGTCACGACGTCCCAGCCGGTGCGCTGACGGCGGTGGTTGTACCAGACCATCAAGTAGTTCCGCTCGTCCTCGATCAGGCCGGTGAACAACGTGTCCTGGTTCGGGGCTCCGGCGTAGGAGCGTTGGGTGACGACGATCGCCACCGGTGAGTCCTCGACGGGCCGGTTCGAGCGCAGCAGCGCGAAGGCCGGCGCTCCGGCGGCGGTCACGGTGAGCGCGCCGCCTGCGGCCCGCACGGTACCGGCATCGCCTTCCGGATTCGGTGCCAGCACGGTGAAGTCGGCAAGATCGTCGTCGAACTCGTGCTCCAGTACCGGTTTCGGGAAGTTCTGGAGCGTCGGGTGTGGCGGCAGGACGTCGACGTCGCGCAGGTGTGCGTCGAGCGCGGCCCGGAGCCGGCGGGTGGTGCCGGGCAGGCGGTCGGTCAGATCCGTTGACTCGCCGGGGTCCGTATGCAGGTCGTACAGTTCGGACCGGCCGTCGTGCAGGTAGCGCAGGAGTTTGTACCGGCCGCTGCGGACGGACGCGCTGGGGCGGCCGGGGTTGTGCCAGTGCGGGTACACCCAGAACAGCGAGCGCCGTCGTGGTGCCGCGCCGCCGGCGAGCAGGCCGGCGAAGCTGACGCCGTCGAGGTGCTGCCCCGGCGGTCGGCGGACGCCGACGGTGTCGAGCAGGGTGGGCAGGAAGTCGACGGTGCTGAACGGGGTCTGGACGGTCCGGCCGCCGCGTCCCCTCGGGTGGTAGGCGATCATCGGTACCCGGACGCCGCCCTCGTACAGGGTCGCCTTGCTGCCGCGCAGGGGATCGCTGGTCGCGACCGCGTTGTCGCCGCCGTTGTCGGACAGCAACAGGATGACGGTGTCGTCGGCGATGTCGAGCCGGCGCAGGGTGTCCCGGACCGCGCGGACGCCGTTGTCGATGACCTCCAGCATGGCGGCGAGGACGGGGTTCCGGCCCGGTTGCCCGGCGCCGGGCTTGGCCACGTACTTGTCGATCAGTGGTTGCGGCGCGGCGAGCGCGGTGTGGGTGGCGTAGTGCGACAGGTAGAGGAAGAACGGTGTCCGGTCCCGGTGGGCGCGGGTGATGAAGTCCGTGGCCTCCAGGTTGAGCCGGTCGGTGAGGTACTCGTTCTCCATCCGGGCGGGCAGGCCCGGGAGCATGAAGTACGGGTGGAAGTAGTCGCCGTTGGCGATGTACTTCTGCTCCGACGCGATGACCTCGGTGAAACCGTGCGACCACGGGTTTCCCGGACGTTCGCGCGGCGGTCCGGTGTAGGTCTCGCTGAGGTGCCACTTGCCGATCAGGCCGGTGCGGTAGCCGGCGTCGCGGAGCGTCTCGGGCAGGACCCGATGGCTGGTGGGCAGGAAGTCGTCGCCGGTGGACTCGAGGTACTCGGTGATGCCCACGCGCGCCGGGTACTGGCCGGTCATGATGCTCGCCCTGGTCGGGGAGCAGACCGGGGCGGCGGCGTAGCCGGTGTCGAACCGGATGCCGTCAGCGGCGAGGCGGTCCATGTTCGGGGTCTCGTTGAACGTGTTGCCGTAACAGCCGAGTTCCCGGCGGGCGAGGTCGTCGATGAGGATGACGATGACGTTGGTCCTTGGCCTCGGCTCGGCCGTCGCGGTGCCGGCCATGGTTCCGAGCCCGACGGTCGCGAGTCCGCCGCGGAGGACGGTACGCCGACCCAAACTACCTGACGTCATGCCGACGACCTCCGGTGTCCATAGCCGACTTCGTCACCCGCGAAACGACGCTATGGTCCCAGTTCTTCTCCGTCAATCGGCCATCTGTGTCACTCGAAAAGCGAACAAAACCGGTGGCAGCAAACAGAAGCACTCAGCTGGGTGGGTGTGGAACGGGATCACACGGACGTTCTGGCGCGGTCCTCGGCCGCGGCCTTCAGTCCGGCGGCCTCCAGCCCGACGTAGCGCCGGGACCGGCGGCCGAGCAGGAGCCGGATCAGGGGCGCGAGCGCACCGCGCTGCGTCAGCCCGAGCGTGAGGCGGGAGCGGGCTCCCCCGTCGAGTGCCTCGACCTCGTGGGTGCCGGCCGTGCGCACGCCGGCGGCCTCCGCCGTCCAGGTGAACGCGCGACCCGGCTCGAAGGCCGTCACCGTCCACACCATCGGTCGCAGGCCGGGCTGGACGATCCGCGCCCGCGCGCCGAGCCGCAGGTCGCCGTCGAGCAGGTCGACCGTGTCCATCGACTCGGTCCACGCCGGCCAGGTGGACGGCTGCGTCAGGATCGTCCAGAGCGTCGCGGGTGGGGCGTCGACATCGACCACGACGGTCACACCGGTCATCGTTTCCTCCTCGGCCTGAGTTGTACCATATGGTACATGTCGAGTGCGCGGGAACGTCTGCTGGGAGAGGTCATCGGGTACTTCGCCCGGCACGGGGTGAGCGACCACAGCCTGCGCGGGCTGGCGGCGGCCGTGGGCACCAGCCACCGCATGCTCATCTACCACTTCGGCACGCGGGAGGGCCTGCTCGCCGAGGTCGTCCGGGTCGTGGAGGGCCACCAGCGGGACACCTTCGCCGCCCTCACCGCCACCGAGGACGCCGATCCGCGGACGGCGGCCCGGCGGTTCTGGTCGCTGGTGGTGGGACCGGCGCTGCGTTACGGGCCGTTGTTCTTCGAACTGTCCGCGCACGCGATGCAGGGCCAGCCGCACGCGACGCCGCTGCGCACGAGCCTGGTCGAGCCGTGGCTGGAGCCACTGACCGACCTGCTGACCCGGGCCGGGCAGGATCGCGACACGGCGGCGACGCACGCCAGGTTGGGGCTCGCCGTCGCGCGCGGGCTGCTGCACGACCTGCTCCTGACCGGCGACCGCGAGGCCGCCGACGCCGCGATGGACGCCTGGATCGACCTCGTCCTCACACCGGCGCCTCGGTCGCCAGCTCGGTGAGGGTGGTGCGGCAGACCTTTCCGGTCGGGCCGAGCGGGAGGGCGTCCAGGACCAGGAGGCGTTCGGGGAGTTTGGCCGGCTCCAGGTCGTGACGGAGGCGGAGGTAGGTGGTCAGATCGGTCAGCGTCGGGTGCGGCCGGCCGGGACGGGGCACCACGCAGGCACACAGCCGCTCCCCCAGTTCGAGGTCGGGGACGGCCACGCAGGTGGCCTCCTGGACGGCCGGGTGGTCCGCAAGGACAAGCTCGACCTCGGCGGGGCTGATGGTCCGGCCGCCGCGGATGACGGTCGGGCGCAGGCGACCGGTGACGTGCAGGACGCCTCGCTCGTCGAGGATGCCCTGGTCGCCGGTGCGGACCCAGCCGTCGGGGGTGCGGTGCCGGGTGTTCAGGGCGGGGTCCGCCACGTAGGACAGGGGGGTCATCGGGCCGAGGGCGCGGATCTCCCCAGGAGTGCCGGGTGGGAGCGGGGTGCCGTCGGCGTCGGTGACGACGATCGTCGCCACGGCCGGGTCGGGGCGGGCGGTGGTGGCGTCGTGGCAGTTGACGCCGTCGGTGGAGCCGTAGACGGAGATCACCGGGACACCGAAGGCGGCGGCGCAGCGGCGGCGGGTGGCGGGCGGCAGGGCGGCGCCGCTGGCGACCAGGGCACGCAGGCCGGGTGGGCGGGCGGTGGTCCGGGCGGCCAGGCGGTCGAGCATGGTCGGCACGCCGAAGACGTGGGTCGGCCGGTGTTCGTGGATCAGGCGGAGGGCGTCGGCGGGGTCGAAGCGGGGTTGGGTGATCAGCGTCGCGCCGAGCGCCGCGACGGTCACGGGCACACCGCACGAGCCGAACGACGACGACAGGGGTACCAGCACGAGGTTGCGCATCGGCGTGTCGTCGTGGTGCAGGGCGCGGACGTAGGCGGCGCGGCCGCCGGCGAAGGCGTTGTGCGAGTAGGCGACCATCTTCGGCTCGGTCTCGGAGCCGGAGGAGACCAGGATCCTGGCCGGGGAGTCGGGGTCGATCGTCGGACGGGGGCGGGCGCCGGAGGGGTGGTGGGGGGTGAGGGTGATGGTTCGCGGGTGGGCGCCGGGGTCGCCGACGAGGGCGGTGGCGCGGGAGCGGCGCAGGAGGCTGCGGGCGTCGCGGGAGCCGTGACCCGGCGGGAAGGGCATGGAGACGGCACCGAGCGCGGCGGCGGCGAGTTCGGCGACGGCGCCGAGCCGGCCGTTGCGGACGCGGATGCCGATGATGTCGCGGGGGCCGAGGTTCGCGCCCGCCATGGTCTCGGCGGCGGCGATGACGAGGCGGTCGAGTTCGGCGTAGGTGACCGTGCCGGTCTCGTCGATGACGGCGGCGCGGTCGGGGTGGGTGTCGGCGTGCTCGGTGAACAGGCGGTACAGGTCCTTGTCGGGGTACCGGCCGGCGGCGGCCCACTCGCGACGCAGCCGGGCGGGGACGAGGTCGGGGATCTCGACGCCGGCGGTGGAGGTCCAGGGACGGGTCACGAGAACTCCCACGGGGGCCGGTGGTGGGCGGCGGCGAAGCGCGGATCGGTGGCGAGGATGCCGAGATCGGTGGTCACGGCGACGGCCGGCACACCGGCTTCGGCGAGGCGGGCCAGGACGTCGTCGGTCGACTCGGCGGCGGATGGCGAGTGTTCGCCGATGTGGTAGAACGCCACACAGTGGCCGACGACTGCTTCCGTGGACTCGCGGCAACTCGCCGTGGTGCCGCCGAGTGCCGGTCCGGTGGCGGCGCGAGGAATCGCCACGTACCCGTCGGCGGTCCTGAGTGGACGACGGAAGTCCCTTCGCCGTCCGGAGATCGCGCCGGTGGCGGACAGGAGCGAGCTGTCCACTCTGGTGCCGGTTCGGCGGGTGAGGCCGGTGAGCACGCCGAGCGCGCAGACCAGGCCGCCCAGTACGTCGGTGATGGTCATCAGGGACGGTGCCGGTGGCTCGCCCGGTGGCCGTACGGCGGCGGCCAGTCCGCTGTGCGCCTGAACCACGTAGTCGGTACCCAGTGGCGGGTCCTCCCCCATCGCCGAGCCCCAGCCGGAGGCGGCCGCGTACACCAGGCCGGGGCGCACGGCGGCGAGGTCGGTGGCGTCCAGGCGCCACGACTCCGCGCGGCCGGGTGCCCAGTTGTGCACGAACACGTCGGCGTTCGCGACCAGCTCGCGGGCCGCCGCTCGGCCGCCGGTGGTGGCGAGGTCGAGTTCCACGACTGCCTTGCCCGCGTTCAGGGCGGCGAAGCGTGCGGTCCCCCGGGCCGGGTCGCCGCCTGGTGGTTCGATCCGCAGCACGTCCGCGCCGAGCATCCGAAGCACGTGGCCGGCGAGTGGTCCCTGCACGCGTCGGGTGGCCTCGACGACCCGTAGTCCACGCAGCGGCGCCGATACGTCCGGGGACACGCAGCGGGCGGACGAGCCGGGCAGGGGTCGCAGTGCCCACAGTGGACCCGCGGGTACGTTCGCCATCGGTACGACGCTGACACCGCCGGCCCGACCCGCGGCGACGGCGGCCGCGAACGGTTGCCGGGAGAGCGTGTCGTGCAGGGCGGCGGGCAGGGGGCAGACCGCGGTGGCGAACCGCCGGACGAACGGGTCCCAGCCGCGGCGCAACGCCGGCTCGGGGGCGCCCACGTGGCGCCAGAACCGTTGCCAGTCCTCGGCTCGGAGGGTTTCCAGCTCGAACCGGACGCCGTCGGCGGACACGAACGGCGGGGGGTCGCCGTCGATCTCGGGAGGCTGCTCCGACACGACGTACTGGCCGACGGACAGCAGGGCGGCCTGGGCCACCGACGTGCGGACCGCCCGCGCTCCGCCGAACACCGCGGCGAGCACGCCCTGTGCGGCGAGCACGCCGGCCACCGCGGTGGCGTAGTCGACGGCGAGCGGCACGGGCTCTCCGCGCGCCCGGCCGTGTACGTGCATGATCCCGCAGGCCGCCTGCACCAGGTACTCGTCGACCAGGGGCGACTCGACCGGGCCGGCCCAGTCGACGGTCAGGTCGATGCCGGATCCGAGCCCGCGCAGGTGCTCGCGGGCGAGAGCGGCGGCCGGATGGACGGTGCGCAGTGCGGTGGTCATGCCGGACGCCGGCCCCGCACGGTGTAGAAGACGCAGGAGCAGGCGCGGAACGCCGGATCCGCCATGACGGCGCGCACGCGGGTCAGGTCGTCGTCGGTGAACCCGAACGCGAGGAACTTGTCGCGCAGGTGGTGGGTGTGGTGCACCAGCAGGTGCAGGCCCGGGGAGTTCCGGTCCCAGGTCCACACGTGCGGGCTTGCCTCGACCGCCTCGAGCCCGGCCGCGGTCATGGCGGCGCCGGCCGACCGGCCCCAGGTGCCGAGTGCGCCGGCGGCTTCCATCAGCTCGGCCTTGGCGGTCAGGAAACGTTCGTACAGCGGGAGGTCCGGGCCGGCGAGGGCGGGGCCGTAGGAGATGTCGAACTCGTCGAGTTGCAGCCAACCGCCCGGTTTCAGCGCGCGGACGAGCCGGTCCAGGACGGCGAGGCGGTCGGGCAGGTGCAGGAGCACGAGCCGGGCGTGGATCAGGTCGAACTCGGCCTCGGGCAGGGGGTCGCGCGTGACGTCGTGGCGGGCGACGGTCAGGCCGGGGGCGGCGCGGACGTGCCGGGGGTTGAGGTCGGTGGCCAGCACGGCGCCGGTCGGCGCGACCCGGTCGGCGAGCCAGTGCGCGACGCTGCCGCCGCCCGCGCCGACCTCCAGGCAGCGCCAGCCGGGGCCGACGCCGGTGGCGGCGAGCGCGGCGGTGGTGGGCGGGTCGTAGGCGGCGGCGAGGCAGCGGTGCTGCTCGTCGCTGTGCGTGCTGTCGTTGTCGAAGACGTAGCGGTGCCCGGCGAGCGAGGTCAACGGTTCTCCCGGTCAGGTCCAGCGGCCGGAGCCGGCGGGGGTGGCGTCGGCGGCGAGCGCGGTGAGCAGGTCGTGGCGGCGGACCTTGCCGGTTCCGGTGCGCGGCAGTTGGTCCCAGGTGCGCACCACCGGGTCGGCCAGCGGGGGGAGGTCCGCGACGGCCCTGGTCCAGGCGCGCTGGTCGAGGGTGCCGTCGGCGGTGACGACCACCGGCACCGGCGGGCGCCCGGACACGCCGAGCAGCACGCACTCGACGACCGCGTCGAGCCGGTCCTCGATGGTGTCCTCGGCGGCGAGGCAGCTCATGCCGGGGGCCAGGTCGACCTCGCGGTCGAGCAGCCGCACCCGCCCGGTCCGGCCGCGCACGGCAAGGTCGCCGGTGTTCCACCAGCCGCCGTCGGACTTGGCGGCGAAGCGCTCGTCCTCGCCGAGGTAGCCGAGGCAGCGAGCGGGGGTGCGGACCTGGACCAGACCCGGTTCGCCACGACCGACCGGGGTCAGGGTGGCGGGGTCGACCACACGCAGCCGGGTGCGTAGCGGGATCGGTCGGCCGAGGTCGCGTGGGGCGGTGACGCGCCTGTCGAGGAACCGGAACGTGATCGGCCCGGTCTCGCTCTGGCCCCAGCCCTGCATCCACAGTGGACGCCGGCGGGCGGATGCGTCGAGGTAGGCGCGGACGACCGGCGGGTGGATGGCGTCGTAGGTGCTCATGAACAGCCGGACCGCGCGGAACGCGTTGTCCAGGCGGGTGGTCAGCGGGCGGAGCCGCACGTAGGTCGCGGGCAGCGCCTCGACGACGGTCGGCGGGTGGTTGCGCAGCACGGGGTCGGCGAGGTCGGGGTCGTCCCGGGTCAGGACGACGATCCGGCTGGGGGCCAGGGCCAGGGCGCTCGCGGTCCAGCAGAACGTGCGGCCGTGGGAGTAGGCGCTGGCGTTGGCCAGGGTGTCGGTGCCGCGCACGCCGATGACCGGGATCCGGCGTGCCTCCAGCTGGGCGAGCGCGCCGATGATGGTGGCCGTGGAGTGCACCACGAGCTTGGGCAGGCCGGTGGTGCCCGAGGTGTGCATGACCACCAGGGGGTCGTCGTCGCGGGGTCGGACCGGGGGCGGGGTGCCGTGGCCGAGGAGGTCGGGGACGCTCAGTGCGCTGGGGTCGGTGCCGTTCAGGTCGACCGTGGTGCGGGCGAGCGTGGTCAGGTCGACGCCGGCGTCCCGGCCGGCGGTCAGCACGCCCGCGGTGGTGACGAGCACCGCCGGGCCGACCCGGCGCAGCAGCACGGCGAGCGACTCCGGCGGTAGGTGGCCGGACAGCTTCGCGGGCACCGCGCCGATCCGCACGGCGGCGCAGGCGAGCAGGTCGTAGTCCCAGTGGTTGTCCTTGACGATGGCCACCCGGTCGCCGCGCCGGACGCCGGCCGCGGCCAGCCAGCCGGCGGTGGTCCACACCAGCCGGGCCAGGCCGGGCAGGTCGTGGTCCACGCCGGACTCGGGGGCGATGTCGAACGGCCGGTCCAGGTGGATCGTCGTCGCCTGGTCGCGGTCGGCGCACTCGTCGAACAGCACGCCCATGTCGTGGAGTCTCACACCGGCTCCCTGGTTCGGGTCGTGGCGCGCAGGTGCGCGAGCGCGCGGGACGCGGCGCGGGCGGCCGAACGGACCGCGCCCTCGCTGCTCGGCCGCAGGTACTCCCAGTCCCCGGCGTAGTCGACGGGTCCCGGCGGCCGGGCGGCGAACCCGGCGCGCAGCCGGAGCGCGGCCGGGGTGGCCTCGGGCAGGCCATGCCGGAACCGGTGCACGACGGTGGCGGTGACGGCGGTGTCCAGTCCTGGCACGTGCCGGGCGGCCGGGGTGAGCAGGGTGGCGGCGGCCTCGTGGTCGGGCACGTCGAGCAGCGCGGGGATCGCCGTGGGCGTGGTCATCAGGGTCAGCAGGCCCCGGCCGGCGGGGGCGCGCCAGGGGTGCTTGACGTGGTCGACGATGATCCCGGCCAGCACGGGTTCCTCGGTGCGTGGGGTGAGCAGCGTGTAGAGCGGACGCGGGGACGGTGGCGCCAGCGGGCGGTTCAGCAGGCAGGACACCTTGAGCGTGGGGGTGAACGTGCACGCGTCGAGGAACTCGCGCACCGGCTCGGCGGGGTCGCGGTGCAGCCGGGCGGCGACCGGTGCCGGCACGCACAGCAGCGCGACCCGGGCGGTGACCGGACCGCGGTCGGTGGTCAGCACGGCGATGTCGCCCGCGGTGTCCACTTCGGACACAACGGTGGCGGTGGCGACGTCCAGGTCGTCGGCGAGGCGGCGGGCGAGGGTGTCCATGCCGTCCCGGTAGGTGCGCCAGGTCGACGGCGGGCCGACGGCGAGGAGCAGGCTCACGAACGGCGCCGCGGCGGAACGTTCGGGGTGCCAGCCGAAGAAGCTGCCGACGACCGGCTGGAACAGGTAGTCGTGCAGGTCCGGGTGGTAGCGGCGGGCCAGCTCGGCGACGGTCGCGGTGCCCAGCGGTGTCCGCTCTGGGCGGTCCGGGTCGAACCGGTGCCGGTGCCGGGCGGCCGAGGCCAGGAATCGGGCCAGGTCGAGCCGGGCCGCCGGGGAGAGGCCGGCTCCGGTCAGCAGGGCGCGCGGGTCGGACACGCCAGGGTGGGCGGCGCCGTCCCGCCACATGGCGAGCGGGGCGCCGATGCGGGGCACCTCGTCGTCGGTGAGTCCGGTGCGCCGCACCAGCTCCCAGGTGGCACGGTAGCCGTACGCCGGGAGCTGCTCGGCGCCCTCGTCCATGGTGTAGCCGGCGCGCCGGTGGCTGGCCATCCGGCCGCCGACCCGGTCGCGGGCCTCGAACACCCGCACCGCCAGGCCCGCCCTGGTGAGTTCGTGCGCGGCGGTGAGCCCGGCGATCCCGGCGCCGACGACCGCGACGTCCAGGTCCGTACTCACGAGGTGTGGACGAGGTTGGCGGCGATCAGGAGTACGGCGCCGAGGCGGTGGGCGGTGAAGCCGATCGAGCGGGCGAGCAGGATGTCGCCGCGCGGGCCGAACCCGATGCCGAGCTGGCGGACGCGCAGGACCGTGACCGGGAGCATCAGCAGCACGAACCACCACGGCGCGATCCCGGTCAGCGACGCGACGGCGCCGAGCAGGAACTCCCCCACCGACAGCGCCACCACGAACCGCCGGTTGCCGCGTGGTGTGGTCAGCGCGGCCACCGTCGGCCGGCCGACGGCGCGGTCGCCCTCGATGTCGTTGGTGTTGGAGTAGACGCCGAACAGCAGCGGGCCCAGCCCGAACAGCAGGGCCTGTACCAGCACGAAGCCGTCGAACCGACCGGTGACCAGCCCGTACGGCGCGAGCACCATCGCCCAGCCGAGGCCGGCGATGAAGGCCTCCTGGAACCCGTGGTAGCTGATCTTGAGGCCGTAGGAGTACTGGATGGCGAGCACGAACATCGCCACCGTCACCCAGATTGCCCACTGTGGAGCGAAGGGCGCGGTGAGCACCGCCGCGGCGAGGATCGCGGCGCCGATCACGCCCGTGACCCAGCCGAACCGCACGACCTCGCGCTCGGTCAGGTTGCCGGCCACCAGGGGTTTGCGCCTGGCGCGGCGCAGGGTCGGGTTGGCGGTGTAGTTCGCGGTGTCGCTGCCGTCGCGGTAGCCGGTGAGGTCGTCGAAGGCGACCATCGAGGCGGTCATGAACACCGAGCCGACGCCGAACACCGCGAGCGTCACGAGCACCGCCGGGTCGAAGTCGGCCAGCGGCAGCAGGACCGCGGACAGCACGACGAGCAGGCTCAGGTAGTAGTCGTACACGTCCAGTTTGGCCAGCCGGGCGTAGCTGACCAGCTTCGGCTCGGCGGACGTCCGGGTGGCGGGAGCCGCGAGGTCGGTCATCGCGTGGCCTCCGGGAACGCGATCAGCGCGGCGAACGAGTGGTCGCCGCCGTACTCCACCGTCCGCTCGTCGACGACCTCGGCGCCGGGCAGCAGCCGGAGGTAGTGCTCGAGCGGGCGGAGCCGGGACCAGCGGCTGACCGGGATGTGCGCGTGGTCGTACTCGACCAGCGTGAGGTACCGGGTGGACGCGGCGACGCGCCGGCAGCTCTCGGCGAGCTGGTCCTCGTCGAGCACGTGCATGAGCACCCACACGCACACCGCGGCGTCGAACCGCTCCCCCGGCGGCGGCAACCGGTCCAGCCTGGCCTGTGCGAAGTCCACGGTGGACAGGTGGCGGCAGGCCGTCCTGGCCCGGTCGAGCATCGCCGGGGTCATGTCGATCGCGTGCACCCGGTCGCTGTGCTGGGCGAGGGTCGGGGTGAGCCGGCCGATGCCGCACCCGATCTCCAGGGTGCGCCGGGGGCGGTGACCGAGCCGGTCGGCGACGAGGCCGAGCTGGGTACCGACCACGGTGCGGGTCAGCTCGGTCACGCCGGCGTCGAGGGAGTCCGGCTGGGAGGCGCGCATCACCGGGCGCAGGCCGGGGCGGCTGGCCCGCCGCACCCACTCCACGGCGACGTCCTCGTCGGTGACGGTGTCGGGCCCGCCGGTCATGGTGCTCACGGATGGGGGTCCTTCCGGTCGGCGAACGCGCACACGGCGTCGGCGATGTGCTCCACCTGGGCGTCGCTCAGGTGCGGGTAGACGGGCAGGGCGAGGATGGTGGCGCTGGCGGCGACCGCGTTCGGCCAGGCGGCGTACGGCGGCGCGTACCGGGCGAACGCGGGCTGGGCCGGCAGCGGCGCCGGGTAGTACACGTGGGTGCCGACGCCCCGCGCGGCCAGGTACTCGGCGAGCGCGTCACGGCGTTCGGCACGCAGGCAGTAGACGTAGTGGCAGCGGCCGTCGGCGAGCGGGGGCGGTGGGCGGACGCCCCGGTCGGCCAGGGGCGTGAACCGGGCGTCGTAGTAGGCGGCGATCTGGGCGCGGCGTTCGAGACGTGCGGCGAGACCGGGCAGGCGGTGCAGCTGGAACGCGGCCTGTAGCTCGTCGAACCGGCTGTTGTGGCCGACCAGGTGGTGCACGAACCGGCGGTGGCCGTCCTGGCCGTGGTTGCGCAGCATCCGCACGGTGGTGGCGAGGTCGGCGTCGCGGGTGACGACGGCGCCGCCCTCGCCCGGCATGCCGAACGACTTCACCTGGACGAAGGAGAACACGCCGGCGTCGCCCCAGGTCCCGGCTGGCCGGCCGGCGAG
Organism: Actinophytocola gossypii; assembly: GCF_025165815.1. Lineage (GTDB taxonomy): Bacteria > Actinomycetota > Actinomycetes > Mycobacteriales > Pseudonocardiaceae > Actinophytocola > Actinophytocola gossypii. The sequence goes on along the minus strand of NZ_JAFFZE010000015.1, from coordinate 424,484 downwards.
GACCGCGCCCTGGGCGACCGCCGAGTCCTCGACCAGGCGCAGCCCGTGCCGGGCGGCGAGCGCCTCGAACGCGGGCATGTCGGCCATGATCGAGAACTGGTGTGCCGGCAGGACGGCCTTCGTGCGCGGGGTGATCGCGGCCTCGGCGAGCGCGGGGTCGAGCGTCATCGTGTCCGGGTGGACGTCGGCGAACACCGGGGTGGCGCCGGCGTTGACGACGGTCGCGGCGATCGGCGCGCAGCCGAACGCGGGGACCACGACCTCGTCGCCCGGTCCGACGCCGAGCGCGGCGAGGACCAGGGTCAGCGCGGACGTGCCGCTGCCGCAGGCGACCACCTCGGCGCCGTCCACGGTGTCGCGGAGGGCGTTCTCGAACCGGGCGGTGTGCTGGCCGAGGATGAACCGCTGTTCGGTGCCGGTGCCGAGGGTGTGCACGATGTCCAGCAGGGCCGCGCGGTCGTGTTCGAACAGGTCGGGCGGGAAGAACGGCAGCGTCGCCGTCACGACGCGGCGCCCGTGTAGAAGCGGGTGATCTCGGCGCACACCCGGTCGACGCGGGCTGGGTCGAGGTCGGGGTAGAGCGGCAGCGCGATCGTGTGCCGGCAGGCCGCCTCGGCGTGCGGGAAGTCGCCGGGGCGGTGGCCGAGGCCGGCGAAGCAGGGCTGCAGGTGCAGCGGGACCGGGTAGTAGACCTCGGTACCGATGCCGGCGGCGGTGAGCGCGGCGGCGAGCCGGTCGCGGTCGTCGACCTCGATCACGTAGACGTAGCAGACGTTCCGGTCACCCGGTCCGGTGCCGGCCGGGCCGGGGAGCCGGCGGATGCCCGGCACCCCGAACAGGCGCTCGGTGTAGGCGTCGGCGAGCACGGCGCGTCTGGTGATGTCGGGCTCCAGCACGGTCAGCTTGGCGGCCAGGATCGCGGCCTGGATGTCGTCCATCTTGCTGTTGATCCCGGCCAACGCGCTGCCGGTGCGGATCATCGGGAAGTCGTCCATGGTCGGGCCGGGGCGGCCGTGGTGGCGCAGCGCGGCGACCCTGGCGGCGACGTCCGGGTCGTCGGTGAGCACCGCGCCCGCGTCGCCGATCGCGCCGAGGGTCTTGCTGGGGAAGAACGAGAGCACCCCGCCGGTGCCGTGCAGGCCGGCGTGCCGACCGTCCTGCCACATGCCGATGGCCTCCGCGCTGTCCTCGACCAGGGTGAGCCCGTGGCTGTCGGCGAGCGCCGCGAAGGACGCCATCGGGGCCATCCGGTCGAACAGGTGCACCGGCATGACCGCCCTGGTGTCGCGCGTGATCGCGCGTTCCGCCGACTCGGGGCACAGCTGGTAGGTGTCCGGGTCGATGTCGGCGAACTCGGGCCGGCCGCCGGCGTGCACCACCGAGGTCGCGGTGGCCACGAACGTGAACGCGGGCACCACCACACCGTCGCCCTGGCCGAGGCCGCAGGCGCGGAGCAGCAGGATCAGCGCGTCGGTGCCGCTGTTCACGCCGACGACGTGCGCGGCGCCGGTGTAGTCGGACAGCAGCCGTTCGAGCGCGGCGACCTGCGCGCCGTGCGAGAACTTCCCGTTGTCGGCCACCCGGTGCACGCCGGACTCGACCAGCGGCCACAGCTGGGCGAACGTCGCCGCCTGGGTGAAGAACGGGATCGCCGGCGAACCGTCGATATCGAGGTTTTTCCTGTGCGGCAGAGATATTACGGACATCGGCCCCTCGTCCGTCGCGGATCGACTCGGTCTCAAACTAACCGCGCGACACGACCCGGCGGGAGGTGACGGAACGGGAATCATCCGGTCGCGCGGACCTCGTGACACGATCGGCGCGCGGTTGCGACACAGCGCTACGGATCGGCCGCAGTTGCACCACTGTGGACAGTCCAGTTGGGTGCGTCCCGGTGCTACGGTCGGTCATGTCCTGTCGGCACACAGGTGTTCCCCACCTCGAACGAAGGATGTCGATGCCGCACACGTTGGTCGTCGGGCTGGGCCGATCGGGCGGCGACTTGCACGTCCCGGTGCTCGGCCGGCTGCGCCACGCGCATCCCGAGTTGTTTCCCGCTCATCCGATCGTTGGGTTCGACCCCCGGCCCGGGTTGACTCTCGGTGACGGCATCACCGTCGACTCCCTGGACCACGCGGCCGTGCTCCTTCCGCCCGCCGACACCGTCGCGCACGTCTGCACTCCGCCGGACGTCCGCGTACACGTGCTCGACCGGCTGGCCCGCCTCGGCTTCCGGCGAGTGGTCGTGGAGAAGCCGCTCGTCGAGGACCTCGCGTCGCTGGCCGAGGTGGAACACCTGCGTGCCTGGCACGGGCTGGACATCGTGGTCGTCACCCACTGGCTCGCCGCGACCCTGACCCGTCGGCTCGACGCGCTGGTGCGTTCCGGCGACGCCGGGCCGCTCGAGCTGATCACCGTGCACCAGGAGAAGCCGAGATTCACTCGCTCGGCGCACAGCCGGTCGCACACCGACGCGTTCGTCGTCGAGATTCCGCACGCGCTGGCCGTGGCGCTGACCCTGGCCGGGCCGGCCGAGCTGACCGCGGCCGGCTGGACCGACGCGGCCACCGGTCCGCTCGCCGGCGCGTGGCTGACCATGCGGCACGCCGGCGGGGTGCGCACGACCATCCGGTCCGACCTGACCTCGCCGGTGCGCCGCAGAAAGATCACGCTGCGCCTGCGCGACGCGGTGGCGGTCGGCCACTACCCGGTGTCCGCCGACGACCACCACGCTCAGCTGCGGGTGGGCGCCACCCGCCGCGAGGTGTTCGAGGACGAGGCGCTCGGCGCGTTCCTGCTCGCCGCGTACCGGTACTTCGCGGGTGTGGAACCGGCGCCACCCGGTTCGTTCGCCGTGCACGCCGACGTGGTCCGGCTGCTGGCCGAGGCACGGCGGGTGGCGGACCACCACGAGGACGCCTGTGCCGGCTGAGTACTGGCCGCCCGGCGGGCTGGCCGGGATCGGCGACGAGGCGGCCCCGGACCTGGCCGGGCAGCTCCGCGCGATCGGCGCGCTCGGCTGGCCGGGCGTGGAGCTGCGCACGGTCGACGGGCGGGCGCTCGCTGACCTGGACCGGTCGGCACGCGACCAGCTGGTGCTCGCGGTCGCCCGCGCCGGGCTGCGAGTGCCCTGCCTGGACTCGCGGATCGGGTCCTGGTCCGGGTCGGTCGCCGAACCGTTCGACCGCGACCTGGCCGAGCTGGCCACCCTCGCCGAGCTGTGTGCCGACCTGGACACCTCGTACGTGCGGATCATGTCCTACCCGAACGCCGGGCTGCCCGAACGGGACTGGCGGGCGACGGTGCTCGACCGGGTGCGCCGGCTCACCGAGGTGGCGGAGCGTGCCGGGATCACCCTGCTGCACGAGAACTGCGCCGGCTGGGCGGGCACCAGCGCCGAGCGGGCGATCGAGCTGCTGGACGCGGTCGGCAGCCCGGCGCTGCGGCTGCTGTTCGACGTCGGCAACGGGATCGCGCACGGCTACGACGCCGCCGGGCTGCTCGCCGACCTGGTGCCGTTCGTCGCGCACGTGCACGTCAAGGACGCCGTCGGCGGCGGGGAGGACACCGCGTACACGCTGCCGGGCGACGGCCAGGCCGGGGTCGTGGACTGTCTGAAGCGTTTGCGCGCCAACGGATACGCCGGCGCGCTGTCGATCGAGCCGCACCTCGCGACCCGTCCGCACGAGGGCCGGTGGGCGGACGCGGGCGGCGCGGCGGCGTTCGTCGCAGCGGGACGCCGCCTGGCCGAGCTGGTCCGCGGTACCGAATGACCGCACTCTCCACGGCGGACCACGAGCTGCTGCTGCGCCTGCTCCGGATCCCCACCGAGAACCCGCTGGAGTCCGAGCGCGCGGACAACGACCTTCCCGGCGCCCAGCGGCTGTACGCGGCCGCGGCGGCCGAGGCCGGGTTCCGCACGGTCCTCCACGCCGCCCCCGATCCGGCGGTGCTCGACCGGGACGACGTGCCGCTGGTCGTGCGGGAGCGGGCCGCCGAGCCGGGGTTCCTCGCCGCGCAGCCGAGCCTGGTGCTGCGCCTCGGGCCGCCCGGCCTGCCCACGGTGATGTTCAACGTGCACCTGGACACCGTCGCCGGACAGGAGCCGGTCGGGTTCGACGGTGCCCGGTTCACCGGGCGGGGCGCCATCGACGCCAAGGGCCCGGCCGTCGCCCTGCTCGCCGGGGTGCGGGCCGCCCGGCCGGTGCTCGACTCGGTCGGGGTGCTGGTGCAGGCGGTGGCCGGCGAGGAGGGCGGCGCGATGGGCACCTACGGCACGCGGCCACTCGTCGAGGCCGGGTTCACCGGGCGGCTCAACGTGTTCTGCGAGCCGACCGGGCTGCGTTACGCCACCAGGTCGACGGCCGCGATGACCGCGTGCGTCGAGGCCGACGGGACGGGCAGCATCGACGACCGGCCGGACGCCGGGCACAACGCGACGGTGCTGCTCGGGTTCCTGGCCCAGCACCTGGCCGCCGAGCTGGACGGCGCCGAGCCGGGCGGCCGGGTGTGCGTCGCCGGGCTGCACACCGGGGACGCGCACAACCGGGTGTACGGGTCGGGGCGGCTGCTGTTCAACCTGTCCTACCCGACCCGCGACGCCGGCCGGCGGCTGGAACGGCGCGTCACCGAGGCCGTGTGGTCCGGGGTGGCCGAGTTCCGCCGGCGGTTCGCCGGCACGCGGGAGCTGCGTCGCACCGCCGAGGACGCCGCCCGGGTCGTGTCGTTGCGCTGGGCCAAGCGCGGGCTGCCCGCCCTGGACTGCCGGGACACCTGGGCCACCGCGCTGCTCGACGACGCCGGGGTCGCCCCGTGGCCCGCCGGCGAGCCGGCGTTCACCTGCGACGCCATCTGGCTGGCCGGCGTGCCGGACGCCGCGACCGTCGTACTCGGCCCCGGGTGCCTGGCCGACAACAACGCCCACGCCGGCGGCGAGTTCGCCGAACTGACCCAACTGGACACGTTCGCCGGCACCGTGACCCGCGTGCTCACCGAGTTCGCGGCGCGGTGCCGGCCGGAGGAGGACCATGTCCCTGACGCTTCATGACACCCGCGTCCGCGTGCCGTACGAGGAGCTGCGTTCGTTCACCGCGGAGGTGTTCCGCGAGCGCGGCGTGCCGGCGGAGCGCGCCGCGACGGCCGCCGACGCGCTGCTGTACGGCGACCTGCACGGGCTCGGCTCACACGGGCTGGCCAATCTGTGCCGGCTGTACCTGCCGCTGCTCGACTCCGGCCGCTGCGACCCGGCCGCCGAGCCGCTCGCGGTCCGCGACACCGGGCCCGCGGTGCTGCTCGACGCGCGGCAGGCGCTGGGCCTGTGGGCGGCCACCGAGGCGGTGCACGTGGCGGCGGACCGGGCGCACGCGCACGGGATCGGCCTGGTCTCGGTCCGTGGCGGCACGCACTTCGGCTGCGCCGGGCACCACGCGGGGGTGGCGGCCGACCGGGGCATGATCGGCGTGGTGGCCAGCAACTGCGGCGACCAGCGGATCGCGCGGCCCCCCGGCGGCGCGGTCGCCATGCTCGGCACGAACCCGCTCAGCGTCGCCGCGCCCGCGCTGCCGGGCCGGCCGTTCGTGCTGGACATGAGCACGACGGTGGTGCCGACCGGCCGGGTGCGGGCCGCGGCCCGCGCGGGCGAGCCGGTGCCCGAGGGCTGGCTGGCCGGCGAGGACGGCGAGCCGGTCACCGATCCGGCGGCGTTCGACCGGGGCGAGGCGCACCTGCGGTGGCTCGGCGGCAGCCCGGAGACCGGCGCGTACAAGGGGTTCGGGCTCGCGGTCGCGGTCGAGCTGCTCGCCGCGGCGCTGCCCGGCGCCGCGCTCGGCCCCTCCCCCGCCGCGCTGACCGGCGACGGCCGCCCGCACGGTACCGACGACGACATCGGCTACCTGGTGCTCGCGATCGCGCCGGGAACCGTGCGGCCCGATGGCGGGTTCGCCGCCGACGCGTGGTCGCTGTTCGGGACGCTGCTGGACTGCCCGACGACGCCCGGGTCGGGGCCGGTGCGATACCCCGGCTGGTTGGAGGCCGAGCGCGCCGAGCGGCACCGGGAGACGGGGGTGCCGCTCGCGCCGGACGTGTACCGGGACCTGGTGGCGGCGGGGTTCTCCCGGTGACCCGGGTCGGCGTTGTCGGGCTCGGCGTGATCGGGCGGCTGTACCTGGACGCCGTGCGCGACCACCCCGGGCTGACGCTCGCGGCGGTCTGCGACGTCCGGGCGGAGCTGCTCGACGGGCCGGCGGCGCGGTTCACCGAGCACCGGCGGATGCTCGCCGAGGCCGGGCTGGACGCCGTGGTGGTCACGGTGCCGAACGACGCGCACCACGCGGTGTGCGCGGACGCACTGGCCGAACGGGTGGCGGTGTGCGTGGAGAAGCCGTTGGCCACGACGATGGCGGACGCGACCGACCTGGACCGGCGGGCGCGGGCGGCGGGGGTGCCGCTGTTCACCGCGTTCCACCGGCGCTACAACGACAACTTCCGCGCGCTGCTGTCCGCTGTGGACACGCGGCCGACGCACGTGGCGGTGCGGTACCTGGAACGGATCGAGGAGCACGTCGGGGTGGACGCCTGGTACCTGGATCCTCGGCGGTGCGGCGGCGGGTGCGTCGCCGACAACGGGCCGAACGCCTTCGACCTGGTCCGCCGGGTGCTCGGGGACGTCGAGGTCACCGACGTGTCGGTCGTCCGCGAGGCGGGGGTCGACCGGCGGGCGACGGTCGACCTGCGCGCCGGGGACGGAGCGACGGCACGGGTGGAGCTGGACTGGTCGTACCCCGGCGAGGTGAAGGACGTGGTGGTGGAGCTGGCCGACGGCACTCGGCGGCACGCGGACCTGCTGGCCGGGCACCCGGGGTTCAAGGAGTCGTTGCGGCACGAGTACCGGGGTGTGGTGGCGGAGTTCGCCGGGCTGGTCGAGGCCGGGCGGTCCGCGGCGGAGGACGGGTTGGCGGCGCTGGCGCTGGTCGAGTCCTGTTATCGGACGGAAGGCATGGTGGGTACGGCGTGAGGGAGAACGGCGAGAAGCGGGTGGTGCGCGGCGCGCTGGTGAAGGTGCTGCTGCACCGGCGGGACGAGCGTGGGATGACCCTGGAGCCGCACGCCAGCCGGTGCGTGCGGGCGGGTGAGGTGCACGAGCTGGTCACCACCGACCATGCCGAGACCGCGCCGGGGACGCGGATCGACCGGGTCGGGTTCCTCGGGTTCGCCGAGCTGCACAACGCCGGCGTGATCGACCGGGGCGACGAGCTGTGGATCGGCGACCGGCTGGTCGGCACCGTGCACGGATTCGACGCGTGCCACTTCCCGAACCACTACAACATCCTGGTCGCGGCCCCGGTGCCGGTGTCGGGCGCGGACCTGGAGCTGGCCCCGGAGCTGCCGGTGACGTTCCGGGCCGCGACCTGGAAAGGCGCACGGGGCGGCTCCCGACGGAACCGCCCCGGGCGCCGGCCGGCTCAGCCGAGCAGCGGCACGTCCAGCTTGCCGTAGTGGAAGGCGCGCACGGCGCCGAGCAGTTCCTCGACGGACAGCTCGCCGTCGTTGTCGGTGTCGATCTGCCGGAAGGCCTCGCGGGCCTGCGTCTCGCCGACGCCGACACCGTCGAGCCAGGCGCTGAACTCCTGCTGGTTGATCATGCCGTCGGCGTTCCGGTCGCACAGCCCGACCAGCGCCTGCATCACCGGGCGGAGCACGCGGTTGAAGCTCGCCTCGCCGTCGGTGAACATCAGCTTGTCGTTGACGCGGACGAAGTCGTCCTCGCTCACCGAACCGTTCGGTCCCACCCCGGCCTCGCGGGCGTGGAAGTCGAAGAGATTGCCGAAGGCGGCCCGAAGGTTCTTCGCCTGTTTGGACTGGGGCTGGGCGCCGAACGCGGCGCAGATGCGCTCGGCCTCCTGCTCGAAGTCCGTACGTTCCAGCGAACCGTTGCCGTTGGTGTCCCATTTGGCGAAACGCTGCCTGAGTCGGTCACTGGCCATCGACGTGGTCATGGCTTCGGGGATCCCTTCCGTTGAATTTGCCCTTGTTTCACAAATACTGGACGCGGCATCCGGAAATCCTGCCCCTGGTGTCCAGGAGGAGCCGGGGGGCCGTGGCCAGCAGAATGGGGTCGTAACCGGTGTGGTTCTGCAGGAGAATGCTCAGGTCGGCACGGGCGACGGCCGCGCGGAGGTCGGTTTCGCGGCGCAGCTCGACACCGTCCGCTCGTAGGCTCGGTACGTGCGGGTCGTGGTAGGCGACGTGCGCGCCGAGTTCGGCCAGGCCGGCCGCGATCGGCACGGCGGGCGACTCCCGGGTGTCCGGGACGTCGGCCTTGTAGGTCACGCCGAGCAGCAGCACCGACGCGCCGGCCGGGCCGCGGTCGCCGAGCAGTGCGGCGGCCCGGCGCACGACGTGTGCCGGCATCGCGTCGTTGACCGTGCGCGCGGCCTCGACGAGGGAGAACGTGAAGCCCTCCTCGACGGCCCGGCCGGTCAGGTACAGCGGGTCGACCGGGATGCAGTGGCCGCCGACGCCCGGGCCGGGCTCGAACCGGGCGAACCCGAACGGCTTGGTTCCCGCGCAGTGCAGCACGTCCCAGACGTCGATGCCGACCGCGTCGCAGTACCGGGCGAACTCGTTGACCAGGGCGATGTTCACGAACCGGTAGGTGTTCTCCAGCAGCTTGGCGAGCTCGGCCTCCCGGGTGCCCCTGGCGACCACGACGGTGTCCACCAGGCGGCTGTAGAAGGTGGCGCAGTACTTGGCGCACAGCGGTGTGTGCCCGCCGACCACCTTCGGCGTGTCGACCAGGCCGTACCGGGTGTTGCCCGGGTCGATCCGCTCCGGCGCGAAGGCCAGGTAGAAGTCCTCGCCGGCGCGGAGTCCGCTGTGCCGTTCCAGGATCGGCAGCACCACGTCGTCGGTGGTGCCGGGGAAGCTGGTGGACTCGACCACCACCAGGGCGCCGGGGCGCAGGTGCCGCCCGACGCTCGTGGTCGCGGCCCGCAACGGGTCCAGGTCCGGGGTCCGGTCCGGCGCGAGGCCGGTGGGCACGCAGATCACGACGGTGTCCGCGCCGGCGACGACGGCCGGGTCGGTGCCCGCGGTGAACCCGGCGTCGGCCATGGCCGCGACGTCGGCGGCGGAGATGCCGGAGACGTGCGAGCGGCGGGCGGTCAGCTCGGCGACGACGTGCGGGTCGACGTCGACGCCGGCGGTGCGCAGGCCGGCCCGGCACGCCTGCCGCACGAGCGGCATGCCGGCGTAACCGAGACCGACCACGACCAGGTCGCGGCCGGTCGTCACGCGTCGACCGAGAAGGATCCGGAGTCGGGGGGAACGTGCGAGCCGTACGCGGGGGGCACCACCAGGCTCGGGGTCGCGCAGAACGGGTCGGCGTGGATGCGCACCGGCTGGTCGGTCCGGTTGACGAGCACGTGTGCGCCAAGCGGAAGCACCTGGCAACCACTCGGGTTCTCGTACACGCTCAGCTCCTGAAATTCCGTGGAGAAAACCGTGACTTCTCCCTGGGCTTCGGCGGTGTCCGCGGAAGCCGGCGATCCAGCCACGACAAGAAATGTCGCCAGACCCGCAACGACGAATTTGCGCATGGTTCCTCTCCGATTGGTCGGGAACGTCCGCGTTCGAAGCTAGCAATGGTTTCCGGGCATGTCAGGGAGGGCAGAAGGAATTGCCCGTAAAGGGTGGACTGGGATTCGGTCCGGAGTGATCGTCCCGAGAACGCGACCACCCTGAGTCGTCGCGCGCACCATTGTTCCGCACCGTTCTTCACCGGGCGTGCGACGTCCGGTCGCGGAGGGTCACCCGGGTTCGCGCAGGGTGCGGATCGCCAGCCAACTCAGTACGGGCATGGCGATCAGCGGGGCGAGGGCGGTCCGCAGGGACGTGTGGTCGGCCAGCGTACCGACGAGCGGGCTGGCGAGGCCGCCGACGCTGACGGTCAGCCCGAGGGTGACGCCGCTCGCGGTGCCCACTCGGGTGGGCAGGTAGTCCTGGCCGAGCGTGATCTGCAGGGAGAACGGCACGTACAGGCCGGCGGAGGTCAGCGCGACGAACACGTACACGGCCGGGCCGGGCACGAACACGACTCCGGCGACCGCGCCGACGGTGAGCAGGTACGACCGGCGCACGACGGTGACCCGGTCCCACCGGTTCGCCAACCGGCCGCCCAGCACCGTGCCGACCGCCCCGCCGAGGTAGAGCAGGAACAGCGCGGCCCCGCCGGCCGCGACGCCGCCCCCGGTGCGTTCCTGGGCGTACAGCGAGACGAACGCGCTCAGGCCGACGAACACGATCGACCGGAACACCACCGCCGCCGACAGCCGCAGGAACGAGGCGATGTCGTCGGTCCCGGCCGCGTCCGCCCGGCCGGACCTCGCGGGGGCGCGCGAGCCGAGCGCGCGCAGGACGGGCAGGCACAGCACGCTGCCGACGATCGCCGGCAGGACGAGCAGCGGGGTGAACCGGAGCCCGCCGGCCGCCAGGGCCGCGGCCACCAGCACGGGCGCGAGCGCGAACCCGACGTTGCCGCCGAGGGAGAACCAACTCATCCCGGTGTGCCCGGGCCCGCTGACGAGCCGGGCGACCCGCGCCGACTCCGGGTGGTAGGCGGCCACCCCGAGCCCGGACACCGCGACGAAGGCCAATGTCAGCGCGTAGGAGCCCGTGACGCCGGACAGCGCGACGCCGACCCCGCCGAGGACCGTGCTCACCGGCAGCAGCCAGGGCATCGCCCACCGGTCGGTCAGCGCCCCGAACACCGGCTGCGCCACCGACGACAGCAGCGACGCGGCGAGCACGATGCCGGACGCGGCGGCGTAGCCGTAGTCGCGCTCGGCGACGAAGAACGGCACCAGCGCGGCCACCGCGCCCTGGTAGACGTCCACACAGGAGTGACCGACGGCCAGCAGGACGATCGGCTTGGTCCACGACACCGCACCATGCTCGCGGCCGGCGGCGTGTCGCACTTCCGATAATGTGCCAACCGATGACGGAGATCCGCCACACCCCGGTCGCCCCGACCCTGGCGCAAACGCTCGCCTCGGGCACCGGCATCGACGCGCACCACCACGACGAGCACCAGATCGTCTACGCCGCCCGAGGCGTGCTGGCGATCACCACCGACCGGGGGTCCTGGGTCGCGCCCGCCACCCGCGCGATCTGGGTGCCGGCCGGAACCGTGCACGCGCACCGCGCGCACGGCGAGCTCGAGTTGCACCTGGTCGGGCTGCCCGCGACCGAGAACCCGCTCGGCCTGACCGAGCCGAGCGTGCTGGCCGTCGGCCCGCTGCTGCGGGAGCTGATCCTCACCTACACCCGCACCCCGCACGCGCACACCCCGCAGCGGCGACGGCTGCGCGCGGTCCTGCTCGACCAGCTGCGCGCGTCCCCGCAGCAGCCGGTGCACCTGCCCACCCCGGCCGACCCGCGGCTGCGGGCGCTGTGCGCGATCCTGCGTGCCGACCCGGCCGACGACCGCACCCTGACCGCTCTCGGCACCGTGGTCGGCGCGAGCGCGCGCACGCTGGCCCGGCTGTTCCGGTCCGACCTCGGGATGACGTTCCCGCAGTGGCGCACCCAGCTACGGCTCTACCACGCGCTGACCCTGCTCGCCGACGGCACGCCGGTGACCACCGTGGCGCACGCCTGCGGCTGGTCGTCCACCAGCGCGTTCATCGACGTGTTCCGCCGCGCGTTCGGGCACACCCCAGGCACGCACCAGCGGGCGGCTCAGACGCTGCGCAGCACCGAGGCGACCACGCCGAGCACGACCGCCTCGTCGCCGTCGATCACGTCGTAGGCGGGGTTGCGCGGCTCGAGGAAGACGTGGCCGTTGCGGCGGCGGTACACCTTGACCGTCGCCTCGCCGTCGATCATCGCGGCGACGATCTGGCCGGAGTGGGCCTCGTGCTGCTGGCGCACCACCACGATGTCGCCGTCGCAGATCGCGGCGTCGACCATCGAGTCGCCGCGTACCCGGAGGCCGAAGACGGTGCCGCGGCCGGTGATCCCGCGCGGCAGGGTGAGCAGGTCGTCGACGTGCTCCTCGGCCGCGATCGGGACGCCGGCGGCGATGTCGCCGACCACCGGCACGGTCACCGAGTCGGCGGCCGGCTCCGGTGCGGCGGAGCGCAGGAACATCCGCACGTCGATCGGGCGGGACACACTCGTGCTGCGCCGGAGGAACCCCTTCTCCTCCAGGCTCGTCAGATGCCTCGACACCGAGGACGACGACCGCAGGCCGACCGCGTCGCCGATCTGCCGGGTGCTCGGCGAGTAGCCGTGCCGGACCACCCAGTCCCGGATCGCGGCCAGGATCCGCTGCTGCCGCGGCGGCAGGCTCGAGGCGTCCAGGTGGTCGAAGACATCAAGATCGTCGTACACCGCCGGAATGATAGAGGTCGGCGCTCCCGGCCGGCCGGACCGACACGAGGAGAGGCCCGTGCTCGACGTCCTCGACCCGGACACCGACCTCGGCCGGGTGTACCGCGCGCTGACGCGGCACGGACGGTGCGGGGCCGAGCGGCTCGCCGGGCACACCGGGCTGCCGGCGGCCGACGTCGGCCGGGCACTCACCGAGCTGGCCGACCTGGACGTGGTGGTCCGCGTCGACGGCGACACCTGGGCGGCGCGGTCCCCCGGGCTCGTGCTGGCCGAGCTGCTGCGGGCGGAGGAGGCCCGGCGCGAACGGCTCTGGCGCGCGGGGGCCGAGCTGGATCGGCTCTACCACCACGCCAGACGGGATGCCGGGGACGGGGTGCTGGCCGTGCCGGACCCGCTGGAGCTGATCGCGCTGACCCGGGACCTGCAGGAGCGGGCGACCGACCGGATCCGGTGGCTGGACCGGCCGCCCTACCGCAGCCGCCAGGAGGACTTCCTGGCTCAGGAGGAGTTGCAGACCCGGCGGATGGCGGCCGGGCTGCGGTACCGCGCGGTGTACCACCAGGCCGTCTACTCCGATCCGGACCTGTTCGCCAGCATGACCAGGATGGTCGGGCTGGGCGAGGACGCCCGGGTGCTCGCCGACCTGCCGGTGAAGCTGACCATCGGCGACGACGACACCGCCCTGCTCGTGCCCGACCCCGACGGGACCGGGCTGTCCGGCGCGCTGGCGGTGCGCACGCCGGGGCTGGTGACCGCGCTGGCCGGCGTGTTCGAGACGCTCTGGACGCTCGGGGTCCCGCTCACGTCCGGTGGCGCGGACGAGCCGCTGTCCGAACCGGACCGGGCGATCGTCACGCTGCTGGCGGCCGGGGTCACCGACGACGTCATCGCGCGGCGGCTGCGGCTGTCCCGGCGCACGGTCGTCCGCCGCGTCGCCGCGCTGCTCGACCGGCTCGGCGCGACCACGCGGTTCCAGGCCGGGGTGCAGGCGGCCCACCGGGGCTGGCTCTGATCGCGGTGGCGCATGTGGGTGATGGCGCAGGTGCGCCACGGCGTTCGCTGGTCCGGCGGCGTCCCAGCCGGGCAGGATGATCGCGGAGTGGAGTCGAGCAGGCACACGGAGGCAGGGAATGCGCTGGTTCGGGAAGCGGGGGCTCGTCGCCGCCGCGGTGGTCGCGGTGGCCGCGGCGGTGTTCACGGTGCCGGCGGCACAGGCCACGAGCAGCGCGGCCTGTCCTGGCACGGCGGTGTTCGAGACCGACGGCTACGGGCACGGCGAGACGCTGACCAACTGGAACGCGTCCGGGTTCAACGCGAACTCGCCTGCCGGCTGGCAGATCGTCCAGGTGCCGTACTACGCGGGCGTGTTCCCGGTGGTGGACCGCAAGGCGCTGGACGCGTCGGTGGCCGAGGGCACCGCCAAGCTGGAGCGCGCGGTGCGGGACCTCCACGCCGCCTGCCCCGGCGCGCGCCTGGTGCTCGCCGGGTACTCCGAGGGCGCGGTCGTCGCGGGTGACGTGCTGGAGAAGTTCGCGCACGAGGCGACGGTCCCGCACCACCTGCTGCACGGCGTGCTGTACGGCAACCCGCGCCGGCCGTTCGGCGACGGCGGGGCCGGTGGTGTCGCGGGCGGCATCGAGACCAACGTGCCGACGATCCTGCCCGGCGTGACGATGTACGGCGGCCAGGACTACGGCGACCTCGCGGTGCGCAACGTGTGCAACGAGAACGACGGCATCTGCAACTCCACCAACATGATCACCAACCTGGCCGCGTTCGCGAACGGGTTGGTGGGCTACGCGAGCGGTGACCACGGCTACGTCCTGGACCCGGCGCGCGACCTCGGCCGCGGGCTGGTCCTGCACCGCCAGCCGCAGCGGGTGCCGCACGGTGCGCCGCTGCCGCTGCCGATCGGCACCCCGTGGCAGATCCAGCAGCTGCTCGGCGGCGACGCCGGCCGGGCCGAACTGGTCGCCGCGCGGAACGGGCTCGCCGCGCTCGTCGGTCAGGACCTGATCGACCGGCTGACCGCGACCTCCCCCTGGTACAAGATCATCGACGCCGCCTGACCAGGCCGAGCAGGCCGGCGGCCAGCGCGCCGCCGGCCACGGCCGCGAGCCCGCCGCGATGGCGGGACGCCCACAGCTGCGGGCTGCCGGCGTGAGCGCGGTCGTCGAACCGGCCGTGGGCGCCGTGGTCGGTACCGGGGGCCTCGTCGCCGGGCCGCCAGAGGTTGCCGGCGTCGGGGTCGTGCGGCTCGTCGGTCTGCTGCGCGCCGAAGCCGGTCCTGGCCAGGTACCGGTCCAGCAGGCCGGGCGCGATCCGGTTGCCGAGGATGGTCCCGACGGTGGAGCCGCCGACCCAGAACTCGCGCCGCCCCGGGTGCTCGACGGCGTGGCGCACGGCCTCGGCGGCGAGTTCGGGCTGGTAGATCGGCGGCACCGGTTGCGGACGGCGCGGCATCGTGGAGCGCACCCAGTCGAACTGCGGCGTGTTCATCGCGGGCAGCTGGACCATCGTGGTGTGCACGTTCGAGCCGGCGTGCAGCAGCTCGCAGCGCAGCGACTCGTGGAAGCCCTTGATCGCGTGCTTGGCCGCGCAGTACGCCGACTGCAGCGGGATCGCCCGGTAGGCCAGCGCCGATCCGATGTGGACGATCGTGCCGCGGTCCCTTGGCCGCATCCGGCGCAGGGCGGCGAGGGTACCGTGCACGTAGCCCAGGTAGGTGACCTCGACGATCCGCCGGAACTCGGCGGCGTCCATCTCGGCGACCGGCGCCAGCGCCCCGACGAACGCGTTGTTGACCCACACGTCCACCGGGCCGAGGCGCTCCTCGATCTCGTCGGCGGCCCGCTCCACGGCGTCCGGGTCCGCCACGTCGACGGTCAGCGGCACGGCCTCGCCGCCGGCGTGCCGGACGTCGCGGGCGGCCGCGGCCAGCCCGTCGTCGCCTCGGGCGAGCAGCGCGACCCGGTCACCGCACGCGCCGAACCCCCTGGCCACCGCGCGACCGACCCCGCCGCTGGCTCCCGTCACCACCACCACTCGTCGATCGCTCATCCCGCCCGTGTACCCAGCCGACCGCGCAGGCATACCCGGCGCGAACGCGGGTAGCTCACGCAGGTGACCACGACGAAGACGGAACCGAAGACGAAACCACGCACAGCGCTGTTCCGGGCCGCGCGCCGGATCCAGCGGGACTACGCCGGGGACAAGGACCGGCCGCTCGGCGGATATGCCGCGGTCATGGGCGTCTACGCCGCCGTCCTCGGCCTGCTGACCGCGGCCGGACGGGCGTTCGGCGTCCGGCTGCCCCAGCGGATCGGCGTGCAGGACACCGTGCTGCTGTGCCTGGCCACGCACAAGGCGAGCCGGCTGCTGTCCAAGGACGCGGTGACCAGCCCGCTGCGGGCGCCGTTCACCCGGTACGAGGAGCCGGCCGGGGAGGGCGAGGTCAACGAGTCGGTCCGCGGTACCGGGGCGCGGCACGCGGTCGGTGAGCTGGTCAGCTGCCCGTTCTGTCTCGGGGTCTGGATCTCGGGCGGGTTCACCGCCGGCCTGGTCCTCGCCCCGCGCGCCACCCGGGTCGTGCTGACCGGGCTGACCGCGGTCGCCGGCTCGGACGCGATCCAGCTCCTCTACGACCGGGCGAAGCCGAGCTCCTGACCCGTCAGCGCCGCTCGCGCCGGAACCGGAGGGTGTGCACGGGCTGGTCGGGCGGGGCGTCCGGGAGGTCGACGAGCACCTGGTCGCCCCGGCGCGTCCAGCGCAGCGGGCGGGGCCGGCCGAGCAGGCGGACCTGGTCGCCCCGGCGCAGCGGCGGCAGGTCGGCGGCCGGGATGGTCACCGTGCGGCCAGGGCGGCCGAGCAGGAACGCGTACACCCGGTCCCCGCCGTCCCTGGTGGTGTACCTGGTCTCGAGGCCCTCGGCGGTGGTTCCGCGCTGCACCGTCCACACGCGACTGCCGTAGATCCCCTCGCCGTTGACCTCCAGCCAGCGCCCGAGTCCGCGCAGCAGGTCGACCTGGACGTCGTCGATCGTGCCGTCCGCGCGCGGGCCGACGTTGAGCAGCAGGTTGCCCCAGTGCGCGACGTTGTCGACGAACATGGTGACGAGCTGGTCGATCGTCAGGTAGTCCTCGAGCGGCTCGTTGCGGTTGTAGCCGAAGGACAGGCCGCAACCGCGGGTGTTCTCCCACTTGTGCTGTGGGCCCTGGCCGGTGTCGTAGTCGTATTCCTGGGTGTAGAAGTCGCCGTGCTCGCTGCGGACCATGCCGAGCCGGTCGTTGACCAGGACCTGCTCGCGGTGGGCGGCAGCGCGGTTGTAGTACCAGGCGACGAACTCCTTGGTGCCGAAGGACTCCGCCGGGTCGTTCCAGTCGCCGTCGAGCCAGAGCATCTCGCTGCCGATGTCCTCGACCAGCTCGCGCATCTGCGGGTGCATCCACTCCCGCAGGTACTTCTCGCTGAGGTAGTCGGGATGCGGCGCGTCGAACTCGGGCGCGTAGTAGTTGAGCAACTGGTGGTAGGAGGGCGCGTAGTGCATCCGGCGGGCGCGGGCGGCGTCGCCGAGTTCACGCAGGATGTCCCGGCGGGGGCCCATGGTCGTGCTGTTCCAGTCGGTGGTCCTGGTGCGCCACAGGGGAAAGCCGTCGTGGTGGGTGCCGACCGGCACGACGTAGCGGGCGCCGGCGGCGGCGAACAGGTCGACCCACTCCGCCGGGTCCCAGCGCTCCGCGCGGAACATCGGGATGAAGTCGCGGTAGGCGAAGTCGGCGCCGTAGGTGCGGCGGTGGTAGGCGTGGGTGGGGTTGTTCGGGTTCCGCATCGCGCTCGGGTACCACTCGGCGTACTCGCCGCGTGGTGCCCACGCCGGCACGGAGAAGACACCCCAGTGGATGAAGATCCCCAGCTTCGCGTCGTCGAACCAGGACGGCAGCGGGTGGGTGTCCAGCGACTCCCAGGTCGGCTCGTACCACCTGCGCGGTGCCGTGGCCGCCGTCGCGATGGTCGGCGACAGCGTGCCGATTCCCGCCGCGGCGGCCGAACCGGCGAGGAGGGTCCGACGAGTGATCCGATTTCCGAACACGAGCAACTCCGATCACTCGTCCGACGTATCAACCACCAATGCCTTTTCATAGTGGGTCTACGCGGCCGAATTATCAAGAGTCGTCGGATGATTTGCGCCGACCCGAGATCCAGAACAGTCCGAGGGCACAGCACGCGAACAGGAGCACGACCCGCGTCCACAACCAGTGCGTGGCCATTCCACCGCCACCGATCGCGAGGATCACCAACGCCAGAACCATGAGCTTCCGCATCAGGTACCTCCCCTGGCTCACCTCGCCGACTACCTCCGGCTGGCGGCGTCAAACCCCGGGGTACTCGGAAGTGGCTAGCCTGGACGCATGGGTGTCGTCCTGGCGTTCCTCGGGGTCGCGGTCGCCTACGGGTTGGTGATGGCCGTGCTCATGCGGCTGGCGAAGCGGGCCCGGCGGCGCGGGATCGCCAGTTCCGCGGTGAGCGTGTTCGACGAGATCTGGCACCCCGCGGCGTACGAGCCGCAGCAGGAGGTCCGGGTTCAGCAGGAACGCCGGGCGCCCTCCAGGGCACCCGGCGACCCGCTGTGGCTCAGGCGCAGTCCAGACGATCCAGCGTGAGGTCCACGGTCGTCTCCTGCCCCCGGCGGACCCGGGACTCGGCGACGGCCGGGAGGTAGCCGTCCGCCGACGCGATCAGCGAGTACCTCCTGGCCGGGAGCCAGCGCGCGAACTCGCCGTCCGGCCCCGTCCCGAGCGCCCGGGAGCCGGTGCGGTCGGTGAGCGTGACCGTGGCCCCGCGGACCGGGGAGGTGACGCCCGCGCACGTCAGACCCGTCACCGCCCCGGTCAGCAGGCCCCAGCCGCGCGGTGCCGCGACCGTCATGGCCGCTGGCACCTCGCTGGTCCGGTACGGGGTGTCGGTGCGCACCAACAGGTCCGCGGCGAACTCGCCGGGCTGGTCGGCCCGCCGCGCGTCGAAGCGGACGGTGAGGGTCACCCGCTCACCGGGTGCCAGGGTCACCGACCGGGGGCTCACCGCCAGCCAGTCGGCGTCGCGGTCGGGGCCGCACGCGGTGTGGCCGGGCAGCAGTTCCACGAACGGGGTGGGGGATCCACCGCCCTGCCGGCCGCCGAACTTGAGGAAGCCGCACGCCCCAGCGCCTCGGTACACGCTGCTGTTCGCGTTCGGCAGCGCGGACCACGTGTCGGCCGCCGGGTCGTAGGCGAAGCCCTGGTTGGTGATCGTCGCGCGGCCGTCGGTCACGCCGCCGGAGACCAGCAGCCTGCCGTTCGCCACGGTCGTCGCCGCGCCCCACAGGTCGATCGGCAGGTCGGCGCGCGGGGTCCAGCGGTCGAGGCCGGGGTCGTAGGCGTAGCCGGCGCGGCTGCTGGTGTCGTTCCCGATCCCGCCGGCGCAGTACACCGCCGCTTCCAGGCCACCGCAGGACGACCAGGCGACCGGCTCCGGGTAGTCGGCGACCCGGTCCCACGTGTTCGACGCGGCGTCGTAGCGGTGCACGGCCGTCGTGCCGCAGTCGGCGTCGGCGGGGCAGCCGCCGATGACGTACAGCGCGCCGTCGAGCACGGCGGTGCCGGCACCGGCCACCGGATCGGGCATCGGCGCGCCGGCCGACCAGGTGCCGGTCGCCGGGTCGTAGATGTCCAGCTGTTCCACGAGGTCGGTCGGAATGCCGGTGCCCCAGCCGCCGACGACGTACAGCCTGCCGTCGACGAAACCGGCCGCCGGCTTCTCCCGGCCGTGTGGCAGGTCGGCGAGCCGCGTCCACACCCCGGCGTCGTAGGCGTACACGTCCTGAATCGCCTGGCGGATGCCCGATCGGCCGCCCAGCGAGTACACGATCCCGTCGTGCGCGGCGGCGGCGTTGTCGACCACCGGGATCGGCAGGTCGCCCTGGGGCACCCACTCGGTGCCGGCCCGGGTCGCCGCGGGTGCCGGGGAGGAGGTGCCGGGGTCGAGGCGGCCGGGGGTGAAGTCGCCGTGCACGAGCCTGGGCTCCGCGCCCGCCGCCGACGCCGTGCGGACCGGCGAGGAGATGTCCTGGAGGGTGAACTCGCCGGGTCGCTCGACCACGGTCACCGTCGCCGGCGCGGTGCCGGTGTTCGCCAGGCGCAGCCGGGTGTTGCCGCGTCCACCGAGTGCGACGTCCGTGGTCGCCTCGTCGACGGCGGCCTCGATCCGGCCGGCGGCGAGCGCGAAGTCCAGGCGGTTGACCTGGTTCGGCGCCACCCGCACCGGCTCGGTGCCGGTCCGGTACAGCAGGCTCGACGCGGTGAACGAACGCCCGCCGGTGGCCGGCGAGAACGTCCAGTAGAAGCCGTCGTCGACCGTGGTGGTGGCCGTGTCGCCGCCGCGGACGGTGGCGCCGGTCAGCGGGGTACCGGTGTTGCGGTCGGACACGACGCCGGCGACCAGACCGCCCGGCAGCGGGTCGCAGGACCGGTCGCCGACGAACACGTCGTCGACCTGCCACCAGCGGCCCGCGGTCAGGTCGCCCTCGGAGTAGCGGAACCGGACCCGCACGTCCGGCTCGCCCGCCGCGTCCGGCACCGGCACCACGACGCGTTCCGGGCCGGGGGCGTTGTCGTCGACGCGCCACACGTTCCGCCAGGTGGCGCCGTCGTCGAGGGACAGGTCGACCTCGCCGATGCCGGACCGGCCAGGGCCGTAGTCGAACATCGGGAAGTCGCTGGCGAACCCGATGCTGGGGTCGGGGACGTCGGTCAGGTCGACCGGAGGTGACACCAGCGCGGTGTCCTGCCGGTTGATGTAGCCGTAGTACGCGCTGTCGACGATGGCGAACCCGCCGGTGCCGCCGGTGCGGTTGCCGTGCCCGTCCGGGTCGTCGAACCGCCAGCCCTGGCCCGCGCCGATGGCGTCGGTGACCGTCCACTCGGCCGGCACGCCGTCGAAGGACTCCAACAGCCCGGCGGAGACGTGCCGGTAGCCGAGCGCCACGCAGGTGTCGGTGTCGACCGGCACCGCGACATCGCTGACCCGGCCGGTCACCGGCGCGGTGGTCTCCCGGTAGCCGGCGTAGCGCGCGGTCGCCCGCACGGTCGCCGCCTCGTCGGCGGGCACGGTCACCCGGTACCGGCCGGTCCACGGGTCGCTGGTGGTGGTGGCAAGCGGCCGCCCGTCCTCGCCAGTCACCGCGACGTCCGCCCACAGCGGCCAGCCCTGGCCGGAGTCGTCGCGGACGACGCCGGTGACGGTGACCTCGACCTCGGCGCCGGCGAGCGCGGGGGTGACGCCGGCGAGCAGGCCGAGCACGGTCAGCCCGGCCAGTGTGCCGGCCCTGGACAGCGGAGTCATGCGGTTCTCCTCGGGGAGCAGGCGGCCTGGGTGAGGGCGACGTCGGTGACCGTGGTCCGGCCGGCACGGACGCGGGCCGTCTCGACGGTGGCGAGGTAGCCGCTCTTGGCGACGACCAGCTGGATGTCCGCCCGGCGGTCGAGCCAGATGCGGTAGGTGCCGTGCGCGTCGGTGCGCAGGGTGTGGCCGGTGCCGCCCTCGGTGATCCGGACGGTGGCGCCGGGCAGCGGGGTCTCGGTGCCGTCGCAGGCGACCCCGGTGACGGTGCCGGTGAGTACGCCCCAGCTCCTCGGCGGGTCCACGGTCAGCGTCACCGGCACCGTGTGGGTGTCGTAGGGACCGTCGTCGCGGAGCTGTACGGCGGCGGTGTAACGGCCGGGCTGGGCGACGGCGCCGCTCATCGACACGGTCACCGTGACGCTCTCCCCCGGCGCCAGCGTCGTGGTGCCGGGCCGGACCGACAGCCAGGACACGGGGTCGCGGTCGTCGCACCGGGTGAAGCCGGGCAGCAGCTCCGCGGTCGCGGCGGCCGTGCCGGAGGCGTTCGCGCCGCCGATCCGGTAGAAGCCGCAGCCGCTGCCGCCCCGGTAGAGCGCGGTGGCCGCGTTCGGCAGCGCCGACCAGGTGTCGGTCACCGGGTCGTAGGCGAAGCCCTGGTTGGTGATCGCGCGGCCGTTGTCGGTGACGCCGCCGGAGACCAGCAGGCGGCCGTCGGCCACGGCGGAGCCGGCGCCCCACAGGTCGATGGGCAGGTCGGCCAGCCGGCTCCAGCGGTCACCGGCCGGGTCGTAGCGGTAGGTGGCGCGGCTCGACGGCTCCTCGTCGGCCATGCCGCCGGTGCAGTAGAGCGCGGTGCCGATGCCGCCGCAGGACAGCCAGGCGGCGTCCTCGGGGTAGTCGGCGAGCCGGGTCCAGGTGCCGTCGGCCGGGTCGAACCGGTGCACCTCCTGGGTGCCGCAACCGGTGCCGCAGCCACCGACCACGTACAGCCGGTCGCCGAGGACCGCGTTGCCCGCGCCCGCCCGCGCCACCGGCGCCGCCGGACCCGAGGTCCAGGTGTCGGTGTGCGGGTCGTAGACGTCCACGTCGAACCGCTCGGCGCCGCCGTCGGCCCAGCCGCCGGCCAGGTAGAACCGGCCGCCGATGAACCCCGCGGCCGGCGCCTGCCTGACCCGTGGTGCGTCGGCGATCCTGGTCCAGCCGGCGGTCTCCGGGTCGAAGACGTAGGCGTCGCGCACGACACCGGACCAGGAGCGGCCGCCGGCGGAGTACAGCTCGCCGTCGTGGTAGCCGACCGCGTTGTCCATGACGGCGATCGGGTAGTCGGCCACCGAGGTCCACGGGGCCGTTGTCGCGGTGGGCGCGGTCGCCCGTTGGACCGCCGTCGGCTCCGGGGAGAACCGGCCGCGCACCCGCTGCACGGGGGCGCCCGGCGCGGTCGCGGCGAGGGTGGCGGACTCCCCGGCGACCTGGATGTCGCCGTGCCGTTCGGTGACGTCGACGCGCACCGGCGCCGTGCCGTCGTTGCGGACGGTCACCCGGCCGGTGGCGGCGCCGCCGAGCGTGGTGGTGGCCTCCACCTCGGTGTCCAGCACGGTGACCACGCCAGCGCGGGGCGCCAGGTCGGCGCCGGTCACCGCGTCGGCCGTGACCGCGATCCGCTCGGTGTGCGGGTGGTAGCGCTCCTTGGTCGCGGTCACCTCCCCCTCGCCCGGGCCGGTGAACAGCCAGTAGGAGCCGTCCTCGGCGGTGGTGACGGTGCCGCCGGGGTGGCGGACGGTGGCGCCGGCCAGTGGTTCGCCGGTGTTGGCGTCGCGCACGTGCCCGGTGACCAGGCCACCCGGCACGACCTCGCAGACCCGGTCGCCGACGCGGACGGTGTCGACCTGCCACCACCCGTCGAACCCGCCGGCGTAGCGGAACCGGACGCGGGTGTCGGCGGCGCCGGCGGCGGTCGGGAGCGGGACCATCACGGGCTGGCGGCGCAGGTCGGTGTCCCGGCGCTGCCACGCGGTCGTCCAGGTGGCGCCGCCGTCGGTGGACACGTCGACATACGCCGTGGCCCGGCCGGACGTGCTGAAGTCGTTGTCGAACCAGACCGCGGGCAGCTCGGCGGCGGACAGGTCGACCGGGGGCGAGACCAGCGAGGTGTCCTGGCGGCCGTCCTGGCCGAAGCCGGAGCTGAACACCCAGCCGTAGAGCCCGTCGCCGCCGGTGCGGTTGCCGAAGTTCCGGTGGTCGTCGAACCGCCACACCTCGCCGGTGCCGGCGTCGTCCACGACCGACCAGCCGGCCGGGACCGCCGGCTCGTCGAAGGTCTGGGTGAGGGCCACGTCGGTCTCGCCGGCTCGGTAGCCGGGGGCGGTGCAGGTGTAGCGGTCGGCGGGCAGCTCGACGTCGCGGGTCACGTCGTCGCCGGCGACGGTGAGCCGCTCGGTGTGCGGGGTGTAGCCGGGGTAGGTGGCGCTGGTGGTGAGGGCGTACTCGGCGTCCGCAGGCAGCTCGATGGTGTAGCGACCGGTCTCCGGGTCGGTGTGCACGGTGCCGCCGGGCACGTCCTCGACCTCGACGGTGGCGGCCAGCGGCCAGCCGTGCGCCGAGCCCGCGCGGACGGTGCCGCTGACGACGACCGTGGGCAGGGCGGTGAGCGCGAGGTCGCCGGTGGTGGTGCCGTCGCGGGTGACGGTGACCTCGGCGGTGCCCGTGCGGTAGCCGAACCGGGTGGCGGTGACGGTGTGGTCGCCGGCGGGCAGCACGAGCGAGTAGGTGCCGTCCTGGCCGGTGGTCAGGGTGCGGTCGCCGACCGCGACCTCGGCGCCGTCGACCGGGTCGCCGGTGGCCGCGTCGGTGATGGTGCCGGTGAGCCGGCCCGCGGCGACGTCACGCGGCGCGGACTCGACCGCGCGGTGGGCGTCGAGCCTGCCCTGGCCGTAGACGTTGTTGTTCGCCGGCGTGCCGCCGCAGCTGGTGTCGCCGACGTCGATCGCGGTGGTGTCGAGCAGCTGGCGGGTCTCGGCGATGTCCCCGATGACCGCCGGGGCGGCCGACCACAGCAGGGCCACGGTGCCGGACACGTGCGGCGCGGCCATCGAGGTGCCGGTGAGCGCGGCGTAGGCGTCGCCGGGGTAGGCGGAGCGGACGTTGACGCCCGGCGCGGAGATGTTCGGCTTGACCTGGCCGTTCGCGCCGGGGCCACGGCTGGAGCCGGGGGCGATCACGCCGTCGGCGTCGTACATGCCGGCGCTGTAGGTGGCGGCCGCGTCGCCGGGGGTGCCGGCGGTGTCGCAGCCGGGGCCGGAGTTGCCGTTGGAGAACGATGGGAAGATGCCAGCGGCGAGCCAGGCGGCGACGACGTCGTCGTACCAGGGGTCGACGATCGGGCCGTTGGACGCGCCCCAGGAGTTGTTGACGATGTGCGGGCGCAGGCCCGGCCGCGGGTTCCGCCCGTCCGCGTCGGTGGGCGCGAGCAGCCACTCCCCCGAGGCGAGCAGCGCGAAGCTGGAGCAGAAGTCGGCCTCGCAGCCCTTCGCGGCGATCCAGGTCGCGCCGGGGGCGACGCCGATCCCACCACCGGGGCCGCCGCCGGTCATGGTGCCCATTGTGTGCGTGCCGTGCCCGGAGTTGTCGCACGGCGTCGGCGTCGACGACGAGCACACCCCGGCCGGGTCGTACCAGTTGTAGTCGTGGTCGAAGGTGCCGTCGCCGTTGCTGCCCCGGTAGCTCCCGACCAGCGCGGGGTGGTCGTACTGCACGCCGGAGTCGATGTTGGCGACCACGATGCCGGTGCCGTCGGCCTCGAAGTCCCGCCAGACGTCGTCGGCGCCGATGTCCGCCACGCCCCACTCGACCCCGGCGGCCGAGGCGGGCGCCGGCTCGGGCTCGGGGTGCGGCAGGGCGTAGGTGCGGGCCGGGTACAGGCTGGACACCTCGGTGCTGGCGGCGAGGGTGCCGGCGAGCTGCTCGGTGCCGTCGAAGACGTAGATGGTGTTCGAGGCGTGGAAGGCGCGGTACTGCACGCCCGCCGCGTCGAGCCGCTGGCGCACGGCCCGCTGGCTGCGCTCGGCGGTGCGGTCCAGCGCGTCGACCACGGCCTCGCCCCGGGCGGTCCAGTCGTCGGTCGCGGCGGCGGCCGACAGGTCGGCCCGCGCGGTGAACGACACGAGGAAGTCCTGCCGGCCGGTGTCGAGCGCGGCGCGCAGGTCCCGGTCGACCTTCGCCGACGGCGCCGACGGCGCCGGTGGGGGCGCGGGCGCGGCCTGCGCCGGGGTGGCGATCAGGCCGACCCCGACGATCGCGGTCAGGGCGACGCCGAGCAGCCGGGATGTGCCGACCGTCATACCGGAACCTCCGTCCACAGCGGATCTCCGGTATAGAAACCACGTGGCCGCGGGTGCCATCATCCGTACGGGCTACTGAACTTTGGGAAAACCGCGGGTGGGCATGCAGTTCGTTGGGCGGGTGACCGAACTCGGCGCGCTGCGCGAGGCCGTCGCGACCGCACCCGCGATGGTGCTGGTCGACGGCGAGGCCGGGGTCGGCAAGAGCCGGCTGGTGCGCGAGGCCCTCACCGGCGACGACCGGCCGCTGCTGCTCGGGCAGTGCGAGCCGGTCCAGGAGCCGTTCCCGCTGGGGCCGGTGCTCGACGCGGTCACCAGGGTGGCCGGCCGGCTGCGGGCACCAGGGCGGCTCAACCCGGTGCTCGGCGCGCTGGCGCCCTACCTGCCCGAGCTGGCCGACCGGCTGCCGCCCGCGCCGCCGCCGCTGGCCGACCAGGCCGCCGAGCGGCACCGGCTGTTCCGCGCCACCACCGCCCTGCTCGCCGAGCTGGGGCCGGCGGTGCTGGTCGTGGAGGACGTGCACTGGGCCGACGCGAGCACCGCCGAGTTCGTCGCGTTCCTCGCCGCCCGGATGCCGGCGGAGCTGCGGGTGGTGCTGACGCTGCGCAGTGAGGACCACGGCCGGCTCCCGGTGTGGGAGGCGCTGGCCGGCGGCACGACCAGGATCACCCTGCGCCCGCTGGCGGCGCCGGAGGTCCGCGCGCTCGCCGAGGACGCGCTCGACGAGGTGCCGGACCGGTTCGTCGACGGCCTGGTGGACCTGACCGCGGGGATCCCGTTCATGGTCGAGGAGGTCCTGGTCGCGTGCGCGTCCACCGGCGGCGCGGGCGGACTCGACGGGCTCGCGGTGCCGACCGCGCTGCGGGACGTGCTGCTGCACCGCTGGCGGGCGCTGGACGAGCGGGCCCGCGACGTGCTCGGCGCCGCGGCCGTGCTCGGACCGGCTCCCGACGACGACACGCTGGTCGCCGTGGCGGGGGTCGGCGCGGCCGCGGTGGCCCACGCGCTGGGGCAGGCGCTCGCCGTCGGCCTGATGCACGACGACGGCGGCCGTGCCCGGTTCCGGCACGCGCTGGCCAGGCAGGTGGTGTACGAGGCGCTGCCGTCACCGGCGCGCCGGCTGCTGCACCTGCGGGCCGCCGAGACCCTCGCGGCCGGTCCCGGCCCGCACCCGGTGGCGCGGCTCGCGCACCACTACCGGGGCGCCGGGCGCGCGGCCGAGTCGGTGCGCTACGCCGAGGCCGCCGCCGACCTGGCGCTGTCCCACGGCGACGACGCCACCGCGGCCCGGTTCCTGCTGGACGCCCTGGACGCGCCGGGGCTCGCGCTGGAACACCGCGTGCGGCTGGTCCGCACGATGGCGCGCGCCGCCGTCGACGGGCTCGCGCACTCCGCGGCCATGCCGATCCTGGGCCGGCTGCTCGCCGACGAACGGCTCCCCCGCCCGGTCCGAGGTGAGCTGCGGTTCCTGCTCGGCCGGCTGTTGCGCCAGCAGGGCGAGGCCAGGCGCGGGTACGAGGAGATCGAGCGCGCGGTGGCCGACGTCGCCGACCGGCCGGACCTGCTGGGGCGGGCACTCGCGATCCTCGCCGTGCCGGACGTGGTCACCGGCCGGACGGTCGCCGAACACCTGGCGCGCGGTGCCGCGGCGGGCGAGGCGGCGGCCGCGAGCGGTGCGGTCGGAGTGCGGCTGGCGCACCGGATCGCGGTGGCGTCGCTGCGGGTGGCGGTCGGCGCCCCGGACGGCTGGCGCCTCGTGGACGAGCTGCGTGGTGACCCGGCGCTGCGCGCGGAGCCGCGCGAGCACGCGCGGGCGTGCCTGAACTGGGCGCAGAGCGCGCTGTACGTCGGCTACCTGGCCCGGGCGGAGGCGCTGTTCACCGAGGGCAGGCAGGTGGCCGAGGACGCCGGCTACCTGCGGGTGGCGCGGGTGGTGGAGCTGGTCGCGGTGTCGATCGACCGCGAGGCCGGGAGGTGGACGGACCTGGCGACCAGGGCCAGGGCGCTGGTGCGCGAACCGAACGACTTCGCCGCCGCCGAACTGGACACGAGGTTCCTGCTCGGCTCGGTACTCGCCGTCCAGGGCGACGCCGAGGAGGCGCTCACGTGCCTGCGCGAGGTGGTCGCCACCGCCGACGAGGTGGGCGCGGTCCGCCCGCTGGTGCCGGCCCGCGCCGCGCTGGCCCGCCTGCTGCTCACCCTCGGCGACGTTCCGTCGGCCGTCCGGGAGGCCGAGGCGTGCCTGGCCGAGGTCCGGGCGAAGGGCACCTGGGTGTGGGGTGCGGAGGCGGCCCTGTGCCTGGTCGACGCCGTCGGCGCGGACGCCCGAGGGGTCGTCGACGAGCTGCTGGCCGGTCTCGGCACCGCGGACGCCCCGAGACCCCAGGCCATCGGCAGACTGTGCCGCGCCGTGCTCGACCGCGACGAGGCCACCGCCGCGGCGGTGGCCGACGAGCTGGGCCGCCTCGGCTTCGCCTACGACGAGGCAGGCGTGTGGGTGCGGCTGGGTACGTGGCGCGGATCCGCCGACCCGCTGGAGCGCGCCCTGCGCCGTTATGCCGACCTCGGCGCGACCCTCGACGTGTCCCGGGTGTGCCGGGTTCTGCGCGACCTCGGCCTCCCGATCCCGTACCCGTGGCGCGGCGGGCGGCGCTCGTACGGGTCGTCGCTGTCACCGCGCGAGTACGAGGTCGCCGCACTGGCCGCCGAGGGCCGCTCCAACCGGGAGATCGCGGCCAGGCTGTACCTGTCGCAGCGCACGGTGGAGAGCCACGTCGCGCGGGTGCTCCGCAAGCTCGGCGGCCGCTCCCGCCGCGACCTGGCCGACCTGCTCGACCCGGACGGGTAGGTCGGCCGATGGCGTCACTCCTCGGCGAAGTCGCCGCCGTCCTCGCCGTCGATGAGGCCGCCGTCCATCATGTCGCCGAGGAGCATGCCGCCGGCGATGCCGGCCGCGGCGCCGCCGAGCATCGCGCCCATACCGGGGCCGCGACGACCGTGTCCGTGGCCGTGCCCGCCGAACGCGGGGTTGCCCTGGGGGGCGCGGTTCGCGGCCTGGGTGAGCCAGTCGTCGATCAGCGGCGCCCAGTCGGCCTGCTCGGCGTCGGCGTGGGTGTGGTGGAAGCGGCCGAAGGTGTCGCCGCCCTGGCGGAACAGGCCGCCGCGCTTGTCGGCCTCCAGGATCACCCACAGGTCGCTGGCGTTCGCCACGAAGGTCAGCTCGACCTGGGTGAGCCGACCGGCGTGCCGCTGCGGCGGGAAGAACTCCAGCTCCTGGTAGAACGCGAACTCCTGTGGCACGCCGTGCAGCCGGCCCACCTCGACGTCGGTGGCGCGGAACGTCGCGCCCAGCTCGCCGAAGGCCTCCAGCACGCGGTCCTGGGACGGCAGCGGCCGCACCAGCAGCGGGTCCAGGTCGCCCTTGTCCGGGGCGCCCTTGATGACCAGCTCGGTGCGCACGCCCACCGCCACGCCGGGCAGCTGGGTGGGGCCGACGGCGGTGATCGGGGTCTCCCACGGCAGCGCCAGCTCGAACGGAACGTCGACCTGCTCGCCGGCGGGCACCCGCACGTCGCGGCGCACGACGACCTTGTGGAACTCGGCGTTGCCCCGGGCCTCGCGGTCGCCGTGCTCGACCTCGACACGGGTGACCAGCGACAGGGCGACCTCGTCGATCACGGCCTCGTTGCTGCCGCCCTGGATGCTCACCCGCCCCGTGACGATCTGGCCGGGGGTGACGTCGGCGTTGTCGAGGACCGTGTCGACCGAGGGACCGCCGACACCGAAAGCAGAGAGCATCCGTTTGAACACGCCGGGATCGTACCGGAATGTCGGATCAGCGGCGGCGGCGCCAAGCCGTCGCGCGGCCGCGCACGGAGGTGCCGACGCCGGCCAGGTGCAGCGCGACGCACAGCAGGCCGGCGACCAGCAGCGTCGCGCCGTCGATCGTGGTGCCGATGCTGGCGTCGGCCAGGTCGAGGATGAGGGCGAGGCCGAAGACGACCGCGGCGACGATGGCGAACACGAGAGCCTCCCTGCGCCGGAAACCCCCCGTCGACTCCGAAACTACCTCAGGTTCGGGGCCGCCGCGCGCCTACAGCTCGGGCAGGTCCTGCGGGCAGCCGATCAGCTCGGCCAACGGATCGCCGACCGCGCACACCCGGTCGAGCACGGTGCGGATGGTCCAGCGGTCCGGGCGCAGGTCCGGGTCGTCGAGCTCGTCCCAGGTGATCGGGACCGACACCGGCGCGTTCGGCTTCGGGCGGACGCTGAACGGGGCCACCAGGGTCTTGTTGATCGCGTTCTGCGTGTAGTCGAGCCGGGCGAGGCCGCCGCGGCGGTCGCGGTACCACTCCCAGCTGACCAGGTCCGGCACGGTGCGGCCGACGGTGCGGGAGACGATCTCCACCCAGCGGCGGGTCTGGTCGAAGGTGTAGCCGGGGCGGATCGGGATCCAGATCTGGATGCCGCGCTGACCGGTGACCTTCGGCATCCCGCCGACGCCGAGGTGGGCGAGCGCGGTGCGGAAGAGGCGGGCGAGCACGAGCACCTCGTCGAAGGTGGTCTTCGCGCCGGGGTCGATGTCGACCAGGGCCCAGGTCGGTTGGTGGGTGTCCGGCAGCGCGGAGGTCCACGGGTGCAGCTCGACGCCGGCGAAGTTCGCCATCCACACGAGAGCCGGGACGCTGTCGAGCACGGCGTAGCACTGGGTCTCGTCCGGGTCGGCGTCCGGGTTGTGCCACCGGGTGAGCCAGTCGGGCGCGTGGTCGGGAACCTCCTTGTGCCAGAAGCCGGGCCGGTGCACGCCGTCCGGGTAGCGGTGCGCGTTCACCGGCCGGTCGGCGAGGTAGGGCAACAGGAACGGGGCGATCCGCGCGTAGTAGCCGATCAGCTCCCGCTTGGTCACCGGCGGGTCGCCGGGGAACAGCACCTTGTCCAGGTTGGTCACCCGCACCACGTGGTGGTCCACCGCCCAGCGACCCTCGCGGCCGAGGTCGTCGAGCGCGGCGAGTTCGTCGTCGCCCGGCGCGGCCGCGAGGCGCCGGAGGGTGGTGGACCTGCTCATGGTCGCCTGCCTAGGCCCTGGCCGTCCGGCCGGCGGTGCCGGCGCGGCGCAGTGCGACGCCGAGACCGATCATGCCGATCGCCAGGATGAGGTGCAGCCAGTTGTCGGCCCCGTTGAGCGGTACGAAGTTCGCGGCGCTGTCGTGGTCGATGACCAGCCCGTAGATCCACAGCAGCGCGTAGACGACGCCGCCGCCGATCAGGTACGCGGACGCGCCGGGAACCGTGCGGGCCATCGCGAGGCCGACGATGCCGAACAGCAGGTGCACGATGTTGTGCAGGATCGACACGTGGAAGATCCCGAGCAGCATCGCCGTGGACTCGTGGCCGGCGAAGGTCATGCCGTCGTAGTCGGTCGTGACCCCGGGGATGAAGCCGGCGATCCCCACCAGCAGGAACACCGCCGACACCACTGTGGCGGCCGTGCGAACCGGATGGGTCCGTTGTGTAGTCGTGGCCATGATCTCGCTCCTCGTGTAGTGGGAGAACAGGGAAATACCCGCGGATCGGACGTACACACATGGAGTGACCACGGCAGGGGTAAACGCTCCGCATGGCAAAGTTTCTGGACATCTACCTCAACGACCAGCTGGCCATGGGCGTGGCGTGGCGGGAGCTGGCCCGCCGGTCGGCCCGAAACAACCCGGACGGCGACGCCGGAACGGCCCTGCGCGCCGTCGCCTCCGCGATCGCGGAGGACGTGGACACGTTCCGCGACATCATGTCCCGGCTCGGGGTGCGGAGGGACCCGATCAAGCCGGGACTGGCGATGGCGGCCGAGTGGCTCGGCCGGTTCAAGTTCAACGGGCAGCTGAGCGGCTACTCGCCGCTGAGCCGCTTCGAGGAGCTGGAGATCCTCACCATGGGCATCGACGGCAAGAAGCAGCTCTGGACCACCCTCCGCGACCTCGCCGGCCTGTCCATCCGCCTCCCCGACATCGACTTCGACGCCCTGATCCGCCGCGCCGAGGACCAGCGGGCCCAACTGGAGCCCTTCCGCGTCCTGGCCGGCACCGAGGCCTTCACCTGACCGCCATGAGGTAGGCGTGCAGGAGGGGGGCGGCCTCGAGCATGGCGAGGGTGCGGGTGTCCTGGGCGGCGCGCCGTTCGGCGACGACGGCGCGGAGGGCGTCCGGGCTGCCGGTGCGGTGGAGGCCGTCGAGGACGGGACGGATGCGGGCGAACAGGTACCCGCCCTGGCGGAGCAGGTGGACGATCCGGGCGTCGCGGACCTGCGTGGGGCCGTAGCGGCGGTGACCGGTCCCTGGTTCGCGGTCCGGGGCGAGCAGGCCGGCCTGTTCCCACACGCGCAGGGCGGACGGGCGGATGCCGAGGCGGTGGGCGAGCTCGCCGACGAGCAGGGGCGGGCCCGGCTCCACGGCAACCGTGCCGGCGATCGACTCCAGTGCCTCGCTCGCGGCGTCGGTGGCCAGGCGCTGGTCGTGCAGGACGGCGTGGCTCGCGTCGACCAGGCGCAGCGCGCGCGGGGTGTCCCCCGCGTTGGCCGCGCGCATGATGTCCCGGGCGGTTCCGGTTCCGTGCGCGGCGGCCAGCGCCCGGTAGGTGTGCAGGGCGGCCAGGTGGCGCTCGCCGTACCCCCGGTACCCGGCCGGGCTGCGCGGAGCGGCCGGCAGGATCCCGGCCGCCTCGTAGTTGCGCACCTGCTGGACCGACAGCCCGGCGTCCCTGGCCAGGTCGACGGGGCGGAGTGGCTTGTCACGCATATGGTCGCAGCTTATGGAACAGAGCGCGCTGGCGCGGAACGTCCGCCAGGTGTGGGGGCGGGCCGGGACCCGCTGGCTGGCCGGTCTGCCGGCGGTGCTCGACGAGGTGGCGGCGGACTGGGACCTCACCGTCGGCGAGCCGTTCGACCTGTCGTTCCACTACGTCACCGAGGTGACCCGCGCGGACGGTGCGCCGGCCGTGCTCAAGCTGGGTGTGCCGAGCGGGGACTCGCTGCGCACGGAGGCACCCGCGCTGGCGGCGTTCGGTGGGCGCGGCGCGGTCCGGCTGCTCCGTGCCGACCTGGACCGCGGGGCGCTGCTGCTGGAGCGGGCGACCCCCGGCGACCGGCTGCGCGACCTCGTCCCGCACGACGACGCGGCGGCGACCGCGGTGGCGGCGGAGCTGATGCGCCGCCTGCACGCCGCGCCCGTGCCGGAGCCGCCGGACCGGCTGACCGACCTGACGTCCCACGCCCTCGGCTTCGACCGCTATCTCGCCGAGCACGGTGACCGGGGGCCGCTGCCGAGGGACCTCGTGGCGCGCGCGGCCGGGCTGATGCGGGAGCTGTGCGCGTCGGGCGAGCGGGTGGTGCTGCACGGGGACCTGCACCACGACAACATCCTGCGCGGCACCAGGGAGCCCTGGCTGGCGATCGACCCGCACGGGCTCGTCGGCGACCCCGGCTACGAGCTGGGACCGCTGCTCTACAACCCGGAGCCGGACGTCCGGGACCCGGCGTTGACCGCGCTCGTGCCGGCGCGGGTCGAACAGCTCGCCGACGCGGTGGCGGTGCCGGTGGAGCGGGTGGTGGCGTGGGGGTTCGTGGCATGCGTGCTGTCGGACGTGTGGAACGCGGAGGACTGGCGGCCGGGCGACCGGTCCCCGCTCAGCCGCGCCACCGACATCGCCCGGCTACTCCTTCCGCGACTACCGGCGTAACCATCTGGTAATCGTTTGCTCACGGGTCGTCGAGATCGAAACACCGTCTCCGTGGTGTTGGGTTGGTTACGTTTGGTACCTTGCCCACGCATTTGGGGATCGACACGGAAGGGACAACCGTGTACGTCGACGAGAACGCGGCGCCAACCCACCAGCAACGAGGTATGCGGCGGCTCGACCAGGCCGCCACCACGTTAGGGGAGCGGATGGCCGACGTCGCGGCGCTCAACTCGGCGGTCCGGTCCGGCGACGTCGTGCTCGAGCCGGAGGCCGGGGACAAGCTGGTCACCACCCTGCGCCGCCAGGCCGATGCCGCCGCCGACTGGCTGCAGCGGCTGCGCGGCATGTCCCGCCCGGTCCCGCTCGGCAGCAACTGGGTGGGCGAGGCCATGTCCGGCAAGTTCCAGGGCCGCGCCGCGGGCGAGGACGTCTCGTTCACGTCCGTACTCGACCAGTACCACCGGATGCTGCTCCAGGCGCTGGACGCGGTGCGGGAGGCGATGCGCCGCTACCAGGAGACCGAGGACGGCAACGAGACGTTGATGCGCCGCCTCGACAGCCGGCTCTACCAGGGAGTGACAGGGGACCAGAATGGCTGAGGACGGCCGGAACAGCGCGCTCGACGAGGACGAGTTCGACCGCTACGACACGTTCGAGGACACGATCGGCGACGAAGTCGACCCGAACCGGACCGGCCTCGGTGGCGCGATCGGGCGGCTGATCGACCAGATCAAGATCGACCTCGCCGCCGAGAAGCTCGACGAGAACGTCTCCATCGGCCAGGACCGCGCGCTCACCCAGACCGGAAACTGGGCCGCGGTGCCGCACCGTCAGCTCTACGAGTCGGTACACACCAACAACGACCCGGCCGCGGCCTACGCGCTGGCCAGGGAGTGGACCGACCTCGGCAACATGATGGCCGAGAACTCCCGGGAGATGGACGCGGCGATCCGCGAGACCGAGTCCGGCTGGCAGGGCACCGCCGCGCAGGCCGCCCGCACGGCGACGCTCAAGCTCGCCACCTGGGGCGGGGACGCGGCCCAGACCTCCCAGTACATGGGCACCCGGATCGCCGAGCAGGGGCTGACCGCCGAACGCGCCAAGGCCGCGATGCCCGAGCCGGTGGAGTTCGACTACAACGCGATGCTGCGCGACGGGTTCACCCGGGGCGGGCTTCCCGGGTTCATGATGGCCCTGAACGACGTGCACGTGGCCAGCGAGCGCGCCAACTCCGCGCACGCACACGCCGCGCAGGTGATGGCGACGATGGAGACGGAGTCGCGCACGGTCGACGAGAGCACCCCGCGGTTCGTGCGCCCGCCGGACCCGACCAACGAGGCCACCCCGCTGACCATGATGCGGTTGAGTGAGCCGGTGGCGCCCAACGCGGCGCGGTCCCTCGCCGAACCGCTGGCCAACGTCGCAGGCGAGCACGTCACCGCCGGCGACGCACCCCTGGCGGCGTTCAACGCCCCCGGCGGGGTCAACGCCGTTCCCGGCGGCCCCGGCGGGCCGGGCAGTGTTCCCGGCGGGCCGGGGAGCGTTCCCGGCGGGTTCCCGGGCGGTGGGTACGCGCCGGGCGGAGTGCCGGGTGGCCCCGGCCAGCTGCCGAACCAGATCCCCGGCGGCGGGTACCAGCCGGCGGCCATGCCGCCCGTTCCGGAGCTGCCCGGCGACCAGTCCGCGTTCCGGCCGCAGTCGTACGTTCCGCCGAACGTCCAGGTGCCGAACATGCCGCACATCACCGGCGACACGAACGTCTCCGGCTACACGCCCCCGCAGATCGGGAACCAGCCGGGCGGCACGCCGTACACGCCGCCGAACGTCAACATCCCGGGAAACCCCGGCCAGTACCAACCGGGCAACCCCTACCTGCCCGGCGGGCTGCCCCGCACCGGCGGCGACTCCCAGCGCAACGTCCCCAACTACGTGCCACCGAAGGTCACCCCGCCCACCATGCCGGTCATCGGCGGCCCGGGGAGTCCGGGTGGCGGCCCCGGCGGCCGGGGACCGGGCGGTTTCCCCGGCATCCCGGGCGGGGGTCCCGGCGGCGTCCCCGGCGGCGGTCCCGGTGGCGCGGGCGGCTTCGGTCCGCGCGGCACCGTCCCCGGTGGCGGCTTCGGCGAGCCCACGGGCGCGCGGCCCGGCACGGCCATCGGCGCCGTCCCGGCCGAGAACGCCGCCCGCGGCGGGCACCTCGGCGCCGGTCGCCCGGGCATGCCGGGCACCCCGGGCGCGAGTGGCATGGGTGCCGGCGGCATGGGCGCGGGCGCGGGAGGCCGCGGCGGTGACGACGACAAGGAGCACCGCAACAAGTACGCCACCGGCGAGAAGATCGTCGAGGAGCCGGGCCGGATGGTGCCGCAGGTGATCGGCGAGAAGTCCGCCCGCCAGCTGCGCGAGGAGCGGTCGCCGGAATGACCGTCGAACCCGACTTCGAGCTGACCCAGCGCGAGTTCGACTTCGTCTGGGCGCACCTCGGGCTCGGCCCGATGCCGTACCCGGTCGACGTGCCGAGCAACGGCGAGACCAAGGAGGACCGCGCCCGGCTGCGGGACGAGACCTTCGACGTGTTGCGCGACAAGGGAGTGCTGCACGACGAGCGGGTCCAGCCCGCGCTCGCCGATCTGCTGTTCGTGCTGGCCGCGCCGACCGTCTCGGTGGACACGGTCGGGTTCCTGGAGCGTCCGATCCGGGGCATCGCCGCCGCCGACCGGACCCAGGGCGTCCTGGTCGCGCTCGCCGACGACCGGCTGTCGTTCGCCGCGATCCGGCCGACCGCGCTCGCCGCGTCGATCGTCGAGGTGCTGCCCGCGGGCGAGGCCGGGCCGGGGCTCGCGATCTCGCTGCCGCACCAGGCGATGCGGCGCGCGGTCGACGGTGACGACGACGACCCGTTCGGCGGTGGCGAGGAACGGGACGTCCTGGTGGCCAACGGGGTCAGCGAGGACGACGCGTCCACCGTGATCGAGCTGGCCGAGCGCCGCGTCGGCGGCGGGCAGTTCGGCATCACCACCACCGGCCGCGCGAGCCGGATCGGGCCTGGCTCCCGCGTCCGCGCCACGACCATGGTGACCTGGTTCGACACCAACGAGGGCCGCTACCTGATGGTGCACGACGGTGCCTGGGTCAGCGTCGCTCCCGCCGACGGCGGCCGGATCGCCAACCGCATCGACGTACTGCTCCAGACTGCCTGAAAGCGAGACGATGGACCCAGCGAACGACCCGGCGAACGGCGCGAAGAACCCGGGGAACGACCCCGCCGATCGCCTGAACACGTGGCTGACGGGCTTCGAGAACCGCATCGCCGAGATGCGGGAGAAGTCGGAGCAGCTGACCCAGAACTTCGCCGACTCCGGCGCCACCGCGGCCTCCCCGGACGGCGGTGTGCGGGTGACCGTCGGGCCGACCGGCGCGCTGCAGGACGTGCAGCTGGCCCCGTCGGTCACCCGGTTCGCACCGGCGGAGCTGGCGGGGATCATCAACCGCACCGCCGCGCAGGCGCAGCGCGTCGCGGCCCACCAGGTCGCCGCCGCGTTCGCCCCGATCGCCGAGGGCACCGACGCGATGGGGATGCTCCGGTCGTTCCTGCCCGCGCCGCCCGAGGAGGCCTCCGACGCGCCGGAGGACGGCCTGGCCGGTGTCGACGAGCTCGACCAGCAGGCGCCGCCGGCGCAGTCGCCGCCACCAGCGCCGCCACAGCAACAGCAACCGCCGCCTGCCCCGCCGCAGCCACCGGCGCGCCCACCCCGTCGTCCGACCAACGACGACGACGACTTCGAACAGCCGTGGTGACCAGGGGAGGACACAGTGGCCGATGACGGATACACCGTCGCGGAGAACGAGCTGCGCACGTTCGCGAAGGACCTGAACAGCACCGCGGACACGTTGACCGCGTGCGCCGGCGCGGTGCGCGGCGTCAGCTACGGGATCACGACCTGGGGCATCGTCGGCGAGATGTTCGCCGTCAAGAACGTGCGGGACGCGACCAACAGTGCCGGGGACGACCTGGAGGCCTGCTCCAGTTCCCTGCGCGACACGTCCAAGGGCGTCGACAACACGATCCAGACCTACCTGAACGTCGAGGAAGACATCGCCGGCAGGTTCGGAGGCGACAAGTGAGCGAAGAAGAGGGCCCGAAGACCGAGGAAGAGGTCCGGGAAGCCTACGGGTACGACAACTTCCGCCTCGACGACGAGAACAAGTTCGCCGGTGCCGGCATCTTCGAGTCCTACTCGGAGCTGATCGGCGCGGCGACTGAGGAGGGCGAGAAGGACGCCGCGCAGATCGCGGTCGCCTCGGTCACCGTCGGCCTCGACACCCTCGGCATGGTGCTCGACCCGCTCGGGTCCGTGTTCGCGGCGGGCGTCGGCTGGCTGATCGAGCACATCGGCTTCCTGCGCGAGCCGCTGGACCTGCTGATGGGCGACCCGGAGGCGATCAAGGCCAACGCCGCCCTGCTGCAGATGGAGGTCGCCAAGATCAACGCCTGCGCGGACGAGCACGAGACCGCGCTCAACGCGGTCAAGGCGTGGCAGGGCGAGGCGGCCGACAACTGGCGCGCCAGCATGAACAAGCTGACCGAGGAGATCCGGTCCCTCGGCGTGGCCGTGTCCGGCACCTCGGACCTCACCGTGCAGGCCGGGGTCGGCATCGCCGCCGGCCGGGCCGTGGTCCGCGACATCATCGCCGCGGTGATCGGCGGCCTCATCGCCGGCGCGCTGGTGGCCGCCGCGGCGGCGTTCTTCACGTTCGGCGCGTCGATCGCCGGGTTCGTCGCCACCGCGATCGGCGTGGCCTGCTCCACCGCCGCCAAGATCGCCCGGCTGATCTCGAAGCTGACCGGCCTGCTCGGCCGGCAGTCCAGCCGGCTGGCCGAGGTCTCCAAGCACATGGCCGACATCGCCAAGCGCATGGAGGACCGCGCGGTCGCGGCGAAGCTCAACCCGTGGCGGCCGGGCGGCAGCTGGGACCGGCCGTCGGACAACCTGGACCAGTGGGCGCCGCCGAAGCCCGCCGAGGGCGACGCGCCGAAGCCGCCGCCACGCACCCAGTCCGCCCCGCCCGGCGGATCGGTCGAGCCGCCGCCGAAGCCGGCCGACGGCCCACCGAAGCCACCCCCACGCACCGACTCCGCCCCACCCGGCGGATCAGTGGCGCCGCCACCGAAGCCCGCCGACGGCCCACCGAAGCCACCCCCACGCACCGACTCCGCCCCACCCGGCGGATCAGTGGCGCCGCCACCGAAGCCCGCCGACGGCCCACCGAAGCCACCCCCACGCACCGACTCCGCCCCACCCGGCGGATCAGTGGCGCCGCCACCGAAGCCCGCCGACGGCCCACCGAAGCCACCCCCACGCACCGACTCCGCCCCACCCGGCGGATCGGTCGAGCCACCGCCGACCACGCCGTCCGGCTCGCCGCCACCGCCCCAGCGGGTGGACACGGCACCGCCGGGGACCACGACGCCGTCGGGCGCCCCGCCCAAGCCGGACGGACCGCCCGCGCCGCCGCCGAGGGCGGACACCGCGCCGAACACGCCGCCGCCACCGCCGGGCAAGCAGGACAGTCCGTGGACGGGCTGGTCGAAGGACGGCTACCGCAACCACGCGCAGCTGATGCGTCCGATCAACCAGCTCAACCGGCTGCCGCAGAACGTCATCCGGGCGGCGGCCCAGCGGCTGTTCGGCAACAAGCAGGCCAACAGCTTCATGGACGCGCTGGACACGCTGAACAGCGTTCGCGACCCGAAGTGGACCGTGAACGTCGGTGGCGTGGAGATGCCCCTCGGCATGTTCGGTGCGATGGCCAGCCAGGTGGGTAACGAGGCCACCAAGGAGGACGACAACAAGGACGACGCGCGGGAGGCCGCCGGCACGAACTGAGCCGACACGCGCCGACACTGGTCTGGACATGTGACTACAGTCGATAGTTAGGTGCGGGATGGCGTGGGCGTCGGCGGCAACGTCGGCGGCGCCCACGGTTGTCGACCGGTCACCTAGGAGTCGCACTGATGGGTAACGATTCGCCGCTGTTGACGGCCGACGCCGTCGAGAACGCGCGGTTCGACCCGGCGCGGTTTCCGTCGCGCGGGTACAACGAGGACCAGGTCGACGACTTCCTCGACGTCGTCGTGCACACGATCCGCGTGCTGACCGCCACCCTCGACCAGCAGCGGCAGGAGATCGACCGGCTCAAGCACTGGCGCCAGACCACCGGCCCGATGGAGCGCACGGCCGCGGACACCCTGGAGCAGGAGGCCAGGGCACGCGCGGACAACATCATCGCGGCCGCCCGGGTCTCCGCCGAGGAGATCCGTCGGCTCGCGGTGAGCAACGCGCAGCACATCGTGCACACCGACCACCTCGCCACCGTCGTCGAGGTCGTCGATCGGCTGCACATGCTGCGCGACGGGATCACCGCCGAGCTGGGCAGGCTGGAGGACGCGCTCGCCGCCGGCCAGCACTGACTTGCTGAAAGTAGCCGCAAGGGCTTTCATTGTGCGGTGAGCGTCGGGCGTCTGAGCGACATCGCCGCGCAGGCCGGGGTCAGTGAGGCCACGGTCAGCCGGGTGATCAACGGCAAGGCGGGGGTGTCCGCGCCGACCAGGCAGGCCGTGGTGGCGGCCATGGACGTGCTCGGCTACGAGCGCCCGTCCCGGTTGCGGGAGCGCAGTGCCGGGCTGATCGGCCTGATCACCCCCGAGCTGTCCAACCCGATCTTCCCGGCGCTGGCCCAGGTCATCGAGCAGGTGCTGACCAGCCGCGGCTACACCCCGGTGCTGTGCACGCAGACCCCCGGTGGGTCGACCGAGGACCAGCTGACCGACCTGCTGGTGGACCGCGGTGTCGCCGGGATCGTCTTCGTGTCGGGCCTGCACGCCGACTCCACCGCCGACCCGAACCGGTACGTCAAGCTCGCCGGGCGGGGCGTGCCGTTCGTGATGATCAACGGGTACACCGAGGCGGTGTCGGCGCCGTTCGTGTCCACCGACGACCGCGCCGCGGTGCGGCTGGCCGTCTCGCACCTGGTGGAGCTGGGCCACGAGCGGATCGGGCTCGCGGTCGGCCCGCGCCGGTTCGTCCCGGTACT
The DNA here is from genome assembly GCF_025165815.1 of Actinophytocola gossypii. GTDB lineage: Bacteria > Actinomycetota > Actinomycetes > Mycobacteriales > Pseudonocardiaceae > Actinophytocola > Actinophytocola gossypii. The sequence goes on along the minus strand of NZ_JAFFZE010000015.1, from coordinate 384,561 downwards.
GCGCAAGATCGAGGGCTTCGTGCAGTCCGTGCGCACGCTGCTGCCGCTCACCGCCGAGCAGGCCGAGGGGCTGGTCGCACACTCGCTGTTCACCGTCGAGGGCGGCCAGGCCGCGGCGAACGCCCTGCTGGACGAGGACTGCACGGCGATCGTGTGCGGCAGCGATCTGATGGCCTTCGGCGCGATCCGGGCGGCCCGGCAGCGCGGGCTCTCGGTGCCGGCCGACGTCTCGGTCGTCGGGTTCGACGACTCGCCGCTGATCGTGTTCGCCGACCCCCCGCTGACCACCCTGCGCCAGCCGGTCGAGGCGATGGGCCAGGCCGCCGTCAACGCCCTGCTCGAGGAGATCGCCGGCACCCCGGCCCCGCACGCGGAGTTCGTGTTCCTGCCGGAGCTGGTCGTGCGCGGCTCCACCGCCGCCCGGCCCCGGATGCCCTGAACGTCACCGACGGAACGTGCCGCCGTCCACGGTGACCTGACCGGAGGCGGGCGTGCGCAGGGTGCGGTTGGCTCCGGTCTCCCAGATCACCGGCTGACCGTCCTGGCGGATCACGAACTTGTACTCCACGTCGGTGTTCGCTGGCAGTACGCCGGCGCCGTGCCACCGCGGGTAGGTGCCGGTGCCGGTGGTGAGCGGGGCCGCGGCGGCGGGATCCCAGCCGCCGAGTTCCGGCACGTTGCCGACGACGTACACGTTCTGGCCCCAGTTCGTGGTGGCCTCGACGGTGTAGGACGCGGTGACCTGGTCGGGGTTCGGCTCGCCGGGGCGGCCGGTGTGGAAGGCGACGGCGCCCTTGGCCGGCACGGTGACGGTGGCCTGCCCGCCGGTGACGGTCACGCTGGTCGCGCAGTCGTTCAGCACGTCGCAGTAGGAGCCGTCCGGCAGGCCGGTCGGGTACTGGGCGGTGTGCGCGGCGCCGGAGTTGTTGATCACGACGTAGCCGGTGCTCCCCCGGCCGAAGCCGATCACGTTCGACGCCGGGGACCGCCAGTTCGCCACGTCCGCGTCGCCGACCGCGTTGTGCCAGCCGACCATGCCGGCCACCAGCGGATCGCGGTTCAGGCAGTACCAGCCGGAGCCGCAGTCCGTGTCGGTGACGAAGCCGTTCGCGTTCGGCGGCGCGCCCTCGGGGTCGGTGAACTCGAACCCGGCGTACACGGTCGGCCTGGTGTGCTCCCACGCCAGCTGGAAGACGTTGGCCAGCACCGCTGTCCGACCGTCCTTGTAGGACAGATGGCTGCCGTTGCGCTCGGTGTCGTGGTTGGTGACGAACGAGACCGAGTTCTCCGCCGGCAGGATCCCCTGGCCCGGGCCGAAGCCGGCCAGGCTGGCGATGTCACCGGTGAACGCGCTCCTCATCCGGTCGGCGTAGAAGAAGTCGAGCACGTCGCCGCTGCCGTAGTAGTCGCCGGGCGCGGGCGGCTCGCCGGGGAACACCTCGTGGAACACGAACGGGCGGTCCCCCGCGGTCGTGTCGTCGAGCAGGTCGACGATCGCGGCCAGCTCACCGGCCGGCATGTGCTTGGCCGCGTCGACCCGGAAACCGTCGACGCCGAGGGCGAGCTGGGAGTTCAGGTAGCCCGCCAGCTCCGCGCGCACCCCGGGGTCGGAGGTCTTGAGGTCGGGCAGGTCGAGCAGTTCGCAGTGCTGGACCTCCCACTGGTTCGTCCAGTCGCTGATGTCCCGGTCGCAGACGTCGACGTTGTAGTCGCCCCGGTCGTACATCGGCGGGTCGTACTTGTCGGTGACCACGGTGCCGTCGTAGCCGGTGCCGGTCTGCGCGCCGGTGTGGTTGACCACGGCGTCGGTGTAGACCTCGATGCCGGCGCCGTGACAGGCGTCGACCATCGCGGCGAACTCGGCCGCGCTGCCGAAGCGGCTGTCCAGGCGGTAGCTGTAGGGCTGGTAGACGTCCCACCACACGCCACTGGGGTGCCGCAGCGACTCCGCGGGCGGGGCGACCCAGACCGCGCCGTAGCCGGCCGGGTCGAGGTGGTCGACGCACTCGCGGGCCACCGAGGGCCAGTTCCACGACCACAGGTTGGCGATCACGTCGCCGTTGGGCACGCCGGTGTCGGCGACCCGGACGTCGGCGGTTGCCGAGGGGGCGGTGACCATGGCGGCGAGGACGATCGTGGGCAGGGCGAAGCGCAGGGTTCGTCGCATTGCCGTTCTCTCCTCGTTGAGAGTCTTGCGCAAGGGACTGCAACATCTTGCAGACTAGCGTCCGGCGCCTGCCGCTGTAAACGGCTGGCTACCATCGGCATGACTTTCTCGACCCAGAAGGAAATCCCCGTGACCGAGACCCTCGAGTTCCAGTCCGAGGCACGTCAGCTGCTGCAGCTGATGATCCACTCCATCTACTCGAACAAGGACGTGTTCCTCCGGGAACTGGTGTCCAACGCCTCCGACGCGCTGGACAAGCTGAGGCTGGAGACCTACCGCGACAAGGACCTGGAGGCCGACACCTCCGACCTGCACATCGAGCTGGAGACCGACCCGGTCGCGCGTACGCTCACCGTGCGGGACAACGGGATCGGCATGACCCGCGACGAGGTCGTGAGCCTGATCGGCACGATCGCCAAGTCCGGCACCGCCGAGCTGCTGGCGAAGCTGCGCGAGACCAAGGACTCCGCCGCGTCGGCGGACCTGATCGGCCAGTTCGGCGTCGGCTTCTACTCCAGCTTCATGGTGGCCGACAAGGTCACGCTGGTGACCAGGCGCGCCGGCGCGGACGAGGGCGTGCGCTGGGAGTCGGCCGGCGAGGGCACGTACACGATCGAGCCGGCCGAGGACGCGCCGCAGGGCACCTCGGTCGTCCTGCACCTCAAGCCGGAGGACACCGAGGACAAGCTGTACGACTACGCCTCGCCGGCGAAGGTCCGGGAGGTCGTCAAGCGGTACTCCGACTTCATCACCTGGCCGATCCGGATGGCCAAGGCCGCCCCCGCCGAGGAGTCGGACGAGTCGACGGACGGCGAGCTGGAGACCGTCAACTCGATGAAGGCGCTGTGGGCGCGGTCGGCGAGCGAGGTCACCGAGGACGAGCTGACCGAGTTCTACCGGCACGTCAGCCACGACTGGAGCCCGCCGCTGGAGACGATCCGCCTCCAGGCCGAGGGCACGTTCGAGTACCAGGCGCTGCTGTTCCTGCCGTCGCGGGCGCCGTTCGACCTGTTCATGCGGGACGCGCGGCGCGGCGTGCAGCTCTACGTCAAGCGCGTGTTCATCATGGACGACTGCGAGGCGCTGGTCCCGGAGTACCTGCGCTTCGTCAAGGGCGTGGTGGACGCGCAGGACCTGTCGCTGAACGTGTCCAGGGAGATCCTGCAGCAGGACCGGCAGATCGAGCTGATCCGCCGCAGGCTGGTGCGCAAGGTGCTGTCCACGGTCAAGGCGTTGGAGCCGGAGAAGTACCGGACGTTCTGGACCGAGTTCGGCAAGGCGGTCAAGGAGGGTCTGGTCTCCGACGCCGGCAACCGGGACTCGATCCTGGAGATCTGCTCGTTCCCCTCGACGCACTCCGCCGACGAGCCGACCAGGCTGGCCGACTACGTGGCGCGGATGAAGGACGGCCAGGAGCACATCTACTACCTGACCGGCGAGTCGCGGCAGGCCATCGAGAACTCGCCGCACCTGGAGGCGTTCCGCGCCAAGGACTACGAGGTCCTGGTGCTGACCGACCCGATCGACGAGATGTGGGTCGACGCGGTCGAGGGCTTCGAGGGCAAGCAGTTCCAGTCGGTCGCGAAGGGTCAGCTCGACCTGGACGAGCAGGAGTCCGAGCACACCGAGGAGTTCAAGCCGCTGCTCGACTGGATGACCACGGCGCTCGGCGACACGGTCAAGGAGGTCCGGCTGTCCTCCCGGCTGACCACCTCGCCCGCCTGCATCGTCGGTGACGAGCACGACCTGACGCCGACCCTGGAGAAGATGTACCGGGCGATGGGCCAGGAACTGCCGCCGGTCAAGCGGATCCTCGAGCTGAACCCGACGCACCCGCTGGTCGCCGGCCTGCGCACCGCGCACACCGAGCGCGGCGCCGACGACCCCCGGCTGACCGAGACCGCCCAGCTGATGCACGACATGGCGCTGCTCGCCGAGGGCGGCGACCTGCCGGACCCGGCGAAGTTCGTCAAGGTCCTGGCGAGCCGCCTGGAGCAGGCGCTCTGACGCCGGAACCCGGCCCGGCGGTGCGGGCCGCCGGGCCGGGTTCGCGGGTCAGCAGTACAGGTTCTCGCCGGTGGGGACGCCCAGCAGCTGGGTGAACTGGGTGTACTTGTCCACCCTGGACTGGACCTGGCCGGGGTTGCCGCCGTCGCACTCGATGGCGCCGTTGATGCTGCGGATGGTGTGGCCGAAGCCGTGCCCGCCGACCATCGCGTCGTGGCCGGTCATCGTGCCGGGGCCGCTCTGGGTCATCCAGTACCAGAGCGCGGTCTGCCACGCCACCGCCGCGTCGTTCTGCACCAGCCACGGGTCGTTGAGCAGGTCAAGGCCGAGCGCGTCGCCGGCCGACTTGTAGTTGAAGTTCCAGCTCAGCTGGATCGGGCCGCGGCCGTAGTACGCGTCGTTGCCCGCTGGGCAGCCGTAGGGCTGGCTGGTGTCGCAGTAGTGCGGGTAGTTGGCCTCGTTCTGCTCGACGATGTGCACCAGACCGCCGGTCTCGTGCGACACGTTGGCCAGGAACGCGGCGGCCTCCTGCCGGCGCACGGTGTCCGAGCCGGTGTTGGCGAACGCGGGGTAGGCGGACAGGGCCGTGGTCAGCCCGCTGTAGGTGTAGAAGGCGTTCCGGTTGGGGAACATCTGGTTGAACTGGGCCTCGGACACCACGAAGGCGGCCGGTTCCGGAGCCGGGGCGGCCGGTGCGGCCGAGACCGACGGCGCCGCGACGACGGCGAAGGCGAGCACGGTCAGGGCCGCGCCGATGCGACGTAGGGACATCATCACTCCTCGTGCCGAGTGCTCTGCGGAGCGTTACGCGGCCACTAGACCATGATTGGTCTAAACCACACAACCTACCTTCGTAGGGCGGCGAAGTGGTCACTGTCCGTGGTCGCCTATTGTGACGCAGCATGCACCGCGTCTTCCTCCACGTCGGCACGCCGAAGAGCGGGACCACCTACCTCCAGGAGGTCCTGTGGCGCAACCGGGACAGCCTGCGCGCGGACGGCGTCCGGTACCCCGGTGCGCGGCCGGACGAGCAGTTCCTCGCCACCCTCGATCTGCTCGAACGTGACTTCCACGGGGTGTCCGACCCGGCGGTCCGGGACGCGTGGGAGCGGATCTCCACCGAGGCCCGCGCCTGGCACGGCACCTCGGTGATCTCGCACGAGATGCTGGCACCGGCCACCCCGGAGATGGTGCGGCGGGCGATGAACTCGTTCGGGAACGCGGAGGTGCACGTGGTCTGCACCGCCCGGGACCTGGCCAGGCAGCTGCCGGCGGTGTGGCAGGAGGACGTCAAGAACTCCGGCCAGCTCACGTTCGACGAGTTCAGCCGCTCGCTGCGCGGGGACACCACGGTCAACCCGTACTTCGCGAACACGTTCTGGGGCTACCAGGACATCCCGGCGTTCCTGCGCACCTGGGCCGCCGACCTGCCGCCGGAGCGGGTGCACGTGATCACCCTGCCGCGCGGGGCGGCCCGCGACACGCTGTGGCGGCGGTTCGCCGAGGTCGTCGGCGTCGACCCGGTGCGCCCGGTCGAGGTGGACGTGCGGAACCCGTCCACCGGCGTGGTGGAGACGAACCTGCTGCGGCTGCTGAACCGCGCGGGGGTGCGCGAGGACCTCGGCTGGCCGGGGTACGAGAACCTGGTGAAGGAGTTCCTCGCGCTGGAGGTGCTCGCCGGCCGGCCGGGCTCGGTGCCGCTGACGCTGCCGGTCGAGGACCGCCCGTGGGTCGAGCAGTGGTGCAAGGACACGGTGGAGGCGATCCGCGCGGCCGGGTACCACGTCGTCGGCGACCTCGGCGACCTGCTGCCGACGTGGCGGGTGGACCACGACACCGGTCACCCCGACAGCGCCACCGACGCCGAACTGCTCGACGCGGCGGTGTACGCGCTGGCCTCGACGCTGCGGCTGGTGCAGACGGAGCGCAGGCGGGCGGCCGCGCGGAAGCCGCCCCCGCCGGCGAGCGTGCGCGGCGTCCTGCTCGAACGGTACGAGGGCGACCCCCGGATGCGCTGGATGCTGCGCGGCTACCGCAACGCCAAGGCGGCGGTACGCGCCATCCGCAACGGCCGCTAGCCCGGGTGCTCGTCCCCGCCGACCTGCCCGACCTCCCGGTCCGCGCCGTCCTCGACGACGTGCTCGGCGTGCTGCGCGAGCGCGGCGCCGCGGTCCTGGTCGCGCCGCCCGGCACCGGCAAGACCACGATCGTCCCGCTGGCGCTGGCCGAGTTCGGCCGCGTGGTGGTCGCCGAGCCACGCCGGCTCGCCGCCCGCGCCGCCGCCGGCCGGATGGCCGCCCTGCTCGGCGAGCCGGTGGGCGGGACGGTCGGCTACGCCATCCGCGGCGACCGCAAGGTGTCGCGGGAGACGCGGATCGAGGTCGTCACCACCGGCCTGCTGGTCCGGCGGCTCCAGCGCGACCCCGACCTACCCGGCGTAGACGCCGTGCTCCTCGACGAGTGCCACGAACGCCACCTCGACGCCGACCTGCTGCTGACGCTCCTGCTGGACGCCCGCGCCGGCCTGCGCGACGACCTCAAACTGCTGGCCACGTCGGCCACCGTCGCGACCGACCGGGTGGCCGCCCTGCTCGGCCCGGTGGTCCGCGCGGAGGCCAGGACGTTCCCCGTCACGGTGACCCACACCCCGCCGACCCGCGGCGAACGGGTGGAGTCCTGTGTGGCGCGGGCGGCGCGCCGCGCGCTGTCCGAAGGGGACGGTGACGTGCTCGCGTTCCTGCCCGGTGCCGGGGAGATCGCCCGCACCGCCGCGCTGCTGGACGACGTTCCGGTGGCGCCCCTGCACGGCAGGCTGCCCCCGGCCAGGCAGGACGCCGCGCTGCGGCCGGGGACGGACCGGCGGGTGGTGCTGGCGACCGCGGTGGCCGAGTCCAGCCTGACCGTGCCGGGGGTGCGGGCGGTGGTGGACTCGGGTCTGGCCAGGGTGCCCCGGACGGACCACCGGCGGGGCCTGGCCGGTCTGGTCACCACCCGGGTGTCCGCGTCGGTGGCGGAGCAGCGCGCCGGCCGCGCGGGCCGGGAGGCGCCCGGGCGGGTGTACCGCTGCTGGCCGGAGCACGAGCACGGGACGCTGCCCGCCCAGCCGGAACCCGAGATCCGCACCACCGACCTGACCAGGCTGGCCTTGGAACTGGCGTGCTGGGGTACGCCCGACGGCGGTGGCCTGGACTGGTGGGACCCGCCCCCGCCGGGACCGCTCGCGGCCGGGCGCGAGGTGCTGACCGCGCTGGGCGCGTTGGACCCCGCGGGCGCCGTGACCCCGCGCGGGCGGCGCATCGCCGAAATCGGCCTGCACCCCCGGCTGGCCCGAGCCCTGCTCGACGCGGGAAGCACCCTGGCCGCCGAGGTCGTCGCCCTCCTCGACGACGACACCCTGGCCACCGGCACCGACGTCGCGGACACGCTCCGCCGCCTCCGCACCGACACAGGCCCCACCGCCACCCGCTGGCGACGCGAGGTGAAGCGCCTCTCCCGCCTGGTTTCCACCGACCAGGACGCCGCCGAGCCGGCACCGGGTGACCGGACCACCACCGACCCAGCCACCGTCGACGCCGCCGAGCCGGCTCCGGGTGACCGGACCACCACCGACCCAGCCACCGTCGATCCCGCCGACGCGGGTGATCCGGCCCTGGTGGTCGCCCTCGCGTACCCCGAACGACTCGCCCGCCGCCGTGGGTCGGGCTCGCGCACATACCTGATGGCCAACGGCACCGCGGTCGACCTGCCCGGGCCGGCCCACGCCGAGTGGCTCGCCGTCGCGAGTGCCGATCGGCGGCCAGGGCAGGCGCACGGCACGATCCGGCTGGCCGCCCCCGCCGACGAGGCACTGGCCCGCCGGGCCGCCCCCACCCTCCTGTCCGAAGCGGACGAGGTGACCTGGTCCGGCGGTGACGTCACCGCCAACCACACCGTCCGTCTCGGCGCGATCGTCCTGCGCGAACGGCCGCTGGCCAACCCCGACCCCGCCGCGGTCCGCGCCGCCGTCGCCGACGGGCTCCGTGCGGAAGGGCTCCGGCTCCTCCCGTGGCCGGAGCGGGCGAGCAGGCTCCGCGCCAGGATGGCGTTGCTGCACCGGGCCATGGGCGACCCGTGGCCGCCGGTGTCCGACGACGCCCTGCTCGCCGCCGCCGACACCTGGCTCGGCCCGGAGCTGACCACCGCACGCCGCCGCGCCGATCTGTCCCGGGTGGACACCCACGCCGCGCTGTCCCGGTTGCTCCCCTGGCCCGAGGCCGCGCGGCTCGACGAACTGGCCCCGGACCGCCTCCGCGTCCCGTCCGGCGCGCGGCCGAGGGTCGACTACGGCGCCGAGGAACCCGTGCTCCCGGTCAAGCTGCAGGAGACCTTCGGCTGGACCGAGACCCCCACGATCGCCGACGGCCGGGTCGCCGTGGTGCTGCACCTGCTCTCCCCCGCCGGCCGCCCGGTGGCCGTCACCCGCGACCTGGAGTCCTTCTGGCGCAACGGGTACCACCAGGTCCGCGCCGAGCTGCGCGGGCGCTACCCGAAGCACCCCTGGCCGGCCGACCCGGCCCTCGCCACCCCGACGGCCCGCACCAACCGTGGACATCCCGGGCCGCGTGGGTGAAACTGTGCCGGCAAACTCGCGTTGCCTGTTGATAGTTCACGAGCCTGGAGGAGCCCTTGTCACGGGGAATCAGCCGTCGTGGCTTTCTCGGGATGGCCGGCGCCGGTGCGCTGGCGATCCCGCTCACCACCGCCTCGACCGCCTCGGCCTGGAACAACCCCCGCTTCCCGGACGACCCGTTCACGCTCGGGGTGGCCTCGGGCGACCCGACACCGGACGGAGTCGTGCTGTGGACCCGGCTCGCGCCGGACCCGCTGGCGGCGGACGGCCGCGGCGGCATGCCGGACCGGACCGTCCCGGTGCTCTGGCAGGTCGCCGAGGACCCCCGCTTCCAGCGGGTGGTGCGCAGCGGCCTGGCCTGGGCTTCCCCGGAGCTCGGGCACTCGGTGCACGCCGAGGTGTCCTGGCTGCGGCCGGGCCGGGACTACTGGTACCGGTTCCGGACAGGCCACGAGGTCAGCGAGACCGGACACACCAGGACGGCCCCGGCGCACGGGGCCAACCCGTCCTCGGTGGACTTCGGGTTCGTCAGCTGCCAGAACTACGCGGACGGGTACTACACGGCGTTCCGGCACCTGGCCGAGGAGGACCTCGACCTCGTCGTCCACCTGGGGGACTACATCTACGAGGGCGGCGGCCAGGGCTCGATCGGACGCGGGCACCTGCCGGAGGCGGAGGTGTTCTCACTCGCCGACTACCGGATCCGGTACGGGCAGTACAAGAGCGACCCGGACCTGCGCGCCGCGCACGCCGCCGCTCCGTGGGTGGTGGTGCTCGACGACCACGAGGTGGACAACAACTGGGCCGACGAGCTCGACGGCCACGACAACGACGTGCTCGCCCGCCGGGCCGCCGCCTTCCGCGCCTACTACGAGCACATGCCGCTGCGTCGCGCCGCCATGCCGCGCGGGCCGGACATGCGGCTGTACCGGCGACTCGGCTACGGGCGGCTCGCCCGGTTCAACGTGGTGGACACCCGGCAGCACCGGGACAACCAGGCCTGCGGCGACGGCAACGTGTCCGGCTGCGCGGAGCGGTGGGACCCGGACCGCACGATGCTCGGCGCCGAGCAGGAGCGCTGGCTCCTCGACGGGCTCGGGCGGTCCACGGCCACGTGGAACGTGCTGGCGAACCAGATCTTCGTGATGCAGGGCGACTCGGCCGCCGGCCCGGAGCAGGCGTTCGGCATGGACACCTGGGACGGCTACGCCGCCGCGCGGCAGCGCCTGTTCGACGGGATCCGTAGTCGCGACGTCGACAACTTCGTCGTCATCACCGGCGACGCGCACCGCAGCGTGGCCGCGGACCTGAAGGCGGACTTCGACGACCCGGACTCGGCCACCGTCGGCGCCGAGTTCCTCGGCACGTCGGTCAGCTCCGGCGGCAACGGGCAGGACCAGGACGACTGGGGCCGGACCTGGCTCGCGGAGAACCCGCACATGAAGTTCCACAACTCCCAACGCGGCTACGCCCGCTGCCACCTGACCGACACGCACTGGCGCACCGACTACCGCGTCGTCCCCTACGTCGACCGCCCCGGCGCGCCCGTCGGCACCCGCGCCACCGTCCACCTCGAGGCCGGGAACCCGGGCATCCAGGGGGTCGATCAGGCCGGGTAGCCGCTGACCGTGGTGTCCGTGGCCTTCGCGACCACGATGGCGCCCGGGGCCGGCACGACGACCGCCCGGGCGTCGGTCCCGAGCATCCTCGACAGAATCTCCGGGGTGCCCCAGGTGATCGGGGTGCGGGCGACGCGGCGGTCGGCGATCGTCTGCCAGACCAGGGACGCCTCGGTGTCCGGGCCGCAGATCCGGAGGTAGGCGGTCTCGGTGGTGGTGTGGGCACGGGGGCTGTCGCAGGTGGTGACCGGGAGTTCCCTGGTGTCGCCGGTGGCCGGGTCGACGACCCGGGGACCGAGGGTGTCGTCCGGTTCGTCGGGGAGCAGCGGTCGGAGGCCGGCGTCGACCCGGGCGTCCGGCGTGGACAGCGGCGTGCCGTCGGCGGTGCGCAGGACGGCACGCTCACCGGCCAGGTCCACCGAGACCAGGTCGCCGGCCGGGTTGGTGGACAGGTGGTGGTCGACCGGCGAGTCCACTGTGGACTCGTGGGACCAGCGGCGCTCGCCGGTGCGGTCGTCCAGGGCGAGCACGCCGGCGCGGTCGTCGCAGTGGATCGAGGTGAGCACCACGTCGGCGCCGCTGCGGGGTAACAGGAACGGGGACGTGCACCCGCTCGGCGGCCGCCACCGCCACAGTTCCTCGCCGGTGCGCAGCTCCAGCGCGCGAACGGTGTGGTCGTTCTCCCCCACCAGGTCGCGGACCGGCAGCACGCTGTTCGTCGGCACCAGGAAGTCCTGGTCGGCCACCCACTCGTCCACTGTGGACTTCCAGTGCACCTCGCCGGTCACCGCGTCCAGCACGACGAGCAGCTCCGCGCCGGTCTCCCGGTCACCGCCCGGCGCGAACGCGGCCAGCACCAGCTCCCGGTCCGGTGTCACCGCGAGCGCGCGAACGTGCGCGCCCTGGTGCGCGTAGCGCCACCGCACCGCCCCGGTCGGGCCGTCCAGCGCGGCGAGCTGCCCGCCCTCGACCGCCACCACCACTCCGGCCCCCGCGGCCACGACGCCGAGCACCGGGTCCTCGGTACGCCACGTCCACCGGCGTTCCCCCGGTTGCCCGGCCATCGCGGCGGGCTCGGCGACACCGGCGGTGCTCGCCCGCAACGGCACCCGCGGCGCCAGCAGCCCGCCGGCGACCGCGGCCGCGGCGAGCACCACGACCAGCCCCGCCGCCACCGGAACCCCGAGCGGGCGCACCGCCGCGGCGACGAGGGCGACCAGCACCCCGACCGCGCACACCGCGAGCACCGCCGTCCCGGAACCGGGCAGGCCGCCGGTCAGGTCGCGGTACAGGCAGTACACCGCCCACCCGGCGGCACCGGCGGCGAGCAGCCCCGCCGTCGACCGAACGGCCCTGGTACGCCGGAGAAAACCGAGCACGGCCACCACGACGAGCGCCGCCGCGCCGAGGAGCACGCCGGTGTCCGGCCGGTCCGGCCGGGCCGCGCCGCCGGGCAACAGGACCGCGACCACGCCACCCACCGCACCGACCATCGCGACCAGTCGCACCATGCGCCCACTCCTCCGCCTCGGCGTGATCCACCTTCGAGACGAACACCTCGGCGTGGAAGTTCCGGCAAGCACGTTCCGTAAGAGGTGCGTCACCCTGATGCCGGACTGTGTTCGATCTCGCGTGACCCGCACACTGGTCGGCGTGGGTCCGCGCACACGCCCCTCGCGCCACGATGCCGCGGCACAACAGTTCCTGGCCGTGGCGGCCGAGCTGATCGACACGTACCTGCAGGCCGAGCCCGTCGACGCGCACCAGTCGCGGCGGCTGCGGCACGTCCGTTTCCCCGCCGCCCTGGACTGGCTGCGCGCCGAGGACGTCATCCGGCTGGCGCAGACCTGGACCGGCGAGCGCGCGAGCCGGCGCGCGTTCTTCAACCGGTGGCCGACCAGGGCGGAGTTCCTGCCGGACGCGGTGGTCTACACCCTGCTGCGGGAACAGGACCCGCTCGTTCCCGCGCCCGCGGCGTCGGTCTCCCGGCTGATCTCCGCCGCGGCGGACGACCTGCTCGCCGAGCTGTCCAGGCATCCGCGCAGCTACCTGGTCCTGCACCTCGGGCCGCTGCTGCCCCGGCACCCGCAGCTCGCCGGGTCGCTGCTGCCCACCTCCCGGGCGGCGACCGGGGTGTGGCTGGAGATCTACCGACGGCTCGCGCACGGCCTCGACCTGGTGATGCGTCCGGAGTGGACGTTCAAGCGGACTTCCTCGGTGCTGCAGGCCATGCTCGACGGCTTCCTGCTGCGTCAACGCGTGCACCCGGACGACCAGGCCACCTACCGCTGGAAGAACGCCAACATCCTCGCCGACGCGATCATCGCGTTCCTGCTCGGCGCCGTCGACTGGGACCTCACCGGCAAGTCCGCGCAAGCCGCGCTCGACGACCTGACCCGTCACTGATTCCGTACCGGGTCCGGCACCCTGGCCCTCGGCCGCGCCAGCCGCAGCGCCACCGCGATCGCGACCAGCAGCACCGCCGTGCCGGCCCAGAGCATCCACTGCTCGACGTTCAGCGGCGCGCTCTCCGCCCCCGGCGTCCGCCCGCCGTCCACACCGGACACCGCGACCAGCACGAGCACGACCGTGGTCGCCACCACCGCGAGCAGGGCGGTCACCCGCCGGGCGACCTCCAGCGGCCCGATGGCGCGGCCGGACCGCTCGGCCGGGCGGGCCGGGGCGAGCAGGCGGGCCAGCAGCAGCACCGCGACCGGGACCTGCAACAGCCACAGCGTGGTCCTCGGCCAGCCGTCGAACCACACGTTCGTGCCGTAGAGCAGGGTGTGCCAGACGCTCAGCACGTACACCACGATGACGAACCGGTGCAGCACCCGCCAGGCCCGCGCGCCGGTCCGGTTCCGCAGGTAGTACGCCAGGCCCAGCGGGATCGCCAGGTAGAACGCGAGCAGGCCGAGCAGGATCGCCACGACACCGGTGCCCGACGGGTACACGCCCGGCACGAACGCCTCGGCGAACGCGCTGCCGACCCGGCCGAGCCAGCCGAGCCCGTGGTCGTTGGACCACACCAGCTCGACGAAGAACAGGAACGCGTGCGCGAACATCAGCCCGATCGTGGTCAGGCTCGTGGCCCGGTGCAGGCGCTCGACCCGGGCCGCGGAGTACCGGCCCGGCAGCGACCACGCCGGCCGGGCCGAGGCCCTGACCAGTCCCAGCATGGTGGTCAGCCATGCCCACAGCAGCGCGGACCAGCCGAACGCCTGGGACAGGAAGTACACCCAGAACCGGTTGGCGTCGGCCATCATCGGCATCACCGCGACGGTCGCCGAGGTGCCCTGACGTACCCGGATGTAGAGCCACACGAAGATCGCCAGCGTGACGACGAGTGCCGCGCTCGCGTCCGGCACGGCGGCACGCAGGTCCGCTCGCAGACCGGAACGGCGCTGTTCTGTCACGATTCAGAGTGAACCACACCGGATCGCGGCCCGGAACCTCCGATCGGACCCTCCGCTGATCGGCCGCAGGCACGAGCCGTGACAATGACGGGGTGGGAACTCTGGTGGCCAAGGGCCTGGCGGCGGGGCACGGGGACCGGGTGCTGTTCTCCGGGCTCGACCTCGTCGTCGCGCCGGGGGACGTGCTCGGGCTCGTCGGCGTGAACGGGGCCGGGAAGTCGACGCTGCTGCGCACGCTGGCCGGGCTGTTGCCGGCCGAGGAGGGCTCGGTGTCGCTGAGCCCGTCGACCGCGACCGTCGGCTACCTGCCGCAGGAGCCGGACCGCAGGCCGGCGGAGACCGTGCGCGCGTTCCTCGGACGGCGCACCGGCGTCACCGCCGCCCAGGCCGCGCTGGACACCGCAACCGAGGCACTGTCGGCGGAGCGGCCCGGCGCGGACGAGGCGTACGCGGAGGCGCTGGAGCGGTGGCTCGCGCTCGGCGGCGCCGACCTCGACGAGCGGATGGCCGAGGTGGCGGCGGACCTGGGGCTCACCGTCGGGCTGGACGCGCCGATGCCGTCGCTGTCCGGCGGGCAGGCCGCCCGCGCGGGGATGGCGTCACTGCTGCTGTCCCGGTACGACGTGTTCCTGCTCGACGAGCCGACCAACGACCTGGACCTGGACGGTCTCGCCCGGCTGGAGACGTTCGTCGCCGGCCTGCGCGCGGCGACCGTGCTGGTCAGCCACGACCGGGAGTTCCTGGCCCGCACGGTGACCGGCGTGGTCGAGTTGGACCTGCACCAGCAGCGGGTGAACACCTACGGCGGCGGCTACGACTCGTACCTGGCCGAGCGCGAGGTGGCCAGGCGGCACGCCCGCGAGCGCTACGCGGAGTACGCCGAGACCAGGGCGAGCCTGGAACTGCGGGCCCGCACCCAGCGCGCGTGGATGGACAAGGGCGTGCGCAACGCGCGCCGCAAGGCACCCGACAACGACAAGATCGCACGCAAGGGCCGGATCGAGGCGACCGAGAAGCAGGCCGCGAAGGCCAGGCAGACCGACCGGCTCATCGAGCGGCTGGAGGTCGTCGAGGAGCCGCGCAAGGAGTGGGAGCTGCGGATGGAGATCGCCGCGGCCCCGCGCGCCGGTGCGGTGGTCGCGGCGCTGCGGGGCGCGGTCGTGCGGCGCGGTTCCTTCACCCTCGGCCCGGTCGACCTGCAGATCGACTGGGCGGACAAGGTCGCCATCACCGGCGCGAACGGCGCCGGGAAGTCGACCCTGCTCGCGGTGCTGCTCGGCCGGGTCGAGCCGGCCGAGGGGCACGCCTCACTCGGACCCGGCGTGCGGGTCGGCGAGGTCGACCAGGCCCGCGCGCTGTTCACCGGGGGCCGGACCCTGCTGGCGGCGTTCGAGGCCGAGCTGCCGGACCAGGCGCCGAGCGAGCTGCGCACGCTGCTGGCGAAGTTCGGTCTGACCGCCGCGCACGTGCTGCGCGCGGCCGACAGCCTCTCCCCCGGCGAGCGCACCAGGGCCGCGCTGGCGCTGCTGCAGGCGCGCGGGGTGAACCTGCTCGTGCTGGACGAGCCGACGAACCACCTGGACCTGCCGGCCATCGAACAGCTGGAGTCGGCGCTGGCGAGCTATCCCGGCACACTTCTGCTGGTCACGCACGACCGCCGCATGCTCGAGGCCGTGCACACGACCCGGCATCTCCGGGTCGTGGACGGCACGGTCCTCGACGGCTAATTGTGGCGTTCCGAGCCGAATTCGGCCCGGAATGCCGGTCAGGCCTTCTTGCGGGAGCGGCGCTTCGCGGGCTTCTCGGCGCTCTGGGCCTCTTTGTAGGCGTCCAGGACGTGGCCGGGAATGCGACCGCGGGCGGACAGTTCGAAGCCGTTCTCCGCCGCCCACTCGCGGACCTGGCCGGCCTCGCCGTTGGCGCCGCCGCCGGTGCTGGGGCGGGTTCCGCGCTTCACCCGGCCGCCGGTGCGCCGCGCGGACCCGACGTACTCGGCGAGGGTGGCACGCAACCGCTCGGCGTTCTCCTCGGTGAGGTCGATCTCATAGTTGGCACCGTCCAGTCCGAACAGGACGGTGGAGATGTCGTCCGAGGCCTCACCGGTCAGATCGTCTACCAGTTGGACCAGAACTTTTTGTGCCATCGAGGAGCCCTTCCGAGAAGATGCCGCGAATGCGACTATCAGATGCGAAGATTAGCAAGCACCGGGAAGTATTCCAAGCCGACTCGGCGACGATCGACCCACCCCTAATTGTGAAGAATCCTTGGGGAGCAAGTTGCGGTCGGCAGCTTGCTGGGGCCGGACACGGCGAACCCCCGCGGTGCTGCCAGGTCGGGGGTCCGCCAGCACCGCGGGGGCAACCGGGACATCGCCGTGGACCACGGGCCCGTTACATGTCTCACAGCCGAGACGCGCCGAGTTGTCGCAGCAGCATGTCGTGCTCCATGACCGGGCTCAGTGGAGTGGCGGTGGCGTGGCCGTCGGCCAGCATGGCCGCGTCGGTGCCCGCCTCCAGCTCACCCTCGACCACCACGCTGCCGACCTCGATCAGCTCGTCGCGCAGCTGGGTCACCTTGCTCTGCACCCGGCCGTAGCTGGCCAGCGGCCCCCAGCGCAGCTCGCCGATCTCGCCGGCCGGGCGGTCGGGCACGTTCACGTTGATCACCGTGCCCTTCGGCAGCTCGGCGACCATCGGCAGCAGGCCGGTGGCGACCGAGCTCGCGGTGAGCCAGTGGTGCCGCTCCGGCTCGTCCTCCATCTCGGTGTCGAGCGAGACGGCGACCGCGCGAACGCCGTTGACGCCCGCGGTGAGCGCGGCGCCGACCGTGCCGGAATGCAGGATCGCGCGCCCGACGTTGGCACCCCGGTTCACCCCGGACAGCAACAGGTCCGGCCGCTCGCCGAACCCGTCGTGGCAGGCGATCAACGCGATCAGGCCGGGGTGCGCGGCGACCGCGTACGCGGGCACGTCCTCCAGGCCGGGCAGCCGTCGGCGGCGGTCGATCGCGACCTGGCGGGCGTCCTTGGCCGCGGTCAGCCCGGCGCTGGTACCACTCGACTCCGTGGTCGGCGCGGCGACCACCGGCGACCAGCCGAGGTCCAACGCGCACCGGACCAACGCGTGCAGACCGGGCGAGTCGATGCCGTCGTCGTTGGTCACCAGCACCTTCGGCGTCATGAATCCTTCTCCCCGATGGGCTCGATCCGCACCCGGTCCGCCAGCACGCGGACCGCCTCGCCGCCGCCGGTGCCCAGGCCGTGGCGGGTGATGTTGAGCGCGCCGGCGGCCGCGCCGAGCCGCAGGGCCGTGTCGATGTCCGCGCCCTGCGCGAAGGCGGCCGCGATGCCGGCGGTCATCGAGTCGCCGCCGCCCCGGGTGTCGACCGGGTCCAGCGCCGGCGCGGTCACGGTCACCGCGTTCCCGCCGTACACCGCGATCGTCGGGTCGGCGGCGCGGGAGACCACGACCAGGTCCACCCCACCCCTGGCGATGTCCTTCGCCGCGGCCAGCAGGTCCGGCAGCTCCGCGGACTCGGCCCGACCGTCCTCCTGACACTCGTCGTGGGCGATCTTGACCACGGTCGGGGTGGCCTTCAGCGCCGAGGCCAGCCGCGCACCGGCGAGGTCGACGACGACCCGGCAGCCGTTGCGGACGAGGTCGGCGGTGAGCCGCTCGTACACCGACACCGGCACGACCTCCTCGGTCGCGGTGTCGGCCGACCCGCTCAGCACGGCGGTGCCGGACTCGATCGCGGCCACCACGGTCAGCTCGTACAGGTCGTCGAGCTCGTGCCGGCTGAGCTTGTCCGGCGCCATCTCCACCAGCGGCTCCCGGTCGCCCTCGCGCCGGTCGTGCACGTAGGCGCCGTTGCGGGCGGACACCTCGCGGGCGCGGACCTCGATGTTCGGGCCGGCCATCAGGTGCCGGAGCACCGTGCCGGACTCCCCGCCGAGCGCGCAGCACAGGGTCACCGGCGAACCGAGCGCGGTGATCATCCGCGACTGCCAGAACCCCTGCCCGCCGGCGTGCACATGGACGTCGGGACTGCCCTCCACCTGCTCGACGGTCACCGTCAGCTGCGGCGAGGGCGCGAACACCACCACACGGTCACTCACGCCGTCCGGTGTACCCAGCAGCGTCCGGTTTCAGTCCTTCGCGAGGATCTCCCGCAGCGCCGCGTCGAACTCGGCGGGCCGCTCGACGTGCGGGCTGTGGCCGCAGTCGGTGAACACGACCTCGTCGTAGGTCCCGCCGGCCTCGGCGTAGCGGTCGAGGACGGCGCGGGTCTGGGTGACCATCGGCTGCGGCGGCCGGGTGCCGGCGCCCGGCCAGTCCGGCAGCGCACCGGCCGACCCGAGGAACGCGAGGTCGAACACGGAGGTGTCGGACACGATCTGGTCGTCGGCGCCCCTGATCCAGCGGATCGGCGGCTTGGGGTCGACGGTGTGCAGGTCGTCGAGGCGGAAGTGGTTGGGGGACATGGTGTTCAGCACGCCGGAGCGGCCGGCGGCGACCCCGGGCCAGGCGTCCGAGGGCACCGCGTCGCCCGGGTAGTGCGCGTCGCCGGTGCGGGTGGAGAGCATCGACTCGACGAACGTGTCGGTGTGCTCAGGGTGGAACGGCGGCTTGACGTAGTAGGTCAGCAGCACCTGGCGGGGCGAGAGCGGTGAGCCGTCGCTGCGGTCGCCCTCGGCCAGCAGCCGCACGAAGTCCGGGTTGGCCGCGCCGCCGCCCGCGCCGGTGCCCGCGTCGTCGTAGGGCTCGCCGTCGGCGCCTCGGGTGCCACCGAACCCGTAGGGCGACACCGGGTTCACCAGGGTCACGGTGCGCACGCCGGTCGGCCGGTCGCGCAGCAGCTGGAGCACGACGCCGCCGCCCATGCTCCAGCCGACCAGGTGCACCGGGCCGAGGTCGAGGGCGGCCACGAGCGCGGCGACGTCGTCGGCGTAGTCCCGCACGCCCCGGGTGGCGTCGACCGGCAGCGGCTCGGTGTCGCCGAAGCCGCGCAGGTCGACCGCGACCGGCCGGTACTCCGCCGGCAGGTCGAGCATGGCCCGCTGCCAGAACAGGCTGGAGGACACGTTGCCGTGTACGAAGACCACGGGGGTGCCGGCCCGGCCGTCGACCTCCAGGACGTTGACGCGCAACCGGTCGGTCGGCACGCGGCGGGCGGTGATCCCGGGGAGCGGCATGGGGTTCCCTTTCACGCGAGCCAGCCGGCGACGGTCGACATGACCGAGGTGGCCCAGCCGAGCTGGAGGTGGTTGGCCGAGGCGACGAGCTTGGTGGCGCCGACGGTGGCGACGCCGGTGGTGTCCAGCGCGCTGGCGACGAACACGACGCCGTCGCTGGGGCCTCGGGTCTCGTTCCAGACGCCCACGATCGTGGGGGCGCCGCCGGCGAGCAGGTACACCGGCACGCCGGCGGGGGTCGGCGTGGACTGGATCTCGTCGATCAGCGAGCCGGCGTCGATGGCGGCCTGGATGCCGGGGCCCGCGGTGTAGAAGCCCTGGCCGCCGTGGTAGGTGGTGTACCAGTCCTGTGTGGACGTGTTGATGCCGTACACGCCGTCCCAGCGGGCCAGCATCTGCCGCTGACCGGGGTAGGCGTCGTGACCGCCGGCCGGGGTGATGGACAGCTCCGGGTGGTGGGTGTACCGCCCGTAACAGGTCATGTGGGTGTGCGGGCTGGGGGCGTTGATCGCGCCGCCGCACTCGGGCCAGACGGAGAAGTCGTGCGCCCAGCCGTGCGCGAACGGGTAGTCGTAGCCGCCGTTCGGGCCGCCGAGGGTGACCAGCCGGCGGACGTCGCCCGCGTAGTTCCGGCCCCAGGCCGGCTTCACCGAGGCGACGTACATCCTGGCGGACATCATCCCCTTGCTCCAGCCGACCACGTCGACCTTCGCGACGCCGGGCCGGGCGCGGATGACCGCGACGGCGTCGCCGACCTGCTGGGCCTGCTGGAGGTTGTCGCCCTGCTTGTGCGCGAACCCGATGGCGAACACGCGGTGGCCGCGGGCGGCGAGGTACTGCATGAGACCGGTGGACGGACAGGTGGCCGAGCCGCAGCCGAAGCCGCCGGACTCGTTCGGGTTGGCCCAGGCGCGGTCCGGGTTGTCGTTGGCGCCGTGCACGAGCAGCACCGGGGTGGTCCTGGTGCCGGTGTTCCAGCCTGGCGCGGAATACAGCAGGAACTCGGCGGAGGACGGCCGGGCGGAGCCGAAGAACGTGCGCCGCTGGCCGTCCTGGTCGCCCCGGCCGTCCGGCGGGTACTGCTCGTCGCGGAAGCCGGGCGTGGTGTCGCGGTACCGGTCGACCTTCGCCCACCCGTTGGCGACGTCGGTGAAGGTGGCCTCGAGCGTGAGGTGCGCGGGGTCGGCGGACGCGGTGGTGGGCACGGAGGTGGGTACGAGCAACGCGGCGGCCAGCGTCACGACGGCCAGGATTCTGCGCATCGGGGCTCCGTCTCAGTCCAGCGCGGCGGCGACGACACCGGCGTGGGCGAACAGGATCGAGTAGTGGTTGCTGTCCGGCACGCTGCGGACGTCGAGGCCGGGCGGCGGGTCGGGGTAGAGCGGCGGAACCTCGTCGAGCAGGCCGCGCTCGGCCCGCAGGAACGGCGTGCCCTCCGGCAGCGCGGCGAAGGCGTCCCGGCCGGCGGCGCCGTGGTGCAGGTCGACGAAATCGGCGCGCATGGCCTCCTCGGCGACCCGGCTGCGCCCGTCCGGGCCGAGGTCGTGGTCCACGTACGCCTCGACGGCCGGCGACCAGTCCCGGAAGGCGGGGTGCGCGCGCCAGAAGTCCCGGTAGGCGTCGCGGCTGGGGAACGTCATCCGCAGTCGCTCGGCGGCGGGTCCGAGGAGGGCGTCCGGGTCACCGTCCGGGGCGGCGAGCGGCGCTCCCCCGTCCACGAGCACGAGCCGGGCGACCCGGTCGGGGTGCCGGTGGGCGAACACGGCGGCGACGAACCCGCCCATCGAGTGCCCCACGACGCGGGCCCGCTCGATCCCGAGCGCGTCGAGCACCCGCACGCAGTCCTCGGCGTGCCCGGCCATGCCGTACGGACCGGCGGCCACACTGCGACCGCGTCCGCGCAGGTCGGGCGCGACCATCGGCGTGCTCAGCCGGTCGGCGACCGCGTTCCAGGCCATCCCGGAGGCGGTGATCCCGTGCACCGCGAGCACCGGCTCAGCGTCGGGCTCGCCCCAGACGTGGACCCACAGCTCCCCGCCGGTGACGGGCACCGCACGACCGACCGGACCGGGCATACGTCCACCTCCGCGAACCACGACACCGGGGACGCCCTACCGTCCCCCGTGCCGCGCTCGCGGACAAGGTGGCCGACCACCACCGACACCGGGCCGGGTGTGTGTCAGGTCGACACAGGTCAGCAGACGCCGAGCTCGTGCAGCCTGGCCAGGACCGCGTCGGCGGCCTCCTCGGCGGACAGGGCGCTCGTGTCGACCCGGACCTCCGGGTGCTCCGGGGCCTCGTACGGGGAGTCGATGCCGGTGAAGTTCGGCAGCTCCCCCCGGCGTGCCTTGGCGTAGAGGCCCTTCGGGTCGCGGCTCTCGGCGAGCTCCAGCGGGGTGTCCACGTGGACCTCGCAGAACTCGCCGTCCTCGACGATGCCGCGGGCGAGGTTGCGCTCGGCGCGGAACGGCGAGATGAACGACACCAGCACGATCAGCCCGGCCTGCACCATCAGCCCGGCGACCTCGCCGACCCGGCGCACGTTCTCCACCCGGTCGGCGTCGGTGAAGCCGAGGTCCTTGTTCAGGCCGTGCCGCACGTTGTCGCCGTCGAGGGTGAACGTGTGCCGGCCCTGCGCGTACAGCCGCTGCTCGACCAGGTTCGCGATCGTCGACTTGCCAGCGCCGGACAGGCCGGTGAACCAGACGACACACCCGCGGTGGCCGTTCAGCTCGGCGCGCTTGTCCTTGTCGACCGACATCTCCTGCCACTGCACGTTGGTCGAGCGGCGCAGCGGGTAGCGCACCAGGCCGGCGCCGACCGTGGCGTTGGAGAGGCGGTCGATGACGATGAACCCGCCGAGGTCGCGGTTGGCCCGGTACGGGTCGAGCGCGACCGGCTGGTCGAAGTGGACGTTGCCCAGCCCGATCTCGTTCAGGTGCAGGGTCTTCGCCGCGAGGCGGGCGCCGGTGTCGACGTCGAGCCGGTGCTTGGGCTGCTCGATGGTGAGCCCGACGGTCGTGGCGCCGATCTTGGCCAGGTACCGCCGGCCGGGGAGCATCTCCTGCTCGCCCATCCAGATCAGGTCGGCCTGGGCCGCGTCGGCCACCGCGGGCGGGTCGCCGGCGGCCAGCACGGAGCCGCGGCTGACGTCGAGGTCGTCTGCCAGGACCACGGTGACCGACTGGCCGGCCACGGCCTCGTCCAGGTCGCCGTCGAAGGTGACCACGCGGGAGACGGTCGTCTTGTGCTCGCCGGGGAACACGCTGACCGTGTCGCCCGGGCGGACGGTGCCGCCGAGGATCGCGCCGGAGACGCCGCGGAACTCGGAGTCCGGGCGGTTCACCCACTGCACGATCATCCGGAACGGGTCGGACCGGCGCTCGTCCTCGACGGCCACGTTCTCCAGCCAGCCGAGCAGCGTCGGGCCGTCGTACCAGGGCATCTCCCGCTCCGCCTGGGTGGCGACGCCGGCGCCCTCCAGCGCGGACACCGGGATGCAGGCGACCTCGTCGATGCCGATGCTCGTCGCGAACTCGCGGTACTCCTCGGCGATCCGGTCGAACGTCTGCTGGTCGTAGCCGACGAGGTCGATCTTGTTCACGGCGAGCGCGACCCGGCGGATGCCGAGCAGCGACACGATGTGGCTGTGCCGGCGGGTCTGGCGCAGCACGCCCTTGCGCGCGTCGAGCAGGATCACCGCGGCGTCGGCGGTGGAGGCGCCGGTGACCATGTTGCGGGTGTACTGCTCGTGGCCGGGGGTGTCGGCGACGATGAACGTGCGGTTCTCGGTGGCGAAGTACCGGTACGCCACGTCGATCGTGATGCCCTGCTCACGCTCGGCGAGCAGGCCGTCGACCAGCAGCGACAGGTCCAGGTCGGAGCCGCGCCGCTTGGAGTCGGCGGTGAGGGTGGCGAGCTGGTCGGCGTGCAGCTGGCGGGTGTCGTACAGCAGCCGGCCGATCAGCGTGCTCTTGCCGTCGTCGACGCTGCCGCAGGTGATGAACCGAAGAAGCCCCATCAGAAGTACCCCTCCCGCTTCTTGCGCTCCATCGATCCCGACTGGTCGCGGTCGATCACCCGGCCCTGGCGCTCCGAGGTGGTGGCGCCGACGGTCTCCTCGATGACCTCACGCAGCGTGGTCGCCGTGCTGGGGACCGCGCCGGTCAGCGGGTAGCAGCCGAGCGTACGGAAGCGCACCAGCTCCTCGCGCGGGGTCTCGCCCTCGGCCAGCGGCATCCGGTCGTCGTCGACCATGATCAGCGTGCCGTCGCGCTCGACCACGGGCCGGCGGGCGGCCAGGTACAGCGGGACGACGGGGATCTCCTCGCGCTCGATGTACTGCCACACGTCGAGCTCGGTCCAGTTGGACAGCGGGAACACCCGGATGCTCTCGCCCGGTGCCTTGCGCGCGTTGTAGAGCCGCCACAGCTCGGGGCGCTGGGCGCGCGGCTCCCAGCGGTGGTCCGCGGTGCGGAACGAGAACACCCGCTCCTTGGCCCTGGACGCCTCCTCGTCGCGGCGGGCGCCGCCGAAGGCCAGGTCGAAGCGGTGCTTGTCCAGCGCCTGGCGCAGCCCCTGGGTCTTCCACATGTCGGTGTGCGTCGCCGAGCCGTGCTCGAAGGGGTTGATACCGAGAGCGATGCACTCCGGGTTCTGGTGCACGATCAACTCGAGCCCGTGCTCGGCCGCCGTGCGGTCCCGGAACTCGATCATCTCCCGGAACTTCCAGGTGGTGTCTACGTGCAGCAACGGGAACGGCGGCTTGGACGGATAGAACGCCTTTCTCGCCAGATGGAGCAGGACCGAGGAGTCCTTCCCGATCGAGTACAGCAGCACCGGACGCTCGCTCTCCGCGACCGCCTCGCGCATGATGTCGATGCTCTCGGCCTCAAGCCAATCCAGGTGGGACCACACCTGACCACGCCTCCAATACTGGTCGGCTCGACAGTGTACGGACCTGCCCCGACCACCTCGCA
This sequence comes from Actinophytocola gossypii, assembly GCF_025165815.1. Classification (GTDB taxonomy): domain Bacteria; phylum Actinomycetota; class Actinomycetes; order Mycobacteriales; family Pseudonocardiaceae; genus Actinophytocola; species Actinophytocola gossypii. The sequence goes on along the minus strand of NZ_JAFFZE010000015.1, from coordinate 360,570 downwards.
CCGGCCCTACTTTCGTAGGTTGTGCCCGCTTTTCGCGGGCCGGTACTTTTGACTTCGCTTGGGCATAAAATACCCATCGCATTTTAATCAGTTAAACCCTGCTACTGAATTGCTGTCAATTTATCACGACAGGAGATGCGATGCTGAAGCTGGCAACGAAGCTGGTTCTGGCGTTCTCCGCGGCGGTCGCTCTCGGTGTGCTCGGTGCGCCGGCGACCGGGGCCGCGACCACGGACGATCACGCGGCGGGACATTCCGACCACGGCGCGCCCGTGCAGGAGTCGGCCCCGATGGCCTGGTCGTACACGATCATGCCGTCCTGCGGCGGTTGGGAGAGCCCGATCCGCCAGGGCGCGAACTACTGGGGCGACGTCACCGAGGGTGGCGGCACCCCGGTCGAGTGCCAGAACTCGGCGATCACCGACTGCGGGTTCGAGCCGGTCGAGGTGCTCGTGGACGGACAGTTGATCGTCGTCGGGTGCAACTACGGCATGGGACAGCTGATCAAGCTGTTCCCGGGCGCGGTGAACGACCCCGCGCTGCTCGCCGCGCACGAGTTCGGCCACAACTGGTACGGCCACTCCTACGAGGGCTGCGCCTCGTGGGCCAGTCCGGAGGCCGTCATGGCCACCACGATGTGCTGACCTGACGTGCTGAGGTAGCCCCTCACCGCGCGCCGATGCCGGTCACCGAGCGGACCTCCAACTGGTCCGACCGACCGGCATCGGCACGTTCGGCGCTGAGCACCGTGCCGAGGTAGCCGAGCAGGAACGACAACGGGATGGACACGATGCCCGGGTTGCTCAGCGGGAACAGGTGGAAGTCCACGTCCTCGAAGATCGAGGTGCTGGTCCCGGAGAACACCGGCGAGAACACGATCAGCACCAGGCACGAGCCGAGCCCGCCGTACATCGAGAACAGCGAACCGGTGGTGTTGAACCGCCGCCAGAACAGGGTGTAGAGGATCGTCGGCAGGTTCGCCGACGCGGCGATCGCGAACGCCAGCGCCACCAGGGACGCGACGTTCTGCCCGAGGGCGAGGATCCCGCCGGCGATCGACAGGCAGCCGATCACCACCGCGGTGATCCGCGCGACCCGCAGCTCCGCTCCCGGCTTGGGCCTGCCGTGTTTGAGCACGTTGGCGTACACGTCGTGCGCGAACGACGCCGACGCGGTCAGCGTCAGCCCGGCGACCACCGCGAGGATCGTCGTGAACGCCACCGCCGCCACGATCGCCAGCAGCACCGCGCCGCCGACCTCGAACGCCAGCAGCGGCACCGCCGAGTTCTCCCCGCCGGGCGCCGCCTCGATCGCCGCCGACCCGACGATCGCACTGGCCCCGTAGCCGATGACCAGCGTGGCCAGGTAGAACAGCACCATCGCCCAGATGGCCGCGATCACCGAGCGGCGGGCCTGGAACGCGTCCGGCACGGTGTAGAACCGCATCAGCACGTGCGGCAGCGCGCCGGCGCCGAGCACCAGCGCGAGCGACAGCGACACGAAGTCGAGCTTGGTCGTCCCGCTCTCCCCGTACTCCGTGCCCGGCGCGAACACCGCCTCGCCGTGCGCGTTGTTGGCGGCGGCACGGTCGAGCAGGTTCGACAGGCTGAACCCGAACTTGCCCAGGATGAACACGCTGAGCATCAGCACGCACAGCAGCAGCAGGCTGGCCTTGATGATCTGCACCCAGGTGGTGCCCTTCATGCCGCCGACCAGCACGTAGAAGATCATGATGGCGCCCACGCCGACGATCACCAGCGCCTGCCCGCCGGTGGACCGCACGTCGAGCAGCAACGCGACCAGCACGCCGGCCCCGGACATCTGCGCGAGCAGGTAGAACGAGGAGATCACCAGGGTCGAGTAGGCGGCCGCCGCGCGCACCGGCCGTTGCCGCATGCGGAAGCTGAGCACGTCGCCCATGGTGAACCGGCCGACGTTGCGGACCCGTTCGGCGAGCAGCAGCAGCGGGATCAGCCAGGCGACGAGGAAGCCGATCGAGTAGAGGAACCCGTCGTAGCCGTGCGCGGCGATGAATCCGGCGACCCCGAGGAACGACGCGGCCGACAGGTAGTCGCCGGAGAGCGCGACGCCGTTCTGCATTCCGCTGAACGCGCCGCCCGCGGCGTAGTAGTCGGCGGTCGTGGTGTTGCGACTGCTGACCCGGTACACGACCAGCAGGGTGACGACGACGATGACGAGGAAGATGGTGATGTTCAGGATGGGGTCGCCGGTCATCGGCGCGCCCCCGCCCGCTCCTTCAGCGCCTCGACCGCCGGATCCATTCGACGGCGGGCGAACCGCGAGTACAGCACCATGATCAGCACGGTGCTGGCGAACTGGGACAGCCCGAGCAGCATCCCGACGTTCACCGAGCCGAACACCCGCACGGCCATCAGGTCCGGCGCGTACGCGGCGAGCAGCACGTAGGTCAGGTACCAGCACAGGAACAGCGCCGAGGCGGGGAACACGAACCGCACGATCCGGCGGCGCAGCGCCACGAACTCCGGCTGGGCACGCAGGGCCGCGAAGTCCGGTGCGCCGGTCGGATCGACGAGGTAATCGCTTTCCGGCGCGCGCGTAAAGGAGGACATTCGAGTCATGCGGAGCCCTTTCGCGAGATGCCCGAAAGCGTAGCCAGCGCGTCAAGAGGTGATCGCGGCCGCACGTTTCGGCGGAAAGGTAACCGAATCCGCCGGTATACCGGAACCTTCTTTCCCATCGGTGTACCACGGAGCGTGTACGTCCGGTGGCGTAATCAGCTCTTGTACTGATTGTCACCGTCTCCCTAAGTTTGTGAAAATCATCGATCCGGGCCGTCGCGCCAGGAGGTAGCACTCGTGAACCGGGCGTGGGCAGCGGTCGCCCAGTGGCGGAACTGGCCGCTGCTGGTCAAGTTGGCGGCGGTGCTGGTGGTTCCGGTCGTCGGCGCGCTGGTGCTCGGTGTGCTGCGGGTGAACGCGGACGTCGAGCTCGCCGAGTCCTACGACGAGATCGAGCGGGTGGCCGCGCTGCGGGTCGAGCTCGGCCGGGCTCTCGAGGCGATGCAGGACGAGCGCAACGAGGCCGCCCGCGGCGGCGAGGACCTGACCAGGTTCGCGAACCTCACCGACTCGTCGGTCGACCTCGCCCAGGCCGCCCTGCACCGAGCGCCCGACCTCGGCCGGAACGCGACCGCGCGGCACGCCAACGTGCTCGGCGCACTCGCCCTGCTCCCCTACGTCCGCGACCGGGTGGCCGAGGGCGGCGACCCGGCGGTGATCCTGAGCTCCTACAACGCGGTCACCAACGCGGTGCTGGAGTTCGACCGCGCGCTCGTCGGCCGTTTCCCGGACGAGCGGCTGGCCAGCACGTCGATCGCGCTCAACGAGCTGCAGGCGGTGCGCGAGCAGGTCGGCGTGCAGCACGCGGCCGGGCTGCTCGGCATGCGCGACGGCCGGCTCTCCCCCGGCGAACGCGAGCTGATCGTCGAGGCGGACATCCGGCTGGAGGAGAACCTGCGCGACTTCCGGGCGGTGGCCCCGGAACCGCTGCGCGCGCTGTACGAGTCCACGGTGGCCGGCAGCGCGGTGGCCGACCGGAAGCTGCTGGTCGGCGCCGCCGACTCGGCCGCGCCCCGGTTCACCCTGACCGAGTGGGACGCGGTGTCCACCGCCACCGCCGGGCTGATGAACCGGGTCAGCGAGGGCGCCGCGGCCGACCTGCGCGCCGAGTCGCGGCGGCTCGCCGACAGCGTCAGCGACCGGGCCGGCGCGGAGTCGGTGCTGCTGCTGACGCTGGTGCTGCTGGCGGCCGGCATCGGCGGCGGTCTCGGCCGGTACCTGCTGCGCTCGCTCGGCACGCTGCGCCGCACGGTGCTCGACGTGGCGTCCAACCGGCTGCCGGCGGCGGTCACGGCCATCCGGTCGGGCGAGTCCGACGGCGTGCACATCGACCCGGTGCCGCTGCGCACCACCGAGGAGTTCGGCCAGCTCGCGCGGGCGTTCGACATGGTGCACGAGCAGGCGGTGCGGTCGGCGGGCGACGAGGCGGAGCTGCGCAGCGACCTGTCCAACATCTTCCTGAACCTGTCCCGGCGCAGCCAGGGCCTGGTGGAGCGCCAGCTCAAGCAGCTCGAACAGCTGGAGCAGAAGGCCGACGACCCGGAGCAGCTGGCGAACCTGTTCCGGATCGACCACCTCGCCACCCGGATGCGCCGCAACAACGAGAACCTGATGGTGCTCTCCGGCGCGGTGCTTGGCAGGCGGTTCACCGAGCCCGTCCCGTTGTCGGACGTGCTGCGCGCCGCGGTGTCCGAGGTGGAGCACTACCAGCGGGCGCTGGTTCGGTCCGCGCCCGGCGTGCGGATCGTCGGCTACGCGGCGGGCGACCTGATCCGCTCGGTGGCCGAGCTGATCGAGAACGCCACCACGTTCTCCCCGCCGGACAGCCAGGTCGTCGTGGAGAGCAGGCTGGACGCGGACGGCTCGCTGCGGGTGGAGATCCTGGACCAGGGCGTCGGGATGGCCGACGCGGAGCTGCGTGAGGCCAACGAGCGGGTCGCCGCGGGCGGCGGGGTCGACGTGCCGATCTCGCGGCAGATGGGCCTGTTCGTGGTCGGTCGGCTGACCGCCAAGCACGGCGTGTCGGCGAGCCTGCGCCGGCGCGAGGACCAGGGCCTGTGCGCGTCGGTGCACGTGCCGGCCGGGCTGGTGGCCGGCCCGGCGCCGGTGCCGATCCCCGCGCCCGGCCCCGCCCCGGAACAGGAGCGGTCCGGCAACGTGGCCGGCCGGCTGGAGCTGGCCGGGATCCACGTGCGCGTGCCCGAGTTCCCGTCGGCCCGCACCCCGGCGTCGATCCTGTTCACCGCGCACACCCCGGTGGACGCCCTGCCCGCGTCCCCCGCGCCTCCGGCCGCGGACGAGTTCACCTGGCTGCGTCGCCCACTGCGCGGACCGGCACCGGGACCGCCGCCCACGCCGCCGGCCCAGCCGACGGCCGGCGCGGACGGCCTGCCGAAACGGGTCCCGAAGGGCCAACTGCTCGTGCCGAGAACGGGTGGGCCGCCGCCGGGCGCACCGGCGAAACGGGACGCCGCGCGAGCCCGCGGCTTCCTCAACGGTTTCCAGGCGGGAGTCCGTGACAGCAGGAACCGGAAGGAGGAGGCGTGACCGTGACCGATGAGTCGCATCTCGGACAGTTCGGGTGGTTGGTCGACAACTTCGCCGAGAACACGCCAGGGGTGGCGCACGCCGTGGTCGTCTCGGTCGACGGGCTGCTGCTGGCCGCGTCCGCCCGGCTGCCGACGGACCGCGCACAGCAGATGTCCGCGATCGCGGCCGGGATGGTGAGCCTGAACCTGGGCGCGGCCAAGTGCCTCGGGGCCGAGCGGGTGGTGCGGTCGGTGGTCGAGATGGACCACGGCGCGCTGCTGCTGACCTCGATCAAGGACGGCTCGTGCCTGGCGGTGCTCGCGGTGCGGGACTGCGACATCTCACAGGTGGCCTACGAGATGACGGTGCTGGTGGACCAGGTCGGGCAGATCCTGACGCCGCAGCTGCGGGCGGCGCTGGTCGCCGGCTGACGTGGGCTGCTGACGTGGGCACCACCGACGAGCCTGAGGAGCTGACCTTCGCCGACGTCCTCAACGGGCTGTCCAGGAGCCCCAGGACACACGAGGAGACCCGGGCGCCCGCGCCGGCCCCGGCCCGCCGGCGGGCCGACCCGGTCGAGGTCACGGTGGACGCGGCGGCGATCGTGCGTGCCTACGCCTGGACCGGCGGCCGCACCCGCTCGACCGCCCAGCTGGCCATCGAGACCCTGATCTCCACCACCCGGCGCGCGGAGGCGGTACTGGACGGCCTGCGCAGCGAGCACCAGGCGGTGGCCCAGCTGTGCCGGCGGTCGAAGTCGGTGGCCGAGATCGGCGCGCTGCTGTCCCTGCCGATCGGCGTGGTGCGGGTGCTGCTGGAGGACATGGCCGCGGCCGGCCTGGTGACCGTGCACGAGACCAGCACCGGCCCGGACGACCGGCCGGACGTCGAGTTGCTGCACCGCGTCCTGCGCGGCCTGACGAACCTGCGGACGTGACCACTGCACCGAACGGCGGCTAGGCACACCGTCACCGGCGTGCCATGATCTTGCCGCTCGCCGCGGGGACCGAGCCGTACCGGCAGATCGGTTTCCATGGGGGGCTCGTGCGCGTCGTTCTCGGTGTCCTTGTCGCTGTCCTGGTCGCTGTTCTCGTCTCGGCGGTCCTACCGAACACGGTGCCCGGCGCGGCGGCGGAGCAGGCGGCCGACCTGCCCGGCGCCGCCTACACGCCGCTGGCGTCACCGACCCGCGTCCTCGACACGCGCACGGCGCTCGGTGGGCATCCGCGACCGCTCGGCGCCGGGGAGACGATCACCGTCGACGTGCCGGGGCTGCCCGCCGACGCGACCGCGGTGGTGGTCAACCTGACCGGCACGAACGGCACCGCGTCGACGTACCTGAGCGCGTTCCCGAACCAGTTCGCCGGCACCTCGACGCTGAACCTGGGCGCCGGCCAGACCGCGGCCGCCTCGGCGTTCGTCACGCTCGGCCCGGACAACACCATCAGGATCCTCAACCGGAACGGCACGGTCGACGTCGTCGCGGACCTCGTCGGCTACCTCGCCACCAGCACCGGCGCCACGTTCACCTCGGCCACCTCGCCGACCCGTGTGCTCGACACCCGCACCACGGTCGGCGGGCATCGCGGGTCGGTCGGTCCGAACGAGCAGCTGACCCTGCGGGTCCGTGGCGCGGGCGGGGTCCCGGCGAACGCGACGGCGGTCGTGGTCAACCTGACCGGCGTCGGGCCGACGACGAACTCCCACCTCGTGGTTACCCCCGACGGGCGGACGGGCACCTCCGCGCTGAACCTGACCCGGGGCGAGACCAGGGCCAACCTCGCGGTGGTCGGCATCGGCGGCGACGGGGCCATCCGGATCAGGAACTCGGCCGGTCACGTACACGTGCTGGCGGATGTGCAGGGCTGGTTCGCGCCCGGCTCCGGCGGCCGGTACGTCGCGCTGCCCGCGCCGGAACGCGTGCTCGACACCCGGCAGGACGGCGGCCCGCTCGACGGCCGCACCACCAGGACCGTCTCGTTCGCCGACGCCGGCGTGCCCGCCGACGACCGGGTCGCGGTGCTGTTCGGGCTCACCGGGGTGCGTGCGAGCAACGACACCTACCTGACCGCGTGGCCGAGCGGCCGGGCCAGGCCGAACGCGTCGAACGTGAACCTGGGCGCGGGCGAGACCGTGGCCAACGCCGCGATCAGCGCCACCCCCGAGCTGTCCGTGTTCAACAACTACGGCCGCACCGACGTCCTGGTCGACGTGGCCGGCTACTTCTACACGCCGAGTTCGTCCAACCCGACCGCGCCGGGTGCGCCCGCGGTGACCCGGGTGTACGACGCGGGCGACCGGGTCGGCGTCGAGTGGACCGCGCCGGCGGACGACGGCGGGCTGCCGATCACCGGCTTCACGGTCACCGCGCGGCCCGGCGGCCTGGACGTCGCCCTGGACGGCGACCGGCGGCGGATCGAGCTCGCCGGCCTGCACCCGGACGTCGACTACCGGATCACCGTGACCGCGACGAACCACGCCGGCACGAGCCCGCCGTCGGCGGAGTCCGCCCTTGTGTCGCCGTCGGCGATGACCCGGATCGACACCGACGAGACGGGCTTCCCGGACCAGGCCGCGCACGCGTCGTTCGAGCAACTGTCCGGCAACGGGCGGTACGCGGTGCTGTGGTCGCGCAGCGACAGCTACCTGGTGCCGCAGCCGCACCGGAAGTTCACCGACGAGGAGTACCTGCTCCGCAAGGACCTGCAGACCGGCGAGATCGTGCTGGCCGGCGCGCGACCGGACGGCAGCGCGCTGCACGCGAACCGGCAGATGGCGATCAGCTGGGACGGCCAGACGGTCGCCTACGCCAGCAACAGCTACGACATCGGCTCCCCGCCGAGCACGCTCTACGTGCACGATCTCGTCGCCAGGACCGTTCGCGTGATCGCCACCGCGCCTGCGGACACGATCCCGGCCGACCTCACCCTGTCCAGGGACGCACGTTGGTTCTCCTGGGTGTCGAGGCCCCAGTCCGGCGAACAGGCCGTCTACCGGCACGACCTGCTCGCCGGGCGCACGGAGACGGTGCTCGCCTGCCCCGACTCGACGTGCGGCCTGTTCAGCGAGGACACCGCCCTGGACGGACGAACCTTCCTGATCGACTACCGGCCGGCGGGAGGTTCCGGCTTCCAGCCAACGCTGGTGGACGCGGACACCGGTGCCCTGCGAGCGCTGCCCGCCGACGGGTACGGCCTCGGGTACACCCTCAGCGGTGACGGCCGGTGGGTGTTCTACGCGGTCGGATCCGGCTGTCCGAGCTGTGGCGACGGCGGCTTCGCGCTGAAGAAGGTCAGCACGTCGCCCGGCTCGACTCCGGTGACGCTGCGGACCTGGACGAGCCCGACGTTGTGGAGTGTGGCCCCGAGCAGCGTCAGCCACGACGGCTCGCTGATCGGTTTCCTCCGGCAGACCGGGGAGGGCGGACAGTGGTACGGCGCGGCACCCGGGTTCCTGTTCGACCAGGCCACCGGGCGGGAGATCCTGATGCCGGCGCCGCGGTCGGACGCCTACGTGCGCGCACCGGTGATCAGCTCGGACGGCGGCTTGGCGGTGCTGCAGGAGGGCTGCTTCTGGGGCGAGTCGTGCGAGCCGATCGGCGAGTACCTGATCTCGCTGCCGGAGCTGCCGTCGGCCACGTCTGAACCGCGCTGACCCGCGGCGCGAGGCATCATGGGCGAATGACACGCGCACTGGTGCTCGGCGGCGGTGGGATCACCGGGATCGCCTGGGAATGGGGGATTCTGGCGGGGCTCGCGCGGGCGGGCGTCGACCTGGGGTCGGCGGATCTGGTGGTCGGCACGTCGGCGGGGTCGGTGGTCGGGGCGCAGGTCGCGGCCGGGTTGGACGCCGACGAGCGGTACGCCGCGCAGCTCGAGCCGCCGGACGGGGAGGTCGCCGCGGCGATGGGGCCGGCGGTGCTGCTGCGGTACGGGCTCGCGATGGCCGGGCCGAGGACGCCGAAGGCCGTCCGGGCGCGGATCGGGCGGATGGCGCTGCGTGCGAACACGGTGCCGGAGGCGGAGCGGGTCGCGGTGATCGAGTCGCGGCTGCCGGTGCGGGACTGGCCGGAGCGGGCGCTGCTGATCACCGCGGTGGACGCGGAGTCCGGCGAGTTCCGGGCGTTCGACCGGGACTCCGGTGCGCCGCTGGTCCGGGCGGTCGCGGCGAGTTGCGCGGTGCCCGGGGTCTGGCCGCCGGTGACGATCGACGGGCGGCGGTACGTCGACGGCGGGATGCGCTCCGGCTCCAACGCCGACCTCGCCGCCGGGTACGACCGCGTCGTGGTGCTCTCGCCGCTGCCGCGCGGCATCGGGCACATGACGCCGGCCGCGACCCAGGTGGAGGCGCTCGCCGCGCGGTCGCGGGTCGAGCTGGTCAGCCCGGACCGGGCCGCGCTCGCGGCGATCGGACGGAACGTGCTCGATCCGGCGAAACGGGCGGCGGCGGCGCGTGCCGGTCTCGCTCAGGCCGATTCCGTACTCGCGCGAATTCGCTCCGTATGGAATGAATGAACCGCGACACCACTAATCACTCTGCAATTTGCAAAAATGGCGGGCGGTTACTTTCCCACCATTGTTTGACGTGTGCACATGTGAAACTTCGTCATGAGTTCTCTTGACTTTCGCGATCGCCTGGACTTTCATCGCAAATGAATCCGCGCATCGGGGTGAAACAGCGCGTTCGAGCATGCGCGAAATGGGGAACTTGCGGTGCCGGATCCCGTTGTAGGAGACACTGCTGCCACCTGGCACGTCGCCGGCTGGAGCTTGCGGTCGAAAGTGGCCGTCGTGCTCGTGGTGCCCGCGGTGGTCGCCCTCGTGCTCGGCGGCGTCCGGGTGCGGGGCCAACTCGACGACGCCAACCGGCTGAGCACGGTCCGTGACCAGCTCGCCGTGCTCACCGAGGCGGTCACCCTGTCCGACCTGGTCGCCGACGAGCTGGTGAGCGCGGTGACCGCCACCGACGGCCGGGGGCGCGCGGCCGTCGACCGGCAGGTCAACGCCGTTCGGGACGCCGCCGACTTCGCCGGGCTGCCGGCGTCCGTCGACCGCGACCTCGGCGACGCGCTCGGGCGCCTGGACGCACTGCGCGAACAGACCGGCGATCCGGTCGCGCTGGCGTCCGGCTACCGCGCGGTGCTCGCCTCGCTGGCCGAGCTGGTGCCGGGTGTGGTGTCCCTGGCCCGCGACGAGGACCTCGACGACCGGGCCGTCTCGGTGCGGTCGCTGCTGCTGTTGCGGGCGGCGCTCGCCGCCGGGACCGCGCTCGTCGGGTCCGGTGTGGACGGCCCGGGCCGGGCCGAGGTCGTGGCCGCCGCGCAGGACGCCGCCGCCGAGGAGGCGGTACTGAGTCGACAACTCGCCGTCGACCTGCCGACCGAGGACGCCGCCGCCGTCGAGAACGCGACCAGGGGAGCGGCGGACCGGCGGGCCACGCTCCGGTCAGCCGGTGGCCGGGGCGCCGCGCTGGCCGGTCTGGTGCCCGGGCTGGACACCGCGTCCGCCGCCGTGCACGGGCTGCTGCTGGAGGTGTTCGGCGACCTGTCCGACACCGTCAGCACCCGCACCAACGAGGCCCGCTCCGACGCGCTGCGCGACGCGGCGGTCGTGCTCGGCGCGCTGCTCGCCGCCCTGGCGGTCGCGCTCACCGTGGCCCGGTCGCTGCTCGCGCCGCTGCACCGGCTGCGCACCGCGGCGCTGACCGCCGCCCACGAGCAGCTGCCGGCGACGGTCGAGCGGGTGCGTGCCGGGGAGCGTGTGGACTACCGGTCGGTGGCCCCCGTGCCGGTGCACACGCGGGAGGAGATCGGCCAGCTCGCCCGCGCGTTCGACGACATGCACCGGCAGGCCGTGCGGCTGGCCGGCGAGCAGGCCGAGCTGCGGCTGCAGGTCAGCGAGATGTTCATGACGCTGTCCCGGCGCAGCCAGTCGCTGGTGGAGCTGCAGCTCGGCGTGATCGAGGAGCTGGAGGCCGACGAGCAGGACCCGCGGCGGCTCGCCGGGCTGTTCCGCCTGGACCACCTCGCCACCCGCCTGCGCCGCAACGGCGAGAACCTCCAGGTGCTCGCCGGCGGCACGCCGCCTCGGCGCGGCAACCGGCCGGTCGGCGTGGTCGAGCTGCTGCGCGCGGCGACCTCGGAGGTCACCGACTACCAGCGGGTCACCCTGGGCAACGCGCCGAACGCCTCGGTGCGCGCGACCGGCGCGGCCGACCTGGTGCACATCCTGGCCGAGCTGCTGGAGAACGCGACCCGGTTCTCCCCGCCGGACCGCAAGGTCGTGCTCACCGCCGACCGGGGCGCGCGCGGCGGCCTGCTGTTCGAGGTCGTCGACGGCGGACTCGGCATGGCGCCGGACGACCTCGCCGCCGCCAACGAACGGCTCGCCACGTCCGACGCGGTCGGCCCGGAGACCACCCGCCGGATGGGCCTGTTCGTGGTCGGCCAGCTCGCCGCGCGGCACGGCGTCACCGTCCGGCTGCGGACCACCCACGAGTCGGCGAACCGGGCAGGCGTGACCGCGAGCGTCCACGTGCCGGCCGCGCTCGTCATCGCCGACGGCACCCCCGACCCGGCACCCGTACCGGCGATGGCGACCATCGGCGCCGGGCTCGGCGACGCCGAGCTCCCACTCCCCCAGCCCGCCGCCAACGGGCACACCGTCGACTGGTTCACCCCAACACTCGAGGCGACCGACGAACCCGTGGCCTGGCCACCCGCCGAGCCGGCCCCGCACCCGCCCGAGCCCCGCCCGGCCGAATCGGTCACCGGCGCCTTCGCCACCCCACCACCGACATCCGCCGAGCCGATGGGCGCCACCACCACCGAAACGCTCGGCACACCACCACCGACATCCGCCGAACCAATGGGCAGCACCGCCACCGGACCGCCGAGGCCCGCCACACGGGCCGAGTCGACCGGCACGTTCGGCACCCCGCCACCGACCTCCGGCGATCCGGTGGGCACCACCGCCGCCGGGCTGCCGATGCGCCGGCCCGGCGGGCAGGCGGTGCCGGCGCGGCAGGCCGGGCGGCCCGACGAGCGCGGGGTCGACTTCCGCGACCCCGAGACGATCCGCAACAACCTGTCCCGGCACTACAGCGGCATGCAGGCCGCCCGGCGCGCCAGGCAGGAGACCGAGGGGAGGGGCTCATGACCACCGAGAGCACCGCGTCCGAGCCGTCGCTCGGCTGGCTGGTGTCCGCGTTCACCCAGGAGGTTCCCGGGGTGACGCACGCCGTGCTGGTGTCCGCCGACGGCCTGCTGGTCGCCGCGAGCGAGGGGCTGCCACGCGACACCGCCGACCAGATGTCCGCGCTGACCGCCGGGCTGTCCAGCCTCACCGTCGGCGCGGCCGACCTGTTCGCCGCCGGCCGGGTGGTGCAGTCGGTGATCGAGCTGGAGGGCGGGTTCCTGCTGCTGATGAGCGTCGGCGACGGCTCGCACCTCGCCGTGCTCGCCTCGCCCCGCTGCGACATCGGGCTGGTCGGCTACGAGATGACCCTGCTCGTCGACCGCGTCGGGCGGATGGTCGAGACCCCGGCCCGCAAGCCGTCACCCACTCGTTCACTGCCGTGAACACTGCCGTGAACGGGGACGGGCCGGCGCTCGCCCGGCCGTACTCGTGGACCGGGGGACGCACCGAGCCGGCCGTCGAGCTGGCGGTCGAGGCCAGGGTGCGGACCACGGCCAGGGGCGCCGCCCTGCCGCAGCGCCGCGCGAGTGCACAGTGGACGGTCACCCAGCTGTGCCTGCGGCCCCGGTCGGTGGCCGAGCTCGCCGCGCACCTCGGCGTGCCGCTCGGCGTCGCCAGGGTGCTGGTGGCCGACCTGCTCGCCGACGACCTGGTGACGGTCCAGGCCACACTCACCCACGACGCGGACGCCGACGAGCGCCGCGACCTGATCGAGAGGGTCCTCAGTGGACTTCGAACCGCTCGCTGACCCCGCCCCGCGGATCACCTCGGCCAAGATCGTCGTCGCCGGCGGGTTCGGCGCCGGCAAGACGACGTTCGTCGGCGCCATGTCCGAGATCGTGCCGCTGCGCACCGAGGCGCTGATGACCAGCGCCAGCGTCGGCGTGGACGAGCTGGCGTTCGTCAGCGGCAAGGTCGCCACCACCGTCGCGATGGACTTCGGCCGGATCACCCTCGCCGAGGACCTGGTGCTGTACGTGTTCGGCACTCCGGGCCAGCACCGGTTCTGGTTCATGTGGGACGACATCGTGCGCGGCGCGATCGCCGCCGTGGTGCTGGTGGACACCCGCCGGCTCGCCGACTGCTTCGGCTCCATCGACTACCTGGAGTCGCGCGACATCCCGTTCCTGGTGGCGCTCAACCGGTTCGACGGTCGGCTCGACCACGCCGTGGCCGACGTCCGGGAGGCGCTCGCGCTGCCCGAGCACGTGGCGATCATGCCGTGCGACGCCCGCTCACCGGACTCCGCGCGGGAGGTCCTGATCGCCGCGAGTGAGCACGCGCTGTCCCGGCTGGCACCGCCGAAACCGGCGCACGGCCTGCCCAAGCGTCCCGTCCGTCGTCCCGTGGAGAGGACCGTGCGGTGAACCACGACATGCAGCACTTCGCCATGGGTTCCTGGTTGCTGTTCTTCGCCTACGCCACCTCGGTGGTCGGGTCGACCGTCGGGCTGGCCTGCACGCTGCAGGCGCGGCACGCGTCCGGGCGGGCGCGCCTGGGCTGGCTGGTGCTCGCCGCGGTGTCGATCGGCGGCGTCGGCATCTGGCTGATGCACTTCATCGCCATGCTCGGCTTCGCCACGCCGGGGATGCCGGTGCGGTACGACATCGCCCGGACGGTGCTGTCCGCGGTGCTGTCGATCAGCGCGGTGTTCGGCGGGCTGGTGGTGTTCGGGGTGCGTGCCGGGTTCTCCCGGTGGCGGCTGCTGGTCGGCGGGCTGATCATGGGGCTCGCGGTGAACCTCATGCACTACACCGGCATGTGGGCGGTCCGGATCAAGGGCACCATCGGCTACGACGGTGGTCTGGTGCTGCTGTCGGTCGTGATCGCGGTGGTGGCGGCGACGGCGGCGCTGCTGTTCACCGTGGTGGTCGACCGGCTCGCGCTGCGCGTGGCGGCCGGGCTGGTGATGGGCGTCGCGGTCACCGGCATGCACTACACCGGCATGGCCGCGGTCCGGGTGACGATGGACCAGGCCGCGCCCGACCCGGCCGGCGTGGAGGTGTTCAGCTTCCTGTTCCCGGTGTTCGTGCTCGCCGCGGCGGCGCTGGCGGTACCGATCAGCGCGGTCCTGATGGCCCCGACCCGCCGGGCGCGGGCGCCGCTCCCGGCGCTCCAGACGTCTTCGACCTGACCTGAGCCGGCCCCTGGCACGATGGCGGCGTGAGCATGGGACGGATCGCCGTGGTGGGTGCCGGGTTGGCGGGGCTGCGGACCGTCGAGCGCCTGCGCCGGCTCGGGCACGCCGGGCCGGTCACGCTCGTCGGCGCCGAGGAGCATCCGCCCTACGACCGGCCGCCGCTGTCCAAGGCCGTGCTGGCGTCACCGGAGGCCGCGCGGCCTCCCCTGCGCGAGGAGGACTACGCGGCCCTGGACGTCGACCTGCGGCTCGGGACGCACGCGACCGGGGTGGACGGCCACCGCCTGCTGCTGTCCTCCGGCGAGGTGGAGTTCGACCGGCTGGTGGTGGCCACAGGGGTGCGGCCGAGGCGTCCGGCGGTGTTCGACGGCTGGTCGGGCGTGCACGTGCTGCGCGACTGGGCCGACTGCGTCGGTCTGCGTACCGCGCTGGCGGCGGGCCGGTCGCTGGTGGTGGTCGGCGCCGGGGTGCTGGGCTGCGAGGTCGCCGCGACCGCCCGCGGCCTCGGGCTGGACGTCTCGGTGGTGGAGCGGCTGGCCCACCCGCTGCCGCTCGGCCCCGCGGTCGGCGCGCACCTGGCCGCCCTGCACCGGGCCAACGGGGTGACGCTGCGCTGCGGCGCGGAGGTCACCGGGCTCAAGGGCGACGGCCGGGTGGCGGGCGTCGAGCTGGCCGACGGCACCGTGCTGCCCGCCGACGTGGTGGTGGTCGCCGTCGGGTCCACGCCGAACACCGAGTGGCTGTCCGGATCGGACGTCCCGGTCGACGACGGCGTGCTGTGTGACCGGACCGGCCGCACCGCCCGGCCCGACGTGTGGGCGGCCGGCGACGTGGCCCGGATGCCGCACCCGTGGCGGGCCGGCACCGTCCGGTTCGAACACTGGACGGGCGCGGTCGACACGGCCGGGCTCGTCGCGGCGAACCTGCTCGCCGACGAACCGAAGCCGCTGGCCGCGGTCCCGTACTTCTGGACCGACCAGTACGGCCTGCGCCTGCAGGCCATCGGCCTCCCGGACCCGGCCGACGAGTTCGAGGTGGTCCAGGGCGCCGTCGAGGACGGGAAGTTCCTGGCCCACTACCGCCGCGACGGCGTCCTCACCGGCGCGGCCGCCATGGGCATGCCGGGGCCGCTGGCGAAGACCCGCCGCCTGATCGGCACTGGTTGACTCTCAACCCACTTGAGACGCCAGAGTGGGGGTCGTGAACGACAACCAGCTGTACCCGATCGGGGACGTGGCGCGGCGCACCGGGCTGAGCGTGAGCGCCATCCGGTTCTACGCCGACGCCGGCGTCGTCGAACCCACCGGCCACAGCGAGGGCGGCTACCGGCGGTACGACGTGCACGCGATCGCCCGGCTGGAGCTGGTCCGCACTCTGCGTGAGCTGGGCGCGAGCCTGGACGACATCCGAGGGCTGCTCGCCGACGAGACGCCCCTGCACGACCTGGCCACGACCCACCTGGCGATCGTCGAGAGCCAGCTGCGTCAGCTGCGTGCCCGGCGCGCCGTGCTGCGCACCATCGTGAACCAACCCACCGCGACCGAACAGGTGACCCTCATGCACGACCTCGTGTCCATGTCGGACGACGACCGCGAGCGGCTGCTCGACCAGTTCTGGGACGAGGTCACCGACGACCTCACCGTCCACCCGGCCTTCACCGAGCACCTGCGCGGCATGCGGCCCGCCCTGCCCGAGGATCCCACCACCGAACAGCTCCAGGCCTGGATCGAGCTGGCCGGCCTGGTGCGCGACCCCGCCTTCCGCGACGCGGTCCGCCGGTTCTTCCACGACTCCTTCGCCTCCCCCAGGGCCGTCGACCTGACCTCGCCGTCGAGGCTGGCGCGGCTGGCCGAACACCAGCGGATCGAGGCGGAGGCATCGGAGGCCCAGCGGTCCGGCCTGTCCCCGGACTCCCCTCGGGCCCGCGAGATCGCCGAACGCCTGCTGGCCTCGGTCGCCGACCTCGCCGCCGACTACCTCGGGGAGCCGCTCGACGAACACGCCCGGGACGAGCTGCGGCGGACCATGACCGACCCCGACCCGACCAGCACCGCTCACCAGCACGCCGACCGGGCTGTGTCCGCGTTCACCGGGGTGCTCGGCACCTACCTGTCGCTGACGGCCACCATCACCGGCACACCGGACCAGGACCAGATGGATACGGGGGTGAGCGAGGAATGGCTCGCCGCCGCACTCGCCGCGCCGGGCGGCGGTGACTAGGACCCGATCGCGCGCAGCTCCTTGTCGTGCTCGTCGACGTGGTAGTCGGCGTCCACGGTGGCGTCCACGCCGTTGGAGACCTTCGTCCGGCGGATCACCAGGGTGACGACCACCGCCACCAACAGGTTCGCCACCAGGGCGACGAAGCCGACGTAGATCTGCACCTGCGAACCCGCGAACGGCTGCCAGCCGAACAGGTTCAGCTTGTCCAGTGCCAGCGCGGACCCGCCGAAGTGCGCGCGCCCGGACGCCGGGTTCGGGATGTCGTAGAGCAGGATCATGCCCCAGCCCAACCCCACGACCCAGCCGGCGACCAGCGCCCACCGGTGCAGCCAGCGCGTGTAGAGCGCGATCGCCACCGCCGGCAGCGTCTGCAGGATGATCACGCCGCCGATCAGCTGCAGGTCGATGGCGTACTGCGGGTCGATGAACACGATGAACGCGACCGCGCCGAACTTCACCACCAGCGACGCCAGCTTGGCCTGCTTCGCCTCCTGCGCGGGTGTCGCGTCCCGGTGCACGTACTCCTTGTAGACGTTGCGCGTCCACAGGTTCGCCGCCGCGATCGACATGATCGCGGCCGGCACCAGTGCGCCGATGCCGATCGCGGCGAACGCGATGCCGGCGAACCAGGACGGGAACTCGGTGTTGAACAGCTCCGGGATGATCGTGTTCGAGTCGGGCCGGCCGGTCGCGTTGTTGACGATCGGTGTCGTGCCGGCCGCGATCGCGGCGAAGCCGAGCAGTGCCAGCATCCCGAGCAGGAACGAGTACGCCGGCAGCGCGGACATGTTGCGCTTCAACACGTCCCGTCCGCGTGAGGCCAGGATTCCGGTGACCGAGTGCGGATACAGGAACAACGCCAGCGCCGAGCCGAACGCCAGCGTGGCGTACTGCAGCTGGTTGGTCGGACCGAGCAGGACGCCGTCGGCCGGCGACGGGGTCTCGGCGAACTTCTCCCCCGCCGCGTCGAAGATGCTGCCCCAACCGCCCAGCTTGGCCGGCAGGTAGATCACCGCGACCAGGATCACCACGTAGATCAGGATGTCCTTGACGAACGCGATCAGGGCGGGTGCGCGCAGGCCGGACTGGTAGGTGTAGAGCGCCAGGATGACGAACGCGATCAGCAGCGGCAGGTGGCCGAGGAACCCGGCGCCGTTGAAGCCCATCGACCGCAGCACCGCCTCCAGACCGACCAGCTGCAGCGCGATGTAGGGCATCGTGGCGACGATCCCGGTGATCGCGACCAGCAGCGCCAGCAGCGACGAGCCGTAGCGGCCGCGCACGAAGTCGGCCGGGGTGACGTAGCCGCGTGCCCGCGACACCGACCACATCCGCAGCACCGGCAGGAACACCAGCGGGTAGGCGATGATCGTGTACGGCAGCGCGAAGAAGCCCATCGCACCCGCGCCGAACAGCAGCGCGGGCACCGCGACGAACGTGTACGCGGTGTAGAGGTCGCCGCCGATCAGGAACCAGGTGATCCACGACCCGAACTTGCGGCCGCCGAGACCCCACTCGTCGAGGTGGTCCAGCGAGGCCGCCGCGCGCCAGCGGGACGCCACGAAGCCCAACACCGTGACCAGCAGGAACAGCAGCGAGAAGACGATCAGCTCCACCCACTGCATCAGCGCACGCTCCCCTCGTCGAGCTCGTCGACGTCCGGGCCGTCGTCGGGCGGCGGCACCGTCCTGGCGGAGCGCGTCATGCGGTAGACGAGCAGCGTCGACAGCACACCGAGCAGGATGATCACGAACTGGAACCAGTAGAAGAACGGCAGCCCGATCAGCTCGGGCTCGGTCTGGTTGTACAGCGGCGTGAACAGAGCGATGAACGGAAGGAGCAACAGCAGGTTCCACGGGTTGAACACCAGACCCGTGACCCGGCTCCCCGACTTGTCCGACGTCATCGGCGCACCTCGAGGTGATCGGCTACGGAGAAGATAATGCCGTACGCAAGGCGTCGCACAACCCCCACCGGAGGTCAGGCATGCGTTCCAGAGCCCTGTTGGTCACCTTCGTCCTGTTGTTCGGTTTACTGCTCACCCCGACCGCGACCGCCACCCGCGACGGCGGCGCGCGGGTCGTCCACACCGAACGGCTCAGCGACCGGCTGATCGAGCTGACCGTGCGGTCCGAGGCGGTCGGCCGCGACGTCGGCGTGCGGCTGCTGCTGCCCGCGGACTGGGACCGGTTCCCGCGCCGCGAGTGGCCGACGCTGTACCTGCTGCACGGCTGCTGCGACGGCGACACCGGATACCGGTCGTGGACGGACAGAACCGACGTCGAGCAGCTGACCGCGGACAAGGACGTGCTGGTGGTGATGCCGGAGGCCGGTCCGGTCGGGTTCTACTCCGACTGGCTGTACGGCCCGGCCTGGGAGACGTTCCACCTGCGCGAGCTGCGGCGGCTGCTGGAGCACCGGTACCGCTCGGGTGACGACCGGGCCGTCGCCGGCCTGTCGATGGGCGGGTTCGGCGCGCTGTCGTACGCGGCCAGGCACCCCGGCTTCTTCGAGGCGGCGGCGTCGTTCAGCGGCGTGGTGCACACGACGTACAACGGCGCGGAGAGCACGTCGCTGGTGCAGGGCCTGGTCGAGGGCGCGGGGCACGACCGGGACGCGCTGTGGGGCGACCCGGTCGCCGACGCGCGGACCTGGGCCAGGCACAACCCGTACGACCTGGCGAAGCGGCTGCGCGGGACCCCGGTGTACCTGTCGGCCGGTAACGGTCAGCCGGGACCGCTCGACCCGCCGGACGCCGCGCCGGACGGGCTGGAGGAGCTGCTGGGCGAGCAGTCGGTGGCGCTGGCCGCGAAGCTGCGGTCGGCACACGTTCCGCTGTGGACGGACTTCTACGGCCCGGGCCGGCACGCCTGGCCGTACTGGGAGCGCGCCCTGCACCGGTCGTTCCCGATGCTGGAGCACGCCATGTGCGGGTGGCGCTGCTAGGGATTCACCGGACGGGCCGTGCTGCCCCGGACCACCAGCCGGGGCGGCTGGCTCTCGAAGTCGGTCACCTGCTGGCCGTCGAGCAGGGCCAGCAGGTGCTCGGCGACGTGCCGGCCGTAGGCGGTGATGTCCCGGTCCACCGCGGTCAGCGGCGGGTGCACGATCTCGCACAGCACCGAGTCGTCCCAGGCCATGATGGACAGCTCGCCCGGCACGTCGACGCCCATCTCGTGCGCGACCGACACGCCGGCCACCGCCATCACGTCGTTGTCGTAGACGATCGCGGTCGGCGGGTTCGCCGAGGACAGCAGCCGGCGGGTGACCTGGGCGCCCTGGTCGGGGGTGTAGTCGGTGGTGACCGTCGTGGACTCCAGGCCGAGCCGGGCGGACACCTCGTCGAACGCCTGGGTGCGCAGCTCGGTGTGCAGCATGCCGGCCACCCCGGCGACCCGGGCGATCCGCCGGTGCCGCAGCGCCGCCAGGTACTCGATCACCACGACCATCACACCGGCGTCGTCGATCCACACGCCCGGCAGGCCGCCGTGGTGCCCGGGGCCGCCGACGACGATCGCCGGCAGCCGCAGCTCCTCGAGCACCGCGACGCGCCGGTCGTCGCGGCGCAGGTCGATCAGGATCACGCCGTCCACCCGGCGTTCGGCCCACCAGCGCCGGTAGGTGGCGATCTCCGTGTCGTGGTCGGCGACGACCTGGAGCAGCAGCGCGGTCTGGCTCGCCGCCATCGCCGCCTCCATGCCGGAGATCAGCTTCATGAAGAACGGCTCGATCCCCAGCGTCTCCGGCGAGCGGGCCATCACCAGGCCGAACGCGCCGGACCGGGCACCCGACAACGCCTTCGCCGCGCTGTTGGGGTGCCAGCCCAGCTCCAGCGCCATCCGCAGCACCCGCTGCCTGGTCGACTCCGACACGCCGGGCTGGCCGTTGAGGGCGTAGGACACCGCGCCCTTGGACAAGCCGGCCTTCTCGGCGATGTCGGCGATCGTCACCCGTTTCGTCACACGCATTCCCGCTCGTCGTTCCCTGCGAAGCATGCCACGAGGTGATCGTCCCCCACCTCGGCGAGTGGCGGTCCGCCGCCGGGGTGGACGGCGTGGTAGCGGCACGGACCGGGGTCGAGGTCCTCGTCGGACCAGCGGATGCCCAGCCGCGGCACCGACGCGAGCAGCGTTCTGGTGTACGGGTGGACCGGGTCGCCGAACACCGCCGAGGTGGCGCCGCACTCGACGACCGAGCCGCGGCGCAGGATCACCGTGCGGTCGGCGAGGTAGTTGCCCAGCGACAGGTCGTGGGTGATGAACAGGACCGCCAGGCCGCGCTCCTTGAGGTCGGCGAGCAGGTTCAGCACGTCGATCCGGGTGGAGGCGTCGAGCATGCTGATCACCTCGTCGGCCACCAGCAGCCGGATGTCCAGCAGCAGCGCGCGGGCGATCAGCAGCCGTTGCAGCTGGCCGCCGGAGAGCTGGTGCGGGTACTTGTCGAGCACCTGGTCCGGGTTGAGGCTGACCGCACTCAGGGCGTCGTCGACCCGGCCGCGCCACTCGACGTCACCGGTGCCCGGGAAGTAGACCTG
The DNA here is from genome assembly GCF_025165815.1 of Actinophytocola gossypii. GTDB lineage: Bacteria > Actinomycetota > Actinomycetes > Mycobacteriales > Pseudonocardiaceae > Actinophytocola > Actinophytocola gossypii. The sequence continues at coordinate 339,348 of NZ_JAFFZE010000015.1, read as the reverse complement.
CCGGATCATCGTGAGCACCCGGTCGGCCTTGAACACCGGGTTGAACGTGCTGAACGGGTCCTGGAACACGCCCTGCGCCGCCCGGTAGTACTCCTTGAGCGACCCGCGGCGCAGGGTGGCGATGTCGGTGCCGTCGAAGGTGATCGTGCCGCTGGTCGCGCGGGTGAGGCGCAGGATCATCCGGCCGATCGTCGACTTGCCACTGCCGCTCTCCCCGATCAGCGACACGACCTCGCCCGGCCGCAGCTCGAAGCTCACGTCCCGCACCGCGTGCAGGTCCTTGCGGGCCAACGCCCCCACCTTGTAGGTCTTGGACACCCCGTCGAGCCTCAACATGCTGTGCTCATGGTTCGCTCCGCTCGGTCGCTACACGCCGTCTTCCCTCGTCGCGTGCTCGGCGCTGGCGCGCCTGCGCGCGCTCCTCAGTCCAGCCGGCGCACGCTCCCGCCCTCCCGCTCACGACGCCCTCCAGCACGCGACCGAGTGGCCGGGTTCGACCTCGACGAACGGGGGCTGTTCGGCACACCGGTCGAACGCCACCGGGCACCGGTCACGGAACCGGCAGCCGGGCGGGGGCGGGCGCAGGGACGGCGGGCCGCCGGGGATGCCGGTCAGTCGCTTGCCGGCGTACTGGACGCCGACCTCGGGCAGGGCGGCGATCAGCGCGCGGGTGTAGGGGTGCAGCGGGCGCTCGACGATCACGTCGGTGGGTGCCTTCTCGGCGAGCTTTCCGGCGTACATCACCAGGATCGTGTCCGCGATCTGGTACACCAGCGACACGTCGTGGGTGATGACGATCATCGCGTGCACGAGGTCGCGGTCGCGGAAGCCGGCCAGGGCCAGTGCGACCGCCCGCTGGGTCGACACGTCCAGCGCGGACGTGACCTCGTCGGCCACCAGCAGCTTCGGGTTCAGCAGGGTGGAGATCACCATGACCATCCGCTGCTTCATGCCGCCGGACAGCTCGATCGGGTACCGGTCGAGCACCTCCCGGTCGAGGCCGACGAGGTCGAGCCTTCTGTCCAGTTCGGACCGGACGGTGTCGAACCGGATGCCGCGCGAGGTGACCAGTTCGCGGATCATGGTGCCGATCCGGCGGGTCGGGTTCATCGCGCTCATCGCGTACTGCGGCACGATCGAGACGTCGTTGAACCGGAACGCGTTCATCCGGCCGTCGTCGCCGATCGGCAGCTCGGTGCCGTCGAGGGTGACGGTGCCGCCGACGTGCCGCATCCGCCCGTCGAGCCGGATCAGGCTCTTGCCGAGCGTGGTCTTGCCGCTGCCGGACTCGCCGACCAGGCCCATGATCTCCCTGTCCGCCACCGAGAAGCTGACGCCGTCGAGGGCCCGCACGTCGCCGCGCAGCGTCCGGTAGTGGACCCGCAGGTCGTCCACGTGCAACATCAGGTCTCCCGCAGCTTCGGGTTGAACACCTCGTCGAGGCCGACGTTCATGATGTAGAGCGCGCCGACGACCGAGGTGATGCCGAGTCCCGGTGGGACGAACCACCACCACATGCCGAGGTCCATCGCGCTCCACTGCTTGGCGTGGTTGAGCATCAGGCCCAGCGAGACGCCGTCGGTCGGGCCGAGGCCGATGAAGTCGAGCGTCGCGGCGAACAGCACCGAGCCGCCGAACAGCAGGATGAACACCATGAACAGGTAGGAGGCCATGTTCGGCGCGATCTCGCGGAACACGATCCGCCGCACCGGCGCGCCGGACAGCCGGGCGAGGTCGACGAACTCCCGCGCCCGCAGCGAAAGGGTCTGCGCGCGCACCGCGCGGGCCACCCACGGCCAGGAGAACAGGCCGATGATCAGCGCCTGCACCTCGATGTTGCGCACCTCGAGGTACGCCGCGATGATCATCAACACCGCGAGCACCGGCAGCACCAGCACGACGTTGGTGATCATCGTGAGCACCTCGTCGACCAGCCCGCCCCGGTAGCCGGCGGTGAACCCGACGACCATGCCGAGCACACCGGCGATCAGCGCAGCGACCGTGCCGACGAAGAACGTCGCGCGCAGCCCGTGTACGAACTGCGCCAGCACGTCCTGCCCGAACGTGGTGGTGCCGAACCAGAACTCCCCCGACGGCCCCGCTCCCGGCGGCCCGACGTAGGCGAGCGGGTCGTCGGTGGTGAACCACGGCCCGGTGAGGGCGACCAGCAGGAACACCAGCACCACCACGCCCCCGCCGACGAGCTTCCGGTTCCGCCGCGCGAAGAACAACGCCTCCCGGCCCGTACCGGATGCGGTGAAGGCGTCCTTCGTCGCGCTCGGGTCGTCGCTCACGCGCCACCACCCATCCCCGCCCGCGTCCGCGGATCCACCAGCACGTACACCACGTCGATGATGAAGTTCGCCACCAGCACCCCGATCACGATGAACAGGAAGATCCCCTGCAGCAGGAAGAAGTCGCTCGACTTGATCGCCTCCAGCACCAGGTAACCCAGCCCCCGGTAGTCGAACACGATCTCGGTCACCACCGCCCCGCCCACGATCACCCCGAGCTGCAACGCCAACCCGGTGATCTGCGGCAGCATCGCGTTGCGGAACGCGTACCGCCGCACCAGCTTCCCCGGCGCCCCGAGCGCTCCGAGGTAGTGCGCGTAGTCCGACTCCAGCTCGTAGATCACCATGTTCCGCATCCCGATCGCCCAGCCCCCGAAAGCCACCAGGAACAACGACAGGAACGGCAGGAACCAGTGGCTGACCAGGTCGGTGACGAACACCCACGACCACTCCGGCCGCAGCGACGCGCTGAAGGTGCGCCCCACCGGGAACAGCCCGGCGACCTTGCCCAGCGCCCAGGCGAGCAGGATCGCCAGCCACATGTACGGCGTCGCGGTCAGCACGTACCAGATCGGCAGCACCGTGTTGTCCAGCACCTTCTTGCGGGCCGCGTAGGCGCCGAACTTGTTGCCCGCCCACCAGCTCAGCAGGATCGCCGGGATCAGCAGGCCGAGCGTGTACGGCACCGCGGCCACGATGATCGAGCTCACCGGCTGCGGGAACGCCCACAGGCTGACCCCGAGGTCGCCGGTGAGCAGCCCACCCCAGAAGTTGAGGTACTGCTGCCACACCGGCACGTCGAACCCGAACAGGCTCGAGTAGTACTCCCGCATGGCGGCGACGCCCTCGGGGGTCTGCATGCCCGCCCGGGCGACCATCCTGCTGACCGGGTCGCCCGGCATGAACCTCGGGATGAGCCAGTTGATCGTCACGGCCACGAAGAACGTGAGCGCGTAGATCGCCAGCTTGCGGCCGAAGTACCGTCCCATGCCGCTACTGCTGCTCGGCCGGCCGCAGCTCGGTCAGCATCCTGATCGCGCCGCGCTGCGGGTAGCCGCGCCACATCGACGGCAGGTAGCCGGGTGAACCCTCCTCGGCGGACGGCCAGTTGGTCCACACGGTCTCGTTCGCCTGCGACCAGAGGCCGTTGTACCAGAGCGGGATGATCGGCAGCTCGGTCAGCTGGATCCGCTGCAACTGGGAGATGATTCCGTTCATCCCGTCCAGGTCGTCGATCCTCGTGGCGTCGAGCTGGTTGACCAGGTCCCACGCCCGCTGGTTCTCGTAGCGGCCGTAGTTGACGGTGGTCTGCTGCTCCTGGACCGGCAGACCGAAGACGTACTCGTAGTACCGCCACGGTGTGTTGTCCATCTGCCGTTGGTTGTCCAGGATGATGTCGAACTCGCCGCTCTCCCGCATGTCCTGCACCACGGTGTCGGCCGGGGTCTCGGAGACCAGGTTGATCCCGGCCGCCTCGGCGCCCTCGGCGATCACCCGGGCGGCCTCGTTCCAGTCGGTCCAGCCGGACGGGGTGGCGAGCGTCAGCTCCAGCGGGGAGCCGTCCTTGTTCTCCACCAGACCGTCGCCGTCGGTGTCGCGGTAGCCCGCCTGGTTCAGCAGCCGCTTGGCCTCCCCGGTGTCGAACGAGAAGCCGTGTTGGCCGACGACGTTCCGGTCGATGTACTCGTCCCAGATCGGCAGCAGGCCGGTCGGGTCGGCGGCGGAGACGATCCTGCCGTAGACCGAGTTCACGATCGTGGCGGTGTCCACCGAACTGGCGAGCGCGCGCCGGAACGCCGGGTCGTTCAGCGGCGCCCTGGTGGTGTTGGGGATCATCCAGGTCGTGTTCGCCGACAGCATGTACGGCGGCTCGGCGAAGTAGGTGTGCAGCTGGTAGCCGCCGTCCACCAGCGAGGCGATGCCGGGCAGGAAGTTGTTGGACAGGTCGACGTTGCCCTCGAGCAGCTGGCCGAGCGCGGCCTCGTTCGAGGTGTTCACCAGGTCGACGACGTAGCGCGGCGCGACGTCGAGGTCGAGCGCCTCGATGGCCCACCAGTCCTCGTTCCTGACCCAGACCTGGCGGTCCTGGTCGTGCGTCTCGTACAGGTACGGGCCGGAGCCGACCGGGTTCTCGTTGGCGCCGGCGGTGACGTCCTCGTCGGACTTGTCCGCCCACAGGTGCTCGGGCACGATCGGGTTGAAGTAGACCCAGTTCGCCCACTGCTGGTAGCGCGGGTCGGCGAAGGTGAACCGGGCGGTGCGCTCGTCGACGGCCTCCGCGGAGTCCAGGTAGTCCCACAGGTTGTGGTACGGCACCTGCTCGATCTGGCCCAGCTCCACGGTGAACACGACGTCCTCGGCGGTGATCGGCTCGCCGTCGGTCCAGGTGAGGCCCTCGCGCAGGGTCACCTCGTAGGTGGTGTCGCTGGTCCAGTCGCCGCTCTCGGCCAGCCACGGCTCGTACTCGTCGGTGAGCGGGTCGTAGAGGAACAGCGTCTCGTAGACCAGGCCGACGGTTCCGGTGGCGTAGGTCCAGTTCATGATCGGGTTCCAGTTGGACGGTGGGCCCCACTGGGTTCCGCTGGTGAACAGGGTCTCCGCCCTCGGGTAGCCGCCCCCGGCGTCACCACCCGACCCCGCGTTCGGGCCGTCCGCGCCCGTGCAGGCGGCCGCCGTCAGGCCGGCGGTCAGGAGCAGGACCAGGAACCTCGACCGGTGTCGCATGGTGTTCTCCTTCGGGGAAAGGACTCAGGACTCGGGGGTCAGGTGCAGCACGCGGACCCCGTAGGGCTGCAGGGTGACCTCGTCCACCGGCGCGCCGCCGGCGAGGTCGGTGAGCTTGCCGCGCACCGCCGGGCGCACGGTCAGCTCGTCGGGCGACTGGCTGACCAGCCACACGAACCGCCGGCCGTCCCGGTGGGACAGTCCGCCGGCGTGCACCAGCGGGTCGGCGACGGTGACCGGGCGGTCGACGCCGGCGAGGTCGGCCAGCGCGTCGTAGATCGCGTAGGTGGGCTCCGGGTTGACCCGGGGCAGGGCCGCGGCCATGTGCTCCAGCGGATGGGTGCACAGCACGACCCGGCCGGCGCCGGTACGCCGTTGCAGCAGCACCGGGCGGCCGTGCGCGTCGACGGCCACGACCTCCGCCTCGGTGGGGCGCACCGGCAGGTAGGCGCGGTTGTGCTCGTCGCCGCCGGCCCGCACGCGCAGCTCGGTGCCCTCGGCGAGGGGGCCGAACGACCGGACGAAGCCGACGGTGACCTCGTCGTCGGTGATCGGGTCGACCAGGCCGTAGCGCAGCCCGTGCTCGACGCCGAACATGCCGTTGAGGTCGGCGTACCACGGCCCGCGCTGCACGCCGTTGCCGCCGGGGCTGTACGAGACGTACACCGTGGCGCCGTCCTCGGCGAGCCGGGCGAGGGTCCGCCAGGCGGGTGCGGTGAGCTGTTTGGCCGACGGCACCAGGTAGAGCGCCAGGCCGGGGGTGATGCCGTCGCGTTCGCGCAGCAGGGCGACCGGCAGGTCGGCGGCGCGGGTGGCGACGTAGCTCTGCCGCAGCACGTCGAACAGGTAGGTGCGGTCGGAGTCCTCGGTGAACGGGTACGCGTGCTCCAGGTAGGAGGGCACGACCAGCCCGGCCCGCGCGGGTGGGCGTGTGCAGCCGGGGAGGTCGACCCGGTCGAGGACGGCGGCGAAGTCGCGGACCTCCTCGAGCTGCGGCTTGGGGCGGCCGGCCGAGTCGGTGACGCCGAACCGCATCTCGAACGGGTGGTGGCGGTAGGGCTCCTGGTCGTACAGGTCGTCGAAGTCGGTGTTGTTCCAGGCGATCCAGCCGGTGGCGCCGGCGAGCAGGGTGTTGTGCAGGATCTGCCGGTAGTAGTGCCGGGCGTGCTCGGCGGAGACGAAGTTGTCGGTGACGCCGAACTCCTCCAGGACCACGGGCCGGTCGAAGCCGCCGGCCAGCTCGCAGACGAAGGCCGCGGTGAGGTGCTGGCGGACGACGTCGTTCTCCATCCGGTACACGTGCGGGCCGACGAAGTCGGTGATCGCGGCGAGGTCGCGGACGGAGAACCCGTTGTCCCGGCCGGTGACCTCGATGCCCCACGCGCCGTCGCCGACGGACACCGGCTGGGTGCCGCCGCCGGCCCGCACGGCCTGGACCATCAGCTCCGCCCACGCGGTCACGGTGTCCCGTGTGGACGGTTCGCCGTAGATGGGCATCTCGTTGGAGATCAGCCAGCCGGCGACGGCGTCGTGGCCGCGGAACCGCGCGGTCAGCTCCCGGACGTACCACGCCTGACGGGCGACCAGCCGGACGTCGGCGTAGAGGTCGCGGTCGCCGCGCCACGCCGGGTCCCAGTTCTCGCCGGACATGTGGCCGACGAGGAAGGTCGGCACGGTGCGCATGCCGGCCTCGGTGTGCCGGTCGAGGAAGTCGGCGTAGCGGGCGAGCAGGTCCTCGTCGATCCGGTCCGGTTCGGGCATGAAGTCGGGCCAGTAGAAGAACGAGCGGGTGAGGTTCATTCCGTGCTCGCGCAGCACGGCGAGTTCTCGGCGGATCAGGTCGGGGTCGTAGCGGCGCCACATCAGCGGGCCGCCGGCCCGCGACCAGAAGTTGGCACCCAGCCAGGGCCGGCCGTCGTTCAGGAGCATCATGCCTCCGCGCACGAGAACTGAACCGGATCAGTCACCGAACTGCGCCGACGAGTGATGCCCGTCACCATACGCGGAGGAATCCCCGAAAAACCATAGTCAGTTTCTCGGTGGCAGAACTGAAAAATTCAGTGAAGCGGTTCAGTGATCACGTGTTCAGGAGGGCCAACACGATCCGTTCGGCGGCCAGGACCAGCGCGGCGTGCGCGCTCCAGTCCTCGGGCGGCAGGTGGTCCGGCCACGGTGCCTGACGGGCGAGCGCGGACCGCAGCTCCCGGACCCGGCGCAGGGTCTCGCGCAGCGCGTCGTGGTCCACGTCGCAGTCCGACGGGTTCTCCCGAATCCGGTCGATCTCGGTCGCCAGTTCGTCGAGCACGTCGGCGAAGGGGCGATCGAACGCCGGGCCGGTGAGCGGCGCGGTGTCGTCCGGGTCGGCGGAGGCCACCAGGACCTTCGTGAGGTGCCGGGCCTGCTCGGCGATGTCGTAGAGCGTGTTGAGCACAGCGTTGCCCGGCTCCGGCCGGCGGCCGCGCAGGAGCACGCGGGGGTTGTACCAGGTGCTCTCCCGCCCCCGGCCGATCGCGTCGTCGGCCTCGCGCACGGCCCGGTCGAGTGCGACGGACTCCCGGTGCCACTCCCGGGCCCCGTCCAGGTCCCAGCCCTCCTCGCGCAGCCCGCTCGCGATCCGCCGGAGCAGGTCGACGATCTCACCGGCCGCGGTCTCCACCGCCTGGTCGCCTTCACGCAGCCGCATCGGCGGAAACACCAGCACGTTGACCACGACGCCGATCACCGCGCCGAGCACGCTCTCGCCGACCCGGGACACCAGGTAGCTGGGGTCGTCCGCGGTGCCGTAGGCGATCATCAGCAGGGCGACGACGCCGACCCAGATGCCGCTCGACCCGAGGCGGTGCCAGGCGCCGATCACCATGCCGACGAACACCGCCACGCCGAGCGCGGCCGGGCCGTACGGAACCAGCATGACCACCCCGAACGCCAGCACGACGCCGAGCGTCACGGTGAACACCTGCAGCGCCGCGTCCTTGAGCGACCGGAACACCGTGCCGCCGATCATGAACACGGCCGCGTAGGGCGCGATGAACGACTGCGGCTCGTAGAACTCCCGGGCGACCAGCCACGCGCCGACCGCCGCCACCGCCATCTTGGCCGCCTGCACGAGTCCCTCGCGTTCGCGACCGGTCAGATTCAGCAGGTCACGGAACCGACGCATGTCGAGCACGTACCCGTGTACGGCGCGCTCAACCGGATCATTCCGCCCGACTTCGGCCTCCCGATCGGTGACGATGGACACCCCGAGAAGGGAGTGCCATGAGCAACCCGTGGGGGCTCTCCGGCCCCGCGTTCCTGTGGCTGTACGCCGGCGGCCTCGTCGAGGTGCTGGCGGAGAACGTACGGCCGGGCGCGCTGCCGGAGTCGCTGCGGGTGCTGCGCGGGCGGGGCGTGCCGGTGGTGGCGCACGCGGTGTCGCTGTCGCTCGGCGGAGCGGAGGCACTGGACCACACCCGCGTCGCCCACCTCGCCGCCGTGGCGGAGGCGGTCGACGCGCCGCTGGTCAGCGAGCACGTGGCGTTCACCGGCGCGGGTGGGTTGGACTCCGGTCACCTGCTGCCGGTGCCGCGCACGAGGGCGGCCCTGGACGTACTGGTGTCCAACGTCCGCGCGGCCCAACGGGAGCTGCCGGTACCGCTGGCCCTGGAGAACATCGCCGCCCTGCTGGACTGGCCGGACGGCGAGCTGACCGAGGGCCGGTTCCTCGCCGAACTCGTCGAGCGCACGGACTGCCACCTGCTGGTCGACGTGGCCAACCTGCACGCCAACGCGGTCAACATCGGCACCGACCCCGCCCGCTTCCTGGACGAGATCCCGCTGGAACGCCTGGCCTACGTGCACGTAGCCGGCGGAGTCAACCACGACGGCCTCTACCACGACACCCACGCGCACGCGGTGCACCCGGAGGTGCTGGACCTCCTGGCCGAGCTGTGCGCCCGCGTCCCCCCACCCGGCGTCCTGCTGGAACGCGACGACGACCATCCGCCGGACGCCGAACTGGCCGCGATCCGCGCGGTCGTCGAGGCATGACCGCGCGCGACGAGTTGGCCGCCCGCCAGGCCGAACTGGTCCGGGCGCTGCTCGCGGGCGGTCCGGTACCCCCGGGCTTCGATCCGGACCGGATCCGCGTCGAGGCCGCCGCGCTGCACGCCAAGCGCCGCGCGGTCGCCGAGCGCCTGCGCCCCGACCTCGCCGACGACCTGGGCGAGGACTTCGGGACGCTGTTCGACACCTGGGCGGCGACCCGGCCACGCCGCGCGGGCGTCTCGTTCCGGGCCGACCTGGCCGACTTCGCCAGCTGGCTCAGCTCGCGTGGCCGCCGCCGACCGGCGCTCCGGCGGCGAGGATGATCGTCTCGGTGCTGGGTCCGCCGTCCTCGGCGCGCTGCTGCAGGAAGGTCACGCCGGCCGCGATCTCGTTGAACGTGGCGCGCAGCCGGTCGGCACCGTGTTCGCCGGTTTCGGCGGCGAGGCAGAGCGCGGTCAGCCGGAGTGCGGTCGCGCACTCGGCCGTGAGGGGTTGGTGCCAGGTGGTGAGCGGCGTGGCCGTCTCCTGGAACGCCTCGGCGACCCGCCCGGCCCACGGGTCGCCGAGTTCCCGCACGCCCGCGCAGCCCTCGCGGATTCGGTCGGCCAGGGCGTCGGCCAGGACCACGCACCTGGTGTCCGACGCACCCGCGGTCGCGACGAGTTCCTCGGACACGTCGGTGGCCCAGGCCGAGCCAGGTGTGCGCCGCAGGACGCGGCGTAGCGCCCTGGACAGTCCGACGCCCAGCACCTGGTCCAGTGCCGGGACGTAGCCGTCGCCGCCGGCCGCGGCGCGGACGGCCTGGTGCCGGTCGATCGGGATGATCCGGTCCAGGACGCCGTCGGCGTTCGCGGTGGCGTCGACCGCCGTTTCGAGCATGCGGGTCAGCGGGCGCTCGATGTCCTCGACGAGTCCTTCATAGTTCCGGACCAGGTCGTTGCGCAGCGAGGTGGCGAGGCCCTCGGCCCGCTTGTGGTCGATCGGTGCCGCCGGCACGAGGCGCCGGACCGCGGCCAGGATCCGCCCCAGCTCGGTGACGATGTCGTGGTGGCGCGCGTGTGCCGCCTGGAGCTCCTGGTGGAGGTGCCGCAGTCGGCGGCGGTCCCGACTCGGCTCGCGGTCGAGCGCCTTGTGCATCTCCTCGATGTACTCCTCGTCGATGGTCCAGGTCTCCAGCCGCGCGGGTTCAACCTGGCCACGGCGACCACGGCGCGGAGCAGCAGCAACCGGGCGACCGTCGGGACCGACCGCTCGATATCGTCGCGGACGTACCGGCGCAGGGTCGCTGCGTCAACTGTGTGCGGATGGTCGACATCGGCGGGTGCCCACAGTTCGGGCCGACCGTTCGTCGCCGTGGTCCACGCGCTGAGGCTCCGCGTGGTCAGTGCGCGCTGGACGGCCGGGTCGTCCAGGTCCGCACAGGTCGGCAGCCGGTAGCCGGGTTTCCCGTGGGTGATGTCGTTGACCCAGTGGACAAACGCGACCGCCTCGCGTGGCCGTACCCCGGTGACGGGGGCGTCGTCGTCGATCGCGCCGGTGCTGTCACCGCCGATGTCCTGTTGGTACAGCCGGTAGATCGCGAGCGGGATCGGTTTGGCGCAGACCACGCTGCCGGTGGCGGTCCGGATCGTCTGGTGGAGATGACGGGTGACCACCGCGCGGGTCAGGTCGCGGCGCTGTTCCGGTTCCGTATCCGGCGCCCGCAGGGTGGCCAACAGCTCGGTGAGTCGGTCCCGCAACTCGGGAGCCAGTTCACGACACTGGTCGGCACAGTCGAGGGCCAGCGACAACGCGGCGTTGCCGCCGGAGTCGAGGCAGGCCCACATGATCGGATCCGCGTCCGACATGGCGACATACAGCAGGGTCGTCTCCCGCCACCACACGTCGTCCACGGCGTCGACCAGCACTGTGGACAGTCCCTTGTCCCGGATGTGCGCGGCGGCGAGAAACTCCTGGAAGGTCTGGTGAGCGAAGGAGTACTGGTCGTTCTCGCGCTGGACGAGGATCCCGTGGGGACGGAGGTCGGCGAGGATCTCCGACGGGGTCAACTCGATCGACATGCGGTCGCGGACCTCCTCGAACTCGGCCAGCACGTCGTCGCGCGGAAGGTCGCTGACCCGCTGTCGCATCATCCCGAACGCGAGCCGGCGCAGCAGCACCTCCTTCTTGCGACCACTCAGGCCGACGTCGATCCGTCTGTCCTCCTGCTGCCGCCAGAGCATGACCTGGCAGATCTCGTTGTAGAGGTCGGTCCGGTCGCCGGGCAAGGCGCCCCGTTCCCGATGCACGGTGATGATCATGGTGAGCAGCAACGGGTTGACCGTCAGGTCGTAGAGCGCCGGCACGGCGCCCAGCCGTTCGAGCAGGTCGTCGGCGTGCCGGTCGGCCTGCTGGCGAACGATGTCCTCATGGGTACCTCGGGGAGCGGCGTGCCGCTCCGTCACGAGGCTCCAGCTCCGCACGAACCGGACGACCTGGTCGTCGGTGAACGCGCGGACCTGCAACACCCGCGCGCCCTCGATGTGCGTGTACCCGAGTGGCCGGGCGGTGATCACGTAGTCGTTGTCCGGATACTGCTGGATCTGCTGTTCGACCCAGTCGTGGACGATGGCACGGTCCGCCGGCCGCCCGACCTCGTCCAGGCCGTCGAACATGATCACGCAGTCGCCGTTGCGCAGCCGTTGTTCGAACCACCCGGGCGGCTCGTCGGCCACGAGCCTGCCCAGTCTGCTCCGCACCAGGTCGAGCAGCGTGACCTCCGGCGACGACACGATCCTGCCGACGTGGTCCCGCAGGAACAGAAGGATCGGCACGGTTCGTCGCGCTCCGGGACGCCTGCCGTGGCACAGCCGCCGCACGATGTGGCGCAGCAACGTTGTCTTGCCGCTGCCCGGCACGCCGAGAACGGCCAGGATCCGCGGTTCCGGGGTGTCGAGACTGTCCCAGACCGAGTGCCGCTCGGTCACCTCCGCCGGCAGCTGCCCGAGCACGCCCACCGGCACCTGGCTCGGTGCGCGGTGCGCCAGGCTCAGCTCGATGAAGACCTCGTCCAGCTCCGGGTGGTAGGCACCGACGGTGGCCAGGCCCTTGAGGTCGACGAAACGCGCCGTGGCGAGCATGAACTCGCGGTACCGCCGATCGAACGGGGAGAGCAGCCGCCTCATCCCGACGTCGATCCACCCCACGATGCGTGACTGCCAGAGCGCCCACACCTCCCGGCCGATGGCCAGCGCACCGAGCCCGGCGGCACCCAGTGCGGCGGCCCACTGGCCGGTGACGACCAGCACCACCGCACCAACCAGCAGCAGGAGGAGTACCACCGCGAGCGCGAGAATCCTGTTCCTTGCCATCGAACTGCGACGCCTCCCCATGCCCCCGGCGGAGTTCACGTCACTCTATGCTACCAAGTCGGTACCGGTCCCGGCACGAGAACGATCATCGATAACCCCGGGATCACCATGACCACTATTGTCATCGGCTGGGGGGTGCCGTCGCATGACCAGAAAGTCCGACGAACCCGGGGCGCGCAAAGGGTTCCTCGGCACGCTGAACTCCGATGTGGCGCCACGGGTGTTCTGGCCAGCGGCCGGTTTCATCGTCGCCTTCGTCGGCGTGGCCATGATCTGGCCCGAGGACATGTACCGCGCCATGATGGAGATCCAGGGATGGATCGTCAGATGGTTCGGCCCGTACTACACGGTGGTCGTCACGGGGTTCGTCGCGTTCTCCCTCTGGGTCGGACTCGGCCGTTACGGTGACATCAAGCTCGGCAAGGACGACGACGAACCCGAGTTCAGCCTCGTGTCGTGGTTCACCATGCTCTTCGCCGCCGGGATGGGAATCGGCCTGGTGTTCTGGGGCGTCGCCGAGCCGCTCAACCACCTGGCCGGCATTCCGAACCGGGCGTCGGGCGTCGAGATTATGGACGAGCAGGGCGCTCAGGCGGCCCTGGTGCAGACGTTCCTGCACTGGGGCCTGCACCCGTGGGCGACCTATGTCGTGGTCGGCTTGGCCATCGCCTACGCCGTGCACCGCAAGGGCCACCCGGTCTCGATTCGGTGGACGCTAAAACCGTTGCTGGGCAACCGGATCAACGGCTGGGCGGGCGACCTGGTGGACATCGTGGCCGTGGTCGGCACGCTCTTCGGCGTCGCGACCTCGCTCGGCCTCGGCGTCATCCAGATCGGTGCGGGGCTCAGCGTTCTCGACGTCGTCGGGGAGAACCCGGGGAATCTGCTGTACGTGGTGCTCATCGGCGCGATCACGCTGCTGGCTGTCGCGTCGGTGTTCACGGGTCTGAAGAAGGGCATCAAGCTGCTCTCGAACGTCAACATAGGCCTTGCCGGTGCCGTGTTGCTGTTCGTGTTGTTCGCCGGACCGACGCTGTTCCTCTTCCGGCACTTTATCCAGTCCATCGGGCAGTACCTGCAGGAACTGCTGCGGCACAGCTTCGACACCACAGCCATGCACGGCGACGCCGGTACCACGTGGCAGAGTTGGTGGACGGCGTTCTACTGGGCGTGGTGGATCTCCTGGGCCTCCTTCGTCGGCGTGTTCATCGCACGCATCTCGAAGGGCCGCACGATCCGCCAGTTCGTCGCCGCGGTACTGATCGTGCCGACCATGTTGACCCTGTTGTGGTTCACCGTGCTCGGCGGCACCGCGACGAACCACGAACTGTCCGACGAGGGCAGTCTCGTCGCCAGAGGCCCGAACGGCGGCGCGCTCCTCGACGCGAACGGCGTCAACATCTCGGTGGACAACGACAGCTCCCTGTTCCAGCTGCTGGAAACGCTGCCCGGCGGCACAATCCTCGCCGGCTTCGCGATCATCGCGATCGTGCTGTTCTTCGTGACCTCGTCGGACTCCGGTTCGCTGGTCGTGGACATGCTGGCATCCGGCGGCGACCCGAACCCACCGGTCTGGAGCAGGATCTTCTGGGGAACGGCCGAGGGCGTGGTCGCGGTGGCGTTGTTGACCGCGGGCGGAGAGTCCAGCCTGACCGCGTTGCGCTACACCGCGATCGTCATCGCGTTCCCGTTCAGCATCGTCATGCTGCTCATGTGCTGGGCGAGCCTCAGGGAGTTCAAGGCCGAACGCCAGCTGATGCACGCGATCCGGCTCAAGCATCAGCACGAGGAACTGACCGAACGCCTACGCGAGCAAGGACAGCTGAAATCCGACGATCGCGACATCTCGGACCCGACGACGTCTCGCGAGTAGCCGCTGGTCATGGAGCCGAGTCAGACCGACTGCTCGGCGATGAGCACGGCCCGCTCTGCCGTGCTGACCTCGACGCAGAACTCGTTGCCGGCCGGGTCGGCGAGGACGGCCCAGCCGCGGCCGCCCGCCCGGCGGTCGTCGACCATCGTGGCGCCCAGGTCGAGGAGGCGGGTGACCTCCTCGTCGCGGGGCAGGGACGGTTCCAGGTCGAAGTGGACGCGGTTCTTCGACGTCTTCGCCTCCGGAACGCGGACGAACAGCAGCGCGGGGCGGCCCTCCGGCACGTCGAGCAGCACCTCGTCGTCTCCGGGAGCGTCGTCCGGGTGTACCGGGAAACCCAGCACCTTGCCCCAGAACTCGCACAGGTCGTACGGCTCGTGTGGGGGCGCGGTGTCGACCGTGATGTGTCTCAGCAGGGAGGTCATCCGACGACCCTACGCGCAGGTCTGCGCGTTGTTCTCTCCCGCGTCGGTGGCCGGGCGGGCAGGCTGGCCGGGTGACCGAGCAGGGGCTGCCACACGTGATCACCGCGGCCACCGCCGGGACCACCGCGACCGCGTTCCTCGCCGTGGCGCGGGAGACCGTCCGGGCGCGGGTGCGCGAGTTCGGCGCGGTGCTGTTGCGCGGCTTCGACGTCGCGGGGGCCGACGCGTTCGCGCGGGTGGTGCGCGCGCTGTCCGGGACGCCGCTGCCGTACACCGAACCGGAGACGTCGGCGCGGGTGGAGGTCTTCCCCCGGCACGCGGACGCCGACCGGGACGTGTGGCCGCGCATCCTGGTCTTCCACTGCGTGCGACCGCCGGACACCCGGGGCGCGACGCTGCTGGCCGACACCCGGCGGGTCCTGCGCACGCTCGACCCGGCCGTGCGCGACGAGTTCGCCGCCCGGGGCTGGCGGGTGAACGGGTGCCGGCGCAGCGCGATCCTTCCGCACCCGGTGACCGGCGAGGCGGTCTGGTTCAACGACGTGCCGGCCGCACCCCGCTACGGCGACGGCGAGCCGGTGCCCGACGACGTCCGGGCGCATGTGCGGGACTGCTACCGCGCCGCGCAGCGCCGGGTCGCCTGGCACGAGGGCGACCTGCTGCTGGTCGACAACATGCTGGCCGCGCACGGCCGGGAGCCCTACACCGGGCGGCGGGACATCGTCGTGGCGGCGGCCGAGCCGGTCAGATGAGGCCGGCGCGCACCGCGCTGGCGACGGCGTGCGAGCGGTTGCGCACCTGGAGCCGGGCCATCAGGTCGTAGATCACGTTCTTCACCGTGTGCGCGGAGCAGGACAGCGTGCGCGCGATCGCCGCGTTGTCGTGGCCCTCGGCCATCAGCGTCAGCACGGCGGTCTGCCGGGCGGTCAGCGGCGAACGCGTCCTGGCGGGAGGTTCGGCGCCGCCGTGCAACAGCCCGACCAGGACCTCGTACGGCAGCCGTCCCTCGCCGTGCCGCGCCGCGTGCACCGCCGCGGCCAGCCGAGCGGGCTCCGATGCGGACTCGAGGACGGCGAGCGCGCCTGCCCGCAACGCACGCAGGGCCCCGGCCGAGTCGAGGGTGTCGGCCAGCACGAGCAGCGGCCGCTCCCCCGGCCGGCACGCGGCCAACGCCTCCGTGACGGTCGCGCCGGCGGCCACCAGCACCGCCCCGTCGACAGGCTCGGCGATCGACACGAAACCCGCCTCGGCGAGCCCAGGGACGGCCGCGCCGCGCAGACACACCGCCGTACCCACCGACGTACCCACAGCCGCGCTCCCCGACGCACCCAGCGACGTACTCACAGCAACCCCGCCCGCAGCGCGTACGCCACCGCGTGCGCGCGGTTACGCAGCCGGAACCGGGTGGTGATGCCGTGCACGATCCCGGTCACGGTGCGCGGCGAGTAGCTCAGTCGGCGCGCGATCTCGCTGGTCTCGTGCCCCTCGGCGACCAGGCGCAGCACCTCCCGCTCCCGTTCGCTGAGTCCCGGACCCACCGGTCCGGCCCGTGCGACGCCGTGCTCGAGCAGCCGGTCGAGCAGGTCCGGCGGCACCGTGCAGTCGCCGGCCGCGGCGGCCAGCACCGTGCGCGCCAGCCGGTCCGCGCTCGCCTCCCGCCTGCGCAGCAGGCCACGCGCGCCGGCGACGGTCGCGGCGAGGGCGGCGGTCGGCACCAGCTCGTTCGCCACCAGCACCACCTCTGGGCCGGCGGCCCGCAGGTCGCGCACCAGCCGGACCGCCGCGTCGTCCACGTCGTCCACCAGCACCACCGCCACCCGCGCGGACCCGACCGGCACCACCTCGACGTCCGGGTAGCCGTGCAGCGCGCTGGTCGCACCGGCCTCCAGCATCGGGTCCCGCGCGACGACGCCCACGCGCACCGGCTCTCCCATCTGTCCTCCTCACCGGCTCCGCCCCTGCCGCACCAGCCTCCGCCACCGGCCACCCGTCCCGCATCCGGTCCGGTCCCCCACATTTCCGGATGCCATGAAGGGCGCTCAGCCTCTCGAAGGTCACCTTCAGGGCATCGGGCGTGGGTGTGCGGAAACAAATGTGGGGGTGCGACACCCATGACCGGGCGCCCGCGTTCTGGCAACGTCACGGACCGTGAGCCCAGCGACGCGGACCGAGGCGAGACCGGAGGCCGGTGCCCTCAGCACGGTCCTCGGCGACCCCGTCTGGTGGGCTCCCGGCCTGGCCCCGCACGAGCGCGGCGCCGCACCGGCCGCCGGCGGCGCGGCCGGTGGCGGGACGGAGGACCCGGCCGGCGACCCCGCGTTCGCCATGCGCCTGACCGACCTCGGCCTGACGGACGCGCAGCTCTCGGCGTCGCCGGCCGCCCTCGCCGCGCGCGTTCCCCAGCCGGCCTGGGCCGCGCTGACCGAACGCGCGGTGGCGGCCGCCGTACCGGCGCGGACCGTGCCGGCGGACTGGCGGGCCGCGTTCGCCCGCGTGCTGGAGCCGTTCGTCGCCGAGGCCCGGGTGCGGGTACTGGCCGCCGCGGGCCAGCACGTCGACCTGCCGAGGGTGGCCGAGGGGATCGGCAACGCGCTCGGCACGCGCCTGGTCGACACCGCCGCCCGCACCCTGGTCACCGAGCTGCACCGGTGGCGCGACCGGCTCGACGGCGCCGACGGGCACGCCCGGTTCGCCGACTTCGCCCGCCGCCTCACCGACCCCGCCGGGCTCGGCGAGGTGCTCGCGCGGTACCCGGTGCTGGCCCGGCTGCTCGCCCAGGACACCGCGACCACCGCCGCCGCGACCGTCGAACTGCTCGACCGGCTCCGCGCCGACCGGGACGCGCTCGTCGGCACCCTCCTCGACGGCACCGACCCCGGGCCGGTGATCGGCGTGGTCCCGGCGCGCGGCGACCGGCACGCCGGCGGGCGTTCGGTCACCTTCGTCGATTTCGCGGACGGCAGGCGCGTGGTCTACAAACCGCGCGACCTCGGCCCGCAGGTCGCGTTCGCCGGTCTGCTCGCGTTCCTCGACCCGCACCTCCCGCCCGGGCTCTGCCCGGCGACCGCGCGGGTGCTCGCCCGCCCCGACTACGGCTGGGTGGAGCACGTCGCCGCCGAACCGCTGGCCGACCGGGCCGCCGCCGACCGGTTCTACCGCCGGCAGGGCGCGCTGCTCGCGCTGCTGCACGCGGTACGCGCGACCGACGTGCACTACGAGAACCTGATCGCGCACGGCGACCAGCCGGTGCTCGTCGACCTGGAGACCCTGTTCCACCCCGGCCTCGCGCCCGGCGGCAGCGGCGACCCGGCCGCCGACGCGCTCGCCGCGTCGGTGCACCGGACCGCCCTGCTGCCGCTGGTGTTCGTCGGCGAGGGCGGGGTGGCCGACCTGTCCGGCCTCGGCGGCGACCACGGCCACTCACCGTCCACAGTGGTCGACTGGCTGGACGCCGGCACCGACCGGATGCGGCTGACCCGACGCCCGGCGGAGATGTCCGGCGCGGCGAACCGCCCCCGGATCGGCACGAGCGAGACCGACCCCGGCGACCACGAACCCGCGCTGCTCGCCGGGTTCCGCCAGGCCTACGACGCGATCGCCGCCCACCGCACGGAGCTCGCCGACCTGGTGGCCGGGTGCGCGGACCTCCGGGTGCGGGTGGTCACCCGGCCGACCTGGATGTACGCGACGCTGCTCGACGAGACCACCCACCCCGAGGTGCTGCGCGACGCCGTGGACCGCGACCGGGCGCTGTCGGTGCTGTACCCGGGCCGCGCGGGCGACCCGCTGCTCGCCCAGTTGCTGCGGCACGAGCTCGCCGACCTGTGGGCGGGCGACGTGCCGATGTTCACCGCCGCCGCGGGCGACGGGCGGCTGCGCACCGCGACCGGTGAGCCGCTGCCGGTGCCGCTGCCGGTCGCCGGGCTCGCCGCCGCGCGGGACACCATCGCCGCGCTCGGCGAGGTCGACCGCCGCGACCAGGAGTGGGTCGTCTCGGCGACGCTGGCCACCCGCCGGCCCGCGCCCGTCCACCCGGCCGCTGCGCCGGTGCCGGGCGACCCGGCCGGCACCACCGCGCACCCGGACGAGCTACTGGCGGCGGCGTGCGCGGTCGCCGACCGGATCGTGGCCCGCGGCGTGGTGTCGGACGGGCGGGTGAACTGGCTTGGGCTGGAGGCGGTGGAGGGCCGGCAGTGGCTGCTGCTGCCGCTCGGCGCGAGCCTGGGCAACGGGTACGTCGGCGTCGCGGTGTTCCTGGCGCACCTGGCCGAGGTCACCGGCATCGCCCGGTACGCCGACCAGGCCAGAGCCGCGGTCGGTGGCGCGCCCGCGTTCGTCTCCGCGCTGGCCACCCGCCCCGACCTGGTGGCCGCGATCGGCTGCGGCGGTCTGCACGGACTTGGTGGCATCGCCTACGGCCTGGCCCGCCTCGGCACCCTGCTGGACGACCGCGCCCTCACCGACGCGGCCGCCCGCGCGGTGTCCCTCGCCGGCACGGCCGCCACGCCGGCGTCCGACCCCGGCTGGTCCACCGGCCTCGCGGGCTGCCTCGCCGCCACCACCGCGATCCACACCGACCTCGGCCTCCCCTCGGCGGCCGACGTCGCCCGCACCTGCGCCACCCACCTGACCACGTGGACCGAGACCGGCTCCGCTCCCCCTGGCTTCGCCGACGGCCTCGCCGGCATCGGCTGGGCACTCACCCGCTTCGGCCCCGACCCCATCCACCGCACCACCGGCCACCGGATCGTCGCCACCACCACGCCCGACCCCGACCCCACCGCCGAACCCGGCTGGTGCTCCGGCGACGCGGGTCTCGCGCTCGCCGCCGGGCGGCCAACCGCGCCGGGCCCGGTCCGGCTGGACCTGAGCCTGTGCCACGGTGAACTGGGCGTCACCGAGGTCATGCTCGCGAGCGCCACCGACCGCGACGCCCCCGCCGCCCGCGAACTGCGCCGCCGCGCCGGGCTCGTGCTGGAGGTGCTGCGCCGGCACGGCCCCCGCTGCGGCGTGCCCGGCGGCGTCTCCTCGCCCGGTCTGCTCACCGGGCTCGCCGGGATCGGCCACGGGCTGCTCCGCCTGGCCTCACCCGCGCGGGTGCCGTCCGTCCTGCTCCTGGAACCCCACCGACCCCTGTCCGTCCCGCACCCGAGATGAAGGAGAGCCGTCCCGTGCCGAACCAGATCCCCGCCTCGCCCGAGGAGTTCGACGAGCCGGCCGGCCGCATGCGCCTGCTGCCGACCACCGAGTTCGCCGCCCGCGCCGCCGCGCTCACCACCGTCGCGCTGCCCGTGGCGATGCTCGCCGCGAGCCTGACCGCCGGCGTGCCGGCCAGCGGCGCCGAGGACGTCACCGCGTTCAACACCACCTGCTGCCCACCCGGAATCGCCTAGTCGCGATGCCCTGAACGACCCGGTCGGGACGCGCGATGTCCCGACCGGGTCGTTCAGGGCATTCCTTGCCGGCTTCCCGGCTCGGTAGCATCACAGCTCGTGCGGCACCGTTCGACGAGTCTGGTCGGCCGGGACAGCGAGCTGCGGACGCTGGAGCGGGCTCTGGCCGCGGCCAGAGCGGGCCGCGGCGGCGCGGTGTTCCTGGTCGGCGAGAGTGGCATCGGCAAGTCCCGGCTGGCGGCGGCCGCCACCGAACTCGCCTACACCGCCGGCATGGGCCTGATGCGCGGCCGGGCCAGCTCCATCGGCCCGAGCGCGCCGTTCCGCCCGCTCACCGAGGCGATCCTGTCGCTGCTGCGCGCCGAGCCGGTCGAACCCGCCGACCTCGGCCCGTACGGCCCGATCCTCGGCAGGCTGGTGCCCGACTGGGGCACGCCCGGCCAGGACCGCGACGGCGAGTCGCTCGTGGTGCTCGCCGAGGCGGTGCTGCGGCTGACCGGACGCGTCGGGCGCGACCGAGGCTGCCTGGTCAACCTCGACGACCTCAACGAGGCCGACCCCGAGACCCTCGCCGTGGTGGAGTACCTGGTCGACAACGTCGAGCTGCAGCCGACGCTGCTGGTCGGCGCCATCCGCGACGAGGACTGCGCCGCCCGCGCCCTGGCCGACGCCGCCGCTCGCCGCGGCTGCTGCGAGCTGATCCACCTCGACCGGCTGCCCCGCGCCGACCTGCGCCGAATGGCGGGCGCGTGCCTGGACGCCGACCCGGCCGGGATCCCGGACGCCGCCGTCGACCTGCTGTGGGCCGGCAGCTCGGGCAACCCGTTCCTGGCCGAGGAACTCGTCACCGCCATGGTCGACGACGGCGTCCTGGTCGCCGACGGCACCTCGTGGCGGCTCACCGGCGACGCGGGTGCCGTCCTCACCACCGGCCTGGCGCGCCCGCTGGCCCGCCGGGTCGCCCAGCTCGGGCCCCGGTCCCGGGAGCTGCTGTCGGTGGCCGCCGCGTTCGGCCCCCGGTTCCCGCTCGCGGTGGTGCAGCGGGTCACCGGCCTGTCCGACCGCGACCTGCTGAGCCTGCTGCAGGACGACCTCGCCGGGCAGCTCGTCGCCCCGGACGAGCAGACCGCAGACTGGTACGCCTTCCACCACCGGCTCAGCCGCGAGGCCGTGCTCGCCCAGCTCGACCGGCACGAACACGAGCGGCTGGCCGGCGCGCTGGCCGACGCCGTCGAGGTGGTGCATCCCGGCCTGCCCGGTGAGTGGTGCGAGGTGGTGGCGGCGCTGCGGGTGGACGCGGGCGACCGGGGCGCCGCCGGCCTGCGCTACACCGAGGTCGGCCGCCGCGCGCTGGCCCTCGGCGCGGCCACCTCGGCGGTGGCGCTGCTGGACCGGGCACTGGAGTACCTGCCGCCGGACGACGTCGCCGCGCGGGCGGAGGCGCTGGAGCTGCTGCTGCACGCGCTCGCCGAGGCGGGCCTGGTGGAGCGGGCGCTGGCGTCGGTCGGTGAGCTGGCCCGGGTCGGCGGCGTCACCGCGCGGCGCCGCGCCACCCTGCACACCCGGCTGGCCTGGGCGGCGACGGTCGCCGGCCGCAGCGACGACGGCCACGAGCAGGTGCGGCTGGCCAGGGCGCTGCTCGGGCCGGACGCCTCCGCCGAGGACCTGGCCCCGGTCGACGTGGTCGCCGCGCACCTGGCGCTGGACGTGGCCGGCCAGGACCAGCTGGCGGCGGCGGAGCGGATGGCCAGGCAGGCGGCGGAGGTCGCCGAGCGGGTGCCGCTGCCGGTGGTGGCCTGCCAGGCGTTGCAGCTGCTCGGCGGGCTGACCCGGCACCG
Organism: Actinophytocola gossypii; assembly: GCF_025165815.1. Taxonomy (GTDB): domain Bacteria; phylum Actinomycetota; class Actinomycetes; order Mycobacteriales; family Pseudonocardiaceae; genus Actinophytocola; species Actinophytocola gossypii. The sequence continues at coordinate 317,425 of NZ_JAFFZE010000015.1, read as the reverse complement.
CGACCCGGACGAGGCCACCGCGTTCCTGGAGCGGGCGCGGGCGCTGGCGGTCCAGCACGAGCTGCCGATCTGGGAGATCCACGCGCTGATCCGGCTGGGCAACGACGACGCGCTGCGGCACGGCGACCTGGCGCGGCTGGAACGGGCCCGCGAGGTCGCCACCCGGGTCGGCGCGGTCACCGCGCAGTACCAGGCGGAGGCGAGCATCGCCCTGCACTCGGTGCTGCACGGCGACTTCACCCGCGCCGCGTCGCTGGCCGGCCGGGTGCTGGTGTCGACGACACGGCTGCGGCTGCTGGAGACCACCCAGTACGTGCTGCTGGTGCGGGCGGTGCTGGCCGGGCACCGGGGCAACCGCAAGGAGATGGACGCCGCGCTGGCGGAGTTCGAGCGCTGGCAGGGTGACCTGACGTTGCACGCGCCGAGGGTGCACGGCCTGGCGGCGGCGTTCTGCGCGCTACTGGAGGAGGACCGGCCGCGCGCGCTGTCCGAACTGGAACGTGCGGTGTCCAGTGAGGACAACGGGTCGAGCGTGTACTTCCTGTCCGGGCGGCACGGCATGCACGTCCTGCTCACAGTCCTGTATGGACAGTCTGGGTGGGCGGAGCTGGAGGCGGTGACGGTCAACCCCGCGAGCGCGCTGCGCTGGGACCGGCAGTTCACGCTGTTCGCGCAGGCGGTGCTGCTCGGCCGGGAGAGCCGGGTCGACGCGGCGTCCGCCTCGGTCGCGGAGGCGCTGGACGTCGGCGAGCCGTACGCGACGAGCCGGCACCTGGGGCTGCGGCTGGTGGGCGAGGCGGCGCTGGCCGACGGCTGGGGCGACCCGGTGAGCTGGCTGCGCACCGCCGAGGACCACTTCCACCGCACCGGCGTGCCCGCGGTGGCCGGCGCGTGCCGGGCGTTGCTGCGGCGGGCCGGGGCGAAGGTCACCCAGCGTCGCAGCGGCACCGACGAGATTCCCGCGGTGCTCCGGTCGGCCGGGGTGACGGCGCGGGAGTTCGAGGTCCTCGGGCTGCTCGTCGGCCGGCTGGGCAACCGGGAGATCGCCGACCGCCTGCACCTGTCGCCGCGCACGGTGGAGCGGCACGTCGGCAGCCTGATGACCAAGACCGGCCTGCCGAACCGGATCGCCCTGGGCGAGTTCGCCGCCGACTTCGTCGACGGCGCCGCCTGAGTCGCCGCCTACTCCACGGCGCTCCGGAAGAAGGCGACGATGGACTCGAGGCCGTCCCCGACCCAGCCGAAGATCGTCTGCACGCCATCACCCAGCTGGGTGGGGTGAACGACCAAGGTGTAGATCAGGACGGCCGCCGCCACGAGCAACAGAACCTTCTTGGGTTTCATCCGCGCCTCGACTCGCCCTTTCCCGGCACACCGGACACCTAACGTCTAGCACATTCTGCCGTTGTCGACGGTAGGCGACACTCCTGACGGGTGATCAATAGCCCCATCAGGTGACGGTCGGGGCTGCCGGCAGCTCGATCCGGAAGGTCGCGCCCTCTCCCGGGCTGGTGTTCACCGACACCGTTCCCCCGTGCGCGGTGACCAGCGACCACACGATCGCCAGACCCAGCCCGGCGCCGCCGCCGTGGTCCCTGGCCCGGCTGGTGTCCGCCCGGTAGAAGCGGTCGAACACGCGCGCCGCCTGGTCCGCCGGCAGCCCGGGACCGGTGTCGGCGAACTCCAGCACCGCCACCGCACCGGACATCCCGCCCGACGCCCCGCCCGACGCCCCGCCCGGTGGCCCGTCCGATGTCCCGACGCCGATCCGCACGGCGGAGCCCGCCGGGGTGTGCGCGATCGCGTTGCCGATCAGGTTGCTCACCACCTGTCGCAGCCGTGACTCGTCACCCAGGACCGGCGCCGGCGCGGGATCCGGCGACGTGCCGAGGCCGGTGAGGCTGACCGGCCGGGTCGGGTCGAGCGCGCGGAGGTCGTGCAGCGCGTCCGCGGCCAGCGTGCGCAGGTCCATCGGCCCCCGGCGCAGCTCGAGGCCGCGCTCGTCGAGCTGGGCGAGCAGCAACAGGTCGTCCACGAGGCCGGTCAGCCGCAGCGACTCGCGCTCGATGCGGTCCATCGTCGCCTCGATCTCGGCACCGCCCAATCGGTACAGCTGGGCGAAGCCGCTGATGCCGGCGAGCGGGGTACGCAGCTCGTGGCTCGCGTCGGCGACGAACCGGCGCAGGCGGTCCTCCGACCTGGCCCTGGCCGCCACCGCCGCCTCGATCTGGGCCAGCATGCCGTTCAGCGCCGAGGTCAGCCGGCCCACCTCGGTGCCGGGCGCGGTGCTGGGCGGGACCCGGCGCGACAGGTCACCGCCGGCGATCGCGGTCGCCGTCTCCTCGATCCGGCGCAGCGGCCGCAGCCCGGCGCGCACCCAGAACCAGCCGACCACCGCGAGCGTGCCGAGCAGACCGCCACCGACCAGCAGGCACACCGCCCGCACCCGGTCCATCGTCGCGTCGACCTGCGTCAGCGCGCCGGCGACGACGACACTGCCGTCCCCGCCGTGCACCGGCAGGGCGAGCACCCGCCAGCCCGGCACCTCGAACGGCCGACCGCCGCGCTCCGCGACCGCCGCACTGTCCAGGTCCGGCAGCTCGGGCGACGTCGGGCCGCGCACCGCCAGCGTCGGGTCGCCGGCCGGGGTGAGGTAGGCGACGTAGAACCCGTCCGGCGTCCGCTCCCCGGCACGGGCCGAGAGCGCGCCCAGTACCGACTCCGGAACGGCGGCCAGCACGGTCGCCCCCAGCGTCACCTGCGAGTCCACCCGCTCCACCAGCGGTTTGCGCAGCGCGACCAGCACCACCGCGTCGCTCGCGACCATGCCGACGACCAGCAGCGTCATCGCGATCAGCAGGACCCGCGCCCGCAGCGACAGCCGCCTCACCGCGGACCGCGCAGCACGTAGCCGACACCGCGGACGGTGTGGATCAGCCGTGGGTCCCGGTTGTCGACCTTGCGTCGCAGGTAGCTGATGTAGGACTCGACGATGCTGGCGTCGCCGCCGAAGTCGTAGCGCCACACGTGCCGCAGGATCTGCTCGCGGGCCAGTACCCGGCCCGCGTTCTCCATCAGGAACCGCAGCAGCGTGAACTCCGTCGGCGACAGCGACACGGGTTCGCCGCCACGCGTGACCAGCTGCGCGGTCGGGTCCAGCTCCAGGTCCCCCGCGACCAGCACCTCGCGTGGTGCACCGCTGGTGCGCCGCAGGATGGCCCTGATCCTGGCGATCAGCTCCTCCAGCCGGAACGGCTTGGTGACGTAGTCGTCGCCGCCCGCGGTCAGTCCGGCGACCTTGTCCTCACCCGCGTCCCGCGCGGTGAGGAACAGCACCGGTACCTCCCGCCCCGGCACCGCGCCGCTCCGGAGCCGGCGCAGCACCTCGAACCCGTCGACGTCGGGCAACATCACGTCGAGCACGACCAGATCCGGCGGCCCGGCCGCGGCGATTCGCAGCGCCTCGGCCCCGCTCGCCGTCGCCGACACCGCGAACCCGGCGAACCGCAGGCTGGCCGCGAGCAGTTCCCGCAGCGTCGGGTCGTCCTCCACGACGAGCAGGTTCGGCGTCATGCGTGCCGACGATGCCAGTACCGGACGCCCTGGACGAGCAGCCACGCCACCAGACCGCCCCCGAGCCCGGCCGCGGCGGCGGCGAGTGCGTTCCCGGCGACGCCGAGCTCGACCGCGAAGAACCCGGCCGACAGCCGCACCGCCGCCCCGCCGACGACGACCATGCCGGCGAGGCAGACCGCCGCCACCCACGGCGCGTGCCGGCCGGCGAACACCGCCACCAGCACCAGTACGACCACGGCGACGGCGGTCAGTGGCCACACCGGCACGGCCAGCGGCCCGAGCCCGCCGGTGTCGATCGTCGGCAACGGCAGGTCCGGCCCACGCGTCTCCCACGGCACGCCGAGCCCTCTGGTCAGCGCCACGCACAGCAGGTTCGGCGCGGCGAGCACCATCGTGCCGAGCACCCGCGCGCCGCCCGCGACGGACGCCACCACGCCGATCAGCGTGGCGAGCGCCGCGGCCCCGAGGAACACGGTCACCACCCGGCGGACCCACGGAAACCACCACATCGCCACCCGTGTTCCGACGACCACGACCAGCCAGGCCAGCCCGCCGAGCTGGGTCGACCACGGCAGCACGTCGAGGTCGCCGGCCGGGAGGAACGGCAGCGCGACGAGCCCGGCGACGACCACCGCCGACGCACCCGCCAGCCGCGGCCAGGTGGTGAGCACGGCCGCCAGCAGCACCGCGCCCACCAGCGAGACGCCGAGCGGCAGCACGTGCACCGAGCCGCTCAGCGTGGCCGGTCCCAGGTCCTCGGTGACGCCGACCGAACCGCCGACCGCGAGCGCCACGGCGGCCGGCGTGGCGGCGGCACCGAGCCCGAGGGTCGTCACGCCGAGCAGCGCCCACCCGGCCATACCGAGCCACGCGACCACCCCGGCAGCGGCCCCGGCGGCAACCCCGGCGGCGACGCCGGCGGCCGCCTCCCGGCCTGCGGCCATCACGCGTCCCTCGTCCGCAGGACCGCGTAGCCGGCGGCACCGACCGCCGCGACGAACGCGCACAGGATCGAATAGCCGGCCCACGGCCCGAGCTCGCCAGGGGCGCGCAGCACGGCCGTGATCCGCTCGCCCGCGGTGGTCGGCCAGTAGCGGTCCATCCAGTTCGACCAGGACTCCGGCAGCGCCGAGGACAGCGCCCGGATCACCCAGGTGATCGACACCAGCGCGCCGATCGCACCGGCCGTGGACCGCGACGCGGCGCCGAGCCCCAGCCCGAGCAGCCCGATCGCCGCCAGGTACAGGCCGCAGCCGACGACGGCGCGCAGCACGCCGGGCTCGCCGAGCGTGGCGTGCGGCACGTCCATGCCGGCGATCACCGCCTGCCCGGTGAAGAACGACGCGAACCCGATCAGCTGCCCCAGCACCAGGGCCGCGCCCGCCAGCACGGTGGCCTTCGCGGCGAGCAGCCGGCCGCGCCGGGGCGCCGCGGTCAGCGACGGTTGCATGGTGCCGGTGGCGTACTCGCTGGTGATCACCAGCACGCCGAGCACCCCGATGGCCAGCTGCGCGACGACCAGACTGGTCATGCTGCTCGCGGTCGGGTCCCAGTCCTCGCCGGTGTACGTGCGGGCGGCGGTGCCGGACGCGAGCGCGCCGATGCCGACGCCGAGCAGCACGGTCATGGCCGCGGTGAGCCAGGTGGAGCGGAGGCTGCGGAACTTGGTCCACTCGGAACGGAGTAGGTTCACGCGGTCACCCCGTACTCGACCGAGGAGTCGGTGAGGGCCATGAACACGTCCTCCAGCGAGCCGCGTACCGGGGTCAGCTCGGCCAGCGCGATCCCCTCCCCGGCGGCGAGCTTGCCGATCTCGGTCGCGGTGAGGTTGTGCACGTGCAGGGCGTCGGTGTCGGTCTCCAGGCGGGCTCCCGCGCGGCGCAGGACGCGGGTGAGCAGGTCCAGCTCGCCGGCGCGGACCAGGACGTACTCCGTGCCGTGCTCGCGGAGGAACTCGTCGAGCCCGGTGTCCGCGATGATCCGGCCCCGGCCGATCACCAGCAGGTGGTGCGCGGTGAGCGCCATCTCGCTCATCAGATGGCTGGACACCAGGACCGTCCGGCCCTCGGCGGCCAGGTCCCGCATCAGGCCGCGGATCCAGCGGATGCCCTCGGGGTCCAGCCCGTTGACCGGCTCGTCGAACATCAGTACCGGCGGGTCGCCGAGCAGCGCGGCGGCGATGCCGAGCCGCTGGCTCATGCCGAGGGAGAACGTGCCGGCGCGCCGGTTGGCGACCTTCTCCAGGCCGACGAGCGCGAGCACCTCGTCGACCCGCCGACGGCCGATGCCGGCGGTCTGCGCCAGCGCGAGCAGGTGGTTGGCGGCGGTCCGTCCCGGGTGGCAGGCGCGGGCGTCGAGCAGCGCGCCGACCGTATGCAGGGGGTGGGTCAGGTCGCGGTAGTGCCGGCCGTGCACGGTCACGTCGCCCGCGGTCGGCGCGTCCAGGCCGAGGACGAGCCGCATGGTGGTGGACTTGCCGGCGCCGTTCGGGCCGAGGAAACCGGTGACGCGTCCCGGCTCGACGGTGAAGTCGAGGTCGTCGACGGCGAGCCGGTCGCCGTAGCGCTTGGTGAGGCCGCGTGCCTCGATGGTGTCGGTCATGCCGTCACGTTCTCGGCGACAGGTCACGGCTTCCTGGGAACGCTCGCCGTGTCCTCGGCGAATGCGGCCGCATTTCCAGGGAACTCCCAGGATCCGAGGGGTTCCCCGGGGGTGGACGCACGAACGAGGAGGGACGTGGAATGCGTGGAGTGGTGCTGCACGACCCGGGCGACATCCGGGTCGAGGAGCGGGCGGACCCGTCGATCATCGAGCCGGCGGACGCGGTGATCCGGGTGACCGCCGCCTGTGTGTGCGGATCGGACCTGTGGCCGTACCGGGGCGTGGAGCAGGCCGACCACCAGCCGATGGGACACGAGTACGTCGGCGTCGTCGAGGAGATCGGGCCGGACGTGCGGACCATCGAGGTCGGTGACTTCGTCGTCGGGTCGTTCGTCACCTCGGACAACACGTGCGAGATCTGCCGGGCCGGCTACCAGTCCCACTGCGTGCGCCGGGAGTTCGTCGCGCAGACGATCGGGACGCAGGCGGAGCGGGCCCGCATCCCGCTGGCCGACGGCACCTTGGTGGCCACCCCCGGCCGGCCACACCCGGAACTGGTGCCGTCGCTGCTTGCGGCGTCCGACGTGCTGGGGACCGGCTGGTTCGCGGCCGTCGCCGCCGAGGTGGGGCCGGGCAGGACCGTCGCCGTGGTCGGCGACGGCGCGGTCGGCCTGATGGGGGTCCTCGCGGCGCGGCAGCTGGGTGCGGAGCGGATCATCGCCATGTCCCGGCACGCCGACCGCCAGGCGCTGGCCCGCGAGTACGGCGCCACCGACATCGTCGAGGAGCGCGGTGACGCGGGCGTGGCCAGGATCAGGGAGCTCACCGGCGGGCTCGGCGCGCACTCGGTGATCGAGGCCGTCGGCACGCAGGAGTCGACGATGCAGGCGGTGCGGGCGACCCGCCCCGGCGGGCACGTCGGCTACGTCGGCGTCAACCACGACGTGACGATCCCCGGCATCGACCTGTTCTTCTCCGGGGTGCACCTGCACGGCGGACCGGCCCCGGTCCGGCGGTTCCTGCCCGAGCTGATCCGGCTCATCTGGGATCGGACGATCGACCCGGGCAAGGTCTTCGACCTCACCCTGCCGCTGGACCGGGCCGCCGACGCCTACCGGGCGATGGACGAGCGTCGCGCCGTGAAGGTCCTCCTGCGGCCATGACCCGCCGAGCGCAGGTCACGCCCGAGCAGGCGGGACTGCCCCACGCGGGCGCGGACCGGCGCGTGCCCGGCCGGGTTCCGCCGGTGGGCTAGCCGTCCACCAGGCGGACCGGGTGGTGACGGGGCGGGGGTGGGCGCCGCGGGTCGAGGGTCAGGGTCATCCGGTCGCGGGTGCTGGCGGTGACCTCGAAGCCGCTGAACCGCAGCGTGACCAGCAGCTGCCGGTTGGCCGGGGTCGGCACGAACTCCGCCACCGGTGGGAGCCCCGCCAGCAGGGTGCGGGTCACGATGTGGTCCAGGAACGCCGCACCCGCGCCGCGGGCCAGTACCCGCTCGCACATCAGCAGTTCCACCGCCGTCGCGGCAGTTCTCGGGGCCAGCACGGCGAACCCGACCACGCCGTACGGGCCGAACCGGTCCCGCAGGGTCGCCGTGAGCACCTCGTGGGCCGGGTCGTCGACCAGTGCCGTCAGCTCCGCCGGGCCGAGCCGGCGGCCCGTCGTGGTGAAACCGGTGGCGACCGGGAGGTCCCCCGGCATGGGCGCGCGGACCTCCAGTTCGAGGCCGAGCGAGGCGACGAACGACGCCGACGTGCCGGGGTGGGTCGTCGACGCGGTCCGGCGGCGTTGCTCGGCGCGCACGATGTGCCGACGGTCGCGGCTGTTGGTGGTCACCACGTCCGGGGTGAACTCGCCGAGTTCGGGCAGGCCGTCGACCATCGCGGCCGGGTAGCAGCGCACCGCCGGCAGCGCGGCGCTCACCTCCGCGCGGGCCACCGGGTCGCCGGACACCACCGCGATCGTCTCGAGTGGAATGTCCAGTGTGGACGCTGCGACCCGCACCGGGCCGGACTTGGCGTCCCGGCCGAAGTCGAGCACGCTGAACAGGTCGACCAGGCCGTGCCTGGCCAACGTCACCGTGTGGTCGCGGCGCCCGGTCGCGGCGTGCAGGATGCCGCGCCGGTCGAGGGCGTGCAGGGTGCCCACCGCACCGGCCGACGGCAGCGAGGTGTCGCCGCGCCACAGGGTGTCGTCGAGGTCCCAGACCAGGCCCCGCACGGTCGGCCGCATCCGCCAAGCCTTCCCGCACCCACGGGGGCCAGGTAGGGAACAAAGCGCATGATCCGCGCGTGCCCGAGCCGTACAGTGTCGGCCGTGGCGAACGGGAGAGTGTTGGTGACCGGCAGCTCCGGGCACCTGGGTGAGGCCCTGGTCCGGGTGCTGACCGAGCGGGGCGAGGACGTCGTCGGCCTGGACGTGCTGCCGTCGGCGCACACCACCGTCGTCGGTGACGTGGCCGACCGGGACGTGGTGCGGGCGTGCCTGGCCGGGGTGTCGACCGTGCTGCACACGGCCACCCTGCACAAGCCGCACGTCGGCACGCACGGGCGGCAGGCGTTCGTGGACACCAACGTGTCCGGGACGCTCGCCCTGCTGGAGGAGTCGGCCGCGGCGGGCGTGCGGCGGTTCGTGTTCACCAGCACCACGAGCACGTTCGGCCGGGCACTCACGCCGAGGTCCGGCGAGCCGGCGGCGTGGATCACCGAGGACGTGGTTCCGGTGCCGCGCAACGTCTACGGCGTCACCAAGACGGCCGCGGAGAACCTGTGCGAGCTGGCGCACCGCGACCTCGGACTACCGGTGGTCGTACTGCGCACCTCCCGGTTCTTCCCGGAGGCCGACGACCGCGACGAGGTGCGCGCCGCCTACGCGGACGCCAACGTCAAGGCGACCGAGTACCTGTACCGGCGGGTCGACCTGGCCGACGTGGTGGACGCGCACCTGCTGGCCGCCGAGCGCGCGCCGGCGCTCGGGTTCGACCGGTTCGTGGTCAGCGCCACCACCCCGTTCACCTACACCGACCTGCCGGAGCTGCACCGGAACGCGCCGGCCGTGGTCGCCCGCCTGTTCCCCGACCAGCCGGCCGAGTACGCCCGGCGCGGCTGGCGGGTGTTCGACGCGATCGACCGGGTGTACGTCAACACCCGGGCCCGCGAGGTCCTGGGCTGGCGGCCCCGGTACGACTTCCGGCACGTGCTCGACCTGCTGGCGGCCGACCGGGACTTCCGGAGCCCGTTGGCGCGCGCGGTCGGCGCCAAGGGCTACCACGCGACCTCGACGGGGCCCTACACCGTGCGCTGAGTGTGCGTGGCGGAGCTCTGGTAGTCGGTGTACGTGTAGGGGTTGTCGAGGATCTTGCTCTCCGGGATCGCCGGGTGCATGCCGGCCTCCCACGCCTCCTCGCCCAGCTCGGCGCGCAGGTACGACACGGTCTCCTCGACCGCGCTGCGGGCGGCGCGCAGGTCGACGTCGATCAGCTTGTGCTCGTGCTTGACCAGGCGGCCGTCGACCAGCACGGTGTGCACGTCGCCGCGCTGGGCCTGGAACGCCACGTGCCCGTACGGGTTGAGCAGCGGGAACGACACCGGCGAGTGCTCGTTCTTGATCAGCACCACGTCGGCCTTGCTGCCCACTTCCAGGGTGCCGATGTCCGACCGGCCGAGCGCGTCCGCGCCGCCTCGGGTCGCCCAGGCCACCACCTGGTCGGCCCGCAGCCGGCACTCGGTGACCGTCTCGCCGCTGGCGTGCGCCTCCAGGTGGTCGCGTGACCGGTCGGCGCCGAGCGTCGCGCGCATGGCGGAGAACAGGTCGCCCGACCACCACACGCTGGTGTCCATCGACAGCGACACCGGGATGCCGTGCGCGCGGATCGCCCAGGTGGGCGGGTAACCCTGGCCCGCGCTCTGCTCGCTCTCGGTGGACACCGAGATGGAGCCGCCGGTCGCGGCGATCCGGTGGTAGGAGTCCGCGGACAGCGACGCGGCGTGCACGTAGATCGTCTCGGGGCCCATGAAGCCGTTGTCGTGCATCAGCCGGATGCCGTCGTCGCTGGTCGCGCCCCACACGCCGGCGTGCGTGGTGACCGGGACGCCGAGCTCGCGGGCCACCTCGAACGCCGGCTTCTCCGGGAAGGACGGGTCGCCGGTGACGTCGAAGGCCAGCTGGAAGCCGAGCATGTCGTCGCGCGGGAGCCGGTCGACGAAGGCGTGGAACTCGGGTGCGGCGGTCCACTCGGCCGGCGGGGCCTGGATGTTGCCGTAGGCGAGGACGTACCGGCCGGGGACCGAGCGCAGCGCGTCGAGGGCGGCGTCGGCGTGGTCGACGGTGCGCAGGCCGTGTGACCAGTCGACGACCGTGGTCACGCCCGCCTCCAGTGCCTCCAGCGCGGCGAGCACGTTGCCGGCGTGCACGTCCTGGGGGCGGAACTTGACACCGTGTTCCAGGTAGTACCAGACGAAGTACTGGGTGAGCGTCCAGTCGGCGCCGTAGCCGCGCATGGCGGTCTGCCACATGTGCCGGTGGGTGTCGATCATGCCGGGCATGACGATGCCGTCGGTCGCGTCGATCACCGCGGTGTCGTCGGGAACCTCAAGCTCGGGACCGACGGCGGCGATCGTGTCGCCGACGACGAGGACGTCGGCTCCGGTGAGTACCCGGCGGGTGTCGTCCATCGGCAGCACGGTGCCACCGCGGAACACGATGGGGCGTCCGGCCGCGATCTCGTTCATCGTGCGCTCCCTCTCCATCGGACACATGTCCGTACAGCGGCGACCTGGTGGGGTTACTCTGATCCGCGGGTCGAGGGAAGTCAAGGAGCCGCCATGCCGAGGGAACGCACCGGACCGGATTTCATCGAGGCGCTGGCGCGGGGGCTGGACGTGATCGCGGCGTTCACCCCGAACCGGCCGGCGATGTCGCTGTCCGACGTGGCGTCCGCGACCGGGCTCGCCCGGCCGACCGCCCGGCGGATCCTGCTGACCCTCCAGGAACTCGGCTACGTGCGCGCGGAGGCGGGCGGGTTCGCGCTCACCCCCCGGGTGCTCGACCTCGGCGTGGCCTACGTCCGGTCGCAGGGCCTGTGGGACGTCGCCCGCCCGCACATGGAGCGGCTGTCCGAGCGGACGAACGAGTCGTGCTCGGTCGCCCAGCTCGACGGCTCGGACATCGTCTACGTCGCCAGGGTCGCGGTGCCCAAGATCGTGGCCCTCGCCGTGCAGATCGGCACCCGGTTCCCGGCACTGCAGACGTCGCTCGGCAAGGTGCTGCTCGCGGCGCTGTGTCCGGAGGAGGTCGACGCGGTGCTGGCCGAGCCAACCCGGTCCGGGCTCACCCCGCGCTGGCAGCCGGACCGGGCCGAGCGGGAGGCGGCGTTGCGGGAGGTCCGGGCGCGCGGCTGGGCGCTCACCGACGAGCAGCTGGCCCTGGGCATCCGTTCGGTTGCCGCTCCCCTGCGCGACGGCACCGGCCGGGTGGTCGCCGCGCTGAACGTCAACACCCACGCCGCCGAGACCAGCCTCGAGCACCTGGTCGAGCACCACCTGCCGCTGCTGCTGCACACCGCGGGGGAGATCAGCGCCGACTTCGCCCGGCTGGCCACCGCGCCGCACGTGACCCGCACCGCTTGACGGTCCTCACGGGACGCGCCTAGCGTTGTCGCGGACGGTTGTCCGCCATACGGACGGAGGTGTGTCATCGGACCGCTCGACGGCGTGCTCGTCGCCGACTTCTCCCGGATCCTCGCCGGGCCGTACGCCACCATGCTGCTCGCCGACCTGGGCGCAGAGGTGGTCAAGGTCGAGGGCCCGGGCGGCGACGACACCCGCACCTGGATGCCTCCGGTGCGCGACGGTGTGTCGACCTACTACCTGGGGATCAACCGGGGCAAGCGGTCGATCGCGCTCGACCTGCGCGAGGACGCCGACGCGGCGGCGGCCCGCGAGCTGGCCGCCCGCGCGGACGTGCTGATCGAGAACTTCAAGCCGGGCGGCCTGGCCCGGTTCGGCCTGGACTTCGCGTCGGTGCGCGAGCGCAACCCCGGCCTGGTCTACACCTCGATCACCGGGTTCGGCTCCGGCGCGGGCCGGCACGTGCCCGGCTACGACCTGATGGTCCAGGCGATCTCCGGCCTGATGAGCCTCACCGGCGACCCGGACGGTCCGCCCTACCGCGCCGGGATCTCGGTCTTCGACGTGATGGCCGGCAACCACGCGGTCATCGGGATCCTGGCCGCGCTGCGGCACCGGGACGCCACCGGCGAGGGCCAGCTGGTCGAGGTCAACCTGCTGTCCTCGGCGCTGACCGGCCTGGTCAACCACAGCTCGGCGTACGCGGCGGGTGGGACGGTGCCGTACCGGATGGGCAACGCGCACCCCAGCGTCTTCCCGTACGAGCCGCTGCCGACCGCCGACAACGACCTGATCGTCACCGCCGCCAACGACCCGCAGTTCCGCAAGCTGTGCGAGGTGCTCGGCGTGCCGGAACTGGCCGACGACCCCCGTTTCGCCCGCAACGCCGACCGCACCGAGAACCGCGCGGAGCTGCGCCCGCTGCTGGTCGAGCGGCTGCGGACCCGGGGCGCGAACGAGTGGTTCGACCTGCTCGTCGCCGCGGGCGTCCCGTGCGGACCGATCAACACGATCGACGGCGGCTTCGCCATGGCCGAACGGTTCGAGCTGGAGCCGGTGGTCGAGGTAGGCGACGGCGACCGCGCGGTGCCCACCACCCGTCACCCGATCCGGTTCTCCGCCACCCCGGCGAGCTACCGGCTACCCCCGCCTGAGCTGGACGAGCACGGCGCCGAACTGCGGAAGTGGCTGGCCGATCCCGATGCCTGAGTACCCGACGGCGCTCGGCGCGTCCTCCCGTGACTCGATCACCCTGCTGGGCAAGGACCTGGCCACCGACGTGATGGGCGAGGTCGGCTTCGGCGAGCTGGCGTTCTGGCTCGCCACCCAGCGCCGCCCGACGCCCGGCGAGACCCGCGTGTTCGAGGCGGTGCTGGCCGCGCTCGCCGACCACGGCTTCACCCCCACCGCGATCGTCACCCGGCTGACCTACCTGTCCGCGCCCGACTCCGTGCAGGGCGCGCTGGCGGCCGGGCTGCTCGGCGGCGGGTCCCGCTTCCTCGGCGTCACCGAGGACTGCGGCCGGTTCCTGCACGAGGTGCTCGTCGAGCGCGAGCCGCCGGCCGGCGACGACGGCTGGGACGAGCTGGCGCTGGAGGTCGTCACCGCCGAACGCGCGGCCGGGCGGTTCATCCCCGGCCTCGGTCACCACGTGCACAAGGACGGCGACCCGCGCACGCCGAGGCTGTTCCAGATCGCGCGGGAGGAGGGGCTGGTCGGCCCGCACCTGTCGCTGTTCGCCGCGATCGGCCGGGTGCACCCCCGGGTGCTCGGGAAGACGCTGCCGCTCAACGGCGCCGGGGTGTGCGGGGCCGCGCTCGCCGACCTCGGGCTGCCGCTGGAACTGCTGCGCGGGTTCGCGCTGCTGGCCAGGACCGCCGGCCTGATCGGGCAGCTCGCCGAGGAGCTGCGCCACCCGGTCGGCAACGACATCTTCCTGTCCGTCGACCTCAACAACCGGTCCGTCCCGCCATCCGCACAAGGAGGTCCGCATGGCTGAGCTGGTCGCGGTGATCGCGTCCACGCACCACCCCTTCTACTACCGGGCGAGCACCGCGACCGGCGAGGACCGGCCCCCGTTCGCCGACGAGTGGGTGCGCAAGGTCGAGGCGTTCCGCGAGACCCTGACCAGGGCGAACCCGGACGTGCTGGTCATGGTCGGCTCGGACCACTTCCACCAGCTGTGGCTGGACAACATGCCGCAGTTCCTGGTCGGCAAGGCGCCGTTCTACGACGCGAACTGGTACAACGAGGAACGCGAGTTCGGCCTGCCCCGGATGGTGATGACCGGGAGCGAGGACCTGTCGTCCTACATCCTGCGCGAGGGCATCGACGCCGGCTTCGACCTGGCGTTCTCCAACGAGCTGCGGATCGACCACTCGATCACCTGCCCGATCATCACCCTGCGCCCGCAGAACGACCTGCCGATCGTGCCGATCTACACCAACATCTTCGCCCCGCCGCTGCCCAGACCGAAACGTTTCGTCCAACTGGGACAGACGATCCGCGAGCTGGTCGAGTCCTGGCCGTCGGACCAGCGGGTGGCGGTGATCGGCACCGGCCACCTGTCGCTGGAGCTGGGCGGACCAAGGCAGTTCGGCCCGCACGGCCCGGACCCGGAGTTCGACCGCCGGGCGGTGGAGTGGATCTCGACCGGTGACATCGAGGGCTGCTGCGCGGACGTGACGCTGGACAGCCTGCACCTGCCGGGGAACGCCACCCACGGTTTCATGGACTTCATGCTGATGATGGGCGTGGCGGGCGAGGGCCGCAAGGCCGACTACGTGGACACCTACGACCTGTTCCACACGATGGAGGCGTACTTCACCTGGTACCCGAACGGGGGCGCCGCGTCGTGAGCGAGCTTGCGAGCGAACCAATGACACAGGGCGACCGCGAGCGGCGACTCCGAGCCTGCGAGGAGTCGTCGTGAGCAAATACCTGCTGAACAAGTTCCTGTTCACCGTGGACCGCGACCCCTCGCTCGTCGAGCGCTACCGGGACGATCCACAGGGGACGGTCGAGTGGTGGGAGTCGACGGAGGCGAACCGGCTGCTGAACTGCCACACCGGCGAGTCGTCGACCTGGCTGCGCTTCGCCGACGCCGAGCGGGAGGCCCTGGCCACCCACGACTACCCGAGGCTGTTCGAGCTGGGCGCGCACCCGTTCCTGACGCTGACCCTGTTCATCGCGATGTTCGAACGGGATCACGACGGTCTCGGCTTCCAGCTGGAGTACGCGCGGCGCCTGGCGCACTTCTCGCTGCCCTACCCGGACATCGCGACCTGATGCGCGCGGCCGAGATCCACACCGCAGGCGAGCCGCCCGCCGTGGTCGAGCGCGCCGTCCAAGCCCCGGCGCGGGACGAGACCCTGGTCGAGGTGCTGGCGGCGCCGATCACGCCGCTGGACCTGCTGTGCGCGAGCGGCACGTCGTACTTCGGGCGTCCGCGCACCCCGTACGTGCCGGGTGTGCAGGGCGTCGGCCTGGCCGGCGGGCACCCGGTCTGGTTCCCCACGTCGGCCGGCATGGCACCGGGCGACGGCAGCATGGCGGACGTGGTCGCGGTACCGGCGTCGTCGCTGGTGGAGCTGCCGGCGGGCACCGACCCGGTGGCGTTCGCCGCGCTCGGGCTGTCGGCGGTGGCCGCGCACATGGCCCTGACCTGGACGGGTGTTCTGGAGGCCGGCGAGCAGGTGATCGTGCTGGGGGCGGGTGGCGTGGTCGGCCAGTCGGCCGTCCAGCTGGCCCGCGCGGCCGGTGCCAGGCGGGTGGTGGCGGCCGCCCGGTCGGCGGCGGCCCAGGAACGCGCGCTCCGCGCCGGCGCGGACGCCGTGGTGGCCCTGGACACCGAGGATGTCGCGGTGCTCGCGGCCCGCTTCACCGAGGCGGCGGACGGGTCGGTGGACCTGGTGGTCGACCCGCTGTTCGGCGCTCCGGCGGCGGCCGCGGCACGGGCGCTGGGGCCGGGTGGACGGCTGGTGAACCTGGGCGGCTCGGCGTCGGAGACCAGCCCGCTCGACTCGTCGACGATCCGTGGGAGGTCCCTGCGGGTGCTCGGCTACACCAACAACGAGCTGACCCCGGAGCAACGCGCCACGGCGATCCGCACGGTCGCCGGCCACGCGCTGGCGGGGCGGCTGGCGGTGCCGTACGAGGCGGTGCCGCTGGCGGAGGTGGCAGCGGCGTGGCTCCGCCAGGCCGGGGGTGGGACGAGTGGCCGCATCGTGCTGACACCGGTCCGAGATCCGTAGGTGTACGTCCTCGACGCGCCGGGTACCTCGAACGCACGTTCGAGGAAGGAGTCCACGATGACCGACGTGACACCCGTGCCGGACAAGGACCCCGAGGACTGGACCACCGGCGACGAGCCGATGACCGGTCCTCAGGGGTCCTACCTGCACACCCTCGCCCAGGAAGCGGGCGTCGAGGTGCCCGACGGCCTGACCAAGGCGCGGGCCTCCGAGCTCATCGACGAACTCCAGGCCCGCACCGGCCGGGGATGACTCAGGCTTCGACCTCGGCGCGGTCGCCGCCCCACAGGGTGTGGAAGGTGCCCTCGCGGTCGACCCGCTTGTACGTGTGCGCGCCGAAGAAGTCGCGCAGGCCCTGGATCAGGGCGGCGGGCAGCCGGTCGGCGCGCAGGGCGTCGTAGTACGCGAGCGCGGAGGAGAACCCGGGCGTGGGGATGCCGGCCTTCGCCGCGTGCGCGACGATCCGGCGCCAGGCCTCCTGGCCCTCGGCGACCGCGTCCCGGAAGTACGGCGCGACCAGCAGGGACGCCGGGCGCTCCTCGGCGTAGGCGTCCTTGATCCGGTCCAGGAACCTGGCCCGGATGATGCAGCCACCCCGCCAGATGGTGGCCATCGCGCCCAGGTCGATGTCCCAGCCGTACTCCGCGCTCGCCGCGGCCATCTGGTCGTAGCCCTGCGCGTAGGCCACCACCTTGGACGCGTACAGGGCCTTGCGGACGTCGTCCACGAAGGCGTCGCGGTCGGACACCGGGACCGAGCCCCGTGCCGGTCCGGGCAGCGCCTCGCGGGCCGCGTCCCGCTGCTCGGGGTGCGCGGACAGCGCGCGGGCGAACGTGGCCTCGGCGATGCCGGTGACCGGAACGCCCAGGTCGAGCGCGGTCTGCACGGTCCAGCGGCCGGTGCCCTTCTGCTCGGCCTGGTCCAGCACGACGTCCACGAACGCCTGGCCGGTGGCGGCGTCGGTGTGTCCGAGCACCTCGGCGGTGATCTCGATGAGGAACGACGCCAGGTCGCCGGTGTTCCACTCGGCGAAGATCCTCGACAGGTCGGCGGCTGACGCGCCGAGACCGTCCCGGAGCAGGTCGTAGGCCTCCGCGATCAGCTGCATGTCGGCGTACTCGATGCCGTTGTGCACCATCTTGACGAAGTGGCCGGCGCCGTCCGGGCCGACGTGCACGCAGCACGGGGTGCCGTCGACGTGCGCGGCGATCTTCTCGAACATCGGGCCGAGCGTGGCGTAGGACTCCTTCGAGCCGCCGGGCATGATGCTCGGGCCGAGCAGGGCGCCCTCCTCCCCACCGGACACGCCCGCGCCGACGAAGTGCAGGCCGCGTTCCCGCAGGTCGGCCTCGCGGCGGCGGGTGTCGGCGTAGTGCGCGTTGCCGCAGTCGATCACGATGTCGCCCTCGTCGAGCAGCGGGACGAGCTCGTCGATGACGGCGTCGGTCGGCGCGCCCGCCTTCACCATGATCACGACCCGACGGGGCCGTTCCAGGGCGGCGACGAACTCCTCGAGCGTCTCGGTCGGCACGAAGGTGCCCTCGTCGCCGTGCTCGGCCACCAGCGACTTCGTGCGCGCGGAGGTGCGGTTGTGCAGCGCGACCGAGAAGCCGTTGCGCGCGAGGTTGCGGGCCAGGTTGCGGCCCATGACCGCGAGCCCGCTGACACCGATCTGTGCCAGGTCTGCCATCTGGTGTTCCTTCCGTGAGGTGCTCGACGCCACTCTGCCCGAGGTTGGAGCGGCTGTCAGCAGGGCCTCACGGTGTTGCGAGGAACGTCGCCATCTGCTTGACCTGCGCGGTACGGGACTCCACGACCCGGTCGGCCAGGTCCAGCGCGTCCGGGTGCCGGCCGTCCTCGAGCTCCATCCTGGCCAGCTTCACCGCGCCGTGCTGGTGGCCGGTGAGCGAGGTGAGGAAGGCCCGGTCGAACTGGGCCGCCGGGGTCTCCGCGAGCGCGGTGACCACCGAGGGGTCGGCGGAGTGCAGGCCGTCACCGTGGCCGTGGTGCGCGTTCGGGTCGGGATCGGCGGCGATCGGCTGGTTCCACTCGGTGAGCCAGGACTCCATGTCGGCGATCTCGTCGGTTTGGGTGGCCTCGACCGCGGCGGCGAAGTCGCGGATCTCGGGGTCGGTGGCCAGGTCGGCGGCGAGCGCGGCCAGCCGCACGCCCTGCCGGTGGTGCGGGACGAGCATCTGCAGGAACATCACGTCGGTGTCGTTGAACGAGCCGTCCAGCGGCGGCGCGGATCGCGAGGCGCCGGTGCGCATGGTGAGGGCACTGTCGCACCCGGCCAGCAGCAGCACGACGGCGACGAGCAGGCAGCGGATCATGGGGCGCTCCCGGGGTGCCGGCCGGCCCGCTGGGTGCACGGACCGGCCGGCTCGCACTACAGGGCCTGCCACAGGGCAGGGGTGCTCGCCGGCTCCCAGCCCGGCAGCGCGGTGTGGTTCTGCAGGCACCGGTAGGTGGTGCCGCCGTAGGTGACCTCCGAGCCCGCGGTGTACGCGGTGCCGGTCGCCCAGGTACCGCCCGGGTTCTCCGCCGGCGGCGGGTTCGTGGGCGGCGGGGTCGGTGCCGGGCTCTCGCCGCCGACGTTGAGGTCGACACAGGCGTAGAACGCGTTGGCGGTGTCCCCGACGTTCCAGACCGCGAGGAGCTTCTGCCGGCCGGAGAAGCCGCTCAGGTTCACCTCGTGGGTCAGGCCCTGTGGCGGCTGCTGGTTGCCCAGGTCGAAGTTCGCCACTCGGGTGTTGCCGATGTAGTACTCGAAGTTCGACGTGCGGTGCCGCACGGTGAACGTCCAGGTGAAGTTCACGGTTTGGCCGACCGACGTGGCCCGCCACGGCTTGCTGTCGTCGTTGAGCTCGGCGAACCGGCCGACGCCGCCGTTGCAGCTGCGCAGGCCCTTCGGCCCTTCGACGCTCTGCGGTTCGTACTTGATCGCACCGCAGGAGAGCATCCCCTGCGCGCACTGCGCCTGCCGGCTGGGCGGCGAGGAGATGTATCCGTGCGCGCTGGCGGTGCCCGCGGGCAGGACGAACAGCCCGAGCGGGGCGATCGCCGCGGCGGCGGTGAAGATGGCCAACTTTCGTTTCAGTTTCATAATCAACTCCCGTGAGGCAGGGTGAAACTCCGGGACGTGGTCCAGACCACATCTACTGGTCTAGACCATGAAACGTAAGTAGTCAAGTCAGCACGCAGAGTGACGTGGTGGTTTGATATGGGTACCCGGGGGGAATTTCCGGGTCGACCACGACATCTTGGAGGATCGAATGATCGGCTTCATCGTCGCCGGACTGATCATCGGCGCGCTCGCCCGGCTGATCAAGCCCGGAAAGCAGCACCTCGGCATCATCGCCACGCTCCTGCTCGGCCTGGTCGGCTCGATCATCGGCGGCACGATCGCGTGGCTGCTCGGGACGGGCGACATCTGGGAGCTCAACGTCCTCGGCTTCGTGCTGGCCGTCGTGGCCGCCGTCCTGCTGGTCGGCGGCGCCGAGGCGATCGCCGGCAACCGCCGCAAGACCGTCCGCGGCTGACCTCCGGGTTTCGGAGCTGCCGGACCTACTCCGGCAGCTCCGAACTCGCCCGTTCCCAGGCGGCGCCGAGTTCGTGCATGCGCCGCAGTTCCAGCAGACCGCCCCGCCACCCGGCCTCGTGCTGGGCGGCGTTGTCGAGTTCGTCGGGGCCGAAACCGCTCTGCACGAAGGTCAGCGTGGTCCTGCCGTCGGACTCGGCGAGCTCCCAGCGGGTGACCATGCCGTCCTCGGCGTAGGCGAACACCCGGCCCTCGTCGAACTCGGTGACCCGGCCCCGGCCGCCGAACGTCACCGCGCCGCCCACCCGGGGCTCGATCTCCGGTGCGTACCCCCACCAGCGCTCGACCAGCTCCGGCTCGGTCAGCGAGGCGAACACCTCGCTCGCGGGAGCGTCGATCGTCAACACGACGCGGATCTCGGTCGCCCGTTCCTCGCCGAAGTCGGTGCCCGGCAGCACGTCACGACCGGCGAGCAGCTCGGCCAGGTTGCCGATCGCCAGCGGCCAGAACGTGTGCATGGTGTGCCGGCCGTCGCGCCGCCCGTCCGGGGACATCAGCTCGTCGAGCGTCGGCAGGCCGTCCTGGCGCAGCACCAACGACGTCCCGCCGTCCGCCGCGGACAGCTGGAGGTCGACCGTGGTCTGCCGGTCGTCGAGCACCCACTGGAAGCCCAGGTGGTCGGGCGAGACGGAGAGCAGCCGTTGCCGGCCGGGCGCGCCCTGGGGTATCCGCCGGCCCCAGAACGCGAACCGGTTCTCGGCGAGCGCGACCTCCACGTGGTCCGCCCCGAGCCAGGCACGCAGCGACGCGGGGTCGGTCAGCGCGTGCCACACCGCCGCGTGCTCGCGATCGAACCGCGCCCGGATTCCGAAGACGTCACCCATCGTCACCCTCCTTTGGCAAAGAAATTTTGAACGTCAAGCGCTTCCTTGTCAACGGGTCGGTCGGTTAGCACTTCGCTGAGTGGGTAGCCGAGCGACAGGGAGAGGAACCCGACGAAGGAGACACCGTGACTGCTACCGAGACCGGCCAGGTCACCGGCACCGTGGACAAGGACTACAACATCATCTGGTTCGTCGAGGCCTGCCTGAGCAACGCCCTGCGGCTGGAGACCTACATCCACGACGCCGAGCGCGCCGGCGACACCGAGCTCGCCGAGTTCTTCAAGCGTGCCCAGAACGAGAGCCGCAAGGGTGGTGAGCAGGGCAAGGAGCTCCTCGCCCGCCGCCTCGCGAGGTGAACGTTTAACCGCTGATCCGCCGGGTATCGCGTCGAGAACGCCCGTGGAAGGGGATCGACGTGGGACTGCGCGACTGGCCCGTGTACCGGCAACTACGAGGTCCGGACCGGACCGGCCGCGCGTCGGCGGTTCAGTCCCGGCGCAGTGCGGAGCTGACCCCGCGCACGGCCACGGCCGACCGGGTGGCGAAGTCCATCTGCCCGTACTGCGCGGTGGGCTGCGCACAGAACGTCTACGTACGCGACGAGAAAGTCGTCCAGATCGAAGGCGACCCCGACTCCCCGGTGAGTCGGGGTCGCTTGTGTCCCAAGGGTTCCGCCACCCTCCAGCTCACCACCGGCAGCACCCGCCGGCACACCGTGCTGTACCGGCCGCCGCACGGCACCGGCTGGGAGGAACTCGACCTCGACACGGCCATGGACATGGTCGCCGACCGGGTGATCGCTACCAGGCGGGAGACCTGGGAGGCCGAGCACGAGGGCGTCACCGTCAACCGCACGATGGGGATCGCCTCCCTCGGCGGCGCGACGCTGGACAACGAGGAGAACTACCTGATCAAGAAGCTCCTCACCAGTCTCGGGGTCGTGCAGGTCGAGAACCAGGCCCGGGTCTGCCACAGCTCGACCGTCGTCGGGCTCGGCACCTCGTTCGGGCGCGGCGGCGCCACCGGGTTCATGCAGGACCTGCAGCACTCCGACTGCATCGTCATCGAGGGCTCCAACTTCGCCGAGTGCCACCCGGTCGGGTTCCAGTGGGTGATGAAGGCCAAGGCACGTGGCGCGACGGTGATCCACGTCGATCCGAGGTTCACCCGGACGAGTGCGCTGTCGGACCTGCACGTGCCGATCCGCGCCGGCACGGACATCGCGTTCCTCGGCGGGATCATCAACCACGTCCTGGAGACCGACGCGATCTTCCGCGAGTTCGTCGTCAACTACACCAACGCGGCCACCATCGTCACCGAGGACTTCCAGGACACCGAGGACCTCGACGGGCTGTTCTCCGGGTTCGACACCGAGGCCCGCACGTACTCGTTCGACACCTGGAGCTACGTCGGCGCCCCCGCCGCCCCGGCGAGCGGCGTGCGGGACCGGACCCCGGGGCAGCGTCACGAGGACAAGCAGGACATCCGCGACGCCGGCCGGGGCGAGCAGCACGGCTCGGGCGGCGCTGCGCTGGAGGGCACCAGCCCGGAACGCGACGAGACCCTCCAGCACCCGCGCTGCGTCTACCAGATCCTCAAACGGCACTACGCCCGCTACACCCCGGCCATGGTGCAGGAGGTGTGCGGGATCCCGGAGGAGACGTTCCGGAAGGTCTGCCGGGCGCTGGTCGACAACTCCGGGCCGGAGCGCACCAGCCAGTTCTGCTACGCCGTCGGCTGGACCCAGCACTCCACCGGCGCCCAGTTCATCCGTGCCGCCTGCGTACTGCAGTTGCTGCTCGGCAACATCGGCCGCCCGGGCGGCGGCATCCAGGCGCTGCGCGGGCAC
Source organism: Actinophytocola gossypii (assembly GCF_025165815.1). Classification (GTDB taxonomy): domain Bacteria; phylum Actinomycetota; class Actinomycetes; order Mycobacteriales; family Pseudonocardiaceae; genus Actinophytocola; species Actinophytocola gossypii. The sequence goes on along the minus strand of NZ_JAFFZE010000015.1, from coordinate 295,094 downwards.
GCCAGCATCCAGGGTTCCAGCGACATCCCCACGCTGTTCAACCTGCTGCCCGGCTACCTGCCGATGCCCTACGCCCACCACCAGCAGAACCTGCGCTCCTTCATCCAGGCCGACGCCGCCCGCAAGGGCTTCTGGGCCAACATGGAGAACTACTTCGTCAGCCTGCTCAAGGCGTGGTGGGGCGACACGGCCACCAGCGACAACGACTTCTGCTTCGACCACCTGCCCCGGCTCACCGGCAGCCACTCCACCTACGACACCGTGATGGAGCAGCTCGCCGGGCGCTGCAAGGGCTACTTCCTGATGGGCGAGAACCCGGCGGTCGGCTCGGCCAACGCGAAGATGCAGCGGCTCGGCATGGCCAACCTGGAATGGCTGGTGGTGCGGGACTTCAGCCTCATCGAGAGCGCCACCTGGTGGCAGAACGGGCCGGAGATCGAGACCGGGGAGCTGTCCACCGAGGAGAACGCGACCGAGGTGTTCTTCTTCCCGGCCGCCGCGCACACCGAGAAGGCCGGCAGCTTCACCAACACCAACCGCTGGCTCCAGTGGCACGAGGCGGCCGTCGAACCCGATGGCGACGCGCGCAGCGACCTGTGGTTCATGTACCACCTCGGCCTGCGGATCCGGGCGAAGCTCGCCGGCTCCACCGACCCGGTCGACCGGCCCGTGCTCGACCTCACCTGGGACTACCCGGTCGAGGGCCCGCACGACGAGCCGTCGGCCGACGCGGTCCTCCAGGAGATCAACGGCCGGGACGCGAACGGTGACCTGCTCACCGCCTACACCCAGCTCGCCGCGGACGGCTCGACCAGCTGCGGCTGCTGGATCTACTGCGGCGTCTACGCCGACGGGGTGAACCAGGCCGCCCGCAAGAAGCCGGCCGACGAGCAGGACTGGATCGCCGCCGAGTGGGCCTGGGCGTGGCCGGCGAACCGGCGGGTGCTCTACAACCGCGCGTCGGCCAGGCCGGACGGGACGCCGTGGAGCGAGCGCAAGAAGCTCGTCTGGTGGGACGCCGACGCGGGCGCGTGGACCGGCCACGACGTGCCCGACTTCGAGCGGGACAAATCCCCGGACTACCGCCCGGACAAGGACGATTCCGGCGTCGCCGCACTGTCCGGAGTGGACCCGTTCATCATGCAGGCCGACGGGAAGGGTTGGCTGTACGCGCCGGCCGGGGTGCTCGACGGGCCGATGCCGGCGCACTACGAGCCGCAGGACTCGCCGTTCCCGAACGCGCTGTACCGCCAGCAGCGCAACCCGGCGCGGCTGGTGTACCCGCACGAGCACAACCGCTACCAGCCGGTCGGCGGCGACACCTATCCGTACGTGATCACCACCTACCGGCTCACCGAGCACTTCACCGCGGGCGGCATGTCCCGCTCGACGTCGTACCTGGCGGAGCTGCAACCGGAGCCGTTCTGTGAGGTCTCGCCCGAGCTGGCCGCCAGCCGTGGCCTGGAGAACGGCGGCTGGGCCACGATCGTCACCGCCCGCAACGCCATCGAGGCGCGGGTGCTGGTGACCGACCGGATGACCCCGATCCGGGTCCAGGGCCGGGCGGTCGAGCAGATCGGGCTGCCGTACCACTGGGGCCCCAACGGGTTGAGCACCGGCGACGCGGCCAACGAGCTGTCCGGCATCACGCTGGACCCCAGCTCGCACATCCAGGAGGTCAAGACGTTCAGCGCGGACATCCGGCCGGGCCGGCGCCCGCGCGGGCCCGCGCTGCCCGCGCTCGTCCGGGCGTACCGGGACCGGGCCGGCGTCACCGAGCACACCGGAACGGAGGTCTGAGCCATGACGGCCGACACCGGCTACGAGAACCCCGCGCCGCGCAAGGGTTTCTTCACCGACACCAGCGTGTGCATCGGCTGCAAGGCGTGCGAGGTGGCGTGCAAGGAGTGGAACCTGATCCCGGAGGACGGGCTGGAGCTCACCGGGATGTCGTACGACAACACGGTCGGCCTCGGTGCGGACACCTGGCGGCACGTGGCGTTCATCGAACAGCGCAAACCCCTTGGCGGGCAGGAGAGCACGGCGTCCGCCGCGTCCACTGTAGACCTGGGGATGCCGGCGATGCCGGGTGCGGCGGACCGTTCGGAGTTCCGCTGGCTGATGGCCTCGGACGTGTGCAAGCACTGCACCGAGGCGGCGTGCCTCGACGTGTGCCCGACCGGCGCGCTGTTCCGCACCGAGTTCGACACGGTCGTGGTGCAGGAGGACATCTGCAACGGGTGCGGTTACTGCGTTCCCGCCTGCCCGTACGGGGTGATCGACCAGCGCGAGGACGACGGCCGGGTGTGGAAGTGCACGATGTGCTACGACCGCGTCGGCGACGGCATGGAGCCCGCGTGCGCGAAGGCGTGCCCCACCGACTCCATCCAGTTCGGCGACCTCGACGAGCTGCGCGAGCGCGCCGACGAGCGGTTGGCCCAGCTGCACGACGCCGGCATCGACGACGCCCGCCTGTACGGCCGCGACCCGGACGACGGGGTCGGCGGCAACGGCGCGTTCTTCCTGCTGCTCGACGAACCGGAGGTGTACGGCTTCCCGCCGGCGCCGAAGGTCACCACCCGCGACCTGCCCGCGATGTGGCGCCGCGCCGGGCTCGCCGCGGCCACGCTGCTGACCGGCCTGGCCGCCACGTTCCTCGGGAGGAAGCGATGACCGGCCCGGTCCGCGACGGCACCGACGTCCGCGCCGACGCCACGTCCCCGCCCGAGCGCACGGCCGTGGTCGGCGCCCGCAAGCGCGGGCGACGGGGCCGCCGGGGCGAGCAGCCGATGGTCCCGGACGCCGAGTTCACCTCGTACTACGGCAGGCCGGTGCTCAACAAGCCGACCTGGCACGCCGGGGACATCGCCGGGTACCTGTTCCTCGGTGGCCTGGCCGGCGCGTCGTCGATCCTGGCCGCGGGCGCGCAGCTCACCGGGCGTCGGGCACTGGCCAGGAGTTGCCGGGTCGGTGCGCTGGTGGGGATCTCGGGCTCGCTGTACGCGCTGGTCCACGACCTCGGCCGGCCAGCGCGGTTCCTGAACATGCTGCGCACCGTCAAGCCGAGCTCCCCGATGAGCGTCGGCACCTGGATCCTGATGGCGTACGGGCCGGCCGCGGGTGCCGCCGCGGTGTCGGACCTGACCGGTCTGCTCCCCCGTGCCGGCCGCGCGGCCACCCTCGGCGCGGCCGTCGTCGGGCCCGCGGTGGCCTCGTACACGGCGGTACTGGTCGCCGACACCGCGGTGCCGTCCTGGCACGAGGGTCACCGGGAGCTGCCGTTCGTGTTCGTCGGCTCGGCTGCCGCGGCGGCGGGTGGGCTCGGCATGATCGCCGCCCCGGTGGGCGAGGCGGGCCCGGCGCGGCGCGCGGCGGTACTCGGCGGCGTGCTGGAACTGGCCGCGGCGAAGCGGATGGAGGCCGGGATGGGCCTGGCCGCGGAGCCGCTGCGTACCGGGAAGGCGGGCCGGCTGATGCGCGCGGCCAAGGCGCTGACGGTGACCGGGGCCCTGCTCGGCGGGGTACTCGGCCGGAAGTCCAGGGTGGCTTCGGTGCTCGGCGGCGCGGCCGCGCTGGCCGGGTCGGCGTGCACCCGCTTCGGCGTCTTCCACGCCGGTGTCGCCTCCGCCGAGGACCCGAAGTACACCGTCGTCCCCCAGCGGGAGCAACTCGACCGGCGCGGGGGCTGACCGTACTCACCCCTGCGCGTTCCGTACCCGCGCGGTCGAGACAATCGGCCGCATGAACGCACCACTCACGGTGGCCGCCGGGCAGGCGAGCTGTGTGGCGTTGGACGTCGCGGCCAATGTGGCGACGGCGGCGCGGCTGGTCCGGCTGGCGGCCGACCAGGGGGCGGAGCTGGTGGTCCTGCCCGAGCTGTTCCTCACCGGGCCGGAGCTGACCGCGGTCGTCGTCGAGCCGGCCAAGTACACGGTGGGCGAGACCGACAGCCGGCTCGATCCGCTGGCCGACGCGTGTGCCGACAGCCGCACAGCCGCGGTGGTCGGGGCGCCGGTCTGGGAGGACGGGCGGATCCTGGTGTCCGCGCACGTGCTCGGCCGGGGCGGGCAGCCGGTCGGGCGGTACGACAAGCAGCACCTGACCGCGGCCGAACGGGCGGTCGGGATCAGCGCCGGCACCCTGGGTCACACCGTCAGCCTCGACACCTGGCGGCTCGGCGTCGCCATCGGCGAGGACGTGCACCACGCGGAGCACGCCCGCGCCGCCGCCCGGGACGGCTGCCAGGTCTACCTCGTCGGCACCCCGCTCGACCGGCCCGGCCCGCCCGACTCGCTGGTCACCGAGCGCGCCGCCGACAACGGCCTGTACACCGTCCTGGCCGGCCCGGTGGGTAGCGGCATCTGGCACCCGGAGGGCGAGCGCCTCGCGGAGGCGGGTGCCGACCCGTCCGTCGCGGCCGCCACGCTCGAACGGCTCTGAGACTTGCCACGTAGATACCGAGTATGCATACTCCGTATCCATGTCCATCAAGTACGGCCTGCTCGCCCTGCTCGAGCGCGCTCCGATGTACGGCTACCAGCTGCGTGCCGAGTTCGAGCGCTCGACCGGGGCCACCTGGCCGCTCAACATCGGGCAGGTCTACACGACCCTGTCCCGCCTGCACCGGGACGGCCTGGTCGAGGAGACCGGTGAGTCCGACGAGCAGGGCAAGGTCGTCTACCGGCTCACCGACAGCGGGCACGCCGAGCTGACCGGCTGGTTCGCCACCCCGGTCACCAGCGACGACCGGCCGCGGGACGAGCTGGCGATCAAGGTGGCCCTCGCGGTCACCACGCCCGGCGTCGACGCCAGGGCGGTGGTCCAGGCGCAGCGCACCGCGACCGTGCGCCACCTCCAGGAGCTGACCCGGCTCAAGACCCGCGCCGACGAGGACGCCGACCTCGCCTGGCTGCTGGTGCTCGACTCGATGATCTTCCGCGCGGAGGCCGAGGTCCGCTGGCTCGACCACTCCGAGACCCGGCTGGCCAGAAGGCCACCCCGTCCGGCCGCCACCCCCGCCGTGGAGTCCGATGAGCAGGAGGTCGTCCAATGACCGAGTACGCGCTCGAACTGCGGGACGTCACGCGCGTGCACGGCAGCGGCGAGACGGCGGTCAACGCGCTGCACGGAGTGAGCCTGCGGGTGCGCGCCGGGCAGCTGGTCGCGGTGATGGGCCCGTCCGGGTCCGGCAAGTCGACGCTGCTGCACCTGGCCGGCGGCCTCGACACGCCGACCGAGGGCGTGGTCGAGGTCGAGGGCAACCGGCTCGACGAGCAGAACCGGGCCGGGCTCGCCGCACTCCGCCGGCGCGGCATCGGCTACGTGTTCCAGGACCTCAACCTGATCCCCGCCCTGACCGCGGTGGAGAACGTGGCGCTGCCGCGCGAGCTGGACGGCGTCCGGGTGCGGGTCGCCCGCGCCGAGGCGATGACCGCGCTGGAGGACGTCGGCGTGGCGAACCTGGCCGAACGGTTCCCGGACGAGATGTCCGGCGGGCAGCAGCAGCGGGTGGCGATCGCCCGCGCGCTGGTCGGGCCGCGGCGGCTGCTGCTGGCCGACGAGCCGACCGGCGCCCTGGACTCGCACACCGGCGAGGCCGTGCTGCGGACCATCCGGGCGCGCTGCGACGCGGGCGCCGCCGGGCTGCTGGTCACCCACGAGGCCAGGCACGCGGCGTGGGCGGACGAGATCGTGTTCCTGCGCGACGGCCGGATCGTCGACGAGACCGGCGCGATGCCGGCCGCGGACAGCCTGCTGGGGGCGCAGTGAGCCGGTGGACGAGCGGCTGGCGGCCGGCGCTGCGGATCGCACGGCGGTCCGTGCGGCGCAACCTCAAGCGGTCGATCCTGATCGCGGCACTGATCGCGGTGCCGATCGCCGGAGCGACCGTGATCGACGGGATGCTGCGCACGATGAGCGGCGCCGAGCACAACCTCTACCAGGCGATGGGCACCGCCGACGGCCTGGCACAGATCACCGGACAGCATGCCCTGCCGGACTGGCGGCCGGGTATGTCGCCCTACGGCATGCACGACCCGACGGCCGAGACCGAGCGCGACCCGGCGGCGGTGGACCTGCTCGGCATGCTGCCACCCGGCTCGCGCGCCGTGCCAGAGCCGAAGTTCCTCGGCGTGCAGCTGACCGAGGGTGACCGGATCGTGCGCACCGACCTGATGGTGTTCGCGGTGGGCGACCCGTTGACCGAGCACCGGGCCAGGATCGTCGCCGGGCGGGCGCCGGACGACCCGGCGGAGGCGGTCGTCACCAAGCCGCTGGCGGACCGGCTCGGCCTGCTGACCGACGACGGTGACGGCCTGCGTCCCGGTGCGACGATCACCGTCGACGACGGAAGGACCGCCACGGTCAGCGGGATGGCGGTCAACCCGCTGCAGCTCGACCAGCAGGCCGTGCTGACGCGACCGGGCTCGACGATGGCCGACGCCGGGGTCTCGTTCCCCGAGATGGTGCTGGGGTACTACGTCGACCTGCCCGACGGCGTCGACCCCGACTCCGTGTGGCCCGTGTTGGCCGAGCACGGCGTGACGTTCACCCCGCGCGAGGTCCACACCCAGCCCGAGCGCTACCCGGCGCTGATGACGGGCGGCGGCGACTTCCTGGAGACCGCGGGCCCGGTCGCGCTCGTGGTGCTGTTCGGGGTGCTCGAGGTGGTGCTGCTCGCCGGGGCGGCGTTCGCGGTCGGGGCGCGGCGGCAGGTCCGCGAGCTGGGCCTGATCGGCGCGAACGGCGGCACGTCCAAGCACGTCCGGCGCACGGTCCTGGCCCAGGGCCTGTTCCTCGGCACGATCGGGGCGCTCGCCGGGCTGGTGCTGGGCTGGCTGGTGCTGGTGGCGGGGACGCCGCTGTGGCAGCGGCTGACCAACGAGCTGGTCGACGGCTGGCGGTTCGGCTGGATCGAGCTGGTGGTCGCGGCGGCGGTGGGCGTGCTGTCCGGGCTCGGGGCGGCACTGGTGCCGGCGATCGGCGTGGCCAGGATGCGGCCGGTGGACGCGCTGGCCCAGCGGTTCCGGAGCACGGCGATGACCGCCCGCCTGCCGGTCCTCGGTGTGGTGTTGCTGGGGGTGGGGATCGGCGGCGTGGTCGTCTCGGGGCTGCTGGCCAGGCAGGTGATGGCCGACTACCAGGCGATGCTCGAGCAGGAGGGGGCCGTCTACACCTCGCCCGACGTCATGCTGCCGACGGTGGGCGCGGTGCTGGGCGGGCTCGCCATGGTGGTCGGGGTGATCATGGTGAGCTCGGGGCTGCTCGGCGCGCTCGGCCGGTTCGCCGCGCGCCTGCCGCTGTCCGCCCGGCTCGCGGTGCGCGACGCGGGGCGGCACCGGCACCGCACGGTGCCCGCGGTCGCGGCCATCATGATCGTGGTCGCCGGCGCGGTGGCCATGTCGTTCGGCCTGGCCGCCGGCAGGTCCACCGACTTCCGCAGCCAGCCGGAGAACACGGTCATCGTGGAGGGCGACCCGATGCTCAGCGACGGCGACGAGCAGCTCGCGACCGGCGCCGGGGACGTGGCTGCCGAGCTGCCGGGCGGGGAGGCGCTCGAGATCACGATGCTGTCGGGATCCACGCCGACCCCTGATGGCGGGCCGACCCCAGTCGCGTTCGGGTCGCCGGACTCCACGAGCCCGAGGTGCGACATGAGCTGGGCGCAGGCCGGCATCGCCACCCCGAAGCTGATCGAGCTGGCCACCGGCAGCCCGCCGTCCCCGGCCGCGCTGGCCGCCCTGGACCGCGGCGAGGTCCTGGTGCTGGACGAGTGCCTGTTCCCCGACGACGCCACGACCGGCGCGGTGTCGACCGAGGCCGACGAGGAGGCCGAGCGGGTGACCCTGCCGGGACGGCTGCTGGAGCCGGAGTCGGAGTACCCGTACTACCAGTTTCCCGCCGTGTTCGTCTCGGCGGAGACCGCGGCCGAGCACGGCTGGACCCCGGAGGTCGGCGGGTACGTGGTCACCCACGACCCGACGGCGACCCAGGACGACATCGACACGGCGCTCGCGGCCGCGGAGGACAACGGGCTGAACGGGTACGTGAACACCGACGAGTCGGCGGAGATCCAGGCGGTCAGCCTTGGCCTGGCCGGGGGAGCGGGCCTGGTGACCCTGCTCGGCGTCGGCATCACGGTGGCGCTGTCGGCCGCCGAGAGCCGGGCGGACCTGGCGACGCTGGCGGCCGTCGGCGCCCAACCCCGGCGCAGACGCCTGCTGGCCGGTGCGCAGGGGCTGGTGATCAGCGGCATGGGCACGGTCCTCGGCCTGGTGGTCGGCGCGGGCATCGGGTTCGTCGTGGTCCCCCTCTCCGGCGACCTGGCGTTCCCGGTCCCCTGGGAGAGCCTCGCGGTCACCGTCGTGGCCGTCCCCCTGCTGGCGGTCCTGGTGTCGATGCTCTCTACCCGCTCCAACCTCCCCATGGTCCGCCGCGTCGACTAGCCCCACCGGGAACGTACGACTCGCGCACCGGGAACGTACGACTCGCGAAGGCCGCGAGTCGTACGTTCCCGTCCGGTGAGTCGTACGTTCCCGGGTCGGCGGGGGTTATCGTTCGGGGGTGGAGGTCGGTGGGCCCGGGTGGTGCCGAGGCGTGGCGGTGGCGGTGCTCGTCGCCGTGCTGGGGGTGTTCGGGCTCGGGACCTCGGCGCACGTGGAGACACCGGACCGGCCGGGGCACGGGGCCGTCGTGCTCGCGGTGGCCGCGCCCGCGCCGGGTGTTGCGCAGCCGCCAGGGGCGCCCGACCTGCCGCTGGCCGACGACGAACCGGCACCGGCGCGGGAGCACCTGACCGTCGAGGTTCGCGCCGACGACATCCACCAGCCCGCGCACCCGCGCGCGGCCCAGCGGCCGGCGGCCGGCCGCGCGCCTCCAGGGTGACCGACGCCGAGAAGCCATCCGTCACCCTGGAGGAACCCCCGTGCCGCGCACCCCCGCGCGGCGAGGTCTGCTCACCCGCGCGCTCCTGTCGCTCGCCGTCCTCGCCGCCGCCACGTACCTGCTCCTGACCACCGCCCCGCGCCTCGGCCTCGACCTGCGCGGCGGCACCCAGATCGTCCTCGAGACCCACGACTCCCCCACCGTCGAGGCCAACGCCGAGAGCACCGACCGCGCGATCGAGGTCCTGCGCCGCCGGGTCGACGCGCTCGGCGTCACCGAACCCACCCTGGCCCGCAGCGGCGACAACCGGATCATCATCGAGCTCCCGGACGTCCGCGACCCGGCCGAGGCGGTCGAGGTGATCGGCCGCACCGCCGCGCTGAGCTTCCACCCCGTGGTCGGCATCGCCGGGCCGGAACAACAGCCGGCCGAGGGCCAACGGATCGTCGCCGACGAGGCAGGCCAGCGGCTCCTGCTCGGCCCCGCCGCGCTCAGCGGCGACGGCGTCGAGGACGCCCAGGCCGCCCGGGATCCGCAGGGCGCCGGCTGGACCGTCGGCGTCGAGTTCCGGGACAGCCGGGCCTGGGAAGGGCTGACCGCCGAGGCCGCCTGCGCACCGCCCGGCGACCCGGCCCGCCGGGTCGCGATCGTGCTCGACGACGAGGTGATCTCCTCCCCGCAGGTCGACCCGAGCGTGTCCTGCGGCGTCGGCATCCTCGGCGGTGGCACCTCGATCACCGGCCAGTTCAGCCAGGCCGAGGCGGCCGATCTGGCCCTGCTGATCACCGCGGGCGCGCTGCCGGTCCCGGTCGAGGTGATCGAGCAGCGGACCGTCGGACCCACGCTCGGCGCGGAGGCCATCGACGCCAGCGCCGAGGCCGCGATCATCGGGCTGATCCTGATCGCGCTGTTCCTGATCGTGGTGTACCGGCTGGCCGGGTTCGTCGCGGTGGTCGCGCTCGCCGGCTACGCGGGCGTCTCCTACGCGGCCCTGCTCGGGATCGGGGCCACCCTGACCCTGCCGGGACTCGCCGGGTTCGTCCTCGCGATCGGCATGGCGGTCGACGCGACCGTGCTCGCGTTCGAGCGCGCCAGGGAGGAGTACGACGGCTCGCTGCCCAAGGCGGGCGAACGCGGGTTCCGCGGCGCGCTGTCGGCGATCGTCGACTCCAACGTGACCACGCTGCTCGCGGCCGGGCTGCTGTTCTGGCTGGCGTCCGGGCCGGTGCGCGGGTTCGGGGTGACGCTGACGATCGGTGTGCTGGCGTCGATGTTCACCTGCCTGGTGCTGACCAGGATGCTGCTCGACCTCGCCCTGCGTTCCCCGCTCGGCCGGCCGGCGCTGAGCGGCCTCGCGCACCAGGGCCGGGTGCGCCGCTGGGTGGAGCGGCGGGACGACGGGTTCCTGGCCAGGCCGGGCCGGTGGATCGCCGGCTCGGTGGTGGCGGTCACGCTCGCGTTGGCCGGGCTGGTGTTCGTCGGCCCGAACCTCGGCGTGGAGTTCACCGGCGGCCGATTGCTGGAGTACGAGACCGGCGCGCCGGCCGACCTGGGCGAGGTCCGCGACGCGGTGGCCGACGCCGGCTTCCCGCGCGCGGTGGTACAGGCCTCCGGCGACGACGCGGTGTCGGTGCGCACCGAGCCGGCGTCGGACGAGGAGACCGACCGGATCCGGGACGCGGTGGCGGCGGTCGCCGGCGGCGCGGAGGAGGTGCGGGACGAGCAGATCGGCCCGAGCCTCGGCGCCGAGCTGCGGACGAAGGCGCTGGTGGCGCTGGGGTTGGCGGTGCTCGCGCAGCTGATCTACCTGGCGGTGCGGTTCGACTGGCGGCTCGGGCTCGCCACGGTGGCCGCGCTGGCGCAGGACGTGCTGCTGGTGCTCGGCATCTTCACCTGGCTCGGCAAGACGATGGACGGGGTGTTCCTGGCCGCGCTGCTGACCGTGATCGGGTACTCGGTGAACGACTCGGTGGTGGTGTTCGACCGGGTGCGCGAGCTGCGCGGCAAACGACGGCGCGATCCGTTCCACCGGGTGGCCGGCGCCGCGGTGCTGCAGACGTTGCCGCGCACGGTGAACACCGGCATCGGGGTGCTGTTCGTACTGGGCGCGCTGTTGGTCCTCGGCGACGGCTCGCTGGCCGACTTCGCGCTGGCGCTGCTGCTCGGGCTGCTCGTTGGCACGGTGTCCACCGTGGTCGCCGCGTCCCCGGTGGCGATCCTGCTGGACCGGAAGTGGCCGGGAGCCGGGCGGCGGCGCACCCCCGCACCGCGACCGTCCCGCGAGGACAGCGGGGCGGTGGTCTGAGCTACTTCCCGAGGACCGGTCGGAGCCGGCGGCGTACGTCCGGCGGCGTAGCCGAAGAGCCTTCGTGCGCCCGACGACCTGGGCGCCGTTCGCTGGGAGTCTTGGACTCACCGGAGAACGGCACCACCAGCCAGGGAGTGAACATGAGTACGCAAGCGCCGGCCACCTCACCGGTCCGGGTCTGGACGATCGCCGGCCTGCTGGTCGGCGCCGTCGGGCTCGTGCTGCAGAAGCTCGGCGGGATAACGATGCCCGTCGTGCCGCCCGGGTTGATCATCCTCGTCGTCGCCGCGGGCCTGATGCTCAACCCGAAGTGGCGGTGGGCGACGATCGTCGCCGTGCTGGCCGGGCTGGCCGAGCTGGGCGGCTTCTTCGGCAGCAACGCGGCGAGCTGGCTCACCCGAAGCGACGAGATCGTCGCGATGGGCGGGAGCTGGGTCCGCCTGATCGGCATCACGACCGCGACCGTGGCGGGTGCGCTCGCCATCCGCGCGGCCTACAGCAAGTCGGCCAAGGCGGTGCACGCCTGACCGCCGGGGCGGCGCGCCGGTTCCCCCTCCCCCTGGTCCCGGCGCGCCGCCCACCTCTCCACCGCGATGACGGCTCCCTTCGGTGAAGGGGGCCGTCGTCGCGTTTGGGGCATGACATGATCGCCCGCGACAGTCGGGACGATTTCGGGGGACGCGATGGCCACGCTGGTCTTCGGGCTGCTCAGCCTGCCCGTCTACCTCCTCATGCTGTGGCCGCTGGTGGTGGCCTCGCGGCGGGTGCTCGGGGTGCGGATCCGCACCGTGCGCGCGCTGCTCGGCGCGGCGGTCGGGTTCGCGGTGGCCGGGCGGCTCATGGTGTCGCTGGTGCCGAACATCGAGGGCACGCCGAGCCTGTTCGTCGGGCTGCTGATCCCGGTGGCCGGCTGCGCGTTCCTCGCCACGCTGATGTTCCTGTTCCTCGCCGAGATGGCGTTCCCCAGCGGCGGCGGGCTCGGTCTCCTCGGGCGGGTGCGGTCGCTGCGCCGCCGGTTCGCCAGGGCGCGCCGGTACTCGCGGGTCACCCGGATCGCCGTGCGGCACGGGATCGGGCAGTACCTGGTCGGGCGCCGGTCCGACGCGGGCGGGGCGCGGCAGGCGGTGCTGGCCAGGTCGTTGCGGCGGGCGCTGGAGGACGGCGGGGTCACGTTCGTCAAGCTCGGGCAGGTGCTGTCGACCCGCCCCGACCTGCTGCCGCCGGTGTTCGTCGACGAGCTGAGCCTGCTGCAGGACCAGGTCGCGCCGGCCGACCCGGAGGCGGTGGAGCGGCTGCTGACCGAGGAGTACGGCCGCCCGGTCGGCGAGGTCTTCGCCGAGTTCGACCGCGAGCCGCTGGCCGCGGCGTCGATCGCCCAGGTGTACCGGGCGCGGCTGCACAGCGGCGAGGACGTGGTGGTGAAGGTGCGCCGGCCGGGCGTGGAGAAGGTCGTCGAGCGCGACCTCGACATCGTGCTGCGGGTGGCCGCGTCGCTTGACCTGCGGGCGCGGTGGGCGCGGTCGATCGGCGTGCTCGACCTGGCCGACGGGTTCGCCGCCGCGCTGACCGAGGAGCTGGACTTCCGGGTGGAGGCCCGCAACATCGCCGCGGTGAGCGCCGCCTACACCGGTGACGCGGTGGTGCTGCCGGCGGTGTTCGCCGAGCTGTCCAGCGAGCGGGTGCTGGTGATGCGGCGGCTGGACGGCACGCCGGTGCGCACCGGGATCCCGTCGGTCGACCCGGAGCGGCGCGGTGCCCTGGCCAGGGCGCTGCTGGACTGCGTGCTGCGGCAGGTGCTGCTGCACGGGGTGTTCCACGCCGACCCGCACCCGGGCAACGTGCTGCTGATGGCCGACGGAACGCTGGGGTTGCTGGACTTCGGCTCGGTCGGCCGGCTCGACGCCGGGCTGCGCGGCGGCCTGCGGGACGTGCTGGCCGCGGTGGACCGCGGCGACCCGGCCGGCCTGCGCGACGGGCTGCTGGAGATCGTCGACCGGCCGGACGAGATCGACGAGCAGCGGCTGGAGCGCGCGCTCGGGGCCCTGGTCGCCAAGCACGTGCCGCACTCCGAGGCGCACGGGCAGGGCCCGGACATCGACATGTTCACCGACCTGTTCCGGATCGTGGCGGAGTTCCGGCTGGCGGTCCCGCCGCCGATCGCCGCGGTGTTCCGGGCGCTGGCGACGATGGAGGGCACGCTCGCGCTGCTCTCCCCCGGTTTCGACATCCTGGGCGAGTCCAGGGCGTTCGCGGGCGCGCTGATCGGCGAGCGGATGCGGCCGGAGTCGTTGCGCGGCACGGCGACCGAGGAGCTGCTGTCGATCCTGCCGGTGCTGCGCCGGCTGCCGAGGCGGATCGACCGGGTCGGCGCGGCCCTGGAACAGGGCAGGCTGTCGGTGAACGTGCGTCTGTTCGCCGACGAGCGGGACCGTGCGGTGGTCACCGGGATGTTGCACGAGTTGCTGCTGGCGTTCACCGGCACGGCGACCGGGATCATGGCGGTGCTGCTGCTGGCCAGCACGAGCGGGCCCAGGGTGACCGAGGACGTGACGTTGAACCAGGTGTTCGGCTACAACCTGCTGGTGATCAGCGCGTTGCTGGGGCTGCGGCTGCTGTTCGTGGTGTTCCGCGCGCAACGCGGGGTGGGGCGCGGGAAGCCCGGGTCATAATGGACCCATGGCGAAGGGGACCGGCATTGTCGTCGCCGCCGTCGTCATCGCGCTGGTCCTGGCCAACCACGAGGACGACGACGGCGGCGCCGCCACCGGTTCCGCCTCGGGCGGTGGGAACGCCTCCGCCGCCCAGTTCGCCGCGAGCCGACAGGCGATGCTGCGCGGTGAGCCGACGGTGGCGTGGTCCCGGCTGGGCATGGCCCGCACGGCGAAGGACGCGAGCCGCCGGGACACCGACTGCGCGTCCCACTCCTACGGCCAGGTGCGGCGGTACCTGCGCCGGGTGCCGTGCCGGGTGATGGACCGGGTGCTGTTCACGGTCGACGACAAGGGCGGCAACACGATCGCCATCGCGGTGGCGTGGGTGCGGTTCGACACACCGGCCGCGGCGCGGGAGTTCAAGCGGATCGACGACACCTGGGGCACCGGCCAGGTGCGCCCGCTGCCCGGCTCGACCCTCGGTCTGCCGGACATCCGCCTGTCCGGCCAACACTACGCCTCGCGACGGGAGGGCTCACTGACCGTGGTCGCCGAGGCGGAGGAGGTCGCCGACGGCGAGCTCGACGACGCGTTCCTGGACGAGATCGCCGGGGTCGCGGTCCTGCTGCCGCACTGACTACCGGGGCGTTTGCCAAGTGGGCGCCGTTGGGGGCAAGATCTGGCTCAACTGCCTGTAGGAAGCGGTGGAAGGACCCCGTGCACGACCAGACCGTCCAGGTCGACGACCTCCGGCTCGTCGCGCTGCCGAGCGCCATGAACTGTGCTGACATGTTCGTGCGGTTCACCCTGACCGAGTGGCGCGTGAAGTCGATGGTCACCGACGTCACCAACACGGCGAAGAGCCTGGTCCGCGCGGTCGTCGGCGAGGTCGACAAGTCCGCCCCGCTCGCCATGATCACCGTGCGGCTGCGGCTGTCCGGCTCCAGCCTGTCGGTCGAGATCGAGGACGACCGCCCGACGCCGCGCCTGGTCGTGCCGCCCGAGCTGTCGCAGTCCAGCAGCGGCGTCGAGGTCCTGGCCGACGGCCGTCAGCTCATCTGGTCGGACCTGCCGCTGCCCACCGGCATGGACGCCACCGTCGTGCCGCTCCCGCGCCGTGGCACCACCCGTGCCCCCGCGATCCGCCCCGCCGAGGACGAGAACATCTCCGGCCTCGACGACGAGATGATGAACCGGATCCTCAACGCCCTCAAGCGCGATCCCGACCAGCCGCGCTGAGCCGGGCGGGTACGTCCCCGACCGTCACGTCGCCAGCGCCTCGGTCGGGGACAGCCGGGACGCGCGGACGGCGGGGTACAACCCGGCCAGGCCGCCGATGCCCAGCGTCGCGAGCACGCCACCGACCACGGCCCACAGCGGTACCACGACCGGCCAGAGCTGGTAGGTGGCATAGCCGGCGGTGACCGCGGCGCCTAGCAGCGCGCCACCCGTCCCACCGAGCGCGGACAGCAGCAGCGACTCGGCCAGGAACTGGGTGCGGATCTGGCCCCTGGTCGCGCCGAGCGAGCGCCGCAGCCCGATCTCCGCGCGCCGTTCCAGCACCGAGATCACCATCGTGTTCGCCACCCCGACCCCACCGACCAGCAACGCCACCGCGCCAAGTCCGAGCAGCAGCCCGGTGAACGCCTCGCCGGCCGCCTGTCGGGCGACCAGCGCGTCCGACGGGCGGGACACCTCGACCTCGTTCGGCGCCTCCGGGTTCGCCGTCGGGCCGAGCACGTCGCGCACCGCCTCCACCTGGTCGTGCGCCGAACGGGTGTAGATGGTCGTCGGGTGGCCGTCGAAGCCCAACACCGACTCGGCGGCCGGCCAGCCGACGAGTGCGGCGGAGTCGAGCTCGGGCGCGAGCGGGGCCGGGTCGAGGATGCCGACGACGGTGAACCACTCGTCGCCGACGAGCACCTGGATGTCCGCGGCGGCCCGGCCGATGCCCAGCCGGGCCGCCGCGGTCGCGCCGAGCACGGTCGCCGGGTACTTGCTCGTGGCCTGGTTGAGCCAGGTCCCGCTACGCACCCGCGCGCCGACCGTGTCCCGGAGGTCTGTGCGGGCGGCGTACGCGACGAGCCCGTTGGTCTGCGCCTCGGGGATCCGGTCGGTGCGGTACACCTTGGCGTCGCCGACCCGGCCGACCGCCGACAGCGACTCCACCGGCCCGATCCTGCCGACCATGTCCTCCGACGCCAGCGGCAGCACCGCCGCCTCTCCGGTGAACGTGCTCCCCGGCGACACCGTCAACAGGTTGGTGCCGAGCGACTCCAACGTCGCGTCCAACTCCGCCCGGGACGACGACGAGATGCCGACGACCCCGACCATCGCCGCGATCCCGATCGCGATGCCCAACGCCGACAGGAACGCCCTCGTCGGCCGGGTCCGCAACCCGACCGCCCCGACCCGCACCACGTCCCTCGGCGACAACCGAGCCGGCCGCATCACGCCGTCACCCCCGTGTCGGCCAGAACCCGGCCGTCGCGCATGCTGACCTGGCGAGGCAGGGACGCGGCGATGTCCCGGTCGTGGGTGATGATCACGACGGTCGTGCCGGCCGCGTGCAGTTCCCGCAACAGCGCCATCACGCCGGCGCCGGACGCGGAGTCCAGCGCGCCGGTCGGCTCGTCGGCGAGCAGCAGGGGCGGGTCGCCCGCCACCGCCCGCGCGACCGCCACCCGCTGCCGCTCACCCCCGGACAGCTCCTGCGGCTCGTGGTCCATCCGGTGCCCGAGCCCGACCCGGCGCAGCGCGGCGGCGGCCAGGCGGCGCCGCTCCGCCGCCCGCGACCCCGTGTAGAGCAACCCGTCGGCGACGTTGTCCAGTGCCGGTGTGCCCGCGGCGAGGTGGAACTGCTGGAACACGAACCCGATCCGGTGCGCCCGCAGTGCCGACAGCCTCGCGTCGGAGAGGGCCGCCACGTCGTGCCCGTCGACTCGCACGGTCCCCGAGGTCGGCCGGTCGAGCGTGCCGAGGACGTTGAGCATCGTCGACTTGCCCGAACCGGACGGGCCGACGATCGCGACCAACTCACCGGCCCCGACTTCCAGCGACACCCGGTCGAGCGCGGTCACGCCACCGGGGTAGACCTTCGCCACGTCGGTCAGCGCGATCATTCCGGCACCCCCACGGTCGTCCCCTCCGCGAGCCCGTCCCCGGTGACCTCGACCCGGCCGCCGGCGAACAGGCCGGTCCGCACCGGCACGTACCGCGATGCAGAACCCGCCACGACCTCGACACCGAACCCGCCCTCGGCCAGCGCCACGAGCGCGGCGACCGGCACGGTGAGCACGTCCTCCCGCCGTTCGGCGGTGAACGTGACGTCGACCGACGCGAGCGCCCACATCTCCGCGGCCTTCTGGTCCGCGAGCGGGACCAACACCCGGACCTTGGTGGCCGGTTCCTGGCCCTGTCCGTCGCCCGGCTCGATCACGGTGGCGACCTCGGCGATCCTGCCCGGTGTGGTCGAGCCGTCCGGCAGGGTGGCGGTCACCGTCGCGCCCGGCCGGGCCATCCGCTGGTCGGCCGGGTCGAGCTCGACGACGACGGCCTTCTCGGTGCCGGTGTAGGCGAGCACCGGCACGCCGGGTGCGACCGGCTCGCCGACTCCGGCGGCGACGCTGTCCACCCGCGCCTCACCTGGCGCGAACACGATCCGACCCAGCTGGACGGTGCCGGTCTCCTCGACGCCCTGGCTCGCCTGCCACGCCGACACGGCCTCGGCGGTGGCGCCGGTGTACTCCTCGTCGACGGTGAAGCCGGTGTGGCCGAGGGCGGCCAGGTTCTCCTCGAGCTGGCGCACGTCGGCGCCCTCGGTGCCGGGAGCGAGCGTGCGGTAGGCCGGGACGGCGCCGTACAGCAGGGTCACCGGCTGGTCGTCCACCGCGTACAGCGCCTGGCCCCGCTTGACCACAGCGCCGCCGTCGGGCACCGCGGTGAGCGTGCCGCGCAGGCGGTTGACCGCGGTGGTGGTCTCGCCGTAGCCGAGCTCGCCGTCGGCGGTGTGCGTGTCGTCGAGCGTCTGCCTGGTCACCTCGACCGTGCTGATCGGAAGGTCGGCGTCGGTCTGCGCGGCCGACCGGCCCGTGCCCGGCCGCAGGACGGCGGCCGCGGTGGCGCCGCCGGCGGCGAGCACCACGACCGCCACGGCGACCTTCCAGCCCCGGCCCTTCCGGCGCGGTCGTCTCTCCTCGACCTCGGTCATGCGCCGCCCTCCGCCCCCGGCCCGGCGAGGACTTCCTGACAGGTCCGCTGCGCGGCGTCGAAGTCCGGGTCCTGCGCGACTCCGCGGTCGATCCGGATGCCGCCCTGACCGGGCTCGGGGTCCGGGAACTCCTCGACGCCGTTGTCCCGCATGCACTGGGCGAACACGCGGGACCGCTCCTCCATCCGCGGGTCGCCGCCGCCGTTCTGCTGCGGGCTGTACTCGCGGCAGGCCTCCATCGCCGCGTCGACGGTCTCCCGGGGCACGCTGCCGTCGAGCTTGAGCTGGACGCCCTTGCCCGGCTCGGGGTCGTCCATGGGCACGCCGTTCTCCCGCATGCACTGGGCGAACTTGACGCCCATCTCCTGTCGGCTCAGGCCGGGCTCTGCGGCGCCGGTGTCCTCAGTGGTGCCGCCGCCGTTGGCGGACGCCACCCCACCGCCGTCCTCCTCGGACCCGCATCCCGCCAGGGCCAGGGCCGCGACGGCGGCCAGCACGGTCAGTCCGCGTCTCATGTCTCGCACTCCTCGATCGGTGGTCCGGTCGGGGAGGAGCCAACGCGCTCGCCGGTTTCCGCGGGGTTTCCGTCCTCGCTAACGGAGAGGAAACACGGTGCTGGGCGATCATTCGGAGATGCGGGTGTTGGTGGTGGAGGACGAGCCGATGCTCGCGGAGGCGATCGCGGAGTGGCTACGCGACGAGGCGCACGCGGTGGACGTCGCCCTCGACGGCGCCGCCGCGCTCGACCGGCTGACCGTGCACGACTACGACGTGGTGGTGCTGGACCGGAACCTGCCCGCGGTGTCGGGTGACGAGGTCTGCCGGGAGCTGGTGGCGTCACCGTCGACCGCGCGCGTGCTGATGCTGACCGCGGCCGCCGAGGTCACCGACCGGGTCGAAGGCCTCGGGCTGGGCGCCGACGACTACCTCACCAAACCGTTCGCCTTCCCCGAACTCGCCGCGCGGGTGCGCTCGCTCGGACGGCGAGCCAGGCCGGCCGCGCCGCCCGTGCTGCGCCGCGCCGGCATCACGCTCGACCCGGCCCGCCGCGAGGTGTTCCGCGACGGGCACTACGTCCCGTTGTCCCGCAAGGAGTTCGCCGTGCTCACCGAGCTGCTGCTGGCCGAGGGCGCGGCGGTGCCGACCGAGCACCTGCTGGAAAAGGCGTGGGACGAGCACGCGGACCCGTTCACCGGCGTCGTGCGGCTCACCATCCTGAAGCTGCGTCGCAAGCTCGGCGAGCCGGCGGTCGTGCGGACCGTCAATGGCGTCGGGTACCGCATCCCGTGAGGCGAGTGCTGCCGCGCCGGATCACGCTGCGCGCCCGACTCACCCTCATCTACGGGGGCCTGTTCCTGGTGGCCGGGGTGGTCCTGCTCGGCGCGACGTACGCGCTGTTCAGCCAGCAGATCTCCCGCTCGACGCAGAAGATCGTCGCGCAGGTGGACCCGGGGACCGGCGAGACCAGCTTCCGGACGGGTGAGGGGGCGGAGATCGCCGTCCCGGAGGCACAGCGGTGGATGATCGAGCAGCAGGGCCGGCTGCGCGACGCCGCGTCGACCTCGCTGCTCGCTCAGGGCGCGATCGCGCTCGGCGTGGTCGGCGGCGCCGCCGCCGGGCTCGGCTGGCTGGTCGCGGGGCGGGTCCTGGCTCCGCTGCACAGGGTCACCGACACCGCGCGCCGGATCTCCCTTGCTCCAGCCGCGGACAAGGGCCTGCACGAGCGGATCGCGCTGCGCGGCCCGGACGACGAGGTGAAGGACCTCGCCGACACGTTCGACACGATGGTCGAGCGGCTCGACCGGTCCTTCGACGGCCAGCGCCGGTTCGTGGCGAACGCGTCGCACGAGTTGCGCACGCCGCTGACCCTGGGCCGGTCGCTGGTCGAGGTGGCGATGCACCGCAGGTCAGCCTCGGAGGACGTGCGGCGGCTCGGCGAGCACCTGCTGGAGATCTACACGCGGCACGAGCGGCTGATCGCGGGGCTGTTGCTGCTGGCGCGCGCGGACAACGAGGTCACCGACCGGTTCCCGGTGGACCTGGCCGACGTGGTGACCCACGTGGTCGGGCAGTCGTCGTTCCCGGTGGAGCTCAGCGCAGAGGAGGCGTGGACGGCCGGCGACGCGTTGTTGCTGGAACGGCTGGTGCACAACCTGGTGGAGAACGCGGTTCGGTACAACGTGCCGGACGGCTGGGTGCGGGTGTCGAGCCGGATGGCCGGCGACCTGGTGGAGCTGGTCGTGGCCAACACCGGTCCGGTGGTGCCGCCGTACGAGGTGCCCGCCCTGTTCGAGCCGTTCCGCCGCCAGCCCGACCGCCTGGCGACGTCGCCCGGGGCCGGCTTGGGCCTGTCGATCGTCCGCTCGGTGGCCAGGGCGCACGGCGGGGACGCGGTGGCGGTCGCGCGGCAGGGCGGTGGACTCGTGGTGACGGTGACGCTGCCCGGGGACGCCCTCAGGCGCGATCCCGACCAACCGCGCTGAGCCGGGGCGGGTCGGCCGGCGGGTAGGCCGACGGCGTGCTCCCGGTCAGCAGGCGGAAGTCCCGGTTCAGGTGCGCCTGGTCGGCGTATCCGCAGGCCAGCGCGACGTCCGCCGGTGGTCGGCCCGGTAGCAGTGTCACCGCCCGGTTCAGCCGGGCCATCCTGGCGACGGTCTTCGGGGTCAGGCCGATGTGCTCGCGGAACCGCGCGGCCAGGTGCTGGCGGGTCCAGCCGAGCTCGTCGGCCAGGTCGGCGATCCGCACGCGGCCGTGGGAGCTGGTGAGCCGGTGCCACGCGCCGCGCACCGGCCGGGCGAGCACCGGCGCGGTGCGCAACCGGGTCAGCAACTCGGTGTCCAGCAGCCGGAACCGGGCCGCCCAGCCGGGCGTCTCGGCCAGCCGCTCGGTCAACCGGACCGCGTCCGGCCCGAGCACGTCGGACAACGCGACGACCTGGTTCGCCAACTCGCCCAGCGGGAGCCCGAACAACGCGTGCGCCCCGAGCGGCGTCAGACCGAGGGCGATCCCGCTGGTGTGACCGGGTTCCTCGACCGCGTCCAGCGGACGGTCCCGCAGCCCGAGCACCGGGCTGGGCGGCATGCCGGAGCGCGGCGGAGCCACCAGGTCGATGCCCACGCTGACCGCGCACAGCGGTACGAACCGCCACGGCATCGGTTCGGGGTGGACGTAGTCGTGCGCGGTGTAGGTCAGCACGTGCGCGGCGAGCAGCGGGTGCGGGTGGCCGTACGCCAGCTCGGGCAGCCGCGAGACCTGCTGCCCGGACGCCACCATCGACCAGGAGCTCACATCCCGGAGCTTACGTTCTTCCAAGACGTGCGCGAGGTGCGACCGTAGCGTCCCGACCATGAGCAGAATCGGGGATTTCCGCAGTCGGGAGCATCGGGAGCGGTACGTCGAGCGGTACGTCGACGCCATGCGCGTGGCTCCCGTTCCGAGCAAGGAGCTGGACGTCGACACCGCGTTCGGTGTCACGCGGGTGTACCGGTGGGGCGAGCCGGGTGGGCGGCCGATCGTGCTGTTGCCCGGCCTGTCGGCGACCGCCGCGTGCTGGGCGCCGTTGGTCGGCGATCTGAGCGCCGAGCACCCGGTGTACGCGGTGGACACGATCGGCGAGCCGGGCATGAGCGTGCAGACCGCGCCGCTGCGCGACCACGCCGACCGGGCCCGCTGGCTCGACGAGGTGCTGGCCGGGCTGGGCATCGACGACGTGCACCTTGTCGGCGGTTCCAGCGGTGGTTTCTACGCCGTGCAGCAGGCGATCCACGCGCCGGAGCGGCTGGGGCGGGTGACGCTGCTCGACCCGACGACGGTGACGGTCCGGTTCGCGCGGTCGGTGATGTGGATCGGGCTGCTCGCCACCCTCGTCGACCGGGACCCGTTGTGGCGCCTGTTCCTGCGCCGGATGGCGGGCGGAGACGTGCTGGACCGCGCCGATGTGCGGTTGATCCTGGCCGGGATCAGGAACTTCCGCGCGCGCATGCCCCCGCAGTTCCGCCCGCCGGCCGACCGGATCGCGGCGATCAGGGTGCCGGTGCTGGCGCTGTTCGCGGGTCGGAGCCGGGTGCACGAGGCCACCCGCGCGGCGGCGCGGTTCCGTGAGCTGCTGCCGGAGGCGGAGGTCGAACTGTGGCCGGAGGCGGACCATCTCATGTGGCTGACGGAGCGGAACCGCCGACGGATCGTGGACGAGATCCTGGCCAGGAGCGTCAGCCCATCGGGGTGATCTCCTCGTACCGGGAGGGATCCTCGATGCCGGGGACGTTGTTGGGCCGTACCGGCGGAAGTGCGGAGACGGTGCCCGGCGGCGGCATCGCGGACTGGCGCCGGCGGGTGGACCGGCGGCCGGAGCGCCGGCTGGTGGCGGGTTCGGCTGGGGCCGCGGGGGGGGGGGGGGGGGGGGGGGGCCGCGGGCGGGGGGGGGGGGGGGGGGGGGGGGGGGGGGGGGGGGGGCCCGCGCGGGGGGGGGGGGGGGGGGGGGGGGGGGGGCCCCGCCCCGAGCCGATGAGGACGAGGGGCGTCAGCAGGCGAACCACGCACCGGGCCGGTGAGCGCACGCGGAACCTCCGTCGCCTCGTCCGAAACTTTCGGATTCGTTCCGAAATTGATGCTAGGACCCTGCGTGCATGCCTGTCAACGCCCTCCTGCGACCGAGAAGGGCGTCCGGAAGTTTCGGAGTCAGTGGTGCCGGAGGGTTGCGGTGAAACTCCGGCCGTAGGCCTGGTGGGTGCGGACGGTGACCAGCGTGCCGCCGGGAACACGACGGGTCCGGACGCCCTCGTCGGCATGCACGAGCCGCAGCGGGCCGCCGCGGACGACGACGCGCACCTCGTTCCGGTTCATGGTCGGATCCGAGACGCCGAGTTCCACGGTGTGCCGGTCGCGCCGGGCGATGACGGAGGCGGGGCCGTGCACGGCGAGGCGCTCGGCGCGGTGCCAGCCGTCGGTGAACGCGTTGAGCGCCACCAGCTCCAGGCCGGCGTGCTTGACCGCCTGCAGCCGCCGGGAGTTCGCCAGCACGCTCAGCGGACCGTCCGAATAGGAACGCAGGCGCTCCTCGGTGGCGTTGGGCACCAGTGCGTAGGCCAGCTCGCCCTCCCCCTCGACCGACAGGGTGAACACGTTCCTGGTCACCTCGGTGTCCGGATTGGACACGCGCACCACGCGGCGGCTGCGGGTCACCGGTCCCAGCTCGACGTTCACCCGCTGCCGCCGGGCGAAGACGTAGCCGACGGCCGTGCCCTCGGTGGCGTTCGCCCAGCGCACCCAACGTACCCGGTCGGTGCCGGGCCGGGCGCCGGTGACCGTGATGTCGTCGTCCGGCAGCGCGATCCGGCTGTCCACTGTGGTCACGACGTCGCGGCCGTCCGGGTCGTGGATGCCGGCGGCGAGCACGACGACCTCGTCGTCGAGCAGGAACCAGGACTTCGTCGAGCGCGCGTTCCGGTAGACCACGAAGTCGTCCGGGAGCACCCCGGCCTGTTTGTCCACATAGGGCACGTCGTCGGACTGGGTCATGCCGGCCGCGCCGTACGCGCCGAGGGTGGCGCCACCGGAGAACTCGTTGGTGCCGCGCGGGAAGTAGACGTAGGTGTTCTGCGACTCCGACGACGAGGTGAACCCCAGCGGGTGGTCCGGGTTCTCGTACCAGTACCGCCCGTACAGCTCGGGGATCGACCGGCGTTCCTCGACCGGTGCGGTCACGCCGGGCAGCCGGTACGGCGAGACCGTCGTGTAGAAGTCGACGCCGTGGGTCCGCCGCTGGTCCTGCCCGGACAGGTACAGGTGGTACGACCCGTCGCCCTGGAACCAGGGCAACAGGTTCTCCCCGTTCATGTACTCGTACTTGCTGATCCGGTCGGAGCTGCGGGACAGCGCGAACGCCCAGCCCGGGCGCCGGTGCACGGTGCGGTCCATCGCGTTGAACGCGACGCTGCGCCGCGACGGGTTGAGGTCACCGGCCGGGATGGTGTCGTCGGCCAGGATGTCGGCGTAGCGCGCGACGCTCACCGGGGACACGAACCGGGCCGGGTCCAGGTCCTCCCGTGAGGTCGAGCGGAGGTGCTTGACGTAACCGGCGAGCGACGCGCGGTCGACGTGGTCGGCGAGGTCCACGATCGCCTCCACCACGATGCCGACGTCGGCGTACCCGGTGGTGGTGCGGGAGACCGCGCGACCCTTGACCGTCTCCATCATCCAGCCCTCGAAGATCAGCGGCGCGAACCCGTTCACCACCCAGCCGCGCACCACGTCGGTCAGGCCGGCGCCGCCCCCGTACGGCGTGCCGTCGAGGATCTTGATCGCCTGCACCACCCTGGTCAGCAGCGCCTTGCCGTAGGAGCCGGTGTAGGCCACCGAGTGGTGCTGGATGAACGAGCCGTCGGCGTAGTAGCCGTCGGTGACACCGTGTTGGAGCCGGTAGGGGTCGATCGTGGCGAACACCGTGCTCTGGTCGGCGACGGCCTTGGTCACCCGGGACTCGTCGGCGAGCACCGCGCCCTGCAGGATCCGGTTGGTGGTGATGTCGGCCAGGTTCGCTCCGGTGTGGAACCGGGAGTCGAGGTCGACGTCGCCGTTCTTGCCGTTGCGCAGGTAGGCGTCCATCGAGGCGACGTAGGTGGCGGCGAGGTCGCCCGCCCGGTCGCCGAGCAGGGCCAGCATCCGGCTGACGTGGGTGGAGATGGCGATCTCCCAGTTGTGCCAGTTGCCGTAGTAGCCGGCGGACTGGTCGCCGTAGTGGTGCTCGTGCAGCCAGGTCAGCCCGTCGAGCACGCGGGCCGTCGCGGCGGGGTCGAGGTCGAGGCCGGGGGTGCGGGTGGCGAGGGCGATCTCGTACAGGTACTGGAACGAGCGGGTCAGGTTGACGTCGCTGGTGCCGAGCGGGAGGCCGGCGAACAGCTCGCCGTCACCCGCGGCGTCCAGGGCGGCGAGGCGGGTGCGCGCGGCGTTGTCGATCGCGGCGAGCCGGCCGGCGACCTCGGGTCGGGCGTTGGTCTCGGCGGTGCCGGCGAGCATCGTGACGGCGTTGGTCAGCAGCCGGGCCGGTTCGGCGGCGGACGTTCCAGCGGCGGCCGCTCCGGCGGCCGGGAGTCCGGGGCGGACCAGCGTGAGCAGCCCCGCGGCGGGGACCAGGGACAGGGCGCGGCGGCGGGAGATCGGAGCCATGGCGCTCAGCTTCCGCCGGTTCTGGTTCGTGCACAAGGTTCGTTGACCTGGAGTAGTTGGTGAAATACCGTCGAGGTAAGCGCTCTCCCCCGCGGAGCCGACCCCTGCCCGGCTCCGGGAGCGCATCGCCAGGAGGTCTCGATGCCGAGATCGCTGTTGACCCCTGCCCTCGTCACCGCCCTGCTCGTGCTCGCGGCCCCGACGGCGACCGCCGAGCCCGACCCGAAGCCGTCGCCCTCGGCACCGATCGAGTCGGCCCCCGCACCATCTCCCGCGACCTCGCCCCCGGCATCCCCCGCGCCGGCCCCGCTGGCCGTGGTGTGCAACAAGTACTGCGACGCCAGGGACCCGGCACTCGCGCCGGCCGACCGTGAGCCGGTCGCCGTCACCCTGCACGGCCGGCGGATCTCCCTGCACGTCAACGACACCGACGCGATGGGCTGGGCCGCCCTGACCGGCGGCCACGAGGGCGACGAGCTGTGGCTGGACCGCTCCTTCGACGGCGGCCGCACCTGGGCCGGGGGCAGCCGGCTCGGCGACACCCGCGTCCCGCCCGGCGCGGGCGGCTGGCGCACCCTGATGTACAACGTGGACGACTGGGCCAACCGCGGCGTCGGCGCGCTGCGGGCGTGCGGGAAGGCGGTCGACGCGCCCGGGATCGCGTGCACGGAGTGGGCGCGGACCACGTGGAACGCCTGGGACCGGCGGACCGCCGCGGCGACCGCGCTGATGATGTTCTACCGCCAGGACACCGGCCTGTTCGCCACCACCGGCTGGTGGAACTCGGCCAACGCCCTCACCGCGGTGATCGACAACATCCGGGTGTCCGGCATGGCCAGCTACGCCTACGTCATCCCCACCACCTACGACCGCAACGTCGACGCGGCCCTCGGCCACTTCCGCAACGACTACCTCGACGACACCGGCTGGTGGGCGATGGCCTGGACAGCCGCCTACGACCTCACCGGCGACCGCCGCTACCTCGACACCGCGCGCATCGCCGCCGACCACATGCACGCCTACTGGGACGACACCTGCGGCGGCGGCGTGTGGTGGAGCACCGCGCGAACGTACAAGAACGCGATCACCAACGAGCTGTACATCCAGGTGAACGCCGCCCTGCACAACCGGATCCCCGGCGACACCGTCCACCTCGCACGCGCGCGGACCGGGTGGGCGTGGTTCGCCGGCACCGGCATGATCAACGCCGCGAACCTGGTCAACGACGGCCTGGACGCGTCCTGCCGCAACAACGGCCAGCCGGTGTGGAGCTACAACCAGGGCGTGCTGCTCGACGCCCTGGTCGAACTGCGCCGAGCGACCGGCGACCCGTCCCTGCTCGCCCGCGCGAGGCAACTGGCCGACGCCTCCACCACCGACCCCACCCTCAACCCGGGCGGAATCCTCCGCGACCCGTGCGAGTCGGGCTCGTGCGGGGCGGACGGACCGTCGTTCAAGGGCATCTACGCCCGCGGCCTCGGCGCGCTGAACGCGGCCCTGCCCGACCACCCGTACACGTCGTACCTGCACCGCCAGGCCGACCGCGCCCACGCGACGAACCGCAACGCCCTCGACCAGTACGGCCTGCACTGGGCCGGACCACTGGACAGCACCGACGCCGCCCGCCAACAGAGCGCGCTGGACCTGATGAACTCCGCCTAGTCCTTGCGGGCTCTGCTGGGCGCGACGCGCGGGGGTTCGTTGGGCATCTTCGGGTAGACCGGCGGCCACGGCGCGTCCAGCAGGCCGGCGGCGGCGTCGCGTTCGTGCATGGCCAGCAACGGTTCCAGGGACTGCGGGGTCATCGCGGACCATGGGTCGCCGTGTTCGGTGAGGCGCGTGGGGACGGTGGCCAGGGTGAGCGCGGCCGGGTCGATCGACTCCAGGTCGGGCCAGGCGAACGGGGTGGAGACGCCCGCGTGTGGGTTGGCGCGCACCGACCACGCCCCGAACACCGTCTTGTGCGGGGCGTTCTGGTTGTAGTCGACGAACACGCGGGTGCCGCGTTCCTCCTTCCACCAGGCCGCGGTCAGCAGGTCCGGGCGGCGGCGCTCCAGCTCGCGCGCCAGGGCGACGGCCGCCGAGCGCACGGCGTAGCCGTCCCAGTGGGGCTGGAGCCGTACGTACACGTGGATGCCGCGGTTGCCGGTGGTCTTGGGGAAGCCGGCCACGCCCAACTCGTCGAGGAGTGTCCTCGTCTCGGCGGCGGCCTCCTGGATCATCCCGAAGGTGACGCCGGGGCCCGGGTCCAGGTCGACCCGTAGTTCGTCGGCGTGCTCGGGGTCGGCGGCGGTGGTGGGCCAGACGTGGAAGCCGAGGCAGCCCATGTTCACCGCCCACAGCACGTGCGCCAGGTCGACCGCCACCAGCGCGTCGGACACGGTGCCGTTCGGGGTGGACACGCGGGTGGTGGTGAGCCACGGGTCGGCCTTGGTGGCGGCCACCCGCTTCTGGAAGAACGACGAGCCGCCGACGCCGTTGGGGAACCGTTGCAGCATGACCGGGCGGCCGCCCATCGCGGCCATCAGCGGGTCGGCGACCGCGAGGTAGTAGCGAGCGAGGTCGAGTTTGGTCTCGCCGCGTTCGGGGAAGAACACCTTGCCGGGATTCGTGATCCGGACGGCGCGACCGGCCACCTCGAGCACCTCGACCTCGTCAGCCACGGGTGAACCGTACGTCAGCTGGGGCGAGCTCGGGGCGGATCCGGTAGACCTTCGGGCGCAGGCGGGCGGTGAACCCCAGCACGGTCGCCTCGGCCTCCACCTCGACGACCAGCGCGGGGCGCACCGGCTGGTACTCGGTGCCCTGCTGGCCGAGCACGGCCCCCGGCAGGCGGCGGCGCGGCTCGTCGGTGGGGATGACGAGGGGGGCCGCGGCGTCGCGCAGCGCCGGTGACAACGGCAGGGACAGGCCGATCTGGCGCAGCTCGCCCGTCTCGTCCGGGCGGGCCAGGACCAGGGCCTCGGGTCGGGAGACGGCGCCCGCGACGCCGACGACGACCGCGTCGACCACGATCTTCTGCCGGATCTTGAGCCAGTCGCCGGTGCGGCCGGCGCGGTACGGCTTGTTCGCGTCCTTGGCGACCACGCCCTCGATGCCGACGTCGGCGACCTCGGGCTTCATCCACTCCAGCGCGGCGTCCCGGTCCGGCGTCGCGGGCACCAGTTGCAGCGGCGGGCCCACCGCGGTGAGGCGCCATTCGAGCCGCTCGCGGCGCTCCCGGTACGGGCGCGGGCGCAGGTCCTCGTCGCCGTCGGCGAGCAGGTCGAACGCGACGAAGTAGACCGCGATGCCGGCGCGGAGACGGGACCTCGGCATCGAGGTGAGGGCACCGAAGTCGAGCCTGCCCTCGCGCAGCGCGACCAGCTCGCCGTCGAGCACCAGGTCGCCCAGGCCGCCGACGGCGACGACGACCTCGGGGAACCGGGCGGCGAGGTCGTTGTCCCGGCGGGACTGGACGACGCCGGCGGCGGTGAACACGGCCGCCCGCCAGCCGTCGAACTTCGGCTCGTAGCTCCAGCGGTGGTCCGGCCCCGGAACCTCCCGCTCGTCCCGTGCCAACGCCATCTCCACCGGTGGCCGAAGCATCACCCACACGGTACCCGCAGGTCAGCGACGTCCTCAGTGGACTCACCCGAAGAGATGTTACCGGCGAGTATTGTCGTGTCATGCCGAAACTGACCCGTGACGCCGATGTGTTCGTGCTCGACCTTGGCGACGACGAGAACCGGTTCCATCCCGACTGGCTGTCCGAGGTCGGCGCGGCCCTCGACGAGGTCGAGCGGGCCGAGCCCCGAGCGCTGGTCACCACCGCCACCGGCAAGTTCTTCTCCAACGGGCTCGACCTCGAATGGCTCGGCCGGCACGGCGACCAGCTGGCGTCCTACATCGGCGACGTGCAGGCCCTGCTGGCCCGGGTGCTGGAGTTCCCGGCCCCGACGGTCGCCGCGATCCAGGGACACGCGTTCGCGGCCGGCGCGATGCTGGCGCTGGCGCACGACTTCCGGGTGATGCGCGCCGACCGGGGGTTCTTCTGCCTGCCCGAGGTCGACATCAACCTCCCGTTCGCGCCCGGCATGTCCGCGCTCGTCCAGCACAAGCTCACCCCGGCCGCGGCGCTCGAGGCGATGACGACCGGCCGGCGCTTCGGCGGCACCGACGCGGCGGCGGCCGGCGTGGTCGACGCCGCGGTCGCGGAGGCGGAGGTGCTGGCCACGGCGGTGGCGAAGGTGCGGCCGCTGGCCGGCAAGAACCCCAGCACGCTGGGCGCGATCAAGGCCGGCATGTACGCGGACACACTGCGCAGGCTGCGCGAGCCGATGGCCTGATCCCGGACCGGTGCAGCAACCGGGCACCGCCCGCCCCGGCGGCGGTGAGCACCAGCCACGGCAGCACCGCCACGCCGAGTCCGGCCAGACCACCGGCGGCGAGCACCACCACGGCCGCCACCCCCGGGCCGACCGGGACGAGCGCGGTCCCGAGCGCCAGCAGCGCCGCGCACAACAGCAGCGCGATCGCCGCCGGCACCGGCTCGGCCCCGGTGGCCGCGGTCAGCGCGGGCGGCACGAACGCCACGCCGAGGACCGCGACGCCGACGACGCGCCGCCGGTGCCGGGTCCACCGCGCGCACGCCCACACCGCGACCCCGTCCCGGACCACCACCACCGTCACCACGAACGCCACGAACAGCGAGGCGGCCACGACCGCACCGCCGACATGGCGAGCGGCCAACGGCAGCACCGGCACCAATGCCCACGGCCCCCCGACGGCGAACACCAGTCGACGCAGCACACCCCGCCCACCGTCGCCGGTGGCGGACGACGGCCCACCAGCGCCGGTGGAGGACGACAGCCCACCAGCGCCGGTCGAGGACGACGGCCCACCAGCGTCCGCCGAGGACGGCCGCCCGGCGGTCGCACCCCGAGCACCGCCGTCCACCCAGGACGGCCGCCCGCCGACGTCGCCCGCCAGGCCACCGGCGTCCACCGGGGACAGGCGGTCCCGCAGCGACAGTCCGCCGACCACGGCCCAACCGCTCGCGGCCACCAGGCAGGCGACCGGGAACCCCACGGTGACCAGCGCGAGCCCGAGCACCGGCCCGACCAGCGCGCCGAACCGGCTCTCCCCCGCACCGGTCAGCGCACCTCCGGCCCCGACCGCCACCGCCCCGGCGAGCACCGCCGGCAGCGCGTCGGCCAGACCGAGCACGGCGAACCCGGCGGCACCCAGCACGCACCCTCGAACCCGCCAACGGACCGCACGCCCGAGCACCACTCCGGCGAGCAGCGCCGCGAGCACCAGCCCGGCCGCCCATCCCCCGCCGAACCGCACGGCGAGGTAGGGCACCGGCAGGTACCAGCCAACCCCGAGGACCGCAGCCGGTTCGACACGCACAGTCACCGACCGTATCGGTACGGCAGCGCCCAACGGCCGTACCGGCTGGGCCGTTCAGCCCATCGGGTGGTCAGCGCTCGGCTGACGTGACCCCGGAGCGCCCGATCGCGTTGCCCTGGTCGTCAACGGCCTCGACCGCCACGTACGCGGCGTCGTCCGGGAGGTCGATGGCCGTCTCGAAGCCCGTTCGGGGGGACACCGCAGCCTCCGCCATCTCGCCCTCGCTGTCGCCGGTGAGCAGGCGCCACTCGCGTACCTCGGTGGCACCGTTCCACGACACGTACACCTTCGAGTCCCGGACCACCGCCGCCGGCGACCCGTCCGGCTCGCCGGCCCACTCGGCGAGCACCGCCCGGTACGAGAACGTGTCCTGCGGCAGCGTCCCGTGCAGCAGGATCTCGCCGGACGGGGCGAACGCGGTGAACGCCGGCCGCGACCCCCAGCCGACCACGCTGTTCCCGCTCGGCAGCAGCTGGTGGTTGGCCTGGCTGCCGCTGGTCAGCTCGTCCGGGCTCTCGTACTCGCTGGCGATCTCCGCCGTTCGCTCGTCCTCGTCGACCTCCAGCGTCAGCGCGCGCGACGGTGGGCCCTGGTCGTCGAGGTTGGACGCGTTGTCCAGCAGGCTGATCCGGCCGTCGGAGTGCCAGCGCGCGTCGTGCTGCCAGCCGAACTCGACGCCCTCGCCGAGGTCGAAGTCGCTGTGCGAGCCGCCCATCGTCCACTCGACCTCGCCGGTCGCACGGTCGATCCGGTAGATCGCCTTGGTGTGCCGCGCGGACACGAGCAGGTCGCCGTCCGGGCCCTCGTCGACCGAGTTGATGTGGAAGTAGTCGAACGCCTCGTTCTCCTCGGGGGCGGGGGCCGCCGACTCCTCGAGACCGATGTGGTCGATGCTGTGCCACTCGAACAGCACCTTCCCGGTGTCGATGTCGACCTCCTGGATCACGCCCTCGCGCACCTCCTCGTTCCCGCGCACGGTCGGGTAGGACAGCACGTACGCGGTCCCGCGCGGGGTGATCTCCAGGTCGTGGAAGTCCGCGTGGTACCCGTTGCCGCCGGCGACCGTGGCGACCTCGCGGTACCGGGAGTCCAGCAGCACGTACTCGCCGTTGGCCCAGCCCTGCTCCTCCGACGCGCCCCGCCAGTAGGTGATCACCGGCTGGCCCCGGTACGTCTGCACCGCCAGGTCGTTGGGGAAGGTGCCGTCGTCGTCGAAGCGTTTGGTCCACACCAGTTCGCCCGTCCGGTCCACGACGACCGCGTAGGCCTGCGGGTCGCCCTTCTCCCGGTCGCTGAACCGCACCATCAGGAACACGTAACCGGGATCGAGCCCCGCCTCCGCGGTGCGGATCGAGATCCGTGGTGGTCGCAGGTCCGGCCGGCTGACCAGCTGGTAGGCCTGCGGGGTTTCCGGGCCTGGTGGGCTGGCCGCCGGCGCCTGCGCCGTGCACCCGGAGAGCAGGACCAGTGCCAGCACGATCAAGACACGCCAACGCAACATGTAACATTCCTATCACGGCGTCAACCCGGGTACCGAACACGAAATGCGCGTGCGCGCGTACCGGACCGGGCCGTAGCCTCCGCGCGCATGACGATTCCCCGGGTACGCCCCGACTTCGAGGCCGACGAGCGGTCCCAACTGGCCGGTTGGCTGAACCTGCAGCGCGCGATCGTCCACTGGAAGTGCGAAGGACTCGCCGAGGCCGACGCACACCGCTCGGTGCTCCCGGACTCGCCACTGATGACGATGGCCGGCCTGGTCTCCCATCTGCGCTGGGTCGAGCACTGCTGGTTCGAGGTGCTGTTCCTCGACCGCGGCCGGGAGGACAACCCGCAGTTCCAGGAGTCGGCGGAGGAGGACGCGGACTTCATGGTCGGCGACGTCCCGCTGGCCACCCTGCTCGACGACTACCGGCGCCAGTGCGCGGTCTCCGACGAGATCCTGGCCGCGCACCCGCTCGACACCGTCGGCCGCAACCGCGACTTCGGCTCCGGCCGGGCGAACCTGCGGTGGATGATGCTGCACATGATCGAGGAGACCGCCCGGCACGCCGGTCACGCGGACACGATCCGCGAGTTGCTCGACAGCGGGAAGGGTTACTACTGACGGCCGACGACACCCTCGACCACGGCGGGGACGACGCGGTCGCGGTGGCTAGGATGAGCGGACCCGTATCGGCCGCGAAGGAGGTCGGCACCCGGGAACGAAGGAACGGCAGGTGCCGATGGCAACCCGGGACGTGGCGCCGAACGGGGCGCGTGGACTCGAGCGGTCCGGTCCGACGCGGGTACTCCTGATCGAGGACGACGACGGCGACGCGTTGCTGGTCGAGGAGCTGCTGCTCGACGGCGGCGCGCCGGTCGAACTGGACCGGGTGCGCACCCTCGCCGAGGCCAAGGAGGCCCTGCCCGGCGCCGCGTGCGTGCTGCTCGACCTCGGCCTGCCGGACACCCACGAGCTCGGCGGGCTGCGCTGGCTGCAGGAGAACGTGCCCGCGGTGGCGGTCGTCGTGCTCACCGGCCTCGCCGACCAGGACCTCGGCGAGGAGGCCGTGCGCGTCGGCGCCCAGGACTACCTGGTCAAGGGTCAGGTCGACGGAAACGCGCTGGTCCGGGTCATCCGCTACGCGGTCGAGCGCGAGCGGTCCGACGAACTGCAACGCCAGCTCCGCGACGCCGAGATCTTCGCCGAGGAGAACCGCAGGCTCGAGCGCGGCCTGCTGCCGTCCCCGCTGGTCGCCGACGACGCGCCTCGGGTGTCGGCGCGCTACACCCCGGGCGGCCGCCGGCTGCTGCTCGGCGGCGACTTCTACGACGTGATCGAGACGCCGGACGGCTGGGTGCACGCCGTGGTCGGCGACGTCTGCGGACACGGCGCGGACGAGGCCGCGCTCGGCGTGTCCATGCGGGTCGCCTGGCGCACGATGGTGCTCTCCGACCGCCCGGCCACCGAGGTGCTGACCGTGGTCGACCAGGTCTTCCGGCACGAGCGGTTCAAGCCGCACCTGTTCACCACGCTGTGCATGATCTCGATCGACCCGTCCCGCACGAAGGCACGCATGCACCTGGTCGGCCACCCACCGCCGCTGCTGCTCACCCCGGAAGGCGTTCGGGAGCTGTCTGCGCCGGTGCGCAGCCCGGTCGGGGTCGGCGAGCGGGACACCTGGCCGAGCGGCGAGATCACCCTCGGCGAGCGGTGGACGCTGTTCATGTACACCGACGGGCTGATCGACGGCCGGGTCGGCACCGAACGCCGCCGCCTCGACGTGGACGGGCTGGTCCGGCTCGTGGAGAGCGCAGCGGGCGCCGGGCTGCGCGACGGCCGGCTGCTCGACGAGGTGGTCAGCCGGGTGCGCGAGCTCAACGGCGAGGACCTCGACGACGACATGTGCGTGGTGTCGCTGCGCTGGCCGGCGCGGGAGAGCGGATGACCGAGCCGGCCCGCTGGTCGCTGCGGCGGATCGTCAATGTCAGCGTCGCCGCGGTCGCGCTGTTCTCGCTGGCGGCGATCGTCGTCGGCGGGTTCGCGCTGACCAACCTCTCCGACGTCCGCAAGCGGGTGGTGGACCGGATCGACCCGGCGCTGCTGCAGTCGCTGCGGCTGGAGGCGGCACTGGTCGACCAGGAGACCGGGGTGCGCGGGTACGTGCTCGGCGCGCAGACCGACCTGCTCCGCCCGTTCATCGGCGGCGTGGAGGCGCAGCAGGACGCGGTCGGCCAGCTCGAGGACCTGGTGACCGACCTGCCGGCGGCCCAGACCAACCTGCGGCAGGTCACCGAGCGGATGGAGCTGTGGCGCACCACCTACGCCGAGCCGACGATCGCCGCCGTCGAGGCCACCGGACGCCCGGCGGACTCGACGATCAGGCTGGGCCAGGCGGCGTTCGACCGGGTCCGCGCGGCGCTCAACCGGGTGCAGGACAACCTGGTCGACGCCCGGGAGAGCGCCGTGGCCAGCCTGGGCACCTCGGAGACCACGCTGAACGTGGTCTGCGTGGTGATCGCGGCCGGGTTCGTGCTGATCGTGCTCGCGCTGGCGTTCGTCCTGCGGACCACGGCGCTGCGTCCGGTGTCGCGGCTGGCCGAGGAGGTGCGCACGGTCGCGGGCGGCGACTTCGAGCACGAGGTCGAGCGGAGCGGACCCCGGGAGATCCGGGAGCTCGGCGCGGACGTCAACCGCATGCGGGAGCGGATCCTGCACGAACTCGCCGCGCTGCGGGAGGCCCACGCGGTGCTCGACGCGCGCACCCAGGACCTGGAGCGGTCGAACCAGGAGCTGGAGCAGTTCGCCTACGTCGCCTCGCACGACCTGCAGGAGCCGCTGCGGAAGGTGGCGAGCTTCTGCCAGCTGCTGGAACGGCGCTACGCCGGACAGCTCGACGAGCGGGCCGACCAGTACATCGGGTTCGCGGTCGACGGCGCGAAGCGGATGCAGGTGCTGATCAACGACCTGCTGGCGTTCAGCCGGGTGGGCCGGATCGTGCGGGAGCCGACCGTGGTGTCCTGCGACGCGGTGCTGGAACAGGCGACCGCGAACCTGGCGACCGCGATCGAGCAGACCGGCGCGAGCGTCACCTCCGACGACCTGCCCGAGGTCAACGCCGAGGTGCCGCTGCTGACCACGGTGTTCCAGAACCTCATCGGCAACGCGCTGAAGTTCCACGGCGACGCGCCCCCGCAGGTGCACGTCGGCGTGCGCCCGGTCGAGGACGGGTTCTGGGAGTTCTCGATCGCCGACAACGGGATCGGCATCGACCCCGAGTACGCCGAGCGGATCTTCGTGATCTTCCAGCGGCTGCACAACAAGGCGGACTATCCCGGCACCGGCATCGGCCTGGCCATGTGCCGCAAGATCATCGAGTACCACGGCGGCACGATCTGGCTCGACACGTCGGTCGAGTCCGGGTCGCGGTTCTGCTTCACGCTGCCGGTGCTGGCCGATCCCGAGCCGCCCGAGGACCCGAAGACCCCCGAGGAAGAGGACACCGATGGCTGAGCCAACCCCGCTCGACGTGATCGACGTGCTGCTGGTCGAGGACGACGACGGCGACGTGCTGATGACGAAGGAAGCCTTCGAGCACCACAAGATCCGCAACCACCTGCACGTGGTGCAGGACGGCGAGGAGGCGCTGAACTTCCTGCGCCGGGAGGGCGAGTACGCCGACGCGCCGCGCCCCGGCCTGATCCTGCTGGACCTGAACCTGCCGCGCCGCGACGGCCGCGAGGTGCTGGCGGAGCTGAAGGACGACCCGGAGCTGCGGCTGATCCCGGTCGTCGTACTGACCACCTCGGAGGCCGAGGAGGACATCGTGCGCAGTTACTCATTGCACGCCAACGCGTACGTGAGCAAGCCGGTGGACTTCGAGCGGTTCATCGAGGTGATCCGCCAGATCGACGACTTCTTCGTGACCGTGGTCAAGCTGCCCGGCACATGAGCCTGACGCTCCACGACGTCGCGCTCGGTCTGACCGGCCGCCGCGCCACCGTCCGCGTGGAGCACGGGCGGGTCGCGGCGATCGAGCCGGTCGGCGGGGGTGGCGACGTCGACGGGCGCGGCGGGACGCTGCTGCCCGGGCTGGTCGACGCGCACGCGCACCTGCTCCAGTGGGCCAGCGCGCGCCGGCGGGTCGACCTGGCGGCGGCCACGTCGGCGGCACACGCCGCGTCGCTGCTCGCCGCGTCGGCGCCGCCGGGCGAGGATCTGGTGCGGGGCGCGCACTTCCACGCCGCCCTGTGGCCCGACCGTCCACACAAGACGGTGCTGGACCGGGTGCTGCCGACCCGTCCGGCCGCGTTGTTCAGCAACGACCTGCACACGCTGTGGCTCAACTCGGCGGCGCTGCGGCTGGCCGGGCGCGACCACCCGACCGGCGTGTTCGTCGAGGACGAGTGCATGGCCCTCACCGCGGCCCTACCCGCCCCGGCCGTGGCGGTCAGCGACGACTGGGTGCTGGCCGCGACCGACGCGGCGGCCGCCAGGGGCGTCACCGCGATCGCCGACTACGAGTACACCGACACGATCGCCGACTGGACCCGCCGGGCGGCGCGGCGCGAGCCGTCCACGCGGATTCGGTGCGTGGTGGCCAGGTTCGCGCTGGAGCGGGCGATCGAGCGTGGTCACCGCACCGGCGACGTGCTCCCGGGAGCGCGCGGCCTGCTGACCGTCGGCCCGCTGAAGCTGTTCCTCGACGGATCGCTGAACACCCGCACCGCGTACTGCCGCGACCACTACCACGACGGCCACCGAGGCCAACTCCTGCTCCCGCCGGCGGACCTGCTCCCCCTCACCCGTCGGGCGACCGAGCACGGCATCGCCCTGGCCCTGCACGCGATCGGCGACGACGCCAACACGATCGCGCTGGACACGTTCGCCGCGTTGGGCACGGGCGGCCGGATCGAGCACGCCCAACTACTCGACGTGGCGGACGTCCCCCGGTTCGCCGCCCTCGGCGTGACCGCCGGCGTGCAGCCCGCCCACGCCCCGGACGACCGCGACGCCGCCGACGCGCACTGGCCGGGCCGCACCACACGCGCGTTCGCGTACCGGTCGCTGCTGGACGCGGGCGCCCGCCTGGAGTTCGGCTCGGACGCTCCGGTGGCCCCGCTCGACCCGTGGGACGCGATCGCCTCGGCCATCACCCGCACCGACGACGACCGCCCGCCCTGGCACCCCGAACAGGCCCTGACCCTGGCCGAGGCCCTGGCCGCGAGCACCGGCGGCCGCACCACCGTCGAGGTGGGCGACCCGGCCGACCTGGTCCTGATCGGCCGCGACCTGAGCGCCCTCCCGCCCGACGAGCTGCGCGAGGTCCCGATCACCGCGACCGTCCTCGACGGCCACCTCACCCACGCGGCCTAGGAATCGAGCCTGCGCTCGGCGCGGACGATGCGGCCGGCTCGATCCGAGGAGATTCCGTGAACGGCGAGACGCCCGAGCTGCCCGGGTTCTTCGTCGAGTGGCGCGACGGGTTCGGCCAGGACGCCGCCGACTTCAGCCCGCTCGACTTCGTCAACCAGGAGCAGGCGGTTCCGTTCGTCATCGCCGCCCGCTGGCTGTTCTGCCCGGACTTCGTCGAGTACCGCGACTGCGTCGTCGTCGTGAAGAACCGTGCGGTGGAAGGACCACGACTCGCCCCGCACGCCAGGCGGTCGTCGACGACTGGTTCGGTGCCCTCGGCGGCGACCGCGCGGCGGTCGAGGCCAAGGTCAACCTGTTGAACGTGGCCGACCTGTTCGCCTCCGTGGACACCACGCCGTTCGAGGACGACCTGTCCGGGCTCGCCCACGCGGTCGCGGTCCTCGACGACGACTCGGGCGCGGGGCCGTAGGTCACCTTCCATTCCGCCGGACAGCGGCCGGGCTGAGGCGACCTACGCGCCAACCTCGCCGTCGATGCCCTCGCGGAGCAGGTCCGCGTGGCCGTTGTGCCTGGCGTACTCGTGGATGAGGTGGAGCATCACCAGCCGCAGCGACACGTCCTCGCCCCAGCGGGCGTTGTGACCGGTGACGTCGAGGGACTCGGCGTTCCGCTCGATCCGCCGGGAGTGCTCGACCTCCGCCTCCCAGGCGGCGAACGCCTCCGCGCGGTCGGACCCGGCGGCGTCGTAGGCGACCTGGTAGTCCCCGTCGGCCGACCAGACCAGGGGAACGTCCTCGCCGTCGATCACGCGGCGGAACCAGGTGCGCTCCACCTCGGCCATGTGCCGTACCAGGCCGAGCAACGTCAGGGTCGACGGGGGCATGGACCGGCGCCGCAGGTCCTCGTCGGACAGTCCGGCGCACTTCATCGCCAGGGTCGCGCGGTGGAAGTCGAGGAACGCGCGCAGCGTCTCCCGCTCCCCCGCGACCAGCGGCGGGCCGACACGTTCCACCTTCACCCCTCCAGTGCCCGTCGGACCTGTGCCTCGATCTCGGCACAGGGGACCGGGTCGTCGCGTAGCACCGCCTGCATCAGCAGCCCGCACAGCAGCACGCCGAGCATCCGGCCGGTCAGCGGGTCCGTCCGCGCCCGCAGCACGTCGGCCAGGGCGTCGTCCCAGGCCACGGCGGCTCGCCGCAGCTGCGGGCGGTGCAGGGCGAGCGCGTAGAGGTTGTACTCGGCCATCGTGTCCGCGCGCTTCTCGCCGACCGAGCGGACGACGAACGCGGCCAGCTCCTCGGCCAGGTCGGCGTCCGGCGGCAGGGCATCCGCCCAGGTGCGGAGCTCGGCGACGCTGCGTTCGGCCGCCTTCTCCAGTGCGGCTGCGACCAGGTCGTCGAGGGTGGCGAAGTGGTACGTGGTCGAACCGAGCGGCACCTCGGCCTCGGCGGCGACGCGGCGGTGCGTCAACCCGGCGATGCCCTGGCGGGCGACGACGGTGATGGCGGCGCGCGCGATGCGGTCGCGGCGGTCGGGGTCGGTCGGGCCGCGCCCCCGACGTGCCGTTCCTCCCCTGTCCATGCCACAACCGTAGCTGGATATGGACTCGAGTACACATTATGTGTACGGTTGTCCGCATTTCCGGCGCGGATGAGGGGAGAGCCATGACGGAACTCTTCACGGCCGGGCGGTGGGGTCCCGGCTCCGGACCGGAGCGGGTGGTGCGCAACCCGGCCACCGGGCGCGAGCTGGCCACGGTCGCGGAGGCGACCGAGCGGGACGTGGATGCCGCGGTCACCTCGGCCAGGACGGCCTTCGACCACGGACCGTGGCGGGCCACGGCGGCGGTCGAGCGGGGCGAGCTGTTGCGGCGCGTCGCCGGCCTGTTGATCCGCGACCGCGAGGAGCTGGCGCGCACGGAGAGCCTGGACACCGGCAAGACCCTCAAGGAGGGCCGGGTCGACGTGGACGACGTCGCCTCGGTGTTCCGGTACTACGCGAACCTGGCCGACGCCGACGCCGGGAGGGTCGTGGACACCGGCGACCCGGATGTGGTCAGCCGGGTGGTGCACGAGCCGGTGGGGGTGTGCGCGCTGATCGCGCCGTGGAACTACCCGCTGCTGCAGATGTCGTGGAAGGTCGCGCCGGCGCTGGCGGCCGGGAACACGATGGTGCTCAAGCCAAGCGAGGTCACCCCGCTGTCCACGGTGCACCTCGTGCGGCTGCTCGTCGAGGCGGGCGTGCCGGACGGCGTGGTGAACCTGGTGCTCGGCGCGGGGCCGGTGGTCGGCGCGGCGATGGTGGCGCACCCGGGCGTCGACCTGGTGTCGTTCACCGGCGGCCTGCACACCGGGCAGCGGATCATGGCACTCGCCGCGCCCGGCGTGAAGCGGGTCGCCCTGGAGCTGGGCGGCAAGAACCCGAACGTGGTGTTCGCCGACGCCGACTTCGACACCGCGGTGGACTACGCGCTCGCCGGCGCGTTCGTCCACTCCGGACAGGTGTGCTCGGCCGGCTCACGGCTGATCGTGCAGGACGGGATCCACGACCGGTTCGTCGCCGAGCTGGCCGCCCGCGCCGAGCGGATCCGGCTGGGCGACGGGCTCGACGAGGCCACCGAGTGCGGGCCGCTGGTGTCCGCCGAACACCGGGCCAAGGTGGAGGCCTACCTGGAGCGGGCCGTGGCCGAGGGCGCCCGGCTGGTGACCGGCGGCTGCCGCCCGGACGACCCCGCGCTCGCCGACGGCTACTTCCTGCGGCCCACGGTGTTCGCGGACTGCCACGGCGACATGGCGGTCGTGCGCGAGGAGGTGTTCGGGCCGGTGGTCACGGTGGAGCGGTTCACCACCGAGGACGACGCGATCGCGCTCGCCAACGACACGGACTACGGGCTGGCCGGCGCGGTGTGGACCCGGGACGCCTCGGTGGCGCAGCGGGTGGCCAACGCGCTGCGGCACGGCACCGTGTGGATCAACGACTTCCACCCGTACGTGCCGCAGGCCGAGTGGGGCGGCTTCGGCAAGTCCGGCATCGGGCGCGAACTCGGCCCGTCCGGGCTGCGCGAGTACCAGGAGCTCAAGCACATCTACCACAACATCCGACCCGCACCGCAGCGCTGGTTCGGAGGTGAGCGATGACCGAGCGGTACGACTACGTGATCGTCGGCGGCGGCTCGGCGGGCTGTGTGCTGGCGAACCGGCTATCCGCCGACCCTGGCACCAGCGTCCTGGTGCTGGAGGCCGGGCGCCCGGACTGGATCTGGGACATGTTCATCCACATGCCGGCCGCGCTGACCATGGTGATCGGCAACCGGCTCTACGACTGGAAGTACGAGTCCGAGCCGGAGCCGCACCTGGGCGGGCGGCGGGTCAGCCACGGGCGGGGCAAGGTGCTCGGCGGCTCCAGCTCGATCAACGGGATGATCTTCCAGCGCGGCAACCCGATGGACCTGGAGCGGTGGGCCGCCGACCCTGGCATGGAGACCTGGGACTACGCGCACTGCCTGCCGTACTTCCGGCGGATGGAGCACTGCGCGGCCGGCGAGGACGACTGGCGCGCACGGGGCGGCCCGCTGTGGCTGGAGCGCGGGCCGGCGACCAACCCGCTGTTCGGCGCGTTCCTGGCCGCCGCGCAGGAAGCCGGGTACCCGCTGACCGACGACGTCAACGGCTACCGGCAGGAGGGCTTCGCCCGGTTCGACCGGAACATCCGCGACGGGCGGCGCTGGTCGTCGGCACGGGCGTACCTGCACCCGGTGAAGCACCGGCCCAACCTGACCGTGCGCTGTCTGGCCCAGGTCGACCGGGTGCGGTTCAGCGGCACCAGGGCCACCGGGGTCGAGTACCGCAGGCCGGGCGGGCGGGCCAGACGGGTCGACGCGGGCGAGGTCATCCTGAGCGGCGGCGCGGTCAACACCCCGCAGCTGCTGCAGCTGTCCGGGATCGGGAACCCGGACGAGCTCCGTCCACTCGGGGTCGACGTGGTGCACGCGCTGCCCGGCGTCGGGGAGAACCTGCAGGACCACCTCGAGGTGTACGTGCAGCACGCCTGCACCCGGCCGGTGTCGTTCAACCCGGCACTGAAGCTGCGCAACCGGCCCGCGGTGGGGTTGCGCTGGCTGCTCACCCGGTCCGGGCCGGCGGCCACCAACCACTTCGAGGCGGGCGGGTTCGTCCGGGGCAACGACGAGGTGGCCTACCCGAACCTGATGTTCCACTTCC
Source organism: Actinophytocola gossypii (assembly GCF_025165815.1). Classification (GTDB taxonomy): domain Bacteria; phylum Actinomycetota; class Actinomycetes; order Mycobacteriales; family Pseudonocardiaceae; genus Actinophytocola; species Actinophytocola gossypii. Next base: position 253,405 of record NZ_JAFFZE010000015.1, on the reverse strand, counting down.
TGCCGATCGCGGTCCGCTACGACGGCACCCCGGTCGGCGCGGATCACGGCTACCAGGTCCACATCGGACCGATGTACTCCGACGTGCGCGGCACGGTGAAGATCGTCTCCGCCGACCCGCGCCGGCACCCCGCGCTGCGGTTCAACTACCTGTCCACGCCGAACGACCGCAAGGAATGGGTCGAGGCGGTGCACGTGGCGCGGGAGATCCTGGCCCAGCCGGCGTTCGCCCCGTTCGACGGCGGCGAGCTGTCCCCCGGCCCGGACGTGCGCACCGACGCGGAGATCCTCGACTGGGTGGCCCGGGACGCGGAGACCGCCTACCACCCGTCGTGCACCGCCAAGATGGGCGTGGACGAGCTGTCCGTGGTCGACCCGAAGTCGATGGCGGTGCACGGGGTCACCGGACTGCGCGTGGTCGACGCGTCCGCCATGCCGTACGTGACCAACGGGAACATCTACGCGCCGGTGATGATGCTCGCCGAGAAGTCGGCCGACCTGATCCTCGGCAACACTCCCCTCGAACCCTCCACAGTGGACTACCACCGGCACGGCTTACCAGAAGGGTGACGATCGTGACGACCAGCATGGAGAAGGAACGCCGCGTCAACCCGGTCGTGCTGTACGGCTCGGCCACGCTCATCCTCGCCATCTCGGTCTGGGCGATCATCACCCCGACCGGCGCGGAGACCGTCATCGGCACCGCCGTCGGCTGGGTGTCCGACGGCCTCGGCTGGTACTACTTCCTCGCCGCGACCCTGTTCCTGGTCTTCGTCGTCTACATCGCGCTTTCCCGCTACGGCAAGGTGAAGCTCGGCCCGCAGCACTCGAAGCCGGACTTCGGCATGTTCGCGTGGCTGTCCATGCTGTTCGCCGCCGGGATCGGCATCGACCTGATGTTCTTCTCGGTGTCCGGCCCGGTCTCGCACTACCTGGAGCCGCCGTCCGGTCCGGGTGGGACGGTCGAGGCCGCGCGGCAGGCGGTGGTGTGGACGATGTTCCACTACGGCATCACCGGCTGGGCGATGTACGCGCTGATGGGCATGGCGCTGGGCTACTTCGCCTACCGGTTCCGGTTGCCGCTGTCGATCCGGTCCGCGCTGTACCCGATCTTCGGCCGGCGGGTGCACGGCGGGCTCGGTGACGCGGTCGACCTCGCCGCGGTGATCGGCACCGTGTTCGGCGTCGGCGTGTCGCTCGGCATCGGTGTCGTGCAGCTCAACTACGGGCTGAACTTCCTGTTCGGCATCGAGGAGGGCATCGGCGCGCGGATCGGGCTGATCGTGGTCGCGGTGCTGCTGGCGACGGTGTCCGCGGTGGCCGGCGTGGACAAGGGCATCCGGCGGCTGTCGGAGTTCAACATCGTCCTCGCCATCGGGCTGATGCTCTACGTGCTGCTGTTCCAGAACCCGATCGACCTGCTCAACCGGCTGGTGCTGAACATCGGCGACTACGTCAGCCGCTTTCCGTCGATGACGCTGAACACGTTCGGCTACGACCAGCCGACCGAGTGGCTGAACACCTGGACGCTGTTCTTCTGGGCCTGGTGGATCGCGTGGGCGCCGTTCGTCGGCCTGTTCCTCGCCCGGATCTCCCGCGGCCGCACGATCCGCCAGTTCGTTGCCGCGACGCTGGTGGTGCCGTTCCTGTTCACGCTGTGCTTCCTGTCGATCTTCGCCAACAGCGCGCTGGAGGTCGTGCGGGACGGCAACGCCGAGTTCGGGCAGACCGCGGTGAACGTGCCGGAACAGGGGTTCTACGCGCTGCTGGAGCAGTACCCCGGGGTCACGTTCAGCGCGGGCCTGGCCACGGTCGTCGGGCTGCTGTTCTACGTCACCTCGGCCGACTCCGCCGCGCTGGTGACCGCCAACTTCACCTCGCGGCTGGCCACGCCGACCACGGACGCGGCGCCGTGGCTGCGCGCGTTCTGGGCCGTGGTGACCGGTCTGCTGACCCTGGCGATGCTGCTGGTCGGCGGCGTCACCGCGCTGACCAACGCGACGATCATCATGGGCCTGCCGTTCTCGTTCGTGATGTTCCTGGTGATGTGGGGGCTCTACAAGGCGCTGCGGGTGGAGGGGTTCCGCGAGGACGCGCTGCGCACGAGCCTGCCGTCGTCGCTGTCCGAGCGCACCGCGATCGAGGCCCGCGGCACCGCGCGGACCTGGCGGCAGCGGCTGCGGCGCGCGATGAGCTTCCCGGACCGCGACGACGCGGCCCGGTTCGCCGACGAGGTGTGCCGACCGGCGCTGACCGAGGTCGCCGAGGAGCTGACCGCGCAGGGCGCGGACGCCGAGGTGACCGAGCGGCCCGACGGGCCGACCGGCCTGCCCCGGCTCGCGCTGCGGGTGGACCTGGGCGAGGAGGACGAGTTCGGCTACCGGGTGCGGCCGAGGACGTGCCGCACACCCTCGTTCGCGCTCCAGGCCGCCGGCACCGAGGTGTACCACCGGTACGAGGTGCACCTCACCGACGGCGGCCAGGACTACGACGTGCTCGGCTACACCCGCGAGCAGCTGATCAGCGACGTGCTCGACCAGTACGAGCGGCACCTGGAGTTCCTGCGGCTGCGCCGGGAGACCATCGAGGGCGTGCGGCGCTGACTCACCCGCCCGCTCATCCGCCCGCGATGACCACGACCGCCCGGACCTGGTCGACGATGTCACGCTGGTTGCGCTCGAACACCGGGTCGGTCAGCTCGGTCGTGTTGTCCGGCGCGAACTGGAGCACCGGCGTGTGCAGGTGCCCGCCGGGGAGGTCGAGTCCAAGCGCGTCCCGCAGCAGCGTGGCCCGGTAGGCGATCTCGTTGGACAGGTAGTTCCCGCCGCCGCCGGCCCGCGCGACCGAGCCGGGTGTCGGCCCGTCCGGCCGGACGACCGGCTCGGTCTCCCCGGCGGGGATCTCGGTCACCGAGGTGTTGTCGAACACCGGGAACCGACCGGTGTCGGCGGCGACGATCTCGTCGTAGGGCAGCGTTGTCGGCACGAACTCGGGTGCCGGGGTCACCGTCGGCACGCCGTCCGGGATCGGGATGACGCCGGTGCGGCCGAGGTTGTCGTTGTCCGGGAAGCCGCCGCGCCAGCGGCCGTTGTACCGCTCCACGTCGAACCGCCCGACCCGGCCCTGGCTGATCGTGGTGAACGCGTCCACCCGGTCCAGCCAGGGCAGGAACGTCCGCTCCACCATGCCCTCGGCGAACGGGTCCCACAGCACGGGGAACATCGCGGTCTCGATCCGCGCCGGGCCGGCGTCGGTGTCCACGACGGTGCCGTCCAGCGCGAGCGCGGCCACGCCGGAGGGGTTGCTGCGGCGGGGGTCGGCGTCGAGCTGGAACGGGTCGAACCCGCTGACCAGGATCCGCCGCGTACCGGGCCGGTAGCGGATCGAGTCCTGGCCGCGGGAGGCGGTCTCCAGGCGGTCGAGCAGCTCCGCGCGCCGCTCGTCGCTCAGCGTGAACCGGGGTTCCCACTGGCGGAGCGCCTTGGTGAGCTGGAGCCGGGCCCAGTACAGCGGCCGGTCGTCGGTGACCGGGAGGTCGCCGGCCGGGGCCTCGCCCTGGGCGCGGGCCACCGCCGCCTCCCACAGCACCCGCCCCTGGGCGCCGATCAGGACCTCGGCGACCCAGGCGTTCGGCAGCGCGCACAGGGCGGGGGTGAACACCTTCGCGAACCGGTCGAACCCGCTGCGCGCCAGGATCTCCGTCGGCTGCGGCAGGGTCAGCCGCTGCTCCTCGACGGTCAGCGGGGCGTTCGGATCAGCGCAGGTCCGTGCGGGCGCCGCCGCGGCCGTCCCGACGGGCACCAGCGTGCCGACCAACCCCAGCAGGGCGACCAGCGCCCCTCGTACCATCACTCGCACCGCACACTCCCTCGCTCGGCGTCACGGTCGGCCAATCCTCGTCGGCCGACACCACCCGCGGCAAGTGCGATGATCGCCACGTGACCCGCTTCGACGCCGTGCTCTGCGACCTGGACGGCGTGCTGCGGCGCGGGGACACGCGCGGGTCGGGTTCGCCAAGCCCGACCCTCGGATCTACCGCGCGGCCGCCGAGCTTGCCGGGGTCGCCGTCGAACGCTGCCTGTTCGTCGACGACAGCGCGGAGAACGTGGCCGCGGCCGGCGCGCTCGGCATGACCGGGCACCACCACGTCGACCCGGCCGACCTGCGTGCGCTGCTCAGATCCGGTCGAGCAGGGTCTTGGTGAACTCCTCGGTGGAGGCGGTGCCGCCGAGGTCGGCGGTGCGGACGGGGGTGTTGCCGAGCACGTCGACCATGGCCGCGACGACCTCGGCGCCGGCGTCCGGGTGGCCGAGGTGGTCGAGCATCATGGCCGCCGACCAGATCGCGCCGAGGGGGTTGGCGACGCCCTTGCCGGCGATGTCCGGGGCGGACCCGTGCACCGGCTCGAACATGGACGGGAACTCGCGGGACGGGTTGAGGTTGCCGGCCGGGGCGATGCCGATGCTGCCGGCGACGGCCGCGGCGAGGTCGGAGAGGATGTCGCCGAACAGGTTGGAGCCGACGATCACGTCGAAGCGGGACGGGTCGAGGACGACCTTGGCGACCAGCGCGTCGATGTGCTCCTGGTGCCAGCGGACGTCGGGGTGACGCAGGCCGGCCTCGGCGACGAGCTCGTCCCAGAACGGCATGGTGTGCACGATCCCGTTGGACTTGGTCGCCGAGGTGACGACGTTGCGGCGGGTCGCGGCGAGCTCGAACGCGTAGTCGAGGATCCGGGTCACCCCCGGGCGGGTGAAGATCGACTCCTGGACGGCCATCTCGTCCGCGAAGCCACGGTGGAAGCGGCCGCCGACCTCGGAGTACTCCCCCTCGACGTTCTCCCGGACGACGACGAACTCCAGGCCGGGTTCGGCACTGCGCACCGGGCTCGGCACGCCGGGCATGACCTTGATCGGGCGCAGGTTCACGTACTGGTCGAACTGCCGGCGGATCGGGATGAGCAGGCCCCACAGCGACACGTGGTCGGGCACGCCGGGCCAGCCGACCGCGCCGAGCAGGATCGCGTCGTGGTGCCGGATCTGGTCGAGCCCGTTCGCGGGCATCATCGCGCCTTCGTGCAGGTACCGCTCGCAACACCAGTCGAAGTCGTCGTAGCGGAAGGTGATGCCGTGCCGGGCGCCGACCTTGTCGAGCACGGCGGTGGCCGGCGGCAGCACCTCCGTCCCGATGCCGTCCCCGGGAATCAACGCGATGCGGTGCTCAGTTGCCATACCGTCAAGTGGATCGGCTCGCGGGTAGGCAGGTCCAAGACCAGTTTCCTCCCCTGGCGATAGGGACTACCTATCAGTGCGGAACGCCGACGCGGCGGGGCTGAGGCGACCTGCCCGGTGCACCAGGCACACGTGCAGCACCTCGGTCGACTCCAGGTCCCGCACCACCGCGCCGGCGTCCAGCGCGAGCCGCCGCCACGACTCGCTGAGCACCGCGACCCCGACGCCGGCGAGCACCAGCGGGAGCACCGCCTCCCGGTGCCCGACCTCGACCGCCACCCGGCTGCCGTCGGCCACCCGCACGATGTCGTCGGCGACCCGGCGCATCCCGGTGCCCGGCTGGCCCACGATCAGCCGGGCGCCGCGCAGGGCGGCCGGCGGCACCGGCTCCGCGTCGGGCAGGTCGGCCCCGGACGCCGCGACGAGCACGAACCGCTGCGTCTCCAGCGGCGTGACCACCAGCCCGTCCAGCTCCGGCGGCATGGCCGCGCCGAGGACACCCAGTTCCACCGCCCCGACCCGCACGGCGTCGACCACCTCCGGCGGCGTCGCCGCGGCCCGGACGACGACCTCCACGTCCGGGTACCGGGCGGCGAACCGGCTGATCATGCCGGCCAGCGGCGCCACCGCCTGTGACGGCATGGACGCCACGAGCAGACGACCGCCGCGCAGCCCGTCCACGGCGGCGACCGTCGCGCGGGCGAGGTCCATGCCGCGCAGGACGTCGCGGGCGGGGTCGATCAGCTGCTCGCCGGCCGGGGTGAGCACGAGCCGGCGCCCGGTGCGGTGGAACAGTTCGGCGCCGAGGTCGCGCTCCAGCGCCCGCAACGCCTGCGACACCGACGGCTGCGCCACGAACAGCTCCCGCGCCGCCCGGTGCACGCTGCCGTGGTCGACCACCGCGAGGAAGTACTGCAGCTGCCGAACGTCCATTCGCCCTCCCCTGATAGGGAGAGCCTATAGGTCCTGGGTGAGCGGGAGGTCGTCGAGGATCGTGGGCCAGGTGGTCATCAGGTCGCGGCCGTCGGCGAGGAGGGTGATGGATCTGCGCAGGGAGCGGGCCATCGGGCGCAGCGTGCGGGTGCCCTGCTCGATCTCGGCGACCATGGCGATGACGTCCTCGGCGTCGGCCAGGTCGCGGACCTCCTCCTCGACGATCGTGCGCAGGTCGTGGGCGAAGCGGGCGACGCGGCCGGTCAGTTCGCGGTTGCCGGCGGCGTCCCGGTTGGCCCGGTCGACGACCACCCGCAAGCCCTGGTCGACCTCGTGCGCGTGGGTCAGGAACTCGGTGGACAGCCGGCCCAGGTCGGTGACCGGGCGGTGCAGGGCGACCGCCAGCACCTCGGCCAGGCCGACCCGTTCGACGAAGCTGCTCGGCTGGCGGGTGCCGGCGCGCTCCTGCATGAGCGTGCCGACCTCGGACAGGTTGGCGTGCACCAGGTCGATCGTGCGCAGCCACGCGGGCAGGGTGTCCTCGACGCGGGTGAGCACGTCCCGGTAGGACGGCGCGTCGCCCGAGCCGAGCGGGACGCGTTCGGCCGCCTCGGACGCGGACACCAGGCTCGCCGCCAGGTCCGCGACGGCCGTGCGGTACGCGGTGGACGACCGCTCGGCGAAACGCAGCTTCGTCCAGTCCTGCCAGGCGAACCGCCGCACCAGGTCGATCAGGTCGTCGCCGGACGGGGTGGCGCGCAGCGCGGGGAAGTCGACCCAGATGACAGGTAGCACCAGCGCGTCGACTCCCCGCTGGACGGCGCGGTGGGCGAACAGGTCGAGTTCGCGGCGGCACTCCGGGCGTTCGAAATATGACGGGGTGATCACGGGGATGAAGAACGTCGCCCGCGCCAGTTCCTCGTCGATCCGTTCCCGCCAGTCCTCGCCCCACCACAGGTGGTCCTTGTCGCGGAACAGCCGGAACTCCTCGGTGGTGAGCAACCGGTACTGATCCGCCACGTCCTGCGCCAGATCGGCGATCCGGTTGCCCTCCGCCAGGTTGTCCGCGTGCACATAGGAGAGGAAGCCACGACCGATTGGCATCGGGCCATTCTCGACGACACGTGTTCCGATGGCCAGAAGGTCACGCCGGGATCTCGGCTTGTTCCTTCGCGATGCGGAGTGCCTCCACCAGCTCCCGGTAGAGCGAGTCGGTCGCCAGCAGCGTCTCGTGCGTCCCCTGCGCCCGGATCCGGCCCCGCTCCATCACCACGATCGTGTCCGCGTCGATCACCGTGGACAGCCGGTGCGCGACGGTCACCACCGCGCCGGTGCGGGCGCGGGCGCGGATGCAGTCGTGGATCGCCGCCTCGGTCAGCCCGTCGACCTGCGCGGTCGCCTCGTCCAGCAGGAGCACGTCCGGGGTGCGCAGGATCGCCCTGGCCAGCGCGATCCGCTGCCGCTGGCCGCCGGACACCGACGACGAGGTCAGCGACGTGTCCAGCCCGTCCGGCAGCTCGTCGACCTTGTCGGTCAGCCGCACCTCGGCCAGCACCCGGCGCAGCTCCTCCTCGGTGGCGTCGGGGTGGGTGAACAGCAGGTTCTCCCGGATCGTCCCCGGCACGATCGGCGTCTCCTGCTCGACGTACGCCAGCCTGGCCCGGACGTCGGCGTAGGACAGCCCGGCGTAGTCCCGCCCGTCGAGCGTCAGCGACCCCCGCTGCGGCTCCAGGAACCGCAGGATCAGCGAGAACAGCGTGGTCTTGCCCGCGCCGGACGGCCCGACGATCGCGGTGTGCCCGCGCCGCGGGATGGTCAGCGTGACCCCGTCCACCGCGGGCTCGGCGTCCGGGCCGTACCGGGCGACCACGTCGCGCAGCTCCAGGATGTCGGCGGTCTCGACCGGGTCGCCGGAACGCGGTGACGGGTCGACCTCCACCGGCAGCGCGCCGACCTCCCGGATCCGGCCGGCCGCGGCGATCCCGGACTGGAGCGCGGTGACGTTCTGGCTCAGCTCGGTGATCGGCTCCATCAAAGCGAAGGCGTACAGCAGGAACGCGATCAGGCTGGACACCGCGAGCTGCCCCTCGGCCACCCGCCACGCCCCGATGCCCAGGATCAGCACGATCGCCAGCTGGATGCCCGACCACGCCGTCACCCAGGCGACCGCCCCTCGGCGCACCGCCCGGATCGCGTGCTCGGTGGACGCGACCGCCTCGGTCAGCACCCGGCCGGACTGCCGCTCCTCCGCGCGGCTCGCCTTGACCGTGCGGATCGCGCGCAGCGTGCCCTCCAGCGCGCCGCCGAGCAGGCCGATCCGCTCCTGCGCCAGCTGTTCCTCCTTGGCGATCCTCGGCATCAGCACCATGAACAGCACCCCGACCACGATCACCGCGCCGACCGTGGTGGCCAGCAGCACCAGGTCGAGCACGCTCATCAGCACCAGCGAGCCGACCAGCATCACCGCGCCGTTGATCAGCCCGACCATGCTGGACGACGCCGCCTCGCGCAGCAGCACGGTGTCCGAGGTGACCCGGGTGACCAGCTCGCCGGACGACCGGCTGGTCACCGCCGGCACGGTGGCGCGGACGAACCGCCGCACCATCGACTCCCGCGCGCCGAGCACCACCCGCTCCCCCATGGTGCCGAGCAGGATCCACTGCCACAGGTAGACCACGGCCCCGCCGAGGAACACCACGAGCAGCGCGAGCACCGGCCCGGACAGCGAGGCCGACGTGCCGAGCGAGTCGAGCACCCACTTGGTGACCATCGGGGTGGCCAGCCCCGAGGCCGATCCCAGCAGCCCCAGCACGAGGCCGAGCACCAGCGTGCCCCGGTGCGGTCTGGCGAACGTCCAGAGCACGCGGAGCCGCGCGAACCTTTGTGGAGATTCCATACCGACAATGGAACACACATGTTCCACTTCAGTCAAACTAGTTTCATCTTGGGCGGCGTTGTACGGTATACCGCTATGAGCCGGGGAGAGAGCGCGATCGCGGAGTCCGGGGCGCGGCTGCGGACCAGACGGGCGATCCTGGACGCGGCGGTCAGCACGCTGGTCGGCAACGCGTCCGCGACGCTGGCCGACATCGCGCAGGCGGCGAACGTCGGCCGCACGACCGTGCACCGCTACTTCCCGGAACGCTCCGACCTGATCGACGCGGTCAGCGCGCACCTGCTGGAGCGGATCGACCGGGCCACCGAGCGCGCGAAGCTCGACACCGGCACCGCCCCCGAGGCGCTGAGCCGGCTGTGCCAGGAGTTCTTCGAGTTCGGCGACCTGTTCACGCTGTGCTTCACCGTGCCCGAGGTGATGGCCGGGCCGGCGTGGGAGGAGGAGACCGACGGCGACCGGGCGCTGCTGCGCCTGGTCGAGCGGGGCCACGAGGAGGGCAGCATCGACCCCGCGATGGACCCGCTGTGGGTGCAGCAGCTGCTGTGGAGCCTGCTGTTCAGCGGCTGGTCGCACGTGCGGGACAACGAGGTGCCCAAGCACCACGCGCTGAGCCTGTGCCTGCGCTCCCTGGCGAAGGCCCTCGCCCCCTGAGCGTCAGGCGAGGTTGTTCAGCGCGTCCTCGATCGCGCGGTGGAACGTCGGGTAGGCGTAGATCATCCGGCGCAGCGTCGTGGTCGGCACCTCCGCGTGCACCGCGACCACCAGCGCGCCGAGCACCTCGCCGCCGGTCGGGCCGACCGAGGTGGCGCCGACCAGCACCCCGCGCTCGGCGTCCTCGACCAGCTTGACGAACCCCTTGTTGCCGACCTTGTGGATGAACCCCCGCGACGACGACGGGATCTCGGACAGGCCCGTCCGGACCGTGATGCCCTTCGCGCGCGCCGCCTCCTCGGTGAGCCCGACCGAGCCGACCTCCGGGTCGGTGAACGTCACCCTCGGCACCGCGCGGTAGTCGGCGGTCTCTGCGCCGTCCTCGCCCAGGATGTCGGCCGCCGCGATCCGCGCCTGGTACATCGACACGTGCGTGAACGCACCCCGGCCGGTGATGTCGCCGATCGCCCACAACCCGTCGGCGGCACGCATCCGCTCGTCGGTGTCCACGCCGCGCACGTCCTCGGGCAGCCCGACCGCACCGACGCCGAGCGCCGCGAGGTCCGTTCGCCGACCGGCCGCCACCAGCAGCCGGTCGACGGCCAGTTCCTCGCCGTTGTCCAGCTTGACCGCGAACCGCCCGCCGTCGTACCGCACCCGCGCGGCCGACATACCGGTCCGCACGGTGATTCCCTCGGCCTCGAACGTGTCCGCGAGCAGTTCCCCGGCCTCCGGCTCGTCGCCGGGCAGCAGCCGGTCGGCGTGCTGCACGATCGTCACCGCCGCGCCGAACCGGGCGAACACCTGCGCGAGCTCGCAGCCGACCGGGCCGCCGCCCAGCACGACCAGCGACCCGGGCACCTCCTCGACGGCGACGGCGTCCCGGTTGGTCCAGTACGGCGTCTCGGCCAGGCCGTCGATCGCCGGCACCGCCGGGTCGGTGCCGGTGTTGAGCACGATCCCGCGGCGGGCGCGGAACACCCGCGCACCGTCCGCTGTGGACACCGTGACCTCGCGCGGCGCGGTGATCCGGCCGCTCCCGCGCACGAACTCGCCGCCGGTGCCGGTGAACCGGTCCACCGCGACGGTGTCGTCCCAGTCGTCGGTGGCCTCCTCGCGGATCCGGGTGGCGACCGGCGCCCAGTCCCGCCGGACCGACGCCGAGCCGGCGAGGGTGTCGACCCGGGCGGCCTCGCCGAGCGCGTCGGTGGCGCGGATCATCATCTTGGTCGGCACGCACGCGTAGTACGGGCACTCGCCGCCGACCAGCCGGGCGTCGACCCCCACCACGGACAACCCGGCGCGGGCGAGCCGGGCGCCGACGTCCTCGCCACCCGGCCCCATCCCGATCACGACGACATCGACCTCGGTACCCGGCATCTTCGACTCCCAGCTGGCTCGTGAGCGTGCGTGCACAGCACAGCATGTCGTGCGCGCACGCGCATCGGCAGGCTTGACCCTGGACCGGACTCCAAGGTTTACCGTCGGTTCATGGCCACGGGTTTCCTGGTCGCCGAGCTGGCCGCGCGGGCCGGCGTCGGCACCGACACGATCCGGTACTACGAGCGCACCGGGCTGCTCGCCCCGCCGCCGAGGACCCCCGGCGGCTACCGCCGGTTCCCGCCGGAGGCCGTCGACCGGCTGCGGTTCATCCAGGGCTGCCAGCGGCTCGGGCTGCGGCTGCGGGAGATCGCCGAGCTGCTGTCCGTCCGGGACACCGGCGACTGCCCGTGCGAACCGGCGGAGACGCTGCTGCGCAGGCGGATCACCGAGGTCGACACCGAGCTGGCCCGGCTGGCCGCGCTGCGCGAGGACCTGGTGCGGATGGTCGAGAGCATGCCCGAGTGCCGCGAGCCGGAGCCCGGCACGTGGTGCCCCGCCGGAGAGGAGGTGACCCGGTGACCGACTGCTGCGACGAGTGCGACGAGTGCGACGAGGGTTGCTGCTGAACCCAGAACTCGGGCCCGCGCCGGAGGAGGCACGGGCCCGAGTCGGTCAGGCGGGGATCAGCAGTTCGGCGCGCTCCAGAAGCGGCTCGACCTGTTCGCCATGTGCACGTGGTCGTTGTGTCCGGGGTAGCCCGGGCCGAGCAGCTCCTCGAACCCGGCGGTCTTGCCGCCGTTCCACATCGTGCACTGCGGCGGGTTGCTCAGGCCGAGGTCTGCGGCCTGCCCGTACATGTGCAGGCTGCTCGGCGAACCGCCGACCGAGGAGTTGCACGAGACGCTGCGGAACCCAGAGGTGATGTTCAGCGGCCGGTCGCCCAGCTTGCGCCGCACCGCCTCCAGCTGCCACATCACCCGGCGGATGTTCTCCTTGGCGGTCGCCGCGGAGACCTTGCCGCCGTTGAAGTTGTTGGCACCGCAGTTGTCGTCGAACTCCGAGTACGCGAAGTGGATCGGCGTGCAGTCGTTGTCCTGGAGCTCGTAGATCTTGCTGTAGGTCTGCGAGCCGGCGATACCGTCGGCGCCGAGCCCGTAGCCGGACTGGAACCTCGTCACCGCCCGCTTGGTCGCCGGGCCGAACACCCCGTCGAGGACGAGGTTCTCGCCCGACGCGACCCAGCCCGCGACCCGGATCTGCAGCTGGGTGACGTCGGAGCCGCTCATGCCCTCTCTCAGGGTGCGGTTCCAGGTGTAACACGCGTCCGCCGGGGCCACGTCGGCCACGGACGGTTCCGTGGCGACCGGCTCCGCGGCCGCCACGGCGCCGGTGACCGTGCCGGTGACGGCCATGAACAGGGCGGCTAACAGGGGTACGAGACGTCTACGCATACGTCCTCCACGAATGAACTGCGGCGGTGCAGGGGTTTCCGCCACCGCGGAGATCGTGACAGCGCGGAACAGGACAAGTCAATGAACGGTTGGGTAATTTCTACCCTTCGTCGTGCGGACCTTTTCCGTTGTCCTTTTGAACCGAGCCGGCCGACCGGAAGCGCCGCACCAGCCGCGACACCAGCTGCACCCGCCAGGCGACGAGCACGGTCCCGACGACCAGCACCGCCGCCACCGCTGCCGGCACCAGCCCGACGTGCGCCACGATCCAGTCCACCGCGCGCCGGCTGGCCGAGGTCGGATCGGCCAGCACGACGCCGACGAACACGACCGCGATCACCGTGACCACCCAGAGCACGGCCCGGTGCCGCCTCGGCCCGAGGTTCGTCCGCCGGCTGATCACGTCGGCGGCGCCGAGGATCCGCCGCACCCGCAGCATCCGCAACGCGGAGACGAAGATCAGCAGCCGGAACACCTGAACCGGCCCGACCAGCAGGACCACCGCGGGGATCGTCGCCACGGCCAGCAGCAGCTCCGACCGGTGCTCCCGGATCCACGCGAGCTTCTCCCGGCTGAGCAGGAGCAACAAGACCGATTCGCCGACCAGCACCACTCCGGAGACGACGTTCAGCACGTTGCCCAACACGGCGAGGACGCCGTCGGTCATGGTGAGGAAGACCGCGGGCACCGACACCAGCGCCGCGACGAGGACCGGCACGTCCAGCCGTTGCTCGATCGCCTGCGCCCGCTCGTTGGTCGATCCGTCCCCCACGCCCATCGGACCGCATCGTAGGGGCGGCTGGTCAGCCCGTCGCCCGGCGGGACCGCTCGACGATCGCCGCGGTGTCCACTCCGGACGGGAGGGTGCCGAACGCGACGCCCCAGTCGCCGTCGAGGCGGGAGGCGCAGAAGGCGTCCGCCACCGCCGCCGGGGCGTGCCGGACGAGCAGGGATCCCTGCAGCACCAGGGCCATCCGTTCGACCAGCCGCCGGGCGCCGGCCTGCGCGGCGGCCGGGTCGGACAGGCCGTGCAGGTCCTTGCGCAGCCGGGCGACCGCCTCGTCGAGCCTGCGGTCGGCGCCGGCGGCCCGGTCCACCTCGGCCAGGAACGCGTCCGCGCCGACCGAGCCGAGCGCACGCAGCACGTCCAGCGCGACGACGTTGCCCGAGCCCTCCCAGATCGAGATCAGCGGCGCCTCCCGGTACAGCCGGGGCATGCCGGACTCCTCGACGTAACCGTTGCCGCCCAGGCACTCCAGCGCCTCGGCGGCGTGCGGGGCGGTCCGCTTGCACACCCAGAACTTGCCGAGCGCGAGCGCGAGCCTGCGGAACGCGGCCTCCTGCTCGTCACCGGCGACCGCGCGGTCGGTGGCGCCGGCCAGCCGGAAGGCGAGCGTGGTCGCCGCCTCCGACTCGACCGCCAGGTCGGCCAGCACGTTGCGCATCAGCGGGGCGTCCACGAGGTGGTCGCCGAACGCCCTGCGGTGTGTGGCGTGGTGCACGGCCGGCACGAGCGCGGCCCGCATGCCGGCGGCCCCGGCGAGCACGCAGTCCAGCCGGGTCAGGTTGACCATCTGGATGATCGTCGACACGCCCCGACCCTCCTCGCCGACCAGCCAGGCGACCGCCTCGTCGTACTCCACCTCGGCCGAGGCGTTGGACCGGTCGCCGAGCTTGTCCTTGAGCCGCTGCAGGTGCATCCGGTTGCGGGTGCCGTCGGGCAGCACCCGGGGCAGCAGGAAGCAGGACAGCCCGCCCGGCGCCTGCGCGAGCACGAGGAACACGTCGCACATCGGCGCCGAGGTGAACCACTTGTGCCCGGTCAGCCGGTAGCTCCCGTCGCTCGCCGGCACCGCGCGGGTGGTGTTGGCACGCACGTCGGAGCCGCCCTGCTTCTCGGTCATCGACATGCCGGCGGTCAGCCCGCGCTTGGTCTCCGGCACCCGCAGGCCGGGGTCGTAGTCGGTGGCGGCCAGCAGCGGCTCGAACCGCTCCGCCAACTCGGGACTGTGCCGCAGCGCCGGCACGACCGCGTAGGTCATCGAGACCGGGCAGCCGTGGCCCGCCTCGACCTGGGCCCAGGTGAAGAACCGCGCCGCGCGGGCGACGTGGGCGCCCGGTCGCGGGTCGCGCCAGGGAGCGGCGTGCATGCCGTTGCCGATCGCGACGGTCATCAGCTCGTGGTAGGCGGGGTGGTACTCGACCTCGTCGATCCGGTGGCCGTACCGGTCGTGGGTGCGGAGCACGGGCTCGTACTCGTTGGCGAGCCTGCCCCACTCCTGGGCACGGGCGGTGCCGGCGAGGCGGCCGAGCTGGTGCAGGTCGTCCTCGGCCCAGCCGGCCCCCTCCCGGCGCAGGCCCTCGAGCAGGGCGGCATCATCCGCGACGTCGTGGTCGACGAGCGGCGGAACCTGGTTGGTCACAGCGTGCGTTGCCGGCATGCCCACGATGTTACGTTTTCTGAACACGCAACACCAGATGTGTAAGGAAATTGCGATGGGAGTGCCCGACATCCCCGGCCTGCGCCCGCTGACCGCCCGGTCGGTGGTGCTGAGCACGCTGCTCGGCACTCACCCGCCCCGGCTGCCGGCCAGGAGCCTGGTGCAGGTCGGCGGGCTGTTCGGCATCACCGAGGGCACGATCCGGGTCGCCCTGTCGCGAATGGTCGCGGCCGGCGACCTGCGCCAGGTTGACGGCGACTACGAACTCACCGACCGGCTCGCCGGGCGGCAGGCCCGTCAGGACCAGAGCCGCTCCCCCGCCACCCGGCCGTGGTCCGGCGACTGGGAGATCGTCGTGGTCACCGCCGACCGGCGTTCCCCGGCCTCGCGCACCGCGTTCCGCCAGACCATGGCCGGGCTGCGGCTGGCCGAGGTCCGGGAGGGCACGTGGCTGCGCCCGGCGAACCTGGACCGGCCGCTGGACCTCCCGTGCCTGGTGCTGCTCGGCCGCCCGGCGATCGATCCGGTGGCGCTGGCCGCGAGCCTGTGGGACCTGCCGGCCTGGGCCGACCGGGCGCGGCTGCTGCACGACGGGCTGGACGAGACCGCCCGGTCCGGCGACCTGGCCGCGGGGTTCATCGTCTCGGCGGCCGTGCTGCGCCACCTGGTCGCCGACCCGCTGCTGCCGGGCCCACTGCTGCCGTCGGACTGGCCGGGTGCCGAGCTGCGTGCCCGCTACGACCGCTTCGAGGAGACGTTCCAGTCGGTGCTCCGCGACCGGCTCGGGGTCGGGTGATCGCACGATCGGCGAGGGGCGTCCGGTTTGGGTAGCGTCCGGGTTGTGATCGGCTTGCCAGACCACGTGACCGCCTGCCTGTTCGACCTCGACGGCGTGCTCACCGGCACCGCCGCGCTGCACCGCGCCGCGTGGAAGGAGACGTTCGACGGGTTCCTCCGACGACGCGACGGCGACGCCTTCCGCGAGTTCACCGAGGCCGACTACAACAGCTACGTCGACGGCAGGCCGCGCTTCGACGGGGTCCGCGCCTTCCTGGCCTCGCGCGACATCGTGCTGCCGGAGGGCGACCCGGACGCCGCGCCGTCGGACGACACCGTGCAGGGCGTCGGCAACCGCAAGAACATCCGGGTACAGGAGATCATCGCAGAGCGCGGGGTGTCGCCGTTCCCCGGATCGGTGCGCTACCTGAAGGCCGCGCGGGCCGCCGGGGTGCGGATCGGCGTGGTGACGTCGTCGGCGAACGGCGCCGCGGTGCTCGACGCGGCGAACCTGACGCCGTTCGTCGAGGCGCGGATCGACGGGGTGGTCATCGCCGAACGGAACCTCCCCGGCAAGCCGGCGCCGGACAGCTTCCTCGCCGGTGCCGAGGCCCTCGGCGTGGCGGCCGAGCACACGGCGGTGTTCGAGGACGCGCTGTCCGGCGTGCGGGCCGCGGCGACGGGCGGGTTCGGTTACGTCGTCGGGGTCGACCGGGCCGGGCAGGCCGACCAGCTGCGCGCGCACGGCGCCGACGTGGTGGTCACCGACCTCGCCGAGCTGCTGGAGGAGGGCGACGCGTGACCGAGCACGGTTTCCAGGTGTCCCCGTGGGAGCTGCGCTGGAACAGCCTCGACCTGTCCGCGCTGGAACGCACCGAGTCCACCTTCGCGTTGTCCAACGGGCACATCGGCCTGCGCGGGACCCTCGACGAGGGAGAGCCGGTGGTGCTGCCCGGCACGTACCTCAACGGCTTCTACGAGCAGCACCCGCTGCCCTACGCCGAGGCGGGCTACGGCTACCCGGAGGACGGCCAGACGGTCGTCAACGTCACCGACGGCAAGACGATCCGGCTGCTCGTGCAGGACGAGCCGCTGGACATGCGCTACGGCCGCGCGATCGAGCACCACCGGACCCTGGACTTCCGCTCCGGCACGCTGCGCCGCGACACCGTGTGGGAGTCGCCGACCGGCCGGCGGGTGCGGGTGCGGACCGAACGGCTGGTGTCGTTCACCCAGCGCGCGGTGGCCGCGATCCGCTACGAGGTGGAGCCGCTGGACGGCGACGTGCAGCTGGTGGTCCAGTCCGACCTGCTGGCCAACGAGCCGCTGGAGACCGAGAGCAAGGACCCGCGCGTCGCGGCCACGTTGCGGGACCCGCTGGAGGCCGAGGAGTCGTACGCCGAGGACCACCGGGCCGTGCTCATCCACCACACCCGGCGTTCCCGGCTGCGGATGGCCGCGGCGATGGACCACGAGCTGGCCACCGAGGACGGCCTGCGTACCGAGATCCAGGCCGAGGACGACCTCGCCCGGCTCACCGTGGCCGTCGACGTGCCGAGCGGCTCGCGGCTGTGCGTGACCAAGTACCTCGGCTACGGCTGGTCGGCCCGCCGGTCCGCGCCCGCGCTGCGCGCGCAGGTGGAGGCCGCGCTCGCCGGTGCCATGCAGACCGGGTGGGAGGGCCTGCTCGGCGAGCAGCGCCGGTACCTGGACGCGTTCTGGGACAGCGCGGACGTCGTCCTCGACGGCGACGACGAGCTGCAGCAGGCGATCCGGTTCGGGCTGTTCCACGTGCTGCAGGCCGGTGCGCGCGGGGAGAGCCGGGCGATCCCGGCGAAGGGGCTGACCGGTCCCGGGTACGACGGGCACTCCTTCTGGGACAGCGAGACGTTCGTGCTGCCGGTGCTGACCTACACGGTGCCCGAGGCGGCCCGGGACGCGCTGCGCTGGCGGCACTCGACGATGGACAAGGCGCGGGACCGGGCGACGGCGCTCGGGCTGCGCGGCGCGGCGTTCCCGTGGCGGTCGATCAACGGCGCGGAGTGCTCGGCGTACTGGCCGGCCGGCACGGCGGCGTTCCACGTCGGGGCGGACGTCGCCGACGCCGTGGTGCGGTACGTCGCGGCGACCGGCGACGAGCACTTCGAGACCGAGAGCGGCGTGGAGATCCTGGTGGACACCGCGCGGCTGTGGGCCTCGCTCGGCCACCACGACGTGCACGGCGGGTTCCGCATCGACGGCGTCACCGGACCGGACGAGTACTCGGCGGTCGTGGACAACAACGTGTACACGAACCTGATGGCGCAGCGGAACCTGCGCGCGGCGGCCGACGCGTGCGCCCGGCTGCCGGAGGCCGCGGAACGGCTGGAGGTGACCGCCGAGGAGGTGCGGGACTGGCTGGCCGCGGCGGACAAGATGGTGGTGCCCTACGACGACATGCTCGGCGTGCACCCGCAGTCGGAGCGGTTCACCGAGCACGCGATGTGGGACTTCGACGGCACCGCACCCGAGCACTACCCGCTGCTGCTGCACTACCCGTACTTCGACCTGTACCGCAAGCAGGTCGTCAAGCAGGCCGACCTGGTGATGGCGCTGTACGTGCGCGGCGACGCGTTCACCGCGGAGCAGAAGGCCCGCAACGTCGCCTACTACGAGCCGCTGACCGTACGGGACTCGTCGCTGTCGGCCGGGCCGCAGGCGGTGCTGGCGGCCGAGGTCGGGCACCTCGACCTGGCCTACGACTACCTCGCCGAGACCGCGTTCACCGACCTGCACGACCTGCACCACAACGTGCGCAACGGTCTGCACATCGCGTCGCTGGCGTCGTCGTGGCTGGTGGCGGTGGCCGGGTTCGGCGGGATGCGCGACCACAACGGCGCGCTGTCGTTCGCGCCGAGACTGCCGTCCGCGCTGTCCAGGTTGGAGTTCCGGATGACCTACCGGGGCAGCCGGTTCGCCGTGGACATCTCCCGCGCCGACGCGACCTACCGGCTGCTGGACGGCCCGCCGCTCACCGCGACCCACCACGGTGCCCGGATCGAGATCGAGGACTCGCCGCTGCGGCGGAAGATCCCGGCGTTGGACCCGCCGGAGCCGGTCCGGCAGCCGCCAGGGCGGGAGCCGAAGCGGCGTACGCCGTGACGGTTCAGAGGATGACGACCTCGCGGGTGCCGTCCGGGCCGGCGACGGTGAGCTGTTCGCCGTTCTGGCGCACCGCGCGGTAGACGAAGTCGCCGTAGCCGACCAGGCGGCGCAGGGCCTCGGTGAGGCTGACGCCCTCGCGCTCGATCACGTGTTCCAGCGCCCGCACGGTGGCGGGCGAGACGGCGACGTTGAGTCGCTTCGGTTCGGTGCGGACCGGGCTGTGCGCAGCCGCGGCGTCCGGGTGATGGCCCGACATGACCACATCCTCCCTCGCTCCGCTCAGTCTGGCACGCTGTATACAGAGAATCAACACGAATTCTCATCCTTTCGTGTGCTATTATCCTGTTTTAGCACTTCCGCTACGGAGCGACGATGAGACCCGCACAGCCCCGCGTACTCCGCAGGCTGCGACGGCCGGCGGCGGGCGTGGTGGAGGAGGACGGCACCTGGGTCGACCGGTCCCCACCCGGCGACCGGGAGCTCATCGCGCTCGAACTGCGGGCGCGGCGGGCGGAGATCGACGCCAGGGCCGACGCGCGCCGGCACTTCCTGCGGATGCAGACCTGGATCCTGGTCGGCACCGGGTCGCTGATCGTGCTGGTCATCCTCGTACTGGTGGTCGGACTGTGGGTCGGGGCGATCAGCCCGAAGTTCGCCATCGAACTCGCCCGCACCGCGCTGCCGGTCCTGCTCGGCGCGGCGGCCACGATCGTCGGCGCGTTCTTCGGCGTCGGCTCGGTGCTCAACCCCGGCAACGGCTTCGAGATCCCCCGGCGATCCCGTGACCGGGAGTGATCAGCGGGAATCCCTGGGCACCAGCAGGATCAGCGGAGTGTCCACGACGGACTCGACGAGTTCGAACCAGGTTCCGTCGAGCGGTTCGACACCGCTGCGCGCTGGCTTCTCGTACAGGTCACCTTCCAGATGCCACCGTTCCGCACGGAAGGCGGCTTCGCTGGTGTCCGGCATCGCGTGTCGCCCCTTTAGCCTGGGTTACCTGCGAGGATAACGCCCCGCAGACAGAGTGACAACACTCCGTAAGTGTCGATTGCGTGTAGAACGCGTGTTGTGTATGCGCCGGAGCCGCACCTATACTTAACCCGATCGCCCCAACCCTCACTCACAGGATGTGACCATGCCGGCAAAGGGCGCACGAACCGACTCCGCCGCGACCCAGCGCACGGAACCGAAGCGCATCAACGTCGCGGTCTCCCCCGACACCGTCCGCGCCCTGGAGAACGTCATCGAACGCGAGGGCGTCACCCTCACCGAGGCCCTGCGTCGTCTGGTCGGCTACGGCGACTTCGTCTACCGGTCCGTCCGGGAGAACCGCGAGCAGCTCATGGTCAAGGGCGAGGACACGACGCGTGAGGTGGTGCTCCTCTAGGCCGTGGTCAGGCCATCGCGGCGATCCGCCTGGCCAGCCGGGCGGCGGCTTCTCGCAGCTCCGGCGGCTCCAGTATCTCCGCGTCGAAGCCCAGCCGGGCCACGTGTACGGCGAGCCAGTCCAGGTCGTCACCGCCCGCGACCAGCACGCACCACCCGTTCCGGTCGTTTTCGACCCGCCCGACCTGGGGCGGTACCAGTTCCCGCACCCGGTCCGGCGGCGCGTGCAGGCGCACGCGGGCGAGGTACCGGTACGGCGCCTCGGTGACCGACCGCTGCACGTGCGCGACCGGGTCCGGATGCTCCCTCGGCCGGAACCGCCAGGTCGTGGCGGTCACGCTCCGCATCCGGTCCAGCCGGAACGTACGCCAGTCGTCCCGGTCGACGTCCCAGGCCATCAGGTACCACCGCCGGCTGGTGGCGACCATCCGCACCGGTTCGACCGTGCGCTCGGTGGTGTCGCCCGACCGGCCGGCGTAGCCGAACCGCACCCGGACGGCGTCCCGACAGGCCCGGGCGAGCGTCACCAGCAGCTCCGCGTCGATCTCGACCCCGGGGCCGACCAGGGTGTCGGTGGCGCCGTGCACCGCGCGCACCTCGGCACGCAGCCGCGGCGGCATCACCTGGTCGAGCTTCGCCAGCGTCCGCAACGCCGCCTCGCCCGTTCCGGCCACCGTGCCACCGGACGCGAGCCGCAACGACACCGCGGTGGCGATGGCCTCCTCGTCGTCGAGCAGCAGCGGCGGCAGCCTGGTGCCGGCGCCGAGCTGGTACCCGCCGCCGACGCCCGCGGTCGCGTGCACCGGGTAGCCGAGCGCACGCAGCCGCTCCACGTCCCGGCGCACCGACCGGTCGGTGACCCCGAGTTCGGCGGCGAGCTCGGTGGCGGTCCAGGACGGCCGTCGCTGCAGCAGTCCGAGCAGCCGCAGTACGCGCTCGGTCGTGGTCACGTAGGTCATGGTCGCACAGATCGCGGACCGATCCTGTCCGCTATGTGCGGCAGGGTGGGTGCCATGACCGACCAGAACTGGAACGCCCTGCTCCGCGAGCAGATCACCTGGCATTGGGACAACCAGCTGCGCGACCGCATCGAGGGGCTGACCGACGAGGAGTACTTCTGGGAGCCCGTGCCCGGCTGCTGGACGGTGCGTCCACGCGGCACCGGCACCGCTCCGGTGCAGGGCGGAGCCGGCGAGCTGACCATCGACTTCGCGATGCCGGTGCCCGACCCGGAACCGTTCACCACGATCGCCTGGCGGCTCGGCCACGTGATCGTCGGCGTGCTCGCCGTGCGCAACGCCGCCCACTTCGGCCGGCAGCCGACGGACTACTTCTCGTTCGAGTACGCCACCACGGCGGCCGACGCCCTGGCCCAGCTCGACGCGGAGTACGCCACCTGGCTGGCCGGCGTCGAGTCGCTCGGCGAGGCCGGCCTGGCCCGCCCGTGCGGCGAGGCGGAGGGCCCGTACGCCGAGTGGCCGATGGCGGCGTTGGTGCTGCACATTCATCGGGAGCTGATCCACCACCTGTCCGAGGTCAGCCTGCTCCGCGACCTCTACCTGCACACTCCCCGGGAGACCCGCTGATGGCCCGCGAAATCCAGATCACGTTCGACTGCGCCGACCCCGCCGCCCTGGCGGAGTTCTGGGCCGAGGCGCTCGGCTACCAGGTACAGGCCCCACCCGCCGGCTTCGAGACGTGGGACCAGGCCCTGGCGGCGATGGGCGTGCCACCCGAACGCCGCAACGACGCCTCCGCCCTGGTCGACCCGGACGGTGCCGGCCCACGTGTGTTCTTCCAGCGGGTACCGGAGGGCAAGCAGGCGAAGAACCGGGTGCACCTCGACCTCCGCGCCGCCCCCGGCCGCACCGGCGACGAGCGGATGGCGGCCCTGGAGGCGGAGGCCGCCCGGCTGGTCACCCTCGGCGCCACCCGGGTGTCCCGGCACGAGCCCGCTCCCCCACTGGGCGCCGGCCACATCATCCTCACCGACCCGGAAGACAACGAGTTCTGCCTGGACTGACCTACTGGGTGCCCAGGGCCTGCCAGTCCAGGGTCGGGGCGGCCAGGTCGCGGATCGCGGCCAGGAGGCCAAGGCGGGCTCGGCGCACGTCCTGGTCCTCGGCCATCACCAGGATGTCGTCGAAGAAGGTGTTGATCGGGGCGGTGAGGCCACTCGCGGTGGCGACGAACTCCGCCAGGTCGCTCGTGCCGTCGCCGAGGGTGGCGCTCACCTTCGTCAGGCTCTGGTGCAGGGCCGCTTCGGCGGGCTCGGTCAGGCGGGCCGGGTCGTAGGTCGCCGTCGTCTCGGGCGGGACGATGCGGCGGACGCGCTGCAACGCGGCCACCAGGGCGGCGAACTCCTCGTCGCCCTGGCGGGACTCCAACTCGGCCAGGGTTTCGGCGGCGGTGGCGGGAGGCAGGGCCAGGACGGCGGCGACGTGCCGGTGGTCGTGGCCGGCGTCGAGCAGCTGCTGCTCCTGGCGGCGGCGCATGAACTCGGCGACCTCGGCCAGGGTCTCCTCGGCCACCTCGATGCCCTGGGCGCGTACGTGTTCGGCGGCCACCGACAGGCCTCGGGCGAACGTGATCTCCCGCAGGCCGGGGTGCGCGCGCAGGATCGTGATCACGCCGGCGGCCGCGCGGCGCAGGCCGAACGGGTCCGAGCTACCGGTCGGCGCCGCCCCGACCGCGAACAGTCCGACCAGCATGTCGAACCGGTCGGCCAGGGCCAGCACCGCGCCGGGCACCGTCGCCGGCGCGGCGTCGCCGGCCGAGCGGGGGCGTTCCATGTCGAACAGGGCCTGCGCGACCTCCGCCGGCTCCCCGGCCCGCACCGCGTACTCGCGGGCCATCACCCCCGCCAGGCTGGTCAGCTCGATCACCATCTGCGAGCCGAGGTCGAACTTCGCCAGCTCGGCCGCGCGTGCCAGGGTCGCCCGCTCGGCGTCGGGCATGGACGAGCCGAGGTCGCCGGCCACCCGGGCGATCCGCGACGCGCGGTCGGCCATCGACCCCAGCCGCTCCTCGAACGCCAGCCTCGCCAGGCCGGCCTTCATCGTCTCCGGGGCCACCTTCAGGTCCGCCCGCCAGAAGAAGCTGGCGTCCTCGTACCGCGCCCGCAGCACCGCCTCGTTGCCGGCGCGCACGGCGTCGGCGTCGCACGAGCCGTTGGCGACGGCCACGAAGTGCGGCAGCAGGGCCCCGTCGGCGGCGCGCACCGGCAGGTACCGCTGGTGCTTGCGCATCACCGTCGTCAGGATCTCCTGCGGCAGTTCGAGATACGTCGGGGCGAAGCCGCCGAGGATCGCGTTCGGCTGCTCCACCAGGTTGGTGATCTCGTCGAGCAGCGCCGACTCGCCGTCGACGTCGATCGTGCCGCCCGCCGACTCGGCGAGCGCGGTCGCGTCGGTCACCACCGACGAGCGGCGCTCGGCGACGGAGGCCACGATGCCGTGCGCGGCCAGGAACTCCAGGTAGCCGGACGCCGACGGGACCTCGACCTCGGGCGTGTCGGCGGTGCGGTGGACGCGGGTCACGCGCCCGGCGGCCAGGGTCGAGGCCACCACCGGCACCACCTCGTCGCCGAGCAGCGCCACCAGCCAGCGCACCGGGCGGGTGAACGACAGCGCGGGATCGTTCCAGCGCATGTTCTTGTCCGCGCGCAGCTCCGCGACCAGCGCGCCGAGCACCTCGACCAGCACCTCGACGGCACCGCGCCCGGTGTCGGTCCTGCGTACCCCGACGTGTTCCGCGTCGCCGACGGTCACCCGTTCCAGGGCGGACACGTCGACGCCCTGGCCGCGGGCGAACCCGGCGGCGGCCTTCGTCGGCGAGCCGTCGGCGGCGAACGCGGCCGAGACGCGCGGCCCGCGCACGAACCGCTCGGCGTCCGGCTCGCGCGGGGCGACGTCGTCGACCAGCAGCACGATGCGCCGGGGCGTCGCGTGCACGGTCACCTCGCCGTGCGCGAGCCTCGTCCCGGCGAGCTTGGCGACCAGCGCGTCCCGCACCGCGCCCGCCGAGCGGGTGACCTCGCCGGGCGGCAGTTCCTCGGTGCCGATCTCGAACAGCAGCGGTGCCGGGCCGGTGACCTCCGGAAGCGTCGCGGGCGGGGTGGCGGCCGGGAGCGCGGGCGTCTCGCCGAGCGGGTGCCCGAGTTCCTCGCGGCGCGCGGCCCACAGCGCCGACACCTCCCGCGCCAACCCGCGCATCCGCGCGAACGCCCTGGCGCGCTCGGTGGTCGAGACCGCACCGCGCGAGTCGAGCACGTTGAAGGTGTGCGAGCACTTGAGCACGTGCACGTGCGCCGGCACCGGCAGCCGCGCGTCCAGCATCCGGCGGGCCTCGGCCGCGTAGTCCTCGAACAGCCGCCGCTGGGTCTCCACGTCGGCGTCGTCCAGGTAGAACCGGCTCATCTCGTACTCGGCCTGGCCGAACGCCTCGCCGTAGGTGATGCCGGACGCGTACTGGATGTCCTTGAAGTGGCTGACGCCCTGCAGCGCCATGATGATCCGCTCGACGCCGTAGGTGATCTCCACCGACACCGGGTCCAGGCTCATCCCGCCGGCCTGCTGGAAGTAGGTGAACTGGGTGATCTCCAGCCCGTCCAGCCACACCTCCCAGCCGAGGCCCCAGGAGCCGGTGGCCGGGTTGGCCCAGTTGTCCTCGACGAAGCGGATGTCGTGCGCGTCGATGTCGATGCCGAGCGCCTCGAGGCTCGCCAGGTACTGCTCCTGCGGGTCGCCCGGGTCTGGCTTGAGGATCACCTGGAACTGGGTGTGCGTCTGCAGCCGGTTCGGGTTCTCGCCGTACCGGGCGTCGTCCGGCCGCACGCTCGGCTCGACATAGGCCACCCGCCACGGCTCGGGACCGAGCACGCGCAGGATCGTGGCGGGGTTGAGGGTTCCGGCACCGACCTCGGTGTTGAACGGCTGCACGATCATGCAGCCACGGTCGGTCCAGTATCGGGTCAACGCCAGCAACGCGTCCTGCATGGTCAGCACGGGTAAACCCTAGTGTCGGGCACCATGAACGCCGTGTCCGGGGCGCTGCGCAAGACTCGTGCCGTGCTGCTCAGAGTGCTCGTCGTCGTGGTGGTGCTGGCGGTCGTGGTGCTGGCACTCGCCTACCTGTTCCAGCGGCGCCTGGTGTACCTGCCGGACGACGGCCCGGTGCCCGCCGCCGGCTCGGTGCTCGACGGCGCCCGCGACGTCGAACTGCGCACCGCAGACGGGCTCACCCTCGGCGCCTGGTACGTGCCGGCACGCGGCACCGGCACCGGCGTGACCGTGCTGGTCGCGGCCGGGAACGCCGGCAACCGCGCGGCCAGGGCACCGCTCGCGGCGGCGCTGCGGGAGCGCGGGATGTCGGTACTGCTGTTCGACTACCGCGGGTACGGCGGCAACCCGGGCGACCCCACCGAGGACGGGCTCGCGCTGGACGTGCGCGCGGCCAGGCGATACCTGGTCGAGCGGGGCGCGGAGCGGATCGTGTACTTCGGGGAGAGCCTCGGCGCGGCGGTGGTGGCCGAGCTGGCCACCGAGCACCCGCCGTGCGGGCTGCTGCTGCGCTCACCGTTCACCGAGCTGGCCGACGTCGCGGCGGAGCTGTACCCGTTCCTGCCGGTCCGGCTGCTGCTCAAGGACCGGTTCCGGGTGGCCGAGCACGTCCGGCGGGTGCGGGTGCCGACCACGGTCGTGTACGGGTCGGCGGACGAGATCGTGCCGGTGATGCTGAGCCGGACCGTGGCGGAGGCGGCGGCAGGGCCGGTCACCACCGTCGAGGTGCCCGGTGCGGGTCACAACGACCCCGAACTCCTCGACGGCCCCCGACTGGTCGGCGCCACGGTCCGGCTCGCAAGCCAGGCGGGAGGTCAGGCGACGTGCTGACCTCGGCGCTTCCGGTGCTGGTAGGCCGCGCGGCGCTCCCCCTCGTCGAGGCCGCCCCAGATGCCGTACGGCTCGTACACGGTCAACGCGTGGTGCCGGCACTCGACGATGACGGGGCAGCCGCGGCAGATCTCCTTGGCGCGCTCGATCCGCTCCTCCCGCGCCTGGCCGCGCTCGGCGCGCGGGTGGAAGAACATCTCGCTGTTCTGGCCCCGGCAGGCGCCCAGCCGTTGCCAGTCCCAGGTCTCCGACACGGGACCGGGAAGCCTCGATACGTCAACCATGGGTGTGCCCTCCGTCGTTCGCGCTTGGCCGTGCGAAGACGTGGTACCCGAGGCGGATCGGGATCAAACACGACTGGTGCGCCGATCCTCGAACACGTCATGATGATCCGTACGACAGCGTGGGGAGGCGGTAACGGTGGCACGACCGATCTGGAGCGGCGCGATCAACTTCGGGCTGGTGACCATCCCGGTCGAGTTGTACAGCGCGACCGAGGACCACACGATCAGCTTCCGGCAGTTCGAGCGGGGCACCTCGGACCGGATCCGGTACAAGCGGATCAACGAGCGGACCGGCAAGGAGGTCGCGTTCTCCGACATCGTGAAGGGCGCCGACCTCGGCGGCGGGGAGTACGTGATCATCGAGCCGGACGAGTTGGACGCCATCGCGCCAGGGCGGTCCCGCACGATCGACATCAGCTCGTTCGTCGAGCTCGACGACATCGACCCGATCCACTTCCAGCGCACGTACTGGCTCGCCCCGGCCAAGGAGGAGTACGGCAAGTCGTACTCGCTGCTGCTGCAGGCGATGGAGAAGACCAACCGGGCCGGCATCGCGTCGTTCGTCATGCGCGGCAAGGAGTACCTGACCGCGGTCCGCGCCGGCGACGGGCTGCTGGTGCTGAACACGCTGCTGTTCGCCGAGGACATCCGCGACCCCGCCAAGGAGCTCAAGTCGCTGCCGGAGATCACCACCGCGCGCGGCAAGGAGATCGAGATGGCGGTCAACCTGATCGAGTCGATGACCGACGAGTGGCGGCCGGAGGAGTACCACGACACCTACACCGAGCAGGTCGAGAAGCTGATCGAGGACAAGCGCGAGGGCCGGGAGATCGTCGCCGAGTCCGAGCCGAGCGAGCCGACGAAGGTCGTGGACCTGTTCGAGGCGCTGTCCCGCAGCGTCGAGGGCCGCAAGAAGCGCCGTGACGAGCCCACGGCGAAGGAGAGCAAGGCCGACTCGAAGGCCGACTCGGACGACCTGGACAACCTGAGCAAGGCCGACCTGGACAAGCTGGCCCGCGACCTGGACGTCAAGGGCCGTTCCAAGATGAGCCGCGACGAGCTGAGCAAGGCGGTGGCCGAGGCCCGCGCGAAAGCCGGCGCCGCGTAGTAGTCGATTGCGCACTCACCGCCCCCTAACGACGGATAGCCTGAGAACGATTCCGGGGTATGCGTCTGTGGGGAGGCGGCATGACCAAGAACGTCCCGGTGGAGCTGTCACCGGAAGAGGAAGAGTCGTTGTCCAAGCAACGCGAGAAGTGGTCCCAGCGGCGGGCGGCACTGGTGATGTTCGTGGCCGCGCCGGCACTGATCTCCCTGGTGGGTGGGGTCGCGGTGCTGCCGGAGCACCTGCAGCTGGTGGCGATCCGCGCCGCGCTGCTGCTCGTGGTCTGCCTGCTGCCGTCGATCCTGTGGTACCTGTTCATCAGCACCCGCCGGGTCAGCCTGCTCAACGAGTTCCTCGCCAACCTCGACCGGCTGGGGCTGATGCGCGAGCAGCCGGGCGAGGGTGAGGTCACCAGGCGGCGCCGGATCTCGGGTTACCTGCAACGTTTCGGCGCGGTGTACGGGGACCTGCCCGAGGTGGTGCACCGGACCGTGCAGGAGGACCGGTTCGAGCGGTACACCCGGGCGCACTTCAGCGGGGCGACCGGCGTGACCACCGCCGCGATCCCGGTGCTGGCCTCGACCGCGCTGATCTCCATCGGCTGGCTGCTGACCCTGCCGCCGGTGGACGTGAGCACCGACCGGGCGGCCACCGAGGTGGTGGCGTGGATCGAGGCGCTCACGCCGACCGTGCAGCCGATCACGCTGGCCTTCCTCGGCGCGTACTTCTTCTCGATCCAGATGCTGTTCCGCCGTTACGCGCTCAAGGACCTGCGCGGCAGCGCCTACATCTCGGTGTCGATGCGGATCGTGCTCGCGATCATCGGCGTCTGGGTGCTGACCGCGGTGAACGAGCGGCTCGGCCTGCTCGGCGGCGGCACGCTGTACGCGGTGGCGTTCGCGGTCGGGGTGTTCCCGCTGGTGCTCTGGCAGATCATCTCCCACCACCTCAAGAAGCTGCGGTTCCTGACCGTGCCGAGCATGCGGGCCGCGCTGCCGCTGGACCAGCTCGACGGGCTGTCGGTGTGGCACCAGGTACGGCTCGAGGAGGAGGACATCGAGAACGTGCCCAACATGGCCACCGCGGACCTGGTCGACCTGCTGCTGAACACCCGACTGGCGCCGAACCGGATCATCGACTGGGCCGACCAGGCGATCCTGCACACCCAGCTCGGCCCGGACGCCGCCGACAAGCGCGCCCAGCTGCACGCCAGGGGTGTCCGCAACGCCACCACGTTCCTCCAGGTGGCCGCGACGGGCGCGCCTCTGTTCGACGACGAGACGCACCGGAAGCTGGTGCCGGCGCTGGAGGTCGGCCTCCGGTCGAACGCCAACCTCCAGCTCATCGAGTGCTGGCGCCGGATCTGCGAGCACGCGCGGCCACCGGTCCCGCAGGAGGTCGTCCTCCCGGTGCCGGTCGGTGGCGAACGGGACCAGGCGCCGGCGCGGTAACTCCGTTGACGCCACGGCGGCCGCACCGGTGGACGTCGCGGGCTGTCTGGGCGCCACCTGGATCGGCGACGGCGTCGCCGGGACCGTCGACCTGCTCCGCGGAAGCACCCGTCCCGGCGGCGTGATGCTGGTCGGCGAGCCGTACTGGCGCCGCGAACCGCCGGACCAGGCGACCGTCGAGGCCCGCCACTTCACCAGCGTGGACGACCTGCTTCCACTGCCCGAGCTGGTCGAGCGGTTCGGCGAGCTTGGCTGCGACGTGGTGGAGATGGTCATCACCGACCAGGATGGCCGGGACCGCTACGTCGCCGCCCAGTGGATGAGCATCCGCCGGTGGCTCGACGCCAACCCGCACGACCCATTGGCCGACGAAATGCGGCCGAGCTCACCACCGCTCCCGCGAGCCACGTCACGTACCAGCGCGAGTACCTGGGCTGGGGCGTCTTCGCCCTGATGGACCGCTGACCCGTCAGCGCTGGTAGAACGGCAGCGCGACGACCGTCACCGGGAACGCCTTGCCACGCACGTCGACCGACAGCGCGGTGCCGGGCTCGGACAGCGACGGCGGCACGTAGGCCATCGCGATCGGGTGGCCAAGGGTCGGGGACAGCGCGCCGCTGGTGACCGTGCCGACCGGGGTGTCGCCGTCGAGTACCGGGTAGCCGTGCCGGGGGGCGCGGCGGCCCTCGCCGGTGAGGCCGACCCGCACGTGGTCGGCGGCGTTCTTCGCGCGCTCCGCCAGCGCGGCGCGGCCGACGAAGTCGGCGTCCTTGTCGAACTTGACCACGCGGCCGAGACCGGCGTCGAACGGGCTCATCTCCGCGGACAGTTCGTTGCCGTACAACGGCATCCCGGCCTCGAGCCGCAGCGTGTCGCGGGCGGCCAGGCCGGCCGGGAGCAGACCGTCGGCCGCGCCGGCGTCGGTCAGCGCGGCCCAGACGTCGGTGGCGTGCGCCGCATCGGCGAACACCTCGAAGCCGTCCTCGCCGGTGTAGCCGGTGCGGGCGAGGAGCACGTCGTGGCCGGCGATGCTGGTCGGCGCGCTGCCGTAGTAGGTCAGGGCGTCCAGGTCGGCGTCGCACACCCGGCCGACGATCCCCGCCGAGCGCGGCCCCTGGCAGGCGACCAGCGCGACCTCCCGCGACCGGTCGACGACCTCGGTGTCGAAGCCCTCAGCGCGGGCGACCAGCTCACCGGCCACCCGGACGGCGTTGGACGCGTTGGCCACCACCAGGTACCGGTCCTCGCCGACCCGGTACACGACCAGGTCGTCGAGCACCCCGCCGTCGGCGTCGCAGATCATCGTGTACCTGGCGCGGCCGACCTTGAGCTTGGCCAGGTTCCCCACCAGCGCGTGGTCGAGCGCGCGCCCGGCCTCCGGCCCGGTCAGCTCGATCTCGCCCATGTGCGACAGGTCGAACAGGCCGGCGGCCTCGCGCACCGCCCGGTGCTCGGCGAGTTCGCTGCCGTAGCGCAGCGGCATCGACCACCCGGCGAAGTCGGTGAACGACGCGCCGAGCGCGGTGTGCACGTCATGCAGCGGTGAAGGAGTACCCATGCCCCGATCCTGCCTGGCCGGGCGCCCACCGGGAACAATGGGGGTATCGAGCACACGCAGCGCCTTCCGCCCTGGGCCGTCGCGGCCGGGTTGGGCTACGCGCTGCTCGGCGCCACGTTCGCGAGCCACAGTGTGCCGGCGCTGGTGGCCGTGCTCGTGCCGGGGGTGGCCGCGCTGGCGGCGGTGGCGCTGGTGCGGCGGCCGAGGGTGCCGGGCGGGCGGTTCGGCCGGCGGCACCTGGCCTGGCTGGTGTGGGCGCTGGCGTTCACCGTCTGGGAGGTCGCCTCGCTGGTGCTCGGCGAGCTGTCGTTCAGCCTGCTGTTGGACCCGGTGCTGGCGATCTACCCGCTGCGGGTCGCCGGCTGGGTGCTGTGGCTGGCCGGGCTGTGGTTGCTGGTGCGCCGATGATCTCGTGGGTGCTCGGCGTCGGGTTCGTGCTGCTGGTGCTGGTGGGGTTCGCGGTGGAGCTGATCGCGCGGCGTGCGGTGCCGAAACGGCCGACGGGTGGCGACCTGGTACGGATCCTGGTCGCCACCCGGACCGGCCGGTTCGTGGTGGTCGCGCTGTGGGTGTGGGTCGGCTGGCACTTCCTGGCGCGGTGAGGCCGGCGGGTCAGGGGAAGACGGTCAACCTCGGGTCGAGCGCGATCTCGGCGAGCTGGTCGACGGTCAGTGGCGGCTGCGCCGCTCCGGGCTCTTTCGGGGGGCCGGCGGGGTCGCTGCGGTTGTCGGCGGAGACGTCCACCCTCGTACCGTCCGACTTGTCGACCATCACCACGTTCCGCGTGGTGGTGTCGGGGTTCTTGCCGAGCACCTCCGTCCAGGCGAGCACGCGGTCGCCGCCGTCGGTGGTGAACGCCTCACAGGGTGGTGTCACGGCGCCCCACGGGACCTCGTCACAGCTCCCGGGCAGCGGCGTGATCGTGACCGACGCCGACAGCCTCATACTGGTGAACCGCCCGTCCACCTCGATGTTCGCGTAAGCGTGGTACGCGTACGGGTCGATGCCGCAGGCCGCGTTGTCCTTCCCGTTCGTCGCGCCGCCGGGTGAGTGGATCTGGAAGAATTCGAGCGGACCGGCCTCGGCGCTCCGGTTGGGTGCTGCGCTGAACTCGGCGCCGGCTGGCAGGCGCGCGCCGACCAGGTCCGCGGCCAGCGCGGTGAGCCGCGCCTTCGCCGCGCGCGGCGGCTCGGCGGTCCGCGGTTCCATGTCCTCGAGCAGGCACCACTCGGATTCCGGGACAGGTTCCGGCGTGGCGGAGGGCTCCGCCGGCCGCGCCGCCCCTTCCCGCTCACCGGGCAGCAGTGTGAACGCCACCGCGCCCACGACCAGCACCACCGCCGCGGCGACGCCCGCGGTCGGACTCGCCACCGCCCGTACCCGCGCCGCGCGGCGCCCGCGCACGATCGCGGCCTGAACGTCCACTGTGGACGGCGGGGCCTCCCCGATCGCGTCGTCGAACTGTTTCTTGTCCATCGTTCTCTCCGTGTGCCTAGTCGGTCACCTCGGCCGCCCTGGCCCGCAGCGTGTAGAGCCCCCGCGCGGTCTGGCTCTTCACGGTGCCGGTGGTGCAGCCGAGAATCTCGGCGGTCTCCTCCACCGAGAGATCGCAGTAGAGGCGGAGCACGACCGCGGCGCGGCGCCGCGGTGGCATGCCGTCGAGCAGGTCCAGCAGCTGGGCCCGGTCGAGGACGCCGTACTCGACAGGTGATCCGAGGTCGGGCAGCACGTCCGTCGGCGTCTCCCGCCGCCACGGCCGACGGCGCTCGTCCAGCCACTCGCGCAGCAGGATGCGCCGCACGTAGCCGTCCAGGCGCTCGTCGTCCTTGACGCGCGGGAAGTGCCGGTAGAGCTTGCTGATCGTGACCGAGACGAGGTCGTCCGCCGTGTGCCAGTCCCGGCACAGCAGGTACGCGAGCCGCCGCATGGTGTCCATCCGCGCGACCACGTAGTCCCGGTACGCCGCCTCGTCCGCCCGTTTCACTGTGT
Source organism: Actinophytocola gossypii (assembly GCF_025165815.1). GTDB lineage: Bacteria > Actinomycetota > Actinomycetes > Mycobacteriales > Pseudonocardiaceae > Actinophytocola > Actinophytocola gossypii. The sequence continues at coordinate 220,895 of NZ_JAFFZE010000015.1, read as the reverse complement.
CCCCTGTCCGTTCGCCTCCACATCAGGTCAACGGAGCCGGGGAGCGGCCGGGTTGCCCGTCAGCCGAACTCGGAGATCTCGAAGACGCCGATGTCGTCCGCGTTCGCGCCCTGGTCCGGCACGGTCTGGTTCAGCGAGGCCTCGACCGCGACCCAGCCGTGGAAGCCGCCGTCGCTGTCGATGATCTGGAGCATGGGCTTGACGTGCGAGTTGCCCTCGTAGCAGTACTCGCCCCGGCCGTCGGCCAGCGCGGTCCGCCAGTGCCAGAGGGTGTCGCGGCGCGAGTTCGAGGTGGTGTTGGGGGTGGCGAGGTAGTACTCGGTGGCCGGGGTGCGGGCGCCGAGGCAGCGGCTGCTCGTGCACCGGTCCCAGTCGGTCACCCAGAAGGGGCTGCCGGAGCCCTCGTCGATGTAGGGGTCGCCGGCGTCGGTCTTCCAGAGGTGGTAGTTGTGGTCGAGCGTGCCGTGGTCGAACGCGGCGATCTCGGCCATGGAGGCGCGGTCGGACCATTCGGCGTTGCTGCCGTAGCCGTAGCCGTGGGTGGCGCCGAACGAGCTGCCGGCGAAGGTGAGCTTGGCGAGCGTGTCGATCGGTTGGCTGACCGTCCACTCCTCCCACCCGTTGCCGGTCCAGGAGATGCGCAGCGTCGAGCCGTCGACGGTGTAGGTGCCGGACAGTTCCTCGGGTGCGGAGGTGGCCTGGAACCCGTTCGCCGTCTGCACGTTGCACTCGCGGGCGACACAGTCCCGGGCGACGACCCCGGTGTAGCTCCGTTGCACGCGCTTGCGCTGGGACCAGTGGAAGTGCGACTCGAAGACCTGTCCGTCCGTGGTGAACGAGTACGTGGCGAGCCGGACCCAGTTGGTCCGGGAGTCGGCGGACAGCCCGCCGACCGCCACGGTGAACCGGTGCATCCCGGCCGGGGCGTCGGTGGCCTGGGCCGCCACCGCCCCCGGCAGTCCGAGCACCAACAGCACGATCGCGACACCGACCGACAGGATCCGACGCATGGGGGCCTCCAGCAGGGGGAAGAGTGCCTCCCTGCCAGCATCCCGCATCTGTCAAGAACAAACCAAACGACTAGCGAACCGGTTCAAAGCTCACGTTAAGCCCACGCGCCTATGCTCGGGCCATGAGCACGGTTCCCGAGTTCCGGCACACCTCGGGCCGTCCCGCACCGGCCCTGCGCGGGCTGCTGGCCAGGGACTACGCCGGGTTCACCCAGCCGCCGTCGACGCGGTTCAGTTGGGTCGCCACGGCGGCGCCGACCGCCACCGTGATCGTCAACCTGCATGGGGACATCACCGGTCTGCCGAGTGCGTTCGCGGCGGGGCCGTCCGACACGCACCGGGTGGTCGAGCAGACCGGGGCCGTCGAGTGCGCCGACCTCAAGCTCACCCCGCTCGGCGCCTACCGGCTGCTCGGCACGCCCATGGCCGCGCTGACCGGACTCGCGGTCGACCTCACCGACCTGCTCGGCCCGGCCGGCGCGACCCTCGTCCCCCGGATGGCCGAGGCACCGACTTGGGTCGCCCGGTTCGCACTACTGGACGCCTTCCTGCTGGACCGGCTCGCCTCGGGGCCCACACCGGCCCCGGAGGTCGAGTGGGTGTGGCGGCGGATGGTCGAACGCGGCGGGAACGTGCTGGTCGGCAACCTGGCCGCCGAGGTCGGCTGGAGTCGGCGGCACCTGGTGGCACGGTTCCGCCAACAGGTCGGGCTGACCCCGAAGACGGCGGCGCGGGTTCTCCGGTTCGACACCGTGCTGCGCCGGTTGCCGGCGGGGCCGCCGGCAAGGGTGGCCGTCGAGTGCGGGTACTACGACCAGTCGCACCTGGACCGGGACTTCCGCGAGTTCGCCGGGACGACCCCGAGCGCGTACCTCGGACACACGCCAAGCGAGGTCACATTCTTCCAATACGGCTGGTCACCGGCCGCCTAGCGTCGCGGGCATGACAATCTACGCAGCGATCCGGTACCAGGACCCGGACAAGGCGATCACCTGGCTGTGCTCGGCGTTCGGGTTCGTCGAGCAGGCCGTCTCCCGCGAACCCGACGGGGGCTTCCAGCACGGCGAGCTCCGGCTCGGGGAGAGCGTGGTCCTGGTAAGCGGGCCGGGCGAGCCGGGGTGGATGGGGTCGAAGCCGATGGACCCGCTCGCGTCCTCGATCACGCTGTATGCGGCCGTCGACGACCCGGCCGCGCACCACGACCGGGCCCGCGCGGCCGGGGCGACCATCGTGCAGGAACCGATGCGGATGGACTACGGATCCACCGAGTACTCCGCGCGCGACCCCGAGGGGAACCTGTGGTCCTTCGGCACCTACCGGCCCTGACTAGACGAACGCGTTGACACCCGTCAGCGCGCGGCCGATCAGCAGCTTCTGCACCTGGCTGGTGCCCTCGTACAGGGTCATCACGCGGGCGTCCCGAAGGATCTTCGCCACCGGGTACTCGTCGAGGTAGCCGTAGCCGCCGTACACCTGGATCGCCAGGTTCGCCGCGGTGACGGCGTTCTCGCTCGCGTACAGCTTGGCCATCGACGCCTCGGTGCGGAACGGCTCGCCGCGGTCGACCAGGTCGGCCACCCGCCACACCAGCAGGCGCGCGGCGTCGGTGCCCACCGCCATGTCGGCCAGCATCTGTTGCACCAGCTGGAAACCCGCGATCGGACGGCCGAACTGCTGGCGCTCCCCCGCGTACCGCGTTGACGCCTCCAGCGCGGCCCGCGCGAGGCCGACACAGCCGGCGGCCACCGACATCCGGCCCTTGTCCAGGGCGGCCATGGCGATCTTGAAGCCCTGGCCCTCCTCCCCCAGCCGGGCCGAGTCGGGGACGCGCACGCCGTCGAGCACGAGCTCGCCGGTGGACTGGCCGCGCAGGCCGAGCTTGCCCTTGATCTCCCGGTGCTCGAAGCCGTCGGACGCGGTCGGCACCAGGAACGCGGTCACCCCGCGCGGACCCGGCTCGCCGGTACGGGCGAACACCAGCGCCAGGTCGGCCCAGGTGCCGTTGGTGATGAACATCTTCGTGCCGGTCAGCACCCAGTCGTCGCCGTCGCGGACCGCCCTGGTGGACAGGTTGCCGGCGTCCGAACCGGTGTCGGGCTCGGTCAGGCCGAAGCAGGACAGGGACTCCCCCGACGTCAGCCCCGGCAGCCAGGCGCGCTTCTGCTCCTCGGTGCCGAAGGACAGGATCGTCTTGCCCACCAGACCCAACGACACCGACACGATGCCGCGGATCGCCGAGTCGCCCCGGCCGATCTCCTCCATCATCAGGCAGTAGGACAGGTGGTCGCCGCCCGAGCCGCCGTACTCCTCGGGCACGGTCAGCCCGAGGAACCCGACCTCGCCCAGCTTGCCGACGATCGACCGGTCGACCTGTTCGGCCAGGTCCCAGTCGCGCACGTGCGGCACGACCTCCCGGTCGACGAAGTCGCGCGCGAGGTCACGCAGCGCTGCCTGCTCTTCGGTGAGGGACAGATCCATGCCGGCGACGATACCTAAGCGGGCGCTTAGTGGCGAACACTTGTGCGCTCAGCCCACACCGGCGCCGTGCACCGCGACCCAGCGGCTCATCGAGTACTCGACCATGGTGATCAGCGTTTCCTTCACCGACGCCCGGTCCCGCGCGTCGCAGTGCACGATCGGCACCTCCGGCCCGACCGCCAGCGCGTCCCGCACCTCCTCGACGCCGTGCTGACGCTGCCCGTCGAACGCGTTCAGGCCGATCACGTACGGCAGGCCGCGGTCCTCGAAGAAGTCGATCGGGGAGAACGAGTCCGCGAGCCGCCGGGTGTCGGTCAGCACGACCGCGCCGATCGCGCCGCGCACCAGGTCGTCCCACATGAACCAGAACCGCTCCTGACCTGGCGTGCCGAACAGGTACAGCACCAGGTCCCGCTCCAGCGACACCCGGCCGAAGTCCATCGCGACGGTCGTGGTCACCTTGGTCGGGGTCGCGTCCAGGTTGTCGATCCCCGCGCTCGCCTCGGTCATCACGGCCTCGGTGGTCAGCGGCATGATCTCGGAGACCGCACCGACGAACGTCGTCTTGCCCGCACCGAACCCGCCCCCGACCACGATCTTCACCGAAGTCATCTCGGAGGCCGTCCCCGAGCGGGCGCCAGAAGCATCAAAGCCGACGGAGTCCACTCAAAACCCTTTCCATCAACATGAGGTGTGCCTTGTTGGCGCCACCGGTTGCCGTTTTGTGCACGATGACCAGACCGAGCCCGGCCATGTCGCCCAGCAGCACCTTCGCCACGCCGAGCGGCACGGCGAGCAGCGTGGCGACCTCCGCGACCGAGCGCGGCTCCGCGCACAGCTCGGCCACCGAGCGGTGCTCGGTCTGCGGCAGAGCCTCGATGTCCTCGCCCAGCTCACTGGTCGACACCATGGCCTCGATCCGCAGCTCCACAGTGGACTTCGTGCGGCCCCTGGTCCACGCGTAGGGGCGGACGATCGCGGCGTCACCGTCGAAGTCGTGGTCGAGGTCCGGGGCCGGGCGCCAGTCGATGCGCTTCATGATCTCCTGACTGGACAGCGGGTTCGTCGGCGGCTCCTGCGTCCGCGCAGCTGGGGGTCCGCCGCCCTTCCGGCCGCCGAAGGTGAGGCCGTTGACCAGGTCGGCGAACGTGCCGGAGTCCGGATCGTCGGTGTTCACGCCGGCAGCCCAACCATCCTCCCGCCGGCGCCCTTCAGCTGCGCGCGCAACTCGGGGGTGAGCAGCATGCCGACGCGGTCGACGAGCAGCGTCATCTCGTAGGCGACCTGGCCGATGTCGCAGACGGGCGCGGCGAGCACGGCCAGGCACGACCCGTCGCTGATCGCCATGAGCAGCATGATGCCGCCCTGCATCTCGACGATCGTCTCCTTCACCCCGCCCGCCTCGAAGCACCGCGCGGCTCCCTGGGTGAGGCTGACCAGGCCCGAGGCGACCGCCGCCAGCTGGTCGGCGCGGTCGGTGGGCAGGCGGGCCGACGAGGTGAGCAGGAGGCCGTCGGCGGACACCACGACGGCGTGCGCCACCCCGGGTACCCGCTCGGCGAAGTCGTTGACCAACCAGCCGAACTGACTCGGCTGGGACTGCGGCGACGTCATTCACACTCCTGTTTGCTTGTTGTCCGGATTACCGTTGACCGCCCCGCGTTCGGCGAGGCTCTGCCGGCCGCGCGACAGTCCTTTCTGGAAGCTGCCGAGCCGGCCACGCAGCTCCTCGGCACGGTTGGCCCTGGCCGGTTCGGCCACCGGGGCGCCGGGCGCGACGCTGCCCGGCACGAGGTTGTCCAGCGGCGTGCGGCGCGGCAGTCCGCCGGGGGTGTAGGCGACGGGCGTCGAGGTCGGGACGGAGTTGGCCGCCCGCCACCCGAGGTCGGCGGCGAACCGCCAGCCGTCGCCGGGCGCCTCGAGCGGCCCGGCCTGCCGGGCGCGCTGCACGCCCTGCCGGTAGTCGCTGAGCCGGTGCCGGACGTCCTCGGCGGCGGCGCCGTGCCGGGACGGCTCGGTGGGCGGGGCGGACTCCCCCGCGACGCTGCCCGGCACGAGGCGCTGCTGGGGGTTGCGGCGGGGCAGGCCGGTTTCGGTGAACTCGACCGGCTCGGCGCGGGAGACCTGGCGCGCGGTGTGGAACCCGGCGTCGGCGCTGAACCGCCACGGCTCGTTCGCGGCCGGTGCCGGCTCGCTCCGGCCCGGCGGGTCGCTGATCTCGCGGAACCAGGCGGAGACCATCTCGTCGAAGATCGGGGTGGTCTCGTCGAGGGCGCGGGGGTCGACGGGGGTGCCGGGGCCGCGTCCGGGGGTGAACGGACCGCCGGGGCGCCGGCCTGGCGAGGACGGAGGGGGGCCGCCGGCCGGCGTGCGCCGGACCGGGAACCGCGGCGCGCGGGGGGCGCCGGCCGGCGGCGGGGACTCGCCGTGGCCGGGACGGCCGGGCGAGGAGAACAGGCCGTCGGCGGGCGAGAGCTGCTCGCCGGCGGGGGTGAACGGGGTGCGCGGGCGGGCGATGTCGACGGGCTGACCCGGCCGGGTCGGAGTGCGGCGCGGCAGCGGCATCCGGTCGCCGGGCTCGGTGTCCGTACCGGAGTCCTCGGCGTTCTCGGTACCGGCGCCCCTTCCGGTGCTGGCACCGGTGCCGCTGTCCGTGCCGGTGCCGCTGTCCGTGCCGGTGCCGCTGTCCGTGCCGGTGCCGGTGGCCGCGCCGGTGCCGGTGGCCGCGCCGGTGCCGGTGGCCGCGCCGGTGCCGGTGGCCGCGCCGGTGCCGGTGGCCGCGCCGGTGCCGGTGGCCGCGCCGGTTTCAGTGCCGGTGCCGGTTTCGGTGCCGGTGGCCATGCCGGTGCCGGTGCCGGCTTCAGTGCCGGTGCGGGTGGCCGTGCCCGTGCCGGTTTCAGTGCCAGTGCCGGTGGCCGTGCCGGTTTGTGTGCCGTGGGGTGGGGTCTCGGGCCGGGGGTCCGGGCCGGTCGGTGGGGCGGCCTTGGGTTCTGGCCTCTCGGGTTCGGCGGTGAGACGTTTCGCGATGTCGGTCCCGTTGGCTCCGTTGGCTCCGTTGGTCCCGTTGGTGCCGCTGGCTCCGTTGGTGAGTGCGGTGCGGCGGGGCAGCGGGCTCGGCTTGCTCCCGTTCGCGCCGTTGGTGCCGTTCGTCTTGGTGGTCGTGGTGGTCCCGTGTCCGTTCACCGATGGGGAGAACGGCACCAGGCCACTGGACGGCGCCCTGAGCGGCGGCGCCTCCGGCCTGCCCGGGTTGTCCGGCGCCGGCGTGACCAGTTCGGCCGGGACGGTGACGGTGGCCCGCACCCCGGTGACCTCGTGCCCCCCACCGAGCCGGACCTCGATGCCGTGCCGGCTGGCCAGCCTGCCGATCACGAACAGCCCCATCCGGCGCGAGGTGGTCACGTCGATCGAGGCCGTGTCGGCCAGCTTGGCGTTCGCCTCGTCCAGTTCGGTCTCGTTCATCCCGATGCCCTCGTCGAGCACGGCGATGCACACCGAGTCGTCCTCGAACGAGTGGCTCGCGATCGTGACGTTCGTGTCCGGCGCGGAGAACACTGTCGCGTTGTCCAGCAGCTCCGCGGTCAGCCGCACGATGTCGCCCACCGCGTAGCCGACGATCCGCACGTCCGGCGGCGGCAGCATGACCACCCGCTGGTACTGCTCGATCTCCGACACCGCCGCCCGCAGCAGGTCGGCCAGCGTCGCCGGCCGCTGGTTGCGCCGGCTGACGTCGCTGCCGGAGAGCACCATCAGGTTCTCGTTGTTGCGCCGCATCCGGGTCGCCAGGTGGTCCAGCTGGAACAGGGTCGCCAGCTGGTCGGCGTCCTCCTCGTCGCGCTCAAGGCGTTCCAGCAGGTGCAGCTGGCGCTGGACCAGGCCCTGGCTGCGCCGGGACAGGTTGACGAACACGCTGGAGTACTGCGCCCGCAGCCCGGCCTGCTCGGTGGCCAGCCGCAGCGCCTGCCGCTGCACCGCGTCGAACGCGCGGGCGACCTGGCCGACCTCGTCCATGGAGGTCACCCGCACCGGTTCGAGGGTGATCGACTCGGCGTCGTCGCCCCGGTCCCGGATCCGGGCGACCGCGGCCGGCAGCCCCTGTTCGGCGACCTCCAGCGCGCCGCGCCGCAGCGCGCTGAGCGAGGCCAGCAGGTGCCGGCCGACGACGTACATCACCGCGATCGCGACGACGAGCGCGACCAGCAGGATCACCGCGGCGAGCCCGGCGCCGTCGCTCGCCTCGTCCTGCAGGGCCGCGGACCGGTCGCGCAGCCGGGTGCCGAGCACGTCGGCGACCTCGGCCACGCCGCTCACGGCCACGGCGGAGGCGGCGTCCCACGCCGGTGCGGTGGTGGGGACCGGGGTGCCGGGCAGGCTGGACACGATCGTGCCGACAAGGTTGGTGCGGCCGGTGACCTCCTGTTGGTCGACGACCCGCTCGAACGCCCGGACGTGCGGCTCGCCGGCGACGGCCCGGAAGTCCGCGGTGGAGTCCTCGAGCCGGCCGAGCGAGTCCCGCAGGGCCTCGAGGTCGGGGCCGACGATGCCGCCGCGGACGATGCCGACGCCGACCAGCGCGTGCTGGTACTGGATCTGTTCGCGGATGGAGCCCAGGTCGTGCAGCGCGGAGGACGCGGACACCAGCCCGGGGTCGATGGCCTCGGCGGCCAGCGCGCGGTCGAACCGCAGCAGCGCGCCGATGACGTCGGTGTAGCGGTCCAGTGCGGTGGACGCGTCGATCAGCGCGCCGCTCACCTGCTCCCGCACGCCGCGCAGCTCCCCCAGCCAGGTCCGCACGTCGGCCTGGCGGTCGGCGGCGACGCCGTCGTCGAACGTGACCCGGCCGGTGGCCCGGGTGAAGGCGACCCGCGCGTCGTCCACGGCGGCGCGCTCGTCGCGCAGCTCGCCGTCGACGTCCCCGGCGCGCGCGGCCAGCAGGACCGCGCCGGTCGTCCGTTCCCGCTGCAGCGCCGCGACCAGGGAGCGCAGCTCCTCGTTGACCACGACCAGCCGGTCCACCCTGCGGTAGGAGCTCGCGCGGTCGACCTGGTCGGCGATCTGCATCGCGCCGAGGGTGATCGCGAAGACGACCGGCACCAGGGTGACGGCCGCGAGCTTGACCGGCAGGTTCCAGTCGCGCCAGTTGGCGAGCACGCTGCCCAGCGTCGCCAGGCGCGATTCGGTCCGTGTCAGGTTGTCTGTCAAGACGGCGCCTCATTCCATAATCAGGAATAGGGACTCGAAAAGAGCGCATCACGAAAACCGGCGCCCACCCGGCCGGAAAACAGGGACGGCGCACTCAATTCGACGGCAGCACTCGCTCCTTCCTCCAGACACGACGGGTCGAGATGCTCCCGACACGGCGCGACAGCGAGAACTGAGCAACGATCGTACATGAATCACCGAACAGGGAAAGGTTCCCGACAAAGACGGTTTGACCTGCGACGACGCGCCGTTGCCCGCCATTTTCGGGGCGATCCGCCCGGTGGTTCGATACAGATGATCACACGAGTTCTACTGTGTGTCTGGAACATGCCGACTTGATGACCCGATCGGGTTGTCTTGGCCCGTTACCGTCGTGTGATGACGTCACGAGCGGCCCATCCGGCGGCCGGCGAGGGGCGTGGACTCCACCCGACCCGTCGACGCCACGGCCCCCAACTGCGCAAAGTGGTCACCGCGGGTCCGTCCGGGAACCGCGCCGCGACCTGGCCGAAGACCGCTCGATCGGCTGATGACACCCGTCCGTCGCCCATCGCGACGCCACGAACGGTGAGCACCGGCCCGCCGCATGCAACTTTCGCAACGCAACGTCACTCGTCAATTCACCAATAGGTGTGAATCTGTCCGTGACGTTCCCACCGTCGCGTAAGATGTCGACTACTCCGAAGTTTGACGGCGTCCGGGATCGCCGACGTATAGTCCACCGGCCGTCTCCATTGGGAATTGGCCTCAGCACACCCGTGCTCGACGGATATGTTCGACGGAGGAACACATGACTCAGGTGGTTCGGCCCCGGATCGCGTCGTCCCGGCCGTCGCCGGGCAACAACCCCGGGCGCAACCCGGGAAGCGACTTCGGAGGAATCACCAGGCAGAGCTCGGCGGCGTCCAGCGGACCACCCGGCCAAAAAGCAACGGACTTCACGGCCATCCAGAAAAGCCCGGAGTTCACCGCCCTGCGCCGCCGTTTCCGGGGTTTCGTGTTCCCGATGACCGCCCTGTTCTTCCTGTGGTACCTGACGTACGTGCTGCTCGCCGCGTTCGCCCGCGACTTCATGGCCCACCGGCTGGTCGGCTCGGTCAACGTGGGACTGGTGCTCGGGCTGCTGCAGTTCGCCTCGACCCTGGCGATCACCTTCGCCTACGTGCGCTACGCCCGCCGGCGCCTCGACCCCCAGGTCGGCGCTATCCGGTCGGAGGTGGGCCGGTGAGCGCCACCGGGAGCCCGGTGCTGAACATGACGGTGTTCGCCGGTTTCGTCGCGATCACGCTGTTCGTGGTGTACCGGGTGAGCCACCGCAACACGTCCACGTCGGACTACTACGCGGCCGGCAGCGCGTTCACCGGCTCGCAGAACGGCATCGCGATCACCGGCGACTACCTGTCGGCGGCGTCGTTCCTCGGCATCGCGGGTGCGATCGCGGTGCACGGCTACGACGGATTCCTGTACTCGATCGGCTTCCTGGTGGCGTGGCTGGTGGCGCTGCTGCTGGTCGCGGAACTGGTGCGCAACACCGGCCGGTTCACCATGGGCGACGTGCTCGCCTACCGGATGCGCCAGCGGCCGGTCCGGGCCGCGGCGGCGACGTCCACGCTGGTGATCTCGTTCTTCTACATGCTCGCGCAGATGGCCGGGGCGGGCGGGCTGATCGCGCTGCTGCTCGGTGTGCACGGCAAGGGCGGGCAGGCGATCGTGATCTGCGTCGTCGGCCTCGTGATGATCTTCTACGTGCTGGTCGGCGGGATGAAGGGCACCACCTGGGTGCAGATCATCAAGGCCACGCTGCTGGTGCTGTGCGTGGTGCTGATGACGGTGTTCCTGCTGGGCAAGTTCGGGTTCAGCATCTCGGCGCTGCTCGACGAGGCGGCCGCGAACAACGAGAACGGCCGGCAGCTGCTGGAACCGGGTGCGCAGTACACCACGACGACCAGTCAGCTCGACTTCATCTCGCTGTCGCTGGCCCTGATCCTGGGCGCGGCCGGCCTGCCGCACGTGCTGATGCGGTTCTACACGGTCCCGAACGCGCGGCAGGCGCGCCGCTCGGTGGTCTGGGCGGTCGGCGCGATGGCGGTGTTCTACCTGGCCACGCTGGTGATCGGCTACGGCGCGTCGGCGCTGGTCGGCTCGGAGCGGATCCTGGCCTCCACCGGCCGGGAGAACTCCGCGGCGCCGCTGCTGGCCTTCGAGATCGGCGGCCCGCTGCTGCTGGGGATCGTGGCGGCGGTGGCGTTCGCGACGATCCTCGCGGTGGTCGCCGGGCTGACGATCACCGCGTCGGCGTCGTTCGCGCACGACGTGTACGCCAACATCGTGCGCGGCGGCAAGGCGGAACCGGCGGCGGAGGTGCGGGTCGCGCGGCTCACCGCGGTGGTGGTCGGTGTGCTCGCGATGATCGGCGGGGTGCTGGCGAACGGGCAGAACGTGGCGTTCCTGGTGGCGCTGGCGTTCGCGTTCGCGGCGTCGGCGAACCTGTCGACGCTGCTGTACTCGCTGTTCTGGAAGCGGTTCAACACCACGGGCACGCTGTGGGCGATGTACGGCGGGCTGGGGTCGTGCCTGCTGCTGGTGTTCTTCTCGCCGGTGGTGTCCGGTGCGCCGACGTCGATCTTCTCCGGGATCGACTTCCAGCTGTTCCCGCTGACCAACCCGGGCCTGGTGTCGATCCCGATCTCGTTCCTGGCCGGGTTCCTGGGGACCGTGCTGAGCAAGGAGAAGGCCGACCCCGCCAAGCAGGCGGAGATGGAGGTCCGGTCGCTGACCGGGATCGGCGCGTGATCGTCGTGGTGCGGCGCGTGCGCCGCGACGCCCTGGCCGAGGTGCTGGACGTGTTCGCCGAGCCGAGACGGGCCGGCCGGCACCGCCTCGCTACAGCGGAACGCCGTCGCGAACCTTCCGCGTCACCGCCCGCTCGGCGACGAACGAGACGAACGGGACGACGCCGGAGAGCATGACGAGGATCGTGCCCTTCATCGACCACCGGGCCTTGATGGCCAGGTCGACGGCGGCGACGAGGTAGATGACGTAGAGGAAGCCGTGCACCGGCCCGACGACGGCGGTGTACTGGTCCTGGTCGAAGACGTACTCCATGATCATGGAGAAGCACAGCGCCAGGAGTCCGACGCCGACGATGTAGGCCAGCACGCGGTAGCGGGCGAGGGCGCCGCGGATACCCGCGGCGCCGGTGGCCTGCACCGGGTTCTCCTCGTCGGTGGTGACCGGGGGTTCGGGGGAGGTCATCGGGACTCCTGCTGGTCCATCTCGTTGAGCTGGGCGAGGTAGCGGTTGTACTCGGCCAGCTCGGGGTCGTCGTCATCCTGCCCCGCGGTGCGGGGGGCGGGTGACCAGGGCTCGGGGGGCGGCGGCGCGGCCTTGGGGGCGGCGTCGGGTTCGCGACGCAGCTTGCGCAGCCGCCAGAACATGAAGGCGGGGAACAGCCCGAACAGCGGCCACTGGAGCACGTACCCGAGGTTCTGCCAGCTCCCCGTGGCGGACTCGAAGCGCTCCCACTGCCACCACGCCAGCCCGACGCACCCGACCAGCGACACCACACACACCACGACGATGCCCAGCCGGCGAGCCATCAGTCCGCCATTCACACCACCGACGCTAACACCGCCCGGTTCGGGCAAAACGCTCAGGCCACGTCAGTGACCTTCCAGGTGGAACTCGATCGCCGACGCCAGCTCGGCGACGATCTCGAGCATCTCGATCGCTCACAGTGTGGCGCGGGCGTAGGCGTCCGCCAGGCCGAAGACCTTCTGACCGTAGGACACCGAGTTGTTGTACGAGAACACCGCGGCCCACCAGTCGGCCGGGACGGCGAGGTCGCGGTCGTTGGCGCACAGGTACCGGGCGGCGGCCAGGGCCGCGTCGTCGATCTGCTGTGGGTCGCCCCGGCCGTCGAGGTTCGCGTCGGCGGCCCAGCGGTGCCAGGTGGACGGGATGAACTGCATCGGGCCGACCGCGCGGTCGACCGCCGGGTCGCCGTCGAACCGGCCGCCGTCGGTGTCGGAGATCGCTCGCACGCCGGGGGAACCGTCGAGCGGCACGCCGACGATCGGCTTCGAGGGGCGGCCGTCGTCGCGCAGTTCCGCGCCGCCGTAGCGGCCGTGGTCGGACTCGATGCGGCCGATGCCGGCGAGGGTGGCCCAGGACAGGTGGCAGCCGGGGTCCTCGGTGCGCAGCACGAGTTCGGCGTTGCCGTACGCCATCAGGGCGCGGGCCGGGATCTCGGCGGGGCCGGCCAGGCGGTTCGCCCAGGTGCGCAGCGGGTCCTCGCCGGCGACGGCCTGTGGCCTGGGCCGCGCGGTCGCGGTCGCGGTCGCGGGGGCGACGGCGCCGGGCTCGACGTCGGCGGCGGGGATGGCCTCGGCGGCGTTCTCGGTGCTGGTCGGGCCGGCCTCGCGGGAGGTCGTGGCCCGCAGCAGCAGTACTCCACCGGCGCCGACGGCGAGGATCAGGAGCACGATGCCGAGCCGGGCGAGGATGCCCAGCCGGGACCGGCGCTCGTCGCCTCCGGGTTCGATCACACGTGGTCAACGACGCTCCGGCGGGAGCGTTACGTGATCAGGCGGAACGGCGCTCGTTCTGGCGCTGCAGGCGGGCGACGCACCAGGCGGGGGCGCTGCCCTTGCGCAGGTGCTGGAGCACGGTCAGCGGGCCGAGGCGCCGGGCGAGGTCGGACGGGGCGAGGCCGGCGGCGCGGTAGTCGAGCGCGCGCTGGTCGAGCGGGCTGATCCCGGCGTCCCACCACTCCTTGGCCTCGGCGAGGCCGCCGACCATCTGCCACCAGCCGGCGGCGGCGGAGAGCAGCTCGGCCGGCACGTCGGGCAGCCGCTCGCGCATGGCGGCGAAGAACCGGGGGTCGGTGGACTCGACGGCCGCCCAGGGGCTGTTGCCGCCGCGGGCTCGCTGGCCCGGGATTCCGGTCCGCGGCTGGACCGGAACCTCGGCGAGCCACTCCGACGCGATGCGGTTGATCTCGTCCGACTCGGCGGCCTTGGAGTGGTCCTCCGTCCACTGCCGCACCAGGTCATCCACACCGGGATCGTCGAGCATCCTGCCTCCTCGAGAGAACTGCGGACCAGCCCGCGAAAGTCGATGCGGGAACCGTAAAGGCCGGCACCGACAGTTCGCCAGACCTGATCTCGAGGAAAGCTCGCGATCAGGGCTTACAGGGCGAGAATCCACCCGTACGGTCCAATGTGGCGCGTGATCCCCCCACCGGCTGTCACTGTGTGTAGCAACCTGTGGGTACGCGTGCGGAAGCGCCGCCGCGGCCGTGCCGGGCGGCGCCGTGGAACCCGCTGTGAGGTCAGGCGAAGAGGTTGCGCACGAAGGTGATGATGGCCTCGGCGCCGTCCTGCAGCCAGCCGAGGATGCCCTGCACGGCCTCGGCGGCCTGGCCTGGTTGGGTGATCACGTAGAACAGCACCAGCGCCACACCGACCAGGATCAGGGCCTTCTTCGCGTTCACCGTAGTTCTCCGTCCGCCTGCTTCCCCTACCGGCGAACTTACCGCCGGCCCAGCACGCCTGTTCACACCTTTGGCTTGGTTCAGCTTACGGTGCGTACACCGCCCAGCACAGCACCTTACGTCGTCACCACCCGATCACGCGAGGAGACACCCCATGACCGAGACAGTCCGTGTGGAACGGTCCGGACCGGTCACGACGGTGCTCATCGACCGTCCCGACCAGCGCAATGCCGTCGACGGCGCGACGGCGGCCGCGCTCGCGGCGGCGTTCCGAGAGTTCGACGCCACACCGGAGGCGCGGGTCGCGGTACTCGCCGGCGTAGGTCCGTCGTTCTGCGCGGGCGCCGATCTGACCGCGGTCGGCACAGATCGGGGTAACCGGGTGGATACGGAAGGTGACGGCCCCATGGGGCCGACCAGGCTGGTTCTCGGCAAACCGGTCATCGCCGCCGTGTCCGGGTACGCGGTGGCCGGCGGGTTGGAGCTGGCCCTGTGGTGCGACCTGCGGGTGGCCGACGAGACCGCGGTGTTCGGGGTGTTCTGCCGGCGCTGGGGCGTCCCGCTGATCGACGGCGGCACCGTGCGGCTGCCCAGGCTGATCGGCCAGAGCCGGGCGATGGACATGATCCTGACCGGCCGCCCGGTCGCTGCCGACGAGGCACTGGCGATGGGCCTGGCGAACCGGGTGGTCCCGGCGGGACGAGCGCGGGCGGCGGCCGAGGAACTGGCAGCGTGGTTGGCGGAGTTCCCGCAGGCGTGCCTGCGGTCGGATCGGGCGTCGGTGCTGGCGCAGTGGGGAGCACCGGAAGAGGCCGCGATGGCGACGGAGTTCGCGCACGGCCGCACGGTGCTGGCCGAGGCGCTGACCGGCGCGGCGAGGTTCACCGGCGGCGCCGGCCGGCACGGTTCGTTCGAATGACCTCTTCCGGCTGCGGGTCTCAGGCGACCTTGAGCTTGCGGGCGAGGCGCTCCGGCTTGGGCCAGCGGACGTTGGACACCCAACCGAGCTTCTCGAAGACCCGGATGACACGTGCCGAGATGTCGATCTGGCCGCGGCGGACGCCGTGCCGGGCGCAGGTGGGATCCGCGTGGTGGGAGTTGTGCCATGACTCGCCCATGGACGCGATCGCCAGCGGCCAGAAGTTCGCCGACTTGTCCCGCGCGTTGAACGGCCGGTCGCCGATCATGTGGCAGATCGAGTTGACCGACCAGGTGACGTGGTGCAGCAGCGCGACCCGGACGAGGCTGGCCCAGAAGAACGCCGTCAGCGCGCCCCACCAGGACATGGTGATCAGCCCGCCGAGCACGGCCGGGGCCAGCAGGGTGACGACGGTCAGCACCGGGAACAGCCGGTCGATCCGCTGGATGTCGCGGTCGGCCAGCAGATCCGGCGCGAAGCGCTTGGCGTTGGTCTGCTCGCGCTGGAACATCCAGCCCATGTGCGCGTGCCAGAACCCCTTCGCCAGCGCGGCCGGCGAGGTGCCGAAGCGCCAGGGTGAGTGCGGGTCACCCTCCTTGTCCGCGTAGGCGTGGTGGCGCCGGTGGTCGGCCACCCACCCGACGACGGGTCCCTGCATGGCCATGCTGCCGATCGCGGCGAGGGCGATCCGCAGACCGCGCCGGGCCTTGAAGGCGCCGTGGGTGAAGTACCGGTGGAAGCCGACGGTCACCCCCAGGCAGGTCAGGGTGTAGAAGAACAGCGCCAGGCCGATGTCGACCCAGCCCAGCCCCCATCCCCAGGCGAAGGGCACCGCCGCGACCAACGCCGCCAGCGGGACTATCGCGAAAACCTTCACCAGGAGCATCTGCGTCCTGGTCTTCTCGCCCTCGAGCATCGGCTCCGGACCACCGGTCGTGCCCGGCTCGGGGCGTTCCTGCGTGACTGTCATCTCTCGCTACTTCCGTGCTGTCGAACGTGAGACCTGCACGAGTCAGACATGCCCGTGAAGGAGGAAGGCAAACCCGCCCGCGGAACGCGGACGGGTTCGCTGCCGGGTCAGAGTGCCCGGACGTGAACGGCCTGCAGGCCCTTCTGTCCCTGGGCGACGTCGAACTCCACCCGCTGGTCCTCGTCGAGGCTGCGGAAGCCGCTGCCGTCGATCTCCGAGTAGTGGACGAAGACGTCCGGCCCGTCGGGGCGGGCGATGAAGCCGAAGCCCTTCTCGGGGTTGAACCACTTGACGGTTCCCTGATGCATGATTGCTCCTTGCAGGGGCTGGGGTCCGGGACGACGCGGATGCGCGGCCCGGTGGCCGGTTCCAGACAGCGACTTCTCAGCCTTTACCTGCACGAATGAGCAGCAGGCACGCCCGTAACTACGTTCTCCGCGAGCGTGCGGCAACACGAACACACAAAACTCTACGACCTACCACTGACAACGAATGGGCCGTGGATTTGTTCCCGAGCCCTTGCCGACCAGCGGTCAGCGGGGGCACATGGCCTGGCGGACGGCCTCGCTCGGGATCACGCGGAGGGCCACCGCCTGCTTGGCGCAGGTGGCCTGGGTGTGGCGGACCACCTCGACAGCCGCGTGGTCACACATGGTAACCGTACTCAGGTCGAGCGTGAGCACGTCCAGGTCATCGGTGTCACCCTGGGTGAAGAATTCGCCGACCGCTCTGACGACGTGGGGCGCCGTCGTGGCGTCCAGGACGCCGGTCACGCCGACCCCGGAGCCCTCGTTCACGAAGACGGTCACCGGCGACGTCTGTGTGCTCATGCCCGAAAGACTAAATCCACCCGATCTTGTGACGCCTCCGGCACCACCCCGAGTCGACCCTGAATTCAGGCGACCACGCCGTCCGTCCGGAGTTTATCGATGTCGCCGGGGGAATAGCCCAGATCGGCGAGCACGTCGGACGTGTCCGAGCGCGGCTTGTTCGGCGGCCTCGGCGCCGGCGTGGGTGTCCGTTCGAACCGGGGAGCGGGCGCGGGCTGTCGTTGGCCGTCCAACGAGACGAAGGTGCCGCGGGCCACGTTGTGCGGGTGCTCGGCGGCCTCCTCGGGGTCGAGGACCGGGGTCAGACAGGCGTCGGTTCCGGCCGCGCGTGCTTCCCACTCGTCACGCGTTCGGGTGAGGAAGACTTCAGCCAAACGTGTCCGTACGGCGGGCCACTGCGCGGGGTCGAGGCGGCCGGGGACCTCGTCGGGGTCCAGCTCGAGCACTCCGAGCAGCGCCTGCCAGAACCGCTCCTCGATCGCCCCCACCGCCACGTACCGGCCGTCGCCCGTCTCGTACGTGTCGTAGAACGGCGCGCCGCCGTCGAGCATGTTCCGGCCCCGGCCCTGGTTCCACATCCCGATGTTCCGCAGCCCGTGCATCCCGGCCGTCAGCAGCGCCGCGCCGTCCACCATCGACGCGTCCACCACCTGACCTCGCCCCGACGACGCCCGCTCCACCAGCGCCGCCAGCACCCCCATCGCCAGCAGCATCCCGCCACCGCCGAAGTCGCCGACCAGGTTCAGCGGCGGCACCGGGCGCTCCCCCGCCCGCCCGATCGGCTCCAGCGCGCCGGCCAGCCCGATGTAGTTGATGTCGTGCCCGGCCGTCGACGCCAGCGGACCGTCCTGGCCCCAACCGGTGATCCGGCCGTACACCAGCCTCGGGTTCCGCGTCAGGCACACGTCCGGGCCGAGTCCGAGCCGCTCGGTCACCCCCGGCCGGAAGCCCTCGATCAGCACGTCCGACTGGTCGACCAGCCGCAGCACCACGTCCCGGCCGGCCGGCTGTTTGGTGTCGACCCCGATCCAACGGCGGCTGCGCGACAGCGGATCGTCCGGGAACGACAGCACGTCGGCGCCCGGTTGGGCCCGGTCGACCCGGACCACGTCGGCGCCGAGGTCGGCGAGGACGGTGGTGGCGAACGGCGCGGGCGCGAGGCCCGCCAACTCGACCACCCTGAGCCCAACGAGCGGTCCGTCGCCCATCAGCCTCCCCTTTCGAGTCGGAGTTCGGAGTCAGAGCGTGCGGGAGATGATCTCTTTCATGATCTCGTTGGTGCCCCCGAAGATCCGCTGCACCCGCGCCGCGGTCCAGGCCCGGGAGATCGGGTACTCGGTCATGTAACCGTAGCCGCCGAACAGCTGCAGGCACTCGTCCACGACCCGGGAGAGCCGGTCACTGGTCCACCACTTGGCCATCGCCGCGCCGGTGACGTCCAGCTCGCCCCTCAGGTGCCGCTCGACGCACTGGTCGAGGAACGCCTTGGACACGGCGACCTCGGTCGCGGCCTCGGCGAGGGTGAACCGGGTGTTCTGGAACTTGAAGACCTCGCGGCCGAAGGCGGTGCGCTCCTTGGTGTAGGCGATGGTCATCTCCACCGCCGCCTCCATCGCCGCGACCGCGGTCACCGCGATGATCAGCCGCTCCTGCGGCAGCTGCTGCATGAGCTGGACGAAGCCGAGACCCTCCGTTCCGCCCAGCAGGTTCTCCGCCGGCACCCGGACGTCGTCGAAGAACAGCTCGGAGGTGTCCTGGCCGTGCATGCCGACCTTGTCGAGCACGCGGCCCCGGCGGAAGCCGTCCGCGCCATCGGTCTCGACCAGCAGCAGCGACACGCCGTGCGCCCGCTCGTCGGGGTTCGTCTTGGCCGCCACGAGGACCAGTCCGGCCTGGGCGCCGTTGGTGATGAACGTCTTGGCGCCGTTGAGCACGTAGGCGTCACCGTCGCGCAGGGCCTTCGTCCGGATGCTCTGCAGGTCCGACCCGGTGCCCGGCTCCGTCATCGCGATCGCGCCGACCAGCTCGCCGCTGGCCAGCTTCGGCAGGAGGCGCCGCTTCTGGTCCTCGGTGCCGCAGGCCAGCAGGTAGTGGGCGACGATGCCGCTGTGCACGGCGTTGCCCCAGGCGTCGTCGCCGGCCTTCGCCTGCTCCTCCAGCAGGATCGCCTCGTGGGCGAACGTGCCGCCGCCCCCGCCGTACTCCTCCGGGACGCTCAGGCACAGCAGGCCGACCTCGCCCGCCTTGTGCCACAGCTCGCGGTCGACCTGCTTGGCCTCGGCCCAGCGCTCGATGTTGGGGGCGAGCTCCTTCTGGCAGAACGTGCGCGCGAGGTCGCGGAAGGCGTCGAGGTCCTCGGTCAGCCAGGACGAACGTTGGGTCAACGGCATCAGGTCACCCCAAAAACAATCCAGCCGGCATGTAAAGTCGCAACCGAATGTACATGCGTGCATTCCTGCACGTAAAGCCGAGGAGGTCGAAGATGGCGGCCGCGCACCGGACCCAGCAGGAACGCAGCTCGCAGACGAGGGCGCTGCTCCTCGACGCGACGGTCGACTGCCTGGTGGAGCTCGGGTACGCGAACACCACGGTGGCCGAGATCTGCCAGCGCGCCGGCTTGTCCCGGGGTGCGCAGCAGCACCACTTCACGACCAAGGCCGAGCTGATGACCAGCGCGCTGGAGCACCTGTTCACCCGGCTCGCCGACCGGATCCTGGCCACCGAGCTGCCCGCCGGGCCCGGGCGCCTGGAGAGGGGCATCGACCTGCTGTGGGAGACCTACTCGGGCACGATGTCCACGGCCGCGGTCGAGTTGTGGGTCGCCGCGCGGACGGACGACGAGCTGCGGCGGCGGCTGCTGCCGGTCGACCGCGCGCTCGGGCACGCGACGCTCGAGTTCTACCGCCAGCTGGTCGGCCGGGACGTCGACCAGGAGGAGCTGGAGACCGTGCTGCTGCTGACCGTCAACCTGTTCCGCGGACTCGCGCTGGACGCCATGATCGGCGGCGATCCCGCCCGGCGCGCCGCCCTGCTGTCGGAGTGGAAAGCGCTCGTGCTGGACCGGCGGTTGGGCCCGCCCCCGCCCGGGCCCAACCCCCCCCCCCCCACCCCCGCCTCGTCTCCGGAGTAGCGGGCGCCCGCAGGACGTGGTGTCGCGGGGCCGCCCACGCGACCGGCCCCGGTGCCCCGAACACCACGCCCTCACCGGCCGCGCCCGAGCCGCGCCGGCTGGTATGCGGCGGTCGGCCCGGCCCTCGCGCGAGCCGACCGCCGCTACGGAGTTAGAGGAAAGCGAGCGCGGAACGTGACGTTCGCGTTCGCAACGATTCTGGTACTGGCCGTTTTCACCCTCCGGGCCGTGCGTGTCGGGAATCACTGGCATCATTCGTGCGTGACTCAGCCGCCGCCCGCGCGCCCACAGTTCCCGCCCCAGCCCCAGCGGATGGGGATGCGCGCTCCAGCGCCACCGCCCCGCCCGCCACGCCGCCGCCCGGCGGGCGGAACGATGCCGCTGCTCGCCGCGATCGCCGCCCTGCTCGCCGCCGGGCTCGCGACGGCCGGCCTGTTCGGTCCGATCAACGCCTTCTCGAGGGACTTCGGCGGCGATGACGTCGGAGACGTCGGAATCGAGCGCACGTGGTGGGGTGCGACAAGCACGGGGCCCCAAATCCTGGGTGGGGACACGTTGGCCGGGCTGGTGCTCGTCGCGGCGGCGGTGGTGCTCGCGCTCGCGGCGGTGTTCGCGTTCCTGTCCGCGCGGTCGGTGCGGCCCGGCGTCCGGGCCGCGGCGCGGTCGCTGGCGTCGGGCGGGCTCGGCCTGCTCGCCGGGATCGCGGCGCTGGTGCTGATCGACAACCTGGGGCAGGCGTCGGAGTGGAACGAGGTGGACCTGTCCTCGGGCGAGAGCATCGAGTTCACGATCGGCATCGGGATGTGGCTGCCGCTGGGCGGGGTCGTGTTCGCGACCGTCGCGGTCGTCCTGGTGCACCGGAGCCTGCGCCCGGCACGGCGGGAGCCGGCGACGCCGCCGATGGGGTTCCGGATGGGACAGCACGGACCGGGGCCGATGACCGGTCCGCAGCCTGCGGTGCCCGGGCCGGGGCAGTCGAGCGGCCGGTTCGCGCCGGTGCCGCCGCCGGACCGCGGGGTCGGGCAGGGCGGGGTCGGACAGGGCAGCGGCCAGTTCAGCCCGGTGCCGGCCCCGAGCGCACCGGAGTCGCCGACCGTCGCGAGCGCCGGGGAGCAGGAAGGCGAAAAGCCCGAGGCGCCGACGGCGGCGACCTCGTTGGCGTCCCGGCTGGACGCCGCCGAATCACCGGCGGAGCCGGACCCGGACGTCACCCAGCGCACGACCGTCCATACCGGACCCCAGGCGACCACCGGGGTGCCACCGCACCTCGCGGGGGCGACCCAGGCCCAACCGCCGACCCAGGCGGCCGCACCGGCCCCCGCCCGCCCGGCCGCGAGCGAGCCGGCCGTGGTTCCGCCGACCCAGGGGGCCGCACCTCCGGCTCAGCCAACACCGCCGGCGCCGTCACCGGGAACGCCGCCCACCGCGCCACCGGCCGGCCCGCCGGCGCCACCCACCGGGGCGCACCCGGCCACGCCACCCGCACCGCCCACAACGCCTGAACCGGCCACGTCAGCCGCCCCGGCCACCACGTCCCACCCGGTCACGCCACCCGCACCGCCCACAACGCCTGAACCGGCCACGTCAGCCGCCCCGGCCACCACGTCCCACCCGGTCACGCCACCCGCACCGCCCACCACGCCTGAACCGGCCACGTCAGCGGCTCCGGCCGCCGAATCTTCATCGGCGACGCCGGAGGCGGCCACGGCGGATCGAACCGACGCTCCCTCCACTTCGGACGCCGAGGCGGGTCGGCCGATGTCCGCGCTCGACCTGCCGCCTGCTCCGCCCGCCCCCGAGCTGGCCGACGACAGGAAGACCGACTAGCGCATGCGATGAAGGCTCCCTTCCACCGCGTCGAGCGCGGGGAAGGGAGCTTCGCCACAGCGGGGTCAGCTCGGCAGTTGCCAGCGTTGGCTCGTGCTCGCCGCGCAGTCCCAGATCACCAAACGGGTTCCGTCCGCCGACGCGCCGCCGCTGGCGTCCAGGCACCGCCCCGACTGCGGGTTGCGCAACTGCCCGTCGGCGGTCCGCTGCCAGACCTGCGCTCCCGTCCCGTTGCACCCCCACAGCTGGACCGGCGTTCCGTTCGCGGTGCCGCTGAACCGGACGTCCATGCACTTGCCCAGCGCACGCAGGGTCTCCCCCGCCACCGTCCACCGCTGCGCCCCGGTCCCGTTGCACGTCCACAGCTGGATCGCGGTCCCGTCCGCCGTGTTCGACGACGCCACGTCCACGCACTTGCCGCCGATTCCGGTGATGGCCCCGACCGGGTTCGTGGAACCGCTCCTGATCAGGTACAGGCTGTTCGCGACGTTCCAGTGCGTGGCCAGGTAGCTGCCGGCCGGCGGGTTGGTGTGGAAGTAGTCGTCCCCGTTGCAGTCGAGCTGGTTCTCCGGCGCGCCGGGGCACACCGGCTGCAGCGAACCGGGCGGGTTCGGGATACCGCCGTCGTCGTAGCACATGATGTCCTCGTCGTCCCAGCAGTGCCCGAAGCTGGTGGCGTTCGGGGCGCTGCTGCGGACTGCCCCGATCGTGTGCAGCAGCTCGTGCGCGCTCGCCTGCCAGCTCCAGCACCCGGTGCCGAGCATCGCGTAGTGCGGCCCGCCGTTGTACGGGTTGTCCGCACCGGGACTGTCGTTGCCGCCGTTGCCGAACGCCAGTCCGCACCCGTCCGCGTCGTACCAGACGAGGTACTTGCGGTCCCCCCGGTCGTACCCCCGCGCCTGGATCGCGTCGGTGATCGAGTCCACCGAACCCATGGCCGACTGCGGAACCGTCACGTTGTCCACCACCGGCAGGCAGGCCGAGTCGTGCACGTACCGGACGTGCCGGACACCTCCGCCGAGCCGGCCCGCCGCCTCCACGAACGCGTCGTCGATCTGGCCGGCGAAGTTCTGGAACGTACCGACGAACTGGTCGTACCGGTCGGGCTGCCCGTCACCGCGCACGTAGAGCGTCTGCACGCGTCTGCCGCTGACGCCGTCGCCGTCGCAGACCACGGCCCGGGGGGCCACGTCGGTGGCGAGCGTCGACGGGGTGCGGTAGGACTCGGGCAGCCATTCGGTGTCGTCGGGTCCCGGCGCGCCCGCCGCGCCGGGTGCGGTGAGGACCAGCGCGCCGGCCAGCAGCGCGGCGCCGGTGAGCGCGACGCGCAACCTGGACATGATCATGGGAACCGCCTTCCATCACAGGGGATGAGCCACGGCGGACAGGTGACTCAGATGGTCTGAACCAATTGATGGTAGCGACAGAACCGGACAGGCGTCACCCGTCGTGCGGGGCGCGCGACCAGTTTCCGTCCGGCTCCCGCCAGGCGGCGTGGCCTCGGGGCAGGTCCGCGAAGTCCCGGATGTGCGGATGGCCGGTGATCAGGTGCCGCAGGTGCACCATGCCGGACTCGGTACGGCCCCGGCCGTCGAGGAACTCCCAGCGGCCGTCCGCGGTGTGCACCACGCCGGCGACCGGCGCCTCGCCGCTGATGACGGTCGTGGAGCCGAGCACCAGCTCGTCGCCTGCCACGTCCGGGAACGGCGAGTCGGCCAGCTCCGCGAGCCGGGTCCACACGCCAGGCGGGTGGTCCTCGCGCGGCAGCCACAGGTGCGGCTGGTGCGTGCGGCAGCGCTCGCCGGCGTCCGGGTGCCACGGGAACCGGCCGTGCCGGTCCGGCCAGACCAGCTGCACGGCCGGCACCGGGCCGCGGTGGAAGTCGACGGCGAGCCAGAAGAGCTCGTCGTGCCAGCTGGGGTGCACGGGCCGCACCAGCACGGGGAAGCCGTCGATGATGCCGTGCCGCTCCTCCCCCTGGCGCAGCGGCTGACCGGACCGCACCTGCTGGCCGGCGGCGTTGACCCACACGTGCATGTCCCGGCCACGCAGCCCGAACATGCACACCTCGGGCGCGCGCATGGTGTGCCACATGCCGACCGAGTACGCCCAGCCGGGCACCTCGTCCTCCTCGGCGACGGCCACCACGCCCCAGCCGTGTTCCTCGACGTGCCACACCAGGTTGAGGTCCCGCGCCGCGAGTCCGTCCGAATCACCCGCACACAGCCGGCAGCGGCAGTCCGCACTCACCGGGAAAGGGTACCGGCGACGACCACGGTCTCCTCGTCGCGGACGGTCCACGGGGACAGCCCCGCCCCGGCCAGCACCGCCGCCGCCGTGGCCGCCTGGTCCTCGCCGGTCTCCACCAGCAGGGCGCCGCCAGCGGCGAGCCAGGCGGGCGCCTCCTCGGCGACCCGGCGCAGCACGTCCAGGCCGTCCGCGCCGCCGTCCAGCGCGGCCGGCGGCTCGTGCTCGCGCGCCTCCGGCGGCATCATCGCGATCGCCTCGGTCGGCACGTACGGCACGTTCGCCACCAGCACCTCGACCCGCCCGCGCAGCGACGCCGGCAGCGGGTCGAACAGATCGCCCTCGTACACCCGGGGCACGTTCCGGCGGGCCACCCGCACCGCGGCGGGCGACATGTCGACCGCGTGCAGCTCGACCGGTACCGCGGCGGCCACCGCGGCCCCCACCGCGCCGCATCCGCAGCACAGGTCGACCACCACCGCGCCGGGCCGGGCCAGCGCGGTGGCCTGGTCGGCGAGGAGTTCCGTGCGGTGCCGGGGCACGAACACGCCGGGCTCGATCGCCAGCCGCAGCCCGTGGAACACCGCCCAGCCGACGACGTACTCCAGCGGCTCGCCGGCGACCCGCCGCGCCACCAGGGAGGCCAGCGACTCCTGGTCGGGCGCGGCCTCGCGCAGCAGCCGCGCCTCGTCCTCGGCGAACACGCACCCGGCGGCCCGCAGCCGCTCGACCAGGGTCACGCCGGCGCCGGGTCGTCCAGCAGCCCCCGGTCGTAGGCCATCGCCACCGCCTCGGTGCGGCGGGTCGCGCCCAGCTTCGCCATGATCCGCGACAGGTGCACGCTCACCGTCTTCTCGCTGATGTAGAGCTCCGCGCCCACCTGCCGGTTCGTCCGCCCGAGCGCGACCAGCGCCAGCACGCTGCGCTCCCGGGGGGTGAACGGGTCGAGCGTCTCCCTCGGCTCCGGCCCGTCACCGAGCCGCAGCCTGCCCCGCCTGGCCAGCGCGCGCACGGCGTCCCGCAGCGGCTGCGCGCCCAGCCGGGACGCCACCTCCTCCGCCGCGCGCAGCGCCTCGCCGGCGTCCGCGCGCCGGTCGGCCCGCAACAGCGCGTCGCCCAGGCGCCACCGGCACACGGCCTGCTCGTACACGGCGCCGTAGCCGAACGCGTCGACCGCGGCCAGCCACAGCTCCGGGTCACCGGCACCGTCCAGCCGGCTCGCCTCCGCCTCGGCGCGGGCCAGCCAGGCCAGCCCCTCCGGACCGAGCTTGCCGGTCCTCGGCCGGCCGTGGCGCGCGGTGTCGCGGACCAGGCCGAGCAGCGCGCGGCCCTCCTCGACCGCGGCCCGCCGCTCGGCCTCGGCCTCCGCCGACCCGCGCCGCCGCCCGGCGGCCGCGGCCACCTCCGCGCACAGCGCGACACCGAGGGCGCCGAGCCGGATGTTCACCAGCGTCCACTTGCTGCCGCCGAGCCGCTCCACCCACTCCAGCGCCGTCCGCAGGTGTGTGAGGCCGTCGCGCGGACGGTTCCGCCACAGCGCGAGCTCCGCGCTGGCCGCGCCCATCGACGCGACGATCTGGAAGTCGCGGTGCCACTCCGCGCGCAGCTCGGTGACCAGGCGCGCGGCCTCGGCCAGCCGGCCCCGCGCGATCATCACGTGGCTGCCGACCGCCGCGATCCTGGCCGACACCGTGCCGGACACGCGCCGGCCAGGGGGTTCGGCGGCCGCCTCGCTCTCGTCCCAGTCGCCGCGCGCGTAGCGGCTGAGCACCTTCAGCGCGCGCAGCTCGAACCCGTAGCTGCCCCAGGTCAGCCCGGTGTCCCTGGCCCGCTCGACCCCCTCGTCGATGACGCGCACCGCGCCGTCGAGGTCGCCGTGCTCGTAGTGGTTGAGGCCGAGGTAGTGCCTGGCCCGCAGCTCGACCGTCGGCGCGCCGTCGAGCAGGGCGAGCCGCTGCGCCTCGCGCAGGCGGTCGCGGCTCTGCTCGAGCTGCCCGTCCTCCTCGTCGAGCGCGGCGAGCGTGACCAGCGCGTCGGCCTCCACACCCGGCTCGCCCGCCGCGCGAGCGTCGCGCACCGCGAGCTGGGCGTAGGTGCGCGCGTCGACGGGGTCGCCCGTGCCGCGCAGGATCGACGCGTACACGGCGAGCACCCAGGCCTTCTCGCAGCTCGCCGGCAGGTCTCGGGCCAGCTCCCAGGCCCGCTCGATGACCGCGCGGGACTCGTCCTCCCGGCCGTCGAAGACGAACAGCGCCGAGGCGAGCCGCCGCCGGGTCATCGCGGCCAGCTCCGGGTCGGCGCCGGTCCGGTCGACGAGCTTCACCGCCTGCCTGGCGAACGCCACCGCCCGCTCCGGCTCGCCCGCGCCGCCGGCCACGTGGGACGCCTGGCGCAGCAGCGCGGCCTCGTCGGTGTCCGCCGGCCGGTCGGCCTCGGGCACCGCGTCCCACAGCTTGAGCGCGCGTTCCAGGTGGTGCAGCGACTCGGTGGGCGCACCGGCCGCCTTGGCCTCGTACGCGGCCTCGACCGACGCGGCCAGCGCCTGCGGCAGCTGGTGGCTTTCCATGCTGTGGTGGGCGAGCGCGGCCGCGACCCCGCGGTGTCCGCGCCGGCCGGCGAGCCGGGTGGCGTAGGCGCCGTGCAGGCGGACCCGCTCGCCCGGCAGCAGGTCGCCGTAGACGGCCTCGCGCATCAGCGCGTGCCGGAACGCGTACACCGGCACGCCCTGGTCCTGCCTGGCCACGAGCACGTGGTGCTGCACGGCCTCGCGCAGCGCCTCCTCCAGGTCGGGCTCGGCCAGCTCGGCGACGTCGAGCAGGGTGGCGTGCCCGGCGCGGCGGCCGGCGACCGAGGCGACCCGGATGACCCGCTGGGCCGGTTCGGAGAGCCGTTCGACCCGGTTGAGCAGCACGTCGACCAGGGTCGCGGGAAGCACGCCGCCGACGTCGTCGGCCCGTGCGGAGTAGGCCGCCACCAGCTCCTCGGCGAAGAACGCGTTGCCCTCCGACCGGCCGGCGACCTCGCGCACGACGTCCTCGGGCAGCGCCTCGTCGGCCAGTTCGGCGACGAAGACGCGGGAGTCGGCCTCGCCGAACGGGGTCAGGTCCAGCCGTTCGGTGGCCGGCAGCCGGACCAGCTCGGCGAGCAGCGGGCGCAGCGGATGGCGGCGGTGCAGGTCGTCGCCTCGGTAGGTGCCGACGATCAGCAGCCGCTGCGTGCGCAGCCGGGAGACCAGGAACGCCAGCAAGGCGCGGGTGGAGGTGTCGGCCCAGTGCAGGTCCTCGAGCACCAGCACGACGCAGCGGTCGGCGGCGAGGTCGGTGAGCAGGCCGTGCACGGCGTCGAACAGCTGCAGCTGGCCGATGTCCCGCTCGGGGCGGCCGGCGCCGGAGCGCGCGCCGACGCCGGCGAGCACGGCGTCCATGCCGGGCATCCCGCCGTCACGCGCGTCGACGCCGGCGACCGGGGCGAGGTCGGGGAGCAGGCGGGCGAGCGCGGGGTGCGCGCGCACCGAGTGCTCGCGGTCGGGGAGCTGCGCCATGGCCTCGACGAACGGCAGGTACGGCAGGCCGGTCTCGCCGGCGTCGAGGCAGCGGCCGGTGAGCACCAGGGCGTCGGACTCCCTGGCCAGCGCGGCGAGTTCCTCGGTCAGCCTGGTCTTGCCGACACCGGCGTCACCGGAGACGAGTACGGCCGCCGCGGTGCCCGCGGCGGCCCCTTCGAGTGCGGCCCGCAACCGGCCGAGCTCCCGGTCGCGCGCCACCAGCGCTATCCCGGATCCGAGGCGTGCCACGGCGAGCATGGTCGCACACCTCAGGCAGCCCGCCGTACCGCGTTTCCCTGGTCGGACGGTGTCGGGAGGGAGTTGTCGGCGACCCAGTCGGTGCGCCGCCGCCACCACGGCCGGTGCAGCGCACGTGCGGCACGCAGGTGCTCCAGGGCGACGCCGCTGACGGCGCGCTCCAGGCGGTAGTCCATCTCGGCGCGGACCATCTCGGGCGTGGTGTTCATCTCGACTCCTCGTCGCTCGTCCTTCGTTGACGAGGTCGAGAGTCGTCCTGAGACCGCCGACCGAGCATCGGACGGTTGCGCAATGCCCTCAGGATCGTCGTGCCTTACCCGTACGGGTGAGGCGGTAAGGGAAGCGGTAAGGGCGGGCCGACGGGGTGCGGAAACCCGGTAAGGCACGCGCCGGACCTCATATGAGCCGGTGCTCCAGGGTCTGGAGAGCACCCGCTACCTAATCGGATGTGTCGGACAAATCAGGCGCTGTCGTAGCGTCCCTCCTTCAGGACACCCACGAAGGCGTTCCACCCGGCCCCGGCGAACGCGATGTGACCGGTCTCCGGGCTCTTGGAGTCGCGCACCGCTGCGCCGTTTCTGGCCACGACAAGCTCGACACAGTCGTTGCCCGCTCCGCTACGGCTGCTCTTCCGCCATACGGAACCTGTCAGGTCAGAAAGGGTCACACTCTGCTCCTCTCAAAATAGACGCTAGGCCAACCGGTCGGCGGCCCGCTCGACCATTGCGATGGTGTCATCCGGTTTCAATGCCGCCGCACGCAAATGGTCGAACATCAACGTATACCGATGTACGTCGGATGGCTGTTCCAAGTAGACACCACTTGTCGTGTACTCGACGTACACGACGTCCGGGTCGGCCTGCTCGGGGAAGCCGAGGATGAGGAACGGGCCCTCCATCCCGGCGTGCGCACCGGCGGCGAACGGCACGACCTGCAGAGTGACGTGCGGCAACGCGGCCAGCTCGACCAGGCGCTCCAGCTGCTCGCGCATGATCTCCGAGCCACCGACCGTGCGGTACAGCACGGCCTCGTCGAGCACTGCCCAGTACTCCGGCGGGTTGGCGTCGGCGAGCAGCTTCTGCCTGGTCAGTCGCGCCCTGACCCGGCGCTCCACATCGGCCTCCGTCGCGTCCGGACTGATCGCGCGATGCACCGCCCTGGTGTAGCCCTCGGTCTGCATGAGACCCGGGACGAGCAGCGCCTGGGCGGTGTGCAGCGAGGCCGCATCGGACTCGAGACCGACGAACGAGCCGGTGAACACCTCGTTGTAGGCGTGCCACCAGCCCTTCTTGCGGGCCTCGCGGGCCAGTTGGACCAGCGCCTCGCGCTCGTCGTCCTCGATGCCGTACACCTCGAGCATGTCCCGGACGTCGCGCGGGGTGACCCCGACGTGCCCGGTCTCGATACGACTGATCTTGGACGCCGAGCATTCCAGCTTCTCGCCGACCTCGTCGATGGTCAGCTCCGCGGCCTCGCGGAGCCGCCGCAGCTCGCTGGCGAGCCGTCGGCGGCGGACCGTCGGGCTGGGACCTCGCGCCAACTCGGATCACCTCACCTGGTTGTCATGGGCGCGTGCGGGTTGCCGTGCCGGGACGATGCTCTCACCCCGGGTACGAGCAACCGAGCAAGAAAGTGGGGAAACCGAGAACAGCGTGCCCGCGATGCCCCGGCGAATTCCATCCACGCCCCACCCTGTCACCCGATCGTGTATTGCAAGTTGCAAAATGCGGGTCTCTTGGCGCAAGCTGCTAATGCGACCGGAGGCGTCCCGCCGAAGATCGCCGCCGCATCGTTGTAATTCGCCCCGTGACCCGGGGAACACGCAACGGCGACGAGCCAAGGTTAACCGCTCGTTATCGAACGTCCAACGGGAGTGACGGTGCGTAGTCCGATCTTTGGTCAGCTGGAGACCTCGCTGGCCGAGTATCTGGTTGACGTCGCACGCGGCGCGAGCCACGGCGACGACCGGACCGTGGCCCGGATGGCCCGCCACGAGCTGCCCCGCCTGGTCGAGGCGCTGCGGGCGGTACTGGACGAGCACGCGCCGGACGAGTACGGCCGCTGCCCCAACTGCCGCGCGAGCCGCTTCGGCCGCACCCCCGCGCCGTGCCGGGCCTACCTGAGCGCGCACCTGTGCCTGGTCGCCCCCGACGACGAACAGCCAGCCCCCGTCGAACGGACGGCCCCCATCCGCCGCCCCGTGGTGCTCGCCGACCCCCGCGGCCTGATGCGCGCCCCCGGCTGACCGGACCAGCACGACCAGACCACGAGCGCGGGTTCGCCCAGCCCACGCTCGTCGCGGGTGCCCCGCTCCCCCCATCTCTCCCACGGAGCATCCGCAACGGTGGGTCCGGGACCGTCCCCCGACCGGTCCCGGACCCGCCCCGCACCCGCACCGCCGAACGGGAACGTACGACTCACCGAACGGGAACGTACGACTCGCGAGGGGCGCGAGTCGTACGTTCCCGGCGGGCGAGTCGTACGGTCGCGGCGGTTCAGGGTGGGTCAGCAGGCCTTCTCCCAGCTGCACTCCACGGTGACCTCGTGGGACGAGACCTTCGGGCCGGGTCGGGAGGTCTCGCCGCCCTCCTCGGCCAGGCGGATCGCCACCTTGTCCTCGATCGCCTTCGTGTTCACGCCGATCGTGTTGTTGGTGACCATCGAGAAGATCCACCGGTCGCCGGCCGCCGTGTCCACGTAGCCCGACAGTCCGGACACGCCGGTGAGCGAGCCGGTCTTCGCGTGTACCGCGCCGTCCGCCGCCGTGCCGTCCATCCGGCTGCGCAAGGTGCCACCCACCATGCGCTCGGACTCCCCCGCGATCGGCAGCGCCTCGTACCAGTCCGCGAACCACGGCCGGTCGACCGCGCCGGCCAGCAGCTGCGCCAGCTGATCCGGCGAGATCTGGTCCATCCGGGACAGCCCGGAGCCGTCCACCAGGGACAGCTTGCCCGTCACACCGAGCCCGGCCAGTGCGTCGGCCACCGCCGGCCGGCCGGCGTCCCAGCTGCCCTCGCCGGCGACCTTCCGGCCGATCGCCTTCACCAGGATCTCCGCGTGCAGGTTGTTGGACAGCTTCAGGAACGGCACCTGCAGCTCGCGCAGCGGCATCGACTCCCGGGACGCCAGCACCCGCGCGTCCGCCGGGGTCGCGGCCCGCACGGTTCGGCCGAGAACCCGGACGCCGTGCCGCTCCAGCGCGGCGCGGAACAGGGACGCGGCGTAGTCCGTCGGCTCCCAGACCGCCATCCACTCGGTGGTCGCGGAGCCGTCCGCCGGGATCGAGCCGGTGATCGTGAACGTGTTCCCGCCGTGCTCGCGGTCGACGGAGACGGTGTCGTCGGAGCCGGCGGCACCCGTGGTCGCCTCGTTGACGATCCGCACGTAGTCCGTCGGCGGCTCGGTGGTCACCACCGCCGGGCCGCCCGCCGCACCGGGAGCGACCCGGACGATGATCGAGCCCGCGTCGTAGTCGGTGTCCGGCGACGCGGTCAGCGCAGACACCTGCGCGTTGTAGTAGTACGGCTCGTCGTCCCAGGCCCAGGACACGCCGAGCCGGACGTCGTCGAACCAGGTGTCGTCGGCCGCCAGCCGGCCGGTGACGAGGCGCACACCGCTGTCGGCCACCCGCTCGGCCAGGGCGTCGTAGTCGCCGGCCAGCATGGTCGGGTCGCCGGTGCCCCTGAGGTACAGGTCGCCGTGCAGGACCGGGCCGGTGCGGCGCGCGGGCGTGGCGACGGTGGTGGTGAACGTGTGGTCCGGGCCGAGGATCTCCAGGGCGGCGGCCGAGGTGGCGAGCTTGGCGTTCGACGCGGGCTGCTGGCGGCGTTCGCTCGCGCGCTGGTAGACGACCTCGCCGTCGAGGGTGGTCACGACCAGGCCGACGTCGGCGCCGGCGAGACCGGGGTCGGCCAGGATGGCGTCCAGGTCGGCGCCCAGGGTGGTGTCGTTCTGGGCCTGCACGGGGGCGGCGCCCACGAGCAGGATCAGGCCGGCCAGCAGGGCGGTCAGGCGTACGGGTCTGCGCACAGGGGCTCCCGGGGTGAGCAGGGATCGTCAGGTGAAGGATCCTCCTACCCCGCTGCCTTCCTGACAATCGGCAACCAGTCGCCAACTAGTCGAGGATCCGGAGCAGGCCCTCCTGGACCACGGTCGCGATCAGCGTGCCGTCCCGGGTGAAGAAGCGGCCGGTCGCGAGCCCCCGCGCCCCGGACGCGCTGGGCGACGCGCAGTCGTACAGGAACCACTCGTCGGCGCGGAACGGCCGGTGGAACCACAGCGCGTGGTCCAGGCTCGCGCCGACGACGTTGTCGAAACCCCAGTACGCGCCGTGCCGGACCAGGACCGAGTCGAGCAGGGTCATGTCCGAGGCGTAGGTCAGGACGCAGACGTGCAGCAGGTCGTCGGCCGGCAGGATGCCGTCGGCGCGCATCCACACCTGGCTGCGGGCCTCGGTGCCGCCGCGCTCCCGGGAGACCCACGGCGGGTCGGTGACGTAGCGGATGTCGATCGGGCGCGGCATCGTCGCGAACACGCCGAGCTTGTCCGCGTGCTCGGCGATGATCTCCGCCCTGGTCGGCAGCGTCTCCGGGTCGGGCACGTCCGGCATCCGGTCGGCGTGCTCGATGCCGGGCTCGACGTGGTGGAAGGACGCGGACAGCGCGAAGATCGCGTTGCCGCGCTGTACCGCGGTCACCCGGCGGGTGGTGAACGATCGTCCGTCCCGGATCCGATCGACTTCGTACACGATCGGGACGCTCGGATCACCCGGCCGGATGAAGTACGCGTGCAGCGAGTGGACCTTGCGCTCGGCCGGCGCGGTGCGACCGGCGGCCACCAGCGCCTGGCCGGCGACCTGCCCACCGAACACCCGCACCGGCGACTGCGGCGGACTGACCCCGCGGAAGATGTTCTCCTCGATCCGCTCGAGGTCGAGCAGCGCGACCAACCGATCCACCACCGGCTGGCCGTGCGCCGCCTCACCCGACCCGGCACGCAGCTCGGCCAGGTCCGCGGCAGCCTGCCGCGCCGCTTCAGTCATGGGATGGTCCGCCGCTCCTCGAGCCGGGTTCGGCTCAGGCGTGGTCCTCCTCGCCCAGCCGGTGCACGCGGATGAGGTTAGTCGAGCCGACCGTGCCGGGCGGGGACCCGGCGACCACGACCACCAGATCGCCCGGCTGGTATCGCCCGATCGAGAGCATGGACGTGTCCACCTGGCGCACCATCAGGTCGGTCGAGTCGACCGACGGCACCATGAACGTCTCCACGCCCCAGGTCAGCGCCAGCTGACTGCGGACGGCGGGCTCCGGGGTGAACGCCAGCAGCGGCAGGTGCGTGTGCAGCCGGGCCAGCCGCCGGACGGTGTCCCCCGACTGGGTGAACGCGACCAGGGCCTTGGCGTTGAGCCGCTCGCCGATGTCGCGCGCCGCGTAGGACAGCACGCCCCGCTTGGTGCGCGGCACGTGGGTCAGCGGCGGTACCACCGTGGACTCGCTCTCCACGGCCTCCACGATCCGGCTCATCGTCTGGACCGTCTCGATCGGGTACCGGCCGACGCTGGTCTCGCCGGACAGCATCACCGCGTCGGCGCCGTCGAGCACCGCGTTCGCCACGTCGGAGGTCTCGGCGCGGGTCGGGCGGGAGTTGTTGATCATGGACTCCAGCATCTGGGTCGCCACGATCACCGGCTTCGCGTTCTCCCGCGCGATCTGGATGGTCCGCTTCTGCACCAGCGGGACCTGCTCGAGGGGCAGCTCGACACCCAGGTCGCCGCGGGCGACCATCACGCCGTCGAAGGCCAGCACGATCGCCTCGAGGTTGCTGACCGCCTCCGGCTTCTCCAGCTTCGCGATCACCGGCAGCCTGCCCTTGCCGACCCGGTCCATCACCTGGTGCACCAGGTCGATGTCGGCCGGGGAACGCACGAAGGACAGCGCCACGAAGTCCACGCCGAGTTGGAGCGCGAACTCCAGGTCCTCGATGTCCTTCTCCGACATCGCCGGCACCGACACGTCCATGCCGGGCAGCGAGATGCCCTTGTTGTTGCTGACCTTGCCGCCCTCGGTGACCTCGCAGACCACGTCCGGCCCCTCGACCGCGGTGACGGTCAGCCCGACGTTGCCGTCGTCGACCAGGAGGCGGTCGCCAGCCTTCGCGTCCCTGGCGAGGCCCTTGTAGGTGGTGGAGACGCGCCCGTGGGTGCCCTCGACGTCCTCGACGGTGATCCGGACGACGTCACCGACCTGCCAGTCGACCTTCCCGCCGGCGAACGTGCCGAGACGGATCTTGGGGCCCTGCAGGTCGGCCAGGATGCCCACCGCGCGGCCCGACTCGTCGGAGGCGGCCCGGACCAGGTCGTAGACCTGCTTGTGGTCGCTCTGGCTGCCGTGGCTGAAGTTCATCCTGGCGACGTCCATGCCGGCCGCGACCAGTTCGCGCACCTTTTCCGGGGTCGCGGTCGCCGGTCCCAGAGTGCATACAATCTTTGCTCGTCGACTCACGGGTACGCAGCCTAGCGCTGATCGCTGGAACGATCCCGAGATACCCGTCAGTAACCACCGGATCGATCCAGAACGTTATCGCCCTGTTCGCTTTTCGGTGGTTCCGACATGGCTCCAGGCCCACTCGTTGAACGGGCGCACCGCGCGGAAGGCCCGGCGCACCCGGTCGATCAGGGCACGCTCGTGCAGTACGTCGTCCGGCGGCCAGACCCGCATCGCGTACACCGACCGGTGCCGCAGCAGGTCGATCCGGGGGTGGTCGGGGTCGACGCCGCGCGGTCGGGTACGCAGCCGGTCGCCCCTGATCTCCCAGCCCGCCTTCGCCAGCCGGGCGACGATCCGGGCCAGCTCGGGCCCGTGCAGGTCCTCGGCGACCGCGGCGCGGTAGCGGGCGAGCTGGTCGGACTCGAGGTGGAAGCAGCCGCCGCCGACCCGCAGGCCCTCGGTGCCGACCTCGACGTAGTAGGCCCCGGCGCCGCGGCCCGGCTCGATCACGCCGCCACAGTGTTCCTTGTACGGCCGCTTGTCCCGGGCGAACCGCAGGTCGCGGTACGGGCGGAACACGGCGACCCTGGTGTCCTCGGTGGCGAACTCACCGGCCAACTCGGCGAGCAGGGCTTCCATCGGCGCGCGCACGTCGGCCTGGTAGACGTGCTTGTTGTCCAGCCAGTACGGCCGTGAGTTGTCGGCGGCCAGGCCGTCGTAGAAGTCGACGGCGTGCTCGCCGAAGCCCTCGAACCGGGTGTCCATCGCGGGTCAGGATATGCCGGACGGGTGACACCCTGCGGGTGCCACCCGTCCGGGTCACGCGGGTCAGGCCGCCTGCGCGGCGTTGTAGACGCCCTGGGCGTCGGCGCCGAAGTACGGGCCGAACATCCAGGTCGGAACGAAGTTGATCTTGTAGCTGTTCACCGAGGTCTGGATGCCGGCCCCGGTGGCCTCGTCGAACTCCTGGAACCACGGCCCGCCGCTGGAGCCGCCGGTCATGTCGCAGGTCATGCCGATGCCGTCGCTGATCAGCGCGTTGAACGTGCGACCGCTGCAGTAGATCATCCGGGTGCCGTCGTACGGGTCGGCCGCCGGCCAGCCGAACGCGTACATGTCCTGGATCTTCGGCTGGTTGAAGGCAACACCCTGGCCACCGACGACGTCGGTGAGGCTCTGCCCGTCCAGCGGGTTCACCACGGCCGCGCCGACGTCGTAGTTGATGTCCTCACTGGCCTCCCACTGCGGGGTGGCGAGCGTGGCGCGCGCGGTCCAGGTGCCGTGCGGGGCGTTCCCGTTGTCGTAGGCGGGCACGAACACCCAGTCGGTGTGCCAGGCGCCGTCCATCTTGACGCAGTGCCCCGCGGTCATCACGACGCTCTTGTTCCCGCTGGTCACCGCGTTGCCGCTGCACGAGGCCTGCCGGCCGCCGTAGGTGAAGAACACGCGGCCGGCGGTGGACTCGACCGCGCCGCCGCCGGTCCACTCACCGCCGCCCTCGGGGAACGCCATCGGCAGCACGTCGTTGAGCAAGGACGTGGTCGGTTCGACGACCTGCGGCGCGGCGCGCCGGACGTCCTGGGTCAACGCCGACGGGTCCACCGACGGCAGCAGCCGGTCGAGCGGGATCGCGGCGCGCATGGCCTCGGGCGTCCACTTGGCGGCGATCGACTCGGCGGAGGCCGAGACGTGGTGCACTGCCACGGAGGACGCCGGTGCGGGTGCGGCGCTCGCCGGTGCGGCGAGGGCCGCCACCGCGAGACCGCTCGCGGCGAGGGTGACGGCGGACCGCCAGTAACTCTTCATGGATACCTACCTTTCGGATCACCCGTTCGTGGTCATCCGTGCAGGGGATAGGTGGTCATGATGACCAACGACAGAGCAACGCCGGGGTTACTCGAACGAGTGACACATGCGCGACGGGTGACGGGAGGACGAATGGCCGTGCGGGACGTGCTGGTGGTGGACGGCCGGACGCTGCGGTGCGCGGACGTGGCGCTGGTCGCCGGCCACGACGTGGCGGTGGAGGTGGCACCGGCCGCGGCGGAGCGGGCGGAGGCGGCGTGGCGGCTGGTCGCCGAGCTGTCGGCCGAGCGGGAGATCTACGGCCGCACGACCGGCGTCGGCGCGAACCGCGACCTGACCGTCGAGGAGGACGCCGGCCCGGAGCACGGACACCGGCTGCTGCGCAGCCACGCCGGCGGCACCGGCGGCCCGCTGCCGGCTCCCACTGTGCGCGCGATGCTGCTGATCCGGCTGAACCAGCTGGCGGCCGGTGGTTCCGGCGCGCACCCGCGCCTGCTGCCCGCGCTGGCGGCGACGCTGTCGTCGGGGGCGCTCCCCCGCGTGCACCGGACCGGCGCGATCGGCACCGGCGACCTGACCGTGCTGGCGGAGACCGCGCTGACGCTGTCCGGGGAGCGCCCGTGGCTGAGCGGGAGCCTGCCGCCCGTGCCGCTGGACACCAGCGACGCGCTGGCGTTCATGAGCAGCAACGCGGCCACGCTGGCCGAGGCGGTGCTGGCCGCCCTCGACCTGGACAGGTTGCTGCGGGCGAGCCATGTTGTGGCGGCGTTGTCGTACGTGGTGCTCGGTGGCTCGCCGGAGGCGTACGCGACGCCCGTGCACGCGGCGCGGCCGCATCCCGGCCAGGTCCGGTGCGCGGCCGAGCTGCGCCGGCT
This sequence comes from Actinophytocola gossypii, assembly GCF_025165815.1. Taxonomy (GTDB): domain Bacteria; phylum Actinomycetota; class Actinomycetes; order Mycobacteriales; family Pseudonocardiaceae; genus Actinophytocola; species Actinophytocola gossypii. Next base: position 183,820 of record NZ_JAFFZE010000015.1, on the reverse strand, counting down.
GCTGGGCATGGCCGGGCTGCCCAAGCCGGGCAGGCGGATCCAGGACCCGTACGGTCTGCGCGCGTTCCCGCAGGTCCAGGGCCCGGCGCTGGACGCGCTCGACTACCTGCGGGAGATCCTCACGGTGGAGATCAACGCCGCGACCGAGAACCCGATGGTGTCGCTGTCGGCCCGTGACGTGTTCCACCACGCGCACTTCCACACCGCGTACGTGGCGGTGGCGCTCGACCAGGCGAGGGCGACGGTCCACCACGTCGCCGAGCTGTCCGCGGCCCGGCTCGGCGACCTGGTGGAGCCGTCGTTCACCGATCTGCCGGCGTTCCTGGCGTCCGGCCCGCCCGGGAGCTCGGGGGTGATGATCCTCGAGTACGTGGCGCACGACGCGCTGGCATCGCTGCGTCAGGCCGCGCTCCCGGTGACCCTTGGCACGGCGGTGGTGTCCCGCGGGGTGGAGGACCACGCGAGCTTCGCCACCCAGGCGGCGCGCCAGGCGACCGAAGCGGCGGCGGCCTACCGGAAGGTGCTGGCGTGTGAGCTGGTGGCGGCGGTGCGCGCGCTGCGGATGCGTCCGGCCGACCTGATGGACCTGCCGGTCCGGGCGGCGTTCGAGGTGGCCGAGGCCGAGCTGGACCCGGACCTGGCGGACCGGCCGCTGTCGGCCGACCTGGACGCGGCGGCGGCGCTCCTGGACACGATCGCCGACTTCTGACCGGTCACCGGCGGCAGGCGGCGAGCGCGGTGAGGATGACCTCGACGAGCCGTTGGCTGGGATAGGGGTCGGCGAGCCCGCCCGAGGCGGTGAGGGTCTGCGGACGGGCGTAGGTGAGGCCGACCAGGCAGTCGAGGGCGAGGTCGGTGTCGAGGTCGGCGGGCAGTTCGCCGCGCTCGATCGCCTTCCGCAGCATCGCGGTGCCCGCCGCGCGCCGGGGTTCGCGCAGGGCGTCGTAGAAGGACCGGGCGAGCCCGGGGTTGCGCATGGCCTCGGCGCCAAGGTCGGCGATGACGCGGGTGACGCGCAGGTCCTCGCGGAACGCGGTGGCGTGGGTGACGTAGGCGGTGACGTCGTCGGCGAGGGTGCCGTTGTCGGGGACCGGGACGCTGGTCCACCCCAGTTCGGCCACGACGTGCTCGACCATGTCCTGCTTGGACGACCAGCGACGGTAGATGGCGGCCTTGCCCACCCGGGCGCGCCGGGCCACCGCGTCCATGGACATGCGGGCGAAGCCGGACTCGACGAGCTCGTCCACGACGGCCGAGGTGATCGCGTCGGTGACGTGTTCCCGCAGCTGCGCCTGCCGGGGCCGGTTCGCTTCGCCCATGGCCGCAGCGTACTACGGAACGGAACGGTAGCGTTCCATGGTTGAATGGAACGGAACCGTTCCGATCTGCTTGAGGAGGGCTGGAGATGGACACCGAGGTCGTGGTGGTCGGCGCCGGGCCGAGCGGGCTCACGCTGGCCTGCGCGCTGCGCCTGCACGGAGTCGCGGTGCGAGTGGTGGACGGCGCTGCCGGACCGGCGACGACCTCCCGGGCGAACATCCTGCACGCGCGGGGCGTCGAGGTGCTCGACCGGCTCGGCGCGCTCGGCGACCTGCCGGACCGGGCGCTCACCGCGCTCACCGTCACCCAGTACCTCGACGGCCGGCCGGCGATCACGGTCCGGTTCGGCGACCACGGCCTCGGCACGGCCCGGCCGGCGCTGTACGTCTCGCAGGCCGAGATCGAGGAGCGCCTGCGGCGTCGGCTGCGCGAGTCGGGTGTCGAGGTCGAGTGGGGCACCGTGCTGACCGACCTGCGGCAGGACGAGGACGGGGTCACCGCCGTACTCGGTTCCGGCACCGTGACCTGCCGCTGGCTGGCCGGCTGCGACGGCGCGCACAGCACCGTGCGCAAGCTGACCGGGATCGAGTTCCCCGGCGTTCGCCTCACCGAGCAGTTCCTGCTGGCCGACGTGCACGCCGCCTGGCCGATCGACCGCGCGGGCGGGCACGGCTGGCCGCACCCGGACGGCCCGCTGTTCGCCCTACCGATGCGCGACGGCGGCCGCGAGGGCGACCTCTGGCGGCTGATGGCCTACGACCCGGGCGGTCCGAGCGGCGAGGGTGCCGTCCTGGATCGCCTTCGCCGGCTGGTGCCCGAGCGGACCGGGCGCGACCTCCCGATCGAGGACGCGGTCTGGACGTCGGTGTTCCGCGTGCACCGCCGGCTGGCCGACACCTACCGCCGGGGCCGGGTCTTCCTCGCCGGCGACGCCGCGCACATCCACAGTCCGCTGGGCGGGCAGGGCATGGTCACCGGAATGGGTGACGCGGAGAACCTGGCGTGGAAGCTGGCCATGGTGATCCGCGGCCGCGCGGCGATGTCGCTGCTCGACACCTACGAGGCGGAACGCAGGCCCCTGGCGACCGAGGTGCTCCGCCACACCACGACCGCGACCCGGTTGCAGGTGGGCGACGGCCCGCTGACGCGGTTCCTGCGCAGGCGGGTGTTGATCCCGGCCGCCGCCCTGCCGTCCGTGCAGCGGCGGGCCAGCCACCTCGCGTCGCAGTTGTGGGTCAGCTACCGCCGTGGCCCGCTGGCGAGGAGCGCGCGGTCGCGCCTGGCCCGTGGATCACGCCCCGGTGATCGCGTCCCGGACCTGACCTGCGTGCGCGCGGACGGCACCCGAACCCGCCTGCACGCCGAACTGGGCTCGCGCTGGGCACTGCTCGCCCCGGCCGACGGCTTCGCCGACCACCTCGCCGCGGCCCGCGCCCACCTCGGCGAGGACGTCGTGCCCCTCACCTCGCAGCAAGACGACGCGTGGTTGATCCGCCCGGACGCCCACCTCGCCTGGCGCGGAGACCACCCCGCCCGACTCACCCACTGGCTCGCCGATGCGTTACGGCACGAGCCGTAGCGCGCAACGGGCAGTTCCTGTCCTCAGTCGGTGGTGTTGGCGACGCCGTATCTGGCTTCCATCATCAGTACGGCCTCGTCCACGACGTTCGACATCGATGCGTCGTCGGGAGACCAGTTCATCAGCAGCATCCGGGGCCAGAAGACGTAGTTGGAGATCATCCCGAGGAACTGGGTCGCCGCCAGCTCCGTGTCGTCCAGCTTGGCCGTTCCCATGGCGTTCTCGGTCTCGAGATAGCGGCGCACCGAGTCGAAGTAGGGCATCTTGCCGCGCTCGAAGTGGGCCTCGCCCAACTCGGGGAAGCGCGGCAGTTCGGCGATGACGATGCGGAAGAGCGCGGCCATGCCGGGCCGGGTGAGGAGGGCGACGTACCGGCGGCCGATCGCCGTCAGGCCCGCCCGCAGGTCGCCCGTCGGTGGGCGGAGGTCGCCTTCGTCCTCGACCTTCCAGGACTCGGTCACGATCGCGTCGAACAGCGCAGCCTTGGTCGGGAACTGCTTGAACAGGGTCGCCTTCGACACCCCGGCCATCTCGGCGACCTTGGCCAGTGACGTGCCGGCGTACCCGGCGTCGAGGAACAGTCGGGTGGCGGCCTCGATGATGGCTGCCCGCTTCTGCTCGGCAACGCGCCGGTGGTAGGTCGATGGCTCCGTCGTCATGGACGTCATGATACGCGAGACGAGTCACTTGACTCACCACCCGTCGCGGACGTAGCTTGATGGCGAGATGAGTCGCTCGACTCACCACTGTTCGCAAGGAGGACCGCGCCATGGGCCGCTTCGACAAGCAGACCGTTCTCGTCACCGGCGGCACCGGCGGGCAGGGCGCCAGCCACGTCCGGGCCTACCACCAGGAGGGGGCGAATGTCGTCGCCGCCGCGCTCTCCGAAGGGCCGGGCAAGGAACTCGCCGCCGAGCTCGGCGAGCGGGCTTTGTTCGTCCGCCTGGACGTCACCGATGAGGACGCCTGGGCCGCGGCGGTCACCGAGACCGAACGCCGTTTCGGGCCGATCGCGGTGCTGGTCAACAACGCCGGCATCCAGAACCCCGCGGTGCCGATCGAGGCGATCGAACGGCGGGTCTGGGACCGCGTTCTCGAGGTCAACCTCACCGGCACGTTCCTCGGCATCAAGGCCGTGACCCCGTCACTGCGCCACAACGGCGGCGGAGTGATCGTCAACATCGCCTCCACGATGGCCCACGTCGGCACGTCGCTCTACGCGCCATACGCCGCGAGCAAATGGGCGCTGCGCGGGCTCACCAGGACCGCCGCGCTGGAGCTGGGCCGGGACGGCATCCGGGTCAACTCCATCCACCCCGGCGTCATCTCCACGCCGTTGATCACCGAGCCCATGGCGGGCCAGCCGCCCATCGCGGACTTCTACTCGCCCGAGCCGTACGCCGTCCCCCGGATGGGCACCCCGGCCGACATCACCGCTCTGCTCCTCTATCTCACCTCGGCCGACGCCGCATTCGTCACGGGCTCGGAGTTCGTCGCGGACGGCGGGCTCCTACTCGGCCCCGCGCTGCAGCCCGACACGACGGCGGCGTGACGGTCGACAGAGTGCGGATCTGTGCGACCGCCGCGCGACACCGCTCCGACGTCCGTTCGCGTCGGGGTGCACGACCTCCCGGGTACCTGACGCACGACGTCGATGGTGACCCGGCGACGCTGGAAGGCGACCCGGGTGGCCGGCGCCGTTGCCGAACCACCCGGGCAGGACTTATACGACCGCCAGCGGCAGCGCGGTCGGGTGCACCGGCGCGGGCAGGTCGGACGCACCGGTCAGGTACGCGTCGACGGCGTTCGCCACCGAGCGGCCTTCGGCGATGGCCCACACGACCAGGGACGCGCCTCGGTGCGCGTCGCCGCAGACGAAGACGCCTTCGGTGGGGGTCTGCCAGTCGGGGCCGCAGGAGATGGTGCCTCGGGGGGTGAGGGCGAGGTTCAGGCCGGACAGGAGGGGCATGTGCTCGACGCCTTCGAAGCCGATCGCGAGCAGGACCAGTTGGGCGGGGACCTCCTCGACGTGGTCGCCGACCGGTGTCACCTCGCGGCGGCCGGTGGACGGGTCCTTGCGGACGACCACCTCACGGAGGCGTACCGAGTCGACGGCGTCGTCGCCTACGAACTCCTCGACGGCCACCGCGAAGCGGCGCTCGCCGGCCTCCTCGTGCACGGGGTAGTTGCGCAGGATCCACGGCCACACCGGCCACGGGCTGATCTCCTCGTCGCGAACCGCCGGGGGCTGGGGGTACTGGTCCAGCTGGGTCACCGACAACGCGCCCTGGCGGGTGGCGGTGCCGTAGCAGTCGGCCGCGGTGTCGCCGCCGCCGATGATCAGTACGTGCTTGCCCTCGGCGGAGATCGACGTCGGGCCGTCGCCCTCGCACTCCTTGTTGGCCGCTACCAGGTGGTCCATCGCGAAGTGGACGCCGTTCAGGGAGCGGCCGGGGAGGTCGGGGGCGTCCCGGCCGCGCAGCGCGCCGACGGCGAGCACCACGGCGTCGTACCGGGCGCGGAGCGTCTCCACGGACAGGTCGCCGGGCTTGTCGCCGCCGACCTCGCAGCCGGTCACGAACCGGGTGCCCTCGGACCGCAGCTGCGCCAGGCGCCGGTCGAGGACCTTCTTCTCCATCTTGAACTCGGGGATGCCGTACCGCAGCAGGCCGCCGAGGCGGTCGTCGCGCTCGTAGACGGTGACCTCGTGGCCGGCGCGGGTCAGCTGCTGGGCCGCCGCCAAGCCCGCCGGGCCGGAGCCGACGACCGCCACCCGCTTGCCGGACGACACCGTGGACTGCCGCGCCCACACCAGGTCCCGTTCCCAGGACGCGTCCGCGATCGCCTGCTCCACGCGCTTGATCGCGACCGGGCCGCCCGAGTCCTGCGAGATCGACAGCACGCACGCCGCCTCGCACGGCGCCGGGCACAGCCGGCCGGTGAACTCCGGGAAGTTGTTGGTGGCGTGCAGGCGGTCGCTCGCCGACGCCCAGTCGCCGACGCGGACCAGGTCGTTCCACTCCGGAATCAGGTTCCCGAGCGGACAGCCCGCCGAACCGGAGTGGCAGAACGGGATCCCGCAGTCCATGCACCGGCTCGCCTGGGTGCGCACCTGCTGGTCGCGCTCGGCCGGCTCCTGGTCGAGGTAGACCTCGTGCCAGTCCGACAGCCGGTCGGCGACCGGACGCTTCGGCGCGTCCTTCCGGTTGTGCTTGAGGAAACCACTGGGGTCAGCCACGTCCCACCCCCGTCGCGGCCGCCATGACCGCCTCGTCGATGTCGCGGCCCTCGGCGGCGGCGAGCCGCATCGCCTCGAGCACGCGCTGGTAGTCGCGCGGCATCACCTTGGTGAAGGACGCCGCGCGCCGGGTCCAGTCGCCGAGCAGCGACGCCGCCACCGCGGAGCCGGTGAGCTCGTGGTGGCGGGTGACGGTCTCCCGCAGCCACCGCAGGTCCTCGCCGTTCGGGCGCTGCAGGTCGACCATGGCGGGGTTGACCAGCTTCTCGTCCAGGTCGAGCACGTAGGCGATGCCGCCGGACATGCCGGCCGCGAGGTTGCGGCCGGTCGGTCCGAGCACCACCGCGCGGCCGCCGGTCATGTACTCGAACGCGTGGTCGCCGACGCCCTCCGCGACCGCGACCGCGCCGGAGTTCCTGACACAGAACCGTTCCCCGACCCGGCCGCGGAGGAAGACCTCACCGCCGGTCGCGCCGTAGCCGATCACGTTGCCGGCGATCACCTGCTGCTCGGCCGCGAACGCCGCGTCCGGGTGCGGGCGGACCACGATCCGGCCGCCGGACAGGCCCTTGCCGACGTAGTCGTTGGCGTCGCCGACCAGGTCGATGGTGATGCCCGCCGGCAGGAACGCGCCGAGCGACTGGCCGGCCGAGCCCTGGAGTCCGATGTGGATCGTGTCGTCCGGCAGGCCGTCGCCGCCGTAGCGGCGGGTGACCTCCGAGCCGAGCAGCGTGCCGACGGTGCGGTTCACGTTGCGCACCGGCAGTTCCAGCCGGATCGGGTGCGCGTCCTCCAGCGACGCCTCGGCGAGCTGGATCAGCGTGCGGTCCAGCGCCTCGGCCAGGCCGTGGTCCTGGGCGCGGACCCGCCGCCGGGCGCCGCCGTAGCTGCTCTCCGGCACGGCGAACACCGGCGAGAGGTCGAGCCCCTTGGCCTTCCAGTGCTCGACCGCGTCGTCGACGTCGAGCAGCTCGGCGTGGCCGATCGCCTCGTCCATGGTGCGGAAACCCAGCTCCGCCAACATCTCCCGCACCTCGTTGGCGACGAAGTGGAAGAAGTTGACCACGTGCTCGGCCTGCCCGGTGTACCGCTCGCGCAGGGTCGGGTTCTGGGTTGCGACGCCGACCGGGCAGGTGTCCAGGTGGCACACCCGCATCATCACGCAACCGGCGACGATCAGCGGCGCGGTGGCGAAGCCGTACTCCTCGGCGCCGAGCAGCGCGGCGACCACCACGTCCCGCCCGGTCTTCATCGCACCGTCCACCTGCACGGTGATCCGGTCGCGCAGGCCGTTGAGCAGCAGCGTCTGCTGGGTCTCGGCGAGGCCGACCTCCCACGGCGTGCCGGCGTGCTTGAGCGAGTTCAGCGGCGAGGCGCCGGTGCCGCCGTCGTGCCCGGAGATCAGCACCACGTCCGCGTGCGCCTTGGACACCCCGGCCGCGACCGTGCCGACGCCGAGCTCGCTGACCAGTTTCACGTGCACGCGGGCGTGCTCGTTGGCGTTCTTGAGGTCGTGGATGAGCTGCGCGAGGTCCTCGATGGAGTAGATGTCGTGGTGCGGCGGCGGGGAGATCAGGCCGACGCCCGCCGTCGAGTGCCGGGTGCGGGCGATCCACGGCCACACCTTGTTCGGTGGCAGCTGGCCGCCCTCCCCCGGCTTCGCGCCCTGCGCCATCTTGATCTGCAGGTCGCTCGCGTTCACCAGGTACTCGCTGGTGACGCCGAACCGGCCGCTGGCGATCTGCTTGATGGCCGAGCGCCGCTCCGGGTCGTAGAGGCGGTCGGTGTCCTCGCCGCCCTCGCCCGTGTTGGACCGGCCGCCGATCCGGTTCATCGCGATGGCCAGGGTCTCGTGCGCCTCGGCGCTGATCGAGCCGTAGGACATGGCGCCGGTGTTGAACCTGGTCAGGATCGACTCGACCGGCTCAACCTCGTCCAGCGGAACCGGGGTGCGACCCTCCTTGCGGAGCTTGAACAGCCCGCGCAGCGCACCGCCCTCGCGGTTGAGCCGCTCCACCTCGTCCACATAGGACCGGTAGACGTCCTCGCGGCGGGTCTTCGTCGCGTGCTGTAACAGGAAGACGGTCTCCGGGGTGAACAGGTGCAGCTCGCCGTCGCGACGGAAGGCGTACTCGCCGCCGGACTCCAGCCGCCGGTGCACCCGGTCGGTCGGGTTCTCCGGGTAGGCGCGGCGGTGGCGCGCGGCGACCTCCTCGGCGATCACGTCGAGGCCGACGCCGCCGAGCTTGGAGCTGGTGCCGGTGAAGTACTCGTCCAGCACGTCGCCGGCGAGCCCGAACGCCTCGAACACCTGGGCCGCGGTGTAGGCGCCGACGGTCGAGATGCCCATCTTGGACATGATCTTGAGGACGCCCTTGACCAGCGCGGTGACGTAGTTGCGGATCGCCTGGGCCGGCTCGATGCCGGTGATGGTGCCGCGGCGGATCTGGTTCTCGATCGTCTCGAACGCCAGGTAGGGGTTGACGGCCGCGGCGCCGTAGCCGAGCAGCAGGGCGATGTGGTGCACCTCGCGCGCGTCGCCGGTCTCGACCACGAGCGCGACCCGCAGCCGCTCCTTGGTGCGCACCAGGTGGTGGTGCACCGCCGCGACCAGCAGCAACGACGGGATCGGCGCCATCCGGTGGTCGGAGTCCCGGTCGGACAGCACCAGGATCCGCGCGCCGGCGGCGATCGCCTCGGACGCCTCCCGGCGCACCCGTGCGATCGCCGTCACCAGCGCGTCGCCGTCACCATCCACTTCGTACAGTCCGGAGAGGACGGTGCAGGCGTAGCCGGGCATGTCGCCGTCGTCGTTGACGTGGATGAGCTTGGCCAGCTCGTCGTTGTCGATGACCGGGTACGGCAGCTGGATGTGCCGGCAGGACGCGGGACCGGGGTCGAGCAGGTTCTGCTCTGGGCCCATGATGCGCTGCACCGAGGTGACGATCTCCTCGCGGATCGCGTCCAGCGGCGGGTTGGTCACCTGGGCGAAGTTCTGCTTGAAGTAGTCGTAGAGCAGCCGGGAACGCTGGGACAGCGCGGCCGGCGGGGTGTCGCTGCCCATCGAGCCGATCGGCTCCGCGCCGGTCAGCGCCATCGGCGCGAGCAGGATCTTGAGCTCCTCCTCGGTGTAGCCGAAGGAGAGCTGGCGGCGCAGCACGGACTCGTTGGTCTGCACCACGTGCTCGCGGTCGGGCAGGTCGGCGATCTTGAGCAGGCCGGCGTGCAGCCACTCCTCGTACGGGTGCTCCTCGGCCAACGCGGTCTTGATCTCGTCGTCGTCGACGATCACGCCCGCCTCGGTGTCCACCAGGAACATCCGGCCCGGCTGCAGGCGGCCCTTGGCCACCACCCGCTCCGGCGGCAGGTCCAGCACGCCGGTCTCGCTGGCGAACACCACGCGGTCGTCGGTGGTGCGCCACCAGCGCGCTGGGCGCAGGCCGTTGCGGTCGAGCACCGCGCCGACGAGCGTGCCGTCGGAGAACGTCACGCTGGCCGGGCCGTCCCACGGCTCCATCAGGCTGGAGTGGAACTGGTAGAAGGCCCGCCGGCGCGGGTCCATCGTGGTGTTGTTCTCCCACGCCTCGGGGATCATCATCAGCACCGCGTGCGGCAGCGACCGGCCGCCGAGGTGGAGCAGTTCGAGCACCTCGTCGAACGAGGCGGAGTCGGAACCGTCCGGGTCGCAGACCGGGTACAGGCGAGTGAGGTCGCCCGGGACGAGGTCGCTGGCCAGCAGTGCCTCGCGGGCGCGCATCCGGTTGCGGTTGCCGCGGATCGTGTTGATCTCGCCGTTGTGCGCGACGAACCGGAACGGGTGCGCGAGCGGCCAGGACGGGAACGTGTTGGTGGAGAACCGGCTGTGCACCAGGGCGATCGCGCTGGCCAGCCGCTCGTCGGTGAGGTCGGCGAAGAACACCGGCAGCTGCGCGGTGGTCAACATTCCCTTGTAGACCATGGTGCGCGCGGACAGCGAGGGGAAGTAGACCCCGCAGCCGGCGGCGACGCTCTCGTGCTCGGCACGCTTGCGCAGGCAGAAGGTCAGCCGGTCGAGCGCGACCCCGGCCGGCCGGCGGCCGCCGGCGTCGGCGTGCGCGGCGAGGAACGGCATCGAGAAGTGCGGCATCACCGACAGCGCGGTCGGGCCGACCCCGGCGGCCTCCGGCGCGATCGGGACGTCCCGCCAGCCGAGCAGGTCGAGGCCTTCCTCGGCGGCGATGCGCTCGATCATCGCGACCGCGTTTCCCCGCTCCTCTGGGTCGCGGGGCAGGAACGCCAGGCCGGTGGCGTAGGTGTGCCGACCCCGCTCGTCGGGAGCCGGCAGGTCGAAGTCGACGACGTCGCGGAGCAGGGCGTCCGGGAGCTGGAGCAGGATGCCGGCCCCGTCGCCGCTGGTCGGCTCGGCGCCCGCTGCGCCGCGGTGTTCGAGGTTGGCCAGCGCGACCAGGGCGTCGTTGACGATCCCGTGGGACCGGCGGCCCTGAATGTCGGCGACCATGGCCACGCCACACGCATCACGCTCGGCACTGGGGTCGTAGAGACCCTGCGCGGTGGGAATGGCAGAAAAAATCACGCGTCGACCTCCCTCGTCGTCCTCGCGCTCAGTGGTGGTACCTGGGCGCGGGACGGCGGTGGCCCGCATGTTGACGCGAGCTTAACAGTCCCGAAACCCGTGAGCTACGCATCGAGCATGGATTTTCCGCGTCGGAAGTAACGATTTGCGTGATCCACGCGATAGACGCCGTTCGCCCTGGTGAGGACCGTCGGCGCCGGGTTTGCCCGGGATCAGGGTAACCGACCGAGGCCCTGAGGGAAGCCCTGTCCAACCTGACGACCTGTTGACAATCAGGCGTGAGAGCGCTTCCATAACACGCGGCAATATCTGCGGCCCGTTCGCGGGCACTCGGAACCCCTGCCCGAGCGTGACGAGGAGGTCACCGCCCATGCCTGTCTCCCCACCTGTCCCCCGCCGGAAACGGTTGCTCGCCATCGGCGCCGCCGTGGCGGCCGCCGTCGCCGTGGTCCCGCTGACCAATCCCGCGCAGGCCGACGTCCCCCCGCCGGACAGCGGATGGTCCGAGGTCTGGTCTGACGACTTCGACGGCGCCGCCGGTGCGTTGCCGTCGCGGGACAACTGGATCCTCGACATCGGCCACGGCTACCCCGGCGGCCCGCCGAACTGGGGCACCGGCGAGATCGCCTACCACACCGACAACCCGGCCAACGTGAGCACCGACGGCCAGGGCAACCTGCGGATCACCCCGCTGCGCGACGGCGCCGGCAACTGGACCTCCGCGCGCATCGAGACCCAGCGCGCCGACTTCCGCCCGCCGTCCGGCGGCGTGCTGCGCATCGAGGGCCGGATCCAGATGCCCAACGTCACCGGGGACGCCGCGCTCGGCTACTGGCCCGCGTTCTGGGCGCTCGGCGCGCCGTACCGGGGCAACTACTGGAACTGGCCGGGCATCGGCGAGTACGACATCATGGAGAACGTCAACGGGATCAACTCCGTGTGGGGCGTGCTCCACTGTGGAGTGGCACCGGGCGGGCCGTGCAACGAGAACAACGGCCTCGGCGCGAGCCGGCCGTGCCCAGGCGCGAGCTGCCAGTCGGCCTTCCACACCTACCGGTTCGAGTGGGACGACGGCGCCAACGAACTGCGCTGGTACGTCGACGGCCAGCAGTACCACTCGGTGAGCGAGAGCCAGATCGGCGCGGACGCGTGGAACCAGATGACCACGCACGCCGGCTACTTCATCATCCTCAACGTCGCGATGGGCGGCGCGTTCCCGAACGGCGTGGCCGGCCGGGGCACGCCGGTGCCCGAGACCGTGCCGGGTCACCCGATGCTGGTCGACTACGTCGCGGTGTTCAGCCGGGGCGGCGGGGACGGCGGCGACCCCGGTGACCCGCCCGGTGACGGCGGCAGCGCCTACGACCGCATCCAGGCCGAGGGTTTCACCCAGCAGACCGGGTTGCAGACCGGCGGCACGACCGACGCCGGCGGCGGCAGCTACGTCGGCTGGGCGGCCAACGGCGACTGGGCGCGCTACGACGACATCGACTTCGGGTCGACGCCGGCGCGGCAGTTCGAGGCCAGGGTGTCCTCTGGCGCGGGCGGCGGGGTGAGCGGCCTGGTCGAGGTCCGGCTCGGGTCGCGGACGGCGCCGCCGATCGGCAGCTTCGCGATCGGCAACACCGGCGGCTGGGAGAGCTGGCGCACGGTGCCGGCGAACATCAGCCCGACGACCGGGGTGCACGACGTGTACCTGACGTTCACCAGCGGCCAACCGGCGGATTTCGTCAACGTCAACTGGTTCACCTTCGTTCGCTGACCGGGGTATGACGGCGATCCGCCTCGACCAGCCGGCCACACGGAGCGGATCGCGCGGGTCCCCTCGCACCCCGTCCCTGGTGCGAGGGGCCCGCACTTACCCCTTGTGTCCACTTTTCGTCCGCAACGTGCTGATTACGAGGTCTTGACACCGCGAGGGCAGGACGAGATCCTTCGGAATCTCATGAGAGCGCTCTCATGGGAGCGACCCAACCGCGGCACAACAACCCACAGCGACGTGGCCGGTTGCCCCGGCCGCAGGAGGCCCACATGCGTACGTCACGACTGGTGGCGCTGACGGCGGTGAGCGCCCTCGCGCTCGCCGCGTGCGGAGGCGGCGACGAGGCCGCCGATCCGAACGGCGAGATCACCCTGACGATCAACGTGTTCGGCGACAACTTCTCGCTGCCGGACAACCGGGAGCTCTACGACGAGTACGAGCGCATGCACGACAACATCACGATCGTGGAGAACCGGAGCGACATCGGCACCCACCACCAGAACCTGCAGGCCCGGCTCACCGCGGGCTCCGGCACAGCGGACCTCGAGGTGATCGAGGTCGGCCAGGTCTCCGGCTTCATCGGCCAGCCGGACAAGTTCGTCAACTTCAACGAGCAGGACGTCGACACCGCCCAGTGGACCGACTCCACGATCCAGCGCGCCTCCACGCCGGACGGCAGCAGCCTGATCGGCCTGCCGACCGACATCGGCGGCCTCGCGATCTGCTACCGCACCGACCTGTTCGAGGCCGCCGGCCTGCCCACCGACCGGGAGGCGGTCTCCGCGCTCTGGCCGACCTGGGAGGACTACGTCGCCACCGGTGACAAGTTCGTCGAGGCCACCCCGGACGTGAAGTGGTTCGACGCCGCCGGGCACGTGTTCTCCGGCATCCTCGGCAACGAGGAGGAGACCTACTACAACGCCGAGGGCGACCTCGTCGTCGAGGACAACCAGGCCGTGCGCGAGGCGTGGGACACGTCGGTCCAGGCGATCCAGAACGGCCAGTCCGCCGCGCTGCCCGAGTTCTCGCCCGAGTGGAACACCGGCTTCCAGCAGGGCCAGTTCGCCACGATCACCTGCCCCGCCTGGATGATGGGCTACATCCAGGCCAACGCCGCGGACACCGCCGGCAAGTGGGACATCGCCACCATTCCCGGCGGCTCCGGCAACTGGGGCGGCTCCTACCTGAGCGTGCCGTCGCAGGGCGCCAACACCGAGGCGGCCGTCGAGCTGGCGAAGTGGCTGACCGCGCCGGAGCAGAACATCAAGCTGTTCAAGACGATCGGCAACTTCCCGAGCCAGACCAGCACCTGGACCGAACCCGAAGTCGCGAACTACACCTCGGAGTTCTTCTCCAACGCGCCCGCCGGCAAGATCTTTCCGGCGTCGCTGGAGGACGCACCCGCGCAGATCTACGGCCCGCAGAGCACCGTCATCGGCACCACGTTCGCCGGCGCGCTGAACAGCGTCGAGCAGGGCACCGATCCGGACGAGGCGTGGGACGCGGCGATGACCGACATCAAGGCAGCCGCGGGCGAGGGCTGAGCACCCGGATGTCGACCGACCTGGACCACCGTGGGGCGTCGCCGGAGGAGGAATCCCGGCGGCGCCCCGCGGGCGCACCCTCGCCGCGCCGGCAGCGGTGGCGCTCGCGGCTCTACCGCCTGGACCTCAAGGGCTCGCCCTACCTCTACATCTTCCCGTTCTTCGGGCTGTTCGCGGTGTTCGGGCTGTTCCCGCTGGTGTACACGGCGGTCATCTCGACCACACCGTGGAGCCCCCGGCAGCCGGGCAGCCAGGACGAGTCGATCGGCCTGGAGAACTACCAGAACCTGCTGGGCGACGAGAACTTCCACAACGCGCTGATCAACACGTTCGGCATCGGGCTGGTGTCCACGGTGCCGCAGCTGCTGCTGGCGCTGGGCATCGCGCACCTGCTGAACTACAAGCTGCGCGGCCGGCTGTTCCTGCGGATGGGCGTGCTGGTCCCCTACATCACGTCGGTGGCGGCGGTCGCGCTGATCTTCAACCAGATCTTCGCCCGCGACTTCGGCCTGCTGAACTGGTTCCTCCAGCCGTTCATGGAGAACCCGATCGACTGGCGGGCGGAGAAGTGGTCGTCCTGGCTCGCCGTGTCGAGCATGGTGATCTGGCACTGGACCGGGTACAACGCGCTGATCTACCTGGCCGCCATGCAGACGATCCCGTACGAGCTGTACGAGTCGGCGTCGATCGACGGCGCGAGCCGCTGGCAGCAGTTCTGGTACATCACGATCCCGAGCCTGCGGCCGACGATCATCTTCACCGTGATCGTGTCGACGATCGGCGCCCTGCAGCTGTTCGCCGAACCGTTCCTGTTCGACACGACCCGCAACAGCAACGGCGGCTCGGAGAGACAGTTCCAGACCGTCGTGCTGTACCTGTACCAGCAGTTCTGGACCAACGGCCGCTACGGCTACGCGGCCGCGATCGCCTGGACCCTGTTCCTGGTGACGGTGGTGATCGCACTGGTGAACTTCCTGCTGGTGCGCCGGATCAGGTCGGCGGAGGACTGACGTATGTCCACTGTGCTCACTCCGTCCCCCGCGCCGGCTCCGGCCCGGGAGAAGCGCGGGCGCGCCAAGGACCCGTCGTCGGCGCGCTGGGGCACCTACGCGGTGCTGTTCGCGATCATCGTGTTCTCGATCTTCCCGCTGTACTGGTCGATCGTGGTCTCCTCGCGGGACCAGTCGGCGATCGGGCGCTACCCGCCGCCGCTGGTACCGGGTGGGAACCTGTGGGACAACCTGTCGGCCGCCTACGAGCAGGGCAACTTCGGGCTGGCGCTGACGAACTCGGTGATCGTGGCCGGCACCATCACCGCGGCGGTGGTGTTCACCTCCACGCTGGCCGGGTTCGCCTTCGCCAAGCTGACGTTCCGGGGGCGCAACGCGCTGTTCACCACCGTGGTGGCGACGATGCTGGTGCCGACCCAGCTGGCGATCATCCCGCTCTACATCATGGTGACCCAGTGGTTCGGCTGGGCCAACGACCTGCGCGGGGTCATCGTGCCGGCGCTGATGAGCGCGTTCGGCGTGTTCTTCATGCGCCAGTACCTGA
Source organism: Actinophytocola gossypii (assembly GCF_025165815.1). Taxonomy (GTDB): domain Bacteria; phylum Actinomycetota; class Actinomycetes; order Mycobacteriales; family Pseudonocardiaceae; genus Actinophytocola; species Actinophytocola gossypii. The sequence goes on along the minus strand of NZ_JAFFZE010000015.1, from coordinate 168,250 downwards.
CCTCGGCGATGCCGACCGAACTGCTGGAGGCAGGACGGGTCGACGGCGCGTCGACGATGCGGATCTACTGGAGCGTGGTGCTGCCGGTGGCCCGTCCTGGCGCGGCGGTGCTCGGGCTGCTCACGTTCATCACCTACTGGAACGACCTGTTCTGGCCGCTGATCCTGCTCAACACGCAGAACCCGACGGTCCAGGTCGCGATCGCGAACACGAAGAGCGGCATCGAGGTGGACTACTCGCTGGTGCTCGCGGGCACGGTGATCGCCACCTTCCCGATGCTGATCGTGTTCCTGCTGCTCGGGCGGCAGATCATTGGAGGAATCATGCAAGGGGCGGTAAAAGGATGAGCGAGCGGCTGAAGTTCCCGGCGGACTTCCTGTGGGGCGCGGCGACCGCCGCCTACCAGATCGAGGGTTCGCCCACCGCGGACGGCCGCGGTCGGTCCATCTGGGACACCTTCGCGCACACGCCGGGCCGGGTGCGGGGCGGCGACACCGGCGACGTGGCGGCCGAGCACTACAAGGAGTTCCGCTCCGACGTCGCGCTGATGGCCGAGCTCGGGCTGCCGGCGTACCGGTTCTCGGTGTCCTGGCCGAGGGTGCAGCCGGGTGGGAGCGGTCCGGCGAACCAGGCCGGGCTGGACCACTACTCGCGCCTGGTGGACGAGCTGCTGGCGCACGGCATCACACCGGTGCTCACCCTGTACCACTGGGACCTGCCGCAGGAGCTGGAGGACGCCGGCGGCTGGGGGAACCGGGACACGGCCGCCCGGTTCGCCGAGTACGCCGGCCTGGTCGCGGCCAGGCTGGGTGACCGGGTGCCGATGTGGACCACGCTGAACGAGCCGTGGTGCGCGGCGTTCCTCGGCTACGCCTCCGGCGAGCACGCCCCCGGTCACACCGACCCGGCGCTGGCGCTGCGGGCGGCGCACCACCTGCTCCTGGCGCACGGCCAGGGCACCGCCGCGCTGCGGTCCGCGCTGCCGTCCTCGGCCGAGGTGTCGATCACGCTGAACCTGTGCGCGGTGATGCCCGGTGCCACCTCCCCGGAGGCCACCGACGCGGTACGCCGGATCGACGGGCTCGGCAACCGGCTGTTCCTGGACCCGCTGTTCCGCGGCCAGTACCCGGTCGACGTGCGGCGCGACACGGCCCGGCTGACCGACTGGTCGTTCGTGCGCGACGGCGACCTGGACGTGATCTCCCAGCCGCTGGACATGCTGGGCATCAACTACTACTCCCCCACGCTGGTCGATGTCGGCGAGCCCCAGGCGGGGCCGTCGCCGTGGCCGGCGTGCGAGGACGTGCGGTTCGTGCACCAGCCGGGGCCGACCACCGCGATGGGCTGGGCGATCGACGCGAAGGGCCTGCGCGCGGTGGTGCACCGCGTGCACGAGGAGTACGCGCCGGTGCCGCTGATGATCACCGAGAACGGTGCCGCGTTCGACGACCAGCTCGCCGCGGACGGGGTGCGGGACGCCGAGCGGATCTCCTACCTGCGTGATCACCTGGCCGTGGTACACGAAGCGATCGAGTCCGGCGTCGACCTTCGTGGATACTTCGTGTGGTCGCTGCTGGACAATTTCGAGTGGGCGTACGGGTACTCGAAGCGGTTCGGCATCGTCCACGTGGACTACCCGACCCAGCGCCGGGTGTGGAAGGACAGCGCGTACTGGTACCGCGAGGTGATCACGACGAACGGCATCGATGTGCATGAGTGAGGTCACGACCGGGCGGCGGAAGCCGACCCTGGACACGGTCGCCGCGGAGGCGGGGGTCTCCCGCGCGACCGTGTCCAGGGTGATCAACGGCTCGCCCCGGGTCTCGCCGGAGGTGAAGGACGCGGTGGAGTCCGCGATCGGCCGCCTCGGCTACGTGCCCAACCGGGCAGCGCGCAGCCTCGCGATGCGCCGCACGGACTCGATCGCGCTGGTGATGCGCGAGCCGGACGCCACCGTGCTGGCCGACCCGTACCTGGGCAACATCATCATCGCCACCAGCCAGGCGCTGGTCGGCACCGGCGTGCAGCTGGTGCTGGTGAACGCACGGAACGACGCGGAACACTCGCGGCTGGCCGACTACGTCCGCAGCGGACACGTCGACGGCGTCCTGCTGGCCTCCATGCACGACGACGACCCGCTCCCCCGGCTGCTGCTCGACGCCGGCATCCCCACGGTGGTGGGCGGCCGCCCGCAGCGGCACATGCCCGGCCTGTCCTACGTCGACGTGGACAACGTCGGCGGCGCCCAACTGGCCGCCGAGCACCTGCTGGCGCGTGGCAGGCGCCGGATCGCGACCATCGCCGGCCCGCAGGACATGACCGCGGGCGCGGACCGCCTCACCGGCTACCAGCGCGCGGTGGCCGCCGCCGGCCGCAAGGCCGACCGGGTGGCCCACGGCGACTTCACCCGCGAGTCCGGCGAACAGGCGATGGCGACGCTGCTGTCCCGCCACCCCGACCTGGACGGCGTGTTCGTCGCCAACGACCTGATGGCCATGGGCGCGCTCCGCGCCCTGCGCGCCGCCGGCCGCGCGGTCCCGGCGGACGTCGCCGTGGTCGGCTACGACGACATCGAGATGGCCCGGCACACCGAGCCCCCACTGACCACCATCCACCAGCCCGTCATCGACCAGGCCCGCACGATGACCGAGCTCCTGCTCACCCAGATCGGCGGCGACCCGGTCGGTGAACCGGTGGTGCTGCCCACCGAACTGGTGGAACGAGGCTCGGCCTAGCCCGGCCCCGCCGCGCCGGGGTGGTAGCGTCCTTTTGCTGGTCAGCGTGCTGACCGGTGACGCGAACAGTTCGCGGTCCATCCGGGGCCGCGGCAGGTGGTAGCGAAGTCCGGTGCGAACCCGGCGCTGTCCCGCAACTGTGGAGGCCCCGCGCGAAGCGGCGCCCGAGCCAGGTCGCCTACCACTCCCCGCGTCGACGCCAACCGCCCCGGTGCAGGGATGCGGCGTCCGCCACCGCTGTGGACGCGCCGTGCCTCGCCGGCCGACACCCTAGGTGGTCCGATGTCCTTACCCCTCCGCAGGCGCGCGCGACGCCTGGCGGCCATCACCCTCGCCGGCACGCTGGTGCTCGCCGGCTGCGGCGCCGAACGTGCCGAGGAGAACCCGCGAGCGAGCGGAAACCAGGAGGCGCAAGCGTTTCCGGTGACGCTCACGCCCGCCGAGGGCGAGCCGGTCACGCTCGACGCCCGGCCGGAGCGGATCGTGTCGCTGTCGGCGAGCAACACCGAGACGCTGTTCGCGGTCGGCGCCGGCGAGCAGGTGGTGGCCGTCGACGAGCAGTCGGACTTCCCGGCCGACGCGCCGCGCACCGACCTGTCCGGGCTGACCCCGAACGTCGAGGCGATCGCCGGGTACGACCCCGACCTGGTGGTCCTGTCCGACGACGTCGACGACGTCGCGGCCGCGCTCACCCGGCTCGACCACCCGGTGCTGATCGTGCCGGCCGCGCGGACCATCGACGACGTCTACGCCGGCATGGAGCTGCTCGGCAAGGCCACCGGGCACGCGGACGAGGCCGCCGACCTCGCCGACCGGATGCGCACCGACCTGGACAAGGTCGTCGCGGACGCGCCGAAGCCGAGCGAGCCGCTGACCTACTACCACGAGCTCGACACCACCTACTACAGCGCGACGTCGAAGACGTTCATCGGGCAGGTGTACGGCCTGTTCGGGCTGGAGAACATCGCCGACCCGGCGGACAAGGACGCCGGCGGCTACCCGCAGCTGTCCGTGGAGCACATCCTCGCCGCCGACCCGGACCTGATCTTCCTGGCCGACGTGGAGTGCTGCGGCCAGAGCGCCGAGACCGTCGCCGCCCGCCCCGGGTGGAGCGCGTTGTCGGCGGTCAAGAACGGCAACGTGGTCGAACTGGACGACGACCTGGCCTCCCGCTGGGGGCCGCGCGTGGTCGACCTGGCCCGGTCGGTCGCCGACGCCGTCGCGAAGGCCGGCCAGGGCGGCTGATGCTCAAGCAGCGTCCCCGTGTCCGCCCGACCAGGCTCGCCCCCGGCGTCCTGGTCGCGGCGGTGCTCGGGCTCGTCCTGGTGGTGTCCGTGTCCACCCTGCTCGGCGCGGCGAACCTGGGCGCCGGGCGGGTCCTGCGGGAGGTCTGGGCGCAGGTCACCGGCGGGGTGTCCCCGCTGTCGGCGTCCGAGGCGGCGATCGTGTGGGAGGTGCGGCTGCCCCGGGTCGTGCTGGCCGGGCTGGTCGGCGGGGCGCTGGCCATGGCCGGCGCGGCGTTCCAGGGGGTGTTCCGCAACCCGCTGGCCGACCCGTTCCTGCTCGGCGCGGCCGCCGGCGCCGGGATGGCGGCGACGATCGTGGTGGTCGCGGCGCCGTCGGTGACCGGCTGGGTCATCGGTCCGCTGCCGCTCGCCGCGTTCGCCGGGGCGGTCGGCGGGGTGACGCTGACCTGGCTGCTCGGCCGGTCGGCCGGCGGCGGCACGGCGGTGCTGCTGCTGGCCGGGGTCGCGGTGGCGTCGTTCCTGACCGCGATCCAGACGTTCGTGCAACAGCTGAACACCGACACGATCAAGCAGGTCTACAGCTGGATGCTGGGCGGGCTGAACACCGCCGGGTGGCGCGAGGTGCTCATCACCGTGCCCTACATCGGGCTCGCCGCGGTCGTGCTGTGCCTGTGCGGGCGGCTGCTGGACGTACTGGCGGTCGGCGACGACGAGGCGGCGTCGCTCGGCATCAACCCCGGCCGGGTGCGGATCGCGGTGCTGCTCGCGGCGTCGCTGGCGACGGCCGCTGCGGTCGCGGTGAGCGGGCTGATCGGGTTCGTCGGCATCGTGGTGCCGCACGTGGTGCGGCTGCTCGCCGGGGCGAGCTACCGGGTGATCGTGCCGCTGTCGCTGGTCGGCGGGGCGATGTTCCTGATCGTGGCCGACCACGTCGCGCGGACCGCGTTCGCGCCGGCCGAGCTGCCGATCGGGGTGATCACGGCGTTCACCGGGGCGCCGTTCTTCCTGCTCGTCCTGCGGATGAACCGAGGCCAGCTGCGGTGAGGCACCTGCTGTCAACGTCCACGACCGTCACCTCAGGGGAACGTGACGCAACCCGGCCACAAGTACGTGCCCAAGCCGGACCCTCCCTTCTCAACGCGACCAACAGGGAAAAATCCGGGGAGGCGGAACAGTGACCGCGTTGGCGTTGCGCTCGGTGTCGGCGCGGTACGGGACGCGCGTGGTGGCGTCGTCGGTGTCGCTGGACGTGCCGGCCGGCGCGTGGGTGGCGGTGATCGGGCCGAACGGGGCCGGCAAGTCGTCGCTGCTGAAGTCGATCGTCGGGGTGGTGGCGCACGACGGCGAGATCCTGCTGGACGGGGCGCCGGTGTCCGGGCTGTCGGCGCGGGAGCGGGCGCGGGCCGTCGCGTACGCGCCGCAGACCCCGGAGCTGCCGGAGCGGCTGACGGTGACCGACTACGTGCTGCTTGGCCGGACCCCGCACCTGGCCCCGTTGGCCAGGGAGCGGCGCTCGGACCTGGCGGTGGTGGAGCAGGTGCTCGACCGGCTCGACCTGTCCGGGCTGGCCGGCCGCGCGCTGCGGACGCTGTCCGGCGGGGAGCGGCAGCGCGCGGTGCTGGCGCGGGTGCTGGCGCAGCAGGCGGGGCTGTTGCTGCTGGACGAGCCGACGACCGGCCTGGACATCGGGCACGCGCAGGCGCTGCTCGATCTGGTCGACCGGCTGCGCGCGGAGGAGGGCGCGACGGTGGTGAGCACCCTGCACGACCTGACGCTGTCGGCGCAGTACGCGGACCGGCTGGTGCTGATGGACGGTGGCCGGGTGGTCGCCACCGGGACCCCGGCCGAGGTGCTGACCCGCGAGACCGTGCGCCGGCACTACGCGGCGAACGTCGAGATCCTCAGCACCGGCGACGGGAACGTCGTGGTGACCCCGACGCGCGGGTAGGGCTCACTCCTTGCCGGACGGCGTCGACTCCTTGGCCGGCTCGTCGGTTCCGGGCTCGGCGTCCTTCTCCGCGTCCTTGTCCTTGTCCGTGTGGGCGTCCTCGGCGTCCTCGGCGTCCTTGTCGGCATCGGCGGCATCGGCGGCGTCCTTGTCGGCGACGGCGGCGTCGTCGTCCCTGGACGTGTCGTCGGTGGGCGGTTCGGTGCCCTGGATGGCGGCCAGGTCCTCCCTCGGACCCCGCTTCTTCGCCAGCACCAGGTAGACGACCGCGCCGAGGAACACCAGGACCGACACCCACACGTTGACCCGCACCCCGAACACCATCGTGGCGGGGTCGGTGCGCATCAGCTCGATCCAGGTGCGGCCGAGGGTGTAGCCGGCGACGTAGATGGCGAACGCGCGCCCGTGGCCGAGCCGGAACCGGCGGTCCGCCCACACCACGAGCCCGGCCACCGCGAGGTTCCACAGCAGCTCGTAGAGGAACGTCGGGTGCACCACCTCGATCGGGATGTGGTTGACCGCCACCCCGTTGAGGTTGTCCGCGTCGCCGAGCTCGTTCACGCGCTGGTAGATCTCCAGGCCCCACGGCAGGTCCGTCGGCCCGCCGTACAGCTCCTGGTTGAAGTAGTTGCCCACTCGCCCGATCGCCTGGGCGACGACCACGCCCGGCGCGATCGCGTCGGCGAACACCGGCAGCGGCACCTTCTTGGACCGGCAGCCGAACCACGCGCCGACCGCCCCGAACGCGATCGCACCCCAGATACCGAGGCCGCCGTCCCAGATCCGCAGCGCGTCCAGCGGGTTCTTGCCCTCGCCGAAGTACCGGTGCCAGTCCGTCGCCACGTGGTAGAGGCGCCCGCCGACCAGGCCGAACGGCACCGCCCAGACCGCGATGTCGGTGACCGTGCCGGCCCGGCCGCCGCGCGCGACCCACCGCCGCTCGCCCCACCAGATCGCCACCACGATGCCGGCGATGATGCACAGCGCGTAGGCCCGCAGCGGGATCGGACCGAGCTCCCACACGCCACGATCGGGGCTCGGGATGTTCGCCAGGAAGACACTGGACGCCACGTTCACGCGCGTCACCGTAACGGTCGGCGGCGACGCCGGACACACCAGGGCGGCCTACCGGCGCCGCACCTACGTCTGGGCGGCCGGCACGACCGGCCGGCGGACCCCGTCCGCGAGTTCCTCGGCCAGCTCCCGCACCCCGGCGACCTCGTCGGCCTTCGACACGAACGCGGAGCCGACGACCACGCCGTCGGCGAAACCGGCCACCTCGGCCGCCTGGTCGCCCGACCGCACGCCGAGACCCACGGCGATCGGCAGGTCGGTGTGCTCCCTGGCCCGCGCGACCAGGCCCGCGGCCGCGCTGCCGACCCGCTCCCGCGCGCCGGTCACGCCCATCACCGCCGTCGCGTACAGGAAGCCCGAGGTCGCGGCGGTCGTCGAGGTCAGCCGTTCCGCCGACGAGGACGGCGCGACCAGGAAGATCCGGTCCAGGTCGTGGGCGGCCGACGCGGCCAGCCAGTCCTCCGCCTCGTCCGGGATCAGGTCCGGGGTGATCATGCCGAGCCCACCGGCGGCGGCCAGGTCACGGGCGAAGCGGTCGACGCCGTAGCGGTGCACCGGGTTCCAGTAGGTCATCACGACCGCGTGCCCGCCCGCCGACGCCACGTGCTCCACCACCCGGAACAGGTCACGCAGCCGGAACCCGCCCTTGAGCGCGACGTCGGCCGCTGCCTGGATGGTCGGGCCGTCGATCACCGGATCGGAGTACGGCACGCCGATCTCGACGACGTCGCAGCCGGAGTCGATCATCGCGGCGAGCCGCTCGGCCGAGCCGTCGACGGTCGGGTAGCCGGCCGGCAGGTAGCCGACCAGGGCGGCGCGCCCCTCGGCGCGGGCACGGGCGAACACCGGGTCGAGGCGTCCCATCAGCCCTCCGTGTAGCCGAAGTACGTGGCCGCGGTGTCCATGTCCTTGTCCCCGCGCCCGGACAGGCACACCACGATCAACCCGTCCGGCCCCAGCTCGCGGCCCAGCGTGAGCGTGCCGGCCAGCGCGTGCGACGACTCGATCGCCGGGATGATGCCCTCGGTCCTGGACAGCAGCTGGAAGGCGTCCATGGCCTCGGCGTCGGTGACCGAGCGGTACTCCGCGCGGCCGGTGTCCTTGAGCCAGGAGTGCTCCGGACCGACGCCCGGGTAGTCGAGGCCGGCGGAGATCGAGTACGCCTCGATGGTCTGCCCGTCCTCGTCCTGCAGCAGGTAGGACCGCGCGCCGTGCAGCATCCCGGGGCTGCCCTCGGACAGGGTGGCGCCGTGCTCGCCGGACTCGATGCCCTTGCCGGCCGGCTCGAGGCCGACCAGGCGCACCGACGGGTCGTCGATGAAGCCGTGGAAGATGCCGATGGCGTTGGAGCCGCCCCCGACGCAGGCGGTGACCGCGTCCGGCAGCCGGCCGGCCTGCTCGAGCACCTGCTCGCGGGCCTCCTGGCCGATGACCTTGTGGAAGTTGCGCACCATCATCGGGAACGGGTGCCCGCCGGCCGCCGTGCCGAGCAGGTAGTGGGTGTCCTCGACGTTGGTCACCCAGTCGCGCAGTGCCTCGTTGATGGCGTCCTTGAGGGTGCGCGAGCCGGTCTTCACCGGGATGACCTCGGCGCCGAGCAGCCGCATCCTGGCCACGTTCAGCGCCTGCCGCTGGGTGTCGACCTCGCCCATGTAGACGACGCACTCGAGGCCCATCAGCGCGCAGGCGGTGGCGGTGGCGACCCCGTGCTGGCCGGCGCCGGTCTCGGCGATGACCCGCTTCTTGCCCATCCGCTTGGTGAGCAACGCCTGGCCCAGCACGTTGTTGATCTTGTGCGAGCCGGTGTGGTTGAGGTCCTCGCGCTTGAGGAAGATCCGCGCGCCGCCGGCGTGCTCGGCGAACCGGGGCGCCTCGGTGAGCAGCGACGGACGGCCGGCGTACCCGCGCAGCAGGCGGTTCAGCTCGTCGACGAAGTCCGGGTCGAGCCTGGCCTTCTCGTAGACGGTGGCGAGCTCGTCCATGGCGCCGATCAGCGCCTCGGGGAGGAACCGGCCGCCGTACGGGCCGAAGTGTCCGCGCTCGTCCGGGTCGTGCCGGTCGGGCTCGTGCTCGTCCTTCTTGTCGGTCACCGGCTCGGCCTCGGGCAGGCGGGGTGCGAACCGGCGGTGACCAGCTGGACCAGCGCCGCCTTCGGGTCGGGGCTCGCGACCAGGCTCTCGCCGACCAGGACCGCGTCGGCACCAGCGCCGGCGTGGGTCATCAGGTCGCCGGGGCCGCGGACGCCGGACTCGGCGATCTTGAGCACCTCGAACGGCAGGCCGGGCGCGAGCCGGCCGAACACCTCCCGGTCGACCTCGAGGGTGTGCAGGTCGCGGGCGTTGATGCCGATGACCGACGCGCCCGCCTCCAGCGCGCGGTCGGCCTCCTCGGCGGTGTGCACCTCGACCAGCGCGGTCATGCCGAGCGACTCGACCCGGTCGAGCAGGGCGACCAGCGCGTTCTGCTCCAGGGCGGCCACGATCAGCAGCACCAGGTCGGCGCCGTGCATCCGGGCCTCGTGCACCTGGTACGGGCTGACCACGAAGTCCTTGCGCAGCAAGGGGACGTCCACCACGGCGCGCACCGCGTCGAAGTCGGCGAGCGAGCCGCCGAACCGCCGTTCCTCGGTGAGCACGCTGATCACCCGAGCACCGGCGTCGGCGTAGTCCCTGGCCAGCGACGCCGGGTCGGCGATCGACGCGAGGTCGCCCTTGGACGGGCTACGCCGCTTCACCTCGGCGATCACGCCGATGCCGGAACCGCGCAGCGCGGCCACGGCGTCGCGTGGCGGCGCCGCCTTCGCCGCGCGCTCCTTCACGGTCTCGAACGGGAGCGCGGACTCACGCACCGCGAGGTCCGCCCGGACCCCTTCGATGATCGACTCGAGAACACTCACCGCACACGCTCGCCGGCGTCGTCCGGTAGCGGCGCGAACGCCACTTCCGATGTGTCGCAGGTGCTATCAGTCACCAGCATTGCCCCTTCCCGCCCAAGGAATGCTAACTCCGTCCCGCACGACGACTCGTTACCGGGTCCACGTTCACCGTTCATCCTCGACCTCGGCGGCGGTGGGATCACGGCCCTCGGACAGCCCGTCCCACAGGTCCTTGTCCGGGTCACCGTCCGGGTCGCCGGAAGCCCGGCGGGCGGCGGGCGACGCGTACCTCGCGCCCATCGTCGGCAGCCGCGTGGCGAGCCGGACCACCAGGACCCCGGCGACGACCAGCAGGACCGCGCCGAGCAGCGCCACCCACCTGCCGGCGCCCGCGCCGTCGGCGGCGAGTGCCCGCCAGCCCGCGAGCAGACCGGCGACCGCCACGAGCGCGCCGACGACCCGCCTGCCCCAGCCGCCGACGGCGATCGCGCCGCCCGCGCCGGCGAGCGCCACCAGGGCCAGCCCGGTGCCCGACCCCGGGCCGCCGTCGAGCCTGGTCGAGCCCCACAGTGCCGCCGCCGCGCCGAGGAGCGGCAGCAGGACCATCCAGAGTGGACGGCGATCGGGCTGCTCAGCCATCGGCCGGTCGCATCGACTGGGCGGTGGCGATCGCGGCGAGCACGGCACGGGCCTTGTTCACGCACTCGGTGTCCTCGGCGACCGGGTCGGAGTCGGCCACGATCCCGGCGCCGGCCTGCACGTAGGCCACGCCGTCGCGCATCAGCGCGGTTCGGATGGCGATGGCGGTGTCGGCGTCGCCGGCGAAGTCCAGGTAGCCGACGACGCCGCCGTAGAGGCCGCGGCGGGTGGGTTCCAACTCCTCGATGAGCTCCATCGCGCGCGGCTTCGGCGCGCCGGAGAGCGTGCCGGCCGGGAAGCAGGCCTTGACCGCGTCGAACGCCGTGCGGTCGTCGTCGAGGACGCCGGTGACCGTGGACACGATGTGCATGACGTGGCTGTAGCGCTCGACCCGGAAGAAGTCGACGACCCGAACGGTGCCCGGCCGGCACACCCGGCCGAGGTCGTTGCGGCCCAGATCGACGAGCATGACGTGCTCCGCGCGCTCCTTCTCGTCGGCCAGCATGTCCTTCTCGAGGATCGCGTCCTCGTCCGGGTCGACGCCACGCCACCGGGTGCCGGCGATCGGGTGAGTCGTGGCCACTCCGTCGCGGACGGTGACCAGTGCCTCGGGGCTGGAGCCGACGACGTCGAACCCGTCGAGCCGCAGCAGGTACATGTACGGGCTGGGGTTGGTGGTCCGCAGCACCCGGTAGACGTCCAGCGGATCGGCCTCGGTCTCGAGCTCGAACCGCTGGGAGAGCACCACCTGGAACGCCTCACCGGCGTGGATCGCCTCCTTGGCGGTCCGCACGGCGGCGGTGTAGTCGGCGCGGTCGCGGCGGCGCAGGTACTCGGGCGTGGGGTGGTCGAACACGGCGACCGTCGGCGGCGCGGACTGCTGCAGCCGCTCGGTCATCTCGGTGAGCCGCGCGACGGCGGCGTCGTAGGCGGCGTCCACCCGCTCCGGGCTGTCGTCCCAGTTCACCGCGTTGGAGATGAGGGTGATGGTGCCCTCGTGGTGGTCCAGCGCGGCGAGGTCGGTGGCCAGCAGCATCGCCAGCTCGGGCAGCCGCAGGTCGTCGTCGGTGCGGTCGGGGAGCCGTTCGAGCCGGCGCACGGCGTCGTAGCCGAGGTAGCCGACCATGCCGCCGGTCAGCGGCGGGAGGCCGGGCAGTCGCTCGGTGTGCAGAATCGCCATGGTCTCCCGCAGGGCCGCCAGCGGGTCCCCGGACTCCGGCAGCCCGACCGGCGGGGTACCCGTCCAGTGCGCCTTGCCATCACGCTCGGTGAGTACGGCGGCACTGTGCACGCCGACGAACGACCAGCGCGACCAGGAGCGCCCGTTCTCGGCGGACTCGAGGAGGTAGGTGTTGGGCCTGCCCTGGGCGAGCTTGCGGTAGACCCCGACGGGGGTCTCGGCGTCCGCGAGCAGGCGCCGCACGACCGGGATGACCCGGTGGTCGGCCGCCAGCCGGTGGAACTCCGCACGGGTGGGACTGACCACCCCGAGCCCGCGCCGGACGGCCTCGGGCTCCATCACGCTGACCATGCCGGCCATTGTCCCGCCAGCTCGGCCGCGGGCGTCCTCAGGGCCGGGTCGGGCATGATGAGCCGGTGCGACACCAGGATGTTCCTCGGCGCCGGGGGCGGCGGCCCGGAGGCACGGACACGCGCGCGGCCCTGCTCGACGCGGCACGGGCGGTGTTCAGCGAGCAGGGCTACGACGGCGCCACCGTGCGCGCGATCGCCGCGCGGGCGGAGGTCGACGCGGCCATGGTGAACCACTGGTTCGGCAGCAAGGAGGGCCTGTTCGCGGAGGCGGTGCTCAAGCTGCCGTTCAACCCGGCGGACGTGGTCGAGCGGCTGCTCGACGGTGACGTCGACGGGCTCGGCGAGCGGATCGTGCGCACGTTCATCGGCATCTGGGACACCACCGGCGGTGGCGTGTTCACCGCGCTGGTGCGGAGCATCACCAGCCACGAGCTGGCCGTGCACGCGCTGCGGGACTTCCTCGTCAGGAACGTGGTGGGGAAGGTCCTGGCGCCGGTCGCGCCGGACGACGCGGAGTTCCGCGCGACGCTGGTCGCCTCGCAGCTGGTCGGCATGGGCCTGGTGCGCTACGTCGCCCGGTTCGAGCCGCTGGCCTCGGCGGACGTCGACACGATGGTCGCCGCGGTCGCGCCCACCCTGCAGCGCTACATCACCGACACGATCAGGTGAGCAGGACGTCCTCGTCGAAGCAGGTGGCCGCACCGGTGTGACAGGCCGCACCCTCCTGGTCGACGACGAGCAGCACGGTGTCGCCGTCACAGTCGAGGCGCACCTCGTGCACGTACTGCGTGTGACCGGAGGTCTCCCCCTTCACCCACAGGCGTCCCCGGCTGCGGGAGAAGTACGTCGCGCGCCGGGTGGTGAGCGTGCGGTGCAGCGCCTCGTCGTCCATCCAGGCGACCATCAGCACCTCGCCGGTGCCGCGCCGCTGCGCCACCGCGCACACCAGCCCGTCCGCGTTGCGCTTGAGCCGCCCCGCGATCCCGGGGTCCAACGCGGTCACCGGACCACCGCTCCGTGCGCTCGTAGGGAGTCCTTGACCTCGCCGATCCGCAGCTGTCCGAAGTGGAAGACGCTGGCGGCGAGCACCGCGTCGGCGCCGGCGTCCACCGCGGGCGGGAAGTGGTCGACGGCGCCCGCGCCGCCGCTGGCGATCAGCGGCACGTCGACCACGGCGCGCACCAGCTTGATCAGCTCCAGGTCGAAGCCCGCCCTGGTGCCGTCGGCGTCCATCGAGTTCAGCAGGATCTCCCCCACGCCGAGCTCCTGGCCCCGCGCCGCCCACTCGACCGCGTCGATGCCGGTGCCGGTGCGCCCGCCGTGCGTGGTGACCTCGAACCCGGACGGGGTCGCGGCGCGCCGCGCGTCCACCGACAGCACGACGCACTGCGCGCCGAACCGCTCCGAGCACTCGCGCAGCAGTTCGGGCCGGGCGATCGCGGCGGTGTTGACCGAGACCTTGTCCGCGCCCGCCCGCAGCAGCCTGTCCACATCGGACACCGCGCGCACGCCGCCGCCGACGGTCAGCGGGATGAACACCTGCTCTGCGGTGCGGCGCACCACGTCGAACGTGGTCTCCCGGTCCGAAGAGGACGCCGTGACGTCGAGGAAGGTCAGCTCGTCGGCGCCCTCGGCGTCGTAGGCGGCGGCCAACTCGACCGGATCGCCCGCGTCGACCAGGTTGGTGAAGTTGACCCCCTTGACGACGCGCCCGGCGTCGACGTCCAGGCACGGGATCACGCGCACGGCGACCGACATGCCGTCGAGGATACTGGCAGCGGACGGAAGGAGCCGAGGTGGCGCGTACCGGTAGGCGGCCGGGCCCGACCCAGACCAGGGAGGCGATCCTCGCCGCGGCGCGGAGCCAGTTCGCCGAGCGGGGCTACGGCGGGGCGACGATCCGCGGCATCGCGGCGGAGGCGGGCGTCAACGCGGCGCTGGTGCACCACTTCTTCGGCTCCAAGGACAAGGTGTTCGTGGCCGCGATGAACCTCCCGTTCGACCCGGCGGTGCTGGTGGAGACCGTGGTGGACGGTCCGAGGTCCGGGATCGGCGAGCGGATCCTGCGGCTGTTCCTGAGCCTGTGGCGGGAGCCGGACACCCGGGCGCCGTTCTTCGCCCTGGTGCGCTCGGTGTCGAGCAGCCCGGAAGTGGCCGCCCAGCTGCGCGGGTTCATGGAGTCGGCGGTGCTGGCGCGGGTGGCCGCCGCGCTGGGCGTGCCTCGACTGCGGGTGCTCGGCGCCGCGTCCCAGATGGTCGGCGTGGTGATGATGCGCCACGTCATCGGCGCCGAGCCGATGGCCTCGGCCGACGAGGACGAGATGGTGGCGCTGGTGGCGCCGGTGATCCAGCACTACTTCGACGTCTGAGCCCTCCCGTCGACTTGACGCGGGTCCGTCAGGCGCGCAGAATTAAACGCATGGATAATTACGCCGTCGTGGCCGAGGGCCTGCGCGTCCGGCGCGGCTCTCGCGAGGTGTTGCACGACGTGGGTTTCGCCGTACCGCGCGGATCGATCACCGGGCTGCTCGGTCCGTCGGGCTGCGGCAAGACGACCCTGCTGCGCTGTGTGGTCGGCGTGCAGGTGGTGGCCGCCGGCCGGGTCACCGTGCTCGGCGAGCCGGCCGGCAGCCGGGGGCTGCGGAACCGGATCGGCTACGCGACGCAGAACCCGGCGGTGTACGCGGATCTCACGGTTCGCGAGAGCCTCCGTTACTTCGCCGCGATCCTGCGCGCCCCCAAGGGCGACGTCGACCGGGTGATCGAGGAGGTCGGGCTCGGCAGCCACACCGACCACGTCATCGGCGAGCTGTCCGGCGGCCAGCTGAGCCGCGCGAGCCTCGCCGTGGCCCTGCTCGGGCGTCCCGAGCTGCTGGTCCTCGACGAACCGACGGTCGGCCTCGACCCGGTGCTGCGCGAGGAGCTGTGGGACCTGTTCAACCGGCTCGCCGGCCGGGGCGTCACGCTGATCGTCTCCAGCCACGTGATGGACGAGGCCGCCCGCTGCCAACGCCTCCTGCTGATGCGCGACGGCGACATCCTGGCCGACGACACGCCGGACGCGCTGCGCGCCAGGACCGACACCGCCGACCTGGAACAGGCGTTCCTCCGCCTGGTCCGGGAACAGGGAGCCGTCGCATGAGCACGATGACGTTCGCCGGCGCGACCGCGGGCCGGATCCTGACCCAGCTGCGGCACGACCACCGGACGGTGGCGCTGATGGTGCTGCTCCCGTCGCTGCTGCTGGTCCTGCTGCGCTACGTGTTCAACGACGAGCGGGCGTTCAGCGCCGCGGCGCCGGCGCTGCTGGCGGTGTTCCCGTTCGCGATCATGTTCATCGTCACCTCGATCACCACGCTGCGCGAGCGGACGACGGCGACGCTGGAACGCCTGATGACGCTGCCGATCGGCAAGTTCGATCTGCTGCTCGGGTACGCGCTGGCGTTCGGCCTGGTCGCGGTGGTGCAGGTGCTGGTGGCGGCGGCGATCTCGCTGACCTGGCTGGGGCTGGAGATCAGCGGATCGGTCTGGCTGCTGCTGCTCATCGCCGTGCTCGACGCGCTGCTCGGCACGGCACTGGGCCTGCTGGCGAGCGCGTTCGCCAGGACCGAATTCCAGGCCGTCCAGTTCATGCCCGCGGTGGTGATGCCGCAGGTGCTGCTGTGCGGCCTGTTCGCCCCCCGCGAGGCGATGACCCCGGTACTGGAGTGGCTGTCCGCGGTGATGCCGTTGTCCTACGCGGTCGACGCCCTCACCACCGTCACCCGAACGGCTGAAGTCGACGGGACGCTGCTCAGGAACCTCGCCATCGTCGCCGGTTGCGTGGTCCTGGCCCTGGTCCTCGGCGCCGCGACGCTCCGCCGCCGCACCCCCTGACCAGGTATGTTGCGCTCGTGATCACGCTCGAGGACTGGGTGAACCACTGGGTGGCCCACTTTCCCGACGGCTTGTCCGCAGGGGACTACGACGCACTGCCGGAGGAGCGTCGCCGGCGGATCGAGGTCGTCGACGGAGGCGTCGTCACCAGGCTCGATCCTCCTCGCTTCCACCAGCGGGCAACTCGCCGTCTCGCGAACCACCTCGACGGCGCACGGTACGCCGTCGACACGGATGTCGAGCTACGCCTGCGCGACGTCCCACTGCTGAGCCGGCGACCGGACATCGCCGTGTACGAGGCGGCGCTGCCCGTCGACTCGGTGCTTCGGCCGGAACACTGCCTGCTGGTCGTGGAAGTCATGTCGCCACAGTCGATCTCCATGGACCAAATCGCCAAACCCGCCGAGTACGCGGCGGCCGGTATCGAGCACTTCTGGCGGCTCGAACTACTGGACTCCTCGCCGGTCCTGTACCGGTACCGGCTCGGTCCGGGCGACCGCGCGTACGTCCTGGTGGGCAAGGACACCGGTCTCGTCACCGTGACCGATCCGCTGTCGCTGAGGATCGACCTGGACGACCTGTACTGAGAGCGGTCACAGCGAACGGTCGGTAGCGTCGTCGACATGACGTCCGATGTAGAGCGCCTGGGTAGGGCCAGCTACCTGCTGGTCACCACGTTCCGGCGGGACGGCACGCCGGTGCCGACGCCGGTCTGGGTGGGCCGGGACGGCGACGAGCTGATCATCTGGACCCAGACCACCGCCGGCAAGGTCAAGCGGGTCCGCCGGAACCCCGAGGTCGAGCTCGCCGAGTGCGACTTCCGCGGCCGGCCCCGCGGCACGTCCGTGCGCGGCACCGCCCGGATCCTCGACGCGGACGGCACCGAGCACGGCCGGCGCCTGCTCAAGAAGAAGTACGGTCTCACCGGCCGGGTCGTGATCGGCTCCAGCACCCGGTTCCGTGGCCGGGACGGCACGTTGTGCCTGGCGATCAGCGTGAACTGACCCGCGCCAGCGCCTCCGGCAGCGTGAACGCCCTGGTGTACAAGGCCTTTCCGATGATCGTGCCCTCCACGCCGTCGTCCGCGAGACCCGCCAGCGCGGTGAGGTCGTCCAAACTGGACACGCCGCCGGACGCGACCACCGGCGCCTTCGTCCTGGCGCAGACGTCCCGCAGCAGCCCCAGGTTGGGCCCGTTCAGGGTGCCGTCCTTGGACACGTCGGTCACCACGTAGCGCGCGCAGCCGTCCCGCTCCAGCCGGTCGAGCACGTCCCACAGGAGACCGCCGTCCTGGGTCCAGCCGCGCGCGGCCAGCCGGTGCTCCCCCGCGTCGTCGATCCGCACGTCGAGCCCGACGGCCACCCGGTCGCCGAACTCGCCGATGACCCGGGAGCACCACTCGGGGTGCTCCAGCGCCGCGGTGCCGAGGTTGACCCGGGCGCACCCGGTGGCCAGTGCGGCGGCGAGCGAGTCGTCGTCACGGATGCCGCCGGACAGCTCGACCTCGACGTCCAGCCGCCCCACGATGTCGGCGAGGCGGGCCCGGTTGTCCCCGGTGCCGAAGGCGGCGTCGAGGTCGACCAGGTGGATCCACTCGGCCCCGTCCCGCTGCCAGGCGAGGGCGGCGTCCCACGGGTCGCCGTAGCCGGTCTCGGTGCCCGACCGGCCCTGAAGCAGCCGGACGGCCTTGCCGTCGCGAACGTCGACGGCTGGCAGAAGCGTGAAGGTCACCGTGGCAGGGTATCGGCCGCGCCGTAGAGCCTGGTCGCCAGCGTGGCGATCAGCTCCCGCGACCGCACGTCGTCGAGCGCGACGCGGGCCAGGGCGTCCAGCACGCGCTGGTAGGCGAGCACCTCGGCGGAGGTCTCGAGGAAGTCGGAGGCCGTCTCGCCCTCGAGGTGGACGACGCGCTTGAAGTCGAGCACGTCGAGCAGGGTGAACGTCCCGGCCATCCCGGGGTGCGCGCCGGCCGTCCGGGGCACGACGCGCACCGTGAGGTTGGGCCGCACCGAGCGCCGGAGCAGCACGTGCAGCTGCTCCGACATCACCGAGGACCCGCCGACCGGCGTGTGTAGCACGAACTCGTGCAGGTAGAAGACGCACCGCGGCGGGTCGTCCCGGTCGAGCACCCGCTGCCGTTCCGCGACCGCCTCGACGCGCGCGCCGGCGTCCCACTCCGGCACGTTCGCCCCGCCGGCGAGCACCGCGGCGGCGTAGGCGTCGGTCTGCAGGAGTTCGGGCACGACGGCACCCGAGTACCCGCCGATGGCACTCGCGCGCTCCTCGTGCTCGAGCGTCGTCCGCGAGCGCCGGGGCAGGCCGGGGTGGTGGCGCACCCGCCACCCCGGCCCGTGGTCGAAGCTGAGTCCCATCAGCCGTTCGCGCTCGTCACCGCGCACCCCGCAGACGGCGATGAAGGCCGCCACGTCGTGGCTGGACCCGCCCCGCTTCCCGGACAGGATGCGCGACACGCGGCTGGGACTCCAGCCCAGCTCGCGCGCGACGCCGCTGGCGTGGTAGCCGCCGCCCTCCATGGCCCGTCGGAGCCCGTCCCCGAGCTCCCGGCTCCGCACCGTTGGTTCCCGATCATGCATGACGCGAACGCTATTCTTTGCCCATTGGACAAAGCACACGAAATCCACCATCGTGCGATTTCCGCAATGCCCCCCGGAATATCGCCGAACGGCATTCCGCTGATCAGTCCGGCAGTACCCGCGCGGCGAGCAGCCCGCCGATACCGGGCACGATCGCGAGCAGCCAGACCCGATGGTGCCCGTTCATGAGCAGGACCGAGGCGATGACCGTCGCGGTGTAGGCCAGGCCGTGCAGCGGACCGACGACGCCGGAGACGGCCGGCTCGTGCACGGTGACCAGGTTCAGCAGCAACACCACCAGCGTCGCCAGTTCGACCGTGCCGGCCAGGCGGAGCGGGTTCACGGGCCCACGCCCGTCGTCGATCCCGGGCGGTAGATCATCAGGACGACCACGACGGCCCAGAGGACGTTGAAGACCCCGGTGTGCATGGCGAGACGCCTGCCGATTCCGTCGGGGATCGCCTCGCCCACGTCGAGTGCGGTGAGCGTGCGGCGCTGGGCGGGGAGGACGAGGCCGACGAGGACGGCCGCCGCGCCCGCGGTGAGGACCATCGACACGATCAGCCACGCGTCGCCGAGGACACCGAGAGCGGCGCCGGTGGCGAGCCCGAACACCGGCACGAGGATCCCGATCACGGCGTACACCCGGGTGACGCGGTGCAGGACCCGGACCGTGGCCGCGGGGGCGGCGCGGGCCGCCGGCGGGAACATGCTGGCCGCGACGGCGACCGGGCCGACGGTCACGATCGCGGCGAGGACGTGGACGGACAGGAGGAACGCCGTCATCCGCGCGCGTCCTTCCAGACGGTGCCGCGGCGTTCGTACTCGAACAGCCGCTCGACGGCGTGCGCGACCCGCGGCCCGAAGTCGCGTTCCAGCAGGTAGAGCGCCAGATCGAGACCGGAGGTGACGCCGCCGGCGGAGACGAGGTCCCCGTCGTCGACGACCCGCGCCCGGACCGCGGTGGCACCCGTGGCGTCGAGCAGGTCGATGCCGAGCACGTGCGTGGTGGCGGTCCGCCCGTCCAGCAGGCCGGCCATGGCCAGGGCGAGGGACCCGCCGCAGACGGTCGCGACGGTCACCGCGGGGTCCTCGAGCGCCCGGCGGAGCAGGGGCGCCGCGTCGCCGGTGGCGAACCGGGAGAGCAGGACCTGGATCGTCTCGGCTCCCTCGTCCGGGTCGCCGTCGACCGGGCCGGACGCGCCGGGGACCACGACGTACCCGGGTGTCGACGGGTCCAGGGTGCCGGTCGCGGTCAGGGCCAGCCCGGCGGTGCCGGAGGTCACCGTGCGTGCTCCGTCGGCCGTGACGAGCTGGACGTCGATGCCGCCGCCGAGGATCTCGCTCCCGGCGGAGAGCACCTCGAAGGGGGCGACGACGTCGAGCGGGTCGAAGCCGTCGAAGAGCACGAACTGCGCGCGCATGGGTGTCCTTCCTGTCGGAGGAGTCCTATGCTGCGCGGCCCGGCGCACGCGTCCCAGTGGCTATCACGTCATGTTCCGCCTGAATCTGGCCAGCTAGCATCAGCGCATGTACACGGTGGCGGTGCTCTCGCTCGACGATGCGATCGCCTTCGATCTGGCCACGCCGATCGAGGTCTTCGCCCGGGTCAGGCTGCCCGACGGGCGCGCCGGCTACCGGGTCGTCGTCGCCGGGCCGGAGCGGGTGATCGACGCCGGGCCGCTGCGGATCGCGGTCGCGGAGGGCCTGGACGCCGTCGCACGCGCCGACCTCATCGTCGTGCCGGGCAGGAACGACATCTCCCGGCCGGCTCCGCCCGAGGTGCTGGACGTGCTCCGCTCCGCCGTGGACCGGGGATCCCGGGTCGCCTCGATCTGCGTCGGCGCGTTCACCCTCGCCGAGGCGGGCCTGCTCGACGGCCGGGACGCCACCACCCACTGGCTCGCCGCCGACGAGCTCGCCCGCCGCCACCCGGCCGTCCGGGTCGATCCCGACGTGCTCTACACCGACAACGGGCGGGTCCTCACCTCCGCGGGCGCCGCCTCCGGGCTGGACCTGTGCCTGCACATCGTGCGCACCGACTACGGGGTGGCCGTCGCCGCCGACGCGGCCCGGCTCGCCGTGGCGCCACCGCACCGCGGCGGCGGGCAGGCGCAGTACATCCTCCGCAACCGGCCGACGTACCGGACGGCGACGCTGGAGCACGTGCTGGCGTGGATCGAGGAGAACGCGCACCGCGGCCTCTCGCTCGCCGACATCGCCGCGGCGGCCGGCATGAGCGTCCGGACGCTCACCCGCCGGTTCACCGCCGAGGTCGGGCAGAGCCCGGTGCAGTGGCTCGCCGGCGTGCGCATCCGGCACGCCCAGGAACTGCTGGAGACCACCGACCACACCGTCGACCGGGTCGCCGCGCAGACCGGCTTTCCCAGTACCAGCAACTTCCGCGCCCAGTTCGCGCAGACAGTCGGGGTGACCCCCGGCGCGTACCGCAGGACCTTCCGCGTCAGTTCAGGCTCTTGACCCAGTTCGTCAGCAGCTGGGCGCCCGCGTCACCGGACTTCTCCGGGTGGAACTGGGTCGCCGACAGTGGCCCGTTCTCCGCTGCCGCCACGAAGTCGCCGCCGTGGGTGGCCCAGGTGACCCGGGGCGCGCGCATCGGCGGCTCCGGGTTCAGCTCCCACTCGCGAACGGCGTACGAGTGCACGAAGTAGAACCGGGTGTCCGCGTCCAGCCCGTCGAACAACACCGACCCCTCGGGCGCGCGCACCGTGTTCCACCCCATGTGCGGCACGACCTCGGCGGCCAGCCGGGTCACCGCGCCGGGCCACTGTCCGCAGCCCGCCGACTCCACACCGTGCTCGATCCCCCGCTCGAACAGGATCTGCATCCCGACGCACACGCCGAGCACCGGGCGTCCCCCGGCCAGCCGCTGGCCGATCAGCCGCTCCCCGTTGACCGAGGACAGCCCCGCCATGCACGCGGCGAACGCGCCGACCCCGGGCACGACCAGCCCGTCGCACTCCAGCGCCGCCGTCGGGTCGGCGGTCACCTCGACGTCCGCGCCCACCCGCCGGAGCGCACGCTCCGCGGACCGCAGGTTGCCGGATCCGTAGTCCAGTACGACGACTCGTGCCACCCCACCAGGCTAGAGGAACGCCCGGATCGACGCCGCTATCCCGTCGGCGTCCAGGCCGTGCACGACGTCGTGCTCGGGCGGGGTGCCGTACGCCCGCACCTCGACGTCGCGGCGGACCCCGAGCGAGCGCACCCGGTGCGGCACGTCGGCGAGCGCCTCCCCCACGCCGTGCGCGGACGTGCCCGCCAGGTACGGCTCGACCAGCACGACGTTCGGCCGGGAGCCCGCCACCGCGGCCAGGAGCCCGGCGTGGTCGAACGGCCGGATCGTGCTCGCGTACAGCACCGTGACGTCCAGGGTGGACGTGACGTCGAGCACGGTGTCCAGCGTCGGTCCGACGGCCAGCACCACGCCGCGGCTGCCCTGCCGCAGCGGGGAGAACCGCCCGATCGGGTGGGCGGTGGTGTTCTCCCGGGTGGACAGTCGCAGGTAGACCCGGCCGGTGCCGGCGATGGCGTCCCGCAACAGCGGCTCCACCTCGTCGGGGTGTCCCGGCACGTGCACGGTCCAGCCGGGCAGGGTGTCGAGCAGCGCGACGTCGGCCGGGCTCTGGTGGGTCCGGCCGCTGGCCGGGGCGTCGTAGGAGCCGCCGATGCTGACCAGCACCGCGCCGACGTCCTGGTGCCCGAGGTCGAGCTTGAGCTGCTCGAACGGGCGCTCCACGAGGAACGGGGCGTAGCTGTGCACCACCGGCCGCAGCCCGGTGAGCGCGAGCCCGCCGGCGACGCCGATCATCGCCTGCTCCCGGATGCCGAGGTTGACCACGCGGTCCGGGTGCCGCGCCCGCGCGTCGTCGAACGCGGCCGAGGAGATGTCCGCGGTGACGACGGCGAGCCGCGGGTCGGTGTCCAGCGCGTCGGTCACGGTGTGCACGAACACATCGCGCATCCCGCCTCCCCGCGTTTCTATGCGGTGGTCACGATGGGAAAGAGGGTTCAGTTGCTCACGTACTTGTGGCTGGGTCGCGTCACGTTCCCCTGAGGTGCGGTTGACGAGGGGGTGGGGTTGGTTCGAAGGCGAGGTCGGCGCGTGTCGTGTCATGTGTACTCCTCGGGTTCGATGGTGGCCACGACCGCGGACGGGCGGCCGGGGTGGGCGGCGGTGAAGGCGCGGTGCAGGGCGTCGTGGTCGCGGCCGTCGACGGTGGCGGTGTGCCAGCCCTCGACGTCGAACCGGCGGGCGATGCCGCCCGGCCAGCCGTGGCTCGCGGAGGAGTTGTCGACCACGACGGTGGTGAGCCGGTCGAGGCCGAGCCGCCCGGCGATGGCGATGGCCTCGTGGTTGCTGCCCTCGTCGAGCTCCCCGTCCCCGACCAGCACGAAGACCCGGCCGCGGCGTCGTCGCGCGCGGAGGCCGAGCGCGGTGCCGACGCCGAGCCCGAGCCCGTGGCCGAGGGAGCCGGAGCCGATCTCGACCCCGGGCACCAGGACCCGGTCGGGGTGCTGGCCGAGCGGTGAGCCGAAGCTCGTCCAGGTGTCGAGCAGGTCGTGGTCGAGGAAGCCCTTGGCGGCCAGGACGGCGTAGTAGGACATGGGTCCGTGGCCCTTGGAGAGCAGGAACCGGTCGCGGTCCGGGTCGTCGACGGTGTCCGGGGTGACGTTCAGCACCCGGTCGTAGAGGACCCACAGGACGTCTATTGTGGACCCGGCGGCCCAGTCGTGTTTCTCGTCGCCGGTCATCCGTTCGATGAGACCGGCCAGCTCGTTTCGCATGCTTGCGAGCATGCGACCTCGAGTTCGGTCGAGGTCAAGTTGAAGTTGGAGCAACTCCTCCACTTATGTCGAGGTTCTTCTGTATGGTCGGCGGCGTGGGGAAACTGCCGAATGTGCTGACGATCGGTGAGGTGTCGAGGCGTAGCGGGGTGCCGCACACGGCGCTGCGGTTCTACGAGGAACGGGGCCTGATCACGTCGGAGCGGACCGCCGGCAACCAGCGGAAGTACGCGCGCGCCGTGCTGCGGCGGCTCGCGTTCATCCGCACCGCGCAGCGGGTCGGCCTCTCGCTCGAGGAGATCCGGGACGCGCTGGCCACGCTGCCGGCCGGCCGCACCCCCACCAAGACCGACTGGACCCGCCTGTCCAACCTGTGGCGGGGCGAGCTGGACGCCCGGATCGACGCGATGCAACGCCTCCGAGACCGGCTCACCGCGTGCATCGGCTGCGGCTGTCTCTCGCTGAAGTCGTGCAACCTGATGAACAAGGACGACGAGTTGGCCGCCTACGGGCCAGGGGCTCCTCGGCTCCGCGCGAGGTCCGAGGGCGGGATCGGCTGACGCCGCCCGGTCACCGCGCGGTGCGCCAGGTCGCGACGGCGTCCTCCACGTCCACCTCGCCCACCCGCAGCGGCGGGCCCACCTGGGGCGCCCGGTGGGCCGCGGCGATCCGCTCGTTCAGGTCCGCCACGATCTCGCGTACCCGGTGCTCCGAGCGTTCCTTCGCCAGCCGTTCCGGCAGCTCAGCGACCTCCTTGGGCAGCGCGAGCGACGGGGGCAGCAGCGCCGCGGTGTCCGCGTTCTCCTCGCGCAGCTTCCGCGCGACCCACTCCATCGTCCCGCCGCGCCGCTTCGGGATCGGCTTGCCGGCGCCCGGCAGGTCGTCGAACTCGCCGCGTTCCTGGGCCATGCGGATCTGCCGCTCCACCCAGTCCTCGGCCGGCATTCCCCGTGGTTTCCGCTCCGTCACGTTTTTATAGTACAGCGGTACGATGAACCTGTGCCGAAACGAGTCGACCACGACGAGCGGCGGCGTGAGCTCGCCGACGCCCTCGTCCGCCGCGCCAGGACCAGCGGACTGCACGCGACCGGGTTCCGGGAGGTGGCCGCGGAGGCGGGCGTCTCGGTCAACCTCGTCCAGTACTACTTCCCCACCAAGGCCGAGTTGCTCGCGGGCGGCCTGCTCCACCTGCGTGAGCTGCTGCGCCCGCGTACCGAACACGACGGCTCGCCGGCCGACCGGATCCGCGCGATCCTGCGCGCCCTGCTCCCCACCGACGACACGAGTACCGACCTCTACCGGCTCCACGCCGCGTACGCCGCGCTCGCGTTCACCGACCCGGCGCTCGCCGCGCAACCGCACACCGCCGGGCCGGACGAGCTCCAGCCCGTGCTGGCCGCGCTCCTCGCCGACGCCGCCCCCGCCGTCCACCCGGAACGCACCGCGACCAGCCTGCTGGCGCTGGGCACCGGGCTCTCGGCGTACCTGGTCTCCGGCTACCTGACGCCGGCCGACGCGCTCGCCGCGCTGGACGAGCAGCTGGACCGGATCCTCAGCTGACCAGCCACACGATCGCGCCGCCGAGCGCCAACACGGCCGCGACGCCGAGCACGGCCGCCATCACCTTCGCCGTCTTGTACGTCGAGTAGACGCCGCCGACCAGGATCCCGGCGACCGCGAGCAGACCGATGACGACGACTTCCCTGGACACGACCCGAAGCCTAGAGCACGCCCTTGGTGCTCGGCACGCCGGTGAGCCGAGGGTCGGGCTCGGCCGCGGCCCGCAGCGCCCGGGCGAGCGCCTTGTACTGTGCCTCGGTGATGTGGTGCGGGTCGCGGCCGTGCAGCACGCGCAGGTGCAGCGCGATCCGCGCGTGGAACGCCAACGACTCGAACACGTGCCGGTTCAGCACGGTCGGGTAGTTGCCGCCGACGGTGAACCCGACCATCGACTCCGGCTCGCCCAGGTGCACGCAGTACGGCCGGCCGGACACGTCGACCGCGGCGTGCGCCAGCGTCTCGTCCATCGGGATCCAGGCGTCGCCGAAGCGGCGGATGCCCTGCTTGTCCCCCAACGCCTTCGCCAGCGCCTGGCCGAGCACGATCGCGGTGTCCTCGACGGTGTGGTGCGCGTCGATCTCGACGTCCCCGGTGGCGCGGACGGACAGGTCGAACGCGCCGTGCACACCGAACGAGGTGAGCATGTGGTCGTAGAAGGGCACACCGGTCGACACGTCGACCTTGCCGGCGCCGTCGAGGTCGATCTCGACGACGACCGACGACTCCTTCGTGGTCCGCTCGATCCTGCCGATGCGGTTCACCTGACGATCTCCTTACTGGCGGCCAGGAACGCGTCGTTCTCGGCCGGGGTTCCGATGGTGACGCGCAGGTGCCCGGGGACACCGACGTCGCGGACGAGCACGCCGGCGTCCAGATAGGACTTCCAGCTGGCGTGCGCGTCGGTGAACCGTCCGAAGAGGACGAAGTTGGCGTCACTGTGCACGACGTGGAAACCGAGGCCGCGCAACGACTCCATCACCCGGTCCCGCTCGGCGGACAGCGCGTGCACCGAGCGCAGGGTGTCGTCGGCGTGCCGCAGGGCGGCGCGGGCGGCGGCCTGGGTGAGCGTGGACAGGTGGTAGGGCAGCCGGACCAGTTGCAGGGCGTCGACGACCGCCGGCGCGGCGGCGAGGTAGCCCAGCCGGCCGCCGGCGAACGCGAACGCCTTGCTCATCGTGCGGGACACGACCAGCTTGGCGGGGAACTCGGCGAGCAGCCTGGTCGCGCTCGGCTGGTCGGAGAACTCCCCGTAGGCCTCGTCGACGACGAGCAGGCCGGGCGCCGCGGCGGCCAGCTCGCGCAGGTCGGCGAGCGGGATCGAACCGCCGGTGGGGTTGTTCGGGCTGGTCACGAACGCGACGTCGGGCCCGCGCGCGGCGAGGATCTCGGCGGCGCGGGCGGTGTCGAGGGTGAAGTCGTCGCGGCGCGGGGCCGGCGCCCACTCGGTGCGGGTGCCGGCGGCGATGATCGGGTGCATCGAGTACGACGGCTCGAAGCCGAGCGCGGTGCGGCCCGGTCCGCCGAACGCCTGCAGGATCTGCTGCAGGACCTCGTTGGAACCGTTGGCGGCCCACAGGTTCTCGACGCCGAGCTGGACGCCGGTGACCGCCGACAGGTAGCGCGCGAGGTCGGCGCGCAGTTCGGTGGCGTCGCGGTCGGGGTAGCGGTGCAGGCCGGCGGCGGCCTCGGCGACGGCCTCGGCCACGTCGGCGACCAGCGCGGGCGGCGGCGGGTACGGGTTCTCGTTGGTGTTGAGCCGGACCGGCACGTCCAGCTGCGGGGCCCCGTAGGGACTGCGGCCGCGCAGGTCGTCACGCAGCGGAAGGTCGGCCAGGCCGATGTCGGCACCGATCATTCGGCACTCCCGAAGCGGGCGGTGACGGCCTGGCCGTGTGCCGGGAGGTCCTCGGCGTCGGCCAGCGCGACCACGTGCGGGGCGACCGCCCGCAGCGCCTCGCGGGAGTAGTCGACGACGTGGATGCCGCGCAGGAACGTCTGCACGGACAGGCCGGACGAGTGCCGCGCGCAGCCGCCGGTGGGCAGCACGTGGTTGGAGCCGGCGCAGTAGTCGCCGAGCGAGACCGGGCTGTGCGGGCCGACGAAGATCGCGCCGGCCGCGCGGACCCTGGCGGCGACCTCGCTGGCGTTCGCGGTCTGCACCTCGAGGTGCTCGGCGGCGTAGGCGTCCACGACGGACAACCCGTCGTCCATACCGGACACGAGCACGCAGCCGGACTGCTTGCCGCGCAACGCGGTGGTGATCCGCTCGGTGTGCCGGGTGCGCTCGACCTGGCGGGCCAGCTCGGCGTCCACGGCGTCGGCGAGGTCGGTGGAGTCGGTGACGAGCACGCTCGCGGCGAGCGTGTCGTGTTCGGCCTGGCTGATCAGGTCGGCGGCGACGTGCACCGGGTCGGCGGTGGCGTCGGCGAGGATCGCGATCTCGGTCGGGCCTGCCTCGGCGTCGATGCCGACGAGCCCGCGCAGCAGGCGCTTCGCGGCGGTGAGGTAGACGTTGCCCGGCCCGGTGACCAGGTCCACCGGCTCCAGCTCGGTGCCGTCGGTGTCCTCACCGCCGTACGCGAGGAGCGCCACGGCCTGCGCGCCGCCGACCGCCCAGACCTCGGTGACGCCGAGCAGCGCGGCGGCGGCCAGGATCGTCGGGTGGGGGCGGCCGCCGAACTCGGCCTGCGGCGGCGAGCAGACGACGAGCGACTCGACGCCGGCGGTCTGCGCCGGGACGACGTTCATCACCACGCTCGACGGGTAGACCGCGAGTCCGCCCGGCGCGTACAGGCCGACCCGGCGGACCGGGACCCAGCGCTCGGTGACCGTGCCGCCGGGCACGACCTGGGTGGTGGTGTCGGTGCGGCGCTGGTCGGCGTGCACCGCGCGGGCCCGGGCGACGCACTCGTCGAGGGCGGCCCTGACACGCGCGTCGAGCCCGTCGAGTGCCTCCTTCAGCGCCTCCTCCGGCACCCGGACCGTGGCCGGCCGGACGGTGTCGAAGCGCTCGGTGTGGTCGAGGACGGCGGGGACGCCGCGGTCCCGGACGTCGTCCACGATCGGGCGAACCTGATGCAGCACGGCGTCCACGTCGACGTCGGCGCGCGGCAGGACGGCGCGCAGCTGGGCCGGGGACGGGACGCGACCACGCAGGTCGGTGCGGCTGAGCATCGGGCTTCCTCTGGATCGTTCCTCCGGGGGTCTCCAGCCTAAGCCGTCCGGCGCGCGGCCGAACGGCCCACTACCTTCGGCTGGCGGTCGGCGGTGGTGTCCGATCTCCGACCAACGACGGGTTGTCGCTGGTCGGGCACGCGCAGCAGGCTCGACCGCGCAGGCACGGACCCGGGAGGGGACATGAGGACACGTCGCCGGCTGGCGCTGGTCGCGGTCGTGGGCGCGTTGGCGCTCGTCACCGGATGGTCGGCTTCCGCCCAGGAATCGCCCGATCGTGGGCTCTATCGCGTGACCGCCGCCGACGCCGAGGCGCGCACCGAGGTGGCCCGCTCCGGGGTGGACGTCCTGGGCGTCCGCGGCGGCGCGGTCGAGGTGGTGGCGAGCCCGGCGCAGGCGTCGGCCCTGCGTGCGCGTGGTTTCGACGTCGAGCTGACCGGCGACGTGGCGGCGGCGCTCACGTCGCGGTCCGGCCCCCGGTCCGTCGCCGACTTCCCGGCCGGCGACGAGGGCTACCACACCTACGACGAAATGGTGGCCGAGCTGCGGGCGGCGGCGGACGAGCACGCCGAGATCGCGTCGCTGTCCAGCGTCGGCAGCTCGTACGAGGGCCGCGACATGCCGATCGTCAAGATCAGCGACAACGCCGCGACCGACGAGGACGAGCCAGAGGTGCTGTTCACCTGCACCATGCACGCCCGCGAGCACCTGACCACGGAGATGTGCCTCCGGATCGTCAACCGGTTCACGGACGGTTACGGCTCGGACGAGACGGTCACCGGTTTCGTGGACACCCGGGAGATCTGGGTGATCCCGTCGCAGAACCCGGACGGCGCCGAGTTCGACATCTCCGGCGGGGAGTACCAGGGCTGGCGCAAGAACCGCCAGCCGAACGAGGACGGGTCGGTGGGGACGGACCTGAACCGCAACTTCTCCTACAAGTGGGGCTGCTGCGGCGGTTCGAGCGGCACGCCGTCGGCCGAGACCTACCGGGGCGCGTCCGCGGCGTCGGCACCGGAAGTGACGAACGTACAGAACTGGGTGAACTCGCGCGTGGTCGGCGGCGAGCAGCAGATCACCGCGCACATCGACTTCCACACGTTCAGCGAGCTGGTGCTGTGGCCGTTCGGGCACACGAACGACCAGGTCACCGAGGGGATGACCGAGGAGGAGTACGCGCGGTTCGAGGACGTCGGCACCCGGATGGCCGAATCGAACGGCTACACCCCGGGCCAGTCGAGCAGCCTGTACATCACCGACGGTGACATCAACGACTGGATGTGGGGCACCCACAAGGTGCTCAGCTTCTGCTTCGAGATGTACCCGGCGAGCGGGGGCATCGACGGCTTCTACCCGCCGGACGAGGAGATCGGCCCGCAGACCGCCCGCAACGACGCGGCCGTCGACATCCTGCTCACCAACGCCGGCTGACCGGGTCGGTTGGCCTCCGGCCCCCGGTCACCAGCGTACCGGGGGCCACCGACAGTTCCGTGACGCTTCTCAGCCAGGTCTCAGCGCTTCAGTGCCGCCACGGCGGCGACCGCCTCGTCGAGCTGGTCCGGTGACGTGAAGTAGTGCGGCGAGGCGCGCACGACCTCCGGCAGGCCCCGGCGCGTCATGTCGTACTGGGTCGAGCCGACGCCGGTGACCGTGACCGTGACGTCGCGGGCGGCCAACTCGGCCCGGACCTGCTCCGGCTCCCGGTCCGCCACCGTGAAGCTCACGATGCCGCAGCGGTTCGTGCCCAGGTCGTGGACCTCGACGCCGGGCACCTCGGCCAGCCCGGCGCGCAGGTGCTCGGCCCGGGCGAGCACGGCGTCGGCGATGGCGTCGACGCCCAGGTCGAGCGCGTAGCGGGCCGCCGCCAGCAGGCCGAGCCGGTCGGCGGTGCTCGACTCCCACAGCTCGAACACCCGCGCGTCCGCCCGAAGCTCGTAGCTGTCCGGCGAGATCCAGGTGCCCGACCGCAGGTCGACCTGCCGAGGCCGCAGTCGCTCGAGTACCGGCCGGCGGACCACCAGGAAACCGGTGCCCCTCGGGCCGCGCAGCCACTTCCGGCCGGTGCCCGACACGATGTCCGCGCCCAGCTCGGACGCGAGCACCGGCAGCTGGCCCACCGACTGGCACGCGTCCAGCAGCACCAGCGCGCCGACCTCGTGCGCGGCCTCGGCCACCTCGGCGACCGGGTTCACCAGGCCGCCGTTGGTCGGCACGTGCACCAGCGACACCAGCGCCACGCGCTCGTCCAGCATCTCCCGCAGCGCGGCGACGTCGATCTCGCCGGCCGGCGTACTCGGCACCGGCTCGACGGTCGCGCCCACCTCGGCGGCCCGGCGCAGCAGCGGGATCGCGTTGCCCGCGTACTCGACCTCGGTCACCAGCACCCGGTCGCCCGCCGTCAGCGGCACGGCGTCGAACGCGGCCAGCCACGAACGGGTGGCGCTGTCGGTGAACGCCACCTCGTCCGGCTCGCAGCCCAGCAGCGACGCCATCAGCCCGTAGCCGGCCTCGAGGTCCGGCAGGCGCTCGTCGTGCGCGACGTAGCCGCCGACCTCGGCCTCCCGCCGCAGGTGGCCGACCACCTCGTCGAGTACCTGCACCGGCGGCAGCGACGAGCCTGCGCTGTCCAGGAACACGCCGCGCCGGCAACCCGGGGTGTCGGCGCGGACCGCGGCCAGATCGATCATCGGGGTGTCCATTCCGCCAGGTTCCACCATGCTCCCCAGGTCGCGCCGGCGGACGATCCGTCGACCACCGGCTCGTAGCCGTCCCAACTCTCACGCATGACGTAGGTGTGGTTCGGGGCGGCCAGCACGACCATGCCGGGCGCCTGCACGTAGGCCCGCTGCATTCGCCGGTACGCGGTCGCCCGGAGCGCCGGGTCGGTCGCGGTGCGGCCGACCTCCAGCGCCTCGTCGACGGTGTCGTTCGCGTACCCGCCGAGCGACCCGCCGGAGTGCAGCAACCGGTAGAGGGCCGTGTCCGGGTCGAACGGGTCGCCGAAGCCGACCAGCGATGCGCCGCTCAGCTGCTCGGCGGCCACCGGCGAGGGCTCCACCTGGATGCCGACCGACCGCGCGCCGGCCGCGAACGCCTCCGCCATCCGCCTGGCCACCATGTCGCCGGCGAGGTAGGTCAGGGTGAACTCGGCGACCCGGCCGTCGCGCACCCGAATGCCGTCCGCGCCGGTGACCCAACCGCTGGACTCCAGCTGGTCGAGCGCGCGGGTCAGGTCGTGCTCGAACACCGCGCCCGGCTCGACGAACTCGGCGAGCACCCCGGGCATCGGGGTGTGCGCGACCCGGCCCTGTCCGGCGAGCGCGTCGTCGACCAGCGTCGCGCGGTCCATGGCGTGGTTGAGCGCGAGCCGCACCGCCGGGTCGCCGGTGACCGGGTGGTTCGACGGCAGCACCACCGCGTGCACGTCGGCCGCGCTGTGCGACACGATCTGCAGGCCGTCGGTGTTCTCGAACTCGCGGGCGAGCGCCGGGGGCAGCGCGGCCCCGTCGAGCTTGCCCTCGCGCATCCGGTCCGCGCGGGCCTCGTCGCCGGGCACGAACTCGACTGTGACCTCGGTGATGGCGGGGGTGCCGTCCCAGTGGTCCTCGTTGGCCTCGAGCACCATGCGGGTCCCGCGCTGCCAGTCGGCGAGGACGTAGGGCCCGGTGCCGACGGGAGGATCGTCGCCGCCGACGGATTCGCTGGACACGATGCCGAGCACGAGCAGCTCGGGGAACGGCGCGTACGGCTCGCTGAGTTCGAAGTGGACGGTCGAGGAGTCGTCGGCGACCACCCGGTCCAGCATCGAGAACCGTTGCCGCAGCGGCGACCCGTCGCGCTGGTCGAGCACGGCCCGGTAGGTGGCGACGACGTCCTGTGCGTCGAACGGGGTGCCGTCGGAGAAGGTGACGCCGGGCCGGAGCCGGACCGTCCAGGTGCGACCGTTCGCGGAGGGTGCCGGCAGGCCGGTGGCGAGTGCCGGGCGCAGGGTGAGGTCGTCGGCGTGCTCCACCAGGCCGTCGAAGACCTTGGCCGCGCCGTGCAGGCCGTAGCCGGCGAGCGGGCTCAGCGCGGTGGGCTCCTCGGCGACCGCGATGACCAGGGAGGTGCCGTCCGGGTCGCCGGAGGCCGGGGGCGCCGGGTCGCCGGTGCAGGCGCCGGCCAGCAGCACGACCGCGAGCAGCGACGGCACGAGACGGCGGAACGACAAGGTGGGCACGGGCCGACCCTAGTCGGGGGACCTATCCTCGTGTCGGTGGATCGGGTGACTTCGGGAGGCAGCGTGCGGGTCGCGTTGAGCCAGATCACGTCCACGCCGTCGCCGTCGGACAACCTGACGCTCGTCCGGTCGTCGGTGGCGGAGGCGGCCGCGGCCGGGGCCTCGGTGGTGCTGTTCCCCGAGGCGACGATGGCGTGCTTCGGCACGTCGCTGGCGCCGCTGGCCGAGCCGGTCGACGGGCCGTGGGCGTCGGCGGTGGCGGAGATCGCGTCGTCACACGACGTGCTCGTGGTGGTGGGGATGTTCACCCCCTCTGACGACGGAAGGGTGTTCAACACGCTGCTCGCCACGGGGCGTGGTCAGCACGTCGGGTACGACAAGATCCACCTGTTCGACGCGTTCGGGTTCACCGAATCCCGGACGGTGGCGCCCGGCGGGAACGTGGTGACGGTGACCGTGGACGAGGTCACCCTCGGCCTCGCGACCTGCTACGACCTGCGGTTCCCGGAGCTGTTCACCCGCCTGGCCGACCACGGGGCGTCGGCGGTGCTGGTCGGGGCGTCGTGGGGGGCGGGGCCGGGGAAGCTGTCGCAGTGGGAGTTGCTGGTGCGGGCGCGGGCGTTGGACTCGACGTGCTGGGTGGTCGCGTGCGGGCAGGCCGACCCGGCGGAGTCGGGGCTGGCGGTACATCCGAAGGCGCCGACCGGGATCGGGTACAGCACGGTCGCCGGCCCGTCGGGCGAGGTGTCGGCCCAACTCGGCGCCGCCCCGGAGCTGCTGGTGGTCGACCTGGACCTACCGCTGGTGAACCGAACCCGCGAGTCTATCCCGGTCCTGGCCAACCGCCGGCTCTGAAACCCCCGTTGTCCACACCCGCCCCCACGCCGCGCAGTTGTCCACAGCCCCCACTCGCGACACCCCGAACCGTCGGCACCCGCGGGTAGTGTGTGATCCAGGGGTCCCCCTTGCCCGGTTGGGGGGCGTCTGTCCGTGGGCGTTTGCGATCGCACCGGCGCGTGTTCGTGGCGGTCACGCCTGAGATCGGGGCGTGGCGATGATCCGGGCGCCCCTGGCCGGTACCAGGGTGACGTTCCTCGGCTTCGGGAACTCCGGTCGGGCCCGGTCCGGGCGGAGGTCGTACCTGATCAGCACCTCGCGCAGCACCGCGCCCGCCTCCCGCAGCGAGAACCCCGCACCCAGACAACGCCGCACACCGCCGCCGAACGGGATCCACGTTCCCGCCTCCGGGCCCCGGCCGACGAAGCGCTCCGGGCGGAAGTCCACCGGATCCTCGTGCAGTCCCGGATTCCGGTGCACCAGTAAGATCGACGGACCGACGATCGTGCCCGCGGGCAGCAGGTAGCCGGCGACCTCGGTCGGCTCGGTCAGAGCGCGGGCCACGTTCTGGACCACCGGCCGCCGGCGCATCGACTCCTTCGCGACCGCCTGCAGGTAGTCCTCGTCGCCGTCGTCGGCGGCTCGCTGGGCGCGGCGCTGCACGGCCGGACGCCGCGCCAGCTCGTGGAACGACCAGGCCAGCGCGGTCGCGGTGGTCTCGTGACCCGCCAGCAGGAGCGTGATCATCTGGTCGCGGACCTCGGCGTCGGCGAGGTCGCCGCCACCGGCGGTCAGCAGGCGGGACAGCACGTCACCGCGGTCGGCGAGGTCGCCCGCGCCGCGCCGGTCGGCGATCTCGGCGTACAGCAGGCGGTCGACGTCGCGCAGGTTCTCCCGGTTGCGTCGCCACGGGCCGTACCGGCCGAGGTTCGGATAGTTCCAACCGAGGACGGTCAGCGGGCCGATGTCGGAGATCCGCCGCAGCCGAGGGCGCAGGTCGGTCAGCCGAGCGCCCTCGCCGAGACCGAACACGACGCGCAGGATGATCTCGAGCGTGACCGCGTTCATCCGTCGGTGCACCGCGAACGGGCGGCCGACCGGCCACGCCTCGGCGTCCGCCGCGGCCAGCGACGCCATCATGTCGCCGTAGCCGCGCAGGGCGGCGCCGTTGAACGCTGGCATGAGGAGCTTGCGGGCGCGCTGGTGCTCGTCCTCGTCGGTGACCAGCACCGAGTGCTTGCCCATGACCGGCCGGAGGATCGAGTTGCCCTGACCTGCGTGGAAGACCGTGGGCGAGCCGGCGAACACCTCGCGGATGTGTTCCGGGTCGGCGAGCGTGACCAACATCTGGCGCCCGGTGATGCGGGTGGTGAACACGTCACCGAAGCGGCGCTGCAGGTGCTGGTGGGTCTGCCGGCGGGCGACGAGGAACAGCAGCGTCTGCACCAGCGACGGCAGCCGCGGGCCCGGGGGGAGGGTGGTGTTCGTCGTCTCGAGCGTCGACATGCTTCTGATTTATACGCTCGTATAGACGACCGCTCAAGGTACCGTCAGCGGGTGGGCCATCGGGACCAGCTGCTCGCCGCCGCGCGGCAGCTACTGGAGGACAAGGGATACGCGCACATCACCGCGCGTGACCTGGTCGCCGCGTCGGGGACGAACCTCGCCTCGATCGGGTACCACTTCGGCTCGAAGGCCGGCCTGCTGAACGCGGCGCTGGGAACGGTGTTCGAGGAGTGGACCACCCAGCTCGCCCAGGCCGCGATGGCCGACCCGGACGCCACTCCGATCGAGCGCGCCCACCTGACCTGGTCGACGCTGCTGGGTTGCCTGTCGGGCCGGCGTCCGCTGCTGGTGTCGTTCGTGGAGGCACTCGCCCAGGCCGACCGGGACCCGGTGCTGCGCGAACAGCTCGCCGGCATGTACCGCAACACCCGCGACCGGGTGGCGACGATGGTCGCCGCCGCCCTGGGCGAGGACGTCACCCCCGACGACCCGCGCTGCACCGCGGTCGCCAGCT
The DNA here is from genome assembly GCF_025165815.1 of Actinophytocola gossypii. Lineage (GTDB taxonomy): Bacteria > Actinomycetota > Actinomycetes > Mycobacteriales > Pseudonocardiaceae > Actinophytocola > Actinophytocola gossypii. Next base: position 133,110 of record NZ_JAFFZE010000015.1, on the reverse strand, counting down.
GGGTCATGGCCGTGTGCGACGGTCTGTCGCTGCAGTGGCTGCTCGACCCGGCCGGCTCCCCGACCGGCGAGCACCTGTCGCGTGGCCTCGCCGACCTGCGCGCCGTCTCCGAGTAGCGAACGGACGACTCGCGCACCGGGAGCGGGGTCAGCGCAGGTCCATGCCCAGGTCGAGGGCCGGGGCGGAGTGGGTCAGGGCGCCCACGGACAGGTAGTCGACGCCGGTCTCGGCGTAGGCGCGGGCGTTCGGAAGGGTGAGGCCGCCGCTCACCTCCAGCTTCGTCGACCCGCTCCGGCGCCGAACGGCCGCCACGCAGGACTCGACGGTGAAGTTGTCCAGCAGCACCAGCTCCGCGCCCGCGGCCAGGGCCTCGTCGAGTTGGTCGAGCGTGTCCACCTCCACCTCGCACGGCAGTTCCGGCGCGTGCGCGCGCGCCGCCGCCAGCGCCGCGGTGACCGAGCCGGCGGCCAGCACGTGGTTGTCCTTGATCAGCACCGCGTCGCCGAGACCGAGGCGATGGTTGACACCGCCACCGCACCGCACCGCGTACTTCTCGAGCAGCCGCAGCCCCGGCAGCGTCTTGCGGGAGTCGCGGACCACCGCGCCGGTGCCGTCGATCGCCGACACCCAGGCGGCGGTCGCCGTCGCCACGCCGGACAGGTGGCAGAGCAGGTTCAGTGCCGTGCGTTCCGCGGTCAGCAGCCCGCGAACCGGTCCGCGCACCACCAGCACCGGCTCACCGGCACCGACGCGTGCGCCGTCCTCACGCCGCGCCACGATCTCGACATCGTCGGCCAGCACGGCCTCGAAAACGGCCACCGCCGCCGGAATCCCGGCGATCGTCCCCGGCACCCGCGGCGTCAGCTCCGCCACGGCCACCGCGTCAGCCGGCACGGTGGCGACGGTGGTCGCGTCCACGCCGTAACGCAGATCCTCCTCCAACGCCGTCGCCACCACACGACGCAGATCCGCGTGGTCCGGTTCTCGCGTGTGGGTGGCGTTGGTCGAAGTCGGGGCCTGGTTGGTCACGTACCTGTGGCTGGCTTGCATCACGTTCCCCTGGGGTGCGGTTGCGGGGGGCCTCGGATCGCTGTGACCCCGAGGGTCGGGAGTCATGCGGCTCCTCGGACGGGGTGGGTGGGGCGGTCCAGCATGGGTTGGCCGGACGGGGTGAGGCGCACGGTCAGGCCGTGGGTGAGCGCCGGGTCGGTGGTCGGGTGGTCGGTGCGCACCTGGCAGCCCCGCGACTCGGTGCGGGCGGCGGCCGCGGCGATCAGCGCGCGGGCGGTCAGCGTCATCGCGGCGTCCTCCACCAGGCGACGCGTGGTCAGTGCGCTGTCCACAGCTGACACGTCCAGCACCGAGCCGACCACCGCGAGCCCTTCGGCGTCGCGGCCGATGCCGGCGTAGCGGCTCATCACGCGCTGTAGGGTGTCGCGGTCGGCCACCGGCGCGGTGGTCACCGGCTGGCAGGCGGCGAGCCGGCGTTCGGTCAGCACTCCCACCGCGAGGTCGGCGGCCACCGCCTCGGCGGCCCTGGTGCCGACCACGAGCCCTTCGAGCAGGCTGTTGGACGCCAGCCGGTTCGCGCCGTGCAGACCGGTGCGGGCGACCTCGCCGGCCGCGTACAGCCCTGGCACCCGCGTACGTCCATCCACAGTGGACACGACGCCGCCGCAGGCGAAGTGCGCCGCGGGCGACACCGGGATCGGCGCGACGACCGGGTCGACTCCCGCCGCGAGGCAGGCCGCCAGCACGGTCGGGAACCTCCGGGAGAACGTCGGCCGGTCCAGGTGGGTGGCGTCCAGGAACACGTGGTCGTCGCCGAGGTCGGCCAGGCGCCGGGTGATCGCCGCCGACACGACGTCCCGGGGCGCGAGGTCGCCGAGCGGGTGCACGCCGTCCATCACTCGCGCGCCGCGGGAGTCGATCAGGACGGCGCCCTCCCCGCGCACCGCCTCGGTCACCAGCGGGCACCGTCCGCGCGCGCCGTGGCCGGTGTAGAGGACGGTGGGGTGGAACTGCACGAACTCCAGGTCCATCACCGGCGCCCCGGCCCGCAGCGCGATCGCGACCCCGTCGGCGGTGGCGACCTCGGGGTTCGACGTCGCCTGGTACAGCTGTCCGAGCCCGCCGGTGGCCAGCAGCACCGCCGGCGCGATGAGCACGCCCGGCACCCCGTCGCCGTCGAGCACTCGCAGCCCGGCGACCTCGCCGGCCGGCGTGCGCAGCGTGTCGACGGCGACGTGGTGCTCCAGCATGGGCACCAGCCCGTCGCGGGAGGCTGCCAGCAGGGCGCGCTCGACCTCCGCGCCGGTCGCGTCCCCGCCGGCGTGCACCACGCGGAACGCGGTGTGCCCGCCCTCGCGGGTCCTGGCCAACCGGCCGCCCGAGCCGGTGTCGAACACGGCGCCACGCTCCCGTAGCCGCGCCACCGCACCCGGCCCGTCGGCGATGATCCGGGCCGTGGCGTCGGGATCGCAGAGCCCACCGCCGGCGACGAGCGTGTCCTCGACGTGCCGGTGCACGGAGTCGTCGGGGGTGTCGCCGAGCACGACCGCGACCCCGCCCTGCGCCCAGCGCGTGTTGCCCCCGTCGGCCGCGCCCTTGGTCACCACGAGCACCCGCAGACCCAACTCCCGCGCCCGCAACGCGGCCGTCAACCCGGCGACCCCACTGCCCACCACTACCAGATCGGCCCGCGCCTCCCACTCGCCCGACCCGACTTGTCCACAGCCGTCCCGGTTGTCCACATCTTGATCTTGCGTACCCGCCCCGACACCTCCGACCGATAGACTGGCAAGGCGGGACGCCCCCGGGATCGGGTGGGGGTTGTCGTACGGGGGTTTGGGGCCGCTGTGGGCAGGGTGGGGGGTCACTCGCCGCTCCCCGGCTTGCCGATCTCGATCATGCGGCGGACGGCGCCTCGGGCTCGTTCGGCGACGGCGGGGTCGACGTGGACCTCGTCGGCGCCCTCGCGCAACGAGCGCAGGAGCGCGGCCGGCGTGATCATCTTCATGTAGCGGCAGGACGCCCGGTCGTTGACGGCGCGGAAGTCGACCTCGGGGGCCGCGCGGCGCAGCTGGTGCAGCATGCCGACCTCGGTCGCCACGAGCACGGTGCGGGCCCGGGTCGACCTGGCCTCGGTCACCATGTCGCCCGTCGACAGGATCTTGACCTGGTCGGCGGGGACCACGCCCTCCCCCGCCAGGTACAGCGCGGACGTCGCGCAGCCGCACTCCGGGTGCACGAACAGATCCGCGTCGGGGTCGGCCGCGGCCCGCGCCGCGAGCTCCGGGCCGTTGATGCCGGCGTGCACGTGACACTCGCCCGCCCACACGTGCAGGTTGTCCCGGCCCGTCTCGCGCTTGACGTGGGCGCCGAGGAACTGGTCCGGCAGGAACAGCACCTCGCGGTCGGCCGGGATCGACGCGACCACGTCGACCGCGTTCGACGAGGTGCAGCAGATGTCGGTCTCGGCCTTGACCTCGGCTGTCGTGTTCACGTACGAGACGACCACCGCGCCGGGGTGCTCGGCCTTCCACGCGCGCAGTTGCGCGGCGTCGATGGAGTCGGCGAGGGAGCAGCCCGCGCGGGCGTCCGGGATCAGCACGGTCTTGTGCGGGCTGAGGATCTTCGCGGTCTCGGCCATGAAGTGCACGCCGCAGAACACGATCGTCGACGCATCACTCTCGGCGGCGATTCGGCTCAACGCCAGGGAGTCGCCGGTGTGATCCGCGATGTCCTGGATCTCCGGCAGCTGGTAGTTGTGCGCCAGCAGCACGGCGTCGCGCTCCCCGGCCAGCCGGCGCACCTCGTCGCGCCACGCGCTGTCTGCCTCGACGCCGCCGTACGGCGTCAGGTCCCCGGCCGGCTCGGCGGCAGCGGCGGTCACTGGCATCTCGTCCTCCTCGCGTCGGCGCGCAGTCCCGATTTCCCATCCCGAGGTTTTCGCCTTAGGATCGAAAACATGGCCGATGCTACCACCGCACCCCCGCCCGCGGCCCACGAAGTGCTGGCCGCGGTGCTCCAGGTGCGAGCAGGCTCACTCCAGGTCCTGCTCTGGGAACGCGCACTGGAACCACACGCGCACCGGTGGTCACTGCCCGGCGGCCGGCTCGGCGCGGCGGAGGACGTGGAGGCCTCGATCAGGCGCCAACTCGCCGAGAAGGTCGACGTGCGGCAGTTGTCGCACGTCGAGCAGCTGGCGGTGTTCAGCGCGCCCACGCGGGTACCGGGCGAGCGAGTCGTGGCGACCGCGTTCCTCGGCCTGGTGCCCTCCGACGTCGACCCCGGCCTGCCGGACGACACCCGCTGGCACCCGGTCGACGACCTGCCGTCGACGGCGTTCGACCACGAGTCGATCGTGCGGCGAGCGCGGCACCGGCTGCGCTCGAAGCTCTCCTACACCAACATCGGGTTCGCGCTCGCGCCGCCCGAGTTCACGATCTCGGCGCTGCGCGGCCTCTACTCCGCCGCGCTCGGCTACACGGTCTCGGCGACCAACCTGCAGCGCGTGCTCGCCCGCCGGGGCCTGCTGGAACCGACCGGGGAGACCGCTCCATCCGGCCGCGCGGGCGGACGGCCGGCGGCGCTGTTCCGGTTCGTCGAGCGCAGCATGGCGGTGACCGACCCGTTCGCGGTGCTCCGGCCGCCGAACCAAGCGCGCGGCGGCGCACCGTCGTAGGTTGGGACGGTGCCCGAGACGCTTCCGCTCTTCCCGCTGCAGACGGTGCTGCTGCCGGGCACGACGCTGCCGCTGCACATCTTCGAGCCGCGCTACCGGCAGCTGACCGTCGACCTGATCACCGGCACGCTGCCCGACAAGCGGTTCGGCGTGGTCGCCCTCGCCCCGTCGCACGAGGCGGAGGTGACCTCGCGCGACCAGCTCCAGGAGATCGGCTGCGCGGCCCTGCTGCGCCAGGCAACGCGCCTGCCAGACGGCCGCTTCGACATCGTCACCGCCGGCGAGCGCCGCTTCCGGCTCCTGGCTGTCGACGCCACGAGCGCCCCCTACCTGATGGGCGCCGTCGAGTGGGTGCCAGACACCCCGGCGATGGTGCCCGGCCAGCGCAACGCCGCCGACGCGATCGGCTCGCTGGTCGACGCGGCGCGCGCCGCCTACCGCCGCTACTGCCAGGCCGCCTGGCAGCAGGGCGACTGGCGCGAACCGGACGAGGACGTGGAGATCGAGAAGCTCGCGCACCTGCTGGCCACCGACTGCCTGCTCCCGTTGGAGGACCGGCAGCGGCTGCTGGAGGAGACCCGTCCGCTGCACCGGCTGCGCCTGGCCGGCCGGCTGCTGAACCGGGAGGCGGGCATCCTGTCCACCCTGCGGGCGGTCCCGGGTCCGCCGGCCGAGCTGCGCCGGCACGCCAGCAAGAACTAGCGTCACCCGGGTGACAGCGAAGTTGGTGTGGGACCGGTTCTACGAGGCGTCCCGCGCGTCGAAGCTCGAGACCGAGCGGCGGCTGAGCGCGCACGGCGTGCACATCGGCCAGCAGTTCGTGCTGGAGTGCCTGTGGGACGAGGACGGACTGACCCCCACCGAGCTCGCCCGCCGCATCGGCGTCGAGCCGGCCACGCTGACCCGGCTGCTGCGTCGCATGGAGGACGCCGGGCTCGTTCTGCGGCGCGACGACGAGCAGGACAAACGCCGGATCCGCACCTGGCTCACCGAGCACGGCGCCGCGCTCCGGGATCCGGTGCACGCGACGATCGGGCAGCTGCAGCGGGACGCCGTGCGCCTGCTCACCGAGGACGAGACGGCGACGTTCGCGGCACTGCTGGCGAAGATGACGACCGGGCTCCGGGGTCAGTAAGGACCACGAAAGTACTAAGCCTGCTTACTAACTGCTAAGCTGGCTTAGTACTTGTGGCCGACCCGGGAGTCCCCATGGATCTTCAGCTCCTCGGCAGAACAGTCTTCGTCACCGGTGGTTCGCGCGGCATCGGACGCGCCATCGCGCTCGGTTACGCCGGCGAGGGTGCCCGGGTCGCGTTCAGCTATCACAGCCACAGGGAACTGGCCGACCAGACGGCCGCGGCGATCAGGGACCTGGGCGCGGAAGCGCTGCCGGTCCGCGTCGACCTCGACGAGCCGTCGTCCGGCGCGGCGGCCGTCACGGCGATCGGGCGGCGGTGGGGTGGGGTCGACGTGTTCGTGGCCAACGCCGTGCGCTGGCCGGACGAGCTGCCGGACCAGAGCAGGCGCTTCGAGCACGTGCCCGACACGGAGTGGCAGGGCATGCTGCGCGCCAACGTCGAGGGCCTGATCGCACTGCTCCAGGCGGTCCTGCCGGCGATGCGCGGGCGCGCGGACGCCCGCATCGTCCTCATCTCATCGGACCTGGTCCGGCACCGCGACCCCGCGCTGCACGGCCTCGGCTTCTACAGCGCCGCCAAGGCCGCTCTCGTGGGACTCGCGAACGGTCTCATCTCCGACCTCGCGGGCGAGGTACTGGTGAACATCGTCTCGCCGGGGCTCACCACGACCGAGCGCAACCTCACCGAGATGCCGCAACCGGTGCGCGACCAGCAGATCGCCCGGACGGCGACGCGCAGGCTGTCCACGCCGGACGACATCGCGCGGGCGGTGCTGTTCCTCGGCTCGCCGGCCAACGGCAACATCACCGGCGAACTCGTCACCGTCGCCGGAGGCTTCAACTAACCGAGAACCAGCCGAGAACTAGCCGAGCCGGCGGCCGAGGTCGTCCATGCTGTTCCACGCCGCCATCACGCCGTAGACCAGCGCGGCGGTCAGCGGCCAGGCCAGCAGCACGCCCAGGCTCTCCAGCTCCGGGGCGGTCTCGACCACGTCCAGCACCTGGACGTCGCCGGGCACCGGGTAGCGACCGGCCGCCCAGGACTCACCGACCTGGGCGGCGAGCCAGCCGGCGACCACCGATCCGAGCACCGCCGCGAGCATGATCACCGGGCCGCGGCGTTCGCGCAGGAACCACACCGCCAGCCCGGTGCACAGGCCGGCAGCCAGGCAGAGCAGCAGGAAGATCACCAGGGCGTCGGCCCGGTGGTAGCTCTCCGCCGGCAGCGGGAACGCCTGCCCGTCCCCGCCGACCACCTGCCGCTGCGGGGGCGCGAGCACCGACCACAGCCAGGCGACCGGCAGGCCGAGCAGCGACACCGTGGACAGCACGGTGACCGCCGGCAGCAGGTCGGCCCGCACCACCACCCTCGGCCGCTCCTGGCGCCACGGGGGCGGCAGGTAGGCCGGGTAGGTGGGCGGCACCTGCCCGTTCGGCTCGGCGTGATCCTCTCGGAGCGGTGCGGCGTCCTGTGCCGCACCGGGTTGCTCCGTCACGCCGACCTCCCGCTCAGTACCGCCAACAGTCCGTGGTCAGAGCCTAGTCGGTCGCCGACGCGGTGTTGAACGAAGAGCGGTCGCCGTGCCGGCTGCAGCGCGCCGACCACCCGGACGGGGTCACCTGGACCACCATCCGGCGGGCACACTCCGGGCAGAAGCGCGGCGGGTCGATCGCCCCGCGCGCGCCCTGACAGCGGGTGTGCTCACCCTCCCCCGGCGGCCTGCCGCAGTGCACGCAGTACATCAGAGGGTGTCGCTGAGTGCCTTGATCGGCATGTTCAGCTCGGTCAACATGTCGAGGTCCTGCTGCGCCGGGCGGCCCAGGTTGGTCAGGTAGTTCCCGACGATGATCGCGTTGATGCCGCCGAGCATGCCCTTCTCCGCGCCCAGGTCGCCGAGGGTCAGCTCGCGGCCGCCGGCGAAGCGGAGCATCGTGCGCGGCATCGCCAGCCGGAACGCGGCCACCGTGCGCAGCGCGTCCGGGCCCTCGACCAGCTCGAAGTCCTCGTAGGGGGTGCCGGGCTGCGGGATGAGGAAGTTCATCGGCACCTCGTGCGGGTCCAGCTCGGCGAGCTGGACGGCGAACTCGGCGCGCTGCTCGACGGTCTCCCCCATGCCGATGATGCCGCCGCAGCAGACCTCCATGCCCGCCTCGTGCACCATCCGCAGGGTCTCCCAGCGCTCCTCCCAGGTGTGGGTGGTGACCACACTCGGGAAGTGGGACCGGGCGGTCTCCAGGTTGTGGTTGTAGCGGTGCACGCCCATCCCGACGAGCTCGTCCACCTGCTCCTGGGTCAGCATGCCGAGCGAGCAGGCGATCTGGATGTCGTTGCCGTCCTCGCGGATCGCCTTGATGCCGTCGCGGACCTGGGACATCAGCCGCTTGTCCGGGCCGCGCACGGCGGCGACGATGCAGAACTCGCTCGCGCCGGTCGCGGCGGTCTCCCGCGCGGCCTTCACCAGGCCGGGGATGTCCAGCCACGCCGAGCGCACCGGCGAGGGGAACTGGCCGGACTGCGAGCAGAAGTGGCAGTCCTCGGGGCAGCCGCCGGTCTTCAGGCTGACGATGCCCTCGACCTCGACCTCCGGGCCGCACCAGCGCATCCGTACCTCGTGCGCGAGTTCCAGCAGCTCCGGCATGCGCTCGTCGGGCAGCCGGAGGATCTCGAGCACCCGCGGCTCGTCCAGGCCGGCGCCGCGCTCCAGCACCTGCTCGCGGGCCACCGCCAACACGTCGGCGGGCGTGCGGTCGGCCTCGGTCCGGTCGGCGCCAGTCCGTTCAGCGGCAGCGGTCACGAATGCCTCCTCGCTCGTGGTGATGGACCTCCGGGCAAGTCTGCCGCACGAGGCCGCGTGACGAAGGCGATGTATCTCACGCGCTTACCGGCCCTCGAGCCGGCCGTCATCACGCCGCGTGTTCGGCGGCGAACCCGGTCGCGTCGAACTCGCCCCCCAACGAGGGAGCGAGCGAGGCCCTGGCGACGGTCAGGAACTCCTCCCGGCCCAGCGTGCCCGCGCCCGCCGGAACGGCCCCGACCAGCGGAGCCTCCGCGACCACCGGCAGGTCGTCGAGGTTGCAGCGGGCGGCGAGGTCGGGCTCGGCCGGCCAGGAGCCGACGACGACCCCCGCGCAGGCGATCCCCCGGACGCGCAGTGCCTCGGCGGTGAGCGCGGTGGCGTTGAGCGTGCCGAGCCCGGCGTCCGCGACGATCAGCACCGGCGCGCCGATCGACCAGGCGACGTCGGCGAGGGTGCCGCCGTGCTCGTCCATCCGCACCAGCAGGCCGCCCGCGCCCTCGACGAGCACCTGGTCGTGCCCCCGGGAGAGCTCGACCGCCGCGGCGGCCGCCTGGGCGGGGGTGACCGGGAGGATGTCCGCGCGGCGGGCGGCGGTGCCCGGGGCGAGCGGGTCGGGGAACCGGGCGAGCTCCCAGGTGGTGACCTCGCCACCGGCGAGCCTGCTCACGTCGTCGACGTCGCCCGGCTCGTCCGGTCCGAGCCCGGTCTGCGCCGGTTTCAGCACGGCCACGCTGCGCCGCCGGTGCAGGGCCAGCGCGGCGACGGCCGCGGTGACGACGGTCTTGCCGACTCCGGTACCGGTACCGGTGAGCACCAGGACGTCCGCGGGAACCTCGGCGGGGACACTCACGGAGCGTCAGGCTAGACCCACCCGTTCGCCGCAACCGCACCCGCCCCGGGCTCGGTATGGTCTACCCGTGATCACCGGGACCGGGCGCGTCCAGCTGTACGGCGCGGACTGGTGCGACGACACCCGCGGCGCCATCACCTGGATGAACCGGCACCACGTCCCGTTCACCGGGCACGACACCACCGACGACGAGGTCCGGGCCGCGGCCGTGGAGCTGGCCGGCGGCCGCACCGACATCCCGGTGGTGGTGACCCCGGACGGCACCGTGCTCGTCGAACCGACGGTCGCCGAGCTGGCCGGCGCCCTGGCCGGACTCCGGCCGCGCCGGACCGCGCGGTCCCGGTGCCGGTGAGCGGGCTTCAGCCGGCCTTCGCGGCGGCCAGCACGGCGCCGGTGACGGTGGCGATGTCCGCGGGCTCGCTGACGAACGGCGGCATCGTGTAGATGAGGTCGCGGAACGGTCGGAGCCAGGCGCCGTGGTCGACGGCGGCCCGGGTCGCGGCGGCCAGGTCGATCTCGTGGTCGAGCTGGACGACGCCGATCGCGCCGAGGACCCGCACGTCCCGCACGCCGGGAAGGTCGGCCGCCGGGGCGAGGCCGTCGGTGAGCTCGCGCTCGATGCGGTCGACGGTGCCGCGCCAGTCCTGGCCGAGCAGCAGGTCGATCGAGGCGTTGGCGACCGCGGCGGACAGCGGGTTGCCCATGAACGTGGGGCCGTGCGCGAGCACCGGGACCTCGCCGCGGGAGATCCCGTCGGCGACCCGTCCGGTGCACAGGGCGGCGGCCATGGTGAGGTAGCCGCCGGTCAGCGCCTTGCCGACGCACATCACGTCCGGGCTCACCGCGGCGTGGTCGGCGGCGAACAGCTCGCCGGTGCGCCCGAACCCGGTGGCGATCTCGTCGAACACCAGGAGCACGTCGTGGGCGAGGGTCAGCTCGCGCAGCACGTGCAGGTAGCGCGGGTCGTGGAAGCGCATGCCGCCCGCGCCCTGCACGACCGGCTCGACGATGACCGCGGCCAGCTCGTCGGCGTGGGTCTCGATCAGTTCGGCGAGATGGGCGACGTGGTCGTGGTCCAGCTCGGCGGGTGGGGCCTGCGCGAACAGCTGGTCCGGGAGGACGCCGCGCCAGAGGCTGTGCATGCCGCCGTCGGGGTCGCACACGCTCATCGGGTGGAAGGTGTCGCCGTGGTAGCCGCCGCGCCAGGTGAGCAGCCGGCGCTTCTCCGGCCGGCCGGCCGAGCGCCAGAACTGCAGGCACATCTTGATCGCGACCTCGACCGACACCGAGCCGGAGTCGCAGAGGAACACGTGCCGCAGCGGCTCGGGGGTGATGTCGACGAGGGTGGCGGCGAGCCGGACCGCCGGCTCGTGGGTGAGGCCGCCGAACATCACGTGGCTCATCCGCCGGGACTGCTCGACGAGCGCGGCGTCGAGCACCGGGTGCCGGTAGCCGTGGATCGCCGCCCACCAGGAGGACATGCCGTCGACGAGTTCCCGCCCGTCGGCGAGCCGCAGCCGGACCCCGGAAGCGGACTCGACGACCAGGGGGTCCACGGTCCCCGGCATCGGCCCGTACGGGTGCCAGACGTGCGCGCGGTCGAGCTCGATCAGCTGGGCGACATCCACCCCGGCAGGCTAATACCCGCCGGTCAGACGGCCGTCAGGCGTCCACCGCCACCCCGGGGATGGCCTTGATCTCACCGAGGAAGGCCGCGGTCACCTTGATCGGGTAGTCGTCCAGGGCGAGGGTGACGCCGTTCTCCTTGTGCGCGAACTTGAGGTGCACCGGGGTGTCGCCGCGGTGGGCCGAGAGGGTGTTCTTCAGCTCCCCCACGACCTCGTCGTTGAGCTTGCCCGGGTTGCACAGCAGGACGAACGGGGGCTCCTCGCCGGCCGGGCCGAGGTCGGCGTCGGTGATGTCCAGCGGGATCAGGCCGGAGCCGAAGATGGACATCTTGTCCTCGCGCCAGTTCACCCTGCCCTTCACCGCCACCGCGGCGTCCTCGATCAGGTCCTGGGACAGGACCGAGTACGACTTCGCGAAGAACAGCACCTCGATCGAGGCGTCCAGGTCCTCGATGGTGCAGATCGCCCACGGCTCGCCCTGCTTGTTCACCCGGCGTTCCAGGGCGGAGATCATCCCGGAGAGGACGATCTCGCCCTCCTTCGGGGCGTCGCTGATGATCTCCGCGATCGGCTTCGGCGCGTGCTTGCGGAGCAGGCGTTCCGCGCCGTCCAGCGGGTGCGCGGAGACGTACAGGCCGAGCATCTCCCGCTCGTAGCCGAGCAGCTGCTTGCGCGGCCACTCCTCGGCGGTGAACTTGAGGTGCGCCAGCGGGGACGCGTCGTCCGAGGCCGGGGTGCCCTCGTCGCCGCCGAACAGGTCGAACTGGCCCATCGCCTCCTGGCGCTTGAGGCCGACGACCGCCTCCACGGCCTCCTCGTGCACCTGGATCAGCGACAGCCTGGTGTGGCCGAGCGAGTCGAACGCGCCGGCCTTGACCAGCGACTCGATCACCCGCTTGTTGCAGCACAGCAGCTCGGACTTGTCCAGGAAGTCGGTGAACGACGTGTAGGCGCCCTTCGCCTCGCGGGTCTGGATGATCGACTCGACCACGTTCGCGCCGACGTTGCGCACCGCGCCCATGCCGAAGCGGATGTCGGTGCCGACCGCGGCGAACCGCAGCGCCGACTCGTTGACGTCCGGCGGCAGCACCTTGATGCCCGCGCGGCGGCACTCGGACAGGTACACTGCGGACTTGTCCTTGTTGTCGGCGACCGACGTGAGCAGCGCGGCCATGTACTCAGCCGGGTAGTTCGCCTTGAGGTAGGCGGTCCAGTACCCGACCAGGGCGTAACCGGCCGCGTGCGACTTGTTGAACGCGTACCCGGCGAACGGGAGGATGGTGTCCCACAGGGTCTTGATGGCGTCCGGCGAGTAGCCGTTGGCCCTCATGCCCTCCTCGAAGCCGGCGTACTCCTTCTCCAGGACGTCCGCCTTCTTCTTGCCCATGGCCTTGCGGAGCACGTCGGCTCGACCCATGGAGAACCCGGCCACCTTCTGAGCGATCTGCATGATCTGCTCCTGGTAGACGATCAGGCCGTAGGTCTCCGCGAGGATGTCCTTGAGTGGCTCCTCCAGCTCGGGGTGGATCGGCACGATCCGCTGCCGGCCGTTCTTGCGGTCGGCGTAGTTGTTGTGCGTGTTCATCGCCATCGGACCGGGGCGGTAGAGGGCGTTCACCGCGGTGATGTCGTTGAACTCGGTCGGCTGCATGCGGCGCAGCAGGTCGCGCATGGCGCCGCCGTCGAGTTGGAACACGCCGAGGCTGTCGCCGCGGCCCAGCAGCTCGAAGGTGGCCTTGTCGTCCAGTGGCAGGGTGTCGAGGTCGATGTCCTCGCCCCGGTTGGTCTTGATGTTGTCGATCGCGTCGCCGATGACGGTGAGGTTGCGCAGGCCGAGGAAGTCCATCTTGAGCAGGCCGATGGCCTCGCAGGACGGGTAGTCCCAGCCGGTGATGATCGAGCCGTCGTCGCGCCGCCACAGCGGGATCGACTGCATCAGCGGCTGGGAGGAGAGGATCACCGCGCAGGCGTGCACGCCTGCGTTGCGGATCAGGCCTTCCAGGCCGCGGGCGGTCTCGAAGATCTTGCCGACCTCGTTGTCGGTCTCGATCAGGGTGCGGACCTCGGCGGCCTCGGCGTAGCGCTCGTGGCTGGTGTCGACGATGCCGGACAGCGGGATGTCCTTGGCCATCACCGGCGGCGGCAGCGCCTTGGAGATCCGGTCGGCGATGGAGAAGCCGGGCTGGCCGTGCAGGACGCGGGCGGCGTCCTTGATCGCGGCCTTGGTCTTGATGGTGCCGAACGTGATGACCTGGGCGACCTTGTCCGCGCCGTACTTGTCGGTGGCGTAGGCGATCATCTCGCCGCGCCTGCGGTCGTCGAAGTCGATGTCGATGTCGGGCATGGCGGTGCGCTCGGGGTTGAGGAACCGCTCGAACAGCAGGCCGTGCGCGATCGGGTCGAGGTTGGTGATGCCCATCGCGTAGGCGACCAGCGAGCCGGCGGCCGAGCCACGGCCGGGACCGACCCGGATGCCCACCCTGCGGGCGTAGGCGACGAGGTCGGCGACCACGAGGAAGTAGGCGGGGAAGCCCTTCTGGCTGATCACGCCGACCTCGAAGTCGGCCCGGTCGATGTACTCCTGGGGCACGCCCTCGGGGAGCCGCCACTCGAGGCCGCGCATGACCTCCTTGTACAGCCAGCTGGACTGGGTCTCGCCCTCCGGCACCTCGAACACCGGCATCCGGTCGGCCGGGGCCCAGACCTCCTCGTAGGACTCGACCCGCTCGGCGATCAGCAGCGTCGAGTCGGCGGCGCCGGGAACCTCGGAGTCCCAGTACTCGCGCATCTCGGCCGCGGACTTGAGGTAGTAGCCGTCGCCGTCGAACTTGAACCGGTTCGGGTCGGACAGGGTCTTGCCGGACTGCACGCACAGCAGCGCCGAGTGGGCGTCGGCCTGGTCCTGGGTGACGTAGTGCGAGTCGTTGGTGGCCAGCGGGGGGAGGTCGAGCTTGCGGGCGATGTCCAGCAGGCCCTCGCGGACCGAGCGCTCGATGGGCAGCCCGTGGTCCATCAGCTCGAGGAAGAAGTTCTCCTTGCCGAAGATCTCCTGGTAGTCCGCCGCCGCCTGGAGCGCCTCCGCCGGCTGCCCGAGCCGGAGCCTGGTCTGCACCTCGCCGGACGGGCACCCGGTGGTGGCGATGATCCCCTCGGCGTGCTCGGCGATCAGCTCGCGGTCCATCCTCGGCTTGCGGTAGTAGCCCTCCATGCTCGCGCGCGACGAGAGCGTGAACAGGTTCCGCAGGCCCTGCGCGTTGCCGGCGAGCATCGTCATGTGCGTGTACGCGCCGCCGCCGGAGACGTCGCCGCCCTCGCCGAGTTCGTCGCTGCTGCGTTGCCGCGCCTCGCCCCAGAAGACGGGCTTCTTGTGGTAGCGGCTCGTCGGGGCGACGTAGGCCTCGATCCCGATGATCGGCTTGATGCCGGTCTTGCGGGCGGTCTGGTAGAACTCGTCGGCGCCGTACATGTTGCCGTGGTCGGTCATGCCGACGGCGGGCATGCCGAGCCGGGCCGCCTCGGCGAACAGCGGTGCCACCTTGGCAGCCCCGTCGAGCATCGAGTACTCGGTGTGCACATGGAGATGAACGAAGGAATCAGCCGCCACGAGGCATCACCCTACGACGCGGTGAAGCGGTGACGAACAACCGGATCTGGCGTGTCGTGCATGGCGGGTTTCTACCGCGTGGCACCGACAATTCCGCGTCGCTGGCATGCTCGAGGACGTGCGGTTCCGGCCCATCTCCCCCGAGCTGCTGGTCGACGAGGTGGCCGAGCGGGTCGCCGGACGACCGGCCGGCGCCTGGGCCAGGGTGGCGGTCGACGGCGCGCCGCCGGCCGACCCGGCGGCGCTCGCGGACGCCCTCGCCGAGGCGCTGCGGCTGCGGGGGCGGTCGGTGCTGCGGGTGTCGGCGGGCGACTTCCTCCGGCCGGCGTCGCTGCGGTTCGAGCGCGGCCGCGAGGACCCGGACGCGCGGTACGACGACTGGCTCGACGTGGGCGGGCTGCGGCGCGAGGTGCTGGACCCGCTCGAGGCGGGCGGGACCGGGCGGGTGCTGCCGACGTTGTGGAACGCCGAGACCGACCGGGCCAGCCGGGCGGAGTACGTCGCGCTGGCCGAGGGCGGCGTGCTGGTCCTGGACGGGACGTTGTTGCTCGGCCGGGGGCTGCCGTTCGAGCACACCGTGCACCTGTGGATCTCCGCGCCAGCGCTGGCCAGGAGGACACCGGCGGCGGAGGCGTGGATGCTGCCGGCGTTCGCGCGGTACGACGCCGAGGCGCGGCCGCTGCACGTGGCCGACACCGGCGTGCGGGTGGACGACCCGGCGCGGCCGGCGGTGCTGGACGACTCCCCCGTGTGACCTCCCGGTTCGCTGATCGATGACGGGTGCGCACCGGGATCCGTCGACGTCGTCGGGGCCATGGCTCGCGGTGTCCTTTCCGGTGCGGGTCGGTCGTCAGTCGAGCTTCTCGGCCAGTGCGAGGATGATGCCTCCGGGTCCGCGGACGTAGCAGAGCCGATAGTCGTCCTCGTAGCGCACCAGCTCGCCCATCGGCTCGGCGCCGTGGGCGCGCAGCCGGGCGAGGACGTCCTCGATGTCCTCGACGGCGAACATGACGCGCCGGATGCCCAGGGCGTTGACCGGTGCGTCCGGGTCGCCGGCGGTGGCCGCCGGCGAGTGGAACTTCATCAGCTCGAGCCGCCCGTGGCCGTCCGGGGTCCGCACCACGGCCAGGTCGCACCGGACGCCGTCGAGTCCGACGAGGCGGTCCACCGCCGGCCCCCCGACCGGTGCCTCGCCCTCGAGCTCCAGGCCGAGCTCGAGGAAGAACGCGACCGCGGCCGGCAGGTCCTCGACCACGATGCCGACGTTGTCCATCCGCTGGATCGTCATGTTCCGCTCCTGTGTCGCGCGGCCTCTCGTGGCCGCTCCCGCCACTGGGACGGAGCCGGCACCGCGTTCTCGACACTCGTGACCCACAAACATCGTATCGAACATACGAGCGATGCGACTGCGTTGTCACCCCATCGTGTCGAGAGCGCCTCGCGGTCAGGTCACATGCGGCTGCGCGTCCCGGTCCGATGTGGGCAGGATGGGCACTGATCATCCGTTCCGACCGAGGAGGAACCCCATGGCCACCACCCGCACCGCCAACGCCCACTGGGAGGGCGCGCTGCTCGACGGCTCCGGCACCGTGTCGCTGGACTCGTCCGGCATCGGCTCCTACCCGGTGTCGTGGCCGTCGCGCGCCGAGGCCGCCAACGGGAAGACCAGCCCGGAGGAGCTGATCGCGGCCGCGCACTCGACCTGCTACTCGATGGCGCTCTCGCACGGGCTCGCCGGCGCCGGCACCCCTCCCACCACTGTGGACACCAAGGCCGACGTCACGTTCCAGCCGGGTGAGGGCATCACCGGCATCCACCTGACCGTGCGCGCCAGCATCCCCGGCATCTCGAAGGAGGACTTCGCCGCGGCCGCCGAGGACGCGAAGAAGAACTGCCCGGTCTCCCAGGCCCTCGCCGGCACCACGATCACGCTGGACGCCGAGCTGGTCTGAGCGCGCTGTTCGGACGAGGCCGACGGGCCGTGCGCTTGCCAGGGTGAGCGACGCCGTCGACGGAGGTCGGCCGGACGTTCGAACAGTGCTCTCCGAATTGTGATGCCCCGGTCGGCCGGCCCGGTTACGGTGCCGGCATGACCGAGGGGACACGGCTGCGGCCGGTGACGGAACCCGATCTGGACCTCCTGCGGGACATGGCCGAGGACCCGGAGTCGATCGGCGTCTTCAACTGGGGCGGGTTCACCGACGACGCGGTCTGGCGCAGGCGGTGGGCGGACAACCGGCTGATCGAGAACGACCGGACCATGCTGATGGTCGCGTCCGGCGACGAGACGCTGGGGTTCGTCTCGTGGAACAAGATCTCCACCGGGCAGCATTCGCACCTGTTCGAACTCGGCATCGCCCTGGTGCCGGACGCGCGCGGCCGGGGACACGGCACGGCGGCCCAGAAGCTGGCGGCGCGCTACCTGTTCGCGCACCACCCGATCAACCGGATCCAGGCGTGGACCGAGACGGGCAACGTCGCCGAGCAGCGGGCGCTGGAGAAGGCCGGCTTCGTCCGCGAGGCCGTGCTGCACGGGTTCTCGTTCCGCGACGGCGCGTGGCGGGACGAGGTGCTGTACCGGATGCTGCGCGCCGAGCTGCCGGCCTAGCGGTCGACCACGAGGCGAACCGCGAGACCGGCGAAGATGGCGGCGGACACGCGGTTGAGCCAGCGCCGGATCGCCGGCCGGCGGAGCAGCAGCGCGGACAGGGCGCCCGCGGCCACGCCGACGGTGCCGTCCACGGCGAAGCCGATGGCGACCAGGATCGCGCCGAGCACGAGGAACTGCACCGGCACCGCCCAGCCGCCCTCGGTGAGGAACTGGGGGAAGAACGCCACGTAGAACAGGATCACCTTCGGGTTGGACAGATTGGTCAGCACGGCCATGAGGTAGGTCCGCCGCAGCGTGGCCGAGCCGTACCGCTCCGGCGCCCGCTCCGCGACGTCCCCGGCCGAGCGCAGGGTCGAGACCGCCAGGTACACGAGGAACACCGCCCCGGCGATCCGCACCACGTCCAGCGCCACCGGCGCCGCCTGCAGCAGGGCACCGAGCCCGAGCGCGGCGGCCACCGTGTGCACGGCGATCCCGGTCGACATGCCGAGCGCGGCCAGCACCCCGGCGACCCGCCCGCGCGCGATCCCGTTGGCCACGATGAACAGCATGTCCGGGCCTGGCACGACGCTGATGACGACGCACGCGACGGCGAACGCGACCACTGTCGAGGAGTCCATACGGCCATCGAAACACCGGGCTCAACCGAATTGGCGGGAATCCCGCTCCCCACTGACCGGTCGCTCGGACAACCGGGGGCGGTGGCGCCGCGTCCTGGGGACGTGGGCAGTGGCCGAGAGCTTTCGTGGGACGGGTGTGTCAATGCCCGTGACCTGGGCGGGCTGGGGTGGATCAGGCCGGGTGCACTGGTCCGGATGGAGGCGCCGACGCGGCTGAGCGCGGCCGGCTGGACAGCGGCATGGGACTACGGGGTCCGCACGGTCGTCGACCTACGTCACGCCGACGAGTGCGAGCCGGAGCTCACGCCGCGACCGGCGGGGATCACGACCGTGCGGGTGCCGCTGGACCCGGTCGGCACACCGTTCCACGAGCACTGGACGACGATCGACAACCTTGCCTCGCCGCTGTACTTCCCGGCGATGCTGGCCGAGCACCCGGAGCCGGTGGTCACCGCGGTGCGGGCGATCGCGAACGCCGCGCCTGGCTGTGTGGTGTTCCACTGCGCGGGCGGCAAGGACCGGACCGGGCTGCTCGCCCTGGTCCTGCTCACGCTGGCCGGCGCGGCGCCGGCGGAGATCGTCGCCGACTACCTGCTGACCTACGACCGGATGAAGCAGCGGTACGACGAGCTCGGCATCCGCGACCAGCTCACCGCCGTGCGCGAGCTCCTCGCGGACCACGGCACGACCATGGAGGCGTCCCTGACCTCGACGATCGCGTCGCTCGCGATACCCGGCTTCCTCCTCGACAACGGCCTGTCCGACGCCGAGCTCGCCGCCCTGCGCACCCGGCTCACCACCTGAGCGGCGTGCCGGCGGCGCCGTGCGGATTCTCGTTCCGCGACGGGCGGGAGCCGTCAGGTTGCCTTCCGGCGCCGCGACCGGTGGTTCGAGACGTTGAGGCGGTTGCCACACAGGTCGGGCATGCAGAAGCGACGCCGCCCGGCGCGACTGGTGTCGACGAACATGCCGTTGCAGCCCGGGGCGGCGCAGTGGCGAAACCGGTCGTAGCTCAGCGCGTGCAGGACGCCGAGCAGCCCTGTTCCCGTGAGCACGGCCAGTTCGTCGGCCAGTGACACGTGCGGCGCGGTCACGACGTGCCACTGCCAGCGGCCCGCGGTGTCGCGGTGCAGCCCGGGACCGACTCCGGCGCGGGCCACCAGTTCGGTGGCCCGACGGGCGGCGTCGTCCTCGGCGGCCTCCAGCACGGCGCGGATCTCGTCGCGGAGGGCGTGCACCCTCGCCAGGTCGTCACTGGCCCGCACCGCACCGGACCGGAGGCCGTGGTCGGCGAGGAACCGGTCCAGGGCCGCCGGGTCGGTGAGCACTTCGCCGGCGCCACGCACCACGGGGGACGTGTTGACCAGGCCGGTGGCCACACCAGCACCGAGTACGTAATCGGTGAAAACTATCTTCAAGCCTTACCTCCTGCTACTGTAACCGCTACAAGCTCAATTTACCCATTACTCCCGGGAGGGGACATGAACACACGCACCAGGTCCGGGACGTGGCGGCTGACCGACCGGGTCCGGGTATCCGGCGGCGTGGTCGCGGCCGGCGTCTTCGGCGAAGGGTCGCCGGTGGTACTGACCCACGGCACACCGGCGTCGGCCTACCTGTGGCGCGAGGTGGTCCCCGTCCTGGCCCGCCGGCACACCGTCCACGTGTGGGACATGCTGGGCTTCGGCGACTCCCGAACCGACCCGGGGGTCGCGCCGTCGATCGTCCGGCAGGCCCGGACCCTCGCCGAGTTGGTGGCGCACTGGGGGCTTGACGTGCCCGACCTGGTCGGGCACGACATCGGCGCCGGAATCGTGCTGCGAGCACACCTGGTCGACAAGGTGCCCGCCCGTCGGCTCGCGCTGCTCGACGGGGCCGTCATCGGCCCGTGGAACACCCCCTTCACCGAACACATGCAGCGCCACGCGGACGCCTACCGCACGATGCCGCCGCACGTCTTCGCCGACATCATCGCGCCGCGCCTGCGCACCGCGACCCACCGCGAGATGCCCGACGCGGTCCTCGACGCGTATCTCGCTCCCTGGACGGGACCCGAGGGGCAGCAGCGCTGGGTCGACCAGGTCACCAGCGTCCACTTCGACGACACCCGCGACGTGGTGGACCTCCTGGACCGCGTCACCGCACCGACCCTGGTGCTGTGGGGCGAGCACGACCAGTGGCTCGACCCCAGTACCGGAGACCGGCTCGCCTCGGCGATCCCCCGTGCGCAGCGGGAGGACGTCCCAGCGGCAGGACACTTCGTCGCCGAGGACAACCCGCGGGACACCGCGGACGCCCTCCTGCGCTTCTTCGGCCAGCAGGCGGACGGTCCGGACGCCGGCTAGGCGTACCGCGGCGGCAGCACGCCATGCATGGTGGTCACCTCGGTCATCGCCGCGAGCGCGAGCACGCTCCCGTCGTGCCCGCACAGCACCTGGCCGCCCGGCAGCACCTCCCGGTCCGAGGTCACCGCGCGGCGCACCCCGTCCCCGAGCACCAGTGTGCCCGGCGCGCCGAGCGCGACCAGTTCGTCGCCGAGCGGCAGCAGGACCGGTGCGTCCCGGTCCCGGGAGACCGCGGTACGGCCGGCACGCAGCCCGTCGAGCACGGCGTCGACCAACTCGTCCGGGGTCTCGGCGGCGGCGTCGACGGCGACCCAGGTGGTGGGCGAGCCGAGGCTCGTGCCGTCGCCGGCGCGGTGCCAGTCGCTGCCGCCGACGGGCGTGGTCGCCGTGCCCCACGCCTGCCACCAGGCGACCGGGCCGCCCCAGGCCGGAGCGAGCCAGCTGGAGTGCCAGACCTCGGCGAGCGGCGGACGGGTGGTCAGCGGGTGCCGCCAGGCGCAGTCGGCGGCCAGCGGGTGGTTGACCGACAGCAGGCCGCCGCGCCCGGCGACCGTCTCGACCCAGGTGTCGGCGGGCAGGCGGAAGTCGACCCAGCCGATGTCGCCGAACGCGTTCGCGTGTCCGAGGTCGGTGGTGATCTCCTGGCCGGGGATCAGCGCGACGCCGTAGCGGCGACCCGCCTCGGCGAGGTGGGCGTGCTGGCTGGTGGTGTTGTGGTCGGTGACCGCGAGCGCGTCCAGGCCGGCGGTCGCGGCCGCCGCGGCGAGTTCGGCGACGGTCAGCTCGCCGTCGGAGTGCAGCGTGTGCGCGTGCAGGTCGGCGGCCACCCACCGCTGTCCGGGGAGCGCCGGCAGTGCGCGGCGTGGTGGCCGCGCCGGCACGGGTGGCGGCGGAGGGTCCGGCTCGACGGTGCCGCCGTCGCGGACGGTGACGGTGACGTCCACGCCGTCCGCCGGCACCCGGTGCAGTCCGAGCACGACGTGCCACCGGCCGGGCTCGAGCTCGCCGGGCAGGTAGCCGGGCGTCGCCGCGTCCGGGGTGATCGTGTAGCGGGTGCGCGCGCCGCCGGACCAGCCGCGCCAGCCGGCCGCGCCCTCGCAGCCGAGGTCGACGACCGCGTCCCGGCCGGCGACCGCCAGCTCGACGGTGACCCCGGGAGAGCCGGCCGGCACGTCGAACGGAAGGCGTGGCCAGGGGTCGGCGGCGCGGTCGGCCCGGGTCCAGCGTCCGGTGTGCACGGTCTCCACGACGCGATCCTGCCAGCGAATACGGGCCGTCGGGCGCGGCTGTCGCCGCGATGATCCACCGGACCGGGTAGCGTGCGGACCGTGACGGATCCGGTAGACGTTCGCCTGCTCGGCATGGTCGCCGAGATGGGCAGAGCAGCGGTGCACGAGGTCGCCGCCCGGCTGGGCATGGACCCGCGGGAAGTGGCCTCGCGCCTCGTCGCGCTGTCCGCGACCGGTCTGCCCCTGCTGGTCGGCGTGGAGTGCGACCCGGCGCGGCTGCGGGCCGCGATCGCGCCCGTGCAACCGGTTCCGTACGGCTACCCGCAGCAACCGCCGCAACCACAGCAGTTCCAGGCGCCGCCGTCGGGTCCGGTGCCGATGCAGTACGGCTACGGAGCGCCGCCGCAGCCCCCGTCCGGGCCGCACGCCGTCCCCTCCGGGCCGCACCAGGTGCCGTCCGGCCCGCACGCCGTGCCGTCCGGGGCCTACCCGGTGCCGGCGTACCCGCCGCGCACCGGTCCACCGAGCGCGCCGTTCGCCGCGCAGACCGGGCCGCCGAGCGCTCCCGTCCCGGCCCCGCAACCGGACGTGCCGATGACCACGTGGGGGCCGCCGCAGACGTCGACGTGGGCGCGGGGCGACCAGCCGCCGCAGGACATGACCCAGCCGACCATGCGGACCGAGCGCCCGGACGCCAACGTCCGCCAGGGCAAGGTCGGCACGATGCTGCAGACCGAGGGGCTGGAGGGCGAGCGGCTCGCGATCGCCCTGGTGGAGGTCGTCGACCCGGCCGACTACCTGTTCACCGCCGCCGGCTACCGGCTGCAGGACGGCGAGCGGTCGGTGGTGGTGCACACCGAGCTGACCAACCGGGGGCAGGTGGCGTTCCAGTCGCTGCCCGACATGTACCTGGTGCTGGTCACCCCGGACGGCGAGACGATCTCGAAGGCGCCGGTGTCGCTGTCCTCACGGCCGCCGCACCGCATCGGCGTGCCGCCGGGTGAGACCGCCGGCGGGCACACGGTGTACGTGGTGCCGGAGAACACCGAGGTCACGCAGGTGCGCTGGAGTCCCCGGCCGGACGACGAGGCCCGCACCCTGACTTGGGACGTGGAGTCCTAACTCTCCTCGGCCAGCTTGTCGAGCGCGGCGCGCAGGTCGTCGGGGTACTCGCTGACGAACTCGACGCGCCGGCCGTCCGCCGGGTGGTCGAACGCGAGCCGCCGGGCGTGCAGCCACTGCCTGGTCAGCCCGAGACGTTTGGCGAGCACGGGGTCGGCGCCGTAGGTCAGGTCGCCGACGCACGGGTGGCGCAGCGCGGAGAAGTGCACCCGGATCTGGTGCGTGCGGCCGGTCTCCAGCCGGATGTCCACGAGGGACGCCGCCCGGAACGCCTCGACGACCTCGTAGTGGGTGACGCTCGGCCGGCCGCTCGCGACGACGGCGAACTTGTAGTCGTGCTTGGGGTGCCGGTCGATGGGGGCGTCGATGGTGCCGGCGGTCGGGTCGGGGTGGCCCTGCACGAGCGCGTGGTAGCCCTTGTCGACGGTGCGCTCCTTGAAGGCCCGCTTGAGGACGGTGTAGGCGTGCTCGCTCTTGGCCACCACCATGACGCCGGTGGTGCCGACGTCGAGCCGGTGCACCACGCCCTGCCGCTCGGCCGCGCCGGAGGTCGACACCCGCGTCCCGGCCGCGGCGAGGCCGCCGACGACCGTCGGCCCGGTCCAGCCCGGGCTCGGGTGCGCGGCGACGCCGACCGGCTTGTCGACCACGATCACGTCGTCGTCCTCGTAGAGGATCTTCATGCCGGCGACCGCGACCGGCTCGACCTCGACCGGCCGGTCCGGCTCGGGCAGGGTCACCTCGAGCCAGGCGCCGGCGACGAGCCGGTCGGACTTGCCGGCCGGGCGCCCGTCGAGGCTGACGTCGCCGGACTCGGTGAGCGAGGCGGCGGCGGTGCGGGACAGGCCGAGGAGCTTCGCGAGCCCCGCGTCGACGCGCATCCCGTCGAGCCCGTCGGGCACCGGAAGGGTCCGGTCGCTCACTTCTTCTTGTCCTTGGTGAGGGTGCCGTCGTAGTCGCGGCCGAGCAGCGCCATGAGCACGATCAGCGCGCCGCCACAGACGATCGACGAGTCGGCGACGTTGAACACCGGCCAGATGTCGCCGTTGGGCGCGAACAGCGAGACGAAGTCGACCACGTGCCCGCGCAGTGGACCGGGCTCGCGGAAGAACCGGTCGATGAGGTTGCCGAGCGCCCCGGCGAGCACCAGCGCGAGACCGACCGCCCACCCGGTCGACCGCAGCTTCGGCATGATCCAGATGATCGCGATGACCACCCCGACGGCGACGAGCGTGAGCAGCCAGGTCAACCCGGTCGCCATCCCGAACGCGGCCCCAGGGTTCCGCACGATCTGCAGGTAGACGAACCCGCCGAGCAGCCGGAGCGGCGGCTCCCCGTCCAGCGCGGCGACCGCGATGACCTTGGTCACGACGTCGGCGACGACGATGATCGGCGCGAGCAGGAGAAGCAGGAACCCCCGCCGAGGCGGCAGCGGCGCGTCGTCGCCCCCGCCGGCTGGATCGGCGCCGTCCGGCACGTCGGGGTCGGCCGTGGTCTCGGTGTCGCGCTCGTCGCTCACCCGGTCATTGTCCACGCCGCCCGAACCGGACGATCCGGCACATGCTGATCCTGCTGGTCGGCACCTACTCGCCGGTCAGGAACGGCGGCAGGGGGCGCGGGTCGGGTGTCGGGGTCCAGCGGCCGTCGACCAGGGTGTAGTTCCAGGTGGGGCCGTCGGTGACCAGGGTGTGCAGGGCGGCGACCAGCCGGTCCACGTGCTCGACGGTGTTGCCGAGCCCCAGGCTCGCCCGCAGCGCGCGCTCCCCCGGCACGCCGGCCGAGGCCAGCAGGCGGCGGGTCGCCACGTGCGCGCAGAACGCGCCGTCCCGGACGCCGATGCCGTGTTCGGCGGACAGGGCAGCCGCGAGCAGGCCCGGGTCGTGGCCGTCGACGGCGAAGCTGACCACGCCGACCCGGTCGCCGTTGAACAGGGACAGCTCGCGCAGGCCGGGAACACCGGCCAGGCCGGTGCGCAGCCGCTCGGTCATGGCGCGCTCGTGCGCGACGATCGACTCCCAGCCCCACGCCTGGATCGTCCGGCAGGCCACCGCGAGGGCGTGTGCGCCGACCACGTTCGGGCTGCCGGCCTCGTGCCGTTCGACGCCCTCGTTCCAGGACACCGTCAGGTCGTCGCGCACCAGGCGGGTCGCGCCGCCACCGGCGAGGTACGGCGGCGCGGCGCGCAGCCAGTCCGCGCGGCCGACCAGCGCGCCGACCCCGAACGGGGCGTACAGCTTGTGCCCGGACAGCACCACGTAGTCGACGTCCAGCGCCCGGACGTCCACCGGTCGGTGCGGCGCGAGCTGCGCGGCGTCGAGCACCACGCGGGCACCGTGCTGGCGCGCGGTCGACACCACCGACCGCACCGGCCACAGCTCCCCGGTCACGTTGGACGCGCCGGTCACCACCACCAGCCGGGGGCCGGTCGGGCACGCCGTGAGCGCCTCCTCCAGCTCGGGCACGGACGAGATCCGGTGCACCAGGCGCCCGCGCCAGGGCAGCAGCGCGGCGTGGTGGTCGGTGTCGAACACGACCACCGACGTGCCCTTCGGCAGGGCCCTGGCCAGCAGGTTCAGCGCGTCGGTCGTGTTGCGGGTGAGCACCACCGCGTCGGTGTCACGCGCGCCGACGAACGAGCGCACGGCGGCCCGCGCCCGCTCGTAGACCCGGGTGGACACCTGCGAGGCGAACCCGGCACCGCGGTGCACGCTCGCGTAGAACGGCAGCAGTTCGTCGACCGCGTCGCGCACCGCGCGCAGACACGGCGCGCTGGCGGCGTGGTCGAGGTTGGCGTAGGGCACCTCGCGGCCGTCCACCAGCGGGACGGGCAGGCCGGCGCCGACCACCGGCGGAACGGCGTCGGGCACGGTTCGGGCGTACGGGATGGCGAACGTCATCTGGGAGCCTCCGGGTCTGGGACCCCGCCCGGGGGTCCGCGCTTGCCCGCCCGCACCTCGCGGAGGGCCTGGTCCTCACCCGGGGCACCCCACCGCGGTAGGAGGGTTGCCGGTCAGCTAGCCGGGGCTTCGCGCTGACACTCATGACCTTCGAGTCGGCAGAGTAGCCGATCCCGCCGCGGCATTGCCAGACTGTCGGCCATGAGCGACTTCGACGTGCTGGTGCTCGGCTCCGGTCCGGGTGGGCAGAAGGCGGCGATCGCCGCCGCGAAGCTCGGGGCCAGGGTGGGGCTGATCGAGCGGCGCAACATGATCGGCGGGGTGTGCATCAACACTGGCACGATCCCGTCCAAGACGCTGCGCGAGGCGGTGCTGTACCTGACCGGGATGAACCAGCGCGAGCTGTACGGGCAGAGCTACCGGGTGAAGGACGAGATCACCATCGGTGACCTGACCGCCCGCACCAGCCACGTCGTCGGCCGCGAGGTCGACGTGATCCGCGCCCAGCTCGCCCGCAACGACGTCACGATCCTGCCCGGCCTCGGCCGCTTCCTCGACCGCAACACCGTCCAGGTGACCGACGGCAGCGGGCAGGAGCGCTCGGTCACCGCCGACAAGATCGTCATCGCCACCGGCACCCGGCCGGCCCGGCCGTCCACCGTGGACTTCGACGACCACACCATCATCGACTCCGACGGGATCCTCGGTCTGGAGCGGATCCCGCGCTCGATGATCGTCGTCGGAGCCGGGGTGATCGGCATCGAGTACGCGTCGATGTTCGCCGCGCTCGGCACCAAGGTCACGGTGATCGAGCGGCGGATGCGGATGCTGGAGTTCTGCGACACCGAGGTCGTCGAGGCGCTCAAGTACCACCTGCGCGACCTCGCGGTGACCTTCCGGTTCGGCGAGACCGTCGCCGCCGTCGAGCGCTACGCCAAGGGCACAGTCGCGATCCTGGAGAGCGGCAAGAAGATCCCCGCCGACATGGTCATGTACTCGGCGGGCCGGCAGGGCATGACCGACCACCTCGACCTGCCGGCGGCCGGCCTTGAGGCGGACGCGCGCGGCCGGATCTCGGTGGACGCGCAGTTCCGCACGGCGGTCGACAACATCTACGCGGTCGGCGACGTGATCGGCTTCCCCGCGCTGGCCGCGACGTCGATGGAGCAGGGCAGGCTCGCCGCGCACCACGCCTGCGGCGACCCGGCGCACCCGATGCACGAGCTGCAGCCGATCGGCGTGTACACGATCCCGGAGATCAGCTACGTCGGCCGCACCGAGGACGAGCTGACCGAGCAGCGGATCCCGTTCGAGGTCGGTGTGTCCCGGTACCGGGAGCTGGCCAGGGGCCAGATCATCGGCGACTCCTACGGCGTGCTGAAGCTGCTGGTGTCGCCCGACGACAGGTCGCTGCTCGGGGTGCACGTGTTCGGCACGCACGCCACCGAGCTGGTCCACATCGGACAGGCCGTGATGGGCTGCGGCGGCACGGTCGACTACCTGGTGGACACCGTGTTCAACTACCCGACGCTGGCCGAGTCGTACAAGGTCGCCGCGCTGGACGCGACGAACAAGATCCGCCAGATCAACCTGCTCACCGACTGAGCCGGGTCAATCCTCCGCGCCGGTCTCGCCCTTCCAGCGAGCGAGCCGGCCGGCCCGGTCCACCGCCCGGATCCGGTGCTCGGTGGCCGACCGGACCTGCTCGGTCGCCACCACGAGCAGCTGGTCGTTCTCCTGCAGGCGGGTGTCGTGCGACGGCGTGTGCCCCTTCCCGTGTCGCACCAGCAGGCTCACCGTCGCGCCGATCGGCAGGCGCAGCTCGGTCAGGTACACGCCGTGCAACTTCGAGCCGGGCGGGATCCGCACCTGCAGCAGCACCGCGCCCAGCTCGTCCAGCGGCGCGGCGTCCACGTGCACCTCCCGGGACCGCGCGCCCCGGCTGAGCCCGAGCAGTCGGGCCAGCAGATTCAGGGTGCTGCCCTGCACCACGGTCAGCACGATGACCAGCACGAACACCGCGTCGACCAGCCGCTGCGCGCCCGGCATCCCCCCGGTGAGCGGGATCGTCGCGAGCACGATCGGCACCGCGCCGCGCAGGCCCGCCCAGGACAGGAACACCTGCTCCCGCCACGGCATCCGGAACGGCGCCACCGCGACGGCGACCGAGATCGGCCGCGCCAGCAGGGTGATCACGGCCCCCGCCACCAGTCCCGGCACCACCGCATAGAGCAACCGATCGGGTGACATGAACAGGCCGAGCAGCACGAACAGCCCGATCTGCGACAGGATCCCGAGTCCCTCGGCGAACGACAGCGTGTCCGTCCGGTGCGGCAGCTTGGAGTTGCCGAGCACCAACGCGGACACATACGCCGCCAGCAGCCCGGAAGCCCCCAGCATCGACCCGCAGGAGTACGCGAGCATCGACACCGCGACCGTCGCGAGCGGATACAGGCCGGTGGCCGGCAGGGCGGCTCTGCGCAGCGCGGCCGCGGCGAGCCGGCCGAGCACGATCCCGGTCACGCCGCCGACGACCAGCTGGTAGACCATCACCAGCGGCACGCTCCAGGTGAACGCGATGTCGGACGCGAGCAGCACCACCGCCATGTAGGCGGCGGCGTCGTTCATCCCGGACTCCAGCTCGAGCGCGCCGACCAGCCGCCGGCTCACGGCGACGTTGCGCAGCACGCTGAACACGGCGGCGGCGTCGGTCGAGGCGAGCACCGCTCCCCACAGCAGGGCGATCCGCCAGTCGAGGCCCAGCAGCCAGTGCAGCGCGGCGCCGGTGACCGCGATGCTCAGCCAGACGGCCAGAGTGGACAGCAGGATCCCCGGCCACAGCGAGGTCTTGACCTGCGACCAGCGGGTGGACAGCCCGCCCTCGGTGAGGATCAGCACCAGAGCGGCGAGTCCGAGCGACTCGGTGAGCGCCGCGTTCTCGAACTCGATGCCGATGCCGGCCTCGCCGAGCAGGACGCCGATCGCCAGGAACAGCAGCAGCGACGGGAACCCGAGTCGCACCGAGACCCGCACCGCGAGCACGGCCACGAGCAGGACGGCGGCCACGACCCCGAGCACGGTGGTGAGCTCGGGGGACACGCGTACCTCCGGTTTCGGCTGGCGACTACCGACGAATGAACCTAGCGTGCGAAACACGCTCTTGACACGCTGACGAGAGATCGGCAACTCCTTGGAGGGAGCACCATGAGCCTGGGCCGTGCGTTGGGCCGGAAGGTGGCCGCCCTCGGCGTCACCGCCGTCACGCTCGCCGGGGCGTGCGCGGCGACGGCGCCTTCGGAACCCGCCGCCGCGTCGCCGTTCACCACCGAGCGGTACGCGGCCGCGCCGGACATCCCGGTGGCCGACGTGCAGGCGCACCTGGCCGAGCTGCAGCGGATCGCGGCGGCCAATGGCGGGAACCGGGCGCACGGGCAGCCGGGATACCTGGCCGCGCTCGAGTACCTCCGGTCCGCGCTGGACGCCGCCGGGTTCGTCACCACGCTGCAGGAGTTCGAGGCGAACGGCACCGGCTACAACCTGATCGCCGACTGGCCGGGCGGGGACGAGAACGCGGTGATGATGTTCGGCGGGCACGCGGACAGCGTGCGGGTCGGGCCGGGGATCAACGACAACGGCTCGGGGTCGGCTGGGCTGCTGGAGGTCGCGCTGGCGGTGGCCGAGCAGGACCTGGCGCCGGCGAAGCACCTGCGGTTCGCGTGGTGGGGCGCGGAGGAGATCGGCCTGGTCGGCTCGACGCACTACGTGGAGTCCCTGCCCGCCGACGAACTGGCGAAGATCTCCGGCTACCTGAACTTCGACATGATCGGCTCACCGAACGCGGGGTACTTCGTGTACTCGTCGTCCGGGCAGCCGGATGGCTCGGCCACGTTCGAGCAGATGCTGAACGACCACTACGCGGCGGCGGGCGTGCCGACCGAGCCGATCCAGATCGGTGGCCGCTCCGACCACGCCGCGTTCGCCGACGCCGGCATCCCGACCGGCGGCGTGTTCACCGGCGCCGAGGGCACGAAGACCCCGGCCCAGGCCGAGAAGTGGGGCGGCACGGCAGGCGACGCCTTCGACCCGTGCTACCACTCCCCCTGCGACACCACCGACAACATCGACGCCACCGCCCTGGACCGCAACTCCGACGCCATCGCCGCCGCGGTCTGGACCCTCACGGCATAGGGCCGAGCAGCTCGGCGAGGCGTTCGGGGTCGCCCCCGGCCACCTCGACGACCTTGTCCCGGCCACGGACGCCGGTCACGATCGTCACGTCCCTGGCGCGGACCCCGAACGCCTCCGCGATGGCCCGGCGGACGGCCTCGTTGGCCTTGCCGTCGACGGCCGGTGCGGGCACGGCGACGACCAGCGCGTCACCGCCGGCGGCCGGCCGGCGACCGCCCACCGCGCCGCGCCGGGCGCCGGGCCGGACCCGGACGCCGAAGCGGATCACCGCAGGACCGCGCCGAGCACGCCGGCGAGGCGGTCCAGCGATGCCGCCACCCAGGGGGCGTCCAGGGGTTCGGCGGCGGCCAGCACCTCGCGGCGCTGGTCGTCGGTGTCGCCGGTGAGCTGACCGGTGGCGACGCGGAAGGACAGCGAGGACGCCGGCTCGCCGAACTCGGCGCCGGGGAGGACGGCCAGGCCGTGCTCGGTGAGCAGCCGGTGCGCGACGGCGGCACCGGTCTCGCCGGACAGGCGCGGGGACAGGTCCGGGTAGCAGTAGAACGCCGCCCGCGGGGGTGCGACCGCGGCACCGGCGCCGGCGAACGCGCCGGCGACGGCGGTGGTGATCCGCTCGTAGACGCGCCTGGCATCGTCCACGTAGGACACCAGCTCGGGCGGCTCGGTGAACGCGAGCGCGGCGGCGGCCTCCACCGGCCGGGACGGGCACGACCACAGCTCGCTCGCCGCCGACAGGACCGCATCGTGCAGGGGGCCGGCGGGGAACCGGGCGACGCCGAGGCGCCAGCCGCCGAGAGCGAGGTTCTTGCTGAGGCCCGTGGTGACGACCGTGCGTTCCGGGGCTACCTCGGCCGGGCTGAGGAACTCGCCGCCGTAGGCGAGGTCGCGGTAGATCTCGTCGGCGACGATCGTCAGGTCGAGCTCGCGGGCCACGGCGCAGACCGCGCGGACGGTCTCCGGCTGCGCGAGCCGGCCGGTCGGGTTGTCGGGCAGGGTGAGCACCACCGCCCGCACCGGCCGGTCCGCGGCGCGCACGGCGTCGGCGAGCCGGTCCGGGTCGGGGACGCCGCCCTCGCCGGGCCTGGTCGGCACGTGGACCGCCCGGTGGCCGGTGAGCGCGGCCTGCTGGGCGTAGGAGACCCAACTCGGACGCGGCAGGACCACGTCGCCGCCCGCGGCGAGCAGGGTCGCGTACAGCAGGGCCTTGCTGCCCGGCCCGCACACGACCTGCTCGGGCTCGGTCGGCACGCCGCGACGGGTCCACCAGCCCGCCGCGGCCTCGCGCACGGCGGGGTCGCCGGCGACCGGGCCGTAGGCGTTGCGCCCGGCCGCGGCGGCGAGCGCCTCGGCCAACAGCGGGTGCACCGGCACCCCGGCCTGCCCGAACGACATCGGCAGCACCGGCAACCCGGCCCGCCGCCGCTCCTCGACGACCTGATGGGCCGCCAGCGTCGCCGACACCGCCATCTCCCGTCAGACCTTCCGGACCTCGACGGCGACCTGGACGCCGTCGCCGACGGTGCCGGTGAAGGCGGACGTGTCGGCGTAGGACACCGTCTCGGCGAGGGTCTCGCTCGCCAGGAAACGCTCGTGCGCGCGGGCGGCCTCGGTCACCGCCGGTGGGGCCTGCACGGTCAGCGCGATCCGGTCGGCCACGTCCAGGCCGGCCTCGCGGCGCGCCTGTTGCACCACGCGCACCAGGTCGCGGGCCAGGCCCTCGGCCTCCAGCTCCGGGGTCACCTCGGTGTCCAGGACGACCAGGCCCGAGCTGGCCGGCAGTTCCGCGGTCGCGCCGGTGTCGGTCGCCACCAGCCGGCGCTGGTACTCGCCGGCCAGCAGCTCGATGCCCGCGGCCACCACCGAGTCGCCGGAGGTGGTCCATTCGCCCGCCTTGACCGCGCGGATCACCTTCTGGGTGTCCGCGCCGAGCCGCGGCCCGCACGCCCGCGCGTTCACCACCAGCTCGAACCGGCCGTGCGCGGCGACGTCGGTGGTCAACGACACGTCCTTGACGTTGACCTCGTCGGCGATCAGCTCGGTGAACGGCGCCAGCACGTCGGCATCGGCGGCGGCCACGACGAGCGACGCCAGCGGCAGCCGCACCCGCAGCTTGTTGGACTTGCGCAGCGCGAGCGCGGCCGAGCAGACCTGGCGCACCCGGTCCATCGCGGTGACCAGGGCGTCGTCGGCCGGCACCGCGTTCGCCGACGGCCAGTCCGCGAGGTGCACCGAGCGCTCGCCGGTCAGACCGCGCCACACCGCCTCGGTGGTCAGCGGCAGCAGCGGCGCCGTCACCCGCGACACGACCTCCAGCACGGTGTGCAGGGTGTCGATCGCGTCCCGGTCGCCCGCCCAGAAGCGGTCCCGCGAGCGGCGCACGTACCAGTTGGTCAGCGCCTCCAGGAACTCCCGCACCCCGGCGCACGCCCCGGACAGGTCGTACCGGTCCAGCGCCTCGGTGGTCGACGCGACCAGCGAGTGCGTCTTGGCCAGCACGTACCGGTCCAGCACGTGCGGCGAGTCGGTCCGCCAGGTGCCGGACACGCCCTCGACGTTCGCGTACAGGGCGAGGAAGTACCAGGTGTTCCACAGCGGCAGCACGGCCTGGCGCACCGCGTCGCGGATGCCGCGCTCGGTCACCACCAGGTCGCCGCCGCGCAGGATCGGCGAGGACATCAGGAACCAGCGCATCGCGTCCGAGCCGTCGCGGGCGAAGACCTCGTTCACGTCCGGGTAGTTCTTGCGCGACTTGGACATCTTCTGCCCGTCGTCGCCGAGCACGATCCCGTGCGCGACGCAGTTGCGGAACGCCGGCCGGTCGAACAGCGCGGTGGCGAGCACGTGCATGGTGTAGAACCAGCCGCGGGTCTGCCCGTTGTACTCGACGATGAAGTCGCCCGGGTAGTGGTGCTCGAACCACTCGCGGTTCTCGAACGGGTAGTGCACCTGCGCGTAGGGCATCGACCCGGACTCGAACCAGCAGTCCAGCACCTCCGGCACCCGGCGCATGGTGGAGTTCCCGGTCGGGTCGTCCGGGTTGGGCCGGGTCAGCTCGTCGATGTGCGGGCGGTGCAGGTCGGCCGGCCGCACCCCGAAGTCGCGCTCCAGCTCGTCGAGCGAGCCGTACACGTCGACCCGGGGGTAGGCCGGGTCGTCCGAGGTCCAGACCGGGATCGGGGATCCCCAGTACCGGTTGCGGGAGATCGACCAGTCGCGGGCGTTCTCCAGCCACTTGCCGAACTGGCCGTCCCGGACGTGCCCTGGCACCCAGTTGATCTCCTGGTTCAGCTCGACCATCCGGTCGCGGAACTTGGTCACCGCGACGAACCAGGACGAGACCGCGCGCTGGATCAGCGGGTTGCCGCAACGCCAGCAGTGCGGGTACGGGTGGTCGTAGGTCTCGTGCCGCAGCACGGTGCCGGTGGCGCGCAGGTCGCGGATGATCTGGCCGTTGGCGTCGAAGACGTGCATGCCCTCGTACGGCGGGACCTGCGCGTCGAACCGGCCGCGCGCGTCGACCGGCGTGACCGGGGTGATGCCTGCCGCGTCGGTGACGACCTTGTCCTCCTCACCGTAGGCCGGCGCGATGTGCACGATGCCGGTGCCGTCCTCGGTGGTGACGTAGTCGGCCGCCAGGACCTGGTGGGCGTTCTCGGTCCCGGCGAAGAAGTCGAACGGCGGGGTGTAGCGGCGGCCGAGCAGGTCCGCGCCCTTGAACCGGGCCAGGACGGGCGGGGCCTCCCCCAGCTCGCGGGCGTAGGCGGCGACCCGCGCCTCGGCGAGGACGTAGCGCTCGCCCTCGTGTTCCACGGTCACGTAGTCGACGTCCGGGTGCACGGCCATGGCGAGGTTGGACGGCAGCGTCCACGGCGTGGTCGTCCAGACCAGGGCGAGCTCCCCGGTCTCCAGTCGCAGGCCCACGGTGACCGCGGGGTCCTGCCGGTCGAGGTAGACGTCGTCCATCCGGGTCTCGGTGTTGGACAGCGGGGTCTCGCAGCGCCAGCAGTACCAGAGGACGCGGTGGCCCTCGTAGATCAAGCCCTTGTCCCACAAGGACTTGAACGCCCACATGACGCTTTCCATGAAGTCGAGGTCGAGCGTCTTGTAGTCGTTGTCGAAGTCGACCCAGCGGGCCTGGCGGGTGACGTAGTCGCGCCAGGCGCCGGTGTACTGGAGGACGGAGGTCCGGCAGGCGTCGTTGAACTCGGCGACGCCCATCTCCTCGATCTCGGCCTTGGTCTTGATGCCGAGCTGCTGTTCGGCCTCGAACTCGGCCGGGAGGCCGTGGCAGTCCCAGCCGAACCGGCGCTCGACGTGCTTGCCGCGCATGGTCTGGTAGCGCGGGACGACGTCCTTGACGTAGCCGGTGAGCAGGTGCCCGTAGTGCGGGAGGCCGTTGGCGAACGGGGGGCCGTCGTAGAAGACGAACTCGTTCGCGCCGTTGGTGCCGGCGGGGCGCGCGTCGACGGAGGCAGGGAAGGTGTGGTCGGACTCCCAGTAGTCGAGCACGGCCAGCTCGAGCGTGGGGAAGGACGGCTGGGCCGGAACGGCCTCTCCGGTGCCCAGGTTCGCCTTGGGGTATGCCATGGTTTCCTCGCGGTTCGGTTCCCTCGTGCGCTACGACACGGGGACGACGAACGCCGCGGTACCACCCCGTTTGCCGTCGCGCTCCGGCGACGGCCACTCGTTTCGGCTGTGACGGGCCTACCCGTCCGGTTCTACTGAGGCCCGCGCGGGCCCGTTCTTCCGGAGGCTCCCCGGTGATGGCCGGATCAACACCACTGAGACAAGCGTAACCACCCCGGCAACCGACTTCACCGCCGGGCGGGGCGAGGCCGGTACCCTGGGTGGCGGGGTGATGGGGATGACATCCGGGTTCGGCATGTTCCTGCGGGCCTTCCGGCAGGTGGTGGAGAACCCCGAGGAAGACCTGGTGCGCCCGCCCTCCCGATACCTCCCGGAACCGGAGGACGACTTCTGGGGCGAGGACCAGCCGGCGAGCCCGGCGGTGATCGGCGAGGACGACGATTGGCTGCCTTAACGGGCGGCGCGGTGGCGGGCGGCGAGGACGGCGTCCGGGCCGCAGTAGGCGCAGGGGGTGAACCCCAGCTGGCGGGCCTCGTTGACCGGCAGCGGCAGGGTGGCCTTGTCCTTGAGCCACGCGCACGAGCCGAGGTGGTAGCGGGGGTGCTCGTCCACCACCCGGACCTCGATGGTCAGCTCGGAGACCACCAGCAGGTCCGACGCGTCGGTGGCCTCCTCCCCCGGCTCCTCGTCGGGCGGGGGCAGGGCCGGGAAGCGCTCGTGCTGGACGGTCTGCTCGACCAGCGGGATCGGCTCGGGCTCCGGTCCGCGCTCGTGGACCTGCTCGAAGTCCCGCACGGGGTCGCGGGGCTCCTCAGGCGCCGTGGGGGCGCGAGGCGGCGCGGCCGACGCGGGCGCGGTCATCGAGCCGGCGCGGCGGCGGGTGCCGACCCAGTCCGCGATGAGCAGCGCGGCGGCCACCACGCTGATCGTCACCGAGATCCACGCCCAGACGGTGTTCGCGGTCGTGAGTGCGGCGATCAGCAGACCGAACGCGGCCAGCACCAGGGCCAGGACGATGTAGAGCACGGGAACCCCAGTGCGGGCGCGTGGACGGGTCAGCCGGCCTCGGCGGCGCGGGGACCGAACGCGTAGCCCTGCTGACTACTCGACGATCGACTGCCGCCTTCCGACGACGGGCTGGACGGTGCGGCCGGACCCCGGTCGCCGAGTTCGCGGAGGCTGGACTCGAGCAGCATCTTCAACCGGGTGCGGTACTCGCGTTCGAACGTGCGCAGCTCGTCGATCTTCTTCTCGAGCGCGGTGCGTTCGGTCTGCACCTGGCCGAGGACCTCGGTGTGCTGACGCTGCGCGTCGCGTTCCAGCGCCGTGGCCTTGTCGCGGGCCTGGCGTTCCAGGGACTCCGCCCGGGTACGCGCGTCGTTGAGCATCGTCTCGGCCCTGGTGCGGGCCTCGTTGACCATGGTGTCCGACTTCGCCCTGGCCTCGGACAGGAGCTGCTCGGACTTGGTGCGCGCCTCGGACAGCATGCCGTCGGACTCGGCCTTGGCCTCGCCGGTGAGGCGGTCGGCCATCTCCTGGGCCAGGCCGAGCACCTTCGCGGCCTGTACGTGATGATCGCCACCCGCCTGGCCGGGCGAGGTCTGCTCGAGTGCGCTCGGCGGCGGCACCGGCGTCAGGCGTCGAGGCTCCGGAGCCGGCGCGGGAGCGACACCTCGGCTCGCGTCCTCGATGTCGGCACGCGCCGACTCGAGCTGCGAGTCGAGCTGCTCGACCTGCGCACGCAGGTCGTTGTTCTCCTCGATCAGGCGGGACAGCTCGACCTCGACCAGGTCGAGGAACGCGTCCACCTCGTCCTCGTTGTAGCCCCGCTTGCCAATGGGAGGCTTGCTGAACGCGACGTTGTGCACGTCAGCGGGGGTCAACGACATTCGATCACCTCACGCACTCATGGCTGCGGTCCACCCCGGGGCCCCGTCACCCGGGATAGGCCAGTCGCATCAGTATGAACACGACCAACAGCAGCACCATAATCGATAGGTCCAGCCCTACGCCCCCGATCCGGACCATCGGTATCAACCGACGGACCAAGCGGACCGGAGGGTCGGTCACTGTGTAGATGGTCTCCAGCGTTACCGCAACCCCGCCGGCCGGGCGCCACTCTCTCGAGAACGCTCGAACGAGCTCCACCACGACACGCGCGGTCAGGAACAGCCAGAAGACGAACAGTACCCAATACAAGACAAGCCGCACGGGATCCACGTTGTCAACTCTGCCATCACTCAGCTTCGGTTGAGCAACCCGCCCTCGGCAATCCTCCTCTTGTCCTCCGCGGTCGGGTCCACGTTCGGCGGTGAGATCAAGAACACCTTGTTCGTCACCTTGTCCATCGCACCCCGCATGGCGAACGCCAGCCCGGCCGAGAAATCGACCAGCCGCTTGGCGTCCGCGTCGTCCATCTCGGTCAGGTTGATGATCACCGGGGTACCGTCCCGGTAGTGCTCGCCGATGGTCCTGGCCTCGGCGAAGCTCGTCGGGTGCAGCGTCACGATCCGGCCCATCGGGTACGCGCTCGTGGCCGGCTGGGGGGCCGGTTCCTTGCGTGGACGCGGAGACGGGGCCCTGGTCGGCTCGACCGCCAGGGCACCGTGCACGGGGGCCTCGCTCGCCCAGGACGGACGGGGCCGGACCGGTCGCTGCGGGTAGTCGGCACGGCCGCCCAGCTCACCGTCCAACCGCTCGTCGTACCGCTCGTCGATCGGTTCGTCGCGGTAGACCCGCCGCCCACCGAAACCACGCCGACGCTCATCCGGATACGGTTCGTAGTCGTCGTCGTCCGCGAGGTAGTCGGGCCGCCGGTAGCCGGTTCGGTAGTCCATGGCACCATCGTCCAGGTCATCGAGGTCGTAGCCGTCGTACTCGTCGGCAGGGACCATTCCGAAGTAGGCCTTCAGCTTCTGCAGCGTGCCCATACCCCTGCCCTCGATTGCTCGCGGCTCCCCGTGCGTGTTAGGGGGAGGCTAGCCCGCGGCTACCCAGCAGCGCGGTTCCGACACGCACGCAGGTGGAACCGTGAGTGATCGCCGCCTCGAGATCGTTCGTCATCCCGGCGGACAGTTCGGTGGCCTCCGGATGATCTTCACGCAGGCCGGCGGCCGCTTCCGCCAGCCGCCCGAACGCCTCCGCCGGGTCCATCGCACGCGGCGCCACGGCCATGATCCCGTTCAGCCGTAATTCACCCGTTCGTGTGACCTCATCGGCGAGCCGGCCGAGTTCGTCGAGCGGGCACCCGCCGCGGGCCGGGTCGCCGTCGATGCTGGCCTGCAGGAGCACGTCGAGCGGGCCGGAGCGCTCCCCCGCGTCCACCGCGTTGCCGGTCGCCCTGGCCAGCGCCTCGGCCAGCCGCGGCGAGTCGACCGACTGGACCTCGGCCGCCCACCGGACCACCGAGCGCGCCTTGTTCCGCTGGAGCCGGCCGACCATGTGCCAGCGCACGGGCGCGTCCGGCCGGAGTTCCCGCAGGTCGGCGGCCTTGGCGACGGCCTCCTGCTCGCGGTTCTCGGCGAGGTCGACCATGCCGAGGTCGCAGAGCAGCGCGGCGTCGGACGCCGGGAACGTCTTGGTGACCGCGACCAGCCGGACCTCCTCGGGCGCGCGCCCGGCGGCCAGGCAGGCGTCGTCGATCCGGGTACGGACCTCCTTCAGCGCGGCGGCCAGCTCCGCCCGTCGGGCGTTCACGCGGCACCGTCCGGCTCGAGCCAGGTGACGGCGGCCAATCGCCCAGTGGTGCCGTCCCTGCGGTGACTGAACAAGGTTGCGTCCTCAACGGTGCACCTCGGGTCCACGCCGACCCGGCCGACCCCGGCGTCGGCGAGCTGGCGCCAGAGCCCGGCGCGCAGGTCGAGCCCTGGGGTTCCGCGCCTGGTCCGGCACGCGCTGCCCGGTAGATGACGTTCCACGTCGGCCTGCATGTGCGTGGGCACCTCGTAGCACTCGCCGCACACGGCCGGGCCGAGGAGGACCTCGATCCGGTTCATCGCCGCGCCCGCCTCGACCATGGCGTCGAGCGCGGCGGGCAGCACGCCGACCCGGGCACCGACCCGGCCGGCGTGCGCGGCGCCGACCACGCCGGCCTCCGGGTCGGCCAGGAGCACGGGGACGCAGTCGGCGCACAGCGCGACGAGCGCGAGCCCGGGCCGGGTGGTGACGAGCGCGTCGGTCGCCTCGACCGCGTCGGGCACCGGGCCGTCGACGATCTCGGCGTTGCGCCCGTGCACCTGTTCCATCCACACCAGCCGGTCCCGGTCGAGACCGAGCTCGTCGGCGAGCCGGTGGCGGTTGGCGGTGACGGCGCCGGGATCGTCCCCGACTCCGGCACCCAGGTTGAACGACTCGTACGGCGGCTTCGACCGTCCACCGGCGCGGGTCGTCACGACCCGCCTGACGCGCAGGATCACGACAGGGAGGCTACCGGCGCATGAACGGGGGAACGTCCACCTCGTCGTCCGGCTCGTCGGTGACCGGGACCGCCCGGCCGGGCAGGCCACCGCCGGGCGTGCCGGGCGTGGTGCGGCGCGGGCTCGCCGACGGCGGAACGCCGCCGCCCATCGGGTTCCCGGTCGTGCCGTAGCCGCTCGCGGCCTGGCGGGGCGGGGGCGCGGTCTCCGGCTGGTGGTCCGCCTGCGGCGCCGCTGGCGGGGCGGGCGGCTGGTGCGGCTCCGGCGCGGGGGCCGGGGGCTCCGGGCGGGGCGCCGGCTCTGGCGTGTGCTCCCGCGGCTCGCTCGGCGCGGGGCCGGGGGTCGGGCCGGGCGCGGGTGGCGGGGCCACCTGGCCGGACTGGGCGGACGCGACCGGAGTACGGGAGCCGACGACCGTCGGATCGAGCTTCTTGTGCGTCGGGGTGCCGCTGTCGAAGCCGGCGGCGATCACGGTCACCCGGACCTCGTCGCCGAGCGAGTCGTCGATCACCGTTCCGAAGATGATGTTCGCCTCGGGGTGGGCGGACTCCTGGACCAGCGACGCGGACTCGTTGATCTCGAACAGCCCCAGGTCCGACCCGCCGGCGATGGCAAGCAGGACACCGTGGGCGCCGTCCATCGACGCCTCGAGCAGGGGCGAGTTGATCGCCTTCTGCGCGGCCTGCACGGCTCTGCCCTCGCCGCGCGCCGAGCCGATGCCCATCAGCGCGCTGCCGGCGCCGGACATGACGCTCTTCACGTCGGCGAAGTCCAGGTTGATCAGCCCGGGCGTGGTGATCAGGTCGGTGATGCCCTGCACACCGGAGAGCAGCACCTCGTCGGCCGAGCGGAACGCGTCCATCAGCGAGACGCCGATGTCGCCGAGCTGCAGCAGCCGGTCGTTGGGGATGACGATGAGCGTGTCGCACTCGTTGCGCAGCTCGGTGATGCCCTCCTCGGCCTGCTTGGCCCGCCGCTTGCCCTCGAAGGCGAACGGGCGGGTCACCACGCCGATGGTGAGCGCGCCGAGCTTGCGGGCGATGGAGGCCACCACCGGCGCGCCACCGGTGCCGGTGCCGCCGCCCTCCCCCGCGGTGACGAAGACCATGTCGGCCCCCTTGAGGACCTCCTCGATCTCCTCGCGGT
Source organism: Actinophytocola gossypii (assembly GCF_025165815.1). Classification (GTDB taxonomy): domain Bacteria; phylum Actinomycetota; class Actinomycetes; order Mycobacteriales; family Pseudonocardiaceae; genus Actinophytocola; species Actinophytocola gossypii. Next base: position 93,245 of record NZ_JAFFZE010000015.1, on the reverse strand, counting down.
GGTCCTCGGCGGCCTTGTGCCCGACCTCCGGGTTGGCGCCTGCGCCGAGCCCTCGGGTGAGCTCCCGGCCGATGTCGAGCTTCACGTCGGCGTCGGACATCAGGAGCGCCTGGGCGTCGGTGTTCACCGCGATGAACTCGACACCCTTCAGGCCGACCTCGATCATGCGGTTCACGGCGTTGACCCCACCGCCGCCGATGCCGACGACCTTGATCACCGCCAGGTAGTTGTGCGGGGGCGTCATCGGATCCGCCTTCCTTGGTCACGCTCTGCTGCCCTACAAGACCCCGACTCGTCAGAAGTCACGCAAACCCTGAACCTCAACAAGAGACTTAGAGTTATGTCAAGCCCTGACGTCGAATACAGGACGGTAGGCACCGAGACCCGCCGATTCCAGCCGCCACGCCGTGTGTCTACGGGGTTGTGCGTGCGAACACCCGATGGGGTCGTCACTCCCCGGTACTGCCGTCCGCCTGCTCCCGCAACAGGTCCAGGTGTCCGGCGTGCCGGCCGGTCTCCTCGATCATGTGGATGAGCACCCAGCGCAGGTTGACCGGCTCGCCGTGCCGGAGGCCGGTGGCGGTCAGGTCGAGCCGCTCCGCCACGTCGCGGCTGCGCGCGCACTCGGCCTCGTAGGCGGCGAGCAGCTCGGGCAGCGGGGTGGTGTGGCCGGCGCGGAACTCGGCGTCCTGATCGGCGGCCAGCCGCTCGGCCCACTGGCTCGGTTTGCCGTCGAGGACCACCGCGAACCAGGCGTTCTCCACGTAGGTGAGGTGGGAGACGATCCCGGCGACCGTGGTCAGCGGCGAGGACTCGACCAGCGGGCGCCTTGCCTGCTCGTCGGTGAGGCCGGTGGCCTTCAGCACGACCGTGGCGCGCAGGTAGTCGAGGAAGCCGGCGAGCTGGACGCGCTCGCCGCCGGTGAACGGGGCCTCGGGACGGTCATCCACTTCAGGACACCGTGGGGAAGTCGGGAGTGGTCACGTCGTAGATCTTGCCCGGCCGGGTGAGCAGCGGCGCCAGCACGGCGGCCTTGCGGGTGTTGTCCTCGGCGTCGCCCCAGTTCACGATCTTCTTGCCGGCCAGGGTCAGCCGCACGCTCCCGGCCGTCTCGGCCGACACCTCGACCACCCGCTCGCGCAGCTGGTCGGGGATGTCCTGGAGCACGGTCACCGCGGCCCGGGTGGCGGCGTCGTCCGGGCTCGGGTTCTCGACCCGCAGCACCGGCAGCTCCTTCGGCCTGGCCTCGACCGTGGCGTAGTCCAGGCCGGTGCGGTCGATCAGGTGCACGTCGTCGCCGGCCAGGCGCACCGCGACCGGGTCCCGCTCGGTCACGGTGATCTCCACCGTGCTCGGCCAGGACCGGGACACCCGCACCTCGAACACCCGGGGCAGCTCCGCCACCCGCAGCGCGATCTCCTCGGTGTCCAGCCGCACCATCGGCGCGCCCAGCTCGATCGAGGCGGTCTCCCGCACCTGGTCGTGCGAGAGGTCCCTGGTGCCGAACACCGCGACCTCGCGCACGCCGACGACCGAGGTGAACATCAGCACGTACCCCAGCCCGAGGACCGCCAGCACCACCAGCAGCGCCACCCAGCGCCGGGCGAGGTACCGCCGGCGGGTCGGCGGCCGCCGCTCGACCGGCCGCCGCCTGCCCCGGACCGTGGTGGTCACGCCAGCTTCACCCGCCGCTCCAGCTCCGCGACCACCTCCGGGCCGAGCATGGTCACGTCGCCCGCGCCCATGGTGAGCACCAGGTCGCCCGAACGGGCGAGGTCCGCGACCAGCTCCGGCACCTTGTCGAACGACGGCTGCCAGTGCACCCGCGCGGGCGGCGACACCGCGTCGGCCACGAGCAGGCCGGTCACCCCCGGCTCCGGCTGCTCCCGCGCGCCGTACACGTCCAGCACGACCACCTCGTCGGCGAGCGAGAGCGCCGCGCCGAACTCGGCCGCGAACAGCTTCGTGCGCGAGTACAGGTGCGGCTGGAAGACCACCACGAGCCGGCCGCCCTGGGCCGCCTGCCGGGCCGCGCGCAGCTGCGCGGCGACCTCGGTCGGGTGGTGGGCGTAGTCGTCGTAGACCCGAACGTCGCCGGCCCGGCCCTTGAACTCGAACCGGCGCCGGACGCCGCCGAAGCCGGCGATGCCCTCGACCAGCCCGTCGGCCGGCGCGCCGAGCTCCAGGCCGGCGACCAGCGCGGCGACGGCGTTGGCGGCCATGTGCTCGCCGGGCAGCTGGACCCGCAGCTCCAGTTCGCGGCCGTCGAGGTGGACCCGGACCACGCCGGCGCCGTCCACCGGCCGGTAGTCGAGGATCGTGGCGTCGCCGGCGGAGCCGGTGGCGTCGGTGGCGCGGCCGTAGCGGCGCACCCGGACGCCGCGGGCCTCGGCGGAGTCGGCGAGGGCGGCCGAGCCGGGGTCGTCGGCGCAGGCGACCAGCACGCCGCCGGGCACGATGCGGTCGACGAAAGCCTCGAACACCGCCGTGTAGGCCGCCACCGAGCCGTGGTGGTCGAGGTGGTCGGCCTCGACGTTGGTGACCACGGCGACCGACGGCGAGAACGCCAGGAACGAGCCGTCGCTCTCGTCGGCCTCGGCGACGAAGATCCCGCCCGCGCCGTGGTGGGCGTTGGCGCCGGAGTCGTTCAGGTCGCCGCCGATGGCGAACGACGGGTCCAGCCGGCACCGCTGCAGCGCCACGGTCAGCATCGAGGTGGTGGACGTCTTGCCGTGGGTACCGGCCACGCAGGCGACCCGGTGGTCGGCCATCAGCTCGGCCAGCGCGGCGGACCGGTGCAGCACGGGCAGGCGGCGCTCCTTCGCGGCCACCAGCTCGGGGTTGTCGGCCTTGATCGCCGTGGACACGACCACCGCGGTCGGCCCGTCCGGCCCGTGCAGGTCGAGGTTGGCCGCGGCCTGCCCGACGGCGATCCTGGCGCCCTGCGCGCGCAGGGTGAGCAGCGCGGTCGACTCCTTGGCGTCCGACCCGGACACCGCGAGCCCCCGGTCGAGCAGGATCCGTGCGATCCCACTCATCCCGGCCCCACCGATCCCGACCAGGTGCATGCGATCCAGAAGGCTCACTTGCGCACCACGTCCAGGACCATGCGGGCCAGGACGTCGGCGGCCGCGCGGTGGCCGGTGCCCTGGGCGGCGGCGCTCATCGACGCGAGGCGGCGCTGGTCGGTCAGCAGCGGGATGGCCAGCTCGGCGACCCGCTGGGGGGTCAGCTCCTCGTCCAGGACCGTGTACCCGCCGCCCGCGTCCACCACGGGCTTCGCGTTCAGTGCCTGCTCGCCGTTGCCGTGCGGCAGCGGCACGAAGATCGCGGGCAGGCCGACCGCGGACACCTCGGCCACGGTCATCGCGCCGCTGCGGCAGAGCACCGCGTCGGCGGCCGCGTAGGCCATGTCCATCCGGTCCAGGTACGGCACGCCGATGTACCTCGGCGCACCCGGCACGTCCTGCACGACCAGGGAGTTCTTCGGGCCGTGCGCGTGCAGTACGCCGATCCGCGCGTCGGCGAACTGCCTGGCGCACGCGGACACCGCGTTGTTGATCGACCGCGCGCCCTGCGAGCCGCCGAACACCAGCAGCGTCGGGGCCTGCGGGTGCAGGCCGAAGAACTGGCGGGCCCTGGCGCGCAGCGCGTGCCGGTCCAGCTGGATGATCGACTCGCGCAGCGGGATGCCGACCACCTCCGCGTTCGGCAGCCCGGAGTCGGGCACGGCGACCGCGACCTTGTCGGCGAACCGGGCGCCGACCTTGTTGGCCAGGCCGACCCGGGCGTTGGAGTCGTGCACCACGATCGGGGTGCGGCCACGGGCGGCCAGGTACGCGGGCAGCGCGACGTAGCCGCCGAAGCCGACCACGACGTCGGCGCCGACCCGGTCCAGCACCTCGCGGGTCGTCTTCACCGCGGAGCGCACCTTGAGCGGCAGCTTCAGCAGGTCGACGTTCGGCTTCCTGGGCATCGGCACCGGCGGGATCATCTCCAGCTGGTAGCCGCGGGCCGGGATGATCGTCTTCTCCAGGCCGCGCTCGGTGCCGAGCGCGACCACCCGCGCGTCCGGGCGGAGGCGGCGGACCGCGTCGGCCAGGGCGAGCGCGGGTTCGATGTGTCCGGCGGTCCCGCCGCCGGCGACGACGACGCAGGGCCCACGGCGCGTGGGGTCGGTCAACGTGTTCCTCCTCGGGAACGGCGCGGGTGCTGCCGGCGGGCTGAGCCGCTGCCGCCGGGGCCGCGCGGACGAGCGGGGGTGCGGGCCGGCCGGCGCTTCGCGGGGGGCTGGTACGGGTCCGGCGCGGGCAGCCGCATCAGCCGTCCGAACCGGCCTGGCCCCTGAGAGCGTAGTGCGGCCACCGACTCGGGCTCGTGCCGAGCACAGTTCGCGAGGATGCCGAACACCAGCAGCGTGATCACCACGGAGGTGCCACCGGCCGAGATCAGCGGCAATGTGATGCCGGTGACCGGCAGCAGGCCCACCACGTAGCCGATGTTGATCGCCGCCTGCGCCACCAGCCACACGGTGAGCGTGGCCGCCACCATCCGGATCCACGGGTCGATGTTGCGGGTCGCGATCCGCATGCCGACCACGGCGAGCAGGGCGAACAGGCCGAGCACCAGCGCGCAGCCGAGGAACCCCAGCTCCTCCCCGACCAGGGCGAAGATGAAGTCGTTGTGCACGTTGGGCAGGTAGAAGTACTTCGACGGGCCCTGGCCGAGGCCCTTGCCGAACAGACCGCCGTCGGCGAGCGCGTACAGGGCCTGCGCGGCCTGGTAGTTCGCGCTGTCCGGGGCCTCCTCCGGGTTGAGGAAGGCGAGCACGCGCAGCAGCCGGTAGTCGGCGTTGAGGGCCAGGATCAGCGCGCCGGCCACGGCGCCGCCCGCGAGCGCGACGAACAGCCGCATCTGCGCGCCGGCGAACCACAGCAGGGCGATCAGCACCACGCCGAGGGTGATCGTGCCGCCGAGGTCGGGCTGCAGCATGATCAGCGCGAACATCACCAGCGCCACCGGCACCACGGGCACCAGCAGGTGCCGGTACTGGTGCAGCAGCCCGCGCTTGACCACGAGGATGTGCGCTCCCCACAGCGCGAGCGCGACCTTGGCCACCTCGACCGGCTGGAAGCCGACCGGGCCGAACTGGAACCAGCTGCGGGTGCCGTTGACCTGGGTGCCGATGCCGGGGATCAGCACGAGGACGAGCATCAGCAGGCTCACCCAGAGCGCGGTCGGGCTCCAGGAGCGGATCTTGCGCAGCGGCATCCGCAGCCCGATCCAGAACAGCACCAGCCCGACCAGCACGAACACGACCTGCTTGCCGAACACCGTGTAGGGCGAGTAGCTCTGCTGCTGGGAGATCACCGACGACGCGGAGAGCACCATCACCAGGCCGAGCACGACCAGCAGGCCGCAGATCGCGAGCACCAGGTGGAACGACGCGAGGGGCCGGCCGAGCCACGCGGTCAGCGCGACCCTGGCCGCGTGGATCCGGCCGTGACGCGCGGGCCGGCGCGGGGTGCGCTCCTTGCCCGCCTTGTCCTGCGTCTCGGCTCGTGCCGGTTCGAGTGCCGTCATCCGCCGCGCCCGGGCTCGGCGACCGCACCGGCCGTGGCGTGCACGGCCTCGGTGAACGCCGTGCCGCGGTGCACGTAGCTCGCGAACTGGTCGTGGGACTTGGCCGCCGGGGCGAGCAGGACCACGTCGCCATGACCCGCCATCGCGCCGGCCGCGCGCACTGCGGAGATCATGGGCTCATCGTCCCCCGACCGGACCCGATGTACCGGGACATCCGGCGCGTGTCGCGCGAGCGCGGCGGCGAAGGCGTCCTGGTCGGCGCCGATCAGCACGGTCCCGCGCAGGCGTGGCGCGACCTCGGCGACCAGCGCGTCGACCGGGGCGCCGTGCAGCAGGCCGCCGGCGATCCACACCACGTGCTCGAACGCGGTCAGCGAGCCGTGCGCGGCGTGGGTGTTGGTGGCCTTGGAGTCGTTGATCCACCGCACGCCGCCGATGTCGGCGACCAGCTGGACCCGGTGCTCGGGCGGCTCGTAGGCGTTCAGCCCGGCGCGGACGTGCTCGGGCGACACGCCGGCGGCGCGGGCGAGGGCGGCGGCGGCCAGCGCGTTGGCGACGTTGTGCGGGCCGGCGGGGCGGACCTCGGCGGCGGGCAGGAGCCGCAGGTCGCCGTGCACGAGCCAGCCGTCGGCGACGCCGTACTGGCCGGGGGCCGGCGCGCCGAGGGTGAAGGAGACCCGGTTCGGGCGGCTCGCGGCCAGGCGGGTGGACACGGGGTCGTCGGCGTTGTGCACGGCGAGCCGGGCGCCGGTGTAGATCCGCGCCTTGGCCTCGACGTAGGGCTCGACGCCGCCGTGCCAGTCGAGGTGGTCGTCGGCGACGTTGAGCACCACGGCGGCGCCGGCGCGCAGCGAGGACTGCCAGTGCAGCTGGTAGCTGGACAGCTCGACGGCGAGCACCGGGTGGCCGGCGCGGACCGCGTCGACCACCGGCAGGCCGACGTTCCCGCAGGCCACGGCGTCGATCCCGGCGGCACGCAGGATCGCCTCGAGCATGCCGACGGTGGTGGTCTTGCCGTCGGTGCCGGTGATGGCGAGCCAGGTGGGCGGCGCTGGCTTCGCGGCGGCGATCCGCCAGGCCAGCTCGACCTCGCCGATCACCTCGATCCCGGCGGCAGCCGCGGCGGCCAGCAGCGGGTTCGTCGGCGGGATGCCGGGGCTGGTGACGACGAGGTCGGTGCCGGCGGGCGGCGCGGCGAGCCCGGCCTCGGTCGCCACGCCGTCCGGGAACCCGGCGAGCTGCCCGGCGGCCGACTCGGGCACCGTCACGGTGACCCGCGCGCCCAGCTCGACCAGCGCGTCCACGACCGACCGCCCGGTCACCCCGGCGCCGGCGACCAGTACCCGGTCGGTCATGGCGTCAGGTTGCCGGCGGCGGCCAGCCACTCGCTGTAGAAGAGGCCGAGGCCGAAGATCGCGCAGATCCCGGCCAGCAGCCAGAACCTGATGATCACCGTGGTCTCCGCCCACCCGGCCAGCTCGAAGTGGTGGTGGAACGGGGCCATCCGGAACAGTCTTCGCCTGGTCGTGCGGAACACCGCGATCTGCAGCACCACCGACAGCATCTCCACGACGAACAGGCCGCCCACGATCACCATCAGCAGCTCGGTCTGGGTGGTGATGGACAGGCCGGCCACCAGGCCGCCGAGCGCCAGGGAGCCGGTGTCCCCCATGAAGATCTTCGCCGGCGCGGCGTTCCACCAGAGGAACCCGATGCACGCGCCCATCGCGGCGGCCGCGATCACGGCGAGGTCGAGCGGGTCGCGCACGTCGTAGCAGCCGGGGGTCGGGTCGCTGTCGCCGCAGTTGTAGCGGAACTGCCAGAACGTGATGACCACGTAGGTGCCGAACACCATCGCCGAGGCGCCGCCGGCGAGCCCGTCCAGGCCGTCGGTGAAGTTCACCGCGTTCGACCAGCCGGACACCGCGATGTAGCAGAAGACGACGAACCCGATGGTGCCGAACGAGATGATCGTCAGGTCGCGCACGAACGACAGGTTCACCGAGGCCGGGGTGAACCCGTACCGGTCGGCGAAGTTCACCGCGAGGATGCCGAACACGAGCGCGACGACCAGCTGCCCGACCATCTTCGCGGTCTTGTTCAGCCCGAGGTTGCGCTGTTTGCGGATCTTGATGAAGTCGTCCAGGAAGCCGACCAGGCCGAGGCCCGTGGTGAGCAGCATGACCAGCAGGCCGGACACGGTCGGGCCCTCACTCGGACCGGTCATCGCGCTGACCAGGTGCGCGACCAGGTAACCGGCCCACATCGCCACGATGATCGCGACGCCGCCCATGGTCGGGGTGCCGCGCTTGGACTTGTGCCCCTCCGGGCCCTCCTCGCGGATCTCCTGCCCGAAGCCCTGCCGGGAGAACACCCGGATCAGGTACGGCGTGAACAGGATGGAGACCATGAGCGCGATCGCGGCCGCGATCAGGATGCCGATCACGCGCCGGCCTCCAACTCGGCCTCGAGCAGCGCGTCCGCGACCCGCCACAGCGCGGCCACCTTGGAGGCCTTGACCAGGACCACGTCACCCGGCCGCAGTTCCGCGTCCAACAACGCGATCGCGGCTTCGACATCCGGCACCAGCACCGGCTCCTTCCCGTCCGTCCCCTCGAGCCGGGCGCCGTGCTGGATGCCCCCGGCCTGCTCGTCCACCGCCACCAGCCGGTCGATGCCCAGTCGGGCGGCGAGCCGGCCGGTCCGCTCGTGTTCCTCCTCGCCGTCGTCGCCGAGCTCGCCCATCAGGCCGAGTACCGCCCAGGTGCGGCGCTCGCCGTCGCCGCCCATGCGGGCCAGGGTGCGCAGCGCGGCGGCGACCGACTCGGGGTTGGCGTTGTAGCTGTCGTTGACGACCGTGACCCCGTCGGCGCGGTCGGTGACCTCCATCCGTCTGGCGGAGCGTCGCCGGGCGTCCCGCAGCCGCTCGGCCACGTCGTCGAGGTCCGCGCCGAGTTCGAGGCCGACCGCGGCGGCCGACAGCGCGTTGCCGACGTGGTGGCCGCCGTGCAGGGCGAGCCTGACCCGCCGCTCGCCGTGCGGGGTGACCAGGGTGAACGTGGCGCGGGCGTGGTCGTCGAGCGCCACGTCGACGGCCCGGATCTGGGCGTGCTCGCTCTCCCCGACGAGCACGACCCGGGCGGTGGTGCGCTCGGCCATCGCGGCGACCAGGGGGTCGTCGGCGTTGAGCACGGCGACGCCGTCGGTCGGCAGTGCCTCGGGCAGCTCGCCCTTGGTGGCCGCGATGCCCTCGCGGGAGCCGAACTCGCCGAGGTGCGCGGAGCCGACGTTGAGCACGACCCCGATCCGCGGCGGCGCGGTGTCGCACAGCGCGCGGATGTGGCCAGGGCCCCGGGCGGACATCTCCAGGACCAGGTGGCGGGTGTCGTGGTCGGCGCGCAGCACGGTCCACGGGTGGCCGAGCTCGTTGTTGAACGAGCCGGGCGGGGCGACGGTGGTCCCCATCGGCTCCAGCACCTGGGCGATGAGGTCCTTGGTGGAGGTCTTGCCGGACGATCCGGTGACGCCGACGACGGTGAGCCCGCCCGGTCCGCTGAGCCGGTCGACGACCTCGCGGGCCAGGCGCGCGAGGCCGGCGAGGACCGCGGCGCCGGAGCCGTCGGTGTCGCCGGTGAGCGCGACCGACCGCTCGTGCGCGGTGCCGGCGGGCGGCACGATCACCGAGGGGGCGTCGATCTCGCGGGCGGCGAGCACCCCGACCGCGCCGGCCGCGACGGCGGTGGCTGCGTAGTCGTGGCCGTCGACCCGCTCGCCGGGCAGCGCGACGAACAGGCCGCCGGGGCCCACGCGGCGGGAGTCGAACTCGACGGATCCGGTGACGGTCTCGGTGCCGTCGGCGTGGTGCGGGCGGCCACCGGTGGCCGCCGCGATCTCGGCGAGGGTGAGGGGGATCATCGTCCGCTCTCCTCCAGGCGGGCCCAGATGGCGGCGCGCAGTTCGTCGTGGTCGGAGAAGGGGTGCACGACACCGTCGATCTCCTGGCCGGTCTCGTGCCCCTTGCCGGCGATGACGACCACGTCGCCGGTGCCGGCGCGGGCGACGGCGGCCTCGATCGCGGCGCGCCGGTCGCCGACCTCGACGACCTCGCCGCGTTCGGCCTTCGGCACGTCGAGGGCGCCGGCGAGGGTGGCTGCGCGGATCGCGGCCGGGTCCTCGGTGCGCGGGTTGTCGTCGGTGACGATCAGCAGGTCGGAGCGGCGCGCGGCGGCCTCGCCCATCAGCGGGCGCTTGCCCTCGTCGCGGTCGCCGCCGCAGCCGAGGACGACGATCACCCGGCCGTCGGTGCGGCCGCGCATGGCGTCGAGCGCGAGCGCGACCGCGGCCGGCTTGTGCGCGTAGTCGACGACCGCGGTGAAGTCCTGGCCGACCGCGACCCGCTCCATCCGGCCGGGGACCTCGACCGAGGCGAGCCCGGCGGCGATGTCGGCCGGCTCGACCCCGGCGGCGTGCACGCAGGCGGCGGCGAGCAGCGCGTTGGCGACGTTGAAGCTGCCCGGGATCGGCAGCGTGATCGGCAGCGTCAGCCCGTCCGGGCCGTGCATGGTGAACGACTGCTCGCCGGACCGGGAGGTGGTGATGCCGGTGGCGGTCCAGTCGGCGGCACCGGCGGCGGACACGGTGATGGTCTGCGCGGTGACCAGGCGCTTGCCCCACTCGCCGTCCACGCAGACGACCTCGGTGGTGGAGCGGCCGTCGAACAGCATGGCCTTCGCCTGGAAGTAGTCCTCCATGTCGGAGTGGAAGTCCAGGTGGTCCTGGGAGAGGTTGGTGAACCCGCCGACGGCGAACCGGGTGCCGTTGACCCGGCCGAGCGCGAGCGCGTGGCTGGAGACCTCCATCGGCACGTGCGTGACGCCGCGCTCGACCATGACGGCGAACAGGGCCTGCAGGTCCGGGGCCTCGGGGGTGGTGAACGCGCTGGCCAGCCGATCCCCGCCGATCCTGGTCTCCACGGTGCCGATCAGCCCGGTGTGGTGCCCGGCGGCCTTGAGGCCCGCCTCGACCATGTACGTGGTGGTGGTCTTGCCGGAGGTGCCGGTGACGCCGAGCACGGCCAGGTGCAGTGACGGTTCGCCGTAGATCCACGCGGCGACCGAGCCGAGCACGCCGCGCGGGTCGTCGTGCACGACGACCGGGAGGCCGGAGTCGCGGACGACCGGCTTGGCGGCGCCCGCCTCGTCGGTGAGCACCGCGACCGCGCCGGCGGCGATGGCCGCGTCGGCGAAGTCGGCGCCGTGCACGCGGGCACCGGGCAGCGCGGCGAACAGGTCACCGGGAAGCACGTGTTGGGCACGCAGCGTGATGCCGGTGGCGGCCGCGGGCCGGCCGTGGTCCGGTGCGATGAGACGCGCGTCCGCCCGCGCCACCAACGTGGTGAGCGGGACTGGCGTGATCCTGGTGGGGCGAGGCGGTGCCGTGACGGCCTTGCCAACGAGCTTGGCGGGCACGTCGCGGAAGGTTACCTGCGCACGGAGGGCGATCAAGGACACCCTGGTGCACGCGGCCGTGTCGGGACGCGCTAGCTCGGTGTCGGTGGTGGTGCCGCGGGCTCGGTGGGGGCGGCGCGGCGGCGGCGCAGCAGGATCGCGGCGAGCATCCCGCCGACCAGCCCGGCGAGGTGACCCTGCCAGGAGATGTTGCTGACGCCGAACCCGATCGAGTGCCACATCAGGTAGCCGTAGGCGAGCGCGACCCCGACCGAGACGACCACGTCGACCGGGCGGCGGTCGACGATGCCGCGCAGCAGCAGGTACCCGAAGTACCCGAACACCAGCCCGCTGGCGCCGACGGACACCGAGTTGTCCGGCGAGAACAGCCACACGCCGAACCCGCCGACGACGATCACGACCGCGTTCATCAGCAGGAACCGCCGCAGGTCCGGCACGGCGGCGATGAAGCCGAGGCTGAACAGCGGCAGCGCGTTCCCGGCGAGGTGCTCGAGGTTGCCGTGCACGAACGGCGAGAACACGATGTCGATCAGGCTCCCGGGGTCGCGGGCGCGGATGCCGCCGGCCTGGGTGAGCTCGCGGCCGGACAGCGCGTTGACGAGCTCGACCAGCCAGAGCAGCGCCAGGACGCCGACCATGAGCGACACGGCTCGGCCGAGCGGGCTGGCCAGCGACCCGTCGTCGCGCACCGCGGGCGGCGGCGACGGGTCGAGCGGGCCGAACGGCTGCGTGCTCATCGCCTTCCAGTATGTGGCAGCGGCCGGCTCGCGGCCATGCGATGAAGGCTCGCACTCACAGGTCGCGGCGGTTCAGCTCCACGAGCAGGGCGCGGCGGCGGTGGTGGCGGGCGCGGATGTCGGCGACCAGCGCGGTGAACGCCGGCTCCTCGCCGCAGCGGGCGGACAGGTCGCGTAGCTCGACGAGCAGGGTGGCGACCTCGCGGTAGGCGTCGCGGCCGGTGCGGACGAGGCTGTTGTCGATCACCCGCCGGTAGCCGGCCAGTACCTCGGCCGGGTGCTCGACGCCGTGCGGGCGGGCCGCCTCCAGCCAGGCCCGGTCGCCGCAGCCGTGCTTCTCCGCCGCCTGCCACGCCTCCGCCGGCTCGCCGTCGTCCAGCAGGGCGCCGACCAGCTCGTCGGCCTCGCCGTCCTCGGCGGCGGCGCGCAGCAGGTCCAGCGCCGGCTCGCGGGCGGCCGGCCAGGCACCGGTCAGCTCGGCGGTGCGGCGCAGGTTCGCGTAGGCATGCCGGGTCGGGGTGGCCCGCAGTGCCTCGGTGCGCACCGCCAGCGCCTCCGCCGGCCGCCCGTCGTCCACATAGGACTGGATGAGCAGGTCGGCCACCCGGGGGTCGCCGGTCTCCTCCACGCCGCGCTCGGCCCAGCGGATCGCGCCGGCCAGCTGCCCCTCGCCACGCAACAGGTTCGCGATGTCCAGGAACGCCTTGGGGCTCGGCACGCCCTCGGCGAGGATGTCGACGTGCGCGTCCAGGTCGCCGTCGACGGCCGCCAGCTGTTCGCGCATCGCCCGCACGGCCAGTGCCCGGTCCGGGTCGCCCACCTCGTGCGCGTGCCGCACCAGCGAGCGGTACTCCGCCATCCCGGCCGCGCCGAGCGCCTCGGTGAACTCGGCGAGCTCCAGGGTCGGCCACGGCGTGTCCAGCTTGACCTGGGCGATCCACGCGGCCAGCTTCGCCGGGTTCGGGCGCGCGGCCCGGCATGCCTTGGCGTACAACGAGAACGTTCGCCGGCACACGCCGACCACCGCACCCACCTCGTCGTCCATTGTGGACATCGCGGCGGTGACGGCCTCGACCGCGGCGCGGGCCAGCGGTCGCGCCTCGGCGGCGTGCCCGGCGTCGAGCAGTTCCTCGATGGTCACCAGCACCTCTTTGGCGCGGTGCGCGTAGTCGAGGGTGGCCCGCCGGTCGAGGTAGCCGCGCACCCGCAGGGCCTCGTCGAGCTGCCGGCGCAGCACCGCCACCTGTGGCGTCCCGGAGGTGCCTGCGGCGCGCAGGCTCAGCTTGCGGTACAGCACCGGGTCGCGCTCCGCCTGGGCCAGCAGCAGGTCCACGAGCTCGTGGTGGTCCAGCGAGTCCAGGTGGGCGCGCACGTCCGGCTCGCCGGACCCCGGCCCGTCACCGGCGAGCAGCACCAGCCCGACGGCCACGCAGTGCTTGCAGAAGTTCCCGTCGGCCCCGTACGGGCAGCCGCACTCCCCCACGAGCCGCGCGCCGTCCCGACCGAGCCACACCTCGTAGTCCGCGGTGCCACGCACGCACGCCTTGACGCCGAGCGCGGTCGGCTGCACGTCGCCCACCGCGGCGACGTAGTCCCGCCCCCGCGCGAACGACGGTCCCCCGGCCGTGGCGGCCAGATCCTCCTCGGTGAACCAGGCGGTCACTCGCGGTCGTCCCGGCGGTCGTCGCGGACGAACTCGGCGACGATCTCACCGAGCCGCTCCCCCGCGTCCTCCTGCAGGAAGTGGCCGGCGTCGGCGAGGGTCGGGTGCGCGCGGCCGGCGGCGCCGGGCACCAGCTTGCGCAGGATCGGGGCCATCGCCCCGGTGATCGGGTCGCTGTCGCCGAACGCGGTCAGGAACGGTTTGTCCCACTCGCGCAGCACCGCCCAGGCGGCGATGTTCGCCCGCGACGCCGGGTCGTCGGTGCTGACCGGGACCAGGCCGGGCATCGCGCGGGGGCCCGCCTTGTACGACTCGTCGGGGAACGGCGCGTCGTAGGCGGCGCGGACCTCGTCGGACAGCCGGGTGCGGCAACCGGACTGCACGAAGCGGGCGATGTCCAGCTGCTCGGCGCGCTCCACGGCACGGCGGAAGTCCCACCACACCTCGGGCATGGTGTACTCGCCGGTCGGCAGCCCGGTGTTCGCGGCGACCACGCGGGCGACCCGCGCCGGGTGCTCGGCGGCGAGGCGCAGGCCGATCAGCCCGCCCCAGTCCTGCCCCACGACGGTGACCTCGCGCAGGTCCAGCACGTCGAACGCCAGTGCGCGCATCCACTCCACGTGCCGGGCGTAGCTGTGGTCGGCGACCTCGGCCGGCTTGTCGGAGCGGCCGAAGCCGACGAGATCCGGTGCCACCGCGCGGATCCCGGCGTCGGCGAGCACCCGGATCACGTGCCGGTACAGGAACGACCAGCTCGGTTCGCCGTGCAGCAGCAGCACCACCGGCCCGTCCGCCGGTCCGGCCTCGACGTAGGCGACGCGCAGGTCACCGAGGTCGGCGTACCCGGCGTGGTACGGGAAGTCGGGCAGGCCGTCGAACCGTTCCTCGGGAGTACGCAGCACTCGCATCCGGCAAGCCTATTCCGTGCGGGTGTCAGTCGGCGATGAGCGGCACCACGGGGCTCGCCTTCTTCGACAGCGGGATGTTGTAGCGCTGGGTCAGGTACGAGGCGATGTCGTGGAACAGCGGTGCCGCGGACCGGCCCTCGATCTCCCCGCCGGAGTAGTTCGGCCGGTCGATCATGATCCCGACGACGAACCGCGGGTCGTTCGCCGGCAGGATCCCGGCGAACGTGACCCAGTACAGCGAGTTGGAGTAGCTGCCGGTCTCCGGGTCGATCTGTTGGGCGGTCCCGGTCTTGCCGGAGATCTGGTACCCGGTCAGCGAGCCCGGCTCACCAGTGCCGTCGTTGAGTCCGTCGCCGTCCTGCACGACCGCGCGGAACATGTCGCGCACGGTCTTCGCGGTGTCCTCGCTGACCACTCGTACCGGCTTCGGGTCGGGCTCCGGGATCCGCTCGCCGTCGGGGGTGACGACGGCGTCGACGATCCGCGGCGGCACCCGCACCCCGCCGTTCGCGACCGCCTGGTACATGGCGGCCATCTGCAGCACGGTCATCGACATGCCCTGCCCGATCGGCAGGTTGCCGAAGGTGGAGCCGGACCACTGCCCGCGCGGCGGCACCCGGCCGGGGCTCTCGCCGGGCAGTCCGACGCCGGTGCGCTGGCCGAGACCGAGCTTCTCCAGCAGCGCGGAGAAGCGGTCCTTGCCGCACTCCTCGGCGAGCATCAGGGTGCCCACGTTGGACGACTTGGCGAAGATCCCGGTGGTGGTGAACGGCAGGGTGCCGTGGGGCCAGGCGTCGCTGATGGTGCGGTCGGCGACCTGGTGGGTGCCGGCGACCATGTGCACGTCCTGGGGTTCGGAGATGTCCTCCTGGATGGTGCACAGCGCGGTGACGACCTTGGCCACCGATCCCGGCTCGTAGGGCGTGGTGACCGCGGGGTTGCCCATCTCGCTGGTGTCCAGCGGGCCGGTCGGGTCGAAGCTCGTGTCGTTGGCGAGCGCGTACACCTCGCCGGTGTGCGAGTCCAGGACGACCGCGCTGCCACCCTCGGCCTCGGCCCGCTTCATGTAGTCGGCGAGCGCCTGCTGCAGGAAGTACTGCAGGTCGGAGTCGATGGTCAGCACGAGGTTCGAGCCGTCGACCGCGGGCTCGATCTCCCGGTCGCTGCCGGGGATGACGAGGGTGTCGCTGCCGCCGGTGGTGTCCTTGACCTCGCGGCCGGGCGTGCCGGACAGCACCTTGTCGCGCAGGGCCTCCAGGCCGGACAGGCCGTGCAGGTTGTGCTTGTCGACGTCCGGGTCGTCCATGCGCCAGTTGGCCACGCCGACGATGTTGGACGCCAGCGAGCGGCCGGGGTACTCGCGCATGGACCGGTACTCGTCGATGATCTCGGGGTACCGCTCCGTCAGGTCCCGGGCGGCCGCCGGCTCGACCTCGCCGACCAGGAAGACGTAGCTGGCGTCCTTGCGGAGTTTGGCGAGCAGCTCCTCCTCGGACACCCGATCGCCGACCACCTCGTGGATGGCGCGGGCGATCTCCTCGGTGCGCTGGTCGAAGTCGATCGGTTCGGCCGGGTTGTTCCTGGTGGCCTCCGCGTACTCCTCGCGCATCCGGTTCGGCTGGAAGGCGAGCATGCGGGCCTCGACGCTGAACGCGAGCTTGGTCCCGTCGCGGTCGAGGATGGCGCCGCGGACGGCGGGGATCTCGAACGTGGTGGTCCGCTGCTGCTCGGCCTTGGCGGCCAGTGCCTCGGCTTCGAAGCCCTGCACCTGGATCAGCTTGAGCCCGGCCGCGACGAGCGCGCCGACCAGCAGGAACCGCACGACGAGCACGCGGACGTGGTGGTTCCCGGTCGGCTTGCGCACGATCCGGCGCGGTCCGGTGGAGACGCGCCGGGCGGTGCCGGTGCTGTGCCGGGGTGCCGGCGCGCTCCGGCGGGCGCTGGCCGCGCCGGCTCGAGGGCCGCTCCTGGCGCCCCGCGGACGCGCCTCGGCGGCGGCTTCGGCGCGGGCCTTGCGGCGCAACGCCTCGCGCCACGGCGGCAGCGCGTCCCGGTCACTCCCGCGCCGGATCGGGCGGGGTGGGGGCGGGTCGGGGTAGGAGTCGTCGTCGTGCCAGGGGGCGCGCCGCGGCGGCGTGGGTCGGCCGGACCTCGGCGCGCCGGGGGTGCGGCGGCCGGGCAGCGCGGGCCAGCCCCGGTCGGGGCGGCGGCCGTCCGGTGGCTTGCCGGCGGGCGGCATCAGCCGTCACCTCCGGACGACTCCTCGCCGGCCCCGGTCTCCGGTGGCGGGGACGGCTTGGGCTTCGTGGCGCGGGTCGGTTCGCCGACGACGACGACCTTGCCGTTCGGCCGGACCACGAGCCGCGCCGGGTGGCCGGCGGGGACCATGCCCATCTCCTTGGCGCGCTCGGCGAGCGAGGAGGCGGACTCGGCGTTGGCGACCTCGCGCTGCAGCTGGGCGGCCCGCTCCTCCAACTGGTCGGCGGTCTGCTTGGCGTCCTCGAGGCGGTAGGAGTCGGCGATCGACTGGGTGGACAGCCACAGGGTGGCCGCCACGCCCACGGTGAGCAGCGCGATGATCAGGATGACGAACGACGCGCGCCCGGCGGCCCGCTCCTCGTCGTGCTCGAACGGCTCCGGGACCTGCCCCTTCCGGTGCGCGCGGCGGGCGAGTGCCTTGCGCGCGACCAGCGAGGTGGACCGCAAACGCTTGGCGGGCCGTGGCTCGGTGGCGGGGGTGGTCCTGGGGCGCGGCGGCGCCTCGACGGTCGCCGTGGCGGTGCGCGCGGGCCGCCGGCGCGGCTCGGTGCGGGTCGACGAGCCGGTGGTCGCCCGCCGGGTGCCCGGGGTGCGCTCGGTCGTGCGCGAGCGCGCGGTGCGGGTGCGACGCTCGGCGGTGTCGCGGGTGCGCTCGCGGGCCGCGTCGCGGGTCGCGTCGCGGGCGTGCTCGCGGGTCGCGTCGCGGGTGCGCTCGCGGGCCGTGTCGCGGGTCGTGGTCGTCCGGCGGGTGCGGCTCCGGGTGCGGTCGGTACGGTCGGTCCGCTCGCCGGAGCGGCGTGGCTCGCGGCGCCGGTCCAGGTCGCGGTCGGGCTCGGCGTCGGCGGTGCGGCGCCTGCGGCCGGTGCCGGTCGCGGCGCGCTCGGCGATCCGGGCGGCGGCGGCCTCCCGCTCGGCCCGGCGCCTGCCGGTCGCGGGCGTGGCGCGTTCGGCCGGCGCCGCGGCCTGGTCGGTCCCGGACTTGGTGGTGGAGTTCGCTCGTGCCGGTGCCGTCATGCCGCACCTCGCTCGACCAGCTCGTTCACGACGCCTCCCGAATCCGCTCCGCCGCGCGCAGCCGCACCGAGGCCGCCCGCGGGTTGTGCTCCTTCTCCTGCTCGTCCGCCTGTTCCGCGCCCCGGGTCAGCAGGCGCAGCCGCGGACCGTGGCCCGGCAGCTCGACCGGCAGCCCGGGTGGGGTCCGCGAGGCCGCCATCGTGGCGAACGACCGCTTCACCAGCCGGTCCTCCAGCGACTGGTAGGACTCCACGACGATCCGGCCGCCGTCCTTGAGCGCGGCGTACACCGCCGGCAGGGTGCGCTCCAGCGACCCGAGCTCGTCGTTGACCTCGATGCGCAGCGCCTGGAAGGTCCGCTTGGCCGGGTGGCCACCAGTGCGCCTGCTCGCCGCCGGAACCGCGTCGTACAGCAGCTCCACCAGCCGGGCGCTGGTGGTGAACGGCTCCTTCGCCCGCGCCGAGACGACCGCGTTGGCGATCCGGCGGGCGAACCGCTCCTCGCCGTAGTCGCGCAGCACCCTGGTCAGCTCGTCGGCGGTGTAGGTGTTGAGGATCTCGGCCGCGGTCCGCCCCGTCGTCGGGTCCATCCGCATGTCCAGCGGGGCGTCCTGGGCGTAGGCGAAGCCGCGGTCGGCGAGGTCGAGCTGCATCGAGGAGACGCCGAGGTCCATCAGCACCCCGTCGACCGATTCGGCCGGCTCGAACCCGAGCGCCGCCAGCTCGCGGGGCATCTCGTCGTAGCCGGCGTGCACCAGGTGCACCCGGTCGCCGTGGCGGGCCAGCCGCTCGCCGGAGCGGTCCAGCGCGTTGGGGTCGCGGTCGAAGCCGACCAGGGTGAGGCCGGGGTGGGCGGCGAGCAGCGCGTCGGCGTGTCCGCCGAGGCCGACCGTGGCGTCGACGAGCACGGCGGAGTCCCGCGACAGCGCCGGGCCGAGCAGTTCGAGCACCCGGTCCAGCAACACGGGTACGTGCGCGGCCATGCCTCACCCCCTTTCCCGCTCCGGGACGACGCCGCCGACCGTTGGGGGTGCCGCCAGGTCCCCGCCCGCTCGTCGAACCTGGCGCCGGGGAAGGTGCGCCAGGGCCGAAAGCGAGCGGACCGAGGCCTGGCGGCACCCGCGCCCGTCCGGAGGCCAGGACGACCGGGGTCAGAACACCCCGGGGAGGACCTCCTCAGCGGCCTGGGAGTAGCTGTCCTCGTGTTCGTCCAGGTAGGTCTGCCACGCTTGCGCGTCCCAGATCTCCAAGCGGGTGATCGCACCGATGACCACGCACTCCTTGGTGAGCCCGGCATAACGCCGCAGCTCCGGTGCGACCGCGATCCGCCCCTGACCGTCGGGACGCTGCTCGTCGGTGCCGGCGAACAGGTACCGCTGGTAGGCGCGAACCGCCTCGTTCGTCAGGGGCGCCGCGGCCACCTTGCGTGCCATCTCCTCGAACTCCGCCCTCGGGAACACATACAGGCAGTGGTCCTGGCCCTTCGTGACCATCAGCCCGCCCGCGAGCGCGTCTCGGAACTTGGCAGGCAGCGTGAGCCGCCCCTTGTCGTCCAACTTCGGGGTGTGCGTGCCGAGGAACACCGGCGACCCACCTCCCCACCGACCCTTGCGGGCCAGTCATGGAGCCCCCTTCCGCCCCACTTGCCGCCACCGTACCCCACTTTTCACCACAGTCAACGGCGAACGCGGCGTTTCGTTCGCCGACACGCCGACGTTTTCGCAGGTGACGGCCGTGGGGGAAAGGTGGGGGCCGGTGGTGGGCCTCCCCCGTCCGGGTAGCGTCCACGGCCGTTCGAGGCCGTCACGAGGGTCCGGAGAGCGCCCGCCGAGTGATCTTGGGCCGGTCCGGGTACACCCCGTGGGGCGATGTGGGGATTCCGCGGAGGTGGAACACGCGCGGCCCGGTGGGCGTACAGAATTGAGGGGAACCCCCGCCGGTCTCGCGCGTCCTGACCGGGGGTGGGGTACTTCTCGCAGGTTTGACACACTTCAGAGCAGGCTCTGCGCCGACGAAAGACCACAGGAGGCCGCGTGACGTCCAGCCCCCAGCCCTCGGCGCTGCCCGGCAACCCCTATGCCGCGCCGTCGGGCGACCCGTACGCGCAGCACGGGACGAACGGTTCGCACGGCTCCGCCGGACCGGCGGCCTCGCTCAACGAGCTGAACTCGATCGCCCAGCGGATCGCGGCGAACGTCGAGCGGGTCCTGGTCGGCAAGCCGGACGTGGTCCGCATCGCCCTGGTCACCCTGCTGGCCGAGGGCCACCTGCTGGTCGAGGACGTCCCCGGCGTCGGCAAGACCTCGCTGGCCAAGGCACTCGCCCGGTCGATCGACTGCACGGTCAGCCGGATCCAGTTCACCCCCGACCTGCTGCCCAGCGACGTCACCGGGGTGTCGATCTTCAACCGGCAGACCAACGAGTTCGAGTTCCGCCCCGGCCCGGTGTTCGCCAACATCGTGGTCGGCGACGAGATCAACCGCGCCTCCCCCAAGACCCAGTCCTCGTTGCTGGAGTGCATGGAGGAGGAGCAGGTCACCGTCGACGGCAACACGTTCCGGCTCGAGGCGCCGTTCATGGTGATCGCCACCCAGAACCCGATCGAGATGGAGGGCACCTACGCGCTGCCCGAGGCGCAGCGGGACCGGTTCACCGCGCGCGTGTCGATCGGCTACCCGGACCCGCAGGCCGAGCTGGCGATGGTCGACGAGCACGCCGGGCACAACCCGCTCGACGAGCTGCAGCCGGTGTCGCACGCGAGCCAGGTCAACAGCCTCATCGAGACCGTCCGCGCGATCAAGCTCAGCCCCGACATCCGCCGGTACTGCGTGGAGCTGGTGTCGACCACCCGGCGGTTACCCGAGATCCGGATCGGCGCGTCGCCCCGGTCGACACTGCACCTGGTACGCGCGGCCCGCGCGCAGGCCGCCCTGTCCGGGCGGGACTTCGTGGTGCCGGACGACGTGCACGCGGTCGCCGTGCCGGTGCTCGCCCACCGGCTCGTGCTGACCCCCGAGGCGCAGGCCGGCCGCCGCTCCACCGCCGAGCTGGTCCGCGGGCTCGTGCAGCGGGTGCCGGTGCCACAGGCACAGCCGCAGGACACGTACTGGGCCAGGAACCGGTAAGTCGATGGCGCGGCCGATACGCGGAGCGCTGGCCGGGCTGACCACGCGGGGCAGGTGCCTGCTGGCCGCCGGCCTGGCCGCCGCGCTGTGCTCGCTCATCCTCAACGAGCGGGACCTGTTGCGGGTCTCGGTGTTCATCGTCGCGCTGCCGCTGCTGGTGTGCTTCCTCACCGCCGTCGCACGGGTGGGGCTGCACGCCCAGCGGCAGATCACCCCGGTCCGGGTGCCGGTCGGCGGGCGGGCCGAGGTGTCGGTCCACGTGCACAGCACCGGCCGGCTGCCGACCGGTGGGCTGCTGGTGTCCGACGGGGTGCCGTACTCGCTCGGCGGCAAGCCCCGGTTCGTCATCGAGCACCTGCCCCGGCACACCGGCACCCGGCTGCGGTACGCGGTGTCGCCGATGCTGCGCGGCATCCAGCAGCTCGGCCCGCTGAAGGCCACCGTCACCGACCCGTTCGGGCTGGCCGAGTTCGAGCGGGAGCTGGCCGGCACCTCCCGGCTGGTCGTGGTGCCCAGGGTGGTGCCGCTGGTCGGTGTGCCCGGCGGCTCCGGCCTCGGCTCCGGCGACGACGGCTCGGTTCGGCTGGCCGCGGGCCAGGGCGACGACGACGCGATCGTGCGGCCCTACCGGCAGGGCGACGACCTGCGCAAGGTGCACTGGCGGTCCACCGCCAAGCGCGACGAGATGATGGTGCGGGTCGAGGAACGCCCCTGGCGCGGCGGCACCACGATCCTGCTCGACCACCGCGCCGCCGCGCACGGCGGCACCGGCGCCACGTCCTCGCTGGAGTGGGCGGTGTCCTTCGCCGCCAGCATCTGCCTGCACCTGCACCGGTACGGCCAGCGGATCCGCCTGGTCACCGAGACCGGCCGGCTGATCGTCAGCGACACCGGCGACGGCACCCACAACGACAACGCCGTCCTCGACGCGCTCGCGGCCCTGCAGCCCAGCCCGCAGCACCTGATGGACTGCCACACCGACCCTGCCCACGGCCAGGAGCTGATCGCGATCCTCGGTTCCACCACCCCCGACGCGCTCGGCCAGCTCATCACGCAGCGCGGCCGGGGCACCCGCAGCCTCGCCGTCCTGCTGGACACCACCGCCTGGGGCGGGGAGAGCACCGACCTCGACGGCGCGCGCCGGCTGCTGACCGGCACCGGCTGGGGCGTGACCGTCGCCGATCCCACCACGCCGATGCCCGCGACCTGGGCGACGTTGTGCCGCGGCCACGGCAGCCGCCCGATGACGGGAGTCGGCCAGTGACCAGACCGGCGACCGCGCCACCCCAGCGGGGAACGTCCGGCGAGCTCAGCTCCGCGCAGTGGTCGATGACCGTGACCCCGGTGGTCGCCGCGGTCACCACGCTCTGCGCGTCGCTCGCGCTCGCCGGGGTGATCGAGGGCCTGCGCTGGTGGGGTTACGCCGGCGTGGCGGTCAGCGTGGTCACCGCGGTCGGACTCGGCCTGCGCGCGGTGCGCACACCGATCCTGCTGGTCGGGCTCGCGCAGATGTTCGCCCTGCTGTGTCTGCTGGTGACCCTGTTCACCGACAGCGCGGTGTTCGGGCTGTTTCCCGGCCCGGACGCCTTCGCCGAGCTCGGCGAGGTGCTGCGGACGTCGGTGGAGGTCGTGCGCACGGGGGTGCCGCCGGTCGAGCCGTCGACGGCCGTGCTGTGCCTGGTGGTCATCGCGATCGGGCTGGTCGCGGTGCTGGTCGACACGCTCGCGGTGTCCGCCGGCACGCCGGCCGCGTGCGGGCTGGTGCTGCTGTGCGTGTACGCGGTCCCGGCCTCGCTCGCCGACGAGCTGCTGCCGTGGTGGGCGTTCGTGCTCGGTGCGATGTCGTTCGCCGCGCTGCTCGCCGTCGACGGCGCGCACCGGCACCAGCAGTGGCGGAACCGGCCCACCGTGCAGGGCACCGGCGGCGGGCTCGGCTCACCGGCCGCGCTGGTCTCCGGCGCGGTGGCGATCGCGCTGTTCGCCGGCGCGACGGTCACCGGGATCGGCACCGTCGGCCAGCTTCCCGGTAACGGCTCCGGCGGGCCGGGAGCGGGCGGGCTCGGCCTCAACCCGTTCACGTCGCTGCGCGGCATGCTGGACCGGGACGGCAACGTGGAGCTGTTCCGCGTGCACGACCTCGGCGACGAGCCGCGTTACCTGCGGGCGCTGACCCTCGCCGACTACGACGACAACGGCGGCTGGCGCGCCAGGGAGAACATGCCGCGCGGGGTGCCGGCCGACCAGCGGGTGCTGCCGCTGCCACCCGGCCAGAGCAACTTCGGGCCGGGCAACCCGGTCGAGATCACGATCGAGCCGGTCAACTCCGAGGACGTGTGGGCGCCGGTCGTCGGCACCCCGCGCCAGCTGCGCGACCTGCCGGAGGGCATGCGCTACGACCCCGGGACCGGCATCGTCTACGGCGAGCGCCGGCAGCGGCTGCCGACCTACGTCGAGGAGGCCGACCTCAGCCAGCCCTCGGCGGAGGCACTGCGCGGCGCCCGCGCCACGGACCCGGCCGAGATCGCGCCGATCTACACCCGCGCGGACGGCATCAACGAGCGGGTCGTGGCGCTCGCCGACGAGCTCACCTCGGGGCTGGCCAGCGTGTTCGACCAGGTGCACGCCATCCAGGACTACTTCGACCCGGTGAACGGCTTCACCTACGACACCCGGACCGCGAGCGGCAGCGACGAGGAGGCGCTGGTCGACTTCCTGTTCGAGAGCAAGATCGGGTTCTGCGAGCAGTACGCGTCGGCCATGGCGATCCTGCTGCGCGCGGCCGGCATCCCGTCCCGGGTGGCCATGGGCTACACCGCCGGCTACGACTCCGGCGACTACCGGACGATCACCACGCAGAACGCGCACGCCTGGGTCGAGGTGTTCTTCCCCGGGTCCGGCTGGGTGCAGTTCGACCCGACGCCGCTGGCCGACGGCACCAACTACACCCCGCCCTACTCCACGCAGAGCGACTCGCAGATCCCGGAGGACGACCCGGTCGACCGCGCGCCGGAGACCACCGACCCGAGCGTTCCCGCCGGTCCCACCCAGGCACCGGAGGACCAGGACCAGGTCGAGGCGGGCGGTGGCGGCAACGACCAGGGCGGGAACGACTCGCCGAACTGGACCTGGTGGACGATCGCCGCGCTGGTCGTCCTGTCGATCGTGGCCACCGGGTTCGCGGCGGCCCGCGGGCGGACCGGGCGTTCGCCGCTGCCCGCGCTGGCCGCCGCGAGCTGGGCGGTGACCGTGGTGTTCGCCGCCGGCGTGGTGGCGTGGTGGCTCGCTGTGCTGGTCGGGGTCCTGCTGCTGGCGGCTCTGCCGGGGCTCGGCCGGGAGCGCGTGCGGTCCCGGCGCCGGCACGAGGTGCACGCCAGCGGACCGGAGGCGGCGTCGTCGGCGTGGGCCGAGCTGATGGCCGAGTCCACCGACCGCGGTGTCGAGCCGGACAGCGCCGAGACGGTCCGGGCCGCCGCGCGCAGGCTCGCCAACCAGCACGAGCTCGACCAGGACGGCCGGCGCGCGCTGCGCACCGTGGTCGCCGAGGTGGAGCGCTCCTGGTACGGCGGGCAGGACAGGCCCGATCCCGCGCTCGCGACCGCGTTCGACCGCGTGGTCGAGGGTCTGCGGCGGACGAACCCGGTCGGCTGGCGGGCCCGCCTGCTTCCGCCGTCGATCATGCGTCGCCCGCAGCGGTGAGCCCAATGCCCTGAACGGCTCTCACGGGACGTCGACCGTCCGGAAAGAGTCGTTCAGGGCATTGGGGGCGAACCGGGCCTACGGCTCGTCTTCGAACCGCTTGCGGAAGCGGTCCTCCATGCGCTGCGAGAACGAGCTGCGGCGCGCCTTCGGCGTGCCTCCGCCGCCCTCAGCCGATTCCTCGGCACCCTCCTCGGCCTCGCCGCCACCATGTCGGATGGCGGAGAGCGTGAGCAGCGCACCGAAGAACATCACCAGGAAGCCGAGCAAACTGACTACCGGGACACCGCCAGGTTTCAGCGGCAGGATCACACCGAGAACCAGCAGTGCGACACCCAGTACGAACAGCGCGATGCCCTGCAGGCGCCGCCGTCGGGACGGCTTGCGCAGGCGCGCTCCGCGCACTGTGGATGCGAACTTGGGATCCTCGGCGTAGAGCGCACGCTCAATCTGGTCGAGCAGTCGCTGCTCGTGCTCGGAGAGTGGCATTCGTTCCTCCTCCGGCACAGCGGTCGCGAGCGCCGGGCGATCACGGTTCTTGGCCGCCGAACCCGGCGGGCGCCCCGCTCCGGGGGCGTCACCCCCCAGGATACGAGCCGCGAGCCTCCGCGACTACCCGATCCGGAATCATGGTCGTATGCGTCAGCGAAACCCGGCGAATCGCGAGTCTGCCACGACCCGGCTCGAACCCCTCGAGGCGGGGTGATGGAGCCGTCCCGCGCCCTGCGGCAGATCGCGTTCCTGCTCGAACGGTCCGGCGAGCCGACTCACAAGGTGCAGGCGTTCCGGCGGGCCGCCGCCGTGGTCGACGGCCTCGCCGAGGGTGAACTCGACACGCGGCTGCGGGCCGGCACGCTGACCGCGCTGCCCGGCATCGGCCGCACCACCGGCGCCGCGATCACCGAGGCCGCCCGCGGCGAGCAGCCCGCCTACCTGGCCAAGCTCCTGTCGGCGGGGATCGAGCCGGTGGCCGGCGGGGAGGCGATGCGCACCGAGCTGCGTGGGGACTGTCACACCCACTCCGACTGGTCCGACGGCGGCAGCCCGATCCGGGAGATGGCCGAGACGGCGATCATGCTCGGGCACGACTGGATGGTGCTGACCGACCACTCCCCTCGGCTCACGGTCGCCAACGGCCTGTCCGCCGAGCGGCTGGAGTCCCAGCTCGACGTGGTCGCGGAACTGAACGCCGAGCTGGCGCCGTTCCGGATCCTCACCGGGAT
The DNA here is from genome assembly GCF_025165815.1 of Actinophytocola gossypii. Taxonomy (GTDB): domain Bacteria; phylum Actinomycetota; class Actinomycetes; order Mycobacteriales; family Pseudonocardiaceae; genus Actinophytocola; species Actinophytocola gossypii. The sequence continues at coordinate 67,570 of NZ_JAFFZE010000015.1, read as the reverse complement.
CGAGGTGGACATCCTGCTCGACGGCGGGCTGGACCAGACCCCCGAGCTGCTGGACCGGCTGGACGTGGTGGTGGCGAGCGTGCACTCCAAGCTGCGGATGCCGGGCCGGGAGATGACCAGGCGGATGGTCGCCGCGATCGAGAACCCGCACGTCGACGTGCTCGGTCACTGCACCGGCCGGCGGGTGCGCGGGCGGCCGCGCCCGGAGTCCGAGTTCGACGCGGCGACGGTGTTCGCGGCGTGCCGGGACAACGGCGTGGCGGTGGAGATCAACTCCCGCCCGGACCGGCTGGACCCGCCGCGGCGGCTGCTCACCCAGGCGTTGGAGCTGGGCTGCGTGTTCGCGATCGACAGCGACGCCCACGCGCCGGGGCAGCTCGACTGGCTGCCCTACGGCTGCGAGCGCGCCGAGGAGTGCGAAGTACCACCCGAACGGGTGATAAACACCAAGACCGCCAACGAGCTGCTGGCGTGGTGCGCGTGAGGGCGGCGGACTCGCTCGCCGAGGGGGTCGCCGCGGTCGCGGCGGCGTCGGAGATCGTGGTGCTGTCCGGGGCGGGCGTGTCGACCGACTCCGGCATCCCGGACTTCCGCGGCCCCAACGGCCTGTGGACGCGCGATCCGGGCAGCGAGCGGCTGTCGTCGCTGCAGGCGTACGTGTCCGACCCGGAGGTGCGCCGGCAGTCGTGGCGGGCTCGGCTGACCCATCCGGTGTGGGACGCGGAGCCGAACGCGGGCCACCGGGCGCTGGTGGAGCTGGAGCGCGGTGGCCGGCTCGCGGCGATCCTGACCCAGAACATCGACGGACTGCACCAGAAGGCCGGCTCGGACCCGGAGCGCGTGGTCGAGCTGCACGGGTCGATGTTCGACACGGTGTGCCTGGCGTGCGGCGACCGGCGGCCGATGCGGGCGGCGCTCGCGCGGGTCGAGGCGGGTGAGCAGGATCCGCCGTGCGAGCTGTGCGGCGGCATCCTCAAGTCGGCGACGATCTCGTTCGGGCAGGCGCTGGACGTGGCGGTGCTGATGCGGGCCAAGGAGGCGGCGCAGACCTGCGACCTGATGCTCGTGGTGGGCAGCTCGCTGGCCGTCCAGCCGGCCGCCGGCCTGGTGGGGCTGGCCGCCCGCGCCGGGGCGACCGTGGTGATCTGCAACGCGGACGAGACCCCGTACGACCACCTGGCCGCCGTGGTGCTGCGCGACCCGCTGGGGTCCGTGCTGCCGGCGCTGGCGGCCTAGGGCACCGTGAGCCCGGCTTCGCGGAGGGCCTCCTCGACGCGCAGCCGCTCCACCTCGCGGGCCATGCCGTCCGGCAGCTCGGTCAACCGGTGCGGCACGTCGACCGCGGCGCACGCCTGGGCCAGCAGCGCGTCGTAGGCGTCCCTGGTGGCCCGGCGGCGGACGTTGGGAGTGCCGGGCGGGTACTCGGCGAGCGTGCGGTGGACGCGGTGCAGATCGGCGGTCAGCCGCTCGATCGGCGGGGCGGCGGTACGCGGAGCACGACGGCGCCGCACGAACGCGCCGACCGCGTCGACCGTCCTCGGCACCCGCAGCAACACCCAGAACAGCAGCGTCGGCGCGACCACCGCGGCGACGACCAGGAGTACGTTCGCCATCGGAATCCCGCCCATGCCGGACAATTCTAGTAGGCGGCGAGCTTGTCCGGGCGGTAGCGGACGGTGTCCTCGGACAGCCGGGTGACGATCTCGTGCACCACGTCGGCGAGCAGGGTGACCAGCGTGTCGTTCGCGAGCTCGCCGGGAGCGTGCGCGGTCACCCGGTCGGCCTCGAGCACCATGCCGCACCGCCGGTTCCGCTCGTCCAGCGGCAGCCACTCGGCGAGGTCGGCGAGGACCGCGCGGCGGAAGTTGTCGTCCGCCGAGCGCACCGCGAACATGATGTCCACCAGCCGGTACGCGCTCGGGTCCGGGCGGTCGAAGGTGACCGCGTGGTACTGGTCGGCCATCCACTCGTAGGCGACCACGGTCAACCGGGGCCAGGCCGCCGGCATGGTCACGCTCACCGACACCTCGCCGTCGCACTGGCTGGCCTCGCCGGGGCGGCCGTGCACGTCGACCGCGCGCACCCCGTCCGGCTCCGGGTCCGGCGCGCGCTGCACGGGCACCTCCTCCGGCGGCTCCCGCACCACCCAGACCGACTCCGGGATCAGCCGGTACAGCTCGGTGCCGAGGTCGTGCACGGTCGCCAGCTGGCGGGCGCTGCGCAGCTCCCCGTCGACCCACACGACCATCGCGGTGCCGTCCAGGCGGACGTTCACCCGCTCGCCGCCGGTCAGCACCCGCCGCGCTCGCGGCGTGAGCACGGCACGCACCAGCTCCGGGCTCTCGCACCACACCCGGTACGCCTCGTCGAACTCGGCGTCGTCCGCGGCGTCGGCGCACGCGTCGACCTGCAGCGGCGGCGCCACCTCGCCGGGCAGCTCGAGCACCAGCGCCACCCCGGAGCCGATGATCCGGCCGGGCTGGCCCCGGTACCAGCCGAAGTGGGTGATCAGCGACGGCCGCCCGGCGCACGACCCGACGAGCAGCGCCCGCTCGACCACCCCGTCACCTCGGTCGAACGGCGGCCCCTGCACGAACAGGTGCACTCGCCGGTCGCGGCGGTAGACGTAGCCGTTGTGCACCGCCCACCGCCCGGCGAGCGTGCGGGGGCGTCGCCGCAGCCGCCGCCGAACGAAGACGGCCGCGGCGAGGACCAGCACGAGCCCGCCGCCGACGCCGGCCATCATTTCCATCCGCACGCGACGCTCCTCGTCCAGGCGCCGGTACTCCCCGACGATGCCGATCATTCTCGCCAGTCCCCGGGCGGCTCCGCATCCGGTCGCGCGAAGAGGGCATCACTGCCGGTAGTGGGTTCGCTCGTCCGGATTACGGGCGAGCAGTGAGGCCGGACGCACGGCCGCACCGCCGAACTTCGCCCGGGCCTGGTCCGCCGCCTGGTCGGCGTCGCGCCAGCCACGTTCCGGCGCGTCGAGGAACAACTGCTGGGCGGCGTCCTCCCCCAGCTGCTCCACCCGCACCCCGATGAGCCGCACCGGCCCGGGCGGGGTCTGCTCGTCGAGCAGCCGGCACGCGGTCCGGTAGATCTCCTGCGTGACGTCCGTGGCCACCGAAAGTGTGCGCGATCGGGTGATCGTGGTGAAGTCGCCGAACCGGACCTTGATCGACACCGTGCGCCCGCGCAGCCCCCGGCGCCGCAACGCGGCCGCGGTGCGTTCGGACAGGTGCAGCAACTCCTGCCGCAACCCCTCCCGATCGGTGCGGTCGACCTCGAAGGTCTCCTCCGCGCCGACCGACTTGTCCACCGACTCCGGCTCGACCGTTCGGTCGTCGTGCCCGTTGGCGAGGGCGTGCAGGTGCTCGGCCGCGGCGTTGCCCAGCGTGCGGCGCAGCCGAGGCAGTGGAGTGGCGGCGACGTCCCCGACCCGGTGCAGGCCGACCTCGGCCATCCGCTCCGCCGTGCGCTTGCCGACACCCCACAGCGCCGACACCGGCAGCGGATGCAGGAAGGCCAACACCTCGTCCCCCGGCACCACGAGCATCCCGTCCGGCTTGCACAGCCCAGAAGCCAACTTCGCCACGAACTTCGTCGAGCCGATACCCACCGAACAGGTGATCCCGTGCTCGGCCGCGACCCGCGCCCGGATCCGCTCCGCGATCTGCCCCGATGTCAGGCGCAGCTGGCGCAGCGCGCCCGAGACGTCCAGGAAGGCCTCGTCGAGGCTGAGCGGCTCCACCAGCGGTGTGACGTCGCGGAAGATCGCCATGACGCCGGCGGAGACGTCCTGGTAGAGCGAGAAGGTCGGCGGAAGGAACACCGCCTTCGGACAGAGCCGTCGAGCGTGCGCGGTGGGCATGGCGGACCGGACACCAAAGGTGCGCGCGAGGTAGTTCGCCGAGCTGACCACCCCCCGGCCACCGGTGCCCCCGACCACCACGGGCCGGTCCCGCAACTCCGGCCGCTCCCTGATCTCCACCGAGGCGTAGAACGCGTCCATGTCGACGTGCAGGACGTGGCAGCCGGTGTCGTCCGGCCACCGACCGTCCCGCGCCTTGTACCGATCGACCAGGCCCCGCGGCAGGTCCCCACTACGCCCCATGCGGAAGAGCTAAGCAGACACCACCGACGGGGTTCATGGTTCGCTTCGCTCAGTCGCTGACTCGCCGGCTTCCCTCGTCGCGTGCTCGGCGCTGGCGCGCCTGCGCGCGCTCCTCAGTCCAGCCGGCGAACGCTCCTTCGCTCTCGCTCACGTGCGCGCTCCTCAGCCCACCCGAACGCGCCCTCGCCCCCGCTCACCTGCGCGCTCCTCAGCCCACCCGAACGCGCCCTCGCCCCCGCTCACCTGCGCGCTCCTCAGCCCACCCGAACGCGCCCTCGCCCCCGCTCACCTGCGCGCTCCTCAGCCCACCCGAACGCGCCCTCGCTCCCGCTCACGTGCGCGCTCCTCAGCCAGCCGGCGAACGCTCCCTCGCTCTCGCTCGCGTGGGCGCTGGGCGGCTGCTCACCAACCTGGTGCGCGGCGGGCGACGGCGTGCAGGCGGGTGGCGATGTCGCGCAGCGGCGACGTGCCGGCCAGGCGCAGTTCCAGGTCCGCCAGGGCCTCCGCGGCTCCGGAGTCCTGCTGCAGCGCCGACCCCGGCACCAGGTCCGACAGCACCGCCTGCCCCTGCAGCAGCTCCACCACCAGGCCGGCGTCGGCCAGCAACCTCGTCAGGCCGTCCGTGTCGAAGCGGCGCAGCAGCGGCTCGGCGGGCAGCCGACCGTTCGGATCCCCGGCGAGACGGCTCGCCTCCGCCAGGCGGCCGGCGACCGCGCGGTGCAGCAGCGCCGCGGTCCGGTTCGCCACCAGCACCGACACCGCGCCGTCCTCGGCCAGGGCGCCGACCATTCCGGCGACCGTGACCTTCGGGTCGTCGACCACCTCGAGCAGTCCGTGCGCCAGCACCAGGTCCGCGCCGCCCGCCTCGACCACCTGACCGAGCGCGTCGCTGTCGGCCTGGACCGCGGTGATCCGGTCGGCGACGCCGGCGTCCTCCGCGCGGCGGGACAGCGTCGCGAGCGCGTTCGGGTTCGGCTCGACGACCGTCACGGCGGCTCCGGCCGCGGCCAGCGGCACGGCGAGAACGCCGCTACCACCGCCGACGTCGAGCACGCGGGGCGGCTGCCCGCCCCGCCGGCGGCGCGCGGCGGCCAGCTCGGCGTCGATCGAGTGGCGAACAGCATCCGGTCGCATGGGGGTGAAGACTAGGCCCCGTAGGGTTGTCGCCGTGCAAACGGTGGCGGTGCTCAGCCTCAAGGGTGGTGTTGGCAAGACCACCATCGCGCTCGGCCTTGCCTCGGCGGCCCTGCGTCGCGGCGCGCGCACGCTGGTGGTCGACCTCGACCCGCAGTGCAACGCGACGGCGACGCTCGACCCCGACGACACCGACGCCACGCTCGCCGACGTGCTCGAGACCCCTCGGCCCGCGGTGCTGCGGGACGCGATCGCGCGCAGCGGCTGGGGCGAGGAGGTCGACGTGCTGGTCGGCTCGGAGAGCCTCGAACTGCTCAACGACCAGGACCCCGACCCGCGACGACTGGAGAAGCTGGCACGCGCGCTGACCGAGCTGGGGCCGCTGCTCGAGGACGGCGAGCTCCCGTACCAGCTGGTGCTGCTGGACTGCCCGCCCTCGCTCGGCAGGCTGACCCGCTCGGCACTGCACGCCGCGCACGGCGCCCTGCTGGTCACCGAGCCGACGCTGTTCGCGGTGTCCGGTGCGCAGCGGGCGTTCGAGGCGGTGGAGAAGGCGCGGGAGGAGCACAACCCGGTCCTCTCGCCGCTGGGCGTGGTGGTCAACCGGGTCCGGCCGCAGTCCTACGAGCACCAGTACCGGATCGCCGAGCTGCGCGAGCACTTCGGGCGGCTGGTGATGCCGGTGGCGCTGCCCGACCGGCTCGCGGTGCAGCAGGCGCAGGGTGCGTGCGTGCCGATCCACCAGTGGGGCACACCGGGTTCGCGCGAGGTGTCGCTGGCGCTGAACCTGTTGCTGGCCAGGGTGTTGCGCACCAGCGGCCGGGGTCGGCACCGCACCGCGAGCTGGCCGGAGTCCGACAGCGACCTCGACGGCGACCTCAACGGCGACCTCAACGGCGACCTCAACGGCGACCTCGACGCCGACAGCCAGTCCGACGAGAGCGACGGCGACAACGACACGAACGTGGTCGCCGACCGCTGAGCCGGCGCGCGGTCGGTCACCAGCAGATCAGCCGCTCGCAGGTCGTGGTGGTCGTCGTCGGGTCGGGATCGGCGGGCGGGGGTGGCTGGTCCCGCGTGGTGGTCGTGGTCGTGGTCTCGACCGGCGGCTCGTCCTCGGGCACGGTCGTCGTGGTGGTCGTTGTCGTGGTCGTCGTGGTCGTCGTCGTGGTGGTGGACTCCCGGCGCGAGGACGAGCCGGCGGACCTGGCCGACACGGTCGTGGTGACGGCGATCGCCCGGCCGCTCGATCCGGGCGCCGGCGGTACCGGTTCGACCGGGAGCCGGACGTCCGACAGCGGCACCGTCGTCTGCCCGGACAGCACTCCCGCGGTGAACAACGCGGCCGTCACGACGCCGACCACAGCGCCGAGCCCCAGCCGGCCGTGTTCACTTCGTAACGGAGAGTTCATTGACGCGGGAATCTACCACCCCCCATTCGGGTGATAGCGCCCCGCGACCTGACGCATTCCCGCCCCCGGCGTGAGGTTCCTCGCCGGAAAAGTCTTTGTCGCGAACCACCGGGAGGACGTAATCTCGCGGTACACGAGAGAGGAGGTGGTCCAACAGTGAATTGCTATAGGACTCGTGAGGTGGCTGTCCGCTAAGGACCACCCGACCGGACATGGTTTGGCCGGCTGCGCAACACGGCTGACACCGGTTTCCCCGGTGCCGTAGACGCGCGGTGTGGTCGGCGAATACCAGGCAGTCACCCGGCCCCCGGAGCTCTCAGGGACTTCGTCCGACCCTGAGCCCGCACCCTTGACGGAGTGCGGGAGTCGCCCGGGGGCCGTTTTACGTCTACCCCAGTTCCTCCAGTGCCTGTTCGGCCCGCTGCACGAGCCGCCACGCCTGGCCGGCGCGCTTCTCGGCGTCCTTGACCGACCGGCTCGCGGAGCCGACCCGCCGGCGTGCCTCCTTCTCGCGGTTCTCGGCCGCGTCGAGTTGCTCGTAGATCCGGCGGACCTCCTCGGTGGCCTCGTCGGCGGCGCGCTGCGCCTCGGCGAGGATGCGTTCCTCCTCGGTGCGGTCCGCCTCGGCCTCCTTCACCGCGGCCCGCGCCTCGTCCAGGTCCCGGCGCGCGGCCTCCTGCTTCTTCGCCCGCTCGGCCCGCTCGCGGTCGGACAGGTCCTTCTTCGGCTCCGTGCGCTTCGGCCGGGCGACCGGGGTCGGCGTGCCGGAGACCGACGGCCACGCCGCGACCGCGTCGGCGAGATCCTTGGCCGAGGTGAGCCGGCCGGCGAGCAGCACCCGCGCCACGTCGGGATCGGCGACGGCGGTGGTGAAGATCTCCTCGAGCTCGCGGGTGACCGACTCCGTCAGCGGCGACCCGTGCACCTCGGCGGCCCGCGCGACGAGCGTGGCGACGAGCTTGGTCCGTTTCTGGGAGAGGGCCTTCAGGTCGGCGCCGGCGAGGTTGGCGTGTGCCTCGCGCAGCGCGTCGCCGAGCTCGGCGACCTGGTCGAGGTCGGCGGACGGGTCGTGGGCGAGCTGGTTGGCGAGCCAGGCCGAGGTGGTGGGTTTGCCGAGCTTGTCGATCGCGGCGGCGAGGTCCCGGTCGCCCTGGGCGCGGGCCGCCTTGGCCAGCTCCTTGCGACGCGGGGTGAAGTCCTCGCGGGAGCCGGCGTAGAGCTCGGCGGCGGCGGTTTCCAGGTCGACGGTGTCCGGCACACCACCATCTTCGCAGTCGCGGGGCCGGTGGAACGATGGTCGGGTGGTCTACCAGCGTGTTCTGCGTCGTGCGTTGTTCCGCCTCGGTGACGGCGACCCGGAGGTCGCGCACGAGCGGACGCTCGCGGCGATGTCCCGGCTCGGTCCGCTGACCGGGGTCCTGCGTCCGTTCTACGGCCGGTCGAAGCCGGTGGAGGTGTTCGGCCTGCGGTTCCCCGGGCCGGTCGGGCTCGCGGCGGGGGTGGACAAGAACGGGGTGGCGCTACGCGCGTGGCCAGGGTTGGGGTTCGGCTTCGTCGAGGTCGGGACCGTGACGCGGCATCCGCAGCCGGGCAACCCGAGGCCGAGGCTGTACCGGTTGCCGGCGAGCGAGGCCGTGATCAACCGGATGGGCTTCAACAACGCGGGCGCGGCGGCGCTGGCCGAGCGGCTGCGGCGGTTGCGGGCGAGGCGCGTGCCGATCGGGGTGAGCATCGGGAAGTCGAAGGTCACCCCGGTCGAGGAGGCGGTGGAGGACTACCGGACGTCGCTGCGTGCCCTGTTCCCGTACGCCGACTACTTCGCGATCAACGTCAGCTCGCCGAACACGCCGGGCCTGCGCGGGTTGCAGGACCGGGCGGCGCTGTCCGCGCTACTCGCCGAGTTGAGAGGTGAGGCCGACACCCTGGCCGCCGGTGGCCGCCGGCCACCGCTGCTGGTCAAGATCGCCCCCGACCTGACGTTCGAGGCGATCGACGAGGTGCTGTCGGTGTGTGCGGAGCACGACGTGGCCGGACTCATCGCGACGAACACGACGTTGTCGCGGGAGGGCCTGGTGACCGAGGACCAGGCGGTCGGTGAGCAGCCGGGTGGCCTGTCGGGCCGTCCGCTGGCCGCGCGGGCCCTGGAGGTGGTCTCGCACGTGACGAAGCACGGCGACGGACGGCTGCCGGTGATCGGCGTCGGCGGTATCCACACGCCGACGGACGCGGCGAGGATGTTCGACGCGGGCGCGAGCCTGGTGCAGCTGTACACGGGCTTCATCTACCGCGGCCCGGCCCTGGTCCGCCGAATCAACCGCCTCCCCCGCTGACGCCGCCCAGGTGTGCTTGTGGCCGCCGTTTCCTGGTCTACGACTGGCCGGCCGCCTCGGACAGTTCGCGGAGGGCGACCGCCAGGCCGGCCAGGTGGTCCGTGGCGTCGGTGAGTTCCTGCTTGGGGCCAGGGGCCGAGTTCGCGGCCACCACCCGGCCAGCGGCGGCCACCAGGCTCCGGTAGCCGTCCAGGCCCTCGTCCAGCTGCTCGCGCAGGCGCGTCACGCCGTCCACCAGGGGGCCGCGTTCCAGCGGGGGCGCGTGGTCCCTCGCCAGCTCCACCGCCACCAGTTGGGCCGCCACCGCGCGTAACGCGGTCGCGGCCTCCGACGACGTCGCCTCGACGTGCGCCACCGACTCCACCGGGACCGACGTCGACGGCGCCGACAGCTGACCCAGTACCTGCGCCAGCGCGGTCTCGGCATCGGCCAGCCGCTGCATCGGCTCGCGGGCGGCCGAGCCCTTCGGGGGCAGCGCGGTCGACGGCGCGGCGGCCGGGAGGCCGGGCGGCGGGTGCTCGCGGTCGAACTCGCGTTGCGCCCGCTTGACCAGCACCGTCTTGCGCATGCCTCGGACGGCCATCGTGCCGGTGACCAGGGCGACCGCGATGCCGCTGGCGACCGTCATCGCCTCGTCGCCCTGAGCGATGGTGCTGGTGGCCGCGGCCACGATGAACACCATGCAGATCGCGGTGATCAGGGCCCACGCCGTCGCCCAGCGGGACGCCCACATCCGCCTGCGTTCCAGCTTGCGGCGCTGGCGCTCGATCCGGACGTTCTCGTCGCCCCGGTTCGCCAGCGCCTCCTGCACCTGCTGCCGCGCCTGCCGCACCTGCTGCGCGACCTCACCGTTGACGTACCGGTTCGCGAGCCGAGCGAGCTTGGCGATCTCCCGACCTTGCACGGTTCCGGCACCTCCTCGGGTGAGCTGACCAGCGGACCAGTGGAATCAGGAGCTCTGCGGGTTCGCCTTCTGCTCCTGCGCCACCCGCTGCGCGATCTCGGCCTCGATGTTCGCGGTCGGGTTGGACGCCGCCGCGCCGGACGTGCCGCTGGTGACCTGCCGCGCACCGCCCATCGACGCGCGGATCTGCTCGAGGCGCGACTGGCCGGCCAGCTCGGTGGTCGAGGCCTGGACCTCCATCATCCGGCCCTGCACCGAGTTGGACGCGAGCTCAGCGGAGCCGAGCGCGGTGGTGTACCGCTTCTCGATCTTGTCGCGGACCTCCTCCAGCGACGGCGTGTTGCCGGGCGCGGCCAGCTCGCTCATCTGGTTGAGGCTCTTGGAGACCTGCTCCTGCATCTTCGCCTGCTCGAGCTGGCTGAGCAGCTTCGTGCGCTCGGCGAGCTTGTTCTGCAGCATCATCGCGTTGCGCTCGACCGCCTGCTTGGCCTGCGTCGCGGCCTGCAGCGCCTGGTCGTGCAGCGTCTTGATGTCCTCGATGTCCTGCTCGGCGGTGACCAGCTGCGTCGCGAACGACTCCGCGGCCTGCTCGAACTGGGTGGCCTTGGCCTCGTCACCGTTGGCGCGGGCCTCGTCGGCCAGCACCAGCGCCTGGCGCGCGGAGGACTGCAGCTTCTCCACGTTGCCGAGCTGGCGGTTGAGCTTCATCTCCAGCTGGCGCTGGTTGCCGATCACGGCGGCCGCCTGCTGCGACAGCGCCTGGTGCTGCCGCTGGGCCTCCTCGATGGCCTGCTGGATCTGCACCTTCGGGTCGGCATGCTCGTCGATCTTCGACGAGAAGGCCGCCATGAGGTACTTCCAGAACTTCACGAACGGGTTGGCCATCTCCTCCGCCTGCCTTCTCCATGCTGGTCGCTTGTGGGTTCCATCGTGTCAGGTACGACGGCGTCCCCACCACCGGACCCGGCAGAAATCAGGAATCGATCAGGGTTAGCCCTGACTGCCGGAGCCGATCTCGGGGTCGGACATGTCGCGCACCTGGACCAGACCCTCCCTCAGGGCATCGAGCCTACCTGCGAGCCGGCCAGCCGCGGTGTCCTCCACGTGATCGGCGCGCGACGTGCCGCCGAGATCCGCGACCAGCTCGGTCAGCTCGTCACGCGCCAGTTCCAGTTCGGTGACCGTCGCCCGCATCCTCGCCAGCAGCGCCTCCCGGGCGTCCCGGCCGCGGGCGGCGGCGGCCAGGCGGGCGGTGACGGCCTCGTGCGAGCGGGCCAGGTCGGTGGCAGCGGGACGTCCGGACGCCTCGGCCTCGGCGAGCGCCACGCCGAGGGTGCGCAGCTCCTCCTCCAGGCTCGGCACCGGGATCCGGGCGAGCGCGTGGTCCAGTTCGGCCACCCGGCTCGCGGTCAGCCGCAGCTCGGCGACGACGTGCGCGGCGTCGGTGGAGATCCCGAGCGGGTCGGCGTGCTCCCCGAGCGTGTCGCCCAGCTCGCGCACCACCCGTTCGCCGCGCTCGGTCCACACGCGGGCGGGGCTGTCCAGGGCGGGGCGCGGGCCGTCGGCCGGCACGTCCTCGACGACCTGCCGGCGGGTGCTCCTGATCATCAGGGGCACGGTCACCAGCGCCGCGACGCCGATCACGACGAGGACGACGATGACAACGGTGGTGGGCACTGTCAGGCGGCGAACACCGCGCCCATCCGGTGCCCGCCGAGCGAGGTCTCCATACGGTGGCTCAGCACCGGCTGCATCCGCAGGTCGGCCAGGTTGTCGCCGATGACCGCCGGCACCAGCCGGCCGCCCTCGACACCGTCGACGGAGGCGCGGGCGCCCGCGTCGGCGGCGTGGTCCACGGTCTCGCGCTCGGGGGTCTCGGCCGCGTCGGGCATCGAGTCGACGGCGCCCATGTCGCTGGCGACGTGGTGCAGCAGCTGCGACAGCGGCAGCTCGAGCGCGTCGCAGATCGCGGCGAGCAGTTCGCTGGACGCCTCCTTGCGTCCCCGCTCGACCTCGGAGAGGTAGCCCAGGCTCACCCGGGCGGCCCGGGAGACCTCGCGCAGGGTGCGTCGCTGGTTCGTGCGGGCATGCCGGAGCCGATCACCGATCGCCTCGCGCAACAGCACGGTCATCGCGCGTGCCTCCCTTCATGGTCGAACACAGTGACAACGTTACCGAGCGAGCACGATCATCGGCAGCGGCATCACCGTGCGTCCGCCACAAGCGAACGTGCGAGCGCGCCCGGGTGTTCCCGAACGTTACGGGCGGCGACTTGAGCCCCGGTTGAGCTCAGCCAGCCGCCGGCTCCTCGAACTGGGCCCTGAGCAGGTCGAACGCCGCGCGCACGGCGGCCGCACGGACCTGGTGGCGGTTACCGTCCACCCCGATCGTGTGAACGGCGGTGACACCGGGTCCCGACACGGCCAGGTGCACGACGCCCGGCTCGATCCCGTCCTGCGGGTCGGGGCCGGCGACCCCGGTCAGCCCGATCCCCCAGCTCGCCCCGCAGGTGCGGCGGGCACCCTCGGCGAGTTGCTCGGCCACCGCCGGATGCACGGGCCCGTGCTCGGCGAGCGGCGCGGGGTCCACGCCGGCCAGCCGGGCCTTGAGCTCGGTGGCGTAGACGACCAGGCCGCCGCGCACCACCGCGCTGGAGCCGGGCACGCTGGTCAGGGCCGCGGCGACCAGCCCGCCGGTGAGCGACTCCGCGGTCGCGACGGTCTCGCCGCGCGCACGCAGCGTGGCGACCAGGCCGGCCAGGTCGTCGGCGGGGACGCCGAGGGTGTCGGCGAGCGGGTTCCTAGCCATCGTTCCGGCTCGCACGAGCACGCAGGCGCACGGCCCGGACGACGTAGTCGACACCCGTGCCGACGGTCAGGGCCAGCGCGACCGCCATGACGACCCAGTTCAGCGGGTCGAACCCGGCGGGCAGCGGCAGCAGGAACAGCCCGATCGCGAGGATCTGCGCGATCGTCTTGAGCTTGCCGCCGTAGCTCGCGGCGATCACGCCGTAGCGGATCACCCAGAACCGCAGCAGGGTGATCAGGACCTCGCGGCCGGCGATGGTGATGGTGACCCACCAGGGCAGCTCGCCGAGCACGCTCAGGCCGATCAGCGCGGACCCGGTCAGCGCCTTGTCCGCGATCGGGTCGATGACCTTGCCGAAGTCGGTGACCAGCCCGAGCCGGCGGGCCAGGGTGCCGTCGATGTGGTCGGTGACCGACGCGACCGCGAACACCAGCGTCGCGATCAGCCGCCACCCGGTGGACTCCGGCGCGGCGAACAGGGTCAGCAGGAACACCGGCACCAGCACGAGCCGGGTCACGGTCAGCACGTTCGCGATGTTGAGGATCGGCGGGACCGCGGCGACGACCGGCTTGGACGACCCGCCCCCGGCGGGGGACGCGTTCACGGGGAGCCCTTGACGACCTCGGCCGGCGCGACCACCAGGTCGACGCCTTCCGACCCCACCACCTTGCCCCGGACCAGGTCGCCGACCGCCAGGTCCTGGTCGCCGGTGAGCAGGCACTCGCCGTCCACCTCGGGACCCTGGTGGGCGGCCCGGCCCGCGCGCTCACCTTCTTCGACGCGTTCGACCAGCACCAGCACCTCGTCGCCGATCCGGTCCTCCGCGCGCTGGGTGGTGAGCTGTTCGACCAGGTCGGAGACGCGCGTCACCCGCTCGGCGACCTCGTCCTCGTCGAGCTTGCCGCCGAGCCGCTCGGCCTCGGTGCCGTCCTCGTCGGAGTAGCCGAACACGCCGACCACGTCCAGGCGGGCCTCGGTCAGGAAGTGCTCCAGCTCGGCCAGTTCGTCCTCGGTCTCGCCCGGGAAGCCGACGATCACGTTGCTGCGGATGCCGGCGTCCGGCGCGAGTTCGCGGATCTGCTCGACCAGGGCGAGGAAGGACTCGGTGCCGCCGAAGCGGCGCATCCGGCGCAGCACGGTCGAGCTGGCGTGCTGGAAGGACATGTCGAAGTAGTTCGCCACGCCCTCGGTGCCGGCGATCGCGCGCAGCAGGCCGGGGCGGGTTTCGGCGGGCTGCAGGTAGGACACCCGCACCCGCTCGACACCGTCGAGCGCGGCGAGCCGGGGCAGCAGCCGCTCGAGCGCCTCCGGGCCGCCGTGCTCGCGACCGAGGTCCTTGCCGTAGGAGGTGGAGTTCTCGCTGACCAGGAACAGCTCGCGGACACCCTGGCCGGCGAGCCAGGCCGCCTCGGCCAGGATCTCCTCCGGCGGGCGGGAGACGAACGCGCCGCGGAACGACGGGATCGCACAGAACGAGCACCGCCGGTCGCAGCCGGAGGCGATCTTGAGCGCGGCGACCGGGGCGTCGTCGAGGCGCTTGCGCAGCACGCGGGGTCCCCAGCCGTGGCCGGGAACGGCGAGGTCGACGGCCGGGCGCTGGACCGGGCTGATCGGCAGCAGGGTGCGGCGGTCGGTCGGGGTGTGCGCGGCGACCGCGCGGCCGGCGACCACGTCGTCGAGCCGCTCGCCCAGGGTCGGGTAGTGATCGAAGCCGAGCACGGCGGCGGCCTCGGGGAGGCTCTCGGCGAGCTCGGCGCCGTACCGCTCGGCCATGCAGCCGACGGCGACGACCTTCGCGCCGGTGTCGGCCGCCTGGAGGAGGGTGTCGACGGAGTCCTTCTTGGCCGACTCGACGAAGCCGCAGGTGTTGACGACGACGACGTCGGCGCCCTCGGCGTCCTGGGTCAGCTGCCAGCCGCCGTCGGCGAGCCGCCCGGCGAGTTCCTCGGAGTCGACCTCGTTGCGGGCACATCCGAGGGTGAGCAGGGCGGCACGGCGCGACGGTGGTGGAGTGGGCACGGCTCTCAGGGTAACCGGCGAGGTCGCGGATGACGCCGGATAGTTTGGTCGGGTGAGTCAGGTGGTGGTCCGCCGCGCGCGGATCGGTGACGTGCGGGCGATCAAGTCGGTCGTCGACACCTACGTGGGCAAGGTGCTGCTGGCCAAGGAGCTGGTCAGCCTGTACGAGGACGTGCAGGAGTTCTGGGTTGCCGAGGTGGACGGCGAGATCGTCGGCTGCGGGGCGCTGCACGTGCTGTGGGAGGACATCGCGGAGATCCGGTCGATCGCGGTGCTGCCGCACGCGCTGCGGCTCGGCGCGGGCGGACGGATCGTGGAGGCGCTGATCGGGGTGGCGCGCGAGCTGGGCCTGGCGCGGGTGTTCGTGCTGACGTTCGAGACCGAGTTCTTCGCCAGGCACGGGTTCGTCGAGATCGACGGGACGCCGGTGAGCCCGGAGGTGTACGAGGAGATGCGGCGGTCGGTCGACGAGGGGGTGGCGGAGTTCCTCGACCTGCCCTACGTCAAGCCGAACACGCTGGGGAACAGCCGGATGCTGCTGGAGCTGTGAATCACTTTCGATACCCATTATTAGCCTGTTGGGGGGTTACGAAGTTCACGCGGCCACGGCGTAATTGATCAGGGCCCGCACCGGGCGGGTCCGTGCCTCACGAGGGAGATCAAGCGTGGCCACGTCAACCCTGCGTCGTGCCGCCCGTGCACTCGTCACCGCGATCGCGATGGCGGGCACCCTGCTCGTCGGAGTGGGAACCGCCCAGGCCGATCTGAGCCCCGGCGACCTCCGCACCGTCACCGACCGGTACATGTTCAGCACCAGCCTGGGCGGGTTCCAGGACCTGCGCGCGCAGCGGCCGTACGGCAACCAGCTCGACTGGTCGTCCGACGGCTGCTCGAACTCGCCGGACAACCCGTTCGGGTTCAACCTGGTGCGGGCCTGCCACCGGCACGACTTCGGCTACCGCAACTACAAGCGGCAGGCCCGGTTCACCGAGGGCAACCGGCTGACCATCGACAACAGGTTCAAGTCCGACATGTACGTGGTGTGCGACGGCAACTGGGCGTGCAACCGGTTCGCCGACGTGTACTACGCGGCCGTGCGCCAGTTCGGCGGCAGCTCGATGACCACCGCCGAGATCCTGGACCAGCCGTCGGTGCGGAAGGCCGCCGTGGCCGCCGCGCGGTGACGGTTCGTTGATCGGGGGCACGCCGGGCGTGCCCCCGATCGACTAGCAGTTGCCTCCCGTGGAGCGGCCGGCCAGGCGGTCGGCGACCCAGTCGGTGACCGCCGGGCTCATGACGGCCGCCGTGGTGAAGTGGGCGCCGGTGTGCGTGCGCCAGAAGGTGACGTTGGCCCCGTCGCCGCACCAGTCGGCGCGGAGGTCGACGCTGACCTGGACCGGGAGGATCTCGTCGCCGTTGGAGTGGTAGAGCAGCACCGGGGCCTCGGGGGTGCCGCCGCCGAGGTTCTGCTCGTCGACCCTCGCCGTCCACTCCGGGCGGGCGAGCACGTCCTCGGTGGTGTAGTCGGCCATCGAGTGCCCGGCGTACTTCGTCAGGTCGGCGGTGCAGTCGTCGCGGATGTCGGCGAACGCGGCGCGACCCTCGTCGTTCAGGTACGGGGCCAGGTCGAGTTCCGGGTAGGTGACGTCCATGCCGAAGCCCGCGGCCATGACCAGCCCGACGTTGTCGCCGCCGTCGTTGTGCTCGGCGACCGTGCGCAGGTGCGCGGGCGGGGCGCCGACCGCGTACGCGGCGATGTTCAGCTCCGGGGCGTAGGTCGGGGCGAGCTCGGCCGCCCAGCCGGAGGCGTGCCCGCCCTGCGAGTACCCGACGACGGCGACGTCGGTCGACGGGGACAGGCCGGTGCCGGGCAGCCGGAGCGCGGCGCGGACCACGTCGAGCGTGGCGTTGCCCTCGGCGCGGCCGGCGATGTAGGTGTGCTCGCCCGGGGTGCCCAGGCCCTCGTAGTCGGTCACCGCGACGGCGAACCCGCGGATCGCGTACTGGTGGATGAGCAGGCCCTCGGTCTCGTCCCCGGCCTCCAGGTGGCGGGACGGAGCGCACTGGTCGCCGAGGCCGTGGGTGCCGGGCGCGTACCCGACGACCGGGGTGTCCTCGTCGGCGCCGTACGGGACGATGACGGTGCCGCTGACCGTGATCGGCTGGCCGGTGGCGGAGGTCGAGGTGTAGGTGATCGACCAGGTGCGGGCGTAGAAGAAGCCCGGCGCGGAGATCTGGCGAGCGGTGACGACATCACCGGGCGCGGAGGATTCGACGGTGGATTCGGCGGTGTTCTGGACGACTTCCTCGGCGGCGGCCGGCGGACCGGTGACGGCCAACGCGGCGAGCAGGGTTCCGACGAGCAGACGACGCATGGTGCCCCCTTTGGCACATGGTTCGGATGACCTCACCGTAACGACTTGATCACTTCTGGTAAAGACTCTTATCATCTCGCCATGAGGCGCCTCGTCGCGGTGGTCGCACTGGTCGTCCTGGCGCTGTCTGGCTGCCAGACGAGCCCGGCCGCCCCGAGAACCGCGCCCGACTGGCGAGCCTCCCTCGACTCCCTGGAGAAGCTCGACGACCATCCACTGTGGACGATGCGGTACGAGGGCGGCTACGACCGGATGAAGGGCGTGACCACTCCCCCACCGGCGACCCCGTACGGCTGCTCACTGTTCCTGGCCGGCGCCGAGGCGGATCCGCTGTTCGCCCGCAACTTCGACTGGAACCACGGCCCCGCGATGCTGCTGTTCACCGACCCGCCGGACGGCCACGCGTCGGTGTCGATGGTCGACCTGCGGATCCTGGGCGCCGCCGACCCGGCCGGAGCCGACCGCGACCTGCTGGTCGACGCCCCGCTGCTCCCGGTGGACGGCATGAACGCCGAGGGCCTGGCGATCGGCCTGGCCGCCGTCCCGGAGGCCGACACCGGCACCGGCCCCGAGCGCCCGACGGTGGGCGGCCTCCGAGCGATCCGCCTGGTCCTGGACGAGGCGTCGACCGTCGACGAGGCGGTAGCGGTCTTCGAGGAGCACAACATCGACTTCTCCGGCGGCCCGTCCCTGCACTACCTGGTCGCGGACGCCACCGGCCGCTCGGTCGTGATCGAGTTCGTCGACGGTGAGGTGTCCGTGCTGCCGGTCCGCACCGCCGTCAACTTCACGATGGCCGAATCGACCGAGGAGTCCCGCCAGGCCGACCGCCGCTACCGCACCGCCACCGAAGGCCTGCCCGGAGCGACCGACTGGCGCTCGGCGATGGACCTGCTCGACCGGGTGCGGCAGAACCACACCCAGTGGTCCGTGGTCTACGGCCTCCGCGCCGGCGACATCCACCTGGCCACCGCCGGCAACCTGGACCGCGTCCACGACTTCGACCTCGCCATGGCCGGCTGACTAGTCGTCGGAGCTTCCGCCGGTGGGGTCGCCGCCGCGGATGAGGTAGAGGATGCTGTCCAGCTCGTCCGGTTTGATGAGGACGTCGCGGGCCTTGGAGCCCTCGGACGGGCCGACGACGCCTCGGCTCTCCAGGAGGTCCATCAGGCGGCCTGCCTTGGCGAAGCCGACGCGGAGCTTGCGCTGGAGCATCGACGTCGAGCCGAACTGGGAGGTGACCACCAGCTCGGCCGCCTGGAGCAGCACGTCCAGGTCGTCGCCGATGTCCTCGTCGATCTCCTTCTTCTCGCCTGCCTTGGCCGCGGTGACGCCCTCGGTGTACTCGGGCTGCGCCTGCTCCTTGACGAACGACACGATCGCGTTGATCTCGTCGTCGGTGATGAACGCGCCCTGGATGCGGACCGGCTTCGACGCGCCCATCGGCAGGTACAGGCCGTCGCCCATGCCGATCAGCTTCTCGGCGCCCGGCTGGTCGAGGATGACGCGGGAGTCGGTCAGGGACGACGTGGCGAACGCCAGGCGGGACGGGACGTTGGTCTTGATCAGGCCGGTGACCACGTCGACCGACGGGCGCTGGGTCGCCAGGACCAGGTGGATGCCGGCCGCCCGGGCCTTCTGGGTGATCCGGACGATGGCGTCCTCGACATCCCTCGGCGCGGTCATCATCAGGTCGGCAAGCTCGTCGACGATGGCCAGGATGTACGGGTACGGGCGGTACTCGCGCTCCGACCCGGGTGGCGCGGTGATCTCGCCCGACCGCACCTTCCGGTTGAAGTCGTCGATGTGGCGCACCCGGTTGGCCTGCATGTCCTGGTAGCGCTGCTCCATCTCCTCGACCAGCCACGCCAGCGCCGCCGCGGCCTTCTTCGGCTGCGTGATGATCGGCGTGATCAGGTGCGGGATCCCCTCGTACGGGGTCAGCTCCACCATCTTGGGGTCGATCAGGACCATCCGGACCTCGTCCGGGGTGGCCCGGGCGAGCAGGGACACCAGCATCGAGTTGACGAAGCTCGACTTGCCGGAACCGGTCGAGCCGGCGCACAGCAGGTGCGGCATCTTCGACAGGTTCGCGGTGACCATGTGGCCCTCGATGTCCTTGCCGAGGCCGATCACCATCGGGTGGGTGTCGGACACCGCGGTGGTCGACCGCAGCACGTCGCCGAGGCGGACCATCTCGCGGTCGCTGTTCGGCACCTCGATGCCGACCGCGGACTTGCCGGGGATCGGGGCCAGCAGCCGCACGTTGTCGGTCGCGGCGGCGTAGGCGATGTTCTTGGTCAGCGCGGTGATCTTCTCGACCTTCACGCCCGGTCCCAGCTCCACCTCGTACCGGGTGACCGTCGGGCCCCGGGTGAAGCCGGTGACCTGCGCGTCGATCGAGAACTGGTCCAGCACGCCGGTGATCGCCTCGATCATGGCGTCGTTGGCGCGGCTGCGGGACTTGGGCGGGTCACCGCCGGCCAGGATCGACGGGTCGGGCAGCGTGTAGTCGCCGTCCACGGCCCGGGTGAGCGCGAGCTGGCCGGTCGGCTCCTTGGCCGGCTGGGTCTCCTTGACCTGCTCGGGCCGCACGGTGGGGCGCTTGCGCGGGCTCGGGGTCGGCTTGGCCACCTCCACGGGGACCTCGACCGCGGACTCGGCCTGGTCGTCCGCCGGCGGGTCGTCGGCCATCGACGCCTGGCGGCGGCGCGACGGGCGTCGCAGCTTGGTTTCCGCCGCGGGGGCCTCCTCCTCGCCGGGCAGGTCGAGGCGGTCGTCGACGTCGACGTCGTCCTCCGGCTCCATGCCGAGCTCGCGCAGCCGGGTCGGGATGTCGCGGAAGCGCGTACCGGTGAACACCAGCACACCGAAGCCGAGCACCAGCACCAGCAGCGGCACCGCCACCCAGGACGTCACGCCCTTGGCCAGCATCCCGCCGGAGAAGTACCCGAGCGCGCCGCCGCCGTACATCCGGCCGGCGTTGTCCTCGGGCAGGTCGCTGAACACGTGCAGGATCCCCAGGAACGCCATGGCGAACAGCAGGGTGCCGACCACCAGCCGGGGCCGCTTCTCCGGCTGTGGGTCCGAGCGCATCAGCGTGACGCCGATGACCAGCAGCACCATCGGCAGCGCCATCGCCGCCGCGCCGATCGAGGACCGCACGCCGATCTCGAGCCAGCCGCCGACCGGGCCGCCCGCCTTCCACCAGATGCCGGCGCCGGCGATGACTCCGACGGCGATCAGCGCGAACGCGAGACCGTCCCGGCGGTGCGCCGGGTCGAGGTCCTTGGTGCGGCCGACCGTGCGGGCGATTCCGCCGGCGCCCTTGGCCACCAGGTTCCAGCTTCCGCGCAGGCCGCGGCCGACCGTGCGGCCCACCCCGCCCTTGCGGCGCGCGGGCGGACGGCGGGTGGCGGAGCTCTTGGCGCGGGTGGTGCCGGTGCGGGCCGAGGAAGACTTCGACGCTCCCGACTTCGACGCCGACTTCGACGTCGTCCGGGACGAGGAGGGCCTGGTCGACGAACGGCCGGACCCGGAGCCCCCGCGGCTCTTGGCGGTCTTCGAGGCTGCAGTCCGGTTCGCCATGTTCTCCACGGTAGTCGGCCCCCACCCCATGAGTCACTCGTGCCACACGGGTCCCCGCCCGCATGATCTCCGCCGGAGGGGGTCGTGCGATGCTCCCGCCATGGTCGCGCTGTTCCACCACAACACCGAGCCGACACGCCGATCCGGGGCCTCCCCGGCCTGGTGGGCGATGACCCAGGTCGACCGGGGGCTCGTCCGGCTGCTCGGGCGACTGGAGGTCACCGGCACGATCCCGCCGGAGCTGCGCGACCGGCCCGGCCTGATCGCGGCGAACCACATCGGCATGTTCGACGCGTTCGTGCTGACCGCGGCCCTGCGCGAGGCCGGGGTGAACCCGCGGTTCCTGCTGACCGCCGGGCTGCTCGACACGCCGGTGATCGGCTGGGGGCTCAAGCAGGGCGGCTCGATCCGGGTCGACCGGGGCAAGAGCAACGTCGCCGAGGCGTTCACCAGGACCATCGACGCGCTGCGGTCCGCGTCAGGTCCGGTGCTGGTGTACCCGGAGGGCCGGATCAGCCGGACCCCCGGCCTGTGGCCGGAGCGCGGCAAGACGGGCCTGGCCAGGATGGCGCTGGCGGCCGACGTGCCGGTGATGACGATCAGCCAGTGGGGCGCGCACGAGGCGGTGTACTGGGGCACCGAGCGGGTGAACAGCTGGCGGGACCTCATGCCGCTGGTGACCTCGGGGCTGCGCGCGATCCGCGACCGGCCGCTGTTCCGGGTCCACTTCGGCGAGCGCGTGGACCTGTCGGACCTGGCCGCGGGCAAGCCGGGGGACGCGGTGCGCGCGCACAAGCGGATCATGCGGGCGATCACCGACGACCTGGTGCCGTTGCGCGCGGACGAGCCGGACACGCCCCGCTTCTACGACCCGACCCGGCCGACGGACAGCACGAGCCCGTGGCGGCCTACGGCCTGAGCGCGCGGGTGGGGATCGCGGCGCCGGTGCGGACGGGGTCCACGACGAACAGCGTGGAGTACTTGCGCACGTTGTGGGCGTCCATGAACAGCCGCTCGGACACCTCGTTGAAGTGCGCCATCCCGCCGGCGGCCAGCACCACGACGTAGTCCCACTCGCCGTACACCGTGTACGCCTGCTGCACCTCCGGGGTCGCCAGCAGACGGCGGTTGAACGCCTCGTGCAGCCGGCGGGACTCGCGCTCCACCTGCACCAGGCACACCGCGAGTACGAGGTCGGGGCTGGCGCTCGGGTCGAGCACGGCGGCGGTGCGGGACAGCAGACCCGAGGCGCGGTAGCGGCCCATCCTGCGCTGCACCGCGCTCGGGGAAAGGCCGACGAGGTCGCCGAGTTCGCGCAGGGTGCGGCCCGCGTCGGCCTGGAGTTCGTCGAGCAGGTGGTGGTCGGTGTCGTCGAGCACGATCTGGGACTTCTTCACGCAAAAATCTTGCGTGATCCCGGGACAGAATTCAATCGGCGCTCGCGCCGGCTGACATAGCCTTCGAGTGGGGAATCCACTGGCAGGAAAGGTCTCCGTCGCGATGACGACATCCGGCACGGTCGCGGACGCGCGCCGCTCAACCACCGAAAGCGAGACGCTGGTTAGGCGTAGGGGCACGCTCCTCGTGATCGTCGCCTCGTTCTGCTTCGGCAGCTCCGGGGTGCTCGCCAAGCCGGCCATGGACGCCGGGCTGAGCCCGCAGCAGGTGGCCAGCGTGCGCATCGGGCTGGCCGCGCTGGTGCTGCTCGTCGTGGTCGGCCTGACCCGGCCCGCGCTGCTGCGGGTGCGGCGCGCGGACCTGCGGCTGCTCGTCGCCTACGGGCTGGTCGGCGTCGCCGGGGTGCAGCTGCTCTACTTCGCCGCGGTGGCCCGGATCCCGATCGGCGTCGCGCTGCTGCTCGAGTTCACCTCGCCGGTCCTGGTCGCCCTGTGGGTGCGGTTCGTGCGCCGGACGGTCATGCCCGCCCGGATGTGGGCCGGCACGATCCTGGCGCTGGTCGGGCTGGCGATGGTCGCCCAGGTCTGGCAGGGCCTGCGGCTGGACGCGGTCGGCCTGCTCGCCGGCATCGGCGCCGCGCTGTGCTCGGCCGGGTACTTCCTGCTCGGCGAGCACGGGATGACCACGGCGACGAGGACCCTCACCCCGATCGGCATGGTGACCTGGGGCATGGTCGCCGGCGCGGTCGCGATCGCGGTGATCGCGCCGCCGTGGTCACTGCCCGGCGAGACGCTGGCGCGGGTCACCGACTTCGGCGCCTGGCGGGTCCCGGTGTGGACGCTGCTGGTGGCCTGCGCGGTGATGAGCACGGCGCTCGCCTACCTGTTCTCGATCAGCGCGCTGCGGCACCTGCCGGCCAACGTGGCCAGCGTGCTCGCGCTCTGCGAGCCGGTGGTCGCCACGACCATGGCCTGGCTGGTGCTCGACCAGACGCTCACGGTCGTGCAGATCGCCGGCGCGGCGGTGCTGCTGGGCGGCGCGGGCCTGGTGCAGGTGGCCTCGCGCAAGCCGGTCACACCGGGATGACCGTCGGCACGATCATCGGTCGGCGGCGGTAGGTCGCGGCGACCCAGCGGCCGACGACGCGGCGCACCGACTGCGCGATCCGGTGCGTGTCGGTGATGCCCTCGCTCTCGGTGTGCGAGAGCTCCATCTCGACCAGCGAGACCACCTCGTCGAGCGCCTTCGGGTCGTCGGAGAAGCCCCGGCCGGAGATCGTCGGCGGCCCGAGCGCGCGTCCGGTGGCGGACTCGACGGCGACCGTGATCGCGATGAACCCGCCCTCGCCGAGGATCAGCCGGTCCGACAGCGTCGACTCGCCAACGTCGCCGACGGACAGCCCGTCGACGTACACGTGGCCGACCTCGACCCGGCCGCTGATCCTGGCCCGGCCGTCGACCAGGTCCACCACCACGCCGTCCTCGGCAAGCACCACGTTCTCCGCCGGCACCCCGGTGGCGACCGCGAGCGCGGCGTTGGCGCGCAGGTGCCGCCACTCGCCGTGCACCGGCATGACGTTCGACGGGCGCACCGCGTTGTAGAGGAACAGCAGCTCGCCCGCCGACGCGTGCCCGGAGACGTGCACCTTCGCGTTGCCCTGGTGCACGACCGAGGCGCCGAGCCTGGCGAGCCCGTTGACCACGCCGAACACGGCGGTCTCGTTGCCCGGGATGAGCGAGCTGGCGAGCACCACGGTGTCGCCGGGGCGGATGCGGATCTGCCGGTGCTCGCCGCGGGCCATCCTGGACAACGCCGACAGCGGCTCGCCCTGCGATCCGGTGGAGACGAACAGCACCTGGCTCTCCGGCATCGCCATCGCCTCGTCCAGGTCGACGAGCAGCCCGTCGGGCACCCGCAGGATTCCCAGCTCGGCGGCGATGCCCATGTTGCGCACCATCGAGCGGCCGACCAGCGCGACCCGGCGGCCGTGCGCGAGCGCCACGTCGAGCACCTGCTGCACCCGGTGCACGTGGCTGGCGAAGCAGGCCACGATCACCCGCTGGTCGGCGCGGCTGATCACGCTGTCCAGCACCGGACCGATCTCCCGCTCGCTCATCACGAAGCCCGGGACCTCGGCGTTCGTGGAGTCGACCAGGAACAGGTCGACGCCCTCGTCGCCGAGCCGGGAGAAGCCGGCGATGTCGGTGAGCCGGCCGTCCAGCGGCAGCTGGTCGAGCTTGATGTCCCCGGTGTGCAGCACGAGCCCGGCCGGGGTGCGGATCGCGACCGCGAGCGCGTCCGGGATCGAGTGGTTGACCGCGAAGAACTCGCAGTCGAAATCGCCGAACACGCTCCGCCCGCCCTCGGCGACCTCGACCAGCACCGGGTCCAGCCGGTGTTCCCGGCACTTGGCGGCGACCAGCGCGAGGGTGAACCGGGAGCCGACGACCGGCAGGTCCGGGCGCTGGCGCAGCAGGAACGGCACCGCGCCGATGTGGTCCTCGTGCCCGTGGGTCAGCACGATCGCGTCGATGTCGTGCAGCCGCGGCTCGATCGCCCGGAAGTCCGGCAGGATCAGGTCGACGCCGGGCTGCTGGTCCTCGGGGAACAGCACGCCGCAGTCGACGACCAGCAACCGGCCGCCGTACTCGAACACGGTCATGTTGCGGCCGATCTCGCCGATCCCCCCGAGCGCGACGACGCGGAGGCCGCCGTCGGTCAACCGCTTCGGCGGCTCCAACTGTCCGTAGGTCACCGATGAACCTCGCCGGCGCTGGTGTGGGTGGTGGTGGCGACGTACGCGGCGGCGGCGTCCGCGCGGGCCACCCGGGCGGCTGCCACCGACGACGGCGGCGCGTCGGCCAGCGGCACGCCCGCGTCGGCCAGGTCGCTGGCGATCAGGGCGGTCTGCTCCTCGGTGGCGGGCGGCAGCGGCAGCCTCGGCTCGCCGGCGTCCTGCCCGCGCAGCCGCAGCGCGGCCTTCGCGAAGATCACGCCGCCGACCCGGCCCATCGCCCGGCACACCGGCAGGATCGCGCGGTGCACGGTCCGTGCGGTGCTCACGTCGCCGTTCTCGTAGGTCTCCAGCATCCGGCGCAGCCGCCCGGCCACCGCGTGCCCGATGACGCTGACGAACCCGACGCCGCCGACCGACAGCCACGGCAGGTTCAGCGCGTCGTCGCCGGAGTAGTAGGCGAGCGGGGTGCTGGCGATGACCTCGCTGCCGGCGAACAGGTCGCCCTTGGCGTCCTTCACCGCCTGGATGCGCGGGTGCTCGGCGAGCCGGCGCAGCGTGTCGACCTCGATCGGCACGACCGAGCGCGGCGGGATGTCGTAGAGCATGTTCGGCAGGCCGGTGGCGTCGGCGACCGCGGTGAAGTGCGCGAGCAGGCCGGCCTGCGGGGGCCGCGAGTAGTACGGGGTGACCACGAGCAGGCCGTGCGCGCCCGCCTGCTCGGCCTCGCGGGCGAGGTGGATCGAGTGCGCGGTGTCGTACGTGCCGACCGACGCGACCACCGTGGCGCGGTCGCCGACGGCGTCGACCACCGCGCGGACCAGCTCGGACTTCTCCGAGTCGGAGGTGGTGGGCGACTCGCCCGTGGTGCCGTTGACCACCAGACCGTCGTTGCCGAGGTCCACCAGGTGGGTGGCGAGCCGCTGGGCCGCGTCCAGGTCGAGCTTCCCGCCGGCGTCGAACGGACTCACCATCGCGGTGAGCACCTGGCCGAACGGTCTACCTGGCCTGGCGGTCGGGCACGTGTTCATGGGCAAGAAACTACCCCGAACGACAAACGACTATCACTTCGACGCGAGGTATGACTCGGTCAGCTGACCCCCGTCGGCGGCGCCGAGCACGCAGTAGACCCCGCGCCACTCCTCCCACGCCCGCTCCGACGGCACGAGCGCGCGGTAGCGCAGATTCTCCTTGTCGGCCGCGTCGCCGGCGACGAGCTCGGAGTCGAACGCCATCGTGCAGTAGCGCTCGGCGTAGGCGTTCAACACGGCCGGGTCGGGGTAGCCCACGTCGGGGAACTCGTCGTTCTCCTCCGGGATGTCCATCGTCCAGGCGTTCGCGTAGACCTGCAGGTCGTGCGGCTCGGTGCACTCGACCTGGGCGTTCTCGCCGATCCGCTGCCCCGGCTCGACCCGCCCGTTCAGGCACCCGCCCTCCGGGTAGTAGTCGTTGTAGGTGAACTCGGGCAGGGTGCCGCCCTCACCGAAGGTGACGGTGTCCGCCATGCCGGGCGGCCGCTCGTCCGCCGAGGCGGATCCGAGGGCCTCGCTGGTGAGGAAGCCACCGGCGAACACCGCCACGCCCAGGACCGCGACCAGCGCGAGCACCGGGCCGCGGCGGCGTCGGCGGTCCGGGCGGGCGACGGCCGTGGTCGGGGCCACGATCTGGCTGGTCAGCGCTGTGGTGATCCCGCCGGCAGGCGTGTTGGTCACCTGGGCGAGCAGGCCGCGGACCTGTTCGGCGGACGGCCGCGCGCTCGGCACGGTGTTGAGCAGGCCCATGATCACCGAGGCGAGCGGGCCGTGCGTCCGCGTCAGGTACGGCACCTCGTTGAGGATCGCGTTCATGGTCGCGGCCGTCGACGAGCGCTCGAACGGCGAGTGCCCCTCGACGGCGAAGAACAGCACCGCGGCCAGCGCCCACAGATCGGAGGCGGGGTCGGCCTCCGCGCCCTGGATGCGCTCGGGCGGCAGGAAGCTCGGGGAGCCGACGAGCACACCGCTGGAGGTCAGCCGGGGATCGTCGGCTGCCTGCGCGATGCCGAAGTCGGTGAGCTTCACCCGCCCGTTCGGGTGAACCATGATGTTGCTCGGCTTGACGTCGCGGTGCACGATCCCGGCCGCGTGCGCGGACTCCAACGCGGACAGCAGCTGCTCGGCGAGCCGCGCCACGGCGTCCTGCGGCAGCGGGCCCTGGCGGTACACCAGCGAGGAGAGCGTCGGCGCCTCGATCAGCTCCATCACGATGAACGTGGTGCCGCTCTCCTGCACCACGTCGTACACCGTGACCACCGCCGGGTCGTTCAGGCGGCCCGCCGTCCGTGCCTCCCGCAGCACCCGCTCCTCGAGGATCCGCCGCTCGTCGGGCGGAACCCCGGCCGGCAGCTGCAGCTCCTTGACCGCGACCCGGCGCCCGATCATCCGGTCCTCGGCGAGCCAGACGATGCCCATGCCGCCGCGCCCGATCTCCTCGAGCAGCGCGTACCGGCCGGCGACCTCGCGCCGGTCGGTCGACAGGTGGGCCGTCGCCGGCACCGGTTCCTGCGTCACCGTGTCCTCCTCGCCACACCGCTTCGACGCGCGGAAGAATGTCAGGTTCCCGCCAAGCGGGTACTACAGGCTCCGGCGCAGGCCGCGGACGACATCGACCGCGGACGGCTCGCCGTCGAAGTCGACGCGCACCTCGTCACGTCCGAACGCCCAGAGCAGCAGCTCCCCGGGCGGGCCGGCGACGACGACGGTGTTGGGGCCGCGGCGGACGACCGCCTCCTCGCCGTCCGGGCGGCGCAGCACGATGCCGACCGGGCTGCGCCGCAGCGTCATCCGGCCCGCGCGGGACACCCCGTTCCAGGCGGCGGCGTCCCGGGCCGGGTCGGCGGGGCGGGGCTCCCAGCCGGGTTGGGCGCGGCGGACGTCCTCGTGGTGGGTGAACAGCTCGACGGAGTTGACGATCCGGTCCACCAGCGGGATCCGGGTTGGCGAGAACGCGGGCGGCCCGCCGCGCACCAGGTCGACGAGCTCGGCCCACGGGCGGCGGGCGAAGGCGTCCTGCACCCGCTTGGTGTGGCCGGCGAGCGGGGCGAGCAGGATCCCCGGCGCGGCGTCCGGCCGGCGTTCGCGGAGCACGAGGTGGGCGGCGAGGTCCCTGGTCCGCCAGCCGGCGCACAGGGTGGGCGCGTCCGGGCCGAGCTCGGTGAACAGGTCGCTGAGCGCCAGACGCTCGTCGGTGGAGACGGACATGCCGGGCAGCCTAGTCCGGCGGCGGCTCACTCCTGGCGGAGCTGGGGGCCCTCCAACTGGCTGGTGTCGCGGCTGGTGATCAGGCACCAGGTGCTGCGGTCGCCGCCGTTCTCCGAGTCGTCGTCGCCGGCGTCCGCCCAGGAACCCGGGGTGGGCACGAGCGTGACGTAGCTCAGCGTCTGGTCCTTGTCCTCGGCGGCGACCAGGTCGCTGGCGAACAGCAGCGCGCACATGTGCTCGGCGTAGGGCCGCAGCACGTCCTCGCCGGGGTGGTCGAGCTCGACGTTGTTGAACACGTCGGCCTGGATCGCCTCGAACTCGTGCGGCTCGTCGCAGTCGGACTGGCTGCTCGACGGGTACTGCCGGCCGGCTTCGATCCGGGCCGAGGAGCACTGTCCGTCGCCGATCTCGAACTGCTCGATGTCCCCGCCCCGGCCGTAGGTCAGGGTCGCGCCCTTGGCCGGGTCGACCTCCTCGGCCAGCAACGCGCGGGCGCCGAAGAAGCCGCCGGCCAGGCCGACGACGAGCGCGGCGACCAGGCCGGCGATCACCAGGTTCCGCCTGCGCGGTCCCCGCACGCGGTCGGTGCGCTGGGTCGGCGGCGCGGTGTAGGCACCGACGCCGACGGTCTGGGTGCCGGACGGCGGGGTCGCGGTGGCGTGTGCGAGCAGGCCGCGGACCTGGGTGGCGGACAGCCGCGCGTCGGGCACGCTGTTGAGCAGGCCCATGATCACCGAGGCGAGCGGGCCGTGCGAGCGCGTCAGGTACGGCACCTCGTTGAGGATCGCGTTCATGGTGGCGGCGGTGGACGCGCGTTCGAACGGCGAATGGCCCTCCACGGCGAAGTACAGCACCGCGGCGAGCGCCCACAGGTCCGAACCCGGGTCGGCCTCGGAGCCGCGGAGGCGTTCCGGCGCGATGTAGCTCGGCGACCCGACGAGGATGCCGCTGGTGGTGAGCCGGGGGTCGTCGGTGGACTGGGCGATGCCGAAGTCGGTGAGCTTCACCCGGCCGTTGGGCAGCACCATGATGTTGCTGGGCTTGACGTCGCGGTGCACGATCCCGGCGGCGTGCGCGGACTCCAGCGCCGAGAGCAGCTGCTCGGCGAGCCGGGCGACGGCCTCCTGCGGCAGCGGGCCCTGCTGGTTGACGATCTGGCTGAGGGTGGGGGCCTCGATCAGCTCCATCACGATGTAGGTGTTGCCGTCCTCCTGCACGACGTCGAACACCGTGACCACCGCCGGGTCGTTCAGCCGGCCCGCGGTCCGCGCCTCCCGCAGCACCCGCTCCTCGAGCACCCGCCGTTCGGTGGACCCCACCCCGGCCGGCAGGTGCAGCTCCTTGATCGCCACCTGTCGCCCGATCGTGCGATCCTCGGCGAGCCAGACGATGCCCATGCCGCCACGGCCGATCTCGCGGATGACGGCGTACCGCCCCGCGATCGTCCGCTGATGCGCCGTCGGCTCCGACTGCTTGGTCACTCCTGAAATGCTACTGCCAGCCAGAATGTCGGCATGGCGACGTGGATACTGCATGTCGATCTCGACCAGTTCATCGCGGCGGTCGAGGTGCTGCGGCGGCCCGAGCTGCGGGGCAGGCCGGTGATCGTCGGCGGCACCGGCGACCCGACGAAGCGGGCCGTGGTGGCGACGGCGTCCTACGAGGCGCGCGCGTTCGGCGTCGACTCCGGGATGCCGCTGCGGCTGGCGGCCAGGCGCTGCCCGGACGCGGTGTTCCTGCCGCACGATCCGCCCGTGTACGAGGCGGCGTCGGCGGAGGTGATGGCGACGCTGCGCGAGTTCGACGCCGTGGTGCAGGTGCTCGGCTGGGACGAGGCGTTCCTCGGGGTGTCCGTCGACGACCCGGAGGCGCTGGCCGGCGAGATCCAGCGGGCGGTGCTGGCCGCGACGAGCCTGTCCGCCTCGATCGGCATCGGCGACAACACGCTGCGCGCCAAGCTCGCCACCGGGTTCGCCAAGCCGGCCGGGATCTTCCGGTTGACCAGGGACAACTGGGTCGCGGTGATGGGTGAGCGGCCGACCGAGGCGCTGTGGGGCATCGGCGGCAAGACCGCCCGCAAGCTCGCCGGGCTCGGGTTCACCACGGTCCGCGAGCTGGCCGGCGCCGACCCGGGGGTGCTGGCCGCGCGGCTCGGGCCGACGATGGGCCCCTGGTACCGCACGCTCGCGCTCGGCGCGGGGAGCACGGAGGTCAGCGCCACCCCGTACGTGCCGCGTTCACGCAGCCGGGAGACCACGTTCCAGGAGGACCTGACCACCCGGGCGGAGATCGGCGCGGCGGTGGCGGCGCTGGCCAGGCGGGTCGCCGAGGACGTGGTGGCGGAGGGGCGGCCGGCGGCGCGGGTGGCGGTGAAGGTGCGGTTCGCGCCGTTCTTCACCCACACCAGGAGCATGACGCTGCCCGAACCCACCAGCGACGCCGACGAGCTGGAGCGCGCGGCGCTGGCGGTGCTGGCGTTGTTCACCGACGACCGCCCGGTGCGGCTGCTGGGGGTGCGGGCGGAGTTCTAGCCGATCTCGTGCCCGGCCTCCCGCAGGGCGGCGACCGCGCGGTCCAGGTCGGCGGCCTTCACCAGCACGTGGTCGGTGTCGTAGGTGGACACCGCGAACAGGCTGACCCCGGCGGCGGCGAGCTCGCCGGCGATGGCGGCCATGATCCCGGTCAGGGCGAAGTCCAGCGGACCGCGGACCGACAGCAGGCGCCAGCCGTCCTCACGGGGGTCGGCCTCGAGCGCCAGGTCCGTCGGGCAGACGACGGTGAGCCCGTCGGGCGCGCTGACCACCGAGACCAGGCCGGGCGCGTCGGTGAACAGGGCGACCGGGGGCGGGGTGCCCGCGGGCAGGCGCAGCACCGTGTACTCCCCCGGCGCGACCTCGACGACGAGCCGGCGCACCCGCTCAGCCCTCGGTGACGTAGGGGCTGGACGCGACCTCGGTGCCGTCCGGGAGCGCGGAGATGACGAAGTCGTCGAACACGTTCGCGGCGGCCTTCTGCAGCTGGCGCAGGCACTCCACGGCGAGCTCGCGGATCTCGACGTCGGCGTGCTCGCTCGCGCGCATGGCGATGAAGTGCCGCCAGGCGCGGTAGTTGCCGGTGACCACGATGCGGGTCTCGGTGGCGTTGGGCAGCACGGCGCGGGCGGCCTGGCGGGCCTGCTTGCGGCGCAGCGTCGCGTTGGGCACGTCGGCGAAGCGCTCCTGGAGGCCTTCGAGCAGGTCGGTGTAGGCGGCGACGCTGGCCTCGGTGGCGGCGACGAACTTCTCGTGCAGGACGGGGTCGTTGGCGATCACGTCCGGCTCGACCATGGCGGCGTCGCGCTCGGGGACGTAGCGCTGGGAGAGCTGGGAGTAGGAGAAGTGCCGGTGCCGGATGAGCTCGTGGGTCAGCGAGCGGGAGATGCCGGTGAGGTAGAAGCTGACCGTGCCGTGCTCGAGCACGGACAGGTGGCCGACCTCGAGGATGTGCCGCAGGTAGCCGGCGTTGGTGGCGGTCGCGGGGTTGGGCTTCTTCCACGACTGGTAGCAGGCGCGGCCGGCGAACTCGGCGAGTGCCTCGCCGCCCTCCGCGTCGGTCGACCACGGCACCTCGGCCGGCGGGAAGAACTCGGTCTTCGCGATGAGCCGCACCTCGGGCGACACCCTCTCCGTCATGCCCCGCAGCCTAACCGCCGAGGTCCGCGACCGGCGGTCGCGACCCGTGACACCAACTTCACCTTGACTGATGTCACTTGTGACGTCATGATGACATCATGGATCTCACACCGTATGTCGCTTCGATGCGGGAGGACCTCACCACGGCCGCCTCCGCCGGCGACGAGAACACCCGGCGCGCGGCCGCGGTGCTGGCCGCCGCGCTGGAGCCCGCCGCCCGCCTCGCGATCATGAACGCGCTGTCCGACCTGGCCGCCGAGGTCACCGCCTCGCTGGACGACCACGTCGTGGAGGTGCGGCTGGACGGCCGGGACGTGCAGGTGGTCGTCACCGGCACCGGGTCCGGCCGCGAGGAGCCGCGCGCGGAGGAGCAGCCGCCGCCGCACGATGGCGCCGACATGTCCGGCGACATGAGCCGGATGACGCTGCGGCTGTTCGAGCAGCTGAAGAGCAAGGCCGAGCAGGCGGCCGCGGCGCAGGGCGTGTCGCTGAACACGTTCGTGCAGCAGGCGGTGCAGGGCGCGCTGCACGGCAAGGGGAAGCAGCGGGCCAAGGACTGGGGCGCCCGGTGGGGCGAGTGGCCGCACGAGAACCGCGACGGTGCGTCCGGGGCGTCCGGCTCGTCGCGGGTGCACGGCTGGTACGAGGGGTGAGCGGCATGACGGAAGCGCGGGACACCGAGGAACTGGTGCGGCGGCAGAGCTTCGAGGCCGAGGGCCCGATCGAGCTCAGTCTGGGGACCGGCGCGGGCCGGATCGACGTGCGGCTGGTCGACGAGCCGGGCGTGCACGTGGAGGTGCGGCACGACCAGGACGGCGACAACCCGTTCGCGCAGGGCGTGTCGAACCTGATGAACTGGATCGGCTACCAGTTCGGCAACCTGGACCAGGCCGAGGGCAGCATCCCGGCCGAGGCGGTGCGCCAGACCAGGGTCGACTTCACCGCCGGCCGGCTGGTGGTGCGCACGCCGAAGGACATGCACCTGCGCAACGTGGCGATCGCGGTGTCGGTCCAGGCGCCGGTCGGCAGTCACGTGGCGGCGCGGTCCGGCTCCGGCGACGTGATGGTCTCCGGTGCCGCGGGTCGCCTGGAGCTGACCACGGGCTCGGGCCGGGTCAACGCCGACCAGGCGACGGCCGCGGCGAAGGTCGACACTGGCTCGGGCGTGGTGCGCCTCGGCCCGATGGCCGCCGGGGTTCGCGCGAAGACGGGCAGCGGCGACGTGGAGATCTCCGCGGTCGGCGGCGCGAGCACGGTGATCACGGGCAGTGGCGACGTGTGGCTCGGCGCGGTGACCAGCGACGTGCTGGCCAGGACGGGCAGCGGCAACCTGACGATCGCGAACGCGTCCGCCGGGCAGTTGGAGCTGCACACAGGCTCCGGCGAGCTGCGGATCGGCGTGCGCGAGGGCAGCCGCGCGGAGATCGACCTGTCGTCGGGCTCGGGCGAGGCCCACAGCGACCTGGACCTGACCACGACCCCACCGGAGTCCGCGCCTGCGCTGCGGCTGCGCGGACGCACCGGCTCCGGCTCCGCCCTGGTGACGAAGGCGGTTGACTGACCACTCGGTGAGCAGGGGACGAAGCCGGGCGGCGCGTGGCTCCAACGCGCCGCCCGGCTTCTTGCGTACCGCCGGAACCGTCGATGTCCGACGGTAAAGGACGTCTCGCAAATCGATGGGGTCGGCTGTTGGGTCGGTGTGCCGGTAGTTTGATCATGGATGGGTGCGGGTGATCTCAAATGCGGCGGTTCGGCCCGCTGTTCGGGATGTCCGCGCCCGCGTTGAGCTCAATGGGAAACACCCGTGTCGCGAAGATCAGTTTGCTGAGATCAGCTCACCGGACGCACAGCTTGCCGTACTAGATCAATATCCCGAACTGATCAATACCCAGGATTCGCGCGTTAATATCCAACCGTTGACACACTGGGAGAACCTGGCGTAACCTCATTTTGAGGCTACGCGTCATGGGGGTTCCAATCATGCGAAGAGTCGCGGTCACGTGCGCCGTCATCATCGTTGCTTCGTTCATTTTTCAGCCACTCGCGTTCGCCGAGCCGTCACCAACACGGCTGGATCAAACGTCGTCCGTGACAATCACCAAGCGCGAGGGCGCATGGAGCGCGGCGCGGATGGCGGCAGCGATATCTTTCGACAACATCAAACCGGACACTGGAACTCGCCATGGCACGGAACCGGACGCGCCTGCGAATCGCGGAAAAATTGAGCCCCGGCTGCCAACCAATGCGCCACAAGGCATCGCTCCGCTGACGAATGCCACACCCACCACCGGCAAGCTGTTTCTGCACAATCCCAATACCGGACGCGACGGCTACTGTACGGCGAGCGCGATCAATTCAGGAAATCTGAGCCAGATCATCACAGCTGCTCACTGCGTGCACACGGGACCGGCCGGCTGCAACGGCAACCCCGGCTCCGCGGCGTGGATGACCGAAGCCGAGTTCGTACCCCTGTACTGGAGCGGAGACCGTCCATACGGGACTTTTCAGGTGCGCGCGCTCCGCACCTTCGATACCTGGATAGCGGACTGCGACTGGGACTACGACATCGCCATCGTCACAACCTACACCAACGAGAACAACCAACTACTGGTCGAGACGGTCGGCGGTAACGGAATCTCATACAACTATCCGGGATCGTTCGACTCCGTCACGTTCGGCTATCCGGGAAATCGCGACGGCGGCGAGATTCCATGGACTTGCGAAGGCACAACGAACTACGGATTTCCAGACTACCGGCCGACCTTGTACTGCGCTTGGACCGGCGGTTTCAGTGGTGGACCGTGGTTCCGGGAATACTCCGACGACACCCTGCTCGGATATGTCAACGGCGTAGGCAGCACGTGGCCGGGCACCGATGACGGACCCGAATGGATCGACAGTCCTTACTTCGACGACAAGGTACAGTCGATTTACGATGATGCCGCAGGAGACTGACCGAAAGCGCACCGTCGTGATCGCCGTCGTGGCGGCGATCATGACGGTGCTGCTCGTCGTGATCGCCGCCGTCGCGTTGTGGCCCGCGGCGCCTGCGCCCCAGCCAGGACCGAACGAGCACGGCACGTCCGGCACGTCCGTCGAACGACCGAGCACCTCACGATGGCCGGACGAGCGCGTGAGCAGCGCGCAGGGGTGGTGACGGAGCCGGACCTCGTGACGGATGACGGGTGTCGACTGTGGGCGTCCGACGTTGGCCGCGGGGACCCGGTGATCACGTGTCATGGGGGTCCGGGTTTTGTGGGACATGTTCGGCGATCTCGCGGAGGTGTTGACCGCGCGGATGCGGGTGATTCGCTGGGATCAGCGCGGCTGCGGCGTTCGGAGCGTCGCGGGCCGTACTCGCGGCCGTCAGGGCAGGACGGCTCGTAGTGCCGGGGCCAGGGCGCCGCGGTCCTCGACCGTCACACCGTCCAGTTCCAGCCAAGCGGCCATCACCTGGAGTTCGGCGGCCAGTTCGGCGGCCACCCTCGGCTCGCGCGCGGTCGGCTCGGCGAACGCGCCGCGCACCCGCAGTACCCCCGCCGCCCGGTCGGTCTTCAGGTCCACCCGTGCCACCAGCTCGCCGTCCAGCAGGAACGGGAACACGTAGTACCCGTACACCCGCTTCGGCTCCGGCACGTAGATCTCGATCCGGTAGTGGAACCCGAAGATCCGCTCCGTCCGCGCCCGCTCCCACACCAGCGGGTCGAACGGCGCCAGCAGCGCCCGGCCGGACACCCGCCTCGGCGCCCGTGCGTCCACGTGCCGGTACGCCGGCCCGGGCCACCCGTCCACCCGCACCTCCGCCAGCTCCCCCGCCTCCACCAGCTCGGCGACCGCCCGGCGGCTCGCCTCCGGCGGGCGGATGCGGTAGTAGTCCCGCAGGTCCGGCTCGGTGGCGACACCGTGCGCGGTCGCCGCGCGGCGGGTCAGTTCGCGGATCGCGTCCTCGTCGGACACCCGCGTGCCGAGCACCTCCGGCGGCAGCACCCGTTCGGGCAGGTCGTAGAGGCGCTGGAAGCCGCGGCGGGCGCCGGTGGTCAGCTCCCCCACGGCGAACAGGTACTCGCACGCGTGCTTCACCGACGAACGGTTCCACCATCCGCCCGCGGCCCGGCGGCCCTCGACGCCGAGCTCCCGTTCGAGCGGGCCGGCGCCGACCGGACCGAGGTCCTTCACCGCGGCCAGCACGTCGTCGAGCAGGCCGGGGGACGCCCGCAACAGCTCGCGGTAGCGGGACCCGAGCCGCCGCTCGTAGTCGCGCATCCGCCAGCGGAACAGCGGCCAGTCCGCCACCGGAAGCAGGCTCGCCTCGTGCGCCCAGTACTCGACCAGCAGCCTCGGCCGCCGCGCCGAGTGCGCCCACGCGGCGTCGTCGACCAGCTCGGCCGGGTACGGGCCCAGCCGGCTGAACAGCGGCATGTAGTGCGCGCGCACGGCCACGTTCACCGAGTCCAGCTGGATCAGCCGCACGCGGTCGAGCACCCGGCGCAGGTGCCGCCTGGTCACCTCGCCGCCGGGCCGGGCGTCCGCGAAACCCTGCGCGGCCAGCGCGATCCGGCGGGCCACCTCGGCCCCGATCATCGACGTCCCTCGTTCACCGCACCACCCTCGCATGCCGCACCGACAGAATCGTGCGGGTAGGGTTGCCGGCCATGGCCGAAGCCTCCGTGCGCCCCGCCGTGCCCTCCGACGCCGAGGAGATCGCGCGGATCCAGCTCGAGACCTGGCGCGCCGCCTACACCGACCTGCTGCCGCCCGCCGTGGTGGAGGCGCTCTCGGACGACGAGGCCGCCCTGGCCTGGCGGCAGACCATCGAGCAGGGGCCCGCCCAGGTGTTCGTGGCCGTCGAGGGCGCGTACCGGGTCGGCTTCTGCGCGGCCGGACCCGCCCCGCAGGACGAGACCGCCGACGCGGCCGGCACCCCGGCCAAGGACGTCGAGACCGTCGCGCTGGTCAGCACCCTGCTGGTGGAGCCGAGGTGGGGGCGGCGCGGCCACGGCGGCCGGCTGCTGGCGATGGCGGGCGAGGCGATGCGGGCGGCCGGGGCGACGCGCGGGATCACCTGGGTGCCGGAGCAGGACAAGGCGTCGCTGGCGTTCTTCGAGCGTGCGTCCTGGGTGCGGGACGGTACGGTCCGGACACTGGACGCCGGAGGGCGGCCGCTGCGGGAGCTCAGGCTGACGGGCACGCTTCGTATCGAACTGGCCTGACTTCCGACACGTATTGATAACAGATACTCTTCACGCCGGTCTCCGAACTTAGGGGTTGTGCTGGTGGTTGCGTGGCTGTGCGTCACCCTCGGCGTCGCGTTCGGCTCGGCGCTGATCCCGCTGGTGTCGGTCGAGGTCTTCCTGGTCGGGCTCGCCCTGCAGGAGCCGCACATCTCGTGGCTGGCACTCGGCGCCGTGGTCGCGGTCGGCCAGGTCGGCGGGAAGCTCGTGTACTACTACGCCGCCCGCGGCCAGCTGCACCTTCCCCGGTGGATGCACCGGCGCCGCAGGGCCGAGCGGCCGATGACGGCCAGGCGGATCCGCTGGGAGCTGCGCACCAAGCGGATCCGCGGCTGGGTCGAGGCGCTGCGGGAGAAGTGCCACCGGCATCCCCGCTGGATGGTCGGGACCTATGGAGTCAGCTCCCTGATCGGACTCCCGCCGTACATGGCGACCGCAGTGCTCGCGGGCATGGCCAGGATGAGCCTGTCGGCCTTCGTGTCGGCCGGCCTGCTGGGGCGGTTCATCCGGTTCAGCGCGATCGCCGCGTCCCCGGCCCTGGTCGCCGGCTGGATCCTCTGACGCCGCGTCACGCGGGCGCCGGCTCCGGGTCGGGGACCAGGGCGACGCGGACGTCGGCCGGGCCGTGGTCGCGCAGGGGCACCGCGAAGACCGCGGTGACCTGGCCGTCGGAGGTGGTGGCGGCGTAGGTGAGCAGGCGCCACTCCCCCTCCTCCCACCAGTCGAGCAGGTCCGAGCGCAGGAGCCCGGCCACCGACCGGTAGGCGTCGCTCTTCTGCAGGCGCTGCACGCTGGACTCCAGCGGCACCACCGTCGGACCGGTGGCCAGGGGGTGGCGGACCCGGACCCGCCACCGGCGCAGCGGCAGCAGCCAGCGGTGGTCCAGCTCCGGCGACAACGCCACCACCAGCGCCGCCTCGGCCACCAGCACGGCGACGGTCGCGAGCGGGCGGTCGGCGAGCGCCGCGGGCCACCAGGCGGCGCCCAGGGTCGCCAGTGCGGCGGCCAGCAGCACGGCGGTGCGTGCGAACGCCCGGCCGCGGATCGGGGTCTGCTTGTCACCGAGGCAGCCGCAGCCGGACTCGGGTGCCTTCCGCTTCGCGTACACCAGGTAGCCGAGCATCCCGGTGAACAGGGCGACCGCCGCGTACGACTCGATCACCAACATCGGTGGGGCCAGCAGCAGGGCGCCCAGCGTCAGCTCGGCCGTGCCCACCGCCCGGTAGGCGGTCACCACGCGGCGCTCGCCGACCAGCTTCCGCAACGCCGAGCGGCGCGCCGCCTCGGGTGCGGTCGCCCGGAACTTCACCGTGCCGGCCCAGACCAGCACCCCGGCCAACACGAGCTGCTGCGCGCCGGCGAACCACTCGATCACGTTCGTCCTCCACGACAAGAGGTGGGGCCCGGGCCGCCCGGCACGGCGGCCCGGGCGGGGATCAGGCCGCCGCGTACACGGTGGCCAGGTCGACCTCGTTGGTGTCCGGCCGCCACGCGCCGATCACCTGGGCGTGCTTGCCCACCTGCAGCAGCGACAGGTCGCTGACCGCGGGGGTGCTGTTGTAGACAGCGGCGGTGGTGCCCGCGACCACGTGCCCGACGATCCGGTCGCCGTGGTGGTCGAGGTGCATCACGTTCCGGCCGATCGAGGTGATGTGCACCTGGAGGTTCACGATGTTCAGCCACACCGCGTCGGCGGCGAGCGTGCCGTCCGGCATGCGCACGCCGCGGGCGTAGAGGCCATCGCCGACCTTCGCCGCGTCCGACGAGGTCGGGCGCAGCTTCCAGACGCTCGTCGCACCGGTCAGGTGGATCCGGTGCATGCTGCGGTCCGAGCTGGTGACCATCAGCATTCCCTTGCGCAGCCCGGTGATCCGGCCCTCGATGAAGTTCGGGTCGTGCGCGCCCGCCTCGACGTCGAGCGGACGCCGCTGGCCCGCCGCGGCCTCGGGGGCGAACGAGCCCATCGTGCTGGCGCCGACGACCGTGGCGGCCGTGGTGCCGAGCACCGCGCCGGTGAGGAACTTCCTGCGTCCCAACGAATCCATGGTCTCTCAGCTCCTGATCCGGACCGGCATGATCCCGCTGGACAGGTTGCCGATCGCGCTGTAGGCCGACGGCGTCAGGTCGAGCAGGCGGTTCGTGGCGCAGTTGCCCGAGCAGCACGACTGCTCGCCGCACCACAGGTCGGTCTGCGGGCCGCAGTCGGCGATCTGCACGGCGATCTCGGTGGTGCCGCACAGGTGCTCGACGTAGAACGTGTGTCCGCAGGTCCGGCGCAGCAGGTTGTCGCCGCAGCGGTCCGGTCTGGTGATGTCGAAGCAGGCGTCGGAGGTGTTCGGCCAGGCGCAGTGCCGGCTGCCGGACTGGCAGTTGCCGCACGCGCCGCCGCCCGCGGAGCCGCAGGGGCCCCAACCGGCGCCGCAGCAGAACCACGAGGTCTCGGCGGTGGTCGGCGCCATCGCGCCGACGTCGGGAGGTGCTGCCATGGGACATTCCCTTCGGGGGTGCCCTGGCACCGCTACCGACCCGTGCGGGATCGAGAGCATGACGAGCTGGGGTGGGCCCGCGCGGGGACCACGCGAGCCCACCCTGTCTCTCGTCTGGCCCTCATCGCGCGCGGTCCCGGTGACGATGGCAGGGTGGGACTTTCGCACGAACAGACGGGAGTTGGTTAGCCTCTGACGGGTGCTGACGCTACTTGCGTGACCGTCTGATCACACCAGCCAAGCGGAGTAGCGTTGCATCGCAAACGGCGCAAACCGGGTGACGTTTTCCCAGTAGAAACGTTTCACGCGCTCAGAGCGTCAGCAGGTTCTCCAGCCCGACGGTCAGGCCGCGCCGGCCCATGATCTCGCGGACGCCCAGCAGCACGCCGGGCATGAACGACGCCCGGTCCAGGGAGTCGTGGCGGATGGTCAGCGTCTCGCCCTCGCCGCCGAACAGCAGCTCCTGGTGGGCGACCAGCCCGGTGAGGCGCACCGAGTGCACCCGCACGTCGTCGACCAGGGCGCCGCGCGCGCCGGGCGCCTCCGACGTCGTGGCGTCCGGGGCCGGCCCGAGGCCCGCGGCCGACCGCGCCTCGGCGACCAGCCGGGCGGTGTACGCGGCGGTGCCGGACGGCGCGTCGGCCTTGCCGGGGTGGTGCAGCTCGATGATCTCCACCGACGGGTAGTACCTGGCCGCCAGCTGCGCGAAGCGCATGGACAGCACCGCGCCGAGCGCGAAGTTCGGCGCGACCAGCACCGCCAGCTCCGGCTTGGCCGCCAGCCAGCCCTCCACAGTGGACAGCCGCTCGGCGTCGAAGCCGGACGTGCCGACCACACACCTGATGCCCTGGTCCACGCAGAACCGGATGTTGTCCATGACGACGTCCGGGTGGGTGAAGTCGACCACGACCTGCGCGCCGGCGTCGGCGACGTCGAACAGCCAGTCGCCGGCGTCGATCCTGGCGACGACCTCCAGGTCCGCCGCGGCCTCGACGGCGCGGCAGACCTCCGCGCCCATCCGCCCGCGCGCACCGAGCACCGCGACCCGGATCGGTTCCGAGGCCATCCTCACCTCACCACTTCGGCCGGCACGTCGTCGGGGTGAGCGTAGGGCCCGACGAGCGCGGTGGCGACCGGACGCGCCAGCAGTTGCCGGGCCAACGCGGCGACCTCGTCACCGGTGACCGCGTCGATCCTGGCCAGCGTCTGCTCGACGGTCAGGTACTCGCCGTAGGACAGCTCGCCCTTGCCGATCCGCGACATCCGCGAGCTGGTGTCCTCCAGGCCGAGCACGAGCCCGCCGCGCAGCTGACCCTTCGCCCGCGCCACCTCGCCGTCGGACAGACCGTCCCGGGCGACGTCGCCGAGCACCTCGTGCACGACGCCGGCCACCGAGCCGAGCCGGTCCGGCTGGCAGCCCGCGTAGACCGACAGGTGCCCGGTGTCGGCGTAGGACGCGACCGACGAGTACACCTGGTACGCCAGGCCGCGCCGCTCCCGGACCTCCTGGAACAGCCGCGAGCTCATGCCGCCGCCCAGCGCCGCGTTCAGCACGCTGAGCACCCACCGGCGCTCGTCGTGCCGGTCGAGCGCCCGGACCCCGAGCATCAGGTGCGCCTGCTCGGTGTCGTCGGTGTGCAGGACCAGCTTCCTCGGCTTCGCGAGCCGGGCGCGGCCGGTGCGCGGGGTGCCCGGCGGCCGGTCGCCGACCAGGCGGTCGCGCAGCAGCCGGCGCGCGTGCCGCAGCACCTCGCCGTGACTGATGTTGCCGGCCGCGGCGAGCACCATCTTCGGCATGGTGTAGCGGCGCTTGTAGAAACCGTGCAACGCGGTCCGGCTCATCGAGGAGATCGACTGCTCGGTGCCGAGCACCGGGCGGCCGAGCGGGTGGTCGGTGAGCAGCGCCTCGACGAACGTGTCGTGCAGCAGGTCCTCGGGGTCGTCGTCGCGCATGGCGATCTCCTCGAGGACCACGCCGCGCTCGGTCTCCATGTCCTGTGTGGCCAGCAGGGCGTCGAAGACCACGTCGGACACCAGGTCCATGGCCAGCGGCAGGTCCTCGTCGAGCACGTGCGCGTAGTAGCAGGTGTGCTCCTTGGCGGTGAACGCGTTGAGCTCGCCGCCGACCGCGTCGATCTCCTCGGCGATCGCCACCGCAGAGCGCCGCCCGGTGCCCTTGAACAGCAGGTGCTCCAGGTAGTGGGCGGCCCCCGCGACGGACTGCTGCTCGTCGCGGGAGCCGACCCCGACCCAGATTCCGACCGAGGCCGAACGGACACCCGGGACCTGCTCGGTGATCACCCGCAGGCCGCCGGGCAGGACGGTGCGCTTCACCACGCTGCCGCCGTCGGTCCGCTCCAGGACCCGGGTGCTCGTGTTGCTCGGTGCCAACGAACTACGCCTTGGTCGACTCGTCCGCCGGGGCCGCCGGCTCCTCGGCCGGCTGGTCGGCGTCCTCCTTGACCGGGACCAGGCTGATCTTGCCGCGCTGGTCGATGTCGGCGATCTCCACCCGGAGCTTGTCGCCGACCTTCACCACGTCCTCGACCTTGCCGATGCGCTTGCCGTTGCCCAGCTTGGAGATGTGCACCAGGCCGTCCTTGCCCGGCAGCAGCGAGACGAACGCGCCGAACGCGGCGGTCTTGACCACCGTGCCGAGGAACCGCTCGCCGATCTTGGGCAGCTGCGGGTTCGCGATGGCGTTGATCTTGCCGATCGCGGCCTCCGCGGACGGGCCGTCGGCCGCGCCGACGTAGATGGTGCCGTCGTCCTCGATGGAGATGTCGGCGCCGGTCTCCTCGGTGATCGAGTTGATCATCTTGCCCTTGGGTCCGATGACCTCGCCGATCTTGTCGACCGGGATCTTCACGCTGGTGACCCGCGGCGCGTACGGGCTCATCTCGTCCGGCGACGCGATGGCCTCGGCCATCACCTCGAGGATGGTCAGCCGCGCGTCGCGCGCCTGGGAGAGCGCCGCGCCGAGCACCTCGGACGGGATGCCGTCGAGCTTGGTGTCCAGCTGCAGCGCGGTGACCAGCTCCTTGGTGCCGGCGACCTTGAAGTCCATGTCGCCGAACGCGTCCTCGGCGCCGAGGATGTCGGTCAGCGCGACGTACTCGGTCTTCCCGTCGACCTCGTCGGACACCAGGCCCATGGCGATGCCGGAGACCGGGGCCTTCAGCGGCACGCCGGCGTTGAGCAGCGACATGGTGGACGCGCACACCGAGCCCATCGACGTCGAGCCGTTGGAGCCCAGCGCCTCGGAGACCTGGCGGATCGCGTAGGGGAACTCGTCGCGCTTGGGCAGCACCGGCACCAGGGCCCGCTCGGCGAGCGCGCCGTGGCCGATCTCCCGGCGCTTCGGCGAGCCGACCCGGCCGGTCTCGCCGGTGGAGAACGGCGGGAAGTTGTAGTGGTGCAGGTAGCGCTTGTGCGTCTCCGGGGACAGCGAGTCGATCTGCTGCTCCATGCGGAGCATGTTCAGCGTGGTGACGCCGAGGATCTGGGTCTCGCCGCGCTCGAACAGGGACGAGCCGTGCGCCCTCGGGATCAGCGCCACCTCGGTCGACAGCTGGCGGATGTCGGTGAGGCCCCGGCCGTCGATGCGGACCTTGTCGCGCAGGATCCGCTGGCGGACCAGCTTCTTGTTCAGCGACCGGAACGCGGCGCCGACCTCCTTCTCGCGGCCCTCGAACGCACCGCCGTCGACCGCGCCGACCTTCTCCAGGGTGGCGGCCTTGATCTCGTCGATCCTGGTCTCGCGCTCCTGCTTGCCGGCGATGGTCAGCGCCTGGGCGAGCTCGTCGGAGACGGCGGCCTCGACCGCGGCGTAGGCGTC
Organism: Actinophytocola gossypii; assembly: GCF_025165815.1. Lineage (GTDB taxonomy): Bacteria > Actinomycetota > Actinomycetes > Mycobacteriales > Pseudonocardiaceae > Actinophytocola > Actinophytocola gossypii. Next base: position 24,286 of record NZ_JAFFZE010000015.1, on the reverse strand, counting down.
CGGCTGGTAGGCCGGGTAGGTCGGGTAGTCCCTGGTCTCCTTGGCGGCGACCTCGGCGAGCCGCGACTGGGCCTCGCACAGCACCTTGATGAACGGCTTCGCGGCCTCCAGGCCCTGGGCGACGACCTCCTCGGTCGGCGCGGTGGCACCCTCGGCGACCAGGTCCAGCACGTTCTCGGTGGCCTCGGCCTCGACCATCATGATGGCCACGTCGTCACCGACGACCCGGCCGGCGACGACCATGTCGAAGGCGGCCTTGCCCAGCTGCTCGTGGGTCGGGAAGGCGACCCACTGCTCGCCGACCAGGGCGACGCGGGTCGCGCCGACCGGGCCGGAGAACGGCAGGCCGGCGAGCTGGGTGGACGCGGAGGCGGCGTTGATCGCGACCACGTCGTACAGGTCGACCGGGTTGAGGCTCTGGACGGTGATGACGACCTGGATCTCGTTGCGCAAACCGTCGACGAACGACGGGCGCAGCGGCCGGTCGATCAGCCGGCAGGTCAGGATCGCGTCCGTGGAGGGACGACCCTCGCGGCGGAAGAACGAGCCGGGGATGCGGCCCGCGGCGTACATCCGCTCCTCGACGTCCACGGTCAGCGGGAAGAAGTCGAAGTGCTCCTTCGGGTGCTTGGACGCGGTGGTGGCGGACAGCAGCATGGTCTCCTCGTCGAGGTAGGCCACGACGCTGCCGGCGGCCTGGCGCGCGAGGCGCCCGGTCTCGAAGCGGATGGTGCGCTTGCCGAAGTTGCCGTTGTCGATGACGGCGGTGGTCTCGTGAACTCCAGCTTCGCTGAAGTCGGTCATGCGGTTGCTCCTCGTTCTCATCGCGGGCGCTCACCCCATACGGGGCACAGGAATTCGCGATCACGGAGCCGGTCTTCGATCGAAGTCCTCGGGTTCGAAACCCGGGAACCACTACCGAGGACCGGCGGACTGATCCCCGTACGCGGCGCGCGGCGCCCTTGGGTGTTTCGTTTTACATAGACGTCGGGGGAGCGGTCGCGGTGACCGCTCCCCCGACGGGGTCTATCGGCGCAGGCCGAGTCGCTGGATCAGCGACCGGTAGCGTTCGATGTCCACCTTGGTCAGGTAGTTGAGCAGCCGGCGGCGACGGCCGACCAGCAGCAGCAGACCCCGACGCGAGTGGTGGTCGTGCTTGTGCACCTTGAGGTGCTCGGTCAGGTCGCTGATGCGCTTGGTCAGCATCGCGACCTGGGCCTCCGGCGAGCCGGTGTCCTTGTCGTGGACGCCGTACTCGGTGAGGATGGTCTTCTTCTGCTCAGTGGACAGCGCCACTCGTGTACTCCTCGAGGTTGAGATGTGCCGTGCGGTCCCGGAACGGGAATGCAGGTACCGGCCGCCACGGACCGCAGCCGGACCCAAACACCGAGGTTAGCAGGTGGGTCGTTAACGCTGCGTACTGGCCAGGGGCACCCGGTCGACGGCGGTGTAGACCGGCGCGGAGCCGTCCCGGTCGGAGCGGAACAGGGCGACCTCGGTGACCGGCCACCAGCTGCTGGCGAAGTCGGCCAGCGCCGCGGACGCCTGGATCGCGCGCTCGCCGCGCACGCCGCCGCGCCGCCAGCGCGCGACGGTGACGTGCGGGGCGAAGTCGAACTGGTCGGCGGTGATGTCCGCACCGAGCGCACCGGCCAGGCCGGACAGCGCGCCCGCGTCCCGCTCGCCCATCGGGTTGACCCCGATCCACAGCACGCCGGGGAACCGGCCCGCACCGCGCAGCCGCAGCCGGGCGGGGTCGAGCCCGGCGGCCTGCCGGCGGAACCACGCGCCGCGGCGGTCCACGTGCTCGCGGTCGCCGTAGAAGCCGAGGGTGATGTGCCAGCCGTGCGGCGGCGACCAGGTCAGCTCGCGCTCGAGCTCGGGATCGCTCGCGCGCAGGTCGCGCAGGCGGTCGGCGAGCTCGGCGCGCACGGTGGCGGGCAGCTCGATCGCGGAGAACAGCCGGGCCATGGCGGTCAGCCGCCGGGGCGCGTCACTGGGGCTGGCCAGCCCGCCGCAGCAGGTCCGCTAGCTCGGGGAAGCGGGCGTTGAGCAGGGTCGCGGCGGCCGTGAGGTCGTTCGCCTCGGCGACCCGGCGCAGCGCGGCGACGGCGACGCGGTCGTTGCGCCCGATGTCGACGGGCAGGTTGTCCCTGGTCACCGAGGGGCGGGAGCTGCGGACCTCGTCGAGCGCCCGCATCATGGCTTCCTTCTTGCCGGCGGCGACGTCGGGCACCAGGACCTTGCGCTCCAGCATGATCAGCCGGGCGAGGACCGCCGGGTTGCCGATCTTGGCGCGGCGCCCGGACATGACCTGGCTGAGCATCGGCGCGCTGATGCCGAGTACGTCGGCCAGGAAGGCCTGCGAGATGTCGAACGCGACCACGAGACGGCGGACCCGGTCACCGAGCGGTTCGCCATACCACTCCCGCTGCAGTGCGAGATTGCGCTGGACGATCTTGTGGTCCTCCACCTTCGCCTCTCCCCTGGGTAACCGACCCGTGCCCCGCCGCCGGATCAATCAGCATCTTGCCAGCCCCGTGGGCGATCGCGCGGCAAATCCCGACAGCTCTTCGCTTCTGCACGGGCACCGGGTAACCCGGAGGGGTGATGGGCGGATCAGGAGAGGAGTTCGCGGGTCCGCCGCACGTCGTCGTGCATGCGCTCGACCAGCGCATCGGAGGAGTCGAAACGCTCCATGTCCCGCAGCCGGTCCGCGAAGTCGACGGCCACCCGCTGCCCGTAGAAGTCCTCGTCGACGTCGAGCACGAACGCCTCCACGCGACGCTCCCGGCCGGAGAAGGTCGGGTTGGTGCCGACCGAGATCGCGGCCATCAGCGGTGGCCGGTTCGCCGCGTTGAGCAGCGAGAACCGGCCGGCGTAGACGCCGTCGGCCGGAACCGCGGCGTAGCGGGGGGTGGACAGGTTGGCGGTCGGGAAGCCGAGCTCGTGGCCCCGCCGGTCGCCCCGGACGACGATGCCCTCCAGCCGGTGCGGGCGGCCGAGCGCGGCGGCGGCCGCCCGCACGTCGCCGGCGTTCACGCAGGCGCGGATGTAGGTGGAGGAGAACGTGATCTCGTCGGCGGCCCCGTGGTTGGGCACGGTGACGAGCTTGGCCCCCTCGGCGGCGAACCCGAACCGCTGCCCGAGCTGGGTGAGCAGTTCGACGTTGCCGAGCGCCCGGTGGCCGAAGGTGAAGTTCTGTCCCACGACGACCGCGGCGACGTGCAGGCGGTCGACCAGGAATTCGTGCACGAACTCGTCCGCCGGCACCTTGGACAGCTCGGGGGTGAACGGCAGCACGCAGAACACGTCGATGCCGAGCCCCTCCACGAGCTCCGCCTTGCGGCTCAGGGTGGTCAGCTGGGCGGGGTGGCTGCCGGGGCGCACCACCTCGGCGGGGTGCGGGTCGAAGGTGACCAACACGCTGGGGACGTCGCGCGCGCGGGCGCGCGCGACCCCCCCGGTGATCACCGCCAGGGGGCCCCGGGGCCCCCCCCCGGGGGGGGGGGGGGGGGGGGGGGCCCCCCCCCGGGGGGGGGGGGGGGGGGGGGGGGGCCCCCCCCCCCGCCCGGTTGATCAGCTCCTGGTGCCCGAGGTGCACCCCGTCGAAGACCCCGATGGTGGCGACACAGCGCCCCCAGCCACCGGGGACGAACTCCAACCCGCGCCAGCGTTGCACGCCCCCACCCTATGCCGAACCGCTTTCCGGCTCAGAAGGCGACCGGGGTGGTCCAGCTGACCTCACCGAGGTAGATGTTGCTCGAGTAGGACCGGTAGCCCCGGGTGTAGTGCGTGTTCCCGCTCCCGTTCTGCGTCTTGTCGGTCGCGATGATGCGGCCACTGCCGTTCATGACGCCCAGTTCGACGACGTAACCGCCGTTCGCGCGGGCCCAGACGTAGTGCGTACCGCCGCAGATGCCCCGGCGCAGCTGGACGAACCTGCCGTTGGACGTCTTCTCGGCGACGGTGGAGACCTTTGTGCAGTTGGCCGGGTTGGAGTACCAGATCGGCACGGAGGCCGAAGCGGTCGCCGGCACGAGCATGGTCACCATCGTCAGCAGCGTGACCACCAGGCCGGCCCGCTTGGTCGTTCTCTTCATGTTCGCTCTCCCCTCTCTCGGTGGTGGGAAGAGGATCTCGGCGACGCTTTCCCGTCGCTTTCATCGCGGGGAAAGCGGGTTCAGGCCGGGGTGAGCACCACGAGGGAACGGCTGGCGTCGCCCTCGTCGACGGCGAGCGCGACCGCCCGGCCGGCGGGGTCGAACACGCCGTAGGTGCCGGCGATGCCCGCCGCCGGCAGCCGCCGGCCGCGCAGCAGGGCGGCCGCCGACCGCTCGTCGACGTCCCGGCGGGGGAACGCGGCGGCCACCGCGGCGTCCATCGGCAGCGACAGGCCGGGTGCGTCCGCGAGCCGGTCCAGCGTGGTCACCACCCGCAGGTCGAACGGGCCCACCCTCGTCCGGCGCAGTGCCGCGAGGTGCCCGCCGACGCCGAGCGCGGCACCGAGGTCCCTGGCCAGTGCGCGGACGTAGGTGCCGGAGGAGCACTCGACCATCACGTCCAGCTCGATCGTCTCGCCGGTACGCCGCGCGGCCAGCAGGTCGAACCGGGAGACCTCGACCGGCCGCGCCGCCAGCGCGACCTCCTCCCCCGCCCGCACCCGCGCGTAGGCGCGCTTGCCGTCGACCTTCACCGCAGACACCGCGCTCGGCACCTGCTGGATGGATCCGGTCAGCGCGCGGATCCCGGCGGTGATCGCCTCGTCGGTGACCTGGTCGACCGGCGCGGTCGACAGCACCTCGCCCTGGGCGTCGTCGGTGGTGGTGGCCGAGCCGAGCGAGATGGTGGCCAGGTACGCCTTGGTGTCCAGGGCGAGGTGGCCGAGCAGCTTGGTGGCCCGCTCGATGCCGAGCACCAGCACCCCGGTGGCCATCGGGTCGAGCGTGCCGGCGTGGCCGACCTTGCGGGTGCCCATGATCCGCCGGACCCGCGCGACGACGTCGTGCGAGGTCAGGCCGTCCGGCTTGTCGACCACGACCAGGCCGGGGGGCACGACGACACGCTGTTTGGTGGCGGGAGGGGGCACCGCGCCATTATTCAGCAGCGTTCGCTCAGGCCCGGGCCAGGTCCCAGGCCCGGCGCCGGATCTGGACCGGCACGGCCTCGCCACGGGCCTCCGCGTCGAACACCGCGGCCCGCGCCCGCCGCCACCACACCGACGTCCGCCACAGGCCGACCACCAGCACGACGACCACCGACAGCAGCGCGATCCGGAACGCGGTCTGCGGCCCGAGCGGCCCGAACGCCGCCAACAGCACCCCGACCGACAGCGCGGAGACCGTGATCGCGACGAAGCCGCCCACGTTCACCACGCCCGTCGCGGTGCCAACGCGGCGCAGCGGGTTGTAGTCCCGCGCGAGCGCGAACCCGATCGACGACGCCGGTCCGCCGAACGACAGCAGCGCGAAGCCGGCCACCAGCACGCCGGCCGGCACCCGGCCACCTGGCCAGCCGAGCAGCACCGACCACACCGCGAGCGCCGTGACCAGGTACGCGACCACCAGCGGCGTCCGGCACTCCGGCCACCGGCTGACCACCGTGCCGACCAGCGGCCCGCCGACGATCGCCCCGACCACCAGGACGCCGAGCAGCAGGCCGGCGGCCGGCTCGCTCATCCCCTGCGCCTGCACCAGGTACGGGAAGCCCCAGAGCAGCCCGAGCATGGCCGGGGCGAACATCGTGGAGAAGTGCACCCAGAAGCCGAGACGGGTGCCCGGGGTGGACCACGCGAGCCGGACCTGGCCGAGCACCGATCGCAGCAACGGCACCATGCCGGCGGTGCGGGCGGGCGCCCGGTCCGGCTCCGCCGCCGCCCCGTCACGCACCCGCGTGGCCAGGACGACGGCGTACAGCACGGTCGCCGCACCGGCCACCGCGAAGGTCGCGGTCCAGCCGGCGCCGTCGAGCAGTGCGCTCAGCGGCACCGTCGAGACCAGGTTGCCGATGGCGCCGAGCGCGGCGGTCAGCGCGGCCAGCGCCGCGTACCGCCTGGCCGGGAAGTGCGCGGCGACCAGGCGCAGCACGCTGACGAACGTCATCGCGTCGCCGACGCCGAGCACCCCGCGGGCGAGCAGCCCGAGCGGGTAGGAGACGGCGAACGCGAACAGCAGCTGCCCGGCACCCATCAGCAGCGCGGCGACGGTCAGCACCCGGCGCGGACCGTACCGGTCGACGAGCAGCCCGGTGGGCACCTGCATGAGTGCGTACACGCCGATCTGCAGCACGGTGAACGTGCCGAGCGCGGCCGGGCCGACCCCGAAGCGCACGGAGGCCTCGAGGCTCGCCACGCCGAGCGAGGTGCGGTGGAACACCGCCGCCAGGTAGACGAGGACCGCGATGGCCCAGATGGACAGTGCTCCCCGCTGCGTGCGCACAATGCTCCGTTTCGTGATCGCTCCGGTTCAGGTCCCCGTGGCTACAGCGTCTCGGCGGCCCGCATCGTTAGCATCGCTAAGCGTGCGATTGCCCACATCCTGCTCGGAGATCCCGAACCGCTCGTGTACGCGCCGCAGCCAGGCCGGCGCCCACCAGTTGGCGTCGCCGGCCAGCCGGATGAACGCGGGCAGCAGCACGCCGCGGATCAGTACCGCGTCGACCAGCACGGCCACCGCCATGCCGACGCCGATCATCTTGAGGTACACCACGCCGCCGGTCGCGTAGACCGCGAACGACGCCGCCAGGATCACCGCGGCGACCGTCACCAGTGGACCGCTGCGCTGCAGTCCGAGTGCCACCGCCGAGCGGCCGTCCTTCCCGGACAGGTACTCCTCGCGGATCCGCGATACGACGAACACCTCGTAGTCCATGGACAGCCCGTAGACGATGCAGAACATCAGGATCGGGATGCTCGACTCCAGGGTGCCGGTCGCGGTGAAACCGAGGAGGTCGGCGAGGTTTCCGTCCTGGAAAACCCAGACGAGCACGCCGAACATCACCCCGAGGCTGAGCAGGTTCAGCACGGTGGCCTTGAGCGGCAGCAACAGGCTCCCGGTCATCAGGAACAGCACGGCGAAGGTCAGCAGCAGGACCACCGCGAGCACGAGCGGCAACCGTTCGGTCATCGCGTCACGCCAGTCGACGGTCTCGGCCGGGTTGCCGCCGACGAGCACGTCGAACGGGGCCGGAACCGCGCGCAGGTCGGCGATCAGGTCGCCGGGGTCGCCGTGGAGGGCGTCCTGGGTGGGGATGGCGGCCAGGTAGGTGCCGCCGTTGGAGGTGAAGCGGTCGCTGCCGGGTCCGATCGGGTCGCCGCCGGCGAAGGAGCCGGCCGAGGAGTCGACCTGGGCCACGCCGTCCACGTCGGACAGCAGGGCGGCGTAGGTGGCCACGTCGCCGGTACCGGCCTCGGGCGCGACGAGGTAGACGGCGTCGGACTCCTCCTGGCCGAAGCCCTCGCGGATCTCGTCGGCGGTGGCACGGCCCGGCGAGTCGGCGGGCAGGATCCGCGCGTCCGGCATGCCGAACCGCAGGCCGAGCGCCGGTGAGGCGACCACCAGCACGAGGACCAGCATCGCGCCGCCGGTCAGCACCGGCCGGCGCATCACGGCGTTGGCCAGGCGGTACCAGAGGTTCCTCGGCGCGCGTTCCCGGCGCGGCAGCGCGCGCCGGCCGAGCACGGCGAGCGCGGCGGGCAGGATCACCAGCGCGCCGACGACCGCGGTCAGCACCACGAACGCGCCCGCGTAGCCGAAGGACCGCAGGAACGACAGCGGGAACAGCAGCAGGGCGAGCAACGAGGTGGCCACCGTGATGCCGCTGAACAGGACCGTGCGTCCGGCCGTGCGCACCGCGCCGGCGACCGCGTCCTCGACGGTCGCGCCCCGGCCGAGTTCCTCGCGGAACCGGGCGATGACGAACAGGCAGTAGTCGACACCGAGCGCGAGCCCCATGACCAGGGCGATGTTGGCGCCGAACGTGGACACCGGGGTGACCGAGGCGACCAGCCGGAGCAGCGCCAGCGTGCCGAGGATGGAGAACACCCCGACCCCGAGCGTGACCAGGGCGAGCGTGATCCGGCGGTAGAACAGCAGCAGCAACGCCAGCACGAGCGGGATGACGATCAGCTCCGCGCGCAGGAAGTCGGTCCTGGCCTGCGCGCCGATCTCGCGGAACACCACGTCCTGCCCGCCGGCCTCGACCCGCACGGTGGCGGTCTCTGTGGTGAATCGCTCGGCCAGCTCGCCGACCCGTTCGCGGGCGGCGTTCACCTCGCCGGGGACGCGCGCGAGGACCAGCCCGGCGGTGTCGTCCTCGCTGCGCAGCGCCGGTGAGTCGCCGCGCGACCAGTAGGAGCCGACCTCGGCGACCCCGGGCTCGGCGGCGAGTTCCCTGGTCAGCCGCTCGCCGTCGGCGCGGATGTCGTCGACCGTGCCGTCCTTGGCGGTGACCAGCAGGACGAGGTTGGGCGGGCCGGTGTCGAACTGGTCGGCGAGCACGGCGCGGGCCCGGTCGGACTCCGAGCCCGGCGCGTCGATCCGCGACAGCGACAGGGCGTTCAGCGCGCCGGCGCCGAACACGCCGACCAGCAGGGTGAGCAGGACGGAGACGACGAGGACCGGGCGGCGTCTGCGGTAGGCGAACCGACCGAGACGGGCCAGCACGGGACGGGACACGGGTGACTCCAGGGGGTAAGGTCGACAGGAACACGAGTGATCGCTCGCAATCGAAATTACGAGCGTTTGCTCGTGTTTGTCAAACCCGAAGGAGTTGTATGACCGAACGGAAGCGTCAGGCGCGGGGGGAACGGCGGATGGCGCAGCTGCTGGACGCGGCGGCGGAGGTGTTCGCCGAGCACGGGTACGCGAAGGGCACGACCAACGCGGTCGCGGCCAGGGCCGGTGTGTCGCCCGGCACGCTGTACCAGTTCTTCGGCAACAAGGAGGCGCTGGCCGCGGGCCTGGCCGAGCGGTACCGGGCGGCCCTGGCCGACGCGCACGAGCAGGCGTTCGACCCCGGGTTCGCGACGCTGCCGCTGGCGGAACTGGTGGACCGGATGGTCGACCCGATGATCGCGGTCAACGTCGCCAACCCCGGGTTCAAGGCCCTGTTCACCGCCGCCGACATGCCGGCGCACGTGGCCGCCCCGGCCCGCGAGCTGCACGCGGCGGTCGCCGGCCGGATCGGGTCGGTCATCGCGGCCCGGCTGCCGCACCTGCCGGCCGGCGAGGTGCACCGGACCGCGGTGGTGGCCACCCAGATCTTCGGCGCGCTGCTCGGCACGATCCTGGGCGCGGGCGACGACCGGGACGCCTGGGTGGCCGAGCTGAAGCGCGCCCTGGTCGGCTACCTGGCACCGCTAGACGCGCACGGCGCCGACCACCGCCCAGCGGCCGGAACGGGTGCGGCCCAGCAGTGAGGCCAGCCGCAGCAGCATGAACGCGGTCAGCCCGGTCCAGATGCCGACCAGACCCCAGTCGAACGCGAGCGAGAGCCACACCATCGGCAGGAACCCGACGGCCGCCGCGCCGATCGTGGCCGTGCGCAGGAACGCCGCGTCGCCCGCGCCGAGCAGCACGCCGTCCAGCGCGAACACCACGCCCGCGACCGGTTGCAGGGCGACGAAGAACCACCACGCGTGCGGAATCTCCGCGAGCACCGCGCCGTCGGAGGTGAACACGCCGGGCAGCGGCCCGGACAGGGCGGCGAACAGCACGCCGAGCGCGGCGCCGAACACCAGGCCGTAGCCGGTGACCTGCCGGGCCAGGCCGCGGGCCCGGCGGTCGTCGTTCGCGCCGAGGGCCGCCCCGACGAGTTGCTGGGCCGCGATGGCCAGCGAGTCGAGCACCAGGGACAGGAACGTCCACAGCTGCAGCACGATCTGGTGCGCGCCGACCGCGCCGACCGAGGTGTGCGCGGCGACCGTGGTGGCCGAGACGAAGCAGGCCTGGAAGGCGAGGCTGCGCAGCACGAGGTCGCGGCCGAGCGTGAGCTGGGCGCGCATGGTCGCCGGCCGGGGCCGCAGCGGCACCTTCTCCACGGCGAGCGCGCGGAAGAACAGCGAGGCCGCGATCAGCTGCGCGACGACGTTCGCGACCGCGGAGCCCTCCAGGCCCCAGCCGGCGCCGTAGACCAAGACCGGGCACAGCACGGCGGAGATCCCGTTGCCTGCCAGGACGTAGCGCAGCGGCCTGCGGGTGTCCTGGACGCCGCGCATCCACCCGTTGCCGGCCATCGTGACCAGGATGAACGGGATGCCGAACAACGCGATCCGCAGCCAGGACACTGCCGCGTCGGCCACCTCCCCCGGCCCGGCGAGCAGCCGCGCGACCGGCCCGGCGAGCGCCTGCCCGGCGGCGACCAGCACCAGCCCGACGACGATCGCGAGCCAGGTGGCCTGCACGCCCTCGGCGACCGCCTCGGTCCGGCGGCCGGCGCCGTGCAGGCGGGCGGCGCGGGCGGTGGTGCCGTAGGACAGGAAGGTCAGCTGGGTGGAGACCTGCGCGAGCACGATCGCCCCGACCGACAGCCCACCGAGCGGCACCGCGCCGAGGTGCCCGACCACGGCGGTGTCGACCAGCAGGTACAGCGGTTCGGCGGCGAGCACGCCGAGCGCCGGCACGGCGAGCCCGAGAACCTGCCGCAGCGGTTGTCCCACGGACTCCCCCGGTAAGGTACTGAAGTGGGTTTCGCCCCTGACGATAGCCGTAAGGACCGCGGATGGACAACGCCGCTTACATCGACGTCGCGCTGCGCCTGGCCAACATCGAGCTGACCGGCGTCGACGCGCTGCGGGCCGCGCTGCACGACGAGCCGTGGTGGTCCGAGCGGGCGACACCGGAGGACGTCGCGGCACTCGTTCCGGTGGCGGCCGGCCTGCGCCGGGTGCTCGACCGGGCGGCGGCGGGCGACGGCGAGGGCGTGCTGCGCGAGGTCAACGCGCTGTTGTCCGCGCACCCGCTGCGGCCGAGGCTGTCGGCCGGGCACGGCGAGATCGCGGACTGGCACGTGCACGTCGCCGACGTCGACGCCGCCCCGGCCACCGAGGTCGCGGCCGCGGCGGCGTGGGGAATGGCGCAGGGCGTCGTCCGGCACGGGCTCGACCGGTGGGGCCGCTGCGGCGCCGACGGGTGCGCGAACTACTACCTGGACACGTCGTCCAACCGCACCAAGCGGTTCTGCTCACCGCGCTGCGCGAACCGGATGCACGTGGCGGCGTTCCGGTCCCGGCGGCGCTAGGCGGGCTTCTCCGAGTCGGTGCCGGGGTGCGGGGTGCGCCAGCGGCCGCGGGTGAAGTCGGGGAACGGGATCGAGGCGCCGCGGTGCCGGATCGACAGCACGCTCAGCGGGAACGGCGCGTTCCAGGCGGCCGAGTCGTAGACGTCGATGTCCGGCGGCAGGCCAAGCCGCATGCACTGCACCAGGCGGTACAGCATCAGGTAGTCCATACCGCCGTGTCCGCCTGGACCGGGGCCGACGTCGGTCCACAGCCAGTGGTCGTAGGACGCGTAGTCGTCGAACGAGCCCCACTCGTGGCCGCTCATGTCCGGCTCGAGGTAGATGCGCGGCGGGTAGTCCTCGAAGACGCCCTTGGTGCCGGCCAGGTGGTTCAGCCGGGAGTACGGGTGCGGGCTGGACACGCCGTGCGCGAGGTGGATCACCCGGCCCTTGGCGGTCTGGATGAGGCTCATCGTGACGTCGCCCTTGACGTAGCGTTCGCGCCAGGTCTCGTCGCCGGGCGGCATGTGCTCGGCGCGGTACTCGGCCAGGGCGAGCGCGGGCGTGCTCATCGAGGTCATGTGGGAGAACCGGTCGCCGCGGTGCAGGTCCATGTACGCGCCGACCGGGCCGAGGCCGTGCGTCGGGTAGAGGTCGCCGTCGATCTTCGTGTGGAAGCGGCGGCGCCACTGGTCCTCGTAGTAGGTCTTGGAGAACAGCAGCTCGCGCAGGTCGTGCAGGTAGGCGCCGGAGCCGTGCAGCAGCTCGCCGAACTTGCCGTCGTGCGCCATGCGCAGCGCGCGCAGCTCGTTCTGGCCGTAGCAGCAGTTCTCCAGCTGGATGCAGTGCCGGCGGGTGCGCTCCGAGGTGTCGACCAGCTCCCAGAGGTCGCGGAGGGTGAGCCCGATGGGGCACTCGACGCCGACGTGCTTGCCGTTGCGCATCGCGGTGAGCGCCATCGGGGTGTGCCACTCCCACGGGGTGGCGATGTAGACGAAGTCGACGTCGTCGCGGGCGCAGAGGTTCTCGTAGTCGTCGTCGCCGCCGGTGTAGACGGCCGGCTCCGGCTGCCCGGCCTCGGTGACGGTCCGCGCCGCGCGCTGGGCGAACTCGGGGCGGATGTCGCACAGGGCGGTGACCTTGGCGCCCGGGATCGCGAGCAGCAGCGGGAGCATCCCGCCGCCCCGGTTGCCGAGCCCGATGATGCCGAACCGGGGCGCGTCGGTGGCCCGGAACGGTTCGCCGATCATCGTCCGCCCCCTGGCCGGCGGGGCCTCGGCGGCCGCCTCGATCCCGGTCGTGCCGGCCACTCCGAGCCCGACACCGGCGACGGCGGCTCCACGCAACATCGCCCGGCGGGACACCTGTTCGCTCATTGCACACTCCCCGATCCGTTGTGCGTGAAGTTGCGTCCGTGAAGGCACTATCACACACGATCATGCAGCAGGGCTACGGCCGATCGGAGCAGTACCGGCGTTGCCGTCGCCCAGGGGTGCGAGCATGCCGTGCAGCACGGCGGGCGGGTCGGTGGTCGGCGCGGGGTCAGCCGAGGATGACCGAGCGCTCCAGGTTGCGCGGGCGATCGGGGTCGAGGCCGCGTGCCGTGGCCAGGGACTCGGCGAGGCGCTGCGCCCGGACCAGGTCGGCCAGCGGGTCTCCCGGCGCGTGCTCGACGTGCGCGCCGGTGCCGGCCAGGTCGGCGAGCAGGCCCGCCGGCGGCTCGCCGAACACCCAGACCACTCGGCCGGGCGCGGCGATGGAGATCGGGCCGTGCCGGTACTCCATCGCGAGGTAGGACTCGGTCCACGCCTGCGCCGCCTCGCGGAGCTTGAGGGCGGCCTCGTTGGCCAGCCCGAACGTCCAGCCGGTGCCGAGGAAGGTGACCTGCTCGGCGTCCAGCACCTCGGCGGGCAGCGGAGCGGCCACGGCGCGCTCGCCGTCGGCGGCCAGGCCGTCCAGCCGCTCGCCGAGGTGGGCGCGCAGCAGGACCAGCGCGCAGGTGGCGAACCGGGTCTGCACGACCGAGCGCTCGTCGGCGAAGTCCAGGGCGACCACCGCGCCGGCGGCGTCGCTGACCGGGGTGGCCGGGTCGGCGGTGATCGCGACCGTCGGCGTGCCGGCGGGGACCTTGGCGAGCGCGGCCAGGACCTCGGTTGTCGTGCCGGACCTGGTCAGCGCCAGCACCCGGTCGTAGCGCCGGTCGGCCGGGAACTCCGAGGCCGCGAGCGCGTCGGTCTCGCCCTGGCCGGCGGCCTCCCGCAGCGCCGCGTACGACTGCGCCATGTACCAGGAGGTGCCGCAGCCGAGCACGGCCACCCGCTCCCCCGGCTTCGGCAGGTCGCCGCTTCCGGCCAGGTCGCGGAGCGCGGACGAGGCCCACAGCGACGGCTGGCTGGCGATCTCCTCGGACAGAAAACTCACGTCACGGTCCCCCGGGGTGCCCGAATCCTGCTTGAAGGTGATTGGTCTGTGTCGATATCGAGCATAAAACACCGCCGCCGGGTACCACGGGCACCCGGCGGCGGTTGACGCGTTGTCGGTCAGTCGGGCAGGCGGTCGCCCGACTCGGCGTCGAACAGGTGCACCGCGCCCGGCTGCGGGACGAGGGCGACCTTCTCGCCGCGCTGGAACGCCGACATGCCCGGCGCGCGCACGGTGACGGTGTGCGGGGCCTCGGCCTCGTCCGCGGGCTCGGTGTCGACCGAAGCCAGTTCGGCGCTGGTCGAGCAGTACAGGAACTGGTCGCTGCCCAGCTCCTCGACGACCTCGACCATCGCGGGGATGCCCTCGCCGTCGGACTTGAGCGTCCAGCCCTCCGGCCGCACGCCGACGACGACGTTGGTGCCGGTCAGCGCGCTGCGCTGGGCCGGGGTCAGCGGGATGGTCTGGCCGCCGATGAGCGCGCCCTCGCCGTTGACCTTGGCCGGGATCAGGTTCATCGCGGGCGAGCCGATGAAGCCGGCGACGAACAGGTTCTTCGGCTTGCCGAACAGGCCGATCGGGGTGTCGCACTGCTGCAGGACGCCGTCCTTGAGCACGGCCACCCGGTCGCCCATCGTCATGGCCTCGACCTGGTCGTGGGTGACGTAGATCGTGGTGACGCCGAGGCGGCGCTGCAGGGAGGCGATCTGCGTGCGGGTCTGCACGCGGAGCTTGGCGTCGAGGTTGGACAGCGGCTCGTCCATGCAGAACACCTGCGGGCGACGCACGATCGCGCGGCCCATGGCCACGCGCTGGCGCTGGCCACCGGAGAGCTTGGCCGGCTTGCGCTCGAGGTAGGGCTCCAGGTCGAGCAGCTTGGCGGCCTCCTGGATCCGCTCGGCGCGCTCCGCCTTCGGCATCTTCTTGATCTTGAGGTGGAAGCCGATGTTGTCGGCCACCGTCATGTGCGGGTACAGCGCGTAGTTCTGGAACACCATGGCGATGTCCCGGTCCTTCGGGGGCAGGTTGGTGACCTCGCGCTCCCCGATGCGGATCGCACCCTCGTCGACGCCCTCCAGGCCGGCGAGCATGCGGAGCGTGGTCGACTTCCCGCAGCCGGACGGGCCGACGAGCACCAGGAACTCGCCGTCCTCGACCTCCAGATCCAGCTGGTCGACTGCGGGCTTGTCGTTGCCCGCGTAGTAACGGCTCGCGCCGTCGAAGGTCACAGTTGCCATGGCTGTCCTTTCATCGCCGGTCAGAGACCGCACCCCGTTGTCGGCCCGGTGCGAGACCGGCGCTCGAGCACAGAACAATCTAGATGAACAAACCCGTGAACACCACGATTCAGAATCACGATCTCACTTCACCCCGCCCGCGGTGAGGCCGGAGACGAGGTGTTTCTCGATCAGCGCGAACAGCGCCACGACCGGCAGAATACCGATGATCGAGACCGCGAAGACGTACTGCCAGGCGGACTCGTACTGGCCGATGAACCGGGTCAACGCCACCGTCAACGGCTGGTTGACGTCGGTCGGCAGCAGGATCAGGCTGGCCGCGAACTCGTTCCAGCAGGCGATGAACGTGAAGATGACCGCGGTGACGATGCCCGGCCACACCAGCGGCAGCATGATCCGGCGCAGCGACTGGCCCTTGGAGCAGCCGTCGAGCCAGGCCGCCTCCTCGATCTCATTGGGCACGCTGGCGAAGAAGCTGTGCATGATCCACACCGCGAACGACAGGTTGAACGCGGCGTTGACCAGGATCATCGCCAGCCAGGTGTCGTTGATCCCCAGCTCGACGAACTCGCGGAACAGGCCGGAGGCCAGCACCGTCGGCTGCAGCATCTGGGTGACCAGCACGAGCAGCAGGAACGGCAGGCGCAGCCGGAACCGGTGCCGCGCGGTGTAGTAGGCCGCGGGCAGGGCGGCGAGCAGGGCGAGCGCGGTGCCGCCGAGCGAGATGACCACCGTGGACAGCAGGTTGAACGGCAGCGGCGTCTCCGGCGTGTCCCACATGGTGAGGAAGTTGCCGGGCTCCCAGTTGTCCGGGAGGTAGGCCGGCGGGACCTGGAGGATCTCCCGCCGCGGCTTGAACGCGCCGACCAGCATGATCAGGTACGGGAACAGGAACACCAGCGCGACGACGGTGCCGACGATCGTCAGGCCCCAGCGCTTCTTCTCCCGCGCCACGGGCCGGCTGGTGCCCTCGCCCCCGGTGGTGACCCTGGTCGGGCGGTCGATGACGGTGCTGATGGCTCAGTCCTCCTGCCGCATCGGGCGCACGACGCGCAGGTAGATGCCGATGACGACGACCACCACGACGAAGTTGAGCACGGACAGCGCGCTCGCGGTGTCGATCTGGCGGTCGCTCTGGATGATCTTGAACATGAGCGAGGTCGTGGTGTCCGCGTCGTAGCCGGGGATCGCCCCGGTCATCGTCTTGAGGATCGGCAGGTTGTTGAACACGTTGATGACGTTGATGATCGTGGCCACCGCGAGAGCGCCGCGCAGCATCGGGAACACCACGCGCCAGTAGGTCTGGGTGCGGTTCGCCCCGTCGATCTGCGCCGCCTCGAGCACGTCGTGCGGCACGGTCTGCAGGCCGGCGAGGAGGACGAAGGTGGTGAACGGGACCGACACGAACACCGCGACCGCCATCGCGGACAGGAAACCGGGCAGCGGGCTCTTCAGGAAGCCGAACGGCGCGTCCAGGATGCCGACGTCGACCAGGAACTTGTTGATGATGCCGTAGAAGGGGTCGAGGCCGTAGACGAAGATGGTCGAGGTCATCACCACCGACGCCGCCCACGGCACGATGACCACCATGCGGAGGATCTTGCGGCCCGGGAACCGCTTGTTCAGGAACTGGGCGAGCACCAGCCCGAAGCCGATGCTCAGCGCTACCACGCCGACGACCCAGACGCCGGTGTTGACCAGCACCCTGGGCAGGTGGCCGAGGTCGAGCACCCGCTCGTAGTTCTCCCAGCCGGCCCAGCCCCGGTCGGTGCCGAACCGGGTGAGGTCCCGGAACGACGTGTAGATCATGTACCCGACCGGGAACAGGACCACGCCGCCGATCAGGATCAGCGCGGGCGCGAGCCAGGGCAGGGCGTGCAGGGTCGTCTGCCGCCTGGCCCGCCGTCTCAACGCCTGGTTCCGTGACCGGCGCGCGGTGGTCGGTGCTGTCACGCCTCGTTCCTAGCCTCGTCGAATGCTGTCGGCCGTCCGGGACCGCCCGGCGTGGGCGGTCCCGGACGGTTGGGGCTCACGCCGGTGCGTCGGCCTTCGCCTGGATCTGCGCGAGCACGTCGTCCACCGGCTTGCTCTGGATCTGGCCGACCAGATCCTTGAACGCGCCCGAGGTCGCGCCCCAGGCCGGGTTGGTGGCCGGGTAGAACTTCGCATCGGGCAGGGTCTCCAGGAAGACCTGCAGCTCCGGCTTGTCCGCCGCCGCCTCGGCACCGGACTTGGTGGCCGGGATGAAGCCCTCGTTCTCGTTGAACTCGAGGTAGTTGTCCTGCTGGTAGAAGAAGTCGAGGAACTTCGAGATGGCCTCCTGCTTCTCCTCGCCCTTGTCGAAGCCGACGAAGTAGTCGGCGACGCCGAGCGTGGACGGCTCGCCGTCCGGGGTCGGCGAGGGTGCGATGTCCCAGTTCAGGTCCGGGTTCTTCTCGTTGATCTGGCCGACGATCGGCGGCAGGCCCTGGATCATGCCGATCTTGCCCTGGATGAAGACGTCGAGCAGCGGGGTTCGGTCGGTGGCGCCCGGGTCGGGCTGGGTGACCCCCGCGTCGATCATCTCCTTCATGAAGGTCAGGGCTTCCCTGGCCTCCGGGGTGTCGATGGTCATCTTGCCGTCGGACTCCCAGCTCGCGCCGGCGCCGTAGGCGAAGATCGAGGTCTCGGCCTGGGCCTCCTCGCTGCCCAGCGGCATGCCGTAGCCGTGCACGCCGCCGCCGAGGTCGGAGATCTTCCGCGCGGCGGCCATCAGCTCGTCCCAGGTCTTCGGCGGTGCCGTGACGCCGGCCTGGGTCAACAGGTCCTTGTTGTAGAACAGGGCCCTGGTCGAGGCCACGGTCGGCAGGCCGTACGCGACGCCGTCGATCTTGGCGCTGTCGATGAACGTCGGCTCGATGTCGGCGAGGGTCTCCGGCGAGACGATCTCCTCGGCCTCGTAGAGCAGGTCCTCGGAACCGTAGGCCGGGCCGGCCGCGTCCAGCTCCAGGATGTCCGGCGCGGCCTGGTTCTGGATCTTGTTGTCGAGCACTGTGTAGATGTTGTCCCAGCTCTGGACCTCCAGGTTGACCTGGATGTCCGAGTTCTCCTCCTGGAAGGCCTTGACCAGGTTCTCCCAGTACGGCTTGGTCTTGTCGCTGTAGATCGGCACCAGCAGATCGAGTTCGGTCTTGCCGCCCTCGCCGCCCGACTCACTTCCGCAGGCAGCGAGCCCGAGCGCGGCCACGGTCGCGACCGCGGCTGCCTTGATGACGCGCCTCAACTTCTCCTCCGTTTCCGCCGGGCCGGTCCGCCTGGCTGGTCGCCGCCGGCCCACCCGACCCGCGCGGCGATTGGTTTATACCACCTGTTCAACTCCGCGACGCCCGACCGTGCTCAACCCGATGCGGGCGTTACCGGAATCCGCAACGCGTCCCGCAGCCGATCGAGGACCTCCGGCAGCTCACCGTGCGCGGTGAATCCGGCGGCCAGCCGGTGTCCGCCGCCGCCGAACCGGGCGGCGACCGCTCGCACGTCGACCGTTCCGGCGGCGCGCAACGAACCGATCCAGGTGTCGGGCCCCGCCTGTTTGAGCACGGCCGCCACCTCGGCCTCGGCGGTGGTCCGCACGATGTCGACCACGGACTCCACCTCCTCGACGCGGACGCCCGCCTGGTCGTCGAGCCGCACCGCCGTGTGCACCAGCCCGAGCCCGCCGGCCGCGTCCGGCTCCAGCTCCGCCCGGCCGAGCACCGCGCCGAGCATGCGCAGGAACGCGAACGGATGGTTGCCGAACAGCTCGCGGGCGGCGACCGCCGGGTCGGCGCCCGCCTCGATCAGCCGGGCGGCCAGCGCGTGGGTGGCCGGTCGTGCCCGCTGGAACGAGCCGGTGTCGGTGACCAGGCCCGCGTACAGGCACCGGGCGAGGTCGGCGTCGAGTGGGATACCGAGTTCGTCGAGCAGGGCGGCGACCAGCACGGTCGTGGCCTCGGCGCCGTCGTCGACCACGTGGTGGGTGCCGAAGCGGGTGTTGCTCGCGTGGTGGTCGACCACGAGAACCGCTCCCCCGCCCGCGACGGTGGCCTCGACCAGGCCGCCGAGCCGGCCCAGCCGGTCGACGCTGCTGCAGTCGACCGTGACCAGGAGGTCGGCGGCGGGCGGCACCGCGTCGGCCGGAACGACGAGCCCGGCCGAGTCGAGCCAGCGCAGGGACTCCGGCGTCTCGTCCGGCGCGCCGAACGAGACCCGGACGGCCGCGCCGCGCCGGTGCAGGACCAGGCCCAGTGCCAGCGCGCTGCCGAGCGCGTCGGCGTCCGGCGTGACGTGTGCCAGCAGGGTCACGTCGGTTGCGCCGCGCAGCAGGTCGGTGGCGGCGGCGAGGTCGGTGGACGGCACGCGGACAGCCTCACGTAACGGAGCGGCCGCGTCCAGTGCACGAGCGGTGGATGGTTGTGGAGTTGAGATCTGGGCCATGACTCCACCGTGGCCCGGTGGGTCACGGCGATCAAGGAGCGCGCCGTGCGAATGGTCCATTCGCACGGCGCGGATGCTGTTTGTGCGGGTCAGGCCACGTGGCTGCCGACGAACTTGAGTGCGTCGGGGAGGACCTTGCGCCAGTAGACGTCGTCGTGGTCACCCGGCTCGACCTCGGCGACCGTCGGTCCGGCCTGCTCGATCAGCCGGCGGGCGCCGTCGATGAACGGGTCGGTCTCGCCGCACCAGACGCCGATCGGCAGGCCGGTGATGTCGTCCAGGTTCTGCAGCGGGTCGGTCTCGCGCCACTGCTGCTCGTCGGTGAACACGTCCCGCGCCTCGGCCTCCGGCCAGCTCAGGAACAGGGCCGGGCTGAGTACCGCGACCGCCGGGTTGTGCACGTTCGTCGCGTAGTTGAGCGCGCCGTAGCCGCCCATCGAGATGCCGAGTACGGCGAACGGGTTGGTGGACAGGCCCCGCTCGGCCAGCCAGGCCGGCATGTCCTCGCGGAGCATCCGTTGCGGGTCGTCGCCGGAGTCGCGCGAGACCCAGTAGGAGGAGTCCCCGCCGTCCACCGCGACCACCGCGAACGGCGGGACGCCCTGGTAGTTGACCAGCGAGGTCAGGACGTCCGGCAGGCCGAGGTCGACGAACATGCCGGCGCCCTCGTTCCGGCCGTGCAGCGCCAGGCACACCGGCAGCTCCCGGCCGGCGTCCTCCGGCCGCATGACCACCAGCTCGACCTCGGTGCCCCTGGCCGCCGACCGCACCCGCTCGACGGTGACCGGTTCGGGCGGCGCCGTGGGAGTGGCGGCGGACAGGGTCCCTGGCGCGGAACTGGTAGCGCCGGTTCTGACAGGAACGTCCTCTGGCTCTGATGCACAGCCGGCGGCCGCGAGGCCCAAGCCGACAGCACCAAGCAGGACGTCTCGCCGCGATCGGCGAAGGTCGCCTGCAGGCACGTCTCACCCCAAGCTGGCAGTCGTCGTCGGATCAGCGGCACCGAGAGTAGCGAAGCCGTGCTCGACTCGGGGCGGTTTCGTGACTTTCGACAGTTGCGCGACGGTGGCGTGATGACCAGCGGACACAGGCACGTCCCAGGTCGATCAGGTAGTACTGGGCCGGTGACTCTTGATCACTACATCGGCCCGAACACGGTCGATGACTGGTTTGCGCGGGACCATCCCACGGATGGCTCGCGCCTCGAGCTGGTCTACGGCCACCTGCACACGAGCCCTCCCCCGTCCGGCCAGCACCAGTACGCCGTCGACGAACTGCGCCTGGTCCTCAAGCACGCTCTTCGCGATGCCGGCCGCTCCGACTTGTACGCGGTCAGTGGAGTCGGGGTGCGGATCAGCACCGGTTGGCGAACCGCGTTGATCCCGGACGTCGCCGTGCTGAACACCAGACCGGGCGGTACGAGCATCGGGCCCGACGACCTCGAACTCGTGGTGGAGATCTGGTCGCCGGGCCACGCGCGCCGACCGGGAGACCATCACCGCCGCCTACACGGACGCGGGCGTGCCGTTCCTCTGGATGGTCGACCAAGGCCGCCTCGGCAGCACCGTGAGCACGCACGTCCTTAAGGGCGGACGCTACGTCGAGGACACCACTGCCGGACCGGGCCGCGCGGTCACCATCACGGCCGCGCCGGTGCCGGTGAGTCTCGATCCGGCGAGCCTGCGGCCGTGAGGGATCACTCCTCGTCGTCGGGGTCGCGGGGGGCTCGGTAGGGGTCGGCGTCGCCGGCCGGCTGGGCGCCGTTGGCCAGGCGGGCGACCTCGGCGTCCGCCGCCTGGGCGCGGGCCAGCAGGTCGTCGATGTGCTTGGCGTCCTCGGGAACCGTGTCCGCCACGAAGGTGAGGGTGGGGGTGAAGCGCACGCCGGTGCCGGCTCCGACCCGGGAGCGCAGGACGCCCTTGGCCGACTCGAGTGCGGCGGCGGCGCCCCGGGTGTCCGGGGTGGCGTCGAGCTTGTCGCCGAGGACCGTGTAGTAGACGGTCGCGTCGTGCAGGTCGGCGGTGACCCGTGCGTCGGTGATCGTCACTCGGGCCAGGCGGGGGTCCTTGACCTCGTGCTCCAGCGCGGACGCGACGATCTGCGCGATGCGCTTGGCGAGCTTGCGGGCGCGTGGTGCGTCAGCCACGACGTTCCTTCCTTGACCGTGTCATTCGTCGTTCGGGCCGAGCCAGCGCCGGCGCGCCGAGACCAACTCCAGCTCGGGGCGCCCGGCGACCAGCCGTTCGCACGCGTCGAGCACGTCACCGACGTGCCCGGCGTCGGCCGCCACCGCGGCCACGCCGATCAACGACCGGCGGTACTTGTCCAGGTGACCGGCCTCGGCCACGGTCACCTCGAACCGCCGGCGCAGCTCGGCGATCACCGGCCGCACGGCGGAACGCTTCTCCTTCAGGGAACGGATGTCACCGAGCACGACATCCAGCTCCAGGGCCCCCACGTACAACGGGTATCACTTTCCACGAGAACTTGCCCGGTCGCCACGCCCCCGGAAAGGGAGCGCGGCGACCGGGTGGCTGACGTCAGTCGCGCGGCTTCTCGCGCAGCTCGTAGGTCTCGATGATGTCGTCGACCTTGAGGTCGCCGTACGAGCCGAGCGTCAGACCGCACTCGAAGCCCTCGCGGACCTCGACCGCGTCGTCCTTGAACCGCCGCAGCGAGCTGACCGGCAGGCTCTCGTGGATGACCGAGCCGTCGCGGATGAGCCGGGCCTTGGCGTTGCGCCGGATCTCCCCGGAGAGCACCATGCAGCCCGCGATCGTGCCGACCTTCGAGGACTTGAACACCTCGCGGATCTCGGCGCGACCGAGCTCGACCTCCTCGTAGACCGGCTTGAGCATGCCCTTGAGCGCCTGCTCGATCTCCTCGATCGCCTGGTAGATGACCGAGTAGTACCGGACGTCGATGCCCTCGCGGTTGGCCTGCTCGGTGACCTTGCCCTCGGCGCGGACGTTGAACCCGAGGATGATCGCGTCGGACGCGATCGCCAGGTCCACGTTGGCCTTGGTGATGCCACCGACACCGCGGTCGATGACCCGCAGCTCGACCTCGTCGCCGACCTCGATCTTCGTGAGCGCGTCCTCGAGTGCCTCGACGGTACCCGAGTTGTCGCCCTTGATGATCAGGTTGAGCTGGCTGGTCTCCTTGAGCGCGGAGTCCAGGTCCTCGAGGCTGATCCGCTTGCGCCGCTGGGCGTTCGCCGCGTTGCGCATGCGGGCCGCGCGACGCTCGGCGATCTGCCGGGCCGTGCGGTCCTCCTCGACGACGAGGAACGTGTCACCGGCACCCGGCACCGACGTGAAGCCGATGACCTGGACCGGCCGCGACGGGTTCGCCTCGATGACGTCGTCGTTGAACTCGTCGACCATCCGGCGCACGCGGCCGTAGGCGTCGCCGGCGACGATCGAGTCGCCGACCCGCAGCGTGCCGCGCTGGACCAGCACCGTGGCGACCGGGCCGCGACCGCGGTCCAGGTGCGCCTCGATGGCGACGCCCTGCGCCTCCATCTCGGGGTTGGCCCGCAGGTCGAGCGACGCGTCCGCGGTGAGCACGACCGCCTCGAGCAGCCCGTTGATGTTGATGTTCTGCCGCGCCGAGATGTCGACGAACATCGTCTCGCCGCCGTACTCCTCGGCGACCAGCCCGTACTCGGTGAGCTGCTGGCGCACCTTCTGCGGGTTGGCGCCCTCCTTGTCGATCTTGTTGACCGCGACCACGATCGGCAGCTCGGCGGCCTGCGCGTGGTTGATCGCCTCCACCGTCTGGGGCATCACACCGTCGTCGGCGGCGACCACGATCACCGCGATGTCGGTGGAGCTGGCACCACGGGCACGCATGGCGGTGAACGCCTCGTGACCCGGGGTGTCGATGAAGGTGATCAGCCGCTCGTTGCCCTCGACGTCGACCGCGACCTGGTAGGCGCCGATGTGCTGGGTGATGCCGCCGGCCTCGCCCTCGTGCACGGTCGTCTTGCGGATGGTGTCCAGCAGGCGGGTCTTACCGTGGTCGACGTGACCCATGACGGTCACGACCGGCGGCCTGGCCTGGAGCGCCTCCTCGCCACCGGCGTTCTCGCCGAAGGTGATGTCGAAGGAGTCCAGCAGCTCGCGGTCCTCCTCCTCCGGGCTGACCACCTGCACCTTGTAGTTCATCTCGGTGCCGAGCAGCTCGAGCACGTCGTCGGAGACCGACTGGGTCGCGGTGACCATCTCACCGAGGTGGAACAGCACCTGCACCAGCGACGCCGGGTTGGCGTTGATCTTCTCGGCGAAGTCGGTCAGCGAGGCACCGCGCGGCAGCCGGATCGTCTCGCCGCTGCCCTTGGGCAGGCGGACGCCGCCGACGCTGGGCGCCTGCATGTTCTCCATGTACTCCTGGCGCTTCTGCCGCTTCGACTTGCGACCACGCCTGGACGGCCCACCAGGGCGACCGAACGCGCCCGCGGCACCGCCGCGACCGCCGCCGGAACCGGGACGACCGCCACCGCGGAAGCCACCGCCACCGCCGGGGCCACCGCCACCGCCGGGGCGGTAGCCACCGCCACCGCCGCCACCGCCGCCACCGGGACCACCGCGGAAGCCACCGCCACCGCCGCCGCCACCGCGCGGGCCGCCGGGACCACCACGCGCACCGCCGCCGGGACCACCGGGACCGCCACGGCCGCCGCCGGGACCACCGCGGCCACCACCGGCCGGACGAGCCGGTCGGGGCGGCATCATGCCCGGGTTGGGCCGGGGCGGCATGTTGCCCGGCGATGGCCGGTTGCCGCCGCCGGACGGCGCGTTGCCGCCGCCGCGCGGGCCGGGTGCCGGCCGCGCGTCACCGGGACGGGCCGCACGGTCGCCGCCGGGGCCACCAGGGCCACCGCCACCGGGTCGCGGCCCCGGGGGCCGCGACGGCGGGGCGCCCGCGCCGACGCCGAACGGGGGGTTGCCGACCCG
>NZ_JAFFZE010000014.1 GCF_025165815.1 Actinophytocola gossypii | reverse complement strand
GTTCGAGGGTGGTGGTGAGGTGGTTGGGGGTGGGGGTGGTGTGGATTTCTTGTTGGATGGTGGTGGCGTTGTGGTGGTAGGTGGGGTTGGTGAGGAGTTGGTGGAGGGCGTTTTTGAGGGTGGTGGGGGTGGTGTTGGTGGGGTCGAGGTGGATGCCGGCGCCTCTGGTGTGGAGGTGGGTGCCGAGGTCTTTTTCGTCCCACCAGGGTGCGGGGATGGTGAGGCTGGGGATGCCGTGGGTGAGGATGTTGCCGAGGGTGCCGAAGCCGCCGTGGTGGATGATGGCGGTGCAGGTGGGGGCGAGTTCGTTGAGGGGGACGAAGTCGACGGTGCGGATGTTGTGGGGGAGGGTGGTCACTGATGCGAGTTGTTCGGTGTTGAGGGTGGCGATGAGTTCGATGTCCAGTTCCGCCAACGACTCCAGCAGCTCTGGCATGGAGACGAAGTCACCGCCGAGGATCTCGCGGCCGGAGACGCCGAGGGACAGGCAGACGCGGGGGCGTTCGGGTTTCTCGTGGACCCAGTCGGGGATGGTGCTCGGACCGTTGAACGGTATCTGGCGGACCGGTAGGCGGGTCACGGTGAGGGGGAGCTGCATCCACTCGGGGGTGGGGTCGATGGTGACCTGGCCGGTCATCAGCTCGGCGGTCTGACCGGGGGCGAAGTCGCAGCCGGCGCGGGCCATCCGGCCGGCGAGCCAGTCGGACACCGGGTCGTCGCGCTGTTCCTCGGGGCGTTCGGCGAGCAGGGCGCGGAAGTTGTCGTACATCCGGGAGATGTAGTCGATGCCGAACAGCATGCGGGCGTGGGCGGCGCCGCAGGCCTTGGCGGCGATGGCGCCGGCGAAGGTGAGCGCGTCCCAGATGACCAGGTCGGGTTGCCAGCCGCGGGCGAACTCGACCAGGTCGTCGAGCATGTGCTGGTCGGTGACGTAGTCGTAGTCGGCGGAGCAGCCCATGGTGAAGGCGCCGAGCACGTAGTTCCAGGTGAGCTTCTCCGGTCTGGTCTCGGTCATGCCGGAGGTGAGGCTCTCCCAGGTGGCGCCGGTGCCGCGGGAGTCGGAGCCCTGTTCGGTCAGTGACCGCATCATGTTGAGCTCGTTGCCGACCGGGACCCCGGTGAGACCGGTGCGGTCGATGGTCTCCATCAGGTCGGGGTGGCTGGCCACGACCACGTCGTGTCCGGCCGCGCGCAGTGCCCAGAGCACCGGTACGAGGTTGTACAGGTGCGGCTTGGTCGCGAAGACCGTGGCGAGGACACGCATGGCGGCTCCGGTGGGTTCGAGCTCAGGGCGCTCGGGTCGCGACGAGCTGTTCGAGGGTGGTGGTGAGGTGGTTGGGGGTGGGGGTGGTGTGGATTTCTTGTTGGATGGTGGTGGCGTTGTGGTGGTAGGTGGGGTTGGTGAGGAGTTGGTGGAGGGCGTTTTTGAGGGTGGTGGGGGTGGTGTTGGTGGGGTCGAGGTGGATGCCGGCGCCTCTGGTGTGGAGGTGGGTGCCGAGGTCTTTTTCGTCCCACCAGGGTGCGGGGATGGTGAGGCTGGGGATGCCGTGGGTGAGGATGTTGCCGAGGGTGCCGAAGCCGCCGTGGTGGATGATGGCGGTGCAGGTGGGGGCGAGTTCGTTGAGGGGGACGAAGTCGACGGTGCGGACGTTGTCCGGCAGCGCGGACACCGAGGTCAGTTGCTCGGCGTTGAGCGTGGCGATCAGCTCGATGTCCAGTTCCGCCAACGACTCCAGCAACGCGGACACCGACACCTGGTCCCCGCCGAACAGGTCCCGGCCGGACATCCCGAGCGACAGGCACACCCTCGGCCGCTCCGGCGGCTCGTACACCCAGTCGGGCACCGTGGTCGGCCCGTTGAACGGCACGATCCGCACCGGCAGGTAGGGCAGGTCCAGCGGCACCCGCATCCACGCCGGCGTGGGGTCGATGCACCACTGACCGGTCATCAGCTCCAAGGCGTCGTCCGGGTCGAACGCGCACCCGTGGCGGGCGAGCCGGCCGGCCAGCCAGTCCGACACCGGGTCGTCGCGCTGGTCCGGCGGCTGCTCGGCGAGCAGTTCCACGTAGCGGGCGTACATCCGGGACACGTAGTCGATGCCGAACAGCATCCGCGCGTGCGCCGCGCCGCAGGCCCGCGCCGCGATCGGCCCGGCGAAGGTGAGCGCGTCCCAGATCACCAGGTCCGGCTCCCAGCCACGGGCGAACTCGACCAGGTCGTCCACCATGGACTGCGCGGCGAAGAACTCGTACTCCACCGGGCAGGCCACGGTGAACGCGCCGAGTACCGCCTCCCAGTCCAGGGTCGCCGGGTCCGCCGACATGCCGCCACCGTGCGCGCGGAAGGTCTGGCTGGTCGGGCCGTCCGAGGACTTCCCCATGCTCAGCTCGTCGCCGACCGGGACCGCGGTCAGACCGGCGGCGGTGATCGCGTCGGTGAGGTCGGGCTGGCTCGCCACCCGCACCTCGTGCCCGGCCGCCTGCAGCGCCCAGGCAACGGGCACCACGTTGTAGAGGTGGGTCTTCACCGCGATCACGGTGACCAGGACACGCATGCCGCTCACCCCGCGACCGGGGCTGGCCGGTGCCGTTCGGACAGCCGTTCCAGCCGGGGGACCAGCTGGTGCGGGCTCGGCGCCAGGTCGAGCTCCGCGCGCACCACCTCGGCGGTGTCCCGGTAGGACGGTTCGGTCAGCAGCCGGGACAGCTTGTCGCGCAACGTGTCCCGGCTCAGCTCGGCGTGGTCGAGCAGCAGACCGGCGCCCCGGTCCTCGAGCAGCCCGGCCAGCCGGGCCGCGTCCCACCACGGCGCCGGGATGACGATGTTGGGCACGCCGTGGGCGAGCACGTTCCCGGTGGTGCCGAAGCCGCCGTGGTGGATGATCGCCGAACAGCTCGGCAGCAGCTCGTTGAGCGGGATGAAGTCGACCGCGCGCACGTTGTCCGGCAGCGCGGACACCGACGCCAGCTGCTCGGCGTTGAGCGTCGCGATCAGCTCGATGTCGAAGTCGGCGAGCGCCTCCAGCAGGTCGGCCACGGTCACCAGGTCCCCGCTGGACACCTGGTCGCCGCCGAACAGCTCCCGGCCGGAGACGCCGAGCGACAGGCACACCCGTGGGCGGCTCGGCGGCTCGTGCACCCAGTCCGGCACGGTGCTCGGGCCGTTGAACGGGACGTAGCGCACCGGCTGGTACGGCAGGTCCAGGGGCAGCTGCATCCACGGCGGGGTGGGGTCGACGGTCCACTGGCCGGTCATCAGCTCCAGCGCCCGGTCGGGGTCGAATTCGTGGCCGTACCGGCCGAGGCGGCCGGTGAGCCAGTCGGACACCGGGTCGTCGCGCCGGTCCGCCGGCTGGGCGGCGAGCAGGTCGAGGTAGTCGCGGTACATGCGGTACACGTAGTCCTGACCGAACAGCACGCGGGCGTGCGCGGCGCCGCTCACGGTCGCGGCGATCCCGCCGGCGAAGGTGAGCGCGTCCCAGACCACCAGGTCGGGCCGCCAGCCGAGGGCGAACTCGACCAGGTCGTCGGTCATGGACTGGCCGGCCAGGTACTCGTACTCCATCGAGCAGCCGACGGTGAACACGCCGAGCACGTAGTTCCAGGTCAGCTTGGCCGGGTCCAGCTCGGCGAGCCCGGTCAGCCGCTGCCAGGGCGCGCCGCCGTCGTCGGCGTCCTCGTCGTCGCCGCCCTGGAACGCGCGCACCATGTGCAGCTCCTCGCCGACCGGGACGGCGGTGAGGCCGGTGGCCGCGATGGTCTCCGTGAGGTCCGGCTGGCTCGCCACGCACACCTCGTGCCCGGCGGCCCGCATGGCCCAGGCCAGCGGCACCAGGTTGTAGAAATGCGGTTTCGCGGCGAACACCGTGAACAGAACGCGCATGAATCGCTCCGTTGCATCGGGGCGGAATTCCGGAGAAATACAATTCGCAGCCTATCGGCCGCCGCGTTTTCCGCTAACCCCTACTCGCCCCTGTTCCGGCGGCGTTCGGCCACGTAGTCCTCGATGCCGGCCAGCATCTGGCGCAGGCCGAACTCGAGGTTGGGCACCACGTACGCGTCGGTGGGCTCCGGGACCCGCTCCGGGGCGGTGAAGGTGCCGGCGGCCAGCAGGGCGCTCAGCGTGGGGAACCGTTCGGCGTCGACGACCTTGGTCAGGGCCTGGTCGTAGGTCATGCCCCCGGCGTCGGCCGGCCCGGGCGCCGTGTCCACGGAGATCTTCGCCAGGCCCTGGGTGGCGCCGCTGACGAACAGGTTGACCGAGATCATCTCGTCGTGGCTGAGCCCGATGTCGGAGATCGAGTGCAGCAGGGCCTCGAACCAGGCCAGCTGGTTCGGCCCGATCGGGTTGCCCAGCCGCACCCGCAGCATCCAGGGATGTGCCTGGTAGCGGGCCCACAGCCCCTTGACCCAGCCCTCCACCCGGTCACGCCAGCCGGGTAGGCCGGCGAGGTCGGGCGGCTCGCCGGACGCGGTGTCCATCATCGCGTCGACCAGGTCGTCCTTGCTCGGCACGTACCGGTACAGCGACATCGCCGTGACGTCCAGCCGCTTGGCCACGCGCTGCATGGACACCCCGTCCAGGCCCTCGCCGTCGGCGATCTCGATCGCGGCGCGCACGATGCGCTCGGTGCTCAGGCCGGGCTTGGGACCCGGGCCGCTCCTCGGCCGCTCGTCGTCGCGCCACAGGAACTCCAGCCTGCGGGCCGTCTCGTCGTCCTGGCTCATCCCCACCACCACTCTGTTGACGTTCGCCGCGAACAGTGTATACCCTACACCCATCACTATAGGGCCTATACAGTTGACCCGGAGCGAGGGGAAACAATGACCGGTGAACTCGCGATCCAGATCAGGGATCTCAAGAAGAACTATGGGGATGTGGAGGTGCTCAAAGGGGTCGACCTGAATGTCGAGCGGGGTACGATGCTCGCCCTGCTCGGTCCGAACGGCGCCGGCAAGACCACGGTCGTCAAGATCCTCAGCACGCTGGCCGGCCCGTCCAGCGGGTCGGTCACCGTGAACGGCTACGACGTGGTGCGCCAGCGCGACGGCGTGCGCCGCTCGATCGGCCTGGTCAGCCAGTTCGTCGCGCTCGACTGGATGCACACCGGCCGGGAGAACCTCATCATGCTGGGCCGGCTGCACCACTTGAGCGTGGCCAACGCCAAGGTGCGCGCCCAGCAGCTGCTGGAGCAGTTCGACCTGGTCGAGGCCGGCGACAAGCAGGTGAAGGGCTACTCGGGCGGCATGAAGCGCCGCCTCGACCTGGCCGCGAGCCTGTTGGTCACGCCGCCGATCCTCTACCTGGACGAGCCGACCACCGGCCTCGACCCGCGCAGCCGGGCGACGATGTGGGCGGCCATCAAGCAGCTGCTCGCCGCCGGTACCACGATCCTGCTGACCACCCAGTACCTGGAGGAGGCCGACCAGCTCGCCGACAAGATCGCCGTCATCGACGGCGGGCGGATCATCGCCGAGGGCACCGCGGCCGAGCTCAAGCAGGGCGTCGGCAAGGAGCGCGTCGAGCTGGTCCTGGCCAGCGGCGGCGACTTCAACCGCGCCCGGCAGGTGATCGAGGGCGACGGCCTGCAGCACGACGAGGACACCCGCACCATCAGCCTCGTGGTCGACGGCGCCGCGCACGTCAAGCGCCTCCTCGACACCCTGGAGAACAAGGGCCTGGAGATCGAGTCCCTGTCCCTGACCAAGCCCACGCTCGACGACGTGTTCTTCGCCCTCACCCGACGCGGCAACGAGCCGACCAACCAGTCCACCGACGACAACCACGACGAAGAGGTAGGAGCCGCGCTGTGACCGCGACCCTCGGAGCCGACGGCATCGTGCTGCCGGAGAAGCGTTCCGCACTGTACTGGGCGGTGAGCGACACCCGCGTGCTCATCGGCCGCCACGTCCACCACCTGACCCGCAGTCCGGACCAGATCTTCACCGCGATCATGCTGCCGGCGGTCATGCTGCTGATGTTCCGCTTCATGTTCGGCGGCGCGATCGACGTCGGCGGCACCACCTACATCAACTACCTGATGGCGGGCATCCTGGTCATCAGCGTCACGATGATCTCGGTGTCGACCACCCTCGCGGTGCAGTCCGACATGCAGGAGGGCGTCGTCGACCGCTTCCGGGCGATCGCGATGCTCGACTCGGCGGTGATCACCGGGCACATCGTCGCCGCGGTCATCCGCGGGCTGATCGCGCTGACCGTGATGGTCGGACTCGGCTTCGCGGTCGGCTTCCGGCCGTCCGGCTCGATCGGCGACTGGCTGCTGACGCTGGGCATGCTGGTGCTGTTCGCGTTCTCGCTGGCCTGGGTCGCCGCCGTGCTCGGCCTGGTCGCCAAGTCGGTCGACGGTGCGAGCGGGCTGGGCCTGATCCTGATGTTCAGCCCCTACGCCAGCACCGCGTTCGTGCAGGCCGACACGCTCCCCGACGGCCTGCGCCAGTTCGTGGAGTACCAGCCGGTGACCCAGGTGGTCGACACCGTGCGCGCGCTGCTGCTCGACCAGCCGGTGGCGGCCAGCGGCTGGCCGGCGCTGATCTGGTGGGTGGCGATCCTCTGCGTCGCCTACCCGCTGGCGACCCGGCTGTACCGGAAGCGGTTCGTGTAACCCCGACGCTCCGGTCGCGAAGACGGCCGCGGTGGCTGAACTCCCCCAGTCACCGCGGCCGTTCCCTTTGTGCGCACACGAAAGGGCTCGGCCTCCCGGGAGGCCGAGCCCTCGGTGTCAATCGGACTAGACGATGTGGACGGTCGGCACGTAGAGGATCCAGCGGCCGCCCGCGGCACGGAAGGCGCGCTCCTTGGCCATGATCTCCTCGGCGTGGTTCCACGCGAACAGCAGCGCGTAGTCCGGGTACGGGTCGGCGAACGCGGCCGCCGGCCGGACCGGGATGTGCGAGCCGGGGGTGACCCTGCCCTGCTTGCCCGGGGTGGTGTCGCAGACGAACGGCACCAGGTCCGGGCCGAGGCCGCAGTAGTTGGCCACCGTCGAGCTCTTGGCGGTCGCGCCGTAGCCGGCGATCGTGTTCCCGGCGGCACGCAGGTCGCCCAGCAGCGCGACCAGGTCGGTGCGGATGCCCCGGACCTTGGCGGCGAAGTCCTCCAGCGTGGCCAGGTCGGCGAGGCCGCGGCCGGTCTCCTCGCGGACCAGCTCGGCCACCGCGGGCGACGGCACGCGGCGGCCCGCGTGAGCGATCGTGTAGCGGATCTGGCCGCCGTGCACCGGCAGCCGCTCGACGCCGACCAGCTCGAAGCCGAAGCGCTCGGCCATCGACCGGACGGACCGGGCGGTGAAGAAGAAGACGTGCTCGTCGTAGATCTGGTCGAACGCGGTCCGCTCGACGATCTCGCCGAGGTACGGGTCCTCGAACACGAGCACGCCGTCCGGCCCGAGCAGCACGTCCAGACCGGCGAACACGGCGGCCAGGTCGGCGACGCCGCAGATGGTGTTGGCCGCGTAGACCACGTCCGCCGGCCCGTTCTCCGCGCGGATGTCGGCGGCGGACGCGGCGTCGAAGAACGCCCGGTGCACCCGGACGCCGCCGGCCCCGGACGGCTCGACGGCGAGGTGGCGCACGCCTGCGTCGCCGCACGTCCGCAGCAGCACGCCGTCGTTGGCGCCGATCTCGACCACGAACGGGTCGGGGCCGGTCAGCTCGGTCTCCAGCAGGTCGTACGCGGTCTGTGTGAAGTGCTTGTGCATCACCGAGGAGCCGGCCGAGTGGTACGGGTAGCCCTGGTGGTGCGCGTGTTCCTGCGGCACGTCCTCGATCAGCTGCACCAGGGTGCAGGACGAACAGATGCCGACGGCGAGTCGGAAGAAGAACTCGCCGTCGGCCTCGCCGGGCAGGGGGAACGCTGAGGAAAGCGGTTGCCGCTCGAAGTCGAAGAACTCCTGGACGGCCTGGTCACATACCCGGCACCTTGTCATGGCTGCGGCTCGCTCCGTTGTCGTGGTTGGGAGGCATCATGCACCGGACAGACTGTGCAGGCAGGCCACCAGGCTGCGTGCCTCGACGTTGACGTAGTGGCTGTGGCGCAACAGGTCCACCATCTGGTGCAGGGGCATCCAGCGGAAGTCCGGGTGGTCGAACTGCGGGTCGGGAGCGACCTCGACGACCAGGTACCGGTTGCGGGCGTGGTAGAACCGCCCGCCCTCCTCGGACAGCGTGACGTCGTAGCGGACCTGCTCCGCGGTGGCGGACGTGACCACGTCGAGGAACCTCGGCCGGGACGCCGGCGGCAGGTCGTCGTAGTTGCCCGGCGCGCACTGCACGGTCGGGGCGAGCTCGGCGACGTCCTTGTAGCCCGGCTGGACCATGGCGCGGACCAGCGCGTGCAGCACGCCGCCGAACTGCGCCACGAGGAACGCCACCACGCCGGTCTCCAGCGGCCGGATCATCGGCTGGCTCCACTCGGCGACCTCCCGCCCGCCCGCGCGCACGTGCACGCCGATCAGCTCGAAGAACCGCCCGCTCTCGTGCGCGATGACGTCGTCGTCGCGGTACCAGCCGGGCAGGCCGCGCAGCGGAACGGTGGTGGTGTGCACCTCCTCGCGCGTGCGGACGTCGGTGAGCCAGTTGAGGATCTGGCTCGTCGGGTGCAGCGTCCCGCTCTGCTCGCTGTACGAGCGGATGAGCGAGGAGCGGAAGCTGTCGCCGGGGGAGAAGGCGGGGATGAGGTTCTTGCCGGCGAACGGCAGACAGGCGAGCACCGTCCTGGCGTCCATGTTCACGATGTCGTCGACGGCGAGCAGCTGGTGCAGCTGGCCCAGGGTGAGCCAGCAGAACCCGTCCAGCAGCTCGACGTCCTCGAACACCTCGACGACCATGTTGCGGTTGCGCTTCTGGTAGAACCACGAGCCCTGCTCGGACTGCCGCACGTCGGCGAGGACGTGGTGGCGGCCCTGGTCGCGGAAGTACTCCAGGTACGGCACCGACCGTCCGTTGTGGACACCGGTGTAGTTGCTCCGCGTCGCCTGCACGGTGGGGGACAGCTGCAGTCCGTTGCAGTTGCCCGGTTCCACCTTGGCCTGCATCAGGCAGTGCAGCACGCCGTGGAACTCCTTGACCAGGATGCCGAGGATGCCGACCTCCGGCTGGTCGATGATCGGCTGGTTCCAGTGCGGGACCGGGCCGTCCGGCACGCGGACGTCCAGGCCCTGCACGGTGTAGAACTTGCCGCTCCGGTGGCCGATGTTGCCGGTCTCCTGGTCGGTCCGCCAGCCGGTCATCGCGGCCAGCGGGACGCGCTCGACCTCGGTGAACGAGCGCTCCCGCAGCTCGGCGAACCAGGAGAAGACGGTGTCCAGCTCGGTGAGCGGGCTCTGCCGCGACAGCACCGACTCGGCGATCTGCACGGGTGTGTGTGCCTCGTCCCGCCCGTGCAGGGTCGGGAACGAGGTGCGGGGGACCGTCATGGAAGGCTCCTGACTCAGACGGTGCGCAGCACCTCGGTGAGGGCGCTGATCACCTTGTCCTGCACGTCGAGCGACAGGGACGCGTACATGGGCAGCGAGAAGATCTGGTTCGCGAGCTCCTCGGTCACCGGCAGCGAGCCGCGCGAGTAGCCGAGGTGCTCGAAGCCGGTCATCGTGTGCACCGGCCACGGGTAGCTGATGTTCAGGCTGATGTCGTAGGACTTGAGCGCCTCGATGATCCGGTCCCGCTCGGGGTGGCGGACGACGTAGACGTAGTACACGTGGTCGTTGCCCTCGGCGATCGACGGCAGCACCAGGTCGGTGTCCGCCAGGCCCTCGGCGTAGCGCCGCGCGACGGCCCGCCTGCGCTCCAGGTAGCCGTCCAGCCGGCGCAGCTTGCGCCGCAGGATCTCCGCCTGCACCTCGTCCAGCCGGCTGTTGTGGCCGGGGGTGCGGACCACGTAGTACCGCTCGGCCATGCCGTAGTAGCGCAGCTTCCTGAGGTTGTCGGCGACCTCGGCGTCCGAGGTGATGGTGGCGCCGCCGTCGCCGTACGCGCCGAGCACCTTGGTCGGGTAGAAGGAGAACGCGGCCGCGTCACCCATGCTGCCGGCGATCCGGCCGTGGTGGCGGGCGCCGTGGGACTGCGCGCAGTCCTCCAGGATCTTCAGGCCGTGCTCGGCGGCGAGCGCCTCCAGCGGGGCCATGTCGACGCACTGGCCGTACAGGTGCACCGGCAGCAGGCACTTGGTGCGCGGGGTGATGGCGGCGGCGACCTGCTCGACGTCCATCAGGTAGTCCTCGCGGCGCACGTCCACGAACACCGGGGTGGCCCCGGTGCCGTCGATCGCGACCACGGTCGGCGCCGCCGTGTTGGACACGGTGATCACCTCGTCGCCGGGGCCGACGCCGAGCGCCTGCAGGCCGAGCTTCAGCGCGTTGGTGCCGTTGTCCACGCCGACGCCGTGCGCGACGCCGTGGTACTCGGCGAACTCGGACTCGAAGCCCGACACGCTCGGGCCCATCACGAGCTTGCCCGAGCGGAAGACCTGGTCGACCGCGCCGAGGATGTCCTCGCGTTCGTCCTCGTACTCGGTCAGGTAATCCCACACTAACGTGGTCATGGAGCGCTCCATCCACCTCTGGTTCGATTTACTGGCTGGCGACCGGGCAGCGTGCGATGCCGCGCACCACCGGGGACCGCATGCGGCGCACGACATCCCCGTCGGTGCGCAGTTCCGGAACGGTGTCGGCGAGGACACGCAGGGCCGCGCCGGCGAGCAGCCGCGCGGGCGCGGCGACGAGACTCGTGGAAGATCCCTCCGGCAGGGCGAGGTGCCCGGCCGAGGAGGTCCTGGTGAGGTCGAACCGGTCCGGCTCGGCGAACACCGCCGGGTCCCGGTTCGCTGCGTCGACCAGCACGACGACCTGGTCGCCCCTGCCGACCGCCTGCCCGGCGACCTCGGCGTCCTCGGCGGCGATCCGGCTCTCCAGCCGTACCGGCGGGGCGAAGCGCAGCGCCTCCTCGACCGCGTCCGGCGCGCGATCCGGCTCGGCGCGCAGCAGTCGCCACTGGTCGGGGTGGTCGAGCAGCGCGAGCACGGCGTCGCAGATCAGGTTCGTGGTGACCTCGGTACCGGCGACCGCGGCGAGCAGGCCGACCGCGCGCGCGTCCTCGTCATGTCCGGCGTCGTGGCCGGCGAAGGTCTCGCGGATCGCGTCGTAGGCGGCGACGAGCCGGGTGGTCATCGCCAGGGTCGGCGGACACAGGGTCGCGTCCAAGGCGGGACCGGCGCCGGCGCACGCCGCGGCGTGGTCGTCGCGGGCACCGGCCGGCACGCCGGTCAGCTCGGCGAGCACGGACACCGTGGCCGGGCGGGCGAAGTCGGTCATCAGGTCGAACCGGCCGCCGGTGTTCGCCGAGGTGTTGGCCAGCGTCTTCGCCAGGGTCTCGGCGAACACCCGGGTCACCTCGTCGGCGTCCGGCGCGAGGATCCGCTCGGCGATCGGGCGGAGCCGGTCGTGCTCGGCGCGGTCCATCGCCAGCACCGCGTCGTCCACGGACAGCACGTGCTTGAGGCTGGTGCGCGAGTCGATGGTGAACACCCGCTTGCGCCGCTTGGCCGCGGCCTGGTCGCGCAGGCGCAGCCGGGGGTCGGCGAGGATCTGCCGGCCGGCGGCGTGGTCGACGGTCACCCAGACGTCGGTCTCGCTCTGCCGGATGACCGGCGCGCCGCGCAGCCCGGGGAACAGCCGGTGCGGGTCGATGCCCTGGGCACGCAGGATCAGCGCGTACGGGTCGCCCCGGTTGCCGCGCATCCACTGGATGCCCCGCGCGGCCAGCAGGTGCCGGGCGAGGTCGCTCTCGGTCACGGTCCTCGGGTCGATCTGGTGTCTGGTCATCGGGTCACCACGCCTGGGGGATCTGGCTCGTGAGGGGCGGGAACAGCCGGTCGAGCGCGACGCGCGTGCTGTCGTCCAGCTCCAGCTTCAGCGCGTGCACGGCGCAGTCGAGGTGCTCGGCCGTGCGCGGTCCGATCACCACGCCGTTGACCCCTGGCCGGTCGAGCAGCCATGCCTGGGCGAGTTCGGCCGGGTCGACACCGAGGTCGGCGCACAGGTCCTCGTAGGCGGCGACGTCCGCGCGCCTGGTCTCGATCGCGACCTGGGCGCGGCCCTGGGCGGTCTTGACCGCGGTACCGGCGGCGAGCTTGCGCAGCCCGCCGCCGAGCAAGCCGCCGTGCAGCGGTGAACAGGCGAACACCCCGATGCCGTAGGCGTTCGCGGCGGGGATCAGCTCCAGCTCGGGCTGGCGGCTGAGCAGGTTGTAGAGGCACTGCTCGGAGACCAGGCCGAGGAAACCGCGCTGGTTGGCCTTCTCCTGGCCGGCCGCGAGGCTCCACCCGGTGAAGTTGGACGAGCCGACGTAGCGGACCTTGCCCTGGTTGACCAACAGCTCCATCGCCTGCCACACCTCCTCCCAGGAGGCGTCCGGGTCGGCGTGGTGCATCTGGTAGAGGTCGATCCAGTCGGTCTTCAGCCGCCGCAGCGAGTCCTCGCACGCGGCGACGATGTGCCGGGCGGACAGGCCGCGGTCGTTGGGCCGGTCGCTCATCGAGTTGCAGACCTTGCTGCCGAGCACGACCTGCTCGCGCCGGCCGCCGCCCTTGGCGAACCAGTCGCCGATGATCTCCTCGGTGAGTCCTCGGTGGACCTGCCAGCCGTAGTGGTTGGCCGTGTCGAAGTAGTTGATCCCGTGGCCCAGCGCCGCGTCCATCAGCCCGTAGGCCTCGTCGACCGTCGTGCGGACGCCGAAGTTCAGCGTGCCGAGGCACAGCGGGCTCACTTTCAGCGCGGTCCGGCCGAGCCGTACGTAGTCCATCCCACACCTCTGGTCATCGGATTGGATCGGGGAATTGGGACGGACATCTGTTTACGTTCTCGGTCACCCCTACCGTCAACCCTTACCCGAATTGCCGGTACGACCGGGGTTCGTTAGGGGCTGTATCCGGCGATCCCCTGGGACACACTGCAGAAAAGCGTTCCGTGGCAACTCGAACCGCATGATGGAGAACGTGATGACCACAGCTTTGATTATCGGCGGCGGTGTCGCAGGGCCGACCAGTGCGATCGCTCTCCGGAAGGCCGGCATCAAATCCGTGGTTTACGAGGCCTACGACCGAACCGCCGACGGAATCGGCGCGAATCTGGTGTTGGCCGTGAACGGTTACCGCGCGCTGCTGGAGCTCGGTGTCGACCATCTGTCCGCCGGCTTCGACATTCCGCGCTACCGCTACCACCTGGGCAGCGGCCGGGTGCTGGCCCAGGTCCGCAACGGCCGGCCGCTGCCCGACGGCACCGTGGCCAGGGCCATCACCCGCTCCGACCTGTACGCGTCGCTGCGCGACGAGGCCATCGACCAGGGCATCCAGATCGAGTTCGGCAAGCGGCTGGTGGACACCGAGGTCACCGCGGACGGCGTGATCGCCTACTTCGCCGACGGCACTGAGGCCAGGGGCGACCTGCTGATCGGCGCCGACGGCGCCCACTCGGTGGTGCGCAGGGTGATCAACCAGGGCGAGGTGCCGATGCGCTTCAACCACATGGTGACCACCAGCGGCTACGCCCACGGCGTCGACGTGCCGAACGAGCCGGGCACCGAGTTCATGTACCTCGGCAAGCGCAGCTTCTTCTGCTACATCCCGTCCGACGACGGCACCATCTGGTGGTACGCCGCGCCGACCTGGCCGGACGAGCCGACCAGCGACGACCTCGCGGCGATCACCCCGCGGCAGTGGCGGGCCCGGCTGCGGGAGATGTTCACCGACGACAACAGCGCCGCCGTCGAGATCATCGACGCCACCGAGGAGATCACCCCGCCGCGGCCGATCTACGACCTGCCGACGGTGCCGGTGTGGCGCAACGAGCGCATGGTCATCATCGGCGACGCGTGCCACGCGGTCTCCCCGTCCGGTGGCCAGGGCGTCTCGATGTCCGTCGAGGACGCCGTCGAGCTCGGCCGGTGCCTGCGCGACATCCCGGACATCCCGACGGCGCTGGAGCGCTACGAGCGGATCCGCCGCGAGCGGGTGGAGAAGGTCGTGGAGTTCGGCAGCTCGTCCAGCCGGTCGATCGCG
This sequence comes from Actinophytocola gossypii, assembly GCF_025165815.1. Lineage (GTDB taxonomy): Bacteria > Actinomycetota > Actinomycetes > Mycobacteriales > Pseudonocardiaceae > Actinophytocola > Actinophytocola gossypii. Next base: position 503,980 of record NZ_JAFFZE010000014.1, on the reverse strand, counting down.
GTCCGCGGCCAGGTCAGGCGGATCGCGCGCGACGTGTTCCTGCCGATCGCGTTCAACCAGAAGGCGGCCGAGAAGGACCTGGAGAACATGAGCTGGCTCTACGACCACCGGATCGACTGGGACGAGCCGGTCACCGTCTGAACTCCCCGCCGTCCCGACGACTTCCGCAGGTGTTGCCGATGCGTGTCATGTTCGCGGTGTACGCGGCCAAGACCCACTTCTACAACATGGTGCCGCTGGCGTGGGCGCTGCGCGCGGCCGGACACGAGGTGTGCGTCGCGACCCAGCCGGACATCGTGGACGCGGTGGCCGCGACCGGGCTGACGGCCGTCGCGGTCGGCGAGGAGACCGAGGTGGTCGAGCCGGCCGAGGCGGCCGCCCGAGGCGACCACGTGACCAGCGCCGGCACCTGGCAGAGCATCAACGCCGGCATGACCGAGACCCGGCCGGAGGAGCTGACCTGGGACTACGTGCTCGGCGCGTTCACCGTCGCCTGCACGATGCACTACGAGCACCTGACCGGTGGCCGGTCCATGATGGACGGTCTGGTGGAGTTCGCCAGGTACTGGGAGCCGGACCTGGTGGTCTGGGACGCGCTGAGCTACGCGGGTCCGGTGGCGGCCGTGGCGGCCGGTGCCGCGCACGCGCGGATCCTCTTCGGACTGGACTACATCGGCCGGATGTACACCCGCTACGAGGCGCTGCTCGCCGAGCAGGCGGCGGAACGGCGGGACGACGTGGTGGCCGACTGGGTCACCAGCCGGCTCTCCCGGTTCGGCCGTGCGCCGGAGTCCGCTCAGGACGTGCGGGAGCTGATGACCGGGCAGTGGACGATCGACCCCACGCCGCCGTGGATGCGGTTCCCGGTCGACCTGCCGTACCAGTCGGTGCGGTACGTGCCGTTCAACGGCCCGACCACGGTGCCGGACTGGATCCACCGGGACGGGCACCGGCGCCGGGTGTGCCTCACCCTCGGCATGACCGCCCGGGAGAACCTGGGCGGCGACCTGTTCGCCATCGACGAGCTGATCGACGCCCTGGCGAGCCTGGACATCGAGCTGATCGCGACCCTGGACGAGGCCCAGCTGGACGCGGTCGGCACGTTGCCCGACAACGTCCGGGCGGTGGACTTCGTGCCGCTCAACGAGCTGCTGCCGACCTGCTCGGTGATCATCCACCACGGCGGGTTCGGCACGCTGGGCAACGCGATGGTGCACGGGGTCCGCAACCTCATCGTGCCGGGCCGCTACTGGGACGAGATCGGGTTCGGGGAACTGCTCGAGGCCCGCGGCGCCGGCGGGTACATCGACCCGTACCGGCTCTCCGGCGACGCGCTGAAGAGCAAGCTGCCGGTCGACGCGTTCCGCGCGAAGGTCGCCACCCTGCTCGACGACCCGTCGTTCGCGCACAACGCCATGGTCATGCGGGACGAGCTGCGTGCCGTCCCGAGTCCGCACGACATCGTTCCGCAGCTGGAAGAACTGACCGCCACGCACCGGTCGGGACGGAGAGGAAAACCGTGTCAAAGGACAACTGGGCCGGGAAGAACGTCGTCGTCACCGGTGGACTCGGCCTCATCGGCTCGCACTTCGCGGAGGAGCTCGTCACCGCCGGTGCGAGCGTGACCCTGCCGTACCGCAGGGACAACCGGGGCGTGCTGCCCCAGCTGCCGCGGACCTCCCGGCTGCGCCCGGTGCGCCTCGACCTGCTCGACACCGAGCAGTTCGCCGCGCTGTTCGAGACCATGGACCGGCCGGTCGACCTGGTGGTGCACGCCGCCGTGGTGTCCGGGACGATGGAGGTCCGCCTGGACCAGCCCGGCCACATCCTGGACACCAACATGCGCGCGGTGTCCAACGTGCTGAACTGCGCGCGGGACTACTCGGTGCCCGAGGTGGTGCTGCTCAGCTCCAGCGACATCTACCTGTCGCCGTCGAGCATCCCGATCCGCGAGGACGACGACTTCCACCGGCAGATGTACTACTCCCGGGACGGGTACTACCTGTCCAAGAACTACGCGGAGATCCTGGCCGAGGCCTACCGCGCGGAGTACGGCATCAACATCTTCCTGCCCCGGCTGACGAGCGTGTACGGGCCCCGGGACAACTTCGAGCCGGACACCGACCGGGTGGTGCCGACGATGTTCGCGAAGGTCCTCGCCGGCGAGGAGATCGAGATCTGGGGCGACGGCAGCCAGACCAGGACCTACATGCACGTCACCGACCTGGTGCGGGCGATCCTGGACATGGTCGAGTGCAACAAGTACCAGACGCTGAACATCGGCACCACCGAGACCGTGTCGGTGCTGAACCTCGCGAAGATGATCTGCGCGGCGCTCGACCGGCCGGAGCGCATCCGCATCGACCCCGCCCGCTCCGGCGGCCGGCCGAGCCGGACGCTGGACGTCACGAAGCTCGAGGAGATCATCAGCTTCGCCCCGAGGTCGCTGCGGGACGGCCTCGACGAGACGGTCCGCTGGTACCGGAACGTTTACCTGTCAAGGAAATCTGGAGAACTCTCATGCGCGTCCTGGTGACCACCTCCGCCGTCAACTCCCACCTGTACAACCTGGTGCCGGTCGCCTGGGCGTTGCGCACCGCGGGGCACGAGGTGTGCGTGGCCACGCAGCCGAACCTGATCGAGGAGACCAAGCGCACCGGGCTCACCGCGGTCGCGGTCGGCGAGGAGCTGCCGACCGCGCGGGGCAACCTGGACACCTCGGACACCCCGTACGGCCTCGGCGTCGACATCACCGAGACCGACCAGGCGAAGCTGACGCCGTCGTACGTGCGCGAGGTGTTCCGCGCGTACACGTCGGTGGTCTGCGAGTACATGGCCGGCGACTCCACCCTGGACGACCTGGTGACGTTCGCCAAGGCGTGGCGGCCGGACCTGGTGCTGTGGGACGCGCACAACTACGCGGCGCCGGTGCTGGCCCGCGCGCTCGGGCTGCCGCACGTGCGGATCGTGCCGGCGCCGGACCACTGGGCGCGGATGCGTGCGATCTTCCACCGGCAGGCGGCGGCCGAGCCGGGCGGCGAGGACCCGCTGGCCGACTACCTGGGCGGCAAGCTCGCCAGGTACGGCAAGGAGTTCGACGAGGAGATGGTGGTCGGGCAGGCCACCGTGGAGCCGATCCCGTCCTGGCTGCGGGTGGACGCCGACGTCGACTACCGGCCGGTGCGGCACGTGCCCTACAGCGGCCCGAGCGTGATCCCCGGGTGGCTGCGGAAGAAGCCGAAGCGCCGCCGGGTGTGCCTGACGCTCGGCCAGACGCGCCGCGCGCTCGGGTCGGAGTCCGAGGGCGGCGGGATCGCCGGCCTGCTGCGCGGGATCGCCGACCTGGACGTCGAGGTGATCGCGACGCTGAACGCGAACCAGATCCCGCCGGGCACGACGATCCCGGACAACGTGCGGCTGTTCGACTACGTGCCGCTGAACGCGCTGCTGCCGACGTGCGCCGCGGTCGTGCACTACGGCGGCATGGGCACGGTGAACGCGTCGGTGGTGCACGGGGTGCCGCAGGTCGGCGTGCCGGGCAACATCTGGGGCGAGGCGGGCATCATGCGCGAGCTGTGCGCGCAGGGCGCCGGCCTGGTCGCCGACCACACGAACCTGGTCGACCAGCTGGCCCGGGTCCTGGACGACCCGTCGTACACCACGGCCGCCGACCAGCTGCGCAAGGAGATGCTGGCCACGCCGAGTCCCCGCGACATCGTGCCGGAGATCGAGGAGCTGGCCGGTGGACGGTGAGGACGGCAAGCTCCTCGGCTACCTGCGGCGGGCGACGGCCGACCTGCGGGACACCCGCGAGCGCCTGCGCGAGCTGGAGCAGCGGGACGCGGAGCCGATCGCGGTCGTCGGGATGGCGTGCCGGTACCCGGGCGGGGTCGCCTCGCCGGAGGACCTGTGGCGGCTGGTCGCCGACGGCGGCGACGGCATCGGCGAGTTCCCGACGGACCGGGGCTGGGACACCGAGGCGCTGTTCGACCCGGAGCCGGGCCGGCCGGGTCGCAGTTACGTGCGGCACGGGGGTTTCCTGTACGACGCGGGCGAGTTCGACGCCGGCTTCTTCGGGCTGAGCCCCCGGGAGGCCCGCGAGATGGACCCGCAGCAGCGGCTGCTGCTGGAGTCGTCGTGGGAGGCGTTGGAGCGGGCCGGCATTCCGCCGACGTCCCTGGCGCGCACGGACACCGGGGTGTTCGCCGGCGTGATGTACCACGACTACGCGGAGAGCAACGCGCTTGGCAGCGCGGTGCCCGGCCGGGTCGCGTACCACCTCGGGCTGACCGGGCCCGCGGTGTCGGTGGACACGGCGTGCTCGTCGTCGCTGGTGGCGTTGCACCTGGCGGTGCGGTCGCTGCGGCGGGGCGAGTGTTCGCTGGCGATCGTGGGCGGGGTGACCGTGATGGCCACCCCGGAGACGTTCGTGGACTTCAGCCGGCAGCGCGGGCTGGCCCCGGACGGGCGGTGCAAGTCGTTCTCCGACGACGCGGACGGCACCGGCTGGTCGGAGGGCGTCGGCGTGCTCGTGCTGGAGCGCCTGTCCGACGCGACCCGCAACGGCCGCCCGGTCTCGGCGGTGGTGCGGGGCAGCGCGGTGAACTCCGACGGCGCGAGCAGCAACCTGTCGGCGCCCAACGGTCCGGCGCAGCAGCGGGTGATCCGTGCCGCCCTGGCGGACGCGGGACTGTCATCCGCCGACGTGGACGTGGTGGAGGCGCACGGCACCGGTACGGCGTTGGGTGACCCGATCGAGGCGCAGGCCGTGCTGGCCACCTATGGCCGGGACCGGGACGAGCCGTTGTGGTTGGGGTCGCTGAAGTCGAACCTCGGCCACACCCAGGCGGCCGCCGGTGTGGGCGGCGTGATCAAGATGATCCAGGCGATGCGGCACGGGGTGCTGCCGAGGACCCTGCACGTGGGCACGCCTTCCGCCCATGTGGACTGGTCGTCGGGGAATGTGCGGCTGTTGACCGAGACGCAGGAGTGGGCCGCCGGTCCGCGTCGGGCCGCTGTGTCCTCGTTCGGGTTCAGCGGGACGAATGCGCACGTGATCCTGGAGTGGGTCGCGCCGGTCGAGGTGGAGCCGTCGCCGGATCGGGTGGTGCCGTTGGTGTTGTCGGCGCGGAGTGAGGTGGCGTTGCGGGAGTTGGCGTCCCGGTTGGCTGATGGTGTGGAGCCGCTGGTCGAGGTGGCGCGAACGCTTGCGGTGTCGCGGTCGTCGTTGGAACACCGGGCTGTCGTGGTGGCCGCCGGTCGGGACGACGCCGTGGCGGGTCTGCGTGCGGTGGCTGACGGGAACGGGATCACCGGTACCGCCGTCGAAGGCCGGTTGGCGTTCGTGTTCACCGGTCAGGGCGCGCAGCGAGTCGGCATGGGCCGCCGGCTGGCGACGGCGTTCCCCGTGTTCGCCGATGCGCTGAACGAGGTGTGTGCCCAGCTTCCCGGGCTGTACTCCGGTGATGACCCGGAGGTGTTGAACCGGACCGAGCACGCGCAGGCGGGCCTGTTCGCGTTCGAGGTGGCGCTGTTCCGGCTGCTGGAGTCCTGGGGTGTGCGCCCGGACTCGGTGGTCGGACACTCGATCGGAGAGATCGCCGCCGCGCATGTGGCCGGGGTGTTCTCGCTTGAGGACGCCTGCCGTCTCGTGTCGGCTCGCGGTCGGCTGATGCAGGCCTTGCCCGAGGGTGGGGCGATGGTCGCCGTCACGGCGAGCGAGGACGAGGTCGTCCCACTGCTCACCGACGGTGTCTCGGTCGCGGCGGTGAACGGGCCGCGCTCGGTGGTGGTTTCCGGTGTGGAGGCCGAGGTGCTGGCGGTGGTGGAGCGGTTGGGTTGTCGGCACACGCGCCTTCGGGTGTCGCACGCCTTCCACTCGCCGTTGATGGACCCGATGCTCGACGAGTTCCGCACCGTCGCGGAGTCCCTGACCTACCAGTCGCCCCGGCTGCCGCTGGTGTCCACTGTGACCGGTCGTGTCACGGATGTGGCGAATCCCGGCTACTGGGTGGACCAGGTTCGGGCGACCGTGCGGTTCGCCGACGCCATGGCCACCCTCGACGATGCCACCTGTCTGGAGGTCGGTCCCGACGCCGTGCTGCCCGGCTGTGTCCCGACCCAGCGCGCGAGCCAGCCAGAGGACGGCGCCCTGCTCACCGCGGTCGGACGGCTGCACGTCACCGGGATCAGTCCCGACTGGACCGCCCTGCTCGGCGCACCGACCCGGCACGTCGACCTGCCCACCTATCCGTTCCAACGCCAGCGGTACTGGCGGCATCCGCTCACCGACGGGCTCACCGGCGCCGGCCTGGTCGCCGCCGGGCACCCGATGCTCGGCGCCGCCATCGACGCGCCAGAGTCCGGCGAGGTGTGGCTCACCGGACGCCTGTCCACCGACACCCAGCCCTGGCTCGCCGACCACGTCGTGCACGGTCGTGTGCTCGTGCCCGGCACCGCGTTCGTCGAGCTGGCCATCCGCGCCGGCGACGAGGTCGGCCACCCCGAGCTGGACGAGCTGACCTGCGAGAGCCCCCTCGTGCTGCCCGAGAGGGGGGCGGTCGCGGTGCACCTTGTCGTCGGCCCTACAGACGGAGCCAGGCGGCCGGTGTCCGTGCACTCCAGAGTGGACGGACAGCCGTGGCGGCGACACGCCCGCGGCTTCCTCTCCGCCACCGCCGAGACCCCCGAACCGCCGGCCGAGTGGCCGCCGGCGGACGCGACCCCGATGCCCGTCGACGACCTCTACGACCAGCTCGCCGACCGCGGCTACGGCTACGGCCCGGTGTTCCAGGGCACCCGGGCCGCGTGGCGGCGCGGCGACGAGGTGTTCGCCGAGATCGCCCTGCCCGAGCACGCCGAGAGCGACGCCGGCCGGTTCGGCGTCCACCCGGCCCTGCTCGACGCCGCCCTGCACGCCGGACTCGTCGGCGACCGGGGCGCGCCCGACGACGGGCAGGCGTGGCTGCCGTTCGCCTGGACCGGGGTGTCCCTGCACGCCGCCGGTGCCCGCGCCGCACGGGTCCACCTCACCCACACCGACTCCGGTGCCATCGCTCTCGCCCTCGCCGACCCCGACGGCAGGCCCGTGCTCACCGTCGGCTCGCTCGTCGCCCGTCCCGTCGCCGACCTGGACACCTCCGGCGCCGCCGAACTGTTCCACGTGGACTGGACGCCCGCGACTCCCGGTACCGGCACCGAACCGTACGAGGTCGTCACCGCCTACCCGGACCCGGCCGCCGACACGCCCGCCGCCGCGCGGGAGCTGACCCACCGCGTCCTCGCCCGGCTGCGTGACCGGCCGGCCGACACCCGGCTCGTCGTCGTGACCCGTGACGCCGACACCGACCCGGCGAGCGCGCCCGTCCGGGGGCTCGTCCGGGCCGCCGAGGCCGAGCACCCCGGCCGCTTCTGCCACGTCGACATCGACACCACCGAACCCGACCCCGACACGCTCGCCGCGGCCGCCGCCACCGGCGAGCCCGAGGTGGCGATCCGCGCCGGCCGCCTGCTGGTGCCCCGCCTGGCCACCCACCGGCCGGCGAGGAAGCCCGCGCCCCGCTGGGACACCGGCACCGTCCTGGTCACCGGCGGCACCGGCGGGCTCGGCGCACTCGTCGCCCGCCACCTCGTCACCGCGCACGGCGCCCGCGACCTGCTGCTGACCAGCCGCCGAGGGCCCGCCGCGCCCGGCGCCGCCGAACTGCGCGCCGAGCTGACCGCGCTCGGCGCCGACGTCCGGTTCGTCGCCTGCGACATGGCCGACCGGAACGCGGTCGCCGCGCTGCTGGCCCAGCACCCGGTGACCGCCGTCGTGCACGCCGCCGGGGTCGCCGACGCCGGCCTGCTCGCCGACCAGACCCCCGAGCGGGTCGACGCGGTACTGCGGGCCAAGGTCGACGCGGCCTGGCACCTGCACGAGCTGACCGGCGACCTGACCGCGTTCGTGCTGTTCTCCTCCGCCGGCGGCCTGGTGCTCGCCGCCGGGCAGGCCGGGTACGCCGCCGCCAACGTGTTCCTCGACGCGCTCGCCGCGTATCGGCTCGCCGCCGGCCTGCCCGCGCTGTCCCTCGCCTGGGGCGCCTGGGACACCGGCATGACCGGCCTGCTCGACGACCCCGCCCGGCAACGCCTGCGCCGCGCCGGCCTGCCCCCGATGTCCACTTCGGACGCCCTCGCGCTGCTCGACGACGCGCTCACCGCCACCGAGCCGACCCTCGTCCCGCTGCGGCTCGACCGCGCCGCCCTGCGTGCCGGCGACCCGCCCGCCCTGCTGCGCGACCTCGCCCCGGCGCACCGCCGCGCGGCCGCCGACCGGACCATCGCCGGCGGCGGACCCGCGCTCGCCCGGCGCGTCGCCGCGCTGCCGGCCGACGAGCGGGACGCCGAGCTGCTGGCGCTGGTCACCCGGCACGTCGCCGCCGTGCTCGGGCACGCCACGCCGGCCGCCGTCGAGCCGGACCGCGCGTTCCAGGAGCTGGGTTTCGACTCGCTCGCCGCGGTCGAGCTGCGCAACCAGCTGGCCGCCGCGACCGGGCTGCGGCTGGCCGCGACGCTCGTGTTCGACCACCCGACGGCCGCCGCGGTCGCCCGGCACCTCGCCGACACGCTCGTCCCGGAGTCCACCGGGGACCCGCTGCTCGCCGAGCTGGACCGGCTGGCGGTCGTACTGCGGTCGGCGAACGGGACCGACCCGGCCGAGGTCACCACGCGGCTCGAGGCACTGCTGCGCGGTTGGCGGGACACGCACGCGGAACCGGAACCCGCGCGGGACTTCGGCTCGGCGAGCGACGAGGAGCTGTTCGCCGCGCTCGACACCGAGCTCGGCGCGGTCGGACGGGGGTGAGGACATGGCGGACGCGGACGAACTGCGCACCTATCTGCGGCGGGCCACGACCGAGCTGGCACACAGCCGGGCGGAGCTGCGCGAGGCACGCGCCAGGGAGCACACGCCGATCGCGATCGTGTCGATGGCGTGCCGCTACCCGGGCGGGGTCGCCTCGCCGGAGGACCTGTGGCGGCTGGTCGCCGACGAGGTGGACGCGATCGGCGAGTTCCCCACCGACCGCGGCTGGGACCTCGACCGGATCTACGACCCCGAACCCGGCCTGCCCGACCGCACCTACGTCCGGCACGGCGGCTTCCTGTACGACGCGGGGGAGTTCGACGCCGCGTTCTTCGGCATCAGCCCCCGCGAGGCCCTGCGCGCCGACCCGCAGCGCAGGCTGCTGCTGGAGCTGGCCTGGGAGTCGCTGGAGCGCGCCGGCATCGACCCCACCTCGCTCGCCGGCAGCCCGACCGGGGTGTTCGCCGGCGTGATGTACCACGACTACGCGGGCGGCGGACCGGTCGGCAGCATGGTCTCCGGCCAGCTGTCCTACACCTTCGGCCTGGAGGGGCCGTCGGTCACCGTGGACACCGCGTGCTCGTCGTCGCTGGTCGCCGTGCACCAGGCGGTGCGGTCGCTGCGCCGGGGGGAGTGCACGCTCGCGCTGGCCGGCGGCGTGACCGTGATGGGCACCCCGGAGCTGTTCGTCGACTTCAGCCGGCAGCGCGCGCTCGCCCCGGACGGGCGGTGCAAGTCGTTCGCCGACGCCGCCGACGGCGCCGCCTGGTCCGAGGGCGCCGGCCTGCTGCTGCTCGAACGCCTGCCCGACGCCCGCCGCAACGGCCACCAGGTGCTGGCCGTGCTGCGCGGCTCGGCGGTCAACTCCGACGGCGCGTCCAACGGCATGTCCGCGCCGAGCGGCCCCGCGCAGCAACGCGTGATCCGCGCGGCGCTGGCCGACGCGGAGCTGGCGGAGTCCGATGTGGACGCCGTGGAGGCACACGGGACGGGCACCACGCTGGGCGACCCGATCGAGGCGCAGGCCCTGCTCGCCACCTACGGCCGGGACCGGGACGAGCCGCTGTGGCTCGGTTCGGTCAAGTCGAACCTCGGACACCCGCAGGCCGCGGCCGGGGTCGCCGGGGTGATCAAGATGGTGCAGGCGATGCGGCACGGCATCCTGCCCCGCACCCTGCACGTCGACCGGCCGACCACCCAGGTCGACTGGACCGGCGGCGTCGAGTTGCTCACCGAGGCACGGAAGTGGCCGGTCACCGGGCGCCCGAGGCGGGCCGCGGTGTCGTCGTTCGGTTTCAGCGGCACCAACGCGCACGTGGTACTCGAAGAGGCCGAGCCGGTGCCGGAACGGGAAGGTACGACTCGCGCGACGGGAACGTACGACTCGCGAAGCTTGGCACTGGTGCTTTCCGCGCGGAGCGTCGACGCGCTGCGGGCGCAGGCGGCCAGGTTGCTTCCGGTGGTCGACGGTGGGCAGGCGCTGGTGGACGTGGCCGGGTCGCTCGTCACCCGGCGGGCCGCGCTGCCGCACCGGGCAGTGGTGCTGGCGGCCGATCGGGACGCCGCCGGGCACGGGTTGCGGGCGCTCGCCGCCGGGAGCGAGACCGGGGGCGTGGTCACCGGGTCCGTGACGGCGGGGCGGGTGGCGTTCGTCTGTACCGGGCAGGGGGCGCAGCGGCCGGGGATGGGGCGGGAGCTGGCCGAGGCGTACCCGGTGTTCGCCGAGGCGTTCGGGGCGGTGTGCGAGCGGATCGATCCGTTGTTGCCGGCGCCGTTGCGTGCGGTGGTGTTCGGGGGCGACCCGGACCGGCTGCGGCAGACCGTGTTCACCCAGGCGGGGCTGTTCGCCGTGGAGGTCGCGCTGATCCGGTTGTTGGAGTCGTGGGGGGTGCGGCCGGACCTGGTCGCGGGGCATTCGATCGGTGAGGTGGTCGCGGCGCACGTCGCCGGGGTGCTGTCCCTCGACGACGCCTGCCGGCTGGTCGCCGCTCGCGGCTCGCTGATGCAGGCGCTGCCCGCGGGCGGTGCGATGCTCGCGGTGCGGGCGGGGGAGGACGAGGTCGCGCCGTTCCTCGGCACGGAGGTCGGCATCGCCGCGGTGAACGCGCCCGGTTCGCTCGTGCTGTCCGGGTCGGCCGGCGCGGTGGCCGAGGCCGCCGACCGGCTCGCCGCCACCGGCCACCGGACCGCCTGGTTGCGGGTCTCGCACGCGTTCCACTCGCCGTTGATGGACCCGATGCTGGCCGAGTTCCACGCGGTCGCGAGCACGGTGACGTTCGCGCCGCCCACGATCCCGCTGGTCTCCACCGTCACCGGGCAGCCGGTCGAGCCGTGCACCGCGGACTACTGGACCGAGCAGGTCCGCCGCCCGGTCCGGTTCGCCGACGCGGTCGCCGCGCTGGAGGCGGCCGGCGCCACCACGTTCGTCGAGATCGGCCCGGACGCCGTGCTGACCGGGCCGGCCGCCGAGTCCCTGACCGGCGACACCGCCGCCGTGCTGCCCACCCTGCGTGCCGGCCAGCCGGAACCGCTCGCCCTCGCCACCGCGCTCGCCCGCCTGCACGTGCGCGGCGCCGGTCCGGACTGGGCCGCCGTGTTCGGCCCGCACCAGCCCGTCGACCTGCCCACCTACCCGTTCCAGCGCGAGCGGTTCTGGTGGAACCCCGAACCGGCGGCACCGAAGTCCACAGTGGACGATCTGCGGTACCGGGTGCGCTGGCGGCCGGTACCGGACCGCCCGGACCGGCCGGCCGGCGAATGGATCGTCGTCACCCCGGCCGGCCGGCAGGCCCCGGCCCTCCCCGGGCTGGCCGCGCGGCTGGTCGAGTACGCGGGCGAGGACCGCGCCGCCCTCGCCGCCCGGCTGCGGGAGCTGCCGCCGGCGACGGGCGTGCTCTCCCTGCTCGCCGCCGACACCGATCTCGAACCCGGCCACCCCACCCTCACCCGAGGCACCGCCGCCACCGTCGTGCTGCTCCAGGCACTCGCCGACGCCGGCCACAGCGCCCCGGTCTGGTGCGCCACCACCCAGGCGGTCGCCGTCGACGACACCGACCACGCACCCGACGAGCGGCAGGCCGCCCTGTGGGGCCTCGGCGCCGTGCTCGCGCTGGACCACCCCGACACCTGGGGCGGCCTGGTCGACCTGCCATCGGCGCCCGACGAGCGCGCCACCGAACGGCTCCTCGCCACGCTGGCCGGCGGCGAGGACCAGGTCGCGATCCGCGCCACCGGCCGCTACGCGCGCCGCCTGGTGCGCGCCGAGCCGGCCGGGTCGCCGGGCTGGCGGCCGAGCGGCACCGTGCTGGTCACCGGCGGCACCGGCGCCCTCGGCGGGCACGTCGCCCGCTGGCTCGCCGCGAACGGCGCCGAGCACGTCGTGCTGACCAGCCGCCGAGGGCCGGACGCCCCCGGTGACTGGACGGGCCTGCCGGTGACCGTCGAGGCCTGCGACGTGACCGACCGCGCCGCCCTGGCCGCCCTGCTCGACCGGCTGCCCGGGCTGACCGCCGTGGTGCACGCGGCCGGCGTGCTCGACCACGAGACCCCGTTGGCCGACACCACGGTCGCCGACTTCGCCGCCGCCGGCCTGGCCAAGGTCGCGGGCGCCAGGAACCTGGACGAACTGCTCGCCGACACCCCACTGGACGCGTTCGTGCTGTTCACCTCCGGCGCGGCCGTCTGGGGCACCTCTGGCCAGGCCGCCTACGGCAGCGCCAACGCCGTGCTCGACGCGCTCGCCCGCCGCCGCCGCGCGACCGGACAACCGGCAACCGCGATCGCCTGGGGGCCGTGGGCGGGCGGCGGCATGGTCGACGAGACCGCGAGCGCGCACCTGCGCCGGCTCGGCATCGGCGAACTGGACCCCTGGCGCGCGGTCGAGCTGCTCGCCGAGGCCACCGGCCCCGACCCGAACCTCGTGGTGGCCGACATCGACTGGACCCGGTACGGGCCGATCCTCACCGCCGCCCGCCCGCGCCCGCTGGTCGAGGAGCTGGTGCCGGCCGCGCCCCCGGCCGAGCCGGAGCCGGCCCGGTTCACCCTCACCGGCCGGACCCCGCCCGAGCAGGAACGGGAGCTGGTCGCCCTGGTCCGCGAGCACGCCGCCGCGGTGCTCGGCCATCCCGGCGCGGGCGCGGTCGAGGCGGGAGCGACGTTCAAGGACCTCGGGTTCGACTCGGTCAGCGCCGTCGAGTTCCGCAACCGGCTCGCCGACGCGGTCGGCCGCCGGCTGCCCACCACGATGATCTTCGACCACGCCACGCCCACCGCGCTCGCCGCGTACCTGCGCGCCGAGCTGGCCGGCGACACCCAGGACGGTGTCGAGCCGGTCCTGGCCCGGCTCGAGGCGCTGGCACTGTCTTCCGACGACATCGAACGAACCCGGATCACCGACCGGCTGCGCGCCCTGGTGACGACGTTGCACGGGCCAGGCCCGGACGACGACGTCGCCGACCGGCTCGCGGCGGCGACGGCCGATGACGTCTTCGACTTCATCGACAAGGAGCTCGGCTGATGGCCAACAAGAACGAGGAAAAGCTGCTCGGCTACCTGAAGAAGGTCTCGTCCGACCTGCACCGGACCCGCGAGCGGCTGCGCGAGGTCGAGGCCGAGCCGATCGCGGTCGTCGCGATGAGCTGCCGCTACCCGGGCGGCGTCCGCTCCCCGGAGGACCTGTGGCGGCTGGTCGACGGCGGCGTGGACGCCATCGGCGAGTTCCCCACCGACCGGGGCTGGCCGCTGGACACCCTGCTCGCCGGGGACGGTGACGGCACCAACTACGTCCGCGAGGGCGGGTTCGTCGACGACGTCGCCGGGTTCGACGCCGACCTGTTCGGCATCGCGCCGCGCGAGGCACTGGCCATGGACCCGCAGCAGCGGCTGCTGCTCGAACTGGCCTGGGAGTCGTTCGAGCGCGCCGGGATCGCGCCGGACGCGCTGCGCGGCGAGCAGGTCGGCGTGTTCGTCGGCAGCGGCTGCCAGGACTACTACGACGACCTGTCGCCCGAGTCGACCGAGGCCGTCGCCGCGTACCTGAGCACCGGCAACGCCGCCTCGGTGATCTCCGCGAGGATCTCCTACGCGCTCGGCCTGCACGGCCCCGCGGTCACCGTGGACACCGCGTGCTCGTCGTCGCTGGTCGCGCTGCACGCCGCCGGACAGGCGCTGCGCCGGCGCGAGTGCGGGCTGGCGCTCGCCGGCGGCGTGATGGTGATGGCGACCCCCGGCCCGTTCGTCGCGTTCAGCAAGCAGCGCGGCCTGGCCCCGGACGGACGCTGCAAGCCGTTCTCCGACAGCGCCGACGGGACCGGCTGGGCCGAGGGCGCCGGCCTGCTCGTGCTGGAACGCCTGTCCGACGCCCGCCGCAACGGGCACCCGGTGCTGGCGGTGATCTCCGGTTCCGCGGTCAACTCCGACGGCGCGAGCAACGGCATCACCGCGCCAAGCGGCCCGGCCCAGCAACGGGTGATCCGGTCCGCGCTCGCCGCCGCCGGACTGTCCACATCCGACATCGACGCCGTCGAGGCACACGGCACCGGCACCACCCTCGGTGACCCGATCGAGGCCCAGGCCGTGCTGGCGACCTACGGGCAGGACCGGGACGAGCCGCTGTGGCTCGGCTCGCTGAAGTCCAACATCGGGCACGCGCAGGCCGCGGCGGGGGTGGCCGGCGTGATCAAGATGGTCGAGGCCATCCGGCACGGCGTCCTGCCGAAGACCCTGCACGTGACCGAGCCGTCCTCGCACGTCGACTGGTCGGCCGGGAACGTCGAGCTGCTCACCGAGGCGCGCGAGTGGCACCGGGGTGACCGGCCGCGCCGCGCCGGCGTGTCCTCCTTCGGCGTCAGCGGCACCAACGCGCACGTGATCGTCGAGGAGGCCGACCCGGCCGAGCCGGCCGCCGAGCCGACGTGGCCGGCCGGCGTTCCGGTGCCCGTTCCGGTTTCCGGCCACGACGAGCGGGCGCTGCGCGACCAGGCTGCCGCGTTCGTGTCCGGTGTGGACAGTCTGGTCGACCTCGGCCACACGCTCGGCACCTCGCGTGCCGCGCTGGCCGAACGCGCCGTCGTGCTCGCCGCCGACCCGGACGCCGCCGCCCGGGGCCTCGGCGCGGTAGCGTCCGGCGAGCCCGCCGCGAACGTCGTGCGCGGCACGGTCACCGAGGGGACCACCGCGTTCCTGTTCGCCGGTCAGGGCGCGCAGCGGGTCGGCATGGGCCGCGAGCTGTACGAGGCGTTCCCGGTGTTCGCCGAGGCGTTCGACGCGGTGTGTGCGCACCTGTCGATCTATGAGGGCGACGACCAGGAGGTGCTGGACCGCACCGAGCACGCCCAGTCCGCGCTGTTCGCGTTCGAGGTGGCGTTGTTCCGGCTGCTGGAGTCGTGGGGCGTGCACCCGGACGTGGTCGCCGGGCACTCGATCGGTGAGCTGGCCGCCGCGCACGTCGCGGGAGTGCTGACCCTGGCGGACGCGTGCCGCTTGGTGTCGGCCCGGGGCCGGTTGATGCAGGCCCTGCCCGAGGGCGGGGCGATGGTCGCGGTGGTCGCGAACGAGGACGAGGTCACGCCGCTGCTCACCGGGGGTGTGGCGATCGCGGCGGTGAACGGGCCGGAGTCGGTGGTGGTCTCCGGGGTCGAGGCCGAGGTCATGGCGGTGGTGGAGCGGCTGGGCCGCCGGCACACCAGGTTGCGGGTGTCGCACGCGTTCCACTCGCCGCTGATGGACCCCATGCTCGACGAGTTCCGGGCCGTGGCCGAGACCGTGACCTACCACCCGCCCCGGCTGCCCGTGGTCTCCACGGTGACCGGCGAGCCGATGGAGGCCTCCGCCGGCTACTTCGCCGAGCAGGTGCGGCGGACCGTGCGCTTCCAGGACGCCGTGCGCGCCCTGGACGCCACCCGTCACCTCGAACTCGGCCCGGACGGTGTGCTGACCGGCCTGGTGCGGGGCTGGGTGGCGGACGCCGTGCCCGCCCAGCGAGCCGGCCACGGTCAGGCCGCCGCGCTGCTCACCGCCGTGGCCCGGCTGCACGTGACCGGAACGCCGGTCGACTGGGCCGGGGTCTTCGCCGGTAGCGGTGCGCGTTCTCTCCCGCTGCCGACCT
Organism: Actinophytocola gossypii; assembly: GCF_025165815.1. Taxonomy (GTDB): domain Bacteria; phylum Actinomycetota; class Actinomycetes; order Mycobacteriales; family Pseudonocardiaceae; genus Actinophytocola; species Actinophytocola gossypii. The sequence continues at coordinate 488,030 of NZ_JAFFZE010000014.1, read as the reverse complement.
ACGCCTTCCAGCGCAGGCGCTACTGGCTGGACGGCCGCGCCAGGGCAGGCGACCTCGGCGCGCTCGGCCTCGACCCCGCTGGGCACCCGCTGCTCGGCGCGGTCACCGTGCTCGCCGACACCCGGGGCGTGGTGCTCAGCGGACGGCTCTCCACCGCCGCGCAGCCCTGGCTCGCCGACCACGTGGTGCACGGCGAGGTGCTGCTGCCCGGCACCGCGTTCGTCGAGCTGGCCCTGCGCGCCGGCCACCAGGTCGGCTGCGGCCGGATCGGCGAGCTGACCCTGCACACCCCGCTGCGGCTGCCCGAGCGCGGCGGCGTGCGGCTGCAGGTCGTCGTCGGCGAGGCCGACCCGGCGGGGAACCGGCCGGTCGGCGTGTACTCCCGCGCCGACTCCGCCGAGGACGAGTCCTGGACCCGGCACGCGGGCGGCATCCTCACCGTCGCCGGTGTCGCGCCGGCCGGGCCGGCCGAGTGGCCGCCGCCCGGCGCCGAACCCGTGGTCATCGACGCGCTCGCCGACGACCTCGCCGACGCCGGCCTCAGCTACGGCCCCACCTTCCTCGGCCTGCGCGCCGCGTGGCGGCATGGCACCGACCTGCTCGCCGAGGTCGAGGTGCCGGACGGCGACCGGTTCGCCCTGCACCCGGCCGCGCTCGACGCCGCCACCCAGGTACTCGGCCTCGGCCTGGCCGGGGCGCCCGGCGGCGCGCGGCTGCCGTTCTCCTGGTCCGGGGTCTCGCTGTTCGTGACCGGCACGTCCCGGCTGCGCGTGCGGTTCACCCCCACCGGCGAGGACACCTACTCCGCCCTGGTGTCCGACCCGGCGGGCGCCGCCGTCGCCTCGGTCGAGTCGGTCGCGTTCCGCCCGGTGCCCACCGGCACCACCCGCCTCGACCGTCCCCGCCGGGGCGCGCTGTACCAGCTGGACTGGATCCCGGCCGCCGCCCGGCCGGCGCGGGCCGAACCGAGGCCGGACGTGACCGTGCTGCATGCCGGCGACCCGGACGGCGGCACCGACCCCGACACGATCAAGGCCACCGTCCACCGGGTGCTGGCCGAGCTGACCGAGTGGCTCACCGCCGACCGCGACCCCGCCGCCCGGCTCGTCGTGGTGACCCGGCACGCGGTCTCGGTCGCCGGCGAGGACGTCGCCGACCTGGCCGGTGCCGCCGTCTGGGGTCTGGTGCGCTCCGCACAGGCCGAGCACCCGGACCGGATCGTGCTGGTCGACACCGACACGCACACCGACCGCCCGGAACTCGCCGCCGCGCTGGACTCCGGCGAGCCGCAGGTCGCGGTGCGCGCCGGCGTACCGCACGTGGCCCGCCTGACCCGCACCCCGGCCGGCGCGGACGAACCGACCGGCGAGTTCGACCCGGCCGGCACCGTCCTGCTGACCGGCGGCTCCGGCGCGCTCGGCGCGGTGCTCACCCGGCACCTGGTGACCCGGCACGGCGTCCGCCACCTGGCCCTGCTCGGCCGGCGCGGCGCGGACCAGGACCTGGTCGACGAGCTGACCGGGCTCGGCGCCGAGGTGACCCCGGTGGCCTGCGACGTCGCCGACCGGACCGCGCTCGCCGCCGCCCTCGCCACGCTCACCGAGACGCGGCCGCTGACCGCCGTGGTGCACGCGGCCGGCGTGGTCGACGACGGCGTGCTCACCGCGCTCACCCCGGACCGGGTCGACGCGGTGCTCGACCCTAAGGTGACCGGCGCGCTGAACCTGCACGAGCTGACCGGCGACCTGTCCGCCTTCGTCCTGTTCTCCTCGCTGTCCGGCACGCTCGGCGCGCCGGGGCAGGCCAACTACGCGGCCGCCAACACCGTGCTCGACGCGCTCGCCGTGCGCAGGCGTGCGCTCGGCCTGCCCGCGGTGTCCGTGGCGTGGGGCCAGTGGGAGACCGGCATGGCCGGCTCGCTCGGCGCCGCCGACCGCACCCGGATGGCCCGGGGCGGCGTGCTGCCGCTGTCCGAGGCCGACGGGCGGGCGCTGTTCGACGCCGCCGTCGGCGCCGGTGCCGCCTCGGTCGCCGCGGCGGCTCTCGACCTCGGCCGGCTGCGTGCCACCGGAGCCGCGGTGGCCCCGGTGTTCGGCACCCTGGTCGACCCGGGTGTCCGGCGCGCCGGGCCGGTCACCGCCGCGCCGGCGTCCCCGCTCGCCGAGCGGATCGCCGCGGCCACCGAGCCCGACCGGCCCGCGCTGGTGCTCGACCTGGTCCGCGGCCAGGTGGCCGCCGTCCTCGGACACGACTCGGCCGCGGCGGTCGCGCCCGGTCGCCGGTTCGCCGACCTCGGGTTCGACTCGCTGACCGCGGTGGAGCTGCGCAACGCGCTCGCCGCCGCCACCGGGCTCACCCTGCCCGCCACCCTGGTGTTCGACTACCCGACCGCCACCGCCGTCGCCGGTCACCTGCTCGAACAGCTGACCGGCGCCGCACCCGCGGCGCCCGTCGACCGGCCCGTCGTGTCCGATGTGGACGAACCGGTCGCGGTCGTCGGCATGGCCTGCCGCTACCCGGGCGGGGTCACCTCGCCGGAGGAGCTGTGGTCGCTGGTGGCCGACGGTGTCGACGCGATCGGCGAGTTCCCCACCGACCGCGGCTGGGACCTCGACCGGCTGCACGACCCGAGCGGCACCCGGCCGGGCACCACCTACACCCGGTCCGGCGGGTTCCTGCACGACGCCGCCGAGTTCGACGCCGGCTTCTTCGGGGTGTCCCCGCGTGAGGCGCCGACCGTCGACCCGCAGCAGCGGCTGCTGCTGGAGACCTCCTGGGAGGCGGTCGAGCGGGCCGGCATCGACCCGCTGTCGCTGAAGGGCAGCCAGACCGGCGTGTTCGTCGGCGTGCAGTACCACGACTACGTGGCCAGCAGCTCGACCGGCTCGGTGGTCTCCGGGCGGGTCGCCTACCACTTCGGGTTCGAGGGCCCCGCGGTCAGCGTGGACACCGCGTGCTCGTCCTCGCTGGTGTCCGTGCACTGGGCCACCCGCGCCCTGCGCTCCGGCGAGTGCACGCTGGCGCTCGCCGGGGGCGTGACCGTGATGGCCACGCCGGAGACGTTCGTCGAGTTCAGCCGGCAGCGCGGGCTCGCCCCGGACGGGCGGTGCAAGTCGTTCTCCACCGACGCCGACGGCACCGCGTGGGCCGAGGGCGCCGGCGTGCTGGTGCTGGAGCGGCTGTCCGACGCCCGCCGCAACGGTCACCCGGTGCTCGCCCTGGTCCGCGGCACGGCGGTGAACTCCGACGGCACCTCCAACGGCCTCACCGCACCGAACGGTCCCGCCCAGCAGCGGGTGATCCGCGCGGCGCTGGCCGACGCCGGACTGTCCACCCAGGACGTCGACGCGGTGGAGGCGCACGGCACCGGCACCAAGCTCGGCGACCCGGTGGAGGCGCAGGCCCTGCTCGCCACCTACGGCCGGGACCGGGACGAGCCGCTGTGGCTCGGCTCGCTGAAGTCCAACATCGGCCACACCCAGGCCGCGGCCGGGGTCGCCGGTGTGATCAAGATGGTGCAGGCCATGCGGCACGAGGAACTGCCGAGGACCCTGCACGTCACCGAGCCGTCGACACACGTGGACTGGACAGCGGGCGACGTCGCCCTGCTGACCGAGCCGAGGCCCTGGCCGCGCGCCGAACGGCCGCGCCGGGCCGGCGTGTCGTCGTTCGGGGTGAGCGGCACCAACGCGCACCTGGTGCTCGAGGAGGGCGACCCCGTCCAGGAGCCGCCGGTCACCGACGCGGCCGAGCCGCCGGTTGTGCCGTGGCTGCTCTCCGGGCGGAGCCACGCGTCCCTGCTGGCCCAGGCGGAACGCCTGCTGTCCCATGTGGACGAGACGGACGACGAGCCGGTCGACCTCGGCTACGCCACCGCCGTGTCCCGGTCGGGCTTCGAGCACCGCGCGGTGGTGCTCGGCGCCGATCGGGGCGACTTCCTGCTCGGGCTGGTCGCGCTGGTCGACGGCACCGAGGAGCCGGAGCTGGTGACCGGCGTGGTGACCTCGGACGGCGGCACCGGGTTCCTGTTCTCCGGCCAGGGCTCGCAGCGGCTCGGCATGGGCCGCGAGCTGGCCGCCGCGTTCCCGGTGTTCGCCGACGCGCTGCGCACGGTGACCACCGAGCTGGACGAACACCTCGCGCGCCCGCTGAGCACCGTGCTGTTCGCCGGACCGGGCACCGACGAGGCCGCGTTGCTCGACCAGACCGCGTACACCCAGGCCGGGCTGTTCGCCGTCGAGGTCGCGCTGTTCCGGCTGCTGGAGTCGTTCGGCGTCACCCCCGACCAGGTCGCCGGGCACTCCATCGGCGAGCTGGCCGCCGCGCACGTCGCCGGCGTGCTGTCGCTGACCGACGCCTGCGCGCTGGTCGCCGCCCGCGGCGCGCTGATGCAGGCGCTGCCGGCCGGCGGCGCGATGGTCGCGGTGTCGGCCACCGAGGACGAGGTGGCGCCGCTGCTGACCGAGCGGACGAGCGTCGCCGCGGTGAACGGGCCCGCGTCGGTCGTGGTGTCCGGCGCCGAGGACGACGTCGAGCGGATCGCGGCCGAGTTGGCCGCCCGGGGCAGGCGGAGCACCCGGCTCAGCGTGTCGCACGCCTTCCACTCGCCGGCGATGGAGCCGATGCTCGCCGCGTACCGGCGGGCCGCCGAGGCCGTGACGTTCCACCCGCCCCGGCTCACCGTGGTGTCGACCGTGACCGGTGCCCCGGCCGGCGCCGAGCTGTGCGACCCGGAGCACTGGGTGCGCCAGGTCCGGGAGCCGGTGCGGTTCCGGGACGCGGTGCGGGCGATGGCGGACGCCGGCGTCACCCGGTTCGTCGAGCTGGGCCCGGACGCGGTGCTCGCCGGCCTGGTCCCCGACTGCCTCGACGCACCGGCGACCGTGGTCACGCCGGTGGCGCACCGGGACGTCGACGAGCCGCGCGCGCTGCTGACCGCGCTGGCCCGGCTGCACGTCACCGGGACCCCGGTCGACTGGCGGGCGCTGTTCTCGCCACTGTTCGAGCCACGGGGAGCGCGGCTGGTTCCGTTGCCCACCTACGCCTTCCAGCGCGAGCGGTACTGGCTGGACAGCGCAGCCTCGGACAGCGCGGGTGGCGGGCACCCGCTGGTCGGCGCCGCGGTCGAGCTGGCCGAGACCGGTGGCGCGGTGCTGCGCGGCACCCTGTCGACCGGCACCCAGCCGTGGCTCGCCGACCACGTGGTGCACGGCTCGGTCCTGTTCCCCGGCACGGGTTTCGTGGAGCTCGCGGTCCGCGCCGGCGACGAGGTCGGCTGCGGCCGGATCGAGGAGCTGACGTTCGAGGAACCGCTGGTGCTGCCGCCGGACGCGCCCGTGCGGGTGCAGGTGGAGGTGGGCGGACCCGACGAGCGGGGCGCCCGCCGGTTCGCCGTGCACTCCCGGCCGCCCGGCGCCGGCTGGCGGCGGCACGCGACCGGGGTGCTCACCGCGGCCGGCGCGCCCGCGGAGTTCGACCTGGCGCAGTGGCCACCGGCCGGCGCCACCCCGGTCCCGCTCGACGGCTGGTACCCGGCGCTCGCCGAGTCCGGCATCGCCTACGGGCCGGCGTTCCAGGGCGTGCGCGCGGTCTGGCGGCACGGCGACGACGTCCACGCCGAGGTGTCCCTGCCCGACGCGTCCGATGTGGACGCCTACGGCACGCACCCGGCGGTGCTGGACGCGGCCTGGCAGGCGGTGGCGCACAGCGCGGTCGCCGCCGACGGGCCGGTGCTGCCGTTCGGGGCCGCCGGCGTGGAGCTGTACGCCACCGGCGCCACCGAGCTGCGGGTGCGGGTCCGGCCCGGGACCACGGGCCTGACCGTGGAGATCGCCGACCCGGCCGGGCGACCGGTCGCGGTGGTCGAGTCGCTCGCGGTCCGCCCGGCCGCCGAGCCGGTGCCCACCGAGACGGACGGCACGCTGCTGCGCCTCGGCTGGGTCCCGGTGCCGACCAGGACCCGGCCGGTGGACCGCTGGCACGTGGTCGGCCCGGACCCGTGGGGCCTGACCAACGCGCTCGGCGCGCCGCTGTCCGCGGACCTGGCCGACGCCGGTACCGCCGAGGTGGTGGTGCTGCCGTGCGGCGGCGGGGCCGACGCGGGCACCGCGCGGGAGCAGAGCCGGCGGCTGCTCGGGCTGCTGCGGGCCGGGCTCGCCGCCGAGGCCACGCTGCTCGTGGTGACCAGCGGCGCGGTGAGCACCGGCACCGAGGACGTCACCGACCTCGCCGGCGCCGCCGCCTGGGGCATGGTGCGCTCGGCGCAGGCGGAGCACCCCGGCCGGATCGTGCTCGTCGACGTGGACGGCGACCCGGAGTCGGTCGCGGCCCTGCCGGCCGCGCTCGGCGCGGGCGAACCGCAGCTCGCGGTGCGCGCCGGCGTCGTGCACACCCCACGCCTGACGGCCGCCCCGACCGACACCGGGCGGACCGCGTTCGGTACCGGCACCGTGCTGGTGACCGGCGGGACCGGTGCGCTCGGCGGCCTGGTCGCCCGCCACCTGGTGGCCGAGCACGGCGTGCGGCACCTGTTGCTGACCAGCCGGCGCGGCCCGGCCGCCCCCGGCGCCGCCGAACTGGGCGCCGAACTGGCCGCGCTCGGCGCCGAGGTGTCGGTGGTCGCCTGCGACACCGCCGACCGGGACGCGCTGGCCGCGGTGCTGGCCGGGATCCCGGCGGAGCACCCGCTGACCGGGGTCGTGCACGCGGCCGGCGTCACCGCCGACGGCCTGCTCGACTCGCTGACCCAGGACCGGCTCGACGAGGTGCTGCGGCCCAAGGTCGACGCCGCCTGGCACCTGCACGAGCTGACCGCGACCCTCGACCTGTCCGCGTTCGTGCTGTTCTCCTCGGCGTCCTCGGTGCTCGGTGCGCCGGGGCAGGCCAACTACGCGGCCGCCAACGGCTACCTCGACGCGCTGGCCGCGCACCGCCGCGCGCTCGGACTGCCGGGGCGGTCGCTGGCCTGGGGCCTCTGGGACACCGGAACGACCGGCATGGGCGCCGGGCTCGGCGACGCCGACCTGCGCCGGCTCGCGGCCGCCGGGATCGCCCCGCTCACCCCCGCGGCCGGACTGTCCCTCCTGGACACCGCGGGCGGGCTGCCGGACGCGGTACTGCTGCCGATCCGGCTCGACCAGGACGCGTTGGGCGGCGAGGACACCCCGCCGCTGCTGCGCGGGCTGGCCAGGACACCGGTGCGGCGGGTCGCGGACACCACGCCCGCCGGACCGGCCGGCGGGGGTGCGGGCGGGAAGCTCCGGGACCGGCTGGCCGAGCTGCCGCCGCACGACCGGGAGCCGCTGCTGCTCGACCTGGTGCGCACCGAGGCGGCGAAGCTGCTCGGCCACGCCGGGCCGGCGGCGGTCGAGCCGGAGCGGGCGTTCAACGAGCTGGGCTTCGACTCGCTCGCCGCGGTGGGCTTCCGGAACAAGCTCACGCTGCTCACCGGGCTGACCCTGCCGGCGACCCTGATCTTCGACTACCCGAACGCGCTCGTGCTCGCCCGGCACCTGCTGGCCGAGCTGGTTCCGGACCAGGCCGACGGCGGGACCGGCGAGCAGGCGGCGGACACCGACGAGCGAATCCGCGCGGCGCTGTCGTCGATCCCGCTCGCCCGGCTGCGCGACGCGGGCCTGCTGCACAGCCTGCTCGACCTCGCGGGCATCACGGCCGAGCCGACCCCCGACCCGGCCACCGACGACTCCTCGATCGACGACATGGACACCGAAAAGCTGATCAGCAGGGCATTCGAGCTCGACGACGCCACGCGAGAGATGTGAGGCCGGCATGACCACGCAGGACAAGAAGGTTGTCGACGCCCTCCGCGCGTCGCTGAAGGAGACCGAGCGGCTGCGCGAGCAGAGCAGACGGCTCACCGCCGCCGCGCACGAGCCGATCGCGATCGTCGGCATGGCCTGCCGGTTCCCAGGCGGCGTCAGCAGCCCGGAGGACCTGTGGCGGGTGCTGGCCGACGGCGTCGACGTCGCGGGCGAGTTCCCCACCGACCGCGGCTGGGACCTCGACCGGCTCTACGACCCGGACAACACCCGGCCGAACACCACCTACGTGCGGGAGGCCGGGTTCCTGGCCGACGCGGCGGACTTCGACGCCGAGTTCTTCGGCATCGCCCCGCGCGACGCGCTGTTCATGGACCCGCAGCAGCGGCTGCTGCTCGAGTCCACCTGGGAGGCGTTCGAGCGCGCCGGCATCCCGCCCGCGACGATGAAGGGCAGCCGGACCGGGGTGTTCGCCGGCGTCATGTACCACAACTACCCGGGCAGCTACGGCTCGTCCGGCGTGGTCTCCGGCCGGGTGTCGTACCACTTCGGCTTCGAGGGCCCCTCGGTCACCATGGACACCGCGTGCTCGTCGTCGCTGGTGGCGCTGCACCTGGCCGTGCAGTCGCTGCGGCAGGGGGAGTGCTCGCTGGCGGTGGCCGGCGGGGTGTCGGTGATGGCCTCGCCGCAGACGTTCGTCGAGTTCAACCTGGAGGACACCCAGTCCCGCGACGGGCGTTGCCGGTCGTTCGCGGCCGGCGCGGACGGCCCGGGCTGGTCCGAGGGCGTCGGCGTGCTGGTCGTGGAGCGGCTGTCGGACGCGCGGCGCAACGGGCACCCGGTGCTCGCGGTGGTGCGCGGCAGCGCGACCAACCAGGACGGCGCGTCGAACGGGCTGACCGCCCCCAACGGGCCGGCGCAGCAACGGCTGATCCGGGCCGCGCTGGCCAACGCGCGGATGTCCGCCGACCAGGTGGACGCGGTCGACGGGCACGGCACGGCCACCGAGCTGGGCGACCCGATCGAGGCGCAGGCGCTGCTCGCGACCTACGGCCAGGACCGGGAGCGGCCGCTGTGGCTCGGTTCGGTCAAGTCGAACCTCGGGCACACCCAGGCCGCGGCCGGTGTGGCCGGCGTGATCAAGATGGTCATGGCGATGCGTGCCGGCGAGCTGCCGAAGACCCTGCACGTGGACGAGCCGTCGCCGCACGTGGACTGGGCGTCGGGCAACGTGCGGCTGCTGACCGACGCGCGGGCGTGGCCGGAGACCGGTGCGCCGCGCCGGGCCGCGGTGTCGTCGTTCGGGCTCAGCGGCACCAACACGCACGTGATCCTGGAGCAGGCGACCGAGACCGACGACCACCCGGAGACCGAGCCGGTGCCGGTGGTGCCGTGGGTGCTCTCCGCCCGCGGCCGGACCGCGCTGCGGGCGCAGGCCGAACGGCTGCTGTCCTTCGTGGACGGACGACCCGAGCTGTCCGACGTGGATGTCGCCGGCGCGCTCGCCACCACCCGGGCCGCCCACGAGCACCGCGCCGTGGTCACCGGCACCGACCGCGCGGAACTGCTGGCGGGCCTGCGCGCCGTGGCCGACGGTGCCGATGGTCCCGTCGAGGGCGTGGCCAGGGTCGGCGGCAAGTCGGCGTTCGTGTTCACCGGCCAGGGTGCCCAGCGGGCCGGCATGGGCCGCGAGCTGCACGCGGCGTTCCCGGTGTTCGCGGCGGCGTTCGACGAGGTGTGCGCGCTGCTGCCCGGCGTCTACTCCGGTGACGACCAGGCCGTGGCGAACCGCACCGAGCACGCGCAGGCGGGGCTGTTCGCGTTCGAGGTCGCGCTGTTCCGGCTGCTGGAGTCCTGGGGCCTCCGCCCGGACTTCGTCACCGGCCACTCCATCGGCGAGATCGCCGCCGCGCACGTCGCCGGCGTGTTCTCGCTGGCGGACGCCTGCGCGCTGGTCTCCGCGCGCGGCCGGCTGATGCAGGCCCTGCCCGAGGGCGGCGCGATGGTCGCCGTCACCGCGAGCGAGGACGAGGTCACCCCACTGCTGACCGACGGCGTGGCCGTCGCGGCGGTGAACGCGCCCGGCTCGGTCGTGCTGTCCGGCGTCGAGGCCGAGGTGCTCGCCGTCGTCGAGCGGCTCGACCGCCGGCACACCCGGCTGCGGGTGTCGCACGCCTTCCACTCGCCGCTGATGGACCCCATGCTCGACGAGTTCCGCGCGGTCGCCGAGTCCCTGACCTACCAGGAGCCCCGGCTGCCGCTGGTGTCCACCGTCACCGGTCGGGTCACCGACGTGGGCGACCCGGAGTACTGGGTCACCCAGGTCCGCCGGCCGGTGCGGTTCGCCGACGCCATGGCCACGCTCGCCGACTCCGGGGTGACCACCTTCCTGGAGGTCGGCCCCGACGCCGTCCTGCCCGGCTGTGTGCCGACCCAGCGGGCCGGGCAGCCGGAGGTGCGTGCCCTCGTCACCGCCCTCGCCCGGCTGCACGTCACCGGCGTGAGTCCGGAGTGGTCGGCCCTGCTCGGCCGCACCCGCCGCGTCGACCTGCCGACCTACCCGTTCCAGCGGGAGCGGTACTGGATGACCGCGTCCCCGCGCACCGGCGACCCCGCCTCGATGGGCCTCGCCCCGACCAGCCACCCGCTGCTCGGCGCGTCGGTCATGCTGGCCGACACCGACGGCATGGTGCTCACCGCGCGACTGTCCGCCACCACCCACCCGTGGCTCGCCGACCACCGCGTCGGCGGCGCGATCCTGTTCCCCGGCACCGGGTTCGTCGAGTTGGTCGGCCACGCGGGCGACCGGGCCGGCACCGGCCGGATCGAGGAGCTGACCCTGCACGCCCCGCTGGTGCTGCCCGACGACGGCGCCGTTCGGCTGCAGATCACCGTCGGCGCGCCCGACGCCGCCGGCGCCCGCCCGGTCGCCGTGCACGCCTGCCAGGACACCCCGGACGCGACCTGGGTCCGGCACGCCACCGGCACCCTCGCCGACGGCGGCACCGCCGCCACGTTCGACCTCGCCGAGTGGCCACCGGCCGGCGCGGAACCCGTCGACCTCGACGGCGTGTACGGCGAGTTCGCCGACCGCGGCCTGGTCTACGGCCCGGTCTTCCAGGGCCTGCGGGCCGCGTGGCGGCGCGACGGCGACCTGTTCGCCGAGCTCGCCCTGCCCGAGACCGCCCGCGGCGACGTCACCCGCTACGGCCTGCACCCCGCCGTGCTGGACGCCGCGCTGCAGGCCGTCGGGCGCAGCGGTCTCGCCGGCCAGGAGGCGGCGCTGCCGTTCGAGTGGCGCGGGGTGGAGCTGCACGCCACCGGCGCCGCCACCGCCAGGGTCCGGATCAGCCGCGCGGCCGGCGGCGTCGCGATCGCCGTCGCCGACGGCACCGGCGCCCCCGTCGCGACGGTCGACTCGCTGGTGCTGCGCCCGATCACCGCCGACGCCATCGCCGCCGCCCGGCGAACCCACCGCGACGCCCTGTTCCGGCTCGACTGGCAGCCGGTGGCACTCCCCGCCGGCACCCCGCTGTCCACAGTGGAACTCGATGCGGTCGGGGCCGACGCCCCGGACGTCGCCGTGCTGCGCTGCGGTGGCGGTAGCGACGCGCCCGCCGTGCACGCCGCCACCACCCGCGCCCTGGAGTCGCTGCGTGCCTTCACCGGCGACCGGAACCTCGACGGCACCCGCCTCGTCGTGCTCACCTCCGGTGCGGTCGCGCTGGCCGGCGAGGACGTGACCGACCTGGCCGGCGCCGCCGTCTGGGGCCTGGTCCGCTCCGCGCAGGCCGAGTACCCCGGCCGGATCGTCCTCGTCGACACCGACACCGAACGCGACCTCGACACGGTGCTGCCGAAGATCCTCGCCGCCGGCGAGTCCCAGGCGCTCGTCCGGGACGGCAGCGTGCGGGTCGGCCGGCTCACCCGCGCCGGCAGCCAGGACACCGCCCCGGCGTCGCCGGTCGCCGCCGGCACCGTCCTGGTCACCGGCGCGACCGGCGGCCTCGGCCGGCTCGTCGCCCGGCACCTGGTCGCCGAGCACGGCGTGCGCGACCTGCTCCTGGTCAGCCGGAGCGGCCCGGCCGCCACCGGCGCGGACGACCTGGTGGCCGAGCTGACCGCCCTCGGCGCCGCCGTCGAGCTGGTCGCCTGCGACCTCGCCGACCGCGAGGCGGCCGCCGCGCTGCTCGCCGGCCGCGCGCTGACCGGCGTCGTGCACGCCGCCGGCGTCCTGGACAACGGCACCATCGACACCCTCACCGCCGACCAGCTCACCACCGTGCTGCGCCCGAAGGTCGACGCCGCGCTGAACCTGCACGAGCTGACCGCCGGGCACGACCTGGGCGCGTTCGTGCTGTTCTCCTCCGCCTCCGGCCTGCTCGGGGCGCTCGGCCAGGCCAACTACGCCGCCGCCAACACGTTCCTCGACGGTCTCGCCGCGCACCGCGGGGCGAACGGCCTGCCCGCGGTCTCGCTGGCCTGGGGCATGTGGGGCACCGGCACCGGCATGGCCGGCCACGTCACCGAGGCCGAGCTGCCGCACGTGGCCCGCACCGGGTTCGTGCCGCTGTCCGCCGAGGACGGGCTCGCGCTGTTCGACGCCACCTGGACCGCCACCGAGCCGGTCCTGGCCCCGGTTCCGCTGGACCTCGGCGTGCTGCGCGGCCAGGGCGACGCGCTGCCGGACCTGTTCCGCGGCCTGGTGCCCGCCGCCCGCCGCACCGCCGCCGCCGACACCCCGGCCGGCGACGGATCGCTGGTCCGTCGGCTCGCCACCCAGTCCGAACAGGACCGGGTGACCACGCTCAAGGAACTGGTGCGGGCGCAGGTCGCCCAGGCGCTCGGGCACAGCTCGCCGGAGTCGATCGAGCTGGACCGCGCGTTCCAGGACCTCGGCTTCGACTCGCTGACCGCGGTGGAGCTGCGCAACGGGCTTAGCGTGGCCACCGGCGTCCAGCTGTCCGCCACGCTCGTGTTCGACAACCCGACGCCGCTCGCGCTGATCGGCTACCTAGAGGAGGAACTGCTCGGCGCGGCCGACCAGGACGTCGACGAGGCCGCCCCGGTCGTCGTGTCGGCCGACGAGCCGATCGCGATCGTCGGAATGAGCTGCCGCTACCCCGGCGGCGTCGCCTCCCCGGAGGACCTGTGGGAGCTGGTGGCCGGCGGCGGCGACGGCGTGACCGCGTTCCCCACCGACCGCGGCTGGGACGTCGAGGGCTGGTTCGGGCTCGACTCCGGCGGCGGCTCCCGGCAGGGCGGGTTCGTGCACGACGCCACCGACTTCGACGCCGGGTTCTTCGGCATCGACCCGGACGAGGCGACCATGATGGACCCGCAGCAGCGGCTGCTGCTCGAGGCGTCCTGGGAGGCCATCGAGCGGGCCGGGATCGACCCGCGTTCGCTGCGCGGCAGCACCACCGGCGTGTTCGCCGGCGTCATGCAGCCCGACTACGACCCCGGCATGTTCGGCACCCTGGAGCACGCCGCCGGGTTCCGCGGCGTCGGGCTGTCGCAGAGCATCGTGTCCGGCCGCATCGCCTACCTGTTCGGCCTGGAGGGCCCCGCGGTCTCGGTCGACACCGCGTGCTCGTCCTCGCTGGTCGCCCTGCACTGGGCGATCCAGGCGCTGCGCCAGGGCGACTGCTCCCTGGCGCTGGCCGGCGGCGTCACGGTGATCTCGACCCCGGCCACCTTCGTCGACTTCGACCAGCAGGGCGGCCTCGCCGGCGACGGCCGGTGCAAGTCGTTCGGCGCGGACGCGGACGGCATCGGCTGGGCCGAGGGCGTCGGCGTGGTCGTCGTCGAACGGCTCTCCGACGCCCGCCGCAACGGCCACCAGGTGCTGGCCGTGGTCCGGGGGAGCGCGGTGAACTCCGACGGCGCGTCCAACGGCATGACCGCGCCCAACGGCGCCGCCCAGGAGCGGGTGATCCGCAAGGCGCTGGCCAACGCCGGCCTCGAACCGTCCGATGTGGACGCGGTGGAGGGCTTCGGCGGCGGCACCAGGCTCGGCGACCCGATCGAGGTGCGGGCGCTGATGGCGACCTACGGGCAGGACCGGGACCGCCCGCTGTGGCTCGGCTCGGTCAAGTCCAACATCGGCCACACCCAGTCCGCCTCCGGCATCGCCGGCGTGATCAAGACCGTGCAGGCGATGCGCGAAGGCCGCCTGCCCAGGACCCTGCACGCCGACGAGCCGTCGCCGCACGTCGACTGGACGGCCGGCGAGGTCCGGCTGCTGACCGAGACGATCCCGTGGCCGGCCGGTGACCGCACGCGCCGCGCCGGCGTGTCCTCCTTCGGCCGCAGCGGCACCAACGTGCACACGATCCTGGAGGAGGGCGACCCCACGCCGGCGGCCGAACCCGTGGACGCCGACCGGGAGCCGGGGCCGGCGCTGCCGTGGCTGGTCTCCGCCCGCACCGCGGGCGCGCTGCCCGCCCAGGCGGCCGCCCTGCTGTCCCAGGTGGACGGTGTGGACGCGCTCGACCTCGGCTACTCGCTGGCCGCCACCCGAACCCCCTACGAGCACCAGGCCGTCGTGGTCGGCGCGGACCGCGACGTCCTGGTGGCCGGGCTCCGCGCGCTCGCCGACGGCACCGGGTCGCCCTCGGTGGTGACCGGCGCCCGCACCGGCGGGAAGACCGCGTACCTGTTCCCCGGCCAGGGCGCCCAGCGGCCGGGCATGGGGCGCGAGCTGTACGCCGCGTTCCCCGCGTTCGCGAGCGCCTTCGACGCGGTCGGCGCCAAGTTCGACCGGCACCTGGACCGGCCGCTGCGCGAGGTCGTGTTCGCCGACGAGGGCACGGTGACCGCCGGGCTGCTCGACCAGACCACGTTCCTGACCGCCGCGGTGTTCGCCGTCGAGGTGGCGACCTACCGGCTGCTGGAGTCCTGGGGCCTGCGGCCCGACTTCGTGACCGGCCACTCGGTCGGCGCGGTCGCCGCCGCGCACGTCGCCGGGGTGCTCTCGCTGGCCGACGCGGTCAAGCTGGTCGCCGCGTGCGGCGAGCTGGCCCAGGAGCTGGCGCCCGGCGTGATGGTCGCGGTGCGGGCGACCGAGGACGAGGTCACGCCGCTGCTGTCCGACGAGGTGGGCGGCGAGGTCGGCATCGCCGCTGTCGACGGCCCGGACCGGGTGGTGCTCTCCGGCGACGAGGACGCCGTGGACGAGGTCCTGGAGCGGCTCGGCGACCGGCAGACCACCCGGCTGCGGGTGCGGCGCGCGTTCCACTCGCCGGTCGTGGACGACATCCAGGAGGAGTTCTTCGACGTCGCCGACCGGCTGAGCTTCCAGCCGCCGGCGATCCCGGTGGTCGCCCACCTGGACGGCGAACCGGTGTCCGCCGACGACCTGGCCACCTCCGACCACTGGGAGCGGCAGCTCCGCGCGGAGGTCCGCTTCGCCGACGACGTACGGCACCTGGCCGAGCAGGGCGTCACCCGGTTCGTCGAGGTCGGCCCGGACGGCGGGCTCGCCGGCCTGGTCGCCGGCTGCCTCGACGAGGACGCCACTTTCGTGCCGGTGCCCACCCTGACCGGCGGCCCCGAGGTCACCGGCCTGCTCACCGCCGTCGCGCGCCTGCAGGTCACCGGGCACGGCGCCGACTGGTCCCGGTTGTACGCCGGACGGGGTGCCCGCGAGGTGCCGCTGCCGCCCTACGCCTTCCACCGGACCCGGTACTGGGTGGAGATGGACACCATCGCGGTCGGCGAGGTGGCCGCGGCCGGCCTGGAGGAGACCGGGCACCCGCTGCTCGGCGCCGCCGTCGCGCTGGCCGGCTCGGACTCCGTGGTGCTGACCGGGCGGCTCTCGCCGGCCACCCACCCGTGGCTCGCCGGCACGCCGGTGCTGCCCGGCGCGGTGGCGGTTGAGCTGGCGGTGCACGCGGGTGACCTGGTCGGCCTGCCCCGGCTGGCCGAGCTGGACGTCGTGGCCCCCGCCCGGCTCGCCGGGTCCGGCGGCACCAGGGTGCAGGTCGCCGTCGGCGCCCCGGACGAGACCGGGGACCGCCGGGTCGAGGTGCACACCCGCCCGGAGGACGAGACCGCCTGGACCCACCACGCCACCGGCCTCCTCACCGCCGCGTCGAAGGTCGCGCCGACCGGGTGGCCGCCGCCCGGTGCCGACACCGTCGCCGAGGTCGCGCTGCCGGCCGCGGCCCGCGCCGAGGCCGACTCGTTCGCCGTGCACCCGGCCCTGCTCGACGCCGCCCTGCGGGCCACCGGCCGGCCCGTGACACCGGCCGCCTGGACCGGGGTCGAGGTGCACGCCACGGGCGCGGTCGCGGCCAGGGTCGCGCTGCGCGGCACCGGCGACACCGTCTCGCTGGTCCTCGCCGACCCGGCCGGAGCGCCGGTACTGACCGTGGACTCGGTGACCCTCCGCGCGGTCGACCCAGCCGAGCTGTCCGCGATGGACGCTCCGGTGGTCGAGGCCCGCACCGAACGCCGCCGGGCCGCCGCCGACGAGGACTCCGGCCCGCACGAGTCGTGGCTGCGCCTGGCCGACCTGCCGGCCGACGAGCGCGAGCGGGCCGTGCGCGAGCTGGTGCTCGGCGCGGTCGCGGCGATCGCGGGTACGGACTCGATCGACGCCGACCGGCACCTCATCGAGCTGGGTCTCAACTCGCTGTCGGCCACCGAGCTGGCGATCGAGCTGGGCACGGTCACCGGGCTGCCGCTGGACAACGCGGTGTTCGACCACCCGACGCCGAACGCGCTCGCCGCGTACCTGCTCACCACGTTCACGCCGGCCCCGCCGGCACCGGCCCCGGCCGGCACCCTGCGGGACCTGTTCCGCGAGGCCGCACTGGCCGGCAAGCTGGGCCAGGGCATCGACGTGCTGAGCGCGGCCGCGCGGCTGCGCCCGACGTTCGACTCGGCCACCGACCCCGGCCGGACGATCGTGCCGCTCCGGCTCGCCAAGGGTGCGGCGCGGCCGAGGCTGGTGTGCGTGGAGACCCCGATGGCGATGGGGAACCACTACCAGTACGCGCGGCTCGCGGCGCACTTCGACGGCGTGCGGGACGTGGTGTCGCTGCCGGTGCCCGGGTTCACCGCAGCCGACCCGCTGCCGGAGACCTCCGACGTCGTGGTCCGGCTGCTCGCGGACGCCGTCGTGGCGGCCGCGGACGGCGAGCCGTTCGTGCTCGTCGGCTACTCGGCCGGCGGTGTCCTCGCGCACACCACCGCGACGCACCTGGAGGAGTCGGGGATCCGTCCGGAGGCCGTGATCCTGATCGACACGCTCCCCGTGGACGGCGGTGACGGCGGCGGCGGCGGGGGAGCCGAGGGCGGTGCCGTGCCGATGATGACCGAGATGGTGGCCGGCCTGTTCGAGCTGGAGTCGTCCGTCGGCACGTTCGACAACGCCCAGCTGACCGGGATGGCCTGGTACGTCGACCTGCTCGCGGAGTTCGACGTGCGTGACACCGCCGCGCCGGTGCTGTACCTGCGGTCCGCGCGACCGATGGGCGGCGCCGGGACCGAGCGGGTGTCCTGGCGGTTCGCCGACACCGTGGAGACGGTGCCCGGCGACCACTTCACGATGATGGACGCCGACGCGTCCACGACCTCGCAGGCGATCGAGGGCTGGCTGGCGACCGCCGAGTTCGGAGTTTCCCTTGTCGCCGAGGGGAGTTGAGGAGGGAAGATGTATGAGTCCGAGGACGCGGAGCTCTACGACCTGATCCACCAGGGGCGGGGCAAGGACTACGCGACCGAGTCCGCCCAGGTGGCGCGGCTCATCCTCGCCGAGAAGCCGGACGCGACGTCGCTGCTGGACGTCGCGTGCGGCACCGGCGAGCACCTGCAACACCTGTCCGGCACGTTCCCCGACGTCGCGGGACTGGACCTGTCCGAGGACATGCTGCTGGCCGCGAAGGAGCGGCTGCCGGACGTGCCGCTGCACCTCGGCGACATGAGCGACTTCGACCTCGGCCGCGAGTTCGACGCCGTCACCTGCCTGTTCAGCTCGATCGGGCACATGCGCACGACCGAGGACCTGGAGACCGCGCTGCGGCGGTTCGCCAGGCACACGGTCCCCGGCGGCGTGCTCGTGGTCGACCCGTGGTGGTTCCCGGAGACGTTCCTCCCCGGCTACGTGGCCGGCGACGTGATCCGGGCACCGGGGCGGACGATCGCCCGGGTGTCGCACGCGTCGCTGGAGGGCAACGCCACCCGGATGGACGTGCACTACCTGGTGGCCGCCAACCACGCGGGCGTCCGGCACCTGGCGGAGTCCACGCTGATCACCCTGTTCACCCGTGACGAGTACGAGCAGGCGTTCCGCCGCGCCGGGTGGGCCCCGACCTACCTGGAGGAGGGCCCCACCGCCCGCGGCCTGTTCGTCGGCGTGCGGGACTGAGTGCGATGAAGGACGCCGTCGTCGCGTCGAGTACGACGACGGCGTCCTTCATCGCACCGCCGCGGGCAGCCGGTCGGCCACCATGCCCAGCACGGTGCCGGCGTGGTCGGTGAGGTAGAAGTGGCCGCCGTCGAAGACCCTCAGCTCGAACTCGCCGCTGGTGTGGGCGCGCCAGTCGGCGACCTCGTCCACGGTCGCCTCGGTGTCCGCGTCGCCGACCATCGCGAGCACCGGGCAGGTCAGCGGTGGACCGGGGCGGTACCGGTAGGACTCGACGGCCCGGTAGTCGGCGCGGGTGGCCGGCAGGATCATCGCCAGCATGTCCTCGTCGTCGAGCAGGCCGGCGCCGGTGCCGGACAGCCGCGCCAGCTCGGCCCGCAGCCGGTCGTCGTCCAGCCGGTGCACGTCGGTGTCCCGGTGCCGCGACGGAGCGCGCCGGCCGGAGGCGAACAGGACCGAGGGCGCGGTGTCCAGCCGCCGGGCGACCTCGTAGGCCACCAGCGCGCCCATGCTGTGCCCGAACAACCCGACCGGCCGGTCGCACCACGGCGCCAGCTCCGCGACCACCAGGTCGGCCAGCCGCTCGATGTCGTCGATGTTGGGTTCGTGCCGGCGGTCCTGCCGGCCCGGGTACTGGATCGCCAGCACGTCGACCGACGGCGCGAGGCCGCGGGCCACCGGCAGGTAGTAGGTCGCCGACCCGCCGGCGTGCGGGAAGCAGACCAGCCGGGCGGGCGCGTCCGGGGCGGGCACGAACCGGCGCACCCAGGGACTGACAGGGGAGGTCATGGCGGCTCCGAACTCGAGGACAGACGTGCCGCCACCGTGCCGAGCGGCGGGTGCCGGCGGCAACCCGTGGCCGCCCCTACCGACCCCGCCCGCACGGAACTGGGGTTGTCGCGCGGTTTCCCCGCTGCCACCGTCGAAACCGGTCGTCGTCGGAAAGTCAGGTGAGATCATGTCGTTGCCCCCGGACGACAAGGGTCTGGTGCCGTTCCGCGGTTTCCAGACCTGGTACCGGGTGACCGGCCGCCCGCACGATGGCCGGCCCGCGGTCGTCGTCGTGCACGGCGGACCGGGCAGTACCCACGACTACCTGCTGAGCCTCGCCGGGCTCGCCGAGCACGGCTGGCCGGTGGTGCACTACGACCAGCTCGGCAACGGCGGCTCCACCCACCTGCCCGACCGGGGCGCCGACTTCTGGACCCCGGAGCTGTTCCTCGACGAGCTGGCCAACCTGCTCGACCGGCTCGGGGTCGCCGACGACTACGTGTTGTTCGGCCACTCCTGGGGCGGCCCGCTGGTCGCCAGGCACGCGGCGAACCGCCCGCCGGGACTGCGCGGGCTGGTGATCGCGAACGCACCGGCGTCCTACCCGCTCTGGCTGGCCGAGGCCGCCAGGCTGCGGGCCGACCTGCCGCCCGGGACCAACGAGACGCTGCTGCGGCACGAAGCGGCCGGCACCACCGACAGCGACGAGTACTTCGCGGCGATGCGGGTGTTCTACGACCGGCACGTGTGCCGCGTGCAGCCCTGGCCGAGGGACTACCTGGCGTCGTTCATGGAGATCGCGAACGACCCGACCGTCTACTTCACCATGAACGGGCCGAGCGAGTTCCACGTGACCGGCACCCTGCGCGACTGGTCCGTGGTCGACTGCCTGCCCGACATCGCCGCACCGACGCTCGTGCTGTCCGGGCGGCACGACGAGGCCACACCGGCCACGCTGCGGCCCTACCTCGACCTCGTTCCCGGTGCCCGGTGGGAGGTCCTGGAGCACTCCAGCCACCTGCCGCACCTCGAGGAACCGGAGCGGTTCACCGAGGTGCTGACCGGGTTCCTCACCGAGCTGGAGTCCGAAAGGGACCAACGATGAACGAGCGGACCGGAACCGCGGTCGTCTTCCCCGGCATGGGGCCGACCGCCTTCGCCGACGTCGGCCGCTTCATGCTCACCAACGCCCACGCCAGGGAGCTGACCTCGGTCGCTGACGACGTGCTCGGGTACTCGCTGCTCGACCGGTTCCGCGCTGGCGGTGACTACTCCGAGGCCGCGCAGGTCGCGTTCCTCGTCAACTGCCTCGCGCTCGCCCGGTGGGCCGAGGACGAGTACGGCGTGACCCCGGACTTCTGCGTCGGCCCGAGCTTCGGCGAGAAGCCGCTGGTCGGGCACGTCGGCGCGCTGCCGGTGCCGGACACGATCCGGCTGACCGCGCGGCTCGCCCGCTGCCTGGAGGAGTACTTCGCCACCGAGCACCAGGACGTGGTGACCCACTCGTTCGTGCGGACCCCCGAGCCGGTGCTGCGCGAGCTGCTGGCCGAGCTGGACGCGCGCGGCGAGTGGTACGACATCTCCTGCTACGTCGACGACGACTTCTACATGGTGTCGCTGCGCGAGGGCTCCCTCGACCGGCTGACCACCCGGCTGCGTGCCGCCGGCGGGATGTCGCTCTACACGATGCGCCCGCCCATGCACTCGGCGGCGTTCGGGCCGTTGCGCGACCGGATCGCCGCCGAGGTGCTGGACGGGCTGGCGTTCGCCGACCCGAGGGTGCCGGTCGTCGCCGACCAGGACGGTTCGCTGGTGACCACCGGAGCCGGGGTGGCCACCATGCTGCTGGACAGCGTCGTGCGCCCGTTGCGCTGGCCGGACGTGGTGGCCTCGCTGGTCGAACGCGGGGTGGGGACGGTGTACGTGTGCGGGCCGGACCGGTTGTTCGGCCGGGTGCCGGCGACCACGCGGCACGTCGAGGTGGTCGCGGTGAACCCGAGGTCGGCGATGCGGCCGAGGCGCCACGCCCAGCTGGGCTGAGCGTGGCCGCCCTGATGTCCTACACGTGCTGGGCGGTCCGCACGGAGGCCAGCGTGGACCACAGCACCGCCGGCGTCTCGAACGACTCCAGCGCCAGCGCGTCGTCGGTGAACCGGACGTCGTACGTGGACTCCAGCGCCGCGAGCAGCTCGACGGTGCCGAGCGAGTCGAGCCCGAAATCACGCAGCGGGCTGTCCGAGGCGAGTTTCTCGTCGGCCTCGATGAATGGCAGGTACTGGCGGAGTAAAGCCTCGAACTGGTCGTCCCACATGGTATCGGCTCCTGTTTGTCTTACCCGGCAAGAACGGGGAAAGCATAGCATTCTTCGGAGCGAGGAAAAATGAACGAGACAACAACCGTGAGCCTGTCCGAACGATTTCTCCTCGGCCTGCGCCGGGCACCGGAGAACGAGGCGGTGCGTGTCGGTACGGCCGCGATCAGCTACGCCGAGGCGCACCGGACCGCCCTGCGCTGGGCGTCCGCGCTCACCGGCCATGGCACCCGCCCCGGCCCGGTCGGCGTGCTCGCCGGCGAGAGCGTCACCGCGTACGTCGGCGTGCTCGCCGCGCTCTACGCCGGCGCCACCGTCGTCCCGCTGCGCCCCGACTTCCCGGCCGCGCGGACCAGGAGCATGCTCGACGCGGCCGGCGTCGCCGCGCTCGTCGTCGACGACCGGGGACACGCCGCGCTGCCCGACCTCCCCGACCTGCCGGTACTGGCCCCGGACCGCCCCGGGTCGCTGCCGGTCCCGGCCGAGCCGGTGCTGACCGAGCCAAGGCCGGTGGCAGCCGAGGACGCCGCGTACGTGCTGTTCACCTCCGGCTCGACCGGCCGGCCCAAGGGCGTGCCGATCACCCACGGCAGCCTGGCGCACTACTTCCGCCTGCTCGACGAGCGCTACGACTTCGGTCCGGACGACGTCTTCTCCCAGACGTTCGACCTCAACTTCGACTGCGCCATGTTCGACCTGTTCTGCGCCTGGGGCGCGGGCGCGCGGCTGCTGCGCGTCCCCGGCGGGGCCTACCGGGAGCTGCCCGCGTTCCTCGCCGAGCACCGGGTGTCGGTGTGGTTCTCCACGCCGAGCAGCGTCTCGCTGGTCCGCAGGCTCGGCGGGCTCACGCCGGGCGCCCTGCCGTCGCTGCGCTGGAGCTTCTTCGCCGGGGAGGCCCTGCGCTGCCAGGACGCCGAGGACTGGCAGGCCGCCGCCCCCGGCTCGTCCGTGGAGAACCTGTACGGGCCGACCGAGCTGACGATCACCGTCTCCCGGCACCGGTTCACGCCGGAGTCGACCCGGCTCGCCGCGAACGGCGTGGTCCCGATCGGCGCCCTGCACGACGGCCACGAGCAGCTGATCGTCGGCCCAGACGGCGAGCAGGCGGGGGCCGAGGGCGAGCTGTGGGTGAGCGGCCCGCAGCTCACCCCGGGCTACCTGGACCCGGCCGACGGCACGGGCCGGTTCGTCGAACGGGACGGCCGGGTCTGGTACCGCACCGGCGACCGGGTACGCCCCGCCGAGTCGGGTGAGCTGCTCTACCTCGGCCGGCTGGACTCCCAGGTCCAGGTGCACGGCTGGCGCGTTGAGCTGGCCGAGATCGACCACGCGCTGCGCGGCTGCCCCGGGGTCGACGACGCGGTCACCCTGGACACCACGGCCGGCGGCGAGACCGAGCTGGTGGTGTTCTACACCGGCGAGCGCCGGGCCCCGGTGGCGTTCTCCCGCGCGCTGCGCGACGTGCTGCCGCTGCGCCTGGTGCCCCGGCACTACCGGCACCTGGCCGACCTGCCGCTCAACGGAAACCGCAAGGTGGACCGGCCCGCCCTGCGCGCGCTCGCCGCCGAGGTGGTGGCCGGGTGAAATAGGGGCCGGTTGGGGTGCACTCCCGCGCGGCCCGCGGTTACGGTTTCGACAAAGCGCTCGGAATATGTGCCCGAAAGACGGGAGGCCGGTCGTGGACGTCATTTCCGGAAACCATTCGCCAGCGATCGTGCATTCCCTGCTGGACGACGCCGCCGCCGATTCCGGCGACCGGGTCGCGGTGCGGGACGGGGCGGGCGCGTGGACCTATACCGAGCTGGCCGACCACAGCCACGCGGTCGACCGGTGGCTCGCCGAACGGGGCGTGCGGCCGGGCGACCGGGTGCTCGTCCAGGCCCGCACCACCCGCGAGCTGGTGGCCATGTTCCACGGGGTCTCCCGCCGCGGCGCGGTGTTCGTGCCGCTGAACCCGGCGATGAAGACCTTCCACCTGCGGTCGGTGCTCGAGAACGCCGACCCGCGGCTGGTGGTCGTCGACGACTCCGGCGTGGAGCGGATGCGCGAGGCCACCCTGCTCCCGGTGCACGAGGCGGGAAAGGTGTGGCGCGAGACCGCGTCGCTCACCGGGTTGCGGGCGGCCAGCCCGGCCCGCCCGGTGCCGACCGACCTGGCCGCGCTGATCTACACCTCCGGCAGCACGGCCGCGCCGAAGGCCGTGATGACCCCGCACGCGCAGACCGTGTTCGCCGTCCGCGCGCTGCGTACCGCGCTCGGCTACCGCGCCGACGACGTCGTGTTCTGCCGCTTCCCGATGTCCTGGGACTACGGCCTGCACAAGGTGCTGCTCGCCTGCGCCGCCCGCGCCGAGGTGGTGCTCGCCGGCGAGGAGTCGGACCTGTCGCTGCTGCGCCGGATGCGCGAGACCGGTGCCACCGTGGTGCCGGTCGTGCCGTCGCTCGCGTCCATGATCGTCACCCTGGCCGGCCGGGACGACGCGCCGGTGCCGCCGGTGCGGATGTTCACCAACACCGGCGCCGCGCTGCCGCAGGTGACGATCGACGCGCTCCGGGCGGCGTTCCCCGGCGTGCGCGTGGTGCGGCAGTTCGGGCAGACCGAGTGCAAGCGGATCTCGGTGATGCCGCCGGACCAGGACACCGAGCGGCCCGGGTCGGTCGGCCTGCCGCTGCCGGGTACCGAGGTCGCGATCCTCGACCAGGACGGTGTTCCGCTGCCGCCGGGGGAGACCGGCGAGATCGTGGTCACCGGCCCGCACGTGATGCCCGGCTACTGGCGCGCGCCCGAGCAGACCGCCCGGACCTTCCGCCGCGACGAGCGCACCGGCGCGCCCCGCCTGCACACCGGCGACTACGGCCACCTCGACGAGGACGGCTACCTGTACTTCGCCGGCCGCCGCGACGAGATGTTCAAGCGCAAGGGCATCCGGATGAGCACGGTCGAGATCGAGGCGGCCGCGCTGGACGTGCCCGGCGTGCACGCCGCCGCCGCGCTGCCGCCGACCGACACCAGGGACCTGACCCTGTGCGTGGTCACCGAGCTGGCGCCGCGCCGTGTCCTGCGTGAGCTGGCCCGTCGCCTGGAACCGGCGAAGGTGCCGGCCGTCTGCCGGGTGCTCGACGAGCTGCCGCTCAGCCCGCACGGCAAGAACGAGAGAAGGAAGCTGGCCACTATGTTGGACGGGGTCATCTCATGACGTGGTACACCGAGCTGGCCGAGCGCTACGGCACCCCGCTCTACGTCTACGACCTCGACCGCGTGGCGGCGGCTCGCCGGGACCTGCTGGCGACGCTGCCCGACGAGGTCGACCTGTTCTACGCCGTGAAGGCGAACCCGCACCCCGAGGTGGCCCGCGCGGTCCGCGGCGACGGCCGGGTGCGCGCCGAGATCAGCTCCACCGGCGAGCTGGCCGCCGCGCTCGCCGCCGGCTTCGACCCGGCGGGCTGCCTCTACACCGGACCCGGCAAGACGACCGGCGAGCTGCACGAGGCGATCGAGCGCGGTGTGCGCACGTTCTCCGTCGAGTCGCTCGGCGACCTGCGGCGCATCGGCGCGGTGGCGAGCCGGCACGGAGTGGTCGCCGACGGTGTGCTGCGGATCAACAGCGCGTCGGCGCGGGCCACCACGAGCATTCGGATGACCGGCGCGCCGTCCCAGTTCGGCATCGACAGCGAGACGCTGCCGGCACTGCTCGGCGAGCTGTCGTCGGTGCCCGGCACCAGGATCGCCGGCGCGCACTTCTTCCCGCTGAGCAACGCGAAGGACGAGGCGAGCCTGACCGCCGAGTTCCAGCACACGATCTCGCTCGCCGCCCAGCTGCACGAGGAGCTCGGCCTGCCGCTGCGGCTGCTCGACATCGGCGGCGGCTTCTCCGCGCCGTACGCGGTTCCCGGCAGCCGCGCCGAGTACGAGAAGCTGCGGGTGGAGCTGGAGAACGAGCTGGACACCTACTTCTCCGGGTGGCGCCAGGGCGGCCCGAGGATCGCCTGCGAGTCGGGCCGCTACCTGGTCGGCGACAGCGGCACTCTGCTGTGCGGCGTGGTGAACGTCAAGGAGAGCCGGGGCAGGCGGTTCGTCATCCTCGACGGCGGCATCAACACCTTCGGCGGCATGTCCGGACTGGGTCGGCTGCTGCCGGCCGCGGTCCGCCTGGACGGCGAGACACCGACCGAAACGGCGAGCCTCGTCGGTCCACTGTGCACTCCGGGTGACGTGCTCGGCCGGGAGGTCGAGGTACCCGCACTGCGCACCGGCGACGTGCTGGAGATCCCCAACGCGGGTGCCTACGGCCCGACCGCGAGCCTGCTGGCCTTCCTCGGCCGCCCCGCGCCCGCCGAGGTCGTGGTGCGCGGCACCGAGGTGGTGTCGGTGTCGCGGTTGGAGTACCACCGCTCCTACGGGGAGCCCGCGTGAGTGAGCTGGCTCGGCTGAACCCGGCGCCGGTGCCGTCATCGCGGCGGCCCACAGCCATTGTGAGTGGGCTGTCCTCGGACGCGCACACCTGGAACCTCGTGTTCCTGGAGCTGTTGCTCGACGAGCTGGGCTTCCTGGTCACCAACCTCGGGCCATGCGTGCCGGACGACCTGCTGGTCGCCGAGTGCCTCGACCACGTCCCGGACGTGCTCGTGCTGAGCAGCGTCAACGGGCACGGCTACGCCGACGGCGCCCGGGTCGTCCGCCGGCTGCGCGAGCACACCCCGCTCGCCGCGCTGCCGGTCGCGATCGGCGGCAAGCTCGGCGTCGCGGGCGGCCTGACCGCCGGACAGCGCGACGAACTGGTCGCCGCGGGCTGCGACGCGGTGTTCGAGGAGCACGCCGACGCGGTCGCGTCCTTCCGCGGTTTCCTGCGAGCACTGCCGGTGAGGGCGGCCCGATGACCGCGATCCTCACCGACCGGATCGGCCTGCACGACTTCGTCCGGCGCGCGCACGACGCGGGCGAACTCGTCGTGCAGCCGAGGATGGGCTTCGGCCTACCGGAACGGATGCGGGCCGGGCTGGTCGCCACGAAGACCGCGCCGGCCACCACCGTCGGCACGCTCACCCTCGACAGCTACACCAGGATCGGCGATCTGGCCGCGGTGGAGCGCGCCCTCGCCGCCGGGTCCGACCTGAACGGCTACCCGATCGCCAGCCACCCGCTCGGCACCACCCGCGCGATGCTCGCCGGCGTCCGGGACGCCGGCTTCCCGGTGCAGGTGCGGCACGGCTCGGCCACTCCGAGCCACATCTTCGCCGCGCTCGTCGCCGCCGGGCTGGACGCGACCGAGGGCGGCCCGGTGTCCTACTGCCTGCCCTACGGCCGGGTGCCGCTCGAGGAGTCGGTACGCGAGTGGTCCCGCTGCTGCGAGCTGTTCGCCCACCTGCGGGAGCACCTGCCGGTCGAGCCGAACCTGGAGACCTTCGGCGGCTGCATGATGGGGCAGCTGTGCCCGCCCGGCCTGCTGGTCGCGCTGAGCGTGCTGGAGGCGCTGTTCTTCCGGTCGCGCGGGGTGCGCGGCATCGCGGTCAGCTACGCCCAGCAGGCGAACCCGGTGCAGGACCAGGAGGCCGTGTTCGCGCTGCGCCGGCTGTGCGCCGAGCTGCTGCCCGACACGGACTGGCACGTCGTCGTCTACGCCTACATGGGCCTGTACCCGGTGACCCCGCGCGGGGCGCGCCGGCTGCTCACCGCCGCCGCGGAGCTGGCCAGGGCGACCGGCGCGGAGCGGCTGATCGTTAAGACCGTCGCCGAGTCCGAGCGGATCCCCACGATCGCGGAGAACGTCGACGCGCTCACCCACGCGGCGACCCGGCAGATCCGGCCGGCGGAGCCGCTGGCCGACCCGGGCGCGGACTCCGAGACCTACCAGCAGGCCCGCGCGATCGTGGACGCGGTCCGCGACGTCGACCAGGACCTCGGGCGGGCGCTGCTGCACAGCGTCAAGCGCGGCTACCTCGACGTCCCGTACTGCCGGCACCCGGACAACCTGGGCCGCACCCGCAGCTACCTGGACCGCGACGGCACGCTGCGCTGGGCCGACCCGGGCCTGATGCCGATCGGCCACCTGGTTCCACGCCGCCGGTCCCGGCAGGTGACCTCCGCCGGCCTGATGGACGCGCTCGGCTACGTGCGGCGGAAGTTCGACAGCTTCGAGGAGAGCGCACCCGAACCGATTCTGGAGCTCCGATGACCACCGTCGACCGCGAAGTCCGCCGGTACCCGTTCGACACCGTCGAGGCCGAGGTGGCCCCGATGTACGCGACGCTGCGCCGCACCGAGCCGGTGAGCCGCGTCCAGCTCCCGCACGGCGAGCCGGCGTGGCTGGTGACCCGGCACCAGGACGTGCGAACCGTGTTGTCCGACAAGCGGTTCAGCCGCGCGGTCGCACAGGGGCTGGACCAGCCGCGGCTGCGGGTGGAGAACATGAACGACGGCATCATGGGCATGGACCCGCCCGACCACACCCGGCTGCGCAAGCTCGCGATGAAGGCGTTCACCGCGCGCCGGGTGGAGAAGATGCGGGCCCAGGTGCGGGATCTGGCCACCGAGCTGATCGACGGCATGGTCGCCCTCGGCCAGCCGGTCGACCTGGTCGAGCACTTCGCCCGCCCGCTGCCGGTGACCGTCATCTGCGGGCTGCTCGGCGTCCCGGTCGAGGACTACCCGAAGTTCACCAGGTGGACCGAGGCGTTCACCAACGACGAGTCCGCGATGGGCGACGTGGTCGCCACGCTCGGCCCGGAGATGGACGCCTACATCGCCGAGCTGGTCGCGCAGCGCCGCAGGCGGCCGACCGACGACCTGCTCGGCGCGCTGGTTCGCTCCCGGGACGACGGCGACAAGCTGACCGAGACCGAGCTGATCGACCTCGCCGGAGCGGGCCTGCTGACCGCCGGCACCGAGACGGTGTCCTCCGCGCTGCCCGGGTTCGTGCACGCGCTGCTGAAGCACCCGGAGTCGCTGGCGCGGCTGCGTGCCCGGCCGGAGCTGATGCCGTCCGCGGTGGAGGAGCTGCTGCGGTTCGTGCCGATCAACACGGCGGCGATGTTCGCCAGGTACGCGCTGGAGGACGTCGAGCTGTCCGGGGTGCTGGTGCGGGCGGGGGAGCCGGTGCTGCCGTCGCTCGCCGCCGCCAACCGCGACCCGGAGGTGTTCGCGGACCCGGACCGGCTCGACCTCACCCGGGCGACGAACCCGCACGTGACGTTCGGGTTCGGCCCGCACCTCTGCATGGGCGCGCAGCTGGCCAGGCTGGAGCTGCAGGAGTCGCTCGGCGCCCTGCTGACCCGGTTCCCCGACCTCGGGGTGGCGGACGGGATCCGCTGGAAGTTCGGCGTGATCGTGCGTGGCCCGGAAGTCCTGCCGATCACCTGGTGAGTACCTGAGCTGAAGGAGCGCGGATGAACACCACCGGCACCTCGAGCGGCTTCCCGGCATCGCTCGCCGGGTTGCCAGCGGCCGAGCGGCACCGGCGGGTGCTCGACCTGGTGGCCGGCCGCACCGCCGAGGTGCTCTCGGTCATCGGCGTGCGGTCCACTGTGGACGTGACGGTTCCGTTCCAGGAGCTGGGGTTCGACTCCCTCGCCGCGGTCGAGCTGCACGCGCGGCTCACCGGGGACACCGGGCTCGACCTGCCGGTCACCCTGGTCTTCGACCACCCCACCCCCGACGCCGTGGCCCGCCTGCTGCTCGCCACCTGGTTCGGCGACATCCCAGCCGCCCCCGCACCCGCCGCACGTGCGGCGGCCGACGAGCCGATCGCGATCGTCGGCGTCGGCTGCCGGTACCCGGGCGGCGTGTCCACTCCGGACGACCTGTGGCGGGTCGTGCGCGACGGCGTGCACGTGCTCGACGAGTTCCCGACCGACCGGGGCTGGGACCTGGCGTCCCTGTACGACCCGGACCCGGACCGGCCGGGCACCAGCTACGTGCGGCACGGCGGCTTCCTGGACACCGCGGCGGAGTTCGACGCCGACTTCTTCGGCATCGGCCCGCGTGAGGCGTCCGCGATGGACCCGCAGCAGCGGCTCGTGCTGGAGACCTCGTGGGAGGCGCTGGAGCGCGCCGGCATCGACCCGGCCTCGTTGCGCGGCACCGCGACCGGCGTGTTCGTCGGCGCCGAGCCGCAGGAGTACGGGCCCCGGCTGTACGAGGCGCCCGCCGGGCTCGACGGCTACCTGCTCGCCGGGAACGCGCCGAGCGTCGTGTCCGGCCGCGTCGCCTACAGCCTGGGCCTGGAGGGCCCGACCCTGACCGTCGACACCGCCTGCTCCGGCTCGCTGGTCGCCCTGCACCTGGCCTGCCGGGCGCTGCGGGCCGGCGAGGCGTCGCTGGCGCTGGCCGGCGGCGTCGCGGTGCTCGGCGGTCCCGGGGTGTTCACCGCCTTCAGCCGCCAGCGCGGACTGGCCCCGGACGGCCGGTGCAAGCCGTTCGCCGACGCCGCCGACGGCACCGGGTTCGCCGAGGGCGTCGGCGTCTTCGTGCTGGAGCGGCTGTCCGACGCGCGCCGCAACGGGCACCGGGTGCTGGCCGTGGTGCGCGGCACCGCCATCAACTCCGACGGCGCGTCCAACGGGCTGACCGCGCCGAGCGGACCCGCCCAGGAACGGGTGATCGCCGCCGCGCTCGCCGACGCCGGGCTGACCGCGCGGGACGTGGACGCGGTGGAGGCGCACGGCACCGGAACCCGGCTCGGCGACCCGATCGAGGCGCGGGCGCTGCTCGCCGGGTACGGCCGGGACCGGGCGGAGCCGCTGTGGCTCGGCTCGGTGAAGTCCAACCTCGGGCACGCCCAGGCCGCCGCCGGCGCGGCCGGGGTGCTCAAGATGCTGCTCGCCATGCGGCACGACCTGCTGCCGAGGACCCTGCACGTCGACCGCCCCACCTCCCGGGTCGACTGGTCCGCCGGCGCGGTGGAGCTGCTGACCGAGGCCCGCGCGTGGCCGGCCGGCGACCGCCCGAGACGGGCCGGGGTGTCGTCGTTCGGCGTGAGCGGCACCAACGCGCACGTGATCATCGAGGAGGGCGACCCCGAGCCGTCGCCAACGCCCGGCCAGGAGCCGTCCGGTCCGGTGCCGGTGGTGCTCTCCGCCAGGAGCGAGCCCGCGTTGCGGGCACGGGCCGCGCAGCTCGCGCCGGTCGTGGCCGGCGCGGAGTCCCTGGTGGACGTGGCGGCCACGCTGGCCGCGACCAGGGCGTCGCTCGACCACCGCGCGGTCGTGGTGGCCGCCGACCGTGCCGAGGCCGAGCGCGGGCTGCGGGCGATCGCCGACGGCACCACCCCGGTCGCCAGGACCGGCGGGCGGACCGCGTTCCTGTTCACCGGGCAGGGCGCCCAGCGGCTCGGCGCGGGCCGAGGGCTGTACCAGGCGTTCCCCGCGTACGCGGCGGCCTTCGACGAGGTGGCCGACGAGCTGGACGTGCACCTGGACCGCCCGCTGCGGGACGTGCTGTTCGGCGACGACCCAGAGCCGCTGGACCGCACCGGGCACGCCCAGCCGGCGTTGTTCGCGGTCGAGGTGGCGCTGTACCGGCTCCTGGAGTCGTGGGGGCTCGCGCCGGACGTGTTGCCGTTGTTGACCGACGGGGTTGCGGTCGCGGCGGTGAACGGGCCGGAGTCGGTGGTGGTCTCCGGGGTCGAGGCCGAGGTCATGGCGGTGGTGGAGCGATTGGGGTGCCGCCACACGCGGTTGCGGGTGTCGCACGCGTTCCACTCGCCGCTGATGGACCCGATGCTCGACGAGTTCCGCACCGTCGCCGAGTCCGTGACCTACCACGAGCCCCAAATCCCGCTGGTGTCGTCGGTGGCCGACCCGGACTACTGGGTCCGGCAGGTCCGCGAACCCGTCCGATTCCACGACGCCGTGCGCACGCTGGCCGAGGACGGCTCGACCACGTTCCTCGAACTCGGCCCCGACGCCGCGCTGACCGCGCTCGGCCCCGGCTGCGTCGACGGGGACCACGCGTTCGTCGCGACCACCCGCCGCGGCAGGCCGGAGACCCGTGAGCTGATGTCGGCCGTCGCCCACCTGCACGCGCGGGGGATCGGCGTGGACTGGTCCGCGTTGTTCGGCCCGGCCCGCCGTGTCGACCTGCCGACCTACCCGTTCCAGCGTCGCCGGTTCTGGCTGGACGCCGAACCGGCCGCCGGGCACGCCCGCACCGGCCACCCCGTGCTCGGCGCCGCGCTCCCGCTGGCCGACGACGGTGCCGTGCTGACCGGGCGGCTCTCGGTCGACGCGCAGCCGTGGTTGGCCGACCACGTGGTGCTCGGCACGATCCTGTTGCCCGGCACCGCGTTCGTCGAGCTGGCGCTGCGCGCGGGCGAACAGGTCGGACACCCGGTCGTCGACGAGCTGACCCTGCACGCCCCACTGACCCTCGACGAGCGCACCCCGGTCGCGGTGCAGGTCGTCGTCGGCGCCCCCACCGACGGACGCTGCCCGGTGTCGGTGTACTCCCGGCCCGAACACGCCCCCGCCGACGCCGCCTGGACCAGACACGCCACCGGCAGCCTGACCACCGACGCCACCCCCGCCGCCGCCCTCACCGAATGGCCTCCGGCCGGCGCCGAGGAGATCCCCGTCGGCGACGCGTACGCGCTGCTCGCCGACCGCGGCTACGACTACGGGCCCGCGTTCCAGGGCCTGCGCGCCGCGTGGCGCCGGGCCGACGAGGTGTTCGCCGAGGTCACCCTGCCGGCCGGCCAGGCGGCCCCGTTCGGCGTGCACCCGGCCCTGCTCGACGCCGCCATGCACGCCGACCTGCTCGCCGGCGGCCCGACCCTGCTCCCGTTCGTCTGGAAGGGCGTCGCCCTGCACGCGCCGGGCGCCGGCACGCTGCGCGTCCGGATCACCCGCCTGCGCGGCGACGAGGTGTCCGCGATGACCATGGCCGACGAGACCGGCCGTCCCGTGCTGACCGTCGAGTCCCTGGTGTCCCGACCGGTGTCGGCCGGGCAGCTCACCGCCGACCCCCTGTACCGGGTCGACTGGATTCCCGCCACCCTGTCGGACGAACCGGTGCCCGACACCGTGGTGTTCCCCGTGCCCGACCCCGCGACCGGCGACGTCCCCGCCGACGCGCTGGCCGCGACCACGGCGGTACTCGCCGCGATCCGCGGCCGGCTCGCCGACGAACGGTCCCGCGACACCCGCCTGGTGGTGACCACCCGGCGCGCCGTCCACCACCCCGAGCCGGCGCTGGTCCACGCATCCGTCTGGGGTCTCGTGCGCGCCGCCCAGGAGGAACACCCCGGCCGGTTCGCCCTCGTCGACCTGGACGACGACGACACCGGCCTGGCCGCCGCCATCGCCTCCGGGGAGCCGGAGACCGCCGTCCGCGACGGCGTCGTGCTGGTGCCCAGGCTCGTCCGCACCACACCCTCCGAAGTGGACACCAGGACGCTCGACCCGGACGGCACCGTCCTGGTCACCGGCGGCACCGGCGGGCTCGGCGCGCTGGTCGCCCGGCACCTGGTCACCCGGCACGGCGTCCGGCACCTGGTGCTCGCCAGCCGCCGCGGCCCGGCCGCCCCCGGCGCCGCCGCCCTGGTCGACGAGCTGACCGAGGCCGGCGCCACCGTCCGGGCCGTGGCCTGCGACGTCGCCGACCGGGACGCGCTCGCCAGCCTGCTCGCCGACCTCCCCACCCCGCTGACCGCCGTGGTGCACGCGGCCGGCACCGCGGGCGGCGGCCTGGTCGACACGCTCACCCCGGACGCGGTCGCCGCCGCGTTCGAGCCCAAGGCGGCCGCCGCCTGGCACCTGCACGAGCTGACCGCGCACCTCGACCTGGCCGCGTTCGTGCTGTTCTCCTCGGCCGGCGGGCTCGTCCTGGCCGCCGGACAGGGCGACTACGCCGCCGCCAACGTGTTCCTCGACCGGCTCGCCGAGCTCCGGGCCGCCCGCGGCCTGCCCGCCACGGCGATGGCCTGGGGACTCTGGGACGAGACCACCGGCATGGGCGAGCCGACCGACGCCGACCGGCGGCGGATGGCCCGGCTCGGCACCCCCGCCCTCACCCGCGCCGAAGGCCTCGCGCTGTTCGACGCCGCGCTCGCCTCGGGCACGCCCTCGGTCGTGCCGCTGCGGGTCGACCTCGCCGCCCTGCGCACCCGCACGGACGTCCCGGCCCTCCTGCGCGACCTCGCCAGCCCCGCCCCACGCCGCGCGCCGGCCGCCCCCGCCCGCTCCCGGCTCGCCGACCTGCCGGCCGCGGAACTGGACCGGGTGTTGCCCGACCTGGTCGGCACGCACGTCGCCGCCGTACTCGGCTACGACGACCCGGCCGACGTCGAGGAGGGCCGCGCGTTCCGCGACCTCGGCTTCGACTCGCTGGCCGCCGTCGAGCTGCGCAACCTGCTCGGCGCCGACACCGGCCTCACCCTGCCCGCGACACTGGTCTTCGACCACCCGACACCGACTGCGGTCGTCGCACTGCTCAAGGAGAAGCTCGGCACCGCCGCCACCCCCGCCCCGGCCGCGCCCGCGGTGACCGCCCCGGTCGACGAGCCGATCGCCATCGTCGGCATGAGCTGCCGGTTCCCCGGTGGCGTGGCGAGCCCGGAGGACCTGTGGGCGCTGCTCGCCGACGGCGTGGACGCGGTGTCCGAGCTGCCGACCGACCGAGGCTGGGACGTCGACGGCATCTACCACCCGGAGCCGGGCACCCCGGGCCGCACCTACACCCGCGAGGGCGGGTTCCTCTACGACGCCGCCGAGTTCGACCCGGAGTTCTTCGGCATCGGCCCGCGTGAGGCGCTGGCGATGGACCCGCAGCAGCGGCTGCTCCTGGAGACCGCGTGGGAGGCCGCCGAACGCGCCGGCATCGACCCGTCGTCCCTGCGCGGCAGCCGGACCGGCGTGTTCGCCGGCGTGATGTACGACGACTACGGCAGCCGCCTGCACAACCCGCCCGACGACGTGGCCGCCTACCTCACCAACGGCAGCTCCGCGAGCGTCCTGTCCGGCCGGGTCGCCTACACCCTCGGTCTGGAGGGCCCGGCGCTGACCGTCGACACCGCGTGCTCGTCGTCGCTGGTGGCGCTGCACCTCGCGATCGCCGCGCTGCGCAACGGCGAGTGCGAGCTGGCCCTGGCCGGCGGCGTCACCGTCATGTCCACCCCCGACATCTTCGTCGACTTCAGCCGGCAGCGCGGCCTCGCGCCGGACGGCCGGTGCAAGTCGTTCTCCGACGGCGCGGACGGCACCGGCTGGGCCGAGGGCGCCGGCCTGCTCCTGGTCGAGCGGCTGTCCGACGCGCGCCGCAACGGGCACGAGGTGCTCGCGGTCGTCCGCGGCTCCGCGGTGAACTCCGACGGCGCGTCCAACGGGCTGACCGCCCCGAACGGTCTCTCCCAGCAGCGGGTGATCCGGTCCGCGCTCGCCGCCGCCGGACTGTCCACACGCGACGTCGACGCGGTCGAGGCACACGGCACCGGCACCACCCTGGGCGATCCGATCGAGGCGCAGGCCGTGCTCGCGACCTACGGCCAGGACCGCGAGCGCCCGCTGTGGCTGGGCTCGCTGAAGTCCAACCTCGGGCACGCCCAGGCCGCGGCCGGGGTCGGCGCGGTCATCAAGATGGTGCTGGCGCTGCGCAACGGCATGCTGCCGAAGACCCTGCACGTGACCGAGCCGTCCTCGCACGTCGACTGGTCGGCCGGGAACGTCGAACTGCTCACCGAGCCACGCGACTGGCCCACCGGCGACCGCCCCCGACGCGCCGGGGTGTCGTCGTTCGGGCTCAGCGGCACCAACGCCCACGTCATCCTGGAAGAGGCGGACCCGGCACCGGCCACACCGTCCGGGGACCTCGCGCCGCCCTCGGTGCTCCCGGTCGTCGTGTCCGGTACGACCGAGGCCGCGACCAGGGCCCAGGCCGCCCGCCTGCTGTCCCACCTGGACGCCCGCCCGGACCTCACCCTGCCCGACCTCGCCTACTCGCTCGCCACCACCCGCGCCGCCCTCGACACCCGCGCGGTCGTCCTCGCCGGCGACCGCGCCGAGGCCGAACGCGGCCTCGCCGCAATCGCCGCGGGTAACACCCCCGTCCACGGGCTGCTCCGTGGCCGCACGGCGTTCGTGTTCGCCGGTCAGGGCGCGCAGCGGGTCGGTATGGGTCGTGAGCTGTACGAGTCGTTCCCGGTGTTCGCGTCGGCGTTCGACGCGGTGTCCGCTCAGCTGCCGGGGATCTACCTCGGTGATGATCCGGAGACGTTGAGCCGGACCGAGCACGCGCAGGCTGGGTTGTTCGTGTTCGAGGTGGCGTTGTTCCGGCTGTTGGAGTCGTGGGGTGTTCGTCCGGACGTGGTGGTCGGGCACTCGATCGGTGAGATCGCGGCCGCTCATGTGGCCGGGGTGTTCTCGTTGGCGGACGCGTGCCGTCTGGTGTCGGCGCGTGGTCGGTTGATGGGAGCCCTGCCCGAGGGTGGGGCGATGGTCGCGGTCGCGGCCGCCGAGGCCGAGGTGTTGCCGTTGTTGACCGACGGGGTTGCGGTCGCGGCGGTGAACGGGCCGGAGTCGGTGGTGGTCTCCGGGGTCGAGGCCGAGGTCATGGCGGTGGTGGAGCGATTGGGGTGCCGCCACACGCGGTTGCGGGTGTCGCACGCGTTCCACTCGCCGCTGATGGACCCGATGCTCGACGAGTTCCGCACCGTCGCCGAGTCGGTGACCTACCACGAGCCCCGGATTCCGCTGGTGTCGTCGGTGGCCGACCCGGACTACTGGGTCCGGCAGGTCCGCGAACCCGTCCGATTCCACGACACCGTCCGCCGCACCGGCGCCACCCGGTTCGTGGAGATCGGCCCCGACCGGGTGCTCACCGGGCTGGTCCTGGCCGGCCTCGACGACGTGCTCGCCGTGCCGACGCAGCGCGCCGGCCACCCCGAGCCCGCCACCCTGATCGCCGCGCTCGCCGAACTGCACGCCCACGGCACCCGCGTCGACTGGGCCGCGTTCTTCGCCGGTCGCCGGGTCTGCCGGGTCGACCTGCCGACCTACGCCTTCCAGCGTGAACGGCTCTGGCTCACCGACGGACCCCGCACCGCCGACATCCACGCCGCCGGACTGGACGCCGTGACACACCCACTGCTCGGCGCCGCGATGCCCGCCCCCGACACCGGTGGCGTGGTCCTCACCGGCCGCCTGTCCACCGCCACCCAACCCTGGCTCGCCGACCACCGCGTGCACGGCGAAACGCTGCTGCCCGGCACCGCGTTCGTCGAACTGGCCATCCGCGCGGGTGGCGAGGCCGGCTGCTCCCGCCTCGACGAGCTGACCCAACTCGCCCCGCTGGTCCTGCCCGCCGACGGCGCGGTCGCGGTCCAGGTCGTGGTCGGCGCCGAGGACGAGCACGGCACCCGCCCACTGACCGTCTACTCGCGGCCCGACCAGAGCACCACCTGGACCCGCAACGCCGCCGGCGCCGTCGCACCCGCCGCCCCGGCCGAACAGCCCACGCCGGACAGCTGGCCGCCCGCCGGCGCCACCGAGGTCGACCTCTCCCGCGCCTACCAGGACTTCACCGCACTCGGCTACACCTTCGGCCACACCTTCCAGGGACTCCGGGCACTGTGGCGCCGAGCCGACGAGGTGTTCGCCGAGGTCGTGCTGCCCGACGGCGCCGACGCGGGCTCGTTCGGCCTGCACCCCGCCCTGCTCGACGCCGCGTCCCAGGCCGCCGACTACCTCGCCGACGGCGGCCCCACCGCCGTCGGTGAGACCAGGGTCCCGTTCGTGTGGCACGACGTCTCCGTGCACGACCAGGGCGCGACCGCCGTGCGGGTGCGCGCCCGCACCCTCGCGCCCGGCGGCGTCGTGTCCCTGACCCTGACCGACCGCGCCGGCCGCCCGGTCGCCACCGTCGGCTCACTCACCCCGCGAGCGGTGGCCCCGGAACGGCTCGGCGGCTCCCTGTACCGCGTCGAATGGTCCACAGTGGACAACGGAGTCGCCGGCCCCCGGATCGTCCTGGACGGCCCGGCCGACC
This sequence comes from Actinophytocola gossypii, assembly GCF_025165815.1. Lineage (GTDB taxonomy): Bacteria > Actinomycetota > Actinomycetes > Mycobacteriales > Pseudonocardiaceae > Actinophytocola > Actinophytocola gossypii. The sequence goes on along the minus strand of NZ_JAFFZE010000014.1, from coordinate 450,823 downwards.
TCGACGAACTCACCGAGGTGCCCGAGACGGTCGTGCTGCCCTGGCCCGCGGTGCCCGGTCGGGACGTGCCGGAGCGGGTCCGCGCCGGCGTGCACGGCGTGCTCGCGGTGGTCCGGCGCTGGCTCGCCGACGACCGGTTCGCCGCCGCCCGGCTGGTGCTCGCCACCACCGGCGCGCTCGACGACCCGGCCCAGGCCCCCGTCTGGGGACTCGTCCGCGCCGCGCAGGCCGAGAACCCCGGCCGGTTCGTCCTGCTCGACCTCGACACCGACGGCGAACCGCCGGCCGCGCTGCCCCCGGACGAGCCCGAGCTGGCCGTCCGCGACGGGCGGCTCCGCGTCCCCCGCCTGGTCGACCACCCCGCGCGCACCGAGGCCGCCTGGCCCACCGACGGCACGGTGCTCGTCACCGGCGGCACCGGCGCGCTCGGCGCCCTGGTCGCCCGCCACCTGGTGACCGAGCACGGCGTGCGCCGGCTCCTGCTGACCAGCCGGCGCGGCCCGGCCGCCCCCGGCGCGGACGCGTTGCGCGCGGACCTGACCGCGCTGGGCGCCGACGTGTCGGTGGTCGCCTGTGACGTCGCCGACCGGGACGCGCTCGCCGCGCTGCTCGCCGGGCACCGGCTCGCCGCGGTCGTGCACACCGCGGGCGTGCTCGACGACGGCGTGGTCACCGCGCTGACCCCCGAACGGGTCGACACCGCGCTGCGCGCGAAGGTCGACGCCGCCTGGCACCTGCACGAGCTGACCCGCGACCACGACCTGGCCGCGTTCGTGCTGTTCTCCTCCGCGTCCGGGATCCTCGACGGCGGCGGGCAGGGCGGCTACGCGGCGGCGAACGTCTTCCTCGACACCCTCGCCGCGCACCGCCGGGCCGCCGGCCTGCCGGCCGTGTCGCTGGCGTGGGGGCTGTGGGCCGACGCCGAGGACGCCCCGGCGAGCGCGATGACCGGCCGCCTCCGCGCCGCCGACCTCGACCGGCTCGCCCGGTTCGGCATCGGCGCGCTCACCCCAGCCGCCGGGCTGGCCCTGCTGGACGGCGCGGTCGCCGGCACCGAACCGGTGGTGGTCCCGGTCCGGCTCGACGTCCCGGCGCTGCGGGCCCGCGCCGACGGCGTGCCGGCCGTGCTCCGGGGAATCGCCGGCGTGCCACCCAGGAAGGCGCCGGTGGCGGTCGAGGTCCCGCTGGCCGAGCGGCTGGCCGAACAGTCCACCCAGGACCGCGACCGAACCGTGCTCGACCTGGTGCGGGACCACGTCGCCGGGGTGCTCGGCCGTCGCGACCCGCGCTCGATCGACCCGGACAAGGGGTTCCTCGACCTCGGGCTGGACTCCCTCGCCGCGCTTGAGCTGCGCAACCGGCTGGCGAAGGCCACCGGCCAGCGGCTGCCCGCGACGCTCGTGTTCGACTTCCCGACCGCCGCGCTGCTGGCGAAGTTCCTGCGCACCGAGCTGGTCGGCGACGACCCGGCCGAGCCGGAACCGCCCGCCGCCGAGCCCGACCGGGCCGAGTCGATCAAGACGATGGACATCGACGACCTCGTCCGGACCGCGCTGAGCCGCGGCGCCGGCCAGCCGAAGGGTTGACGACCGTGGAAGCCTCCGTCGAACAGATCGTCGCCGCGCTGCGCGAGTCCATGGTGGACAACGAGCGGCTGCGCGAGCAGCAGGAGCGGACCACCGAGCCCGTCGCGATCGTCGGCATGGCCTGCCGGTACCCCGGCGGCGTCGGCTCGCCCGAACAGCTGTGGGACCTGGTCGCCGACGGCGTCGACGCGATCGGCGAGTTCCCCACCGACCGCGGCTGGGACGTCGAGCGGCTGTACGACCCCGAACCGGGCGTCCCCGGCCGCAGCTACACCCGCTCCGGCGGGTTCCTGTACGACGCCGCCGGGTTCGACGCGGAGTTCTTCGGCATCAGCCCACGCGAGGCGACCGAGATGGACCCGCAGCAGCGGCACCTGCTCGAGGTGTCCTGGGCGGCGCTGGAGAACGCGGGCGTCGACCCGCGCTCGCTGCGCGGGGGCCGCACCGGCGTGTTCGCCGGCGTGATGTACCACGACTACGGCTCCGGCGGCGCCGACGGCAGCCTGGTCTCCGGCCGGGTCGCCTACACCCTCGGCCTGGAGGGACCGGCCGTCACCGTGGACACGGCGTGCTCCTCGTCGCTGGTCGCGCTGCACTGGGCGATCCAGGCACTGCGCAAGGGGGAGTGCACACTCGCCCTGGCCGGCGGCGTGACCGTGATGGCGACCCCGGAGACGTTCGTCGAGTTCAGCCGCCAACGGGGGCTCGCCGCCGACGGGCGGTGCAAGTCCTTCTCCGACGACGCCGACGGCACCGGCTGGGGCGAGGGCGCCGGCGTGCTCGTCGTCGAACGGCTCTCCGACGCCCGCCGCAACGGCCACCGCGTACTCGCCGTGGTCCGCGGCAGCGCGGTCAACTCCGACGGCGCGAGCAGCGCGATCACCGCCCCCAACGGCACCGCGCAGCAGCGGGTGATCCGCGCGGCGCTCGCCGACGCCGGACTGTCCACACGCGACGTCGACGCGGTCGAGGCGCACGGCACCGGCACCACCCTCGGCGACCCGATCGAGGCGCAGGCCCTGCTCGCCACCTACGGCCGCGACCGGGACGAGCCGCTGTGGCTCGGCTCGCTCAAGTCCAACATCGGCCACACCCAGGCCGCGGCCGGCGTCGGCGGCATCATCAAGGTGATCCAGGCGATGCGGCACGACACGCTGCCCAGGACCCTGCACGCCGGCACCCCGTCCCGGCAGGTCGACTGGACCGCCGGCCGGGTCGAGCTGCTCACCGAGCCGGTGCCGTGGCCACGCGGCGACCGCCCGCGCCGCGCCGCGGTGTCCTCGTTCGGCATCAGCGGCACCAACGCGCACGTGATCGTCGAGGAGGGCGACCCCGCCGACGCCCCGGCCCCGGACCCCCGGCCGGTGCCCGTGCTGCTCTCCGCCCGCACGGAGCCAGCCCTGCGTGCGCTGGCCGCCCGGCTCGCGTCCCGCGCCGACGACGCCACCCTGCCGGACCTCGGCTACACGCTCGCCACCGGACGCGCCGCCCTCGACCACCGCGCCGCCGTCGTCGCGGCCGACCACACCGAGCTGCGCCGCGGCCTGGACCTGCTGGCCGAGGGCGGGGGAGCGGTCGCCGCGGGCGACGGCCGCACCGCGTTCCTGTTCACCGGTCAGGGTGCCCAGCGGCCCGGCATGGGCCGGGAGCTGGCCGCCGCGTTCCCGGTGTTCGCGGACGCCCTGGACGAGGTGTGCGCGCTGCTCGACCCGCACCTGGACCGGCCGCTGCGCACCGTGCTGTGGGCCGGACCGGACACCGCCGACGCGGCCCTGCTCGACCAGACCGCCTACACCCAGCCCGCGCTGTTCGCGTTCGAGGTCGCACTGCACCGGCTGCTGGCGTCCTGGGGCGTGCGCCCGGACGTGGTCGCCGGGCACTCGATCGGCGAGGTCACCGCCGCGCACGTCGCCGGCGTGCTCTCCCTGCCCGACGCCTGCACCCTGGTCGCCGCCCGCGGCCGGCTGATGTCGGAGCTGCCGGCCGGCGGCGCGATGCTGGCCGTCGGCGCGCCGGCGGACCGGGTGCGTCCGCTGCTCACCGCCGGGTTGGACCTCGCCGCGGTGAACGGCCCGGCGTCGGTCGTCGTGTCCGGAGTGGACTCCGAGGTGGCCGCGCTCGCCGCGCGGTGTGCGGACGAGGGCCACCGGACCACCCGGCTCAGCGTGTCGCACGCGTTCCACTCCGCGCTGATGGACCCGATGCTGGCCCGGTTCCGCGAGGTCGTCGCCGGGCTCACGTTCACGCCGCCCCGCCTGCCGCTGGTGTCCACCGTGACGGGCACCGTGACCGGCGCCGAGGTCGACCCGGAGCACTGGGTGCGGCAGGTGCGGGACACCGTCCGGTTCGCCGACGCCGTCACCACGCTCGCCGGCACCGGCGTGGACACGTTCGTCGAGGTCGGCCCGGACGCGGTGCTCGCCGCGATGGGCGCCGCCACGCTTGACGCGGTGTTCGTGCCGACCGCCCGGCGCGGCCACGACGAGGTCGGGGAGCTGACCGCCGCCGTCGCCCGCCTGCACACGCACGGCGTCGCCGTCGACTGGGCCGCCGTGTTCGCCGGCCGCGGCGCGCGCCTGGTGCCGCTGCCGACGTACCCGTTCGAGCACCGGCGCTTCTGGCTGTCCCAGGACACCGGCCGGGACCGCGCCGTCGCCACCGCCGGGCTGACCGGCCTCGACCACCCGCTGCTCGGCGCCGTCGTGCCGGCCGCGGACTCCGACGGCCTGGTGCTGACCGGGCGGCTCTCGGTCGAGGCGCAGCCGTGGCTCGCCGACCACGCGGTGCACGGCGCGGTCCTGGTGCCCGGTACCGCGCACGTCGAGCTGGCCAGGTGCGCCGCCGAGCAGGCCGGGTGCGCCTCGGTCGAGGAGCTGACCCTGCTGGCCCCGCTCGTACTGCCCCCACGCGGCGACGTGCCGGTGCAGGTGGTCGTGGGCGCGGACGAGGCGGGCCGCCGCCCGGTGCGGATCTTCTCGCGGTCCGACGCGGACACCTGGACCTGCCACGCGAGCGGCACCCTCGCCCGCGACACCGCCCCCGGCACACCGCTGACCCAGTGGCCGCCGCCGGACGCGGTGCCGCTCGACGTCACCGGCGCGTACGACCGGCTGGCCGGGCGCGGCTACGACTACGGCCCGGCGTTCCGCGGCCTGCGCGCGGCCTGGCGCCGGGGCGAGGAGCTGTTCGCCGAGGTCGAGCTGCCCGAGCAGGCGCGTGGTGGCGGGTTCGGGCTGCACCCGGCGCTGCTGGACGCCGCCCTGCACGTCGGCCTGCTCGCCGACGACGGCCAGGACGTCGCGCTGCTCCCGTTCGTGTGGCACGGCCTGCGCTGGCACGGCGCCGCGGACACCGTGCGGGTCCGGCTCACCCGCGTGCGCGGCGACGAGGAGACCGCCCTGGTCGTCGCCGACCAGGCCGGGCGGCCGGTGGCCGAGGTGCGTTCGGTGGTCGCGCGTCCGGTGTCGGCCACCCAGCTCGCCGCCGGCACGGTCCACGACGCCCTGTTCGGCGTCGACTGGATCCCCACCGGCGACGCGGCCCGCGAGCCGGTGCCCGAGTCGGCGCTGCTCGTCCTCGACCCCGACGTCGACGACCAGCCGGCCGCCGCGCGGGCGCTGCTCGGTGCCGTGCTCGACGCCGTGCGCGCCAGGCCGGCCGGCTTCCGCCTGGTCGTGGTGACCAGGAACGCGCAGGCGAACCCGGCCGCCGCCGCCGTGTGGGGGCTCGTGCGGGCGACGGAGGCGGAGAACCCCGGCCGGTTCGTGCTGCTCGACCTCGACCCCGGTGCCGAGGTACCGGCGTCGCTGCCCCCGCACGAGCCGGAGCTGGCCGTGCGCGGCGGCGACCTGCTGGTGCCCCGGCTGGCCAGGGTCACCCCCGGCGAGTCCACTGTGGATCTCGGTGCCGGCCCGGTCCTGGTCACCGGTGGCACCGGCGGGCTCGGCGCGCTGCTCGCCCGCCACCTGGTGACCACGCACGGCGTCCGGCACCTGCTGCTCACCAGCCGCCGCGGCCAGGACGCCCCGGGAGCGGCCGAGCTGCGGGCCGAGCTGACCGCGCTCGGCGCCACCGTCACGATCGTCGCCTGTGACGTGTCCGACCGGGACAGCGTCGCCGCGCTGCTGGCCGCGCACCCGGTCCGCGCGGTCGTGCACGCGGCCGGCGTCGCCGAGGGCGGCACCTCGGACACCCTCACCGTCGAGCGGATGGACCGGACGCTGCGGGCGAAGGTCGACGGCGCCTGGCACCTGCACGAGCTGACCCGCGACCGGGACCTGGCCGCGTTCGTGCTGTTCTCCTCCGCCGCCGGCACGCTGCTCGGCGCCGGGCAGGGCGGCTACGCGGCGGCGAACGCGTTCCTCGACGGCCTCGCCGAACGCCGCCGCGCCGACGGCCTGCCCGCGGTCTCGCTGGCCTGGGGCCTGTGGGCCGACCGCACCGGCATGGGCGGCGACCTCACCGACGCCGACCTGCGCCGGATGGACCGCCTCGGCCTGCCCGCCCTGTCCACCGCCGACGGCCTGGCCCTGTTCGACGCCGCCCTCGCCACCGACCGTCCCGTCCTGCTGCCCGTGCGCCTCGACCTGCCGGTACTGCGCGCCAGGACCGACGCGATCCCGGCGGTGCTCCGCGACCTGGTCCGCCGCCCGGCCCGCGGCACGTCCGCCCCGGCCGGGCTCGCGCACCTGGCCGGCCTGCCCGCCGACGAGCGCGACCGCGCGTTGCTCGACCTCGTGCGGACCCAGGTCGCCACCGTCCTCGGGCACGCCGGCCCGGACGCGGTCGAGCCGGGCCGCGCCTTCGCCGAGCTGGGCTTCGACTCGCTCGCCGCGCTGGAGCTGCGCAACCAGCTGTCCGGCGTCACCGGCCTGCGGCTGCCGGCGACCCTGGTGTTCGACCGCCCGAACTGCCGCGCCGTGGCCGACCTCCTGGCCGGCGAACTGTCCGCCCCCGCACCCACGGTCACCCGCCCGGCGGCCGAGCTACCCGACGACGACCCGATCGTGATCGTCGGCATGGCCTGCCGCTACCCGGGCGGCGTGGCGTCCCCGGAGGACCTGTGGCGGCTGGTCGCCGACGGCGTGGACGCGATCGGCGAGTTCCCCACCGATCGCGGCTGGGACACCGGCGCGCTGTTCGACCCGGAGCCGGGCCGGCCGGGTCGCAGCTACGTGCGGCACGGGGGTTTCCTGTACGACGCGGGGGAGTTCGACGCCGGCTTCTTCGGCATCAGCCCGCGGGAGGCGCGGGCCATGGACCCGCAGCAGCGGCTGCTGCTGGAGACCTCGTGGGAGGCGTTGGAGCGGGCCGGCATCGATCCCGCCGGGCTCGCCGGCAGCCAGACCGGCGTGTTCACCGGCGTCATGTACCACGACTACGGGCCGGGCGGGAGCGCCGGCAGCATCGTCTCCGGTCGGGTGGCCTACCACCTGGGGCTGGCGGGGCCGGCGGTGTCGGTGGACACGGCGTGCTCGTCGTCGCTGGTGGCGCTGCACCTGGCGGTGCGGTCGCTGCGGCAGGGCGAGTGCTCACTGGCCGTGGCGGGCGGGGTGACGGTGATGGCGACCCCCGGCATGTTCGTGGAGTTCAGCGAGCAGCGCGGCCTGGCCCCGGACGGGCGGTGCAAGCCGTTCGCGGAGGCCGCCGACGGGACGGCGTGGTCCGAGGGCGCCGGGATGCTCGTGGTGGAGCGGCTCTCGGACGCGCGGCGCAACGGGCACCCGGTGCTGGCGGTCGTCGCCGGCTCGGCGGTCAACTCCGACGGCGCGTCGAACGGCCTGTCCGCCCCGAACGGTCCGGCGCAGCAGCGGGTGATCCGTGCCGCCCTGGCGGACGCGGGACTGTCATCCGCCGATGTGGACGTGGTGGAGGCGCACGGCACCGGTACGGCGTTGGGTGACCCGATCGAGGCGCAGGCCGTGCTGGCCACCTATGGCCGGGACCGGGACGAGCCGTTGTGGTTGGGGTCGCTGAAGTCGAACCTCGGCCACACCCAGGCGGCCGCCGGTGTGGGCGGCGTGATCAAGATGGTGTCGGCTATGCGCGCCGGGATCCTGCCGAGGACCCTGCACGTGGACGAGCCGTCGTCGCATGTGGACTGGTCGTCGGGGAATGTGCGGCTGTTGACCGAGGCTCAGGAGTGGGCCGCCGGTCCGCGCCGCGCGGCCGTGTCCTCCTTCGGGCTCAGCGGCACCAACGCCCACGTCATCCTGGAGCAGGTCGCGCCGGTCGAGGTGGAGCCGTCGCCGGATCGGGTGGTGCCGTTGGTGTTGTCGGCGCGGAGTGAGGTGGCGTTGCGGGAGTTGGCGTCCCGGTTGGCTGATGATGTGGAGCCGCTGGTCGAGGTGGCGCGAACGCTTGCGGTGTCGCGGTCGTCGTTGGAACACCGGGCTGTCGTGGTGGCCGCCGATGGGGACGACGCGATCGTGGGTCTGCGTGCGGTGGCCGATGGTGGCGGGATCACCGGTACGGCTGTGGATGGCCGGTTGGCGTTCGTGTTCACCGGTCAGGGCGCGCAGCGGATCGGGATGGGCCGTGAACTGGCCGCCGTGTTCCCCGTGTTCGCGTCGGCGTTCGACGAGGTGTGTGCTCAGCTTCCTGGGGTGTACTCGGGTGACGACCCGGAGGTGTTGAACCGGACCGAGCACGCGCAGGCGGGGCTGTTCGCGTTCGAGGTGGCGTTGTTCCGGCTGCTGGAGTCCTGGGGTGTGCGCCCGGACTCGGTGGTCGGGCACTCGATCGGGGAGATCGCGGCCGCGCATGTGGCCGGGGTGTTCTCGTTGGCGGATGCCTGCGCGTTGGTGTCGGCGCGTGGCCGGTTGATGCAGGCCCTACCGGCGGGCGGCGCGATGGTCGCGGTGCATGCCGCCGAAGCCAATGTGCTGCCGCTGTTGACCGAGGGGGTGGCGATCGCGGCGGTGAACGGGCCGCGCTCGGTGGTGGTTTCCGGTGTGGAGGCCGAGGTGCTGGCGGTGGTGGAGCGGTTGGGTTGTCGGCACACGCGCCTTCGGGTGTCGCACGCCTTCCACTCGCCGTTGATGGACCCGATGCTCGACGAGTTCCGCACCGTCGCGGAGTCCCTGACCTACCAGTCGCCCCGGCTGCCGCTGGTGTCCACTGTGACCGGTCGTGTCACGGATGTGGCGAATCCCGGCTACTGGGTGGACCAGGTTCGGGCGACCGTGCGGTTCGCCGACGCCATGGCCACCCTCGACGATGCCACCTGCCTGGAGGTCGGTCCCGACGCCGTGCTGCCCGGCTGTGTCCCGACCCAGCGCGCGAGCCAGCCAGAGGACGGCGCCCTGCTCACCGCGGTCGGACGGCTGCACGTCACCGGCATCAGCCCCGACTGGACCGCCCTGCTCGGCGCACCGACCCGGCACGTCGACCTGCCCACCTACCCGTTCCAACGCCAGCGGTACTGGACCAGCACCGGAACCGCGCTGCTCGACACCACCGTCACCCTGGCCGACTCCGGCACCGTCGTGCTCACCGGACGCCTGTCCACCGACACCCAACCCTGGCTCGCCGACCACACCGTCGACGGCACGATCCTGTTCCCCGGCACCGGGTTCGTCGAACTCGCCCTGCACGCCGCCCACGAGACCGGCCACGACCGCGTCGAGGAACTGACCCTGCACGCGCCCCTGCCACTCGACCACGGCGCCGACCTCCAGGTCGTGGTCACCGAGGACCGGTTCACCGTCCACGCCCGCCCCCACGACGAAGCGCCCTGGACCCGGCACGCCTCCGGCACCCTCACCACCGGCGACCACCGGACCCCCGCCCGGCTCGACGAATGGCCACCCCCCGGCGCCGAGCCACTGCTCCTCGACGACCTGTACGACCGGCTCGCCGAGCGCGGTCTCGCCTACGGTCCCGCCTTCCAGGGAACCCGAACCGCCTGGCGCCGCGGCGACGAGGTGTTCGCCGAGGTCACCCTTCCCGGCAACGATCCGTCCTCGTTCCACCTGCACCCCGCGCTCCTCGACGCCGCCACGCACGCCCGCCTCGACACCGACGGCCCCGTCGAGGTCCCGTTCGCCTGGCACGGCGTCACCTCGCACGCCACCGGCGCCACCGCCGCCCGGGTGCGGATCGCACCCGCCGGCACCGACGCCGTCACGCTGACCCTCGCCGACCAGGCAGGCGAACCCGTGGCCACCGTCGAGTCCCTCATCGCCCGCCCGATCGCCACCACCGGCCGCACTGACGACCTCTACACCCTGGACTGGCGCCCCGGCCCCACCCCGGCCGCCGCCGACCCCTACCCCGAGTTCGACACCCTGCCACACGGGACTCCCGAGGTCGCCGTCCTCACCTGTCACGCCGAGCCGGGCCTGGACCCCGGCACGGCCACCCACCGCGCGGTCCTACGCGCCCTCGACGCCACCCGCCGCTGGCTCACCGACGAACGGTTCGCCACCTCCCGGCTCGCCGTCGTCACCTCCGGCGCCGTCGCCACCGGACCAGACGACCAGGTCACCGACCTCCCGGCAGCCGCCGTCTGGGGCCTCGTCCGCGCCGCCGAGGCCGAGAACCCCGGCCGGTTCACCCTCGTCGACGCCGGCCAGGAGGTCCCGCCGCACACCCTCGCCGGCGCCATCGCCACCGGCGAACCCGAGCTGGCCGTCCGCGACGGCGCGCTCCTGGTGCCGAGGCTCCGCCGCGCCGACCAGCCGACCGGTGAGCCGGCCTGGCCGACCACCGGAACCGTCCTGGTCACCGGCGGCACCGGCGGCCTCGGCCGCCTGGTCGCCCGCCACCTCGCCGGCACCCACGGCGTCCGGGACCTGCTCCTGGTCAGCCGTCGCGGCCCCGCCGCCCCCGGCGCCGACGACCTCGTCGCCGAACTGGCCACCCTGGGCGCCCGGGCCACCGTCGCGGCCTGCGACGTCGCCGACCGCGCCGCCCTGGCCGACCTGCTGAGCCGGCACCGACCCACCGCCGTCGTGCACACCGCCGGCGTCCTCGACGACGGCGTGCTCACCGCGCTCACCCCGGAACGCACCGCCGCCGTACTGCGCGCCAAGGTCGACGCCGCCTGGCACCTGCACGAGCTGACCCGCGACCACGGCCTCGACGCGTTCGTCCTGTTCTCCTCGATCGCCGGCATCGGTGGCGCCGCCGGCCAGGCCAACTACGCCGCCGCCAACGCGTTCCTCGACGCCCTGGCCCAGCACCGCCACGCCCGAGGCCTTCCCGCCCACGCACTGGCCTGGGGCCGCTGGTCCACCGGCGACGACATGACCGCGACCCTCACCGCCACCGACCAGACTCGGATGTCCCGCTCCGGCCTGACCCCGATGCCCGAGGCGCTCGCACTGTCCCTCCTGGACACCGCACTGTCCACGCGGGACCCCTACCTGGTGCCCGCCCGCCTGGACCTCCCCGCACTGCGTGCCCAGGCCGACACCCTGGCCCCCGTCTTCCGCGGCCTCGTCCGCCACCGCACCCGCCAGGCCGCCGAGCCCACCGAGTCCGCTCTGACCACCCGCCTGACCACCGCGCCCCCCGCCGAACGCCGCCACCTGCTGCTCGACCTGGTGCGCACCCACGCCGCCGCGGTGCTCGGCCACGACCGCCCCGACGCGATCCCCGCCGAACAGGGCTTCCTGGAGATGGGCTTCGACTCCCTGACCGCTTTGGAACTCCGCAACCGCCTCACCGGCGTGACCGGCCACCGCGTGCCGGCGACCCTGGTGTTCGACCACCCGAACCCCGCCGCGGTGGCCGACCACCTCGCCGCCGAACTGGCCCCCGACGACCCGGCCCGCCGCCTCGACACCGAGCTGACCGCCCTGGAGAAGTCGGTGGCCGCCGCCCCCGCCGAGGCCCGCGCCCAACTCGCCACCCGACTACGCGAGCTGGCCGCGCGCTGCGCCCCGCAGGCCGGGACGGACCTGGAGACCTCGACCGCGGACGAGCTGTTCGCGATCCTCGACGCCGAACTCAGGTGAGCCGGGAACGCGCGTTGGCGTACTTGCGGGCGGCGAACGCGTGCGCCTCCGCCAGCAGCGGCGGAATGGCGTCCCGGGTCGCCGGCCCCGGGTTCACCACGGCCACCCAGTATTGCGACGCGTAGATCGGATGCGGCGTCAGCCGGTCGCGCGCCGCGTGGTCGTGCCCGGTCACCAGGATCCCGTTCTCGTCCCGCTCGGTCGGAGCGGCACCGAACATCGACGTATAGGTGCCCTTCGTCAGCCCGATGTTCAACCGGTACGCGCCCGGCTCGTCCAACGCGGACACGCTGTCGTAGTTGTCCCCGGTCACGATCGTCACGAACGGGAACGTGCGCTCGTCGGGCAGGTCGGCCTCCGGGTCGTAGATCAGGAAGATGTCCCCGGCGTTCTCCATCACCCGGATCCCGTCGAACGTCTCGCAGATGTGCTGCTTCATCTCTTCGGCATTCATGCCTTCAAGTCTGTCATTGAACTCCTTTTGGAGACTTGGACGCCGATACTCGCCAGCCTGCCTGGCGAAGCCTCAAATCGGACTATGGTCGCGCAACGCCCGCGCCGCGTCGTCGGACACCTCGGCTTCGACCAGCAGGTCGTAGGACTCGGCCCGCAGGTTCGGCACCGAACTGAAGTCCCGCCGCCCGCCCGTGCCGAGATGGGACAGCCACCCCACGATCGCGCCGATGACCGCCCCGATGACCGCGCCGTAGAGGGCGACCAGAAGCCCGGAGATCACCGGCGCCATCCAGTTGAAGAGGCCGAGCAGCCAGCCGAGCAGCGCACCGGCGACCGCCCCGGACGCGGCCCCCCGCCCGGCCGCCGTGAGCGCGGTGAGCCGACCCGTGACCTGCTCCACCCACTCCAGCCCCCGGCCGACGATCGCCGTATGCCGAACGGGGAAGCCGTTGTCGGACAGGAAGTCCACCGCCCGCTCCGCGTCCGCGTAGCGCGGGTACGACGCGATGACGACGCTCGGGCGCTGGGTGGTGTCCTCGGTTGGTGGTGTCATCGTCAGCTCTCCTTGTCGGGTTCCTCCCGCAGCGCTACCCATGCCCGGCGGTCGGAAACCCGGGGGAGAGGCCGAGCGCACGCCGCGTCTGGAATCCGAGACATTCGCTCCGGACGTCGTGTTCCGCGTGGTGGAAGAGCGTGCGAGGCTGCCCGGGCGGAGGTGGTGTGCCGATGGCGACAGAGCAGCACGGCGAAGCCCGGACCAGCGAGAACGTCACCGGTGACGTGCCCATGTGGACGTTCTTCGTCTACAGCCTGGTGGGTGCGTTCGTGTTCTTCGTGCCGGTCGAGCTGAACGGTGAGAGCTCCATCCTGCTCGACCACACGGTTAGCGCGATCGAGTCGTGGGTGCCCGGCGTGCTGCCGTACTTCGCGCTGGCGATCATCCTGGCCGGCGCGGTGCACCCGTTCGTCACCGGCACCTGGCGGCGGTCGGCGGTGACCGTGGTGTTCTCGGTGTTCAAGGTGGTCGGGCTGGTCGTGGGCGTGATGCTCGTGTTCGACGTCGGTCCGGCGTGGCTGTTCGCCGAGGACATGGGCCCGTTCCTGCTGAACAGTCTGGTGATCCCGGTCGGCCTGCTGGTGCCGATCGGCGCGGTGTTCCTGGCGCTGCTGGTCGGCTACGGCCTACTGGAGTTCATCGGTTCCCTGGTACAGCCCGTGATGCGCCCGGTATGGCGCACCCCAGGCCGCTCCGCGATCGACGCCGTCGCCTCGTTCGTCGGCAGCTACTCGCTGGGTCTCCTGATCACGAACCGGGTCTACAAGGAGGGCAAGTACTCCGCCCGCGAGGCCGCCGTCATCGCGACCGGGTTCTCGACGGTGTCGGCCACTTTCATGGTGGTCGTAGCGACGACGCTGGACCTGATGGGCAGCTGGAACACCTACTTCTGGACCTCGTTGTTGGTGACGTTCGCCGTCACCGCGATCACCGTACGGATCTGGCCCCTGTCCAGGATCGAGGACAGCTACTTCGAAGGCGCCGTGCCCCAACCGGAGCAGGTCAGCCGAGGCCAACGCTTCCCCCAAGCGTGGCGCGAAGCCCGCAAAGCCGTCGCCGAAGCCCCACCCCTGGGCAGGAACATCCTCCGCAACCTCCGCGACGGCATCCTGATGACGATGGCGATCCTCCCGTCGATCCTGTCCATCGGCCTACTCGGTCTGGTGCTCGCGACCTACACCCCGGTGTTCGACTGGCTCGGGTACGTCTTCTACCCGTTCACCTGGGCCCTGCAACTCCCCGAACCACTCCTGGCCGCCAAGGCCTCCGCGGTCGGCATCGCCGAGATGTTCCTCCCCGCATTGCTGGTCGTGGAGTCAGCGGCCGCGGTGAAGTTCGTTGTCGGCGTGGTGTCGGTGTCCCAGATCATCTTCTTCTCCGCGCTGGTGCCGTGCATCGTCGCCACCGACATCCCGATCTCCGTCCCCAAGCTGATCGTGATCTGGTTCCAGCGCGTGGTCCTCACCCTGATCATCGTGACCCCGATAGCCCTACTGCTGTACTGACGCCGAGCCTCCACGCTTTCACTCGTGGTCCAACAGCGTGAAGCCGAGCCGGGTGACGACCGCCATCGAGGCGGCGTTCTCGGGGCCGACAGCGGCACGATGCGGTGCAGACCGAGCGTGACGAACCCGAAGGTGACCATCGTTCGGGCGGCGTCGGTGGCGTACCCCTTGCCCAGTGGCGGGCGGAGATGGCGTAACCGAGTTTGGCCGCCTTGACTCCGGTCAGACCGAGGAAGAACTCCGTGCGAGGATCCAGTCGCGCACGCTCGATCACGCCGACAAGCAGCGCCGTACCGACCACGCAACTCGTGTGGGAGCCCGGTCATCCGGACGGGTGAGCGCCGAGGGCTGCGATCTGGTCGGAGAGCGCGGTGACGATCTCCTGTTGGTGGTCCTGGAGGAAGAAGTGGCCGCCGGGGAACACGGTGAGGGTGAACGGGCCGGTGGTGTGGGCGGCCCAGTCGCGGGCCTCGTCGACGGTGACCTTCGGGTCGTTGTCGCCGACGAGGGCGATGATCGGGCAGCGGAGGGTTTCGCCGGGGGAGTGGTGGTACGTCTCGGCGGCCCGGTAGTCGGCCCGGAGCGCGGGCAGGATCATCCGCACCAGCTCGTCGTCGGCGAGGAGCGTGGCTTCGGTGCCGGACATGCGGCGTAGTTCGGCGAGGAGGCCGTCGTCGGGGAGTAGGTGGACGCGTTCGTGGCGGGTGGTGGTGGGGCCGCGGCGGCCGGAGGCGAACAGGGCGACTACCTCCCGTCCGGACGACTGGAGGCGGCGGGCCGTCTCGTACGCGATGCTCGCGCCCAGGCTGTGGCCGAACAGGACGATCGGGAGGTCCAGCCACGGGTCCAGTGCCGAGGCGGCGGCGTCGGCGAAGGCCGACACGTCGTCCAGGCACGGCTCGGTGCGGCGGTCCTGGCGGCCGGGGTACTGCAGGCAGATCACCTCCACCGACGGGGCCAGCGCCCGCGACACCGGGAAGAAGTAGCTGGCCGAGCCCCCGGCGTGCGGGAAGCAGACCAACCGTGCGCGCGGGTCGTCCGAGGGGTGGAAACGCCGGACCCATTCCGTCACAGGGGCTCCTCACCCTCGATCGTGGACACCGTGAGCAGGAGCGGGCTGGTGACGCCCTGCTGCGCGGCCAGGTCGCCGAGGAACGCACCCAGCCAGCCGAGAGCGTCCGGCGACCACTCGGCGAGCGTCCCCTCGAACGTCACCCGCTGCCCGGGCGGCCCGTTCCAGAAACCGTCGTCGAACGGCGGCGCCGGCGGCTCGTGCCCACCGACCTCGGAGGACTCACACACGAAAACGTCCTGGTGCAGCTGGCGGATCCGGTCACGTAGCGCGCCGGCCGCCTCGGGCACCGACGTGGCCCGCCCGCTGTCCAGCGTGACCCGCACCGGCGTCCTCGACCGGGGATCCCGGTCATCGAACCATCGGGCGGCGAACATCGACGGCGTCCTCGGCGACGGTTCCAGGCCCTGTACCGGCAACAGCACCTGCACCGCCCGCAACCCCAGCCGCCCGATCCGCGCCACCACGTCCCCCGCACAGCGCAGGAACGGCTGCACCGGAAGCGGCCGATCCCCGGGCACCGCCTCGGCCCCCACCTGGAACCACGCGACCAGCGACGACCCGGGATCACCCAGCCCGGCGTCGTTCATACCCCACAGGCCGTCGATCCACCCCATGGCGACCGACCGGTCGTGGAACAGGGCGTACGGGTCCCGCGAACCCCGCTCCGGGTGCGGCCGCAACGACCCGTACAGCGCCGCGAACATCGGGCCAGCGGTCCTCGGACCCGCGGGATCCAGGCCGGGGTGGGCGTCAGTAGGCATGCCTCACAGCATGCCTCACAGCCAGTCGTGTTCGCGGGCGTACCGGGCGGCTTCGTGCCGGGTCCTGGTCTGGGTCTTCTGCATGGCGTTGGACAGGTAGTTGCGCACCGTGCCCTCGGCGAGGTGGAGCTGGCCGGCGATGTCGGCCACCGAGTAGCCGTCACCGGTCGCGCGGAGCACGTCGACCTCGCGGTCGGTCAGCGGGCAGTCGTCCACGACGGCGAGCGCGGACACGTCCGGGTCGATCCACCGCTTGCCCCCGTGCAGGGTTCCGATCACCGTGGCGATGTGCGCCGGCTCCGCCGACTTGCTCACGAACCCCTGCACCCCGAGCTTCAGCGCCTTGCGGAGCACCCCCGGCCGGGCGTGCCTGGTCAGCATCAGGATCACCTGGTCCGGCCGGGTCCGGCGGATCTCCGCGACGGCGCCGAGCCCGTCCACGCCGGGCATCTCCAGGTCGACGACGAGCACGTCGGGCCGGTGCCGCAGGGTGGCCTCGACGGCCTCCGCGCCGTCCGATGCCTCGGCGAGCACGGTGATCTCGCCCTCGAGCGGGAGCAGCGACGCCATCGCCTTGCGGAGCAGGGCCTCGTCGTCGGCGAGTACGACCGTCGTCATGGGTCCTCCCGCCATTGGCCACCGGGGAACGCCGCCGCGGTCAGGAAACGCCCGCCCTGCTGCTCCACTGTCAGCTCGCCTCCGTCGCCCGCCACCCGTTCCCTGAGCGTAGCCAACCCGCGCAGCTCGTCGAGCGGGGCTTCCGGTGCGCCGTCGTTGTCGATGGCGATGCCCGACCGGGACAGGGTGATCAGCACCTCCGTGGCCTGGGCGTGCCGCAGGATGTTCGTCGTGGTCTCCCGGAGCACCTGGCCGAGCAGCTCGTTGGCGTGCGGGTCGACGTCCGACTCGCGCTCGACCCGCACGCGAATTCCCGCGGCCTCGAACAGGTTCTTCGCGTTCTCCAGCTCCGCGGACAGGTTGAGCCGCCGCTGCGCGTAGGCGAGCTCCTTGGTCTGCTTGATCGTGTCCCCGACCAGGGCGTGGATCTCCCGGAGCTCCTCGGCCGCCCGGTCGGCGTCGGTGCGCACGAGCCGCTCGGCCAGCGCGACCTTCAGCTTCACCACGTGCAGGGTGTGGCCCTGGATGTCGTGCAGGTCGCTGGCGAAGCGGGCCCGTTCCTGGACGACCGCCAGCTCCGCCTCGCGTTCCCGCGCCTCGTCCAGCTCGTCCAGCACTCTGTAGAACGCCTGGTTGGCGAACATGAACCCGATCGTCACCACGATGACGCCGGTGGGGATGAGCACGTACGTGACCAGGACGCCGGGCACGTCGTCGGACAGCGACAGCCTGGTCGCGCCCACCGCGGCGACCAGCGCGGTCATCCCGACGGCCGCCGCCCCACGGTGGCGGGGCAGTGCCGGCACGATGAGACAGGCGACGACGGAGATGCCGTAGAACGCGGTGTGGCCTTCCGTCAGCACCCCGAACACCCACACCGCCATGCTGACGACCAGGCACGGGACCGCCACCCGAGCGAGGTCGTCCGCCGCCCAGCGCACGACGGCCACCAGCGCCGTCAGCACGCCCAGGGCCAGGACCGCGGCCTGCCACCAGTTCGTGGCGTCGATCACGACCAGGAGCGTCCCCACGGGCGCGAGCGCACTGACCTGCGTGACGATGTTCAACGTCCGCAGCCTGCCCCGCGCCGTGTCGCCGCAAGCGGCCGAGCGGTAGGTCCGTCGGTGCTCGGTCACCGCCGCGTCCTCGGGCTGATCAGGGGGAGCGCCAGTGCACTGGCGACCGCGATGGCCACGGCCGTCCACATCAGCCACTCGTTGTTCTCGAACCACGCCGCCACGTCGTCCGGGAAGAGGCCGAAGCCGAGGTAGTGCAGCAGGAACGCCACGCACACCAGGAGGAACACGGCCAGGTTGGCCGTCAGCAGGATGCGCATCGGTCTGGTGTCCATTGTGCCCAGTATTCGTCGAATCCCCCGACCTCACCAGTGACGCCGTGTCATGCCTTCACCCCGAGATTCGTCATGCCCAAGTGGTGACGTGGCCGCACTGGTCGGTGGCCGTTCCGACGGCTGGAATTCAGGGCATGACCTCCACAGCAGTCATCGACGTCGAACACCTGCACCTCTCCTACGGCGACTTCCACGCCGTCCGGGACCTGTCCTTCCAGGTGCGGCAGGGCGAGCTCTACGCCCTGCTCGGCACGAACGGCGCGGGGAAGACCTCGACGCTGGAGACCGTCGAGGGCCACCGCGCGGCCACCTCCGGCACGGTGCGGGTCTTCGGGCAGAGCCCCCGCGACCGGCGCGCCGTGCGGTCCCGGATGGGCATCATGCTGCAGGAGAGCGGGTTCTCCCCGGACCTGACGGTCAAGGAGTCGGTCGGACTGATCGGCGGGCTCACCGGGCGCACCGACCGGGTCGACCGGGTGCTCCACATCGTCGACCTCACCCGCAAGGCCGGCACCAGGGTGTCCCAGCTCTCCGGCGGCGAGAAGCGGCGCCTGGACTTCGCCACCGCCGTGTACGGCACGCCCGAGCTGGTCTTCCTGGACGAGCCGACCACCGGCCTGGACATCCAGTCGCGGGACGACCTCTGGGCCACCGTGGGCAGGCTGCGCGAGGCCGGCTCCACCATCGTGCTCACCACGCACTACCTGGAGGAGGCGCAGCAGCACGCGGACCGCATCGGCCTGATGCACCAGGGCACGTTCCACCGCGAGGGCACCGTCGCCGAGCTGACCAGGACCCTGCCCGCCGTCATCCGCTTCGGCCTGCCGACGCCCGCGCCCGCGCTGCCGGTGCAGGCCACCCGTGAGGCCGACGGCAGGTTCCTCGTCGAGACCTTCAGCCTGCAGAAGGACCTGCACGTCGTGCTCCGCTGGGCGCGGGACAACGGGTTGGAGCTGCGGGACCTCGAAGCCGGCCCGACCCGGCTCGACGACGTCTTCCGCGCCATCGGCACCGAATAGACCACGTACGGAAAGGACTTCCGCAATGCTTCCCATCGCGCTCAGCGAACTCGTTCAGATCTTCCGGAACCGGCTGGTCCTGGTCACCAGCTTCATCATGCCGGTGGCCATCGCCGCGTTCTTCATCTACCGCCACGAGCTGTTCGCGTCGGTCGGCAGCCTCGGCTACATCGCGGCGATCGTGATGTTCACCGTCGGCGCGTTCGGCCTCTACACCACGACCGTGACGACGCTGGCCTCGCGCCGGCAGAACCTGTTCCTCAAACGCCTGCGCTCCACCGCGATCGGCGACGCCGGCATCCTGTCCGGGCTGCTGCTCCCGGTCACCGTGATCGCGCTGGTCCAGGTGGTGGTGATCCTGGTGGTGCTGGCAGTGGTCGCCGGCGGTCCGGACAACGTCGTCCTGCTGGCGGCGGCCGTCGTCTCGATGCTGGTGATGATGCTGGGCCTCGGCCTGGCCACGGCGGGCCTGACGAACTCCCCGGAGCACGCGCAGGTGACCACCCTGCCGGTCAGCATCGGCACGATCGCCGTGGCCAGCTGGGTGGGCATCGCCGGCACCGAGGAACTCACCCTGGTCAAGCGGCTGCTGCCCGGCGGCTCGGCCACCGAACTGGTCGTCAACGCCTGGAACGGCGGCGTCGCCGTGACGGACTCGCTGCTCCTGCTGGCGCCCACGCTGGCCTGGGTGATCGTCGCCGTCACGCTGGCCTCCCGGATGTTCCGCTGGGAACCGCGCCGCTGACGATGGTGGCGAGCCGATGGATGCCTTCCTCGATGCGGTGGGGCGTGAGCCTGCTGTAGCCCAGTACGAGCGCCGCGGGCCGTTCTCGCGTCGAGCCGAACCGGTAGCGGTCCAACGGCCGGACCAGGATGCCGTGGCGTGCGGCGGTGGCGGCGAGACGGGGCGCGTCCGTGCCCTCGGGCAGCCTGACCAGGACGTGCAGACCCGCGGAGATGCCGGTCGCACGGGAGCCGGGCAGCAGTCGGCGCAGGGCCGCGATCAGCGCGTCGCGTCGAAGGCGGTACTCGCGACGGGTTCGCCGCAGGTGCCGGTCGAGGTCGCCGCGGGCGACGAACTCGGCGACGGTGGCCTGGATGATCGAGGCGGTGAACCCGTCGCCGTGCGCGCGGGCGGCGACCACTTCGTCGCGCAGCGCCGGAGGAACGACCAGCCAGCCGAGTCGCAGCCCGGGCGCCAGGCTCTTGGACAGGCTGCCGACGTGGATGACGTGATCGGGCGCGATCCCTTGCAGGGCACCGACCGGGTGACCGTCGTAGCGGTACTCGGCGTCGTAGTCGTCCTCGATGACGTACGCGTCGCTGGTGCGTGCCCAGTCGAGCAGGTCGATCCGGCGGCCGGCCGAGAGCACCACGCCGGTCGGGTACTGGTGGGCGGGCGTGACGAGCACCGCGCCCGCCCCGGACGCGGCCAGCCGGTCCACCCGCAGCCCCTCGTCGTCGACCTCGACGGGGTGGCAGCCGGCGCCGAGCTGCTCCCGCCAGCTGGGGTGGCCCGGGTCCTCGACCGCGACGCCCCGCGAGGCGAGTACCCGGGCCAGCAGGCTCAACCCGTGCGAGAACCCGTTGCACACCACGATGTCGTCCGGCCCGCAGGACACGCCCCGGACCCGGCCCAGGTAGTCGGCCAGCGTCTCGCGCAGTGCCGGGAGCCCAGCCGGGTCGCCGTAGCCCAGTGCCTGGTCGGGTAGGGACCGCATGGCGGTGCGGGTCGCGCGAGCCCAGGCCGCGTGCGGGAACAGGCCGACGTCCGGGGCTCCCGGCCGGAAGTCGTGACGAACACCGTCCGGCCGCGGGTGCCGGGATCGTGGTTCCCGGGGCGTGGTGATCGCGTTGACGACGGTGCCCCAGCCCTGCCGGGAGGTCAGGTAGCCCTCGGCGGTCAGCTGGTGGTAGGCCGCGACGACGACCCCGCGGGTGATCCGGAGGTCCGCGGCGAGCGTGCGGGACGAGGGCAGCCGGACGCCGGGGCGCAGCCGGCCCGCCCTGATGGCGTCCCGCAGGTTCCGCTCCAACTGGGCGCGCAGACCGCGCGGACGGGAGCGGTCGAGCTCCACGAACAACTCGGGTGAACTGGTACTCATAACCGGTCCGGAATTGGAACTCCTATCGGCACCACCCTACGCATAGTGTCGGCCGATGAACACGACCGAATCCCGCCCGGCGCTGGGAAAAGTGCTCTTCGCCTTCACGATGTCGCTCGACGGCTTCGTGGCCGGACCCCAGCACGACATGAGCTGGATGACCGGTTTCACCGCCCAACGCGGCCTGATCGACGAGTACATCGCGACCACCGGCGCCGTACTGGCCGGCCGCGACGGCTTCGACAGTGCGATCGGCGACTCCCGGCCCTGGGGCGGGGCGTGGACCGGACCGATCTTCGTCCTGACCCACCATCCCGAGGACGCACCGCCCACTCCGGACATCACGTTCCTGTCCTGCCCCGTCGAGGAGGCGGTGCGGACCGGGCTGGCCGCGGCCGGCGGCCGGAACCTCGGAGTGTTCTCGCCGACCATCGGCGCGCAACTCCTGGAACTTGGCCTGATCGACGAGATCGACATCCACGTCGCGCCGATCCTGCTCGGCGACGGGATCCGGCTGCACCACAACCCCGGTACGGCGCCGATCCGCCTGCACCGGCTCGACGGCGACCCCACCGCCGCCACCCGCATCCGCTGCCGGCCCGATGCCCGCTGAGTATCGGCCCCACCGAGAAGGTCTTGGACGATCCCCCGGGGTACGGGCTGGACTGGGGGCGTGGACGACGACGGAACACCGAACCTGGACCTGCCCGACCCGGCGGTCGACCCGGCCCGTGCCGAGGACATCGCCCCCGACCTCCTCGTCGTGCCGAACCGCGGCGTCCAGCTCGTGCCGAACATCGGCGTCGTCGGCGGCAGCCACTCGGTACTGGTGATCGACACCGGCCTGGGGCGTGACAACGCGGAGCAGGTCCTGGCCTTCGCCAGGGAACAGGCCCGCGGCCGCCGGATCTACCTGACGACCACCCACTTCCACCCGGAACACGCCTTCGGCGCCCAGGTGTTCGCCGGCGAGGCGACCTACCTGGTCAACCGGGCCCAGGCCGACGACCTGGCGACCAAGGGCCCCGGCTACCTGAGCATGTTCCGCGGCCTGGGGGAGTCGGTCGCCCGCCGCCTCGACGGCGTCCAGCTCGCGACCCCGGACGTCGTCTACGCCGACGACCGGGGCCACGACCTCGACCTGGGCGGACGCGTGGTCCACCTGCGGCCGACGGGACGCGCCCACAGCCGGGGCGACCAGGTCGTCACGGTCCCCGACGCGGGCGTGCTGTTCACCGGTGACCTCGTGGAGACGGGCCAGTTCGCCATCTTCCCGTGGTTCCCGCCGCACGACACCGACGTCTCGGGCGTCCGCTGGATCGAGGTCGTGGACCGGCTCGCGGCGCGGCGCCCCGCCACCGTGGTCCCCGGGCACGGCGACCTCGGTGGCGCCGACCTCCTCCACGTCGTACGCGACTACCTCACCGAACTCCGCGACGAGACCTGGCGCCGCCGCGACTCGGCGATGTCCGAGGAGACCGTGGTCGCCGAGGTGACCGACGTGCTGCTGCGGCGCCACCCGGACTGGGCCGGCCGCGAATGGATCGCTCCCGGCGTCGGTTGCCTGTGCGCCGAGCACTCCGGGTAGCGATACCGTTCGAAGGTGGACCTGCGCCTGCTCCGCTACTTCGCCGTGGTGGCCGACGAGCGCAACTTCGGCCGCGCGGCCAACCGCTTGCACATGACCCAGCCGCCCCTGAGCCGCGCCATCCGCCGGCTCGAGCGTGACCTGGGCGCCGTGCTGCTCGAACGGTCGCCCCGGGGCGTGACCCTGACCAGCGCGGGCGAGGCTCTGTACCGGGAGGCCCGTGACCTCCTGGAACGCGCGGACCGGACCAGGGCTCGCGTCGCCGAGGCAGCCGGCGGCATGAGCGTCACCATCGGCACCCTCGCCGACAGCGTCCGGGAGACCGGTTCCCGCCTGGCGCGGGCCTTCCGCGAGCAGCACCCCGCCGTTCCGGTCACCGTCCGCGAGGCCGACTTCGGCGACCCGAGCGCCGGTCTGCACGCCGGCGTGGTCGACCTCGCGCTTACCCTGCTGCCCTTCGACACCACCGGGTTGCGTACCCGGGTGCTCCGCACGGATCCGGTCGGCGCCGTGCTCCGGCTCGACGACCCGCTCGCCGGACGCGCCGGCATCAGCCTCGCCGACCTCGCCGACCGGCAGTGGTTCCGCTTCCCCGACACGACCGACCCGCTGTGGTGCGAGTTCTGGACCGGCGCCGCGCCCCCGCACGCATCGCGACCCGTGGTCCGCACCGCGAGCGAATGCCTCCAGGCCGTTGTCTGGAACAACACCGTCGGCCTCATCCCGCTGTCCCACGACCTACCGGAAGGACTGACCGCGGTTCCACTGGTGGACCAACCACCCACCGAACTCGTCGTCGCCTGGCGAGCCGATGACGGCAACCCGCTCGTCCGCTCGCTCGTCCGGATGGCCGTCGACGGCCATCAGGACGCGACCGAGTCGAGCAGCCAGTGATAGCGGAGCCGCAACGCCCGTTCGACGGCGGCCAGGACCCCCGCGACGGCCAGCGCGACGGTTCCCCACCCGGGCAGCCGCACCGGCGAGGTGAACGCGCCGACGTGCTCGGCGACGGGAGGGATCCGGGTCACGGCCTCCACGCCCTTGAGCAGGGCGACGGCGAGCGCCGTCCCCAGGACGACGACGGCCACCGTGCCGATCACGGCGCTGGTACGGGGAAACCGCTGCTCGAACCGTGCCCGTAGCCCTTCCTGGGACCGGCGGTGCGGGCGCAGGGCGTGTTCGCTGCCGTCCTCGGCGACGAAGCGCAGGCGCTTGAGCCCGAACGCGCTGGTGGCGACCTCGATGACGCCGCCGGGCACGGGGAACGTCGCCGGCAGGTTCGAGCGGTGGACCTGGACGCCGTCGCGGTACAGCGCGGCGGGGCTCTTCCCGGCCCCGTCCTCGTGCTGCTTCCTGGTCTTCGCGTCCGCCAGGTACCGCACGTCGACGGCGAAGACGTGGTTGCCGCCCGCGGGGGCCGCGAGTTCGAGGAAGAACAGCGAACGGGTGAAGAGCTGCCAGCCGCGGTACTCCTTGAGCGCACTTCCGTCGCCGCGCCCGACCCTGCTGAGCTGCCAGTTCCGCCGGAGCTTCTTGACCATGCGCCCAGTACAAACGCTGACCTTGGGGCACGGTCAAGTCGCCGTGCGGCGACCCGGCCGGTTTCCGAATACGGTTGTCCAATGGGCGCGAGGCTGAACGCGACGAGGACCCGGACCGCGCTGCGCACCTCGGCGCGCGTCTCCTTCGACCTGTTACTCGTCCTGCTGCTGACCTGGGTGGTGCTGTGGCTGCTCGGCAGGGCGTGGTCGATCATCTGGCCGATCGTGATCGCACTGCTGATCACCACGCTCACCTGGCCCGTCGCCCGTTTCCTGCGTCGGCGAAGGTGGCGGCCGGCGTTGGCCGCGTCGGTGGTGACCCTGGCGTTCCTCCTGGTCGTCGGGGGAGTCGTGGCGTTGATCGCGGTGCCGGTCGCGTCGGAGTCGGGTGAGCTGGCCGACGGGGTGGTGGCCGGGATCGACAAGCTGCGCGAGTGGGTGGCCGGACCTCCGTTGAACATCGACGAGGCGCAGATCAGTGGCGCGCTGGACTCCGCGGTGTCCCGGGTGCAGGACAGCATGGGCAGCATCGCCAGCGCCGCCGTCACCGGCGTCGGCACCGTGGTGAACGGCGTGGTCACCGCCGTGCTGGCGCTCTTCCTGATGTTCTTCCTGCTCAAGGACGGCCCCCGGTTCCTGCCGTGGCTCGGCCGCCAGCTGCCCGGCCGGCTGGCCGACGACGTCCCGGCGGTGGCGGCGCGGTGCTGGGCCACGTTGGGCTCGTTCGTGCGGTCGCAGGCCTTCGTGGGGTTGCTGGACGCGGTGTTCATCGGTCTTGGGCTGTGGATCCTGGGCGTTCCGCTGGTGCTGCCGCTGGCGGTGCTGACGTTCGTCGGCGCGTTCGTGCCCATCGTCGGGGCGCTGTTCGCCGGGTTCGTCGCGGTGCTCATCGCCCTGGTGTTCAACGGGCTGACCACCGCACTGATCGTGCTGGCGATCATCATCGTGGTGCAGCAGCTGGAGGGAAACGTCTTCCAGCCGATGCTGCAGAGCCGCGGTCTTGGCCTGCACGCCGCCGTGGTGCTGCTCGCGGTCACCCTGGGCGGCAACCTGGCGGGCATCGCCGGCGCCCTGCTCGCCGTCCCGGTCGCCGCGATGATCGCCGTGGTGTGGAACTACGTGCGCGAGCAACTGAGCGACCCGCCGCCCGAACCGGCCGCCGGAACCGAAACGGAAACCGGGACGACCTGACCACCGGGCGGCCTGGTCACGTCGGCAGTCGCCCCGCGAGCAGTTGTTCGGAGCGCTCCCACAGTCCACGGGCGAGTTCGGCGTCGAGCGCCTGCGCGTTCCGCGGCCTGCTGGCCCTGCGCTTGTAGTAGTAGGCCCCCGACCGCCAGTCCGTTCCGGGAGTGCCCTCGGCGAGCCACACGATCTGGTCCGCACCCTGGTCGGGCGTGGACAGCATGGCGCGCCGGATCAGCGGGTTGGCGCCGAGGAAGCGGACGAGACGCATGGCCGGGCTGGTGGACTCGGCGGCGAAGTTCGTCCAGACGTTGCCCGGGTAGAAGGACGCGGCCGAAAGACCGTCGGCGTGGTAGCGCCGGTGGAGTTCCGTGGTGAACAGGATGTTCTCCAGCTTCGCCGCACCGTAGGCGCGCACCGGGTCGTAGTTGCGGTCGTGGTCGAGGTCGTCCAGGTCGATCTCCTTGGTGAACCGCACCGTGCTGGACGTCTGCAGCACCGACGCCCGCGACGCGACGAGCGTGTCCAGGAGTCGTCGGGTGAGCAGGAACGGCGCGAGATGGTTGATCTGGAACGTCTTCTCGAAGCCGTCCACGGTCCTGGTGCGCGGACCGAAGACACCGCCGGCGTTGTTGGCGAGCACGTCGATCCGTGGGTACGCGGCACCGAGTTCACCGGCGAGACGCTCGACGTCGTCGAGCCGGGTGAAGTCCGCGACGTGGCTGTCGACACCGAGTTCCGTGGCCACCGCACGGGTCTTCTCGGCCGAACGGCCCACGACGACGACGGTGTGCCCGTTCGCGTGCAGCCGTCGCGCCGCGGCCGCCCCGATGCCGTCGCTGGCCCCGGTGATGACGACCACCTTCTTATCGCTCATCGCTCTCATCTCTCCGTGGTACTGGATCGCATATATGAGACACAGTATCACCAATGAACCGTAGTACCATCGCGCTCATGGGTCCGAACCAGCCGGCGCGGGGCGTACGGGCGCGAGCGCGTGCGGCCATGCGTGCCGAGGTGGCCGCCGCCGTCCAGAACCTCGTCCTCGAGCGCGGCTACGAGGAGACGACGGTGGAGGACATCTGCGCGGCCGCCGAGATCTCCCGCAGCACGTTCTTCCGCTACTTCCCCTCGAAGGAGGACGCCCTCTTCGGCGCGGTGGCCGACGCCGGTGAGCGCCTGCGTGCCGCGCTCACCGCTCGACCGCCCGACGAACCGCCCTGGGTGGCCATGCGGCGCGCGCTCGACGTACTGATCGAGCAGTACGAGGCCCACGACGAACGCATCCGACGGCTCACTCGCCTGATCGTGAACACACCGGCACTGGCCGCCCGGCATCGCGAGAAGAACGCCCGCTGGCACGCCCTGCTCCGACCCGAGGTCGCCCGCCGACTCGAAGCCGATCCGGCCGACGGTTCCGACCCCCGCGCCGACGCGGTCATCGGCGCCGCCCTGGCCTGCGTGGAGGCGGCGCTGACCGCGTGGACCTCGAACGACCAGCCACAACCGCTCGCCACGATCCTGGACCGCGCCATGGGCGCCTTCGCCCCTCCGGCGTGAGTCAGTCCTGGGTGGCGGTGAAGTCCGGTGGTGCCTGCAGGTCGTGGGCGCGGAACAGGACGGCGTGCTCAACGCCCACGGCCTTGCCGCTCATCGCGGTGAACGTCGGGATGAAGTCCTTGGGGGCGGGGTGGTTCGGGATCGCGGCCAGGTACGCCCCGTGCGCCTCGAGCGAGGCGACGCCGCGGCGCAGCGGCTCGCCCGTGACGTCGACGCCGTGGGTCGCGCCGGAACCGGGCAGTCCGGGCACGACGAGCCAGCGCGCGGAGTGCGGTTCGAGGCCCTCGTCGTCGACCTGTTCGGGGAAGACCCACCGGTTGCCCGCGTCGCGCACCGCGTCGAGCGTCGCCAGGCCGGCCGCGCGGTGGTCGGCCTGGTCGAAGCCGAAGGGCGTCTCGACGTCCCACCCCATGCCGAGCACCACGTCGGGTCGGAACCGCCGGATCTCCCGGCAGATGTCGCGGCGCAGGTCGAGGCCGTGGACGAGCACCCCGTCCGGATGCTCCAGGACGGTCAGGTGCGTGACGCCGACGACCTCGCACGCGGCCCGCTGCTCGGCGACGCGCAGCCGGGCCGTCTCCTCGGGCGGGTTCGGCATGCCGGCCTCGCCCCGGGTGAGCAGGAGATAGCCGACCTCGATGCCGCGCGCGGTCCAGCGCGCCACGGCCGCGGACGTGCCGTACTCCATGTCGTCGGGATGCGCGACGACGCAGAGCACGCGCTGGAAGGACTCCTCGGGGAGGGCGGGCAATGCCATGTCGCCCATCCTTCCGTGTTCGGCGCCGTCGCGCATGTAAGGTTTTCTTGACACGAAGTCGGCACCGCTTTACATTGGCCATGTCAAAGTTGCTTTACATCAGGAGCTCGCGTGGCACTCGACGAGAAGCGTGCGTGGATCACGGCGGTGGTCTCGGCCTGCGGATACGTGGTCTACCTGGTGATCGTGCTCAGCCGTGCCGCCGGTGACGTCCCGCTCGCCGACGTGGCGTACGTGGCCCCGCTGCTGTGGACGGTCGGCGCGGCGATCGTGGTGACGATCGGGATCGGCATCGCCACCGGCCTCGCGTCGCCGCGGGAGGCCATGCGCACCGACGAGCGGGACCGGGAGATCGACCGGTTCGGTGAGTACGTCGGCCACTCGTTCGTCGTGATCGGCGGGGTCGCCACGCTCGTCATGGCGATGGCCGAGACAGCGCACTTCTGGATCGCGAACACCGTGTACCTCATGTTCGCGCTGTCCGCGATCGTCGGCTCCGTAGCCAGGATTTTCGCCTACCGTCGGGGATTTCAGCAGTGGTGAAGTCGACCAAGGTGACCAACTCGATTCGCGCGCTGCGGTTCGCGAACGGCGAGATGACCCAGGCCGAACTGGCCGACCGGGTCGGCGTGACACGCCAGACCATCATCGCCGTCGAGCAGGGTCGCTACTCGCCGTCGTTGGAGATGGCATTCCGGATCGCCCGGGTCTTCCGCGCGCCGATCGACGACGTCTTCCAGTACCCGCCAGGGGAGGAACCATGAAAGCGATCACCCAGGACAGCTACGGTCAGGCCGACGTACTGGCGCTCACCGACGTCGAGCAGCCCGTCGCGGGCGAGGGCGAGGTGCTGGTCCGGGTTCGCGCGGCCGGGCTCGACTACGGGGTCTGGCACTTCATGGCCGGCCTGCCCTACCCGGTGCGCGCCGTCACCGGCTTACGCACCCCCCGCGACGGCTTCCGAATCCGCGGCCGGGACGTCGCCGGAGTCGTCGACGCGATCGGCTCCGGAGTGACCGGATTCCGCCCGGGCGACGAGGTGTTCGGCATCTGCGAGGGCTCGTTCGCCGAGTTCGCCAGGGTCCCGGTGCGCAGATGCCTGCCGAAGCCGGCGCGCCTGTCCTTCGAGCAGGCCGCCGCCCTGCCCATCTCCGGCCTCACCGCGTTGACCGCCACGGAGAACGTGGTGCGCCCAGGTGACGACGTACTGGTGATCGGCGCGGCCGGCGGAGTCGGCACCTTCGCCGTACAACTCGCGAAGACGTTCGGCGGCACCGTCACCGGCGTGTGCAGCACGGCGAAGGTCGACCTGGCCGGCTCGGTCGGCGCGACCCGGGTGATCGACCACACCCGCGAGGACTTCGCCGACGGAACCCGCTACGACGTCATCATCGACACGGCGGGCCGCCGCCCGCTCCGACACCTGCGCCGAGCACTGGCCCCGAAGGGAACCCTGGTCATCATCGGCGGTGAGGGCGGCGGCCGGTGGCTCGGCGGCCTGGAGCGCAACCTGGCCGCGCGCCTGCTCTCCCCGTTCGTGCGGCAACGCCTGACCGCGCCGATCTCCCGGGAACGCAAGGACGCCCTCGAACGACTCGTGAACCTCGTCGAGGCCGGGCACATCGCCCCCGTGGTGGGCCGGACCTACCCGCTCGCGGACGCCCCCCAGGCCATCCGCGACCTGGTCGACGGCCGGATCCCCGGCAAGGCCGTCATCACCGTCTGAGCCCCGACCAGGCCCGTGCCGGTAGCCACCGAACGGATGCGCTAAGCTTCCCACCGTCGGAGACGACGGGCCCTTGTAGCTCAGGGGATAGAGCACTGCCCTCCGGAGGCAGGTGTCGCAGGTTCGAATCCTGCCAAGGGCGCCCTATTTGTCAGAACATCTGTCGCACCAATGTCGTCATGGCTGTGACCTCCTGGGGCACGACAGTGGAATGGCTGACAAGGGGGATCGGCTGTCTGCCGATCCTGGTGGTGGGGCACGGAAACCGGCATCGTCAAGGGCGCGGTCGTCTTCGTCGGCGTGGCGACGATCCAACTGCGACGAGCCGCACGCCGCATCCGCGACACCCGGCCGCCGGCGGCTCCCTGACCGGCTCAGGAGGTGCCCCGCCGGCCGTGTCGGTACCACTCCTCGGCATCCTCGCCCTTGACCATGCCGATGACCGCGACGGCGAGCGCGAAGCCGAGGAAACCGGACGGCACACCCTGGACCAGGTTGACCACACTGCTGACGACGGCGATCGCCTCGATGGTGAAGATGATCGGTCGCACCCAGGCACGGGGGCGCAGCGTGAAGACGACACAGGCGAGCAACACCCCCGCGATCACCAGGTTGAGATAGGAGAGGAAGTACGCCAGACCCGCGCCGTCCGGGGTACGGCCGTGGCTGGCGTCCTCGTTGAGTTCGTCGATGACCAGCCAGCCGATGAAGCCGTCGGCCAGCATCTGGACGACCAGGATGGCCAGGACGGCCCAGAGGCGGCGGGGCATGGTCATCCGCTGCTCGGTTCGTTCACTCGTGCGCTCGCTCATGGCGGCCATGATGGGCGGCGTCGGTCGACCGCCACTACCGGAAACTTCCGAACTACGGTGGCGGTATGAGCGCGAAGCGGCGGCAGGTGGAGTCGGGCGGGGTTCGGCTGGCGGTGTTCGAGCGCGGCGACCCCGGCGCGCCCACCGTGGTGTTGGTGCACGGCTACCCGGACAACTCACACGTCTGGGACCGGGTGGCGGACCGGCTCGCTGAGCGGTTCCACGTCGTCACCTACGACGTCCGTGGGCACGGGGAGTCCTCGACGCCGGAACACCCGGACGGGTACCGGATGGCGGAGCTGGTCGCG
Organism: Actinophytocola gossypii; assembly: GCF_025165815.1. Classification (GTDB taxonomy): domain Bacteria; phylum Actinomycetota; class Actinomycetes; order Mycobacteriales; family Pseudonocardiaceae; genus Actinophytocola; species Actinophytocola gossypii. The sequence continues at coordinate 420,352 of NZ_JAFFZE010000014.1, read as the reverse complement.
GACCTGCACACCGTCATACGCGCGGTGAGCAGCGAACCGGTGCACCTCGTGGCCCACGACTGGGGGTCGGTGCAGGCCTGGCCCGCGCTGGAACCCGACCTCATCCGCTCCTTCACCTCCCTCTCCGGCCCGCACCTCGGGCACGTGGGGGAGTGGCTGCGCGGATGGCGCCGCCGGCCGCTCGCGGTCGCGCGGCAGAGCCTGCACTCGTGGTACATCGCCGCGTTCCGGGTGCCGGTCCTGCCCGAGCTGGCCTGGCGCGTGTTGCGGGGGAGGTTCCGGGCCGACTACCGGGACGCGCGGAACGGGCTCCAGCTCTACCGGACGAACATGTTCCGGCGCCACGAGACCCGGCGCGTCACGGTTCCGGTGCAGCAGGTGGCGCTCACCGGCGACCCGTTCGTCACGACCCGGCTGCTGGAGGCGGCCGAACCCTGGTGCGAGCGGCTGTACCGGCGCGACCTGGTCGCGGGGCACTGGGCACCCCGCACCCACCCGGACGCGGTCGCCCGGATGATCACCGACTTCGTCGAGCACGTCGACGGGGCGCCCGCCGCCCGGGAACTCGCCCGGGCGCGCGTGGGGGAGCGGCGGGAACCACTCGCCGGGCAGCTCGCGCTGGTCACCGGCGCGGGCAGCGGGATCGGGCGGGCCACCGCGGTCGCGCTCGGGCGACAGGGGGCACGGGTGCTGTGCGCGGACATCGACTTCGCCGGCGCCGAGCGGACGGCCGCGGACGTCGGCGGGGCGGCGTTCCAGGTCGACGTCGCCGACGAGGCCGGCATGCGACGGCTCGCCGAGCACGTCACGGCCGAGTACGGGGTGGTCGACCTGCTGATGGCCAACGCAGGGGTCGGGGTCAGCGGGCCGTTCCTGGACACCTCGGTCGAGGACTGGCGGCGGGTGCTCGACGTCAACCTGTGGGGCGTCATCCACACCCTGCGCGCGTTCCTGCCGGGCATGGTGGACCGGGGCGAGGGCGGCCACGTCGTCGTCACGTCGTCGGCGGCCGGGTACTTCGCCACTCCCTCGCTCCCGGCCTACGGCACCACCAAGGCCGCCGTGCTGATGCTGGCCCAGTGCCTCGCCGGCGAGCTGCGGCCGGCCGGGGTCGGGGTGAGCGCGATCTGTCCCGGCTTCGTGCACACCAACATCGCCGCAACCTCGCGGTTCGCTGGGGCCGGGGTCGAGGAGGAGCGGCGCCGGCAGGCCAGCGCCGACGCCGCCTACCGGAAGCGCGGGTACGGTCCGGAGAAGGTCGCGAACGCCGTGCTCAGGGCCGTGCGGGACGACCGGCTCGTCGTGCCGGTGACGCCGGAGGCCAGGGTCGGCGCCCTCGGCGCGCGGTTTCTCCCCGGCACCACGCGGGCACTCGGACGGTGGATGAACACCCAGGCGCGTAAGCTCTGAGTTGCAAAGATGCGCATGTGACTATATGTTCGGCCGGCGAGAAAGGAGCCGGTAGATGGGGCACGGTCACGGGCACGGCCAGGTCGCCAGCGCCTCCGGGCGACACGTGGGCCGGCTCGCCGCCGCGTTCGCGGTCACCGCCGCCTTCATGGTGCTCGAGCTCACCATGGGCTTCGCCACCTCCTCGCTCGCCCTCATCTCCGACGGTGCCCACATGGTCACCGACGTCCTCGGCATCGGCCTCGCGCTCATCGCCATCCTCGCCGCCCGCCGCGCCAGGCAGAAGGCGGGACGCACCTTCGGGCTCTACCGCGCCGAGGTGCTCGCCGCCCTCGCCAACGCCGTCCTCCTGTTCGGCGTCGCCGGCTACGTCGTCTACGAGGCGATCGCACGCTTCCAGGACCCGCCCGCCGTCCCCGGGCTCACCGTGCTGCTCGTCGCCGCCGGCGGACTGGTGGCCAACGTCGTCGCGTTCCTGCTGCTCCGCGACGGCGCCAAGGAGAGCCTGAACCTGCGCGGCGCCTACCTCGAGGTCCTCGCCGACCTCGTCGGCTCCGTCGGGGTACTGGTCAGCGGCCTGGTCACCCTGCTGTTCGGCTGGCGGTACGCCGACCCGGTCGTCGGGGTCGCCATCGGCCTGTTCGTGCTGCCCCGCACCTGGGCGCTCGCCCGCCGGTCGCTGCGCATCCTGTTCCAGCACGCGCCGGAAGGGGTCGACGTCGACGCGCTGACCGCCTCCGTCTGCGCGCTCGACGGCGTCCGCGAGGTGCACGACGTGCACGTCTGGACCCTCACCTCCGGCATGGAGGTCGCCTCCGCGCACGTGGCCGTCGAGCCGGGCCGGGACCAGTCCGCGATCCTCGCGGCCGCCCAGCGGCTGCTCGCCGAGGAGTACCAGATCGAGCACGCCACCCTGCAGGTCGAGACCGGCGAGGCCGCCGTCGGCTGCCGCGAGCTGCGCTGGTGAACTACGGTACCGGCAGTGGCTCGGCGCCCCGCCTGGCCAGGTACGCCGCCATCAGGTCCGCCTCGGCCTGCTGGCTCTCCACGATCTTCTTCGCCAGGTTCCGCACGTAACCCGTGCTGGCGTGCACGGCCCCGTACGCGGCCATCTCCAGCCCGCCCTGGTGGTGGCGCAGCATCAGCTGCAGGAACATCACGTCCAGCTTGCGACCGGTGGCCTCGCGCAGGGCGTTCAGCTCCTCGGTGGTGGCCATCCCGGGCATCCGCTGGACCGCCTCGGTGGTCTCGCCGCCCGAGCCGTCCGAGTGCATGTGCGTGCCGCCCTCGGACATCCAACCCATGTGCCCGGCACCCGGCGGCGGCAGCGTCGAACGGCCCCAGACCGTCAGCCAGCCCGACATCTGACCCGCCTGCGCGAGCTGGGTCGACTCGATGTCGAAGGCCAGCCCCCGGATCACGCCGTCGTCGCTGTTGTCCCGCGCGATCCCGGCCATGGTCACCGCCTGCAGGTGGTGCACCCGCATGTCCTGCGCGAAACCCACGTCCACCGATTCCGGCCCGGGCGGGGTCGCGCTGTCCACCTGCGAGAGCGTCAGCAGCATGCCGCCGGCCGCGCCGACCAGCAGCACGGCCACCATGGCGGCGACGATCACCACGACCCGGCTCGACCGGCTGGGCCGGGCGTCCTCCTGCTCGCGCTGTGTCATGGTTCGCTGCGCTCCTCCGCTACCCGCCGCCTTCCCTCGTCGCGTGCTCGGGGACGCTCCGTCGCTCCGCTCACTACTGGCTGGGCGGTGCCCCGGTCGAGGCGCCGGTCGGCTGCGAACCATCGGTGGCCGGCGGCTCGGACGCGCCGGTCGGCGCGGGCGGCGTCATACCCTCGTCGGTGGCCTCGATCGCGCCCGTGCCGTCCATCTGCACGGCGCCCTCGCCCGGCGGCTCGGCCACGAACGGCGGCGGGTTCAGCGGGTCGAAGCCGGTGCCGTCGGAGTCACAGCGGCCACCCGGCTCCGGGTGCTGGTACTGGTTCTGGCGCAGCGCCCTGATGAACTGGTCGACGCGCTCGTCGTCGGCGCTGTCCAGCTTGAGCTGGTGGCCCCAGGACTGCAGCGAGATCGGCCGGTCGAGACCGGGGTAGGGCGACATCATCATGTGCGGCTGGCCCTCGACCTTGGCCTTGAGCGTGTCCAGCGCTGCGCCCTTGACCTCGTCGGGGTTGTAGGCGATCCAGATCGAGCCGTGCTCGAGCCCGTGCACCATGTTCTCGTTGCGCACGGCCGTGTCGTAGACGGTGCCGTTGCAGTTGGCCCAGACCTGGTCGTGCGGGCCGCCGAACGGCGGGCTCTGGTCGTAGGCGACCCGCTGGTCACCGCTGACGTGCTGGGCGCCGTCGTACTCGACCTTGGTGACGCCCTCGATGTCGTCGGACGGGTCCTGGTTCTCCTCGGACGCCACCCACTGTTCCTGCTCGTCGATCTGCATGAACGCGTAGGTGAACACGCCGGCGGCGAGCGCCACGACCAGCACGACCGCGCCGATCGTGCCCCACGGCTTGGGCCTGCGCGGCCGCGACACCGACGAGCCGCGCCCGCTCTTGGCCCCGCCCTTGCCCTTGGGCTTGCCCTTGTTCTTCGTCCCGCTCGCCATGCCGGTCTCGGACCTCGTCTCGTACAGGTGAACGCGCTGCAGCGACTTAGTGTAAGGACCCGGTGTGGGCTCGGCGTCAACGGCCGGGTTCAGTCGCCCGTCACGGGCATCGCGTCCGGGCCTGGCTCGCTCGGGTCGAACGGCGGCGGGTCGGTCGGGTCGAACGCGCGCGGGTCGATGTCGCACGGCGCGCCGGGCTCCGGGGTGGTGTACGGGTTCGCGCGCAGGGCCTGGATGAACTGGTCGACGCGCTCGTCGTCGGCGCGCTCCAGCTTGAGCTGGTGGCCCCAGGACTGCAGCGAGACCGGGGTGTCCATCTCCGGGTAGGGCGACATCAGCAGGTACGGCTGGCCGTCGACCCGCTCGGCCAGCGCGGTCACTTCGGCCTCGTCGAGCACCTCCGGGTCGTAGGCGATCCACACCGCGCCGTGCTCGAGCGCGTGCACCATGTGCTCGGTGCGTACCGCGCGGTCGTACACCACGCCGTTGCAGCTGGCCCAGACCTCGTCGTGCGCGCCGCCGAGCGGCGGGTGCCGGTCGTAGGCCACCCGCTGGCCGGGGTCGGCGTGCATGCCGCCCGGGTAGTCGACGGTCTCCACGCCCTCGATGCGCTCGGACGGGTCCTGGTCGTCCTCGTTCGGCGCGTACGGCCCGGCCGGCGGCGCGGACGTCTCCGCGCCCTCCTCGCCCTCGGCGTTTCCGCCGTCGTCCGTGCCGCAGCCGGCCAACAGGACGAGCCCGGCGGCCAGGGTGGCGAGTGTGCGTGGCATGTTGATGGCGATCGTCCTCCCGGTCCTGGCCCCCCGGGCAAGGCTACCTAGACTTCCGCAGGTGACTCCCGCCGCTCTTGCCGACCTCGTCCGCGCCGTCGCCGTGGACGTGCTGACCAGCCGAGACCTCGATCACGCCGCGCTGCCGCCGACCGTGGTGATCGAGCGTCCGCGCAACCCGGAGCACGGGGACTACGCGACGAACCTCGCGCTGCAGGTGGCCAAGAAGCTCGGCGTGCCGCCGCGTGACCTGGCCGGCTGGCTCGCCGAGGGCATCGCCGGACGCGACGGGGTGGCCTCGGCCGAGATCGCCGGGCCAGGGTTCATCAACCTCCGGCTCGCGGCGGACGCGCAGGGCGAGATCGTCCGGCAGGTGCTCGCCGCCGGCGCGGACTACGGCCGGGGCGACGCGCTCACCGGCACGAGGATCAACCTGGAGTTCGTCTCCGCCAACCCCACCGGACCGCTGCACCTCGGCGGTACCCGCTGGGCCGCGGCCGGCGACGCGCTGGGCCGGGTGCTGTCCGCGCAGGGCGGCGAGGTGGTCCGCGAGTACTACTTCAACGACGCCGGTGCGCAGATCGACCGGTTCGTCCGCTCGCTGATCGCCTCCGCCAAGGGCGAGCCACCGCCCGAGGACGGCTACGCGGGCGCCTACCTGTCCGACGTCGCCGCCGCGGTGCTGCGCGCCGAGCCGAACGCGCTGGCGCTGCCGGACGCCGAGTGCCGGGAGACGTTCCGCCGGATCGGCGTCGGGCTGATGTTCGACGAGATCAAGCGGAGCCTGCACGAGTTCGGCACCGACTTCGACGTCTACTTCCACGAGGACTCCCTGCACAGCTCCGGCCAGGTCACCGAGGTCGTCGAGGCGCTCAAGGAGCACGGCCACCTGTACGAGGCCGACGGCGCGTGGTGGCTGCGGTCCAAGGAGTACGGCGACGACAAGGACCGGGTGGTCGTCAAGTCCGACGGCGCCCCGGCCTACATCGCCGGCGACATCGCCTACTTCCGGGACAAGCGGCGCCGCGGGTTCGACCTGTGCATCTACATGCTCGGCGCGGACCACCACGGCTACATCGCCCGGCTCAAGGCCGCGGCCGCCGCGCTGGACGACGACCCGGCCACCGTCGAGGTGCTCATCGGCCAGCTGGTGAACCTGGTGTCCGACGGCAAGCCGGTGCGGATGAGCAAGCGCGCCGGCACCGTCGTGACGATGGACGACCTGGTCGACGCGGTCGGCGTGGACGCGGCGCGGTACGCGCTGATCCGGTCGTCGGTGGACGCCACCCTGGACATCGACCTGGACCTGTGGAGCAGGCGCAGCAACGACAACCCGGTGTTCTACGTGCAGTACGCGCACGCCCGGCTGGCGTCGCTGGCCCGCAACGCCGAGGACCTCGGCGTCAAGGTGCCGGACAGCGCGTCCGACGTGGACCTGTCGCTGCTGACCCACCAGCGGGAGGGCGAGCTGATCCGCACGATCGGCGACTTCCCGAAGGTCGTCTCGACCGCCGCCGCGCTGCGTGAACCGCACCGCGTCGCGCGGTACCTGGAAGAACTGGCGAGCGCGTACCACAAGTTCTACGACGCCTGCCGGATCCTGCCGCAGGGCGACGAGGAGGCGACGCCGCTCACCACGGCCAGGCTCGCCCTCTGCGCCGCCGCGCGCCAGCTGCTCGCGAACGGTCTCGGCCTGCTGGGCGTGACCGCACCGGAACGGATGTAGGAAACAGTGAGAGCACACCCGGCCGGGCCCCGGCACGCCGACGTCCTGCCGCCAGGCCACGCCGCCATCCCGCGACCGTCCACGAGTGACGAACTGGACGAGCTGCTGCCCGCCGTCTGGCCACGCAACGCCGGGCGCGCCGACGACGGCTCGGTGCGGATCGCCGGCGTCGACGTGCGCGACCTCGCGGCCGAGTACGGCACCCCGCTGTTCGTCGTCGACGAGGCCGACTTCCGCGCGCGCTGCGCCGAGCACGCCCGCGCGTTCGGCGACCCGGCGCTCGTGCACTACGCGTCGAAGGCGTTCCTGTCCGTGCAGGTCGCCAAGTGGGTGGCCGAGGAGGGCCTCTCGCTGGACGTGTGCAGCGGTGGTGAACTGGCGATCGCGCTGCGCGCCGGGTTCCCGCCGGAGCGGATCGCGTTGCACGGCAACAACAAGTCCGCCGCCGAGCTGGCCGAGGGCGTGGCCGCCGGGGTGGGCGCGGTGGTGCTCGACTCGTTCTTCGAGATCGCCCGGCTGGACCGGATCGCCCGTGACCACGGCGTCGTGCAGCCGGTGCTGGTGCGGGTCACGGTCGGGGTCGAGGCGCACACCCACGAGTACATCGCGACCGCGCACGAGGACCAGAAGTTCGGCTTCTCGCTGGCCGGCGGGGACGCCGCCGAGGCGGTACGCCGGGTGCTCGGCTCGCCCGGGCTGCGGCTGGTCGGCCTGCACAGCCACATCGGCTCGCAGATCTTCGACGCCAACGCCTTCGAGCTGTCCGCGCACCGGGTCATCGGACTGCTCGCCGAGCTGCGTGACGAACACGGCGCGAACGCGCTCGCCGATGTGTCCACAGTGGATCTCGGTGGTGGGCTCGGCATCGCCTACACCGCGCTGGACGACCCGCCGCCGCCCGGCTGGCTCGCCGAGCAGCTGCGCACGATCGTGGCCAAGGAGTGCGAGCAGTACGAGCTGCCGGTGCCCAAGGTCGCCGTGGAACCGGGCCGCGCGATCGTCGGGCCGGGCACGGTGACGCTGTACGAGGTCGGCACCACCAAGGACGTCGCGCTCGGGCACGGCACCGCTCGCCGGTACGTCAGCGTGGACGGCGGGATGAGCGACAACATCCGCACCGCCCTGTACGACGCCGAGTACGACTGCCGCCTGGTGTCCCGGTTCTCCGACGAGGGCATGCGCGGCGGCGAGCCGGTGCTGTCCAGGGTGGTCGGCAAGCACTGCGAGTCCGGCGACGTGGTGGTGCGGGACTGCTGGCTGCCGGAGAACCTCGCGCCGGGCGACCTGATCGCGGTCGCCGCCACCGGCGCGTACTGCTACGCCATGGCGTCGAGCTACAACCGGCTGCCGCGCCCCGCCGTGGTCGCGGTCCGCGACGGCGAGGCCAGGCTGCTGCTGCGCCGGGAGACCGTGGACGACCTGCTCCGGCTGGAGGTCTCATGAGTGTCAAGGTGGCCATGCTCGGCTGCGGAACCGTTGGCGGGCAAGTGGTCCGGCTGCTCACCGAGCAGTCGGGCGACCTCGCCGCGCGGATCGGCGACGACGTCGAGCTGACCGGGGTCGCGGTCCGCAGGCCGAACCGGCACCCGGACGTGCCGGCGCACCTCATCACCACCGACGCCGCCGCGCTCGTCGAGTCCGATGTGGACGTCGTAGTCGAGGTGATCGGCGGCATCGAGCCGGCCCGTGCCCTGCTCGTCCAGGCCCTGCGGGCCGGCAAGTCCGTGGTCACCGCGAACAAGGCGCTGCTCGCCGAGCACGCGGCGGAACTGTTCGCCGCCGCCGAGTCCTCCGGCGCCGACCTGTACTTCGAGGCGGCCGTGGCGGGCGCGATCCCGCTGCTGCGCCCGCTGCGCGAGTCGCTCGCCGGTGACCGGATCACCCGGGTGATGGGGATCGTCAACGGCACGACCAACTACATCCTGTCCGAAATGGACTCCTCGGGCGCCGGCTACGCGGAGACGCTCGACGAGGCGTCCCGGCTCGGCTACGCGGAGGCCGACCCGACGGCCGACGTGGACGGCTACGACGCCGCGTCCAAGGCCGCCATCCTCGCCTCGATCGCCTTCCACACCAGGGTGACCGCGGCCCAGGTGTACCGCGAGGGCATCTCCTCGGTCACTCCGGCCGACGTCGCCGCGGCCCGCGCGCTCGGCCGCACGATCAAGCTCCTCGCCATCTGCGAACGGGTCGACAGCGAGGGCGCCGAGGCCGTCGCGGTGCGCGTGCACCCGGCGATGATCCCGCGCACCCACCCGCTCGCCGGCGTCGGCGGCGCGTTCAACGCCGTGTTCGTCGAGGCCGACGCGGCCGGCTCGCTGATGTTCTACGGCCAGGGCGCAGGCGGCGCGCCGACCGCGAGCGCGGTGCTCGGCGACCTGGTCGCGGTGGCCCGCAACCGGGTGGTCGGCGGGCGCGGGCCGGGGGAGTCCTCCTACGCCGCGCTGCCGGTGCGGCCGATCTCCCGGGTGGACACCCGCTACCACATCAGCCTCGACGTGGCCGACCGCGCGGGCGTGCTGTCCTCGGTGGCGTCGGTGTTCGCCGAGCACGACGTGAGCATCGCCGCGGTGCGCCAGCAGGGCCGCACCGACGACGCGAGCCTGGTGATCGTGACGCACTCGGCCCCGGACGAGGCCCTGCGTTCCACAGTGGACAAGATCGCCGGCCTGCCGGTGGTGCACGACGTGGTCAGTGTGATGCGGGTCGAAGGCGAGGAACAATGACAGCGGCCTCCACGACACGGCCGGCCTGGCCCGGGATCATCCAGGCCTACGCCGACCGGATCAGCCTGCCCGACGGCGCCAGGGTGGTCACCCTGCAGGAGGGCGGCACGCCCCTGCTCGAGGCGCCACACCTGGCCGAGCTGACCGGGTGCCGGGTGTACCTCAAGATCGAGGGCGCGAACCCGACCGGCTCGTTCAAGGACCGCGGCATGACCGTGGCGATGACCCACGCCCTGGCCACCGGCGCCACCGGGGTCATCTGCGCGTCCACCGGCAACACCTCGGCGTCCGCCGCCGCCTACGCCGCCCGTGCCGGCCTGACCTGTGCCGTGCTGGTGCCGCGCGGCAAGATCGCGCTGGGCAAGCTCGCCCAGGCCGTCGCCTACGGCGCCCGGATCCTGCAGATCGACGGCAACTTCGACGACTGCCTGGAGCTGGCCCGCAAGACCGCGGCCGAGTACCCGATCGAGCTGGTGAACTCGGTCAACCCGATCCGTCTGGTCGGCCAGCAGACCGCCGCCTGGGAGATCTGCGACGCGCTCGGCCGCGCCCCGGACGTGCACCTGCTGCCGGTCGGCAACGCGGGCAACATCACCGCGTACTGGAAGGGCTACACGGTCTACGCCGCCGACGGAGTGGTGGACGCCACACCGCGGCTGTTCGGCTTCCAGGCCGAGGGCGCCGCGCCGCTGGTCCACGGCGAGCCGGTACGCGACCCGGACACCATCGCCACCGCGATCCGGGTCGGCAACCCGGCGTCCTGGGCCGGCGCGATCGCGGCCAGGGACGCCTCGAACGGCCTGATCGACATGCTCCCCGACGAGCGGATCCTGGACGCCTACCACCTGCTGGCCAGCCGCGAGGGCGTGTTCGTGGAGCCCGCGTCCGCCACCAGCGTGGCCGGTCTGCTGCTGACCGCGTCGGACGGGCGCCTGCCGGCCGGCTCGACCGTGGTCTGCACGGTCACCGGCCACGGCCTCAAGGACCCGGACACCGCACTGGCCACCATGGCCCCCGTGGAACCGGTCCCGGTCGAGCCGGGGGCGGTGGCGTCGGCCCTGGAGCTGGTGTGAGGGCGGTCCGGGTCACCGTCCCCGCGTCGGCCGCCAACCTCGGGTCCGGGTTCGACGCGCTGGGGCTCGCGCTCGCCCGGTACGACGTGGTCGAGGTGCGGGCCACCGGCACCGGGGTCACCGGAACCGTCACCGGTGAGGGCGCCGACCTCGTCGTCGACGAGAAGCACCTGGTCGTCCGCGCCCTGCGGGCCGCCGCCGACCGGCTCGGTCTCGACCTGCCCGGCGTGGAGCTGACCTGCGTCAACGCGATCCCGCACGCGCGTGGGCTCGGGTCATCGGCCGCCGCGATCGTGGCCGGGATCGCCGCCGGGTACGCGCTCGCCGACCGTCCGCTGGACGACGACACCCGTGCCGACGCCCTCGACCTGGCCGCGTCGTTCGAGGGACACGCCGACAACGTGGCCGCCAGTCTCTCCGGCGGGCTCGCCCTGGCCTGGGTCGAGGACGACTCGACGTACCGTGCCGTCCGGCTCGAGCCGCACGCCGGGCTGCGGCCGGTCGTCCTGGTACCCGAGGAGCACTCCGCCACCTCGCTGACCAGGGGCCTGCTGCCGGCGACCGTGCCGCACGCCGACGCCGCGTTCGCCGCCGGCCGGTGCGCGCTCGCGGTGCACGCGCTGACCGCCCGGCCCGACCTGCTGCTGGCCGCCACCGCCGACCGGCTGCACCAGGACTACCGGGAGTCGGCCTGGCCGAACACCATGCGAGTAGTGCGTGAACTTCGCGCGAACGGTGTTCCCGCAACGGTTTCCGGTGCCGGACCGACCGTGCTCGCGCTGCCGCCGGACGGGGCGCTGCCGGCCGGTGTGGACACCGGGGGGTTCGCCGCGCTCGACCTGCCGATCGACCGGCACGGGGTCCGCGCCGAGCGGATCGGAACAAATTCCAGGTAGGGGGCGTTGAATCGGTCAGCCACGCCGGCACCCCGGTTGTTGCACCCGGATGCGGGGCGGTCTACCCTCAGGGACGTCAGTCACCGCGCGTACGGGCGCCCGGTGTCGTTCCCGGGGAAATCATTTCCGGGTCGCATCATCCGTTCCTGACGCCGGCTCGGCCTTCCGAGGTCGGAGTCGACGCTGGCGGATACCGAAAGCCGTGGTGGCCGAGAGACAGCTCCGCGTTGACGATCATCGTCCGCAATGGCGAAACGCCAGGTGGCCATGGCCGTGACGGAGGTCAATCAACCGGGGAATACGCCGTCTCGAGTTCGTCGGACGGCGGTCCGCTGGTACACGGGTCCTCCTGTGGAGGCGGGGACCTGGTCAGGAAGGACATGAGTGAGCAACACTGATCTGCTGGGCAGCGAAACAGCCAACGGCGCGCAGGACGCGTCCGGGACTGTCGCCGACGCGGCCGAGGCGCCGCGCACCAGCGCAAACGGGGGCACGACCAAGCGGCGCGCCGGCCTGTCGGGCATGGTGCTCGCCGAGTTGCGGGAACTCGCCGGCCAGCTGGGCATCACCGGCACGACCGGGATGCGCAAGGGCGACCTGATCGCCGCGATCAAGGAGCGGCAGAGCGCGGGCTCGTCCGCACCGGCCAAATCGGCATCGCCGGCGCCGGCCGAGACCCTTCCGCTCGGTGTGGGGGACAAGACCGAGCCCGCGAGCGAGCCGAAGACCGAAGGGAAGACCGAGGTCAAGGCGGAGTCCAAGACGGAGCCCAAGACCGAAGGCCGGGCGTCGAAGGCCAAGCCGGAGCAGAAGGCCGACCAAGCCGCCGCGCCGACCAGGACCGACACCCCGCCCGCCGAGGGCGAGGACGGCGAGCGCCGCGAGGGCGGCAGCCGCCGGCGCCGTGGCTCCGGCCGCGCCGCCGGCAGCCCCGACACCGACCAGCGCTCCGGCGACGACCGAGGCGACAAGTCGGACAAGCGGGACGACCGGAGCGACAACCGTTCCGAGAACCGCTCGGAGAACCGCTCCGACAAGGGCGACCGCTCCGACAACCGCGACAACCGGGACGGCCGCGACAAGGGCGACCGGCAGGGCCGGGACCGCGACCGGGACAGGGACCGCGACCGCAACGACGGCCGGGGTCGCGACCGCAACCAGAACCGCAACCGGGACAACGGCCCGGACGACGATGACGACGACGAGGGCGGCCGGCGCCGCGGCCGTCGGTTCCGCGACCGCCGCCGCCGCGGTGGCGGCCGGGGCGAGGGCGGCGGCGGTGCCGACACCGAGGTCCGCGAGGACGATGTCCTGCTGCCGGTGGCCGGCGTGCTGGACGTGCTCGACAACTACGCGTTCGTGCGCACCTCCGGCTACCTGTCCGGCCCCAACGACGTCTACGTCTCCCTCTCGCTGGTCCGCAAGTACGGCCTGCGCCGGGGTGACGCGATCACCGGCATGGTGCGCCAGCCCCGCGAGGGCGAGCAGCAGCGGCAGAAGTTCAACCCGCTGGTGCGCGTCGAGACCATCAACGGGTTCGAGCCGGACCAGGCCAAGAACCGGCCCGAGTTCACCAAGCTGACGCCGCTGTACCCGAACGAGCGGCTGCGCCTGGAGACCGAGCCGCACCTGCTCACCACCCGCGTCATCGACCTGGTGATGCCGGTCGGCAAGGGCCAGCGCGCGCTCATCGTGTCGCCGCCCAAGGCCGGCAAGACCTCGGTGCTGCAGTCGATCGCCAACGCGATCACCACCAACAACCCCGAGTGCTACCTGATGGTCGTGCTCGTGGACGAGCGGCCGGAAGAGGTCACCGACATGCAGCGGTCGGTGAAGGGCGAGGTCATCGCCTCCACCTTCGACCGCCCGCCGGGTGACCACACCACCGTCGCCGAGCTGTCCATCGAGCGGGCCAAGCGCCTCGTCGAGATGGGCCACGACGTGGTCGTGCTGCTCGACTCGATCACCCGCCTCGGCCGCGCCTACAACCTGGCCGCGCCCGCGTCCGGCCGGATCCTGTCCGGTGGTGTCGACTCGACCGCGCTGTTCCCGCCGAAGCGGTTCCTCGGCGCGGCCCGCAACATCGAGGACGGCGGCTCGCTGACCATCTTCGCCACCGCGCTGGTGGAGACCGGGTCCGCCGGTGACACGGTGATCTTCGAGGAGTTCAAGGGCACCGGCAACGCCGAGCTCAAGCTCGACCGCAAGATCGCCGACAAGCGCACCTTCCCCGCGGTGGACGTGGACGCGTCCGGCACCCGCAAGGAGGAGCTGCTGCTCTCGCCGGACGAGCTCGCGATCACCGTGAAGCTGCGCCGGGTGCTGCACGCGCTGGACACCCAGCAGGCCATCGACCTGCTGCTCACCCAGCTGCGCAAGACCCGCACCAACATCGAGTTCCTGATGCAGGTGGCGAAGAACACCCCGACCGTCAACGACGACTGACCAGCGGGGACGCCGGAATACGTCCTGGTAGGGGAGCGTTGAACCCCCTGCCAGGACATCTGGCAGACTGTTGGGTCGAGTCCGGCACCGGTTCACCCCTCGTCGCGAGGGGACCCGGCGGCCACCGAGAAAGGGCAAGATCTGTGAAGACCGGTATCCACCCCGAGTACGTCACGACCGAGGTCGTCTGCGGCTGCGGGAACACGTTCACCACGCGCAGCACCAAGCAGTCGGGCAGCATCCACGTCGAGGTCTGCTCCAACTGCCACCCGTTCTACACGGGCAAGCAGAAGATCCTCGACACCGGCGGCCGGGTCGCGCGCTTCGAGGCCCGCTACGGCAAGCGGCAGAAGAACAAGTAGCTTCCGCGACGGCGCCCACCCGCACATCCGGGTGGGCGCCGTTTTCGTGTCTCGACCCGTTCCCCGAAAGAAGGTCGCCCGTGGACTCGACATCGCTCAAGGAGCTGCTGGCCGAGTACGACGAGCTCGAGCAGGCGCTCGCCGATCCGTCGGTGCACGGCGACCAGAACCGGGCCCGCAAACTCGGCCGCCGCTACGCCGAGCTGACCCCGACGGTGAAGACGCTGCGCGAGCTGGAGTCCGCCCGCGAGGACCTCGCCACCGCGCGGGAGTTCGCCGGCGAGGACGAGTCGTTCGCCGCCGAGGCGTCCGCGCTGGCGGAGCGGATCCCCGCGCTGGAGGCCAGGCTCACCGAGCTGCTCCTGCCCCGCGATCCGCACGACGCCTCCGACCTGCTGCTGGAGATCAAGTCGGGGGAGGGCGGCGACGAGTCCGCCCTGTTCGCCGGCGACCTGCTGCGCATGTACCTGCGCTACGCCGAACGGCACGGCTGGCAGGCCGAGGTGCTCGACGGCACCGACACCGAGCTCGGCGGCTACAAGGACGTCACGGTCGCGATCAAGAGCCGCACGGCCACCGCCGACGGCGTGTGGTCGCGGCTGAAGTTCGAGGGCGGCGTGCACCGGGTGCAGCGGGTGCCGGCCACCGAGTCGCAGGGCCGCATCCACACCTCGGCGGCCGGCGTGCTGGTGTACCCGGACGTCGAGGACGTCGAGGTGGAGATCGACGAGAAGGACCTGCGGGTTGACGTGTTCCGGTCCTCCGGCAAGGGCGGGCAGAGCGTGAACACGACCGACTCGGCGGTACGGATCACCCACCTGCCGACCGGGATCGTGGTGTCCTGCCAGAACGAGCGCAGCCAGTTGCAGAACAGAACCCGCGCCATGCAGGTCCTGCGCGCCCGGCTGGTGGCGATGGCCGAGGAGGAGGCGGCGAAACAGGCCGCCGACAACCGCCGCAGCCAGGTCCGGACCGTCGACCGCTCGGAGCGGGTCCGCACGTACAACTTCCCGGAGAACCGGATCTCCGACCACCGGGTCAACTACAAGGCCTACAACCTCGACCAGGTGATGAACGGCGAGCTGGACGGCGTCCTGGACGCCCTGGCCGCCGCCGACCGCGAGGAACGCCTCGCCGCCCACCAAACCGGGTGAGAACCGTTCACCTGTGCGATCGTGAGCCAGTGAATCGACAGCCCCTCCGGCTGGCCGTGATGGAGGCCGAGCGCATCCTCGCCGGCGCCGGTGTGCCGTCGCCGCGCGTGGACGCCGAGCTGATCGCCGCGCACGTACTCGGCGTCGAGCGCGGCAAGCTCATGCTGGTGCCGCTGGTCGACCGGCAGGTGGTGGAGGCGATCGGGCAGCTGGTGACCCGGCGCGCCAAGCGGATCCCGCTGCAGCACCTGATCGGCTGGGCCGCGCTCGGCCCGGTCACCGTCGAGGTGGGCCCCGGCGTGTTCACCCCCCGGCCGGAGACCGAACTGCTGCTGGAGTGGGGCCTGGCCGAGCTGACCGGCGTGCCGAACCCCCTGATCGTCGACCTGTGCACCGGCTCCGGCGCGCTGGCCCTCGCGTTCGCCGCCGCCCGGCCGGACGCGACCGTGCACGCCGTCGAGCTCGACCAGCGGGCACTCGCCTGGGCCAGGCACAACGCCGACCGGCGCGCCGAGGCCGGCGACAGCCCGATCGTGCTGCACGCCGGCGACGTGTCCGACCCCGCGCTGCTCGCGGACCTGGACGGACGGGTCGACCTGCTGGTGTGCAACCCGCCCTACGTACCGGTCAGCACGGTCGTACCCCCCGAAGTTGGCGAGCACGACCCGTTCCAGGCCGTGTTCGCCGGCGCCGACGGCCTGTCGGTCATCCCGCACGTGGTCCGCTGCGCCGCCCGCCTGCTGGCCCCCGGCGGCCGGTTCGCCATGGAGCACGACGAGTCCCACGCCGACGCCGTGCTCGACCTGCTCACCACCCGCCGCGTCCTCACCGACGTCCAGGGCCACCCCGACCTCGCCGGCCGCCCCCGCTTCGCCACCGCCCGGTCACGGGCGTGAGTTGGCCACCATCTCGTCGTAGATGGGTTGCATGCGCTGCCACTGGGGCCGAGGGCCGGACGCGTAGATGAAGTACTCGATCCCGTCGACCTGCCAGAACAGGGCCCGCACCCGCTGCGGGCCACTGCCGTCGTCGTGCTCGTACTGCCACTCGACCGCGGGGTGGCCGGCGTAGTTCGCCCGGTTCAGCTCGATCCGCCGGTAGTCGTCGGTGCGCTCGGCGAACCGCGTCTCGTTCTCCGCGTGCACCGTGGCGATGTCCTCCGGCGACGCGGGCGCGCCGCCGTAGCCGACGAACCGGCCGCTGTCGGCCGGGTCGGTCGCGCGCATCGCACCCGGCGCGCCGCCCTTGGCGACCTGCCAGCCGACCGGAATGACGGTCCGCACCCGCTCCGGCCCGGTCACCCGCTGGTAACCGGCCGGCGGCGGCCTCGGCGTCCCGACGGTGCTCTCGGTACCCCGGTCCGCGATGTGCGTAGGTCCGTCCGCGGCCGGGACCCGCACTTTCTCCGGCTGTGGCGTGGACAGCAGGGCGGCACCGACGACCGCGCTCACCACGAGGTAGAGCGCGGCGCAGGACACCGCGAGCCACCTCGAGCTCAGCGACCGGAAGCTCGGCACCTTCTTCACCTCGACACCCCCCCGACACGGGTCTACCGAGAGTAACGTGCCGGCCGGGGTGATCCAATGCTTCGAGCGTGGCAGGACGTGATCGTCAAGTGGCGACTGGTGCCGAACGACCTCCCCGGGACCGTCCCGGAGGCCGTCCAGCACGCCGCTTCGGCGAGATCCGCGCTGCTCGACGGACAGCTGGACACCGCGTACGACGAGTTCAGCGCCGCGGCCCGACTGCGTGACGATCCACTGGATCAGGTGGGACTGGGTGATGTCCACCTGGCCCGCGGCCGGTGGCACCAGGCCGACGAGCACTACCGCCGCGCGCTGGCCGGTGGTGGGGCCGCCGCCCTGCTGGCCCGCCTCGGCCGCACCCAGGTCATGGTCGGCGAGGGCCACGCGGCCGGCGCGGTGGCCGACCTCGAGCACCTGGTCGCCGACCGGCCGGGCGACCCGACGCTGCGCTACTACCTGGCCAGCGCCTGGTACTCGGTGGCCGAGCAGTGCCGGGCCAGGACCGAGGACGACACCCTGGTGATCGCCAGCGAGCAGCAGCTGCTGATCTGCGAGCAGGCCGCCGAACGGATCCTCTCGCTCGACGTCGGCGACGACGAACTCGACCGCGGCGCCCAGCAGCTGCTCCGCGAGGTGGCGCTGGGCCGCCGGTGGACGTGGTCGCCGGAGGGCATCGCGGTGAGCCTCGCGGTGCTCACGGTGGCGCTCGGGCTGATCACCGTGGTGGCCGGCGGCCTGATGGGCAACCCGGTCCTGGTGGTCGTCGGCGCGGTCGTCGGGGCCGGCCTGGTGTTCGCGATCGTGTTCCGGTTCCGCCGCCAGACGTGGCGAAGGCACGCGCGCGAGATGGCCGGACGGATCACGAAGTCGGGCGTATAGGGTTCCGTCCGTGAGCGGAGCTTGCGGAGCGAACCAACAAGCACAGGGTGGCCGCGAGCGGCAGCACCGAGCCTGCGAGGGGCTGTCGTGAGTGTGGTGTACGACTGCTCCGCGGAGCAGGACCGGGCCGACGGCCTGGCCGCCGCGGCGAGCGCGGTGCGTGCTGGTCGCCTGGTGGTGGTCCCGACCGACACGGTCTACGGCATCGGCGCGGACGCGTTCTCCTCGTCGGCCGTGCGCGCCCTGCTGGCGGCGAAGAACCGCGGCCCCGACATGCCGGTCGGCGTGCTGGTCGGCTCGTGGACGACCATCGACGGACTGGTGCTGTCGGTGCCAAGGACCGCGCGCGAGCTGATCGAGGCGTTCTGGCCCGGCGACCTGTCGATCGTGCTGCCGCACGCGCCGTCGCTGGCCTGGGACCTCGGCAACAGCAACGGCACCGTGATGCTGCGCATGCCCCTGCACCCGGTGGCGATCGAGCTGCTGCGCGACGTCGGCCCGATGGCCGTGTCCAGCGCCAACACCTCCGGCAAGCCACCGGCCGCCACGGTCACCGAGGCCAAGGACCAGCTCGGCGACTCGGTCGCCGTCTACCTCGACGGCGGCCCGTCCGGCGAGCCGGTCCCGTCCACGATCGTGGACCTCAGCGGCGACAGCCCGGTGGTCCTGCGCGAGGGCGCGGTCCCCGTCGCGGCCGTCGAGGAGGTCATCGGCACCGAGGTCACCCGGCCCGCCTAGTACACCTCGGGGATCCACCGCTGCGACTCCAGCGGCGGCCGCTCGTAGCCAGGGTCGGCCTCCCCGCGCGGCGGCAGCTCCAGCGTGGACGGCTCGACGTCCTCGTACGGCACCCGGGACAACAGGTGGCTGATGCAGTTCAGCCGCGCCCGCTTCTTGCTGTCCGCGTCGACCACCCACCACGGGGAGTCGTCCACGTCCGTGTGGGCGAACATCACGTCCTTGGCCTTCGAGTAGTCGAACCAGCGCCGCCTGGCCTCCAGGTCCATCGGCGAGATCTTCCAGCGCTTCGTGCGATCCGCGATCCGGTCCTGGAACCGCCGCTCCTGCTCCTCGTCGGACACCGAGAACCAGTACTTCACCAGCACGATCCCCGACCGGATCAGCAGCCGCTCGAACACCGGCGCCGACTCCAGGAACTCCCGGTACTCCGCGTCGGTGCAGAACCCCATCACCCGCTCGACCCCGGCGCGGTTGTACCAGGACCGGTCGAACAGCACGATCTCCCCGGCCGCCGGCAGGTGCGCCACGTACCGCTGGAAGTACCACTGCGACTTCTCCCGCTCGGTCGGCGTGCCCAGCGCCGCGATCCGGCAGACGCGCGGGTTCAGCGGCTCCGCGATCCGCTTGATCACCCCGCCCTTGCCGGCCGCGTCCCGGCCCTCGAACAGCACCACCACCCGCAGTCCGCGCGCCCGCACCCAGTCCTGCAGCTTCACCAGCTCCAGCTGCAGTCGGGCCAACTCCGCCCGGTACTCGGACTTCTTCAGCTTGGTCACCACGAAACCGTAGCCCCGCCGGGGCGCGGTAGCCTGACGCCACTGCAGCCTCGTGGAAGAAGCAACTCGCGTGGACACGCCGTTCTGGGGCCCGGACTTCGACGCCCTGGCCAGCACGGATCCCGAGATCGCCGACGTCGTGCTCGGGGAGCTCGAGCGCCTGCGCGGCGGCCTGCAGCTGATCGCCAGCGAGAACCTCACCAGCCCCGCGGTACTGGCCGCACTCGGCTCGACGCTGTCCAACAAGTACGCCGAGGGCTACCCGGGCCACCGCTACTACGGCGGCTGCGCCCAGGTCGACGTCGCCGAGGAACTCGGCGTCGCCAGGGCCAAGGCGCTGTTCGGCGCCGAGCACGCGAACCTGCAGCCGCACTCCGGGGCCAGTGCCAACCTCGCCGCCTACGCCGCGTTCTGCGAGCCGGGTGACACCGTGCTGGCCATGGACCTCAAGCAGGGCGGCCACCTCACCCACGGCTCCCTGGTCAACTTCTCCGGCCGCTGGTTCCAGGCGGTGTCCTACGGCGTCCGCGCCGACACCGAGCTGATCGACTACGACCAGGTCCGCGAGCTGGCCATCGCCCACGAGCCGCGCATGATCATCGCCGGGGCGACCGCCTACCCCCGGCTGATCGACTTCGCCGCGTTCCGGTCGATCGCCGACGAGGTGGGCGCGATCCTCATGGTCGACGCCGCGCACTTCATCGGGCTGGTGGCCGGCCGGGTCATCCCGTCCCCGGTGCCGTTCGCCGACGTGGTCACGCTGACCACGCACAAGGTGCTGCGCGGCCCGCGCGGCGGCATGATCCTCTGCCGCGCCGAGCACGCCAGAGCCATCGACAAGGCGGTGTTCCCGTTCGGCCAGGGTGGCCCGCTCATGCACGCGGTCGCCGCGAAGGCGGTCGCCCTGCGCGAGGCCGCCGCGCCGGAGTTCGGCGGGTACGCCACCCAGGTCGTGGCGAACGCGGCCGCGCTGGCCAAGGGTCTGGAGGCCGAGGGCATGCGCGCGGTCTCCGGCGGCACCGACACCCACCTCGCACTGCTCGACGTGCGCGGGCTGGAGATCACCGGCGCGGAGGCCGAGCGGCGCTGCGAGGCGGCCGGGATCACGCTGAACAAGAACGCGATCCCGTTCGACCCGGCACCGCCCGCGACCGCGTCCGGCATCCGCATCGGCTCGCCGAGCGTCACCACCCAGGGGATGACCGAGCCGGACATGGCCGAGATCGCCCGCCTGGTCGGCCGCGCGGTGCGCGCCGAGCCGGGCACCGCGACCGGTGACGCCGAGCACGCCGCCGTGCGCGACGCCGTCGGCCGCCTCACCGCCGCCCACCCGGCCTACCCCCGGTGAGCGCGCCGGTGAACCTCGCGCAGAGCTTCGAACCGGCCGGGCTTCCGATCCGGGAGTACGTGCTGGTCGGCCTCACCGCCGCCGTGCTGACGTTCCTGTTCACCGGGCTGGTGCGGCGGTTCGCGCTGCGCTGGGGCGCGGTGGCCCACCCGCGCCAGCGCGACGTGCACACCGTGCCGATCCCTCGGCTCGGCGGCCTCGCCATGTACCTCGGGGTGTGCGGCGGCATGCTGCTCGCCCACCAGCTGCCGGTGCTGCGCCGCGGGTTCGAGTTCACCCTCGACCCGACCGCGGTGCTGATCGGCGGCGGCGTGATCATGCTGATCGGCATGCTCGACGACCGCTACGAGCTGGACTCGCTGACCAAGCTCGCCGGGCAGACCACCTGCGCGGGCATCCTGGTGCTGTTCGGTCTGCAGTGGATCGTCATGTGGGTGCCGTGGGGCGGCGGCACCCAGCTGGTCCTCGACGAGAACCAGGGCGCGCTGCTGACCGTGCTGCTCGTGGTCACCATGGTCAACGCGATGAACTTCGTCGACGGCCTGGACGGGCTCGCCGCCGGCATCGGGCTCATCTCCGCGGCCGCGATCTGCGCGTTCTCCCTGCACCTGCTGGACGAGACCGGCGGCGACGTGAACAACTACGCGCCCGCGCTGATCTCGGCCACGCTCGCCGGCGCGTGTCTCGGCTTCCTGCCGCACAACTTCCAGCCGGCGAAGATCTTCATGGGCGACTCCGGTTCGATGCTGATCGGCCTGATGATCGCCGCGGCCAGCACCTCGGCCTCCGGGCGGGTGTTCAACCCGCAGGCCACCGAGACGATCGCGCTGCTCTCGCCGCTGCTGGTGATGGCCGCTGTGCTGTTCGTGCCGCTGCTGGACCTGCTGATGGCGGTCGTGCGGCGCACCCGCAAGGGACTGAGCCCGTTCCACGCCGACAAGATGCACCTGCACCACCGGCTGCTGGAGATCGGGCACACGCAGCGCCGCGCGGTGCTGCTGATCTACCTGTGGGCCGCCCTGCTGGCGTTCGGCACGGTCGCGTTCACCCTGTTCGACGTGCTCGCGGTGGCCTGGGTGATGGGCTTCGCCCTCCTGGTCGCCCTGGTCGTGTCGGCCGTACCTAGACTGAGGTCGAGATGACGGACAAGAAGAACGAGAACGAGGGACTCGGCCTGCTCGCGGACCTGCCGCGCACGCACGCCGAGTCCGTGCACAAGCTCGCCGACGCCATGCTGCGCCACGCGCTGTGGCCGGCGATCGCGGTCGTGGTGGCCGGGATCACGGTGGGCACTCTGGTGGCGGGGCTCGAGGGGACGTCGGGTGCGCTGGTCGGCGGCGTCGTGGCGTTCGCCTCGTCGTTCGCCACGCTGTGGCTGATGCGCAGAACCGCCGCGATGAACCCGATGCTGGTCATGGCCGCCGCACTGGGCGGGTTCATCGCCAAGATGCTCGTCCTGCTGGTCGTGATGCTGCTGCTGCGCAACGTGGGCTTTCTGCACACCGAGTCGCTCGCGTTCACCATGCTCGCCGTCGTGGTCGTCTGGGCGGCGATGGACGTGGTCGCGTCCCGCCGGACCAAGATTCCGACCTTGATCATCGACAGCGGCGACCGGTAGGTCCGCTGCCGATCATGTGGGTCGCGTCACCGCTGGCCAGGGGTAAGTAGTACGCGCGTCCGGGTAGTCGAAGAGCGGCTGATATGGTGCGCGCGTGCGCCTTCGGGGCACCTCTCGGGAGCAGGGGTGCCGCCGTCAGGCGCCCAGGGTCGCTGAGGTACGTTAAGTCCTGATCGTGACGATTCCCCCGGCGGTTTGTCTGCCGGCCGGGAGAACCGGAAGGAGCCCAGTTGCGGGCGCTGTGGCTAGCACAGGGTGAGTTCAATCCCCCTGGTGCGGGTGATTTCAACCTCCCGCCGATTTTCGCCGGGGTTACCAAGCCTATGGTGCTGATCGTCTTGTCGGTCATCATCATCGCGGTGTTCTTCCTGGCGGCGACCAGCCGCATGAAGGTGGTGCCCGGCAAGTTCCAGTTCTTCGCCGAGTCGGTTTATGACTTCGGGCGGAACAACATCGCGCGGGAACAGATCGGTTCGAAGGACTTCATGCCCTTCGTGCCGCTTATTCTCTCGTTGTTCACCTTCGTGCTGGTGAACAACATCTTCGGGATCATCCCGATCATCCAGTTCCCGACGATGTCGCACATCGGCTTCCCGCTCGCGCTGTCGGTCCTGATCGTGTACCCCCTCTACCACACTGTGGGGTTCCGCCGCCACGGTTTCGTCGGTTACCTCAAGCACGCGTTGTTCCCGCCGGGTGCACCCAAGCTGGTCTACCTGCTGCTAGTGCCGATCGAGATCTTCCAGAAGTTCATCATGAACCCGATCACGCTGGCGGTCCGAGTATTCGCCGCGATGTTCGCGGGTCACCTGATCCTGCTCCTGTTCACCCTGGCCGGGGAGTACCTGCTGATCGAGGCGGGCGGTGCGTTCAACATCGGGGTCTCGTTCGTCTCGTTCGCCTTCGCCATCGCGATGACGTTCCTCGAGGCACTGATCCAGGTGATCCAGGCCTACATCTTCGCGCTGCTGGCCGCCAACTACATCGGGCAGGCGCTGGCCTCGGATCACTAGTCGAACACCAATCTGGACACACACCCGATCCGCGGGAACTCGCGGACCGAGTTGAAAGGGAAATCTCAAGTGAGCAACGTTCTTCTTGCCCAGGCGGCCGACATCAACCCCGGCCTTGGGCTCATCGGCTACGGCCTCGCCGCGATCGGTCCGGGCATCGGCGTGGGCATCATCTGGGCCGCGGTCATCAACGGCACCGCGCGCCAGCCGGAGGCCCAGGGCAAGCTGATGAACATCGCCTGGACCACCTTCGTGCTGACCGAGGTGCTCGCACTGATCGGCCTGGTGCTCTTCTTCACCCTCTGATCCCCCCGGCCTCGAGGGAGACGCCATGTTGAACACCGTCGTGCTCGCCGCGGAGGAGCCGAGTCCGGTTCTGCCGCACGTTTCCGAGATCATCCTCGGGTTGGTCGCCTTCGGCCTGCTGCTGTTCGTGCTCTGGAAGTTCGCGGTGCCGCGCTTCGAAGCCGCGTACAAGGAGCGGTCCGAGAAGATCGAGGGCGGCATCAAGCGGGCCGAGCAGGCCCAGGCCGACGCGGAGAAGGCGCTGCAGGAGTACAAGGCGCAGCTCGCCGACGCCCGTGCCGAGTCGGCCCGGATCCGGGACGACGCCCGGCTGGAGGCGGAGCAGATCAAGGAGGAGCTCCGCGTCCAGGCCCAGGAGGAGGCCGCGCGCATCGTGGCCCAGGGGCAGGCGCAGCTGGAGGCGCAGCGATCCCAGATCGTCGCCGAGCTG
This sequence comes from Actinophytocola gossypii, assembly GCF_025165815.1. Classification (GTDB taxonomy): domain Bacteria; phylum Actinomycetota; class Actinomycetes; order Mycobacteriales; family Pseudonocardiaceae; genus Actinophytocola; species Actinophytocola gossypii. The sequence goes on along the minus strand of NZ_JAFFZE010000014.1, from coordinate 396,543 downwards.
CGGGCCGACCTCGGCCGGACCGCGGTCGAGCTGGCCAGCCGGATCGTCGGCGAGTCCCTGGAGGACGAGGCCCGGCGCAGCGGCACGGTCGACCGGTTCCTCGACGAGCTCGACTCGGTCTCGGCACCCGCCAAGAACTAGGACCCGCAGATGACATTCCATGCCGCTAGCCGCGACGCCCTCGCCGCCGCCGAGCTCACCCTGCTCGACGTGCTCGGCGGTGCGGACGCCAAGCCCGCGTCCGCCCGGGCCCGGTCCGCCAAGGCTCCGGCCGCCCCGGCGGACGACCTCGGCGACGAGCTGTTCTCCGTGGTCCGGCTGCTCGACGCGGAGGTCGGCCTGCGCCGTGCCCTCGGCGACTCCTCGGCCGAGCCGGAACGCCGGGAGCAGCTGCTCACCGGGCTGCTGTCCGGCAAGGTCAGCGCCAAGGCTCTCGAGGTCCTGGCCGCGACCGTCCGGCAGCGGTGGTCCACGCCGCGCGAGCTGGTCGACGGGATCGACCACCTCGGCCGGACCGCGCTGCTGGTGCGGGCCGAGCGGGAGGGCCGGCTGGACGCGGTGGAGGACGAGCTGTTCCGGTTCGGCCGGATCGTGGCCGGCGACACCGCGCTCGAGCAGGCGCTCACCGACCGGGCCGCGCCCGCGTCGGCCAAGGCCCAGCTCGTGCGCACGCTGATCGGGAACCAGGCGGAGGACGTGTCCGTTCGACTGGTGGAGCAGCTGGTGGTCGCCCCGCAGGGCCGGCCGCTGGTGGCCGGGCTCGCCGCGCTGGCCGACGAGGCCGCCAAGCGCCGCGAGCGGTCGGTGGCCCACGTGGTCTCCGCCGGTCCGCTGTCCGCCGCCCAGCAGGAGCGGCTGTCCGCCGCGCTGAACCGGATCTACGCGCGGCCCATCGCGCTGCACGTGGAGGTCGACCCCGACATCCAGGGCGGCCTGGTCGTCCGGGTCGGTGACGAGGTCATCGACGGCAGCGCGATCGGCCGGCTCGACCAACTGCGTCGCCGCCTCGCCGGCTGAGCGGCGCCCCAGACAGTGAAGTACAAGACGGTAGGAGCGGGTTAGACATGGCGGAGCTGACGATCTCGTCGGACGAGATTCGCAGTGCGATCGACAACTACGTGTCCAGTTACTCGCCCGACGTCAGCCGGGAGGAGGTCGGCCTCGTCGTCGACACCGGTGACGGCGTGGCGCACGTCGAGGGCCTGCCCTCGACGATGGCCAACGAGCTGCTGGAGTTCCCCGGCGGCATCCTCGGTGTGGCCCAGAACCTCGAGGCGCGCCAGATCGGTGTGGTCATCCTCGGCAACTACGAGCAGATCGAGGAGGGCCAGGAGGTCAAGCGGACCGGCCGGATCCTCTCGGTCCCGGTCGGCGACGCCTTCCTCGGCCGCGTGGTCGACCCGCTCGGCAAGCCGCTGGACGGCCTCGGCGACATCGAGTCGAGCGAGACCCGCGCCCTGGAGCTGCAGGCCGCCTCGGTGGTGCAGCGCCAGCCGGTGGGCGAGCCGCTGCAGACCGGCATCACCGCGATCGACGCGATGACCCCGATCGGCCGCGGCCAGCGCCAGCTGATCATCGGCGACCGCAAGACCGGCAAGACCGCGGTCTGCGTCGACACGATCATCAACCAGCGGGCGAACTGGGAGACCGGCGACCCGAAGCAGCAGGTCCGCTGCATCTACGTCGCGGTCGGCCAGAAGGGCTCCACGATCGCCACGGTGCGCCAGGCCCTCGAGGAGCAGGGCGCGCTGGAGTACACCACGATCGTCGCCGCGCCCGCGTCGGACTCGGCCGGCTTCAAGTGGCTGGCCCCCTACACCGGCTCCGCGATCGGCCAGCACTGGATGTACCAGGGCAAGCACGTCCTGATCGTCTTCGACGACCTGACCAAGCAGGCCGAGGCCTACCGCGCGCTGTCGCTGCTGCTGCGCCGCCCGCCGGGTCGCGAGGCGTTCCCCGGCGACGTCTTCTACTTGCACTCCCGCCTGCTGGAGCGCTGCGCGAAGCTGAACGACGAGCTGGGCGCCGGCTCGCTGACCGGTCTGCCGGTCATCGAGACCAAGGCCAACGACATCTCGGCCTACATCCCCACCAACGTCATCTCGATCACCGACGGGCAGTGCTTCTTCCAGTCCGACCTGTTCAACTCGGGCCAGCGCCCCGCGGTCGACGTGACCACGTCGGTGTCCCGGGTCGGTGGTGACGCGCAGATCAAGGCGATGAAGTCGGTCTCCGGCTCACTGCGCATCGACCTGTCGCAGTACGAGGAGCTGAAGGCGTTCGCCGCGTTCGCCTCCGACCTCGACCCGACCTCGCGCGCGCAGCTCGACCGAGGAGCCCGGCTGTACGAGGTGCTCAAGCAGCCGCAGTACTCGCCGGTTCCGGTCGAGCAGCAGGTGCTGACCGTGTGGCTGGGCACCAACGGCCACTTCGACCAGGTGCCGATCGAGGACGTGGCCCGGTTCAACAAGGAGTTCCTGGAGAACGTCCGGCACCGGCACGAGGGCATCCTCGCCGAGATCCGCGACAAGGGTAAGTGGTCCGACGAGCTCGCCGAGCGGGTCGCCGCCGCGTCGGACGAGTTCAAGAAGGGCTTCACCACCTCCGAGGGCAAGTCCCTGGTCGAGGTGGAGGCCGACGCCATGGACGCCGACGAGGTCGGGCAGGAGACCGTGAAGGTCAACAAGCCCGCCCCCACGAGCTGACCGGATAGGTTATGGCAGCACAACTTCGCGAGCTCCGGAGCAAGATCCGGGCGACCAAGTCGATCGGCAAGATCACCAAGGCGATGGAACTCATCGCCACCTCGCGCATCAGCAAGGCGCAGGCCCGCGTTGCCGCGGCCCGGCCGTACGCCTCGGAGATCACCAAGGTGCTCTCCGCGCTGGCCGGCGCCGCGTCCAACCTGGACGACCCGCTGCTGACCGAGCGGGAGAACCCCAAGCGGGTCGGCGTGCTGGTCATCACCAGCGACAAGGGCCTGTCCGGTGCGTACAACAGCAACGTGCTGCGGGCGGCGGAGGAGTTGCTGTCGCTGCTGCGGGAGCAGGGCAAGACGCCGGTGCTGTACGTGATCGGTAGCAAGGGCGTGGGCTACTACCGGTTCCGCGGGCGGGAGATCGCCGACAGCTGGACCGGGTTCTCCCAGGTGCCGCGCTACGAGAACGCCGCCGAGGCCGGCAACACGCTGGTGAAGGCGTTCCTCTCCGGCGCGGACGACGACGGCGACCAGCCCGGCGAGGACGGAATCCTCGGCGTGGACGAGCTGCACGTCGTCTACACCGAGTTCCGGTCGATGCTCTCCCAGGTGCCGGTCGCCCGGCGGATGGCTCCGCTGGAGGTCGAGTACACCGAGGTTGGCGAGGAGCCCCAGCCGAGCGACACCATCGCGCCGGCCTACGAGTTCGAGCCCAACGCGGAGACCCTGCTCTCGGCCCTGCTGCCGAAGTACATCAACACCAGGATCTACGCGGCTCTGCTCGAGTCGGCCGCCTCCCAGCTCGCCGCGCAGCGCAACGCGATGAAGTCGGCGTCGGACAACGCCAGCGACCTGGTGCAGACCTACACCCGCCTGGCCAACCAGGCCCGTCAGGCTCAGATCACCCAGGAGATCAGCGAAATCGTCGGCGGTGCGGACGCACTGGCCGCGGTAGGAAGTGAAGACTGATGACGACAACCGAGAACGCCGCCAAGGGCCGCATCGTGCGGGTGACCGGTCCTGTGGTCGACGTCGAGTTCCCCCGCGGTTCGGTCCCCGAGCTCTTCAACGCCCTCAAGGTGGACATCGCGTTCGAGGAGCTGAAGAAGACGGTGACCCTCGAGGTCGCCCAGCACCTCGGCGACAACCTGGTCCGGACGATCTCCCTGCAGCCGCAGGACGGTCTGGTGCGGGGGGCCGAGGTGCACGACACCGGCGCCGCGATCTCCGTGCCGGTCGGCGACAAGGTCAAGGGCCACGTCTACAACGCGCTCGGCGAGTGCCTCGACGAGCCCGGCTACGGGTCGGACTTCGAGAAGTGGGAGATCCACCGCAAGCCGCCGGCGTTCGACCAGCTCGAGGGCCGCACCCAGATGCTGGAGACCGGCCTCAAGGTCATCGACCTGCTGACCCCGTACGTGACCGGTGGCAAGATCGGCCTGTTCGGCGGTGCCGGCGTCGGCAAGACGGTGCTCATCAAGGAGATGATCACCCGCGTCGCCAAGAACTTCGGTGGCACCTCGGTGTTCGCCGGGGTCGGCGAGCGCACCCGTGAGGGCACCGACCTGTTCCTGGAGATGAGCGAGGACGGCGTCATCAACGACACCGCGCTCGTGTTCGGCCAGATGGACGAGCCGCCGGGTACCCGTATGCGGGTCGCGCTGTCCGCGCTGACGATGGCGGAGTACTTCCGCGACGTGCAGAACCAGGACGTGCTGCTGTTCATCGACAACATCTTCCGGTTCACCCAGGCCGGCTCCGAGGTGTCGACCCTGCTGGGCCGCATGCCCTCGGCCGTGGGTTACCAGCCGACGCTGGCCGACGAGATGGGTGAGCTGCAGGAGCGGATCACCTCGACCAAGGGCCGGTCGATCACCTCGATGCAGGCGATCTACGTGCCGGCGGACGACTACACCGACCCGGCCCCGGCGACGACGTTCGCCCACCTGGACGCCACCACCGAGCTCTCCCGGTCGGTGTTCCAGAAGGGCATCTTCCCGGCGGTGGACCCGCTGGCGTCGACCTCGACGATCCTCGACCCGGCCATCGTGGGTGACAAGCACTACGCGGTGGCCTCCGAGGTCATCCGGATCCTGCAGAAGTACAAGGAGCTGCAGGACATCATCGCCATCCTCGGCATGGACGAGCTGTCCGAGGAGGACAAGCTGACCGTGCAGCGGGCGCGCCGGATCGAGCGGTTCCTGTCGCAGAACATGCTGGTGGCCGAGACGTTCACCCAGATCCCCGGCTCGACGGTGCCCCGCGAGGAGACCGTCGAGGCGTTCGACCGGATCACCAAGGGCGACTTCGACCACTACCCGGAGCAGGCGTTCCTGGGCATCGGTGGCCTGGACGACCTGGAGAAGAAGTACAAGGACATCACCGGCAAGTAGTCCGCACGACGAACGGCGCCCCCACGACCTCGCGGGGGCGCCGTTCTCGTGTCTACAGATCGACGACCTCGTCGCCGACGCGGACCGACACCGTGTCGGCCGGTACCAGCGCGGCGTCCGCGACCGGCTGCGACCAGGTGCCGTCGTCGGCGGTGCGGTAGCTCAGCTGCTGTCCCCGTGCGGCGACGACGACCTCCTGGCCGCCCGGCACCCGGTACACGACCGGCAGCGGGCGCTCCGGGTCCACTTCGGACACGCGGGCCACGCGGGCCACCTCGTACCCGCCTGGCCTGAGCGTCACCGCGTACAGGTAGGCGGGATGGTCGAGTTCCTGCCACTCGCCGAGAACGACCGTCGTGCCGTCCGCCAGCCCGGCCACGACCGTCCACTCCGGCGCCCTCGGAACGTACGACCAGGGATCGAGCACGTTCCCGTCGCGGACCGCGGTGACGAACACGTCCTCGGGCGTCCGGCTGAGGTCGCGTGGTTCGCCGGCGACGAGCGTTCCGTTCCAGCCGAGGCCGTGGAAGGCGGGCTCGGGCGCGGGGTCCGGGTAGGTTGCGGTGCGCAGCAGCGGCAGGTGGCCGCCGAGCTTCGCGTTCTCCGGCTCGTCCGGCCGACCCGCGACGAGCCGGACGTTGTGCACGTTCGTGCCCTCGGGGAGCTGGAGGACGCCGGCGCCGCCGTCGATCGGCACCTCGGTCCACGCGCGGCTCGACGTGCCGTTCCCGGCGTAGCGGATCTCGGGGGAGATCGAGAGCCCGCCGGGCACGTGCGGCGGGGCCACCGCGAGCACCGTCCGGTCGTCGGGCAGTAGGAAGTAGCCCAGCTGTCCCGGAGCGTCGACCTGGACGCCGAGCAGTCGGGGCTCGTCGGTTCCCGGCGCGGGCGCGACGAGCCCGGTGACCACCCGTTCCTGACCCTGCTGTTCGGGCGGCACCCGATCGTCCCCGGGGAGCCGCACGGTCTGCATGACGAGCGCGGCGACGCCGTACGGGGTCTCGCCCGCCCAGTAGACGTGCGGCTCGCCGAGGCGGTCGTCGAGGGCGCCGTCCGGGTTGACCGGGGCGCCGGTCATGCCGGTGTTCCATGCCTCGACGACCTGGCTGACGACCGCCTGCTCGTGAACGAGTTCGCCGCCGGACAGGTTCAGCCGCATGTCCGCCTTCGGTGCCCGTTCGGTTTTCGAGACACCGGGTGGGAGCGGGCCTGCCCCCTGGGTCGGCACCACGACCGCGACGGCGACGGCGGCCGTGAGGACGGCGGTGCCGGCGACGGCGGCGGTCACGGCGCGGCGGGTGCGGGTGCGCCTGTGCCGGCCGCCGTGGACCACGGAGTCGGTGAAGCCCGGCGGCGGTTCGATGTCGTCGGTGGCCTCGCGCAGGGCGTTGGTGAGATCGCGGGTGTCCATGTCAGCTGCTCCGTTGGGGGGTGGGCTCGGCCATCAGCTCGCGCAACCGGGCGAGCCCGCGCGAGGTCTGGGATTTCACGGTGCCGACACCGCAGCGCAGTGCCGCTGCCGTGTCGGACTCGGAGAGGTCGTCGAAGAAGCGCAGGACCAGCACCGCGCGCATCCTCGGCGGCAGTGTGGCGAGCGCCCGCACCACGCGGTCCCGGTCCAGTACGTGCTGTTCCGGCCCGGCGACGGCCGGGTGCGGGCCGTCCCACACCAGCGGCGTCTCGGCGACCCGGCGGCTCCGGCGGCGCCAGCGGTTCGTCGCCGCGTTGACCAGCGCCGCCCGCACGTAGGGCTCTGCCCGGTCGCGGATTCGGCGCCAGCGGGGGTAGACGCGTTCGAGGACCTCCTGCAGCAGGTCCTCGGCCGCGGCGTGGTCGCCACCGCAGAGCAGGTACGCGGTGCGCAGCAGCGCGGGGGAGCGGTGGGCCACGAAGTCGGTGAACTCCGCATCGTCCATGTGTTCCTCAGAGGTTCGGGTGAGGTGATTCACCCGTATTGACACCGGCCTGCCGGGAGAGGTTGTCAGCAGACCAATTAGACTTCGACCCAAGCTGACTCGTAGGAGGTATCGCGTGGCTGAGATGTCCGTCCAGCTGGTCGCCGTGGAACGACGCCTGTGGTCGGGTACTGCCACGTTTGTCGTCGCGCAGACCACCGAGGGTGAGATCGGCATCATGCCTGGTCACGAGCCGGTGCTCGGGCAGTTGGTCGAGGGTGGTGTGGTCACCGTCCGGACCACCGACGGCGAGACGGTCACCGCCGCGGTGCACGGCGGCTTCCTGTCGGTCACCGCCGACACGGTGAGCATCCTCGCCGAGTCCGCGGACCTGGCCGACGAGATCGACGTGGCCGCCGCCAGGGCCGAGCTCGAGGGCGACGAGGAGACTCGGGCGAGGGCACACGCCCGACTGCGCGCCGCGGGACAGACGGACTGACGGCAGGCGGGGCGGGCCGTCGTGGACATCACTGTCGTCGTCGGAGCGGTCCTGTTCCTGGTCACCGTCGTGCTGGCCTGGTTCGCCGTGCGCAGGTTGCGCGCGCTGCGGTCCGGTGGCGTGCACGCGGCCCTGCGCACCCGCCTCGACGACTCCGGCAAGGGATGGCACCTCGGCGTCGGCCGCTACCAGGGCGACGAGTTCGTGTGGTTCCGCGTGCTGAGCCTGCGCCCCGGCCCGGACCGGGTCCTGCACCGCAGCGGTCTCGAGATCGCCGACCGCCGGGAGCCGTCCGGGCCGGAGCAGTACAGCATGCCCCCGTCGTCCCTGGTCCTGCGCTTCCGTGCCGGCGCCGCCGGCCCGGGCCCCGACGTGGAGCTCGCGATGAGCCCGGACGCGCTGACCGGGTTCCTGTCGTGGCTGGAGTCCGCCCCGCCCGGCCGCCTGCCCTGGGCGTCCTGAGTCGCGTTCTAGGTGCGGTGCGCCTTCGCGGCGGCGAAGCAGAACACGCCGTAGGCCGCCAGGCCCAGCGCCACCGCCACCAGCGCCGCCGTCCCGAACGGCTGGCCGGCGACCGTCCTGAGCGCGGCGTCCAGCCCGCCTGACCGGCCCGCGTTCCGGTGCAGCGCGGCGATGCCGATGAGCACCCCGACGATCCCCAGCACGACGCCCTTCGCGAGGTAGCCCGCGATGCCGAGCCTGGTCACCCAGCGCCGGCTGCCCGTCGGGAGCGCGGTGGTGTCGAGGTCGTCGAGGAACGATTCGCGCACGCCCTTGACCACGAGCGCGACCGCGATCCCGATGACGACCATGGCCACCACGCCGACCAGGACCCGGCCGGCGGGCAGGGCCAGCAGTTGGGCGGTCCACGACCGCTGCTGCTGGTCGCCGGAGCCGCCGGAACCGTTCCCGCTGGCCAGCCGGACGGCCGTGACGCCCAGGACGACCCCGATGACCGCCCGCGCGACCGCGGCGACGCGCTTGACCGTGCGCTCGCGCCGCTTGAGGACCCAGTGGAAGCCCTTGGCGGCCATCAGGGCCTGCCAGGCGGCGTAGGCGAACAGGCCGACGGCCAGGACCCACAGCACGAGCTTGCCGAACCCGCCGCTGCCGATCTCGGTGAGCGCGCCGCGCTGGTCGGCCTGCTCCCCGCCGTCGCCGAACGCGACGCGCAGGGCCAGGTAGCCGATGAGGACGTGGATGACGCCGTAGCAGACCATGCCGGCGCGGCCGAGGGTCTGCGCGGCGGTGCTGTTCTTGGCCTGGATCGCTCTGGACATGCCCGGTGGACTACCCGGGCGGGGAGGGCCGGAACGGTCCGTTCGCAGTAATCGTCAGTCGCGGTCGCCGCCGGGGACCCACAGCACGTCGCCGTCCGGGTTGGCCACCCGGCCGAGGACGAACAGCAGGTCGGAGAGCCGGTTGAGGTAGGTGGCGGCGAGGGCGTTGGTCCGCTCGCCGTCGACCTCGACGAGCCGCCACGCGCCGCGCTCCGCCCGTCGGGTGACCGTGCGGGCGACGTGCAGCAGGGCGGCGCCGGGGGTGCCTCCGGGAAGGATGAACGAGTCGAGCTTGCCCAGCCGCGCGTTGAAGTCGTCACACCAGCCCTCGAGGCGGCCGACGTACTCCTCGGTGATCCGCAGCGGCGGGTACTTGGGGTTGTCGACGACGGGCGCGCACAGGTCGGCCCCCACGTCGAAGAGGTCGTTCTGCACGCGGCGCAGCACGTCGACCAGCTCGGCGTCGAGGTTGCCCATGGCGACCGCGACACCGATCGCGGCGTTGGCCTCGTCGACGTCGGCGTAGGCCGCCAGCCGGGGGTCGGTCTTCGGAACCCGCTGCCCGTCACCGAGCGCGGTGGTCCCGCTGTCCCCGACCCGGGTGTAGACACGCGTGATGTGGACGGCCATGGTCCGCACGATACCGGCGGCGCGGTGCCGCACTCATCTCTCGTCCCGGTCGTCGGGTGGGTCGTCGTCACGGAAGAACCCCGCGACCGGGGTGTCGGTGGCCTCCCCGGCGGTCCGGCCGGGTCGGCGGAGCATCAGGTCCCTGATCAGCAGCCCGACGTTGACCAGGGCGATCAGCATCAACCCGAACAGGCTGAGCCAGAAGCCGATCTCCGCGTGGATCATCTCGTCGACGATCTGGTCGACGTCCGGCATGGCGGCCTGCTCCCCGTCGGAGAGGTTCTCCGCGTCCGCCCGCAGCTCCGTGGCGAGGTTCGACCGCGCGACCAGCTGCGTGACCAGGACCGCCGCCGCGGCCAGCAGGGCCGTGCCGACGGCCAGGTACGACCGGGCCCGGCCGCGCGGGCGGGGGAGCAGCGGCACCACGATCCCCGCGAGCAGGACCAACCCGGTGACGATCGCGAGAACCTGGACGCCCGGGTCCGGCGGCGGCTCCTGGCCGTCCCCGCCGGGCAGTTCCCCGGCCATGTCGGCGAGGTCCGGGGGAACCTCCACCTCCGGTTCGGCGCCGACCGCGAGCTGCCCGCCGCTGTAGTCGGCGCCGATCGACCCGACACCGGGCACCTCGCAGGACACCGACAGGAACGGGAGCAGCAGGAACAGCAGCAGGACCAGCAGGAACCCGGTCGGACTCGCCAGCCTGGACAGCGCGGTGTCCGACCGGTCGGTCTGCGCGTTCATGGCGTCCCCTCTCGTGACGGCGGCAGGCTAGCGGACGGGCGGACGGGGTCGTCGGCGAACCACGGGGCGTGCGCGAGGGATTCATCCGGCTCGGGCATGATGGGCGCTCGTGACAGAGCACTTCCAGGTCCACGGTGGCGCGCGACTGGCCGGTGAGGTCGAGGTCGTCGGCGCCAAGAACAGCGTGTTGAAGCTGATGGCCGCCGCGTTGCTGGCGGAGGGCACCACCACGCTCACCAACTGCCCGCAGATCCTGGACGTGCCGCTGATGGCCGAGGTCCTGCGCAGTCTCGGCTGCGAGGTGACGATCGTCGGCGACACGGTCACCATCAGCACACCCGCCGAGCTGAACCACCGGGCGGACTCGGCCGCGATGGGCAAGCTGCGGGCGTCGGTCTGTGTGCTCGGACCCCTGGTCGGCCGCTGCAAGCGAGCGGTGGTGGCGATGCCGGGCGGGGACGCGATCGGCTCGCGCCCCCTGGACATGCACCAGAACGGCCTGCGCCAACTGGGCGCGCGCAGCGAGATCGAGCACGGCTGTGTGGTCGCGGAGGCCGAGGGCCTGCACGGCGCGCAGATCTGGCTCGACTTCCCCAGCGTCGGCGCCACCGAGAACATCCTGATGGCCGCGGTCCTGGCGAACGGCACGACGGTGATCGACAACGCCGCGCGCGAGCCGGAGATCGTCGACCTGTGCACGATGCTGCAGCAGATGGGCGGCAAGATCGAGGGCGCCGGCACGTCCACCCTGACGGTTCATGGTGTGAACGCCCTGCAATCCACCGAGCACCGCGTCATCGGCGACCGCATCGTCGGCGCCACCTGGGCCTTCGCCGCCGCCATGACCCAGGGCGACGTGACCGTGCGCGGCGTCGACCCGCACCACCTCGACCTGGTCCTGGAGAAGCTGCGTACCGCCGGCGCCGAGGTGACGATCCAGAGCGACAGCGCGTTCCGGGTCGTGCAGAGCGACCGGCCCACCGCCGTGGACTTCGTGACCCTGCCGTACCCGGGTTTCGCCACCGACCTGCAGCCGTTCGCCATCGCCCTGTCGTCGATCGCCGACGGCACGTCGATGATCACGGAGAACCTGTTCGAGGCGAGGTTCCGCTTCATCGAGGAGATGGTCCGCCTGGGCGCCGACGCCCGCACCGACGGCCACCACGCCGTGGTCCGCGGCGTCCCCAAGCTGTCCAGTGCTCCCGTGTGGGCCTCCGACATCCGCGCCGGCGTGGGCTTGGTGCTGGCCGGCCTGTGCGCCGAAGGGGTGACCGACGTGTGGGACGTCTTCCACATCGACCGCGGCTACCCGGGCCTGGTGGAGAACATGGTCGCACTGGGTGCCGATGTCCGCCGCGTGGCCGAGGCCCCCGACCGAGCCTGATCGTGTAGCCGCTACTGGCCGACCCGCCCGTCGATCCGTTCCCGCAGGAGGTCGGCGTGCCCGCAGTGCCGCGCGTACTCCGCGATCTGCGCCATCAGCATGTCGCGTAGTTGCAGGTCCGCGCCGTCCGGCCCGAGGTCGGAGACGCCGGCGTTCCGGGAGCCGAGGTCATCGACGCCCGCCACGAACCGGTCGGTGAGTTCGACCTCGGTTCGCCACTGCCGCCAGGCGTCGGCCACGACGGCAGGGTCGGCGATCGCGCCGTTCCAGTCCCCGTCCCGGTCGTCGTCGGTGCGGTAGAGCTTGGGCGCGTCCTCGCCGCCCATGACCCGGCGAAGGTGCCGTTCCTCCTCGGTCAGGTGCCGTACGAGTCCGAGCAGGGACATCGTGGACGGGGGGATGGAGCGCCGAGCGAGTTGCTCGGCGTCGAGGCCCGCGCACTTCATCTCCAGCGTGAGGCGGTAGTAGCGCAGGTAGTCGAGCAGCATGCCGCGCTCGTCGGCGCTTTCGACACCGGTCTCCCGCGGATCGTCATCCGGGTCGACCCACATGTCGGGGTAGACGGTCGCGTCCGTCCAACGAGTCGCGCCGGTCGCTGCGGTCGCGGCGGTCGCGGCGGTCGGGCCGGTCGCGCTGGTCGCGGTGGTCGCGGCGGTCGGGCCGGTCGCGCTGGTCGCGGCGGTCGGGCCGGTCGCGCTGGTCGCGGTGGTCGCGGCGGTCGGGCCGGTCGCGCTGGTCGCGGTGGTCGCGGTGGGCCCTGCCGAATCCTCCGACGAGGTCATTCCCGCATTGTCGGCCGCGCCGCCCCCGCCTGCCACCGATTAACCAGCCAGAGCCCGGTGATTCGTCGTGCACCTCCCCCGAGGGTCCAGCACCGCCACAAGTACCTGGCGTTCGCCGAGTTCCGGGTCGACCCATCCGACAGCGCGGCACGCTCGGCAGCTTCCGCCGGAGCCGACGGAAATTCGCTCCGAGTCGCTCGCCCGACCGTTCGGGCGCGAAATGGCCGCACGCCGAGGTCGGACGGTACACACCAGTTCGCCGTCGAAAGGCCGCCTGTCTCTCGAGAAAGACGTCCCAACATCAGCCGTCACCCAAACGTCCGGGTCTCACATCAGATGCCGGGCGAAGAACCGATTCCCCGCGTCCCCCTCGAATGGTGGGACGCCGGTGTGCCCGCCCATGTTGGCGTGCAACGTCTTTTCCTTGGAACCGAAGGCGTCGAACAGATCCAACGCCATCTGCCGATCGTTCCCTTCGTCGTCCCACTGCAGTAGAACGTGCAGCGGAATGGTGACCCGCCGCGCTTCCTCGAACGTGATGCGCGGCACGAAACTCCCGGCGAACAGAAGGGCGGCCGAAATACGCGGCTCGACCACCGCCAGCCGAACACCGACGGCGATGACCCCACCCGCGTACCCGACCGTCCTCCCGATCCCCGGCACCGAAAGGAGGACGTCCAGCACGCCCCGCCATTCCGGAACCGCCATATCCACCAACGGAACAACGAGCCGATCGACGATGTCGTCGTCGACTGGTCGGCCGCCCTCCAACGCCCGAAGCAGATCGGCCCGCGCCTGCTCCGCGGCGGCGGAACGAGGCCGCTCCCCGCCCCCGGGAAGCTCGATGGTGGCCGCGGCGAAGCCCTCCGCCGCGGCGTGCCGAGCCCGGGCCATCAGCCGCGGGTACATGTTGTCCAGCCCGCCCGGGTGCCCGAGCAGAAGCAGCGGTGCCGGTGCGGGCGTGGATGCGGGCGTCCACAGGAGTCCCGGGATCTCCCCGATGGTGAATCCGCGTTCGAGGACACCGTCGTCGAAGCGCTGTTCGGACGTGAATCGCATGGTCGTGCCTTTCGGGAGTGCTCGTGAACGGCGCTCCCGGACGACCTATCGCCCGACCGTGACCCCAGCGCGGAGCACCCATGTCGATCCGGTCACGGGTACCACCTCCTCGCTCTCCCGCACGGCTTCCCGAAAGCTAGCAGCGACTGCCGCGGACCACGAACGGGTTTTCCAGAGGCTCCGGGACCGGACGCCGCAGAGCCGTATCTCAACACCCCGTACGTGCTCAACACCCGGATGCCGCTGATGCGATCTACCGCCGCGGCTCGGTACACACTCTGAGGGTATCGAACCGACAGCACCGGCCGGTTGCTCGCCCTGGCCCCGCTCACGGCCCAGTGCGAGCCAGTTCCGCCGCGGTCACGGCCGAGCCCCGGACCAGCCCTCGGCACGGCCCCCGACACGGCAATGGTCGGGGCTGAAGCTCAGCCCGAGCTACGGCCCGGTCGCGGCCTCGGCCGCAGTCGTTGCCCAGCCCGAGCTACGGCCCGGTTCTGGTCACGGCCGCAGCTCTGGTCGCGGCGATGCATGTTCTGGCCCTGGTCATAGCCGAGCCCGAACAGCCCTCAGCCATGGCGATGATCGTGGCCAAGTCTAGCCCGATCACGGCCTCGGTCGCGGCCTTTGGCCCCCAATCGACGCTCATTGCGATCTGCGGGCACAGCTCTGACCACTTCACGGCCCTGGCCCCGGTGCGAGCCAGCTCGGCTGCGGTCACGGGGGGAGCCCAGACCAGCCGGGTCACGGCTCAAAACTACGGGACCTGGTCGTGGTCACGGCTGCCCCGAGCCACGGCCCGATCGTCGTCCCAGTCGCGGTCGAGGCTCACCTCGATCCATGGCCATGGCCATGGCCATGGCTACGGCTTTGGCAACGGCTTTGGCCACGGTCATGCCCCGTCCGAAGCCAGCTCAGTCGCGGTCAGCACCCCGGGCCAGTCCCGGTCGTGGGTCGTCCCTCGACCGCGGGTCGTGGTCATGGCTGCGGCCGAGCCGAAACCCCGGTCGCGGCCCCAGCCGAGTCACGACCAGGGCCCTGGTCACCGCACGCTGGCCTTGGCCTTGGCCTTGGCCTTGGCCTTGGCTCTGGCTCGGGTCCCGCTCTGGGTTGGCTCGGCCCTGACCCCGGTCCGAGCCAGCCCTTGGCACGGCCCCCAGCCACGGCAATGGTCGTGACTGCAGGTCAGCCCGAGCTACGGCCCGATCCACGGCCCGATCCACGGCCACGGCCACGGCCACGGCCACGGCCACGGTCACGGCCACGGCCACGGCTGTGGCCAGGCTCTGGCCACGGGCATGGTCAGTGCGAGCCAGCTCGGTCGTGGTCACGGCTCAGCCCGAGCTGTGGCGGCAGGCGACCGTCAGCAGAGCCATGCATATTGCCGGTGGGGCCACAGTCCTTGGCGTGGGCGTAGCCCATGGGGGCTGGATATTGGCGGCTGTTCTCGGCGCTTGTTGGGTAGGGCCCGCCGACAGGGCTACGACTGTGTGCTTGCCGTCGTATCGCAGCGGCGTGCGCTCCAGGTCCGCGGTGTGCTGCGGTGTGGGGGCGAGGCCACGTTCGGCGGCGCTGCCGGTCGTCGAGCGGGTGGCGGGCTGGGTGCTGCGCTTCGAACGGAGTGGGCTGGGCTTTGCGGCTGCGTTGGCGCCTCCCTTCTGCCGCTGTTCGTACTCTCGATCTTTGGGGGATGTCGGCGTTTGGGGTTCTGTGAGTGGTGCTGGCTTGTGGTTTGGTACGAACGCTGACCGGTGGGTCACCTAATGCGGTCAGCGTTCGTGGTGGTGGGCTAGGGGGTTAGGGGTGTGGGTGGCTGCCGGTTGGGGTCGTCTCCTGCTTGGACTTCTCCCTGCGGCGGTCGCGGAGGCGGTGTACGACGAAGACGACGATCGCCAGGACGACCAGGCCGATGACCACCTTCTGGAAGATGCCGGCGTACTGGTCCACGACCTGCCAGTTCGCGCCCAGCATGTAGCCGGCGATGACGAAGCCGGAGTTCCAGATCAGGCTGCCGAGCGTGGTGAGCGACAGGAACTTCCACAGCGGCATCCGCTCCACACCCGCGGGTAACGAGATCAGGCTCCGGAACAGGGGCACCATGCGGCCGAAGAACACCGCCTTCGTGCCGTGTTTCTGGAACCAGCGTTCGGTTCGGTCGAAGTCGGACGCCTTCATCAGGGGAGCGCGGGTGATCAGGGACCTGGTGCGGTCGCGGCCCAGCCAGGCGCCGAGGTAGTAGGTGAGCATGGCGCCGGCGACCGATCCGACGGTGGTCCAGATCAGGGCGCTGATCAGGCTCATGGTGCCCTGGCTCGCGGCGAACCCGGCCAGTGGCAGCACGAGCTCGCTCGGCATCGGCGGGAACACGTTGTCGATGCCGACCAGCAGCGCGGCTCCTGGTCCACCCAACCTGTCCATCAGGTCCACGGCGAGGCCGGCGATGCCGTCCACCGGCTCGGCTTGGGCGGCTAGAGACAGGTTCATGCGGGTGGGCCTTCCTTGGGTGTTCGGTTGGTGTCGATCTCCACGCTACGAATCTGGGGGTGGGTCGGCCATGTGGTGAACCGCAAAACTCGGTGGGTGAATACCTCAGTAGGACATTGCGGTAAACCGCAGTACGGTGCCGCCGCACCCTCGGTAACGTGGCCATATGCCCAACACCGCCCTCCTTCGGCGCGCGTTCGAGGGCACCGTCGGGCTCGTTCTGGGCAGCCTCGTCGCAGTGGTCGAGACGCCCTTCTTCCTCCTCGCGGTGCCCTTGCAAGCGGTGCCGGTGTTACGTCCCTTCGTACACGCGAGCGCCCGCCGCCTCGCCACGGCCGACCGCGGCCGCGTCAACCGCTACCTCGGCACCGGCCCGGCCGTCGACGCCGACTTCACCGGCGAGCGCGCGCTGCGATTCCTGTGCCTGCGATCGCCCGTCGGCCTGCTCGGCATGAGCATCTTCGTACTGATCCTCTGGGGCGCGGCCAGCGGCGCGCTCATGCTCTGGCAGATGCTGAACGGCGAGGCGATCGGCGGTGATCCGGCCGAGACCATGGGCTGGAGCGACCCGATCGTCGTCGTCGGGCTGGGTGCGATGCTCGCGTTCGTGGCCGTGTGGGGGCTCATCGGCGTCGCCCGGCTGGAGGGGATGCTGATCAGGTACTACCTGGGCCCGAGCGAGGAGGAGCTGTTACGCGAGCGTGTGTCCGAGCTGGCCACGACCCGCGCCGGCGTGGTCGAGGCCGTCAACCAGGAGCGCCGCCGCATCGAACGCGACCTCCACGACGGCGTGCAACAGCGACTGGTCGCGCTGGGCCTGTTGCTCGGCCGTGCCCGCCGCGCGACCGACCCAGACCGGCTGCACGAGCTGATGCGGCTCGCCCACGAGGAGGCCCAGCAATCCCTCGCCGACCTGCGGGACGTCACCTGGCGGGTGTACCCGACCGCGTTGGACGAGGGTGGACTGCATCCCGCTCTGGAGACGGTGGCCGAACGATCCAGCGTCCCGGTGCGCCTGGTCTACGAGTTACCCGACCGGCCCGACCTGGCAACCGAGACCGTCGCCTACTTCGTCGTGTCCGAAGCGGTCACCAACGCGATCAAGCACGGTGCGCCGAATCGGATCGACATCGGTGTGCGTCAGAGCGGCTCCTGGCTGGAGGTGCGGGTGTGTGACGACGGCCGAGGCGGCGCTCAGCCCACCGGCACGGGCCTGTCCGGCCTGGCCCGGCGAGTGGCCGCGGCGGACGGCGAACTCGACGTGGTCAGCCCGACCGGCGGGCCGACGGCCGTCACCGCGAGGTTGCCATGCGCGTGACCCTGGCCGAGGACTCGACCCTCCTGCGCGAGGGCCTGGTCCGGCTGCTCGTCGAGGAGGGCCACGAGGTCGTCGCCGCGGTCGGTGACGCCGCCGCGCTGGTCGCCGCCGTCGCAGCCGACCAGCCGGACGTCGTCGTCACCGACGTACGGATGCCGCCCGGCCACACCGACGAGGGGCTGCGTGCCGCGCTGGAGGTGCGTGACCGCTGGCCGGAGGTGGGCGTGCTCGTCCTCTCGCAGTACGTCGAGAAGCGCTACACGGCGGAGCTGATCAGCGACGACCGTGGTCGGGTCGGCTACCTGCTCAAGGACCGGGTCGCCCAGGTCGCCGAGTTCCTCGACGCGCTGGAGCGGGTGGGCGGCGGCGGCGCGGCGTTCGACCCGGAGGTGATCCGCGGGCTGGTGGCGCGCACGTCGCACGTGGACCCGCTCGCCAAACTGACCGAACGGGAACGTGCCGTGCTGCAGAAGATGGCCGAGGGCCATACGAACGCCAACGTCAGCAAGCTGCTGCACATGTCACTGAGCGGGGTGGAGAAACATGTGAACTCGATCTTCGACAAGCTCGACCT
The DNA here is from genome assembly GCF_025165815.1 of Actinophytocola gossypii. GTDB lineage: Bacteria > Actinomycetota > Actinomycetes > Mycobacteriales > Pseudonocardiaceae > Actinophytocola > Actinophytocola gossypii. The sequence continues at coordinate 378,809 of NZ_JAFFZE010000014.1, read as the reverse complement.
GTACCCACGGACGGGCTACAGCCGACGAGTGCTCGCGGTGTTGCGGTACCTGGGTTCGTAGTCGTTGTGCACGACCGGCATGACGGGTATGAACTAGAAGGCACCTGACGGAAGGGGTTGGCATGCGCACCCGCCGCATCGGTTCGGCACTGTCGGTCGGTCTCCTGCTCACGTCCGCGCTCGTGGCCGGTGGCGTCGCGGCCTCGGCCGACCACCGGCCGAGAGGGGAGGAACACCTCGCGGTGGGCTACGGCGGCGCGGTCGTCTCCGACACTCCCGAGTCCACCGAGGCCGGGCTCAAGGTCCTGCGCCGAGGCGGCACGGCGGCCGACGCCGCGGTCGCCGTCGCGGCGACGCTCGGGGTCACCGACCCCTACGTCGCCGGGCTCGGCGGTGGTGGCTTCTTCGTGTACTACGACGCGCGCACCGGCCGGGTGTCCACGATCGACGGCCGCGAGACCACCCCGATGGCCGGCGACGAGACCATGTTCATCGATCCGGAAACCGGCGAGCCCTACCCGTTCGACAAGGCCGTGACCAGCGGGTTGTCGGTCGGCGTCCCGGGCATGCTCGCCACCTGGGAGCGCGCGCTGGACCGGTGGGGCCGGTTCGACCTGGACGACATGCTCGAACCCGCGATCCGGGTGGCCGAGCGCGGCTTCGTGGTCGACGAGGCGTTCCGCTCGCAGACCGCCGGGAACGCCGAGCGGTTCGCGCAGTTCAGCTCCACCGCCGAACTGTTCCTGCCGGACGGTCGGGTACCCGAGGTCGGCTCCCGCCTGCGCAACCCCGACCTGGCCGACACCTACCGCGAGATCGCGCGCCACGGCACCGGCGCCTTCTACCGCGGGGCGATCGGCCGCGACATGGTCGACGCGGTGCGCACGCCGCCGCTCGCCCCGGACGCCACCATCGACCCGCCGCAGGGCCTGATGACCATGGCGGACGTCAAGGACTACCGCACCATTGACCGCCGGCCGACGCGGTCGAGCTACCGCGGCTACGACGTCTACGGCATGGCGCCTCCCTCCAGCGGCGGCATCACCGTCGGCGAGTCGCTGAACATCCTGGAGCAATTCGACCTGTCCGAGATGGAGCGGGTGTCGGCCCTGCACCACTACCTGGAGTCCAGCCGGCTCGGGTTCGCCGACCGGAACCGCTACATCGGCGACCCGGCCTATGTGGACGTTCCGCAGCGCCAGCTGCTGTCCGACCGGTTCGCGCGGCAGCGCGCCTGTCAGATCGACCCGGACGCGGCGGCGACCAGCCCGGTACCGCCGGGCGACCCGTTCGGTCCCGGCGGGTGCGTCGACACCGGGGAAGCGACCCCCGGAGGCAACCACGGCGCGCACACCAACCACCTCGTCGTGAGCGACAGGTGGGGCAACGTGGTCTCCTACACGAACACCATCGAACAGCTCGGCGGCAGTGGGATCGTCGTGCCGGGCCGGGGCTTCCTGCTCAACAACGAGCTGACCGACTTCAACTTTGCGCCGACGCAGGGCGACGCGCCCGACCCGAACCTGGCCGAGCCGGGCAAGCGGCCGCGGTCGAGCATGTCGCCGACGATCGTGCTCAAGCACGGCGAGCCGTTCCTCGCGGTGGGGTCACCCGGCGGGACGACGATCATCACGACCGTGCTGCAGATCCTGGTCAACCGGCTCGACTTCGGGATGAACCTGCCCGAGGCGATCGCGGCACCCCGCGCTTCGCAACGGAACGCGCCGACGACCCTGGCGGAGCCGGCGTTCCTCGAATCGGCCGGCCCGGCACTCGAGGCGCTCGGCCACCGGTTCAGCACCAGCTCGTCCATCGGGGTGGCGGCAGGTCTGGAGTTCGCCCGGCACGGGAAGGTCATCGCGGTGGGCGAACCGGTCCGCCGAGGCGGCACGTCCGCGGGGGTGGTTCACCCGACCCGGTGAAACCCGACCGGCGCGGACCGGGGGCCACCCGCGACCGCCGCGGACCGGGGCTACCCGCCGCCGCGGACCGGGGCTACCCGCCGCCGCCGCGAACCGGGGCTACCCGCCGCGGCGGACCGGGGCTACCCGCCGCCGCGGACCGGGGCTACCCGCCGCGGCGGACCGGGGCTACCCGCCGCGGCGGACCGGGGCTACCCGCCGCGGCGGACCGGGGCCACCCGCGGCTGACACGTCATCAGGCGACGAGCAGTAGCACGCTGGTCGCCAGCATCACCGCGGCGGTGGCCCCGTGCACGCCGTAGACGGCCGACCTGGGCCCGTTACTGCGCGCCACGATCAACGCGTCGGCGGCGGGTATGGCGGTGGCCGCCAGCATGACCCAGCCCAGTAGGTGCGGTGTCGCTCCTACCAGCACGATGAGGAGGAGCGCCCCCAACGCCGTGTCGCGCGCGGCCTTCACGGCCAGCCAGGCCCGGACCGTGTGGTCCTCGGTCGGCGTGCCGGGGATGCCGAAGCCGAGCGCGGCCCGCGGCACCAGAAGGTTGCCCGCTCCCATCAGGACGACACCCGCACCGATCAGTCCGGCGAGCACGTTGGCGACGTAGCTGAGCATGGTTCCTTCTTCCGTGAATGAAATCTAGCGGCGCTAGAGATAATAGCGACGTTACGCTGCCCTCGGCAGGATGTCTAGCGTTGCTACGATCCACCCATGTCCGCCGTCAGCGACCGCCGCGAACGCGAACGCGCCCACCGTCACCAACTGATCATCACGGCCGCGCGCGAACTCGCCGAGACCGAAGGCTGGGAGGCCGTCACCACCCGCCGGCTCGCCGAGCGCGTCGAGTACAGCCAGCCGGTGCTGTACAGCCACTTCAACGGCAAGGACGCCATCGTGAGCGCCGTCGCCCTGGACGGGTTCGGCGAACTCGCCACCCACCTGCGCCGCGCCCGGCGGAACACCCCAGAACACGCCCTACGCGCCGTCTGCCGCGCCTACCTGGGGTTCGCGGCCGAGCGCCCCGCCCTGTACCAGGCCATGTTCATCCTGCCCACCGACCTCAAGTTCGCGAGCGCCGAGACCCCGCCCTCGCTGCGAGCCTGCTTCGACGAGTTCGTCCACTGCTTCGGCCAGGACGACGAGCGACGTGAACTGTTCGCCGAGGTCGTCTGGAGCACCCTGCACGGCCTGGTCGTCCTGGCCGACAGCGGTCGCATCCCCCCGGCCGGGCAGGAGGAACGGCTCGACCTCCTCGTCACCCAGCTCGCCGGCACCGGCTGACCTCGGCGTCAGTCCCGGAGCAGCGTCCGGACGGCCACGTCCTGATCGGTGGGGAAGACGAGGACCCGCCAGTGTTCGCCGTCCTCGGCGGGGACCGTGGTCGTGGGGACACCAACGGACCGCAGTCGTTCCTCCACGATCCGGGCCGCGGTCGCGGACGGAACCGTGGCCACCGAACGCAGCAGGCCGTACTCCTTGCGGTGGGCCTTGTCGGTGTCGAGGTTCGACGCCCACCACAGAACCACCGCCAGCACGCCGATCACGCCCAGCGGGACGAACAGGGTGTACGCCACCCTCCCATTGTCCTCCGTGCGGTCTTCACCACAACCTCTGCCCATCGGGTTACTGGCCAGTACAGTCGGGGGATCGCACGGGAGGTGTCCGATGCCGTATCCGACCGACGACGAGCGCGACCGCCCCTGGGTCATGCGCACCTATGCCGGGCACTCCTCCGCCCGCGCGTCCAACGCCCTCTACCGGCGCAACCTGGCCAAGGGCCAGACCGGTCTCTCGGTCGCGTTCGACCTGCCCACGCAGACCGGCTACGACCCCGACCACGTCCTCGCCCGCGGCGAGGTCGGCAAGGTCGGTGTCCCGGTCAGCCACCTCGGCGACATGCGTCAGCTCTTCGACGGCATCCCGCTCGCCGACGCCAACACCTCGATGACCATCAACGCCACCGCCATGTGGCTGTTCGCCCTCTACGTCTCCCTGGCCCAGGAACAGGCCGAGGAACAGGGCGCCGACTGGCACGACGTGGTCGCGAAGCTCACCGGCACCACGCAGAACGACATCATCAAGGAGTACCTCTCCCGCGGCACCTACGTCTTCCCTCCCGGCCCGAGTCTGCGCCTGATCACCGACATGGTCGCGTGGACCGTCGCCAACGTGCCGAAATGGAATCCCACCAACATCTGCAGCTATCACCTGCAGGAGGCGGGCGCCACCCCGGTCCAGGAAGTCGCCTACGCCATGTGCACCGCGATCGCCGTGCTCGACGCGGTTCGCGACTCGGGACAGGTGCCGCGGGAGAAGATGGGCGACGTCGTCGCGCGCATCTCCTTCTTCGTCAACGCCGGCGTGCGGTTCGTCGAGGAAATGTGCAAGATGCGGGCGTTCGCCACCCTGTGGGACGAGATCACCCGCGAACGCTACGGCGTCGAGAACCCCCGGCACCGCCGCTTCCGCTACGGCGTGCAGGTCAACTCGCTCGGTCTGACCGAGGCGCAGCCGGAGAACAACGTGCAGCGGATCGTCCTCGAGATGCTCGCGGTCGCCCTGTCCCGCAACGCACGCGCCCGCGCGATCCAGCTCCCCGCCTGGAACGAGGCGCTCGGCCTGCCCCGCCCGTGGGACCAGCAGTGGGCGCTGCGCATGCAACAGGTGCTCGCCTACGAGACCGATCTGTTGGAGTACGAGGACATCTTCGACGGCTCCCCGGTGGTCCAGTCCAAGGTGGACGAGATCGTGGCCGGCGCGAAGGCCGAGATCGACCGCGTGCTCGAGATGGGCGGCGCGGTGGCGGCCGTCGAGTCCGGGTACATGAAGACCCAGCTCGTCGCCTCGCTGGCCGAGCGGCGCCGCCGGATCGAGACGGGTGACGAGATCGTGGTCGGCGTCAACCGCTTCGACACCACCGAAACCAGCCCGCTGCAGGGCGAGGGAACCATCGAGACGATCAAGCCCGAGGTCGAGCAGGAGGCGGTCGCCGCCATCGAGCGGTGGCGGGCCCAACGCAACCAGTCCGATGTGGACAAGGCGCTGGAGTTGTTGACCTCGGCCGCTCGCGGTGACGCCAACCTGATGGAGTCCACTGTGGAGTGCGCACGGGCCGGTGTCACGACGGGGGAGTGGGCCGGCGCGCTGCGTGCCGTGTTCGGCGAGTACCGCGCGCCGACCGGGGTCTCCGGCGCGTCCGCGAGCGGCGAGGCCGCCGGCGAGCTCGCCGTCGTGCGCGACCGCGTCCTGGCCACCGGCGACGAACTCGGCGGCCGGCTGCGCATGCTGGTCGGCAAACCGGGCCTCGACGGCCACTCCAACGGCGCCGAGCAGATCGCCGTTCGCGCCCGGGACGCCGGTTTCGAGGTCGTCTACCAGGGCATTCGTCTCACCCCCGAGCAGATCGTGGCGGCCGCGGTGCAGGAGGGCGTGCACGTCGTCGGCCTGTCGATCCTCTCCGGTTCGCACCTCGCCGTCGTTCCCGAGGTGGTCGAGGGCCTGCGCGCGGCCGGCGCCGACGACATCCCCGTTGTGGTGGGCGGAATCGTGCCGCCGGGCGACGCGCACCTCCTGCGTGAACGCGGAGTCGCCAGGATTTTCACCCCGAAGGATTACGAGCTCACCGAGATCATGAATGAGATCGTCGACGTGGTCCGTGCGGCGAACGGACTCACCGGATGAGCCGTGTGCGACGGACCACCCGCAACCCCCATGACAGCAACCTGCCGTAGTCGTGCGGAAAGTGTCCGCTAGGGAAACAGCCGGCATGTCTCGGTTTGCTAACGGGCAGTCCTGATCTTGCGTCTGACCTTTGACCCGCTCCGGGGATGGGCCTACGTTCGGTCACCAATCATCAGTGACCGAAGAACGCCGGACGCGCGTGAGAAAAAGGACAGACACGATGGCGAGCGACAACTGGACACGGCGGGATCTCTTCAAGCGCGGCGCGGCTCTGGGAGCCGTCGCCCTCGGCGGCCCGGCGTTGCTCGCCGCGTGCTCCGAGGTGCCCGAGTCGGGTGACGGCAACACCCTGCAACGCGTCCAGGACGCCGGCACGATCAAGGTCGGCATCGCCGGCGAGGTGCCCTACGGCTTCACCGAGGGTGACAAGGTCACCGGTGAGGCCCCCGAGGTCGCCAAGGCCGTGTTCAAGGCGATGGGCATCGACAACGTCGACGCCGACCAGGTCGAGTTCGGCCAGCTGATCCAGGGCCTGAACGCCAACCAGTACGACATGGTCGCCGCCGGCATGGCGATCATTCCCGACCGGTGCGAGAACGCCGCGTTCTCGGTGGTCGACTACGTCACCCCCACCGCGTTCATGGTGCCCACCGGGAACCCGCAACAGGTCACCACCTTCGAGGACGTCAAGGCCAAGAAGCTGAAGGTCGCCGTGCTCTCCGGCACCATCGAGCAGTCCGTCGCCAAGGCGACCGGCATCCCCGAGGGCGACATCCAGCCCTACGACGGCCAGGCCGAGCTCTTCCAGGCCCTGCAGGACGGCCGGGCCTACTGCGGCGCGCTCACCGACATCTCGCTCAAGCAGCTGAAGAAGGACAACCCGGACGCCCAGCTCGAGGTGACCGACGGCTTCGTCCCCGTCATCGACGGCGAGGAGCAGATCCAGGCCGGCGGCTTCGTCTTCCGCAAGGGCGACACCGAGCTGCTCGACCGGTTCAACCAGGAGCTGACCAAGCTGCACGACAGCGGCGAGTGGCTGAAGATCGTCGAACCGTTCGGGTTCACCGAGGACAACCTGCCTCCGGACGACGTGACCACCGAAGACCTGTGCGCCGGCTGAGCCGCGGAACGGCGCGGTAGAACCCATGTTCGAGAATGTGCCGGAGTACATCTCGACGGCCGCGGACGGCCTGTGGATCACGGTGGGAGCCACGGTCGCCGGCATCGCGATCGCGGCCGTGCTCTCGTTCGTGTTCGGGCTGGCCATGCTGTCCAGGCTGAAGACCGTCCGGGTGATCGCGCGGATCTACGTGGAGATCTGGCGCGGCACCTCGGAGGTCGTGCAGCTGTACTGGGTCATGTTCGCGCTGCCCATCCTCCTCGGCTACCGGCTGGTGCCGCTGCTCGTCGGCATCCTCGTGCTCGGGCTCAACTTCGGCGCGTACGGCGCCGAGATCGTCCGGGGCGCGGTGCAGTCGGTGCCCAGGGCCCAGTACGAGGGCACGATCGCGCTGAGCATGACCCCCGCGCAGCGGATGCGCCGGGTGATCCTGCCGCAGGCGCTGGTGGAGATGGTGCCGCCGTTCAACAACCTGTTCATCCAGCTGCTCAAGGGCAGCGCGCTGCTGACCATCATCGGTGTGTCGGAGCTGACCCATCAGGGCAAGGAGGTCCTGATCCCGAGGAACGTCAGCGAGGCGGCCACCATCTGGACCGTCATCCTGCTGTTCTACCTGCTGCTGGCGATCCTGATCACGATGGGCATGCGGTGGCTCGAACGCCGTGCGGCCGCACTGGTCGGCAGGCAGCCGACGAAACGTGACAGCGTCTTCGCCAGGTTCGGCGGCGGCAAGGACCCGCTGCCGGCCGAGCAGAGCAAGGGCGGCCTCGCCGATCTGCGCCGCAAGGGGGGTGAGTGACCGGTGAACGACGTGTGGCAGTGGGACTACGCCTTCGAGGTGCTTCCGGGCATCGTCGGCGGCGGGCTGTGGATGACGATCAAGGTCACCGTGCTCGCCTCGATCCTGGCCTACGTGATCGGTCTGGGGCTCGCACTCCTGCGCAGGTCCGACCTGCGAATCGTCAGCATGGTGGCCTGGGCGGTCATCGAGTTCATCCGCAGCACCCCGCTGCTGGTGCAACTGTTCTTCGCCTTCTACGTGCTCCCGGACATCGGGCTGCTGTTCGACCCGGTCACCACCGGCGTCGTCGTGTTCGGCCTGCACTACGCGACCTACGCGGCGGAGGTCTACCGCGCGGGTATCGAGGCGGTGCCGAGGGGCCAGTGGGAGGCGGCGACCGCGCTGAGCCTGCCCCGGTCGCGGACCTGGACCAAGGTGATCCTGCCGCAGGCGATCCCCAGGGTGCTGCCCGCGCTGGGCAACTACACGATCTCCATGCTCAAGGAGACTCCGCTGCTGTTGACCATCGGCGTCCTGGACATCGTGGGCGTCGCCGCCGAGGAGGGTTCGCAGGCGTTCCGGTACGTGGAGCCGATCACGATCGCCGGCGTGCTGTTCCTGATCCTGAGCTACTCGGCATCCCTACTCACCCGATGGATGGAACGACGTGTCGGAATCGCACGCTGAGTCCGGAACCAACGCCATGATCAGGTTCGAGGACGTCGGCAAGAGCTTCGGCCCGGTCACGGTGCTGGACGGGCTGAACTTCACGGTCGCGCCGGGGGAGTTCGTCACCCTGATCGGGCCGAGTGGGTCGGGCAAGACCACGATCCTGCGGCTGGTGATGACCCTGGAGCAGGTCACGTCCGGGGTCATCACGGTGGGTGGCGAGTACCTGAGCCACATGGAGCGCGGCGGCCGGCTGGTGCGGGCCGACGAGAAGCACCAGCGCGAGGTGCGCAAGCGCATCGGCATGGTGTTCCAGCAGTTCAACCTGTTCCCCAACATGAAGGTGATGCAGAACCTCACCGAGGCCCCGGTCCGGGTGCTGGGCAAGTCCAGGGCCGAGGCCGAGGAACGGGCCCGTGAGCTGCTGGACCTGGTCGGCCTGAACGACAAGGTGGACGCCCACCCGTCGCAGCTGTCCGGCGGCCAGCAGCAGCGGGTCGCGATCGCGCGGGCGCTGGCGATGCAGCCGGACGTGCTGCTGCTCGACGAGGTCACCTCGGCGCTGGACCCGGAGCTGGTCGCCGGGGTGCTGGCGCTGCTCAAGGACATCGCCCGCACGACCGACATCACCTTCCTGTGTGTCACCCACGAGATGGGCTTCGCCCGCGATGTGTCCGACCGGGTGATGATGTTCGACGGCGGCAAGGTGATCGAGGACGCGGCGCCGGACAAGCTGTTCAGCGAGCCCGACCACGAGCGCACCCGGTCGTTCCTGCAGGCGGTGCTGGAGCGGGGGTAGCGGGCGGGTTACCGTCGGGGCATGGCGGAGTACCGACACCTGCTGGTCAGGCGGGACGGCGACACGGTTGGGATCACGATGAGCCGGCCGTCCCGCCGGAACTCGCTGTCGTTCGAGCACCTGACCGAGCTGTGCGACGCGTTCCGGGAGGCCGGGGCGACCGACGCCACCGGCATCGTCCTCGGTGCCGAGGGCCCGGTGTTCTCCGCCGGCCACGACTTCGCCGACGTCGCCGCCCGGGATCTGACGGGCGTGCGTGACCTGCTGGACGTGTGCACCGATCTGATGCGCACGATCCAGTCGGTCCCGCAGGTGGTGGTGGCCCGCGTGCACGGCCTGGCCACGGCGGCGGGCTGCCAGCTCGTGGCGTCCTGTGACCTGGCGGTGGCCGCCGAGTCGGCCGGGTTCGCCCTGCCCGGGGGCCGGGGCGGTTGGTTCTGCCACACCCCGGCCGTTCCGGTGGCCCGCGCGGTCGGCCGCAAGCGCCTGATGGAGCTCGCCCTCACCGGCGACCCGATCGACGCCCGTACCGCCCTCGACTGGGGCCTGGTCAACCGCGTGGTCCCGGACACCGACCTCGACGACGCGGTGGCCGAGCTGTTGGCCAGGGCGACCCGGGGCAGCCGGGCGAGCAAGGCCATCGGCAAGCGGACCCTCTACGCCCAACTCGACCGCCCGGAGGACGACGCCTACGCGATCGCGCTGGAGGTGATGGCCTCGGCGTCCCAGCTCCCGGGCGCCCGCGAGGGCATGGCCGCCTTCCTGGAGAAGCGCCCGCCTGCCTGGCCGGACTAGAACTAGCCCGCCTCCCCGCGATTCCATGCGTGGGTCGCGTCCCGGCGCAGGCGTGGATGCCGAGGTTGATTGTGGTTGAGTGCCGTCACGTTCCCCTGAGGTACCTGTTGATCAGGCGCAGACATCCGCACAAGGAATCCATGGCTAGGATGCCTGCCGGCGCCGGGAGTTGGCCAGCAGGACGAGTCCGCCGACCAGTGCGATCACGATCGCGGCCGGGAGCTGGGCGCCGTCCGGTAGCACGTGTCGCACCACGAACCAGCTCGGATGGCCGTGCATGACCGCGCTCACCCCGCCGCCGATGCCCTGGATGCACAGCAGCACGCCCACCAGCTCGGTAACCCACTTCATGCTCGGTCCCTCTCGTAGTCCCTCGTTCCCGACGACAGGAGCGTCCACAGCGGACCCGCCACGAACCAGATCGCCGTGACGATCCCGAGCCGCGGCATCCATCCGCCCGGGGGCTGCCAGAGCGCCTCGGTCCGCTCCGGGGTGCCGACCACGAACGACAGCAGCGCCATCACCGCGCACGCGATCGCGCAGGCCAGTACGCACTTGCCCCACTCCCGCCATTCGTGTGCGAGCCTTGCCGGCCCCCGCTTCGGTGGCTTGACCGGCGGCGGGCCGCCCGCGAACCGGTGCGCGAACCGCTGGTCGGCCCACCGGATCAGCGAGTGTCCGAACGCGACGCTGAACCCCAGGTACGCGGCGCCGAGGCCGTGCACCGCCGACGCCTCGCCGCCGCCCCGCAGGTCCACCACCGTGATCACCAGCAGCGCCAGGTCCAGCAGCGGCGTGCTGACCAGCAGCACGGCGCTGGTCCGCCGCAGCCGCAGCAGGTAGCGGGCCACCAGGCCGCCGGCCAGCACGACCCAGAAGCCCACCTCGCAGAGCACGATCGCCACGGCCAGCGGGTTCTCGGACAACGTCTCGAACAGTTCTCCCACGTCGTCGAGCGTGCCGCCGCTTCCGGCTCGTGTCGTCGGCCGGCGGATTCACCGGCGGGTCATCACTTCGACGGACGACCCCTCCCGCGCCAGGCGGAGGTGCGGGTCCCGGCGGATGTGCTGTGATGGACCCATGAGCTCGACGACCGCCGCGATCCGCCGGTGGGCCGGGCCCCGGATCCCGCAGGTGCAGGCGGTCGTCCTGTTCGCCCTCGGCAACGTGATCCTCGCGTCCGGGCTGCCGGTCATGTTCGTGCTCGACGGGGACGCCGCGCTGGCCATGTCGCACCCGGTGCGTCTGGTGACCCTCGCGGTGATCTGCGCGGCGGAACTGCTGCGGTCGCGCGCGCCGGCCGTGGGGCTGGTCGTCGGTGTGGTGGTGTTCGGTGCGGAGCTGTCCTTCGGGGTCAGCCTCGCCGTGGTGATCGTGTTCACCGACCTGCTGTTCGCCGCCGTCTTGCACGGGTCGCGGCGTACCGTCCGGGTGATCCTGTGGTCGGTCGGCGTGGTCGTGCTCGGCCTGGTCGCGGCCTCGGTGCTGGTCGCGCACACCTGGCGGGACGCGGTGGTGGTCGGCCTGCAGGTGTGCTGCATCCCGCTGATCCCGGTGTGGTGGGCGATGAACGTGCGCCAGCACCGGGACATGGCCCGCGAACAGCGGGCGCGCGCCGACCAACTCACCGTCATCGCCGAGCTCGACCGCAAGGCGGCGGTGGCGGCGGAGCGGTCCCGGATGGCGCGCGACCTGCACGACGTGGTCGCCGGCCACCTGTCCGCCATCGCGATCCAGTCCGAGGCCGTGCTGTCCATGGTGGACGGTGACCGGGCCACGATGCGGAAGGTGCTGCGCTCGGTGCGGGAGAACAGCGTCGCGTCCCTGTCGGAGATGCACGCGATGATCGGTTTGCTGCGCGCCGACGAGGGGGAGACCGAGCGCACCGCCCCGGCGCGGCTGCGCGACATCGACCGGCTGCTGGACTCGGCCCGGGCCGCCGGTCTCGACGTCCACATCCACGCCGACGCCCACGCCACGGTCGAGGACGGCCTGCCCGCGGCGGTCGACCTGTCGGCGTACCGGATCGTGCAGGAGGCGCTGACCAACGTGATCAAGCACGCGCCGGGCAGCCGCGCGGAGGTGACCGTGGGGCGCGAGGACGCGAACCTGGTGGTCGAGGTGACCAACTCGCTGGTGGGCACCGGGACGCCGGGCAGCGGGCGCGGGCTGCTGAACATGCGGGAGCGGGCGCAGGCGGTGGGCGGCGTGCTCGTCGCCGGGCCGGCCGACGGCCGGTGGCGGGTGCGGGCGGAGCTGCCCGCGGAACTGGAGCGGGCGTGACCATCAGGGTGCTGGTCGCCGACGACCACGCGGCGATCCGGGCAGGGCTCGCGATGATCCTGGACGGCGCGGAGGGCGTCGAGGTCGTCGCGGAGGCCGAGGACGGTGCGGCCGCGGTGCGCAAGGCGGCGGCGCTGCGCCCGGACGTGGTGCTGATGGACGTGCGGATGCCGGGCACCGACGGCCTGGACGCCACCCGGCAGGTGATCGAGGCGGGCAGCGCGCAGGTGATCGTGCTGACCACGTTCGACCTGGACGAGTACGTCTACGGCGCGATGCGGGCCGGCGCGGCGGGTTTCCTGCTGAAGTCGGTCGACGCCGCCCGGCTGGTCGAGTCGGTCCGCCTGGTCGCGGCGGGCGACGGGGTCCTGGAGCCGAGCGTGACCCGCCGGCTGATGTCCGCGTTCGCGTCCACCGCGCCCGCGCGGCCCACCCCGGCGCTCGACGAGCTGACCAGCCGGGAGCGCGAGGTGCTCGCGTGCCTCGGGGAGGGCCTGTCCAACCAGCAGATCGCGCGCCGGCTCGGCGTCGGGGAGGCGACGGTGAAGACGCACGTGTCGCGGGTGCTCACCAAGCTCGACCTGCGGTCCAGGGTGCAGGCGGCGGTGCTCGCGAAGGACGCGGGGCTGGTCGGCTAGCCTGCCCTGCGTGCGTCTCGTGATCGCTCGCTGCCAGGTCGACTACGCCGGCCGTCTGACCGCCCACCTGCCCATGGCCACGAGGCTGCTGCTGGTGAAGGCGGACGGGTCGGTGTCGGTGCACTCCGACGACCGCGCGTACAAGCCGCTGAACTGGATGAGCCCGCCGTGCTGGCTGACCGAGGAGCCGGGCACCTGGACCGTCCAGAACAAGGCGGGGGAGAAGCTGATCATCGGTCTGGAGGAGATCCTCCACGACTCGAAGCACGAGCTGGGTGCCGAGCCGGGGCTGGTCAAGGACGGTGTGGAGGCCCACCTGCAGGCCCTGCTGGCCGAGCACATCACCACGCTCGGCGAGGGCTACGCGCTGATCCGGCGCGAGTACATGACCGCGATCGGCCCGGTGGACATCCTGTGCCGCGACGCCGACGGCGCGACGGTGGCGGTCGAGATCAAGCGCCGGGGCGAACTCGACGGCGTCGAGCAGCTGACCAGGTACCTGGACCTGCTCAACCGAGACCCGCTGCTGGCTCCCGTGCAGGGGGTGTTCGCCGCGCAGCAGATCAAGCCGCAGGCCCGCACGCTCGCCGAGGACCGAGGCATCCGCTGCGTCACCCTCGACTACGAGGCACTGCGCGGCATGGACTCCGACGAGTTCCGCCTGTTCTGAACCGGCTGGCCGGGGCCGCCCACGCGCGGGGCGACCCGGCCCGTGTGGTCGTCAGCAGCCGCCGCAGCAGCCGCAGCCCTTACCGGAGCAACTCGCGCATCCGCATCCGCAGCCACCCATCGTTACCTCCTACGGTCGGGAACACACCGTCCCAACGACGTTACGCCCGGTGAGACACCTCGGATAGCGCCGTCCGGGGTGTAGTTGCCGAGCACGACGCGAAACCCGGACCGGATACGGTGCACGGTGTGAGGGGACTCCTGTTGCTCGTGGCCGTCGCCGTGCTGGCCGTCGGATGTGGGGCCGAGGTCGACACGACCAAGGTCACCTATCCGCGTACCACCGTGCCCGCCGGGGAGCTGCCCGCCGCCGAGACGAGGGCCACCGGCACGCCCCGCACCAACGATCCGGCGTTCGCCCCCGAGAAGCTCCGCGCCGTCGACCCGTGCGCCCTGCTCGATCCCGACCTGCTCGGCGAGCTCGGCAGCGCGGACGACAACGTCCGCAACGACTTCGACGAGTGCGCGAACTACATGGAGGACGACGAGGGCAACGAGCTCAACCTGACGCTCACCGTCGGCGACAAGGTGAGCAACGCCGTCGACGCCGACCAGAACATCGGCGGGCTGCCCGCGGTGGAGGACGACGACATCGACGACGCGTGCTTCGTCAGCGTCGTCACCTCGACCTCCCCGAACTTCGGCATCACCGTCCAGGCCAGCGGCGAGACCGGGGACCTCTGTGCCGCCGGCCGCACCCTGCTGACCGGGGTGGTCGACCGGGTCCGCACCGACCCGCCCCGCTACGACCTCGCCAAGGGCACGCTCATCGAGGTCGACCCCTGCACGCTGCTCGAGGGTGAATCGCTGGGTGACGCGCTCGGCGGCGCGATCGAGCCGACGTACTACAACCTGCACTGGTGTTCCTGGTCGGGGACCGGCGCCAGCCTCGGGGTGTGGCTTCGGATCGGGCCCGACCCGGCGGCCAGCGGCACCCCGGTCGACCTCGGTGGCGGGATCACCGGCTACCAGGAGAAGACGGTCGGTGCCACCGCGTCCTGCTCGCTGGACTGGCAGCACCGCCCGTCCGACGGCGACGACGTCGAGATCGTCTCGCTCGAGTACGACGACCGGGAGCCCGCCCAGGGCGAGGATCCCTGCGCCACCACCGTCGCCGTCGCGAAGAAGTTGCTTCCCGCGCTGCCCAAGCCCTGACGCTCGTGACCTGGGCCACGCCCGACCGGTCGATCATGTTACTGGCAGGTAGCATCCGGCCTGTCCGTTCTGCCGGTCTCCGGAGGTTGCGATGGCGCGCGAGTTCGGATGTGTCGGAGTGGTCGGGCTCGGCACGATGGGTGCCGGCATCGCCGAGGTCGTGGCGCGCACCGGCATCCGGGTGATCGGCGTCGAACTGGACGACGAGGGTGTCGACCGGGCCAGGGGGCACGTCGAGCACTCCACCGAGCGCGCGCTGGCCGGCGGCAAGCTCGACGCGGCCGCGCGGGACGCGTTGCTCGGCCGGATCGAGTACACCACCCGGCTCGCCGACCTCGCCGACGCCGACCTGGTGATCGAGGCGATCCCGGAGAGCCTTGAGCTGAAGGCGCGGGTGTTCACCGAGCTGGAGGAGGTGTGCCGGCCGGACGTCGTACTCGCGTCGAACACGTCCTCGCTGTCGGTCACCGAGATCGGCGTGCACACCGGGCGGCCGGGCAAGGTCGTCGGGCTGCACTTCTTCAACCCGGCGCCGGTGCTGCGGTTCGTGGAGATCGTGCGCACGGTGGTCACCGAACCGGACGTGATCGCCGACGTCGAGGCGTTCGCGCGCAAGCTCGGCAAGGAGCCGGTGGTGATCGGCGACCGGGCGGGGTTCATCGCGAACGCGCTGCTGTTCGGGTACCTCAACCACGCGGTGTCGATGTACGAGTCGCGGTACGCCACCCGGGAGGACCTGGACGCCGCGATGCGCTACGGCTGCGGGTACCCGATGGGGCCGCTCGCGCTGCTCGACCTGATCGGGCTGGACACCGCGTACGAGATCCTCGAGACGATGTACCGGCAGTCGCGCAATCGTTTGCACGCGCCGGCGCCGATCCTGCGGCAGATGATCACGGCCGGGCTGCTCGGCCGGAAGTCGGGGCGCGGCTTCTACACCTACGCCGAGGTCGACTCTCCGGTCGTCGTACCGGACTCGCTGACCCCGGCCTCGGCGGCGGCCACCGGGTCCACCCGGGACGTGCGGCGGGTCGGCGTGGTCGGCACCGGGACGATGGCGACCGGGATCGCGGAGGTCTTCGCGCGCCGGGGTTTCGACGTCGTGCTGCGGGCGCGGTCGGCCGAGAAGGCGTCGTCCGCTGTGGACGCGGTGCGGAAGTCGTTGGACCGTCAGGTGAAGCGGGGCCGACTGTCCGAAGAGGAACGCGGCGAGGTGCTGTCGCGGCTGCGCGGGGTGGTGGAGTTCGACGAACTGGCCGACCGGGATCTCGTGGTCGAGGCGGTGGCCGAGGACCTCGCGGTCAAGCGGGCGGTGTTCGGCGCGCTGGACGAGGTGGTGCGGCCGGGGGCGGTCCTGGCGACCACCACGTCGTCACTGCCGGTGATCGAGTGCGCGGCGGCGACCTCGCGGCCGGCGGACGTGGTCGGCCTGCACTTCTTCAACCCGGCGCCGGCGATGAAGCTCGTGGAGGTCGTGTCGACGATCGCGACCGGGGAGGACGTGCTGGCGACCGCGGGGGAGGTGTGCCGGCGGGTTGGCAAGCAGCCGGTGCACTGCGCCGACCGGGCGGGCTTCATCGTGAACGCGCTGCTGTTCCCGTACCTGAACGACGCGGTGAAGATGCTGGAGGCGCACTACGCGGACGCCGACGACATCGACACCGCGATGAAGGTCGGCTGCGGGCTGCCGATGGGCCCGTTCGAGCTGCTGGACGTGGTGGGCCTGGACGTGTCCCTGGCGATCGAGCGCACGCTGTACTACGAGTTCCGCGACGCCGGGTTCGCACCGGCCCCGCTGCTGGAGCACCTGGTCACGGCGGGCCGCCTCGGCCGCAAGACCGGCAAGGGCTTCCGCGACTACGGGTAGCCGGGTCTCAGCCGCAGCCGCAGGCCCCGCCGCAGCAGCCGCCACCGGCCGGGGCCGCGGCGCCGCCGCCGGTGAGCGCGACGGTGGAGAGGAGCTTCGTGGTGTCGGTGTGGCCGTCCGGGCAGGGCGCGGGGTCGGCGGAGGCGCTCATCGGCCGCTGGACGTCGAACGTCCTGGCGCACTCGTGGCAGCGGAACTCGTATGTCGGCACGCGACCATTGTGCCCTGCCACTACGGTGACCGTCCGTGCCCCGCCGTAACCGGGATCGCCGCGCCCGGGCCACCCCCGCACCACCCGCGCCGACGGGGGGTTGGCAACAGCTGGAGACCGCCCAGGACGGCGACTGGCTGGTGCGCAGGGTGACCGGCACCCAGACGACCAAGCAGTACCGCTGTCCCGGCTGTGACCACGAGATCCGGCCCGGCACCGCGCACGTGGTCGTCTGGCCCGCCGACGAGACCGGCGGCGTCGCCGACCGCCGCCACTGGCACGAGTCCTGCTGGAACGCCCGCCACCGCAGGCGCCCCACCACCCGCCGCCGGTGACTACTGCTCTGTTCGGGTGGTCACGGGGAAACGCGCCGAAAATCATGGGCGAGGGTGTCGTTCCGAACGTCTCTGTTTCGTACGTCCGACAAGGCACGTGAAACGGAGGACACCATGTCGCACCCACTCGGCCCGCTCGCGCACAACCTCGCCGCCTACGCGATCTACGCGACCGCGCAGACCGAGATGCGGCGCGCCTACGCCCTGATCGACGCCGGCCGGTACCTCGACGCCGCGGCGGAGCTCGACTCCGCCGCGCACGCGGCCGAGGTGCTGGTCACCGCGTCCCGGCCGGTCGACGAGACCCGGGCCGCGCACTGGCGACGGGTCGCCGCCGCACGGCGCCGGTTCGCCGAACGAGCCAGAGCGGCGGGCGAGCCGGCCGCCGCGTGAACGGATCGTTCAGCGCTCGAACGTCCTGGCCGCGGCCAGGAACGCGTCGTTCTCGTCCGGCTGGGCGACGGTGACCCGGGCACCCTCGCCGGCGAACGCGCGGATCACCACCTTGTGCGCCAGCAGGTGGTCGTTGAACGCGGCGGTCCGGTCGCCGAGCGGCAGCCACACGAAGTTCGCCTGCGACGCCGGTACCTCGTAGCCCATCGCCAGCAGTTCGTCGCGCACCCGCTCGCGCTCGCGGGCGACCGGCGCGCAGCGGGCCAGCAGCTCCTCGGCCGCGTCCATCGCCGCCACGGCCGCCGCCTGGGCGATGCGGCTCACCGAGAACGGGATCGCCACCTTGCGGACCGCCGCCGCGACCGCCGGGGGCGCGGCCGCGTAGCCGACCCGGATGCCCGCCAGTCCGTACGCCTTGGAGAACGTGCGGACCACGGCCAGGTTCTCCCGGCCCTCGGCGAGCGCGAGGCCGTCTGGCAGGTCGGGGTCGGTGACGAACTCGCGGTACGCCTCGTCCAGCACGACCAGCACGTGGTCGGGCACGGCGTCGAGGAAGCGCTCCAGCTCACCGGTGTGCAGCGCGGTGCCGGTGGGGTTGTTCGGGTTGGCGACGAACACGACCCGGGTACGGTCGGTGATCGCGGCCAGCATGGCGTCAAGGTCGTGCCGGTAGTCGCTGGTCAGCGGCACCTTGACGCTCCGCGCGCCGACCACCTGCGTGACGATCGGGTACGCCTCGAACGACCGCCAGGCGAACACGACCTCCTGGCCCTCGGTGCACATGGCCTGGATCAGCTGCTGGCACAGGCTGACCGACCCGCAGCCGATCGCCAGCCGCTCCTCCGGCACGCCGGTGTACCGGCTGGTCCTGGCCATCAGGTCGTCGTTGGCCATCTGCGGGTACCGGTTGATCTCGGCCGCGGCCTCGGTGATGGCCGCCAGGACCGACGGCGGCGCCGGGGTGGAGACTTCGTTGCTGGACAGCACGATCGCGCCGGGGATCTTGCGTCCCGGGATGTAGTCCGGGAGATTGGCGAGGTCGGCTCGAACGGTGAGGGCCATGCCCCGCATCATGTCATTCTGGGGTGATGGATGGTGACGTGCACTTGAGTGATCCTGTCGTGCTGTTGCACGCGTTCCCGCTCGACTCGAGCATGTGGGACGGTCTGCGGCCCGCGCTGGGGTCCCGCCTGGTCACACCCGACCTGCCGGGCTTCGGCTCGGCGCCGCCGGTGACCGAGCCGTCCCTCGACGAGGCGGCCGCCGCCGTGCTGGCGACCCTGGACCAGCGGGGCGTGTCCCGCGCGGTGTTCGGCGGCTGCTCGATGGGCGGGTACGTGGCGATGGCCGTACTGCGCGCCGCGCCGTCCCGGGTCAGCGGGCTGGTGCTGGTCAACACCAAGGCGTCCGAGGACACCGACGAGGCCCGCGCGAACCGGTACGCGATGGCCGACCGCGCCGAGGCCGATGGCACGGACTGGCTGCCCGACGCGATGATGACGACCCTGCTCGGCGAGACGACCCTCGCGCGCCGCCCCGAGGTCGAGGAGCGGGTGCGTGCGTTGATCTCGGCCCAGCCGCCGGCGTCGGTGGCGTGGGCCCAGCGGGCGATGGCGGCCCGGCCGTCGTCGCTGGACGTGCTCGCCGGATCGGGGTTGCCGGCCCTGGTCGTGCGCGGGGCAGAGGACTCGCTGATCCCGGCCGGGGAGGCGACGGCGATGGCGTCGGCGCTGCCCGGTTCGGAGTCGGTGGAGCTGGCCGGGGTCGGTCACCTGGCGCCGCTGGAGGCCCCGGAGGAACTGGCCGGAGTGCTGAACCGATGGATGGAGGCGGGTTGATGGACTCGGCGGCGGGCAGGCTCGGTCACCTGTGGGCGGCGCGGTGGGTCGTCCTGTGGGTGCTGGTCATGGCGGTGTTCGGCGTGCTCATGGGGGCTGAAATGGGGGGACCCCAGATCGACGTCCTGCCCGGAGGGGACAGTGCCCACGTCACCGGCTTCGTGCTGACGTTGATCTCCGGAACCCTGGCGTTCCGGTCGACCCGGCGGGTGGTCCTGACCCGGCGCGGCCAGCGTGACCTCGCCGTGGGTCGCGGTACGCGCGGGTCGAGGCTGTCGGCACGCAAGCTCCCGCCGGAGGGGTCGGCGGCACGGGAACCGATGCGCGAGCTGGCCACGGTGGAACCCGCGTTGGACCAGGTGCTGAAACCGCTCAGTGGGTCCGCCGGGCCGGTGCCCGCGGAGTCGGTCGCCCAGGCGAAGGCCACCGCCGCCGAGACCGCCGCGGCGTTGCGGGCCGCCGCCACCCGGCTGGTGGCCGTCGAGGTCGCTCGCGACCACGCGCCGGAGGACGAGCGGGAGGCGCTGGCCGAGAGCGTTCGCCAGCTGCGCGCCCGGCTGGACGAGGGCGTGCGCGGCTACCGCGGCCTGATCGCCGCCGCCGGCCGGGTCGTCGCCGCGACCTCGCTGGCCGAGTCGGACCGCGAGCTGACCGCAGCGATCGAGCACCTCGCCGGTCTCGCCATGGCACTGCGCGAGCTTCCCGCGCGCTGAGGTCAGCGCCGCCTCCGGCGACCGAGGCGTGGCCGGTCGTCGTCCGGGTGCAGGGGGATGTGGGGTGCCTCGTCGTCACCGTCGGTCAGGCCGAGGAACTCGGCGGCCAGCTGTTGCGCCGACTCCGCCAGGCCGGGGGACTCCTCGCCCGCCCGGCGCAGGCTCGCCGACCGCAGCCGCGCGTAGCCGCGCACCGACGTCGGACGCCTGGTGCGGACGGTGTACGCGGGCTCGTCGGCGAGGGCCTCGGTCAGCTCCCGGTCGACCAGCACCGTCCCCGGCCGGGCGACCGACGTCAGCCGGCTGGCGATGTTGACCACCGAGCCGTACACGTCGCCGAACCGGCTCAGCACCCGGCCGAACGCCAGGCCGACGCGCAGCGGGGGCACGTCGTCCGTGGCGGCCGCGCGTTCCAGCAGGGTCAGCGCGATCTCGGCGCCGTCGGTCGGGGTGTCGGCGACGAACAGCACCTCGTCGCCCAGCATCTTCACGATCCGGCCGTGGTTGTCGGCCACCACCTCGGCGGCGAGCGCGTCGAAGCGGTCCACGACCTCGACCAGCTCGGCCTCGGTCGAGCGCCGGGTCAGGCTGGTGAAGCCCACCATGTCGGCGAACCCGACCACCAGCCGCCGCTCGTCGATGTCCTCGTCCCGGGCGACCAGCATGCGCACCGAGTACGCGGCGAGGTGCCGGCGCCACACGTAGTCCTGCAGCCGCGCCAGCCCGTGGGTGAGGTTCTCGACGAGCCGGGCCAGCTGGCGCTCGTCCGCCAGCTCGGGGTTCGCCACCACCACGTCCCGCAGCATCAGCACCTGCGACTCGGCCAGCCGCGACATGTGCTGGCCGATCATCCTGGTGCTGGCGATCACCGCCGACGGGTCGACGATCCCCGCCCGCACCAGCTCGTTGGCGAACCGCAGCGCGGTGACGTCGCTGTCGGTGAACACCGCGGCGTCGTCGCCGACGGTGGCGAAGCCCAGGGCGCGCCAGAGCGCGGTGGCGCGTTCGAGCGGGACGCCGGCGAGCTCGGCGACCTCGGTGCGGGTGTAGCGGCGCTCGCCGCCGAGCAGGACCCGCTCGATGCGTTGTCGCAGCGCTTCCAGCTCGTCGTCGTCCTGGGGTCCGGTCACGTCGTGCGCACGATGAGCACGTCGATCTTCGACTTGCGCGCCGCCTCCGACGGCACCGAGCCGAGGATGCGCCCGGCGAGCGTGTTGAGGCCGCGGTTGCCGACCACCAGGAGATCGGCGCCGCGTTCGCGGACCACCTTGGCCAGCGTGGCCACCGGCTCGCCGTCGACGACCACGGTGTCGATCTTCGTCGCGCCGGCCGCGCGGGCCCGTTCGGCCGCCGTGCGCACCGAGTCCTCGGCCGGCGTCGAGCCGACGACCTGGTAGGCGACGTCGTCGCCGAGCTCGTCCTGCGCGCGGGCCACGTCGTCCTGCCTGGCCGGGTGGTAGGCGCAGGCGATGACCAGGGTGGCGCCGGCGTCCGCGGCGATGTGCGCGGCGCGGTCGACCGCGAGGTACGAGGAGTCCGAGCCGTCCGTGCCGACGACCACGGTCTGGTAAGCCGCCATCTGTCCTCCCGGAGAGGGCTTATCTACTCGCGGGTAAACCTACCGCGCGGCGCAACCGTCGCGCAGAACGCGTGGTTGGCTTGCGCACATGGACGAACGGATCGAGGGGCGGATCGACGTCTGGCTCGATGTCGCGGTGGACGAGGCCAGGCGAGGTCTCGCCGAGGGCGGCATCCCGATCGGCGCCGCGCTGGTCGGCCCGGACGGCGCGGTACTCGGCCGTGGACGCAACCGCCGCGTGCAGGACGGCGACCCGTCGACCCACGCCGAGACCGCCGCGTTCCGCGACGCGGGACGGCGTCGGCACTACCGGGACACGACGATGGTCACCACGCTGTCCCCGTGCTGGTACTGCAGTGGCCTCGTGCGCCAGTTCGGCATCGGCCGGCTGGTCATCGGGGAGGCGACGACCTTCCACGGCGGCCACGACTGGCTGGCCGAGCACGGCGTGGCGGTCACCGTCGTGGACGACCCGCGCTGCGTGGCCCTGATGAGCGAGTTCGTCGCCGCGCACCCGGACCTGTGGTTCGAGGACATCGGCGAGTAGTCGGGTCAGGGCTTCCTGGCGATCCGCTTGGTCTCGGCCCTTGCCACGTCGTCCGGAATGGCGTCCGCGTCCGCCTCCCAGGCCTCCTTCGGCGGGCCGGGGACCGGGCGCGGTCCCGGGGTCGGCTTGTCCGACTTCTCCTCGGGCAGCGGCTCGAACGCCGGTGACGCCAGCTCAAGGCTCTCGTGCGCGTCGGTCACCAGGTCTCGCGCCGACTGGAGCTGGTGGGCCACCTTCGACCGCAGCTGGCGCAGCGCGTTCACCCGCTGCGCGGCGTGCGCGATCCGGCGGTTCGCCTCCTCGGTCGCCTCGCGGACCCGGCGTTCGGCCTCGTCGGTCGCCTCCTGCAGCCGGGCCGTCGCCTCGGTCCGCGCGTCGTGCCGGCGCCGGTTGGCCTCCTCGGTCGCCTCGCGGACGCGGCGTTCGGCCTCCGACTTGCTCGTCGCCTCCTGAGACGCCAGGGCGCGCATGGACTCCGTGCGGCGGGACGCCATGGCGATCTCGAAGTCCTCCTCGACCGCCGTCCGGCGCTGCTCGCCCTCCTTGTCCAGCCTGGTCGCCTCGGCCTCGGCCGCCGACACGATGTCCGCCGCCTCGGCCCGCGCCTTCTCCAGGATGCTCTTGTGCTCGGCCTCCATCGCGTTCCGGCGCTCGTCGAGCTCCTTGAGCTGGCGCTCGTACTGGCCGCGCAGCTCGGCGGCGTCGGCCTCGGCCTTCGCGCGGATGTGCTCGGCCTCGGCGTCGGCCTTGGCCTTCGTCTCGTCGCGTTCCTCCTGCGCCAGGCGCAGCATCCGCTGCAACCGCTCGCTCAGGCCAGCCATCGTGGTCGGGGGCAGCGACAGGCGCTCCACCTGGCCACGCAGGTCGTCGATGGTCGACCGGGCCACCTCGAGCTGCGCGGTGAGCTCCGCCGCCTGCGCCGCGGCCGCGTTGCGGTCGGCGGCCAGCAGCTTCAGCTGTCCGTCCAGCTGTTCGAGATGCTCCTCCACCTGCACGCGGCTGTAGCCCCGCTTGGTGATGTCGAAGCCGGCTCCCAGCGGTACGAGATCGCGCTCCTCACCTAACGCCATGGGCCCACGCTACCTTGCGATCGCGTTACGGGTGACGACAAGCCACCCGGAGAGGGTCACACTCCGCGGAACCGGTTGATGGCCGGCAGGTGCCGCTCCCGCAGCTCGGGGTCGGTCACCCCGAGACCCTCCTCGGGCGCCAGGCACAGCACGCCGACCTTTCCCTGGTGCGCATTGCGGTGCACGTCGAACGTCGCCTGCCCGGTCTGCTCCAGCGGGTACACACTGGACAGTGTCGGATGGATCCGCCCCCGGGTGATCAGCCGGTTCGCCTCCCACGCCTCCCGGTAGTTGGCGAAGTGCGAGCCGATGATCCGCTTGAGGTGCATCCACAGGTAGCGGTTGTCGTAGGAGTGCATGAACCCGCTGGTGGACGCGCACGTCACGATCGTGCCGCCGCGCCGTGCCACGTACACGCTCGCGCCGAACGTCTCCTTGCCCGGATGCTCGAACACGATGTCCGGGTCGTCGCCCCCGGTCAGCTCGCGGATCCGGGCGCCGAAGCGCTTCCACTCCTTGGGGTCAGGGGTCTCCTCGTCCTTCCAGAACCGGTAGCCCTCCGCGCTGCGGTCGATGATCAGCTCCGCGCCCATCCGCCGGCAGATCTCCGCCTTCTGCTCGCTGGACACCACGCACACCGGCGTCGCCCCGCCGTTCAGCGCGAACTGCGTCGCGTACGAGCCGAGGCCGCCGGACGCGCCCCAGATCAGCACCGTGTCGCCCTGCTTCATGTTCGCGCCGTTGGCCGACACCAGCTGCCGGTAGGCCGTCGAGTTCACCAGCCCGGGGCACGCCGCCTCCTCCCAGGTCAGGTGGGCGGGCTTGGGCATCAGCTGGTTCGACTTCACCAGCGCGAGCTCCGCGAGCCCGCCGAAGTTCGTCTCGAAGCCCCAGATCCGCTGCTCCGGGTCGAGCATCGTGTCGTCGTGCCCGTCCGGGTGCTCCAGCTCGACGTTGAGGCAGTGCGCGACGACCTGGTCGCCCGGCCGCCACGCGTTCACCCCCGGCCCGGTCCGCAGTACGACACCGGCGAGGTCGGAGCCGACCACGTGGTACGGCTGGTCGTGCCGCTTGGCCAGCTCCGAGGTCCGGCCGTAGCGCTCCAGGAACCCGAACGTCGACATCGGCTCGAAGATCGACGTCCAGACCGTGTTGTAGTTGACCGCGCTGGCCATCACCGCGACCAGGGCCTCGCCGGGACCGAGCTCCGGCGTGGGGATCTCGTCGACGTGCAGCGACCGGCGCGGGTCCTTGTCGCTGGTCACCTGGCCGTCGAACAGGTCGACCTCGTCGGCGTGCACGGTCACCCCCCGGTAGGAGGGAGGCACCGGAAGGGAGCCGAGCGCGGCGTGGTCGCCGGCGAGGATGGCGTCGAGGATCTTCCGCATGCCAGGCGAGGCTACCGGCCAGTAACGGTACAGAACCAGCGCCGTGAGTGGTGCGTCACAGCGTTTGACCGCCTGGCCAGTCAAGGTGCATCATGGAATCGAGACTCCATGGACACGGAGGTGGTCTCGATGACGACGAATCCATCCGCAACCGCTCGGCCGTGGACCCGGCCGCACGACTGGGCGGAAGTAGTGCTGGGTGTCGTGGCGCTGCTGTCCTTCCTGTGGACGGACACCAGCGACGCCGCGATGTGGACGATGATCGTCCTGGGTGCGCTGGTCGCCCTGGACGGGCTGGCGTCGCTTGCCGCGCCGGGCCAGGTCTACGGCGAGGGGATCCAGATCGTGCTCGGCGTGCTCATGTTCATCTCCCCCTGGGTGATGGGCTACACCGAGCTCGGCGGTATCGCCTGGTCGTCCTGGATCATCGGCGCGCTGACGGCGATCGCCGGCGCGGCCGCGCTGCCGCTCGCCCAGGCGGCCCACCGGGGCATGGCCGGCCAGCACTGATCCGCTGACAACACGCGGTCCACAACGCGGCCACTCGGCTACGTTGTGGACCGCGACTTCTGTGTGAGGAGACCGGCATGCGGCTGACCAAGCGGGGCGATGACCCGTCCGCGCGCGAGCGGATCCTGTCGGCCGCGGAGGAGCTGTTCGCCGAGTCCGGCTTCGACGCCACCCCGACCTCGCGGATCGCCGCGCGCGCCGGAGTGCCCAAGGGGCTCGTGCACTACTACTTCCAGCGCAAGCCCGACCTGCTGACCGCGCTGGTCGAGCGGCTGCCCGACGAGCACGTCGAGCCGGACGGCGTGGTCGTGCCGGGCGACGTCGCGGCGAGCCTGCGCCGGCTGGTGGCCGAGCTGGACGCCCGGCTGCGGGCCTCGTACCTGCTCTCGCACCTGCTGTGGCGGGAGGCCGACACGCACACGGCCGTCCGGGACGCGCTCCGGCAGCGGTTCACCCACCTGGTCGACCAGGTGCGGGCGGTGATCACGGCGGCGTCCACCGGGAACCTGCCGGTGGCGACCGTCGACACGGCCGCCGGGCTGCTGGCGATGGCGGTCAGCTACCGACACTCGGTCGCCAGGCACGACGCGGACGGGAACGAGGACGAGGACTCCATCGACCGCGAGGTGGACCTCGTGGCCGCCGCGCTGGTCAGCTCTCCGGCGCCGGCTCCACCAGCTCGATGAGCACACC
Source organism: Actinophytocola gossypii (assembly GCF_025165815.1). Lineage (GTDB taxonomy): Bacteria > Actinomycetota > Actinomycetes > Mycobacteriales > Pseudonocardiaceae > Actinophytocola > Actinophytocola gossypii. The sequence continues at coordinate 353,095 of NZ_JAFFZE010000014.1, read as the reverse complement.
GCCGGCGTCCTTGGGGTGCACGAAGTTGGCCCGGCTGTTCGCCGTGCCCGGCTGGGCCCGGTCGTACATCAGGCGCAAGCCCTTGGCCCGCAGGGCATCGGCCGCCGCCTCGACGTCGGTGACCCGGTAGGCGAGCTGTTGCAGGCCGGGCCCCTTGCGGTCGAGGAACTTCCCGATCGTGGTGTCCGGGCCGAGCGGGGCGAGCAGTTGCACGGCGGGACCGTTCCGGTCGCCCGGTGCGCGCATCATCGCCTCGCGCACGCCCTGCGCCTCGTTGGTCTCCTCGTGCTGGAGCTCAAGGCCGAGGACGTCGCGGTGGAACGCGATCGCCTCGTCCAGGTCGGGCACCGCGATGCCGACGTGGTCGAGGGCGGTGACGTACGGCTTGAGCTCGTCCATGTACTTCACGGTAACCGGCGGGATCCCCTGGTCGCTGTGCGGCTACTCACACCGTGACCGGTTCGGCGGGCCGGTGCCGAGTATGGTCCGAGTTAACGGCCGCTAGCTTTCCTGGGAGGCACCCGTGTCCGGTTCCGTCATCGTCGCCGGGGCCCGTACCCCGATCGGGCGACTGCTGGGTTCGCTCAAGGACTTCACCGGCGCGCAGCTCGGTGGCGTCGCCATCAAGGCCGCGCTGGAACGCGCCGGGGTCGCGCCGGAGCAGGTGCAGTACACGATCATGGGTCAGGTGCTGACCGCCGGCGCCGGCCAGATCCCCGCCCGGCAGGCCGCCGTCGCCGCCGGGATCCCGATGACCGTGCCGGCGCTGACGATCAACAAGGTGTGCCTGTCCGGCCTGGACGCGATCGCGCTGGCCGACCAGCTGATCCGCGCGGGCGAGTTCGAGATCGTCGTCGCCGGCGGGCAGGAGTCGATGACCCAGGCGCCGCACCTGCTGCCGAAGTCGCGGTCCGGGTTCAAGTACGGCGACGTCACGATGCTCGACCACATGGCTCACGACGGGCTGTTCTGCGCGTTCGACCAGGTGGCGATGGGCGCGTCGACGGAGAAGCACAACGCGAGGTACGGGATCACCCGCGAGGAGCAGGACGCGTTCGCCGCGCGGTCCCACCAGCGGGCGGCCGCGGCGATCGAGCAGGGGTACTTCACCGACGAGATCGCCCCGGTGACGATCCCGCGGCGCAAGGGCGACCCGGTCGTGTTCGACACCGACGAGGGCGTGCGCCCGGACACCACGGTCGAGGAGCTGGCGAAGCTGCGCGCCGCGTTCGCGGCCGACGGCACGATCACCGCCGGCTCGGCATCGCAGATCTCCGACGGCGCGGCCGCGGTCGTGGTGATGAGCAAGGCGAAGGCGGAGTCGATGGGGCTCACCTGGCTGGCCGAGATCGGCGCGCACGGCGTGGTCGCCGGCCCGGACGCGAGCCTGCACGAGCAGCCGTCCAACGCGATCAAGGCGGCGCTGGCGAAGGCCGGCCTGAGCGCGTCGGACCTGGACCTGGTGGAGATCAACGAGGCGTTCGCGGCGGTCGGCGTGGTGTCGACCAAGCAGCTCGGGATCAGCGAGGACATCGTGAACGTCAACGGCGGCGCGATCGCGCTCGGCCACCCGATCGGCGCGTCCGGCGCCCGGCTGGCCGTGCACCTGGCCTACGAGCTGCGCCGCCGGGGCGGCGGCCTCGGCGCGGCCGCCCTCTGCGGCGGCGGCGGCCAGGGCGACGCCCTCCTCCTGCGTGTCTAGGTCGGTGCGCCACATCGCGGTCGGGACCTGAGCGTGGACGTGGACGGGCTCGTCGCGGAGGCGCGGGCTGGGCGGGCGCGGGCGGTGGCCCGGCTGATCTCGCTGGTCGAGGACGAGAGCCCGCACCTGCGCGCGGTCGCGGCCGCGCTGTCGCCGCACGTCGGGCGCGCGCGGGTGCTCGGGCTGACCGGACCGCCCGGGGTCGGCAAGTCGACGTCCACGTCGATGCTGATCTCGGCCTTCCGTGCTCGGGACCTGCGGGTGGGCGTGCTGGCGATCGACCCGTCGTCGCCGTTCTCCGGCGGCGCGCTGCTGGGGGACCGGATCCGCCTGCACGACCACACCACCGACCCGGCGGTCTTCATCCGCTCGATGGCCACCCGGGGGCACCTCGGCGGGCTCGCCACCGCGACCCCGCAGGCGCTGCGGGTGCTGGACGCGGCCGGGTTCGACGTGGTGCTGGTGGAGACCGTCGGCGTCGGGCAGTCCGAAGTGGACATCGTGTCGCTGGCGGACACGACGGTCGTACTGCTCGCCCCCGGCATGGGCGACGGAATCCAGGCGGCGAAGGCCGGCATCCTCGAGGTGGCCGACGTGTTCGTGGTGAACAAGGCCGACCGCGACGGCGCCGACCAGACGGTGCGCGACCTGCGGCACATGATCTCGCTCGGCCGCCGCGAGACCGGCCCGTCCTGGCGGCAGCCGATCGTCCGCACCGTGGCGACGACGAGCCAGGGCGCGGACGACCTGGTCTCGGCCCTGGACGCCCACCACGACTGGCTGGTCGCGCACGGCGACCTGGCCCGGCGCCGCGCCACCCGCGCCCGCCGCGAGGTCGAGGCGATCGCGGTGCGGGAGCTGCGGGCCCGGCTGAGCGGCGTCGGCGGTGGCGAGACCCTGGACCGCCTGGCGACGCGGGTGGCCGCGGGGGAGCTGGACCCGTTCACCGCCGCCGACGAACTCATCGGTGAGCACCGGTACCAGCGCTGACGGTTACCATCGGCCGCGTGACGATGCCACCAGGGGGACCGCGGCGGATCGCGCCCGGCGTGGTCCTCGACGTCGGCACCACCGATGGGCGCAAGGCCGTCATCGGGTCCGTAGTGGCCGGGATCCTGGGGTTGCTCGCGGTCGTCTCCGGGGTGCTGGCCGCCTCGGACGACGGGGTCGGCGTCGGGATCGTCCTGATCGTCGTCGGCGTGCTGCTCCTGCTGCCCGGGGTCTTCGCCCTCGTCGCGCGGGACAAGCTGTTCCGGCCCCGCCGGCTCGTCATCGAACCGCCCGGGCTGCGGTGGGACGACCCGAAGGGCGCGCCCTGGGCGGTCCGGTGGAACGAACTCGCCGCCGTCGCCGTCACCAGGCGTCCCGTGCGCCGGTTCACCGTCGGCGTCAGCGACGCCATCGCGCACAAGGCCTCCGACAAGCTCCTCGGCGACAACGCCCTCGTCTGGCTCGACCTCTACCCGGCCGACCCGGGATTCGCCACCCGCCACCCCGAACTGGCCCACCTCTGGCAGCACGACGGCCTCCAGCACGGGTACCGGTTCCCGCTCGGCGGCAACGTCCGGTTCGTCCCCGGCATCGAGCACGCGGTCGGCCGGTTCGCCCCGCACCTCTGGCGCGGCGTCACCGAGATCTAGGCCGGCGGCAAACAGCGCACCGCCGACAGGTCACCGTCCACAGTGGTCGCGCCGGCGGCGTGCGGCAGCACGAACGTCTCACCGGCCGACACCGGCACGTCGCCCGCGTGCTCGGTGCGCAGCACCCCGGTGCCCGACAACGTCACCAGCACCCCGAACGACGGTGCCAACTCGGCACCCGCCCGCACCCGCTCCGCGCGGAAGAACTCCGGCGCACCGAACAGGTCCCGCACCGGCGCGGCGCCCTCCTCGTCGCCGTGCACCAGGGTGTCCAGGCGGTCGGCCCAGCCGTCGCGGTCCACGCAGCCCAGCGCGGTCTCGAAGCCCAGCCCCAGGTGCCCGCCGGCCGCGTCGTCGAGGAAACCCTTCCACTCCAACGTGACCGACAGGTCGGTCGGCTGCTGGAGCTCCACGATGAACACGCCGGCACCGATCGCGTGCGGCAGCCCGGCCGGCACGAACACCGTGTCCCCGGCCCGCACCGGCACCTCGTTCAGCGCGCCCAGCATCGCCGGGGTGTCCTGCCGCGCCACCCAGTCGGCCACCGTCTCCGCCGACTGCTCCCGCGCGAACCCGAGGTGCACGGACGCCCCTGGCGCCGCGCCGACGACGACCCATGCCTCGGTCTTGCCGTAGCGGGAACCGTAGTGCGCCGCGGCGAACCGGTCCGACGGGTGGCAGTGCACCGGCAGCCGCTGGCCAGCGTCGAGCAGCTTCACCAGCAGCGCCGGGTCGGTCCCGTGCCGGGCGAGGTGCGTCGCGCCGAGCCAGTCCTCCGGGTGCGCCGCCACCGCGTCCCGCAGCAGCGTCCCGGACGGCAGCGCCGACAGGCCGACGTCGCGCTTGCCGTGCAGCGTCGTGCACGACGCGACCCAGTCCTCCGGGCCGAACTCGCGCGGCTCGGTCCCACGCAGCGCGGCGATGGCGGCGCCGCCCCGGTAGAAGCGCTCCGGCTGGTTCGCGGGCAGCTTGACGGGACGACGACCGAGGGCGTCGTCGGCAGACATATCAGTCACGGACCGACCTCTCCGGATCCACGGGGTACGAGCCGGACCGGAAGCACGATCCGGCGGGGCGGCGACGAGTCCCCGCCCAGCCGCGCGAACAGCAGTTCGGCGGCGGCCCTGCCGAGCTCGCCGGGGTCCAGCGCGACCACGCTCACCGGCGGGTCGAGCAGGTCGGCGAGCTCGAAGTCGTCGAAACCGACCAGCGCGGGCCGGCGGGGGAGCCCGGCGAGGGCACGCAGCACCCGCACGGTGATCCGGTTGTTCCCGGTGACCAGCGCCGTCGCGGGCGGATCGGCGGCCAGCACCCTGGCCAGCGACGCGGCCGCTTCCTCCTCGGGACCCCGCGCGACCAGCCGCTCGTCGAACTCGACGCCGGCCCGCGCGCAGCCCTCGCGGAAGCCGCGGAGCCGCTCGGCGGCGGTGAAGATGCCCGGCGCGTCGCCGAGGAACGCGATCCGCCGGTGCCCGTGCCGCGCCAGGTGCTCGACCGCCTCGGCCGCGCCGGCCACGTTGTCGACCAGCACGGTGTCGGCCTCGACCTCGCCCGGCGGCCGGTCGACGAACACCACCGGCGTGCCCGAGGCGATCTCCGGCGCCAGGTACCCGTGCCGGCGCCCGGCCGGCACCACGACCAGCCCGTCCACCCGGCGCGCGCAGAACTCCAGCGACAGCTCCCGCTCCCGGCCGGCGTCCTCGTCGGAGGAGCCGGTGAGCACCTGCCGCCCGTGCCGCCGAGCGACCTCCTCGGCGGCCCTGGTCAGGCCCGAGTAGAACGGGTTGGCGACGTCCTCCAGCACGAGCCCGATCGTGCCGGTCGACGAGCCCCGCCGCAGGTTGAGCGCGCCGATGTTGCGCCGGAACCCCAGCCGTTCGATGGCCGCCAGCACGCGCTCCGCGGTGTCGGTGTGCACGCCGGGCTCGTCGTTGACCACGCGGGAGACGGTCTTGATGCTCACCCCGGCGAGCCGGGCCACGTCGCTCATGGTGGCCCGGCGAACGCTGCGTCCACGATCACTGGACAACGTTGTCATCGTCATCATCTTGGCCCTGGTGAGAACCTTCCCGCAAGGCGCCGGAATCGGTCAAAACTCGTCTATCGCGGCGAGCAGCGTGTCCATGATGCCGGGGGTCGCCGTCTCGTGCGCGCCCTCGACGACGTGCAGCCGCCCGTCCGGCCACGCCTGGTCGAGCAGCCACGGCGTGCCGGTGAAGTTCACGAAGTCCAACTGCCCGTGCACCATCACGCCAGGAATGCCGGCGAGCCGGCCCGCCTCGGCGAGCAGCACGCCGTCGTGGGCGAGGAAGTGCCCCTGGCTCCAGTAATGGGTCACGATCCGCGCGAACGCCAGCCGGAACCTCGGGTCGCGGTAGCGCTCGCTCGGGCCGGGCGCGATCGCGTCCTCCCACGCGCACCACCCGCGCGCCGCCGCCGCCCGCTCCTCCGGCGCCGGGGAGTTCAGCCGCCGGGCGTAGCCGGTCGGTAGATCGTCCACATCGGACCCGCCGCGGAACTCCGCCCACGCCTCGGGAAAGAGCCGGCGGAGGCCGCGCGTCAACAGGTCCACCTCGACCTGCCGCCCGGTCGCCAGCGCGAACAGCACCAGCTCCGACACCCGCTCCGGAAACGCCTGCGCGTAGGCCAGGCCGAGCACCGAGCCCCACGACCCGCCGAACACCAGCCAGCGCTCGATGCCCAGCGTGGTGCGCAGCAGTTCGAGGTCGCCGAGTAGGTGCGGGGTGGTGTTGGTGGCGAGGTCGGTCGCGTGCTCGCTCGCGTGCGGCGTGCTCCGCCCGCAGTTGCGCTGGTCCAGCAGCACCACCCGGTAGCGCCGCGGGTCGAACCAGCGACGGTGTCTCGGCGTGCACCCGGAACCCGGCCCGCCGTGCAGTACGACCGCCGGCTTGCCGTCCGGGTTTCCGCACTGCTCCCAGTACACACGGTGACCGTCGCCGACGTCGAGCATGCCGTGCTCGTACGGTTCGATCTCCGGGTACAACTCCATGCCGCCAGGCTATCGACTTTCGTTCACCCCGCGTTCGGCTTTGGTGCCGGAAACCAGCAGGGAGCAAGTGTCCCCGGCTCGTGCTCGGTTAGGGTCACCTGCGTGATCCACACAGGAAACGCCGTGGTGGTCGAGGACATCCGCAAGGCGTACGGGGACCTCAAGGCGGTGGACGGCGTGTCGTTGTCCGTCGCCGAGGGGGAGTTCTTCGGCATCCTCGGGCCGAACGGCGCGGGCAAGACGACCACGTTGGAAATCATCGAAGGGCTGCGCGAACCGGACTCCGGCTCGGTGCGCCTGCTGGGGGAGTCGCCGTGGCCGCGACGGGTCCCGTTGTTACCCAGGGTAGGCGTGCAGCTGCAGGCGTCGTCGTTCTTCGAGAAGCTCACCGCGCGTGAACAGCTGGAGACCTTCGCGTCGCTGTACGGCGTCGGCGCGACGCGGGCACACGAGATGCTGGACCTGGTCGGCCTGGCCGACAAGGCCGACACCCGCGAGGACAAGCTCTCCGGCGGGCAGCGCCAGCGGCTGTCGATCGCGTGCGCGCTGGTGCACGACCCGGACGTGGTGTTCCTCGACGAGCCGACCGCCGCGCTGGATCCGCAGGCCAGGCGGAACCTGTGGGACGTGCTGCGGGCGATCCAGGCACGCGGGAAGACGATCGTCTACACCACCCACTACCTGGACGAGGCGGAAATTCTTTGTGACCGGGTGGCGATCATGGACAAGGGCAGGATCCTGGCGATGGACCGCCCGGCCGCCCTGGTCCGCGGCCTGGACGCGCCGACGCACGTGATCCTCGAGCGCGGCTCGCTGTCCGCCGCCGACGCCGCCGCGCTGCCCGGCTCGGGCGAGGTCGGCGAGGACGAGCTGTCCCTGACCATCTCCACCCGGCAGCCGGCCGAGCTGCTGTCGGCCCTCGCGAACCGCGGCGCCCTGGAGGGCCTGCAGGTTCGCACCGCGACCCTCGAGGACGTCTTCCTCAACCTGACCGGACGGGAGTACCGGGCGTGACCGCGTTCAAGAGCCTCGCGCTCGCCATGGTGAAGGGCTTCTACCGCGACAAGGCGACCCTGTTCTTCACCTTCGTCTTTCCCCTGATGTTCCTGCTGATCTTCGGACTCCTGTTCCGCGACTCGGGCTCGGAGAAGATCACGGTCGGCGCGGTCGGCGAGGGCCCGGTGATCACGGCGCTGGCCGACACCGGTGTCGTGGAGCTGGAGCGCTACCCGACGATGGCGGAGGCGGTCGCGAAGGTCCGCGACGGCGACCTGCCCGCCGCGGTCGGCCAGTCCGGCAACGAGATCACCTACCGGTTCGCCGCCAGCGACCAGAACCAGGCCGGTACGGTCCGCGGCATCGTCGTTGGCGTGGTGGACAACCTGAACCTGGCGGCGACCAACCAGCCGCCGAGGTACACGGTCGACGAGTCCAATGTGGAGGACAGTTCGCTCGAGCCGATCCAGTTCATCACCCCGGGCATCATGTCCTGGGGCGTGGCGATCTCCGCGGTGTTCGGCGCCGCGTTGACCCTGGTGAACTGGCGCAAGAAGCAGGTGCTGCGCCGGATCAGGCTGGCCCCGGTCGGGGTTCCGACGGTGCTCAGCTCCCGGGTCGTGGTCAGCGTCGGCGTGGCGATCGTGCAGGCCGTGGTGTTCCTGGGCATCGGCTCGCTGCCGGTCTTCGGGCTGCGACTGGTCGGCACCTGGGCGCTGGCGATCCCGGTGTTCCTGCTCGGCGTCCTGGCGTTCTTCGCGATCGGCATGCTCGTCGGCGCGTTCTGCAAGACCGAGGAGGCCGCCACCGGCGCGGCGAACATCGTCGTGATGCCGATGGCGTTCCTCTCCGGGACGTTCTTCCCGATCGAGCAGTCGCCGAAGTGGATGCAGGCCGTGTCGCAGATCTTCCCGCTGCGTCACATGAACGACGGCATCATGGACTTCCTGGTCCGCGGCCAGGGCGCCAGCGCACTGGTCGTGCCGTGCCTGGTGCTGGCCGGCTTCACCGTCGTGGTCGGCGCGATCGCGGCCAAGGTCTTCCAGTGGGAGGACAGCTAGCCGGCGACCGGCCAGAACGTGTGCTGGTCAGTCCTCGAAGTCGCCGACGGCCTTGCGGACCTTGGCGAGCAGGTCGGTCAGCTGGGTGGTCTGGCGTTCGGTCAGCCCGCGCATGCCGAAGTCGATCTCGGTCACCGCGGCGGTGGCCTCCTCGCGGCGCTGCCGGCCGGCCTCGGTGATCTCCGCGAGCGTCGTGCGCCGGTCGGTGGGGTGCGGCAGGCGCTTCACCAGCCCGTCGCCCTCCAGCCGGTCGACGATGTTGGTCACGCTGGTCGGGTGCAGCTGCAGGCGCTCGCCCATCACGCGCATCGGCAGGCTGCCCTGTTTGGAGAACGTCAGCAGCACCAGCGCCTCGTACCGGGCGAAGGTCAGGCCGTGCGGGCGCAGCGCACCGTCCACCGCGGACTGCAGGACCTGCTGCACCCGCATGATGCTGGTGACCGCCGCCATCGTGCCGGAGGGACCGACCCGGTCCTCCCACAGCTCCGCGGCGCGGGCGATCGGGTCGAACGGCAGCACTCGCGAGCTCATGGAGCTTGAAGTTACCACCGAGTACCGGACAGGGTGCCCGGGCACGGATCATCGCGGGAGAGGAGCAGGCGTGTTAGTGGCGTTCAGTGTCGCCCCGGCCGGCGGCGAGTCGGACAGTGTGAGCAAGGCCGTCGCCGAGGCGGTGCGGGTGGTGCGGGAGTCGGGCCTGCCGTCGGAGACCACGAGCATGTTCACCACCGTCGAGGGCGAGTGGGATGAGGTGATGGCCGTGGTCAAGCGGGCGGTCGACGTCGTCGCGCAGGGTGCGCCCCGGGTCAGCCTGGTGCTCAAGGCCGACATCCGGCCCGGTCACACCAACCAGCTCGTCGCCAAGGTCGAGCGGGTCGAGCGGCATCTCCGGGAGGAGTCGTGAGGACGATCGGCGGTCGCTGCGGCGAGCGGTCGACGACTCGTGCCAGGATGGAACCGTGACAAGGCCAGACCCACGTCAAACAGCGGCCATGTCGGCCGCCCTGTCCGGAGCCGTAGACCTGTCGGCGCTCAAGGCACGCGCCGACGCCGCGAGCAAGGCGCCCCCCTCGGCGCCCCAGCAGCCTGCCGGCGAGCCGGGCCCGTCCAGTGCCTTCGTCCTCGACGTGACCGAGGACACGTTCCAGGCCGAGGTCGTCGAGCGCTCGCTGCAGGTCCCGGTGGTCGTCGACCTGTGGGCCGAGTGGTGCGGCCCGTGCAAGCAGCTCTCCCCGGTGCTCGAGCGGCTCGCGCGAGCCGCGAACGGCGCCTGGATCCTCGCGAAGGTCGACGTCGACGCGAACCCGAGGATCGCGCAGCTGTTCGGGGTCCAGTCGATCCCGACGGTCGTCGCGATCGCCGGCGGCCAGCCGGTGGAGGCGTTCGCCGGGGCGCAGCCGGAGCCGCAGATCAAGCAGTGGCTGGCGAGCCTGCTCGACGCGCTGCGTGACCGGCTGCCGGGCATCCGGGCCGCCGAGGAGGGCGCGCCGGCGGACGATGCCGCCGAGCCGGAGCCGGAGCCGGAGGACCCGAGGTTCGTCGCCGCCGAGGAGGCCTTCGAGCAGGGCGACTACGCCACGGCGGAGGCCGCGTACCAGAAGATCCTGGACGCCGAGCCGGCCAACGAGCAGGCGAAGGCCGCGCTCGCGCAGGTCCGGTTCCTGGCCCGCGCCGAGGCGGCCGACCCGTCGGTGGTCGTCCGCGCCGACACCTCGCCGGAGGACGTCGACGCCCAACTCCAGGCCGCCGACGTGGAACTCGCGAGCCAGCGCGTGGAGCAGGCGTTCAACCGCCTACTCGCCGTCATCCGCCGCACCGCCGGCCCCGACCGTGACCGCGCCCGCACCCACCTGGTGGAGCTGTTCGGCCTCTTCCCCCCGGAGGATCCCACGGTCGCCCAGGCCCGCCGAGCCCTCGCCAGCGCCCTGTACTAGCCCGCACCCACCTCCCGAAACGCGAACGTACGACTCGCGGTCCGGGAACGTACGACTCGCGACGCTCGCGAGTCGTACGTTCGCGTCGCGCGAGTCGTACGTTCGCGGCGGCGGTCAGGCGAAGTCCTCCGTGCAGGGGGTGGGGCCCTCCATGTAGCCGCGGCGGAAGGCCTCGACGCGGGCGAAGCCGGACTGCACCTGGGTGCCGTTCACGTCGGCGGCGATCAGGGAGTCGTCCTGCAGGAGTTCGGCGACCGCCTCGTCCAGGTCGCCGACCGCGAGGCGCAGGCCGCGGGCCTCCTGCTCCTGGTCGGTGTAGCCGGCCCACGCGCCGGTCAGGCACGCCGTCCGCAGGCCGGCGTTCTCGTCGTCCAGCGGCAGGCCGACCGACTTCTGGATCGACAGCGCGTACCGGGACGCGACCTCCGCGAACGCCGCGAAGTCGCCCAGCCCGCCGTGGCTCTCCTCGCCGGGTTGCGCGTTCGGGTCCGGCTTGGCGGCGAGTTCCCGCAGCGCGTCGGCGTCGTAGCCGACGACGTTCTCCTCCGGGCAGTAGGTGACCGGCTCGGTCGCCTCGCCGTTCTCGCAGGTCGAGCCGTTGTCGACGATGTCGGGCTGCTCGGCGCCGTTCTCCTTGAACGCCTCGTTCAGGCTCTGCTGCAGGTACTGCTGGTTGTCGTCCGTCGTCGGGTCGATGTCGCCATCGTTCGCGTCCGACCGCAGCTCGCTCTCGCTGCGCTCCTTCTCCGCGATCCGGCCGTCGATCTCCTCCGGATCCATCTCCGCGCACCGCGTGGGGTCCTTGGTGAACCCCTCCTGGAACGCGTACACCCGGTCGAACGCCAGCCCGTGCGCGCCCTCGGTGCGGTGGTCGAGACCAGCGGGGTCGCGGATGAAGAACAACGTCGCGAGGATCGCGTTCAGGCCCTCGCCGGTGTTGATCTGGAAGTGTGCGGCCTGGTCCTCGGCGACGTAGCGGAAGAAGTTGCCCATGTAGCAGTCGGCCTGCTGCTCACGCACGATCGTCGGCGTGGCCTGGTTGATGTTGCTCTTCTCCCCGAGCCGGAACTGCACGGCGTGACCCATCTCGTGGGCCAGCACCCCGACCACCGACATCGGTCCGAACATGTCGTTCAGCATCGGCAGCAGCTCGCCCCGGTCCCAGGCGATCGCGTCCTCGCCGCCGCCCCCGCAGTAGAACGCGTTGACCAGCCCCGCGGTGTTCGCGCCGCAGATCGGCACGCCCTCGCCGTTGGCGTCGTAGGACAGCAGCCGCTGCAACGGCTCGAACTCCTGGTCGAAGTGCTTGGGCAGCTGCTCGCCCCAGTAGTCGTAGAGGTCGGCGATCGCGTTGATCGCCAGCCGGTCCATCTCGCTCCCGTCGGTGCCCTCGACCTCCAGGTCGGCGTCCTCGACACCATCCCTCGGCCCGCTCGGCCCGTCGGTCACCTCGAGCCCGCCCGCGCTCGTGGTGTCGATCGCACCCGTCGCGACCGGAGTCCCCGAGACGACCTGCCCGCACGCCCCCAGCGCCGCCACCGTCGCCGCCACCACCGCGACGATCGCTCCGCCCCGCAGCACTCCGCGCATCGTTTCGTCCCCTCCGTACCGTTGCTGCCCGCACACTAGCCAAGCGGGTTCAGCCGAGCTCGCACGCCTCCAGGCCGTCCAGGGTGCCGTCGCGGAACACCGACACCCGGTCGTAGCCGGTGTCGATCGCGTCACCCGCGCTGTCCCGGCCCGGGTAGTCGTAGCGCAGCAGCATCTGGATGGCCTCGTCGAGGTCACCTGGGGAGAGGGTGAACCCGTCGGCCCGGCTCAGCAGCTCGCCGGTGTAGGTGCCGGACAGGCACACCAGCCGGCGCTGGGCGTCCGCACCGTCGGTGGGCAGCCCGAGCGCGTCCAGGGCGGCCATGGCGTAACGGCTGGTCAGCATGACCCCGGTCGCGTAGTCGCCGACGTCGCTGTGCAGCTCGGGCAGCTCACCGCCGGTGGCCAGGTCGATCTCGTCGGACTCCGCGCAGAACGCGACCGGCCCCTGGTCGGCGTCGGTGCACGCCGGCTCCTCCTCGCTGTTCGCCAGCGACGGCGAGGACCACTCACCGCCCTGCCCGGTGACCACGCCCTCGAAGTACGTGTCGAGGTCCTCGGTGATCGCCTGGACGAGCTGGTCGAACGGCAGGTTGCCGCCGAGCTCGTAGTCCTGGGCGTTGGTGAAGCCGCGCTGGGTGAACGTGCGGTTGTCGATGCTGATGCCCGCGCACAGCTCCGCGCCGGAGTCGTAGCCGTCCTGGAACGCCGAGATCCGGTCGAACGAGTCGCCGTGCGCGCCCTCGTCGGTCTGCGCGGTGCCCAGCGGGTCGCGGAATGTGATCAACGACTCGAGCGCGGAGTCCAGCCGGTCGTCGGCGACGCTCAGGTGATGGGCGTTGCCCTCGGCGACCCAGCGCACGAACGAGCCGGCGTAGCAGTCGGCCTGCGCCTCGACGAGGATCGTCGGGAACTGGTCGGGGTTGGCGCGGCGCTCCTCGAACGTGAGCCCGGCGCGGTTCTGCACGGCGTGGCCCATCTCGTGGGCGAGCACGAGCATCACGGCGGCCTCGCCGAACCGCTCCTTGAGCACCGGCAGCAGCGCCGCCCGGTCCCAGGCGATGACGTCCTCGGACGGGCAGTAGAAGGCGTTGCCCTCCACGTCGCTGGCCTTGTCCACGCACGGCGGGGCGGGCGCGTCGGCGGAGGCGGTGTCGACCGAGTAGTAGCCGCCGGTGAGGTCCTCCCACTCCTGTCCGTCGAAGGTGGCGGGGAAGGTCTCGGTCCAGTAGGTGCGCACGTCGGACAGCACGGCGGCGGCGAGCTGGTCGATCTCGCCGCCGTCGGTGTTCTCGATGAACGAGGGGTCGCCGCCCCCCGGCTGGTCGGGGTCGGGGTTGGACACCACCGAGCCCGAACTGGCCGGCTGCCCGGCGATGGCGGTCGTGCACGCGGTGGCGCTCGTAGCGACCAGCACCAGCAACGGCACGACCCAGCGAGTGGCGGCGGGTCGGGTTCGCACGCGTCCAGTGTGCCCAACATCGCGCTGCCGCGTGCCGATCCGGCCCGATCCGGCCGTCACCCCCGGAACCTGACCGCAGCGAGCACCACGATCCCCAGCTGGGCGAGCCCCGCCGCGAGCAGCGCCGGCCCGCTGACCCCGGGCCCCGCGAGCTGTCCCGCGACGGTCGTGCCGACCCCGAACCCGACCCACATGGTGCTGAACACCCAGGCGAACGCCTCGATCCGCTGGTCGTCCCGACTGTGCTCGCCGATCAGCAGCTGCTGCAGGGTCTCCACCGGCCCGGTGCACAACCCGACCACCGCGAACACGAGCCCGACCAGCACCAACCCGAACCCGGCCGGCCCGACCAGCGACCCGGCCCCCAGGGCGACCGCGGCGCCGAGGTGCAGCACGACCAGCTGAGTGCGGGGCTTTCCCGGCCAGCCGCGCGCACCGTAGGCGACCCCGCTGATCACCCCGCCCACGGCGAGCGCACTGGTGAACAGCCCCGCCGCGCCCTCACTCCGCGCCGCCGCCACCGCCGTCACCTCGAGGCACCCGAAGCCGAACGTGTCCAGCGCGACCATCGTGAGCATCAGTCGGATCTGGCCGTTCGCCAGCGGGCCGAACATGCCCCGCCGCGCCTGTTCGGTCGGCTTCGGCCGAGCCCGCAACGCCGGGGCCACCGCGACCAGCGCGTCGCCCGCGAGTTTCACCACTCCGGTCGCGGCGAGCACCCAGAACGGGGGCAGCACCAGCAGCAGCGCCCCGGCGAACAGTGGCCCGGACACGAAGGTGACGGTGTTCAGGGCCGCATCGAACGCGTACGCGGTGGGAAGTCGCCCGGCCGGTACCAGGTGCGGCCACAGACTCCGCACCACCGGTCCGGCGGGCGGCACACTCGCCCCGAGCACGACCGCCACCGCGTACAGCACCCCGACCGGCACCGTGGCCGTGATCCCTACCGCCAGCCCCGCGTAGGCCCCGACGTGCCACCCCAGCAGCACGAGCATCAGCCGCCGCGGCTGTCGCCGGTCCGCCAGCCGGCCCCGCACCGGCCCGACCACCCCGTTGGCCACCGCGAAGACCATCATCAGCAGCCCGGCCTCGCCGTAGCCGTACGCCCGCGCCACCGCCACCAGCAACGCCAGGTTGAACATCGACGTCGACACGCGGCTGAGCAGCACCGCGGCCGTCAGCCGGGGCACACCCGCGATCGCGAGCAGCTCCCGGTATCTGCGCAAGGACTCAGATCTCGGGCGCCAGCCAGAGCACGCCCTGGGGTGGGAGCTGGAGCAGGGCCGACGCGGGCTGTCCGTGCCACGGGTCGGTGGTGGCCTCGACGCCGCCCAGGTTGCCCCAGCCGGAGCCGCCGTAGACCTCGGCGTCGGTGTTCAGGACCTCGCGCCACCGGCCCGCGTGCGGGAGGCCGACGCGGTAGTTCCGGTGCGGGTTGCCGGCGAAGTTCGCCACGCACGCCAGGACCACGCCGTCCCGGTGCGGGTCGCGGCGCAGGAAGCTCGCCACGTTGTTCGCCGAGTCGTTGGCGTCGATCCAGGCGAAACCGTCCGGGCGGACGTCGGCCGACCACAGCGCGGGGTGGTCGCGGTAGGTCCGGTTCAGGTCACGCACCATCGCCAGGAGGCCGGCGTGCAGCGGCTCCTCGGTCAGCTCCCAGTCCAGCGACCGGCTCTCCGACCACTCCTGCCGCTGGCCGAACTCCCCGCCCATGAACAGCAGCTGCTTGCCGGGATGCGCCCACATGAACGCCAGCAGCGCGCGCAGCCCGGCCGCCTTGTTCCAGTCGTCGCCGGGCATCCTCGTCCACAGCGAGCCCTTGCCGTGCACGACCTCGTCGTGGGACAGCGGCAGCACGAAGTTCTCGCTCCACGCGTACATCAGCGAGAACGTGACCTCGTTGTGGTGGTACGACCGGTGCACCGGGTCGTGCGCGACGTAGCTGAGCGTGTCGTGCATCCAGCCCATGTTCCACTTGAACCCGAACCCGAGCCCGCCCAGGTGCGTCGGCCGGGTCACGCCGGGCCACGCGGTCGACTCCTCGGCCACCATCAGCGTGCCGGGGTGGTGCTTGTAGACCGTCGCGTTCAGCTCCTGCAGGAACCGCACGGCGTCCAGGTTCTCCCGTCCACCGTGGACGTTCGGCAGCCACTGGCCCTCCTCGCGGGAGTAGTCCAGGTACAGCATCGAGGCCACCGCGTCGACCCGCAGGCCGTCGATGTGGAACTCCTCGATCCAGTACAGCGCGTTGGCCACCAGGAAGTTCCGCACCTCGGTCCGGCCGAAGTCGAACACGTACGTGCCCCAGTCCGGGTGCTCGCCTCGGCGCGGGTCGGCGTGCTCGTACAGCGCGGTGCCGTCGAACCGCGCGAGCGCCCACTCGTCCTTCGGGAAGTGCGCCGGCACCCAGTCCATGATCACGCCGATGCCCCGGTTGTGCAGGGTGTCGACGAAGTACCGGAAGTCGTCCGGCGAGCCGAACCGCGCGGTCGGCGCGTAGTACGACGTCACCTGGTAGCCCCACGACCCGCCGAACGGGTGCTCGGCCACCGGCAGCAGCTCGACGTGGGTGAACCCGTGCTCCTCGACGTGGTCGGCCAGCTCGACGGCCAGCTCGCGGTACCCGAGGCCGGTCCGCCACGAGCCGAGGTGCACCTCGTAGACGCTCATCGGCGCGTTGTGCCACTCGGTGGCCTCGCGCCGGGTGACCCACTCCTGGTCGGTCCACTCGTGGGTCGACACGGTCACCCTGGACGCGGTGTTCGGCGGCACCTCGGTGCCGAACGCCATCGGGTCGGCCTTCTCGTGCCAGGCGCCGTCGTGGCCGAGGATGCGGAACTTGTAGCAGGTTCCGGCCGGCAGTCCGGGCACGAACAGCTCCCAGATGCCGGACGAGCCCAGCGAGCGCATCGGGTTCGCGCGCCCGTCCCACCCGTCGAAGTCGCCCGCCACCCGCACCCCGCGCGCGCTCGGCGCCCACACCGCGAACGACGTGCCCTCCACCGGACCGGTCGGCGTGTCGTAGGACCGCACGTGCGCGCCGAGCACCTGCCACAGCCGCTCGTGCCGGCCCTCGCCGATCAGGTGCTGGTCGAGCTCGCCCAGTGTCGGCAGCCAGCGGTACGGGTCGTCGACCAGGACCGGGTCGCCGCCGTAGTCCACTTCGAACAGGTACCCGCCGGGGGAGCCGGGAAGTACGCCGGTGAACACGCCGTCGGCGGTCTCGCTGAGCGGGTGGCGCTGCTCGCCGGCCAGGAGCGTCACCGCCTTGGCGCCCGGCCGGTACGCCCGGGCGACGGTCGTGCCGGCGTGATCGGAATGCACGCCGAGCACCGAATGCGGGTCGTGGTGCGAGCCGGTCACCAGCCGCCGCAGGTCGTCGGGCGGCATGGCGCTCGGGTCGGTTCCCGGGTTCACGTCAGTCATCGAGGTTCATTCTGCCGCTGCCCGGCGGCACCTGCTCAACAGCGTCCCCGCTCAGCCCCGCGCGATGTAGGACTCGAGCTGTTCCTGGTGCGACTCGAGCTGCTCGATGCGGCTGCGCACCACGTCACCGATGCTGACGATGCCGATCAGCCGGCCGTCCGCCACCACCGGCATGTGCCGGATCCGGCGCTCGGTCATGGTCGCGGCGAGCGAGTCGACCGCCTCGTCCGGCCCGCAGGTGACCACCCGGCTGGTCATGATCTCGGACACCGGCGCGGTCAGCAGTTCGGCGCCGCGCTCCTCGAGCCGCCGGACGACGTCCCGCTCGGAGACGATGCCGACCAGCGTCCCGGTCTCGTCCACCACCACGAGCGCGCCGACGTTGTGCCGGGCGAGATCCTCGAGCAGGCCGGAGACCGACAGCGCCGGAGGCACCGTAGCCACCTCGGAACCCTTGTGCCGCAACAAATCCGCTATCCGCACCTGGACACCCCGATTCGTCCGCGTCGGCCGCCCCGCCGCCCGGGACGGCGTGGATCCAGGCTAGCCAGCGGGGGTGGGGGCCGCCAGGGGGGAAATGGTCAGGGCATCGACCAGCGCTGGATGGCGGCCAGGGGGATCGGGAGCCAGTCCGGGCGGTTGTGGTGCTCGTAGCGGACCTCGTACACCGCCTTGTCCAGTTCCAGGGCGCGCAGCAGGGTGTCCTGCTCCGTGGGATCGCCGGCCACCTCCGCGTAGCCCGCGCTGAACGCCGCCCGGTTGCGGTCGGACCACTCCTCGGCCCGCGCCATCAGCTGCCGGTCGGTGTCCTCGCCGCCGAGCAGGTGGAACGCCGCGTAGTCGAAGCTGCGCAGCATCGCCGCGACGTCCCGCAGCGGCGAGCGCGGTGCCCGCCGCCGTTCCAGCGGCGCGGCCGGCTCGCCCTCGAAGTCGATCAGCACCCAGCCCTCGTTGCTGCGCAGCACCTGCCCCAGGTGCAGGTCGCCGTGCACCTGCTGGACGGTCAGCGGCTCCCGCAGCTCCCGGACGGCGTCGAACGCGGACCGCAGCAGCCGTTCCCTGGCGGCCAGCTCGGGCACCTCGGACAGCGCGGCGTCGAGCCGGGCGTGCATGGCGTCGACCTCGGCGTCGACCTCGTCGGGGGAGGCCGCCGAGGTGCCGGTCTCCGTCGCGAGGGCCGCGTGCACGTCGGCGACGGCGGCGCCGAGCCGGTGGGCCTCGCCGGCGAAGTCGCCGCCGACCTCGTCGGCGTGCAGGTCGCCCTCGGCGAGCAGGTCGCGGACGCTGGCGGTGGCGGTGGCCCAGCCCTCGACCGCGTTGGGCAGGAACTCCTGCAGGAAGCCGAGCACCAGGTCACCCTCGCTGATCACGCCGAGCGGGGCGGCGATGTGCGGGGTCCCGGCCGAGCGCAGCGCCCGGTGCAGCTCGACGTCCCGGTTCGGGCCGGGGTCGGGCTGGCGGTACAGCTTCAGGATGTACCGCGCGCCGTACACGATCGAGGTGTTGCTCTGTTCCACCCCGATCGGCCGGGCCCGCAGGTCGCGTTCGAGCGTGACGCCCGGCTCGGTTCGGAACGACAGGCCGTCGACGGTCGCGCCGTCGGCGAGCAGCGTCAGCAGGTGCGCCATCAGCTCGGTGTCCTGCGTCGCGTCGTACACCGACTCGTCACCCAGCCGGGTGATCACCGCGGGGGTGAGGTGGTCGGGGATGTCCCGCCGCGCGCCGAGCGGCAGCTGGTACAGGTCGGAGTCGACCTCGATCATCGTGTGCTGCAGCCCGTGCCCCAGCGCGGTCGCGCCGCGGGTGCCGACCGTCGTCGCGCCGCGCGCCTTGGCCCGGAACCAGCGCTGCTCCACCAGCCAGGTCAGTAAACCCTCGCCGAGATCCTCCGGTCGGATCACGGCGCCTCGCCCTCCTCGACGTCGGTGGTCAGCTGGAACCAGTAGAAACCGTGGCCGGGCAGCGTCAGCAGGTACGGCCACTCGCCGATCGGCGGGAAGCGCACGCCGCCGGTCAGCTCGACCGGGACCCGGCCCTCGTGCTCGGACAGGTTCAGCTCCACCGGCTGGGGGAACCGGGACAGGTTGTTCACGCAGATGACGAGGTCCTCGACGACGTCGTGCTCCGGGTCGGCCGACAGGTGTCGCAGGTAGGCGAGCACGCTCGGGTTCGAGGATCCCAGCTCGACGAACTCGCCGAGCCCGAACGCGGGGTGCTCGCGGCGGACCTGGAGCATCCGCCTGGTCCAGTGCAGCAGCGAGGAGCTGTTGTTCAGCTGCGCCTCGACGTTGACGGCCTGGTACCCGTACACCGGGTCGGCGATGACCGGCAGGTAGATCCGACCGGGATCACAGCGCGAGAACCCGGCATTCCGGTCGGGTGACCACTGCATGGGGGTACGGACGGCGTCGCGGTCACCGAGCCAGATGTTGTCGCCCATGCCGATCTCGTCGCCGTAGTAGAGGACGGGCGAGCCGGGCAGCGACAGCAGCAGGGCGGTGAACAGCTCCATCTGGTTCGCGTCGTTGTCCAGCAGCGGAGCGAGCCGCCGGCGGATGCCGATGTTCGCCTTCATCCGCGGGTCCTTGGCGTACTCCGCGTACATGTAGTCGCGCTCGTCGTCGGTGACCATCTCGAGGGTCAGCTCGTCGTGGTTGCGCAGGAAGATGCCCCACTGCGCGCCGGACGGGATCGGCGGCGTCTGGGCCAGGATCTCCGAGATCGGGAACCGGGACTCGCGGCGCACGGCCATGAAGATCCGCGGCATCAGCGGGAAGTGGAACGCCATGTGGCACTCGTCACCGCCCGTGTTCGGGTCGCCGAAGTAGGCGACCACGTCCGAGGGCCACTGGTTGGCCTCCGCGAGCAGCACGCGGTCCGGGAACTCGTCGTCGACGACCTTGCGGCAGCGCTTGAGGAACTCGTGCGTGCGGGGGAGGTTCTCGCAGTTGGTGCCCTCCTCCTCGTAGAGGTAGGGGACCGCGTCGAGCCGGAACCCGTCGATGCCGAGGTCGAGCCAGAACCGGAGGACGTCGATCATCGCGTCCCCGACCTCGGGGTTCTCGTAGTTGAGGTCGGGCTGGTGGGAGAAGAACCGGTGCCAGTAGAACTGCCCGCGGACCGGGTCGTAGGTCCAGTTGGAGGCCTCGGTGTCGACGAAGATGATCCGGGCGTCCGGGTACCCCTCGTCGGTGTCGGCCCAGACGTAGTAGTCCCCGTACGGCCCGTCCGGATGCTGCCGCGACTCCTGAAACCACGGATGAGCGTCACTCGTATGGTTGAGCACCAGGTCGGTGATCACCCGGATGCCCCGCTGATGCGCCTGGTCAAGCAGGTGCACGAAGTCCTCGACGGTACCGAACTCCGGCAGCACGGCCCGGAAGTCCGAGATGTCGTATCCCCCGTCCCGCAGCGGTGAGGCGTAGAACGGCGGCAGCCAGAGACAGTCGACGCCGAGCCACTGCAGGTAGTCGAGCTTGTCGGCCAGGCCCCGCAGGTCGCCGGTCCCGTCGTTGGTGAAGTCGTTGAACGCGCGGACCAGGACCTCGTAGAAGACGGCGGTCTTGTACCACTGGGCGGACTTCGGGGCGGATCTGGCGTGCCTGAACTCGCCGGCCTGCGGCTCGACGAGATGGCCGTCGGAGGTCATCGTCTCCCCGGTATGCGGCACGCCGTCCAGCCCCAGGCTGGCGTCCGGACGTGTCGTCTCGGGAGATTCCGTCATTCCCGCACCCTCACTCACACGCTCGCGTCCCACGGCCTCATTGCCGCGATTCGCGATCATGGTGCCAGGTGGTCCCCGGCACTCATCTCCATGGTCACCGCTGCCCCCCGATCGTGCACAAGGAGGGTGCCACCGATCCCGGCGACACCCTCCACTGTGGAGCTGGAGTCGCCGGGACCGCCGCGCCCGGGGTGGCCTGTTCACCGTCGGGTCCTGGCGGCCGTGGCTGGTCGTCGCCCTCTGTGTCGCACCGGCGGCGGTGGAAACCCGGCACGCCGTACTCGGGAGAGGCGGCCTGACCGGTCAGTCGTCGATACCCAGCGCCGCGCACAGTTCGGCGACGGTGTCCTCGGGAGTCTTCCCGGCCGTGTCCAGCACGACGTGCGGCCGGTCCCACGGCTCGTACTCGCGGTTCACGATGTCCGCCCAGGTCGGCAGGGTCAGGTCCGGGATGTCGACCGTGCGGGAGGTCGCCCGGCGCTCGTGTTCGGCCGGGTCCGAGCAGACCAGCTCCACCTCGACCAGGCGCGTCGACGCGGCCGCGTCGCGCCAGGCGTCGCGGGTGATCTCCATGGGGTTCACGCACTCGGCGATCACGGGTGAGCCCTGCGAGAGCAGGTCCCTGGCGACCGCGTAGGCGATGTCGTAGCCGAGTCCCCAGGTGACGGCGTGCCGCAACTCGTCGCCGGAACTCTCACGTTCGGCGAACCGGACGACGGCTTGCTCGATCGTGTCGATGCGGAGGTAGGCGGCCCCCAGTTTCCGAGCCACCGCGCGGGACACCGTCGTCTTTCCGGTCGCCGGCAGGCCACCGACCACGACCAACACGGGTCACCCGACCTGTTCCAGCACGTGGCCGGCCATCGAGGTCAGGCGGGCGGTGTCGGCCGGTGTGACTGTCACCCAGGCGTTGTCCTGCCGGATCGCGTAGCGGCCGGCCGCGGTGTCGCGCCAGGAGATCCGCACTGGTGCGTGTCGCCAGGTGCCGGTGTCGTCGCGTCGCACGGCTGCCAGCATGCCACCGTCGGTGCTGTCCTCGACCGCTCGGGCGAGCGTCGGTATGTCCCGCTGGTGCACGCCGGCACGGTCGAGAGCGTCCCGGAACGCCCCCGGGCCCCGGGCCGCCGCGGCGTCATACGCACGCTGGAAGTCGACGACCGGGGCGTTCGCCGATGCGCCGGTTCCGGGTTCCCTCGGCGGAAGGTCCTCGATCAGGTCTGTGACGAATTTGGGAGCCTTGGCTGTCCACAGTCGAATTTCCAGGTCGGTTCGGGTGGCGACCACGGCTCGCCCGTCTCGGACAGCCGCGACCGTCCACGCCGCCGCCTCGGGGCGGGTGCGGCCGAACTCGATCCGGGCCGGCGTCTCGGCCAGGAGACCCACCATTTCTCGCAGGTCTGCCGCGGGGTTCTCGATCGTACCCAGATCTCGCTCGGCGAGCGTCGCGCTCGCGGCGGCCGTGTGCTCCGCACGTTCGGTCCGGGAGTCTCCGACGGGGTTGACGCCGAGAAAGGAAGGCAGATCGCTGAGCTTGTGGTGGGCGTACCACAGCAGAAAGAACTCGGCTACTCGGAGTGATCGAATTTCAGTAGGCACCGCTGGGGCCTCCCGGAGGAGGTGGCGGCTCCTCGTAGTCCTTCAGGTCCTCGATGTCGGAGCGGTCACTCTTCTCGATGTGCCGATCGACCGATCCGCCGTTGCCGTGATCGGATCCGTTGAGATCCGGACCTTTTTCCAGTGCGCGCATGACGGCTTCGTTGTCCGTCTCGACACCGTAGTACTCGCGAGCGGTGTCATGGAGCCGAGAACCTGCCTCGTAGTACCGTGCGCAGGTGGTTCGCAAGAACGAAATCAACGAATCCCGCGTGTCTTTCAGCTCCTGATCTCCTGCGGTTTCGACATCGTTTTCCCCCGTCAACTCGCCATCGGCCGCGTCCGTCCCCAGGACCTTGCCGAGGACGCGTTCGTACTCTTCGGACGCTTCGAAGCAATACTGTGCGAGCTTGTCGACCTGCTCCACCGACACCTCGAATCCACCCGCCGGGGGCGCGGAGCTGTTTGCCGTCTGCCCCGAGAAGTCGTACAGCTCCAGCTCCGCACTCGGCACACTCGCGATAGATCTCTGCAGCTCGGTAACCTTGCCGAACCATTCGTTTTCGGCGGTGTGGGCGTCAATCCCTGCCTGTCCCAAATCAGTCATCAAGCCCACCACGACATCCTTGATCTCGTTGGCGTACTTCTGATCGGGGTTCTTGCTGTCCAAATATCCGCCGATTATCGCGCCACCAGCAAGTACCGCACCTGCTCCGGCGCTGGCGAACCCGACGGCGATGATGGCGACGTTGACGAATGCCCAACGTGCATTTTCCTCGCCGGAGGCGACGGTTTCACGGATCTTCTCCGTCGCGCGCTGG
Organism: Actinophytocola gossypii; assembly: GCF_025165815.1. Classification (GTDB taxonomy): domain Bacteria; phylum Actinomycetota; class Actinomycetes; order Mycobacteriales; family Pseudonocardiaceae; genus Actinophytocola; species Actinophytocola gossypii. The sequence continues at coordinate 330,136 of NZ_JAFFZE010000014.1, read as the reverse complement.
AACGCCGTCAGGGTGTTGCTGCGCGCGGCGTCGATGATGCAGGCGCGGCCATCATAGAGATTGAGCAGGCTGGTGGCGAGATCCGCCTGGTTCTCCATGGTCGGGTCGACCGTCTGCCCGAAATTGTTCCGGAACGCCTCACCGGAGATTCCCGCCCACTTGGTGAAGTCGTCGGCGTCCCCGCTGCGGCCGTTGATCTTGTTCGTCAGGGTGGGGAGCCCGCTGTCGTCACCGACGGCCGACCGCTCCCCGAGGAGCGCCGCGGCGGCATGCAGATCGTTGAAGGCCGACTCCAGCTTGCTCAGGTCCTGGCTGTCATACACCGCGATCATGGGTTCCACCTGGGCGCGGACTTCCGTCACCCAGCCGGGCGCGTTCTCCTTGGCCCTGTTGTACCCGATACTGACCGTGTCGGGCCCAGGACCCGCGCTGGCGGTCGGCTTCGGGTCGGGTTCTTCACCGTGTGGCGTCCACACCTGCATGTGGTCATCGAGGTCCGCCCTGTACCGCTCGAGGAGCGCGCTGTCGAACGCCGCCATCGCGTCCCTGAGGTCCGTGGCGTAGAGGTACGGGTTCGCGTGCTTGATCGTCATGTCCCCCCCGAATCGCATGTGCTGTGCTGGTGTCGCTCGCGGGTGTGACGTACCGGGCCCGGCGAAGGTTCCTTCATACATCAACCCGGCGGCACCGGTCGTTCCAAGGGGTACGGTTCGCTGATGACCTGGTTGAGCGAGACCCGGGACTCGTACGACAAGATCGCGGCCGGCTACGCCGACGAGACCCGCGACCTGCTCGACCGGCTGCGTCACGTTCGCGCCGGGGTCGTGCTGTTCGCCGACCTGGTCCGCGCGATCGGCGGCGGACCCGTCGCCGACGTGGGCTGTGGGCCTGGACACACCACCGCTCTGCTGCGGGAGCTTGGCACGGACGCGTTCGGCATCGACCTGTCACCCGCGATGATCGAGATCGCCCGCCGCGAGCACCCCGGTGCGCGGTTCGAGATCGGTTCGATGACCGACCTGGACGTCGCCGACGACTCCCTGGCCGGCGTGCTCGCGTGGTGGTCGCTGATCCACATCCCGGACGAGGCGGTGCCGGGCGTGCTCGCACAGTTCCACCGGGTCCTGCGGCCGGGCGGGGTGCTGGCCGCGGGGTTCCACGTCGGTGACGATGCGAAGATCGGCACCGAGCCCACCGGGGCGTATGGGCACCGCCGCCAACCGTCCCGCGTGGCCGACTGGCTCCGCGCGGCCGGCTTCACCGTGGAGGCGCAGCACCTGCTGAATCCGGACGAACCGAAGCCGGGCGCGATCCTGTTCGCTCGCAGACCGGCGGCGTCGCGGGGGTCAGGTGCTCACGCGACGCGTGAGGCCGGCCAGTAGCTCGGCGTTCGTCGGGGTGCGGCGGAGGGTGTCGAGCAGGGTGTCGACGTCGCGGTTGTCGAGGGCGCGGCGGAGCGCTCTGGTCGCGGCCAGCTCGGCGGGGGAGAGGAGGAGTTCCTCCTTGCGGGTGCCGGACTGGTGGACGTCGACGGCCGGGTAGACGCGTTTGGCGGCGAGCCGGCGGTCGAGGCGGAGTTCGGCGTTGCTGGTTCCCTTGTACTCCTCGAAGATCAGTGTGTCGCCTGCCGATCCGGTCTCCACGAGGGCGGTGGCGAAGATCGTCAGGGAGCCGCCGTGTTCGATGTTGCGGGCGGCGCCGAGGAAGCGCTTCGGCGGCGTGAGCGCGGTGGAGTCGACGCCGCCGGTGAGGATGCGCCCCGTGGCGGGGGCGGCGAGGTTGTACGCGCGGCCGAGCCTGGTGAGCGAGTCGAGCAGGACGACGACGTCACGGCCGTGTTCGACCAGGCGTTTCGCGCGTTCGATCGCCAGCTCGGCGAGCGCGGTGTGGTCCCTCGGCGGCCGGTCGAACGTCGCGGCGACGACCTCGGCGGGCACGCCGCGGGCGAGATCGGTGACCTCCTCGGGCCGCTCGCCGACGAGGACGAGCATCAGGTGACACTCGGGGTGGTTCTTGGCGATGCCGTGCGCGATGGCTCGCAGGACCGTGGTCTTGCCGGCCTTCGGCGGAGCGACGACGAGCGCGCGCTGCCCCTTGCCGACCGGCATGACGAGGTCGGCGACGCGCGTGGTGAGCGCGTGCGGCTCGGTCTCCAGCCGGAGCCTTTCGTTGGGGTACAAAGGAGTCAGCTCGGCGAACGCGGGTCGCTGGTAGTGGGGTCGATGGTCGTTGACCGTGTCGACGGCGACCAGCCGCCCGGACGCGGCGGTGCCGGTGACGGTGTCACCCCGACGCAGCCCGTTGCTACGAACGAGTCCGATGGGGACGGTCGGGTCGCCCGGGTCGGGAAGATAGCCGTCGGTACGCAGAAACGCACGTTCGCCGATGATGTCCAGAATCCCGGACACGTTGGTGGACATGGGAAAACTCCAGAAGGGTAAGACGGATCGAGGTCACGCGGCCACGGCAGGACTGCCAACGAGCCAGCGAAGAGATCCGAGAGGGTTCCGGTGGGGGCCAAGCCAACAGCCACCAGAAGTAGACGGTTCGGAGACTACCGCACGGGAAGCCGGGTCGGCAACTACTCGACGGTCCGATCACCGCCGGACCGTCGCACTCGATGAGCCAAGACCAGCGCGATCACCAGCAGCGTGAAGGAAATCCCAGCCCACAACAACCGAAACACGTTGATACCGACGTTGTCGCTCCACGAGCTGAGCAGCGACACCACCATGCTGGTGCATGTGCAGAAATTGGCGATCACTGTCAGCGTCAGCAACCGTCTGTTGTTGGAGTCGGATGATCGGCGCATTCGTGATGTCCACTTCCGCCGCGTCCCTTCACTGGAACTGTAATGTTGACGGGTGCGCTTCATCGAGCGTCGTTGGTTCGGGCCCATGGTCGCCACCAGCGCCATCCTGCTCACCGCGCTGGTCATCAACGTGGTCTCCCGGGCTTCGCGGCCCGACTATCCGCCCGTCGACCGGGCCGGGGCGGAGGCCCTGCTCGACGACACGGCCCGGCTCGCGCGGGACGGTGACTACGAACGCCTGTGCCAGACCGTCGCGGCGTCGGCGGGGATCTGCCGAGGGCTGCTGCAGACCGCGGGGCTGCCCGGCCCGGACACGCCCGACATCGTCGCGGTGTCTCGGCTGGGGGAGTCGTTGGTGTTGCACCTGCGCGGGCAGCGCGCCGACGGAACCGCCTTCACCAGCGACTTCCAGGTCAGCTGGACCGACACCGCCGACGGCCCCGACCTGCGCAGCCGCACCCCGATCTACTGGTCCGGCGTCCAGTTGGTCCACGCCGACTGCCACGCCACCGATGGCGCGTCGGCATGCACAGGTGTCGCGACCGCGCCTTCTCGTTAGCGGATCACCGTCAGGATGTGGCAGACCTGGTGGGTCGGTTCCAGGCGCACGTAGTTCGTCTGGCTCCAGTCCCAGGTTTCGCCGCTGACCTCGTCTCGGACGGCGAACCGGTCGGTCCAGTCGAGGCCGAGGGTCGGCATGTCGAGGCGGACCATCGTCTCCTGCGTGTGGTGGGAGTCCAGGTTCACCACCACGATGACCGTGTCCTTGCCGGCCGGATCCGTCTTCGAGTACGCCAGGATCGCGTCGTTGTCCGCGTGGTGGAAGCGGAGAGTGCGCAGCTGCTGCAACGCGGGATGGGCCGCGCGGATCGCGTTCAGCCTGGTGATCCACGGCTCGAGGGAGCGGCCTTCGGCCAGGGCCTTGGCGTAGTCGCGCGGGCGCAGCTCGTACTTCTCCGAGTTCAGGTACTCCTCGCTGCCCTCGCGTACGGCCTCGTGTTCGAACAGTTCGTACCCGGAGTACACCCCCCAGGTGGGTGACATGGTGGCCGCCAGCGCGGCACGCAGCGCGAACATCGCGGGACCGCCGAACTGGAGCGACGCGTGCAGGATGTCCGGCGTGTTCACGAACAGGTTCGGGCGGGCCTCGTCGGCGTGGGCGACGATCTCCTGACCGAACTCGACCAGCTCGTGCTTGAACGTCTGCCAGGTGAAGTACGTGTACGACTGGGTGAATCCCAGCTTGGCCAGACCATAGAGGCGCGCTCGGCGGGTGAACGCCTCGGACAGGAACAACACGTCCGGCTCCACCGCCTTCACCTGGTGGATCAGCCAGTGCCAGAAGTTCGGCGGCTTCGTGTGCGGGTTGTCCACCCGGAAGATCCGGACCCCGTGGCGCACCCAGTGCAGGACGACCCGGAGCACCTCGGCGTAGATGCCTTCCGGATCGTTGTCGAAGTTCACCGGATAGATGTCCTGGTACTTCTTCGGGGGGTTTTCTGCGTACGCTATGGAACCGTCCGGCTTCTTGGTGAACCACTCCGGGTGCTCCGCTACCCAGGGGTGGTCGGGGGCGCATTGGAGGGCCAGGTCCAGGGCCACCTCCAGGCCGAGCTCGCCGGCCCGGGTCACGAACGCGTCGAAGTCCTCGATCGTGCCCAACTCGGGGTGGACGGCGTCGTGACCACCCTCCGACGAGCCGATCGCCCAGGTCGAGCCGACGTCCTCGGGCACCGAGATCACGCTGTTGTTCGGGCCCTTGCGGTTCACCGTCCCGATCGGGTGGATCGGCGGCAGGTACACCACGTCGAAGCCCATGGCGGCGACCCGGTCCAGCTCGGCCGCCGCGGTCGCGAACGTGCCGTGCACCGGCTTGCCCGACGCGTCCCACCCACCCGTCGACCGGGGGAACAGCTCGTACCAGGACCCGTACAGCGCCCTCGGCCGGTCCACCCACAGCTGGTACTTCCGCCCTCGGGTCACCAGGTCGCGCAGTGGGTACGCCTGCATGTACCGCTGCACCGGCTCGTCCAGCGCCTCGGCGATCCTGGCGGGCAGAGGCGCGGTGTCGTCCCGCAGCGCGGCGGCCGCGGACACCAGCATCCGGCGCTCCCCGTTGTGCGGGAACCGGCGGGCCGCGCGGTCGAGCAGCCGCGCGCCCGTCTCCAGGTCGTTGGCCAGCTCGTCCGCGCCCTGCGCGGCGCCGACCTTCACCTCGACGGCGTGTCGCCAGGTCGACCACGGGTCGCTCCACGCGTCCACCCGGTAGGTCCACATGCCGGTCGCGTCCGGCACGACCGTGGCGACCCACTCGTCGGTGTCGACGTCCGCGCAGAGCATCCTGGTCTGCCGCTCGCCGTCGTCGTGCGGGCCGCGCCACACCACGGTCGCACCGACGGCGTCGTGGCCCTCGCGCCAGACGGTGGCCCGCACGGGGATGTGCTCGCCGACCACGGCCTTCGCCGGATAGCGGCCGCAGCTCACCATCGGGGTCACGTCGTCGATACCCAGTCGACCGCTCACCGGTCCAACCCTCCCGAAAAGATCGTCCCCCTGCGATGGCAGTCTGCCCTGTCCCCGCGATCGACACACGGCCCGGCGCCTTGAGTTCGTCCGATGGTCGCCCGATAAGGTCGGTCGGCGTGAAAGCTGTACGTCGGTTTACCGTGCGCGCCGGGTTGCCCGAGCCGCTCCGCGAGCTGGGCACCCTCGCCACCAACCTGCGGTGGACCTGGCACCCGCCCACCCAGGAACTGTTCGCCGCCATCGACCAGGGCATCTGGCAGCGGGTCGGTGACCCGCTGCGGCTGCTCGCCGAGGTGCCGGCGAACCGCCTGGAGCAGCTCGCCACCGACGGCGAGTTCCTGGCCAGAGCCGACGCGCTCTCCCGCGACCTGCGCGACTACCTGACCGGCGACCGCTGGTACCAGCACCGTCGCGCGGAGCTCGCCGGACACGGCGCCGAGGGCAACGGGCGGGCCGACCGGATGCCGTCCTCGATCGCCTACTTCTCGATGGAGTTCGGCGTCACCGAGGCGTTGCCGAACTACTCCGGTGGCCTCGGCGTGCTGGCCGGCGACCACCTCAAGGCGGCCTCCGACCTGGGCGTTCCGCTGATCGGTGTCGGCCTGCTGTACCGGTCGGGGTACTTCCGCCAGTCGCTGTCGCTGGACGGCTGGCAGGTCGAGCACTACCCGGTGATCGACCCCAACGGCCTGCCGCTCGAACCGCTGACCGAGCCGTCCGGGGCGCCGATCCTGGTGCACGTGGCGATGCCCGGCGGCCGGGTGCTGCGGGCCAGGATCTGGCAGGCCCGCGTCGGGCGGGTGCCGCTGCTGCTGCTCGACTCCGATGTCGACGGCAACGACGACGACCTGCGCGGCGTCACCGACCGCCTCTACGGCGGCGACCAGAACCACCGGATCCGGCAGGAGATCCTCGCCGGCATCGGCGGCGTGCGCGCGGTCCGCACCTACTGCGAGCTGACCGGCCACGCCCAGCCCGAGGTGTTCCACACCAACGAGGGCCACGCCGGCTTCCTCGGCCTGGAGCGGCTGCGCGAGCTGATGTCGGGCCAGAACCTGTCCTTCGACGAGGCGCTGTCCGCGGTCCGCGCGGGCACCGTGTTCACCACGCACACCCCGGTCCCGGCCGGCATCGACCGCTTCCCGGTCGACCTGGTGCAGCACTACTTCGGCGACGGCGCACTGCTGCCCGACGTGGACTTCCGCCGGGTGCTCGGCCTCGGCGCCGAGGACAACCCTGGCATGTTCAACATGGCCCACATGGGTCTGCGGCTGGCCCAGCGCGCGAACGGCGTGTCGAAGCTGCACGGCGAGGTCAGCCGGGACATGTTCGGCGCGCTGTGGCCGGGCTTCGACACCGCCGAGGTGCCGATCACGTCGGTGACCAACGGCGTGCACGGACCGACCTGGACCGCGCGGGAGGTCACCGAGTCGATCGGCGAGCCGGGCGAGACGCACCTGGCCGACGTGTCCGACTCGGCGCTGTGGAACCTCCGCTGCGAGCTGCGCCGCCGCCTGGTCGGTGAGGTGCGGCGCCGGGTGCGGGACGCCTGGTTGCAGCGCGGCGCGTCCCCGCTGGAGCTGGCCTGGACCGACACGGTGTTCGACCCGGACGTGCTCACCGTCGGCTTCGCCCGCCGGGTGCCGACCTACAAGCGGCTGACGCTGATGCTGCGCGACCAGGAGCGGCTGCGGCACCTGCTGCTGCACTCCGAGCGGCCGGTGCAGCTGGTGGTCGCCGGCAAGTCGCACCCCGCCGACGACGGCGGCAAGGCGCTGATCCAGCAGATCGTGAAGTTCGCCGACGACCCGTCGGTGCGGCACCGGATCGCGTTCCTGCCGGACTACGACATGTCGATGGCCAGGTACCTGTACTGGGGCTGCGACGTGTGGCTGAACAACCCGACCCGCCCGCTGGAGGCGTGCGGCACGTCCGGCATGAAGGCCGCGCTCAACGGTGGCCTGAACCTGTCGATCCGCGACGGCTGGTGGGACGAGTTCTACGACGGCTCCAACGGCTGGGCGATCCCGACCGCCGACGGCGTCGGCGACCCGCTGCGCCGCGACGACCTGGAGGCGGCGGCACTGTACGAGCTGCTCGGCTCCCAGGTGGCGCCGCTGTTCTACGACCGGACGGACGGCGTCCCGGCGCAGTGGCTGGCGATGGTGCGGCACACGCTGGACTCGCTCGGTCCCCGGGTGCAGGCGTCGCGGATGGTCCAGGAGTACGTCGAGTCGGCGTACAAGCCGGCGGCCACCGCGGTGGAGCTGGCGCACGCGGAGGACTACCGGGCCGCGCGCGAGCTGGCGTCCTACCGGGACCGGCTCGGCGGGGCGTGGCCGCACGTCCGGGTGACGCACTGCGAGCTGGACCTGCACGGTGCGCCGGTGCTGGGGGAGCGGGTGCGCGTCCGCGCGTCGGTGGACCTGGCCGGGCTGTCCCCGGCGGACGTCGTGGTGCAGGTGGTCGTGGGTCGGGTCACCGACAACGACGAGCTGTACGACGTGGTCACCGTGCCGATGTCGCCGGCCGAGGACGGCGCCTACGCGGCCGAGGTGCCGCTGCCGCACACCGGAACGCTCGGCGCGACGGCCCGCGTGCTGCCGCGCCACGAGCTGCTGGCCAGCCCGGCGGAACTCGGCCGCGTCGTGGTCGCGGGCTGAGCGATGAGCCCCATCGTCGTGCCGTTCCACCAGGACGAGCGGCTGGCGCCGGGAAGCCTGCCGGTGACCGGGCAGGTCGTCGCGCCCACGCTGCCGGACGGGGACCGGTGGGCGCGGCTGGTCCGGCTCTGGGACGCGGTCGCCGACGCCGTGGCGGGAGCGACCGCGCCGACGGTGGTCTCCGGCGACTGCCTGGTCGCGCTCGGCGTGCTGGCCGGGGTGCAGCGCGCCGGGGTGGACCCGTCGGTGCTCTGGTTCGACGCGCACGGCGACGTGCACACGCTGGAGTCGTCGACGTCCGGGTACCTCGGCGGCCTGTCGTTGCGGCTGGCCATGGGCGCGCACCCCGAGCGGGTGGCCGGCCCGCTCGGGCTCCGGCCACTCGCCGAGGACCGCGTCACCCTGGTCGACGCGCGGGACCTGGACCCGGCCGAGGCCGACTACCTGGCCACGGCCCGCGTCCGGCGCGCCACGGTGGACGAGGTCGAGGTGCCGCCCGGTCCGGTCGTGCTGCACCTCGACGTCGACGTGATCGACTCCGGCGACCTGCCCGGCCTGCTGTTCCCGGTGTCCGGCGGGCCGTCGCGCGCCGCGGTGCTCGCGTCGGTCCGGCGGGTGCTCGACACCGGCCGGGTCGCCGCGTTGAGCGTGGCCTGCCCCTGGCGCCCCGGCGACGACCCACGGCGCGCCGAACTGCTGTCCGCCCTCACCTGACCGCCTCCGTCGGACCCTCCCGGACCGGCAGGCCCGCGGCCCGCCAGGCGCGGAAGCCGCCGACCAGGTCGGTGGCCCGGCGCAGCCCGAGCGCCCGGAGGTCGCGGGCGGCGAGGCTCGACGAGTAGCCCTCGTTGCACAGCACGACCACGAGGGTGTCCTCGGTGAGCCCGTCGAGCCGGTGCTCGCCGTGCGGGTCGAGACGCCACTCCAGCACGATGCGCTCCACCGGGACCGAGCCGGGAACCTCGCCCTCGGCCCGGTCGCGCTCCGGCCGGATGTCGACCAGCAGCGCGCCCGGGAGCCGGGCGACCTCGTGCGCGGTCACCCGCTCCAGGCCCGCGCGGGCGAACGCGAGCGCGTCGTCGACCGCGCTCACGGCGTCGGGCGGTCGAGGCTCGGGTACTCGCGCGTCGGCACCAGCGGCGGCGAGTAGGCGTGCACGGTGGCGGCCCTGGCCGCGCTGGTGTTCCAGACCTGGTGCACCCGCCCGGCTCCGAACCCGATCGCGTTGCCGACCCGGTGGGTCCGGCGCGCGACCGGGCCGCGGGAGTACCGGTAGGTCTCGGACAACTCGCCCAGGATGACGGCGAACGCGCCGGCCGCGCCGCCGTGGTCGTGCGGGGCGGTGTGCTGGCCCGGCAGCCAGGACAGCAGCCAGACCTCCACCTCGTCGGTCAGCGCGAGGCGGGCCCACCAGCGCCGCGGGCTGGCGAAGCGGACCTGGTCGAGCAGCGATCCGGTGAGTTCGGTGCCGATCCGGCTGGTGAGGGTGCACAGCTCGGCGGGGGTCCACTCGGGGCGGCGGGGTGCGACGAGGTCGTCGATGCGGGGATGGGTCAGGACGGCTGTCATGTCCACGAGCGTGACAGCTCCGACGATATGTGGAACGCGCTCCCACATTGTGGGGACCACGTGCCGCCCGTGGGACGGCGCGCGGCCCCGAACCCGTTACAGGAGCACGCCCGCACGCCCCAGATGGTTGTCCCAGTAGGCGGCCAGGACGGCGGCCGAGGTGCGGTAGACGATCGGCTGGGATGCCGGGTCCAGCACCAGGTACTGGCCGCCCTCGTAGCCGGCGACGGTGAGGAAGTGCGGCACGTCGTTGCCCGACCACGGCAGGTCCTTCATGTTCCCGGCCATCACCACCGGCCGGCCGGCCCGCACGTGCGCCAGCGCGCGGTCGAAGTCACCGAACACGACGGTGGCGGACACGCCGTTCGCGGCCAGCGCGCGGCGCACGTCGGACTCGACGGTGCCGAAGTGGTTCGGGTCGTTCCACGTCGGGTCGAAGCCCATGTCCGAGCGGGCCCGGTTGATCGCGGCCACCGGGTTGTTCGAGTCCCACGAGCGCGGGGTCACGCCGGCGGCGAGCAGCGCGGTGACCACGCTCGTCGGGCCGCAGTCCTCGCTCTGGTTGGGCTGGCCCTGGAACTGCGACACCGGGACGTACCGCCCGGAGGTGTCACCGCAGTCCGGCACCCCCGGGATCCGGTAGTCGTACCCGGTGGCCATGTAGGCGTCGGCGAGGTACCCGCCGAGCGCCGGCACGTAGTCCCACAGGTCGCTGGTGAACCCGTTGGTGTTGGTCACCGCCTGGCCCTGGGCCTGGCAGGAGATGTCGACCACGCGCCCGTCCCAGACCAGGCCGAGGCTCCCGCTGGCGGTGGTCGGTCCGGACCGGATGTTGAGCCCGTCGCCGTCGGTGTTGCCGACCGTCGCGGTCGCCGCCGAGGCGACGCCGGTCGTGCCGACGAGTGTGCCGGCCACCACGGCCAGCACCAGCACGAGCCTCGCGGGCAGCGAGCGGATTGATCTCATGTTCGTTCTCCCATCGCGTCGTGCGCTCATGGCGCGGGGATGCGACGTGAAGAACTTTCCGGTCGTTGCCCGTTGTGCGGAAGCAACCGACTTCTTTCCCTCTGCGAATCGCATTGACGCCGACCGATGACTTTCGCCGGCGCCGCGAGTCCGTACCGGCGACGGAACGAGCTGAGGAGAACGCGATGAGCCGGGTGCTGGTGTTCAAGAGCATGTCGCTCGACGGGTACGTGGCGGGGCCGAACGTCTCGGCGGACGACCCCATGGGCGTGGGCGGTGAGCGGCTGCACGACTGGATGTTCGGCGACCCCGTGGCGTCCACCGACGAGAAGGTGGTCGCCGATCTCCGGGCGCGGGCCGCGGCCAGCGTGGTCGGCCGGCGGACGTTCGACCTCGGCCTGCCGCACTGGAAGGACGTGCCGTTTCCCGGCCCGTCGTTCGTGGTCACCCGCGAGGCGCGGGCACCGTTGGCGCAGGCCGGCGGGACCTTCACCTTCGCACCCGAGCCGGCGGAGGCCGTGGCGCTGGCGCGCGAGGCGGCCGGGGACGGAACCGTCGTCCTGCTGGGAGCCGAGCTGTCCCGGCGGGCGCTGGCCGCCGGGCTCGTCGACGAGGTGCTGCTCAGCCTGGTACCGATCACGCTCGGTGGCGGCGCACCGCTGTTCGACGGCACGGGCGACGTGACGTTGCGGCCAGCCGAGGTGGTCGGGTCGCCCGGCGTCACCCACGTGCGCTACGAGGTCGTCAGGTGACCGTCGCTCGCGGCGTGCGGAACACCAGCATGCCGCGGGCGGGCATGCTGATCGTCTTGCCGGGCGGCAGGGGAGTGTCGGACACCGGGACGCCGCGCGGGGTGCCGGTGTCCAGGACCGGCAGGTAGACCTCGCCGTACTCGCCGCCGGGCAGGGTCACGGTCGTCTCCTCCGCGCCGGCGTGCAGCAGCAGCAACCACGTGTCGTCGGCCACCAGCTCGCCCTCGCGGTCACGGGACAGCGACGTCGACCCGTCGATCCACATGCCGATCGTGCGGCGGGTGTCGTTGAACCAGTCGTTGCCGGTCATCGGCTCGCCCGCCTCGGTGAACCACACCAGGTCCGGGCGGCCGGACGTCGACGGGCGGCCGTCGAAGAACTCCGGCTGCCGCAGCGCGGGCGACCCGGCCCGCAGGGCGATCACCCGCCGGGTGAACGCCAGCATGTCCTCCGCGCGCTCGTCGAGGTCCCAGGACAGCCAGGACGTCTCGTCGTCCAGGCAGTACGGGTTGTTGTTGCCGCCCTGCGTGCGCCACAGCTCGTCGCCCGCGCACAGCATCGGGGTGCCGGTGGACAGGAGCAGCGTCGTCAGCAGGTTCCTGGCCTGCCGGTCACGCAGCGCGAGCACCGTGGCGTCGTCGGTCTCGCCCTCGACGCCGCAGTTCCACGAGCGGTTGTCGTTCGTGCCGTCGCGGTTCTGCTCGCCGTTGGCCTCGTTGTGCTTGTTGTTGTAGGACACCAGGTCGCGCAGGGTGAAGCCGTCGTGCGCGGTGACGAAGTTGATCGCCGCCCACGGCCGCCGGGTGTTCGCCGCGTACAGGTCCTCCGAGCCGGACAGCCGGTAGGCCAGGTCCCGCACGCCGACGCCGCCGCGCCAGAAGTCCCGCACGCCGTCCCGGAACCGGCCGTTCCACTCCGTCCACTGTGGAGCGAAGGCGCCCACCCGGTAGCCGTCACCGGTCGCGTCCCACGGCTCGGCGATCAGCTTGCACCTGGACAGCACCGGATCCGTGGTGATCGCGGTCAGCAGCGGTGAGTTCGGGTCGAACGCACCACCGCCCGGCCGGCCGAGCGCGCTCGCCAGGTCCAGGCGGAAGCCGTCCACGCCCAACTCGTCGGCGAAGTACCGCAGCGAGTCGGTGACCAGCCGCACCACCGTCGGCGACGCCGGGTCGAGCGTGTTGCCGCAACCGGTGAGGTCCACGTCGAACCCGTCGCGGTCCAGCAGGTAGTACGCCCGCGCGTCCAGCCCGCGCATGGACAGCGTCGGCCCGTCGATCGCGCCCTCGCCGGTGTGGTTGAACACCACGTCCATGATCACCTCGATGCCCGCGGCGTGCAGCGCGGCGACCATCGTGCGGAACTCGGCGGTCTCCCGCCCCGGCTCGCTGGCGTAGCCCTCGTGCGGGGCGAGGAAGCCGAGCGAGGAGTAGCCCCAGTAGTTGTGCCGGCCGGACCGCAGCAGCGGCGGTTCGTCGACGAACGTGTGCACCGGCATCAGCTCCACCGCGGTGACCCCGAGCCGCACCAGGTGCTCCACGACGGACGGGTGGGTCAGGCCGAGGTAGGTGCCCCGCTGGTGCGCCGGCACGTCCGGGTGCCGCTGGGTGAACCCGCGCACGTGCAGCTCGTAGATCACCGTCTCCTCGAACGGCGTCTCCGGCTTCGCGCCGGTGTCCGGGCCGCCCGGCGAGGTCACCACCGACAGCGGCACGTGGCCGAGCGAGTCGACCGGGGACCGCCCGCCGGTCAGCGGGTCGCCCCGGTAGCCGAGGGTGGCGTCCAGGTCGGTGACGGTGCCGGTGATCCGCCGGGCGTACGGGTCGACGAGCAGCTTCGCCGGGTTGCAGTGCAGGCCGCGGCCCGGGTCGTACGGGCCGTGCACCCGGTAGCCGTACCGCTGACCCGGCGTGACGCCGGGCACCAGGCCGTGCCAGATGCCGAACGTGCGTTCGGTCAGGCCGATCCGGTGCTCGGAGCCGTCGTCGGCGATCAGGCACAGGTCGACCGCCTCGGCGACCGACGACGCCACCGCGAACCGCACGCCGCCCGCCTCCGGGTGCGCGCCGAGCGGGAACGGGTGGCCGGGGTGCACGTGCAGGGAGGACATTCGCCCATCTTGCCCGTTCCGCGCCCCCGATGCCGCCACCGAGCGCGGCCCGGTGTCCTGTTTGAATGGGCACCGTGACGGGAGACGAACTCGACGACCTGGTCGTGCACATGTCCGATGTCGGGGTCCGCCGCGGCACCACCCACCTGCTCTCCGGTGTCGACTGGAGTGTCGAACTCGACGAGCGCTGGGTGATCCTCGGCGCGAACGGCGCCGGCAAGACCACCCTGCTCCGGCTCGCCGCCGCCGAGCTGCACCCCAGCAGCGGCACCGTGCACGTGCTGGGGGAGCGGCTGGGCCGGGTCGACGTGTTCGAGCTGCGGCCGCGCATCGGGTTCGCCTCGGCTGCCCTGCTCCAGCGCATCCCCGCCGAGGAGAAGGTGCTGGATGTCGTGGTCAGCGCCGGGTACGCGGTGCTCGGCCGCTGGCGCGAGGACTACGAGTCGCTCGACACCGCGCGGGCCACCGAGCTGTGCGAGTCGCTGGGCATCGGGCACCTCACCGAGCGGATGTTCGGCACGCTGTCCGAGGGCGAGCGCAAGCGCACCGTGATCGCCCGCTCGCTGATGACCGACCCCGAACTGCTGCTGCTCGACGAGCCGGCCGCCGGGCTCGACCTCGGCGGCCGCGAGGACCTGGTCGCCCGGCTGTCCGAGCTGGCCCGCGACCCCGACGCGCCGGCGACGGTCCTGGTCACCCACCACGTGGAGGAGATCCCGCCCGGGTTCACCCACCTGCTGCTGGTCTCCGGCGGCGGCGTGGTCGCCCACGGACTCCTCGAGGACGTCCTGACCAGCGAGAACCTGTCGGCGGCGTTCGGTCAGGACCTCGAGTTGGAGCGGCTCGGCGACCGGTACTTCGCACGGCGGCGCGGGTCCCGCTAGGGTCCCCAGGGGTACCGGCGAGTAGGGAGGCGTTGGCGTGGGTGAGTTCGTCAGGCTCGAAGTGGACGGTGGGGTCGGCACGATCCGGCTGGAACGGCCGCCGATGAACGCGCTCAACCAGCAGGTGCAGGAGGAGATCCGCGCCACCGCCGAGGAGGCGGCCCGGCGCGACGACGTGCGCGCGGTGATCGTCTACGGCGGGGAGAAGGTGTTCGCCGCCGGCGCGGACATCAAGGAGATGGCTGATATGTCCTATGTGGACATGTCGGCCCGCGCGGGCGCGCTGTCCTCGTCGTTCACCGCCGTCGCCCAGATCCCCAAGCCGACCGTCGCCGCGGTCACCGGCTACGCGCTCGGCGGCGGGCTGGAGCTCGCGCTGTGCTGCGACCGCCGGGTCGCCGGCGACAACGCCAAGGTCGGCCAGCCGGAGATCCTGCTCGGCATCATCCCCGGCGCCGGCGGCACCCAGCGGCTCGCCCGGCTGGTCGGGCCGAGCAAGGCGAAGGACATCGTCTACACCGGACGGTTCGTCGAGGCGTCCGAGGCGCTCGCCATCGGCCTGGTCGACGAGGTGGTGGCGCCGGACGACGTGTACGCGGCCGCCCGCCGGTGGGCCGAGCAGTTCGTGAACGGCGCCGCCCGCGCGCTGGCCGCGGCCAAGACCGCCATCGACGGCGGCCTGGACGGCGACCTGGCCAGCGGCCTGCGACTGGAGAGCCAGGTGTTCGCCGCGCTGTTCGCGACCGAGGACCAGAAGACCGGGATGCGCTCGTTCGTCGAGAACGGCCCGGGAAAGGCGACCTTCAGTGGCAAGTGAACCGGTAACTGATCCCGCACCGAACCCGCACGCCACCGAGGCCGAGGTCGAGGCCGCGCGGTCGGACCCCAAGCTGGCCAACGTGCTCTACCACGACTGGGAGGCCGGCACCTACGACGAGAAGTGGTCGATCTCCTACGACGAGCGGTGCATCGACTACGCCGTCGGCCGGTTCCGCGCGGTCGCCGGCGACGCGGACTGGCCGTACCCGAAGGCGATGGAGCTGGGCAGCGGCACCGGGTTCTTCCTGCTGAACCTCATGCAGGGCGGGGTGATCAAGCAGGGCTCGGTCACCGACCTGTCGCCCGGCATGGTCGAGGTGGCGCTGCGCAACGCCGAGCAGCTCGGCCTGGACGTCGACGGCCGGGTCGCCGACGCCGAGACGATCCCCTACGACGACGACACCTTCGACCTCGTCGTCGGGCACGCGGTGCTGCACCACATCCCGGACGTGCCGGCCGCGTTCCGCGAGGTCATGCGGGTGCTCAAGCCCGGCGGGCGGTTCGTGTTCGCCGGCGAGCCGACCCGGATCGGCGACCGGTACGCGCGCAAGCTCGGCCAGCTCACCTGGTGGCTCACCACCAACGTCACCAAGCTGCCGCCGCTGTCCGGGTGGCGCCGCCCGCAGGCCGAGCTGGACGAGTCCTCCCGCGCCGCCGCGCTGGAGGCGATCGTCGACCTGCACACGTTCGACCCGACCTCGCTGGAGCGGGTCGCGCGGGACGCGGGCGCCGCCGACGTCCGGGCGGTGACCGAGGAGCTGGCCGCCGCGCTGTTCGGCTGGCCGGTGCGCACGTTCGAGGCGGCGGTGCCGCAGGAGAAGCTCACCTTCGGCTGGCGGATGTTCGCGTACAAGGCGTGGCAGCGGCTGTCCTGGCTGGACGAGAACGTGCTGAGCAAGGTCGCGCCGAGGGACGTGTTCTACAACGTGCTGGTGACCGGGACCAAGCCCTGACGTACGGATTCACCACGGCCGACGTCACGTTCCTCCGCTCGCCCGAGGGGCGGGCGGCGCTCGCCGAGGTCGACCGGCTGGCGCTGACGTCCGCGTCCCACCTGGCCGACGTGGCCGCCGCCCGCCGGTCCCTGGGGGAGCGGGCGGGCCCGGTGCTGGAGACCGTGCTGCTCCGCCGCCGCGCGGCGTCCAAGGTGGACGAGCCGGACCGGTGGCTGTTCACCGACACCGCGCTGCAGCAGGCGACCGCCGCGCCGGTGGCCCGGCTGCGCGCCCGCCGGTTCGCCGGCCGCGATGTCCACGACGTGACCTGTTCGGTCGGCGTCGACCTGGCCGCCCTGGTCGAGGTCGCCGCCCGGTGCGTCGGCTCCGACCTCGACCCGGTCCGGCTGGCGATGGCCCGGCACAACGTGCCCGGCGCGACCCTGGCCAGGGCCGACGCCCTGCACCCGGTCACCCGAGGCACCGCCGTCTTCGCCGACCCCGCCCGCCGCGACGCCGCCGGCCGCAGACGCTGGCACGCAAGCGATTTCGTCCCCCCGCTCGACGGGCTCGCCGCCGCCTGGCCCGGCGTCGACCTGGCCGTGAAGTGCGCCCCTGGCGCCGACTTCGACGCGCTCCCGTGGACCGGCGAGGTCGAGCTGGTGTCCCTCGACGGCCAGGTGCGCGAGGCCTGTCTGTGGACCGGCTCCCTCGCCACCGCCGGCGTCCGCCGCCGCGCCACGGTCCTGCGCCCGAACGCTCCCGAGTGGACGGTCACCGACGCCGACCCGGACGACTGCCCGGTCGTCGAGCCGTGCGAGTGGCTCGTCGACCCGGACGGCGCCGTGGTCCGCGCCGGCCTGGTTCGCCATTACGCCGCCCGGCACGGCCTGGCCCAGCTGGACGAGCGGATCGCCTATCTCACCGGCGACACCCCGCCGCCCGGCATCCGCGCGTTCCGCGTACTCGAGTTCGGCCACTACAGCGAGAAGGAACTGCGCGCCACCCTGCGCCGCCGCGAGGTCGGCCGCCTGGAGATCCTCGTCCGCGGCCTCGACGTCGACCCGAACACGCTCCGCCCCCGCCTCAAGCTACGCGGCCCGCACGCCGCCACCGCCGTCCTCACCCGCATCGGCCGCACCCCCACCGCGTTCGTCTGCGCCGCGGCAGAGGTCACAGCCGGGGCATGATCCGTTCGGCGACCTGTTCGGTGAACTCGACCGGGTGGCGGTCCGGGAGGATCTGGAGCTCGGTGACGCCCAGGGCCGCGTAGGACTCCGCGTCGGCCAGGAAGCGGTCCACGTCGTCGAGCACCGGGCGGCTGACCATCACGGTCTTGTCGATGGCGTCGTAGTCACGGCCCTCGGTGGCGCAGTGGTCGCGCAGCACGTCGAGCTTGTGCGCGACCTCGTCGAGGCCCCGGTCGAACAGGTTGCACGCGTCGGCGTGCCGGGCCACCAGGCGCAGCGTCTTCCGCTCGCCCCCGCCGCCGATCAGCACCGGCACCCGGTGCGGTGGTGCCGGCACGCACAGGGTCTCCGCGAGCGAGTAGTGCCGGCCCTCGAACGGGCCGTCGTCGTCGCTCCACATCTGCCGGCAGATCCGCACCGCCTCGTCCAGCCGCTCGAACCGCTCGGCCACCGGCACCACCGGCACACCGAGCCCCAGCTGCTCCCGCTCGTACCAGGACGCGCCGATGCCCAGCACCGCCCGGCCGCCGGACAGCACGTCGAGCGTGGCCACGACCTTCGCCAGCAGCCCCGGGTGCCGGTACATCACACCGGTGACCAGCAGCCCGAGCGACATCCGCTCGGTCAGCGCCGCCACGTACCCCAGCGCCGTGTAGCCCTCCAACATCGGCTCCTCGGCGCGGCTCTGCCGGGTCCGCATCTGGAAGTAGTGATCCATCAGGCTGAACGACGCGAACCCTGCCTGTTCGGCGACCCGCGCGGTCTCCGCCAGCGTCGGCGCGATCAGCGCCGGATCCTCGGGAGTCGAGAAGTTCCAGTAGTGCAGGCCGATCCTCATGCGCACAGCCTTTCCAGGAGGAACTCGCGGACGGTGTCCAGGTCGGCGTCCAGCGCGACGTCGACCCGCCGGCCGCCACGCACGCCGAGTTCCTCGCGGACCGCGGGTGCGCGCCGGTCGGCCACCACCATCCCCCGGCCGGGGCCCTGCCCGCACTCGATGTCCAGCGGCAGCGGCGTCGTCTTCAGCAGACCCGGGCTGATCGCCTCCGCCATCGCCACCGCGTCGTGCAGGACCGTGCCGTCGCGGCCGAGGCTCTTGCGGTAGTGCTGCCGGTACACCGACGTCAGCGCGACCAGCGCCGTTCCGCGCGGGCCACTCGCCCCGAGCCGGTCCAGCCACGCCGTGTCGACCGGGCAGCGCACGGTCAGGTCGGTCGGCACCAGGACCGTGGGGACCTCCTCCTCGACCAGCACCCGGCGCGCGGCCTCGGGGTCGCTCCACAGGTTGAACTCCGCCGCCGCGGTGACGTTCCCGCCGGCCAGCGCGCCGCCCATCACCACGATTCGCTCGATCTTCCCGGTCAGCGACGGGTGCACGGCCAGCAGCAGCGCGATGTTCGTCAGCGGCCCGATCGGCACCAGCGTCACCGGCTCGGTCGCCCGGTCGAGCAGGGACGCCATCAGCGACACGGCGTCGGTGTTCGCCAGGCCCGTCTCCCGTTCCGGCAGCGTGTCGGCCAGGTCGGACAGGCCGTCGCGGCCGTGCACGGTGCGCGCGCGGTGCGGGTGCGGGAAGACCAGCGGCCGGTCGGCACCCGCCGCGACCGGCACGTCCTCACGGCCGTACAGCGCGAGCAGGCGCAGCGCGTTGCGGGTGGTCATCGCCAGGCCGACGTTGCCGAACACGGTCGTCACGCCGAGCAGGTCGACCTCCGGGCTCGCGCACGCCAGTGCGATCGCGAAGGCGTCGTCCACGCCCGGGTCGGTGTCGATGATGAGTGCGGTCACCCGCTCGACGGTAGCGGCGATTGACAGTAACCCCCAAGAGGGTTATCTATGGGGTTATGCGCAAGGTGCTGTGCTTCGTCGGATTGGCCCTGCTGACCGCGTTGCTGGTGGTCGTCGCGACGGGTGCCGCGTGAGCTACGGTCCCCTGCCATGACGTCCATGTGGGGTGCGCCGGTGGCCGACCGGGTGCGGGGCTGGCGGCGCTCGCGGCGGGATCCGGACCAGGCCAGGTTCCTCACCCTCGACTCGCTGCGCTGGGTGGTCCGCAACCGCGCCTGGACGCCCTGGTACCTGGTGCGGTACTGGCGGCTGCTGAAGTTCCGCCTGGCCAACCCGCACGTCGTGCTGCGCGGCATGGTGTTCCTCGGCAAGAACCTCGACGTGCACTGCCGCCCCGGCTACGGGCGGCTGGAGATCGGCCGCTGGGTGCACATCGGCGACGGCAACGCGATCCGCTGCCACGAGGGCTCGCTGCGGATCGGCGACAAGGCCGTGTTCGGCCGGCAGAACGTCGTCAACTGCTACCTCGACATCGAGCTCGGCGACGCCGCGCTGATCGCCGACTGGGTCTACATCTGCGACTTCGACCACGTCACCGCCGACATCCACCAGCCGATCAAGGACCAGGGCATCGTGAAGGCCCCCGTACGCATCGGCCCGGACACCTGGCTGTGCACCAAGGTCACCATCACCAAGGGCACCAGGATCGGCCGAGGCTCCGTGATCGCTGCGCACGCCGTCGTGAAGGGCGACGTGCCCGACTACGCCGTCGCCGCCGGCATCCCGGCGAAGGTCGTGCGCGACCGCCGCGCCGCCTACGAGGCCGACGCCGAACGCCGCGCCGCCGTAGCCGACATGTCCCGCAAAGCCTCCGCCGCCCTACGCAAGACCCTGCGAAGCAGCTGAACCGCCCGAAGTCCTCAGTCTCCGCACAAAAGCCCGCACCCGACCAACAGCGACCTCAGGGGAACGTGAAGCCACGCAACCACAATCCACCTCAGCCACCCGCACCCACGCCGGAACGCAACCGCCGCATAAAAATCCCGGGGAGGCGGACGAGCTAGCTCGCGAGGGGCTCGACGGCGAGGTAGGCGTGGTAGTCGCTGAAGTGGCGGCGGTAGACCTCGGCGCCGTCGCCGAGCTCGTCGTCCACCTGGGTGACGTCGACGAGGTGGCGGAAGCTCACGGTGACCGTGTCGCCGACGGCGTTGCGGTAGCTCGTCTCGCGGGCCTCGGCGTGCGCACGGGCCTTCTCCGCCGCGTGCTCCGGCGAGTCGGCGAGCAGCAGGGTCACCGTCTCCTCGAACAGCGGCGCGTGGCCGGGCCGCGAACTGCTCGACTCGTACACGAGCACCGCCGCGTACATGTTCATGATCGTTCTCCCCCGATCGGTCGTACCCACGACCGTATGTGCAAACGGTCGTCGGTGCCATGGGGAAACGCCCCGACTCGACCCTGAAACTAGTCCCGGAACGCGTTCCCGGTCGCGATCTTGGGTCGGCCGAGCACGGGGTGTGTTCGAACGGTCGCCGAGCGGTACACGTCCGTGGTCGCCGCCGCGATCGTGGCCCAGTCGAACTCGCGCGCCAGCCGGGCCTTCGCCGCCCTGGCCCGGCGCGCGGCCGCGGGCGGGTCGGCGAGCACCGCGCGCACGCCGGCCACGATGCCGTCCACGTCGCCGGGCTCGACCGACACCCCGGTCTCGCCGTCCACGACCAGCTCGGCGAGCCCGCCCGCGGTCGAGGCCACCAGCGGCGCACCGACCGCGGCCGCCTCCAGCGCGGCGATCCCGAACGGCTCGTAGCGGCTCGGCAGCACCACCGCGTCCGCCGCCGCCAGCAGCGCCACCAGTGCCCGGTCGGGCAGGTGCCCGACGAAGTCCACCGACCGGCGAACCCGCAGCTTGCGGGCCTGCTCGACCAGCGCCTGCGCCTGCACGCCCTTGCCGGCCACCACCAGCCGCGCGCCCGGGTGCGCGCGCCGCAGCTTCGGCAGCGCCGCGAGCAGGTCGAGCACGCCCTTCTCCCACTCCAGCCGGCCGAAGTACACCACCAGCGGGGTGCCGGCCGGGCTGTGCCGCTCCCTGGCCGCGCGCACGGCGGTGGGGGAGATCCGCCAGCCGCGCGGCTCGATGCCGTTGTGGATCACGGTGATCTCGGTCGGGTCGAGCTCGAACAGGTGCGCGACCTCGGCCCGCATCGCCGACGAACAGGTGATCACGCTGTCCGCCCGGTTCGCCAGCCACCACTCGACCGAGTGAACCTGCTGGTTGAGCCGTTGGGAGAGCCAGCCGCTGTGCCGGCCGGCCTCGGTGGCGTGCACGGTCGCCACCAGCGGCACCCGCGTGTGCTCGGCGAGCGTGATCGCCGCGTGCGTCACCAGCCAGTCGTGCGCGTGCACCACGTCCGGCCGCCACCCGGACAGCAGGGACAGGCCGGCGCGGATCATCCCGTGCCCCATGGCGAGCGTCCACGCCACCAGGTCGCGCTCGAACAGCAGGTGGGTGGGGTCCTCGGCGACCCGGACCACCCGCACGCCCTCGACCACGGTGTCGGACGTCGGGTGGGTGGCCGCGTCGGTCCCGGCCTCGTGCCGGCAGAGCACGACGACCTCGTGCCCGAGCGCGGTGAGGTGCCTGGCCAGCGCGTGCACGTGCCGGCCGAGCCCGCCGACCACGACCGGCGGGTACTCCCACGACAGCATCAGGATCCGCACGCCAGCCCCCGGGCGTCGAGGTGGCCGAACGGGCCGTCGGCGGCGCGCAGCTCGGCGGCGCGGCGGGCGGCGCGCTCGTGGTTCCCGCCGCGGACCATGCCGGCCAGCTCGCCGAACCGGTCGCCGTGGATCTTCGCGCGGCGGCGGGCGTAGTCGGCGGCGGAGTCCTTGGTGACCATGAACGCCCAGTCGCTGGACAGGGCCAGCAGGGCCTCGCGGACCAGCTGGTCGCGGGCCGGGTCCCGGTGGCCGGGCGTGCCGGGCGGCAGCGCGAGCAGCTCGTCCTGGACGGCGGCCCCGGCGGCGACGAGGTCGGAGACCTGCTCGCCGTCCCAGACCCGCCAGTCCTTGCCGGAGCCCCACGACGACGCGGGCAGCTCGACCGGCGCGCCGACGTGTCCCGCCTCGACCGCGCCGCGCAGCGTCGTGACCCGCACCCCGGCCGCCGGCAACGTGCGCAGCACCGCCTCCAGCCACCGCGGGCCCTCGTGCCACCAGTGGCCGAACAGCTCGGTGTCGTACGCGGCGACGACCAGCGCGGGCCGCCCGTGCCGGGCCCGCAGCTCGCGGAGCCGGTCGACAACGGTGGCCACGAAGTCCTCCGCGTGCCTGGTCACCGCGGCGGCGGCCTGCTCAGGGTCGTACGGGCGCTTCCGCTCCGGCGGCACGTGTCTGCCGGTGACCCGCGCCGGCTTGAGCCCGGTCGGGTGGTCGAAGGTGTGGAAGTCCCGGTACGCGGGGTCGCCCGGGTAGCCGGCCTTCGGCGACCAGACCCGGTAGGTGACCTCCAGGTCGCGGCCGAAGCAGACGACGTCCGAGCCGCCGACCGGCCGGGCCGCGTGCGTGTCGCCGCGCAGCGCCGGGCCGTCCACCAGGAACCGCCGCACACCGGCGCGGGCGTAGTCGTGTTCCATGCCGGGCGCGTAGCCGCACTCGGGTGCCCAGATCCCGTGCGGCGCCCGGCCGATCCGCCGCGCGCTGTCGGCGAGCCCGGTCTCCAGGGCGAACCGGCGGA
Source organism: Actinophytocola gossypii (assembly GCF_025165815.1). Taxonomy (GTDB): domain Bacteria; phylum Actinomycetota; class Actinomycetes; order Mycobacteriales; family Pseudonocardiaceae; genus Actinophytocola; species Actinophytocola gossypii. The sequence continues at coordinate 307,392 of NZ_JAFFZE010000014.1, read as the reverse complement.
CGGGTTCGCGCAGCAGCGGCTGGAACGGGTGCGTGGCCGGGCCGCCGAGCGGTTCCACCACGCCGGCGTCGACGAGCGGGCGCAGTACCGGGGAGAACCCGTGCCGCCAGCGGGTCTCGAACTCCTCGATCGCCCACCCCGCCGCGCGGTGCTCGGCCGAGGCGAGGTCGCGCAGCAGCGGGTCGGCGGCCCGCCACCGGTCCGCGGCGTGCCGGGCGCGCAGCTGCCAGGTGCCGAGCCAGTCGTGCGCGGCACGCAGCGCGTAGGGGTCGTCGAGCTGGGCGGCGAGGACCGGGGTGACGCCGAGGGTGAGCACGTCCCGGCGGCCCTCCTCGCCGAGCCGGTGGACCAGGTCGAGCACGGGCAGGTAGGAGTGTGCCCACGCCTGGTACAGCCATTCCTCGCCGACCGGCCAGGTGCCGTGGTGGGGGAGCCAGGGCAGGTGGCTGTGCAGCACCAGGCAGAAGGTGCCCTCGTCGGTCATGCGCGGACCGCCACGGCGACCAGGTCCAAACAGGACGCCAGGTCGTCGGTACCGAGGTCGAAGTCGCCCTCGGTCACGCCGGCCACCGCCGCCCGCAGTTCGTCCGGCCACGGGGTGCCGGCGACCGCCGCGTCAACCTGCGCGTCGACGATCGACCCGCCGAGCGCCGTCTCGACCGCACGCAGCCGGGGCCCGTGCCGCAGGCCGCCGAGGTACTCGACGCCGAAGCCGGTGTCGCGGATCAGCCCGGCCAGCTCACCGGGGTCCAGTTCGCGGGTGTGGAACGGGTTGAGCGGGGTGTCCCGGCCCGGGGAGAAGGTGAGCCGGTTCGGCGTGGTCACCAGCAGGCGCCCGCCCGGCCGCAGGACCCGGTGGCACTCGCGCAGGAACCCGGCCTGGTCCCAGAGGTGCTCGATGACCTGGAGGTTGGCCACCACGTCCACGGTCGCGTCCCGGACCGGCAGCGCCGCGAGGTTGCCGCGCAGCGCCCGCACCCTCGGGTAGGCCCGCGCGACGTGCGCGGCGGTCAGCGCGTCGTAGTCGAGGCCCACGACCAGCGTGGCGTCCTCGGCGAGCAGGTCGGCGCCGTAGCCCTCGCCGCAGCCCGCCTCCAGTACGAGCGCGCCCGCGCAGTGTTGGCGCAGGGCTCGGTACGCGGCCTCGTGGCGTCTGAACCAGTAGTTCTCCTCCGCGATGCCGGGCACGGTGCGCTCACCGGTCAGGGGAAGGGAGTCAACCGCCACCGCGGCAGGTTACTACGGGGTAGGGAGCGTTCACTGCGTGGCGGAGATCGTGATGCCGACCGCGCCCGGTCCGACGTGGACGCCGATCGCCGCGCTGACCTCCGTGAACGTGATCTCCTGGGTGGCCGGAAGGCGTTGCTTGAGCCGGTCGAGGACCGTGGTCGCCCTGGCCGGGGCGCCGAAGTGCTCGATCGCCACGTCGACCTCCCGGCCGTCGGCCCGGCGGACCGCCGCGTCGACCAGCCTGCGCAGCGCGCGCTCCGCGCCGAGCACCCGCTCCAGCGGCGTGACCTGCCCGTTCTTCATCGTCAGCAGCGGCTTGAGGGACAGTGCGCTGCCGAGGAACGCCGACGCCGCGCCGATCCGGCCGCCCTTGCGCAGGTACTCCAGGGTGTCGACGTAGATCAGCTCCGAGCTGTGCTCCAGGCGCTTGGTGAGCGTGCCCATCACCCGCCGGGCGTTGCCGCCAGCGCCCGCGGTTCTGGCCGCGGCCAGAACCGCGTACCCGAGACTCATCCCGGTCGTCGCCGAGTCGACCACGTGCACCGGGATACCCGCCTGCGCGGCGGCGGCGCGGGCGACCTCGATGGTCTCCGACTGCCGGCCGGAGATGTGCACCGAGATCACCTCGTCGGCGCCGCGCGCGGCGAGGTCCTGGTACGCCCAGACGAACCCGGCGGGGTCCGGGGCGGACGTGGCGACGTCTATGTTCCGTCGCAGTGCGGTCACCAGCACGTCCGACGGCACCACGTGCTCGGCGCGGACGTGCTGGCCGATACGGATCTGGGTGGGCACGACGGTGATTCCCCACTGCGCCGCGAGCGACGCCGGGATACTCGAGGTCGAATCCGTCACCAACCCAACACGGCCAGCCATGTGAACGAGGGTAACTCACCCATTTGGGTGAGCGTGATCACGGCCAGTTAGCTACCGGTAGTGGCGGCGGTAGGCTACTGATGAGTAACATATGGCCAAGGACACCGTGCCAAGGCGCGACCAGCATGGCAGGGTCGGGTCAACCGTCGGAGCAACCCCATATCCTCTGGTCGCACAAGCGGATGGGCTCGTCATCGGGAGGTCGGAGCAGACCAATGCCAAACATCGTCGTGCTGGTCAAACAAGTGCCGGACACCTATTCGGAGCGCAAGCTCAGCGAGGGTGACCACACCCTCGACCGTGACTTCGCCGACGCGGTGCTCGACGAGATCAACGAGCGCGCCATCGAGGAGGCGCTCCAGATCAAGGAGGCGCACGACGGCGAGGTGACCGTGCTCTGCGTCGGCCCCGACCGGGCCACCGACGCGATCCGCAAGGGCCTGTCCATGGGCGCCGACAAGGCGATCCACGTGCTCGACGACGCCCTGCACGGTTCGGACCTGCTGCAGACCGCGAAGGTCCTGGCCGCCGCGATCCGCACCGTCGAGGACGTCGACCTGGTCATCGCCGGCAACGAGGCGAGCGACGGCGCGGGCGGCGCGGTCCCGGCGGTCGTCGCCGAACTGCTCGGCTACCCCCAGCTCACGCACGCCCGCGAGGTCACCGTCGACGGCACCACCGTCAAGGTCACCCGCGAGACCGAGGACGGCCTGACCCACCTGGAGGCGAGCCTGCCCGCGGTGGTCAGCGTCGGCGAGAAGATCAACGAGCCGCGCTACCCGTCGTTCAAGGGCATCATGGCCGCCAAGAAGAAGCCGGTCGAGACCGTCGACATCGCCGACCTCGGCGTGGACGCCGGCGACGTCGGCCTCGCCAACGCGTGGTCCACGGTCGTCGAGGCCGCGCCCAAGCCGCCGCGCGAGGCCGGCCAGCGCGTCGAGGACGACGGCGACGGCGGCGTGAAGATCGCCGAGTACCTGGTCGGCCAGAAACTGATCTGAGGAAGGGAATCCACGCAATGGCAGAGGTTCTGGTCCTCGTCGATCACCTGGACGGCGAGGTCAAGAAGGTCACCGGCGAGCTGCTCACCGCGGCCCGCGCGCTCGGCGAGCCGAGTGCCGTCGTGGTCGGCGCGCCCGGCGACGCGGCGAAGCTGAAGGAGTCGCTCGCGTCCTACGGCGCCGAGAAGGTCTACGTCGCCGAGTCCGAGGACGCCGCGAACTACTTCGTCACCCCCAAGGTCGACGTGCTGGCCGCGCTGGTCGAGTCGAAGTCCCCGGCCGCGGTGCTGGTCGCCGCCGGCTCGGAGGGCAAGGAGGTGTCCGGCCGGCTCGCCGCGCGGGTCGGCGGCGCGCTCCTGGTCGACGCGGTCGGCGTCGAGGGCAGTGGCGACGACGCGACCGTCACCCAGTCGGTCTTCGGTGGCGCGTTCGTGGTGAAGGCCAAGGCCGCCAAGGGTCTTCCGGTCATCTCGGTGCGCCCCGGAGGGCTCGACGCCGAGCAGGCCCAGGGCGCGGCCGCCGAGGAGACCGTCGAGGTCCCCGCGGTCGACCCGGCGAAGGCCACCCGGATCACCGGCCGCGAGCCGGTCGTCGGCGGCGACCGCCCGGAGCTCACCGAGGCGTCCGTGGTCGTCTCCGGCGGGCGCGGGGTCGGCAGCGCGGAGAGCTTCGAGGTCGTCGAGAAGCTGGCGGACGCGCTCGGCGCCGCCGTCGGCGCGTCCCGGGCCGCGGTCGACTCCGGCTACTACCCGGCGCAGTTCCAGGTCGGGCAGACCGGCAAGACCGTGTCGCCGCAGCTGTACATCGCGCTCGGCATCTCCGGGGCGATCCAGCACCGCGCCGGCATGCAGACGTCCAAGACGATCGTCGCCGTGAACAAGGACGCGGAGGCGCCGATCTTCGAGATCGCCGACTACGGCGTCGTCGGCGACCTGTTCAAGGTCGCGCCCCAGCTGACCGAGGAAGCGGCCAAGCGCAAGGGCTAAGACACTGTTCACTGACGCGTCACGGTAAAGCGCACGTGAGGTTTGCCGGGCGCCGCGTACACCTGAGGGCATGACGCAGGCCCAGTTGCTGGTCAGCACCACAGGTGATGGATCCACGCGGCCCCGGTACTCACTGCTGGTCGCTCGGGACGGTGAGGAGGTTCGCGCGGCGCAGAGACTCCGGTACCGCGTGTTCGCCGGGGAGATGGGCGCGAACCTGCACACGGACACGCCGGGCGCGGACGTCGACGCGTTCGACCGGTACTGCGACCACCTGGTGGTGCGCGAGGACCACACCGGCGAGATCGTCGGCTGCTACCGGATGCTGCCGCCCGAACGGGTGGCCGACGCCGGGATGCTCTACTCGGAGACCGAGTTCGACCTGCGGGGGATCGCCCCGCTGCGGGACGCCCTGGTGGAGACCGGGCGCTCCTGCGTGCACCCCGACCATCGCACGGGCGCCGTGGTCAGCCTGGTGTGGGCCGGCATCGCGCGCTACCTGCTGCTGTCCGGGCACCGCTGGCTCGCCGGCTGCGCCTCCATCCCGCTCGCCGACGGCGGTGCGCTCGCCGCCGGCGTGTGGGAGACCGTGCGGCACAAGCACCTCGCGCCGCCGGAGTACCGGGTGCGGCCACTGCGACCCTGGGACGCCGACGGGGTGACACCGCCCCGCCGCGTGGTGCTGCCGCCGCTGCTCAAGGGCTACCTCCGGCTCGGCGCCTGGGTGTGCGGGCCGCCCGCGCTGGACGCCGACTTCGGTGTCGCCGACCTGTTCGTCCTGTTGGGACTCGAGCACGTCGACCAGCGGTACCTCAGCTACTTCCTCGGCGAGCACGCATGACCACGCACGCCTGGTTCCCCGCCTCGCCGTGCGGACCGGGATGCCTTTCCGGGCGCGAGCCCTCGGTGTCCCGGTTCCTGTGCTGGCTGCGGCTGACCGCGCTCGTGCTCGTGGTGCTGCTGTCGCTGCTGCTGATCGTGTTCCTGCCGGTGCTCGGCCGGCGCGGGCGGGAGGGCGTGGCGCGCGCGGTGTTCCGCTCGGTGCTGCTGTCCGTCGGCGTCCGGCTGCGCCGCCTCGGCGGGGACGGGCTGGCCGCCCGCGGGCGCGGCGTCCTCGTGGTCAACAACCACACCTCCTGGCTGGACATCGTCGCGGTGAACGCGGTGCGGCCGATGCGCGCGCTGGCGAAGTCGGACATCGCGAGCTGGCCGGTGCTCGGCTGGCTGGTGTCGGCCGCCGGCTCGGTGTACGTGCACCGCGAGGGCCTGCGCTCCCTGCCGGCCACCGTCGCCGAACTCGCCGAGGTCCTGCGTGCCGGTTCGATGGTCAACGTGACCCCCGAGGGCACCACCTGGTGCGGGCTCACCCACGGCCGCTTCCGCCCGGCGGTGTTCCAGGCCGCCATCGACGGCGGCGTACCGGTACTCCCGGTCGCCCTGCGCTTCCGCCTCCGCGACGGCTCACCCACCACCGCCCCCGCCTTCGTCGGCGACGAGACCATCGTGGACTCCGTGCTCCGCGTCGCCCGCCTGCGCGGCCTGGTGCTCGAGGTGCACGTCCTCGACGAGCTAGCCCCCGGCCGCACCACCGACCGCCGCGAACTCGCCGCTCTCGCCGAGTCCGCCGTCGACACCGCCCTCCCCGCCCCCCGACCCCCCGCCCCTCACCCCGCGAGTCGTACGTTCCCGTCGCGCGAGTCGTACGTTCCCGTCGCGCGAGTCCCGCACTGACCGACTGGACCTCCACCGCGCTGGAGGTTGCACGATGCCCAGGTGACCATCACCAGCGCCGAGACCGAGCCGGCTTCCCTGTGGAGCGGCCGGTACCGGGCCACCACCATCGGCATGACGACGCTGGTGACGATCGCCGCGTTCGAGCACCTCGGGGTCTCCACCGCGATGCCCCGCATGGTCGCCGACCTCGACGGCGCCGCCCTGTACTCCTGGCCGTTCACCGCGTTCCTCGCCGCGAGCGTCATGGCCACCGTGCTCTCCGGGCGGGTCAGCGACCGGCTCGGACCGGTGCCGGCGCTGCTCACCGGGCCGGCGCTGTTCCTCGCCGGGCTGTTCACCGCGGGCCTCGCCGACGGGATGGCGGTGCTCCTCGTCGGGCGGGTGCTGCAGGGTCTCGGGCTCGGCACCCAGGTCGTCGGCATCTACGTGCTGGTGGCACTCGTGTTCCCGGTACGGCGCCGGCCCGCGGCCTTCGGGCTGCTGGCCGCCGCGTGGGTGGTGCCGTCGCTGGTCGGGCCGACCGCCGCCGGCCTGGTCACCGAGCACGTCGGCTGGCGCTGGGTGTTCCTCGGCATCACACCGTTCGCGCTGCTCGGCGTGCTGCTGCTCCTGCCCGCGATCCGGTCGCTGCCGCCGAACGGGGGTGACCGGGCGCCGGCACGCCGGGGTGTCGTGCCGGCCGCGGTCGCGACCGCCGCCGGGATCGCCGCGCTGACCTGGGCCGCCCAGCACGCCGTGTGGTGGCTCGCGCTGGCCGGGATCGCCGCCCTGGTGCCCGGGCTGCGGGTGCTGCTGCCGAGAGGGACGTTCGCCAACCGGCGCGGGCTGCCGGCGACGGTGCTCGCGCGCGGGGTGTTCGCCGGCGCGTTCTTCGCGGTCGAGGCGTACGTGCCGCTCACGCTCACCGCCGTGCACGGGTTCTCGCCGGCGGCGGCCGGGCTCCCGCTCACCGTCGGCGCCTGCGGCTGGGCGGCGGCCTCGCACTGGCAGGGCCGCTACCCGGACATCCCGAGGGAGCGGCTGATCCGGGTGGGCATGGCGAGCCTCGGCGTCGCGCTGGCCTGCACCGCGCTGATCGGCCCGGACTGGGGGCTCGGCTGGCTCAGCGTGCCGTGCTGGCTGCTGGCGGGGGCGTCGATGGGCCTGGCGTACCCGTCGATCAGCGTGCTCGGCCTCGAGTACGCCGGTGAGCGCGAGCGCGGGTTCGTGTCCTCGGCGCTGCAGGTCAGCGACATGACGATGGCGGCGACCATGGTCGGGCTCGGCGGCGTGATGCTCGCCACGTTCGCGTCGACCGCCGATCCGACGGCCGCCGTCGTGCCGCTGAACCTGCTGATGGCGGGCCTGGCGTTGGTCGGCGCCCTGACCGTCCGGCTCGGCCGGGCACGCTCGTGACCTTGATCCGCCGGCGGCGGTCTACGCTGGAGTGGCGATGACCTATCTCGACCACGCGGCCACCACACCGATGCTGCCCGAGGCAGCGGCGGCGATGACCGCGCTCCTCAGCGAAGCGGTGCCCGCCAGGGGCAACGCGTCCTCGCTGCACACCTCCGGCCGGCGCGCCAGGCGGCGGGTGGAGGAGGCACGCGAGGAGATCGCCTCGGCGCTGGGCGCCCGTCCGTCCGAGGTGGTCTTCACCGCGGGCGGCACGGAGAGCGACAACCTCGCGGTCAAGGGGATCTACCTGGCCAGACGGACCCCGCGGCGGCGCAGGCTGCTCGTCTCGGCCGTCGAGCACCACGCCGTGCTGGACGCCGCCGAGTCGCTGGTCGAGCACGAGGACGCCGAGCTGACGCTGCTGGAGGTCGACGCGTTCGGCCGGGTGCACGACGACACGCTCCGCGCGGCCATCGCCGGCGACCCGGACTCGGTGGCGCTGGTCAGCGTCGTGTGGGCCAACAACGAGGTCGGCACGGTCAACCCGGTGCGTGAGCTGGCCGCCACCTGTGCCGAGCACGGCATCCCGTTCCACACCGACGCGGTGCAGGCCGTCGGCGCGCTCGCGGTCGACTTCGGCGCGTCCGGGGCGAGCGCGCTGACCGTGTCCGGGCACAAGCTCGGCGGCCCGTTCGGCGTCGGCGTACTGCTGCTCGGCCGGGACGTGCCGTGCGTGCCGGTGCTGCACGGCGGCGGACAGGAGCGCGAGGTGCGGTCGGGCACGCTGGACGTCCCGGGCATCGTCGCCACCGCCGCCGCGGTGCGCACGGCCGTCGACACCCGCGAGGCCCAGGCGGAGATGCTGGCCGGGCTGCGCGACGAGCTGATCGCCGCCGTGCGGGCCGCCGTGCCGGACGCCGTCCTCAACGGCGACCCCGGCCAGTCCGACGTGGACGGCGGGCCGTCGCGGCTGCCCGGCAACGCGCACTTCACGTTCCCCGGCTGCGCGGGGGACAGCCTGCTGATGCTGCTCGACGCCAAGGGCATCGAGTGCTCCACCGGCTCGGCGTGCACGGCCGGGGTGGCGCAGCCGAGCCACGTGCTGCTCGCCACCGGGGTCGACCCCGACCTGGCCCGCGGCTCGCTGCGGTTCTCCCTCGGGCACACGTCCACCGGAGCCGACGTGCGCGCGCTGGCCGAGGCGATCGGTCCGGTGGTGGAACGGGCGCGCGCGGCCGGCCTGGTCGGTGCGCGCAAGCGGGTGGAGGTCTAGGCCGTGCGTGTGCTGGCGGCGATGAGCGGTGGGGTCGACTCGGCGGTGGCGGCCGCGCGGGCGGTGGCGGCCGGGCACGACGTGACCGGGGTGCACCTCGCGCTGTCGGCCAAGCCGGGGACGTTGCGTACCGGCTCCCGGGGGTGCTGCACGATCGAGGACGCCGGCGACGCCCGGCGGGTGGCGGACATGCTCGGGATCCCGTTCTACGTCTGGGACTTCGCCGAGCGGTTCACCGAGGACGTGGTCGAGGACTTCGTCGCCGAGTACGCCGCCGGGCGCACCCCCAACCCGTGCCTGACCTGCAACGAGCGGATCAAGTTCGCCGCGCTGCTGGACAAGGCGATCGCCCTCGGCTTCGACGCGGTCTGCACCGGCCACTACGCCCGGCTGTCGGTCGTCGACGGCCGCCCGGAACTGCGCCGCAGCGCCGACGACGGCAAGGACCAGTCGTACGTGCTCGCGACGCTGCGGCCGGACCAGCTGCGGCACGCCATGTTCCCGCTCGGCGACTCGGTGAAGGCCGACGTGCGCGCCGAGGCGGCCGACCGTGGGCTGCTGGTCGCCGAGAAGCCGGACAGCCACGACATCTGCTTCATCCCGGACGGGGACACCCGCGCGTTCCTCACCCGCCGCCTCGGCGAACGCCCCGGCGAACTGGTCGACGACGAGACCGGCGCGGTACTCGGCGCGCACGCCGGGGTGCACGGCTTCACCGTCGGCCAGCGGCACGGGCTCGGACTGCGGGTGCCCGCCCCGGACGGCCGCCCCCGCTACGTGCTCTCGCTCGAACCGGTGTCCGGCTCGGTGCGCGTCGGGGGCGCCGAACGCCTGGCGGTGCGCGAGATCGTGGCCACCCGCCCGACCTGGCCCACCGGCGACCAGCCGGCCGGCGAGGTCGAGTGCGTCGCCCAGGTCCGCGCGCACGGCGGCACCGCCCCGGCCACGGCCTCGGTCGTCGACGGCGAGCTGCGCGTACGCCTGACCGGCGAACTACGCGGCGTCGCCCCCGGCCAGGCCGTCGTCCTCTACCGCGAGGACCCGGCCGGCGACGTGGTCATCGGCAGCGGCCGCATCGCCATGACCCGGTAGTCGTTGGTCAGCCGACCGTGGTCGAACGGATCTCGGTGTGCGGTGGCAGTTCGGGTGCGGAAGGTTCGGATATCGAACTCACAACGGTCGGCGTCAATCGACCGACCGGGTGATCGGGGTGACGACTATGCTCGCCGGCAACGCCGTTGGATTGGGGAGGGACCGGCCGTGACCGAGCTCCTGCTTGTGCTCGTCCTGCTCGCGCTCGTCGGGGTCGGGGTGGTGCTGTGGATGCGCTCCCGCGCCAACCGCAAGCCCGTCGCGCCGGAACAGCCGAGCAAGCCCGTCGACCCGTTGGCCGACCACCAGGGCGTCACCGACGTCCGCACGGTCCGGGCCGGCGACATGATCGACTACGGCGACCAGCTGTACTTCGTGCGCGGGTCGTTGCGGATCACCGAGGGTGGGTACTCCTGGTCGGAGCACTTCCTCGACGACGCGCGGGGCGACCGGCTCTGGGTGTCCGTCGAGGAGGACCCCGACCTCGAGGTCTACTTCTGGCGCGAGACCGACCTCGCCACCGCTCCCGGCGGCAAGACCATGGAGGTCGGCGGCGTCACCTACACCCGCGACGAGGACGGCACCGCCAAGTACACCTCCGAGGGAACCACCACCGTCGCCGAGCGCGGGACCGTCGAGTACGTCGACTACGAGGGCCCGAACGGCAAGGCGCTGAGCTTCGAACGCTTCGACGGCGGCAAGTGGGAGGCCGGTCTCGGCGAGGAGGTCCCGCTGCCCGCCCTGCGCGTCTACCCGGCGGGCAGTGATCGCACGTGAGGGCACGCCTGTCCACCCGGTTCGCCGACTCCCGGGCCGCGGACCTCAGCCTCGCCTACGGCCTGCGTCCGTTACCCGCGCTCGGCACCCATCGGGTGAGCCTGCCCGGCATCGACCTCGAACTGCGGGTGCTCGGCGCCTCGCACCAGGTCGTGGTGGGCGACTGGTCGGAGACCGTGGCCTGCCTGCCCGACCGGACCGGCGCCCTGCCCGAGCGGGAGGAAGTCGTCGCCGGCGGGCTGCGCACCACGTTCGAGGCCCGCTGCCACCGGCTCGACCCCGACGCGCTGGCCGCCCGGGTCGCCGACATCGTCCGGGACTGCGAGGCCGACCCGCACGCGCTGGTCGGCGAGTTCCCCGGCTCACCGCTCGCGGTCACCGCCCTGCGTGCCTGGCCGACCGCGACCGGCGCCGCCTGGCGGACCTGGCACGCCTACCCACAGGCCGGTGAGCTGGTGGAGACGCTGAGTGAGGTGGCACCGGTATGAGGACCAGAACGAAGCTGTTCATCGCCGGCGGGCTCGGCGGCGTCGGGCTGATCGTGCTGCTGGTGGCACTGCTCGGCGGCAGCGGCATCCGTGGGCACCTGGCGGACAACTACCGGCGCGTCTCCGCCGACGGTGACTCGATCGTGTACACCTCGAACCAGAAGCCGACCAAGGTCTACGAGTCGATCCGCTCGGCGGTGTCGCCGGCCGACGTGCAGGTCGACCCGAAGGGCTACTTCCTGCGCTACTCCGACGACATCGTCGCGGTCACCGCGAGCGACGGCGGCTCCCGCATCTACATCGACGACGAGCGGCGCGGCTACGCGCACTGGTACCCGTTCGTGGTCGGGTTCTGGGGCACCGGCAGCGGATACGGCGAGGGGATCCGCGGCGGCGGCCCGGGGGCGGGCAAGTGAGGCGCGCGCTCGTCACCCTCGCCGCCGCGCTGCTGCTCGCCGCCGCGCCGGGCACCGCGTCCGCCCAGGTGATCTTCGAACCGTCCGACGCCGACGACCTGGCCCAGAAGCTCGAGGACGCCTACCAGGAGCAGGGCGTCTGCTACGGCTGGGACGTCGACGTGGACAACGTGGGCAGTCAGCAGGAGAGTGTCGGCTCGAACTTCGGCGCCGACACCGACGTCGACGACGGCACCGGGGACTGCGACGCCACCGTGGAGTTCCAGGCGTCGATCCGGTGGACCAGCGAGTCCTCCGAGATCGAGGACTCGGCCTCCTACCAGGTGGTCAGCTCGGGCAGCGGCCCGACGACCAGCGACCTGGACAGCCTGGAGATCATCAGCGCCGAGGGTATGGCCGGCGACAACGTGGGGCTCGAGGTCTACAAGGCGGTCTCCGCGCTGCCGCTGCTGGCCGCCGAGGCCGGCCTGGCCGACCCGATCGAGGCGAGCCCGGCGCCGCCGTCGGAGGCGCGGGCCGACAACGCCGAGCCGACCGACTCACCCACCTCGGACTTCCTCCGCCAGTCCGGCGGGGCCTTCCTGTTCGGCGCGGTGCTGCTGGTCGCCGGCGTGGTGTTCGCCATCTGGGCGTTCCGGACGCGCGGTCAGGGCAGCCGGCCGGTGCGGACCGCTCCGCCGCCGGAGTACGTGCCGCCGGAGTGGTACGACCCGAACACCGCCAGGGGCGATGTCCGACCCAGGCCGCCCGACCAGCCTGAACCGGGCACACCGAACCAGAACAAGACCAGGCCAGAGGAATAAGGAGCCACCCACCCATGCTGTCCGATGTCTTCTCCGAGGTCGGCATCGCCGCCACCTACGGGCTCGCCGGCCTGCTGCTGATGGCGGTCGGCTTCGTGCTGGTCGACGTGCTCACCCCGGGTAACCTGCGCGAGCAGATCTGGGTGCAGCGGCACCGCAACGCCGCCATCCTGCTGGCCAGCAACCTCATCGGCGTCGGCATCATCGTCGCCACGGCCATCGCGGCCAGCCACGGCGACTGGGCCCAGGGCATCCTGTCCACGCTGGCGTACGGCCTGCTCGGGCTCGTCCTCATGGGACTGTCCTTCGTGGTCATCGACGCGGTGACGCCGGGCAAGCTCGGTGCGCTGCTGATGGAGGAGCAGGCCCACCCGGCGGTCTACGTGAGCGGCGCGTCGCACCTGTCGGTCTCGGCGATCGTGGCCGTGGCCATCTTCTGAGCGAGGACATGACCGTCGTCGACAACCCGGTCGACACCGACGCTCCGGTACGCCAGAGCCGGCGGACCAGGCTGATGCGGGCCGGCCTGCTGTTCGCCACGTTCGCGTGCGCGGCGTGCGGCCTGGTCTACGAGCTGGCGCTGGTCGCGCAGGGCTCGTACCTGCTCGGCGACTCGATCACCCAGGCCTCGGTGGTGCTGGCCACCATGGTGTTCGCCATGGGCATCGGCTCGCTGGCCGCGAAACCGTTGCAGCGCAGGGCGTTGGCCAGCTTCGCGGTGATCGAGGCGGTGCTCGCGCTGGTCGGCGGGCTGTCGGTGCTCGGCCTGCACGCCGCGTTCACCTGGCTCGACCTGTACTGGCCGGCGCTGATCGCGATCTCGCTGATCGTCGGCGGGCTCATCGGTGCGGAGATCCCGCTGCTGATGACGCTGCTGCAGCGGATCCGCCGCCAGGACGCGGGTTCGGCCACCGCGGACCTGTTCGCCGCGGACTACGTCGGCGCGCTCGTCGGCGGACTGGCGTTCCCGTTCCTGCTGCTGCCGCTGCTCGGGCAGACCAGGGGAGCGCTGCTGGTCGGCATGGTCAACGCGGTCGCCGGTGCGTGCGTGGTGCTGTTCCTGTTCGCCAGAACGGTGACGCGGCGACGCCGGCTCGCGGTGGCCGCCGGGACGCTGGCCGTGCTGGCGGTGCTGGGAGTGGCCTTCGCCAGTAGCGACACGTTCCTGCGCTACTCCCGCGACGTGCTGTACCGGGACCCGGTGGTGTACCAGGAGACCACGTCGTACCAGGAGATCGTGGTCACCGAGTCGTCGCCGGTGGCCGGCGGAGCGCCCGACACCCGGCTCTTCCTCAACGGCGACCTGCAGTTCTCCTCGATCGACGAGTACCGCTACCACGAGGCGCTGGCGCACCCGGTGCTCGCCGGGAAGCGCGACCGGGTGCTCGTGCTCGGCGGTGGGGACGGCCTGGCGCTACGCGAGGTGCTGCGCTATCCCGACGTGCGGGAGGTCGTCGAGGTCGAGCTCGACCCGGCCGTGCTCCGGCTGGCGCGGCAGAACCCGACGCTGCGGGCGCTGAACGAGGACTCGCTCGCCGACCCGAGGGTGCGCGTGGTCGCCGACGACGCGTTCGCCTGGCTGCGCGACAACTCCGCGCGCTTCGACGCGGTGATCGTCGACATGCCGGATCCCGACTCGACGGCGACGGCGAAGCTGTACTCCCACGAGTTCTACCTACTCGCGCGGCGCGCGCTGGCACCGGGCGGCCGGATGGTGGTGCAGGCCGGGTCGCCGTACTTCGCGCCGAGGACGTTCGACTGCGTCCTGGCGTCGATGCGCGCGGCCGGCCTTGCCGTCACTCCGTACCACGTCAACGTGCCGACGTTCGGTGACTGGGGTTTCGTGCTGGCGCAGGAGGGCGAGGCGCCGACCCCGCGGCTGGACCCGCCGGAGCCGCTGCGCTTCCTCGACGCGGACGTCCTGGCGAGCGCCCAGGTGTTCCCGGCCGACCGCCGGCCGACCGGCGAGGGTGTTCCGTCCACATTGGACGACCCGAGGGTGCTGCGGCTGTCGACCGACGAGTGGCAGCAGTACTGAGCGGTCGGAATCTTCTCGGAAATATCCCGGAAGACATCGCTGTCAACGGATCGATCTTGATGTTCACTGAACAGGATAAGTGCAGGTGAACACCTCTTTCGGTCGTCTTTCGCGTGGTCGAATCTTGCGAGAACGGGACGATTGACGCGTCCCCGTCACCGCTCCATACTTCGTCCATATCGCCGTCGGCACGAATTCCCGCCCGTGCCGGCGGCGGTTCCGTCGAGGGGGCCAGGACCGCGCACCGGGGCGAAGAGATTTTCGCCGACCCCACGGAAGGTCGCCGCGGACTATGATCCGTTGTTCGTGACGGTTGTTCGATCGGCCGACCCCCTCGCCGAGGTGCTGGCGGGTCTGCGGCTGTCGACGACCTACTTCGTCCGCGCCGAGTTGAGTGCGCCCTGGGGGATCGAACTGCCCGAGTCCGGGCGGCTGTCGTTCCACTTCGTGGTGGCCGGGCGGTGCTGGCTCGGCGGTGCCGGTGAGGGCCGGTGGCTCACGCCCGGCGACCTCGCCGTGGTGCCGCACGGGGGTGCGCACCGCGTCGCGGACCAGCCGGACCGGGTGGCGGACGACGTCAACACGTTGCCGCGCGTCGAACTCGGGCGGCGTTCGTCGCTGCTGCGGCACGGCGGCGGTGGTACCCCGGTGCTGCTGCTGTGCGGGCGGGCGGTGCTCGACCAGGCGGACGAGCCGCTGGCCGGACAACTGCCCGCGCTGCTGGTCCTCCCCGGGGCGTCCGGCGGCGGGCTCGCGGCCACCCTGGCCCACGAGGTGGCCAGCTCGGCACCAGGCGCGGAGACCGTGATCGCGCGGCTGGTCGACGTGCTGGTGGTGTACGCGCTGCGGGCGTGGCTGCGGTCCGCGCCGCGCAGCGGGTACCTCGGCGCCCTGCGGGACCCGCACCTCGGACCGGTGCTGGCGCGGATGCACCGGGATCCCGGGTACGCCTGGTCGGTGGCCACGCTCGCGACGGCCGCGCGGCTGTCCCGGTCGGTGTTCGCGGAGCGGTTCACCGCCACCGTGGGGCGGACCCCGATGGCGTACCTGACCGACATCCGAATGCGCCTGGCCACCACGCTGCTGACCGACGGGCTCGCCCCCGCGAAGGTCGCCGCCCGCACCGGGTACGACTCGGTCGCCGCGTTCTCCCGCGCCTACAAGCGCACCACCGGCAACTCCCCGGCCGTGATCCGCCGTGGCGACTGACCTTTACACGTCCTACGGCCGGTCTTGACATTCCGCCCGTAGCGTCCGGGATCATGCGTATTCCCATCATCCGACCGTTGCTGGCGGCCGCCGTGGCACTGACCCTGGTGCCGGCCGCGGCGCCGAGCGTCGCCGCTCCCGCGTCCGCCGACGTGCCGACCGTGACCTACCAGGACGTCCTGCCGCACCTGGAGCGTTTCCAGCGGATCGCCGACGACAACGGCGGCAACCGCGCGCACGGCACCACCGGCTTCCGGCAGTCCATGGACTACGTGCGGGCGGAGCTGGACGCGGCGGGCTTCCGCACCCGGGTGGAGACCTTCCGGCACGACGGCCGGACCGGGCACAACCTGATCGCGGACTGGCCGGGCGGCGACGAGGGGAACGTGCTCCTGCTCGGCGCGCACCTGGACAGCGTGCCGGAGGGCCCCGGCATGAACGACAACGCGTCCGGCGCCGCCGCCCTGCTCACGACTGCGCTGACCGTCGCGGAACAGGACCTCCGGACCGGCGACCACCTGCGCTTCGCCTGGTGGGGCGCGGAGGAGCTCGGGCTGGTCGGCTCCAGGTATCACGTGGCCCAGCGGTCCGAGGCCGAGCTGGCGGCGATCGACACCTACCTCAACTTCGACATGACCGGTACGAAGGACCCGAGCCTCTACCTCCTCACCGACAGCGGCGCCGAGGCCACCGACGTGTTCGAGACGTACCTGAACGACCACGGCACGGACACGATCAGGGTCGACGGCGGCACCAGCTCCGACCACGCGTCCTTCGCCGAGCAGGGGATCCCGGTCGCCGGTTTCACCAGCGGGCTGGGCGAGTGCTACCACCAGGCCTGCGACACGCTGTCCAATGTGGACCCGGCCACCGAGGCGCTGAGTACGAACGCCCTGATCGACGCGGTGTGGGAGCTGGCCAGGACCGACGACCTGTCCGGCATCGGCGACCCGTACTACCCGAAGGACGGCAACGCCGGGTACGACGTCGGGCACTACGACGTCCGGCTCGACTACGACCCCGCGGTCCCGGACCGGCTCACCGGCGACACCACGGTCACCGCGACCGCGACCCAGGACCTGGACCGGTTCCACCTGGACTTCGAGGGCTACACCATCGCGGGGGCGACGGTGAATGGGGATCCGGCGGAGCACCGCCGGGAGGGCGAGCACGAACTGGTGCTCACGCCGAGCGAGACGATCCGATCGGGCAAGAAGTTCACCGTTCGGGTGAAGTACACCGGCGAGCCGACCGGCGACGCGTGGCACCCCATCGACGGCGGCGGGTTCGCCGTGTACGGCGGGCTGAACTCGGCCACCACCTGGTACCCGGCCAACGACCACCCCAGCGACAAGGCCACGTTCTCGCTGACCGCGACGGTGCCGGACGGCTGGCAGGTCATGGGCAACGGCGTCCCGGGCCGGACGACCAGGGCCGACGGCCGCAGCACCTTCCGCTGGCACAAGGACAAGCCGATGGCCACGTACCTGTCCACGGTGGCGGTCGACAAATTCACCGT
Organism: Actinophytocola gossypii; assembly: GCF_025165815.1. GTDB lineage: Bacteria > Actinomycetota > Actinomycetes > Mycobacteriales > Pseudonocardiaceae > Actinophytocola > Actinophytocola gossypii. Next base: position 290,576 of record NZ_JAFFZE010000014.1, on the reverse strand, counting down.
CCGCCGCGACACGCTGGACAGCGGGCTCCCGGTGATCTACGCCTACGGCACCGGCACGACCATCCTGCCGGAGTCCGAGGCGCTCCTCGAGCCGATGATCGAGCACTTCAGCGACCTGTTCGGCCCGTACCCGTTCGGCAACACCGGCGCGATCGTGGTCAATGCGCGGGGCGGGCATCCCGCGTTCGAGACGCAGAGCAGGCCCACCTACTCGGGCGGGATGGTCGAGCCCGCCATGGCGCACGAGCTGAGCCACATGTGGTTCGGCAACGCGGTGTCCATCAGCGACTGGCGCAACGCCTGCATCAAGGAGTGCATCGCCCAGTACGCCAACCAGCTGTGGGAGGAGTACAAGGGCGCGGACCTGGACAGCGGCTTCTACGCGCACGAGATCGAGGCCAACCGCGACAACCCCGAGTTCTGGGACACCCGCCTGTACGACCCGGGCAAGGGCAAGGAACTGGACAGTGCCCTGTACTCCAAGGGCTCGCTGATGATCCACGCCCTGCGCAAGGCCATGGGCGACGACTCGTTCTTCACCCTGCTGAAGCGCTGGGTGCGGGACCACCGGCACGGCAACGCGAGCTGGCCCGAGTTCGAGCGGTTGGCCCAGGACGTGTCGGGCAAGGACCTGAGCGCGTTCTTCGACGCCTGGGCGCACTCGACCACGGTGCCGGCCGAGGAGTACCTGTTCCCGGCCGGGCGCTGACCAGGCGTGGCTAGGCGGGTGTCCAGTCGGTGTTCGCGCCGCACAGGATGAGGCAGGGCAGATCGCCCGGGACGTGACCGGCGAGCCAGGCGGCGAACGGGACCGCGCCGGCCGGCTCAACGGCCAGGCGGAACTCCTCCCACAGGCGGTCCCGCGCGGCGAGGATCTCCGCGTCGGTGACCAGCACCGAGCTGGCACCGTCGCGGAGGATCGCGAAGGGGAGCTCGCCGACCCTGGTCGCGCCGAGCGCGGACGCGGCCACGGAGTCCACTGTGGAGTCCACCGGCGCCCCGGCCCCGACCGCCGCGTGGAACGCCGCGCAGCCGACGGGCTCCGCGGCGACGACCGGGCGGCCGCCGGCGCCGAGCACGGTCCCGGCGGCCAGCCCGCCACCGCCGACCGCGGCCACCAGGACGTCCACATCGGACTCCGCACGTACCGTCTCGGCGGCACAGGTGCCCTGGCCGGCGATCACCAGCGGGTCCTCGTAGGCGGGCACGTACCGGCGACCGGCCGCGGCCGCGTCGGTCTTCGCCGCGCCGGCGGCCTCGGCGTAGGTGGCGCCGTGGCGGATCAGCTTCGCGCCGGTCGCCTCGATCCGCCTGGCCTTCGCGGCCGGCACGGACTCCGGGACGTAGACGGTCGCCGGCAGGTCGAGCAGCCCGGCCGCGGTGGCCACGGCGAGCCCGTGGTTGCCGCCCGACGCGGTGACCACGCGTTCCGCTCGCGGGCCGGCGAGGAGCGCGTTGAGGGCGCCGCGCAGCTTGAACGAGCCGGTGAGCTGGAGCTGCTCGAGCTTGAACACCACCGGGCGCCCGTCGACGGTCGCGCGCAGTACCGGGGTCCGGCGGGCGTGCGGCGCGATCCGTTCGGCGGCGCTGTCGACATCGGCGGGGGTGGGCAGTGCTGGTGTCACGCCGCCGACCCTACGCCCGCCGCTCGGCCCCGCGCCGGAACCACCGCTGGCGGAAACACGTTCGCGGCACCCGCTCGCGTCGGTTAGGGTGACGATCATGTACGTGTTCGTCCGTCTCCGGGATGCCTGAGTAGTACTCGCCCGGCCTCCGGCCGGTGTCCGCGTTGGGCACCCGCCGTCGACAGGCCTCGGTTCCCGGCATTCCCTTTCCGCGGCGGTGACGTCCGCCGCGGCCGATCCCATAGGACGACACGTCATGTCTTCGAACACCTCGGCACGCCCGACCTTCGTACTGGTGCACGGCTCCGGCTCGAGCTCGTTCATGTGGGCCCCGATCCAGCGTGAGCTCGCGCTGCTGGGCCACCGCAGCTACGCCGTCGACCTGCCCGGGCACGGGTTGGACGCGCAGTACCCGGTCGCCTACCAGGCTCCGCAGGATCTCGACGCCTGGGCGGCGGAGCCGTCGACGCTGGCCGGGGTCACCCTGCGGGACAACGCCGACGTGGTCGTCGACGTCGTCCGTCGCGTCGCCGAGCACGGGCCGGTGGTGCTGGTGGGCGCGAGCCTCGGTGGAACGGCCATCAGCGTGGCCGGCAACCTGGTGCCGGACCTGGTGGACCGGCTCGTGTACATCTCCGCATGGTCCTGTGTGGAGCGGGCCAACCCGATCGAGTACTTCGGCGAGCCGGAGTTCGCCGACAACCTGTTGGGCACGGTGTCCGCGCTCAGCGTGGGCGACCCGGCGACCCTCGGCGTCGGCCGGGCCAACTACCGGACGGCCGACCCCGAACTGCTCGCCGCGCTGAAGGCGGCCGTCGCCGCCGACCTCACCGACTAGCGGTTCCTGGCCTTCCTCAACATCCTGCAACCCGACGAGTCGCTGGCGGTGATGACCGGGGACGCGCGGGTCGAGGCGGACACCTGGGGCACGATCCCCCGCGGCTACGTCCGCCTCACCGAGGACCGCTCACTCCCGATCGCCATGCAGGACCGGTTGATCGCCGAGGCGGACGCGCTGACCCCGGACAACCCGTACGACGTGCACACCATGGACACCTCGCACATCGGCTTCGTGTTCCGGGCGGCGGAGGTGGCCGCGATCCTCGACGACCTGCCCGGCTAGGACGCCGATGGCGTCGTGGCATCCTCTGGTCAGGGAGGTGGCGGGTGCTGTCGGTGGTGGCGTTCGGGGTCGCCTGGTGGCTGGGGCTGTACCTGCTCGCCCGCGATCCCACCAAGCCGATCCTGCGCCGCGCCGGCGCCGGGCTGCTGAGCTACGGCCTCGCCCTGGCCCTCGACGTGCTCCGCCCGCACGGCACCGTGCTGTCGATCGCGCACGTCGTCCTGCTGGGGCTCCCGGCCGTCCTGTGGGCCGGTGTCCTGCTCGGACTTCGGGCCCGCGAGACCCGCACCCGGCGCGGCGACGTGCTGGTCGGGGCGCTGCTCGTCGGGCTCGCCGGCGGGCTGGTCCTGCTCGGCACGGTGGGGGAGCCGAGGGTGGTGCTGCTCGCCGCCATCGGGGTCGACCTGGTGGCGCTCGGGGTGTGCGTCGCGGTCTTCGACAGCTTCGACGAGGGCGAGACGCTGCGCCGCGACATGCTCGGCTCGCTGCTGCTCGCCGGCACGACCGCGGTGCTGTTCGGCGGGCAGGTCGGGCTCGCGATCCTGCTCGCCGGTGACCGGACCGGGCTCACCCTGCTGCTCTACGGCGTGGTCGCGGCCGCCATCGCCGTCCAGGTGCTGGCCCGGCCCATCCAGCGCGCCGCCGACCGGCTCGCCCTGCCGGAACCCCTGCGGGCACGGCGCACGGAGCTGCGCGAGGCCGCCGACGCCCTGCCGCGCCGCGACGAGACGATCGCCCTCGCCGGACTCACCGAGGCCGAGTTCGTCCGGCTCACCCGCCTCGCGCTGCGCCACTACGGCGACCTCGGCAAGCTCGTGGCCAGCCCGCTGACCGCGCTGCCGGCGATCGACGCCCGGCTGGCCGCCCGCGGCGCGCCCGACGCCCCGCTGGAGCGGGCCACCGAGCTCAAGGCACTGCTGCTGGACACGATCGTCCGGCTCAAGCCCCGCGACGGCGAGTTCGGCACGAGCGAGGAGTGGCGGCACTACAACGCGCTCTACTTCTACTACGTCGCGGGCGTCCGCCCGTACAGCGTGCGCACCAAGCTCACCGAGATCGACCCGACCGCCCGGCGCGCGCTGTCCTGGTTCGCCGACCACGTGCCGGAGCGCACCCTGCACAACTGGCAGGCCGCCGCGGCGAGGCTCGTCGCCGAGGACCTGCGTGCCGGTCTGCCCGCCGACCTGCGGTGACGCGCGGCTGGCAGCACTTGGCAGCGGATTGCGTGGTGCTGGCAGTGCCCGCCGCCGCACGGTCGGACCATGACGATCACAACGAACACCGTGCCGAGAACCACCCAGCTCCTCCGCCTCGCCCTGACCTTCGACGGGGTCGCCACCGGTCTCTCCGGGGTCGCGCTCCTCGCCCTCGGCGCCGTGCTCGACGGCCCGCTCGGCGTGCCGGCGCCCGCCCTGTTCGGTGCCGGCGCGTTCTTCCTCGGCTGGGGCGCGTTCGTGCTGTTCCTCGGCACTCGACCGGTGGTCGACCGCCGCGGGGCGGTGACCGTGGTCGTGGTCAACCTGCTCGCCGCGCTGGACAGCGTGCTGCTGGTGGCCACCGGCCTCCTCGACCTGACCACCCTCGGCAGCGCGGTCGTCCTCGCACTCGCCGTCGCGATGGCGGCGCTGGCCGCGCTCCAGATCCAGGGGCTGCGTCAGAACTGAGCGAAGATCGAGGTGAACTCGAACGGACCCTGGGCGATGCCCGAGCAGGTGGGGGACACCCCACCGCCCGGGCACGACCCGTTGTCCCGGCCGGCGGACCAGAAGCCGAGCATGCCGATCTGGTTCGCCCGTGCCCAGTCGACCAGCTGCCGGGCGTGCCCGAGCTCGAACACCTTGCCGTTGTAGTTCTGGCCGATCATCGGGGTCACGCCGAGCCGGGCGCGCAGCTCGGCGTCCGAGAGCCCTGGCCAGATCTCACCCATCTGCCGCAGGGTGCTCTCCGCGGCCGCGATCACCGCGTCGCCCCAGTTCGGGCGGCTGCTGCCGAACTCCATCGTCATCGGGTTCACCAGCACGTCGACGCCGTGCGCGGCGGCCGACTGGAGGACCTGCACCGAGTACGGGTCCATGCCGTAGTCGTCGCCGAGCACCCGCATCGTGTAGCTGACCGAGGTGCCGCGCTCGTCCTGGAGCCGCTTGAGCGCGGTGTTCACCATGTCCTGCGGGATCGTGGCCTCGACGTCGACGTCGAGGTGGTTGGTGCCGACGGTGTCCAGGATCTCCCGGTAGGCGTCGGCGAGGGCGTCCGCGCTGCCGCACGTGTACTCCAGGTACGGCCCGGCCGCTCCGCCGGTGGCGACCACCACCTCGCCGCCCTGGGCCTGCAGGGCACGGATGTCGCCGATGATCCGCGGGTCGTCGAGCGGGATCGTGCCGCCCCACGACGGGTTGCAGCCGGTCGAGTCGGCGAGCACGAACGCCAGGGTGAACGTCCTGTGCCCGGTGGCGTTCGCGACGTCCACCAGGGACGGCGACGGCATCGTGATGTCGATGTAGGGCGCCGACCCGAGCGCGGCGGCCCGGGGCTCGGCTGTGGACGGCGCGGCCACCACGGCGGTCGCGGCGGCCGCGACGAGAACGGTGGACGCGACCTTGCGCGCGCTGAGCATCGTTGATCACCCTCGCGAGGTACGTCAGGTGCAGGGAACTTCACGGTAAGTGGTTCAGACCACAGGGTCAACAGGTCTAGACCTTTGCCGGTACGCGAGACTGTCCGGGTGTCAACCCAACCCTGGCCACCCGGCACGGCGACCGCCGTCGGCTCGATGCCGGGCACCGACCCGGTCGAGGCGGCCGCCGTCGTCCTTGGCGAGCTGCCCGACCTGCCGCACCTGCCGGAGCTACCCGCCCGCGGTACCGGCGCCGACCTGGTCGGCCGCGCCGCAGGCCTGCTCGTCGACCTCGCCGTCGAACTGGTGCCGTCGGCCTACCGGGTGACCGCCCGGCCCGGCGTCGACCACCGCCGCGCCGCCGACCACCTGCGCCGCGACCTCGACGCCCTCGACCTCGCGCTCGACCGCGCCGGCCGCCCGTCCGTGGTGAAGGTGCAGGTGGCCGGGCCGTGGACGCTCACCTCCGAGATCGAGCTGCCGCGCGGGCACCGGGTCCTCACCGACCCCGGCGCGCTCCGCGACCTCACCGAGTCGCTGGCCGAGGGCCTGACCAGGCACGTCGACGAGGTCCGCGCGCGTACCGGCGCCGACGTGGTCGTCCAGCTCGACGAGCCGTCGCTGCCCGCCGTGCTCGCCGGCGCGCTGCCCACCCCGTCGAAGCTCGGCACGGTCGCCGCGGTGCCGGAGCCCGACGCCCGCGAGACCCTCGCCGTCGTCGTCGACGCCGCCAGGAAGGCCACCGGGCGCCCGGTCGTCGTGCACTGCTGCGCGCCCCGTCCGCCGGTGGCGCTGCTCCGCGCGGCCGGCGCGGAGGCCGTGGCCCTCGACGCGACCCTGCTGGAGGGCATGCCCGCCGCGTTCACCGACCAGCTCGGCGAGGCGGTCGACGCCGGCTGCGTGCTGTTCCTCGGCCTGGTCCCCAGCACCGAACCGGACACCCCGCCCACGCTGCGTACCCTCGCCCGCCCGGCGCTGGACCTGTTCGACCTGCTCGGCTTCGCCCGCGAGCGGCTCGCCACCCAGGCCGTGCCCACCCCGGCCTGCGGGCTAGCCGGCGCCACCCAGGCGTGGGCCCGCCGCGCGCTCGGCCTCGCCCGCGACCTCGGCAAGGGCTTCGTCGAGCCCCCCGAATCCTGGGCGAAAACGGAGTAATGTCCCGCGGGTGACCGTCGTCCTCGCCATCGGCACCCGCAAGGGCCTCTGGCTCGCCACCAGCACCGACGGCCGCGCGACCTGGGAGCTGACCGGTCCGCGGCACCCCATGACCGACGTCTACGCCGTCGGGTTCGACACCCGGCGCGACACTCCCCGCCTGCTCGCCGGCGTCACCAGCGAGCACTGGGGCCCGAGCGTGGCCGTCAGCGACGACCTCGGCGCGACCTGGCACGAACCCGACCACGCGCCGGTCGCGTTCCCCGCCGACACCGGAGCCGCGCTGCGCCGGGTGTGGCAGTTCGCCTTCGGCCCGCCCGACGTCGTGTACGCCGGCAGCGAGCCGTCCGCGCTGTGGCGCTCGGCCGACGGCGGCGAGACCTACGAGCTGGTGCGGGGCCTGTGGGACCACCCGCACCGCGAGAAGTGGGGCGAAGGCTTCGGCGGCCAGGCGATTCACTCGATCGTGCCGCACCCCACCGACCCCGACCGGGTGACCGTCGCGATGTCCACCGGCGGCGTGTACGTCACCGCCGACGGCGGCGCGAGCTGGGAGCCGCGCAACCAGGGCATCGCGGCCTGGTTCGAACCGGATCCGTACCCGGAGTTCGGGCAGTGCGTGCACAAGATCGCCCAGCACCCGTCCCATCCGGACCGGTTCTTCGCGCAGAACCACGGCGGCGTGTACCGCAGCGACGACGCCGGCAGGACCTGGGCGTCCATCGCCGACGGGCTGCCGGCCGACTTCGGCTTCCCGATGGTCGTGCACCCGCACCGCCCCGACGTCGTCTACACCGTGCCGCTGGTGGCCGACGCGATGCGCTTCCCGCCGGAGGGCCGCTGCCGGGTGTACCGCAGCGAGGACGCTGGCGGCTCGTGGACCGGTCTGGGCACCGGCCTGCCGGACTCGTGCTGGACCGGCGTGCTGCGCGACGCGATGTGCGTCGACTCGGCCGACCCGGCGGGCGTCTACTTCGGCACCCGGTCCGGCACCGTCTACGCGAGCCGGGACGAGGGCGAGCACTGGCAGCCGGTCGCCGAGCACCTGCCGGACGTGTTGTGCGTGCGCGCGGCGGTGGTGTAGCCGTGGCGGTGACCGTGCGGCTGCCCAGCGCGCTGCGCCGGCAGGCCGGCGACCGTCCCGCGGTGGACGTGGAGCTGCCCTCGCGGGCCACGCTCGGCGACCTGCTCGACGTGCTGGCCGCCGCCCACCCCGGCCTGGAGCGGCGGCTGCGCGACGAGCGGGGCGGCCTGCGCCGGTACGTCAACTTCTTCGTCGACGGCGAGGAGTGCCGCCGCCTGGCCGGCGCCGACACCCCGCTCGACGGCGCCCGCGAGGTCCAGATCATCCCGTCCGTGGCCGGTGGTTCGGGCACCATGGGGGCATGAAGTGGTTCCGCAGGCGACCGGCCCAGCCCGTGCCCGACCGTCCCGACCCGCGCGTGCTGGCGGAACGGTTCTGGTGCGGCTGGCAGGAGATGCTGCCGGAGGTCGCCGCGGCGCTCGGTGACCGGGAGCCCAACCGGGTGGAGAACCAGCTCTGCCAGCTCGTCGCGGACCTGCACCCGGACCTGCACTTCTCCCTCGAACGCGGACAGCGGGCGATCTACGCGCTGGTCGTCACCGGCCAGGAGGACCCCCGGCTGCGCGCCTACACCGACGCCTGGCGCGCGGCCGCCCCGCCCGAGGACGCCATCTGGGAGTACCACGACGCCGTCCCGCCGGTGCCCGACCCGACGCTGGTCACGGTCAACCTCGGCGCGCACCGGATCCGGCTCGCCGACGTGCGGGTGGTGGCCCAGGTCGACCGGTCGGAGGGCGTCGTCGACGTCGCCGTGCACCACCCGACGATGACCGACCTCGACCAGGCCGCCCGCTCGGCGATGACGTACCTGCCGCTGGACGCGGCGCTGGGGGAGCGGCTCGCGGCCGAACGGCTGCGCCGGGTGGAGACCGCGGAGAGCGAACCACGCGACACGATCGGGTTGCTCGAACTCCGTGATCTGGTGCACGAGCTGGCGGGCGTCGAGCCGCCGGGAAATGTCCCACCGGCCGACTAGTCTGACCGCGTGACCAGTGTTAACGAGCAGGAGGGCCTGGAGGACGTCCCGGCCGACGTCCGGGAGCGGCACGGGGCCCTGGCCGAGGAGATCAACGGCCACCGCTTCCGCTACTACGTGCTCGACTCGCCGACGATCTCCGACGGCGAGTTCGACGCGCTGTGGCACGAGCTGCTGGCCATCGAGGAGCGCCACCCCGGGCTGGTCACCCCCGACTCGCCGAGCCAGCAGGTCGGCGGCACCTTCTCCACCGAGTTCGCCGCCGTCGACCACCTGGAGCGGATGCTCAGCCTGGACAACACCTTCGACGCCGACGAGCTCGGTGCCTGGGTGGACCGGGTGGAGAAGGAGCTCGGCGAGACGTCGTACCTCTGCGAGCTGAAGATCGACGGCCTGGCCGTCAACCTGCTCTACGAGAACGGCCGGCTCGTCCGCGCCCTGACCCGGGGCGACGGCCGCACCGGCGAGGACGTCACGCTCAACGTCCGCACCCTCGACGACGTGCCCCAGCAGCTCACCGGCACCGACGAGTTCCCGGTGCCCGCGCTGGTCGAGGTGCGCGGCGAGGTGTACTTCCGGCTCGAGGACTTCGAGGAGCTGAACGCGAAGCTCGTCGAGGCCGGCAAACCCGCGTTCGCCAACCCGCGCAACACCGCGGCCGGGTCGCTGCGGCAGAAGGACCCCAAGGTCACCGCGAGCCGCCGGCTGCGGATGGTCTGCCACGGCCTCGGCCGGCGCGAGGGCTTCGAGCCGGCCCGCCAGTCCGAGGCGTACCGGGCGCTCGCCGCCTGGGGCCTGCCGGTGTCCGCGCACACGAAGGTGATCTCCGCCCGCGCGGACCTGTTCGCGCACATCGACTACTGGGGCGCGCACCGCCACGACGTCGACCACGAGATCGACGGCATCGTGGTCAAGGTCGACGACGTGTCGGCCCAGCGCCGCCTCGGCTCCACCTCGCGCGCCCCGCGCTGGGCGATCGCCTACAAGTACGCGCCGGAGGAGGCCACCACCACGCTCCTGGACATCCAGGTGAACGTCGGCCGCACCGGCCGGGTGACGCCGTTCGCGGTGATGGAGCCGGTGAAGGTCGCCGGGTCGACGGTGTCGCTGGCGACCCTGCACAACGCGAGCGAGGTCAGGCGCAAGGGCGTGCTGGTCGGCGACCGGGTGGTCATCCGCAAGGCGGGCGACGTGATCCCCGAGGTGCTCGGCCCGGTGGCCGACGTGCGCACCGGCGAGGAGCGCGAGTGGACGATGCCGGTGGTCTGCCCGTCCTGCGGCACCCCGCTGGCCTACGAGAAGGAGGGCGACGCCGACATCCGTTGCCCGAACGCGCGCGGCTGCCCCGGCCAGCGCGCCGAGCGGCTGAGCTACGTCGCCGGCCGGTCCGCGCTGGACATCGAGGTCCTCGGCGACGAGGCGGCGGTGGCGCTGATCGACTCGGGCGTCGTCGGCGACGAGGGCGACCTGTTCGACCTCGACGAGGAGAAGCTCACCTCGGTGGAGCTGTTCCGCACCAAGGCCGGCGCGCTGTCGGCGAACGGCGCGAAGCTGCTGGCGAACCTGGAGACGGTCAAGGGTCGTCCACTGTGGAAGGTCCTGGTGGCGCTGTCGATCCGGCACGTCGGGCCGACCGCGGCCCGGGCGCTGGCCCTCGAGTTCGGCTCGATCCCGCGGATCATGGCGGCCTCGGAGGAGGAGCTGGCGGCGGCCGAGGGCGTCGGCCCGACGATCGTGGCCGCGGTGCGCGAGTGGTTCGCGACCCCGTGGCGGCGGGAGATCGTCGAGAAGTGGGATCGCGCCGGGGTGCGGATGGTCGAGGAGCGGGACGCGTCGATCCCGCGCAACCTCGAGGGCCTGTCGATCGTGGTCACGGGCTCGCTGGCGACGTTCTCCCGCGACGAGGCGAAGGAGGCGATCCTGGCCCGCGGCGGCAAGGCGGTGGGCTCGGTGTCGAAGAAGACGGCGTTCGTCGTGGTGGGCGACGCGCCGGGGTCCAAGTACGACAAGGCGGTGCAGTTGAAGGTGCCGGTACTCGACGAGGAGGGTTTCCGGGTGCTGCTCGACTCGGGCCCTGACGCGGCCACCGAGGTCGCGGAGGTGGGTTCGGACGATGAGTGAGGTCACCATCCGCGCGGCTCGCCCGGCGGAGTTACCCGAGGTCGGCCGCCTGACGGCGGAGGCGTACCGGGCCAGCGGCTACGAGGTCAGCGCCGACTACGCCGGCAAGCTGGCCGACGCCGGTCCCCGCGCCAGCGAGGCCGAGCTCTTGGTGGCCACGGACCCCGAAGGCCACGTCCTCGGCACGGTCACCCTCGCCCCGCCCGGCTCGCCCTGGGCCCAGGTGGCGACGGCGGACGAGCTGGAGTTCCGGATGCTCGCGGTGTCGCCCGCCGCCCGTGGCCGGGGCGTCGGCGAGGCGCTGACCAGAGCGGCGATCGACCGGGCGGCGGAGCTGGGGCTGAGCGGCGTGGCCCTGAGCAGCGGCCGGGAGATGGCCGCCGCGCACCGCCTGTACGAGCGCCTCGGCTTCCGTCGCACCCCCGACCGCGACTGGGCGCCACTGCCGCACGTCAACCTGGTCACCTACCGCCTGGCACTCTGAGCGCCTCACCCCACCCGCTCGTAGAGCACGATGCCCAGCACCGCGTCCTTCGGCGGGTCCCGCTCGATGGTCACCGTGATGGTGTGTGGCTCACCCGCTCATGCCCACCTCTACCCGTTGGACCCGGCAGGTGGCTGCCGACCGCGTGGTGGACCAGTTGTCAGAGCCCGATGTGGTCCTGTTCGCCGGTCCACTTCGCGGCCAGGATCAGGCGTATGGACACCGCGATCCGCTATGTGCACGGCTACTCGACCACCGAGGCCACCCGCCTCGGCGACCAGGCCGACACCCTCGCCGAGCTGCTGCACGGCGACACCGCCTACCCGCCGGGCGCCCGGGTGCTCGAGGTCGGTTGCGGCGTCGGCGCGCAGACCGCGCACCTGGTCGCCTCGAGCCCCGAGGCGCACCTCACCGCCGTCGACATCTCGGCCGACTCGCTGGCCGCGGCCCGTGCCCGGATCGGCGACCGGGTGACCTGGCGGCAGGCCGACCTGTTCACGCTCCCGTTCGCCGACGACGAGTTCGACCACCTCTTCGTCTGCTTCGTGCTCGAGCACCTGCCCGACCCGACCGCCGCGCTGCGGTCGCTGCGCCGCGTGCTGCGCCCCGGCGGCACCCTCACCGTGATCGAGGGCGACCACGGCTCGGCCTACTACCACCCGGCGAGCCCGCACGCCCAGCGCACGATCGACTGCCTGGTCCGCCTGCAACCCGGCGACGCCCTCATCGGCCGCCGCCTGCACCCGCTGCTGACCGCCGCCGACTACCGCGACGTCACGGTCACCCCGCGGGTCGTCTACGCCGACGACTCCCGCCCCGGGGTCGTGGACGGCTTCACCCGCAACACCTTCGTCGCGATGGTGGAGGGCGTCCGCGCGGAAGCGCTCGCCGCCGGCCTGCTCACCGAAGCCGAGTGGGAACGCGGCATCGCCGACCTGCGCCGCACCGCCGACCCCGGCGGCACCTTCAACTACACCTTCTTCAAGGCGACGGCCGTGAACCCGTAGGTGTATCGTATACACATGGCTCGCACAAACATCGAGATCGATGACGAGCTGGTCGCTGAGGCGATGCGCAAGTACAACCTCAAGACCAAGAAGGAAGCCGTCGACCTGGCGCTGCGGCGTCTGGTCGGTCCACGTCTGACCAAAGAGGACCTCGATGCCGTGCAAGGCATCGGGTGGGAGGGCGATCTCGACCAGATGCGACGCGACGAGGTCCTCGGCTGGTGAACCTCTACCTGGTCGACACCTCGGTCTGGATCGAATGGTTTCGCAAGACCGAGTCCGGCGCGGCGCGTGCGATGCGGAAGCTGCGAGAGGACCCCGCGCAGGTCGCTGTGACCCAACCGGTGGCCTTCGAGGTGCGTGCGGGGACGAAACGGGTTCATCTACACGCGGTCGACCGCGTCCTGGACGGGGCCGTACAACTCAGCGTCGCACCCGAAACCGACTTCGACGTCGCGACCCGGCTGTACCTCGCGGCACGCGAGCGAGGTACGCCAGTGCGTTCGCTGACGGACTGTCTCATCGCTGCTGTGGCGGTCCGAACGAACGCCGTGTTGGTGCACCGGGACCGGGATTTCGACGTACTGGACGGAATCGCGCGTGATCTGCGGACGTGGTCCACGCTCGGGTGACCGGTTCGCCTCCCGTCAGCCATGGCCGTGACCGCCGGCCGTGGCTGACTGGCCCTCGTCGACGACGACGAACTGTCCCATCATTCCCTTGTCCTCGTGCCAGAGCAGGTGGCAGTGGTACATGTACGGGACGGCCGGGTCGGTGTGGTCGGTGAAGCGCAGGGCGAGGCGGATGTCGACGTCCGGCGGGAGGTAGATCGTGTCCTTCCAGCCGGACAGCTCGGGCGGCGGAGGCTCCCCGCCGATGCTCAGGACCTGGAACCGCACGTCGTGCACGTGGAAGTTGTGCGGCTGACCGTGCGCGTTGCGCACCTCCCAGATCTCGGTCGTGTCGACCGTGACCACCTCGTCGATGCGGCCCATGTCCATGGACTCGCCGTTGATGCGGTCGGAGCGCAGCTCGAAGGACCGGGTCGCGGCGACCCGGTGGGTGTGCAGGTCGGGCGCGGCCGCGAGCACCCGAGGGGGCGCGGGCGAGCGACGGGGATCGGCGACGGCGCGGACGAGCATGACGTCCAGCTCGTCCGTGGCACCGGTCGTGCGCGCTCGGCTGGCCGAGAGCCCCAGCTCCTGTGGGTAGGAGCGCAGAACGACCGACTCGCCCGGTTCGAGGTGGAGGATCACCTCGGCGCGTTCACCCGGGGTGAGGAGCACGCGCCTGGTCGGGACGGGTGCGGGCAGCAGCCCGCCGTCGGTCGCGATGAGCTCGAGTGGACGGTCGTCGTCGATGCCGAAGGCGTAGCTGCGGGCGGTCGACGCGTTGAGCAGTCGCAGCCGGGTGCGGGTGGCGCTCGCCTCGAACACGGGCGCCGCGGTGCCGTTGACCAGGATCGTGTCACCGAGCATGCCGTTGTCCACCCGGTCGGTCTCCACGAGCCGACCGGAGTCGTCGAAGGTCTTGTCCTGCACGATGACGGGGATGTCGTCGACGCCGTAGTCGCGGGGCAGCGCGAGCGCGGACTCCTCGTCGTCGTCGACGATGAACAACCCGCCGAGGCCGCGGTAGACGTGGCGTTCGGTCTGCCCGTGCGGGTGCGGGTGGTACCAGAGCGTCGCGGCCGGCTGGTCGATCGTCCACGACGGCGACCAGGTCGCGCCCGGCTCGACGGCCTGGTGCGGCCCGCCGTCCGCCGCCGCGGGCAGGTGCATGCCGTGCCAGTGCAGCGTGGTCGTCTCGGGCAGGTCGTTGCGCACGTGGACCAGCACCCGCTCGCCGCGCCGGGCCCGCAGCGTCGGACCGAGGAGAGCGCCGTTGACGCCCCAGGTGTCGGCGACCCCCGCGTCGACGATCCGCGTGCGACCGGCCTGGGTGACGAGCTCGAACACCCGGGCGCCGTCCCGTACCACGCTCTCGGCGAGGGGCGGGATGCGCAGCGGATCGCGGAAGTCGACACGTCCGACGGTGCTGATCGGGTCGCGTGCGTCGAACACGCCACAGCTCGCGACGGCCAGGCCCGCACCCGCGAGACCCAGGAAGGAGCGGCGGCTCATCGCGTGGCGCGACGGCCCGCTGGCCGGCGTCATGACGGCCGGGACCGCGGTGCCCGCACGAGCACCACGAACAGGACGACGCTGAGCACGACGATCGCGATGCCCAGCGGGATGTGCAACGTCAACCGGAACGCGTGCCCCCACCCGTGCTGGACCGACTCCGCGAAGAAGAGCGCGAGGGCCGCCAACGGAACCCACGGCGACCCCCCGCCGGGCTTCCACCACAGTGCGCCGGTGAGGACCTGCACCATGGCGACCGTGAGGATGATCGATCCGTTGCCGCCGTGCCACTCGATCGCGTTGGGAACCCCTTCCAGGCTCATCCCGGCCAGCACCGGTTGCGCGCACACCAGCAGGCAGTGCGCGCCGGTCACCAGCGTCGCGGAAGCGCGGACGGTGGTCGATATAGTTCGTTCCATTGATCGAACTATATCAGCCGCTAGCCTGAGATGATGGGCACCTCAGACGACGACGAGGAGCGCGCCGCGGCGGTCCAGGCGGTCGCGGACGCCGGCCGGGTACTCAGCACGGCCGCGGTTCTCTTTCACACCAACGTGTCCAGCTCCGTGGGTCTCGGTCCCACCGACGGGAAGGTGCTGGAGCTCATCCGGCGGTACAGCGACATCTCCGCCAAGGAACTCGCCGAACGCACCGGACTGGCCAAGAACTCGATCTCCGCCGTGCTGTCCCGGCTGGAGAAGAACGGCTTCGTGGAACGGCGACCTGACCCCGCGGACGGACGCCGGCTCCTGCTCGTCTCCACGGCCGAGGGCGCTCGCCGTATCGGCGAGCTGTTCGTCGGCCTGACGAGCCGGCTCGACGAACTCCGCGAGCGCTACACCACCGAACAGCTCCGGGTCATCGCGGACTACCAACTCCGGGCGGCCGCGATCCAACACAGCGAAGCGGCGAAACTCGGCACGCCCGCCAGCTCGTGAGGCCCGGCGTCACGGTTCGACGGTGAACGGCGCGAGGTCCGGCCGCTTGGCGACCCGCTCGTCGCCGGAGGAGCGACCCCGCACGCGGCGCAGCAGCCACGGGCCGGCGACGCCCGCGATCCAGCGCAGCTCCGCCTCGGCACGTCGCCGCAGCGCCGGTCTCGCCAGCGGGTCGAGGGCCGCCGACCACTCCGGACCGCTACCCGGCAACCCGAGCGCGTGCGCCGCGGCGGCGGCCATCGTGGTGTGGCCCAACGAGTTCAGGTGCAGGCGGTCCGCGCTCCACAGCCGCGGGTCGGAGCTGATCGGGTACCGCGCCATGTCCACGACGGTCACGCCGTGCGGCTCGGCCGCCGCGCGGATGGCGGCGTTCAGGCGCAGCGCGCGGGTGCTGAGCAGCCGCGCCGCGGGCATCAGGCGGGCCGGGTCGGGGAAGGTCACGGTCAGCACGTGCGCGCCCGCCCCGGTCAGCTCGGCGAACATCGACTCCAGGTGCGTCCGCACGGCCTCCTGGTCGAAGCGGCGGCGGAGGATGTCGTTGACGCCGGCCATCACCGTCGCCAGGTCGGGGCGCAGGGCGAGTGCGGGCGCGAGCTGGGTGTCGCGCACCTGCCGGGCCAGCTGGCCGCGGACGGCCAGGTTGGCGTAGCGCAGGTCCGGCTGAACGGTCGCGAGCAGAGCGGCCAGCCGGTCGGCCCAGCCCCGGTACCCGTGCGTCTCGTCGCCGTCCAGCAGGCCCTCGGTCTGGCTGTCGCCCAGGGCGACGTACCGCGTGAACACGCTCAGCCGGACAGCACGACGGCGATGATGCCCGCCAGGTGCGCCAGCCGCGCCACCTCTGCCGCGCGGAACTGCGGGCCACCCGGCCGACCGACCAACAGCACCCGCTCCGGCTTGCCAAGCGGTGTCGCGGCCAGCTCGGTGCCCAGCTCCTGCCAGGTCTCCGGGACCCAGCTCTCCTCACCGTCCAGCACCGTCGCCCTGGCGAGCGGGAGCCACGGCAGGTCCAGCTCCCGCAGCTGCGGCGCGGCGGTGCTCGCGGTCAGCGTGCGCGCGCCCTCGTCGCCGGGACCCACGACCATCGCCCACCCGGCGCGGACGATCCTCGGCACGCCCTCGGTGAAGATCGCCAGGCCGTCGTCCGGCTGGCCGGCGACCTCCTCCACCAGCTCCAGCTCGCGATGGGTGTCCAGCACGCCCGCGTACGGGCGCACCGCGTCGACCTCGACGTCCGGCACCGACTCCGCTGCGGTGATCAGCACGTCCGGCAACCGGCCCTTCGGCAGCTCGACCACCAGGTCGTCGATGGCCGTGCCCGAGCTCCGCTCCACCACGTCCACGCTCAGGATGTCGGCACCGATCTCGCCGAGCGCGGACGCCACGGACCCCAACGCCCCCGGGACGTCCGGGAGCGCCACCCGGATCAGGAAGGACAAGGCGAACGCCTCCTAGTCTCGTGCCGGCCGACGATTGTCGCAGACGCGCCGAACGTCCCGCGCCTCGCCGTCCACGGGCCGGGATCCGCCGGACCCTAGTACCCGGGACAACCCGTTCGGGTCGCGGCGAGCACTCGAAATAGACTCGGTCCACCCAACTCAGCACATACGCAGGGAGTTCGTCCAGTGCCCAACATCTCCCGCGAGGAGGTCGCTCACCTCGCTCGCCTGGCCAGGCTGGCTGTCACCGAGGACGAACTGGACAAGTTCGCCGGTCAGCTGGACGTCATCCTCCAGTCGGTGGCCAGTGTCGGTGAGGTAGCGGCCCAGGAGATCCCGCCCACCTCGCACGCCGTTCCGCTGCGCAACGTCTTCCGCGCCGACGAACCGCGTCCCGGGCTCAGCCAGCAGCAGGCCCTGGCCGGCGCGCCGGCCGTCGAGGAAGGCCGGTTCCGCGTGCCCCGGATCCTGGGGGAGGAAGCATGAGCGACCTGACGCACTCGACCGCGGCCGAACTCGCCGCGAAGATCCACGCCGGTGAGGTGTCCTCCGTCGAGGTCACCCGCGCCCACCTCGACCGGATCGGCGCCATCGACGAGACCGTGCACGCCTTCCTGCACGTCGACACCGACGGCGCGCTCGCCGCCGCCCAGCGGGTCGACGACGACGTGGCCGCCGGCCGGCCGGTCGCCTCGCCGCTCGCCGGCGTGCCGCTGGCGCTCAAGGACGTGTTCGCCACCGAGGGCATCCCCACCACCTGCGGCTCGAAGATCCTGGAGAACTGGATCCCGCCGTACGACTCGACCGTCGCCCGCAAGCTGCGCGACGCCGGCGTCGTGGTGCTCGGCAAGACCAACATGGACGAGTTCGCCATGGGCTCCTCCACCGAGAACTCCGCGTACGGCGTCACCCGCAACCCCTGGGACCTCGACCGGATCCCCGGCGGCTCCGGCGGCGGCTCGTCGGCGTCGCTGGCCGCGTTCCAGGCTCCGCTGGCGATCGGCACCGACACCGGCGGCTCGATCCGCCAGCCGGCGTCGGTCACCGGCACCGTCGGGGTCAAGCCGACCTACGGCGGCGTGTCCCGCTACGGCCTGGTCGCGTTCTCCTCCTCGCTCGACCAGGGCGGGCCGTGCGCGCGCACGGTGCTGGACGCCGCGCTGCTGCACGAGGTGATCGGCGGGCACGACCCGCTCGACTCCACCTCCATCGACGCGCCGGTCCCGCCGGTGGTCGCCGCCGCCCGCGAGGGCGCCGCGGGCGACCTGCGCGGCCTGCGGGTCGGCGTGGTGCGCGAGTTCACCGGCGAGTGGTACCAGGACGGCGTGATCGCCGCGTTCGACCAGGCCGTCGAGGCGCTGCGCGGGCTCGGCGCGGAGGTCGTCGAGGTGTCCTGCCCGCACTTCGACTACGCGCTGCCGGCGTACTACCTGATCGCGCCGAGCGAGTGCTCGTCGAACCTGGCCCGGTTCGACGCGATGCGCTACGGGCTGCGGGTCGGTGACGAGAACGGGAACAGCGCCGAGCAGGTCATGGCGCTCACCCGGGAGGCCGGCTTCGGCGCGGAGGTCAAGCGCCGCGTCATGGTCGGCACCTACGCGCTGTCCTCCGGCTACTACGACGCGTACTACGGCCAGGCGCAGAAGGTCCGCACGCTGATCTCCCGGGACTTCGAGCGCGCGTTCGGCGACGTCGACGTGCTGGTCTCGCCGACCACCCCGACCACCGCGTTCCGCATCGGCGAGCGGGTGGACGACCCGGTGGCGATGTACCGGGCCGACCTGTGCACGATCCCGGCCAACCTCGCGGGCACGCCGGCGATGAGCGTCCCGGCCGGACTGTCCGACGACGACGGTCTGCCGGTCGGCCTGCAGGTGATGGCACCCGCGCTGCAGGAGCAGCGGATGTACAAGGTTGCCGCCGCCTACGAGGCCGCCCGGGACAAGGCCTGGGGCGGCCCGCTGATCAACCGCGTTCCGGAGCTGGAGGTCGCTGCCCGATGACTGCGTCAACGGCGGACGTGCTCGACTACGACGAGGTCCTGGCGCGCTTCGACCCGGTGCTCGGGCTCGAGGTGCACGTCGAGCTGTCCACCAACACCAAGATGTTCTGCGGCTGCCCGACCGCGTTCGGCGCCGAGCCGAACACCCAGGTCTGCCCGGTGTGTCTCGGCCTGCCGGGCGCGCTGCCGGTGGTCAACGGCGCCGCCGTCGAGTCGGCCATCCGGATCGGCCTGGCGCTCGGTTGCGACATCGCCGAGTGGTGCCGGTTCGCGCGGAAGAACTACTTCTACCCGGACATGCCGAAGAACTTCCAGACCTCCCAGTACGACGAGCCGATCGCGTTCGACGGCAAGCTGGACCTGGAGCTCGAGGACGGCACCGTGGTCGAGGTCGGCATCGAGCGCGCGCACATGGAGGAGGACACCGGCAAGTCGCTGCACGTCGGCGGCGCGACCGGCCGCATCCACGGCGCCGAGCACTCGCTGCTGGACTACAACCGGGCCGGCGTGCCGCTGATCGAGATCGTCACCAAGCCGATCACCGGCACCGGCGCGCGTGCCCCCGAGGTCGCCCGCGCGTACGTGACCGCGCTGCGGGACCTGCTGCGCGCGCTGGGCGTCTCGGACGTGCGGATGGACCAGGGCTCGCTGCGCTGCGACGCGAACGTGTCGCTGATGCCGAAGGGCACCACCGTGTTCGGCACCCGCACCGAGACCAAGAACGTCAACTCGCTGCGCAGCGTCGAGCGCGCGGTGCGCTACGAGATGACCAGGCAGGCCGCGGTGCTCGCCGGCGGCGGCGAGATCCTGCAGGAGACCAGGCACTTCGACGAGTCCACCGGCAGCACGTCGGCCGGGCGGCGCAAGGAGACCTCGGAGGACTACCGGTACTTCCCGGAGCCCGACCTGGTGCCGATCGCGCCGTCCGCGGAGTGGGTGGAGAAGCTCCGCGCGACCCTGCCGGAGATGCCGTGGCAGCGCCGCAAGCGCATCCAGGCCGACTGGCAGCTGTCCGACCTGGAACTGCGTGACCTGGTCAACGCTGGCGCGGTCGACCTGGTCGCGGCCACCGTCGACGCCGGTGCCACCCCGAACGAGGCCCGGGCCTGGTGGGTGAACTACCTGTCCCAGGAGGCGAACACCCGCGGCGTCGAACTGGCCGAGCTGCCGATCACCCCGGCCCAGGTGGCCAGGGTCGCGGCCATGGTGGCCGACGGGAAACTGACCAACAAGCTCGCCCGCGAGGTCGTCGACGGCGTCCTGGCCGGCGAGGGCGAGCCCGACGCGGTCGTCGCCGCCCGCGGCCTCGAGGTCGTCTCCGACGATTCCGCCCTGTACGCGGCGGTCGACGAGGCCCTGGCCGCCCAGCCGGACGTGGCCGACAAGATCCGCGGCGGCAAGGTCCAGGCCGCCGGCGCGATCGTGGGTGCGGTGATGAAGGCGACCAAGGGCCAGGCGGACGCCAAGCGCGTCCGCGAGCTGATCCTGGAGCGCTGCGCCGGCTGATCCCCTCCGGTGGTGCCGGGTGTCGCCCGGCACCACCGGCTGGCCCCACCCGGGTCCGGTGGCTCACCCCATCCCGCTTTCCCGTTCCGTCCGCCAGGGTTCGGTGTGACACCAGAACCCTTGGGAGGACAGGGAATGCGCAGGACCGGAATCGCCACCAGGACCGTCACGGCAGCGCTGTGCGCCGCCGTGCTCGTCGGCACCCCGGCCACGGCCGTCGCCGCCGGGCCGGCCACCGTCGCCGCCGAGCCGGAGCAGCACGCCGGCGCGACCAGGATCGCGAGCCTCGGCCGGGCCGAGGTCGCCGCCTACCTGGCCGACCACGGCCTGGACGCGGCGGCCGCGCGGCACGGCGTCGACCTGTACCGGGTGGTCTACCCGACGTCCGGGGTGGACGGTCGCCGGACCGTGGCGAGCACGCTGGTCGTGCTGCCGCGCCGCACTCACGGGCGGCGGCTGCCGGTGGTGGCGTGGCTGCACGGCACCCGCGCCTACCGGGGCGACGTCGCCTCGGTGTCGGACAACCTCGACCGCGCGGCCGCCGTCCAGTTCGCGACCGCCGGGTACGCCACCGTCGCCCCCGACTACCTCGGCCTCGGCGCCGGCCAGGGCCGGCATCCGTACATGGTGGCCGAGCCGACGGTGACCGCGTCGGTCGACGCGCTGCGCGCCGCCCGGCGTCTGGCCAGGCTGGACCGCGAGGTCTACGTGGCCGGGTTCTCCCAGGGGGGTCAGGCCGCGATGCTGCTCGGCCGCGAGCTGCGGCGCGGCGGTTTACTTCCGCGCCGAGGCGATCGCGTCGCTGAGCGGTCCGCTCGACATCCGGGGCGCGGAGCTCCCGGCCGCGCTCGACGGCCGCCTCGACCACCTGAGCGCCACGTTCTACCTGGCGTACGCGACGGTCGCCTGGAACCGCGAGTACGGCCTGTGGGACGACCCGTCCGAGGCGTTCCGTGCTCCGTACGACACGACGATCCCGGTCCTGTTCGACAACGACCACCAGGAGGCCGACATCGTGGCCGGCCTGCCCGCCTCGCCGGCGGAGCTGTTCACCGAGTCGTTCCTGGCCCGGCTGGTGAACCCGACCGGTGTGCTGCGCCGGGTCCTGGCCGAGAACGACACCGCCTGCCGCGGCTGGCGGCCCGGCGTCCCGGTCCGCCTCTACACCTCGACCGGTGACCGGGACGTCGACATCGAGAACTCGACGAACTGCCGGGCCATGCTCGCGCGGCACGGCGCCGACGCCGACCTGGTCGACCTCGGCGACCTCGATCACTTCACCGCGGGCCGCGCCGCGATCCCGCTGACCCTCGACTGGTTCGAGCGGCTGGGCTGACCGGCCGGAAAGACGTTTGACGGCCCCGGGCGCCCACTGTTCCCATGATCGCCATGAGCGAAGGGCCGACCGTTGACGACGACCTGGTGCGGCGGTTGGTCGCCGGCCAGTTCCCCCGGTGGGCCGGACTGCCGGTGCGGCGGTGGCCCTCCGGCGGCACGGTCAACGCCGTGTACCGGCTGGGCGACGACCTGGTCGTCCGGCTACCGCTGGTCCGGGGCGGGGTCGAGGACGTGTCGGCCGAGCGGCACTGGCTGCCCCGCCTCGCGCCGCATCTGCCCACCAGCATCCCCGAGGTGCTCGGCGCGGGAGAGCCGGCCGAGGGGTACCCGTGGCCGTGGTCGGTGTACCGGTGGCTGGCCGGCGAGCCGCCGGAGGCGGGCGCACCGACCGAGCCGGCGCGACTGGCCGAGGACCTGGCCGCGTTCGTGGCGGCGATGCGCGGCGTCACCCTGCCCGGGGCGCCGACGGCACACCGGGGCGGCCCGGTCGCGACCCTGGACGCGGACACCCGGGCGGCGATCGACGCGCTGCGCGGGATCCCGGAGGAGGACGTCGACCACGACGCGGTGACCGCGGTGTGGGAGGAGACGCTGCGGGCGCCCGGCTGGGACGGGCCGCCGGTGTGGCTGCACGCCGACCTGATGCCGGGCAACCTGCTCGTCGACGGCGGCCGGCTGGTGGCGGTGATCGACTTCGGCTGCGCGGGGACGGGGGACCCGGCCTGCGACCTGTTCCCCGCGTGGAACCTGCTGCCGCCCGACGCGCGCGAGGTCTTCCGCGAGGCGCTGGCCGTGGACGACGCGACCTGGGTCCGCGGCCGGGGCCGGACCCTGTCGCAGGCCCTGATCGCGCTGCCGTACTACCGGCGGACGAACCCGGCGATGGCGCGCAACGCCCGGCACGTGATTCGCGCGGTGCTGGCCGACGTGCGGAACTAGTCGGGGCCGCCGGCCTGGTTGCCGCCGGTGACCACGATCGTCACGGCGCGGTCGTCGCTGGAGACCGGGGTGCCGCCGTCCTTGTTGACGGTGCCGCCGACCGCGACCTGGTCGTTCACCAGGTCCATGCCGCCGAGCCGGCCGAAGCCCTCGTCGCCGGCCATGCTCACCGCCGGCTTGCCGGAGAACGAGCCGTCCTCGGCCAGCGGCAGGTTCTGCAGGTTGCCGGCCGTCGACATCGCCACCCACACCGCGTCCGGCGTGGACACACAGCCCGCCACGCCCGGGCGGTCCGACCAGCTCCACGCCGGCGTGGTCAGCGGCTTGCCCGGCTCCAGCTGGTAGAGCAGGTCCCGCTGCACGCCGCGGTCGGTGACCCACATCCGCGAGCCGTCCAGCGACGCGCACACGCCGCCGGGGGAGTGCAGGCCGTCGGCCACGATCGGCGACGTCGGGTCCGGGTTGCCCTGAGCCGGCTTGCCGGACGGGTCGACCCGCAGCACCTTCCCGGCCAGCGACGCCGGGTTGTTCGCCAGCGCCGGGTTGCCCGCGTCGCCGGTCGCCACCAGCAGGGCGCCCCGGTGGTCGACGGACAGCGCGCCCCGGTTGCCGCTCGGACCGCGCGGGATCCCGGTCAGCACCGGCTTCGGCGTGTCGCCCGGCGCGATCCGGACCAGCCGGTTGTCGGTCGGCGTGGTGATGTAGGCGAAGATCAGCTGGTCCTCGGCGTAGGTCGGGGACAGCGCGAGCCCGGTCAGCCCGCCGCCGGTGGACGCGTCGACCGGCGCGACCGCCACGACCTTGGGCTCGGTGTCCTTCTTGACCCGCAGAATCCGGCCGGTGGCGCGCTCGCCGACCAGCGCGGTGGGGTCGTTCCCGTTGCCGGGCAGCGCGGCCACCGCGGTCACCCGGTCCATGCAGGTGCCGATGACCGCGGGGTGGAAGTCCGTGCAGCCCTCCGGCGGCCGGATGTCCGAGGGCCGCGGCTGCCGCTGACCGCCCGCGCCACCTCCGCCGCCGCCGGGGCCGCCGTCGTTCTCGCCGGGGACCTGCGGCTCGGGGGCCGACTGCGGGGTGACCTGGTCCTGCGGGCGCCACTCCTCCGGCTGGTCGCTGAACGAGGC
Source organism: Actinophytocola gossypii (assembly GCF_025165815.1). GTDB lineage: Bacteria > Actinomycetota > Actinomycetes > Mycobacteriales > Pseudonocardiaceae > Actinophytocola > Actinophytocola gossypii. The sequence continues at coordinate 266,981 of NZ_JAFFZE010000014.1, read as the reverse complement.
GCACCCGGCGGTGAGCAGCACCCCGCCGGCCGTCAGCCCGGCCACCAGCCTCCGCCACCCGACTCCCATGAATCCAAGCTAGGTCAGGCCGGGTGAACATCACGTGAGAGGGTGGGTGACCGTGACGATCAGAGTTCTGGTGCCCGACGAGCAGGGCGTCGCCGCGCTGGCCGGCATCGACGGCATCGACACCGTCCACTACGACCGCGCTGCGCCGCTGCCGGGCGACGCCGAGGTCCTGGTGCCGAGCTTCCTCGCCACCACCGACCCGGCCCACTACGTCGAACAGCTGCCGAGCCTGCGCCTGATCCAGCTGCAGACCACCGGCGCGGAGAACTGGATCGGGCGCATCCCCGAGCACGTCCTGCTCTCCACCGCCCGCGGCGCGCACGGCGGCAGCACCGCCGAGTGGGCCCTGGGCGCGCTCATCGCCGTCTACCGGGAGCTGATCGGCTTCGAGTACGTCCGAAAGGCCCGCGACTGGTCCCTCCGGCGCGCCACCGACACCCTGCAGGACAAGCGGGTGCTGGTGCTCGGCGCGGGCGACCTCGGCAACCGGATGAAGCGCCGCGTCGAGGCGTCCGACGCCACCTGCACCCTGGTCGGCACCCGCGCCCGCGACGGCGTGCACGGCATCGACGAGGTCCCCGATCTGCTCGGCTCGCACGACGCGGTGGTGCTCATGGTGCCGCTCACCGACGCCACGACCGGCCTGGTCGACGCCGAGTTCCTGGCTCGGATGCCCGACGGAGCGGTGCTGGTCAACGCGGCAAGGGGCAAGGTCGTGCACACCGACGCGCTGCTCGCCGAGCTCACCTCGGGCCGGCTGCGCGCCGCCCTGGACGTCACCGACCCGGAGCCGCTGCCGGCCGACCACCCGCTGTGGTCGGCGCCTGGCCTGCTGCTGACCCCGCACGTCGCCGGCAGCGTGCACGACTACCTCCGCCGCGCCTACGCCGTGGTCGCCGAGGAGGTCGCCCGGTTCGCGGCGGGCGAGGAGCCGAGGAACCTCGTGCACGGCGCGTACTGATCTCCGCACCGTGGGCACGCGCGTTCGGCCGATGCCCTACCCTGCGCGGGGTGACTACAGACGACAACCGCCCACGGGCCGCGGGCGGTTACGCGGACAGCGGCCGCTACAACGCCGACACGGAGGACTTCTCCGGCTACGGCGGCGGGTCGGGCACGTCGATGTACGACGACGACGACTACAGCGGCTCGGCGACGACCGTGCTCCCCGGCTCCTCGTCCTCGACGGGGTTCGACGACGACGACGATTCCTTCGGCAGCGCCTTCGACGAGCCGGCGCGCAAGACCCACACCTGGCACGGCGGGCTGGACTTCGGTCTGCTGGTGCTCCGGCTGGTGCTCGGCGGGTTGTTCGTCGTGCACGGGTTGGACAAGCTGTTCGGCTGGTTCACCGACCTCGGCATGGACAACACCCAGCGGATGCTCGAGGGCTTCGGCTTCACCGAGCCCACGATCCTCGCCTGGGTGCTGGCGGTGAGCGAGACCGCGGGCGGCGTGCTGCTCGTGCTCGGCCTGTTCACCCCGGCCGGCGCCGCGGCGGTGCTCGGCGTGATGGCCAACGTGATCGTCGTCAAGGGGGACTGGAACACGTTCCTCGGCGGCGTCGAGCTGGAGATGATGTACGCGGCGGCCGCGTTCACGCTGCTGTTCACCGGCCCGGGCCGGGTGGCGATCGACCGCAACACCCACTGGTGCCGCAAGACCCCCATCTACGGGTTCGTGTTCCTCGTGCTCACCGCCGGGGCGTGCGTGGTGACCCTGCTCGTCTTCCGCTGACCGGTCGGGCGGAGGATGGGAGGCGTGCCATCCGCGCTTCCCGACGGCGACGCCGCGCCGGCAGACGGTTCGCTGCCCGAGTCCGCCCGTAGCGGGCTCGGGCGCGGGCCGTTCGGCGTCTACGTGCACGTGCCGTTCTGCGCTACGCGGTGCGGCTACTGCGACTTCAACACCTACACCGCCGCGGAGCTGACGTCCTCGCCCGCGTCGCCCCGGTCCTGGCTGGAGGGCCTGCGGCGCGAGCTGGACCTGGCCGCGTCGGTGCTCGGCACGCCACCGCCCGCCGACACGGTGTTCGTCGGCGGCGGCACCCCGTCCCTGCTCGGCGACACCGGCCTCGCCGAGGTGCTCGACGCCGTGCGGACGTCGTTCGGCCTGGCCACCGACGCCGAGGTCACCACGGAGTCCAATCCCGAGTCGACCTCGCCCGCGTTCTTCGCCGGCATCCGCGCCGCCGGCTACACGCGGGTGTCGCTCGGGATGCAGTCCGCCGCCCCGCACGTGCTCGCGGTCCTGGACCGCACCCACACCCCCGGCCGCGCCGCCGCCGCGGCCCGCGAGGCCAGGGCGGCCGGCTTCGACCACGTGAACCTGGACCTGATCTACGGCACCCCGGGCGAGCGCGCGGACGACCTGGCCACGTCCCTCGACGCCGTGCTCGCGGCCGGCGTCGACCACGTGTCGGCCTACGCCCTGATCGTCGAGGAGGGCACCGCCCTGGCCCGCCGCATCGCCCGCGGCGACCTCCCCGAGCCGGACGACGACGTACTGGCGGCGCGGTACGAGCAGGTGGACGCGGCGTTGTCGGCGGCCGGCCTGCACTGGTACGAGGTGTCCAACTGGGCGGCCGGCCCGGCGGCGTGGTGCCGGCACAACCTGGGCTACTGGCACGGTGCGGACTGGTGGGGGGCCGGTCCCGGCGCGCACAGCCACGTCGGCGGGGTGCGCTGGTGGAACGTCAAGCACCCGGCGAGCTACGCCAGAGCGCTGGCCGAGGGCCGTTCCCCCGCCGCCGCCCGCGAGACCCTGACCGACGAGGACCGCCACCTGGAGCGCGTGCTGCTCGAACTGCGCCTGGTCGACGGCCTGGTGATCGACGCCCTGACCCCACCGGCCCAGCGGGAGGCCCACGTCCTCGCCGACGAGGGCCTGCTCGACCCGGCCGCACTGGCCGGCGTCGACGGCCGCTTCGGCCGCTGCGTACTCACCCCCCGCGGCCGCCTCCTCGCCGACGCGGTCGTCCGCCGCCTGACCTGAACGCTACCCAGCGGACGCGGTGGTTCAGGCGCGGAGGCCGGTCAGGAGGCGGGCGATCAGGTCCAGGTACTCCGACCTGATCCGCGGGCGTTCCTCCGGTGTGGCCGCCGCCAGTGCCTGGCCCGCGGCGCCCAGCATGCCGAACGCCAGCTGTGTCGTCGTGGTCAGCGGGACCGGGGTGAGGTGGCCGCCGTCGCGCAGGTCCCGGATGAACCGTTCCACCAGGCCGTAGGCGAAGTTCTGCTCCGCCTCGATCCAGGCGGTCCAGCCGAGCGCCAGCGGCCCCTCCAGCCACACGATCCGCCCGTACACCGGGTCGCAGCACTGGTCGAGGAACTCCTCCAGCGCGAGCAGCGCGGCCTGCCACGCGTCCGCGCCGAGCGCGCCCGCCTCGGCCGCCCGGTCGTTGGCGTTCCGCTCCAGGTCCTGGAACACCGCCTCGAACAGCGCCCGCTTGCTGGAGAAGTGGTGGTACACCGCGCCGCGCGTGGCTCGGATGTCCGCGGCGACGTCCTCCAGCGAGGTGCCGGCGAAACCCAGCGTCGCGAACCGGCGGGTCGCGGCCGCCAGCAGGGCGGCGCGGGTCTCCTCGGTGAACTGGTCCCGCCTGCTCTTCGCCGTTGACATGCGCGAAATATACGACATACGTTGTGTATGTAACCGACAGGGAGTAGGTGAGATCATGACCGAGGCGGCTGTGTTCAACCCGGTCGCGGACGGGTTCGCCGCGAACCCCTACCCGCACTACCGCGAACTCCGCGACACCGACCCGGTGCAGGAACACCCCCTCGGCTTCTGGTTCCTCTCGCACTACGACGACGTCACCCGGCTACTGCGCGCCGGCCTCTCCGTCGAGGACCGCAACCTCGCCGACGGCCCGGTTCGCGCGCAGTACGAGGCGCTCGGCGCCGACCGCGCCCCGCTGGTGGCCTCCATGCTCGACCGCGACCCGCCCGACCACACCCGGCTGCGCTCGCTCGTGGCGAAGGTGTTCACCCCGCGCGCGATCGCCGCGCTGGAGCCGATGGTCACCGACCTGGTCGACGCCTCGCTGGACCGGATCGCCGACGGCGGCCCGGTCGACCTGGTCGACGAGCTCGCCTTCCCGCTGCCGTTCGCGGTGATCTCGACGATGCTCGGCACCCCGCCCACCGACCAGACCCGGCTGCGCGAGCTGACCGGCACCCTGGTGCGCTCGTTGGAGGTCGTGACCGATCCCGACGTGATCCGCGCGATCACCGAGGCCGAGATCGCCCTGGCCGAGATGACCAGGGACATCGTCGAGTGGAAGCGCGCCAACCCGGCCGACGACCTGCTCACCGCGCTGATCGCCGCCGAGCAGGACGGCGACCGGCTCAGCGACGACGAGCTGATCGCACAGGTGTTGCTGCTCTACGTCGCCGGCCACGAGACCACGGTGAACCTGATCGCCAACGGTGTCGTCGCGCTGCTCGCCAACCCCGAGCAGTTCGACCTGCTGCGCACCCGGCCGGACCTCGCACCGAACGCGGTCGAGGAACTGCTCCGCTACGACAGCCCGGTGCAGCAGACCCGCCGGATCACCACCGCACCGCTGACGATCCGGGACCGCGACATCCCGGCCGGCTCGTTCATCATCGCCTGCCTCGGCTCGGCCAACCACGACGAGCGGTTCTGGGGGCCCACCGCCGACTCGCTCGACCTGGAACGCCAGAACGCCCACCGGCACCTGTCGTTCGGCGCCGGCCCGCACCACTGCCTCGGTGCCGCCCTCGCCCGGCTCGAAGGCCGCCTCGCGATCGGGCGGCTGGTCTCCCGGTTCCCGAACCTCGCGCTCGACGGCGACGTGCGCTGGAACGGCCGGCTCAACCTCCGGGGAGCGTCGTCGGTGCCGATCCGGGGGTAACCGATCGGGCGAAAGCGGGCGCGGCGGGTCACGATGGGAGCACTATGCCCGCCAAAGATCATGTGAAGCGCGTCACGATGTCCCTCGTCGGTGGTTCGATCCTGCTCATCGGCGTCGCGCTGCTCGTGCTTCCCGGGCCCGGCCTGCTGCTCGTGCTGGCCGGGCTGGTGATCCTGGCCGCCGAGTTCCCCGCGCTCGAACGGCACGTCGACCCGGTGCGCGACCGCGCGATGAAGGCCGCCGAGGACAGCGTGTCCTCCCCACTGCGGATCGCCGGCTCCGTGCTCGCCGGGCTCGGACTGATCGTCGCCGGCGTCCTGTGGGGACTGCGCGTGTTCCCGTGGCTGCCGTTTCCCGGCTGGAGCGCCGGATCGAGCCTGATCCTGTCCGGGGTCGTGCTGTTCGCCCTGCTCGGCTGGAGTTACCGCAAGGTCCGGGCGCGCCGCGATCAGGTGTCCTAGTCGCGTCGCAGCGGGCGTACGTCCGGCAGGTCCGCGTCGTCGGCCCGGACCGGCACGAAACCGGTGAAGCCCCAGCTCTCCAGTCGACCCAGCTGGGCGGCGAACTTGCCGCCGCGCCGCACCGGGGACACCACCCCACCGCGTTCCGCCCGCAGCCGCCGCGCCACCGCCAGCGCCCGCTCGACCGGCACGTCCGCGTCGAACAGCACCGCCACCCGCTCGCCCGGGGCGTCGGCGGCGACGAGGTCCACGATCCGCTCGAACCCGATCGAGAACCCGCACGCCGGCACCTCGGTGCCCAGCGACCGGCCGACCAGCTCGTCGTACCGCCCGCCGCCGGCGATCGATCCCGCCGAGTCCGGGTGCGAGACCTCGAAGATCTGCCCCGTGTAGTACCCCATCCCGCGCACCAGCGTCGGATCGAACGACCACCGCACGTCGCCGGGCAGCGCGGCCAGGCACGCCGCCGTCGTCGCCAGGTCCTCGGCGACCGCGTCCGGCAGCGCCGGCACCGCGTCGGCCAGCACGTCGGCGACCTTGACCGCAGGCAGGTCGGTGAGCGCGCCGATCGCGTCCCGCGCGGACGTGACGACCGCCGACGGCAGCCCCCGCCCGTCGACCAGCTCCCGCTCGACGCCCTCCCAGCCGATCTTGTCCAACTTGTCGACGGTGACGAAGAACCCGCCGGTCGCCTCGTCCGGCACCCCGGCCGCGCTCGCCAGCGCAGCCAGGAACCGCCGGTCGGACAGCCGCACCTCGGTCCCGGTGAGCCCGACCGCCGCCAGCGCCTCCGTCGTCGCCTCGATCAGCTCGGCCTCGGCCAGCACGCTCGGCTCGCCGAGCAGGTCGATGTCGCACTGGTAGAACTGCCGGTAGCGACCCTTCTGCGGCCGCTCCGCCCGCCACACCGGCCCGAACTGGAACGACCGGAACGGCTGCGGCAGCTCGGCCCGGTACTGGCTGTAGAACCGGGTCAGCGGCACCGTCAGGTCGTAACGCAGGCCCAGGTCCACCAGATCGGCGAGCGGACCCGCCGGCAACTGCTCGTCCAGGCCCCGGCGCAGGACCCGGAACAGCAGCTTCTCGTTCTCCCCGCCCTGCCCACCGGTCAGCCGCTCGATCCGCTCCAGCGCGGGGGTCTCGATGCGCTGGTAGCCGAACCGGCGGTAGACGTCCTGGATGAGGCCGAGCACCCGGTCCCGGGTCGCGACGGCGGCCGGCAGCAGGTCACGGGTGCCCCTGGCCGGGCTGTTGTCCATCTTCACGGTGCGTGGTCCTGGGTCGAGGAATGGTGACCGAATTCTCGCATGTGGGGCAACGAGGTAATCCACGACCGGCGATCCGTAAACTTGTGGTGAAGACGGGAGGTGACACGGTGGCCAGCACGGACGAGCGCCGCTTCGCGGTGCTGCGCGCGATCGTCGCGGACTACGTCTCCAACCAGGAGCCGGTGGCGTCCAAGGCGATCGTCGAACGACACAACCTGGGCGTGTCCAGCGCCACCGTGCGCAACGACATGGCCTCCCTCGAGGAGGACGGCTACATCGCGCAGCCGCACACCAGCGCCGGCCGCATCCCCACCGACAAGGGCTACCGGCTGTTCGTCGACCGGCTCTCGGAGGTCAAACCGCTCTCCGGAGCCGAGCGCCGGGCCATCAGCTCCTTCCTCGACGGCGCGATCGACCTCGACGACGTGCTGCGCCGCAGCGTCCGGATGCTGGCCCAGCTCACCCGGCAGGTCGCCGTCATCCAGTACCCGACGTTGACCTACTCGCTGGTCCGGCACATCGAGCTGGTCTCGCTCACCCCGGCCCGCGTGATGCTCGTGCTGATCACCGACAACGGCCGGGTCGACCAGCGGATGATCGACCTCGGCGACGTCATCACCGAGGACACCGTCGCCCGCCTGCGCACCATGCTCAACTCGGCGCTGGTCGACCACCGCGTCACCGACGCGGCGGCCAAGGTCGCCGACCTGATCGAGGAGTCGCCGGCCGAGCTGCGGGACGCGATGACCAGACTGGCCACCGTGCTGGTCGAGTCGCTGGTCGAGCACCCGGAGGAGCGGCTGGTGCTCGGCGGCACCGCCAACCTGACCCGCAACGCCGCCGACTTCCCCGGCTCCCTGCGCCAGATCCTGGAGGCGCTCGAGGAGCAGGTCGTCGTGCTCAAGCTGTTCGCCGCGGCCGGGTCCCCCGGCATGGTGACCGTGCGGATCGGCGAGGAGAACGAGGCCGAGGAGATGCGCAGCACCTCGGTGGTGTCCATCGGCTACGGCCCGCAGGAGACACTGCTCGGCGGAATGGGTGTGGTCGGGCCCACTCGGATGGACTACCCGGGCACGATCGCGGCGGTGCGGGCCGTTGCCAACTACGTGGGAGACATTCTGGCCGGGCGCTGACGCCGGCCACGCAGGAAGCGAGCACGCGACCCAGGTGAGCAGAAGGTCACCAGGGCAGGAGGACAGGACACGGTGGCAAGGGACTACTACGGCGCACTCGGCGTGCGGCAGGACGCGACCTCCGAGGAGATCAAGCGCGCCTACCGCAAGCTCGCCCGCGAGCTGCACCCGGACGTCAACCCGGACGACTCGGCGCAGGAGCGGTTCCGCGAGGTGACGGCGGCCTACGAGGTCCTGTCCGACCCGCAGAAGCGCAAGATCGTCGACCTGGGCGGCGACCCGCTCGGCAACGGCGGCGGTGGCGGCGGCCGCGACCCGTTCGCCGGGTTCGGGCTCGGCGACATCATGGACGCGTTCTTCGGCGGCGGCGGAGCCGGAGCCGGCCGGGGACCGCGCAGCCGCGTGCAGCCCGGCTCGGACGCGCTCATCCGGATCGAGCTGACCCTCGAGGAGTGCAACACCGGCGTCAGCCGCGAGCTGACCGTCGACACTGCCGTCCTGTGCGACCTGTGCCGCGGCTCCGGCTGCGCCGAGGGCAGCTCCCCGCAGGTCTGCGACACCTGCGCCGGCCGCGGCGAGGTGCAGTCCGTGCAGCGGTCGTTCCTCGGGCAGGTCGTCACCGCCAGGGCGTGCCCGGTGTGCCGGGGCGTCGGCGAGGTCATCCCCGACCCGTGCCGCCAGTGCGGCGGCGACGGCCGGGTCCGCGCCCGGCGCACGATCACCGCGAAGGTCCCGCCCGGCGTGGCCGAGGGCATGCGGGTGCGGTTGTCCGGCCAGGGCGAGGTCGGCCCCGGCGGCGGACCGGCCGGCGACCTGTACGTCGAGGTCGTGGAGCGGCCGCACGCCACGTTCGAACGCGACGGCGCCGACCTGCACTGCACGATCCGGATCCCGATGACCACCGCCGCGCTCGGCTCCGTGCAACCGCTGGAGACCCTCGACGACACCGTCGAGCTGGACCTCGAGCCGGGTACCCAGCCCGGCACCGAGCTGCTGCTGGCCGGGCACGGACTGCCCCGGCTGCGCTCGTCCGGACGCGTCGACGGCCGCGGTGACCTGCACGTGCACGTCGAGGTCGACATCCCAGGCAAGCTCGATGCCCGGCAGACCGAGCTGCTGCGCGAACTCGCGAACCTGCGCGGCGAGGAGGGGCACGTGATCGCCTCCGCCAACGGGCGGGGCGGCGGGCTGTTCTCCCGGCTGCGCGCACGTCACCGGTGACCGCCCCGGTCTTCCTCGTCCCCGAGCTGCCCTCCGGTACGTCGTTCGTACTCGACGGACCGGAGGGCCGGCACGCCGCGGCCGTGCGCCGGCTCGGACCGGGGGAGGACCTGGTGGTCGCCGACGGCCGCGGCGGCGCGGCGGCGTGCGTCGTCGCGTCGGTGCAGGGGAGGACCGCGCTCACACTGACCGTGTCCCGGCGCTGGCAGGAGCCCGAGCCCACGCCCCGGGTGGTGCTCGCCCAGGCCCTGGTCAAGGGCGACCGCGGCGAGCTGGCCGTCGAGCTGGCCACCGAGTGCGGCGTGGACGCCGTCGTGCCGTGGCGAGCCAGCCGCTGCGTGGCCAGATGGGACGACGGCCCGCGCGGGGAGAAGGCACTGGCGCGCTGGCGGAGCACCGCCCGCGAGGCCGCCAAGCAGTCCCGCCGCGCCCGCGTGCCCGACGTCGCGGAGCCCGTGTCGACCGCCGAACTGGCCGCGCTGGTCGCCGACGCGGCGTGCGCGCTAGTGCTCGACTCGAGGGGCAGTGCACCCCTGGCTGAGGTTCCGCTCCCGGAGACCGGCGACGTGGTGGTCGTGACCGGGCCAGAGGGAGGTATTTCCGACCACGAGTCCGAGGCACTGGTGGCGGCGGGAGCGCAGGTAGTGCGGCTGGGCCCGACCGTTCTGCGGGCCTCCACGGCCGGCGCGGCGGCACTGGCCGCACTAGGAGTCCGCACCGGGCGCTGGCGCTGAGCGTGCGCGACGGTCTACGCTTTGCAGTGCACGGCATGGGGGCGTGATTCCCGTGCTGGGCGTCCGACTACCGCCGGACACCTCCCCCCTCGGTCCGGCGGCGCCGCGTTGCGGTGGAGCGACCCCCAGGCTTCACCGCAACGCGGCATCCTCGGATTCGGGGGACCCCTGCTCGCGGAACGCGCTCGCCGGGGAATCCTCGGCGTATCTATCTGGGGGCCGAGCCCCCCGGAACCCCCCACGGTGCCAGCTCCTCCCGAACCAGCGCGGGTGCGCTGCCACTGACCAGCGCCGGCCCTCACAACCCCCGTTCCGGGCCGTGAGTCCCTCTTTCCCGTCGCGCGAGTCGTACGTTCCCGTCGCGTGAGTCGTACGTTCCCGTTGCGTGAGTCGTGCGTTCGCGTTGTGAACGTTCCGCGTTTTCGTCGCGGGCGGTTTGTGGTGTTGTTGGGTGGGGTGGGGCGGTTTGGGGGTTGCGGGGGTGGGGGAGGGGTTTACGTTTGGGGGGTGGGTAAGGGGACTCCGGTTGAGGAGATCGAGGTTGGGGATCGGGTTGTGCGGGTCTCCAATCCGCAGCGGGTCTACTTTTCGGCTCGGGGGGAGACGAAGCTGGATCTGGTGCGGTACTACCTGGCCGTGGGGGACGGGGTGGTGCGGGCGTTGCGGGAGCGGCCGTGCATGATGCACCGGTTTCCCGACGGGGTCGACGGGGAGAAGGTGCACCAGAAGCGGCTGCCGCGAGGGGCGCCGCCGTGGGTGGAGACGGTGCGGGTCGACTTTCCCCGGTACGGGCGGCACGCGTACGAGCTGTGTGTGACCGAGTTGGCCAGCGTGGCGTGGGCCGTGCAGATGTCCTGTGTGGAGTTCCATCCGTGGAACTCGCGGCGGGCGGACACCGAGAAGCCGGACGAGTGGCGGATCGACCTGGACCCGATGCCGGACTGCTCGTTCGAGCGGGTGCGGCGGGTCGCGGGAGTCGCGCGGGAGGTGTTGGACGAACTGGGCGCGGTGGGGTGGCCCAAGACGTCCGGCGGCAAGGGGCTGCACATCTACGTGCGGATCGAGCCCCGGTGGGGGTTCGCGGACGTGCGGCGGGCGGCGCACGCGTTCGCGCGGGAGGTGGAGCGGCGGGCCGGTGACCTCGTGGATCTGAGCTGGTGGCGCCGGGAACGGGATCCGAGCACCGTGTTCGTCGACTACAACCAGAACGCGCGGGACCACACGATCCGGAGCGCGTACTCGGTGATCGGCGTGCCGGAGGCGCGGGTGTCGACACCGATCCGGTGGGACGAGCTGGACGACGTCGATCCCCGGGACTTCACGATCGCCACGGTGCCCGCGCGGTACGCGGAGCTGGGCGACCTGCACGCGGGGATCGACGACGCCGTGTACTCGCTCGACGAACTCCTCGAATGGGCCGACCGGGACGATCTCCCGGCCGAGCCGACCGATTAGCCTGCACGCATGTCGGACTGCCTGTTCTGCAAGATCGTCGCCGGGGACGTTCCGTCCACGAAGGTGCACGAGACCCCGACGACGCTCGCCTTCCGGGACATCAACCCGCAGGCTGACGTGCACGTCCTGGTCGTCCCGAAGGCCCACCACGAGGACGCCGCCGCGCTGGCCGCCGCCGACCCGCGACTGCTGGCCGACGTCGTCGGCGCCGGAGCCGAGGTGGCCCGGCTCGAGGGCATGGCCGAGCCCGGATACCGGCTGGTGTTCAACACCGGTGAGCACGCCGGACGGACCGTGTTCCACGCCCACCTGCACGTCCTCGGCGGGGAGCAGCTCGGGACGTTCGGCCGACCGACCGGCTGACCGGCGGACGCAACGTCGATGCGGGATGTCGGTGGGTGCGGCTAGCATTGCTGGCGACACGGATCGACGAGCGGGCGCGACCAGCGCAGAAGGCAGGACCGAAAGCACGTGACCGGTACCGCACGGGGCGACGCGCCCCAGACTTCTGCACAGTCGACCAACGGCCCGGCCGAGGCGGGCTCGCTCGGAACGCCGGCCCAGTCCCGGTTCGTCGTCCCCGACCAGGCGGTCCTCGCCCTGCTCGGCTCCCGCGACGAGAACCTCCGGGTCGCCGAGGACCTGCTCGACGCCGACATCCACGTCCGAGGCAACGAGGTCACCCTTTCCGGTGAACCCGCCGACGTGGCCTTCGCCGAGCGCGTGTTCGCCGAACTGGTGACCCTCGCCGGCAAGGGCCAGCAGCTCGGGCCGGACGCCGTCCGCCGCACGGTCGCCATGCTGTCCGCCGGCGCCGCCGAGTCGCCCGCCGAGGTGCTCAGCCTCGACATCGTCTCCCGCCGCGGCCGCACCATCCGCCCGAAGACGCTCAACCAGAAGCGCTACGTCGACGCGATCGACCAGCACACGGTCGTCTTCTGCATCGGCCCGGCCGGCACCGGCAAGACCTACCTCGCGATGGCCAAGGCCGTGCAGGCCCTGCAGGCCAAGCAGGTCAACCGCATCATCCTCACCCGCCCCGCCGTCGAGGCGGGCGAACGCCTCGGCTTCCTCCCTGGCACCCTCTACGAGAAGATCGACCCCTACCTGCGCCCCCTCTACGACGCCCTGCACGACATGGTCGACCCCGAGTCGATCCCCCGCCTCATGCAGGCCGGCACGATCGAAGTTGCCCCACTCGCGTACATGCGGGGTCGCGCGCAGCCGGTGCACACCAAGGTCCTCACCCCGTCCGGCTTCCGCCCGATCGGCGAGCTCGAGGTCGGCGACCTGGTGGTCGGCTCCAACGGCGAGCCCACCCCGGTCCTCGGCGTTTACCCGCAGGGGCCGAAGAAGATCTACCGCGTCACCACCCAGGACGGCGCGTCCACGCTCTGCTCGGAAGACCACCTCTGGGCGGTCAAGAACCAGTACGACCGTGCGCGGTCGAGGCCGTGGCGTGTGGTGGAGACCAAGGAGATGGTGGGCAAGCTACGCACCGCCCACTACCGGAACTACGAGCTTCCCCTGCTGAGCAAGCCCGTGGCGTTGCCGGAACGCGAGGTCCCCCTCGACCCATACGCCCTCGGCCTCCTCCTCGGCGACGGCTGCCTGACCGGCTCGACCACCCCGGGCTTCGCGACCGAGGACCCCGAGCTGGCGGAGGTGCTGGAGAGCCTGGTGCCCGGCATTCAGGCTCGGTGGAAGTCCGGGCCGGACTACGTGTTGAATCGGGTTCGTCAGCCAGGCGACACGGTGACGATCGCGAACCCGATCACCGAGGTGATGCGCCGACTCGGGCTCTGCGGTTCCAGGTCGAACTCGAAGTTCGTTCCGGAGGAGTACCTGAACAACGCGGCGGAGGTCCGCCTCGCCGTGCTCCAAGGCCTGCTGGACTCCGACGGTGGTCCGGTCACCCAACGCGGCCGGACCTGCCGAGTTCAGTACGGGACGACCTCGCCGCGGCTCAGGGACGACGTGGTCACCCTGGTGCGCTCGCTGGGCGGAGTGGCCTACACCCACACCCGGCTCAAGGACGCCCGGCGCCCGGGGCGGGCGAAGGGGCGCGACGTGCCCTACCGGCACGACAGCCACGTCGTCGACATCCGGTTGCCGGCAGGAGTCGAACCGTTCCGACTGCGCCGGAAGCGCGACAAGTACAACGCCACCGGCAGCGGTCGCCCGATGCGGTTCATCGACCGCATCGACCCCGCCGGCACCGAGGAAGCCGTCTGCATCCAAGTGGCTGCCGAGGACTCGCTGTACGTCACCGAGGACTACCTGCTGACCCACAACACGCTCAACGACGCCTTCATCATCCTCGACGAGGCGCAGAACACCTCGCCGGAGCAGATGAAGATGTTCCTGACCCGGCTCGGGTTCGGGTCCAAGATCGTGGTCACCGGGGATGTCACGCAGGTCGACCTGCCGGGCGGCCAGAAGAGCGGGCTCAAGGTCGTACAGGGCATCCTCGAAGGCGTCGACGACGTGCACTTCTCCGTGCTGAGCAGCAACGACGTCGTGCGGCACAAGCTGGTCGGCGACATCGTGGACGCCTACGACCGCTGGCAGGCCACCCAGGACGCCGAGGAGAGCACCGTGCGGCACCAGGGTCCACGCGGGCAGGCGCGACGGGGACGCTGACGACACGTGAGTGAGCTTGCGAGCGAACCAATGTCACAGGGCGACCGCGAGCGGCGCGACCGAGCCCGCGAGGGGGCGACGTGAGTATCGAGATCGCCAACGAGTCGGGCGTGGTGGTCGACGAGCCGTCGATCGTCGCCGCCGCGCGGTTCGCGCTGGACCGGATGCGGGTCAGCCGGCTCGCCGAGCTGTCGGTCATGCTCGTCGGGCTGGACGTGATGGCCGACCTGCACGAGCGCTACCTCGACCTCCCCGGGCCGACCGACGTCATGGCCTTCCCGATGGACGAGCTCGACTCGGCCCGCAGGCCCGACGCCCCGGACCTCGGGCCAACCCTGCTCGGTGACCTGGTGCTGTGCCCGCGGTTCGCCCGCGACCAGGCGCACAAGGCCGGCCACAGCCTGATGGACGAGCTGCACCTGCTGACCGTCCACGGCGTGCTGCACCTGCTCGGCTACGACCACGCCGAACAGGCCGAGGAACGCGAGATGTTCACCCTGCAGAAGCGGATCCTGGCCGACTTCAGGACCGAACGCGCCGCCGCGGAGCGCCGGGCCGCGCAGCGCCGCGAGGACGACAAGCTGCTCGGTGCCGTCGGGCTCACCGCGCCCGAGCAGGACAAACAGCCGGACGAGTAAGCGGGGGGAAGCGGTGTCGGACTCGGCGGGCTTACTGGTGATCGCAGTGCTGCTCGTGGTGGCCGCCGGTCTGTTCGCGTGCGCCGACGCGGCCCTGTCCGCGGTGTCCCGCGCCCGCGTCGAGGGCCTGCTGCGCACCGGCCGCGCGGGCGCCAGACAGCTGATCGCGGTGGTGTCCGACCGGCCCCGGCACATCAACCTCCTGCTGCTGCTCCGGCTGGGCTGCGAGCTGGCCGCCACCGTCATCGTCACCGTCGCCTGCATGCAGCTCATCGAGCGCGGCTGGATCGCCGGGCTGGTCGCCGCGGTCGGCATGCTCGTCGTGTCCTACGTGCTGGTCGGCGTCGGGCCGCGCACCCTGGGCCGCCAGCACCCCTACGCCGTCGGGCTGATCGCGGCCGGGCCGGTGCGGGCGCTCGGGACCGTGCTGGGGCCGCTGTCCCGGTTCCTGATCGTCGTCGGTAACGCGATCACGCCCGGTCGCGGGTTCCGGCAGGGGCCGTTCTCCTCCGAGGTGGAGCTGCGCGAGCTGGTCGACCTGGCGCAGGAGAGCGGCGTCGTCGACGAGGGCGAGCGCGAGATGATCCACTCGGTGTTCGAGCTGCGCGGCACGATCGCCCGCGAGGTGATGGTGCCGCGGACCGAGATGGTGTGGATCGAGCAGACCAAGTCCGTCCGGCAGGCGCTCGCGCTGTCCCTGCGCACCGGCTACACCCGGCTGCCGGTGATCGGCGAGTCGGTCGACGAGATCGTCGGCGTGGTGAACCTCAAGGAGCTGGTGAAGGTCGCCCTGGACGCGCGGGGCGGCGACCTGCAGCGCCGGGTCGGCGAGCTGATGGGCGAGGCCACGTTCGTGCCGGACACCAAGCGCCTCGACGACCTGCTGCGCGAGATGCAGCTATCCCGCAACCACCTGGCCGTCGCGGTCGACGAGTACGGCGGCACCGCCGGGCTGCTGACCATCGAGGACATCCTGGAGGAGATCGTCGGCGAGATCACCGACGAGTCCGACACCGAGGACCGCCCGCCGGTCGAGCACCTCGACGACGGCGCGGTGCGGGTCAGCTCCCGGCTGCCGGTCGCCGACCTCGGCGAGCTGTTCGGCACCGAGCTGGGGGAGCACGACGTGGAGACCGTCGGAGGCCTGCTGGCCCAGCGGCTCGGCCGGGTACCGCTGCCGGGCACCGAGGCCGAGATCGCGGGCCTGCGGCTGCGGGCCGAGGGCGGCAAGGACAACCGAGGCCGGATGCGCATCACGTCGGTGGTGGCGCGGGCCGTGCCCGCCGCCGTCGCCACGACCGAGACCGCCGACGGCGAGGACGAGAGGAGCGTGGAGCGTGCCTGACCTGGACCCCGAGGACGCGAAGCTGATCACCCTGGCCAGGTCGGCGAGGGCGCGGACCGGTGCCGTCGAGGGGGCGGCGGTGCGTGACCTGGACGGCCGGACGTACGTGGCGGCGACGGTGGCGCTGCCGTCGCTGTCGCTCACGGCGTTGCAGGCGGCGGTCGCGGCCGCGGTGTCGTCCGGCGTCGAGGGGCTGGAGGCGGCGGTGGTGGTGACCGACGAGCAGAAGCTCGACCCCGCGTCGCTGGCCGCGGTCGCCGACCTGACCGCGGACGCGCCGGTGCTGCACGCCGACCCGTCCGGTGCGCTGCACTGACCGAGGGCGACAATGAGCGGGTGACCACACCGGACGTTCCCCACCGCTCTGGCTTCGCCTGCTTCGTCGGGCGGCCCAACACCGGGAAGTCCACGCTGACGAACACGCTCGTCGGCGCGAAGGTCGCGATCACGTCGAGCAAGCCGCAGACGACCCGGCACGCCATCCGCGGCATCGTCGCCCGCGAGGACGCCCAGCTGATCATCGTCGACACCCCCGGCCTGCACCGCCCGCGCACGCTGCTCGGGCAGCGGCTCAACGACGTGGTCCGGGCCACCTGGTCCGAGGTGGACGTGATCGGCTTCTGCGTGCCGGCGAACGAGAAGATCGGGCCGGGGGACCGGTTCATCGCCGCCGAGCTGGTGAAGCTGGCGCGGCACACGCCGGTCGTCGGCATCGTGACCAAGACCGATGTGGCGTCGCGGCAGCAGGTCGCCGACCAGCTGGTGGCGCTGCAGGAGGTACTGGAGTTCGCCGACCTGATCCCGGTGTCGGCCGTCGACGGCTTCCAGGTGGACCAGCTGGCCGACGTCCTGGTCTCCCGCCTGCCCGAGGGCCCCCAGCTCTACCCCGACGGCGAGCTGACCGACGAGCCGGAGGCGACCCTGATCGCCGAGCTGATCCGCGAGGCCGCCCTGGAGGGCGTCCGCGACGAGCTCCCGCACTCGATCGCGGTCACCGTCGAGGAGATCCTCCCCCGCGAGGACCGCGACGACCTGCTGGACGTCTACGCCAACCTGTATGTCGAGCGCGACAGCCAGAAAGGCATCGTGCTGGGCCACAAGGGGGAGCGCCTGCGCACGGTCGGCTCGACCGCCCGCCGGCAGATCGCCGCCCTGCTCGGCAGCAAGATCTACCTGCACCTGCACGTCAAGATCGCCAAGGACTGGCAGCGCGACCCGAAGCAGCTCCGCCGCCTCGGCTTCTGACGTGTTCGCCGCCGGCGAGGAACGGTCCAGCGCCGAAACCGTCGGTGGGGGATGAGACCATGGGGCGGTGAGCCTCTACCGCGACACCGGTGTGGTGCTGCGCGTGCAGAAGCTCGGCGAGGCCGACCGGATCATCACGCTCGTCACCCGCAAGCACGGGAAGGTGCGGGCGGTGGCGAAGGGCGTGCGCCGGACCACCTCCCGGTTCGGTGCCCGGGTGGAGCCGTTCGCGCACGTCGACGTGCAGTTCTACACCGGGCGCACGCTCGACATCATCACCCAGGTACAGACCCTCGACGCGTTCGGCGCCGGCATCATGTCCGACTACCAGCGCTACACCGCCGGCTGCGCCGTGCTGGAGACCGCCGATCGGCTCTCCGCGGAGGAGGGCGAGCCCGTTCTTCGGCTCTACCTGCTGGTCACCGGCGCGTTGCGGGCACTGGCCGACGGGCAGCGCGACTCCTCCCTGGTCCTCGACGCGTTCCTGCTGCGGGCGATGGCCTTCGCCGGCTGGGCGCCCGCCGTCCGTGAGTGCGCGCGGTGCAACGAGCCCGGCCCGCACCGGTCGTTCTCCGTGCCCGCCGGCGGCTCGGTCTGCCCGCGCTGCCGCCCGGCCGGTGCCGCGATCCCCGCCCAGGACACCCTCGTACTGATGGACGCGCTCGCGTCGGGCACCTGGGACGTCGCCGAGGCGGCCTCCCCCAACGCCCGCCGCGAGGGCAGCGGACTGATCGCCGCCCTGCTCCAGTGGCACCTCGAGCGTCAGCTCCGCTCGCTGCCGCTGGTGGACCGCAAGGGCGTGCCGAGCGGTCAGTAGGGTCGCGACAGGACCCCCCGAAGGAGTGAATGTTGCTTCGGCGACGAGCGAGCACCACCCCCCGCGCACGGACGACCGTCGACCCGCCGGAACCGCACCCGTCCGGCGCGCGACCTCCGCGCATCCCCGCCGAGTTCGTGCCCCGGCACGTGGCCATCGTGATGGACGGCAACGGGCGGTGGGCCAACCAGCGCGGGCTGACCAGGATCGAGGGGCACAAGCGCGGCGAGGCCGTCGTCGTCGAGGCGGCCCGCGGGTGCATCGAGCTGGGCGTGAAGTGGCTGTCGCTGTACGCGTTCTCCACCGAGAACTGGCGCCGCAGCCCCGAGGAGGTCCGCTTCCTCATGGGCTTCTCCCGCGACGTCATCCGGCACCGCACCGACGAGCTGGACGCGATGGGCGTGCGGGTCCGCTGGGCGGGCCGCCGGCCCCGGCTGTGGCGCAGCGTGATCGCCGAGCTGGAGTCCGCGCAGCGCCGCACCGCCGGCAACGACGTGCTGAACCTCGCCATGTGCATCAACTACGGCGGCCGGGCCGAGATCGGCGACGCGGCCCGGGAGATCGCCCGGCTCGCCGCCGAGGGGAAGATCAACCCGGAGAAGGTCGACCAGCGGACGATCGCCCGGTACCTGTACCAGCCGGAGATGCCGGACGTGGACCTGTTCATCCGCCCGTCCGGCGAGCAGCGGACCTCCAACTTCATGCTGTGGCAGTCCGCCTACGCTGAGCTGGTGTTCCAGGACATCCTGTGGCCGGACTTCGACCGGCGCGACCTGTGGCGCGCGTGCGAGCAGTACGCCCGCCGCGACCGGCGCTTCGGTGGTGCCGTCGACTCCATCGAGGGAGAGACCCCATGACCGAACAGGAGGCGTTGACCACCGCCGACCTGCTCACCAAGGCCCGCACCGCGCTGGAGGCGTTCCACGACGTGCACGTGGACGACGACGGCGCGCTGAGCTTCCGGCACGTCGACGTGCCGTGCGCGGTGCAGGCCATGCAGCTCGCCGAGGGCCTGACCGTGCTCAGCCTGACCTGTGTGGTCGCCTGGGACCTGCCCGACGACCCGAAGCTCGCGGCGTCCGCGGCCGAGCGGGCCGGTGACGGCCTGTTCGGCACGCTCGGCGTCGTGCACACCGACAAGGGCATGGACGTGACGCTGCGCTACGCCTTCCCGGCCGACGGGATCTCCGCGACCGCGCTGGGCACGCTGCTGATGCTGGTCGTGTCCACCGCCTCCCAGCTGCGCGCCGAACTGCTCGACGAGGCCCCGCGCCAGTGACGGTCGAGGCACCGCCGGACGCGGCGACCGAGGCGCCGCCGCGGCGGCGCCGGGTCACCTCGCTGGAGGTGCTCTGTGTGCTGCTCCTGGTCGCGCTGGTCGCCCAGGGGTGGATCACCTCGGTGCTCGACGCGCCCGCGCTGCGGACCGGGGCCACGATCTTCGTCGCGGTCTGTGTGCAGGCGCTGCCGTTCCTGGTGTTCGGGGTGCTGGTGAGCGGCGCGATCGCGGCGTTCGTGTCGGCCGACGCGCTGCGCCGGGTGCTGCCGCGCCGGCCCGCGCTGGCCGTTCCGGTCGCCGGGGTGGCCGGGGTGGCGCTGCCGAACTGCGAGTGCGCGGCGGTGCCGGTGGCGCGCCGGCTCATGCAGCGGGAGGTGCCGGCGTCGGTCGCGCTGACGTTCCTGCTCGCGGCGCCCGCCGTGAACCCGATCGTGTTGGTGGCGACCGCGGTCGCGTTCCCCGGCGAGCCGATGATGGTGCTCGCCCGGTTCGCCGGTTCGATGGCGACCGCGCTGGTGATGGGCTGGCTCTGGGCGCGGTTCGGGCGCGGCGAGTGGTTCGCGTCCCGGGTCACCCGCCGGGTGCCGCCGCCGGCCGGGGGCCACTCCCGGTGGGCGATGTTCGCCGAGACCGCGCGGCAGGACCTGGTCGACGCCGGCGGCTTCCTGGTGGTCGGCGGCCTGGCGGCGGCGGTGCTGAACGTCGCGGTGCCGCGCTCGTGGCTGGACACGCTCGGCGACCAGGTGGTGCTCGGGATCGTGGTGATGGCGGTGCTCGCGGTGCTGCTGGCGCTGTGCAGCGAGGCGGACGCGTTCGTCGCCGCGTCGCTGTCCGCGCTGCCGCTGCTGCCGAGGCTGGTGTTCTTGGTGGTGGGGCCGGCGATCGACGTGAAGCTGTTCGTTCTGCAGGCCGGCACGCTCGGCCGTCGGTTCGCGCTCCGGTTCGCGCCGTTGACGTTCGTGGTGGCGGTCGGCTGCGCGGTCGGGGCGGGGGTGGTGTTCCTGTGAGGCGGGAGACCCAGAACGTGCTGCTGGTGCTGCTGGGCGGTGCCCTGCTGAAGATCTCGTTCACCGGCGCGTACCTGCGCTACGTCAAGCCGGCGCACCAGTGGCTGCTGATCGCCGGCGGCGTGGTGATGCTGGTGCTGGCGGCGGTTTCGATCGTCCGGGACGTGACCGCGCGGCGGCACGTGGAGCACCCCGACCACGAGCACTCGACGCGCAGCGCCTGGCTGCTGGTGCTACCGGTACTCGCGGTGTTCCTGGTCGCCCCGCCCGCGCTCGGCTCCGACTCGGTGGAACGTGCCGGCGACGCCGCGCCGCGTGCCGCCGCGTCCGCCGAGGACGACGGTTCGGCGCTGTTCCCCGCGCTGCCACCGGGCGAGGTGCTCCCGCTGACGCTGTCGGAGTTCGTCGAACGCGCCGCCTGGGACTCCGCCGACTCCCTCGACGGCCGCCGGATCCGGCTGACCGGCTTCGTCGTGCACGAGGGCGACAAGACCCACGTCGCCCGCTTCGCGATCAGCTGCTGCGCCGCGGACGCCTACCCGATCAAGGTCCTGCTCGACGGCGCCGACCTGACCGACCGCCCCGACGACAGCTGGATCCGCGCCGTCGTCGAACTGGTACCCGGCTCGCCGACGAAGGCCAACGGCTACGTCCCCACCGTGACCGTCCACTCCGTACAGCCGATCCCCCAACCCGAGGACCCGTACGAGCACTAGTCCTCGTCAGGCCGAGTCGCGGACCGTCAGGGTCACCGGGAGGACGGTGGTGTCCGGGCGGACGGTGTCGCCGGCCAGCAGGGACATCAGGGTGCGCACCATGTGCCGGATCTGCTCGCGCGGGTCCTGGTGCACCGACGTCAGCGGCGGGTTCATCGCGGGTGCGAGGGTCGGCTGGTCGTCGAAGCCGATGACGCCGACGTCGTCGGGCACGCGGCGGCCGGCGGCGCGGATGGCCCGCATCGCGCCCGCCGCCATCGCGTCGCTGGCCGCGAACACGCCGTCCAGGTCCGGCGCCCGCTCCAGCAGCGCCGTCATCGCGCGTTCGCCGCTCGCCATCAGGAAGTCGCCTGCCTCGGACAGGCCGGCCGGATCGAGGCCGAACTCGATCAGCGCGTCCTGCCAGCCGGCGAGCCGGTCCGCGGCGGCCGGGTGGTCGAGCATCCCGGTGACCGTGGCGATCCGGCGCCGGCCGGTGGACAGCAGGTGACGCACGGCCATCCGCGCGCCGGCGCGGTTGTCGAAGTCGACCGCGTGCACGCCGCGGCGCACCGACCCCGGCCGGCCGCCGTAGACCACCGGCAGGCGCAGCAGCCGCAACGCGGTCGGCAGCGGGTCGCCCTGGTGCGGCGCGAACACCATCGCCCCGTCGACGTGGCCGCCCTCCAGGAAGCGGATGGTCCTCGGCACGTCCTCGCGGCTGTCCACGAACATCAGCAGCATCTGCACGCCGGTCGCGGACAGCTCCCGGTACGCGCCGTGCATGACGGTGGCGAAGTACGGGTCGTCGAGCACCTTCGACTCCGGCTCGGACAGCACCACCGCGACCGCGCCGGTCCGTCTGGTCACCAGTGACCGCGCCGCCTGGTTGGGGGAGTAGCCGAGCTCACGGGCCGCGCCGAGGACCTTCTCCTTGGCACGGGAGCTGACGTAGGCGTCGTCGTTGAGCGCGCGGGACGCCGTCGAGCGGGACACGCCGGCATAGGCGGCCACGTCCTCCAACGTGGGGCGTTCTTCCTGGGGGCGAGCTGGCACGGGCCAGAGTGTAGCGGCTGATTCTGGGAGCGCTCCCTAACGATCCGGAAAACGCCAACGCGGTTTTCCTTGACACTCGTACGTGTTTCGGACCACACTCGGTACTCCCGTTCTGGGAGCGCTCCCAGATTTCGGCCAGACACAAGGGACGACGAACGTGCGACGTATGCAGACAAGGGTGTTAGCCGGCGCGATCTCGCTCACCGCGATGGTCGGCCTGACCGCCTGCGGAGGGGACGACTCCGGCGGAGTCGGTGCGGACGGGAAGATCGAGCTGACGATCGGAACCTTCACCGAGTTCGGGTACGAGGACCTGCTCAAGGAGTACGAGCAGCTCAACCCGGACATCCGGATCACCCACCACAAGACCGGCCAGGGCGGCCCCTACCACCAGCAGTTCTTCACCAAGCTCGCCGCCAACTCGGGCCTCGAGGACGTGGTCGCCATCGAGGAGGCGCACATCCCCAAGGTCCTCGACAAGCCCCAGCTGTTCCACGACCTCGGCGAGGTCGGCCCGTCCGACGTCACGCCGGACCGCTGGCTGGACTGGAAGATCGAGACCGCCACCGCCAAGGACGGCACCTGGATCGGCTACGGCACCGACATCGGGCCGCTCGCCATGTGCTACCGCAAGGACCTGTTCGAGGCCGCCGGCCTGCCCTCGGATCCGGAGGCGGTCAAGGCGCTGTTCGAGACCTGGGAGTCCTACTTCGCCGCGGGCGACCAGTACGTGGAGGCCACCGGCAAGCCGTGGTTCGACTCCGCCTCGCAGGTCTTCAACGCCATGCAGAACCAGCTCGAGACCGGCTACTTCAACGAGCAGGACCAGCTGATGATGGAGTCCAACACGGCCATCCGGGACAACTGGAAGCAGGTGACCGCGGCCGTGGAGCGCGGCCAGTCGGCCAAGCTGGTCGCGTTCGGTCCGGAATGGAACAGCGGCTTCAAGCAGAGCGCGTTCGCCACCAAGACCTGCCCGTCCTGGATGCTCGGCATCATCGAGGAGCAGGCCGGTCCGGAGCACGCCGGCCACTGGGCGGTCACCGACGCGTTCCCCGGCGGCGGCGGCAACTGGGGCGGCTCGTTCCTCGCGGTGCCCAAGCAGAGCCAGCACCCGGAGGAGGCGGCCAAGCTCGCCGCCTGGCTGACCGCGCCGGAACAGCAGATCAAGGCGTTCCAGCACACCGGCAACTTCCCCAGCCAGGTCGACGCGCTGGACTCGCCCGAACTGCTCGGCACGACCAACGAGTACTTCGGCGGTGTGAACATCGGCGAGCTGTACGTCGCGCAGGCGAACAAGGTCGCCGAGGCGCAGTACAAGGGCCCCGGTGACGGCGAGATCCAGGAGAACGCCACCAGCCCGGCACTGCAGGCGGTCGAGCAGGGCAAGTCGCCGGAGGAAGGTTGGCAGCAGGCGGTGGACACCGCCACGAGGATCGCCGGCTGATGACCAGTTCGGTCGACACGGACGCGGGGCGGGCGCCGAGCAGGGCGGCGCCCGCTCCGCCCCCGGCACGCCCGCCGCGGCTGACCTGGCGGCAGCGGCTCAGCGTGGCGGACGTGAAGTTCTCGCCCTACCTGTACGTGGCGCCGTTCTTCATCGTGTTCGGGGTGGTCGGGCTCTTCCCCCTGCTGTACACGGCGTACCTGTCGCTGTTCGAGCGGGAGCTGTTGGACTTCGAGTCCACCTGGGTCGGCTTCGCGAACTACGCCACGCTGCTCGGGGACGCCCAGTTCTGGAACGCGCTGGTCAACACGATCAGCATCTTCCTGCTGTCCACGGTCCCGCAGATCATCGTCGCGGTCGCGGTCGCCGCGCTGCTGAACACCCACCTGCGCGCGCCGACCGGCTGGCGGGTGGGCGTGCTGCTGCCGTACGTGGCGAGCCTGGTCGCGCTCGGCATCATCTTCGCCAACCTGTTCGGGCCCAACTACGGGCTGGTGAACGGGGTCATGGAGTTCCTCGGGTTCGAGCCGATCGACTGGCAGGCCAACCGGTTCGCCAGCCACGTCGCCATCGCGGTGATGGTCAACTGGCGGTGGACCGGCTACAACGCGCTGATCGTGCTGGCCGCGATGAAGGCGATCCCGAAGGACGTCCACGAGGCCGCGATGATCGACGGCGCGGGCGCGATGCGCCGGTTCTTCAGCGTCACGCTGCCGCTGCTGCGGCCGACGCTGATCTTCGTGGTGGTCACCTCGACCATCGGCGGGCTGCAGATCTTCACCGAGCCCAAGCTGTTCGACGCCATGCCCGGCTCGAACAACGGCGGATCGTCCAACCAGTTCCAGACGATCACGCTGTACATGTACCAGACCGCGTTCGGCAACCACGACCTCGGCTACGCCTCGGCGATCGCCTGGGTGCTGTTCCTGATCATCATCGTGATCGCGCTGGTCAACTTCCTGCTCACCCGGCGACTGGCGTCGAGCGGCACCGAGGACGGTGGGCGATGACGGCACTGACGGCGATGTCCGGGGCGCTGCGGCGGCGCACGGTCGACGCGACCGGGTCGCGGCGGGCCCGGTTCTGGGTGTACGGGCTGCTGATCGCGTTCCTGCTCGGCTCGGCGTTCCCGTTCTACTGGTCGTTCCTGGTCGCCAGCCGGGACAGCTCCATGCTCACCGAGCAGATCCCGCCGCTGCTGCCCGGCGGGAACTTCCTGTCCAACGCGGCGCGGGTGTTCGACTCGGTGCCGTTCTGGAAGTCCTTGGGCAACAGCGTGATCGTGGCCGGCACGGTGACGTTCACGACCGTGCTGTTCTCCACGCTGGCCGGGTTCGCCTTCGCCAAGCTGCGCTTCCGCGGGCGCAACACGCTGTTCCTGATCGTGGTCGCGACCCTCGCGGTGCCCACCCAGCTCGGCATCATCCCGCTCTACATGGCGATGTCGGAGTTCGGTTGGACCGGCGAGCTGCAGGCGGTGATCGTGCCCAACCTGGTCACCGCGATCGGTGTGTTCTGGATGCGGCAGTACACGATGCAGGTGGTGCCCTACGAGCTGATCGAAGCGGCCAGAGTGGACGGTTGCTCGATGATCCGGGTCTACTGGCACGTCTGCCTCCCGGCCGTGCGGCCGGCCGCCGCGTTCCTCGGAATGTTCACGTTCATGACGTCGTGGAACGACTTCCTGTGGCCGCTGGTGGTGCTGAACGCGGAGAACCCGACCGTTCAGCTGGCGCTGGAGCGGCTGCAGAGCGGGTTCTACATCGACTATTCGCTGGTGCTGGCGGGAACCACGCTCGCGACCATTCCGATCCTGATCGTTTTCGTCGTGCTCGGCCGCCAGATCGTGGCCGGGATCATGCAAGGCGCCGTGAAGGGGTGACCATGTCAGTTTTGCCCGAGTCGACACGATCGGTGTCGCTTCGCTTTCCCACCGGTTTCGTGTGGGGCGCGGCGACCGCGTCGTTCCAGGTCGAGGGATCGACCACCGCGGACGGTCGGACGGACTCGACCTGGGACGCGTTCTGCCGCCGCCCCGGCGCGGTCGTGAACGGCGACACCGGCGAGCCGGCGGCGGACCACTACCGGCGGTACTCCTCGGACGTCGACCTGATGTCCTCGCTGGGGCTCGGTGCGTACCGGTTCTCGGTGGCGTGGCCGAGGGTGCGCCCGGACGCCGGCCCGGTGAACCCGGCCGGGCTGGACTTCTACGACCGCCTGGTCGACCGGCTGCTCGAGGCCGGCATCGAGCCGTGGGCGACGCTGTACCACTGGGACCTGCCGCAGGCGCTGCAGGAGCAGGGCGGCTGGACGTCGCGGGAGACGGCGTACCGGTTCGCCGAGTACGCGGCCACGGTCGCCGAGCGGCTCGCTGACCGGGTGGCGGGCTGGATGACGATGAACGAGCCGTGGTGCCAGGCGTTCCTGGGCTATGGTTCCGGCCGGCACGCGCCGGGCGTCACCTCCGGGCGGTCGGCGATCGCCGCGGCGCACCACCTGCTGCTGGGGCACGGCCTGGCGATGGAGCGCATCCGCGCGGCGTCGGCGAAGCCGGCCGGGATCACGCTGAACCTGTTTCCGGTGCACGCCGCGTCCACGAGCGACGAGGACACCGACACCGCGCGGCGGGTCGACGGCCTGCAGAACCGGCTGTTCCTGGACCCGGTGCTGCGCGGCGGCTACCCGGCCGACGTGCTGACCGACCTGGCCCCGTACGGCCTGCCGGAGCTGATCCAGCACGGCGACCCGGAGATCATCGCCGCCCCGGTCGACCTGCTCGGCGTGAACTACTACCGCGCGCTGCTGGTCGCGGCGCCGGACGGCCCGCACGACGGCAGCCCGAGCGAGTGGGTCGGCGTGGAGGGCGCGCGCTTCCTGTCCAGCGGGCAGCCGGTGACGGAGTCGGGCTGGGAGGTCCAGCCGGACGGTCTGGCCGAGCTGTTGGTGCACCTGCACCGCGAGTACCCGGCCGTGCCGCTGTACGTGACCGAGAACGGTGCCGCGTACCCGGACGTGGTCGGCCCGTCCGGGGAGGTCGTCGACCACGACCGGATCGCGTTCCTCGACGGTCACCTGCGCGCGGCGCTGGCCGCGATCCAGCAGGGCGTCGACCTGCGCGGGTACTTCTACTGGTCACTGCTGGACAACCTGGAGTGGGCCGAGGGCTACGCGAAGCGGTTCGGCCTGGTGCACGTGGATTTCGAGACACAGCGGCGGACGCCGAAGGAGAGCGCCCGCTGGTACGCCGATGTGATCGGCCGCAACGGCCTGCCGGCGGAGTAGACCCACCGGGGGTGGGAGTGTGCGCTCGGCCGTGACCGCACCCACGGCTGAGCGCACTCTCAACCGGCGCAGGCCCCGCAGGTACCGAAGACCTCGACGGTATGGCTGACCTGGGAGAACCCGTTCTCGGCGGCGACCTTCTCCGCCCACTTCTCGACCGCGGGGCCCTCCACCTCGACCGTGCGGCCGCACTCGCGGCACACCAGGTGGTGGTGATGGTGCTGCGAGCAGCGCCGGTACACGGCCTCGCCGCTGTCGATGCGCAGCACGTCGATCTCGCCGGCGTCGGCGAGCGACTGGAGCGTGCGGTAGACGGTGGTCAGGCCGATGCCCTCGCCTCGGGTGCGCAGCTCCTCGTGCAGCTCCTGCGCGGACCGGAAGTCCTCGAGCTGCTCGAGCAGGCTAGCCACCGCCGCGCGTTGCTTGGTGGACCGCCGGCCGGGCACGGTCGGGGTCGAGGTCTGGGTCGAACGGTCGTTGGTCAACGGGCCTCCTCCACGTGCGCCACGGCGTCCACCACGATGTGCGCGAGGTGTTCGTCGACCAGACGGTAGACCACCTCGCGGCCGTGCCGCTCGCCGTGCACCACGCCGGCGGACTTCAGCACCCGCAGGTGCTGGCTGATCAGCGGTTGCGCGACCCCGAGCGCCTCGACCAGCTCGTGCACGCACCGCTCGTGCTCCCGCAACTCCAGCACGATCGCGATGCGCACCGGCGCGGCCAGCGCGCGCAGCAGGTCGCCGGCCGCCGACATGGCGGCACTGGGCCGGTGCGCCCCCGCGCCGACCGGAAGCCGCTCGGACGAGTGCTCGACCGAGTGCTCGACGGTGTCCCCGGCGGTGTGCTCGATGGTGTCCCCGGCGGTGTGCTCGATGGTGTCCCCGGCGGTGTGCCTGATGGTGTCCCCGGCGGTGTCTCCGGTGGTGTGCTCGATGGTGTCCCCGGGGGTGTGCCTGATGGTGTCCGCGGCGGTGTCTTCGGTGGTGTGCTCGATGGTGTCTTCGGTGGTGTGCTCGATGGTGTCCCCGGGGGTGTGCCTGATGGTGTCCGCGGCGGTGTCTTCGGTGGTGTGCTCGGCGGTCTCCCCGGCATGGTCCTCGGCGTGCGTGTCCTGCGCGGTGCCCCGGGTGGTGGCGCGCGGGTCGGTGGCCGTCCACGGAGCGGCATCCGAGGTCACGGTCCACCTCCTCCCGATAGCGGTTACCGTGTTCAACATCCTACGACGTGCGGGTATTTCGGTCCGTGCCTGCGATCAGAGCACCGAGATCGCGATCGCCACCAGCACCGCCAGGACCAGGACTCGCAGCACCCGCTGCGCGGCGGACAGCGTGGGCCAGGTCGCGGCCAAGAGCACCCCGACGCCGGCCGCGAGCGCGCCGAGCAGTAGCGCGCCGGTGCCGCCGCCGAGCAGCACGCCGGCCGCGAACACCCCGGCCACGACCAGGAACACCACCAGCGGGGTGACCTTGGCGAGCGGCCCGTCGCCAGGGAGCAACCTGGCCTTGAAGTTCGACCTGCCGGGCACTTGTCCTCCTATCGGACGCTTTGCAAATTACATTCCGCAACGCCAGCCGCGCGCATTCGGCCCAATCTGTCGCCCGTTCGTGGAGCGTGGGCTGGGGCTAGGCTGTGGCGGCTGTGCCCACTGTCTGGGGTCCACGATCGTCCGGCGCGGCCCCTATTGAACGCCCTGGCCCCGAGCGCACCGCAGTTGGAGTGCCCATGCCCGCCGATCGCGTCGAGACCGTCGTCAGCCTGTGCAAGCGGCGCGGGTTCGTCTACCCCTGCGGTGAGATCTACGGCGGCACCCGCTCGGCCTGGGACTACGGGCCGCTCGGCGTCGAGCTCAAGGACAACATCAAGCGCGAGTGGTGGCGGACGGTGGTGCACCGCCGCGAGGACGTCGTCGGGCTCGACTCGTCGGTGATCCTGCCCAGGCAGGTGTGGGAGGCCTCGGGGCACGTCACGGCGTTCCACGACCCGCTGGTCGAGTGCACGGCGTGCCACCGCAGGTTCCGGGCCGACCAGCTCGCCGAGGAGCACGGGGTCGCCGACCTGGCCGAGGTGCCGTGCCCGGACTGCGGGGCGGTCGGCGAGTACACGCCGCCGCGCGAGTTCAACATGATGCTGCGGACCCACCTCGGCCCGGTTGAGACCGACGAGGGCCTGCACTACCTGCGGCCGGAGACCGCGCAGGGCATCTTCGTGAACTTCCTCAACGTGCTGACGACGTCCAGACGCAAGCCCCCGTTCGGCATCGGGCAGATCGGCAAGTCGTTCCGCAACGAGATCACGCCGGGGAACTTCGTGTTCCGCACCCGGGAGTTCGAGCAGATGGAGCTTGAGTTCTTCGTCGAGCCGGGCTCTGACGAGGAATGGCACCAGTACTGGATCGACGAGCGCCTGCGCTGGTACACCGACCTCGGGATCCGCCGGGAGAACCTGCGCCTCTACGAGCACCCGGCCGAGAAGCTCGCGCACTACGCGAAGCGCACGGTCGACATCGAGTACCGCTTCGAGTTCGGCGGCCTGGAGTGGGGCGAGCTGGAAGGTGTCGCCAACCGCACCGACTTCGACCTCACCACGCACGCCAACCACTCCGGGGTCGACCTGTCGTACTTCGACCAGTCGACCAGCTCCCGGTACCGCCCGTTCGTGATCGAGCCGGCCGCCGGCGTCGGGCGCCCGCTGATGGCGTTCCTGCTCGACGCGTACCGCGAGGACGAGGCCCCGAACGCCAAGGGCGGCGTCGACAAGCGCGCGGTGCTGAGCCTGGACCGGCGGCTGGCTCCGGTGAAGGTGGCGGTGCTCCCGTTGTCCCGCAACGCGGACCTGACGCCGAAGGCTCGGGACATCGCGGCCGCGCTGCGCCGCCACTGGAACGTCGACTTCGACGACGCGGGCGCGATCGGCCGCCGCTACCGCCGGCAGGACGAGATCGGCACCCCGTTCTGCGTGACCGTCGACTTCGACTCCCTCAACGACCACGCGGTCACCGTCCGCGAGCGCGACTCGATGGTCCAGCAGCGCATCTCGGTCGACAAGCTGGAGAACTACCTCGGCGGCCAACTCCTCGGCTGCTAGCGCCTGAACACTCAGCGGTGCCGGGGATACGCGTCCGCGCGGACGAACGGGGTCCTGAGGTGCGCGGTCGCCAGCCACGTCCGGCCCCGCTCGGCGTCCTCGAGCAGGCTCCGTCTGGTTCCCCGCGCCACGTCCTGGTCGGCCTCGAAGGCGTAGCCGACGTCCGGGTCCACCAGCTGCACGGCGTGCACCAGAACGTCACCGGTGATCACGACGCGGCGCCCGTGTCCGCGCACCACGACGGACTGGTGGCCCGGCGTGTGCCCGGGTGTCGGGATCGTGGACACCGCGCCGCCCCGGCCGCGGGCCAGACACACGTCGCCGTCGACGGTGTCCAGCTGCCCGGTCCGGCGCAGCGGGTCCACGACATAGGGGAGCACCACGTCGTCGCCCGCCTGCTCCAGCGCGCGGATCTCGGTCCGCTGCACCACGTACCGCGCGTTCGGGAAGTACGGCACCCCGTCGGGCGACACCGACCAGCCGAAGTGGTCCTCATGCAGGTGTGTCAGCACGACCAGCCGGACGTCCGCGCGGTCGATGCCGGTCTCGGTCAGGCGTTCCAGCAGGTGCCCGGGCACCGGCGCCCACGCCGACGCCGGACTCTCGGCCGGTCCCACCCCGGCGTCGACGAGCGCGAAGCCGCCCGCCGGGAGCCGGATCGCGAAGCAGCGGAAGTCCAGGTTCCAGGTGCCGTCCGGACCGAAGGCGTCCGGGTCGACCCGCCTCGCGCCGGTCCAGTCCCGGGACGTGGCGCCGCTGAACGCCTCCTCGGCGGGGAGGAAGAACGGGCCGGTGGCGTCCAGCAGCGCGACGACCTGGAACGGCCCGGCCGCCATCGTCGCGCTGCCCGACGCCCGCACGGCGGCAGCGGTGGGCGTGGTGAGACCGGCCGCGGCCAGTCCGGCGGTCGCTCCGCCGAGCAGGAACGTGCGTCGTCGCACCTGGTTGGTCATGTCGGTCTCCTCGGTCCTTTGCGATACTCCGGTGCGAGGAAGTCGATCAGGGGGTGCCGGTCCGGTGCGAGCGATTCGAGGAACGTCGAATCCCGGGCGGGTCCGGCCGTGCTGACCGTGCGGGTCGGTCCCGAGCGGCTGGCCGGCTCCCGGTTCGCGCTGTCCCGGCTGGCGGAGCTGTCCTGCGCGCTGGAGGTGCTGACCCACCCGGCCCGCGCGCCGTTCGCGGCCCGGTGGGTGGCGTCCACGAGGCCGCGCGTGGATCGGGACGCGGTGTCGCTGGTGCACGCGCTGGTGGAGCCCGAGTCCGCGTACGTGCCGGACTTCCTGGTGCCGCTCCCGGCGGAGTACGAGCCCACCCTGGACGCCGAGCTGGAGGCCGTGGCGACCACGCCGCCCGGGACCGTGCGGGACCACCTGGAGCGCGCGTTCCCGGGCAGCCCGCTGCCCCCGGCGGTGGCCGCCGTCCTCGACCGGGGTGGGGAACGCGCCGTGGCCGAGTCCGCCGCCGAGCAGCTGCGCCACTGCTGGCACGCCACGCTCGCCGACTCGTGGCCTGCCCTGCGCCGGGTCCTGGACGAGGACGTGCGGCACCGCGCCGCCAACGCCGCCCGGGTCGGCCTCGCCCGCATCCTCGGCGACCTGCACCCGACCCTGCGCTGGGACGGCGCCGTGCTCACCAAGGAGTCCGCGTACGACCTGGTGGCCGAGCCCGTGCCCGGTCCGGTTCTCACCCCCTCGGTGTTCCTGCCGTGGCCCGCGGTGTGGAACGGCGCACCCGGCGACGTGCTGTTGGGCTACCCGGCCCGCGGCAGAGGCGCGGTCTGGGCGTCCCCGGGGCGCGTGCTCGGCGCACCGAAGCTGAGCGCCCGCCGCGTCGCCCTGCTGGCGGACCTGGACACCCCGCGGTCGACCTCGGAACTGGCCACCCGCCACCACCTCAGCCCGGCCACGGTGTCGTACCACCTGACCCGCCTGGACGCCGACGGCCTGGTCACCCGCCGGCAGGACGGCCACAGCGTCCTCTACACCGCCACCGACGGCGCGCGAACACTGCTCACCGCCATGACCCACGCGGCGCGGCACTGACGCGCATGGCCTGGCCACGGATCCGCTACCACCGCACCGGCAGTTCGACCAGGCCGCCGGTGACCACGTCGCGGCGTGTCCGCACGTCCTCGACGTCCACGGCCAGGCGCAGCGTCGGGAACCTGGCCACGAGCTGCGAGAACACGGCCGACAGTTCGATCCGGGCCAGTGGAGCCCCGAGGCAGTACCGCGCACCGTGCCCGAACGTCAGGTGCGCGCCGGCCGGCCGGGTGACGTCCAGGCGGTCCGGGTCGGCGAACATCGCCGGATCGTGGTTGGCCGCCCCGTTGTCCAGCAGTACCAGGTCGCCGGCCCGCACGGTGACGCCGTCGATCACCAGGTCCGTCCGTGCGTACCGAGGGATGCCGCCGCCACCCTTGGCCCGCGCCCGCAGCATCTCCTCCACCGCGTTCGTGACCAGACCGGGGTCGTCCACCAGGGCCTGCCACTGAGCCCGGTCGGCCAACACCATCAGCGTCCCGAGGCCGATCTGCACCACCGTGGTCTCATGGCCCGCGAACAGCAGGGCCATCGACATGCCGGCGGCCTCGGCGTCGGAGACGCCCTCGGTCGCACACAACCGTGAGATGACGTCGTCACCCGGCTCCTCGCGTTTGCGGGCGACCAGCCGCTGTCCGTAGCCGAACAGTTCGGCCAGCCCACGCTCGGACCGGGCACGGTCGCGGGTGTTCGCGGCGTCCGCGGTCCAGCCGCGGAACTGGTCCCGGTCCTCGTACGGCACGCCGAGCAGCTCGCAGATCACCAGGATCGGCAACGGCACCGCCAGCGCCGCGTGCAGGTCCGCCGGCGGTCCCTGGTCCGCCAACTCGTCGAGCAGCCGCGCGGTCAACGTCTCCACCCGGGCGCCGAGAGCACGCAGGTGCCGGGGCGAGAAGTGCGGCCTCAGCAGCGACCTCATCCTCGCGTGGTCGGCCCGCTCGGTGTCGAAGTCGCCGAGCGGGCCGCCGAACAACACCGACTCCCCGGTCCGAGCCGCCGTGTCCGGATCGGGATGGGCGCGACCCAGCCGGTCGTCGTCCAGCAGGTGCCGTACCTCCGCGTGTCCGGTGACCAGCCACGCTTCGTGCCCCACGGCTGTGCGCACCCGATGGATCGACTGCCGCGCCTGGAGCAGCCGCAGCCGCGGCGCGACCCGCAGCGGATGTGTCTCCTCGAAAGGCAGCTGGACCGGGGCATCCACGATCGCCTCCACAAGTTTATTTGCTCTTGTATAAGCACTCCTTAACAACGTTACTTGTATATTCCGACCTGTACAAGAGGAGGTGCCGATGGCACGCGAGTACCCCGACCGCCGAGGCGCGTCGGCGACGCGAGCCGAGCCCGGTCGCCGCCTTCCCCGTGCCGAACGACGCGAGCAGATCCTCGCCGCGGCCACCCGCGCCTTCGCCCGCACCGGCTACGCCGCCACCGGCCTCGAGGATGTCGCCGTCGAGGCAGGCGTCACCCACGTCATCCTCTACCGGCATTTCACCTCCAAGAACGAGCTGTACCGCGCGGTGCTCGACCGGGCCTGCGACCGCCTCACCGGCTCCGTGGGCACCGGCAACTACGACGAGGACTCCGTTCCCGCTCTGGTGCGCGCCGCCGGGGACGACCCGGACGGCTTTCGGCTGCTGTTCCGGCACGCCGTCCGGGAGCCGGAGTTCCGTGATGTCGTCGACGGCTTACGCGCCACCTCCACCGAGATCGCCCAGCGCCACCTCACCGGGTCGATCCCCGACGGTCCCTGGCAGGACTGGGCGGCACGCCTGATTCCCGCCTTCACCCTCGAAGCCGTCATCGCCTGGCTCGACGCGGGTCAACCCGATCCCGACCGCGCCGCCCGACGCATCGCCGACGCGCTCCACAGCGTGATCCACGCCGCCGCCGGCTGACTGGGCGGGTCGCGGCTCGGCGGGTGCGGTGGAAAATCGCGAGTCTGATCGGCAGGAGAGCGCTTACCCTGTGCGGCAACGCGTTGACGGAGACGAGTAGCGCGGGGAGCACACGAGTCGGAGAGAGCCGCCGGTAGCTGGGAAGGCGGACTCGTGCCCCGGGCGAAGACCCTCCTGAGTGCGGGGAGGAACGGCGTCGCCCCATGCCCCGCCGGTCGGCCACCGTGATCGGGCCATGATGAGGCTGCCGGCGTGCCGGTGGTGAAAGTGCGGTGGCACCGCGAGTTCCCTTCTCGCCCGCACTCCCAAGGGATCGTGCACGAATCCACCAGGGAGTGTGATGATCTCTCGTGTTCTGGCCGTCGACCTGCCTCGGCACGTCGGCGAGCGGGTGAAGATCGCCGGTTGGGTGCACCGCCGGCGTGAGTTGAAGTCCGTGACGTTCGTCGTGGTCCGGGACCGGACCGGGTTGGCGCAGGTCGTGTCGCGCTCCGCGGGGGAATCGGGGTTGCCCGAGGAGACCGTGGTCGAGGTGCGTGGCACCGTGACCGCCAACGAGCAGGCGCCCGGCGGGTACGAACTGACCGAGCCGGAGTTCGTGCCGCTGTCCGAGCCGGCGGTGCCGCCGCCGTTCGACCTCTACCGGCCGGGCATGGCGGCCTCGTTGCCCACGGTGCTCGACCACGCGCCGGTCGCGTTGCGGCATCCCAAGTTGCGGGAGCGGTTCGCGGTGACGGCCGCGAGCGTGGCTGGTTTTCGGTCCACACTGGACGGTCTCGGGTTCACCGAGACGCACACGCCGAAGATCGTGTCGTCGGCGACCGAGTCCGGGGCGAACGTGTTCGGCATCGACTACTTCGGGCGGCGGGCGTACCTCGCCCAGTCGCCGCAGTTCTTCAAGCAGGCGTTGGTGGGGGTGTTCGAGCGGGTGTACGAGGTGGGGCCGGTGTTCCGCGCCGAGCCGCACGACACGGCCCGCCACCTCGCGCAGTACACGAGCCTCGACGCGGAACTCGGGTTCGTGACCGACCACCGGGACGTGATGGCCGTGCTGCGGGAGACCGTCGCCGGGATGGTCGACGCGGTCGCCGGGATCGTGCCGGTGCCGGAGGTGCCGGCCGAGATCCCGTCGGTGCACTTCGCCGACGCGCAGGAGCTGATCGCCCGGCACACCGACGACGACCCGCGCGGCGAGCCGGACCTCGCGCCGGCGCACGAGCGGTGGCTCTCGGAGTGGGCGGTGCGCACGTACGGGTCGGAGTTCCTGTTCGTCACCGGGTACCCGATGGCGAAGCGGCCGTTCTACACGCACCCGGACCCGGACCGGCCCGGTTACTCGAACAGTTTCGACCTCCTGTTCCGCGGCCTGGAACTGGTGACCGGCGGGCAGCGGCTGCACCGGCACGCGGACTACCTCGCCGCGTTGCTGGCGCGGGGTGAGGACCCCGCGGGCTATCGGGACTACCTGGACGTGTTCACGCATGGCATGCCTCCACATGGTGGGTTCGCGATGGGTTTGGAGCGGTGGACGGCACGGCTGCTCGGGTTGGGCAACGTCCGGTGGACGACCCTGTTCCCGCGCGACCTGCACCGCCTCACGCCGTAGGGGATGGGGGATCAGGCGGCCATGATCGCCGCCTCGGTTCGCGCGACGCGGGCCGCGGCCCGGTCGTGGGCGTCCCGGAGGAGGTCGGCCACCCGTGCCGGGTTGTCCCGCAGTTCGGTCGGCGGCGTGTGGATCACCAGGATTCCCGCCGCGGCCAGCCTGCTCGCCCTGCGCAACGTCGCGTGGACCTCGGCGGGTGACGGCTCGAACGCGTGCGCGGTGATCTCCCACGCCAGGTCGACCTCCGCCCACCACGCGTCCGGCGTGGCCAGGTGGACGCCGGTCGGCCCGCAGATCGGCGCCCGCCACCGCGGCGTGGGCAGCCCGGCCCGGCGGACCAACCGGGACGCCAGGCCCTTGGCCAGCGCGCTCGCCCCGTCGTCGATCTCGGCGAGGATCCGGCCGGGCAGGGCGGTGCCCCGGCTCGACCCGCCGGCCAACTCCGCGCGCAGGGCGGCTGGCGGTACGCGGCCGTGCCGGATGGCCTCGAGCAGCAGGGCCCGCACGTGGTGGGCCGCCTTGGCTCTTCGGCAGGTGTCGGCCGTGGCCCTGGCCGGTGGGGCGACCGGGAAGCCGGATCTGAGCTGGGGCACCGGCAGCGTGTGGGTGCGGTCGAAGAACACACCGTCCACGAGGCGGGAATGTCGGCGCGGCGGAATCAGGACGTGGACGGGACCCTCCAGGCGCGCCGCGGTCAGGCCGTGGCAGACCAGCGCGTCGACGCCGGTCAGCACCGCGTCCGGTCCGGCGATGGTCAGCGCGGCCTGGACGCGCTGGGCACGGCTGGGCGGCCCGTCGCGGAGCAGGACGAGTCCTGGTTGCAGGCGGCGCCACGGTCCGTCGTCGCCGCATCGTTCGTCGATGGCCGTGCGGGTGAGGCCGAGCGCGACGAGGTCGGTCGCGGTGGCCACCTGGTGGCGGAACAGCCGGGGCAGGGCGTCGAGGTCGAGCGGTGCGGAATTCGTCATGCCGCCAAGCAAACCCGGTCGGCGCGGGGCGTGGGGGCGGTGACGGTCGAACTGTGGACAGGTGGGGGAGGTGTGGACAACTCGGCCGACGGAGCGGTCGATCGGGCGGGATTGTCGGTGGTGACGGGTAGGCTGGATCGTTTGTCCCCGGGGTTCACGGTGCCGCTCCACGCGTCTGGAATGATCGGTCCAGTGACACCCGAGGACCCGAGGCCGCGACCGGGCGTTCGGTTCGTGCGTCGCCTGCTCGTCGGCGTGCTGCTGATCGGCCTGCTGGTCGTCGGCGGCACCGCCTTCCGTGTCTGGCAGGTCGCCCGGGTCGACGACCGCACCCGCGCCGACGTCGTCATCGTTCTCGGCGCCGCCCAGTACGACGGCGTGCCGTCGAAGGTGCTGGAGGCCCGTCTCCGCAAGGCGCGCAACCTCTTCCGCGCCGGGGTCGCCGAACACATCGTGACCACCGGCGGCCGTCAGCCGGGCGACGAGTACACCGAGGCCGAGGCAGGCGCGAACTGGTTGGCCGACCAGGGCGTTCCCGAGGACGCGTTGATCGGGGTCGGCGTCGGCAAGGACACCCTCGGCAGCCTCCGCGCCGCCGCCAAGGAGATCACCGCGCGCGGCTGGGAGACCGCCGTGATCGTCACCGATCCGTGGCACTCGCTGCGCGCCCGCACGATGGCCACCGACGTCGGCCTCGAGGCGTGGACCTCGCCGACGCACAGCGGGCCCATCGTGCAGACCAGGCAGACGCAGGTCCGCTACATCCTCTACGAGACCGCGGCCCTGCTGTACTACCGGACGACGCGGGCTCAGGCGGACGGCCTCGGAATCGGCCAGGATGTCGCCGTCGACCAGTAACCTCCGCGCATGACCCCCGGTTACGCCGACCACGACACGGCGCGCCCGTACCCCGAGCCGGGCAAGAGCGCGGTCCTGCCCGACTCCCTGCCCGCCCGGCGCGGTCCGTTCTCCCGCGACCGCGCCCGCGTGCTGCACTCGGCCGCGCTGCGCCGCCTCGCCGGCAAGACCCAGGTCGTCGGCCCGGGGGAGGGTTCCGAGGTCAGCGGGGTGCCGAGGAACCGGCTGACCCACTCGCTCGAGGTCGCCCAGATCGGCCGGGGCATCGCCGAGGAACTGGGCTGCGACCCGGACGTCGTCGACACCGCGGGCCTCGCCCACGACATCGGCCACCCGCCGTTCGGGCACAACGGCGAGCGTGCGCTGGACGCGGTCGCCCAGGCCTGCGGCGGTTTCGAGGGCAACGCGCAGACCCTGCGCATCCTGACCCGGCTCGAGCCCAAGGTGCTCGGCGAGCGGGAGCACGGGCTCAACCTGACCCGCGCGTCGCTGGACGCGGCCACCAAGTACCCGTGGCCCCGCACTCCCGGCACCCGGAAGTTCGGCGTCTACCCCGACGACCGGGCCGTGTTCGACTGGGTCCGCGACGGCGCGCCGGATCGCCGCCGGTGCATCGAGGCGCAGGTGATGGACTGGTCCGACGACGTCGCCTACTCGGTGCACGACGTCGAGGACGGCGTCCGCTCCGGCCGCATCTCGATCCCCGCGCTCACCGCCGCCGGCGAGCGGACGGTGGTGGCCGAGCTCGCCGCGAAGCACTTCAGCCCCGAGCCGGTGTCCGGGCTCGAGGAGGTCGCCGCCGACCTGCTGCGGTTGCCCGTGGTGGCCGACCTCGCGGGCACTGAGTACGACGACACCCTCGGCGCCCAGGTCGCGTTGAAGCGGCTGACCAGTGAACTCGTCGGCCGGTTCGCCGCCGCCGCGGTCACCGCGACCCGGCGCGAGCACGGCGACGGCATCCTCACCAGGTACGCGGCCGAGCTGGTGGTGCCCCCGCGGGTCGCCGCCGAGGTCGCGCTGCTGAAGGCGGTGGCCCTGCGGTACGTGATGAGCGACCCCGGCCGGCGCGCGCTGCAGGCCACCCAGCGGGAACGGCTGACCGAGCTGGTGGCCGCACTCGTCGACCGTGGCGCGGACGCGCTGGAACCCGCGTTCGTGCCGGCGTTCGACGCCGCCGGTGACGACGCCGCCCGGCTGCGGGTCGTGGTCGACCAGGTCGCCGCCCTGACCGACGCGCAGGCGCTTCACTGGCACGGGGTGTTCGTCGGCGGCGGCGTACCGAGGGTGTGAGGTGGCACACTCGAGGCATGACGGACCGCGCGCACCTCGCGTTCACGCTCGCCCTGCACCGCGTTGTCGCACCCCCGGGCTCCGGCGTGTGCTGGTCGCCGTTCTCGGTCGCCAGCGCGCTCGGGTTGCTCGCCCAGGGCGCGGCCGGGGAGACCCGCGACGAGCTGGCGACCGCCCTGCTCGGCGACGCGCACGGCGACCTCGGCGAGCTGGGCAAGCTCCTGCTCCAGGCCACCGAGCTGGACGCGCCCCGCGGCGACGAGGACGAGCCGATGATCGCGGTGGCCAACACGCTCTGGACCGACGAATCCGTCGACGTCCTCGTGTCGTTCGTCGAGGAGCTGGGCCGGTGGTCGAACGGCACGGTCCGCGAGGCGCCGTTCCAGACCGCGCCCGGCCAGGCCCGCGACCTGGTCAACGTCGACGTCGCCAAGACCACCCGGGACCTCGTCCCCGAGCTGATCCCGCCGGGTGCGATCACCGCGGAGACGGTGTCCGCCCTGGTCAACGCGCTGTACCTGAAGTGCGCCTGGCGTCTGCGGTTCACCGAGGGGGCGACCACGCCGCGCCCGTTCCACGCCCCGTCCGCCACCCGCGAGGTGCCGACGATGGCGTTGTCCGAGCGGATCGGCTATGCCGCCCAGGACGGCTGGCAGGTGGCCACGCTCCGCGCGGTCGGCGGGGTCGAGGCGGTCGTGCTGCTGCCGGACGGGGACCTCGCCGAGGCCGAGGACGCGCTCGACGCGGACGCGCTCGGTCGCCTGCTGGACGCGCCCCGGCTCACCCAGGTCGACCTGGCGCTGCCCCGGCTCGAGGTGCGGACGAAGACCGAGCTGACCGAGCCGCTCGGCCGGCTCGGCGTGCGTACGGCGTTCACCCGGGACGCCGACCTCTCCGGGATCAGCCCCTCGCCGCTCGCGGTGGAGGCGGTGCTGCACGAGTCGGTGCTGCGGATCGACGAGCAGGGTCTCGAGGGCGCCGCCGCGACCGCGGTGATGATGCGGATGGTGTCGATGCCGACCCGTAGCGAGCGGATGGTCGTGGACCGGCCGTTCCTGCTCGTGGTGCGGCACGCGGCGACCGGTGCGGTGTACTTCATGGCTCGGGTCATCGAGCCCTGAGTCTCATAACTCGTCGCGAATCTCAGAACTAAGTTTTGAGATGGCGGTACAGCGTCGCCCGGGAGACGCCGAACCGCCCGGCCAGCGACTCGGGTGAGTGTTCCCCGCTCGCGTGCAGTTCCCTGGCCAGTGCGATGTCCTCGGCCGATAGCGACCTTGGGCGCCCGCCGCCGCGCCGCGCCGGCCGGGGCGCGTCCCCCGGCTCGCCGAGCAGCCGCCACGCGCCGGCCAGCAGGTGCTCGCGCAGCACGTCGGTGCGCAGGTGCGGCATCAGCGCGACCGGGTCGGTGATCGCCGCGACGACCTGGGCCATCGTCACCTGCTCCGCGACGCCCGCGTCGGGGCCCGCGCACAGGACGATGGCCCGCTCCATCGCCGCGATCGCCCGGTCGAACGCGCCGGACGGCGTGGAGGCCAGCTCCCGGACCAGGGCCAACAGAGTGCCGCGCGAGCGCAGGAACACGTCCAGCCAGCCGGGGATCAGCACCTCGCGCGCGGCCGCGACACCGCCGGTCTCGGCCGCGGCGAACGCCTGGTCGAGCACGTGCTCGAGTTCGCTGGTCATCGGATCGAGCAGGTTGGCGAGGATGTCGGCCTTCGCGTCGAAGTGGTAGTAGAGCGCCGGCTTGGTGATGCCGACCCGGTCGGCGATCTCCTGCAGCGTCGTCGCGTGGTAGCCGCGCTCCACGAACAGTTGCTCGGCCGCTGTGAGGATCCTTACCCGCGTGCTGTCCTTACCCGCGTTCACCTGAGTAGGCTAACATCGCTTACCGATGGTAAGTAAATTCCGAAAGGGGGCCCACATGACCGCGATCGAAGTCGACGGACTGGTCAAGACGTTCGGCGACACCGTCGCGCTGGACCGGCTCGACCTCACGGTGCACACCGGCGAGGTGCACGGCTTCCTCGGCCCGAACGGGGCCGGCAAGTCCACCACGATCCGCGTCCTGCTCGGCCTGCTGCGCAAGGACTCCGGTCGCGCGACCCTGCTCGGCGGCGACCCGTGGCGCGACGCCGTGGCGCTGCACCGCAGGCTCGCCTACGTCCCGGGCGACGTCAACCTGTGGCCGAACCTCACCGGGGGCGAGGCCATCGACCTGCTCGGCACCCTGCGTGGCGGCCTCGCCGAGCACCGCCGCCGCGAGCTGGTCGACCTGTTCGACCTCGACCCGGGCAAACGCATGCGCACCTACTCCAAGGGCAACCGGCAGAAGGTCGCGTTGATCTCCGCGTTCGCCTCCGACGTCGAGCTGTACGTCCTCGACGAGCCGACCTCCGGCCTGGACCCGCTGATGGAGGCGGTGTTCCAGGACTGCGTGCGGGACCTGCGCGATGCCGGCCGCACGGTCCTGCTCTCCAGCCACATCCTCGCCGAGGTGGAGAAGCTCTGCGACCGGGTGAGCATCATCCGCTCCGGCCGCACCGTCGAGTCGGGCAGCCTCACCGACCTGCGCCACCTCACCCGCACGTCGATCTCCGTGGAGACCGCCGCGCCGCCGGACGGGCTCGCCGGCCTCGCCGGCGTGCACGACGTCGCCGTCGACGGCCACCGCGCGCGGCTCGAGGTCGAGACCGAGCGGCTCCCCGACGTGCACCGGCACCTGGCCGGCCTCGGCGTGCGGTCGCTGACCAGCACGCCACCCACCCTCGAGGAGCTGTTCCTGCGCCACTACGGCGACCAGCCGGCGGGTGCCCGATGAGCATGACCGCCACCGGAGTCCTCGCCCGCCTGGCCGTCCGGCGCGACCGGGTGCGGCTGACCGTCTGGCTGCTCGCGCTCGCCGCCCTGGTCGGCTCGACCGCCTCCGCCATCGAAGGGCTGTACGCCACCCCGGCCGCGGTCGCCGAGAACGCCGCCATCCGTGCGAGCAGCGTCGTGGCCAGGGCGTTCACCGGCCCGGCCACGGGCGGCAACGTCGGAGCGCTCGCCGTGGCCGAGGCGCTGGTGTTCACCTGCGTGCTCGCCGCGCTGATGAACGTGCTCACCGTCGTCCGGCACACCAGGCAGAACGAGGAGCTCGGCCGCGCGGAGCTGACCGGGTCGACCGCCGTCGGCCGGCACGCCGGGCTCGCCGCCGCGCTGCTGGTCGCCGCCGTAGCCGACGTCCTGCTCGCCGGGGTCTGCGCGGTCGCGCTGCTCGCGAACGGGCTGCCGGTGGCCGGCTCGATCGCGGCCGGCGCCGCGATCGGCGCGTCCGGGCTCGCCTTCGCCGGGATCACCGCCGTCGCCGCGCAGGTCGCGGAGGGAGCGCGCGCCGCGATCGGCCTGGCATCCGCCGCGCTGGGACTGGCCTACCTGCTCCGCGCGGTCGGCGACGCCACCGGCGAGACCGGGCCGGACGGCATGACTGTCACCGCCGCCTGGCCGTCCTGGCTGTCGCCGATCGGGTGGGCGCAGCGGTTCGAACCGTACGGCGACCAGCGCTGGTGGCCGCTGGCGCTGTTCGGGCTGTTCACCGCGGCAACGCTCGGGCTGGCCGGTTGGCTGAGCGCGCACCGCGACGTCGGCACCGGGATGATGCCGGTCCGCCGCGGCCGGACCAGGGCGACGCGGAGCCTGCGCACCCCGTTCGGGCTCGCCTGGCGACTGCAACGCGGGACCCTGCTTGGCTGGCTCGTCGGCGTCGCGGTGTTCGGGCTCGCGTTCGGCGGGATCGGCGACCAGGTCGACGACCTGTTCGGCAGCGAGCAGAGCGCGGAACTCATGCGCCAGCTCGGCGGTGGCGGCAGCCTGGTGGACGCCTACTTCGCCGCCATGATGGGCCTGATGGGCGTCGTCGTCGCGGGCTACACGCTGCAGGCCCTGCTCCGGCTGCGCGGCGACGAGACGGGTGGCCCGGCCGAGATCGTGCTGGCCACCGCGGTGAGCCGGACCCGGTGGCTGGTGGCGCACGTGCTGGTCGCCCTGGCCGGCACGGTGCTCGTGCTGTTCGCGCTCGGGCTCGGCACCGGGCTGGCCTACGGGGTGGTCGCGGGCGACCTCACCGCCGCGGTCGGCGACCTGCTGGTGACGACGGTGGCGCAGCTCGCGCCGACCCTGGTGCTGGCCGGCTTCGTGGTCGCGGTGTTCGGGCTGGTGCCCCGCGCCGCGGTGGCGCTGGCCTGGGCGGCGTTCGCGGTCTGCCTGGTGGTCGGCCAGTTCGGCGCGCTGCTCGAGCTTCCGGAGCCACTGATCGACGTCTCGCCGTTCAGCCACCTGCCGGACCTGCCCGCCCAGGCGCTGACCGCGGGCCCGGTGGCGGCGATGGCCGGCCTGTCGGTGCTCCTGCTCGCGCTGGGGGCCGTGGGATACCGCCGGCGTAACCTGACGCTGCACTAGGGTTATAGAATCGACGTTCTAAAACGTCGATGGGAGTGCGCATGGTCGTCAGCTACGGTCCGGGAGAACTGCTACGGCGACTGCACCGGCGTCGAGGCCCGGTGGTTCGGGCCGGCTTCGGCCCCAACCGGTACGCGTATCTGCTGGGGGCGGAGGCGAACCGGTTCGTCTTCGCCAACCACGACCTGTTCGCGATGCGGCCGGCGTTCGCCGGGCTGGTGCCGGTGGACGGCGAGACGTCGCTGATCGTCTCCGACGGGCCCGACCACCGGCGCCGCAGGCGGCTCGTGCAGCCGGCGATGCACCACCGGCAGGTCGGCCACTACCTGGAGGTCATGGCGCGGTCGGCCGACGAGGCGATCGACCGCTGGCGCCCGGGCCAGGTGGTCGACGCCTACCAGGTGTTCCGGGCGGCGATCCGCGCGAGCACGCTGCGGTCGCTGTTCGGAACCCGGCTCGCCGGTGAGACCGACTTCTTCGGCGAGCACCTCCAGGCGCTGCTCGACCTGGTCGACCGGCTGCCCGACGCGGTCCGGGCGCACCGCGCGCTGCGCACACCGGTGTGGCGGCGGGCCATGCGGGCGCGGGCGATCGTCGACGAGCGGATCCACGAGGAGATCGCCCGGGTCCGGTCCGGGGACGCGGACGACGGCGACCAGGTGCTCGCGGTGCTCGTGCGCGGCCGCGACGACGGGGGACTGAGCGACCAGGAGGTCCGCGACCAGGCGGTCACCCTGATCGCGGCCGGGTACGAGACCACGAGCGCGGCGATGGCGTGGGCGGTGCGCGCGTTGCTGACCCACGTCGCGGTACGGGAGCGCGCCGTGGACGAGGTGCGGTCGGCGGAGGGGCCACCCGACCCGGACCGGCTGCCCTACCTGCGAGCGGTGGTCGCCGAGACGCTGCGGCTCTATCCACCGGCTGTCGTGTCGGCCCGGCACGTCGTGCACGGTTTCGAGTTCGCCGGCGTGCCGGTGCGGGCGGGCTCGACGCTGCTCTACAGCCCCTACGTCACCCATCGCGACCCGGACGTCTACCGCGATCCGCTCGAGTTCCGGCCGGAGCGGTGGCTGCCGGACGCGCCGGGGTACCGGAAGATGGGGCCGCACGAGTTCGTGCCGTTCGGCGGCGGGCCGCACCGCTGCATCGGATCGACCATGGCCACCACCGAGCTGACCGTGATGCTGGCGCGGTTGCTCGACCGGGCCGAGCTGCGACTGCTGCCCGGGCGGGTGCGGCCGACCGGGTTCGCGGCGATGCGGCCCAGGAACGGGTTGCCGGTGGAGATCTCGTCGGTGTCCTGAGGGTCAGGCGAGGGACAGCGCGTGCAGGCTCGTCTCGGTCGCGACGCGCCGCAGGTGCGCCGGCTGGGGCAGACCCTCCAGAAGGAACACGTGGATGGCCGCGTAGGGCAGGTGCTGCAGCGCGAACCGGACCACGTAGCGGTTCTCGGGCGTGGCGTGCCCGTAGCGGCGCCGGCAGTAGTCGTCGATGGCCTGGTCGACCCGTTCGTTGACCGTCGACATCCGGGCGGTCATCTCCTCGGGCCAGTTCTCGCCGGGCGGGCGGTTCCAGTGCTCGGCGACCAGCCGTGCCTCGCCGGGACTCGTTCGGGACCACTCGATCAGGTGGCCCACCACACCTCGGGCCGCCTCGTCGACGTCCGGGTGTCCGATCGCCTCCAGGAAGCCCGCCTGGAACCGCAGGACCGTGCGCAGCCAGAGCCGGCCGAGGAGCACCGCCTTCGAGGGGAAGCGGTGGTAGATCGACCCGGTCGGCGCACCGAGCCGGGCGGCGATCGCCGCGATGGTCATGCCGTCGAGGCCGCCGTCGGTCAGGACGTCGAGCGCGGCGTCGAGGATGGCGTCCTCGCTGAACCTCGGCGGCCGACCCACGTGCACTCCCATCCCTCGGTCCGGGCCAGGCTAGCCGCCAGGAACGGGCTGTCACATCCAGCGCGCCCGGCTCGTCAACGCGGTGATCGCCGGACGAGGAGGAGACCATGCCGAGGATTCCAGGGATTCCCACCAAGGAGGCGCGTCCT
Organism: Actinophytocola gossypii; assembly: GCF_025165815.1. Lineage (GTDB taxonomy): Bacteria > Actinomycetota > Actinomycetes > Mycobacteriales > Pseudonocardiaceae > Actinophytocola > Actinophytocola gossypii. Next base: position 222,080 of record NZ_JAFFZE010000014.1, on the reverse strand, counting down.
TTCCTGCGCGCCTTCTACCGGTTCGCGACCCGCCGGTTCGGGGCGGTGCCGGAGCCGTTCACCGTGCTGGCCAGGCACCGCAAGCTGTTGCGGGCCAGCGCCGTGCACGAGCTGGCCGCGCAGCGGGCCAGCACCGTCCTGCCGGCGAACGTCCGGGAGATCGCGGTGTACCGGGCCGCCCAGCGGCTCGGCTGCTCGTGGTGCGTCGATTTCGGCACCATGCTGCAGAAGCACGGCGGCCTGGACATCGAGCGGCTGCGCCGGATCGACGACTACCGCACCTCGGACGCCTACAACCGAGCCGAGCGGCTCGCGATCGCCTACGCCGACGCGATGACCGACACCCCGGTGGCCGTGACCGACGAGCAGGTCGCCGAGCTGCGCGCGGAGTTCGGCGACCAGGGCGTGCTCGAGCTGACCTACCAGATCGGGCTGGAGAACATGCGGGCCAGGATGTTCAGCGCGCTCGACCTCCGCGACCAGGGGTTCACCTCGGGCGACGCCTGCCGGATCCCGGTACCGGCCGACGAGGCGCTCAGAAGTCCAGGTGCGTGAGCTTGTCCGGGTTGACGATGTCGTAGATCGCGGTCACCAGCCCGTCGCGGACGGCGAAACCGGTGATCCGCCGGTCGAGCGCCCGGTACTCGCCGTCCGCCGGGATGTTCGGGAAGGCCATGCCGAGGTCGCCGTTGACCAGCACCAGCTCGCCGGCGTCGACCCGGTGCGCGCCGTACTGCCGGAAGAGCCCGGCCAGGAACCGGCCGATCTTGTCGCTGCCGACCATGACCTGACGGGCGGTGCGCGCCTTGCCGTCGCTGTCGCCGGTGAGCACGGCGTCCGGGTGCAGCAGCCGCACCACGGTGTCCAGGTCGCCGCCCACGATCGCGGCCACCAGCCGCTCCAGGACCGCGCGCTGCTCATCGACGGCGGTCCTGGGCGGGGGTCCGGCGTCGGCGGCCGCGCGCCGGCCGCGGGAGGCGTGCTGCCGGGCGGTGGCCTCCGCCACACCGAGGATCCCGGCGATCTCGGCGAACGGCACGTCGAAGGCGTCGTGTAGCACGAACGCGACCCGCTGCTCGGGGGTGAGCCGGTCGAGCACGACCATCGCGGCCAGGCGGACGTCCTCGGTTCGCACGATCGTCTCGAGTGGATCGTCGCCGCCCGGCCGGCCGCCGAGCGGCGTGACGATCGGCTCGGGCAGCCACGGGCCGACGTAGCGCTCGCGCCGTTCGGCGGCCGAGCGCAGCCGGTCCAGACAGATCCGGCCGACGACGGTGGTCAGCCAGGCACCCAGCTCGCGGATCTCCGCGCGCTGCCGGTCGTCCAAACCGGACAGTCGCAGCCACGCCTCCTGGACCGCGTCCTCCGCGTCGGACAGCCGGCTGGTCAAGCGGTACGCCACGCCGATCAGACGCGTGCGGTGCTCGCCGAACCGCTCGGCGAGAACGTCGTCGGTGACCGTCACCCGTCCATCGTATGCCCGACTCGGCCCGCCTAGACTCGAGACCATGGCGGGGCGGATCCGGGAGAGCGACATCGCGCAGGTGCGCGAGCGGAACCGCATCGACGACGTGGTGGGCGAGTACGTGTCGCTGCGCCGCGCGGGCGGCGGCGCGCTCAAGGGCCTGTGCCCGTTCCACGACGAGAAGACCCCGTCGTTCAACGTGCGCTCCACCCACGGCACCTTCCACTGCTTCGGGTGCGGTGAGGGCGGCGACGTCATCGCGTTCCTGATGAAGATCGACCACCTGAGCTTCGTCGAGGCCGTGGAGCGGCTCGCCGAGCGCAGCGGCATCACCCTCACCTACGAGGGCGGCGCGCCGACCCGCCAGCGGGACAGGGGCACCCGCACCCGCCTGGTCGACGCCCACCGCGCGGCCGCGGAGTTCTACACCGAGCAGCTGCACACGCCGGAGGCGGTCAAGGCGCGCGAGTTCCTCGCCGAGCGCGGGTTCGACCAGGCCGCGGCCGCCGCGTTCGGCTGCGGCTACGCGCCCGGCGGCTGGGACAAGCTGACCAAGCACCTGCTCGGCCGGGGCTTCGAGCTCTCGGAGCTGATCAAGGGCGGCCTGTCCCGGGAGGGCAGGCAGGGCCCGATCGACCGCTTCCACCGGCGGCTGCTGTGGCCGATCAAGGACCTGAGCGGTGACGTGGTCGGTTTCGGCGCGCGCCGGCTCTTCGACGACGACCAGATCCAGGCCAAGTACCTCAACACCAGCGAGAGTCCGATCTACAAGAAGTCCCAGGTGCTGTTCGGGCTCGACGTGGCCAAGCGGGAGATCGCGCGGCGACGCCAGGTCGTGGTGGTCGAGGGCTACACCGACGTGATGGCCATGCACGCGTCCGGCGTGCCGACGGCGGTCGCCTCCTGTGGCACCGCGTTCGGCGCCGAGCACATCACCGTGCTGCGCCGGCTGCTGATCGACGACGACGCCTTCCGCGGCGAGGTGATCTTCACCTTCGACGGGGACGAGGCCGGGCGGAAGGCCGCGCTGAAGGCGTTCGACGACGACCAGCGCTTCGCCGCGCAGACGTTCATCGCGATCGCGCCGGACGGGCTCGACCCGTGCGAGCTGCGGCAGGCCAAGGGCGAGGTCGCGGTGAAGGACCTGGTGGCCCGCCGCAAGCCGCTGTTCGCCTTCGCCATCCGCACCGAGCTGGGCGAACACGACCTGGACACCGCGGAGGGCCGGGTCGACGCCCTGCGCCGCACGGTGCCGATGGTCGCGCGGATCAAGGACGCCGCGCTGCGCGACGAGTACGCCCGCCAGCTCGCCGGCTGGGTCGGCTGGGAGGACACCGCCACCGTGGTGCGGCGGGTCCGGGAGAGCGCGGGCGGCGCCCCGCAACCGGCGCGCCGGGGCCGCGCGCAGCCGACCGACCCCGACCAGGGCGCGCTCGCCGTGGACGTGGACGGCCCGCCGCGGCCGCCGCGCAACGACCCCCGGCTGTGGGTGCAGCGCGAGGCGCTCAAGGCCGCGTTGCAGGCCCCGGAGCTGGCCGGGCCGTACTACGACAGCTCGGTGCCCAAGGAGGCGTTCACCCATCCGGCGTACCGGGAACTGTACGAGGCGCTGCTCGCGGTCGGCGGCACCGCGTCCGGGCTCTCCGGCCCCGCGCTGGTCGACGCGGCCAGCCAGGCGTGCCCGCACCAGACCGTGCGGTCGCTGGTGACCGAGCTCGCCGTGGAGGCGCTGCACCACCGGGCCGAGCCGGACGCGCGGTTCGTCAGCAGCCTCATCGCGGCCCTGCAGGAGACGGTGGTGGCCACCCAGATCGCGGAGCTCAAGTCCCGGCTGCAACGGCTGTCGCCGGTCGAGGACGCCGACGACTACCGCACGCTGTTCGGCGACCTGGTCGCGCTGGAGCAGTACCGCAAGGCCCTCGGCGACCAGGCGGCGGGAGGACTGTCGTGACCAGCCTGTGGCGCAGGTTCTTCGGCGGTGGCGTGCCGGCGGAGTTCACCGGCGAGCTGGACCCGGAGGAGCACGTCGTGGCGACCGCGCGGCTGCGCGGCGGCGGTCACCTGTTCGCGTCCTCGCTCGGGCTGTGGGTGCCGACCGACGACAACGGGCCCCGGCGCGTCGGCTGGCATTTGATCAGCAAGGCCACCTGGGGCAACGGAACCCTGGAGCTGGTCGAGGCGGTGGAGACCGGCACGGCGGGGGAGGCGGTGCTGCTCACCGACCAGCGCCCGGTCCGGTACGTGCTGGAGCAGGCGAACAAGCTGCCCGACGCGGTGCACGCGCGGGTGAACGGCTCGATCCGCTCGCGGCACCGGCGGGAGCTGCCGGGCGGCGGGGCGTGGTTCGTGCAGCGCAAGGTGCCCGGGCGGGACGGGGTCGTGCTGCAGGTCCGGGCGGACCCGGGCACCGACGAGGAGACCGTGCGGCGGGTGGCTGCCGAGGTCGCCGCGAAGATCCGGGACGCACTACAGTAAACAGTACAGTCGTACTGTTGCTGGAGGTGTCCATGTGGGATCCGGGAACGTACCTGGCGTTCGCCGACCACCGGTCGCGCCCGTTCTTCGACCTGCTGAACCGCGTCCCGGCCGACGCGCCGCGCCGGGTCGCCGACCTCGGCTGCGGCCCCGGCAACCTGACCGCGACCCTGGCCCGGCGCTGGCCGTCCGCCGTCGTCGAGGCGCTGGACTCGTCCGCCGAGATGGTCCAGGCCGCCCGGGAACGCGGGCTGGCCGCCGAGGTCGGTGACGTGGGGGAGTGGACCCCGCGCCAGGACACCGACGTGGTGGTGTCGAACGCCGTGCTGCAGTGGGTGCCCGGCCACGAGTCGCTGCTGGCGCGCTGGGTGGGCCAACTGCCGGCCGGCGCGTGGCTGGCGTTCCAGGTCCCCGGCAACTTCGGCGCGCCGTCCCACCGCGAGATCCGCGCGCTGGCCGCGGCCGGGCGGTGGAACCTCGAGTCGGTGGTCCTCCGCGAGGACGACGCCGTCCTCGACCCGGCGGGGTACGCGGACCTGCTGGCGGACCTCGGGTGCGAGGTCGACGCCTGGGAGACCACCTACCTGCACCGCCTCACCGGCGCGGACGCCGTGCTCGAATGGGTCACCGGCACCGCCCTCCGGCCGATCCGCGCGAACCTGGACGACGACGAGTGGGGCGACTTCCGCACCGAGCTGGCCGCACGCCTCCGCGCGGCCTACCCGCCCCGGCCGGACGGCACGACGTGGTTCCCGTACCGCCGCGTCTTCGCGGTCGCCCGGGTGCCCTAGCGACACGCCCAACGCGCACGGGACTTCGTGCGAACTATTGCGATCGCGCCACCTCGCGGACGGGCCACGCGAGGTCAGTTTTTGCGAAAGAGTGCGAAATTCTGCGGCCGATCCGGTCGCCTCGGCGCCTCGCCGAGCACGCCGACGGCGTACTTTCCTGCGGCACGCTGCGGCTGTGGCGCGCGCGAAGTACACACCGGAGGCGCGGCGACTCCTGGGCAAGGTGGTTCGGCAGGCGCGGATCGCCCTCGGCTACACCAGCCACGAATCGTTCGGCGCCGCGGTCGGCAGAAGCGCGCGCAGCATCTACGGGCTCGAGAAGGGCGAGTCCGGAGTGGGCCGATCGGTGTGGGAGTCGGTCGGGTACTTCCTCGGCCAACACCTCCGCGGCTGGAGCATCGACACCCCCGAGGCGATCCTCGCCGGCGAGCCGGTCCCCGAGCTGGAGCTGATCGACCCGGACAAGCCGGCCAAGGCCCGGATGGACGTGGCGTTCTCCGACGCGAAGGCGGACATCACGGCGCTCGTCGGTGACGACGCGGACGCCGACGTCGTGCTGCGGCGGGTCGTGCACTGGCGGAGCCGGTTCAGGACGTTGGGGCTCAGCGACTCCGACCTGTTCACCGTCGTCGCCGAGGCGGTCAAGGCCGCCAGCAGGACCGACGACGAGACCTGAGCGCGCGCTGAACCGCCGGCGCCCGGGACGCGTAGGTTGGTTCGTCCCCGCCCTTCGACGAAGGATGCCGTCATGCTCCGACGCGTTGGACTGTCCCTGCTCACGACCGCGCTGGCGTTGTTCGGCCTGGCGCCGGCCGCCTCGGCCGTGCCCGGATCGCCGGCCAGATCCCTGTTCCCCACGACCATCCCGCTGCCGGACGGCTTCCAGCCGGAGGGCATCGCGGTCGGCCCCGGCCCGTTCGCCTACCTCGGCTCGCTGGCGGACGGCTCGATCTACCGCGCGAACCTGGTCACCGGCCGGGGCCGGATCGTCAGCGAGGGCCCCGGAACCCCGTCGGTCGGCATGAAGACCGACGCCCGCGGTCGCCTGTTCGTCGCTGGTGGCGCGGCCGGCGACGCCCGGGTGGTGGACACCCGGTCGGGCCGGGTGCTCGCGAGCTACCAGCTCGCCACGGGCGAGGCGTTCGTGAACGACGTCGTGCTGACCCGGACGGCGGCGTGGTTCACCGACTCGGTGAACCCGGTGCTGTACCGCCTGCCGCTCGCCGGGCACCACCTGCCGCGGCGGGCCGAGGTGGTCCCGCTGACCGGTGACCTCGTGTACCAGGAGGGCTTCAACGTCAACGGGATCGCCACCACGCCGGACGGCCGGGGTCTCCTGGTCGTGCAGTCCAACACCGGCTTCCTGTTCCGCGTCGAGCCCTCGGGTGTAACCCATCGAGTGAACGTGCCGATCGCGCTGACCAACGGTGACGGCCTGCTGCGGCACGGCCGGACCCTGTGGGTGGTGCGGAACCGGGCGAACACCGTGACCGAGCTCCGCCTGCGCGGTGACTCGGCCCGCGTGGTCGACCAGATCACCGACGAGCGCTTCGACGTCCCGACGACGGTCGCCCGCTTCGCCGGCCGCCTGTACCTGCCCAACGCCCGCTTCGGCACCACGCCGGAGCCGACGACCGAGTACGACCTGGTCGCCGTCCGGCGCTGAGCACCTACCGCAACCAGGCGTCCACACTGGACAGCATGGTGGCCTTGACCGCCGGCGGCGCGGCCGAGGCCTCGATCCCGGCCACGGCCAGCACGGCCAGCTCGTCGTCGTCGAGGCCGAGTACCTCGCGGCAGATCGCGTACTGCTCGGCCAGCCCGGTACCGAACAGCAGCGGGTCGTCGGTCGCGACCGCCACCGGGACGCCGGCGTCGAGCAGTGCGCGGACCGGGATCGCCGCCAGCTCGTGCACGCCGAACGGCGGGTAGGACGTCGGACAGAGTTCCAGCGCCACCCGCCGTTCGGCGAGCAGTGCCAGCGTCGCCGGATCGGCCGCGGCCGACGTGCCGTGGCCGATCCGCTGCGCGCCCAGGTGCTCGACACAGGCCCGGACGTGCTCGGCGCCGGTGTAGAACCCCGAGTGCGGCGTGCCGAGCAGCCCGGCGTCGCGGGCGACGCGGAACGCCGGCGCGAAGTCGGCCACCGCGGCCCCGCGTTCGTCGTTGGACAGGCCGAAGCCGACCACGCCCCGACCGGCGTACTCGGCCGCCAGCCGGGCGAGCCCGGTCGCGTGTTCCGGCGACCGCCGCCAACTCGACGCGACGATCACCCCGACCGGGATGACCGCCGCCCTGGCACCCTCGAGGACCGCCTCCAGCGCCGCGCGCGGCCCGCCGAACACCGGGGCGTACGAGGTCGGATCCACCTGGATCTCCAGCCACCCGCAGCCGTCCTTCGCGTCGTCCTCGGCGGCCTCGGTGACGACCCGGCGAACGTCGTCCGCGGTGCGGATGGCCTGGCGGGACGCGTCGTAGCGGTCCTGGAAGTCGGCCCAGGTGCCGGCCGTGCGGGGGAGCGGCGGCGGCACCGCGATGCCGTGTCCGGCCGCGAGCTCGACCAGGGTGGCCGGCCGCATGGCGCCGGTGAGGTGCAGGTGGAGGTGGGCCTTGGCGAGCCCCCGCACGTCGCGTGCCGGGGCCCGCGCCGGTTCACGGCCGTTGGTGCGCTGGTTCACTCACGTCCCGCCGGCCGTTGCCGGTCTGCGCGGAGGCGTGCCCGGTCCTGTTGCCGAAGCCGGCCTTCTCGCCGACCTTGGCCCGCGCGATGCCGGCCGCTCCCTGCACCGCGGGGTGGTCGGCGAGCTTGCGGTAGGTGCGCACGATCTGGTCGTACCGCCCGCGGCCCGCCTTGGCGCCCAGCACGTACCCGACGGCGGCGCCCAGCACGAACGCCTTCATGTCATCGCCTCCAAGCTCGACCTGCTCTGCCGGTGCCATCTTCCCCCAGTTCGACGCTGGTTGCCGACCGGCTGAGAACCCCGTTTCCGGCATGCGCTAGAGTTGGCATCCGCCGGACACGGGACGGCGAGCGATCCTCCATAGCTCAATTGGCAGAGCATTCGGCTGTTAACCGAAGGGTTGTTGGTTCGAGTCCAACTGGAGGAGCAGGACACCAGGTAGGGCAGTCGCCACGGGTAACGACCATGGAAGCACTTCCGCACGTTGGATGCAGGACGTAGAATGTCCTACATCCAACGTCTTGGGAGAAGCCTGTGACACAGCTCGTAGGGGGCGTTGTCCCTCCCGTGTGCACCCCGCTGACCGCGGAACGGGAACTGGACGTGCCGTCGCTCGAACGCCTCGCGGCCTTCCTGCTCGACGCCGGCGTGCACGGCCTGTTCGTCACGGGGTCGACCGGCGAGGTCGCCTACCTCCCGGACGACGTGCGGTACCGGGCACTGGACGTGGTAGCCGGCGTGGCCGCCGGGCAGGTGCCGGTGCTCGCCGGGGTCATCGACACCACGACGCCCCGGGTGATCGAACACGCGCGGGCGGCCGAGGCCGCCGGCGCCGACGCGCTCGTCGCCACGGCGCCGTTCTACGTGCCGACGCACCCCTCGGAGTTCGGCGGCCACTTCAGGGCCATCCGGGCGGCGGTCGACCTGCCGCTCGTCGCCTACGACATCCCGAGTTCGGTCGGCAGCAAACTGCCCACCGACGTCGTCGCCGACCTCGCCGAGGACGGCACGATCGTCGCGCTGAAGGACTCCAGCGGCGACCTGGACGGCCTGCGGGCCGTGCTGGAGTCCACGGAGGCGGACGGGTTCCGGTGTTTCTCCGGCTCGGAGACCCTCGCCGACCTCGGTCTGTTCATCGGCGCACACGGGCTGGTTCCCGGCATCGGCAACGTCGACCCGCACGGGTACCTGCGGTTGTTCGACGCGGCGGGCCGGGCGGACTGGGACACCGCGCGCGCCGAGCAGGCGCGGCTGCGGCGGCTGTTCCGCATGATCCGCGTCGGTGGAACGAGGATGGGCCCGTACTCCTCCGCCATCGGTGCGTTCAAGGAAGGTCTCCGCGCGCGCGGCGTGATCGCGTCCGCGACGACGAGCCGGCCGATGATTCCGTTGAACGACACGGAGCGTGCCGCCGTGCGGCGGCGGCTGGACGAAGCCGGCCTGCTGTGAGCCGGGCGATCCGGGACGAGATCACCGGGCTCATCCTCAGCCGCGGCCTCGGGCCCGGTGACCCGGTGCCGACCGAGACCGAACTGGTCGATGCGCTCGGTGTGAGCCGCAACTCGGTCCGCGAGGCACTCAAGGCACTGCAGGCACTCGACATCGTGGAGATCCGGCACGGCTTCGGCACCTACGTCGGCCGCCTGTCCCTCGACCCGCTCGCCGACGGGCTGACCTTCCGCGCGCTGCGGGACATCGGCCGTGACCTGCGGTCGCTGGCGGAAATCCTCGAGGTGCGCGAGGCGCTGGAGAACGCGCTGATCCGACGCGTCGCCGCCGAGGTTCCGGAGGCGGACCTCGCCACGCTCGACGAGATCGTCCGCCGGATGAACGAACGGGCCGAGTCCGGCGGGACCTTCGCCGACGAGGACCGGGAGTTCCACGAGGTGCTGTACCGCTCGCTGAACAACTCGCTGGTGACCCAGCTGCTGCGGGCGTTCTGGGACGTCTTCCACCGGGTCGGCCACCGGCTCGACGCCGACCCGGACCCGGCGCGGACCGTACGCCGGCACCGGGCGATCGTCGACGCGCTCCGCGAGCGGGACCCGGCACGCGCGGAGGTCGCGATGACAGCGCACTTCCGCGACGTGAACGTCAGGACGGCGCGGCCGAGGTCGGGCTGACCCGGCCGGCCGCGCGGGCTTCCGCGGCCAGACGTTGCCCGGCGATCTCGGTCTCGAACCGCCTTCCCAGCTCGGTGAGGCGCTCGACGACCTCGGGGTGACCGTGGCCGAGGTCGTAGCACTCGCCCGGGTCCAGCTCCAGGTTGAACAGCTGCGGCAACTCCTTGCCCTGCGCCCGGTTCAGGTCACGCGGATGGCGATCGAGGTGAAGTTTCCACGGGCCCTCCCGGACCGCGTTGAGCGTCCACCAGTGGAAGAAGTACAACGCCCGCGGCTCCGGCGCGGTCCCCCCGGTGAGCACCGACGAGATGTCGACGCCGTCGACCGGCCGGTCCGGCGGCACCGTGCCACCCGCCAGTGCGGCGAGGGTCGGCAGCAGGTCGAACAAGCACACGGGTTCGTCGGAGTTCGTGCCCGCCGGGATCCGCCCCGGCCAGCGCGCGACGAACGGAACCCGGATGCCCCCCTCGTAGGTGTGCAGCTTGTTCCCACGCAACCCACCGGTACTGCCCTCGAACCACGGCCCGTTGTCGCTCGTCACCATGACGAGCGTGTCGTCGGCCAGGCCGAGGTCGTCGAGGGTGTCGAGGACGCGGCCGATGTGGTGGTCCAGGCTCTCCACGACGTCGCCGTACCTGCCGCCCGCGGACCGGCCGGCGAACTCGTCCTCCACGTGGAGCGGGATGTGCGGCATCGTGTACGCCAGATACACGAAGAACGGCCCGTCGGCGTTCCGGGAGATGAAGTCGACGGCCTGATCGGTGTACGCGGCGGTCAGCGCGGCCTGGTCGACCTCGGCGGTCGAGACCCGGTCCCCCTCGAACATCTCGATCGGGTGCATGTCGTTGCTGTACAGCAGTCCCGCGTACTCGTCGAAACCGTGCCGGGTCGGGTAGTGCTCCGGCCGGCACCCGAGATGCCACTTGCCGAACATCGCCGTCCGGTAGCCCACGTCACGCATCATCGCCGGAAGCGTGTACTCGAAGGACGACAACCCGGTGCCGTGCTCGGGAGCCAACACCTTCGGCAGCCCGACGCGTTGCGGGTAGCGGCCGGTCAGCAACGCCGCGCGCGACGGTGTGCACACCGACGACGTCGCGTACATGTGCCGCATCGTGATCCCGTCGCCGGCGACGGAATCGATCCGCGGGGTGCGCAGGATCGGGTTCCCCATACAGCTCAGGTCGCCGTAACCGAGGTCGTCCATCACGACCAGGACGACGTTCGGCCTGGCGTGCTGGTCACTCATGGTGTTCCCGGAGCAGGTGGTCCTCGTGCGTGGCGACGAACTCCAGAAGCGCGTCGCGCTCGGCGGGCTCGCTCGGCAGCAGGGGTGGGGCCACGTGGGGCGGGCACAGGTTCCGTAGTGCCAGGACCGCCTTGACGCCGGCCGTTCCCCGGCGGATCGCGTGCAGCGCGGTGAGCCCGGTGTGCAACGTCTGGAGCCGCCGCACCTCGTCGTGGTCACCGGCTTCGTGCGCGGCGACCAGCCGGACGGACAGGGCGGGGGCGATGTTGGCGACACCGGGGACGATCCCGTCGGCACCGAGGCCCAGGGCGGTGTCGAGCTGGGTCTCCGCGCCCTGGCCGACGGCGAAGCCCGCCCTGCTCCCGGCCAGCTCGACGAGGTCGCCGAAGAACTCGACGTCACCGGAGCTGTCCTTGATCCCGACGAGGTGGTCGAGGTCGAGGAGAGCGCCGACCAGGTCGCGGGTCAGCGGGTTGCTGTAGCGCGGTGCGTTGTACGCGACCACCGGCAGCCCGACCGTGCCGAGGGCCGCGTAGTGGGCCACGATCTCGTCCGCGCGATGGTGGAAGTAGATCGGCGGGCTCATCACCAGCGCGTCGGCACCCGCGTCCGCCGCGATCGACGCCCGTTCGAGCGCGTCGAGGGTGCCCGCCGCCGTGACGTTCACCGTGACCACGCCGCCGCCGGTCAGCGACCGCCACCGCGCGGTGACCCCGGCCACGAACGGCCCGACCACCGAGGTCGGCAGCAGCGGACCCTCGCCGTTGCTGCCCAGCAGCATCAGCTTCTCGACTCCGGCGGCGTGCAGCGCCGCGAGCAGCTTCGTGGCGTGCTCCGCGTCCGGGCGGCCGGTCTCGTCCATCGGGGTGACGAGCGGAACGGTCACCCCGGCGAGCAGTGCGGACCCGTCGATCATGCTCAGTATCCCCGGATCTCGGGCCAGGCGAGCTCGAACCCGTCGGCGACCAGTTCGCTCTGGAACGACTCGAGCAGCCGGGAGTCGTCTCGGACCTGCTCCGGGGTGAGCGAGTTCGTGAGGCAGTGCGCCGCCAGCGCCCCCGCGGCCTCGCCGATGTTCCACTCGACCGGGTGCAGCCGGTAGCAGCCGTTGGTGATGTGGGTCGTACCGATGTTCTTGCCCGCCGCGAGGACGTTGCGCATCCGCACCGGCAGCAGCGCACCCAGCGGGATCTGGAACGGGCTGCTCGGCACGTCGAGGTAGTTGTCGCCGCCGGTGGAGGGGTGCAGGTCGATCCGGTACATCCCCACGCCAACCGAGTCCGGATACGTCACCGCGCCCGCGTCACCGCGTACCGTCATCGACAGGTCCTGCTCGACGATCGTGGTCCGTGCGCGGATCCGGCGGGACTCCCGGATGTAGGGCGCCATGGCCAGGCCGTCCTCGGTGCCCATCACGTCGGGGCGCAACCGCAGCCCCGGCCAGCCGGTACCGCCGTCGGGTCGCGGCGCCTCGGTCTGCAGCCAGTAGAGCATGCTGAACGAGAGCTGCCGGGCGCCCTCCAGGTGCTTGGCACGTTCGTCGTCGGTGACCCCGAGCAGCGGCCCGGGGAGGTAGTCGATCATCGGCCAGTTGACGACGGTGACGTCGCTGGCCGCGAATCCCGGCGCGTACTGCTCGCGGGCGAAGATGCGGCGGAACAGCCACAGGTCGATGTCGCCGCCCTCCTTGCTCTGGTCGGCGACGATCGGACCGGCCGCCGGATGCGGCACGAACGTCCGGGGGGTCGCCACCAGCGTCCTCGGGTGCGGCGCGTTGAGGCTGAGCATCCGGTCGGGCCAGTAGTCCGGCTGGTACTCGCGCCAGAAGCCGTAGGTGTCCGGGCGGTCGATGGTGAAGTCCGCGCCGTCGTGGTGCTCCACGGCGAACACCCACGAGAACGCCTGCTGGTTGAGCGGCTGTGCCTCGCTCGGCGCACTCGGCTCGCCGGTCTCGGCCCGCGACTCGAACCCGATCACGTGCTCGACACCCGCCAGCGGCAGCAGGTCACCGAGCTCGGTGGCGTCGAGGACGTACGGCGCCTCGATGGTCAGCTCCTCGCCGGAGCGGGACCGGACCGTCACGGCCGTGACCCGGTCGCCGTCGACGTGCGCGGCGACGGCACGGTGACCGGTCAGGGTTCGCAGCTTCCCGGCCGAGCGGTACGGCGCCAGCATTCCCTCCAGCACCGCGACGGCGACCCGTGGTTCGTGACAGAGGCGGCTCACCCGGCCCAACCCCGGGTTCAGATCCGGTTGCCGCCGCGCGGCCCCGGTCAGCGGGTACCACGTGCGGTAGTAGTCCCGCACGCCCTCCCGGAACGCCCGGTAGCCACGCGTGCAGCCGAACTGCTCGATCCACTTGTGCTCGTCCGGCGGGACGGCCTGGCTGGTGAGCTGGCCGCCGAGCCAGTCGTACTCCTCGGTCACGATCACCGACCGGCCACGACGCAACGCCGCGAGAGCCGCGGCGACACCGCCGACACCGCCCCCGACGATCAGAACGTCCGCGCTGGTCCCATGTTCATCCGTCACGTCGTACCGCTTCCCTCACTGGTGGGGTCGAGGTCCAGCCAGACCGCGCCGTCCGGCTGCACCGCACCCTCGCCATCGCTGTTGTCACTGGTGTCACTGGACAGGAGAACGCGGCCGCGAAGTGGGATCGGCACCGGTGCCGAACCGAAGTTGACCACGCAGCCGAAGCCGGGGGCGCGGGTGAACACCAGGACGTCGTCGTTCGGCGCGTCGCACCAGTGCACATCGCTCGTGCCACCCAACGCCGGGTGGGAGCGCCGAAGTGCCAACGCGGTCCGGTACAGCTCCAGGAACGACGAGTCGTCGCCGTCCTGGACCGACACCGCGTGGTTTCCCCACCCCTCGGGCTGCGGCAGCCAGGCCCCGTTGTCGCCGAATCCGTACGAGCCGCCGTCCTCGGTCCACGGCAACGGAACCCGGGCGCCGTCCCGGCCGGGGCGGCTGCCCCCGGACCGGAACCAGATGGGGTCCTGCCGTGCGTGCTCGGGTACGTCCGCGTCGGTCAGGCCGAGTTCCTCGCCCTGGTAGATGTACGCACTGCCGGGCAACGCGAGCGTCAGCAGTGCCGCTGCCCTGGCCCGGCGGCGGCCGAGGTGCTCGTCGACCGGACCGAGTTCCGGCGCGGACACTCCGGCGCGGCGACGGGTGTCGGCGCGGCCGTACCGGGTGGCGACCCGTTCGACGTCGTGGTTGGACAGCCCCCAGGTGGTGGGCGCCCCGACCGACGACGTGGCCGCGATCGACGTGTCGATGGCCCGGCGCAGGTCCGGCGCGGCCCACGCCGACTTCAGGTAGTGCAGGTTCAGCGTGGTGTGCAGCTCGTCGGGCCGGACGTACCGCGACAGCCGCTCCGCGTCGTCGAGCCAGGCCTCCGCGGCGAACATGCGCGGCGGATCGTAGGAGTCGGCGAGCTTGCGCCAGCTTCGGTAGATGTCGTGGACCTCGTCGCGGTCCCGGTGCGGGTGGTTCGGACGGGTCAGGTCGGCGAGGAACGCGCCGTCGGGATACCCGAGGTCCGGCAGCCCGGGTGCCTTGACCAGCGCGGTGGCCACGTCGATCCGGAACCCGTCGACACCGAGGTCGAACCAGAACCGCAGGATGTCCTCGAACTCCGACCGCACCTCCTCGCTGTCCCAGTTGAGATCGGGCTGCGCGGAGTCGAACAGGTGCAGGTACCACTCGCCGTCCTCGACCCGGGTCCAGGCCGGACCGCCGAACACGCTCAGCCAGTCGTTGGGCGGGCGCCGTCCCCCGTCCCGGCCGGTGCGGAAGTGGTAGCGGGCCCGTGCCGCTGATCCCGGCGGTGAACGCAGCGCCTCGGCGAACCACGGATGATCCGACGAGGTGTGGTTGGGGACGATGTCGAGAACGACCCGGATCCCAGCCGCGTGACACTCCTCGATCAGCTCCCGGCCCCCGGCCACGTCCCCGTACCGGGGATGGATGGCGCGGTAGTCGGAGACGTCGTAGCCCGCGTCGCGCAGCGGTGACCGGAACCACGGCGTGATCCAGATGGCGTCGACTCCGAGCCGGGACAGGTAGCCGATCCTGCCGCGCAACCCGGCGATGTCGCCGATGCCGTCGCCGTTGCCGTCGGCGAACGACTGGATGTAGAGCTGATAGATCACCGCGTCCCGCCACCACGGGGCCGAGGTCACGTCCGCACTCATGCGATCGAGTTGCTCAGGGGCACGCGGCGCCACGACGTGCCGTCGGACATGGCCAGGCATGGCTTGCCGTCGTGACCGTCCTCGACGCTGATGAGCGTGCCCCGCGCGTCGGCTGCCGGGGGCAGGTCTCCCGCCTTGTACGGACGCAGCCGGGTGGCGTGGGCGAACACCGTCCGGATGCTCGCGTCCGCGCTGCCGATGTCCCGGGTGTTGTCCGTCGGCGGGACGAGTCCGGTGACGCTGGCCTGGAACGCGACCACCTCGTTCGTGGAGTTCGTGGCGCACAGGAGGTTGGTGGCCGCCGAGCCGGACGCGTTCACGGCGACCACCTCCACGCCGCCCTTGACCCCGGGGCCCGACCCGTCCGGCAGCGCGCTCTGGACGAGGTAGCCGCCGTAGCTGTTGCCCGCGGTGACACCTTCCGTGGCCGTGCTGTGCACGCGCATCGCGGCGTTCTTCGCCGCGGCCAGCTCGACCCTCGTGAACCGGCCCGGCTCGGACTCGACGAACGAGTCGGCACTGATCGTTCCCGCGTCGACCAGACCGTCCTGCTCGAACACGTTGCCGACCACGTTGGACGCCCGCAGCGCGCCGGTGACCCGGATCGGCAGTCCGGACGGGCGCCGGTTGGCCGAGATGACGTTGCCGAGGATCGCGAACCGGGTGGCGTCGTCGTGCGCGATGACGGCGCCGTGGACGGTCGAGTTGCTCAGGTTCCAGTTGTCGAACGAGTTGTCCGTGATGGTGATCTTCTCGGCGGACTGCTCGAACCCGATCGCGGAGCCGCGGATCCAGTTGAACGAGTTCGCCGAGATCGTGACGTTCTTCGCGGACACCCCGCTGGCGAAGAGGATCGCGTAGCGGGGCGGCTCCCACGCGCCCGGCGTGGTGTCGAACCCGCCGATCACGTTGCCGCTGATGGTGAGGTTGTGTCCGCCGGAGTCGACCTCGATGATCGCGTTCCCGGTGCCGTTCTCGATCACGTTGCCGCTGATGGTCGAGTTGGTGAGGCTGCCCTTGAACAGCCTGCGGCCGATGTCGAGCAGGTTGTTGCTGATCACCGCACCGCGGAAGTCGGCGTCGGGGGCGCCGTGGAACACGATCGCGTCGAAGTTCGAGTGGAAGTGGTTGTCGGTGATCAGCCACTTGCGCAGGCCGTAGGGCGGGAGGTGGACCGGACCGCTTCCCGGCTGGGTCCCTTCCGTGGGCCAGGAGATGTCGACGCCCGTGGTGCAGACGGCGACCTTGTTCTTCGTGAACAGGAACCCGCGGCCCACGCTCACGACCGCGCGGTTGAAGCGCAGGAACGAGGTTTCGACGATCGTGATGTCGGTGTCGTCGGTGTTCGCGGTCCGCTCGACGTGGATGCCGACGTTGTTCGACGTCTTCCTCGGTGCGTCGAAGGCCATGCCGTGGATTCCGCCGAGCGACGCCTGCCACCGGATGCCGATACCGTCGTGGTGGAAGCGGATCTTCGACGGCTCCTCACCGAACATGCCGTATCCGCGCATCACGAACCGGTTCAGGTTCGAGTCGGGGAACTCGTACTCGTTGTCCGGAACCACGAGGGTCGACGTGACCTTGTACAGCCCGGGCGGGAACACCACGATCTTGTTCCGCTGCGGACCGGCCGCGTCGATAGCGGCCTGGATCGCCGCGGTGTCGTCGGCCTCTCCGTCGGCGACCGCGCCGAACTGCTGGGGCGTGAGGACGGGAGTGCCGTCGTCGTTGACCAGACTCGGTGGTGCCGATTCGGCCTGTGCCGAGCCACCGAGTGCGAGCCCGCCGACCCCCGCGACCCCCGCGCCCGCCGCCGTACGGATCATCGCGCGCCTGTTGAGTCGATCGGTCATGTGTCCTTCTCCTTGCGGTCTGGTCTGTCTGCGGACGAGGACGTGCCGTGAAGTCAGCCGCTCACGTCGAGGTCGACGGCGGCGGCGAGAAGTTCCTTGGTGTAGTCGTGTCGTGGTGCGGAGAACAGCGTCTGCGCGTCGGCGTTCTCGACCAGTTCGCCCCGGCGCATGACCGCGACGCGGTCGGCGACCTGACGGACGACGCCGAGGTCGTGGGTGATGAAGAGCATCGAGAGCGAGCGCGCCTCGCGCACCCGCACCAGCAGTTGCAGCACCTGCGCCTGAACGGAGACGTCGAGGGCCGACACCGCCTCGTCGCAGATGAGCAACCGTGGCCGCAGGGCCAGCGCGCGAGCGATGCTCACCCGCTGGCACTGTCCGCCCGACAAGGCCGTCGGACGTTTCCCCGCGACGTCGGGATCGAGCCCGACCTGGGCCAGCAGGTCGACCACGGCCTCCCGTCGCCGCCGGGGGTCACGGCGCACGCCCTCCGGCGCGGCTTCGGGGTGTGCCCGCCAGGCTTCGACGATGGACGCCTCCGCCGACATGCGCGGGTTCAGCGCGGACCGGGGATCCTGGAAGATCATCGCGATGTTCCGCCGTGCCAACCGGTCACGCCGGTTCGACAGCGGCGCGCCGTCGAACTCGACCGCACCGCCCGACGGAGCCACCAGCCCCACGATCGCGCGGGCGATCGTGGACTTACCGGACCCCGACTCACCGACGAGCGCGACGGTCTCCTCCGGCGCGACGTCGAGACTCACGCCGCGTACCGCGGTGATCGACGACTGTCGACGAAAACCGCTGGTGCGGGGCCCGGGATAGGTCACGGTGAGATCCGCGACCCGCAGGCCGGTGGCGGCCGTCATCGCAGCTCCTCGGCGACTGTGTCCGGTGTTCGCTGCGCGAGCTCCGCGAAGTGGCACGCACTGACCCGTCCCGGCGCGATCTCCCGCAACTCCGGCACCTCCGTCCGGCATCGGTCCTCCGCGCGGGGACAGCGCGGGTGGAACGGGCAGCCGGCCGGCCGGTCGAACGGGTTCGCCGGGCTGCCCGGCAACGGGTCGGCGATCGCCGACCTGACCCGCACCGACGGCACACTGCGCACCAGAGCGTCGGTGTAGGGGTGCAGCGGCCGGTTGAGCACCGCTTTCGCCGGGCCGCGCTCGCAGACCCGGCCCGCGTACATGACCACGAGGTCGTCGGCCACGTGCGACATCACCCGCAGGTCGTGGCTGACCAGCAGCATGGACAGGTTGTCCTCGTCGCGGAGGCGGCCGAGCAGGTCGAGGATCCTGGCCTGCACGGTGACGTCCAGCGCGGTCGTCGGTTCGTCGGCAAGAACGAACCTCGGCCGGCCGGCCAGCGCCAGGGCGATCATCGCGCGTTGCCGCATCCCGCCGGAGAACTCGTGCGGGTAGGCGCCCACCCGACCGGCCGCGTCCGGAATTCCGACGTGGTCGAGCAGGTCGGCCGCCCGCTCCCGCGCCTGGCGCCGGGACAGACCCCGGCTCCGCAGGATCTCACCGACCTGGTCACCGATGGTCATGGTCGGGTTGAGCGCGGTCGACGGGTCCTGGAACACGACCGAGATCTCCGCGCCCCGGATCTGCCGGATCCGCGCCCGGCCGGCCGTGAGCAGGTTCTCCTCGCCCAGGAGCACCTGCCCGGTCGCCACACCGGTGTCGGGTATCAGGCCGACCAACGCCATCGCCGTGAGCGACTTCCCGCTCCCGGACTCGCCGATCAGGCCGGTCGTGCGCCCTTCGACCATGTCGAAGGAGACACCGTCGACGACGTCGGCCATGCCCCGGGGGCCGGGCAGCGCGATCGTCAGGTCCCGGACCCGGAGAGTCCCGGCGGACCCTTGCCTGGCCCGCTCCGGCATCACGGCCGTGCTGGTCGATGCGGGGAGCCTGTCACTCATCAACCGAAACCGTGTCGAATCGCGGCAGCCCCTCGACGTCCGGTTCGAAGCCGGACACCGACGCACGGGTGGCGAAGAGGTTCTTGACGAACATGGGGTACATGCCCACCGCCTCGTTCCAGATCAGCTCGGTCGCGTCGGCGTAGGCCGCCTGCCGCTCGGCGGGGTCGACGGCGGTCCCGGCCAGCTTCAGCATCCGGTCCAGCTCCGGGTTGCAGTACCCGGTCCGCTCCGCGGCGCAGGTGTAGAGCCTGCCGAGGTTGTACGAGGCGTCCAGCCCGAGCGTGCCGACCTGCTGGATGTTGATGTCCCAGTTCAGGGACAACAGGTCCTCGGTGTAGACGGCCTGTTCCTTCTCCAGTGCCTCGGCCTTGACACCGATGGCCGCGAGGTCGGACACGACCGACTTCACCCACTGCCGGAACTGCGCCTGCGAGAAGTGGAAGCGCAACGTCGTGTCGAAGTCGAAGCCCGCGTCGACGAGGGCCTGCTTCGCCGCGTCGGGGTCGTAGGTCACGGGCTCCTGCGGCGCGTAGCCGAACACCGTGGGAGCGATGACCGAGTCGGCCGGCTCACCGCTTTCCGGGTAGAGCGCCTTGATCTTCTTGTCGAAGTCGACCGCCTGCCACAGTGCGCGCCGCACCTCGGCCTTCGCCAACGCGGGCGTCGACGCGTTCATCCACATGGTGGTGACCGCCGAACCGGTGGCGGACACGACCTGGACCTCGGTGTTGCCGTTCAGCTGCGTCACCTGGTCGTCGGAGATGCCCCAGATGATGTCGAGCTCCCCGGTTTCCAGGGCGGTGACGCGCGCGGCGACCTCGGGGATGGACCGGATGGTGACCCGGTCGAGTGTCGGCTTTTCTCCCCAGTACCTGTCGTTGGGGACCATCACGAGGTCGCCGCCAGGGGTGAACGACTCCACCGTGAACGGACCGGAGGTCACCGGCTTGTCCAGGTAGCTGTCCTCGGTGGCTTCGGCCGGGGTGATCATGACCCCGGTCAGCTTGGCCAGCAGCGCCGGGTCGGGTGCGGCCGGGGTGAAGGTCACCGTGTCGTCGGTCGCCTGCACGCCGACGTCGACGAAGTTCGCCGAGAACGGGCTGTCGGCCGCCACCGTGCGCTCGAACGACGCGGCCACGTCCTGGCCGGTGATCGGGGAGCCGTCGGAGAAGGTGATCCCGTCGCGCAACGTGAAGGTGAACTCCGTCGCGGTGTCGTTGATCTCCCAGCTCTCCGCGGCCTTGCCGTCGAACTCGCCAGGGCCGACCGTTTCCAGCAACGGGCTGTACAACTGGAGTGACGCGACCCGGGTACCGCCGTCGATGGCCAACGCTCCGTTCGGATCGATGGACTCGGTGGGGAACTGACCGGCGACGGCTATCTCCCCGCCGCCGGTGGCGCCACCGCCGTCGGCGGAACCGGCGCCACATGCCGTGGTCGCGAACAAACCTAGGAGTGCGGTCACCGCGATCGCGGTGTGCCGTCGAGATCTCATTGCCTCGCTCCTCACTGAGCTGTGCTCGGGTTCGTTATTGCTGCCGGCCGAAGTGGCGGGTGAGCCGGTCTCCGGTGAAGCCGACGCAGATGACGAGCACCGCGAGGGCTGTTCCGGGAATGGCGGCGATCCACCAGGCACTGGCGAGATATTCCTTTCCTGAGGCGATCGTCTGTCCCCAGGAAACCGATGCCGACGGAAGGCCGAGCCCGAGGAAACTCAGGGCGGCCTCGGCCAGGATGGCGCCCGCGAACTCGATGGTCGCGAGTGCCAGCGTCGGCCCGGCGATGAACGGCAGGATGTGCCGCGCGATGATGCGCCCGCGCCGGACTCCCATCACCGTCGCCGACTTGACCCAGTCACGCTCCCGCAGGGTCATGGCCATCGAACGCGAGAGGCGCGCGAAGCCGATCCAGTTGGTGACGCTGAGCGCGATGACCACGATCGCGAGGCTTCGGTCGAACACCCCCGCGATGACGATGGCGAGCAGGATGCCGGGGAAGGCGAGCAGCACATCGATGACGCGCGACGCGAGGAGATCGGTCGTGCCTCCCCGATATCCGGCGACGGTGCCGACCGTGATGCCGACCAGGCCGCTGAACAGCACGACGAGCGTGCCGATGAGCACGGACGTGCGAGCGCCGTACAGGACCTGACCGAACAGATCCCGGCCGAGCGCGTCGGTGCCGAACACGGCCGTGCCGCCGTCGCTCGTGACCGAGCCGGGGGCGAGCAGGCGGTCGGCGAGGTCCCCGCCCACCGGGGAGTAGTCGACGAACAGCGGCCCGAGTACCGCGGCCACCACGTACAGACCGAAGATCCCGATCGGGATGGCGCCGACGACCCGGCGCACCCTGCTCCGCCCGGTCCGCACCGGCACCGGCACCGTGGCGTCGTGTACCAGCCCCATCGCCGTCATGACGTGACCCCCGCACGGATCCGTGGGTCCAGCCGGGCGTTGAGGACGTCGGCGAGCAGGTTCATCGTCACCACGACGATGGCGAACAACACGGTCGCGCCCTGGACGATGGCGTAGTCGCGGTTGCCGACCGCGCTGACCAGCAGCGAGCCGACCCCTTCCCACGCGAAGACCTGCTCGACGATGACCGCGCCGCCCATCAGGGTGCCGATGTGCAGGGACACCATGGTCACCACGGGGATCACCGAGTTGCGGATGGCGTGCCGGCTCAGCACGGCGCGCTCGGACAGTCCCTTGGACCGTGCGGTCTGGATGTAGGGCTCGGCGGTGACCTCCGCGACGCTGCTGCGGGTGATCCGCGCGATCAGAGCGGCGAACGGGATCGCCAGGGTGACCGCGGGCAGCACCAGATGCTCGAGGTCGCCGGATCCCGCGCTCGGCAGGAGTCGCAGGGTCAACGCCATGAGCAGGATCAGCATGATGCCCGACCAGAACGGCGGGATGGCCTGCATGACCAGCGTGATGCCGGAGATCACGCGATCGGCGAGTCGTCCCGGCGAGCGGCCGGCCAGGATGCCCAGGATCAGGCCGACCGTCAACGCCAGCGCGGTCGCGGTGAGCGCGAGCACGACGGTGGCCGGGAACCGGTCGAGGATGATCGTCATCGCCGAGTCGCGGAACCGGTACGACTCACCGAAGTCACCGGTCATCGCACCGCCCAGGTAGTCCAGGTACTGGGTGAACATCGGCCGATCGAGGCCGAGTTCCGTGCGCAACGCGGCCACGTCGGCGGCGGTGGCTTCCGGTCCCAGTTGGACGGTGGCCTGGTCTCCTGGCGCGAGCCGGAGGATCACGAACGTGAGGCTGACCGCGCCCCACACGGTGAACAACATGAGGCCGAGTCGACGCACGAGTTGGGGAAGCATCGGTCCGCCCTCCTTCCGGTCATCCCTTCAGGGCGAGGTGCACCAGCACCTTCGCCGGCTGTTCCTCGGTCGCTCCGGTGATGACCAGACGCAGCCATCCGCCGAAGTTCACCAGGTCGATGGCGGCGATCTCGTCCTCCGCCGACATCACGCTGGGGACACCTCGGTCGACCCAGTGCAGTCCGTCCGGGGAGATCTGCGCCTGAACGGTCAACTCCGGGTGCGTTCCCTCCAACTGGACGAAGAAGACCGCTTCGCCGGCCCAACCGGCCTCGAACGGGTGCGTGGCGTGCGCCGCCCTGATCTCGAGCCGACGTTCGATTACCGAGGTGGAAAATGTGAGCACGAAGCAGCCCTTCTCAGCCGACGTTTGTCAGTGGTGCTGGTGGTCTCAGTCCGTGGAGTACACAACGGAGTCGAGGAAGAGGTTCACGCTTCGATTCGTGTCCGTCTCGACGAAGAAGATGGGGTTGATCAGGTTGGTGATGCTCTTGTAGGGCTCGGACAACGTCGGCGTCAGACCGCGCAGGTCGAAGGTCCGGTCCATGCTCTGCAGTTCGACGTACTCGCGCCGCCGGTAGTCGACCAGTAGCCGGAGGTACAACCAGTTGATCTTGTCGGGGCTCTCGTTGTAGAGCAGGTCCTGCTCACCGTCGGGAACCCATTGGAAGGCGTCCGCCGAACCGTCGGGAAAGCGACGCCCGTACCAGAGGTTGTCGATTCCCGGTCGCTGCCAGCCGTCCTCGCGGCCGTAGCACCAGTCCTTCTTCGTCACCCCGTCGGCGACCTTCCAGTACTGCCACTTCTTGGTGAGCTGCCCGTTCACCGAGTTCACGTAGCGCACCCCGGGCATCCAGCGGTATTCGGAATCCTGCAGGTCGAAGTAGAACCCGAACGCGCGCATGTCCTCTTCGCCGAACCCCAGCCGGTCCTGCTGCGGGGTGTAGGCGTACCACGTCTCCATCTGGATGTACCGCATGGTGGGGTCGAAGTTCGAGAGCCGCTTGAGGGCGACGCCCATGCTTCCGTTCGCCGGTTTCTCCTCGTAGCGGTTGGCGACCGGTTTGGTGTTCAGCTTGAGCGAGTACGTGCCTTCCATGGATCCGTGGGTGGCCGCGAACCGCATCGGCGCCGCGCTGATCATCGTCGGTGCCCAACTCGCCAGGTCCACTTCGGACGGATGGTGCCGGTAGTCGTCGTTGACGAAGTTCGGCGTCAGGTCCAGCCAACCGTTGTAGCCGTGGTCGAAGTCGTCGTACGTCACGATCTTGCGCAACGGATTGAACTTCTCCAGGCCGCGCTCGTAGGAAATGACCCGTTGCATTCGTGCCTCCGTTGGTGATGGTTCTCGGTCAGGACTGTTCGGGAACTTCCGCCACCGAGTCGCCGAGGACCTGAGTGCAGTCCAGGTACAGCTGCCGCGCGTTCGCGTTGTCGTCCAGCAGTTCCAGGAGGATCCGGACCGCTTCCCGGCCCATCTGCTCACGAGGAAGGGTGAACCGGGTCCAGTCGCGCCGGGTCGCGTCCTGGAGCGGTGGATCACCGAGCACGGCCACCGAGACGTCCTGGGGGATCCGCACGCCCGCTTCGGCGGCCGCGCGCTCCAGAGCGACGATCGCGCCGTCGTCGTCGGTTGGCTCCACCAGCACCGCGGTGATCCCCGACGCCAGCCAGTCCCGCAGCTGGGTCGCCGTCAGGGCGGCCTTCTCGGCCAGGGCGAAGACGCGGACCTGGTCGTCCGGGATCCCGGCCGTCGCGAGGCCCTGCCGGAACCCGGCCTCGCGGTCGCGGGTCCATTCCGTGTCGTCGGTGACCTTCAGATAGGCCAGCCGCCGGTGCCCGAGCCGGGCCAGCGTCGTCACCATGTCGCTGGTGGCGCCAACGTAGTCGGCGGCCACGTACGACAACTCAACGCCGGGCACCTCGCGCCGCCCGACGAAGACGAACGGGAAGTCCTCCTTGACCAGTTCGGCCAGGTCTTCACGATGCAGGTGCCTGCCGAGCAGGACGCACCCGTCGGCCACCTTCAACCTGTTGACCCCACCGGCGTAGATCCGACGGTCGCCACCCGAGCCGGCCGAGCTGAACAGCAGCAGGTCGTACTCGTAGGCGGCGGTCGCCTCTTCCACTCCGAGCAGGAAGGGGAAGTAGAAGTCACGCTGGTTCACCGGGAAGACGGGCTCGAACGTGTAGAGGCCGAGCATGCGGTTGCGGCCGCCCTTGAGGCTGCGCGCCGCGGCGTTGACCGTGTACCCGAGTTCCGCGGCCGCCTCGAGCACCGCCTGCCGCGTGCTCTCCGCGACCTGGTTGCCCAGGGTGCCGCCGCTGATGACCAGCGAAACCGTCGCCTGGGACACCCCAGCGCGACGGGCTACGTCTACCTGGGTCGGGGACCGTCGTTGGCCTGCCATTGCCGTCCTTAATACGTAACGATGGGAGGTGATCGGGGACACTACGGCGCGATGTCGCGCGTCGTCAAGAGTCGGCCGCGCGGCTGTCGAGGCGCGCGGAAGGTCGGCCGGTTACGGGTTTTCGGCTACCGCTTCCTGAGGGCTTCCCCGGCGACGGCGAGCAGGTCGTCGCCGTTCAGGCCCTTCTTCGCGAACTCCCGGTGCCAGTGCAGGAGCCGCTCCAGCACGTCGGCGGCGTGTTCGTTGGACGCCAGCAGCGCGCTGATCTCGTCCTGGGTGTGCCACTGGACGTCCAGGCGGAACAGCGGCCGCTCGACGGGTTCGGGGATCGGCCCGCCCTCCAGGATTTCCCGGACTGTGCCGGCGTTCCAGCCGGGTAGGGCGCGGTGCAGCCGGTCGAGCACCCGCGGCCCGACACCCTTGTCGCCGGCCTCGATCTTCTCGAGACTGCGCAGTTTGATCTCGGACTCGGCCACGAACTGCGCACGGGTCTCGCACCCCAGGGCGCGCCGGGCGGCCTCGACGGCCTCTCCCAGGCGAGCGCGGGCTTGGTCGGAGTAGTCGCTGCTGTGCAGTCCACGGCGAGTCACGTTCCGCAGAATGCCGCAGAACGTGCTCGACGGCTACCCGGCGCCAGGCTGCTGGTCCACTGGGACACTGTTCGCAGAAATCCGCACACAGCCGCAGATACGCAGGTATCCCCGTTTGACAAGGCTCGCAGATGACCGCAGACTTTGCATATGCCAAAACTCGACCGGGATCGGATCCGGTTGTGGCTCGAGGAGCACAACTGGTCCGTCAGCCGGCTCGCCGAGGAGTGCAGTGCCCTGGGTGAGGACACCTTCCCGGAAGGCACCCTGCGCAACGCGGTCAACGGAATCGACCCGATGCGGCCGGGCCGGATCAGGGTCATCTGCCGCGTCACCGCCAAGTACGGCGACGGCATCCCGTACGCGCAACTGATCGCCACCGAACGGGACGGGGTCTGAGGCGGTGTACGAGTCCGTGCCCTGTAATCTTGTCCCGCGGACACATACCCGGTCCGTCCCGAGCTCTCCCGAGGTTCGAGCTCATCTCACGCGTGTGATTCCGGGGCGGTAGCTCAGTCGGTTAGAGCAGGGGACTCATAATCCCTTGGCCGTGGGTTCGAGCCCCACCCGCCCCACCGATCCAGTGTGCGATCTCGGTTGATACCTGTCGGCGTCGACATCGTGCGACTGGACCTGGCGTCACTGGACTCCGTGCGCGCGGCGGCCCGCGCACTCGGCGCGCGGTACGACCGATAGACCTGCTGGTCAACAACGCCCGCGTGACCGGCTTGACCGAGGACGGCTTCGACTCCAGTTCGGTGTCAACCACCTCGGCCATTTCGCCTTGACCGGACTGACCCCGACGACCTGGTTCCCGCCCGCACGTACGCCGCGTCGAAACTGGCCAACCTGCTGTTCACCCATGAACTCGGCCGGCGGCTGCGGGACACGGGAACGGCCGCGCCGGCCGCTCATCCCGGCGGGGCCAGTACCGAGATTGTCCGCTACTCCTCACCGTGGTTCCGGATTCCGAACCCGGCGATCGCCCGCGTTTTCGGGCGGATCCCGGCGATGGGCGCGCTGCCCACACTCCGCGCGGCCACCGATCCCCTGGCTCGGAGCGGGGAGTACTACGGCCCCGGCGGACTGTTCGAGGTCCGCGGCTATCCGGAACGCGTGGCCGCCAGCGACCGGGCACAGGACGCGGACTTGCAACGACGCCTGTGCGAGGCGTCCCAACGGCTCACCGGAGTCTTTCCGGTATGACGTGCCCCGCCTACGACTTTCGAGCGACCAGGTGCAGGCACACGCCGACGGAGATCAGGAGCGTTCCCAGTACGACCAGCACGCCGACGGTGGCCAGGGCGCCGATCGCGAACGTGATGCCGCCGGCGAGGCCCACGGCGATCCGGGCCACCCGGTGCTGGTGGAGCTTCGCGGGTTCCTCGTGCGTCCGGAACATCCTGGCGAGCGCGGGATCGTCGCTCTCGAACCACTGCTCGATCGCTCTGAGGGAACGGTCCTCGTGATGACTGAGCATGGCGGCCTCCACAAGTCCGTGGCCGGGTCACGACTCCTGCCCGAGCCGGTCTACCTCGTGTACCCGAGTCGCGAGGCCGAAAACCTTCAATCCGATGGAACCCGGAGCACGCGGCGCACCAGGGCGCCGGTCCTCGCCTCGGATTCGGCGACCAGGTGCACCCCCGTGTCGACGTGCCGGGCGCCGGCAGGTTCTCGCTCTCACGTACACCGCGGGGACGAGTTCCAGCCGGCTGGTCGCGCGGCAGTAGGCGGCGGCGAGCAGTTCGGCCTTGCCGGTGAAGTGCGTGTACGCGCTGGAGCCGCGCTCGTGGAACAGTCGCGCGGCTTCGGCCAGGAGACGTTCCCGGCGGGGGAGCAGCTCCGACTCCTTCGGTTCGCTGCGTCGTCCGCCTCGTGCCGCCGGCAGGTCGGCGGTGAGCACGGCCCGGACGCAGTCGGCGGACGACGCGTTCCGCTTCCGGTCGGCCCGATGGGTCGACGGGCTCGCGACCACGCCGAGCGCGGCCGCCACGAGCACCGCACTGTCGCGGGTGGACAGTTCCGACCGGTTGGCGAGCAGCAGGTCCCCGCGACCGGCATCCGTACCTGACCGCGTTGCTGACGCTGGACGAGGAGGCGGCGCACGTCTGGACCACCGCCCGTGGGCTGCCCGCCTCGACGTTGCGGGAGCTGGCGGCGGACCCGGCGGGTGCGTGCGGAGCTGACCGCCGCCGTCGAGCGGGTGGCCGGAACAGGTGAAGGCGTTCCGCGTGCTCGACCGCGCCTGGGGCCCGGAGACCGGCGAGATGATGGTCCGGATCTCCGCGTCGTTCCTCGCGATCCCAGCCACGGCGTCGACCTCGACGACGACGAGCGTCTGGCCGCCGTGGCCCGGCAGTTCCTCGTGCCCATGCTGGAGCCGCCCGCGCTCACGTGACGTCGCGACGGGTGGTCGTCCGGGCCAGCGCGGCCAGAACGACCGTGTAGGCCAGGAACACGA
Source organism: Actinophytocola gossypii (assembly GCF_025165815.1). Classification (GTDB taxonomy): domain Bacteria; phylum Actinomycetota; class Actinomycetes; order Mycobacteriales; family Pseudonocardiaceae; genus Actinophytocola; species Actinophytocola gossypii. The sequence continues at coordinate 194,509 of NZ_JAFFZE010000014.1, read as the reverse complement.
CGGCACCGGCCCACATCGGCAGCAGCTCGCCGGGAACCGGCAGCTCCGCGCGGGTCCAGCCGGTCGCCGCCCTGGCCGCGCCGGACGGGGCCCAGCGGCCGACCGCCGGCACCAGCATCACCAGGAACCACTCGGCGTAGAGCGTCCAGACCAGGGCGACCGCGACCGCCGCGGTCTGGTTGCGCACCAGCGCCGCCACCGAGGCGCCGAACACGCACCACAGCCCCGTTCCCCCGATCGTGCCGAGCAGCGCGAGCGGCACCCCTGGCGCGAACAGCGGGCCGTCCTCCATGGACAGCAGGATCAGCGCCAGCGGCACCGTCACCGCGGCCGCGAGGACCCCGATCGCCAGCCCCACCACGCCGCAGGCGAGCAGCTTCGCCGTGATCACCCGACTCCGGCGCGGAGTGACCAGGAACGCCCACGTCATCGTCCGGTGCCGGTACTCGCCGGCGACCACCAGGATCCCGACGATCATCGCCACCACATAGCCCTGCCCGGCCATGCTGTACACCGACACGACGGCGACGTCGTACAGGACGACCTCCAGCGTGACGAACGCGGCGCAGCACACGCCGGCCAACGCCACCAGCAGCCACGTGGACCTCGTCGCCACCACCTTGCGCAACTCGGCGGTGACCAGTGCGCTGAGCTTGTTCACCGGGAGCTCCTGATGGCGGTGAGGTACTCGTCCTCCAGGTCGGGGCCGGCCGGCAGCTCGGCCACCAGCCGGCCCTCGCTGACGACCAGCACGTCGTCGGCCATCAGCGACAGCTCGGTCAGCGTGTGGCTGGACACCAGCACGGTCCGGCCGGTCGTGGCGTGGGCGCGCAGGTAGCCGCGCAGCCAGTGGATGCCCTCCGGGTCCAGTCCGTTCGCCGGCTCGTCGAGGACCAGTACCGCCGGGTCGCCGAGCAGCGCCGACGCCAGCGCGAGCCGCTGGCGCATGCCGAGCGAGTAGCCGCCGACGCGCCGGTCCGCGGCCGCGAGCAGGTCGACCTCCGTGAGCACCTCCCCGACCCGCCGGTCCGGGATCCCCGCCGCGAGGCACAGCGTTTCCAGGTGCAGGCGGCCCGTGCGCCCCGGGTGGAACGCGGTCGACTCGAGGACCGCGCCCACTTTCGTCACCGGGGACTCCAGGTCGGTGTACCGGGTGCCGCCGATGAGCGCGGTGCCGGCGTCGGGCCGCACCAGGCCGAGGATCATCCGTAGCGTGGTCGTCTTCCCGGCTCCGTTCGGGCCGAGGAAACCCGTCACCGTCCCTGGCGCGACCTCGAAGGTGAGGTCGTGCACCGCGCGCACGCTGCCGAACGACTTGCTCAACGCCGTCACCGAAATCATGGCTCCACGGTCGCGCGGAACCGGCCCGCGGGTCTTGGGAGCGGGAGTGGAACCCGTGCCCACCCGTGGGTGGAGGCGCGGGTCCGACCAGCGAGGTACGGTCGGAAACCATGGCAGGACCGGCACGACCGTGGTGGGCCAGGCCCGTCCAGGTCCTGGTCGCCGGCTACTTCCTCTACGGGCTCGTCGGCGGCGTCGTGCCGGCGGCCCGCGACGGTGTGGTCGACGCGCTCGTCGTCGCCGTGATCTTCCTCGCCGGCATCGCGTGCTGGCTGGTCGTGCTGCGCTGGCGGCGGTGGCCGATCACGCTGCTCGTGGCCACGATGGTGCTCGGGCTGGCGGCGCACTGGCTGCAGGAGTTCTCCGGCTCGACCCTGCTGTTCGCCGTCACCTGGCTGGCGCCGTTCCGGGTGCGGCTGTGGCAGGCGCTCGTACTCACCCTGTTCGCCGCGGGTGGGTTCGTCCTCACCTCGCTCGCGATCGACCTGGTGCCGACCGCGATCATCGGCATCGGGGCGGCGCTCGGGTGGTCGGTGTACTTCGCCGCGATCCTCAACCACCTGGCCACCACCAAGCGGCAGACCGCGGCCGTCGCCGCGTCCAGGGCGGGGGAGGCGGTGCTCGCCGAGCGGCAGCGGATGGCCCGCGAGATCCACGACATCCTCGCGCATTCCCTTGCCGCGCAGGTGGTCCACCTCGAGGGCACCCGGATGCTGCTGGAGCGCGACGCCGACCGCGAACAGGTGCTGGACCGCGTGCGCCAGGCCGGCGACCTCGCCCGCGCCGGGCTGGAGGAGACCAAGCGGGCGGTCGCGGCGCTGCGCGGCGAGCAGCGGCCGATCGCCGGCGAGCTGGCCGGCCTGGTCGAGAAGTTCCGCGCCACGACGGGAAACCCGTGCACGCTCGCGGTGGACGGCGACCCGGAGGCGCTGGCCCCGGAGGTCCGGCTCGCGGTGGTGCGCACCGCGCAGGAGGCGCTCACCAACGTGCACAAGCACGCCCCGGACGCCTCGGTCACCATCCGCCTGTGCTGCCGCGACACCGGCTGCGAGCTGGACGTGCGGAACACCGGCGGCGACAACGCGGACGCCGTGCTCGGCGGCACGGGCAGCGGCTACGGTCTCGTCGGGATGCGGGAGCGCGCCGAGCTGATCGGCGGCACCCTCGACGCCGGCCCCGAGGGCTCGGGCTTCCGCGTGCTGCTCCGGATGCCGTCATGACCACGCGGGTGGTGGTCGTCGACGACCAGACGGTGGTGCGCGAGGGCCTGGAGCTGATCCTCGGCCTGCTGTCCGATGTGGAGGTCGTCGGCTCCGGTGTGGACGGGGAGGACGCGCTGCGGCTGGTGGCCCGGCACCGCCCGGACGTGGTGCTGATGGACCTGCGGATGCCGAGGATGGACGGGGTGGAGGCGACCAGGCGGGTCCGCGCCGGCTTCCCGGACACCCAGGTCGTCGTGCTCACCACCTACGCCGACGACGAGTCGGTGTTCGCCGCGCTGCGGGCCGGGGCGCGCGGGTACCTCACCAAGGACTCCCGCGGCGCCGAGATCGCCGAGGCCATCGCGACCGTCCGGCGCGGCGACGCGCACTTCGACCCGGCCGTGCAGCGCAGGCTGGTCGACGCCGTCTCGCCGGGGGAGCGGCGCCCCGACCACGGGCTGACCCCGCGCGAGACCGACGTACTGCGGCTGATCGCCGACGGCCGGTCCAACGCGGAGATCGCCGCGCACCTGCACATCACCCAGGCGACGGTGAAGACGCACATCAACAACCTGTTCGCCAAGGCGGGCCTGCGCGACCGGGCGCAGGCGGTCACCTTCGCGTTCCGCCAGGGTCTGGTCAGCCCAGATAACCCAGGCGGCGGCTGATCTCGTCGGCGCCGTGCATCAGCGCCGGGGCCTGCTCGTGCATCGTGGTCTCGGTCAGCCGGTACGCCGGGCCGGACGCGCTGACCGCGGCGAACACCTTGCCGTCGTGGCCGCGGATCGGGGCGGCGATGGCGTTCAGCCCGATCTCGTACTCCTCGGCGGCCACCGCGTAGCCGCGTTCGTGCACCGCGGAGAGGTGGTCGGTGAGTTGCCGGTGGGTGGTGACCGTGTGCTGGGTGAAACGTTCCATGCCGCGCGCCACCAGCTCGGCGCGCCGCTTCTCGCTGCGGTAGGCGAGCAGCACCTTGCCGCTGGAGGTGGCGTGCAGCGGGGTGAGCCGGCCGACCCAGTTGTGCGCGGTGACCGCCGACGGGCCGCGGACCTGGTCGAGGTTCACCGCGTAGTAGGCCTCGCCGACGGCGATGTTCACCGTCTCGCCGAGCTCGCGGGCGAGCCGTTCGCACACCGGTCGGCTGTGCCGGGTGACGTCCATGCCGCCGGACACCGCGCCGGCCAGCCGCACGATGCCGAAGCCGAGCCGGTACTTGCCCCGGTCCTCGGCCTGCTCCACCAACCCGCGTGTCTCCAACGCGTTGAGCAGCCGGAAGGCGGTCGACTTGTGCACCTCGATCTCGGTGGCCACCTCGCTGACCCCGGCCTCGCCCTGCCGCGCCAGGATCTCCAGCACGCTGATCGCGCGGTCCACCGACTGCACGCCGGTACCGGCATCCCTGTTGCTCATGGCGAAACTATATGCGCAGGGTCGAACGCTTGTCCGCGATTCGGCCGGGGGTTACCCTCGGACCAGGGCGATTGCGTATTACGAATCGAGTTTAGCTATGCGCAACGACGACTGGTCGCGGACCATCCGCTACGAGATCATTCCCACCCCCTCCGTCGAGGAACGGGTCGTCGAGTCGGTTCCGCTCTCGGTGCCGGTCACGATCACCGCCTCGCCGACCAAGGGGCTGGGCCCGACCCTCGCGCTCGCGGAGCGGCTCGCCGGGCACGGGTACCGGGTCGTGCCGCACGTGTCCGCCCGGCTCGTGGTGGACGACGTGCACCTCAAGGAGATCGTCGAACGGCTCGTGCGGGCCGGTGTGGACGACGTGTTCGTGCCGGCAGGCGACGCCGACCCGCCGGCCGGGCGCTACCACTGCGCGCTGCAGCTGCTGGCCGAGCTGACCGCGCTCGGTAGGCCGTTCCGGCACGTCGGCATCACCGGCTACCCGCAGAGCCACCCGTCGATCGACGACGACATCGCCGTGCAGGCCATGTGGGACAAGCGAACCCACGCCACCTACATCGTGTCGAACCTCTGCTTCGACGCCGCCGTGCTCACCGCCTGGGTGCGCCGGGTCCGGCGCCGCGGCGTCGACCTGCCCATCCATGTCGGGCTCGCCGGACCGGTGGCGCGGACGAAGCTGCTGTCGATGGCGGGGAAGATCGGCGTGGCCGAGTCGGCGCGGTTCCTCGGCAGGCACCTGTCCTGGTTCGCGCGGATCGCGACGACCTACTCCCCGGACACGTTGCTGGCCAAGGCGTCCGACCTGTCCACCCCGGACCTGTCGGTGGCCGGCCTGCACGTGTACACGTTCAACCAGCTCGCGGAGGCGGAACGCTGGCGGACGGGCCGCTGAGCGGAGCTCGCGGAGCGAACGTCGTCATGAGCACCGCCAGCTCGCGCTCCAGGCCGCCCTCGCCCACCTCGACCACCTCCAGCGGGAGACCGAGGACGGCCGCGGCGTCGGCGGCCCCGGCCCGCAGGGCCTCGGTCGGCCGCTGCGCGAGCCACACCACGCGGCGGTAGTGGCGGAAGTAGTCGTCGCGCAGCTCGGGGTGCCGGTCCAGACCCAGCTCGGCGACGACCGTGCGGCGGAACGAGCGGACGAGGAAGTCGGTCAGCACGTAGGTGCCCGGCTCGGCGTCCAGCAGCGCGCGCATCCGTTCCGTCCCGGCGAAGACGTCGTAGCAGTGCGCGCCACCCAGCCGGGCCACGCCGCGCCGCGCGCACAGCTCGTCGAGCGCGCCGTAGGTGCCGCAGTCCGCGAACGCCACCGCCACCCTCGGGTACCCGGTCAGCGCGTCGAGCGCCGCGTCCACTTCGGCCGCGATGCGCTCGGGACGGTTGTGCAGCAACGGCGGCAGCGGGTGGACGCGTACCGGCCAGCCGTTGCGCGCGGCGATCCGGTCGACGTGCGCGGCCAGCGCCCCGCACGCGACCACCGCGATCTCAGGGAAAGGCGAGCTGCTCGATGAACCTGTCGTTGAAGTCCGGCCGGTCGGAGAGCTCGACATAGCGCACCTCCTCCAGCAACGCGTCGGCGCCGGCCCGCTCGCGCATCGACAGCAGCGCCATCTTCGCGCCCTCGCCGGCGACGTTGCCGGCGCTGACGATCCGCAGCACCGGGATCTTCGGCACCAGCCCGATCCGCACGGCGTTGGCGGGGGACAGGTACGAGCCGAACGAGCCGGCCAACAGCACCTGCTGGATGTCCTCCTCGGCCACCCCGAGCTCCTCGACCAGCAGCCGCCAGCCGGTCGCGATGGCCGCCTTGGCGAACTGCAGCTCCCGCACGTCCCGCTGCGACAGGTACACCGCCGGCTCGTCGTCCCGCCAGTGCAGCACGAACACCCGCTCGCCGGCCACCTCGCGCAGCCGGTCCGCGAGCGCCGGGAACTTCTCCCGCGCGTCGGCCTCCGCCATCAGCCGCCCGGAGGAGTCCAGCAACCCGATCCCGACCAGCTCGGCGACCGCGTCCACCAGCCCGGACCCGCACAGCCCGACCGGCTCCACGTCGTCGATCACCTGGAGCCGCACGCCGTCCTCGTCGACCTTGACCACCTCGACCGCACCCGGCGCGGCCCGCATCCCGCAGCGGATCGCCGCGCCCTCGAACGCCGGACCGGCCGGCGCCGCGGTGGCGAGCAGCCGGTGTCCGTCACCGAGCACGATCTCGCAGTTCGTGCCGACGTCGACGAACAGCCGCACCCGCTTGTCCCGGTCCATTCCGGACGCCAGCATCCCGGCCACGATGTCGCCGCCCACGTAGGCGCCCAGTGCGGGGAACGTGTACGCGGGCGCGCCGGGGTGCACCCGCACGCCCAGGTCCGCCGCGAGCACGCGGGGGAGCGCACGGCTCGCCACCACGAACGGCGCCACCCCGAGCGGCTCCGGGTCGATGCCCAGCGCCAGCTGGATCATCGTGGCGTTGCCGGCCAGCGCCACCTCGTACACCCGCCCCGGGTCGACGCCTGCCTCGGCGCACACCTCGCCGGCCAGCGTGGCCAGCGTCTCGTGCGCGCGCCCGGTCAGCCTGCCCAGCGTGTCCGGGTCGAGCATGGTCGCGCTGATCCGGGTGATCACGTCCGCGCCGAACGGCTGTTGCGCGTTCAGCATCGACGCCACCGCCGCCGGGGTGCCGGTGGACAGGTCGAGCAGGGTCGCCACCACCGTCGTGGTGCCGAGGTCGAACGCGATCCCGTACCGCTGCGCCGTGGTGTCGCCCGGCTCGACGTCCACCAGCCGGTCGTCCACGACCACCGCGGTGACCGTGTAGTCGTTCTCCCGCAACGCCTTCGGCAGGTTCCGTACGGCCTGCAGGTCGACCGAAGGCTCCAGGTCGTCCAGTGCGTCCAGCAGTCGCTCCACGTCGGACCGCTGGTCGGTGAGCGTGGGCTCGGTCAGCGTCACGCACCGCTTCTGCACCGCCGGCCGCAGGATCACCTGCCGACCGACGCCGACCATCGCCGCCTTGGGCCGGGTGACCAGCGGCGGCACCTCGACCGCGAGGTCGCACCCGGCGCGCGCCAGGCACGCCAGCCGCCACCCGGCCGCCAGCTCGTCCTCGCTGAACGCCCTCGGGTCCGACGTGGACACCTCGACCTGCCCGTCGACCCGCACCCGGCACTTGCGGCAGGTGCCGTGGCCGCCGCAGGTCGAGTCGATCGCGATGCCGTGCCAGCTCGCCGCGTCGAACACGCTCACCCCGGCGGGCACCCGGACCTCCTTGTCGCCGAAGGAGATCCGCACCCGGTCGGTCATGGCGCGGCGCGCCGCTTCGCCCGGTGCGCGGCGATCCAGTTCGCGCCCCACGCGTCGTTGCCGAGCAGCAGGTCGGCCGCCTTCACCGCCTCCACCATCACCGGCGAGCGCGCGTCCATGATGGCCGAGGTGAGCCCGCAGTGCATGGCCATCGGCAGGAACGTGGCCCCGATGGCGTCGCGGTCCGGCATGCCGAAGGACACGTTGCCGGCGCCGAGCGTCATGTTCACGCCGAACTCCTCGCGGATCAGCCAGATCGTCTCCAGCGTCTTGTTCACCAGCGTGGTGTCGGCGCCGATCGGCATCGCCAGCGGGTCGATCACGATGTCCTCCAGCGGGATCCCGTACTGTCCCACCGCGACGTCGATGATCTTGCGGACGATCTCCAGCCGCTTGCGCGGGTCGTCCGGAATCTCGTCCTCCTCGTTCGGCAGCGCGATCACCGCCGCGCCGTACCGCTTGACCAGCGGGAGGATCTGGTCGAGCCGCTCCTGCTCGCCGGTCACCGAGTTCACCAGCGGCTTGCCCTGGTAGACCCGCAGCGCCGCGTCCAGTGCCTCGACCACGGAGGAGTCGATCACCAGCGGCAGGTCGGTGAGGCCCTGGACCATGGTGACCGCCTTGCTCAGCAGTTCGGCCTCGTCGGTGAGCGGGACGCCCATGTTGACGTCCAGCACCATCGCGCCGCCGGCCACCTGCTCGGCGACGTCGACCTCGATCCGGGACAGGTCGCCCGCCCGCAGCTTCTCCTGGAACTTCGGCCGGCCGGTCGGGTTGATCCGCTCGCCGATGACGCAGAACGGCTCGTCCGGTCCGATCGTGACGGTTCGGCCCGGCGAGGAGATGACTGTCTCCATGGCACGGCTCCTGTTCAGACGGTCGCCGCGACGCGGCGTTGCCGGATCAGCTCCTTGGCCCGCTTGACCGCCGCGGACGCGTCGGCCGCGTAGCCGTCGGCGCCGACCGCGTCGGCGTACTCCTGCGTGACCGGCGCGCCGCCGACCATCACGATCACCTGGTCCCGCAGCCCAGCCTTCTGCAGGGCGTTCATGTTCGCCTTGAACATCGGCATCGTGGTGGTGAGGAACGCGGAGAACCCGACCACGTCCGGCTTGTGCTCCTGGATCGCGGTCACGAACTTCTCCGGCGCCACCTGCACGCCGAGGTCGATCACGTGGAAACCGGCGCCCTCCAGCATGATGTTGACCAGGTTCTTGCCGATGTCGTGCACGTCGCCCTTGACCGTGCCCATCAGGAACGTGCCGGCCGTCTCCGCGCCGGTGTCGGCGAGCAGCGGGCGCAGCACGTCCAGGGCGCCGCTCATCGCCTTGCCGGCGATGAGCATCTCCGGCACGAAGAAGTCGCCGCGCTCGAACCGGGCGCCGACCTCCTCCAGCGAGGGGATCAGCGCGTCGAACAGCATCGTCTCGGGCGTCATTCCCTGTTCCAGCCCGAGGTTCGTCAGCTCGAGCACACGCGGTCCGTTGCCGACGAGGGTCTCGTCGTACAGCGCCTTAAGAATCTCGTCAGGACCCACTGTTCCGCCTCATTTCTGTGTGGCTCGTCTCGGCCGGTAGCCGAGCCGTACGGACAGCGACCGGGTGCTGTCGACCAGGCGGGACCCGATGCGTGCCGCGTCCGCCTTGGATATCCGCGTGGTCGGCCCGGAAACCGAGACCGCGGCGACCACCGAGTCGTCCCGGGTGTGCACGGGGGCGGCGACGGCCACCAGCCCCTCCTCGAGTTCCTCCCAGGTCAGCGCCCAGCCGCGCCGGGACACCTCGGCGAGGTCGTCCTTGAGCTGCCGGATGGTCGGTGTGCGGCCGACCGGCGACTCGGGCAGGTCGCCGTCCGGCATCGGCAGCGCGCGGTAGGCGTAGAAGACCTTGCCCAGCGCGGAGCAGTGCGGCGGCACCGAGACGTCGAGCCAGTTGGTCGCGCCGAGCAGGTAGGCGGAGTCGACCTGGGCGACCTGCACGACCTCGGCCCCGCGCGGCACGGCGAGGTTCACCGTCTCGCCGGTGTGCTCGCTGAGCTCGTCGAGAACCGGCTGGGCCAGCTCGAGCAGGTCCTGGGTGGTGTCGTGCTGGGCGGCGTAGACGGCGAAGAGCGGTCCGGGGCGGAACAGGCCGGCGCGGTCGCGGCGCACCAGGCGGTTGCGCTCGAGAGCGTGCAACAGCCGCGACGTCGTCGACTTGGCGAGACCGACCTCGTCCACCAATGAGGTGAACGTGCGCTCGCCGGACTCGACGATGAGGGCGAGCAGAGCCGCTGCCCTGTCCACTGCCTGACTCCCCGCCGGAGGGGTCACCGAACCTCCTCGATCGAGTGAGAGTTCCATGTTGTGGAACCGAAGTTCCATAACACGAGCGTAAGATTCGACGAGCCCGAACGTCAAGGGAGAGCGATGTTCCGGAACCAGTTGCCGCACTACGAAATCCTGTCCGGCGAGGCGATGGAGGTGCTCGACTCCGGCTGGCGCCGGATCGTCTCGGAGATCGGCGTCGAGTTCATGTCGGACCGTGCGCTGGAGCTGTTCCGCGCCGCGGGGCAGAAGGTCGAGGACAACAACGTCCGCTTCGACCCGGACTTCCTGCTGGCTCAGGTGGCGAAGGCGCCCCGCGAGTTCGGCGTGCAGGCCCGCAACCCCGCCAACAACGTCCACATCGGCGGTGACCACATGGTCTTCGGCGGCGTGTACGGGCCGCCGTTCGTGCGCGAGGGCGAGGCGCGCCGGGACGGGTCGATGGCCGACTTCGAGAACTTCGCCCGGCTGGCCCAGAGCTTCTCCGCGCTGGACACCGCCGGCGGCGTGATGTGCGAGCCGAACGACGCTCCGCTGGACTCCCGGCACCTGGACATGACCTACGCGCTGCAGACCCTGACCGACAAGTTCTACATGGGCAACGTCGTCTCGGCGGTGAACGCGGCCGACACCATCCGGATGACCGAGATCCTCTTCGGCGGCCGGGAGGCGATCGAGCGGACCCCGGCGACGATCTCGCTCATCAACTGCAACTCGCCGCTGCGCTGGGACGACCGGATGCTGGAGGCGCAGTTCGAGTACAGCGGCGCGAACCAGCCGGTGGTGCTGACCCCGTTCCTGCTGATGGGCGCGATGTCGCCGGTGTCGATCCCGGCCGCGCTGGCCCAGCAGATGGCCGAGGCGCTGACCGGGATCGCGCTGTCCCAGCTGATCCGCCCCGGCGCGCCGGTGGTCTTCGGATCGTTCCTGTCCAACATCGACATGCGGTCCGGGTCGCCGTGCTTCGGCACCCCGGAGTCGGCGGTCGGGCTGCTCGCCACCGGGCAGATCGCGCGCCGGTTCGGCCTGCCGGTGCGGTCCGGCGGTGGGTTGACGTCCAGCCAGACCCCGGACGCGCAGGCCGCCTACGAGGGCCTGATGACGATGCTGCCGGCGTTCCTGGCCGGTATCAACTGGGTGATGCACAGCGCGGGCTGGCTCGAAGGCGGGCTGGTGGCCTCGTACGAGAAGTTCGTCATCGACGTGCAGGTGCTGGAGATGCTCCAGCAGGAGTTCCGACCGCTGGAGGTCACCGAGGAGTCGCTGGCGTTCGACGCGCACACCGAGGTCGGGCACGGCGGGCACTTCCTCGGCGCCGCGCACACCCTGGAACGCTTCCGCACCTGCTTCTACCGCCCGTTCCTGTCCAGTTCGGACAACTACGAGCGCTGGACCCGCGACGGCGCCCGCGACGCCGCCACCCGCGCGGGCGAGATCGCACGGACCAAGCTCGAGGAGTACGAACAGCCCCCGCTCGACGACGCCATCCGTGAGGAGCTGGCCGAGTACGTCACCCGCCGCCGTCGCGAACTGGGGGACTGATGACGCACCCGGACCGGCTGTGGCGTAATCCGTGCCTGAAATGGTCCTACGACGTGGTCATCGTCGGGGGCGGCGGGCACGGGCTGGCCACCGCGTACTACCTGGCGCGCGAGCACGGCATCACCAACGTCGCGGTGCTGGAGAAGGGGTGGCTCGCCGGCGGGAACATGGCCCGCAACACCACGATCATCCGCTCCAACTACCTCATGGACGAGAGCGCGGCCATCTACGAGCACGCCATGAAGCTCTGGGAGGGCCTGTCCGACGAGCTCGACTACGACATCCTGTTCAGCCAGCGGGGCGTGCTCAACCTGGCGCACACGCTCGGCGACGTGCGCGAGGGCGTGCGGCGGGTCAACGCGAACCGGCTCAACGGGGTTGACGCCGAGTGGTTGACCCCCGATCAGGTGAAGGAATTCTGCCCGATCGTGGACATCTCGCCGGACGTGCGGTACCCGGTGCTCGGCGCCACCCTGCAGCCGCGCGGCGGGATCGCCAAGCACGACCACGTGGCGTGGGCGTACGCGCGGGCCGCTGACCGGCTCGGGGTCGACCTCGTGCAGGGCTGCGAGGTCACCGGCTTCGTCCGCAGCGGCGGCCGGGTCGTCGGGGTCGACACCAACCGCGGGCCGATCCGGGCGGGCGCGGTGGCGCTCGCGTCGGCCGGGCACTCGTCGGTGCTGGCGTCGCTGGCCGGCCTGCGCCTGCCGATCCAGAGCCACCCGCTGCAGGCGATGGTCTCGGAGCTGCTGGAGCCGGTGCACCCGTGCGTGGTCATGTCCAACCACGTGCACGTCTACGTCAGCCAGGCGCACAAGGGCGAGCTGGTGCTCGGCGCGGGCATCGACCCGTTCAACTCCTACGCCCAACGCGGCTCGGTGCACGTCGTCGAGCACCAGCTGGCGGCGGCGCTCGAGCTGTTCCCGGTCTTCGGGCACGCGCACGTCCTGCGCACCTGGGCGGGGATCGTGGACACCTCCCCGGACGCCTCGCCGATCGTGGGACCGACCCCGGTGCCCGGGCTCTACGTCAACTGCGGCTGGGGCACCGGCGGGTTCAAGGCCACCCCGGCGTCCGGCTGGGTGTACGCGCACACGATCGCGCACGGCGAGCCGCACGCCCTGAACAGACCGTTCGGTTTGGACCGCTTCACCACCGGCGCGCTGGTCGACGAGCACGGCGCCGCGGCCGTCGCGCACTGAACGGGGGTTCCCTGTGCTGCTCATCCGCTGCCCCTGGTGCGGGCCGAGGAACGAGGTCGAGTTCTCCTACGGCGGGGCCGCCGACGTGGTCTACCCGCCCGACCCGGACGCGCTGTCCGACGCCGAATGGGGTGAGTACGTGTTCGTCCGGGACAACCCGCGCGGCCCGTTCGCCGAGCGGTGGGTGCACACGGCCGGGTGCCGGCGATGGTTCCGCGCCGTGCGGAACACCGTGACCCACGAGTTCCGGGAGGAGTCGTGAGGCTGCCGTCCGGCGGTCGGATCGACCGCACCACGCCCCTGACGTTCACCGTGGACGGTGTCACCCACACGGGGTACCGCGGCGACACGCTGGCGTCCGCCATGCTCGCCAACAACGTCCTCGCCGGTCCGAGTATCCACCTGGGCCGGCCACGCGGGATCGTCGCCGCCGGGGTCGAGGAACCCAACGCCCTGGTACAGGTCGGTCCCGAGCCGATGCTCCCGGCCACCACGGTCGAGCTGACCGACGGCATCGAGGCGACCACCCTGTCCGGCCGTGGCCGCCTGGCCACCCCGAACGACGGCTACTTCGACAAGACCTACGCCCACTGCGACGTGCTGGTCGTCGGCGGCGGGCGCGCCGGGCTCGCGGCGGCGGTCGAGGCCGGGCGCTCTGGCGCGCGGGTGTTCCTGGCCGACGAGCAGCCCGAGCTCGGCGGCTCCCTGCTGTCCACCCCGGACACCTGGGAGTGGCTGGACACCGTCGTCGCCGAGCTGGCGTCGTTCCCGGAGACCAGGGTCCTCACCCGCGCCACGGTGTTCGGCTACTACGACCACAACTACCTGTCCATCGCGCAGCGCCGGCCCGGCGGCGGCCGGCTGTGGCACGTACGCGCCGGCCGGGTCGTGCTCGCGACCGGCGCGCACGAACGGCCGCTGGTGTTCGCCGGCAACGACCGGCCCGGCGTCATGCTCGCCGGCGCGGTCCGCACGTACCTGAACCGGTACGCGGTCCGCCCCGGCCGGCGCGCCGTCGTGTGCACGAACAACGACAGCGCCTACGCGACCGCGCTCGACCTGCTGGAGTCCGGCGCGGAGGTGCTGGTCGCGGACGTCCGGGACGAGGAGTCAGCGCTCGCCGCCCTGGTCCGCTCCGCCGGCGGCGAGGTGCGGGCCGGGACCACGGTCACCGGCACGACGGGCTCGCCGTGGGTCACGTCGGTGTCGCTCGGCTCCGAGACCGCCGACTGCGACCTGGTCGCCGTGTCCGGCGGCTGGAACCCGGTGGTGCACCTGCACAGCCAGGCCGGCGGCACCCTGCGCTACGACGACGCGACGGCCGCGTTCGTGCCGGACGTCGCCCGGCAGGCCCACGTGTCCGTCGGCTCCGCGAACGGCGAGCTGGACCCCGTCCACCCGCTGTGGACGATCCCGGCCGCCGACGGCTCGTGGGACACCCACTTCGTCGACCAGCAACGCGACGCCACGGTCGCCGACGTCCTCCGGGCCACCGGCGCCGGGATGCGCTCGGCCGAGCACGTCAAGCGCTACACGACCATCGGCACCGCGCACGACCAGGGCAAGACCGCCGGTGTGAACACCCTCGGCGTCATCGCGGAGGCGCTCGGCGCCGGTACCCCCGGCCCGACCACGTACCGCCCGCCGTACACGCCGGTCCCGTTCGCCCTGCTCGCCGGCCGCGACCGCGGCGCACTGCTCGACCCGGCGCGGGTCACCCCCATCCACGCCTGGCACGTCGCCCGCGGCGCGGAGTTCGAGAACGTCGGCCAGTGGCGGCGCCCCTGGTACTACCCGCTGCCCGGCGAGACCATGACCGAGGCCGTGCTGCGCGAGTGCCGGGCCGCCCGCGAGGGCGTCGGCGTCCAGGACGCGTCCACGCTCGGCAAGATCGAGCTGGTCGGCCCGGACGCGGGCGAGTTCCTGAACCGCATGTACACCAACGCGTTCGCGAAGCTCCCGGTCGGCACCGCCCGCTACGGCATGATGTGCACCGCCGACGGCATGGTGTTCGACGACGGCGTCGTGCTGCGCCTCGCCGAGGACCGCTACCTCGCCACGACCACCACCGGCAACGCGGCCGCCGTGCTCGACCACTTCGAGGAGTGGCTGCAGACCGAGTGGCCCGACCTGCGGGTGCACTGCACGTCGGTCACCGAGCAGTGGGCCACGATCGCCGTCGTCGGGCCGCTGTCCGGCCGGGTGGTCGGCGCGCTGGCCGCCGACCTGCCGCCGAAGTTCATGGCGTTCGTGGACACGACCGTGCACGGGGTGCCGGCCAGGGTCGCGCGGATCAGCTTCTCCGGCGAGCTGGCCTACGAGGTCAACGTCGCCGGTTGGCACGGCCTCGCCGTGTGGGAGGCGGTCATGGCGGCGGGGGAGGAGTTCGGCATCACCCCGTACGGCACCGAGACCATGCACGTGCTGCGCGCCGAGAAGGGCTACCCGATCGTCGGCCAGGACACCGACGGCACGGTCACCCCGCTGGACCTGGGCATGGACTGGATCGTGTCCAAGCGCAAGTCGTTCGTCGGCAAACGCTCGCTGCGCCGCCCCGACACCGCCCGCCCGGACCGCAAACAGCTCGTCGGCCTGCTGCCCGTCGACCCGGACGACCTGCTGCCGGAGGGCGCGCAGCTGGTCGCCCCCGACACCCCGCTCGACCCGCCGGTGCCGATGCTCGGCCACGTCACCTCCAGCTACCGGTCCGCCGCGCTCGGCCGCACGTTCGCGCTCGCCCTGCTCCGCTCCGGCCGCGACCGCCTCGGCCAGGTCGTGCACGCCCCGCTGGCCGACCGCACGATCGCCGCGATCGTGACCGAGCCAGTGTTCTACGACCCGGAGGGAACCCGCCGTGACGGATGACCTCATGCGCAGCCCACTCGCCGGTGTGACCTTCACCGCGCCGTTCGTCCGCGAACTGCCGTTCCTCGCCATGGTCAACCTGCGCGTGGGGACCTTCCCGCACCCGCTGCCCGGCCCGAACCGCGTCGGCACGCTCGACGGCCGCGACGTGTTGTGGCTCGGACCCGACGAATGGCTCGTCGTCGGCCCGCCCGGTGACGCGCCCGCGATCGAAACCCTGCTGCACCAGGCCCTCGGCGACACGCACGGCTCCGTCGTGGACGTCTCGGCGAACCGCACCACGCTGGCCGTCTCCGGCCCGCACGCCCGCGACACGCTCGCCAAGGGCTGCCCGCTCGACCTGCACCCCAGCGTGTTCGGGCCGGGTCACTGCGCGCAGACCCTGCTGGCCAGGGCACAGGTGGTCCTGCGGCAGGTGGACGCCGACCCGACCTACCATGTGCTGGTACGAGGGTCGTTCGCCCCGTACCTGGCCGAATGGCTGGCCGACGCGACGAGGGAGTTCTGGTGACGATCAGCGTCTTCGACCTGTTCAGCATCGGCATCGGCCCGTCCAGCTCGCACACCGTCGGCCCGATGCGGGCGGCACGCACGTTCGTCACCGGCCTGGACGCCGACGGGCTGCTCGACTCGGTCACATCGGTGCGCGCGGAGCTGTTCGGCTCGCTCGGCGCCACCGGCCACGGCCACGGCAGCGACCGTGCCGTGCTGCTCGGCCTGGAGGGGGAGGACCCGGAGACCGTCGACACCGACACCGTCACCGACCGGGTCGACCGCATCCGCGCCACCCGCCGGCTCGCGCTGCTCGGCCGGCACGAGCTCCCGTTCTCGACCGACGACGACCTGGTCCTGCACCGCCGCAAGAGCCTCCCGTTCCACCCCAACGGCATGCGCTTCGCCGCGACCGGCACCGGGTGGTCGCGGGAGCGAACGTACTACTCGGTCGGCGGCGGCTTCGTGGTCGACGAGGAGGCCCAGGGCGCCGACCGGATCAAGGTCGACGACACCGAGGTCGCCCACCCGTTCCGCACCGGCGCCGAGCTGCTGGCACACTGCCGTCGCACCGGCCTCGCGGTCAGCGAGATCATGCTCGCCAACGAGACCGCCTGGCGCCCGCGTGCCGAGGTGCACGCCGGCCTGGCCCGGATCTGGGACGTCATGCAGGAGTGCGTGCGCCGCGGCTGCTCCCAGCCCGGCACCCTGCCCGGCGGGCTGAAGGTGCGCCGCCGGGCCAAGGAGATGTACGAGCGGCTGTCCGGCGACCCGTTCTCCACCGACCCGCTGCGGGTGATGGACTGGGTGAACCTGTTCGCGCTCGCGGTCAACGAGGAGAACGCCTCCGGCGGCCGGGTGGTGACCGCGCCGACGAACGGCGCGGCCGGCATCATCCCCTCGGTACTGCACTACTACGCGCGGTTCGTGCCGGGTGCCACGCCGGAGGGCGCGCTGCGCTTCCTGCTCACCGCGGGCGCGATCGGCGTGATCTACAAGGAGACCGCGTCGATCTCCGGTGCCGAGGTCGGCTGCCAGGGCGAGGTCGGCTCGGCCTGCTCGATGGCCGCCGGCGCGCTGTGCGAGGTGCTCGGCGGCACCCCCGAGCAGGTGGAGAACGCCGCCGAGATCGGCATGGAGCACAACCTGGGCCTGACCTGCGACCCGGTCGGCGGTCTCGTGCAGATCCCGTGCATCGAGCGCAACGCGATGGCGTCGGTGAAGGCGATCAACGCCGCCCGGATGGCCCTGCAGGGCGACGGCAACCAGGTCGTCTCCCTGGACAAGGTCATCAAGACCATGCGCGAGACCGGCAAGGACATGAAGGTCAAGTACAAGGAGACCGCGCGCGGCGGCCTCGCCGTCAACGTCATCGAGTGCTAGTGGTGATCAGATGCCGTGTCTCATGGCGCGGGTGGACAGGGTCAGCCCGATGACCGCGATGGCCGTGGCGGCGATGAGGCCGTAGCGCACGGAGGCGTCGAGGAAGTCGCCGATGAACAGGGCACGGGCGGCGTCGACGATGTAGGTGACGGGGTTGACCGCGGCGACCGCGCCCAACCAGCCGGGTCCGGCGTCGACCGGGAGCAGGATGCCCGAGAGCAGCATGAGCGGGAAGACCAGCATCTGGGTGACCATCCAGAACAGGGTGCCGCTGGGTCGTGAGGCGAGGGCCAGAACGTAGGACAGGGCGCTGAGTCCGACGGCCAGGATGATCAGCAGCACCACGGTGGCCAGCGCGCCGGCCAGGTGGAGTCGCATGCCCAGGGGTACGGCGACGGCGGTGAGGAGGATGGCCTGGGTGAATAACGTGGCGGTGTCCTTGCCGGTGCGTCCGAGGATGAGCGAGGCACGGCTGAGAGGGGTGACGAGGAAGCGTTCCATCTGCCCGCCGTTGAGTTCGCTGAGCAGACTGTGGCCGGCGGACAGCGGCCCCAGGAGGCACATCATCACGAGGATGCCCGGGACGAACCACTGCCAGACGTCGCCGTCGCCATCCCCCAGGCTCGCGCCGGTGCCGACGAGCATCGAGCCGAACAGGACGAGGAACAGCAGGGGCTGTCCCATGGCCAGGACGATGCTGACCGGGGAGCGAAGCTCGGGAGTTATCTCGCGGGAGAAGACCGTCGCGGTGTCGTGGATGAGCTTAGGCATGGCTGACCGCGATCGGCTCGTCGGTGGTGGTCTCGTAGGCGTCGCCCGACTCGTCGAGGCCGGGACCACCACCGACTACGACCAGGCACTGCGCGCGTCCCACCACGACGGCGTCGACCGCATCGAGGCCGCGATCGGCACACCCGTCCTGCCATCACCACACCCGATGGAGCCCGACGGGCGTTCTTCGGCCCCGTGCTCCACGCGGTCCCATCCGGCGAAGCGTCGCTTCGACTATGGAGTGCGAGGCTCGACCTGATCGCCGTTCCCGCCTTCCACGAGGTCAAGGCGTAGTGCCGACGCCACCCCGGCGCGAGAACTCCGGGGCGTGCTCCGGCCGCAGGCCGATCGCCACCAGGTAGGCCGGGATCCGGCGCAGGGCGGGGAACCTGCGGGTCAGCACCAACGGCGGCTTCGGGAACGTCGTCCGCCGGCCGGAGATCACCGGTCCGACCACCACTCGCTGCAGGAGGCGCTGCAGGCCCTGGGTCACCGCGGTCGGCAGCCACCGGCGGCGGCGGACCCTGGCCAGCTCCGACTCGCTGACCCGGCGCCCGCGCAGGGGCCCGGCCAGCAGGGCGGCCGTCGCGACCGCGTCCTGGACCGCGACGTTGATGCCGACCCCACCGATCGGGGACATCGCGTGTGCCGCGTCGCCGATCAGCAGCAGGCCGTCGGTGTGCCAGCGGCGCAGCCGGTTCAGCCGGACGTCCAGGGTCTTGACCTCGTCCATTGACCCGATCGTGTGAACGCGGTCTGCGACCTCGGGCGCGAGGTTCGCGACCCGATCGCGGAACCGCTCGACCCCCTCCGCCCGCAGGTGCGCGTCCTCGCCCTTCTTCAGGAAGTACGCCACCTGGTAGTAGTCGCCCCGGTTGATGAGCAGCATCATCTCGTGGCCCACGATGTGTGCCTGGATGCCGCTGACCTCGCCGCTCTCCTCGGTGCGCGGCAGGCGGAACCACCACACGTCGAACGGCACCGGGAACTCGCGCGCCCGCATGCCGGCCTGGTCGCGCAGGATCGAGCCGCGCCCGTCGCACGCCACGGTCAGGCCGGCGCGGATCTCCCCCTCGGCGCCGTCCGCGGTGCGGTACCGCACGCCGACGACCCGGTCGCCGTCCCGCACCAGCTCGGTCACCTCGGTGTTCATCCGCAGCGTGAACGTCGGCTCCTCCTTGGCCGCGTCGGCCAGCAGGTCGAGGAAGTCCCACTGCGGCACCATGGCCACGTAGTCGTACGGCGGTGACAGCCGGCTGAACTCGCCGATCACCGCCACGCCGCCCTCCGGGTCGGGGAAGGCCAGTCGCTCCAGCCTGCTCTGCGGCAGCGCGCGGAACTCCTCGCCGAGGCCCAGCTCGTCGAGCAGCCGGATCGTCGACGCGTGCACGGTGTCGCCGCGGAAGTCACGCAGGAAGTCGCCGTGCTTCTCCAGCACCTGGACGTCCACGCCGCCCCGGGCGAGCAGCAGACCGAGCACCATCCCCGCCGGACCGCCACCGGCGATCACGCACGTCGTCCGTTCCATGGCCCCTCCAGTTGTTTTCATCGCGTGTTGAATAACTTCACCATGCCCCCGCTCGCGCCCACCGTCAAGCCGAATACCCTGATCGGACCATGAGCACCGCATCACAGCCCGCCGCCGTCCGGGCCCGCTTCTCGCCGTCGCCGACCGGAACGCCGCACGTCGGCCTCATCCGGACGATGCTGTTCAACTGGGCCTTCGCCCGACACCACGGGGGCAGGCTCGTCTTCCGGATCGAGGACACCGACGCCTCCCGCGACTCGGAGGACAGCTACCAGGCGCTGCTCGACGCGCTGCGCTGGCTGAACCTCGACTGGGACGAGGGCCCCGAGGTCGGCGGCCCGCACGAGCCCTACCGGCAGAGCGGCCGCTCGGACCTCTACGCCGACGTCGCCCGCCGGCTGCTCGAGGCCGGCGAGCTGTACGAGTCGTTCTCCACGAACGAGGAGGTCGAGCAGCGCAGGCGTGCCGCCGGCCAGGACCCCAAGCTCGGCTACGACAACGCCGACCGGGAGCTGACCGACGAGCGGAAGGCCGAGCTGCGGGCCGACGGCCGCGAGCCGGTGCTGCGGCTGCGGATGCCGGACGAGGACATCGCGTTCACCGACCTGGTCCGCGGCGACATCGTCTTCAAGGCCGGCAGCGTGCCCGACCCGGTGCTGGTGCGCGCGAACGGTGCCCCGCTCTACACCCTCACCAACCCGGTCGACGACGCGCTGATGGGCATCACGCACGTGCTCCGCGGCGAGGACCTGCTGCCGTCGACCCCGCGCCAGATCGCGCTCTACGGCGCGCTGCGGCGGATCGGGGTCACCACGTTCACCCCCGAGTTCGGGCACCTGCCGCTGGTGCGCGGCGAGGGCAACAAGAAGCTGTCCAAGCGCGACCCCGAGTCCAACCTGTTCCACTACCGCGACCGCGGCTTCCTGCCCGAGGGGATGCTGAACTACCTCGCGCTGCTCGGCTGGGCGATCGCCGAGGACCGGGACGTCTTCACGATGGCCGAGATGGTCGAGGCGTTCGACGTGTCCCGGGTCAGCTCGAATCCCGCCCGGTTCGACCTGAAAAAGGCCGAGGCCATCAACGCCGAGCACATTCGGCGGCTTTCCGAGGAGGATTTCGTCGCCCGCGTGGTGCCCTATCTGGTGACCGCGAAACTCCTGCCGGAGAATCCGTCGAGCGAGCAGCTGGCGACCCTCACCGCGATCGGCCCGCTGGTGCGCGAACGCGTCACCGTGCTGTCCGACGCGGTCGAGATGGTGCGTTTCCTGTTCGTGCCGGAGGAGGAGTTCACCCCGGAGCCCGCGGCCGCCGCGAAGTCGCTCGGCGAGGACGCCGGCCCGGTGCTCGACGCGAGCATCGCCGCGCTCGAGGCGCTGCCGGAGTGGGCCACGCCCGCGATCGAGGAGGCACTGCGCGGCGCGCTGGTCGACGGTCTGGGCCTCAAGCCCCGCAAGGCGTTCGGACCGGTGCGGGTGGCCGCGACCGGGCGCACGGTGTCGCCGCCGCTGTACGAGTCGCTGGAGCTGCTCGGCCGGGAGCGGTCCCTCGGACGGCTGCGTTCGGCACGAAGCTGACAGGTCTGTAACGCGCCGTTGACAACAACCGATACAGCTTAATCGGGTTCCGGTGGAGGCACGCTCACTTAATCGTGTCAGTAGAGCCACTATCACCTCCTTAGCCGAATCGGTGAGGGGCGATCAACGCCTAGCCTCTCCTGATGACTTGGACCAAATCGGTGCTGTCCCCGGTCCGTGGGGCGGGGATGGCCGATCCGATCATGTCCGGTTCGGGTAGTGAGCTGTCACGTCGGGAGTTGCTGGTCCCTGATGTCCTGCATGGTGGTCGCCAGGGACGCGTCACCGCAGGAGGTGGCGAGGTAGAGGTAGGACGGCTACCACAGGTGCTCACCGCGGGAACGTGTCCTGCGGCTGCTGTGGCGAGATACGGTGATCGACGTGCTCGTCCGCTACCGCTATCGCATCGAGCCCACCGGACCACAACGGGCGGTGTTGGCGCGCACATTCGGTTGTGTCCGGGTCGTGTTCAACGACGCGGGGTGGGGTCGGTTCGTGTCCATTCTGGAAGAGAAAGCCGAGCACTACGGCCGCACCGTGGTGAAAGTCGATCGGTGGTTCCCGTCATCCAAAACCTGCTCCGAATGCGGTCTGGTGGCCGACTCGATGCCGCTGCGGATACGCAAGTGGACCTGCGGGTGCGGCGCTGTCCACGACCGCGACTTCAACGCCGCGATCAACATCCTCGCCGCAGGGCGTGCGGAGAGAATAAACGCCTGTGGAGCCCGTGTGAGTCCCCCTTCCGAGGGGGCGTTGGGTGAAGAAGCAGGAAGCAGAGGGAAACCGCGAGGAACTACCACCCCCGCGGAATGACCGCGAGGGAATCCCCGCCGTTCACGACGGGGAGCACGTCAACTTTGGGCTCGTGCCATTTCCGACCGGCGCATCCTCGGCCGCACGCAGGCCTCGCGGAGGCGTCCCCGGGCACCGGCCCGCAACGATCAACGCGATCTGTCTGGACATCGACGACACCCTCGTCGACTTCACCGCGACCGCGCGCCAGGCGCTGTCGCACATGATCGGCCGCGACGACATGTGGCTGAAGTGGCAGCGCACGACCGACGAGCACGTGGCCAAGGTGGTCGCGGGTGACCTCGCCTACGAGGACATGCACCGGGCCCGCACGAAGGCGTTCATGGCCGATCTGGGGGCCCTGCTGGACGACGAGCTGGTGGCGTTGCTCGAGCGGCGCCGCAGCACGCGGCTGCGGACGTCCTGGCGCCTGTTCGAGGACGCCGTGCCGTGCCTGGACTGGTTGCGCGCGGCCGGGCTCAAGCTGGCCGCCGTGACCAACGCCTCCGGTGCCCACCAGCGGACCAAGCTCGAACGCCTCGGCATCAGCCGCTTCTTCGACACCGTGCTCATCGCCGGCGAGCTGGGCGCGGCCAAACCCGACCCGGTGATCTTCCACACCGCCTGCGCGCTGATGGGCGTCCCCCCGGAGGAGACCCTCCACGTCGGCGACCTCCTGGAGGCCGACGCGGTCGGCGCCCGCGACGCCGGCCTGCACGGGGTGTGGCTGAACCGCTCCGTGGACGACGCGCGCCCGGCGACCGGCATCGACATGATCGAAAGCCTTGCCGACCTGCCGGAACTGCTGGTCACCGAGTACCGGACGCCCGCGCTGGCGGCCGCGGTACCCGTGCACGGGGAGCCCCTTTCGCGGCCACCGGAGCTGTGGTCTAACATCTCTTCTCGGCACTGAGGAACAGCGAGCCGGTGACGACAACGGCGCGCTGAGCTGGAGTGTCGGTGGGGTATGGTGTAATCGGCAGCACGACTGATTCTGGTTCAGTTAGTCTAGGTTCGAGTCCTGGTACCCCAGCGGAGAGAACGAGATCGGCTTCTGATAGCGTTCACTCTGTTCCTGGCCCCGTCGTCTAGCGGCCTAGGACGCCGCCCTCTCAAGGCGGTAGCGCGGGTTCAAATCCCGTCGGGGCTACAACACTTCGCAGCGGCGCTGACGCAGGTCAGCGCCGCTGCGGTCGTCTGAGCGGAACAATCAGCGGTAACCCGAGAGGGGCCGTCTGGAATGCCTCGTGGACTCAACGGGCGTCGTCCGGTCGACGATGCGACGTACAGCGGAGACGACGCTGAGTGGCCGGGGGCCGGGACTGCTCCCGCTGATCGTTGCGGTGCGGCTCGATCAGCTACCGGCTGAGCGACGCGCGGGGGTCCTAGGCCTTCCTCTCCAGTGGATGGAACTCCAGTTGGCGCAACCGGTACGGCGGGTCGGCCTCGGTAGCCGCCTCGACCCGCAGGTCGCCGACCCGCGCGTGCAGGAGCAGCGGCTCGGCCCGTACGTCGGCGAGGTCCTCGCGCAGTTGCTTGGCCACCGTGCGTAACAGGCGGATCAGCCAGTCCTGCGGCACGAGGCTCAGGTAGCGGTCATCGAAATGCCGGCGCAGTTCCTCGTTGCTGGGCGGCGCCCATTCCGGGGCGTCGGCCGTGGCGAAGCGGGAGACGACCCACCGCATCTGCGTGAGGGCGTGGCTCTCGATGTGTTGCTTGAGCGTGGTCCAGCTCGGCATCCCGTGCTCACGGGCGATGGCCAGCTGGGCTTGGTCCAGCGTTGCGAACTCCCCGGTGGAGAGGCGGCGTTTCGCCTCGAGCTTCAGATACCGAAGACTGGGCTGGTCGGGGAGCGCACGTGACTGATCGGACAAGGCAGTCCTTCCTCGTCACCCGCGGGTCCGCGACATCGGGCAGGAAAGACATGCCGACGATTGGCTTGACGAAACCGGTGAGCTTGCAGCTCTGCCCGCGGACCCAGAGGCGGCCGGGAACCACCGGCCATGATCCTACCCGAACGCGGCCGCATCCAGGACGCCGACGTGACCGCGCTGTCGAACGGGTCGGTGACGTCGGGGCGGTCGACCTCGACCATGAGCCAGCCGTCGACGGTCGCGGGCAGGACGGGCCGGGCCGGAGAGGTCTTGGAGGTGTAGCCGGACGCCGTAGATGAGGGCTCGTCGAGGACGACTTGCGCGACCGGTACATGGCCGCGAGGCAGCGGATGTCGCTCACCGCAGCTGCGGTTTCGCCCTTTTCGGTAGACCGGACGCGTCCGAACGCGCCGCTGTGTGGCAAGTGACCCCTCTGTTTCCTGCACGCCGCTACCGCATTCTCCGGCCTGGCTTGACTGGGTGTGTCCGTCTTGGTTATCGGGGGAGACTCGCTCGGACCGAGCTGAAACAGGTGATCGAACTGACGACGATCGAGGAGCCCAGTCTTCGGAAGCGAACAAGGCGCGGATGCTGAGGTGGGGGAGGGCCCGGGGTGGAGGACTGTGCGGGGTCCAGCTCCTGTGGACGTAGGTGAGTGCGATGCCGCTGGGGCGATTCGGGCGTCCTGGCGAGGCGACGAAGTAGCGGCGTGGTTAGGGGTCGAGCGCGGCGCGCCGTTCGGCGAACCGCGCTCGGTCCCGGATGGTGCTGCTCAGCAGCGCTGCTTGTAGAAGTACTGCTCGTTGGCGTCCATGTTGTCCTGGGTGAGGGCGTGTAGGTCGGCGGTGATGGCGCGTTCCACCGGGTTTCCCTCGATCGCGGCGATCGCCTGTTCGACGCCCTGGCGGCCGATGGCGGCGGGGTCCTGTGCGATCAGGGCCTGGAACTCGCCTTTGCGCAGGCCTTCCACCTCCGACGGGCTGGCGTCGAAGCCGACGAGGTTGACCTGGCCGATCTTGCGCACGTTGCGCAGGCCCGTCGCCGCGCCCTCGCCGGCGTTGAGGTTGGTGGCGAAGATGCCTACCAGGTCGGGGTGGGCGGCGACGGCCGCGGTGACCTTCGACGCCGCCTCCGCGGGTTCGTTCTGGGTGAACTGGATGCCGATGGACTTGAGGTTGGGGTAGTTCTTCAGCTCTTCTTCGAAGCCGGCGGCGCGTTCGTTGGTGGTTGAGGTGCCGGCGATGGTGTCCAGTACCAGGACGGAGCCGGACTTGTCGCCGACCAGGTCGGCCAGGGTTTGTGCGGCCAGGCGGCCGCCTTCGGTGTTGTCCGAGGAGATCGACGACTCGGCTACCGACTGGTCGGCTAGTGCGGTGTCGACCTCGATGATCTTGCTGCCGGCGTTCTTCACCTGCTGGATCGGTGCCTTCATCGCCTTGTCGTCGGTCGGGGCGATCAGGAGTGCCGCCGGTGGGTCGCCGATGAGGGCGTTGACCTTCTCCGTCTGCAGGGTGGGGTCGAACTTCGCCGGCTCCTGCGTGCCGAGTTCGTAGCCTGCCTCCTGGGCCGCGGCTTCGGCCCCGCAGCGTAGGGAGATGTAGAAGGGCTCGTTCTGCGTGCCGGTGATCAGCGTGAGGTTCTTGCTGTCGATCGACGCCGAGTCGTCACCGCCGGCGTCTCCGACCTGGCCACTGCAGGCGGCCGCCAGTAGGGCCGTTGTGGCGAGCATGACTCCGGTTGTGGTGAGTGACGATCGCTTCATTGCTTTCCCATCTTTGTCGATTCGGTGGTGGCACCGAGAACTCTCACCTGTTGTTTCGCGCGCGCCTGCGCTGTTGGTCGAACCAGACCGCGGCGATGAGGACGGCACCGAGCGCGATCTGCTGCCAGAAGTCCTGAACCCCGACGATGTTGAAGCCCTTGGTCAGTACGGCCGGGATGAAGACGCCGATGACGGTGCCGATCATGGATCCCACGCCGCCGAACAGGCTCGTGCCGCCGAGCACGACGGCCGAGATGGCGTCCAGGTTGTCTAGGGTGTGGGCGGCGATGGTGGTGGAGTTGTAGTAGGCCAGGGACATGACGCCGGCTATTCCGGCGAGCAGGCCGGTGAGCAGGTACACCATGAGCAGGTGTCGGGTGACGCCGATTCCGGAGCGCCGGGCCGCTTCCTGGTTCGAGCCGATCGCGTAGGTGTAGCGGCCGAATCTCGTGGTGTGCAGCAGCCAGGTGCCGAACACGGTGATGACCACCGCGACCAGCACGATGTTGGGCACGACGCCGAGCGAGGTGCCGTAGCCGAGCGTCTGGTTGAGCTCGATCGGCACGGTGTTGATGTCCGAACCGTCGTTGAGCAGGTTCGCCGCGCCGAGCGCCGCCCCCATGGTGCCCAGCGTCACGATCAGTGGCGGGATCTTGGCCACCGCCACCAGCACGCCGTTGACGAGTCCCCACGCCGCTCCGGCGACGACTCCGATGACCATGCCGACGACGATGACGTTCCAGCCGGCGCTGGACGCGTCCCCGCCGGGGCTCATGCCCTCCATGGTCTTGGCCGCGACCATGCCGGAGAAGATCAGTACCGAGCCGACGGAGAGGTCGATTCCGGCGGTGGTGATCACGAACGTCATGCCGACCGCGAGCACGAGCAGCACCGAGGTCTCGATCAGCAGCAGTTGCGCGTTCTGGAACGTCGGGAAGACGTCCGGGCGGAGCAGGCTGAAGACCACCAGCAGTGCGACCAGCACCAGGAAGATCCAGAAGGTGTTGCTCGACAGCGTCCTGGCCCGCAGCGAGCGCGCGCCGATGCCGGGAAACTCGTCCACTGTGGACGGTGCGTCCTTGGTGCTGGTCACGACGCGTCCTCTTTCGTCAGTGCCCCCGTCATCGCGCCGACGAGGTCCTCGAGTGTGGTGTCGGTCGTGGTGAAGCTGGCCACCCGTTCGCCGAGGCGCAGCACCTCGACGCGGTCCGCGACGGACAGCACCTCGGGCATGTTGTGACTGATGAGCACGACGGCGATGCCCTCGTCCCGGACCCGGCGGATCACGTCCAGGACACGCTCCCGCTGGACAACACCGAGGGCGGCGGTCGGCTCGTCCATGAACACGACCTTGCTCGCCCACACCACCGAGCGCGCCACCGCGACGCTCTGCCGCTGGCCACCGGACAGGGAGCCGATCGGGACGTCGGTGTTCTGCAACGTCACGCCGAGCCGGGCGAACTCGGCGACGGCCCGTCTGCGCATCTCCGCCTTGTCGAGCATGCCGAGCTTGCCGAGCAGCCCCTTCCGGTGGATCTCCCTGCCCAGGAAGAGGTTCGCCGCCGGGTCCAGTTCGGGTGCCACCGCCAGGTCCTGGTACACGGTCTCGATGCCGAGGCCGCGCGCGGCGGTCGGCGACTCGAGCGTCACCGGCCGGCCGTCCAGCAGGATCGATCCGGAGTCCGGCTGTTCGGCACCGGACAGGCATTTGACCAAGGTGGACTTGCCCGCCCCGTTGTCACCGATCAACGCGGTGACCTCGCCGGCGCGTGCCTCGAAGGAGACACCACGCAGCGCTTCCACGGAACCGTAGTGCTTGACGAGGTCCCGCGCCTCCAGCAGTCCTTGTTCAGACATTCTGGGTCTCCTTGCCCGGCAGGGGTGGACGGCAACGGATCGCGGTGAGCCCACCGGCCAGTTCGACCTGTCCGGCACGGTGGGGCAGAACGAGCGTGTCGCCCCGGCCGATCTCGAGTGTGCTGCCGTGCTCGGTACGCAGCAACCCACTGCCGTCGAGCACGACCAGGACGGCGAACGAGGGTTCGAGGACCAACGCGGGGGAGGGGCACAGCCGTTCGGCGCGGAAGTACCGGTCCGCCCCGTCCGCCAGCAGGCGCACCGCGGCGGCGTTCTCGTCACCGGTACGCCGGATCAGGGTGGCCAACCGGGTCTCGTCCCAGCCCGAGGTGTCCAGGGCCTCGATCGCCGTCTCGAAACCGAGCCCGAGATGCCCCTTCTCCGGTTCGGCGAGGAAGTCCCGCCATTCCAGGGTGAGCGAGAAGTCGGTCGGTTGCTGCAACTCGACGACGAACACCCCGGCACCGATCGCGTGCGGTAGCCCCGCCGGGACGTACACGGTGTCACCAGGTCGCACGGCGACGCTGTTCAGCGCATGGAGCATCTCGGGTGCGTCCTGGTCACGCACCCAGTCGTTGATCTCCTTCGCCGAGTGCGGCTCGGTGAAACCGACGTGGACGCGGGGGTCGGCGCCGGTCGTGCCGATCACGATCCAGGCCTCGCTCTTGCCGAAATGGGAGTCGAAGTGGCGCCGGGCGAAGGCGTCGGAGGGGTGGAAGTGCACCGGCAGCCGCTGGCCCGCGTCGAGCAGCTTCACCAGGAGCGCGGTGGAGTCGCCGAAGGCGCTCGTGTGCTCGGCGCCGAGCCAGCCCTCCGGGTCGGCGCCCACCGCGTCCCGCAGCCAGCGACCGTCCGGGAGCCTGCTCAACCCCGCCGTGTCCTCGCCGAACAAGGTCGTCGTGGAACCGACCCAGTCCTCGGGACCGTGACCGTGCCGTTCGTCGGTCGTGCCGCGCAGCGCGGTGATCGCCGCACCGCCTCGGTAGAACTGCGGCGGTTGGTTGGGTGGCAGGGCGACCGGTCCGACATCAGAAGACAACGTTGTCATAGTGCCGCCGATTGCACACCCGGCCTTCTGCTCTTGTCAATCCCTTCCGGGTCACGGGTCGGCGTTCGCTGGTCGCGCGTACCTTGACCCGCTTCCCGGGCTGTGCGATGGTCGAAATGCCTTGTGGTTTGACAACGTTGTCGTTCTGCGGCGTCACGTGGGTCAAGGAGGAACCATGCGACAAACCGTTCTCCGTAGCGCGCTGGTCACGCTGATCGCCGGCTCGGCGGCTCTCGTGGCGCCGTCGGCGGCGGGGGCCGGTGCGCAGCAGCCGACCGGTGGGTGCGGACCGGTCGTGGCGAGTGCGACACCGGCCGTCGGCCTGCAGAACAAGTGGGCCCACTTCGGCGACCGGGCCGGCGAAGGGGAGTGGGCGGGCGGCGACGGCACGTACTCGACGCCGCTGCCGGACGGTCGCGTCGCCTGGCTGTTCAACGACACGTTCCTCGGCCCGGTGGGTCCGGGACGCGCGATCAGGCCTCACGCGCCGGTGCACAACACGATCGTGCCGGCCCACGGCCGAGGTGACCGGCCGATCGAGACCGTCGTCGAGGGGACTCCGGAGAACCCGCTGCCGGTCGTCGGTCCACCGGGAACGGCGGAGCCGTGGTACTGGAACGGCGACGGCATCGTCGACGACGGCAAGCTCCACGTCGTCGAGTTCCAGCAGCGGGCGGCGGGAGAGGGACACTTCGGGTTCGAGTGGATCGGCACGGACCTCGCCGTGCTGTCGCTCCCGGACCTGGAGGTGGAGAAGGTCGTTCCAACCTACGACGGGCACGGCATCCAGTGGGGTGTGGAGCTGCTCCGCGTGGACGACCACATCTACATCTACGGCGTGGGCCCGGCGGCGTTCGGCAAGCAGGCCCATGTCGCGCGGGCCCGTGCCGGCGAGCTGGACGGGGCCTGGGAGTTCTACACCGGCACTGGGTGGTCGCCGGACGAGGGTGACGCCGCACCCGTCCTCGGCGACGTCGGTTCGTCCTTCGGCGTCGCGCGGGTGCACGGTCGGTACGTGCTCGTGACGACGAACAGCTTCCTCGGTTCCGAGATCTACGTCCACACCGCGACGACGCCCTACGGGTTCGCCGGTTCCGAGCGCGTGCGGATCTACGACACGCCCGAGGGGCAGCCGGAGTTCGACGCGGACGCCGCGGGCGACATCTACACCTACAACGTGGCCGTGCACCCCGCGGTGAGCTCCACCAACCGGCTCGTGGTCTCCTACAACACGAACAGTACGGCGATCGAGGACCTCTACGCCGACATCAGCAACAACCGCGCGCGGTTCCTGAACGTCCGGTTCGCGCCCCAGTCCCGCCCGTGCGCACCGTCGGCGCGGCCCTGACGGGCCGGCTTGACACCGATATCGCGTCGGGGCACGCTAGCTGGGTGACATCGTTGTCGTCCAGTAGGACAACCCGCGCCACCATGGTCGACGTCGCGAAGCGCGCGGCCGTGTCGGTCAAGACGGTTTCGCGTGTGGTCAACGGAGAAGAAGGTGTCCGGCCGGACACCAAGGCCCGGGTCGACGAAGCCATCCGCCAACTTGGCTTCCGGCGCAACGACAGCGCGAGCGACCTCCGGCGTGGCCGAGCCGAGGGGATCGGACTCATCGTCGAGAACATGTCCGACCCGTTCTACTCGGTCATCGGCGCGGCTGTGGAGCGGGTGGCGCGACTACAGCGGCACCTGCTGCTGATGGGCTCCGCGGAGGGTTCGGCGGAACGCGAGCGTGATCTCACCGGTGCCTTCCTGTCCCGCCGCGTCGCCGGCCTGATCGTCGTACCGGCGATCGAGGACCACCACTGGCTGGCCGCCGAACTCGCCGCGGGGACACCCGTCGTCTTCGTCGACCGACCGGCCAGCGGCCTCTCCGCGGACGCGGTGCTGACCGACAACGACGCCGGGGTGCGCAGTGCGGTCGAGCACCTCGCCGCGCGTGGTCACCGCAATATCGGCTTCCTCGGCGACAACCCGGAGTTCTGGACCGCCGGTCAGCGGCTGGCCGCCTTCGGGTCGGCGACGGCGGCCCTCGGCCTGCGCTCCGACCTGACCGCGATGGGGCCGCACGAGGTCGAGGGCATCGCCGCGCTCGTGGAGACCTGGACCAGGGACAGCGATCCCGTGACCGCGCTCGTCACCGGCAACAACCGGCTGTCGGTGACGGCCCTGCGTGCCCTGCGGCGGGTCGGCAAGCGGCTGGCCCTGGTCGGCTTCGACGACTTCGAGCTGGCCGACATGGTCGAACCCGCCGTGACCGTCGTGGCGCAGGACCCGGCCGCCATGGGCGAGCAGGCCGCGCACCTGCTCTTCCGGCGCCTGGCCGGGGAAGGCGGCCCGGCTCGTACGGTGGTCCTGCCCACGCGTCTCGTCGTCCGCGACTCGTCCCACCTGGTCTGAGGCGCGTTCCCGCGGCTACCGAGGGGACAGCAGGTGCAACGGCACGCTGTTCGCCATCACGCGGTAGCCGGTGGCGTTCGGGTGGAGCGGGTCGTCGGGGTGGTGGAAGGCGGGGTCCATGCGGTGCGGATCGGCCGGGTCGCGAAGGGCCCGGTCGAAGTCGATCACGCCGTCGAAGGCTCCGCTGGTCCTGATCCACGTGTTCACCGCTTGGCGGGTGCGCTCTCGTTCCCGGCTGTAGCAGGAGCACGGCGTGATCGTGCCGCCGAGCACCCGCACCCCCTCGTCGTGCGTCCGGGCGACGAGCTGCCGGAAACCGGCGATGACCTGTTCGGCCGACGCCTGGTGGCCGCCCAGGATGTCGTTGGTGCCCGCGAGCACGATGACGGCCCGCACGGCGGACTGCAGCAGGACGTCGCGGTCCATCCGGGTGAGCATCGGATCGCTGAGCCCGTACAGCGCGGCGCGGCGGAGCAGTTCGGCGGCGCCGATGCCCTCGTTGAGCACCCCGAGTCCGCGGAACCGCGGTGTCCGTTGTAGACGCTGAGCGAGCACGTCGGGATAGGTGACGTCCCCACCCGCGGTGATCGAGTCGCCCAGCGCGACGATCGTGCCGCCGTTCGGTCGGCGTACGTCGATGCCCTGCAGGTACGACCAGTGTTCGGTGGTGGTGGGGAAGTTCTCCGACCCCGCGTCCCCGCTGTGGTCGCCCGGTGTGGACACGTAGGACGTCTGGTTGCTGTTGAGGTGCTGGGTGGTGGCGCCGTGGGTGTCGGTGGGCAGGTGCAGGCTCACCGCCAGGTTCGTGAGCGCCGGCACGCGCATCGCGACCGGGTCACTGATGATCTGGGCGCCTTCCGCGACCGTGACCGAGCGCTTCCCGCCGAACGTCACCGGCCGGTTCGAGCCGGCGACCAACTCCGCACCCGTGCGCTGCACGCCGACGGTCACCGCGCCGATGTCGAGCGGTTGGCCACCGAAGGTGTTGGCGAGCCGGATGCGCAGCGCGTCGCCCGCGGTGCTGGTGCGCACGACGAGCCGCAGCGTGACGTCGTCGAAACTCGGGTTGAACGACCGGTGCAGGCTCGTGCCCCAGGTGCCCACCCACGATGTGGCGGGCGTGCCGGCCACGGGCGCGGGCGTTCGGCCGACCGGGCGGTCGAGGTGGTTCGGACCGGTGAGTGCGAGTGTTCCGAGGACGACGGCCAGGGTCGTCACGATGGTGGCCGCGAGGGTGCCGAGCGGCCGCAGGCGGGCGCGGCCGGTGTCGTGTCCGGACGGGTTCATCATCAGCTCCCTGGCCGACAACGTTGATGTCAACTATGGACATACTCGGCCGCGCCGACGAATGTCAACGTCGGACACCCGAACGGCCGTTGTGCGCAAGGCACATTCGCACAAGGGCTTGACCGATTCACGAAGGAGCTTGATACTTTGCTGGATGCGTTGACAACGTTGTCAGCTAGGAGTCGACATGCCGCTGTTGTCCGCCCATTCGCGACGTTCCGGTCCTCGCTCGACAGCCGTGATCGGTTCCCTCGTCCTCGCACTCGTCGCCGGCTCGGCGACGATGCCCGGCGGTACCGCCCCGACCGCCCGAGCGACGACCGGCCAGACGGACTGGAGCACGTCCTTCGAGGACGGAGCACGTCCCGCTGACGGCCAGGTGGCCACCGGCCCGGACGGGCGTCCCGACGTCGCCGGGGTGCTCCACCCGGACTCCGGTGCGCCCGGGCTGAGCACCGTCGTCGACGACGGACCGGATCGCGCCTACGCCGCGAAGACCGACGTCGGGTTCACCGGCACGCGCGCACTGCGCTACGCCGGCCGGCACGAGTCCGGCGGTCCCGCGCACTCGACCAACGTCCTGTTCGACGTCGACGTCCCCGTGCGGCCCGAGACCGAACTGTCCTATGTGGTACTTCCGTGGTTCGACGAGGAGGCCGTCGACTACGCGAGCACCCATGTAGCCGTCGACCTGGCCTTCACCGACGGCACCCGGCTCAGCGACCTCGACGTCGAGGACCAGAACGGCGTGCCGATCACCGCCAGGGCGCAGGGCGAGTCCAGGACGCTCTACCCGCTGCAGTGGAACCACCGGTCCGTGTCCGTCGGACAGGTCGCGGCCGGCAGGACCATCGACCAGGTGCTGCTCACCTACGACGGGCCCGACGGTTCCGCCGACGTCCTCGGCTGGCTCGACGACATCGTCCTGGAGGCCGAGCCGCGGGAGCCGGAGCGGTCACGGCCGTCGGACTGGGTCGTCACCACCCGGGGCACGCACTCGAACGGCGGCGGTTACTCGCGGGGCAACAACTTTCCCGCGACCGCGGTGCCCAACGGCTTCAACTTCTGGACCCCGGTGACCGACGCCGGCTCCCTGGCCACCCTGTACAGCTACCACGAGGCCAACAACGAGCGGAACCTGCCGGAGATCGAGGCGTTCGCGGCCAGCCACCAGCCGAGCATCTGGTTGGGCGACCGGCAGACCTTCCAGTTCATGCCGACGGTCGGCGAGGGCGTGCCGGACGCGGACCGTGACGCCAGGGCACTGGCGTTCCGCCACGAGGACGAGACGGCGTCCCCGCACCACTACGGCGTCACGTTCCAGAACGGTCTGCGCACCGACATCGCGCCGACCGACCACGCGGCGATGTTCCGGTTCACCTTTCCCGCTGGCGAGGGCCGGCACCTGATCCTCGACAACATCGACGAGCGGACGGGGCTGACGATCGACGCGGAGAAGGGAGTGGTCTCCGGCTGGTCGGAGACCCGCGTCATCTCGACCGGGATGACCCGCATGTACATGTACGCGACCTTCGACGCCGAGATCGTCGCCAGTGGAATGCTCACCGAGGGAAACCGCCCGTCCACCGGATACGTGTCGTTCGACCGGGACGTGGTCACGATGCGCGTGGCCACCTCGCTGATCGGTGTCGACCAGGCGAAGAAGAACCTCGAGCTGGAGATCGCGGCCGACGACTCCTTCGCCGACGTCGTCGAGCGGGCGCGGACGGCGTGGGACGACCGGCTCGGTGTCGTCGAGGTGGATGGCGCCAGCGACGCCCAGCTGACCACGCTGTACTCCAACCTCTACCGACTGTTCCTGTACCCGAACTCGGGGTACGAGAACACCGGGACCCGCGAGCGACCGCGCTACCGGCACGCCGTCCAGTCGTCCGACTCCTTCAGCCCACCGCCGAGCTCGCCGACGCACACCGGTGCCGAGATCGCGGACGGCAAGGTCTACGTCAACACGGGCTTCTGGGACACCTTCCGCGCCGCCTGGCCGGCGTACTTCCTCCTGGCGCCCGAGCCGGCCGGTGAGCTGGTGGACGGGTTCGTCCAGCAGTACCGCGACGGGGGCTGGATCTCGCCGTGGTCCTCGCCCGGCTACGCCAGGGTGATGACCGGGACGAGCTCCGACTCGGCCTTCGCGGACGCCGTCGTCAAGGGTGTGCCCGGGATCGACGCCGAGGACACCTACGCCGCGGCACTGAAGAACGCGACCGTGCGCCCGCCGAACGACAGCGTCGGACGCTCCGACCTGGACCGCTCGCTCTTCCTGGGATACGTACCCAACGACGTCTCCACCGGGTTCGCGTGGTCGCTCGAC
The DNA here is from genome assembly GCF_025165815.1 of Actinophytocola gossypii. Taxonomy (GTDB): domain Bacteria; phylum Actinomycetota; class Actinomycetes; order Mycobacteriales; family Pseudonocardiaceae; genus Actinophytocola; species Actinophytocola gossypii. The sequence continues at coordinate 160,239 of NZ_JAFFZE010000014.1, read as the reverse complement.
GGCTACCTGAACGACTTCGCGATCGGTGCCATGGCCGAGGCGATGGCGCGTCGACCCGGGACGCCGGGGCGGGAGCGCAAGCGCCTCCGCGAGGAGGCGGAGTACTTCCGGCTCCGTTCCCAGGGCTACGTCGACGTCTTCGACCCGGCGGTCGGGTTCTTCCAGGGCAAGTCCGCCGACGGGGTGTGGACGACTCCGCCGGAGCGGTACGACCCCAGGGTCTGGGGGAACGACCACGACTACACCGAGGCCAACGGGTGGAACGAGGCGTTCACCGCCCCGCACGACGGTCAGGGGCTCGCCGAGCTGTACGGCGGTCGAGCCGGGCTCGCCGACAAGCTGGACGAGTTCTTCGCCACGCCGGAGACCGCGCGGTTCCCCGGTTCCTACGGCGGGGTGATCCACGAGATGCGGGAAACCCGTGACCTCCGGCTTGGGCAGTGGTCCATGCCCAACCAGGTGTCGCACCACATCCCCTGGATGTACAACTACACCCAGGAACCGTGGAAGGCGCAGTACCACGTTCGGCAGGCGTTGGCTCGCGGCTGGGTCGGTTCCGAGATCGGCCAGGGCTACCCCGGCGACGAGGACAACGGTGCCACCTCCGGGTGGTGGATCATGAGCGCGCTCGGCCTGTACCCGCTCCAGCTGGCGTCCGGCGAGTACACCATCGGCTCGCCGCTGTTCGAGAAGGCCACCCTGCACCTACCCGGCGGCTCCCTGGTGATCGAGGCACCGGGAACCAGCGACGGGAACATCTACGTGCAGGGCCTCACGGTCGACGGACACCCGCACACGTCCACCACGATCTCCCACGACGAGCTGGCCGACGGCGGCGTACTGCGGTTCACCATGGGGCCGGAGCCGTCCTCGTGGGGAACCGGTGCGAACGCCGTTCCAGGCTCGGTCACCGAGGTCGGCGACCGGCCCCGGCCGCTGCACGACGTGACCGGGAAGAACCGGGGGCTGGTGACGGCCAGCACCGGCGAGGACGTCAGCGGCCTGCTGGACGACGACTCCCGGACCGCCACCGTCCTGACCGGACACCACCCGTCGGTCCGGTACACCGTCAACGGCGGCGACCGCGCCCGCGTGGAGTTCTACACGATCACGTCCAGCCAGGCCGATCCCCGCCAGGACCCCGGCCACTGGGTGCTCGAGGGTTCCGACGACGGAAAGCGGTGGCAGACCCTGGACCGCCGGAACGGGGAGGAGTTCCGCTGGCGCGACCAGACCCGCCCGTTCAAGATCCGGAAACCGGTGAGCATGCGGCACTACCGCCTCCGGCTCCTCGGCACCGGCGGACAGTCGACGTTCTCCCTGGCGGAGGTCGAGTTGCTGACCCGGGACGCCGTCCCGGAGTCCCCGCTCCGGGTGCGGGTGGATCCCGTCGCGCTGCGCCCTGGCACGACCGCGCCCGTCGACGTGCGGCTGACCAACACCGGCGACACGCTCCTCTCGCCGGAGCTGACGGTCGCCGTGCCCGCGTCCTGGGCCGTCGACCCGGCGGCCGGCATGGTGTCCGACCTGGCCCCCGGTGACTCGGCCACGGTCACCGTCGAGGTCACCGCCGCGGCCGATGCCGCTCCGGGTCCGCATCCGGTCCTGGTCACCGCACGGTGGGACGACTGGGTGGTCACCGGGGAGGGCGACGTGCGGGTCGTCGGCGACGTCACCGAGATCGAGCCCGGTACCCCCGACGAACGGGACATCCTCGTGGCCGACGACGGATCCCAGCTGACCGGTGACGGGGCGGGCGGCCAGGCGCGCTTCGCGGACGCGACCGGTTCCTTCACCTACCGCCTCCCGCTGCCGGCCGGGGCGACCAGCGGCACCGTGACGCTCGACATCGCCAACGAATTCCTCGTCGACGTCTCGACCGACGGGCGGAACTGGACGACCGTCCTGCGCGAACCGAACGCCGTCATGTTCCAGAGCAACCGGGGCCAGCGCACCCTGGACCTCGCGGACCTGCGCGAGCAGGCGGGTGATGCCGGGCAGGAGCTCTACCTGCGGATCGGCGACAGTCGCCCGGCGGACGGCTGGGGTGGCTGGCTCGCGGGCCTCCGCCTGGAGACCACCGGATGACCGTGGTCCCACCTGGACCCGACTGCGAAAGGAACCCCATGAAGACCATCCCCGCCACCGTGCGCGCCGCGCTCGCCGCCGCCCTGTCCGTCGGCCTGATCCTGACCGGAACCGCGGTCTCGGGCGCGGCCCCGCCCGAGAACGGTCCCGGCGTCGAGGAGCGCGGCGCCGGTCGCGGTGTTCCGGACAGTCAGATCTCGATCCAGCTCTACACCTTCGCCGAGTACATCGGGTTCGGCAGCGACGAGGCGACGCTGGACCGCCTCAGGTTCGTGTTGTCCGAGCTCGCCGAGATCGGCTACCGCAACGTCGAACCCTTCACCTTCAACGGGTTGACGGCGGAGCGGTTCGACGCCCTGCTCGACGGTTACGGTCTGCGCGCCACCAGCAGGCACGGCGACACGAACGAGGCGACCTGGGACGCCGAGCTCGCGAACTCCAGGACGCTCGGGCAGAAGTTCGTCGGGTCGGGCGGGTCCGCCGCACCGGGACTGTGGTCCTACGAGGACACGCTCGCGACGGCGGCGACACTGGACCGGCTGGGCAGCCGTTCCGTGCGCAACGGCACCGGCAAGATCTTCGTGCACAACCACCAGAACGAGTTCACGACGACCTTCACCGACCCGACGACGGGACGCGCGATCTCGGCGTGGGAACTCCTGCTGCTCAACACCGACCACCGCTACGTGACCTTCCAGCTCGACGTGGGCTGGGCGGTGGCCGCGGGAGTGGACGTGCCGCGACTCCTCGAGAAGTACGGCGACCGCATCGACCTGCTGCACGTCAAGGACGGCACCGAGGTGGACGGCGAGTTCGTGCAGGCGCCACTGGGTGCGGGCGAGGTGGACCTGCGCCCGATCCTCGCCGCCGCCAAGGGCAAGGTCCGCTACTACGTGTTTGAACAGGACCCGATCTTCTTCGGCGAGGTCGACACCATGCTCGACGAGGCGCGTACCTCGTTCCGGTACCTGGACCGCGTCACCTACTGAGTCCGCGAGGTTGCTTGTCGTGCGGCAGATTCCCTATCCGTCCGCTGGTGGCAGGACGCTGTTCCTCCATGTGTCGGCGCCGCCCGTGGTGGACGCGCGGGCGGCGCCGGTGGGCGTGTTCTTCCACGGTGGTGGGTGGGTGAAGGGGAGTTGGCGGCAGTTTCGGCCACAGGCCGCGCGGCTGACCGCGCTGGGGATGCTCGCCGTCCTGGTCGAGTATCGGACGGAGGGCCCGGTTGCGGCGACCGAGGACGCGGTGGCCGCGATGAACGCGGTGTTCGAGAAGGCTCCGGGTCTTGGGGGCGACCCCGGTCGCGTCGTCGCGATCGGGGGGTCGGCCGGGGGACACCTGGCGCTGGCGACGACCGTGCTCGACCTGCCGAACACGAACCCCGAGCACCGGCCCTCGGCGCTCGTGCTGTTGAACCCGGTGACGAAGACGACCGGTGAGTTCCCGGACGGGTTCGGCAGGCGGCACTTCGCCGACGACGACCAGGCACTGCGTTATTCGCCGCTGCGGCACGTCGGTGCGGGAATGCCGCCGGTGCTGGTCATGCACGGCACGGCGGACACCGCGGTCCACCACGAGAACTCGGTGGAGTTCGTCGAGAAGGTGAAGCTACTCGGCGGGCACGCGGAGATCGTGCTGTACCCCGGCCAGCGGCACGGGTTCTTCAATCCGCGCGACCCGGCTTCCCGCGACGGGGACGGTTCGTACTTCGACCGGACGACACGGGAAATGATCCGGTTCGTCCGTGCGGTGACCCGCCAGGAGGGCTCGTGACGGCCCGCGAACCAAGGAGACCGATGGCATCCGTGCGTCCCAACATCATCGTCCTGCACTGTCACGATCTCGGACGTTTCCTCGGCTGCTACGGCCACCCGACCGTGCGTACGCCGAACCTGGACTCGTTCGCCTCGGACGGTGTCCGCTTCGACCGCGCGTTCGCCACCGCGCCGCAGTGCAGCCCGTCGCGGGCGTCGCTGTTCACCGGGAGGTGGCCGCACGCGAACGGCGTCATGGGCCTGACCCACGGCGACTTCGCCTGGGATCTCCACCCCGGCGAGCGCCACCTCGGCGGCCTGCTGCGCGACGCCGGCTATCGCAGTGTGCTCCTCGGCGTGCACCACGAGTCCCGTGCCCGGCCGGACACCGAACTCGCCGCCCGGCTCGGGTTCGACCACGTCGACACCTCGCGGATCATGGCCACGCCGGTGGCCGACCTCGCCTGCGCGCACCTGTCGGAGCTGGCGGGCGCGCGACCCTTCTACCTCCAGGTGGGCTTCTTCGAACCGCACCGGATGGGCGGCGCCCGCGACCCGGAGGGCACCAAGGGCTTCCTCGGCGACCACGTCGAGCCGGACGACGAGCTGGGCATCGAGATCCCGCCCTACCTCGCCGACTCCGAGTCCGCCCGCGCGGAGCTCGCCGAGTTGCAGGGCGCGGTCGCCCACATGGACCAGGCCGCGGGCCGGATCCTCGACCAGCTCGACCGGCTGGGGATGGCCGACGACACGCTCGTCCTGTTCACCACCGACCACGGCCTGGCCCTGCCCCGGGCCAAGTGCTCCCTCTACGACCCCGGCCTCGAGGTCGCGATGATCGCCCGGTACCCGGCGCGGGGCTGGCTGGGCGGCCGGGCACACGCCGACCTGTTGTCCAACGTGGACGTCGTGCCGACCCTGCTGGAGCTGCTCGGCATCGAACCCGAGCGTGAGCCGCACGGCTGGAGTTTCCTCGGCCTGCTGGACGGCGGAGATCACCGGCCCCGCGAGGAGGTCTTCGGCGAGCTGACCTACCACGACTACTACGACCCCCGCCGCTGCGTCCGCACCGACCGCCACAAGCTGATCGCCAACTTCAGCAACGCGTACGCGTTCATGGACCCCAGCCAGTCGTGGAACCGGCGCTGCACGCCTCGGGTCGAGCCGATGGCCTACCACCCGCCGGTCGAGCTGTACGACCTCGTCGAGGACCCGCACGAGCTGACCGACCTGGCGACCGAGCCGGCACACGCGGCGACGGTCGAGGACCTGTCGGCCCGGCTGCGCACCTGGATGGCCGAAACCGGCGACCCGCTCCTGGACGGCGCCGTCACGTCCCCGCTGCACCGCAGGACCAGTGCGCGCCTGGGGCGAGCCGGGTATTGACTGGTTTAGACCAATACTGCTTTGCTGAGTGGGTCACGTCGTGACGTCTCCGGTCGTTCCCTGCGCGAAGGAGTCATGGTGCTGAGACGTATCTTGGGATCGTTGGTCGTTTTCGTGGTCATGCTGGGGCTGTCGGCGGTTGTTCCGTCGGCGTCCGCGGTCGGGGCGCCGGTGGCGCCGTCGGCGGCGTGTGATTATCCGGCCTGGCAGGCCGGTCGCGCGTACTCTCCCGGCGACATCGTGCGGTACACCGACGGTGGGCTCTACATCGCCGTGCACGCCAATCCGGGGTACGACCCGGTGATCAGTCACTGGTTCTGGGATCCGTACCAGTGCGACGGTGGCGGTGGCGACCCCGGTCCCGGACCGGGATTCGTGGTCAGTGAGGCGCAGTTCAACCAGATGTTCCCGTGGCGGAACTCCTTCTACACGTACAACGGGCTGATCAACGCCATGGGGGCGTTCCCGGCTTTCGCCAACACCGGGTCGGACACCGTGCGGCGGCAGGAGGCGGCCGCGTTCCTGGCCAACGTCTCGCACGAGACCGGTGGGTTGGTGCACATCGTCGAGCAGAACCAGGCGAACTATCCGCACTACTGCGATGACAGCCAGTCCTACGGGTGTCCCGCGGGGCGGGCGGCGTACTACGGGCGTGGACCGATCCAGTTGAGTTGGAACTTCAACTACAAGGCGGCGGGGGACCGGTTGGGGCTCGACCTGCTCGGGAACCCGTGGCTGGTGCAGAACGACTCCGCGGTGTCGTGGAAGACGGCGTTGTGGTACTGGATGACCCAGAGCGGGCCGGGCACGATGTCCGGTCACACGGCGATGGTCGGTGGACACGGGTTCGGCCACTCGATCCGGAGCATCAACGGTGCGATCGAGTGTGACGGGGGCAATCCGGGTCAGGTGCAGAGTCGGGTGAGCAAGTACCAGCAGTTCGCGCAGATGTTGGGTGTTCCCACCGGGGGCAACCTCTACTGCTGAACCGGTTGGCGTCAGGTTCGCGGGTACGTCGGCCACGCCACGTCGTCGATGGCCAGCCAGGGGGCGCTGGAGACGGCGGTGGGGGTGCTGCCGGTGACGGCCTTCACCTCGCGGTGGAGGTGTGGCTGGTCGACGTATCCGCTGCGCGCGGCGACGGTGGCGGGGGAGTGGCCGGCGGCGAGTAGGTGGGCGGCGTGGTCGAAGCGTGCCAGTTGTGCGGCGCGTTTGGGGGTGATGCCGAGTTGCGAGCGGGAGCGGGACCACAGTCGTTTGCGGCTCCAGCCGACCTCGGCCGCCATGCGGTCGACGCGCAGCCGTCCCCGGCTGGTGACCGTTCGCCGCCAGATGTGGGCGACTTCCGGGTCGACCGGTGGGCGGGTGTCGAGCCGGTGGCGGAGGAGGTCGGCCGCGATCGCGAACCGGTCGTTCCAGGACGTGGCGGCGCGGAGGCGCTCCTCCAGCTGTTCGGTGTCGGGGCCCCAGACGTCCCGCAACGGGGCCACCGTCCCGGTGAGGTCGGGCGACGAGTCGAGCACCGTGGCCGCGACGACGGGGGACAACCGGAGCTGGAGGCATTCGCCGCTCGAGCCGCCGGTGTCCAGGCGCCCGGGGAGCAGGCCAGCGGCGAAGCTGCCGCGCCGTCGGCGGCCGTCGGTGTCGTGGACGATGTCTCCCGTCTCGCTCACGTCGACGATGATGGTGACCGACGGGTGCGGGATCATGGTGATCTCGACCGGGGTGGACACCCGTTGCCGGAAACCGGCCATGCTGACGCCCGGCAGCCGGGCCGACGGGCCCGGGACGGCGACGTCCACGTCCGACCACATCGGGTGCGGCGGCGTCCTCATGTGGACAGACTAGGCCCGACGATCACGGGTTCTCGCGGTGAAGTCGAGGAGCAGGTCGGCGGTCCGTCCGGTTGCTTCGAGCATGGGGAGGTGGCCGACGCCGGGCAGCATCTCCACCCGCGCGGTGGGTACGGCCTCGTACCGGCGGGCCGACGTCGGTTCCCAGCGGGGGTCGGCGGCGCCGAAGACCACCAGCACCGGGACGTCGAGGACGGCGAGCCGCTCCGGCACGCTCCGCTCGGCGAGGTACTCGGTGTTCCGGCGCGACATCGTCCGGAACGCGCGGTACGAGAGGCCTCGGAGGTCGGCGATCACGTCGTCCGGGACGTCCACCGGGTGGGCGGTCGTCGCCTCGATGCCCTTGCGGATCATCGCGTCCGAGCGTCGTGACCAGACGATCGGACCGAAGGGCGGGCCGAGCAGGAAGCGGAGGATCAACGGCACCGGGAGCAGGGCGTCGAGGCTGGGGCCGCTGCTGACCAGCGCGAGCGAACCGACGAGGTCGGGCCGCTGTTCGGCGAGCGAGGTCCCGACGTAGCCGCCGCTGGAGTGGCCGGCGACGGTGACCTGCCGGAGCCCGAGGTCGTCGAGCAGCGCGGCCAGCCGGGCCGCCTGCGCCGGCACGTCGTACGACCGCGCGGGCGGGGACTGGCCGCACCCGGGAAGGTCGACCCGGACGACGTGGTGGTGGGCGGCGAGCCGGTCGGCCACCGGTTCCCAGGTCGCGCTCGAGGCCCCCGTGCCGTGCACGAGTACCAGCGGCGGCGCGTCCCGGCGACCGTCCTGGATCACGTGCGGGCGGTCGACGTCGTACTGGTTCATGGCCGGGACGCTAACCGGGGCGACCGTCCTCGGTATTGGACGAATGTCCGCCTCAGGGGCGCGGTGCGGTGTGGCCGTAGGGGACGGCCTTGAGCAGGGTGACGCGCACGGTGGCACCGGTCGGGGTCTGGTAGGTGCGGTGGTCGCCCTGGTGGGCACCGGTGAGGGCGGCGCCGAGGGGGGACTCCGGGGAGTAGACCTCGAGGTCGCCGTGCTCGGCGGTGCGGGTGCCGAGCAGGAAGGTCTCGGTCTCGTCGGTGTCGTCGTAGCGGACGGTGAGCACCATGCCGGGCTCGGCGATGCCGTCGTCGGGCGGGTCCTCGCCGACGACCGCGTTGTGCAGCAGGTCCTGGAGCTGCCGGATGCGGGCCTGTCGGGAGGAGACGTCGTCCGCGCCGGAGGCGAGCAGCGCGTCGAGTTCGGCCCGGAGGCGGCTGTGTGCCTGCGGGGTCAGCCAGACGGTGGTCATCGGATGGTCCGTTCGTTCGGGTGGGGAGTCATGGCGTCGTGGGCGTAGTCGCTCGCGACGCGCAGCAGGATGTCCCGCTCCACGCGCAGCAACCGGTTCTCCGACCGGAGCCAGTTCAGTTCGGCGCGTTCGTCGTCGTCGAGCGGGGTGTCGGCGGGCGTGGTCACCGGAGCGGGTCGAAGTCGCGCAGGGCGGCGGGCTGCTTGCCGGTGGTGACCTGCTCGGCCAGCAGTCGGCCGGTGACCGGGCCGTGCACCATCCCCCACATGCCGTGGCCGCCCGCGACGTACACGTTCGGCGGCCGGACCTCGCCGACCACCGGTCGTCCGTCCGGGGTCACGGGACGGGGGCCGACCCAGACGTCGGTGCGATCCCGCCAGCGGACGCCGTCCAGCAGCGGCTCGGCCGAGGCGATCAGCCCCGCCAGCCTGGCCGGCACGCCCTGGGCGTCGGGATCGCGGAACTCCATCGTGCCGGCCACGCGCAGTGCGCCCTGGTAGGGCGTGCACGCGACCCGCGCCTCCGGCAGGTAGACCGGGCCGGTGACCGGCTGGTCGGTCGGCACGGTGAACGAGTAGCCGCGGCCGGCGCGCACCGGCACGCGGACTCCCCACCGGCGGGCCAGCCGGGACAGCCACGCGCCGGTCGCCACCACGACCGCGTCGGCGGACACGTCGTCGCCGGAGGCGGCCAGGACGGTGACGCCGGTTCCGTGCGTGCGCACGTCGACGACCTCGGTCGTGTGGAACGTCGCGCCGCGGGCGGCCACGGCGTCGGCCAGCGCGCGCACGAAGCGCCCCGGGTCGAGGTAGCGCTGCCCCTCGATGCGCACACCCGAGGTGATGGCGGGGGACACCAGCGGAACCTCGGCGCGCACCTGGTCGGTGTCGAGGGCGACGTGCCGGACCGCCTGGCCCGCCTCGGCCATCCGCTCCAGCTCGCGCAGCAGCCCCTGTGCCTGCTTCTGGCTCTGGAACGCGGCGGTGATCGGCGAGTCGATCGTGGGGGCTTGGACGCCGTTCTCGGTGAGCACGTCGAAGGCTTCCAGGCACTCGTCGTTGAGCGGCAGGTTGGACCGCACGGCGCGGTTCCACGACGGCCACCGGCAGTTCGCGGCGAACCGGGCCAGGAACGCCCACAGCCGGGGGTCGGGGGACATGGGGACGTGCAGCGGTGCGGTCGGGTTCAGCAGCGACCGCAGGCCGTAGCGCAGCACGGACGGCTCGTTGAGCGGGATCGCCAGTCCGGGCGCGATCCAGCCGGCGTTGCCCCACGAGGCGCCGGCCGCCACTCCCGTCCGGTCGACGACCGTGACCTCGACGCCGCGTTCCTGTAGGAACCAGGCGGTCGACAGGCCGACGATGCCCGCGCCGACCACGACGACCGACCGAGGACCGCCGTCGATCCGCTCGACGCCAGCCATGACCACCTCCACGCCACTCGCTGTCGCCACCACGATGGCGCGAAGATCACGTGATCCGCTTGTCCGGTTCCCACAATCGCCCGGCCTCGGACTGGCCGGATCCCACACTCGCTCCTAGTCGGCCGCGGCCAGATCGATGATCATGGCGAGGCGTTTGCGGGCGTCGCCCAGGTCCAGCGCGGTGACCTCGGTCATCCGGCGCAGCCGGTTCCGCACCGTGTTCGGATGCACGCCGAGCCGCTCGGCCGCGTCGCCGAGGTCGCCCTGGTCGTCCAGCCACGCGCGCAGCGTCGGCACGAACTGCGTGCCGTGTTCCTGGTCGTACCTGCGCAGTTCGGCCACCGGCCCCCGCGCCGGCGTCCGCCCCGCCCTGGCCGCCGCCCGCAGCCGCTGCAGCAGGATGTCGTCCCAGGACTCGTCGTAGGCGGGCGGCTCGGAATCGCCCGGCGCCCGCGTCTCGTGCAACGCCAGGCACTCGTCGGCCTCCTGCCGCCCGGCGGGCAGGTCGGCCGCCGAAGCGGGCCCGCCGATCCCGGCCGACACCGTCACGTGGGCCGGCAGCCCGGCCCGGAGCGCGGCCACCCAGGTGCGCGCCGCGGTCACCTGCTCGCCGGGCAGGACCGTGTACAGCGTGTTGCCCGACAGCGCGCTGCGCCCCGGCCGGGACCAGCCGAAGCCGGTCGTGGCCCACTCGAAGGCCAGCAGGAGCGCCGCGTGCCACTCGGCCCGCACGTGCGCGTGGACCGCGATCACCCGTACCGGTTCCTGCGGCAACCCGAGCTGGCTGAGCACCGTACTGGCGTCCGCCGTGCCCTCCAGCAGGCGGATCACCAGGTCCGACTCGACCTGGCGTTCCAGGTCCGCGCTCGCCCGCAACCGCAGCAGGTGCAGGGCCACCGTGCGCGCGCCGTCGACCAGCGCGGTGCGCCGGACGCCGGTGAGCGGGCGCGCGCAGGCCACCCACACCGAGCCGAGCAGCTCCCGACCGGCCCGCACCGCGACCACCACCCGCCCGGACAGCCCGTGCGCCGGATCCTCCTCGACGAACAACGGCTCGTCCGAGGCCGTCAGGTGCGCGAACACACCACGGGCCTCGAACAGCGCCCGCAGCCGATCCGACGCCCGCCGCCCCAGGATCGTCGCCGAGCGGGCCGGGTCGGCCTCCTGCCACATGCCCGAGTACGCCAGCACGCGCGACAGCCGGTCCTCGATGGTCACCGCGCCACCGACCGCCGCCGCCAGACTGTCGGCCAACGCGAACAGGTCGGTCGGCCCCCGGCCGGACTCGGTCTCCCGGCCCTCCAGCACCAGCCCGTAGACCACGCCGGCGAGCTGTCCCCACGACACGGCGGGGTCGGCCACCAGCACCGCGACGCCCCGGTCCGCGAGGCCACTGGCCTCCCGCGCGACGTCGGCGCCGCCGCGCACCAGCACCGCGAACGCGCGCGCCGACGCCGCCCACTCCACCGCCTCGGTCACCGAGCCGGCGCCCACGGCCAGGAACAGGTCGCCCGGCACCGCCTCCTGGTCGGCGGCCTCGGGCAGCACCACACTGCGCACCTCCGCCGAGCGCGGCACCGGGCAGCAGCACAACCGCACGCCGTACCCGCCCAACACGTTCACCAGGCGGTCCAACCGCACCATGGGACCTCCCCTCCCGACAACGACCCATCGTGACCGTAGCCGTCGGGTCGCCGCCGGGAGCGGATGCGGATCAGTGCTTGCTGTGCTCCAGCTCCCGCTCGGTCTTCTGCTGCTTCTCCAGGCCGGCGCCCTCGACGTCGAGGGTCGGCAGCCAGCTCAGCCACTTCGGCAGCCACCACGCGCTCCTGCCGAGCAGCGCCACCGCGGCCGGCACCAGGACCATCCGGACCACGAACGCGTCCACGAGGATGCCGACGGCCAGGGCGAACGCGATGGACTTGACCGGGCCCTCGCCGGACGGCACGAAGCCGGCGAACACCGAGAACATGATCAGCGCCGCGGCCACCACGACCGGCGCCGCCTGGCGGAAACCGGTGACGATGGCGTCGCGCGGGGCGGCGCCGTGGGCGTGTGCCTCGTGCATTCGGGACACCAGGAAGATCTGGTAGTCCATCGCGAGTCCGAACAGGATGCCGACCATCAGGATCGGGGTGAGGCTCAGCAGCGGGCCCGGGCTGTCCAGGTTGACCACGTCACCCAGCCAGCCCCACTGGAACACCGCCACCGTCGCGCCGAGCGAGGCGCCGATGGTGAGCAGGAAGCCCAGCACGCCGACCAGCGGGACCAGAATGGACCGGAACACCAGGATCAGCAGCAGCAGGGCCAGCCCGACCACCAGCGCCAGGTAGACCGGCATCGCCTCGTCCAGTGCCACGGCGACGTCCACGCTCACCGCGGTCGTGCCGGTGACATAGGTCTCCACACCGTCCACTCCGGACAGATAGGCGCGCAGGTCGTCGACCAGCTGCTCGGTCTCCGGCGTGGCCGGCCCGGACTCCGGGATGACGGTGAGCATGGCCGCCGTGCCGTCCTGGTTGGGGATCGGCGGCGTGACGACCGCGACGTCCTGGATGCCCTGGACGTCCGGCACGGTGCCGGCGGCGGACTGGACCGCGTTCCCGCCCTCGAACAGGATCACCAGCGGGCCGTTGAAGCCCTCACCGAAGCCCTCGGTCAGCAGCGCCTCCGCGCGGGCCTGGGTGCTGTCCTCGACCGGCGCGAGGACCAGCGTGGTCTCGGTGGACATGACCGGGATCGCGATCGCGCCGAGCCCGACGACCGACAGCACCAGCGCGGTGATCCGGCGCTTGGTCACGCCGCCGATCCAGCCGCGGAAGAAGCCGCGGCCGTTGGGCGCGGCCGGCTCCGCGCTCGGCTCGGCGGGCGCGGTGCGCTGCTTGCGGGGCAGGGCCCGCCGGCCGAGGTAGCTGAGCACGGCGGGCACCAGCGTGACGGCCACCAGCACCGCCACCACGATGGTCACGGCCGCGGCGACACCCATCTGGGTGAGGAACGGGATGCCCACCACGGCCAGGCCGGCCAGCGCGATGACCACGGTCAGACCGGCGGTGACGACCGCGGAGCCGGCGGTGCCCACGGCGATGCCGATCGCGTCGCCGACGTCCTTGCCGGTACGCAGCTCGTGGCGGTAGCGGTTGATGATGAACAGCGCGTAGTCGATGCCGACGGCCAAGCCGAGCATCGCGGCCAGGATCGGCGTGGTCGACTGCAGGTCCATGAAGCCGGTGGCGATCGTGATGCCCAGCGCGCCGATACCGACGCCGACGCCCGCGGTGAGCAGGTTCATGCCCGCCATCACCAGCGAGCCGTAGGTCAGCATCAGGATCACCAGGGCGACGACGACGCCGATGACCTCGACGATGCCACCGACGTGCGGCGGGGTCTGGGTGGCCTCGCCGCCCGCCTCCACGGTCAGCCCGCCGGCGCGGGCGTCGGCCATCGCGTCGAGCAGCGCGGTGCGTTCTTCCTCGGTGACCTCGCCGACCTTGGCGTCGTAGGTGACCGTGCTGTAGGCGACGTTCTGGTCGGGGTTGACCGTCGGGGCCCTCGGGTCGAGCGGGTTCGTCGCCGATGTCACGCCGGGCAGCTCGCCAAGCTCGGCGACCAGCGCGGCGACCTTCGGCGCGTTCTGCGGCGTGGTCAGCTGCTGCCCGTCCGGCGCCTTGACCACCACGCGGGCGGTGGCGCCGCCCTGGGCGCCGAACTCGCTGTCGATCTTGTCCAGCGCGATCGTCGACTCCTGCCCCGGGATGGAGAAGGAGTCGGCGGTGTTGCCGGACAGCGTGAGCGCGCCGACCCCGGTGCCGCCCAGCACCAGCAGCCACAACAGGACGACGGCCAGCCTGCGCCGGTGGGCGCCGAAGCCGAGACGGTAGAGCAGACGTGCCATGGTGATCAGGCCTCCACCTGAGCTGGGTCGGTCGGAGCGCCGCCCCGGCCGTGGTGGCCGAGCGCGTCGAGACAGGTCGTGATGATGTGCGGCCGCCAGGCGGCCTTCTCGTTGACGTGGTTGGCCGACAGGCTGAGCACCGCCAGCGCGGCGAGCATCCCGACGACCCGCACCAGTCGCTCGGGGTCGTCCCCGGGGGAGGTGGGCTCGACGCCGAGCGCCGCCAGCACGGGCTGTTCGATGCCGCTGAACCGGCTCTCGTCCGGGTCGTCCACGTCGAGGTCCGCGCCGTCGCCCAGGGTGCTGATGCCGCGCGAGGCGAGGGCGATCAGGCCGGGGCGCTCCAACGCGAAGTCGACCAGCAGTTCCACGGCCCGCCGGTCGCGTTCCTGGCCGGGCGGTACCCGGGTTGCCCGTTCGAGCACCTCCTGGCCCTGCCGGCGGCCCATCGCCATCGCGGCGGCGAACAGGGCCTCCTTGCTCGGGTAGTGGTGCAGCAACCCGGGCTTGGACAGCTCGACGGCGTCGGCCAGGTCCTTGAGCGAGGTGTGGTCGAAACCGTGCCTGGCGAACAGGCCGGCCGCGCGGTCGAGGATCTCCTCGTCCAGATGTCGGCGAATCGATCGTGCCACGCCGCGAGGCTACCCGTGCCCCGACCGATGTAGTCCGGTTACCTACCGTTTCGGTAGGTGGTGTCGATCACCCTGTGGAGTTACCCCCGTGCGCGTGAGGATGGCTCTGGCCCGGCCGACCATGGCCGGGTCGACCATCTCGCCGTTCGGCAGGGTCGCGACGCCGCCGGTGCCGACCGCCGCCAGGACCTGGTCGGCCCAGCGGCGTTCGGCCTCGGTTGGCCGGAACACCTCCGCGATGACCGGCAGCTGCGTCGGGTGCACCGCGACCCGGCCGACCCAGCCCAGCCGCCGCCCGCGTTCGGTGTCGGCACGCAGGCCGGCCAGGTCGGCGATCGCGGGGTAGGCCGACAGCATCGGCGGCGGCAGGCCGGCCGCCCGCGCCGCGTAGAGCAGCCGGACCCGGGCGTGGTCGAGCACCGCGTCCGCGTCCGTGCCCAGCTCGCTGGCCAGGTCGGACTCGCCGAGCCCGAGCCGGGTGACGGCCGGGTGCCCGGCGATCCGCGCCGCCCGCTCCACCCCGAGCGCGCTCTCCACCAGTGCGGTGACCGGCACGCCGGGCAGCACCGCCGCCACCTCGTCGACCTCGCTCGGGGCCTCCACCTTCGGCAGCCGCACCTCGAAGCCGGCCAGCCCTCGCAACGCGGCGAGGTCGTCGCCGTCGCCCGCGTTCACCCGGACCTGCACCACGCACTCCGCGGCCCGGTCGACCAGCCACGCCACCACCGCGTCCCGCGCGAACGCCTTGCGCTCCGGCGCCACCGCGTCCTCCAGGTCCAGGATCACCAGGTCGGCGCCCGTGGCCACGGCCTTGTCGAAGCGGTCCGGTCGGTCACCCGGCACGTACAGCCCGGTGATCACACGATCCCGCTTTCCCGCAGCGCGGCCAGCTGCTCGGGCGTGACCCCGATCGAGGCCAGCACCTCGTCGGTGTCGGCGCCGTGCCGCCGTCCCGGCCAGCGGATCTCGCCGGGTGTCGCGGACATCCGGAACAGCACGTTCTGCATCCGGATCGGCCCCAGCTCCTCGTCGTCGACCGTGCGGACCGTGCCCAGGGCCTGGTACTGCGGGTCGGCGAGCACGCCGCGGACGTCGTAGACGCGGGAGACGGCCGCCTGCGCCCGTTCGAACTCGGCGACCACCCGCTCGGTCGGCCGGGCGGCGATCCACGCCGACACGGCCGCGTCCAGTTCGTCGGCGTGCTGGGCGCGCTGGTGCCCGGAGGCGAACCACGGTTCGTCGACCACGTCCGGGCGGCCAACCAGCCGCAGCACCCGCTCGGCGATCGACTGGGAGCTGGTCGACACCGCCACCCAGTCGCCGTCGGCGGTGCGGTAGACGTTGCGCGGCGCGTTGTTCACCGACCGGTTGCCGGTGCGCGGCTGCACCTGCCCGAGCTGGTCGTAGGCGGTGATCTGGCCGCCGAGCAGCATCAGGATCGGCTCGATGATCGCCATGTCGATCACCTGGCCGGTGCCGGCGCGCAGGCCGACCATGACCGCGTAGGCGGTGGCCAGCGCGGCGATGCCGTCGGCGAGCCCGAACGGCGGCAGCGTCGGCGGACCGTCCGGTTCGCCGGTGAGGGCGGCGAAACCGCTCATCGCCTCGGCCAGGCTGCCGAAGCCGGGGCGCGCCGAGTACGGCCCGAACTGGCCGAACGCGGTCACCCGCGCGATCACCAGCCGCGGGTTCGCCGCGTGCAGCTCGTCCGGTCCGAGGCCCCAGCGTTCGAGTGTGCCCGGCCGGAAGTTCTCGATCAGCACGTCCGCCTCGGCGGCCAGCGCCAGCAGCAGCTCCGCGCCGCGCGGCGTGCCGAGGTCGATGGTGACGGTGCGCTTGTTGCGGCCGAGGGTCTTCCACCACAGGTTGACCCCGTCCTTGGCCGGGCCGTGCCCGCGCGCGGCGTCCGGCTTGCGCGGGTGCTCGACCTTGATCACGTCGGCGCCGAAGTCACCGAGCAGCGTCGCGGCCAGCGGCCCGGCGAACAACGTCGACACGTCCAGCACCCGGATCCCGTGCAGCGGCGCGCTCATCGGACCTCCCAGGCCAGGCGGAAGCCGATGTTCGGCGAGCGGTCCAGGCCGAGACCGGGCAGCAGGAACTTCAGGCTGAACGACGGCTCGCGCGGGCCGCCGTCGACGTACCAGTCGGAGCCGGTGCTCTCGTGGTCGCTGCCGCCCTTGAGCATCACGAACCGGGTGACGCCGTCGGTGTGCTCGCTCTCGGTCCAGTTCCACACCAGGGGAGTGGCCCGCCGGAACTCCGGGGACCCCGCGGCCACCTGCCACTCGAACTCGGTCGGCAGGCGCGCGCCCGCCCACGCCGCGTACGCGCGCGCGTCGTCGAGCCCGACCATGGTCACCGGCCCGTCGTCTGATCCCGGCCGGAACCTGTTGCCGCACAACGGTTCGTAGCCGGTGGCGGCGAGGAACTCCGCGAACTGCGCACCGGTCACCTCGGTCACCGCGACGGCCACCTCGGCGAGGTCGACGGTCAGCCGTTCCTCGCGCGGATCGTGCAGGCGTGGCGGCAGCGGCTTCCACTCCTCGACGTACGGCGCCCCCTGGTAGCTCCCGGTCTCGCGGCGCCGGTAGGTCATCGTCAGCTCGCGCCGACCGCCGGCGACCCGCACCGCGGCCCCGGCCGACCCGGTCGCGCGGGACGGCTCCACCCGGGACGCCCAGCGCGCCGGGAAGCCCGTGCCGGTCCCGCCGTCGTCCCGCGCGGCGGCCGCCAGCAGTCCGGGCAGCCAGTCCGGCTCGGCGCCGTCGACCGCGAGCACGGCCGCGACCCCGCGGGCGGGCACCGTGATCCGGCCGTCGGTGCGCGCGCCGGCGGTGAGGTCGAACCAGGTACCGCCGGTCGCGGTCAGCGGCTCGCCGGTGAAGTCCGTGTCGCCTCGGTTCACCAGCGTCCAGAGCCGCAGCCCGTCCCCGTCGAACCGGGACGCGTACACCCCGGCGGCGAGCGCATCGGGGGAGGCGTCGACCAGCGGCTCCCACGCGCCGAAGGCGAACAGGTCCGTGCACGCCCGCTGCACCCGCAGCATCCGCCGCAGCGTCGCCCGGTCGCGTTCGTTCCAGCCGACCCAGACGCCGAACACCGTGTCCCACACCAACATCCCGGCGCCGTTCAGGAACGCCGACTGGAGCTCGTCGCTGTGGTCCCGGTTCCACCGCCTGGTCGAGTGCGTCATGTGCCGTTGCTCGTACCAGCGGGCCCGCATCACGCCGGGCACGGCGCTGTCGGCGAACCACTGGGCCCAGCTCAGCTGGTGGTCGGGGATCCGCTGGTTCGGCACCCGCGACTCGCCCTCCAACACCTGACCCGCGTCCAGCAGGGCCGACACGAGGCGGGCGTCGCCCTCCTTCATCGTGTCGAGGAACATCCCGTCGGCGCCGAGCTCGCCGGCCAGCAGCGCGAGCTCGGTGGCGTCGTCGTGCGCGGGCCGCCGGGTGCCGGTGTCCCACGGGTTGTAGTTCAGGAACACCCGGATCCCGCGTGCCTGGAACTCGCCGACGACCTCGCGCAGCCCGGGAACCTCGCGGTAGAAGTCGAACTGGTTGCGGTCGTCGATGCCGATGACCGGGTAGGCGTGCCACAGCACCACCCCGTCGAACCCGCCGTGGTCCTCGGTGCGCTCGAGGAACCCGGCCACGTCGAACCGCCCGAGCGTCCGGTCGAACAGCCGCTCGTCCCACAGCCACACCAGGGCGACGCTGTAGCAGGATCGCGTCCACGCCGTCTCCGGCCTGTCGTACAGCGAACCGTCGTAGTCCAGGCGGGTGCGGGCCTCGGTGCGCCAGCGGGCGAGCGCGGCCCGCCACGCCGGCCAGTCCGCCGGATCGTCCGGCGCGGCGAAGACCTTGGCGACGTCCCCGGCGGCCGGGTCGAGCGAACCGTCGAGGGGCAGCGTCGTCGGCAGGTCGATCGCGCGCGGCACCAACGGGTCGACGTTGTTGGTGTTCGCCTCGTCTGGGTCGGTCATGGCGTCACCTCACCAGTGCGACCGTGCGCGCGGACAGTTCGTCGAACCCGATGCCGTCGAAGCCGGGAATGCTGGTGGCGAGCCGGTTGCGCAGCGGATCCACCCACCGGGCGGGCAGCGCCGACGCACCGGTCGACGCACCCGCGATCGACCCCGCGGTGGCGCCGGTCGAGTCGGTGTCCCACCCGCCGGTCACCGCGGTCGTGATCGTCCGCGCGTAGTCGCCGTCGCCGCGCACGAGCGCGAACCCGAGAACGGCGGCGTTGTTCAGCACGTGCACCCAGTGCAGGTCGCCGTACCGGTCGTGGATGACGTCCAGCGCGTCCTCCACCGGCCGCGGCCCGGCACCCAGTTCCGCACCGAGCGTGACCGCCGCAGCGAACCGCGATCCCGGCGGCACCACCGACAGCCCGGCCTCGAGCACCCCCGCCACGCCGACCCCGGTGACCGCCACCGAGCACGCGGCGGCCGCGAACATCGCCCCGTACACGCCGTTCCGTCCGTGGCTGAGCCGTGCGTCCGTCCACGCGAGCCGGGCCGCGGTGACCGGGTCGCCCGGGTGCGTCCAGCCGTACACGTCGGTGCGGATCTGCGCGCCGATCCAGTCCCGGAACGGGTTCCGCACCGCGCCCGCCACCTCCGGCTCGTACCCGTCGAGCAGGTTCCGGTAGGCCACCCGCTCGGCGGTGAACACCCGCCCGCCCGGCAGGTTGTCCAACCAGGACTGCGCCACGTCGTCGGTGGTGAATCCGTCGCCGTGCCGCTCCAGCAGGTCCAGCGCGATGAGCGGGTAGTTCAGGTCGTCGTCCTCGGGCATCCCGTCGATGTTCTCGACGAGGCTGGTCGAACGGCTGCGGCGGTTCCACGCGTACCGGGCCGCCACGTCCTCGGGCAGCCCGACCTCGGTGAAGTACCCGGAGATCGGCCAGTTGCCGGTGCCGCGCGCGATCGCCCGGATGCCCTCGCGCGGGATCTTCTCCACCGGCTTGCCCAGCAGGCACCCCGCCGCGCGCCCGAGCCAGGCGCCGTGCACCCGGTCGTCCAGGTCCGCCGGCACACCGGTCGCGCCGACCGGCCGGGCCGACGCCAGGATCTCGTCGAGCCCGTCCGGCTCGACCCGGCGCAGTTCCGCCGGCGCCGCCCGCTCGTCCAACCGGGACAGCGTGGCCCGCCCCAGCGCGCGCAGCTCCTCGGACACGGGCCGTGGCGTCGCGCCGGACGCGGGCGCGTCCAGCGAGCCGCCCGCCGCGACCCACTCGCCGGCCAGGTCGTCCACGTCGATCCCGTCGAGCCGGGCGGCCCGGATGCCGTGCGGCACCAGGTCCTCCGGCTGGGTCCAGGTCAGTCGCAGCATCCTCAGGCGGCCTTCCCGAGCGAGTCGAACAGGGCGGCGCGGCGGTCGAACCGCTCCCGGTCCTTGGCCCAGATCTCCTTCGCGACCGCCGCCATCGTCGGGCCGGTGGCGGTGACGTCCATCCGGCTGGCCTCGCCGACGTCGGTGACCCACTCGTCCGGCACGACGCCGCGTCCGCCGAGGGCACCGGCGATCGACCCGCCCATGACCGCGATCGAGTCCGAGTCGCGGCCGTAGTTCACCGAGCCGAGCACGGTCTCCCGGTAGTCGCCGCCGGCCACCACGAGCATGCCGAGTGCCACCGGCAGCTCCTCGATCGACTTGGTGCGGCTCGGGATCCGCGCGTCCCGCGCCGGCTCCCGGTAGTTCGGCCCGACCGTGTCGAACGGCTCCACCGCCGCCCGCAGCCCGGCCAGCGACGACCGCCAGTCCGGAAGCGTCGACGCCGCCCCGACCACGGCGTCGATCGCGTCCCGGGTGCCGTCCTTCGCCAGCCGCAGCGCGACCTCGACGACCGAGGAGACCGACGCCTCCGGCCGCATCGCCTCCGCGACACAGGCCGCGTACACGCCGGCGGCCTCGCGCCCGTAGCTCGACTGGTGCGCGCCTGCGACGTCGATCGCCTCCGTGTACGCGCCGTCCGGCGAGCCGGCGTTCGCGATCCCGATCGGCGCCGCGTACATCGCCGCGCCGCAGTTGACGATGTTGCCAACGCCCGCCGAGCGCGGGTCGACGTGCCCGTAGTGCAGGCGCGCCACGAGCCACTTCTCCGCCAGGAACAGCCGGTGCAGCAGGATCGTCTCGGTCTCCAGCTCCGGGATCCAGCGGCGCTCGCCCATCAGCAGCGGCACCAGGTGCTCGGCGACCGCGTGCGCGTCCAGGTGGTCGCGGACGGTGTCGTAGACCCGCACGAGGGCGGTGGTCATCAGGGTGTCGTCGGTGACGTGCCCGTCGCCCTTGTGGTACGGCGCGATCGGGCGGGCGTGCCGCCAGTCCTCGTTGAACGGCGGCACGATGCCCTCGACGAACCCGTCGTACCGCTCGCGGATGGCCTCGGGCGTGTTGCCCTCCGCCGCGCCGCCGAGCGCGTCGGCCACCGCGGCTCCGGCCAGCGCGCCCGTCGCCTTGTCCTCGAGCAGGTCCATGTGTCGTTCTCCTTCGGGTCGTTCGGTCACTCGATCGAGTTCCAGCCGTCGGTCAGCTTCGTACGCAGGTCCCCCAGGCCGATCGAGTCGGCGAAGTACTGCTGCAGTGCCGGCGTCGCGTACTGGTCCTTCCACTGCGGGTACTTCGACGCCTGCTGGAACGGCGCGCCGGACAGGTTCTCGGCGCTGGCCAGCATCGGCTGCCACACCGGGGTGTCCTTCGTCTGCTCGGCCAACTCGTCGCGGGCGGGCGAGGACGCCGGGATCAGCCAGTCGCCCTGGGCCAGCTTCGCCTGGTTCTCCGGGCTCATGAAGTAGTCGATGAACTCGGCCGCCTGCTCCGGGGCCTCGCTGCGCGCGGAGACCGACATCGTCTGCGGGTTCGCCGCCTGCACCGGGCCCTCGGTGCCGGCCAGCGGCGGCAGCACCGTCCAGTTGAACCCCTCCGGAGCGGACTCGGTGATCTGCTGGGCCAGGTAGTTGCCGCCGACGTACATGGCGTACTTGCCGCTGAGGAAGCCGGGCAGCACGTCGCTGCCGGACTGGGTGAGCGACACCGGGTCCAGCGAGCGGTCCTCGTGGGCCATCGCGTGGATCCGCTCCGGCACGGCCAGCTCAGCGTCCCCGACGTGGATCGTGTCCGCCTCGTCGCCCTCGCCGATGTCGAAGTACGTGCCGCCGAACCCGAGCGCGGTGTTCATCACCGCCGCGGTGGGCTGCCGCAGTCCCCAGCCGACGCCGAACTTCCCGTCGCGGGTGAGCTGCTTGGCCGTGGCTTGCAGGTCGTCCCAGCTCAACTGGTCGCCGGACGGCACCTCGACGCCGGCGGCGGCGAACGCGTCGGTGTTGGCGAACACGACGTAGGTCTGGATCAGCGTCGGCGCGGCGACGACCTCGCCGTCCCGGGTGGTGACGGTGTCCCACACCTCGTCGCTGACCGCGTTCGTGGTGTCCTCGCTGAGGTACTGGCCGAGGTCGGCGAGGTAGCCCTGCTCGGCGAAGCCCATGATGTCGCTGGACTCGTTGTGGATGATGTCCGGTGCGGTGCCGCCCTGGAACTGCGTCACCAGCTGGTCGTGCACCCCGTCCCAGCTGCCCTGCGTCAGCTCGATCGTGATGTCGGGGTGCTCGGCGTTCCAGGTGTCGACGATCTCCTTCGTGGCGGCCACCGTCGAGTCCTGGTACGCCAGGCTCTGGAAGGTCAGCGTGACCGGGCCGTCCGCCGCCCCGCCCGAGTCGGCCTGTTCGGAGTTGAAGGCGCATCCGCCGACCAGCGCGACGACGGCGACGGCTCCGATGCCGAGCAACGCCTTTCGCTTCATGTGTGACTCCTTCTGTGTCGGTCGTTCGGCTCGGGGCTCAGCCCTTCACCGCACCGCTCATCAACCCGGAGGTGAGCCGGCGCTGGATGAGCAGGAAGAACGCGAGGCTCGGGATCGTCGCCAGCAGCGACGCCGCCGCGAGCTGTCCCATCTGGACCTGACCCTCGGCGCCGACGAACCGGGCGAGCGTCAGCGGCAGGGTCTGCAGGTCCGGGTCCTGGATGAGCACCAGGGCGAAGAAGAACTCGTTCCAGGAGGAGATGAACGTGAACAGGCTCGTCGCCACCAGCCCGGGTGCCAGCAGCGGCAGCACGATCGAGCGCAGCACCCGCAACCGCGACGCGCCGTCGATCGCGCCCGCCTCCTCCAGGTCGACCGGCACCGCGGCGACATAGCCTCGCAGCATCCACAGCGCGAACGGCAGCGACCAGACGGTGTAGGCGATCACCAGCCCGTGCGGGTCGTCGACAAGCCCGATCTGCTTGAGCACCAGGAACAGCGGGACGATGATCAGGATGAACGGGAACACCTGGCTGAGCAGGATCCAGATCGTCGCGGCCCCGCGCAGCCTCGTGCGGAACCGGGCCATCGCGTAGGCCGCCGGCAGCGAGACCAGCGTCACGATCACCGTCGTCAACGTCGCCACGTAGAGGCTGTTCCCGGCCGCCTGCACCAGGTTCGCCTTCTCGATCGCGTCGCCGAAGTTGTCCCAGCTCAGCCGGTCGGGCAGGAAAGAGTTGTCCGGCGACCGCAGCTCCTGGGCCGTCTTCATCGACGTGGACAGCAGGAACACCAGCGGGAAGCCGAGGAACACCATGTAGGCGGCCAGCGCCAGGTACTGCAGCGGCCGGGCGAACGGGCGGGTGCGCCGCACCGGCGCGACGGTCGGTGTCATGAGTCCCGGCTCCTTGCCTGGCCACGCAGGTAGAGGACGAGGAACGCGGCGATCACGACGACCATGACGTTGCCCAGCGCGGCCGCGTAGCCGAAGTTGCCGTAGCGGAACGCCTCGTTGTAGGCGAAGAGCATCGGCAGCATCGTCTGTCCGCCCGGGCCGCCCGCGGTGAGCACGTAGACCAGTGCGAACGAGTTGAAGTTCCAGATCAGGTCGAGCGAGGTGATCGCCACGATCACCGGGCGCAGTGCCGGCAGCGTCACGTGCCAGAACCGCTGCCAGGTGCCGGCGCCGTCGATGGCCGCGGCCTCGTGCAGTTCGCCCCGGACGTTCTGCAGGCCGGCGAGCAGCGTGATCGTGGTCTGCGGCATGCCGGCCCAGATGCCGACGACGATCACCGCGGGGAGCGCGGTGGAGAAGTCGCCGAGCCAGTTGATGTCCCCCGGGAGCCCGAGCGTGCGCATCAGCTCGTTGATCGGCCCGTAGCTCGGGTTCAGCATCAGCTTCCACATGATCGCGATGATCACCGGGGGCATCGCCCACGGCACCAGCGCGAGCGTGCGGGCGAGCCAGCGCAGCCGCAGGTTCAGGTTGAGCAGCAGCGCCAGCCCGAGCGAGGCGAGGAACTGCAGGATCGTGACGCTGAACGCCCAGATCAGCCCGATGCGGAAGGACTTCCAGAACAGGTCGTGGTCGAGCAGCCGGGTGTAGTTGTCGACGCCGTTGAAGTCGACCGGCTGGTTCAGCCCGGCCTGCGCGTCGGTGAACCCGAGCAGGATCCCCTGGACGAGCGGGTACACGCTGAACAGCACGACCGGGATGAGCGCCGGCAGCACCAGCAGCCAGGCGTCCCGCCCGCCGTTGCCGCCGAACCCGCCGACCCCGCGCGGCGGCCGCCGTGGCCGCACCGGACGGCTCGTCGCAGTGGTCACCTGGCGCTCCTCTCGGTGGAGGCGCGCACGGTGAGCTTCGGCTCGATGACGACCTGCTGGACCGGCGCGTCCGGCTCGTCGAGCCGGCGCAGCAGCAGCTCGGCGGCGGCCTTCGCGCGGGTGGTCGCGCCGAGGTCGACGCTGGTGATCGCGGGGTTCGCCAGCTCGGCGAGGTCGGTGTCGTCCATGCCGACGATCGCCACGTCGTCGGGGACGCGCAGGCCGCCCCGGCTGGCGACGTTCAGCGCGGCGATCGCGAGCAGGTCGTTGGCGCAGACGATCGCGTCCGGCGTGCACCGCTCGAGCAGCCGCGCGGCGGCGTCCAGGCCCGCGCGGTAGGTGAAGTCCCTGGCCTCGACCTCGGCGCCGGTGTCCCGGCGCAGCCCCCGCGCCGCGAGTGCCTTCAGATAGCCGCCCCGCCTGGCAGCTCCCGGCACCGTGTCGACCGGCCCGTTGACGAACGCGACCCGCTCGCGCCCCTGGTCCGCGACATGATCGACGGCGAGGGCCATGCCGGCGACCGAGTCCGCCCGGACGTTGTCCAGCTCGACGCCCGGCGGGAGCGACCCGATGATGACGATCGGGAACCGGCTGGCGCGCAGCTGGGTGCCGAGTTCCTCCGGCACCCGCAGCGGGCTGAGGATGAGGCCGTCGGCGAACCCGCGGTTGAGGCCGACCAGCAGGTCGATCTGGTCACGCGGGTCCGAGCCGGTGGAGGAGAGCACGAGCCGGTAGCCGGCCCTGGTCACCACCTCGGAGATCTCCCGCATCATGCTGACGTAGACGGGGTTCCCGACGTCCGCGACGGCGAGCGCGATCTGTTCGGTCCGGCCGACCTTCAGCGAGCGGGCGGTGGCGTCCGGCACGTACCCGAGCTCGGCGGCGGCGGCCCGCACCCGCTCGGTGACCGCTTCGGAGGCCGGCTGCCCGTTCAGCACCCGCGAGACGGACGCGATCGACACGCCGGCCCGCTCGGCGACGAGCGTGAGCGTCGACTTCTTGGCCTGCGCCACGGGGTCCCTCGCAACGGTGAAAGGCGACTCAGCTGGACTGTAAACGTTTACGAGAACGTTTACAGTCCGGGACTGTACGGCCGCGCGCACCGCCATCGCAACCCATCGGTGTGACACTGGGAACGTGACGGAAGAATCGGACACGCTGGAGCTGCCCGCGCGGGACCGCCGCGGCAAGCTCGCGTTGCTGGGGCCGATCTCGCTCGGCGTGGCCGTACTGAGTTGGCTGACCCCGTTCCTCGGCATCGCCGTCGCGGCGGTCGCGATCATCCTCGGCGTGGTGTCGATCGTGACCCGCCGGGAGTACCGCATCGACTGGACCGCCGTGGCCGGAATCTCCGTCGGCGGCGCCCAGCTGTTCTTCGAGGTGGTGCTGCTCGCGATCGGCGTCAGCGGCCTCTGACGCGGCGGCCGGTCGCCCGCGGCGGTGGCGAGCCGGCGACCGCGTAGGTGGTCGCGTAGGCGGCCGCCCCGACGTCGGCTGGCATGACGGTCCTGGTGGCGATCACGACCCCGACCGCGTGGCCCCGAACCGGTTGCGGCGAGGCCGACCCCGTGGTGGTGGGCCAGTTCGAGGAGGTGTTCACGCGCTTCGCCGCGCGGAAGGACCAGGACGCCTTCGTGTCCACGCTGCTCGCCGCCGGACCCGGCGCACCGTCGACCGGCTGGCCGCCGCCCGCCTGGTCGTGGTCACCGAGGGCCGCGTCGAACTCGCACCCGAGGCGGTGACCACGGCGCGGCCTCTGGCGGGCGTGGAGACGGGCCCTGCTGGGACGCCGCTGACCCGCGGAGGTCACCCGTTCTTTTCGCGCATGGCGCGGCGGATCTCCTCGAGTTTTTCCCGGCCCGCCTTCTCGCGGTCGGCGAACTGCTGCTCGACCGACCGGCCCGGCGCGGACTCGCCGGCCAGTTCGGTCGCGCCGGCGGCGGTCGCGGTGCGGTTCTCGATCTGGTCGCGCACGTAGTCGAACGTCGGCACTCCGCTGTCCGTGTAGTCACCCGCCGGCGCCGGCGTCGGCGCGGGGTCCTCCACCAGCTCGGCGTCGATCGGCTCCTGCTTCTCCTGATCCGGCACGATCTGCTCCTGAAGTCGGAAGGGTCTCACCGTCGACGGTACGGAATGGACTAGAGGCGCGCCTGCAACGCGTCCGCCGCGGCGAGCAGATCCGCCGCCCACCGCGCACCGGGCCGGCGCCCCATCCGGTCGATGGGGCCGGACACCGACACCGCGGCGACGACCGTTCCGGCGCCGTCGCGCACCGGCGCGGACACGCTTGCCACGCCTGGTTCGCGCTCGCCCACGCTCTGTGCCCAGCCGCGCCGTCGCACCTCCAACAGCGCGCGCTCGCCGTACACCGCGTCGTTCAGCAGGGTGCGCTGGGTCGCCGGATCGGTCCACGCCGCAAGGACTTTCGCGCCGGAGCCGGCGGTCATCGGCAGCCTCGCGCCGACCGGCACGGTGTCCCGCAGCCCGGACGGCGGTTCGGCGGTGGAGATGCACACCCGGTGCGCTCCGTCCCGCCGGTACAGCTGCACGCTCTCGCCCGTGCGGTCGCGCAGCCGGGGAAGCACCGAACCCGCCGCGTCCAGCAACGGGTCGACCGCGCCACCGGCGAGTTCGGCGAGCGCCGGACCGGGGCGCCAGCGGCCGTCGGTTCCCCGGCGCAGCAAGCGATGCACCTCAAGGCCCACCGCGAGCCGGTGCGCCGTCGCACGGGGAAGGCCGGTCCTGGTGCAGAGCTCGGCCAGACCGCACGGCTCCTTGGCCACGGCCTCGAGCACGGCCATTGCCTTGTCCAGAACACCGATGCCGCTATGCTGTCCCACGTCTCGATACTATGTTCCCGCTATATGGGAAGTCCAGCCTTCCGCTCAGTGGGAACGCTCATGTGGAAGTCGATGGTGAATCCAAGATGGCGAAAACTCTTGCCGAGAAGGTGTGGGACCAACACGTCGTGCGAGCGGGCAGCGGCGCCGAACCGGACCTGCTCTACATCGACCTCCACCTCATTCACGAGGTGACCAGCCCGCAGGCGTTCGACGGGCTCCGCCTGTCCGGACGGCGGGTGCGCCGGCCCGACCTGACGATCGCGACCGAGGACCACAACGTCCCGACGGAGAAGATCGAGCTCCCCATCGCCGACGCCGTCTCCCGCACCCAGGTGGAGACGCTGCGCAAGAACTGCGCCGAGTTCGGCGTCCGCCTGCACCCGATGGGTGACGTGGAGCAGGGCATCGTGCACGTGGTCGGCCCGCAGCTCGGGCTCACCCAGCCCGGCATGACCGTGGTGTGCGGCGACAGTCACACCTCCACCCACGGCGCGTTCGGCGCGCTCGCCTTCGGTATCGGCACCTCCGAGGTGGAGCACGTGCTCGCCACGCAGACATTGCCGCTGCGCCCCTTCAAGACCATGGCGATCACTGTGGACGGGGAGCTGCGCCCCGGCGTCACCGCGAAGGACGTCATCCTCGCCGTCATCGCGAAGATCGGCACCAACGGCGGACAGGGCCACGTGCTCGAGTACCGCGGCCGCGCCATCGAACAGCTCTCGATGGAGGCCAGGATGACCATCTGCAACATGTCCATCGAAGCGGGTGCGCGCGCCGGCATGATCGCCCCGGACGACACCACCTTCGCCTACCTCGAAGGCCGTCCGCACGCGCCGGCCGGCGCCGCGTGGGACGAGGCGGTCGCCGCGTGGCGGGCGCTGCGCACCGACGACGGGGCGGAGTTCGACGCCGAGGTGCGCATCGACGCGAGCACCCTCACCCCGTTCGTCACCTGGGGCACCAACCCGGGCCAGGGGCTGCCGCTGTCCGAGCGCGTGCCCGACCCCGAGCAGTTCGCCGACGAGAACGAGCGCCTTTCGGCCGAGAAGGCGCTCGGCTACATGGACCTCACCCCCGGCACCCCGCTGCGCGACGTCCACGTCGACACCGTCTTCCTCGGCTCGTGCACAAATGGTCGAATCGAGGACCTGCGCGCCGCCGCGGACGTGTTGCGCGGCCACCGGGTCGCCGACGGCGTGCGGATGCTCGTCGTGCCGGGATCGATGCGGGTGCGGGCGGTGGCCGAGTCCGAGGGCCTGGACAAGGTCTTCACCGACGCCGGCGCCGAATGGCGGGCCGCTGGCTGCTCCATGTGCCTGGGCATGAACCCGGACCAGCTCAAGCCGGGGGAGCGGAGCGCGTCCACATCGAACCGCAACTTCGAGGGCCGGCAGGGCAAGGGTGGCCGCACCCACCTGGTCTCGCCGCTGGTCGCGGCCGCCACGGCGGTGCGCGGCACCCTGTCCAGCCCGGAAGACCTGAACTGAGAGGGGTAACGACCATGGAACCGTTCACCACCCACACCGGCGTCGGCGTGCCGCTGCGCAGGTCCAACGTGGACACCGACCAGATCATCCCGGCCGTCTACCTCAAGCGGGTGACCCGCACCGGCTTCGAGGACGGGCTGTTCTCCGCCTGGCGCTCCGACGAGCACTTCGTGTTGAACCTGGAGCCCTACAGGACCGGTAGCGTCCTGGTCGCGGGGCCGGACTTCGGCACCGGGTCCTCCCGCGAGCACGCCGTGTGGGCGCTCGCCGACTACGGCTTCCGGGTCGTCGTCTCCTCCCGGTTCGCGGACATCTTCCGCGGCAACGCGGGCAAGCAGGGGCTCGTCGCGGCCGAGTGCGCGCAGTCCGACGTCGAGCTGTTGTGGAAGCTGCTGGAGGCGGAACCGGGCACCGAGGTGACCGTGGACCTGCGGGACAAGACCGTGCGGGCCAAGGACTTCACCGCCCAGTTCCACATCGACGACTACACCCGTTGGCGGCTGTTGGAAGGGCTCGACGACATCGCCTTGACGTTGCGCCACTCCGAGGAGATCGACACTTACGAGGGGGGTAGGCCGTCCTGGAAGCCCACCACCTCTACACTTCCGTCCAAGGTCGCCGATTAGCCGTCAGGCAACGGAATCGCCACCCCCATAGCGGGGAAATCAGGCGAGTCGCGTGGAAATTGTGCCGAGTTAGGCATACGGTGGCCAGAAGTCGGCCGGATTGGCCGAGAACGTATGTGTGGTCAACGGAGGACTGAAGGGTGAACAAGGCCCAACTCATCGAGGCGCTCTCGGATCGTCTCGGCGACAAGAAGGCTGCCGGCGCCGCTGTCGACGGTCTGGTCGATGTGATCGTCCGCACGGTAAACAAGGGCGAGAAGGTGAACATCACCGGCTTCGGTGTGTTCGAGAAGCGTGCCCGTGCCGCTCGCACCGCGCGCAACCCGCGCACCGGCGAGACGGTGAAGGTGAAGAAGACCAACGTGCCCGCGTTCCGCGCCGGCACGACGTTCAAGGACGTGGTGAGCGGCGCGAAGAAGCTGCCCAAGGTGTCCACGGCTCGCTCCGGCAGCCGCGGCGCCACCACCACGACGAGCCGTGCGGCGTCCACGCGCACGGCGGCGGCCCGTCCGGCCGCGTCGCGCTCCACCACCACGACCCGCACGCGGGCCGCGGCGGCGAAGCCGGCGACGAGCCGTACCACGGCGGCGAAGAGCACCGCCGCGAAGTCGACCGCGAAGTCGACCTCGGCCAAGGCGTCCACCGCCAAGAAGGCCACCACGGCCAGGGCGAGCACGGCCAAGTCGACCGCCACCAAGGCGGCTCCGGCGAAGACCACGGCGGCCAAGTCGACGGCCAAGAAGGCCCCGGCCAAGGCGACCACCAAGGCGACCACCAAGGCCACCACCAAGGCCGCGGCGAAGCCGGCCACCCGCTCGACCGCCAAGACCGCCACCAAGGCCACGACGACGAAGGCCGCCAGCAAGGCCCGTCCGGCCGCGAAGAAGGCGACCACCACGCGCAAGAAGTGACGCGCCGGTAGCCCCATTCCGTGAAGGCCACCCGCCGGTTTCCGGTGGGTGGCCTTCACGGTCTCCGGACGTAGTCCGCCGCGACGAGCCGTGCGCCGCCGTCGACGGTGAAGAACAGCGCCCAGACGCTCCCCTTCTTGCTCTCCAGGCGGCGCATCGGCATGGGCAGGTCGCCGGCCACTCGGGACAGCAGGTCCGGGATCACCCCACCCTGACTGCACACGACCGGCGTGCCGCCGCCCGCCGCGAGCTCCCGCAGTCGCGCCACGGCCCGCTCCTCGGCGCCCTGGTACGCCTCTTCGGACAGCAGCGGCTCGTCCAACACCGGCACACCCGCGTCATCGGCGATCCCCGCCACCGTGTCCACGCAGCGGACCAACGGGGCCGAGTAGACGCGATCGGCGCCGTACAGGCCGGCCAGGGCCCGTAACGCGGGCAGCTGGCGCCGTCCGTTCTCCGACAGCGGCCGCTCGACGTCCGGCCCGTCCCACTGGTCCCGGCTGCCCGCCTTGGCGTGCCGCACCACGAGCAGCGTCGTGAGGTCCGCCGGCAGCGCGGTGAACGACGACACGATCCCGGAGTCGTGGTGGTAGGACAGTAGTTCCGCCGCGTCCTGCGGCGAGCACCAGCGCAGCTCGTCGACTTCCTCGTTGGGCGCGAACCCGCCCCCGGTGTGCCGCGCCGCGTAGTAGTCGACGACCTTCGTCGCCCGCACCGGCCGGGTGACCCGGTAGCGCACCTGCCCGAGGTGCCGCCCGAGCGCGACCAGGGAACCGGTCTCCTCGGCCACCTCCCGCACGGCACCGGCCCACGCCGGCTCGCCGGGCTCCAGCTTCCCCTTCGGCAGGCTCCAGTCGTCGTACCTCGGCCGGTGCACCACCGCGAGCTGGACGTCCTTGCCGGTGCGGTCGTTCGGGTCCGGACGCCACACCACCGCGCCCGCGGCCTCGATTCCCCCCGTCACCGTCAACCCTGGGCGACGTGCTCGCGCAGCAGCTGTGCCTGGTGGTCGGTCACCGAGGAACCCTCCGCCGGGGACGCCGCCCAGTCGCCGTTCTGTTCCAGCACCCAGCACCGGGTCGCCGGATCGAGCGCGGAGGTGAACATCGCGTCCAGCTGCGCGGTGAGCCGCCGGTCGGTGATCCGCACCTGCACCTCGACGCGGCGGTCGAGGTTGCGGTGCATCAGGTCCGCGCTGCCGATCCAGTGCTCGTCGGAGCCGACGAAATGGAACACCCGCGAGTGCTCCAGGAACCTGCCGAGGATCGAACGCACCCGGATGTTCTCCGACAGTCCCTCGATCCCCGGTTTCAGCGCGCAGATCCCGCGCACCACGATGTCGACCCGCACCCCGGCCTGCGACGCCCGGTACAGCGCGTCGATGACCTGCTCGTCGACCAGCGAGTTGATTTTGATCCGCACCCCGGCCGGCCGTCCCGCCCGCAGGTGCTCGATCTCCCGCTCCACCTGCTCGACGATCCCGCGCCGGATCCCGTACGGGGCCACCAGAATGCTGCGGTAGGTGTCCTGGCGCGCGTAGCCGGTCAGCACGTTGAACAGGTCGGTGAGGTCCGCGCCGATCGACGGCTCCGCGGTGAGCAGCCCGACGTCCTCGTACAGCCGGGCGGTCTTCGGGTTGTAGTTCCCGGTGCCGATGTGGCAGTAGCGGCGGATGACCGAGCCCTCCTGGCGCACCACGAGCGCGGTCTTGCAGTGGGTCTTGAGGCCCACCATCCCGTACACCACGTGCACGCCCGCCTTCTCCAGCTTCCGCGCCCACTTGATGTTCGCCTGCTCGTCGAAGCGTGCCTTGATCTCCACCAGCGCCACGACCTGCTTGCCCGCCTCGGCCGCGTCGATCAGCGCGTCCACGATCGGCGAGTCGCCGGAGGTGCGGTAGAGGGTCTGCTTGATCGCCAGCACCTTCGGGTCGTTCGCGGCCTGCTCGATGAACCGCTGAACGCTGGTGGAGAACGAGTCGTACGGGTGGTGCACCAACACGTCGCCCTCGTCGCGCAGGGTCGCGAACACGCTCTTCGGCGTCTCCCGCTCGCCGAACGCGGGATGGGTGGCCGGTACGAACGCCCGGTCCTTGAGGTCGGTGCGGTCCACCCCGTGCAGCTGCCACAGGCACACCAGGTCGAGCAGCCCGGGCACCACGACCACGTCGTGCGGGTCGACCTCCAGCTCGCGCAGCAGCAGCTCCAGCATGTGGTCGCTCATGTCGTCGGCGACCTCGAGCCGCACCGGCGGGCCGAACCGCCGCTGCGCCAGCTCCCGTTCCAGCGCCTTCAGCAGGTCCTCGTCCTGGTCCTCCTCGACCTCCAGGTCGGCGTTGCGGGTGACCCGGAACGCGTGCACCTCGGTGACCTGCATGCCGGTGAACAGGTCGCCGAGATGCGCGGCGATCAGCTCCTCCAGCGGCAGGAACACGGTCCCCAGGTTCGGGTCGACCCGCACCAGCCTGGATACGTTGTCCGGCACCTTGACCCGGGCGAACCGCTCGCCGCCGCCGGCCGGGTCCCGCACGGTGACCGCGAGGTTCAGCGACAGCCCGGAGATGTAGGGGAACGGGTGCGCCGGGTCGACCGCGAGCGGGGTCAGCACCGGGAAGATCTGCTCCCGGAAGTAGCGGGTGAGCCCCTGCCGTTCCTCGCCGGTGAGCTCCGACCAGCTGGCGATCCGGATGCCGCGTTCGGCGAGCGTGGGCCGCAGCCGCCGCTCCCACGCGGCCGCGTGCTGCGCCACGAGTTCCTGGTTGCGCTTGGCGATGTAGGCCAGTTGTTCGCGCGGGGTCAGCCCGTCGGCGCTGCGCACGGTGAGCCCGGTCTCCTCGCGGCGCTTCAGCCCGGCGACCCGGACCATGTAGAACTCGTCCAGGTTGGACGCGAAGATCGCGAGGAACTTGGCGCGTTCGAGCAGCGGCTGCGACTCGTCCTCGGCCAGCGCGAGCACCCGGGCGTTGAAGTCCAACCAGGACAGCTCACGGTTGAGGTAGCGGTCGTCCGGCAGGTCGCTCTCGCTGACCGGCGGGGTGACCGCGGGCGGTGCCGACGGGACGGGTCGGGGCTCGGGCGCCGGGATCGAGGACCCGAGATCGTGCGTATCGCCGTTCTCCCTGGTCCCAGTGCTGGTCTCCGCGTTGGTCTCCGTGTTGGTCTCCGTGCTGGCTCCCGTGCTGCTCTCCGTGCTCACGGCGTCCATTGTCCAGCAACTACCGGTCGGTGGCGCGTCCCGCGACGAACGGATCGATGAACTTCGCCGTGTGCGGTCCGAGGCCGAGACCGATGGCCACCGCGAGGTCGGCGGCGGTGTCCACGTCGCAGCGCAGCGTGGCGAGCCCGTCGCCGACCGGTGTCGCGCCGCCGGCCAGGTGCGCGGCCGCTGAGCCGGGACCGAAGCGCGGGTCGAGCGGACCGCCGGGCGCGGACAGCAACAGCGTCGTGCCGGTGCCGGGGCGGTCGGCGCAGAACGCCCGCCGCCCGCCCGCCTCGGCGATCGCCGAGGCCAGCTCGGCGGGCCGCAGCGCGGGCAGGTCGGCCTGCAGCGCCCCGACGACACCGTGCGGGTCACCGGCGCGCAGCAGGTCGGCGCCGTGCTGGAGCGCGGCGTTCAGCCCAGACAGGCCGCGTTCGTCGACCGACTCGACGCCCATGCCCGGCAGGGCCTCGTCGACGGCCTTGACCGCCCGGGGGTCCTCGCAGACGACCAGCACCCGCCGCACCCCGGCGGCCGATGCGGCCGCGGTCAGCGTGTCCAGCAGCAGCGCCAGCACCACGTCGGCGTGCGGTCCGGGAACCGCGCCGCGCAGCCGCGACTTCGCCCGGTCCAGCCGTTTGATCGGGACGACCAGGTCGACGGCCGGGTCCATCGAGTGCTCCACGCGCTCCATGGTGGCGCAGGTGCCGGCCCGGCGTCGGAGCCGGGGCATATTCTTCCGGCAGTCGTCGACGAGAGGAACGCACGTGCCGGCACGAATCGAGAAGAGCGGTTTCTGGGTCATGGTGACCGCGTTGATCTTCTACCCGCTCTCCTGGATCGGGAAGACGGTGTCGGTCGGTGGTGAGCGGATCCGCCGCGAGGGCGGTGTCCTGCTCGTGATGAACCACGTCTCACACCTCGACCCGCCGGTCGACGCGGTGTTCGTGCACCGGCAGGGCCGGGTGCCCCGGTTCCTGGCGAAGGAGAGCCTGTTCCGGGTACCGGTGTTCAAGTACCTGATCGGCGGCGCGGGCAGCATCCCGGTCGCCCGGCGCTCGGCCGGGGCGGGGGAGAGCCTGACCGCGGCGAACGAGGCGCTGCGGTCGGGCAAGCTCGTCATCATCTACCCCGAGGGCACGATCACGAAGGACCCGGACGGCTGGCCGATGCGCTCCCGCACCGGGGTGGCGCGCCTGGCCCTGGAGAACGACGTGCCGGTCGTCCCGGCCGCCCGGTGGGGCACGAACCACATCTTCGACGGCTACAGCAAGAAGTTCCGGCCGTTCCCGCGCAAGAAGGTGCACATCCGGCTGGGTGAGCCGGTGGACCTGTCCGCCTACCGTGACCGGCCGATGACCAACGAGCTGCTGCGCGAGGTCACCGACCTGCTGATGGTGAAGGTGCGCGACGAGCTCGCCGAGATCCGCCAGGAGCCGGCGCCGTCGGAGTTCTACGTCGCCCGGCGGACCGTCGAGTGAGCACCGGTCCCATCGCGGTGCTCGGCGCCGGCTCGTGGGGGACCGCGTTCGCGAAGGTCCTGGCCGACGCCGGCAGCGAGGTGACCCTGTGGGCGCGGCGGGCCGCGGTGGCGGAGTCGATCGCGGCGGAGCGGTCGAACCCGGACTACCTGCCCGGCGTGCCGCTGCCGGCCCTGCGGTCCACTTCGGATCCCCGGGTGGCGCTGAACGGCGCCGAGGCGGTGGTCCTGGCGGTGCCGAGCCAGAGCCTGCGGCACAACCTCACCGCGTGGCGGAACCTGATCGACCCGTCGGCCACGCTGATCTCACTGGCCAAGGGCGTCGAGCTGGGCACGCTGCGGCGGATGTCCGAGGTGATCGTCGAGGTGCTCGGGGTGCCGGAGAGCCAGGTCGCGGTGGTGTCCGGGCCGAACCTGGCCAAGGAGATCGCGGCCGAGCAGCCGACCGCGTCGGTGATCGCGTGCACCGACCACGACCGGGCGGTGGCGGTGCAGGAGGCCTGCACGACCGGCTACTTCCGCCCGTACACCATCACCGACGTGGTCGGCTGCGAGCTGGGTGGTGCGTGCAAGAACGTGATCGCGCTGTCCTGCGGGATGGCCGGCGGTCTCGGCTACGGCGACAACACGCTGGCCACGCTGATCACCCGAGGCCTGGCGGAGACCTCGCGCCTCGGCGTCGCGCTCGGCGCCGACCCGATGACGTTCGCCGGCCTGGCCGGCCTCGGCGACCTGGTGGCCACCTGCGCGTCGCCGCTGTCCCGCAACCGCGCGTTCGGCGAACGCCTCGGCCGGGGTGAGACCGTCGTCCAGGCGCAGGCCGCCGCCCACGGCCAGGTCGCCGAGGGCGTGAAGTCCTGCTCCGCGATCCGCGAGCTCGCCAAGCGCCACGACGTCGAGATGCCCATCACCGAGGTCGTCCACCGCGTCTGCCACGACGGCTTCGACCCTCGCGAGATGGCCGCCGACCTCATCGGCCGCAAGACCAAACCCGAACGCTGACCCGGTCGGTCGCGGTCAGGCGAGAGGGAACCGCATGACCGGGTCCATCGTGGGTCGGGGGAGCCGCCGGTGGGCTCGATCGTGATGCCGATCAGGTCCGCCTGGCCGAGGTCGTCGACGGCGAGGGTGGTGGTGCCGCCGTCGGGGAGCAGGCCGGCCGAGCGGACGGCGCCGTCGCCGATCTTCCAGGCCTGGTAGTCGCGGTCGGGGCCGGGTGCGGGCAGGTCGTGGGTGACGTGCTGGACGTTCGACAGGTTTTCGGAGCGGCCGCCGAACCGGATTGGCCCCGGCACGCTCCCACATCGTGGGCGGTGTTGCCCGCCGCCGGCCCGGGTGGTCTGCTGGTGGCGTGACCACGAGCTGTCCCTCCCGGTGATCGAGCCGCCGTCCTCCGCTGGTTCTCCCGAGAAGGTTCCGACCCCGATGTTCGCCGTGCCAGAGAACACCGTCGCGCGCGCCACCACCGCCCCGACCGTGCATCCCGCCCTGATCGCCCGCCAGTACGCCGAGGACCGCGCCAGCTGGGCGCACCTGCTGCGCTACGACCCGGACGAGCGGTACACCGCCCTGGTGCACCGGACGCCCGAGCAGGAGGTGTGGCTGATGAGCTGGCTCCCCGGCCAGGCCACCGGCCTGCACGACCACGGCCCGTCCGTCGGCGCCTTCACGATCGTCTCGGGTGAGCTGACCGAGCACGTGCTCCGCGACGGCGGCACCCACCGCCTGGTGGCCGGCCAGTCGCGGGTCTTCGCCCCGGGCTACCTGCACGAGGTCGGCAACGAGGGCGCGGATCCGGCGGTGAGCCTGCACGTCTACCGGGCCACCCGCACGATGACCGCCTACCGGGCGCTGCGGAACGTCTCCTAGCCCGGCCCCGGCCGGCTCGTCACGTGCTCCGGCACGGGCACCCCGGCCGGCAGCTCCGGGCACGGGTCCGGTGGGCCCCAGGACCGCCGCAGCGGCAGCACACCCGCCCACGTCGGCCGGTCCAGGTCCGCCTGCTCGTCGCCGGGCGGGCCGGTGCGGATCTTCACCGCGGCCTCGGTCAGGTCGAGCGCCAGCACCGCTGTCGCGGCCAGCTCACGCTGGTCGGGCTCGCGGGCGTACTCCCACGACCCCGGCGCGAGATGGTTCGTGATCACCCGCAGCGCGGCCAGCTTCTCGTCCCGCCCGGTCACCGCCCTGGCCCGGCCGTGCACCACCGCCGACCGGTAGTTCACCGAGAAGTGGAACACCGCCCGGCTGTAGACGATCCCGTCCAGCAGGGTGACGGTCACGCACACCTCGGCGCCCCCGGCCGCGGCCCGCAGGCTCGCCGCCCCGGTCGAGCCGTGCACGTACAGCGTGTCGCCCTCCCGCCCGTAGCCGGTGGGCAGGACGACCGGCGCGCCGTCCGCGACGAACCCGAGGTGGCAGATCAGCCCGGCGTCGAGCACCGCGTGCAGTGCGCCGCGGTCGGCCACGGCCCGCTTCTTGCCCCGGCGGATCGTGCTGCGCTCAGTGGGTGACAGTGCGTTCACGTCCACCAGCGTCGCCGGGGTAGTGGCATCCTTGAAGGGCCACGAGTCGCCGTTTCCGAAAGGCCACTTCCATGCCGGAGACCCCAGCGCTGCCGGTGACGCTGGACCGCGCGTCGGTCACCCCGCTCGCCGTCCAGCTCGCCGAACAGCTCCGCGCCGCCGCGGGCGACGGCCGCCTGCGCGCCGGGGACCGCCTGCCCTCCACCCGCGCGCTGGCCGGCGAGCTGGGAGTGAGCCGCACCGTCACCGCCGCGGCCTACGAGCAGCTGCACGCCGAGGGCTGGATCGCCGGCCGGCACGGCTCCGGCACCTACGTCACCA
This sequence comes from Actinophytocola gossypii, assembly GCF_025165815.1. Lineage (GTDB taxonomy): Bacteria > Actinomycetota > Actinomycetes > Mycobacteriales > Pseudonocardiaceae > Actinophytocola > Actinophytocola gossypii. Next base: position 122,911 of record NZ_JAFFZE010000014.1, on the reverse strand, counting down.
CCGAGCCACCCGGCTCGCCCCGCCCCGCCACCCGCCCCGCCCGCCGCGCCACCGGCGACGTCACCGCCCTCGACCTCACCCCCGGCTCCCCGTGGGCCGGTGGCATCGACCGCGCCGCCTGGCGCCGGGCCTGGCGGGCCGCCGCGCACGTGGCACCCATGGTCCGGCCGAACCGGGCCGGGCTGCCGGCCTACCGCGCCACGGTCGCCGAGCACCTGCTCCGCCACCGCGGCCTGCGGGTCGGGACCCTGTCCGGGCAGGACGGCGGGGACGCCGTCCTCGCCACCTCCGGCACCAGCCACGCCGCCGCCGAGCTGGCGAACGCCGTGCTCCACCCCGGCGACGTGGTCGCCGTCGAGGAACCCGGCTACCAGCGGGCGGTCGGCGCGCTGCGGGCGGCCGGGCTCACCGTCGTGCCGGCCCCCGTGGACGCGGAAGGCCTGGTGATCGACTCGGTGCCGGCCGCCGCCCGCGCGGTGTACTGCTCGCCGGCGCACCAGTACCCGCTCGGCGGGCGCATGTCGGCCGCCCGCCGGGTCGCCCTCGTGGAGCGCGCCCGCGAGCGCGGCTGGCTGGTCGTCGAGGACGACTACGACGGCGAGCTGCGCTACGACGTGGCCCCGCTGCCGCTGCTGGCCGCCCTGGCCCCGGACGTCGTGGTGCACCTCGGCACCACCAGCAAGATCCTCACCCCGACGCTCGGGGTCGGCTGGATGGTCGCCCCACCGCGCGTGGTGTCCGCGATCCTCGCGCACCGCGACCGCACCGGCTCGAGCCCGGCACCCGCCGGCCAGCTGGTCGTCGTCGAGTTCGCCCGCGGCGGCGACCTCGGCCGGCACCTGCGCCGCCTGCGCCGGGAGCTGTCCGAGCGCCGCTCGCTGGTCGTCGACACGCTCGTGCGCGGCGGGGTCCGGGTGCTCGGCGACGAGGCGGGCGCGCACGTCGTGGTCCCGGTGTCCTCCGCCGAGGTCGAGCGCGACCTGGTCCGCCGCGCGCTCGGCCGGCGCCTGCTGCTCGACGGCCTGGCGCGCCACCACGTCGGCCGGGCCACCTGGTTCGGCATCGCCCTCGGCTACGCGGCCTGCTCCCGCGACGAACTGCGGGACGCGCTGCCGGTCCTCGTCGAGCTGGTCCGCGACGCGCCCTAGGCCCCGGTTCGGCGCTGCGTGCCGAGCGGCGGCGAGTAGGGTCGAGCGCCATGGCCAGCCAAGAGCGTATGCGCGTGGCAGTGGTGTTCGGTGGACGGAGCAGCGAGCACACGGTGTCCTGCGTGTCGGCGGCGAGCGTGCTCGCCAACCTCGACCAGGACCGCTTCGAGGCGCTGCCGGTCGGGATCACCCCGGAGGGTGCCTGGGTACTCGGGCCGGCCGACCCGGACCGGCTGCGGATCGAGGGGAGCACGCTGCCCTCGATCACCAGCGGCACCGCGCTCACCATGCCGGCCGACCCGACCTCGACCGGCCTCGTGGTGCTCGAACGCGGCCGCGAGGGCGAGGTGCTGTCCCGCGTCGACGTGGTGTTCCCCGTGCTGCACGGCGCCTACGGCGAGGACGGCACGATCCAGGGGCTGCTGGAGATGGTGGGCCTGCCCTACGTCGGCGCCGGGGTACTCGCCAGCGCGGTCGTCATGGACAAGGCGTTCACCAAGAAGCTCCTCGCCGCCGAAGGGCTCCCGGTCGGCCGGTACGAGGTGCTGGACCGCGACACCGCGACGCTGACCGGCGACCAGCGGGAACGCCTCGGGCTGCCGGTGTTCGTCAAGCCGGCCCGCGCCGGCTCGTCGACCGGGATCACCAAGGTCACCGACTGGTCCGAACTGGACGGTGCGGTCGCGGCCGCGCGGGAGATCGACCCCAAGGTGCTCGTCGAGGCCGCGATCGTCGGCCGCGAGGTGGAGTGCGGCGTGCTGGAGTTCCCGGACGGCCGGGTCGAGGCGTCGCTGCCGGCGGAGATCCGGATCACCGCGGACGGCCCGGAGTGGTACGACTTCGAGACCAAGTACCTGAGCGACGCCGCCGAGCTCGACATCCCGGCCAAGCTCGACGACGTGGTGCTGGAGCGGCTGCGGGAGACGGCGGTGGCCGCGTTCCGCGCCCTGGACTGCCAGGGCCTGGCCCGGGTCGACTTCTTCGTCGGCCCGGACGGCACGCTGACCGTCAACGAGCTGAACACGATGCCCGGCTTCACGCCGATGTCGGCCTACCCGAAGATGTGGGCGGTCACCGGCATGGACTACCCGACCCTGCTGTCCACGCTGGTCGACACCGCCGTGGCCCGGGGCACCGGGCTGCGGTAGTGCTGCTCTGGCTCAACGGGCCGTTCGGCGGCGGCAAGACCCAGACCGCCTTCGAACTGCGCCGCCGGCTGCCGGGCAGCGTCGTCTGCGACCCGGAGCAGGTCGGTTTCGGGCTGCACCGGACGATGCCGAGGACGCTGCGCGGCGACTTCCAGGACCTCGCGGCGTGGCGGCAGGGCGTGGTCGAGGTGCTGGACCTGGTGCTGCGGCGCCACGACGGCCCGGTCATCGCGCCGATGACGCTCGTCGAGCCGAGGTACTTCGCCGAGGTCGTCGGGCGGCTGCGCGACCTGGGGCACGACGTGCGGCACTTCGCGCTGCTCGCCTCCCGGGAGACCGTGCTGCGCCGGCTGCGGGAACGCGGGATCGGGCACGCGCTGTCCGTCGTCGCCGGGCAGGTGTCGTTGCGGCGGGAGAGCTTCGCGGTGGCCAAACTGGACGGCTGCCTGGACCGGCTGCGCGGCGAGGAGTTCGCCGAGCACGTGTGGACCGACGACCTTCCGGTGCCGCGCGTCGCCGAGCGAGTCGCCGCGTCGGCCGGGCTCCCGCTCGCCCCGAACACGGACGGCCCGTTGCGCGGCCGGGCACGCCGCGCGTGGACCGGGGTCCGCCACATCCGGATAGTGCGGTGAAGGACGCCGTCAGCGGGTCCGGACCGGCGCGGGGTCCAGCGTGGACGCGACGGTGGCGGAGATCTGCTGCAGGGGCCCGGTCCCGGTGTGCTCTGGCACGGTCAGTGCGATGTAGACGCCGCGGTCGACCACGTACCAGGTCGCGGCGCTCTCGCCGGGAACCACCAGCCACTGGACGTCGTCGATGACGCGCAGCGGCGAGGTCGGGGTCAGCTCGGCCGGCCGGTTCAGGCCGCAGCGCAGCACGACCGGCTCGCGGACCTGGTCGCCCCACGCGGCGGTCGCCGGTGGGGCCGGCTCGGCGAGCGGCAGGCGGTCGAGCGCGTCGCCGGCGTTGGGCAGCGCGTCGGGGAGCGCGCCGGTCAGCGTCCGGCACTCCGCCGAGCCGGCACCCGGCGCGTCGACCGTGACCAACGCCACCGGGCCGGTTCGGGGTGCCGCGGACGTCTGGGCGGTCTCGCCGCTCGTGTCCGTGTCGTCGCCGCCGACGAATCGGCTCGCCACGATCACGCCGAGCACGAGCAGGACGACGAGCCCCACCGCGACCCGCAGCCCGACCGGGGACAGCTGCTGTTCCGACACGCCTCTACTAGAGCAGGTGTCAGAGATGAACCACTGGGCAGGTCAACGTTCGGGTGATCCCGTCCACGTTCTGGATCCGGGCCACGACCAGCTGGCCGAGCAGGTCGACGTTCTCCGCCTCGGCGCGCACGATCACGTCGTAGGGGCCCGTGACATCCTCGGCGGTGGTCACCCCGGCGATCTGCCCGATCTTCGCGGCGACGGCGGCGGCCTGACCGACCTCCGTTTGGATCAGGATGTATGCGTGGACCACGGCGCGCCCCTTCGTGTCGAACAGTCCTCTAGAGGTAGGAACGTGAGCAGCAAAAGGTACCGCAGTTCTCGATCGTTTGGGGATCCGACTATCGGAGGTGGTCGTGCCGGACAGCGATGAACCGCGGGAGACCGTGGCCGACATCGGTGAGTTCGGGCTCATCGGCCGCGTCACCGCCGGCCGCCGCCAGCCGGCCACGACGCTGCTCGGGCCGGGTGACGACGCCGCCGTGGTGGCCGCCGCGGACGGGCGCGTGGTCGCCAGCACCGACGTCCTGGTCGAGGGCGTGCACTTCCGGATGGACTGGTCAACGCCGGAACACGTGGGGCGCAAAGCGATCGCGGTCAACATGGCGGACGTCGCCGCGATGGGCGCGGTGCCGACCGCGCTCCTCGTCGGGCTCGCCTGCCCGAAGTCCACCGACGCGGGGGTGGCCGAGGCGCTGGCCGCCGGCATGTGGCAGGAGGCCGCCCGCGCGGGCGCCGGACTCGTCGGCGGCGACGTGGTGGCCGCCGACCAGATCGTGATCAGCGTCACGGCGCTCGGCGACCTCGAAGGTCGCGCCCCGGTCACGCGCGGCGGCGCGATGCCCGGTGACGTGGTCGCGGTGTGCGGGCGGCTCGGCTGGTCCGCGGCCGGGCTCGCCGTGCTCGGCCGCGGCTTCCGGTCCCCGGTGACCGTCGTCGGCGCCTACCGCGCGCCGGAGCCGCCGTACCCGGCCGGTCCGCAGGCCGCGCTCGCCGGGGCCACCGCGATGATCGACGTGTCCGACGGCCTGCTGGCCGACCTGGCGCACATCGCCGAGGAGTCCAGCGTGGCCATCGACGTGCGGACCTCTCTGGTCCAGGTCCACCAGCGGCTCGTCGAGGTGGCCTCCGCGCTCGGCGCGGACGCGCGGCACTGGGTGCTCACCGGCGGCGAGGACCACGCGCTCGCGGCGACGTTCCCTGACCCGAGGGAGGTCCCGGACGGCTGGGTCACGATCGGCACCGTCGGCCGGGGCGGCGGGGTCACCGTCGACGGCCTCCCGTACGAGAAGCCGCCGGGCTGGCAGCACTGGCGGTGACGCAAAACCCATGGCGCGGCCGGTCCGGTCGCGGGCAGGATCGGGCCGTGCGGATCGATGTGTTGCCCTATGACCACCCGGACGCGGTCACCCTGATCGCCGAGGTGCAGCAGGAGTACGTGGTGCGCTACGGCGCGCCGGACCGGGCTCCGGTCGACCCGGCCGAGTTCGCCCCGCCCGAGGGCCTGTTCCTGGTCGGCTACCTCGACGGCGCCCCGGTCGTCTGCGGCGGCTGGCGCGTACACGGCGACGGCGACGCGGAGCTCAAGCGCATGTACGTGACCCCGGCCGCGCGTGGCCGCGGCCTCGCCCGGTCGATGCTCGCCGAGCTGGAGCGCACCGCGGCCCTGGCCGGGCACCGTCGGCTCGTGCTGGAGACCGGCCTCCGCCAGCCGGAAGCGATCGCGCTGTACCGGTCGTCCGGGTACACCGAGGCGCCCCGGTTCGGGCACTACGCGGACGAGCCGCTGAGCGTGCACCTCGGCAAGCCGCTGGAGGAGGTCGCGTGCCCATCTACGCGCTAGGCGAGCACGAGCCGACGATCCACCCGGACGCCTACGTGCACCCCGATGCGGTCGTGATCGGCAACGTGCACCTCGCCGCGGAGTCGTCGGTGTGGCCGACGGCCGTGCTGCGCGGCGACTCGGGCGGCATCTGGGTGGGGGAGCGCACCAACGTCCAGGACGGCACGATCGTGCACTGCACCGAGTGGCACCCGACCCGGATCGGCCCCGACTCGGCCGTCGGGCACAACGCGCACATCGAGGGCGCCACGATCGGCACCGGTTGCCTGGTGGCGTCCGGCTCGGTGCTGCTCAACGGATCCGTGCTGGAGGACGGCTCGGTGCTCGGCGCGGGCGCGGTGATGTCGTTCGACGGTCACCTGCCGGCCCGCCGGATGGCGCTCGGCGTGCCGGCGCGGGTGCGGGAGAACCACGAGGTGGCCCCCGAGCTGGTCGCCGCGATCGTGGCGAACTACGTGGCGCGGATCGCCCCGTACAAGGCGGGGCTGCGCCGCCTGTCCTGAGCGACCCGATAGGGTCTGCCGCTGTGACGGCACGACCCCTGTCCGAGATCGTCGAAGCAGGCTGGGCCGAGGCGCTCGCCCCGGTCGCCGACCGGATCACCGCGATGGGCGAGTTCCTCCGCGCCGAGATCGCCGCCGGACGGACGTACCTGCCGGCCGGGGAGCACGTGCTGCGTGCCTTCCAGCAGCCGTTCGCCGACGTGCGCGTGCTGATCGTCGGGCAGGACCCGTACCCCACGCCCGGTCACCCGATCGGGTTGTGTTTCTCGGTGGCACCGGACGTGCGCCCGCTGCCGAAGAGCCTGGTGAACATCTACCAGGAGTACGGCACCGACCTCGGGTACCCGCCGCCGGCCAACGGCGACCTGTCCCGGTGGACCGAGAACGGTGTGCTGCTGCTGAACCGCGCGCTCACCGTGGAGCCCGGCCGGCCGAACTCCCACCAGGGCAAGGGCTGGGAGGAGGTCACCGAGCAGGCCATCCGCGCACTCGCCGCGCGGGGCGGGCCGCTGGTGGCGATCCTGTGGGGCCGCAACGCACGGAACCTCAAGCCGCTGCTCGGGACGGTGCCGTGCATCGAGTCCGCGCACCCCAGCCCGCTGTCGGCACGCAGCGGCTTCTTCGGTTCCCGGCCGTTCAGCCGCGCCAACGAGCTGCTGGAGAGCCAGGGCGCCCAGCCCATCGACTGGAAGCTGCCCTGACCCCGCCTGTCAGCTAGGTGTCACCGGCCGTCGCCACGGCCGCCGTTCCACCATGCTGAGCGGATGGACTCGACGATGGTCGACCGGCTGGTTCAGGCCCGCGACGAACTCGAGCGGTTCCGGATGACCGCCGTGTCCGCCGACGACCTCGTCGAGGTCACCGTCGGCCCCCGCGGCGAGCTGGTGGACGTGGCGCTCGACCCGCGGGTGTTCGGGTCGGAGGCCGACGCGCTGGCCCGGACGATCGTGCTGACCGCCGACGAGGCCCGCGACCTCGCCGCCGACCCCGTGCACGACCTGGTCCGCCCCATGCTCGGAACACACCGTGCCCACGGCCCGGTCGACGTTGTCTTCGGTCCGGTGCTCGCCGAACTCGACCGCAGGGCCGCGCTGCCCCCGCCGCTGCCGAGCCTGGACGGACGCCCCTCGGTCGACCCACCCGACCTCGCCGCGTTGCGCGCGTCGCTCCTGGCGCTGCGCGACCTCATGGCCGACGCCGAGCAGAGCGCGGAGTCCCCCGACGGCCTGGTCGTCGCCACGGTCGGCGGCCGGGGCGAGCTGACCGACCTGAAACTGGACGAACGAGCCCTCCGCCGCAGCGACACGCGTTGGTTGTCGGAGTCCGTCGTCGCCACGGCCCGCGCCGCGACCGAGACCCTGTTCGCCGGGCTGCGCCGGGAATTCGAACGAACCTGAGTGGCGGACACGAAAACGGGCCGCTGGGATGCTCCCAGGGCCCGGTTCGTGTCTGTCGGCTCGCGGAACCTCAGCCGCGGGTGACCTTGCCCGCCTTCAGGCAGGAGGTGCACACGTTCATGCGCTTGCGCTGCGAAACACCGATCTTCGCGTGCACGGTCTGGATGTTCGGGTTCCACCGGCGGTTGGTGCGCCGGTGCGAGTGCGAGACCGACTTGCCGAAGCCTGGCCCCTTGCCACAGACGTCGCAGACGGCAGCCACGTCAGGCACTCCTTTCTCGGGGAACCGACCGATACGGTCAGCAGGTTCATCTGGCCGGCGTTCATGCCGGGCAGGTCAACAGGGTAACGGCTCGCGTCGGCGGCGCGCACACCGGCCCACTAGTCTCCGCATGTCGATGCCGGAGACCAACGGGGCGGGGTGCGGGAGGGCTGATGTTGCGGGCGCTGGACGCCGCCCAGGTGCGGCGCTGGGCGGTGGCCTGTGTGCAGTCGCTCGACGCGCACCGGGAGGCGATCGACCGGATCAACGTCTACCCGGTGGCCGACGGCGACACCGGCACCAACCTGCTGCACACCATGCGGGCCGCCCTCGACGCCCTGCTCCGCGCGCCGGCCAGGGCCAGGTCGGAGGCGGGGGCGGCGCTCGCGGAGCTGGCGCGCGGGGCGCTCGCCGGCGCGCGCGGGAACTCCGGCGTGATCGCCTCCCAGCTGCTGCGGGGCTTCGCCGACGCGCTGGCCGGCAGCACCGAGCTCGGCGGCGCCGAACTGCGGTCGGCGCTCGACGCGGCGGCCGCCCGGGCCGAGGCGGCGCTGTCCCACCCGGTGCCCGGCACCATGATCAGCGTCGTCCAGGGCGCGGCCGAGGCCGCCCGGTCCGCGGACTCCGACGAGCTCGGCGACGTGGCCGGTGCCGCCGCCACCGGGGCGGCCGCCGCGCTGGAGCGGACCCCCCGCCAGCTCGCCGTGCTCGCCGAGGCCGGCGTGGTCGACGCGGGCGGGCGGGGGGTGGCGGTACTGCTGGACGCGCTGGTCGCGGTGGTCGCCGAGCAGCCGGCGGCGCTGGTCGCGGCCGCGCGGGCCAGGGAGCTGCCCGCGCCGGAGCTGTCGATGTACACCGCGCGGGAGGCCGGGTCGGACCAGTTCGCCTACGAGGTCATGTACCTGCTGTCCGAGGTCGCCGGGAACGGTGTCGACCCGGTCGGGCGGCTCCGCGACGCGCTCGTCGGCCTCGGGGACTGCGTGTCGGTGGTCGGGGACGGTGCCGGGCTGTGGACCGTGCACGTGCACTGCAACGACGTCGGCGCGGCGATCGAGGCCGGGATCGAGACCGGGCGGCCGAGGAACATCCGGGTGGCCCGGTTCGCGGACGCGCCGTCGGCGGAGGCGTCGCGGTTCGTCCGGGACCGGGCGGTGGTCGTGCTCGTGCGCGGCACCGAGCTGGGTGACCTGCTGGTCGGCGAGGGCGTCACCGTGGTGCCCGTGGAGGGTGAGGAACCCGCGTTCCGCCTGCTCGAGGCCATCACGGCGACCGGCGCGTCACACGTCAGCGTGCTGCCCGCCGACGCGGGCCTGACCGAGACCGCCGACGAGGCGTCGATCCGCGCGGTCGCCGCCGGCCAGGACGTGGTGGTCGTGCCGTGCGCGTCGCCGGTCCAGGTGCTCGCCGCCGTGGCCGTGCACGACCCGCGCCGCCGCGCCGGCGACGACGTGGTGGCGATGGCCGAGGCGGCGGCCGCGACGCGCCGGGGCGAGGTCGTGGTGGCGGCCGAGGACGGCATCACCTGGATCGGCGCCTGCTCGGCCGGGGACGTGCTCGGCTTCGCCGACGGCGAGGTGGTGCTGATCGAGCCCGGCCCGGCGGGGGTGGACGCCCTGGACCGGGCCGCGTGCGGGGTGGCCGAGCGCATGCTGGGTGTGGGCGGCGAGCTGGTCACGGTCCTGCTCGGCGCGTCCGCGTCCGACGAGCTGGCCGACGAGCTGACCGACTACCTGCGCCGCGAGCACCCGGAGACCGAGGTCGTCGTCTACCACGGCGGCCAGCCCGACGCGGTGGTCATCCTGGGGGTCGAGTAGTCACCACCCGGTGGCCCCGTCGATGCGTTCGCGCAGCAGGTCGGCGTGCCCGAGGTGCCGCGCGTACTCCGCGATCATCCGCAGCAGCACCCATCGGAGGGAGAACGCGTCGCCGGTCTGGATCTGCGTCCCGGTGTCCTCGGGAGCCGCTCCGGCGACGATCTCCCTGGACCGCTCGACCTGCGCCCGCCACACGGCGACCGCGGCGTCGAAGTCGCCGTCGAGGGACTCGAAGTCCTGCTCGGGGTCGTCGTCGGAGTAGTACAGCATCCCGGTGTCGTCGCCGGCGAACTGCAGGTGCAGCCACCAGCGCTCGACCCCGGACAGGTGCCGCACCAGGCCGTGCAGGGTCAGCGTGGACGGGGGCAGCAGTGCCGCCGAGTGCTCGCGACCGGGGATGTCCGCGCACTTGAGCGCCAGCGTCTCACGCTGGAAGTCCAGGTAGGCGGCGAGCATCGTGTGCTCGTCGGCGAGCAGGGGCGGGTCGAACCGCGCGGGATCGGTGATCTTGCCGGAGATGTTCGACTCGGGTATTGGCTGAAGCGTCATGCGCCGGAGCATCGCACCGCGCACCGACAGTCCGGGGTGGCGCGAACCGGACTGTCGGTGCGGCGCGACATAATCGCCTGCGATGGTCTCCCTGGACGACAAGCTCGAGCTGGCGGTGGGCGCCAAGACCGCCAAGGCGCTGGCCGGTGCCCTGGACCTGCACACCGTCGGTGATCTCGTGCACCACTATCCCCGCCGCTACGCCGAGCGTGGGGAGCTCACCGACATCGCCGGGTTGGAGCTCGGGGAGCACGCCACCGTGCTCGCGCGGGTCAAGAGCGTGAACGAGCGGCGGATGCGGCAGCGCAGGGGGTGGATCCTCGAGGTCGTCATCACCGACGGCTCGCGCACGCTGAACTGCACCTTCTTCAACATGCGCCAGCACTCGGTCAAGCTCAAGCCGGGCGTGAGCGCGCTGTTCGCCGGCAAGGTGTCGATCTACCAGAACAAGCTCCAGCTCACCAATCCCGAATACCAGCCGGTCGAGGAGGAGACCGCGGAGGATGCCGCTATCGACGACTTCCTCGGGCTCATCCCGGTCTACCCGGCCGCCGCCAAGGTCCAGTCCTGGCAGATCGCCAAGTGCGTGCGGCAGACCTTCGAACTCCTCGACCCGCTCGACGACCCGATGCCCGCCGAGCTCCGCGACGGCAGGATGACCTTCGACGAGGCGATCCGCGCGATCCACTCCGCGAAGGACTGGGCCGGGGTCAACGCCGCCCGCAAGCGGCTCAAGTGGGGCGAGGCGCTGGCCGTCCAGCTCGCGCTCGCCCAGCGGCGCAGCGCCGCGACCGCGCGACCGGCCCCCGCCTGCCCACGCAAGGACGACGGCATCCGCGCCGCGTTCGACGAGCGGCTGCCGTTCCAGCTGACCGACGGCCAGCGCGAGGTCGGCGAGGCCATCGCCGCCGATCTCGGCGACGCGCACCCGATGAACCGGCTCCTGCAGGGCGAGGTCGGCAGCGGCAAGACCATCGTGGCGCTGCGGGCCATGCTGCAGGTCGTCGACGCCGGCCGGCAGGCCGCGCTGCTCGCCCCCACCGAGGTCCTCGCCGCCCAGCACGCCCGTTCGCTCGCCGCCATGCTCGGCGACCTCGCCCAGGCGGGCGAGCTGGGCGCCGCCGAGCACGCCACCCGCGTCGCCCTGCTCACGGGGTCGCTGAACGCCGCGCAGCGCAAGCAGGCCATGCTCGACGTGGCCAGTGGCGCCGCCGGCATCGTCGTCGGCACGCACGCGCTCATCCAGGACAAGGTCTCCTTCGCCGACCTCGGTCTCGTCGTGGTCGACGAACAGCACCGGTTCGGCGTCGAGCAGCGGGACGCGCTGCGCACCCGCGCCGGCGAGAACACCAGCCCGCACGTGCTGGTGATGACCGCGACGCCCATCCCGCGCACGGTCGCGATGACCGTCTACGGCGACCTGGAGACCTCGTCGCTGCGCGAGCTGCCGGCCGGGCGCTCGCCGATCAGCACCGCCGTGGTGCCGGTCGCGGAGAAGCCGGCCTGGCTCGACCGCGCCTGGCAGCGGCTGCGCGAGGAGGTCGCCGAGGGCCACCAGGCCTACGTCGTCTGCCCGCGCATCGGCGAGACCGACGAGGCCGCCGAACTGGAAGCCCTGGAGAAGGACGACAGCCGCCGCCCCCCGCTCGCGGTGCTCGACGTCGCCGCCGAACTGGCCGAGGGACCCCTCAAGGGCCTGCGCCTCGCGGTCCTGCACGGCAAGCTGCCGACCGACGAGAAGGACGCCGTGATGCGCGCGTTCGCGGCGGGGGAGCTGGACGTCGTCGTGGCCACCACGGTCGTCGAGGTCGGCGTGGACGTGCCGAACGCGACCGCCATGGTCATCATGGACGCCGACCGGTTCGGGGTCAGCCAGCTGCACCAGCTGCGCGGCCGGGTCGGCCGCGGCTCGGCGGCCGGCGTGTGCCTGCTGGTCACCGACGCGCTCGCCGGCACCGCGACCCGCGATCGCCTGGACGCCGTCGCGTCCACACTGGACGGTTTCGAGCTGGCCCAGGTCGACCTGGAGATGCGCCGCGAGGGCGACATCCTCGGTGCCACCCAGTCCGGCAAGCAGTCCCAGCTCAAACTGCTGTCCCTGCTGCGCGACGCCGACCTGATCACCGAGGCCCGCGAGGTCGCCCAACGCCTGGTCGCCGAGTCCCCGGACCTGACCGAGTACCCCGGGCTCGCCCGGCTGGTCGCCAACCTGGTGAACGAGACCCGCGCCGAGTTCCTGCAGAAGGTCTGACCCGAGAACGCCCCCGCCGAACCCGGCGGGGGCGTTCTCGTGGCGGTCCTACTTCCCGTTCACGTGTGAGCGGACCTGGTTGCCCTGCTGCGGCTTGGGCTGCGGGGACGGCTTCTCCGCGGCCGCGGGCGCGGGCGCCTGGCCCTGGCCGGCCTCCGCGCCCATCGCCTTGCCGAAGTGGCGACGGGCCTCGCCCAGGATGGCGTAGGTGGCGCTGACCTGTTCGGACACGCGGCGCTCGAAGTCGTCCGCGCGGCGGGTGCGGTCGTTGGCCTCGGCCAGCCGCTGCTCGGCGTCCTCGATGATCTTCGCGGCGCGGATCTTGGCGTTGGCCTGCTGTTCGGTCAGCTCCTTCTCGACCCTGGCGCGGCGCTCGGCGATCTCCTTGTCGCTGGCCTGGCTCCTCGCCTCGGCGTCGGCGACGGTCTTCTCCGCCTGCTGCTGGGCCATGGTCTCCAGCTCGCCGAGGTGCTTCTCGGTCGCCGTGCGCTTCTCGGTCAGCGCCTTGTCCGACTCGTCCGCGCGGCGCTTCGCGTCGTCGACGATCTTGGCCGCCTGAGCCTCCGCGGCCGCCTCGCGCTGGGACAGCGCCTGCTCGGCCTCGGCGCGCTCGGCGGTCCACGCCTCGCGCAGTTTGCCGATCTCGCGCTCCGCGTCGGCGACGATCTTGGCCGCCCGGTCCTTCGCGACCGCCGCGCGCTCGGCCAGCTCACGGTCCAGCTCCGACCGCTGCGCCTGCATGGCCGCCTCGGCCTCCTGCTCCAGCGAGGCCCGCTTGTCGGCGGCCTTCGCGTCGAGCAGCTCCCGCTGCTTGGCCGCCTCGGCGTCCCGCTGCTCGCGCCGCTGCCGCGCCTCGGCGTCGAGCTGGGCGATGCGCTGCTCGTTGGCCTTCGTCGCGCGCTCCAGCTCGACCCGCGCGTCGGCCATCAGCTGCTCGTGCTCGGCCGCGGCCCGCGCCCGCAGACCCTCGTACTCGGTCTCGAGGGACGCGTGGTTCTTCGCGTACTCCTCCTCGAGCTCCTTGCGGCGACGGGCCAGGTCGGCGGTCGTGGCCTCGTGCTTGGCCTTCTGCTCCTTGGCGAAGGCGGCCACGTCGGCGCGGACCCCGGCGGCGTACTCGTCGGCCGCCGCCTTGGTCGACGTCGCGTACTCGTCGGCGGCGGTGCGGCGCTCGGTGGCGTGGTCGTCGGCCTCCTTGCGCACGGCGGCCGCGTACTTGTCGGCGGCCTCCCGGGTGGAGGAGGCGTGCGAGTCGGCCTTCGCGCGGGTCGCGTGGCTGTACTCGTCGGCGTCGGCCCGGGTGGTGCGGTCGTAGTTGTCCGCGTCGCGCTTGAACTCCGCGATCTCCTCCTCGGCCAGCTGCCACATGAGCCGCTGCCGCTCGGACATCGCCTCGTTGCTGGTCGGGTTCGTGGTGATGCGGTTGAGCTGCGCCTTCGCGTCGATCAGCTGCTGCTGGGCGCTGCCGAGCGCCTTGGTCAGCTCGGCCACCTTGGCGACGGCCTCGTCGCGGCTCTTCTGCACATGTCCCAGGTCGAACGTCAGGCGGGTGACTCTCTCGTTGACCTGACGCTGGTTGTAACCCCGGAGAACGGTGTCGAAGCGGGGGACACGGCTGTTTGCATCGGAATCACCAGCGGGCATTGCCCCACCTTAGAGTGGTCGCCTCGGAGAGTGAACCTCGGTGGGCGGCCGATTGCAGCAAACGGCCACTTCCCACGCGATCCGGTGAAGTAGCGCCGACCCACTGGTGATCACGTCGCGAATTGTGTTAACCACTCTCGCGGGCCGATCGAGCGAGCATCCGATCGTGTCGTCCGCAGCTGGCAACTGGTGAAGCTTGCTCACGTTCCTCCGAGCGACTACCGACAATAGGTATGAGGCGAATGGCGAGGGTCGGGGTCGCGTTCCTGCTCGGCGTGGTGGCGGTCGGCTCGGCGGCGGTGCCCGCCGGCGCGGTGCCGACGGACGGATACGTCGTGGTGCTGTCCGACGACCGCGGGGTCCGGGCGGCCGACCTGGCCGACCGGGTCGCCGATCGGTTCGGCAGCACGGTCGAGCACACCTACACCGCCGCGCTGGACGGCTTCGCCCTGTCGCTGACCGCCGCCGAGGCCAAGGAACTCGCCCGCGAGCCGGGGGTGGCCGACGTCGTCCGGGACACGCCGGTGCGGGCGCTCGGCGTGCAGGTGGACCCGCCGTCGTGGGGGCTGGACCGGATCGACCAGCCGTCGTTGCCGCTGGACGGGGTGTACCGGTACCCGAACACGGCGAGCGACGTGCACGCCTACGTGATCGATACCGGCGTCAGCGCGCACCCCGACCTCGGCGCCCGGATCGCGCCCGGGGTCGACCTCGTCGACGGCGACGGCGTCCCGGACGACGGCAACGGGCACGGCACCTTCGTCGCCGGCATCATCGGCGGCACCTCCTACGGCGTGGCCAAGGAGATCACGATCGTGCCGGTCCGGGTGCTCGACGACAACGGCTCCGGCTCGATCTCGGACGTGATCGCCGGCATCGACTGGGTGACCGCGAACGCCGCCGGGCCGGCGGTGGCGAACCTGAGCCTCGGCGGCGGCGCGAACACGGCCCTGGACGCCGCCGTGCGCGGCTCGATCGCCGCCGGCGTGCCCTACGCGGTGGCCGCCGGCAGCTCGGCCAGCGACGCGTCGAACTTCTCGCCCGCGCGCGTGCCGGAGGCACTGACGATCGGCGCCATGGACCGGAACGACTGCGTCGCCCGCCAGTCCAACTACGGCTCGGTGATCGACATGTTCGCCCCCGGCCAGGACATCACCGGCCCGTGGCCCGGCGGCGGCAGCCAGACGATGTCCGGTTCGTCACTGGCCGCCCCGCACGTGGCCGGCGTGGTCGGCATGTACCTGCACGCGCACCCGACCGCCGACGCCGGCACCGCCTCGGCCGCCGTGGTCGACGCCGCCACCGAGGGCGTCCTCTGTGGCGTCCCGGCCGGCACCGCGAACCGCCTGCTCTACGCGGGCGTCGCCTGAACCCAGCTGGCATGGTGCCCGTCACGTGGGATGAAACTCCCGGTGGGCGGGACGGGGCGGTAACGTCCCCCGGGACGTCCCCCTACCCAGGAGGTTCGCCCATGTTTCGCAAGGTCCTCGTCGCCAACCGGGGTGAGATCGCCATCCGGGCGTTCCGCGCCGGCTACGAGCTCGGTGCCGGCACCGTCGCGGTCTTCCCCCACGAGGACCGCAACTCCCTGCACCGGCTGAAGGCCGACGAGGCCTACGAGATCGGTGAACCGGGCCATCCGGTCCGCGCGTACCTGTCGGTCGACGCGATCATCGACGCCGCCCGGCGGGCCGGCGCGGACGCGGTCTACCCCGGCTACGGGTTCCTCTCCGAGAACCCGGAGCTGGCCAGGGCCTGCGAACAGGCGGGTATCACGTTCGTCGGCCCGTCCACCGAGATCCTCGAGCTGACCGGCAACAAGGCCCGCGCGGTGGCCGCCGCCCGCGAGGCCGGCCTGCCGGTCCTGCGCTCCTCGGCGCCGTCCGCCGACCTCGACGAGCTGCTCGCCGCCGGCGACGAGCTCGGGTTCCCGCTGTTCGTCAAGGCGGTCGCCGGCGGTGGTGGGCGCGGCATGCGGCGGGTCATGGAGCCCGGCGCGCTGCGCGAGTCGCTCGAGGCCGCCATGCGCGAGGCCGAGTCGGCCTTCGGCGACCCGACGGTATTCCTGGAGCAGGCCGTGGTCTCGCCCCGGCACATCGAGGTACAGATCCTCTCCGACGGCACCGGCGAGCCGGGCGGGGTGATCCACCTGTTCGAGCGGGACTGCTCGGTGCAGCGCCGGCACCAGAAGGTCATCGAGATCGCGCCCGCCCCGAACCTCGACCCCGAGTTGCGCAGGCGCATCTGCGACGACGCGGTCGCGTTCGCCAGGCACATCGGCTACCGCAACGCCGGCACCGTCGAGTTCCTGCTCGACGCGAACGGGCAGCACGTGTTCATCGAGATGAACCCGCGCATCCAGGTCGAGCACACGGTCACCGAGGAGGTCACCGACGTCGACCTGGTGCAGTCGCAGCTGCGCATCGCCGCCGGCGCGACGCTCGCCGACCTCGGCCTGCGGCAGGAGGACGTCCGGCTGCGCGGCGCCGCCCTGCAGTGCCGGATCACCACCGAGGACCCGGCCAACGGGTTCCGCCCGGACACCGGCATCATCAGCCACTACCGCTCCCCGGGCGGCGCCGGGATCCGGCTGGACGGCGGCACGTCCTCCTCCGGCACCGAGATCAGCGCGCACTTCGACTCCATGCTGGTGAAGCTGTCCTGCCGTGGCCGGGACTTCCAGGCCGCGGTGTCCCGGTCCAGGCGCGCGGTGGCCGAGTTCCGGATTCGCGGCGTGGCCACGAACATCCCGTTCCTGCAGGCGGTGCTCGACGACGCCGACTTCATCGCCGGCAACGTCACCACCTCGTTCATCGAGGACCGCCCGCACCTGCTGACCGCGCGGCAGTCCGCCGACCGGGGCACCCGCCTGCTCACCTACCTCGCCGACGTCACGGTGAACAAGCCGCACGGCGACCGCCCGGCCGTGATCGACCCGGTCGCGAAGCTCCCCAAGGTCGACCTCGCCAACCCGCCCGCCGGCTCCAAGCAGCGGCTCGACGAGCTGGGCCCCGAGGGCTTCGCGCGCTGGCTGCGCGAGTCCCCGTCGGTCGGCGTCACCGACACGACGTTCCGCGACGCGCACCAGTCGCTGCTCGCCACCCGCGTGCGCACCAAGGACCTGGTGAACGTCGCGCCGCACGTCGCCGCGATGACCCCGGAGCTGCTGTCCGTCGAGTGCTGGGGCGGCGCGACCTACGACGTGGCCCTGCGGTTCCTGGCCGAGGACCCCTGGGAGCGGCTGGCCGCGCTGCGTACCGCGCTGCCCAACCTCTGCCTGCAGATGCTGCTGCGCGGGCGCAACACCGTGGGCTACACGCCGTACCCGACCGAGGTCACCACCGCGTTCGTGCAGGAGGCCGCGAGCACCGGGATCGACATCTTCCGGATCTTCGACGCGCTCAACGACGTCGAGCAGATGCGCCCGGCCATCGACGCCGTGCTGGAGACCGGCACGGCGGTCGCCGAGGTCGCCCTCTGCTACACCGCCGACCTCTCCGACCCGTCGGAGAACCTCTACACGCTCGACTACTACCTCAAGCTCGCCGAGCAGATCGTCGGCGCGGGCGCCCAGGTGCTGTGCGTCAAGGACATGGCCGGGCTGCTCCGCCCGCCGGCCGCGCACCGGCTGATCACAGCGCTGCGCAAGGAGTTCGAGCTGCCGGTCCACCTGCACACGCACGACACCGCCGGCGGCCAGCTGGCCACCTACCTGGCCGCGATCCAGGCCGGAGTGGACGCGGTCGACGGCGCGAGCGCGTCCATGGCCGGCACCACCTCCCAGCCGTCGTTGTCGGCGATCGTGGCCGCGACCGACCACGGCCCGCGCGAGACCGGCCTCGACCTGCGCGCGGTCTGCGACCTCGAGCCGTACTGGGAGACCGTCCGCAAGGTGTACGCGCCGTTCGAGGCCGGTCTGCCCGGCCCGAGCGGGCGGGTCTACACCCACGAGATCCCCGGCGGGCAGCTGTCGAACCTGCGCACCCAGGCGACCGCGCTCGGCCTGGCCGACCGGTTCGAGGAGATCGAGGCGACCTACGCCGCCGCGGACCGCATGCTGGGCAGGCTGATCAAGGTCACCCCGTCGTCCAAGGTGGTCGGTGACCTGGCGCTGCACCTGGTCGGCGCGGGAGTGGACCCGGCCGAGTTCGAGGCCGACCCCGGCCGGTTCGACGTGCCCGGCTCGGTGATCGGCTTCCTGCGCGGCGAGCTCGGCGACCCGGCCGGCGGGTGGCCGGAACCGTTCCGCGCCAAGGCGTTGCGCGGCCGGGCGGAGCCGAAGCCGGTGGTGCCGCTGACCGACGACGACCGCGCCGGCCTCGAGTCCGACCGCCGGGCGACGCTGAACCGGCTGCTGTTCCCGGAGCCGGCGAAGGAGTTCCTGGCCAAGCGCGAGCAGTTCTCCGACACCAGCGTGCTGGCCAGCAAGGACTTCTTCTACGGCCTGCAGCCCCGCATCGAGTACCCGGTCGACCTGGAGAAGGGCGTGCGGCTGCTGATCGAGCTGGAGGCGATCGGCGAGGCCGACGAGCGCGGCATGCGCAACATCATGGCCTCCCTGAACGGCCAGCTCCGCACGATCCAGGTGCGGGACCGGTCGATCGCCTCCGACGTGCCGGCCGCGGAGCGCGCGGACCGCTCGAACCCCGGGCACGTGCCGGCCCCGTTCGCGGGCGTGGTGACGCTCGCGGTGGGGGAGGGCGACACGGTCGAGGCGGGCGAGACGGTCGCGACGATCGAGGCGATGAAGATGGAGGCCTCGATCACCGCCCCGAAGGCCGGCACCGTCGAACGGCTGGCGATCGGCTCGGTCGCCCAGGTGGAGGGCGGCGACCTGCTGGTCGTGCTGAGCTGACCTCTGGGCTCAGTCGAGCGCGGTGCAGACGTTCTCGGCGTCACCGGCGGCGACCGGCATGCTCCGCGTTCCGTCCTCGTCGATGGTGATCACGTGCAGGCCGTCCAGCCGGTAGTACCCGCGCGGGTACGGGTCGGTCTCCCGGAACCCGAAGCCGAACGGGCCGATGCCGGTGAACGACCGCATCGTGACGCCGTCCGGGTACATCTCGGTCCAGGCGTGCCCGGACAGGTCGCGGGTCACCGACTCGCCGGTGGCGACGTTGGTGAACCGGGTGATCAGCTTGCCCCGGTACTCGTAGACCCGCACCGCGCCGTCCGGGTAGCGCGAGACGACCCGGTACTCCTCCTCGTCCTCGACGGCCGTCACCGACAGCTCGAAGTCGCAGTAGCGGCCGGCCGGCGCCACGAAGTCGGTCGTCTCGTAGGGCAGCCACGGCTCCGGACCGACCGGCCCCTCGTCGGCCTGTGCCGGAGCCGTGGCGGTGACGGCGGTGATCGTCAGGGCCGCGAGCACGGCCCGTACGAGTGTTCTCGTTCGCATGTCTGGTCCCTCCTGCTAACCTTTCGGCGGGATTCAACTGGTTAGTTCGCGGAGCTGTCAAGGAGGACCCCCCGTGGCCGCGAAGGTGCCGCCGCACGCCGTGCTGGTCGACGGCCACGCCCTGCCCAAGCCCGTCGCCGGCCACCCCGCGCTCGAGTTCTGCAACACCTGGGCCGGCTGGGGCGAACCCGAGGCGCCGGGCGCGGAATGGCTCGTCGACTACGACCGGTTCGTCCTCTGGGCCGAGTTCACCGGTCTGGTCCCGGCGTCCGCCGCGGCCCGCCTGCGCGGCCGGGCCGAGGACGCGGTCCTCGCCCGCGCCCGCGCACTGCGCGTCGCGCTGTACCGGATCCTGCGCCACCGCGACCTCGGGGCGCTCGACGTGCTGGCCGCCGAGGCCGACGAGGCGAACCGGCACACCCGCCTCACCGCCACCACCGAAACCGTCCACTTCGAACTCGTCGACGACGGGAATCCGTTGCTGCCACTGCGTTCCGTCGCGCTGTCCGCTGTGGACCTGCTCAGCGGCCCACAGCGGAACACCGTCCGAGCCTGCCCCGGCGACGGCTGCGGCTGGCTGTTCCTCGACCCGCGCGGCCGGCGGGTCTGGTGCAGCATGGCCTCCTGCGGCAACCGCGCCAAGGTCCGCGCGCACGCCGCCAGGAACCCCTGATCAGCTGAGGAAGTCCACCAGCACCGGCCCGGCCGACCGGACGGTGTTCAGGCCGGCCACGACGGGTCGGTGGTCAACACGGTCAGCCGCTGGGTCGCCCTGGTCAGCGCCACGTACAGGGTGCGCGGCCCGGTGGTCGACTCGGTCACCAGCTCGGTTGGCTCGACCAGGACCACCGCGTCGTACTCCAGGCCCTTGGCCTCCAGACCGTCCACCACGGACAGTCGGGCTTCGTCCACGTCGGAGCCCACGGACAGCGCGGCCCGCACCTCGGCCAGCCTGCCGGTCGAGGTGATCACCCCGACCGTGCCGTCCACCTCGGACAGCAGCGTGCGTGCTTCCGGCAGGACCGCGGCCACCAGCTCCGCCGGCCCCACCGCGCGCACCGCGGGCTTCACCCCCGTGCTGCGCACCGCGTTCGGCAGCTGGTCCGGAGTGGACACGTCGGTGACGACCTGCGCGGCCAGCTCGAAGATCTCCGCCGAGTTGCGGTAGTTCGTGCCGAGCGTGAACCGACGCCGGGTCGTTCGGGCGCCGAGCGCGGACGTGCGCGCCGATTCGGCCTCCGCCGGGTCGGGCCACGAGCTCTGCACCGGGTCGCCGACGATCGTCCAGCTCGCGTACCGGCCGCGCCGGCCGACCATCCGCCACTGCATCGGCGACAGGTCCTGCGCCTCGTCGACCACGATGTGCGAGTACTCGTCGTAGTGCGCCGCGCGGCGGTAGACCGGCGCGTCACCCGCCTCGCCGTAGGCCCGCAGCTCGGCCTCCCGCGCGGCCGTCCGGCGGCGGTGCCGCTTCGGCGGCGGGCCGAGCAGCACCCGCAGCTCGTCGAGCAGCGCGATGTCGCCGACCGTCGGCCCGGTCCCGGCCGCCCACGAGTCGGCCAGCAGGTCCACCTCGGCAGGCGACAGCGAGCGCCCGGCCGCGTCGGCCAGCCGGTCCCGGTCGGCGAGCCAGCCAAGCACCTCGTTCTCGGTCAGGATCGGCCACCACACCACGACGAACCGGTGGAAGTCGATCCGCTCGCCCAGCTCGGTGACCAGCTCGTCGTGCGCCATGCCCGGCCGGCCCTCGGCCTGCCGCCACAGCGCCTCCAGCAGCGCCTCCGCCGCGTCCACCCGGGACTGGTTCGGCGGCCGCGCCTTCGAGTGCACCTGCCGGCGGACCTTCGCCAACTCACGCTCGTCGAGCCGCAGCACCTCGCCGCGGAAGGTGATCCGCAGCTCGTCCGGCGCCCCGGGCGGGGCCGCGCGCAGCGCCCGCTTGAGCACCCGCCGCATCCGCAGCGAGCCCTTGACCCGCGTCACCTCGGGGGAGTCCATGCCGGTCGCCGTGGCGCCGTCCAGCACCTCGCCGAGGGACCGCAGCTCGACGGTGTCCTCGCCCATCGACGGCAGCACCCGCGAGATGTAGGACGTGAACGCCGGGGACGGGCCGATGACCAGCACGCCGGAGCCGCCCATCCGCCGCCGGTCGCGGTAGAGCAGGTACGCCACCCGGTGCAGGGCGACCGCGGTCTTGCCGGTGCCCGGACCGCCGGTGATCTCGGTGATGCCGCGCCACGGTGCGCGGATCGCCTCGTCCTGCTCCTTCTGGATGGTGGCGACGATGTCCCGCATCCGGTCGCCGCGGGCGCGGGTGAGGCTCGCCATCAGGGCGCCCTCGCCGACGACCGCCATGCCCTCCGGCTGCTTCTCCGGCGCGAGCAGGTCGTCGTCGATGTCGACCACGTTCTGCCCGGTGGAGCGGATGACCCGGCGGCGCACCACGTTCATCGGCTGCTCGGCGGTGGCCTGGTAGAACGCGGCGGCGGCCGGCGCGCGCCAGTCGGTGACCAGGTTGTCGAAGTTGGCGTCCCGGATCCCGAGCCGTCCGACGTACATCGTCTCGTCGTCGGTGGTGTCCAGCCGGCCGAACACCAGGCCCTCGTGCTCGGCGTCGAGGCTGCGCAGGATCTGGTTGGCGTGCCGGACCATGACGTCGCGCTCGAACAGCATGGACGCCTGCTCGAAGATCGCCTCGTTGCGTGCGCCGTGGGCGAGCTGGTCGCCCTTGCGGCGCATGTCACGGGCCTCGGCCCGCATCTCCTCGACGCGCGCGTAGACGACGTCGACATGCGCCTGCTCGGCAGCGATCTCGGCCTGCCTGACAGAGATGTGCGACACGCACTCTCCCCGATGTGCCTGCGGTGTGGAATGGGAAGAGCGAGCCTACGCGAATTGGCGGCGGTGGGGGTGGACACCCTGATCACAGATCACTGCGCGACGATGTCCCGGTGACCAGGATCGTGGCCGGAACGGCGGGCGGACGTCGGCTCGCGGTGCCCCGGCGCGGCACCCGCCCGACCTCCGACCGGGTACGCGAGGCCCTGTTCAGCGCGGTCGAGGCCGCGATGGACCTCGATGGCGCGCGGGTGCTCGACCTGTACGCCGGGACCGGCGCGCTCGGCCTCGAGGCCCTGTCCCGTGGTGCGGCTCACGCCCTGCTCGTCGAGTCGGACCCCGGGGCGGTGTCGGTGCTGCGCCGGAACGTGTCGACCCTCGGCCTGGCCGGGGCGTCGGTGCGCCAGGGCAAGGTCGCCACCGTCCTCGCCGAGCCGGCGCCGGACCCGTTCGACCTGGTTCTCGCCGATCCCCCGTACGCGCTGCCGGAGCCGTCGCTGTCCGCCGACCTGGTGGCCCTGGCCGCCTGGACCCGCCCGGGGACCCTGGTCGTGGTCGAACGCGCCAGCCGCTCGGCCGGCGTCGAGTGGCCGCCGGCGTGGGAGCGCGGCCGGGTGCGGACCTACGGGGACACCGCGCTGCACTGGGCCACCGTCTGAGTCACGGGTCTGAGTCACGGTCGGGTGATCACCACCACCGTTCGCCCAGAACGGCCGGTTCCGGCTGGTACGGTCCGCCAATGCGGCGCGCGGTGTGTCCCGGTTCCTACGACCCGCCGACCAATGGGCACCTCGACATCCTCGAGCGAGCCGCGGACGTGTTCGACGAGGTCGTGGTCGCGGTTCTGATCAACAAGAACAAGCGCGGCCTGTTCACCGTCGACGAGCGGATGGAGATGCTCGCGGAGGCGGCCGCGCACCTGCCGAACGTGCGGATCGACTCGTGGCACGGGCTGCTGGTCGAGTACTGCCGCCAGCACGACATCAAGGCGATCGTGAAGGGCCTGCGCGCGATCAGCGACTTCGACTACGAGCTGCAGATGGCCCAGATGAACCAGCAGCTCACCGGCGTGGAGACCCTCTTCATGCCGACGAAGCCGTTGAACAGCTTCCTGTCCAGCTCCCTGGTCAAGGAGGTCGCCACCTACGGCGGCGACGTGGCCCACCTGCTCCCGGAGACGGTCCACCGCCGCCTGCTCACCCGCATCGCCGACGACCCTTCCTAGAGGGCCAGCTTCATGCCGACGTGGCTCGCGACGAAGCCGAGGCGTTCGTAGAACCGGTGCGCGTCGACGCGGCTCGCGTCGGTGGTGAGCTGGACCAGCGCCGCTCCCCGTGCCCTGGACTCCTCGATCGCCCACTCCGCCAACCGCCTGCCCAGGCCAGAGCCCCGGTGGTCCGCCCGCACCCGGACCGCCTCGATCAGCGCCCGCGTCGCGCCCCGCCGGGACAGGCCGGGAACGAACGTCAGCTGCAGCGTGCCGACCACCTCGCCGCCCACCTCGGCCACCGCCAGGTACTGGTGCGGGTCCGCGTCGATCAACGTGAACGCCCGCTCGTAGGCCGGGTCGCCCGGCGACTCGCGCCGCGCACCAAGCGGATCGTCGGCCAGCATCGCCACGATCGCCGCGACGTCGTCCCGGGTCGCCCGGCGGATCGTGAGGGTGTCCATTCGCGTCATTGAAGCGACGAATGGCGGCTACTGGTGCGTCACTCGACCGGGTTACGGTCGGAAAATGAGCAACGTCACATCCAAGCCTGTGAAGACGCTCCTCACCCTGCTGGTCGCCGCGCTCGGCGTGTTCGGCCTGACCACCGCCACGTTCGCGGCGACCGAAACCCCGACCGAGACCGCCCCGGCTGCCCAGCCGGTCTGCGGGGACACATCGAGCTACGACCTCGTCCCGCTCGGCGACCTGCCGCCGGAGGCCGAGGACACCGCGGACCTGATCGCGCAGGGCGGACCGTTCCCCTACCCGCAGGACGGCACCGTCTTCCAGAACCGCGAGGACCTCCTCCCGGACTGCGCCGAGGGCTACTACCACGAGTACACCGTCGAGACCCCGGGCAGCGACCACCGCGGCGCCCGCCGCATCGTCACCGGCTCCGAGGGCGAGCACTTCTACACCGCCGACCACTACGCCAGCTTCGTGCTCATCGACCTCGGTGGCGCGCCGAGCGAGTGCGGCGACCCCACTGGCATCGACGAGGCCGGCCTGTCCACCCTCCCCGCCGAGGTCGCCGACACGATCGCGCTCGTCCAGGCGGGCGGCCCCTACCCGTACCCCGAGGACGGCCAGACCTACGAGAACCGCGAGGGCGTCCTGCCGGACTGCGCCGCCGGCTACTACAGCCTGTACACCGTGCCCACCCCGGGCGCCCCGGACCGCGGTGAGCGCCGCCTCGTCGCGGGCGACGCGGGCGAGTTCTACTACACCCCCGACCGGTACGGCACGTTCGTCCACGTGAACCTCGACGGCTGACACGCCAGCGGGCCACCTCCACCGCTCACCCCCGGCGACGCGGCAGACTGGGTGACGCAGGTGGCGGTGGAGGAGGCCCGGGTGTACAAGGTGTTCGAGGCGTTGGACGAGCTCGTCACGATCCTGGAGGAAGCCAGGAGCGTGCCGATGACCTCCAGTTGCGTGGTCCCGCGCGGGGATATCCTCGAACTGCTCGACGAGGTCCGCGACGCGTTGCCCGCCGAGGTCGACGACGCCCAGGACGTCCTGGACCGCAAGGACGAGATCATCGGCGCCGCCGAGCACCAGGCCGAGCAGACCGTCAGCAAGGCCAACATGGAGGCCGAGAAGACCGTCGAGGACGCCCGTGCCGAGGCCGAGCGCATGGTCGCCGACGCCACCGCGCACGCCGAGCGCCTCGTCGCCGACGCCGAGGCCCGCGCCGACCAGACCGTCGCCGCCGGCCAGGCCAAGTACGACGACCTGGTGAACCGCTCCCAGGTCGAGGCCGACCGGATGATCCAGGCCGGCCGCGAGTCCTACGAGCGCTCCGTCGAGGACGGCCGGATCGAGCAGCAGCGCCTGGTCTCCCAGACCGAGGTCGTGCAGGCCGCGCACGCCGAGTCCGCCCGCATCCTCGACGCGACCGCCGACGAGGCGGCCCGCCAGCGCGCCGAGTGCGACGAGTACGTCGACAGCAAGCTCGCCGAGTTCTCCGACCTGCTCAGCCACACGCTCCGCACGGTCGGCAAGGGCCGCGCCCACCTGCGCGGCGCGGCCGCGCTCAGCTCGGCCACCGGCGCGCCGCCGGGCGCGGCGCCGTTCGACTACACGGCCTGACCAGCAGGCGTAGGCTTGACGGACCGTGCCGCCACATCAACCGTTGGGAAGCGTCGAGTTCGCCATGTCCGAACGCAAGAGCCCGTGGGTCATCGACACCAGGGACCTCGGCCGCAGGCCGGGCCTGTCCCGCCAGGTGCACCGTGAGGCCCCCACCAGCGCCGCCCTCGGGGTCGAGGGCGTGATCGCCGTACCCAAGGGCGCCGAGGTCGAGCTCGACGTGCTGCTCGAGTCGGTGGTCGAGGGCGTGCTCGTGTCCGGCACCGCGGTCGCGCCGGTGGCGGGGGAGTGCTCGCGGTGCCTCGACCCGATCGCCGACGAGGAGATCGAGGTCGAGTTCACCGAGCTGTTCGCCTACCCGGACAGCGCCACCGACCAGACCACCGACTCCGACGAGATAGCGCGCCTGGTCGACGACCTCGTCGACCTGGAGCCGGTCGTCCGCGACGCCGCCGTGCTCGCGCTGCCGAGCGTGCCGCTGTGCACGCCCGACTGCGCCGGGCTGTGCCCGGAATGCGGCGTCAAGTGGGCCGATGCGGGTCCCGATCACCGGCATGAGAGCATTGACCCTCGGTGGGCCGCGCTCACCGAGCGGTTCAGCACCGACCGGGACGAGTGATGTGTTCCGTCCGGTCCCACCCTGTCGTTTGAAGGAGAGTCAGTCGTGGCCGTCCCCAAGCGGAAGATGTCGCGTTCCAACACGCGCACGCGCCGGTCGCAGTGGAAGACCAGCGCCCCGCACCTGGTGGAGTGCTCCAACCGGGCCTGCCGCACCCCGAAGCCGCAGCACGTGGTCTGCCCGGCGTGTGGCCAGTACAGCGGCCGTCAGGTCAACGAGCCGGCCTGACCAGGGCTGATGAAGGTGGTCAGCGGTAGTGGGGGCTAGGTCGGCACGCGGTCCGGCGGCCGACCCGGCCAGGCTGCTCGAAGCGCTCGGCGTCGAGTTGGACGCCGAGCTGCTCACGCTTGCCATGACCCACCGCTCCTACGCCTACGAGAACGGCGGCCTGCCGCCGAACGAGCGGCTGGAGTTCCTCGGTGACGCCGTGCTCGGGCTCGTCGTCACCGACCACCTCTACAACGCCCATCCCGACCTGCCCGAGGGCAACCTGGCGAAGCTGCGGGCCAGCGTGGTCAACATGCACGCGCTCGCCGGCGTCGCCCGTGGTCTTGGCGACGGCGGCCTCGGCCCGCACCTGCTGCTCGGCAAGGGCGAGGAGCTCACCGGCGGCCGTGACAAGGCCAGCATCCTGGCCGACGGCATGGAGGCCGTGATCGGCGCGGTGTACCTCCAGCACGGGATCGAGGTCGCGCGCACGCTGGTGCACCGCCTGTTCGACCCGTTGCTCACCGAGGCGCCGCTGCTCGGCGCCGGGCTCGACTGGAAGACCTCGCTGCAGGAGCTCACCGCGCACGCCGGCCTCGGGGTGCCCGAGTACCGGGTGGACGAGCAGGGCCCCGACCACCGCAAGGAGTTCACCGCCACGGTGGTCGTCGCCGGGCAGGACCGGGGCAGCGGCGACGGCAAGACCAAGAAGGAAGCCGAGCAGAAGGCGGCCGAGGCGGCCTGGCGCACGCTGTCCGAGATGGTCAAGTCGGCCACCCAGGACTCGGATGCCTGAGCTGCCCGAGGTCGAGGTCGTCCGCACCGGCGTCGACGTCCACGTCACCGGGCGGCTGATCAGCTCCGTCGAGGTGCTGCACCCCCGCGCGGTCCGCCGGCACCCGCCCGGCGCCGCCGACTTCGCCGCCCGCCTGGCGGGGCACAAGGTCGAGGCCGTGCGGCGGCGGGGCAAGTACCTGTGGGCCGAGCTGTCCGGCGACGAGGCGCTGCTCGCACACCTCGGGATGAGCGGCCAGCTGCTGGTGCAGCCGGTCGGCGCGCCGGACGAGAGGCACCTGCGGGTCCGGTTCCGGTTCGACGACGACGGCCCCGAGCTGCGGTTCGTCGACCAGCGGACCTTCGGCGGGTTCTCCATGGGCGAGCTGGTCACCGTCGACGGAACCGTTCTGCCGGCGCCGATCGCGCACATCGGCCGCGACCCGATGGACCCGCTGTTCGACCCGGCCGCGGCCGTGCGCGCGCTGCGCCGCAAGCGCACCGAGCTGAAACGAGCCCTGCTGGACCAGACGCTCGTGTCGGGCATCGGCAACATCTACGCCGACGAGGCGCTGTGGCGGGCGCGGCTGCACTGGGCCAGGCCGACCGAGCGGGTCACCCCGGCCAAGGCCGCGCAGGTGCTGACCGCGGCGACCGAGGTGATGACCGAGGCGCTCGGCGCGGGCGGGACGTCGTTCGACGCGCTCTACGTGAACGTCAACGGCCAGTCCGGGTACTTCGACCGCAGCCTGGCGGTCTACGGGCAGGAGGGCCTGCCGTGCCCGCGCTGCGGCCGCCCCATCCGGCGGGAGCCGTTCATGAACCGCAGCTCGTTCTCGTGCCCGAGGTGCCAGCCCCGCCCTCGCTGAGGCACGTCAGCGCGGGTGGCAGCGCCCCTGCACCTTGGCGCGCAGCTCGTCGGTCATCCCCGCGTAGCCGGGACCGGGCCCCGGCGGGATCCGGGTGAGCTCGTCGGTCGAGAGGACCGGACCGGGCAGCTCCTGGTCGGACATCACCCGGACCAGGCCGTCGAGCAGCAGCTCCAGGTGGCGGTGGCTGAGCTGGTGGTTGTCCTCCGGGTCCATCTCGCCGGGCAGCGGCGGGGTCAGCCGGATGATCAGCAGCCCGATGTCGCCGCTGGTCACGTCCTCGCGCAGGTAGCCCTGCCGGTGCGCCGCGTCGACCAGCGCGTCCACCGCGTCGCGGGACTCCCGCCTGGCGGCCATCAACTCGTCGTCCATCGGGACGCGGTCGGCCAGTACCGGCATCACCGCGCCGATCCGCAGGTCGATCGAGTCGTGCATGAACCGGCTGAGCCCGGCGAACGCGTCCGGCTCCTCGGCCAGCGACACGGTGGCCTCGTGGGCCGACTGTCGCAGCGTGTCGAGGGCGACCTGCCGAAGCAATACCGAGCGGTCGGGAAAATGGCGGTACAGGGTGGCGATCCCGACGCCCGCGCGCCGCGCGATCGCCTCCATGGGAGCCGCCGGTCCCTGCTCGATCAGCAGGTCGACGGCGGATCGCAGAATCTGCTCCCGGTTGCGGAGGGCGTCCGCACGCATCCGGCGCTGCTTGGGTCGGTGACCGTTGGTCTCGTTCATTGGGGCCTTATCCGGACGAAAATCCTTCGGAAAGAAACGTTACTCGAGCCGAGCGGCCACCACTAGGGCCTTTCGTTGCCATCACAACCACTCGCGCCCGTAAGGAACCCGTCAACACCGTGACCAGCGGCGTCAAGGTTCCGTCAGCCGGGCTCGAGTTCCCGCCGACCGCGCGCAGGCTGGTGCCGACCGGGCCGCCGACGGGGCGGCCCCACCGAAAGGATGGCACCGATGGCCGATCTGGCCTTCGCCGTGCTGCTGGTCGCCGGCTTCGCCGTGCTGGCGCTGGTCCTGCGCGGACTGGAGCGGATGTGACCGGATTACTCCAGGTCGGCCTGCTCGTGGTGGCCCTGGCCGCCGCCTACAAGCCGCTCGGCGACCACATGGCCAGCGTCTACACCAGCACCGGGCACTGGCGGGTGGAACGAGCAATCTACCGCGTCGTCCGCGTCGACCCCGGCTCCGAGCAGCGCTGGACCACCTACGCGGCCGGCGTGCTCGGCTTCTCGTTCGCCGGCATCGTGCTGCTCTACCTGATCCAGCGCGTCCAGCCGCTGTTGCCGTTCGGGTTCGGCCGAGGCGCGGTCGAACCGGGCATCGCGTTCAACACCGCGATCAGCTTCGTGACCAACACGAACTGGCAGTCCTACGTGCCAGAGGCGGTCATGGGCCACTCGGTGCAGATGCTCGGCCTGACCACGCAGAACTTCGTCTCCGCCGCGGTCGGCATGTCGGTCGCCGTCGCGCTGGTCCGCGGGTTCGCCCGCACCGGCGGTGACCGGCTCGGCAACTTCTGGGTGGACCTGACCCGCGGCGTGATCCGGATCCTGCTGCCGATCGCCGCCGTCTCGGCCGTCGTGCTGATCGCCGGCGGGGTCGTGCAGAGCCTCGCCGCCGGTGTCGACGTGACCAATCCGGACGGCTCGTCGAGCACGATCCCGCTGGCGCCCGCGGCCAGTCAGGAGGCGATCAAGGAACTCGGCACCAACGGCGGCGGGATCTTCAACGCCAACTCCGCGCACCCGTTCGAGAACCCGAACGCGTTCACCAACCTGGTCGAGCTGTTCCTGCTGCTGGTCATCCCGGTCTCCCTGACCCGCACCTTCGGCGTCCTGGTCGGTGACCGGCGTCAGGGCCGGGTGCTGCTCGGCGTGATGACCGCGATCTTCGCGGCCGTGCTGACCGTCACCTGGCTCGCCGAGGCCAATGCCGGCGGGACCGCCGCCACCGCTGCCGGCGCCGCGATGGAGGGCAAGGAACAGCGGTTCGGCATCGCCGGGTCGGCGCTGTTCTCCATCGCCACCACCGGCACCTCGACCGGTGCGGTCAACTCCATGCACGACAGCTTCTCCGGCCTCGGCGGCGGCGCGCAGCTGCTGAACATGATGTTCGGCGAGGTCGCGCCGGGCGGGGTCGGCAGCGGGCTCTACGGCATGCTCGTGCTCGCCGTCGTCGCGATGTTCGTCTCGGGCCTGCTGGTCGGCCGCACCCCGGAGTACCTGGGCAAGAAACTCGGCCGGCGCGAGGTCACCTGCGCCGCGGTCGCGATCCTGGCCATGCCGACGGTCCTGCTGCTCGGCACCGGGATCGCGCTGACCATGCCCGCCGAACTCGACCGGGCACTGAACAACTCCGGCCCGCACGGCCTGTCCGAGGTCCTCTACGCCTACACCTCGGCGAGCAACAACAACGGCAGCGCGTTCGCCGGCCTCACCGTGACCAGCCCGTGGTTCCAGTCCTCGCTCGGCCTGTGCATGCTGCTCGGCCGGCTGGTCCCGATCCTCGCCGTGCTGTGCCTGGCCGGCTCCCTCGTCGCGCAGCCGAAGGTGCCGCGCACGGCCGGCACGCTGCCCACCACCGGCCCGCTGTTCGCCTCGATGCTCGGCGGCACGGTCGTACTGGTCGCCGCGCTCACCTTCATCCCCGCTCTCGCCCTCGGACCGATCGCGGAGGCCCTGGCATGACCCGCTTGGCGGCGTCCCTCCCGGACGCCCTGCGCAAGCTGCACCCCCGCCACCAGCTGCACAACCCGGTGATGTTCGTCGTCTGGCTCGGCTCGCTGCTCGCGACCGGCTACGCGGTCGCCGACCCAGGCGTGTTCCCGATCCTGGTGACCGCGTGGCTGTGGCTGACCGTGCTGTTCGCCAACCTGGCCGAGGCGGTCGCCGAGGGCCGGGGCCGGGCGCGGGCGGAGAGCCTGCGGCGGACCAGGAAGGACACCATGGCCCGCCGGCTCGCCGCCGACGGCACCGAGACCCTGGTGCCGGGTGCCGAACTGCGCGTCGGCGACCGGGTCGTCGTCGAGGCCGGGCAGGTGATCCCCGGCGACGGCGACGTGGTCGAGGGTGTCGCCGCGGTCGACGAGTCGGCCATCACCGGCGAGTCGGCCCCGGTGGTCCGCGAGTCCGGCGGCGACCTCTCCTCGGTCACCGGCGGCACCACCGTGCTGTCCGACCGGATCGTGGTGCGGATCTCCACCGCGCCAGGGGAGTCCTTCGTGGACCGGATGATCGCGCTCGTCGAGGGCGCCAGCCGGCAGCGCACCCCGAACGAGATCGCCCTGACCATCCTGCTGTCCACGCTCACGGTCATCTTCCTGCTCGCCGTGCTCGCACTGCGGCCGATGGCCGCCTACTCCGGGGCCGCGCAGCCGGTCGTCGTGCTGGTCGCGCTGCTGGTCTGCCTGATCCCGACCACGATCAGCGCCCTGCTGTCCGCGATCGGCATCGCCGGCATGGACCGGCTGGTGCGGCGCAACGTGCTCGCCGGTTCCGGCCGTGCCGTCGAGGCCGCCGGTGACGTGTCGACGCTGCTGCTGGACAAGACCGGCACGATCACCTTCGGCAACCGGCGGGCCACCGAGCTGATCCCGGTCGACGGCACCCCGCTGCCGGTGCTGACCGAGGCCGCCCGCCTCGCGAGCCTGGCCGACGGGACGCCGGAGGGCCGCAGCGTCCTGGAACTGTGCGGCGGCCCGGTCGAGCCGGCCGAACCGCACGAGTTCGTGCCGTTCACCGCGCGCACCAGGATGAGCGGCATCGACCTCGGGGATCGCCGCATCCGCAAGGGCGCCGCGAGCGGCTTCCCGG
The DNA here is from genome assembly GCF_025165815.1 of Actinophytocola gossypii. GTDB lineage: Bacteria > Actinomycetota > Actinomycetes > Mycobacteriales > Pseudonocardiaceae > Actinophytocola > Actinophytocola gossypii. The sequence continues at coordinate 91,311 of NZ_JAFFZE010000014.1, read as the reverse complement.
TCACCGCCGAGACCCGCCTGGTCGTCGACGAGATCAGCGCCGCCGGCGGCACCCCGCTCGTGGTGGCCGAGAACGACACCGTGCTCGGCGTCATCCGGCTCTCCGACGTGGTCAAGCCGGCGATGCGGGAACGGTTCGCCGAGCTGCGCCGGATGGGCATCCGGACCGTCATGGTCACCGGCGACAACCCGCTGACCGCGAAGGCGATCGCCGCCGAGTCCGGCGTCGACGACTACCTCGCCGAGGCCACGCCGGAGGACAAGCTGACCCTGATCCGGTCCGAGCAGGAGGGCGGACGGCTGGTCGCGATGACCGGCGACGGCACCAACGACGCGCCCGCGCTGGCCCGGTCGGACGTGGGGGTCGCCATGAACAGCGGCACCGCCGCGGCCAAGGAGGCCGGCAACATGGTCGACCTCGACTCCGACCCGACGAAGCTGATCGAGATCGTGGAGATCGGCAAACAGCTGCTGATCACCCGCGGCGCGCTGACCACCTTCAGCATCGCCAACGACCTCGCGAAGTACTTCGCGATCCTGCCGGCCATGTTCGCCGGGATCCTCCCGCAGCTCGACCGGCTGAACGTGATGAACCTGGCCACGCCCCGGTCGGCGATCCTCTCCGCGGTGATCTTCAACGCCCTGGTCATCGTCGCGCTGGTCCCGCTCGCGCTGCGCGGGGTCCGCTACCGCCCGGCCAGCGCGTCCGCGCTGCTGCGGCGCAACCTGCTGGTCTACGGCCTCGGCGGTGTCGCCACGCCGTTCGCCGGCATCTGGCTGATCGACCTCCTCGTCCGTCTCATCCCCGGAATCGGGTGACCCGTGCACACACTCCTCGCCCAGACCCGCGCCGGCCTACGGGCACTGCTCGTGCTCACCGTGCTCGTCGGCGTCCTCTACCCGCTCGGCATCTGGCTGGTCAGCCGCGTACCCGGCCTGCACGACAACGCCGAGGGCTCGGTCGTCGTCCGGGACGGCCGCGCGGTCGGCTCCGCGCACATCGGCATCGACCCGGTCCCGGCCGACCCCGACGCCGACCCGTGGTTCCACACCCGTCCGTCGGCCGGCTCGTCCGGTCCGCTCGGTCCCGGCGACCCGGCCGCCTCGGGCGGGAGCAACAAGGGCCAGAGCGACCCGGACCTGACCGCCCTGGTGAACGAGCGCAAGGACCTGATCGCGGTCCGCGAGGGTGTGCCCCGCGACCGGGTGCCGCCGGACGCGGTCACCGCCTCGGCGTCCGGCCTGGACCCGCACATCAGCCCCGCCTACGCCGAGCTCCAGGTCCCGAGGGTCGCCCGGGTCACCGGTCTGTCCGAGGACCGGGTGCGCGCACTGGTCGCCGAGCACACCTCGGACCGGGTGCTCTGGTTCCTCGGCGAGCCGGCGGTGAACGTGCTCGCGCTGAACCTGGCCGTCCAGGCGGAGGCCGGGTCGTCGGGGTGAGCGGGCAGGCGCAGACTGGCCCCGTGGAGCAGAGCACGCGGCCGCGCCGCCGGGGCGAGCTGCGCATCTACTTCGGCGCGGCGCCCGGGGTCGGCAAGACCTACGCCATGCTCGGCGAGGCGCACCGCAGGCTGGAGCGCGGCACCGACGTGGTGGCCGGCCTGGTCGAGACGCACGAGCGGGCCAGGACCGACCGGCTGCTCGAGGGTCTGGAGGTCGTCCCGCGCCGGGTCGTGCGCCACCGAGGGCACGAGCTCGCCGAACTGGACCTGGACGCGGTGCTCGCCCGCCGGCCGGAGGTGGTGCTGGTCGACGAGCTCGCGCACACCAACGCGCCGGGCTCCCGCAACGCCAAGCGGTGGCAGGACGTCCACGAGCTGCTCGACGCCGGCATCGACGTGCTGTCCACGGTGAACGTGCAGCACCTGGAGAGCGTCAACGACGTCGTGGAGGCGATCACCGGCGTCCGGCAGCGGGAGACCGTGCCGGACCAGGTGGTGCGCCGGGCCGAGCAGCTGGAGCTGGTCGACATCACCCCGGAGGCGCTGCGCCGCCGTCTCGCGCACGGCAACGTCTACCCGGCCCGCCGCATCGACGCCGCGCTCGGCAACTACTTCCGCCCCGGCAACCTGACCGCGCTGCGCGAGCTGGCGCTGCTGTGGGTGGCCGACCAGGTCGACGTCGCGCTGCGCCGGTACCGGGACGAGCAGCGGATCACCGACCCATGGGAGGCCCGCGAGCGCGTGGTCGTCGCCGTCACCGGTGGCCCGGAGACCGAGACGCTGGTCCGCCGTGCGAGCCGGATCGCGGCCCGCGCCGGCGCGGAGCTGCTGGTACTGCACGTACTGCGCGGCGACGGCCTCACCGGCGTGTCGCCCGGCGCCGTGTCCGGCATGCGCAGGCTGGCCGCCGACCTCGGGGCGACGTTCCACACGGTCGTCGGCGACGACGTGCCGGACGCCCTGCTGGACTTCGCCCGCGGCGTGAACGCCACCCAGCTCGTGCTCGGCACGTCCCGCCGGTCCCGCGTAGCGCGGTTGTTCGACGAGGGCATCGGCGCCGGCGTCGTGCAGCGCTCCGGCCGGATCGACGTGCACATGGTCACCCACGAGGAGGCCGGGCGCGGGTGGCGGCGGCTCGGCCGCAACCCGCTGGGCGTCTCCCGCCGGGTCGCGGCGTTCGTGCTCGCCGTGGTCGGCCCGGCGCTCGCCACGGTCGCCGGTGTGGTGCTGCGCGAGGAGTTCAGCATCTCCACCGACCTGGTCGCCTACTTCCTGGTGACGGTGCTGGTCGCGCTGGTCGGCGGGCTGGTGCCCGCGCTGCTGGCGGCGCTGCTGTCCGGCGCGCTGCTGAACTTCTTCTTCACCCAGCCCTACCACTCGCTGCACGTGGCCGACGAGGAGAACCTGGTCATGCTGCTGGCCATGGTGGTCGTCGCCGTGCTGGTCGCGACCGTGGTGGACCGGGCGGCGCGGCGGACCGCGCAGGCCACCGCGGCCCGCACCGAGGCGTCGCTGCTCACCTCCTACGCGCGCACGGTGCTGACCTCGCCGCGCCCGGTGGACCGGCTGCTGGAGAAGGTGCGGGAGAACTTCGGCCTGTCGTCGGTCACCCTGCTGGAGCGGCGTGCGGGGGAGTGGCACCGGGTCGCGTGCGCCGGGCCGTCGGAGTGCGCCGGCCCCGACGAGGCGGACGTCGACGTGGCGGTCACCCCGGACGTGCACCTGGCGCTGCGCGGCCGCGCGCTGCCCGCCGAGACCCGGGGCGTGCTGGAGACCGCCGCCGGGCAGGCGCTGCTGGCCCTGCGCCAACAGCGGATGGCGGCCGAGGCGGCGGAGGCGCGGCGGCACGCCGAGACCACCGAGCTGCGCACCGCGCTGCTGTCCGCGGTGGGCCACGACCTGCGCACCCCGCTCACGTCGATCAAGGCCGCCGCGGGCAGCCTGCGCGCACCCGACCTCGAACTGTCGCCGCGGGACTCCCAGGAACTCCTGGCCACGGTCGAGGAGTCGGCGGACCGGCTGTCGAGCCTGGTCGACAACCTGCTCGACTCGTCCCGCCTGGCCACCGGCGCGGTCCGGCCCCGGCTGCGCCCGGTCACCTACGACGAGGTGGTCGCGCGCGCCCTGTCCGGAGTGGACGGCCGGGCCGCGGTCGAGGTCGACGTCGAGATCGATGTCGACGAGTCGCTGCCGCCGGTCACCGCCGACGCCGGCCTGTTGGAGCGGGTGGTGGCGAACGTGGTCGACAACGCGCTGCGGCACGGCTCGCCCGGCCTGGCCCGCGCGGTTCCGCCGGCCGAGCCGCCGATCGCGATCCGCGCGAGCACCCACGGCGAGCGGGTCGAGTTGCGGGTCGTGGATCATGGCAGGGGGTTGCCGAAGGGCGTGGCGGACACGGTGTTCCTGCCGTTCCAGCGCCTCGGCGACTCGACGAGCGGCATCGGGCTCGGCATGTCGGTGGCGAAGGGGTTCGTCGACGCGATGGCGGGCACGATCAGGACCGAGGACACCCCGGGCGGCGGGCTGACCGTGGTGATCTCCCTACCGGTCGCGGGAGGCGACGCGTGACCCGGGTACTGGTGGTCGACGACGAGCCGCAGATCGTGCGGACGTTGCGGATCAACCTGACCGCGCGGGGCTACGAGGTGGCGACCGCGCTGTCCGGTGAGGAGGCGCTGCGGGTGGCGGCCTCGTTCCGGCCGGAGGTGGTGATCCTCGACCTCGGCCTCCCGGACATCGACGGCGTCACGGTCATCGACGGCCTGCGCGGCTGGACCGGGGCCCCGATCATCGTGCTGTCCGCACGCTCCGACTCCGGCGACAAGGTGGCGGCCCTGGACGCCGGCGCGGACGACTACGTCACCAAGCCGTTCGGCATGGACGAGCTGCTGGCCCGGCTGCGGGCGGCGGTCCGGCGGGCGTCGGCGGTGCCGGCCGGTGAGGAGGCGGTGGTCGAGACGGCGGCGTTCACCGTCGACCTGGCGGCCAAGAAGGTCCGCCGCGGCGGCGCCGAGGTGCACCTGACGCCGACCGAATGGGGCATCCTGGAGCTGCTGGTGCGCAACCGGGGGAAGCTGGTGGGGCAGAAGCAGCTGCTGCGGGAGGTGTGGGGGCCCGCGTACGCGTCGGAGACGCACTACCTGCGGGTGTACCTGGCGCAGCTGCGCCGCAAGCTGGAACCGCATCCCGCGCGGCCCGCGCACCTGGTGACCGAGCCGGGCATGGGCTACCGCTTCGAGGTCTGAGCGCTCAGTACCCGAAGTTCTGGGTCCAGTACCAGCCGTCCTTGTCCAGACCGACGCCGATGGCGGTCAGCTGGCAGTTCAGGATGTTGGCCCGGTGGCCGTCGGACTCCATCCAGCTGTTCATCACCTGGGTGGCGCTGCGCTGGCCGCGGGCGATGTTCTCCGCGCCCGGGTTCGGGTAGCCGGCGGCGACGATGCGCTCGGCGAAGCCGACGCCCTCCGGGGTGGTGTGGTCGAAGTAGTCCCGGTCGGCCATGTCGCTGCTGTGGCCATTGGCCGCGTCGACCAGCTCGGGTACCACCCGCAACGGGTCACACCCGCGCTTGGTGCGCGCGTCGTTGACCAGGGTGACGACCTGCTCCGCCTCGGTGACCTGCGTGGGAGGGGCGCTCGGCGTCGCCGGTTCGCTCGGCTCGGGGGAGGGCGGAGGCGCCGGGGCCTCGCTGGTCCCGGTCTCCTCGGGGGTCGGCTCCGGCGGCGGGGCGTCGGGCGACCGCTCCCGGGAGGTCCCGGCCTCGGTCGTGCGCTCGGTGGGCGTCGAGGTCGCGGCGGCGTCCTCAGAGGCGGCGGTCTCGGAGCCGGGCGGGCCGGGTTCCTCGACCGCAAGGCTGACCGTGCCGAGGTGTGCCACCGTCTGGCCGCTGGCGACGAGCGTCGCCGCGCCGGCCACCATCGCGCCGACGAGGGCAGCGCTGAGGGCGGGGAGCATGGGGTGCCGTCTTCTTCGTGACGATGTCACGGTCCGGCAACGTACCACTAACGGGTGGCGTTACAAAGGGTGGATCAGTTACTCGAGGTAGTGGTGTCCGGCGGGGGAATCTCGACCGTGACGCTGACCGATGCCGAGTCGCTCTTGCCCTTGTCGTCGGTCACCGTGAGCGTCACCGTGTAGCTGCCGGAGGCGGTGTACGTGTGGGACGGATTCGGCGAGGAACTCGTCCCGCCGTCCCCGAAATCCCAGAAGTAGGTCAGCGAGCGGCCCTCGGGGTCGCTGGAGCCGCTGCTCGAGAAGGAGAAGTCGCCACCCGTCGCCGGGCAGGTCACACAGGCGGCCTGCGCGGTCGGCGCCTTGTTCACCGGCGGTGGCGGCGTTGTCTCGCCCGGTGGGGTCGTGCCGCCACCACCACCGCCACCTCCGCCGCCGCCACCACCGCCGCCGGTCGGGGGCGTCGGGTGGTTGCCGCCGGTGTCCCCGTCCTGGCCGTCCTCGGTGGTGGTCTCGTCCTCGGTGGTCTCCTCGTCGGTCGTCGTGGTGGTCGACGACGTCGTCTGCTTCTTCGAGGAGGACTTGCCGGGCTCGGAGGTGGTGGTCGTCGGGTCCGTGGTGTCCGGGTCGTACGTCGTCGACTCGATCGTCCCGCGGCTCTCCGGTTTCGGCGCCGCCTGCTCGTCGTCCCGCGAGGCGGACAGCGCGGCCACGGTGGCGAACACCGTCGACACCACGACGGCGGCCACGCCGAGGGACACGTACGGGGACCGGGTCAACCTCGACCGGGTCCCGGGAGGTTGTTCCGGCAGCGGTGTCAGCTCGTCACTCGGCTCGGACATGCTGGGGTCCAACCTCCTAGACTGCGCCATTGCTCCGGACGGCGTAGTACAACGCGGTAAGTTATCACCGTGGGCCACACCGTAGTTGACCAACCCGTTCGGCTGACCTCCTGGGTCCACGGCCGGGTGCAGGGCGTGGGGTTCCGGTGGTGGACCCGCGCCCGCGCGCTCGAACTGGGCCTCATCGGCTACGCCCGCAACCTCAACGACGGCCGGGTGGAAGTGGTTGCGGAAGGCGACCGAAAATCCTGCCAGAGCCTGCTCGACCTGCTGCGATCCGCCGGCACACCGGGCACGGTGGACACCGTCGTGGAACGCTGGTCGGACGCCAAGGGCAACCTCGCCGGCTTCGCGGAGCGGTGATCCTCCCGACAGTCGATCGATAACGGCCAGGTCACAGCCGTGTCGGGGTTGAACCGCGGCGACGATTCAGGCGTAATCCTGCGGTGTGGGGAACACCCCGGACCAGGAGGACGAGCTCATCCGTGAGCTCTACAGCCGCTACCGGCGCCCGCTCTACGGCTACGTGCTGAGAGCGGTGGGCGGCGACCACCAGCACGCCGAGGACGTGGTGCAGGAGACCCTGCTCCGCGCCTGGCGCAACGCGCACGCGCTGTCGGTCGACCAGGCCGGCCCGTGGCTCTACACGGTCGCCCGCAACCTGGTCGTCTCCGGCTACCGCAAGCAGAACGCCCGGGTCGACGAGGTGCCGATGCTGGAGCGCGACTGGGCCCGTCCGAGCGACGACTTCGACCGCGTCCTGCAGGGCTGGCAGGTCGCCGAGGCGATGCGGGTGCTGTCGAAGGACCACCGGGCGGTGATCGCGGAGCTGTTCTTCCGGCGCCGCACGATCACCGAGGCGGCCTCGGTCCTCGGGGTGCCGCCCGGCACCGTGAAGTCCCGCTCGTTCTACGCGCTGCGGGCCCTACGAGACGCACTGGAGGAGCGGGGGGTGACCGAGCCGTGACCTGCACCCAGACCGTGACGCTCGGCGCGTACCTGCTCGGTGCGCTCGAGCCGCCGGAACGCTACGAGTTCGAGGCGCACATCGCCGGCTGCGACAACTGCCGCACCGAGCTGGTCCGGCTCGCCCCGCTGCCCGGCATGCTCAACCAGATCTCCGTCGAGGACTTCGACGAGGGCCTGCCGCCCGGCGAGCTCTACCCGACCGCGCCGATGCCGATCCAGACCCTCGCCGCCCCCACCCCCCGGCTGCTCGCCCCGCCGCCGGAGCTGCTGGAGCCGCCGACCGCCCCGCAGCCGCCGGTCACCGCGGACCCGCCGGCCGCGCCCGACACGCCGGACCCGGCGTACCGGCGACGGAAGCGGATGTGGCAGATCGCCGCGGCCGCCGTCGTGGTGGTCGCCGTCGTGGTGGGCGGCATGTTCGGCTGGCGGGCGCTGCGCCACTCGCCGCCCGCCGCCGAGCCCGGCATCACCTGGACGGCCACCGCGCCGGAGAGCGACGTCAGCGCCGACGTTCGGCTGATCGATCACGAATGGGGCACCGAGCTGCAGATCACGATGGCCAACGTGCCCCCGAACCGGGAGTGCTACGTGATCGTCTACGACCACTACGGACACCGCCAGACCGCCGGCTGGTGGGGCACCGACCACGCAGCCGACGAGGAGATCCCGGCGTCCACCTCGATCCAGCGCAGCAAGATCGACCGGCTGGAGTTCCGGCTCGACGACCGGCGCACGTTCCTGACCGTGCACGCGCCGGTCGGCTGACCAGGTCCCACGTCCGGACGGGCCCCACAGGTACCCTCGGGGGAATAGGCCGCACTTCCGAGGACCTGAGAGGCTCGCTTCTCGTGCATTTGAAGAGCCTGACGCTCAAGGGTTTCAAGTCGTTCGCGTCGGCGACCACGCTGCGGTTCGAACCGGGGATCACCTGCGTCGTCGGGCCAAACGGATCGGGCAAGTCCAACGTGCTGGACGCCCTGCGCTGGGTCATGGGCACCCAGGGCGCGAAGGATCTGCGCGGCGGCAAGATGGAGGACGTCATCTTCGCCGGCACCGCCGGCCGCGCCCCGCTCGGCCGCGCCGAGGTCAGCCTCACCATCGACAACACGGACGGTGCGCTGCCGATCGAGTACACCGAGGTCTCGATCACCCGCCGGATGTTCCGCGACGGCGCCAGCGAGTACGAGATCAACGGCAACACCTGCCGGCTGATGGACATCCAGGAGCTGCTCTCCGACTCCGGCATCGGCCGGGAGATGCACGTCATCGTCGGGCAGGGCCAGCTCGCCCAGATCCTCGAGTCCAAGCCGGAGGAGCGGCGCGCCTTCATCGAGGAGGCAGCCGGCGTGCTCAAGCACCGCAAGCGCAAGGAGAAGGCCCTGCGCAAGCTCGACGCGATGCAGGCCAACCTCACCCGGCTCACCGACCTGACCAGCGAGCTGCGCCGCCAGCTCAAGCCGCTCGGCAAGCAGGCCGAGATCGCCCGCAAGGCCCAGGCCGTGCAGGCCGAGCTGCGGGACGCCCGGCTGCGCCTGCACGCCGACGACCTGGTCACCCAGCGCACCCAGATCGCCAGGGAGCAGGCCGACGAGGCCGCCGCCCGCGCCCGCCGGCACGAGGTGGAGCAGCTGCTCGAGGTCGCCGACGCCAAGCAGACCGCGCTGGAGGACCAGCTCGCCGCCGACGCGCCGCGCCTGGCCGCCGCCCAGGACACCTGGTACCGGCTGTCCGCGCTCGAGGAGCGGCTGCGCGGCACCGTGCGGCTCGCGGTCGAGCGGGAACGGCACCTGTCCGCGTCGAACGAGGCGGCCGAGTCCGCCGGCCGCGACCCGGACGAGCTGGAGGAGGAGGCCACCGAGATCGCGATCCGCGAGGCGGAGCTGGCCGAGCACGTCGAGGTCGCCCGGTCGATGCTCGGCGAGACCGCGGAGCGCCGCGCCGAGCTGGAGCAGGTCGTGCAGGCCGCGGAGAAGGCGCACCTCGCGGCGGTGCGCGCGGTCGCCGACCGGCGGGAGGGCCTGGCCAGGCTGTCCGGCCAGGTGGAGGCCCTGCGCAGCAAGACCGGCGCCACCGCCGACGAGATCGAGCGGCTGTCCACCACGCTGGTCGAGGCCACCGAGCGCGCCGAGCAGGCCGCCGTCGAGCTGGCCGAGGCCGAGGCGGAGACCGGCGTGGAGGACGCCGACGACGCCGGCCTGGCCGACCGGTTCGAGCAGGCCAAGGAGGCCCAGCGCGCGGCCCAGGCCAGGGTCGACGAGCTGGTCGCCGCCGAGCGCTCGGCGGAGAAGGACATCGCCTCGTGGAAGGCCCGGGTGGACGCCCTGGCCATGGGCCTGTCCCGCAAGGACGGCGCCGGCGCGCTGCTGGCCGCGGCCGACCGGCTGCCCGGCCTGCTCGGCTCGGTGGCCGCGCTGCTGACCGTCGAGCCGGGGCACGAGGCCGCGCTGGCCGCCGCGCTCGGCCCGGTCGCCGACGCGGTCGCGGTGTCCTCGGGCGCCGACGCCGTGGCCGCGCTGCGCCTGCTGCGCGCTGACGACGCCGGACGCGCCGGCGTGCTCGTCGGCGGCCGGGGCGCCGCCGACCGCACCGACTGGCCCCAGCTCCCGCCCGGTGCCCGCTGGGCGGTCGACCTGGTGGCCGCGCCGGAGCCGCTGCGCCCGGCCGTGCTGCGTGCCCTGGACCAGGTGGCCGTCGTCGAGGACCTCACCGCCGCCAACGACCTGGTCGCCCGCTTCCCCCGGGTGCGCGCGGTCACCGCCGACGGCGACGTGTTCGGCGAGCACTGGGTGGTCGGCGGCGCGGACCGCGGGCAGAGCGTCATCGAGGTCCAGGCCGCGGTCGACGAGGCCAACGAGAAGCTCGCCGCCAGCGAGAGCGCCGCCGAACGGGCCGCCGCCGCGCTGACCGGCGCCAAGGCCGAGCAGCAGGCCCGCGCCGCCGACGTCACGGCGGCCGCCGAGGCCCGCAACGAGGCCAAGGTGCGTGCCGCGCGCTCGTCCGAGCGGCTGAACCGGCTGCGCCAGGCCGTCCGGTCCGCGCAGGCCGAGGCCGAGCGGGTGCAGTCGCAGCGGACGAAGGTCGAACAGGCCCGCGAGGAGGCCCTCGCCACGCTCGCCGACCTGGAGGAGCGGCTGGTCGCCGCCGAGGAGCACGAGCCGCTGGACGCCGAGCCGGACACCGCCGAGCGGGACGAGGCGTCGGAGTCGCTGGCCACCGCGCGCCAGCAGGAGATGGACGCCCGGCTGTCGCTGCGCACCGCCGAGGAGCGGCACCGGGCGCTGTACGGGAAGGCCGAGGAGCTGCGCCGCGCCGCCAGGGCCGAACGCGAGGCCAGGGAACGCGCCGCCAGGGCCCGTGCCGCGCGGGCCAGGGGCGCGGGGATCGCCCGCGCGGTGGTCGCCGGCGGTGAGCTGGCCCTGGAGCGGATCGAGCGGTCGCTCGCGGCGGCGGCGGCCGAGCGGGACACCGTGCAGGCCGAGCGGCACGACCGCGAGCGCGTGCTGATCGAGGTGCGCAACCGCGTGCGCGAGCTGTCCACCGAGCTGGAGAAGCTGACCGACGCCGTGCACCGCGACGAGGTGCTGCGGGCCGAGCAGCGGCTGCGCCTCGAACAGCTGGAGACGAAGATCGCGGAGAGCTTCGGCATCGGCCTGGACGACCTGGTCGCCGAGTACGGCCCGGAGGTCCCGGTGCCGCCCAGCCCGGTCGAGGTCGCCGAGTACGAGGCCGCCAAGGAGCGCGGCGAGACCGTGTCCGCGCCGCAGCCGATCCCGTACGACCGGCAGACCCAGGAGCGGCGGGCCAAGCGCGCCGAGCGGGACCTGACGTTGCTCGGCAAGGTGAACCCGCTGGCCCTGGAGGAGTTCGCCGCGCTCGAGGAGCGCTACAAGTTCCTGTCCACCCAGCTCGAGGACCTCAAGGCGACCCGCCGTGACCTGCTGACCGTGGTCAAGGAGGTCGACGACAAGATCCTCGAGGTGTTCACCTCCGCCTACGAGGACGTGGCCCGCGAGTTCGAGACCGTGTTCGCGACCCTGTTCCCCGGCGGCGAGGGCCGGATGGTGCTCACCGAGCCCGAGGACATGCTCACCACCGGCGTCGATGTCGAGGCCAGGCCGCCCGGCAAGAAGATCAAGCGCCTGTCGCTGCTGTCCGGCGGCGAGAAGTCCCTGGTCGCGGTCGGGATGTTGGTCGCGATCTTCCGGGCCCGCCCGTCGCCGTTCTACGTGCTGGACGAGGTCGAGGCCGCCCTGGACGACGTGAACATGCGCCGCCTGATCGGTTTGCTGCAGGAGCTGCGGCACAGCTCCCAGCTGATCATCATCACCCACCAGAAGCCGACGATGGACATCGCCGACTCCCTCTACGGCGTCAGCATGCGCGGCGACGGCATCACCCAGGTGATCTCCCAGCGCCTGCACGGCAAGGAGGAGGAGCGGGCGCCCGCGTAAACCAGTCGCGTCCGGGCTGTCCGCAGGTCAAGCTTCGCCTGTGTATCGAGTACGAACCGCGTCCCCGGCCGACCTGCCGGCCGTGATCGAGCTGGTCGCGCGCCTGCAGCGGGAACCGGCCCACCACATCGCCTTCCACGGCGAGACCGAGGCCGAGGTGGCCGAGGAACTGGCCGGCCTCGGCCCCGACTGGACGGAGCTGGCCGTGGTCGTCGAGGACCGCAACGGCCGGCTGCGCGGCGTGCTCAGCGTCGAGGTGGAGGACGAGCAGCGGCGCGCGTTCCTGTACGGCCCGTACGTCGACGTGCCGGCGAACCATCCCGCGGCCGGCCAACTCTGGCAACAGACCGCCGACACCCTGCTCGACGCCGCCCTGCACCTGCCCTCGGTCGCCGGCGTGACGGCGCTGGACCTGTTCGGCCACCGCCGCAACCGCCTGCTCGCCGACTTCGCCACCCGCCACGACATCCCGGCGGCCAGCACGACCCGCCTGCTCACCCTCACCGGCGCCGACCTACGCGCCCTGCTCACCGACGCCGCCGACCAGGACCGAGTCGTCCCGCTCCCCGCCGACCCGACCGTCCGCGCGGCCGTGGCCCACCTGCACGACACGTGTTTCCCGAACGCCCCCACGTCCGGCCCCCGCCTGGTGTCCGGAGCGAGCGGGCACACGGTCGTGGTCCTGCTCGGCAGCGCCGGCCTGCTGGGCTACGCCGCCGGCTACGCCCAGGCGGGCGAGCACTACGTCGACGTGGTCGGCGTCGACGAGCCGGTCCGCGGCCTGGGCGCCGGCCGGTCGCTGGTCCGCCGCCTGCTGGTCGAACTGGTGGCGGCCGCGGGCTCCCGGGACCGCGCGGCCGCCCTGGTCAACCTCGACAACCACGCCTCGGAGCGGATGTTCACCGCACTGGGCTTCACCTGCCGCACCGAACTGGTCAGCTACCACCGCGCCGAGGCCCCCCTGCCGACGTGATCGGTACCGCTCAGCAGAACCAGCCGTTCTGCACCCACCCGTTGCGGTTGACGTGGCCGTAGGCGAAGCCGTACACCCAGTCGCCGCGGACCTCCTTGACGAGGAAGGTCTGCGGGTGGGTGAGGGTGCCCATCCAGGCGCCGACCGGTGCCGTGCGCACGGCCAGGCTCTCGGCGCACACGGTCTCGCGCTCGCCGACGGTGCCGTTGTCGGCCGATGCGGGGGACGCCGCCGCCACCAGCGCCAGCGCGGCGGCGGACAGGACAACGGGGAGTCGGTGGGTCATCCTCTTGTTCCTTTCGGTAGGGGGAGCGGTCACCAGGAACCCCAGCCGCCGAGGCACTCGTAGCGCACGAAGCCCCAGTCGTTGGGGCCGAAGTCGAACATGGCGGCCCAGCCGTTGTAGACGGGGTGCGCGCCGCGCGTGTGGCCGACCTTGTTCCCGTGGCCGAGCACGCGCTTGGGGCCGACCGGGCCCGACGCGCTGTCGTAGTTGGTGTACATGGTGGCGCTCTGGCAGACGATGATCGCGTGCTCCGGCACCACCGGGTCGGCCGCGGCCGATGGGGCGAGCAGTGCCGTCGCGGCCACCGTGGCCGTCGCGGCGAGAGTCCCGCGGACTGTCATCGACGTTCCTTTCCGTTGGGTCACGCCGTCTCGGCGTCGACCTGCTTCACCGGTCCGGGTGTGGGGCGATCGCGGTGGCGCAGGGACAGCAGGCCGCCGACGAGCAGGGTCACGGCGACGCCGAGCGGGGTGTACCACCACGCGACCAGGGTGCGCACGCCCTCCGCCGGGGCGGCGGGGGAGAAGTCGATCCTGACCTCCGCCGACGGCCCGACGAACTTCACCCCGAGGATCACGAACGTCATCACCGCGACCGTGGCGGCGAACGCGACGATCGCGTCCGTCTGGTTCGCGCGGCGGATCATCAGGCCCAGCAGGAACGCGCCGAGCAGTGCCCCGTACGTGTACCCGGTGATCCCCAACGCCTGCACCACGATCGGATCCGCCGCGGTCCGGTTGCCGGTCGCGAACAGGCCGGCGCACACGATCAGCAGCCCCGCCCAGACCACCGTCCACACGCGACCCAACCGCAGTCGCTCCAGCTCGGTCAGCGTGCGGCGGGACACCCGTTCGTACACGTCCGTCACCGTCGCCGAGGCCAGTGCGCCCAGCGACGACGACAGCGCGGCCGCGAGGATGCCCGCGATCACGAAGCCCGACAGTCCGGACGGCAGCTCGGTGACGATGAAGTTCGCGAACAGCTCGTCGTTGTTGCCCAGCCCCAGCCCACCGGCCGACACCGGGTCCGTCGGCACCGCGGCCGCGTAGAACGCCCACATCATCACGCCGATGACCAGGAAGAACGCGAACTGCAGCGTCACCACGAACCCGCTCGTGATCAGTGCCTTCCGCGCCGCCCGCACGTCCCGCGTGGACATCAGCCGCTGCACGATCAGCTGGTCCACCCCGTGCGAGGCCATCGCCAGCAGTGCGCCGCCGAAGAACGCCGCGACGAACGGAAAGCTCCCGGTCAGCACGTTCGACGAGAAGTCGAACACCTGGAACTTGTTCGCGGACATCGCGTCGCCGAACCACCCGTCGGGGAGCGCGCCGGCCAGCGCCACCACCACGACGATCCCGCCGACGACGTACCAGAGCATCTGGATCGCGTCCACCCACACGACCGCGCGCACCCCGCCGACGAACGTGTAGCACACCATCGCGATCCCCAGCACGATCACGATCGCCCAGTACGACGCGTCGACCCCGTACGCCGCCAGCACCACCTTGATCGGGATCGCGGTCGCGAACAGCCGAATGCCGTCCGCGAGCAGCCGGGTGAACTGGAACGTCACCGACGCGGTCGCCCGCATCCCGTCACCGAACCGCTGGCCAAGGAACGCGTACGCGGTCACCAGTTCGCCCGCCACGTACTTCGGCAGCAGCACGAACGACACCACGATCCGCCCGACGATGTACCCGAACGCGAGCGTCAGGTACGTCATCCCCCCGGCCTCCGGCGGCGCCAGGTAGGACACCACCGGCACCGACAGCACGGTCAGCGTCGACGTCTCCGCCGACACCACCGACACGCACACCACCCACCACGGGATCCGGCGCTCGGACACGAAGTAGTCGGTCGCCGACTTCTGCCGCCCGCCCAGCAGGACGCCGAGCAGCGGCATCCCCACCAGGAACAGCACGATGATCGCGACGTCGAGGGCGCGCACGCCTACCTCCCGCTGATCGCCGGTTGGGTCACCCGCAGCCGGGTGACGGTGGTCGTGGTCGGTTCCGGCAGGCGCAGCGGCACGCGGCCGGGGGTGACCGAACCGAGCAGCCGAGGCCCGGCCGCGCCCGTCGCGTGCGGCTCGTTCGCCGGCACACCCTGCCAGGTCAGGAAGCCGAGCAGCGCGGTCAGATAGGCCTCCTTGCCCGCCGCCGGCAGGCCGAGCTCGTCGCTGGTCTCGACCGGCACCTCGGCCAGGCGCCGGCGCAGCGCGGCCATCAGGGTCGGGTTCCGCACCCCGCCACCCGCTGCCACCACCCTGGTCACCCCGTGCGCGCGGCAGGCGTCGGCGATCGTGGCGGCGGTCAGCTCGACCAGCGTGGCCAGCAGGTCGGGGCCGCTGACGTGCCCCACCTTCGCGAGCGCGGCCCGCAGGTAATCACCGTGGAAGTGCTCCTTGCCGGTCGACTTCGGCGATCGCAGCGCGTAGTACGGGTCGGCCAGCAGCACGTCGAGCAGCGCCTCGTCGACCCTGCCCTGCGCGGCGAGGTCCCCGTCCACGTCGAGCTGCCAGACCCCGTTGGAGATCATCCGTGCGGCCGCGTCCAGCAGCGCGTTGCCCGGCCCGGTGTCGAACGCCACCGCCGGGCCGGCCTGCGGAACCACCGTCACGTTGGCGATCCCGCCGATGTTCAGCCCCGCCGTGATCACCTCCGGCGAGCGCAGCCACAGCTGGTCCAGCACGCTCGCCAGCGGCGCGCCGTGCCCGCCCGCCGCGACGTCACGGGCCCGCAGGTCGGCCACCACCGGCAACCCGGTCGTCTCGGCGATCCACGCCGGCTGTCCCACCTGGAGCGTGCCGAGCGCCCGGCCGTCCGCCACCCAGTGGTACAGCGTCTGCCCGAGCGAGGCGACCAGGTCCGCCCGCCCGCCAGCGATCGTGCTGAGCGCGTCGGCCGCCGCGGCCGCGAACGCCTGCCCGACCTCGGTGTCCAGCCGGCACAGCTCCTCGGCGGTGCAGGCGCTCGGCGGCAGCGCGGCCAGCAGCCGCCCGCGCAGGCCGGTGGGGAACGGCACCTCGGCGTGTCCGCACGGCAGCAGGTCGATGGTCTCCCCGGTCAGCCGCAGCTCGGCCACCGCCACGTCGACGCCGTCCATCGACGTCCCGGACAGCAACCCGATCACCCGGCAGGTGTTCACCGCATCTGTCACCTGCTCTGGTTATGCCAGCGCACGCGGCTGTGCAAGGCGACACGTTAGTTCTTGACCGAATCGATGTCGGTAAAGGTTGAGTATTCCCGTCTGAAGGTATAGACCAAGGCGATACTGTGTGCCCCACGTGCCACCCGCACCGCGGGGAGCGGGTGCGGCCAGCGTTGACCGCGAGGAACGAGGAGCGGAGCATGACCAAGATTTCGAGTGAGTGGAGCAGGAGAAACTTCCTGCGCGGCGCACTCGCCACCGGCGCCCTGGTGCTGCCGGGCTCGACCGTGCTGGCCGGCTGTGCCACCTCGGGGGGTGGGCAGGAGCAGACGGAGGGCGAGGCCACCGACGACAACCCGCTCGGCGTGCCGACCGACTCCACGCTCGAGATCTACATCTTCAACGGCGGCTTCGGTGACGCCTACGCCACCGACGTGCACCAGCCGATGTTCAAGAAGAAGTACCCGAACGCCAAGATCGACCACAACGCCGAGGTCGACATCGCGGGCGCGCTGCAGTCCCGCTTCGTCGCCGGCAACCCACCGGACTTCGTCAACGACTCCGGCGACGGTCAGATCCCGCTCGGCCAGCTGGTCTCCGACAAGCAGCTGTACGACCTCACCGACCTCTACGACGCCCCCAGCTGGGACGACCCGAACGTCAAGGTCCGCGACACGCTCGTGCCGGGCGCGGTCGAGTCCGGCGTCTTCGGCGACGCCCCGTACGTCATGCACATGGCGCTGACCGTCTACGGCCTCTGGTACAACAAGACCCTCTTCGACGAGCACGGCTGGACCACGCCCACCACCTGGGACGAGATGACCGCCCTCTGCGGCGAGATCAAGAAGGCCGGCATCGCCCCGTGGACCTACCAGGGCGTGCACGCGCGGTACATGAACTGGCCGCTGCTGACCATGGCCGCCAAGCTGGGCGGCCCCGAGGTCCTGACCGCGATCGACAACCTCGAGCCGGGCGCGTGGGGCCACGAGGCGGTCAAGGAGTCCGCCAACGCCCTGGCCGGCCTGCAGAAGAGCGGGTTCATCCTCGACGGCACCGTCGGCATGGACCACATCCAGGCGCAGGGCGCGTGGAGCGAGGGCAAGGCGGCGTTCGTGCCGTGCGGGTCGTGGCTGGAGAGCGAGCAGGCCGACGTGACCCCGGAGGGCTTCGAGATCGCGTTCATGCCGGAGCCGCTGCTGTCCCAGGACTCCGCGATGTCGGCGGAGACCGTGCGGGCACAGGCCGGCGAGCCCTACATCGTGCCGGCGCAGGCCAAGAACCCGCGCGGCGGCCTGGAGTACATGCGGATCATGCTCTCCCAGGAGGGCGCCCGCGGCTTCACCGAGAAGGTCTCCAGCCTCACCGTGGTCAAGGGCGCGGCCGACGGCGTCGAGCTGCCGCGCGGCCTCACCTCCGCCCAGCAGGGCCTGCAGGCGGCCGGGGACGACGTGCTCACCTGGATGTACCCGACGTGGTACAAGGACATGGAGAACCCGGGGATCAACTCCCACACCGGCGAGCTGATGGCCGGCCGGATCTCGGTGGACGAGTGGGTCGCGGGCTGCGAGGCGGAGGCCAAGAAGGTCCGCGAGGACGACTCCATCACCAAGTACACCCGCTGATCCGGAGAGCTCGTTGTCGGTGATCGACGTCGCCCCGCGCGCCGAGGCGCGGGGCGCCCCCCGGAGGCCGAAGCCGGGACCGGCGCTGCAGCACGGGAAGGTCGGCTTCGTGCTGGCCTTCCTCGCGGTGCCGGTCGTGATCTACGGCCTGTTCGTCCTCTCGCCCTACGTGCAGGCGATCTACATCTCGCTGACCGACTGGTCCGGCCTGACCGCCAGCCAGACGTTCGTCGGGTTCGACAACTACGTGCGGCTGTTCGAGGACGACCAGTTCTGGGTCGCGCTCAAGAACAACGTGATCCTGATGCTCGTGGTGCCGGTGGTGACGCTGGCGCTCGGGCTGTTCTTCGCCTCGATGATCAACGTGGGCCGGCGCGGGAAGTCCGGCATCGAG
Organism: Actinophytocola gossypii; assembly: GCF_025165815.1. Classification (GTDB taxonomy): domain Bacteria; phylum Actinomycetota; class Actinomycetes; order Mycobacteriales; family Pseudonocardiaceae; genus Actinophytocola; species Actinophytocola gossypii. The sequence goes on along the minus strand of NZ_JAFFZE010000014.1, from coordinate 73,226 downwards.
GGTGTCCGCGGGTCGAAGGTGTACCGGGTCGTGTACTTCTTCCCGCTGGTGCTGTCGATGGCGGTCATCGGCGTGCTGTTCAAGTACGTCTTCGCGCCGACCGAGGCCGGCGGGATCTTCAACGGCCTGCTGGGCCTCGTCGGCCTCGACGGGCTGACCCAGCCGTGGCTCGGCGACCCGCGGTTCGCGTTCTGGTGCGTCGTCGTGGTGATGATCTGGGCGTTCGTGGGCTTCTACGTGGTGCTGTTCTCCGCGGCGATGCAGTCGATCCCGAAGGACATCTACGAGGCCGCGCTGCTGGACGGCTCCAGCCGGTTCACCACGTTCCGGCACGTGACGCTGCCGCTGGTGTGGGACACCGTGCAGGTCGGCTGGGTGTACATGGCCATCCAGGCGATGGACGGCTTCGCGCTGGTGCACATCATGCTCGGCATCAGCGGCGGGCCGTCCCGCGCGGGTGACGTGCTCGGTGTCGCGCTGTACCGCAGCGCGTTCAACAGCTACCGGTTCGGCTACGCCTCGGCGATCGGGGTCGTGCTGCTCGTCCTGACCCTGATCATCTCGGTGCTGTTCATGCGGGCCGCCCGACGCGAGCGAGTGGAGCTCTAGTTGACCACCACATCCGTCGACCACCCCCCGCCGCCCGCGCCGCCCGCCGAGCCGGCGTCCCCACGCCGCGGTCCAGGCGTCGGCGCGGGGGCCGGGGCGCTGAACCTGCTCAACGGCGGGTTCATGCTGGTCTGGGCGCTGATCACCACGCTCCCGCTGCTGTGGGCGATCATCTCGTCGTTCAAGACGAACACCGAGTTCCTGTCCGACCCGTGGGGCCTGCCGGAGACCCTGCGGTTCGACAACTTCGCCCGCGCGTGGAGCACGGCGAACATCGGTCAGTACTTCGTGAACAGCGTGATCGTGGTGGCCATCTCGGTGCCGCTGACCATGCTGCTCGGCGCGATGGCCGCGTACGTGCTGGCCAGGTACGACTTCCCGGGCAACCGGGTGGTGTACTTCGGCTTCGTCGGCGGGATGATCTTCCCGGTGTTCCTGGCCCTGGTGCCGCTGTTCTTCGTGGTGCGCAACCTGCAGAACCTGCCGCTGCTCGGCGAGTTCCTCGGGCTGAACAGCCACCTGTCGCTGGCGCTGGTGTACGTGGCGTTCTCGATGCCGTTCACGGTGTTCTTCCTGACCGCGTTCTTCCGCACCCAACCCACCTCGATCGCCGAGGCGGCGATCATGGACGGCTGCTCGCACTTCGGGTTGTTCTTCCGGGTGATGCTGCCGATGGCCAAGCCGGGGCTGATCAGCATCGGCCTGTTCAACGTGCTCGGCCACTGGAACCAGTACATCCTCCCGGTCGTGCTGATGAACGAACCGGAGAAGAAGGTACTGGCCCAGGGCCTCGCCGCACTGGCGATCAGCCAGGGCTACCGGGGCGACTGGACCGCGCTGTTCGCCGGCCTGGTGATCGCCCTGCTGCCGGTGCTGATCGTCTACATCCTGTTCCAGAAGCAGGTGCAGGCCGGTCTCACCGCCGGCGTGCTGAAGTGACTCAGTTCTGCCGGAGGTAGGCGAGCACGGCCCGCACCCTGCGGTGTCCGGTGGTGTTCGGGGGCAGGTCGAGCTTGCCGAAGATGTTGCTGATGTGCTTGCTCACCGCGCGTTCGGTGAGCACCAGGTGGTCGGCGATCTCGGTGTTGCCCCGGCCCTGGGCCATCAGCGACAGCACCTCGCGCTCCCGCGAGGTCAGCCGGTCGACGCCGCCGTTCCCCGTCCGGTGTCCGACCAGCTGGCCGATCACCTCGCGGTCCATCGCGGTGCCGCCGGCCGCCACCCGCTCCAGGGCGTCGAGGAACTCCGAGACCCGCCCCACCCGGTCCTTGAGCAGGTAGCCGATCCCGCCGTCGCCGTGCGCCAGCAGCTCGGTCGCGTAGCTGTACTCCACGTACTGGGAGAGCACGAGGACCGGGAACCCGGGGTGCGCCGACCGCACGCGGATCGCCGCGCGCAGCCCTTCGTCCCGGAAGGACGGCGGCAGGCGGACATCCACCACGGCGAGGTCGGGTCGGTGCTCGGCGACCGCGTGCTCGAACTCCGCCGCGTCGCCCGCGAGCGCGACGACCTCGTGCCCCTCGTCGGTGAGCATCAGGTTCAGGCCCTGGGCGAGCAGGACGTTGTCCTCGACGACGACGATCCTCATGGCCGCTCCGCACCGGGCAACCGCGCGACCAGTCTGGTCGGTCCGCCGGCCGGACTGGACAGGTCGAGCGTCCCGTCCAGCGCGGCGACCCGGCGCCGCACGCCCACGAGCCCGCTACCGCGATCCGGGTCCGCGCCGCCCCGGCCGTCGTCGCGCACCTCGAGGTGCAGGGTGTCGTCGGCGAGCCGCGCCTCGACCACCGCCCGGGTGGCGCCGCTGTGCTTGGCGACGTTCGTCAGCGCCTCGGCCACCACGTGGTAGGCGGCGCTCTCCAGCGCGGCCGGCTGCCGGCCGATCCCGTCCAGCTCGACCCGGACCGGTACCGGGCCGTCCACGGCGAGCGTGGCGATGGCTCCCTCCAGCCCTCGGTCGGCGAGCACCGGCGGGTACATGCCGCGGACGACGCCGCGCAGCTCGGTGAGCGCGTGCTCGATGCCCTCCCGCGACTCGGCGAGCAGGGCGAGCGCCTTGTCCGGGTCGTCGCGCACCCGGCGCTCGGCGATCCCGAGCCGCAGCGCCGAGGACACCAGGTTCGCCTGGGCGCCGTCGTGCAGGTCGCGCTCGATCCGGCGCAGCTCCGCCTCGTGCGCGTCGAGCACGGCGGCCCTGGTCGCGGTCAGCTCGGTGACTCGTCGTGCCAGGCGGCTGCTCTCCGGCGGGGACAGCGCCGTGGCGGCCAGCCGGGCCGACGAGTCAGCGAGCACCGGCAGCGTGGCGGCGCCGGCGAGCGCGACCAGGGGGAGCGGCACCGCCGGCCAGGCCGGGATGGGCAGCACCCACCACCACAGCGGCGCCGTGCCGGCGGCGACCAGCGTCAGCGTCCAGGCCGCGCCGGCACCGCCGACGACCGTGTGCAGCAGCACCCAGCCGGCGTCCCGGTAGGTCGTCCGGTCGGTGAACGCGTGTCCCACCCGGCGGAGGTAGCGCCGGAGTGGCCCGTGTCCCGGTACTGGTGCCGGTGGCGGCTGGTACGCCTCCTCGACGGGCCGGCCGGTGCGCTGCGCCGTCCTGGCCCGCTGGATGCCGGCGAGCGCGCGGTTCAGCCGTGCCGCGACCGGCAGCAGGAACACCCCGAGCCACGGTGTCGTGCCCACCATGACCACCATCAGCGCGGACGCCCCGGCGGTGCCGAGCGCCAGCACGCCGTCGGCGAGCTGGCGGCCGGCCGCGACGACGACGGCACGGACCAGGGACATGCCGCCAGTCTGACACGGCCCCGCCGGGATCACCGCTGGTCGAGCGCGATGGTGTAGCCCGCTACACCATGATCCGGGGAGCGTGCGCCCTCGCCCCGGCGCCGCGGAGTTCGTAGCGTTCCCGGTATGACCGAAGTGGAGATTCGCGGCGACACGCTGGTGGTCCGGCTCACCGGCTTCCTCGGCCTGGTGATGTGGCCGAGCCGGCTGACGGTACCGCTGTCCGCCGTCCGGGAGGCCGGTCCGGGGCAGCGGATCGCGGACGCCGGCTCCGGCGGCCACTTCCGCGGCATGATGATCTTCGTTCCCTGGCTGATCTCCGTTGGTTCGTTCGTCCAACGTGGACGGCGGGTGTTCTGGAGCGTGGTGGGGCGGGACCGGTCGAACACCGTCGTCGTCGAGCTGACCGGGCAGAAGTACGCGCGGCTGGTGCTACAGGTGGCCGATCCCGGCGCGGTGCTCGACGCGCTCGCCGGTGCGCGGGTGCCGGTCGTGCGCTGACGCCGGGCACCGACCACCCCGGTCGGGCGGTGATGCGAGGATGGCGGCGTGTCGAGCACTGTGATCGTGATCATCGTCGTCGTCGCTGTTCTGTTGTTGCTCGCGCTGGTCGTGGGCGTGACGCTGAGCCGGCGGCGGCGGATCAGCCTGACCGAACGGGAGCGGGCCGAGCAGGAGAAGCCGACGGGCTACCAGGCCGGCGGCGGCATCAGCCTCGCGCCAGGGGGCCGGCGGACGGAGGAGAAACCGCCGGCCGCCGAGCCGCCGGCCGAACCCGTCGAGAAGCCGGCGGAACCCGTCGAGAAGCCGGCGGAACCCGCCGTCGAGGCGCCGCCGGAGCCCGCCGACGAGCCCCAGCCCGTGTTCGAGCCCGAGGCCGAGCTGCCGCCCGGTCCCGTGGAGCCCGTCCAGGAACCCGTCGAGGAGATCGAGCCCACCTCCGGCCGGCTCGAGCGGCTGCGCGGCCGGCTGTCCCGGTCCCGGTCCACCTTCGGCGCCGGTCTGCTCGGCCTGCTCGGCGCCGGTGACCTCGACGAGGACTCGTGGACCGAGGTCGAGGACACCCTCCTGCTCGCCGATCTCGGCGCCACAACCACCCAGGAGGTCGTCGACCGGCTGCGGTCCGAGCTCGTCGCCCGCGGGGTCCGCACCTCCGACCAGGCCCGCGCCCTGCTGCGCGAGGTCCTCGTCGACGCGCTCGACCCGTCGATGGACCGCGCCGTCCGGGCGCTGCCGCACACCTCCGACGGCACCAAGCTCCCCGCCGTCGTCCTGGTCACGGGCGTCAACGGCACCGGCAAGACCACCACCACCGGCAAGCTGGCCCGCGTGCTGGTCGCCGACGGCCGCACCGTCGTCCTCGGCGCCGCCGACACCTTCCGCGCGGCCGCCACCGAGCAGCTCGCCACCTGGGCGCAGCGGGTCGGCGCCGAGGTCGTGCGCGGCAAGGAGGGCGCCGACCCGGCCGCCGTCGCGTTCGACTCGGTGAAGCGCGGCGTCGAGTCCGGCGTCGACGCCGTCCTGGTCGACACCGCCGGCCGGCTGCACACCAAGACCGGCCTGATGGACGAGCTGGGCAAGGTCAAGCGCGTGGTGGAGAAGCAGACCAGGGTCGACGAGGTCCTGCTCGTGCTCGACGCCACCACCGGCCAGAACGGCCTCACCCAGGCCCGGGTGTTCGCCGAGGTCGTCGACATCACCGGCATCGTGCTCACCAAGCTCGACGGCACCGCCAAGGGCGGCATCGTGTTCCAGGTGCAGCGTGAGCTGGGGGTGCCGGTCAAGCTGGTCGGGCTCGGCGAGGGCGCCGACGACCTGGCCCCGTTCGAGCCGACCGCGTTCGTCGACGCACTGCTGGGGTGACGGGATGGAGTTCCAGGACGTCGTCCGCAAGCGGCGGATGATCCGCAGGTTCGTGCCGGACCGCCCGGTGCCGGAGGAGGCCCTCGAGCGGATCCTGCACAACGCCACCCGCGGCCCGTCCGCCGGGTTCTCCCAGGGCCAGGCGTTCCTCGTGCTCGACGGCGAGGACCTGGCGAAGTTCTGGGCACTGCGCCCCAAGGGCAACGACGTCAGCACCGCGCCGCTGCTGATCGTGCCGCTGTCCTGCAAGCGGGTGTACCTCGATCGCTACGCCCAGCCGGACAAGGGCTGGACCGACCGCGACGAGGCCCGCTGGCCGGTGCCGTTCTGGCACATCGACACCGGGATGGCCACCCTGCTCATCCTGCAGACCGCCGTCGACCTCGGCCTCGGCGCGCTGTACTTCGGCATCATGCCCGACGACGTGCCCCGGTTCCGCGAGCTGTACGGCGTCCCGGACGACCACGAGCCGATCGGCGCGGTCGCCATCGGCTACCCGGACGAGCCGCGGGTCTCCGGCTCACCCCGAACCCGCGCCCGGCGTCCGCTCGACGAGGTCGTGCACCGCGGTGCGTGGTGACGACCTCGTCCCGCTTGGCCGCACCGGCCTGACGGTCAGCCGGCTCGGACTGGGCCTGGCGTCGATCGGCGGCCTGTTCGCGCCCGTGCCGGAGCCCCAGGCGCTGGCCACCGTCGACCACGCCTGGGACCTCGGCGTGCGGCTCTACGACACCGCACCGGTGTACGGGTACGGCCGCTCCGAGCAGTACGCCGGGCGGTCCCTGGCCGCGCGCCCGCGGGCCGAGTTCGTGCTGTGCACCAAGGTCGGCCGCCTGATCGAACCCGGCGGCCCGGACACGCAGCCGATCTGGGCCGACCCGCCCTCGGGTCTCGGACCGCGCCTCGACTACTCCTACGCGGGCGTCCGGCGCTCCGTCGACGCCAGCCTCGACCGGCTCGGCACCGACCGGATCGACGTGCTGCACGTACACGACCCCGACCAGGATTTCCCCGCCGCCGTCACCGGCGCCTACCGCGCGCTGGCGGAGCTGCGCGCCGAGGGCACCATCGCCGCGGTGTCGATCGGGGTCAACCACGCCGACGTCGCCGCCCGGTTCCTCCGCGAGGCCGCGGCGCCCGGCCCGGACTGCGTGCTGCTCGCCGGCCGGTACACCCTGCTCGACCAGTCCGGCCTCGCCGACCTGCTCCCGCTCTGCCACCGGCGCGGGGTGTCCGTGATCGCCGCCGGCGTGTACCAGGGGGGCCTGCTGACCGGGCGGGACGACCCGCGCGTCCAGGCCTGGCAGGCGCTCTGCGACCGCCACGACGTGCCGCTGCCGGCCGTGGCCCTGCGGTTCCCGTTCGCCCACCCGGCCGTCGACGCGGCGGTCGTCGGCGCCCGCTCTCCCCGCGAGATCGCCGACAGCATGGCCTGGCTGTCCCGGCCGGTGCCGCCCGCCCTGTGGCACGACGCGAAACGAGCCGGCCTCCTCGCCGAAGACGTCCCCGCCGCCACGGCGTAGTGGTCCTAGGCTGGGGACCATGGTCGACACCCAGGTACTCGGCGGACCCGTCGAGCGTAGCGACGAGATCCTCACCCCGGCGGCGCTGGAGTTCCTCGCCGAACTGCACGCGCGGTTCGCCGACCGGCGCGACGAGCTGCTCGCCGCCCGCGCGGAACGGCGCGCCGAGGCGTCGCGGACCGGCCGGCTGGACTTCCTGCCGGAGACCGCCGACGTGCGCGCGTCGGAGTGGCGGGTGGCCGACGCGCCGGAGGACCTGGCCGACCGGCGGGTCGAGATCACCGGGCCGACCGAGCGCAAGATGGCGATCAACGCGCTCAACTCCGGTGCCCGGGTCTGGCTCGCCGACCTCGAGGACGCCAACACCCCGCACTGGTCCAACGTGATCTCCGGCCAGGTCAACCTGTACGACGCGGTACGCGGCCTGATCGACTTCACCTCCCCGGAGGGCAAGCGCTACGAGCTCACCCCCGGCGCCCGGCCCGCGGTGATCGTCATGCGCCCCCGCGGCTGGCACCTCGACGAGCGGCACCTCACCTTCGACGGCCGCCGGGCGATCGGTGCGCTGGTCGACTTCGGGCTCTACTTCTTCCACAACGTCAAGGCGCTGGGGGAGCGTGGCAGCGGCCCGTACTTCTACCTGCCGAAGCTGGAGAGCCACCTCGAGGCGCGGCTGTGGAACGACGTGTTCACCCTCGCCCAGCAACGCCTCGGCGTCCCGCACGGCACCATCCGCGCCACCGTCCTGATCGAGACGATCCCGGCCGCGTTCGAGATGGAGGAGATCCTCTACGAGCTGCGCGAGCACGCCTCCGGCCTGAACGCCGGCCGCTGGGACTACCTGTTCAGCCTGATCAAGTACTTCCGCGACGCCGGCGCCGACTTCGTGCTGCCGGACCGCAACGACGTCACCATGACCGCGCCGTTCATGCGCGCCTACACCGAGCTGCTGGTCCGCACCTGCCACAAGCGCGGCGCGTTCGCGATGGGCGGGATGGCCGCGTTCATCCCGAACCGGCGCGACCCGGAGGTCACCGAGAAGGCGCTGGCGAAGGTGCACGACGACAAGCGCCGCGAGGCGGGCGACGGGTTCGACGGCTCCTGGGTCGCGCACCCGGATCTGGTCGGCATCTGCGCCGAGGAGTTCGACGCGGTGCTCGGCGACAGGCCCAACCAGGTCGACCGGCTGCGCGAGGACGTCTCGGTCACCGCCGCGCAACTGCTCGACGTCAAGGCCACGCCGGGCGCGGCGACCGAGGCCGGGCTGCGCGCCGCGGTCGACGTCGGCGTGCGGTACCTGGCGTCGTGGCTCGGCGGCAACGGCGCGGCGGCGATCCACAACCTCATGGAGGACGCGGCGACCGCCGAGATCTCCCGCTCGCAGGTGTGGCAGTGGGTGCGCAACGACGTCGAGCTGGACACCGGGCAGCGGGTGACCACCGACCTGGTCCGCTCCGTGCTGGCCGAGACGAAGACCGCGCTCACCGGCGAGCTCCCCGCCGAGCTCCTCGGCCCGGCCGTCGAGCTGTTCGAACAGGTGGCGCTGGCCGACGAGTTCCCCGACTTCCTCACCCTGCCGGCCTACGAGCGGATCTGAGCGTGCGCACGTCGCTGTCCGGATCGGCGGTCGCCGCCATCGCCGACCGGCTGTCCCACGTGGACGAAGCGCGCGCCACCAGGTACCCCGGCGATCCCGGCGGCCGCCAGCCCGTGCACACCTGCTACGTGCCGGCCGACCGGGTCACCGGCGACGTGGCGGGGGAGTGGGGCGCGGCGGCGCTGGCCGCCCTGGACGAACACGCCCCCGACGCGGCCGCCTTCGCCGACCTGCTGGACCTGCCCGGCGACCTGGCCGAGACGGTGCGCGACAAGGTGACCGCCAAGCTGCGCCGCGAGCCGGTCGAGGACCTGCGGATCGACTTCGAGGACGGCTACGGCGAGCGCTCCGACGACGAGGAGGACGCCGACGCCGTCCGCTGCGCCGCGCTGGTCGCCGGCTGGTCGGCGCCGCCGCCGTGGGTGGGCATCCGGTTCAAGTCCTTCGACACGCCGACGTCCTTCACCCGCGCGGTGTGGACGCTGGACCTGTTCGTCACCGAGCTCGGCCGCGCGCCGGTGCTGACCTTCCCCAAGGTCACCGACGTCGCGCAGGTGTCCGCACTCGTGGACCTGTTGGGCCAGCTGGAATCCGCCGTCGGCCTCGACCACGGTGCGCTCCGGTTCGAGATCCAGATCGAGACCACCCAGTCCATAGTGGACGCCGACGGCCGCTTCGCCGTCCCTCGGTTCATCACCGCCGGCCAGGGCCGGGTGAGCGCGCTGCACTTCGGCACCTACGACTACACCGCCGCGTGCGGGCTGTCCGCCGCCGACCAGCACCTGGCGCATTCGGCGTGCGACTTCGCCCGGCACGCCATGCAGGTCGGCGCGGCCGGCACCGGCGTGCGCCTGTCCGACGGGTCGACGAACGTGCTGCCGGTCGGCGACACCGAGTCGGTGTGGGCGGCCTGGCGCACGCACCACGACCTCGTCCTGCGGTCGCTCGCGCACGGCTTCCACCAGGGCTGGGACCTGCACCCCGCGCAGCTGGTGACCCGGTACGCGGCCACGTTCGTCCACCACCTCCGGCACGCCCCGGCCGACGCCCGCCGTCTCCGGACCTATGTGGACGGCGCCGACGCCGGGATCCTCGACGAGCCAGCGACCGCGCAGGCGCTGGCGATGTCGATCCGTCGCGCCGTCGACTGCGGCGCCCTGTCCACTTCGGACGTCACCGACCTGTGTGGTCTGTCCGAAGTGGACCTCGACGCCGCCCTCGCCCGGCGGGAGCCGCGGTGAACGACCTCGTGTTCCACGCGCCGCGCATGGTCCTGCCGACCGGCGAGGCGTCGGGCTGGGTCGCCGTCCGGAACGGAGCGGTCGTCGAGGTCGCCGAGTCGCCGCTGCCCGGCGAGCGCGTGGTCGAGCTGGCCGACGACGAGGTGCTGCTGCCCGGGCTGGTCGACACGCACGTGCACGTCAACGACCCGGGCCGCGCCGAGTGGGAGGGCTTCGCCACCGCCACCCGCGCGGCCGCCGCCGGCGGGGTCACCACGCTGGTCGACATGCCGCTGAACAGCGTCCCGCCGACCACCGACCTCGCCGCGCTGGCGCTGAAGCGGGCGGTGGCCCGCGAGCGGATTCACGTCGACGTCGGCTTCTGGGGCGGCGCCGTGCCCGGCAACCTCGGCAACCTGGTCGCTCTGCACGAGGCCGGCGTGTTCGGCTTCAAGTGCTTCCTGTCCCCGTCCGGCGTCGACGAGTTCGGTCACCTCGACCCCGACGAGCTGGCCGGCGCCCTGCGCCTCCTGCACGGCATCGGCGCGCTGATGATCGTGCACGCCGAGGACCCGGCCCTCGTGTCGGACACCGAGGGCCGCCGGTACGCCGACTTCCTCGCCTCCCGCCCCCGCGCCGCCGAGAACACGGCCATCGAGACCCTGATCGCCGCCGCCCGCCGGGCCGACGCGCGGGTACACGTGCTGCACCTGTCGTCCTCGGACGCCCTCCCGATGCTCGCCGCCGCCCGCCGCGACGGAGTCCGGGTCACCGCCGAGACCTGCCCGCACTACCTGACCCTGCGCGCCGAGGACGTCCCGGACGGCGCGACGCGGTTCAAGTGCTGCCCGCCGATCCGCGAGTCCGCCAACCAGGACCTGCTGTGGCGGGGACTCGCCGAAGGCGTGGTCGACTGTGTGGTCAGCGACCACTCCCCGTCGACGGTGGAACTGAAGGCCACGGGTGACTTCGGCACCGCCTGGGGCGGCATCGCCGGCCTGCAACTCGGCCTCCCCGCGATGTGGACCGAGGCGTCCGCACGCGGCGTGCCCCTCGCCGAGGTGGTCCGCTGGATGTCCTCCGCCCCGGCCGACCTGATCGGCCTCCGGCACAAGGGTCGCCTCGCTCCCGGCCACGACGCCGACCTCTGCGTGTTCGCGCCCGACGAGACGTTCACCGTCGACCCCGCCGCACTGCACCACCGCAACCCGGTCACCGCCTACGCGGGCCGAACCCTGCGTGGCGTCGTCCGCTCGACCTGGCTACGCGGCCACGAGGTCTCCACCGAGCCCCGAGGCCGCCTACTCGTGAGGGGCTTGGCATGACCGAGTGGCAACGACTACCGGACCTGGCGAACCGCCGGCTCGGTGGCAGCGTGGTGTGGGCCAACGACGAGTCGTTCGCCGAACGCGAGAACCTGATCCGCCCGACCGAGCCGGTGTTCCAGCCGGCCACGTTCGGCCACAAGGGCCAGGTCTACGACGGCTGGGAGACCCGCCGCCGGCGCGAGCCCGGTTCCGACCACGCGGTGGTCCGCCTCGGCCTGCCCGGCGTGGTCCGCGGCGTGGTGGTCGACACCGCGTTCTTCACCGGCAACTACCCGCCCGAGTGCTCGGTCGAGGCGTGCTCGGTCGAGGGCTACCCCAGCCCCGAGGAACTGATGCGGGCCGACTGGCACCCCCTCGTCCCGCGCGCACCCCTGTCCGGCGACACCAGAAACCCGTTCCCGGTAACCGATCCGCACCGGTACACGCACGTCCGCCTCACCATCCACCCCGACGGCGGCGTGGCCCGCCTCCGCGTCCACGGCGAACCGGTGCCCGATCCCCGTTTCCTCGACCCCGCGTCGCTCGACCTGGCCGCCCTCGAGAACGGCGCCACGATCTCGGGCTGCAGCAACATGTTCTACTCCTCGCCCGCGAACCTGATCTCCCCCGGCCACGCCGCCGTGATGGGGGAGGGCTGGGAAACCGCCCGCCGCCGCGACGACGCCAACGACTGGGTCTCGGTCCGCCTGGCCGCCCCCGGCACCCTCCGCATGGCCGAACTGGACACCAGCCACTTCAAGGGAAACGCCCCCGCCCGAGCCACCCTCACCACGGGCGACGCGGTGCTCCTGAACCACGTCCGCCTCCAACCCGACACCCGCCACCGCTTCCTCCTCCCACCCACCGAAGCAACGGAAGTCCGCCTGGACATCCACCCCGACGGCGGCATGGCCCGCCTCCGCCTCTGGGGCTCCCTCACCCCCGCCACCCACCGCGCCCTCCACCTCCACTGGTTCAACCTCCTCCCCGAACCCCACGCGATCGCCGTCCTCACCGCCGCCGGCCTCCCCGCCCCCCAAGCCCGCGAAACCACCACCACCCGCCCCCACACCACCCTCCCCGCACCCCTGACTCCCTGACACCCGCCCTCCCCGAACCGGACCGTCCGACTGACCGTCCCGGAACTGTCGGTGCCTTCCGGTAGCGTGGAAACCGGGGGCCGGAGGCCAAACCCGCCGCGATCTGCCCCACCGCCACCTCCCGGCTACCGTTCGAACCGTGATCAACCGCATCCGCCGCTCGTACTGGCGTGTCGGCCGGGTCGACGCCGAGCTCGTGCGCCGTAGCGGCGAGCTGCCGCCCACCCCCTTCGACACCCTCTGCCGCCGCGCCGGCCGGGCCGCCGACCACAGCCGACTCTGGTTCGCCGTCGCCGCCGTGCTCGTCGCGCGCAGGGGCGCCACCCGCCGCGCCGGACTACGCGGGATCGCCGCCATCGCCGGCGCCAGCATGTCCGCGAGCCTGGTCGGCAAGCACCTGTTCCCGCGTCGCCGCCCGGCCGCCGAACTCCTCCCGGTCCCACGCCGCAACACCCGCCGCCCCACCTCGTCCTCGTTCCCCTCCGGGCACGCGGCCTCGGCGTTCGCGTTCGCCTCCGCCGTCACCATGGAGCACCGGGCCGCCGGCGCGCTCGTGTTCCCGGTCGCCGCGCTCGTCGGCTACTCCCGCGTGCACACCGGCGTCCACTGGCCGAGCGACGTCGCCGCCGGGGCCGCCATCGGCGTCGGTGCCGCCTGCGCCACCCGGCACTGGTGGCCGCACGGCACCGGGCTCCCCAAGCGCGGCGAACCCCCGGTCGACGCCCCCGACGTCGGAGCGGGCGACGGCCTCCTCGTGCTCGTCAACCCCGCCTCCGGCACCGACGGCGTCGACCCGACCGCCGAGATCCTCGCCTTCTGGCCCAAGGCCGAACTGGTCCGCGTCGAACCCGGCACCGACCCCCGCACCGAACTCACCGAACGGCTCACCGCCGGCGGCGTCCGGGCACTCGGCGCGGCTGGCGGCGACGGCACCGTCACCCGCGTCGCCGATCTCGCCGTCCGGTTCGGGCTCCCGCTCGTCGTCATCCCGGCCGGCACCCTCGACCACTTCGCCCGCGACCTCGGCGACACCGGCATGTACGACACCGCCGACGCCACCCAGGTCGGCGCCGCCATCCGCGTCGACATCGCCGACGTGACCGTCGAGGGCCGCCGGGGCACCGACCGGATCCGGTTCGTCAACACCGCCAGCCTCGGCGGCTACCCGGAAATGGTGCGGCTGCGCGAAAAGCTCGAGGTCCGGTGGCCGAAGTGGCTGGCCGCCGCCCTCGCCATGTCCCGCGCGCTCCGCCGCGCCCAACCGCTGCCGATCCTGCTCGACGGCCGCCGCGAGCTCGTCTGGATGCTGTTCGTCGGCAACGGTTCCTACGAGCCGAAGGGCTTCGGCGCCGCCCGCCGCGCCAGCCTCGCCTCCGGCACGCTCGACGTCCGCTACCTACGCGCCGACCTGCCGTACTCCCGAGTCCGCTTCGTGCTCGCCGCCCTCACCGGCACCCTCCAGACCAGCCACGTCTACCGCCACTTCGAGGCCCCCACGACCGAGATCCGCCTGCTCGCCGGTGAACGCCGCATCGCCACCGACGGCGAGGTCGGCCCGCTTGGCCGCCGCTTCGCCTTCGCCGTCCACCCCGGCGCCCTGACCGCCTACCGCCACCCGAAGACCTAGCCCAACACCGCCCGCAACCGCCGCGCGCGCTCGTCCGGGTGCTGGCGTGGGCAGCTCACGCACTTCCCCTCGCCGGGCGCCTGGTAGATCAGGCAGCACGACGCCCGCCGCACCGCCAACCTGCCGCCCACCCGCACGTACCTCGGCACCGGCAACGGCGCCCCCACCGACGCCGCCAGATCCTCGGCCTCCTCCGGCGACCCGCCCGCCCACAACACCTGGTTCGCCAACGAGTCCGTCGCGACCGCCCACAGCGCGGGCTCCGGCGCCCCGCTCGCCGCCGACACCGCCGACACCGCCTCCGCCAACGCCACCCGCAACGCCGGCCCGCGCTCCGACACCCGCTCGGGGGAGCGGGCGTCCAGCACCCGACCGTCCGGATGCAGGAACAGCACCACCGACTCCAGCGCCGGGTCGAACCCCGCCACCGCCGGCCCAAGCAGCACCGAACTCGCCGAGTACCACCACAGCACCCCCACCGACGCCGGCCGGTCCAACCGGAACCGCGCCGCCGTCGCCGCCAACTGCGCGTCGAGCCAGCCCGGGTCGCGGATCGACGACGCGGGCACCGGAATCAGTTGAGTGGCGATCCCGCGAGCCTAGTAGCGGAAACGCGCTCGTAACACGATCGGAGGCACAGTTCACGGCCGCGAAACGCGCGGCGCGATTCCGCGAAACCTGCCTTCCCGATGCTCCTTCGAACGGTCGGACATGAGGAGGAAGCGTGGAAGGGAATACGGCCTGGGTGCTCACCAGTGCCGCCCTGGTGCTGTTGATGACACCGGGTCTGGCGTTCTTCTACGGCGGCATGGTGCGCGGCAAGAGCGTGCTCAACATGCTGATGATGTGTTTCGGCGCGATGGCCGTCGTCGGCGTGCTGTGGGTGGTGTTCGGCTACTCGATGGCATTCGGTGACGACCTCGGCGGCGGGCTGCTCGGCGACGTCACCCAGTACTTCGGCCTCAGCGGCCTGCTCGGCGGCGACGCCCTGACCGGCACCGCGTTCGTGGCGTTCCAGGGCATGTTCGCGATCATCACGGTCGCGCTCATCGCCGGCGCCATCGCCGACCGCGCCCGGTTCGGTGCCTGGATGGTGTTCGTCGTGCTGTGGGCGACGCTCGTGTACTTCCCGGTCGCGCACTGGGTGTTCGACTTCAGCACCGACGACGGTCACGTCGGCGGCTGGATCGCCAACAACCTCGTCGCGCTCGACTTCGCCGGCGGCACCGCGGTGCACATCAACGCCGGCGCCGCCGCGCTCGCCCTCGCGTTCGTGCTCGGCAGGCGCCGCGGCTGGCCCAAGGAGCCGATGAAGCCGCACAACCTGCCGTTCGTCATGCTCGGCGCCGGCCTGCTCTGGTTCGGCTGGTTCGGCTTCAACGCCGGCTCCGCGCTGTCGGCCGGCAACCTCGCCGGGGTCGCGTTCGTCAACACCCTCACCGCGACCTGCGCGGCCATCATCGGCTGGCTGGTCGTCGAGCGGCTCCGGGACGGGCACGCCACCAGCCTCGGCGCCGCCTCCGGCGTGGTCGCCGGTCTGGTCGCGATCACCCCGGCCTGCGCCTTCGTCGACACCTGGGGCGCACTCGCCATCGGCGTCCTGGCCGGCGCGGCCTGTGCGCTCGCGGTCGGCCTCAAGTACAAGTTCGGCTACGACGACTCGCTCGACGTGGTCGGCGTGCACCTGGTCGGCGGCCTGATCGGCACCCTGCTGATCGGGTTCTTCGGCACGGTCGGCGTCAACGACGGCGGCGTGGACGGCCTGTTCTACGGCGGCGGCCTCACCCAGCTCGGCAAGCAGGCGGTCGGCGCGTTCGCCGTGCTGGCCTACTCCCTGGTCGCCACGCTCATCATCGGCTTCCTGATCAAGGTCACCATGGGTTTCCGGGTCGACGAGGAGGCCGAGATCAACGGCATCGACGAGGCCGAGCACGCGGAGAGCGCCTACGAGCTGTCCGGCCTGCGCGGCGGCGGTTCGTCCATCGGCAGGGCCGCGGACACCCTCGCGGGCAAGGTCCCGGCAGCGAGCAAGGAGGGCGTCACCCCATGAAGCTGGTCACCGCGATCATCAAGCCGTTCACGCTCGACGACGTGAAGGCGGCGCTGGAGCAGGTCGGTGTGCTGGGCATGACGGTCAGCGAGGTCCAGGGCTACGGCCGGCAGAAGGGCCACACCGAGGTCTACCGGGGCGCGGAGTACTCGGTCGACTTCGTGCCGAAGGTGCGGGTCGAGGTCCTGGTCGACGACACGCTGGGGGACAAGGTGGTGGAGGCCGTGGTCGAGGCCGCGCGCACCGGCAAGATCGGCGACGGCAAGGTCTGGGTCACCCCGGTGGACACCGTGGTCAGGGTGCGCACCGGGGAGCGCGGCGGCGACGCGCTCTGACCGGTGTCCGTCGCCCCCACCGCGGCGGACCTGGTGCTGGCCCGCGACCGCCTGCTCGGCGGCCGCGGGCCGCACCGGCTCTCCGCCGACGCGCTGCGCGAGGCGCTCGCCGACCTGCACGAGTTCTGGCTGACCGTGCACGCC
Source organism: Actinophytocola gossypii (assembly GCF_025165815.1). Taxonomy (GTDB): domain Bacteria; phylum Actinomycetota; class Actinomycetes; order Mycobacteriales; family Pseudonocardiaceae; genus Actinophytocola; species Actinophytocola gossypii. The sequence goes on along the minus strand of NZ_JAFFZE010000014.1, from coordinate 57,067 downwards.
GCACACGCCGGGATCGGCACGGGCGTCGCGCTGGTCGCGCTGGGCGGCCTCGGCCGGCGCGAGCTCGTCCCGTACGCCGACCTCGACCTCGTGCTCGTGCACACCGGCGGCACCGCGATCGCCGCGACCGCCGAGCGGCTCTGGTACCCGCTGTGGAACGCCGGCGTCGGCCTGGACCACTCGGTGCGCACGGTCGCCGAGGCCGTCACGGTCGCCGGCCGCGACCCGCGCACCGCGCTCGGCCTGCTCGACGCCCGGCACCTCGCCGGTGACGCCGCGCTCAGCCGCCACCTCGCCGACCGGGCCCGCGAGACCTGGCGGACCGGCGCGCGCGCCCGCCTCGACGACCTCGCCGCCTCCGCCCGTGACCGCTGGCGGCGCGCCGGCGAGGTGGCGCACTGGGTCGAGCCGGACCTCAAGCACGGCCGAGGCGGGCTGCGCGACCTGGCGATCCTCGACGCGCTGGCCGCGGCCCAGCTCGTCGACCGCCCGGCGGGCGAGGTCGCACACGCCCGCCGGCTCCTGCTCGACACCCGCACCGAGTTGCGCCGCCTCGCCGGCCGGCCGCGCGACGTGCTGATGCCCCAGGACGGCGACGAGGTCGCCTCGGTCCTCGGCATCGGCGACCGCTTCACCCTCGCCAGGGCACTGTCCGGAGCCGGTCGCGCGGTCGCCTACGCCCTCGACACCGCGTTCCGCGCCGCCCAGCCCCGCCGCACCGTGCTCGGCGTCCTGCGCCGCGCCCCCGCTCGCCGCCCGCTCGCCGACGGGGTCGTCCTGCACGCCGACGAGGTCACCCTCGCCCGCGACGCCGATCCGGCCCGCGACCCCGGCCTGCTGCTGCGCGTCGCCGCCGCGGCCGCCCGCACCGGCCAGCCGATCGCCCCCGGCACACTCGCCCGGCTCGGTGAGTCCGCACCCGAACTCCGCGGCCCGTGGCCCGAACCGGTCCGCCGGGAGCTGGTGTCGCTGCTCGGCGCGGGCGACGGCCTGGTCGACGTGGTCGAGGCGCTGGACCGCACCGGCCTGTGGGCGCGCCTGTTCCCCGAATGGGGCGCCGTGCGGGACCTGCCACCCCGCGACCACGCGCACGCCTGGACCGTCGACCGGCACCTCGTCCGGGCCACCACGCACGCCACCCGGCTGGTCACCCGCGTGTCCCGGCCCGACCTGCTGCTCGTCGGCACCCTGCTGCACGACCTCGGCAAGGGCCGTGGCTCCGAGCACTCGGCCGACCACTCGGTCGTCGGCGCCGCACTCGCCACCCAGGTCGGCGAACGCCTCGGGCTGACCGACGGCGACGTGACCACGCTGTCCGCGATGGTCCGCCACCACCTGCTGCTCCCGCACACCGCGACCCGCCGCAACATCGAGGACGAGGCCACCGTCCGCCGCGTCGTCGACACCCTCGACGGCGACCCGGTCCTGCTGGAGCTGCTGGCCGCGCTGACCGAGGCCGACTCGCTCGCCACCGGCCCCGGCGTGTGGACCGACTGGAAGGCCGCCCTGGTCGCCGACCTCGTCGCCCGCTGCCGGGCCGCGATGGCCGGCGAACGTCCCGCCGAACCGACCCCGCTGGACACCGCCGCCCGCGCGCTCGCCGGGTCCGTGGCCGCGTCCGGCCGACCCGACGTGCTGGTCGACACCCGCACCATCATCATGGCCGCTCCCGACCACCCCGGCCTGCTGTCCCGCGCCGCCGGCGTGCTCGCCCTGCACTCGCTCACCGTGCACGCCGCCGACCTGCGCGCGCATGCCGGCGTCGCGGTCGACACGTTCGCCGTGTCCCCCCGGTTCGGTTCGCTGCCCGACCCCGCCCTGCTCCGCGAGCAGTTCGCCCGCGCGGTGTCCGGGTCGCTCCCGCTCGCCGAGCGGCTCGCCGCCAAGGAACGCGACTACGCCGACCGGCTCCCCGACCCCCCGGAGCCGAAGGTGCTGTGGTTCGACGGCGAAGCAGGCGGCGGGGTCGTGCTCGAACTGCGCGCGGCCGACCGGCTCGGCCTGCTGCACGACGTCGCCCAGGCCCTGGAGCGGTGCGGCGTCGACGTCGTCTGGGCGCGGGCCATACAGGTCGGCGGCACCTCGATCGCCTCCTTCTGCTTCGCCGCCGCGCCCGAGGACCGGCGGCGGGAGATCGAGGCGGCGGTGCTGGCCGCCGTCTGAGTAGTTGTCCCTAGTTCGACCGGGGGCGATCACGCTCCTGGGCTTTCGTCCGGTTCGCGATGCTGGAACCCGCACAACGGGGAGGGTGTGCGGACTCGGGACTGGGCTCGTCGAGGGGTCGAGCCCGTCCCGACGTCCATACCCGGGGAGCGGCTACCCTCGACGTCGTGTTCGACACTCTTTCCGACCGGCTCACCTCGGTCCTGCAGAACCTGCGCGGCCGGGGCCGGCTGTCCGACGCCGACATCGACGCCACCGCGCGCGAGATCAGGATCGCGCTGCTGGAGGCCGACGTCGCCCTGCCCGTGGTGCGGACGTTCATCGCGAACGTCAAGGAACGCGCCAAGGGAGCCGAGGTCTCCGGGGCGCTCAACCCGGCGCAGCAGGTCGTCAAGATCGTCAACGAGGAGCTCGTCGGCATCCTCGGCGGCGAGACCAGGCGGCTGAGCCTGGCCAAGACGCCGCCGACCGTGATCATGCTCGCCGGCCTGCAGGGTTCCGGTAAGACCACGCTCGCCGGCAAGCTCGCCAAGCACCTGGTCGGCCAGGGCCACACGCCACTGCTCGTCGCCTGCGACCTCCAGCGGCCCAACGCGGTCACCCAGCTGCAGGTCGTCGGCGAGCGCGCCGGCGTGCCGACGTTCGCGCCCGAACCGGGCAACGGCGTCGGCGACCCGGTCGACGTGGCGCGCCGGTCGATCGAGGAGGCCAAGCGCGCCCAGCACGACATCGTCATCGTCGACACCGCCGGCCGGCTGGGCGTGGACGAGGAGATGATGCGCCAGGCCGCCGACATCCGCGAGGTCGTGCAGCCCGACGAGGTGCTGTTCGTGGTCGACGCGATGATCGGCCAGGACGCGGTCAGCACGGCCGAGGCGTTCCGCGATGGCGTCGGCTTCACCGGCGTGGTCCTCACCAAGCTCGACGGCGACGCCCGGGGTGGCGCCGCGCTGTCGGTCCGCGAGGTCACCGGTCAGCCGATCATGTTCGCGTCGAACGGCGAGAAGCTCGAGGACTTCGACACCTTCCACCCCGACCGGATGGCCTCGCGCATCCTCGGCATGGGCGACGTGCTCACCCTGATCGAGCAGGCCGAGCAGGCGTTTGACCAGGAGCAGGCCGAGGCCGCCGCGGCGAAGATCGGCACCGGCGAGCTGACCCTGGAGGACTTCCTGGAGCAGATGCTCGCGGTCCGCAAGATGGGCCCGATCGCGAACCTGCTCGGCATGCTGCCCGGCGCCGGCCAGATGAAGGACCAGCTCGCCCAGGTCGACGACAAGCACCTCGACCGGCTGCAGGCGATCATCCGCGGCATGACCCCCGCGGAGCGGGACAACCCCAAGATCATCAACGCCTCCCGCCGGCAACGCATCGCCAAGGGCTCCGGCGTCGCGATCCGCGAGGTCAACGACCTGGTGAACCGGTTCTACGAGGCCCGCAAGATGATGCAGCAGATGGCCGGCCGGTTCGGCCTGCCCGGCGGCAACCGGGGCAGCAAGTCCCGCAAGGGCAAGAAGGGGAAGAAGGGCAAGGGGCGCGGCCCGACGCCGCCCAAGGTGCGCGGCGGCCTGCCCGGCATGATGCCGCCCGGCGGCGCGATGCCCGACCTGTCGAAGATGCCGCCCGGCCTCAACCAGCTGCCGCCGGGACTCGCCGGCCTCGACCAGCTCCCGCCGGGCTTCGACCCCAAGAACATCAAGCTGCCGAAGGACGGCAAGGGCAAGGGCAAGTGACCGCTCTCCACCTGCGCGGCGTCGTGCTCCCCGAGGAGGAGGAGCGCGACCTCTGGATCGTCAACGGCCGGATCCGCACCGAGCCGGTGCCGGGCGCGCGGACCGTGGTCGACGGCGGCTACCTGCTGCCCGGCCTGGTGGACGCCCACTGCCACGTCGGCATCGCCGAGGACCTGGCGGAGGCGGCGACCCAGGCGGTCACCGACCGCGACGCGGGCGCCCTGCTGATCCGCGACTGCGGCTCACCGATCGACACCAGCCCCCTGCAGGAACGCCTCGACCTGCCCAGGCTGATCCGCGCCGGCCGGCACATCGCCCGCCCCAAGCGCTACATCCGGGGGATGGCCGAGGAACTCGACGACCCGTCGCTGCTGCCCGACGTCGTCGCCGAGCAGGCCGCCAACGGCGACGGCTGGGTGAAGCTCGTCGGCGACTACATCGACCGCGAGGTCGGCGACCTCGCGCCGCTCTGGCCGGACGACATCCTCGCCGAGGCCATCCGCGTCGCCCACGCCGCCGGCGCGCGGGTGACCGCCCACGTCTTCGGCTCCGACGCGCTGCTGCCCCTGATCGAGGCCGGCATCGACTGCATCGAGCACGGCACCGGCCTCACCGACGACACCGTCGCCGCCATGGTCGACCACGGCACCGCCCTGGTCCCGACCCTGATCAACATCGAGACGTTCCCCGGCATCGCCGCCGGCGCGAGCAAGTACCCGCGCTACGCCGGCCACATGCTCGACCTCTACGGCCGCGTCCGCCGCACCGTCGGCACCGCCATCGAGGCCGGTATCCCCGTCTACGCCGGCACCGACGCCGGGGGCGGCATCGCCCACGGCCGCATCGTCGACGAGATCGTCGCCCTGCACGAGACCGGCATGACCCGCGAACAGGCCATCGCCGCCGCGTCCTGGAACGCCCGCTCGTGGCTCGGCTGGTCCGGCATCCAGGACTCCTCCGCCGCCGACATCGTCGCCTACGCCACCGACCCCCGCGAGAACCTGGACACGCTCCGCACCCCCACGCACCTGATCCTCCGCGGCCGCCTGCTCCCACGCTGAACCCGCGAGTCGTACGTTCCCGTCCCGCGAGTCGTACGTTCCCGTCCGGCGAGTCGTACGTTCCCGTCCTGCTTCATCCCCGAAAGCCCCAGCTTGTCCGGTTGCGCGCGGCCGAACGGACTACTCTCGAACAAGTGACGACCGAACGGGAAGCGACGGAGGCCGCGGCGACGGACCGCACCGACCCGCCGACCCGGACACACCGCTGGGGGTTCGGCGCCTTCCTCGTCGTCTACGCCGTCTTCGTTCTCTCCGCGGTCGTCATCGGCGCCCTCGTCGGCGTCGTCGCCCCGGACGCCCCCACCTCCAGCACCGTCGTCCTGCTCGGCACCATGGTGCCCACCGTCCTCGCCGCGGTCACCGCGGTGCTGGTCACCAAGCTCCGCGGCAACGGGCCCAAGCTCGACCTGCGCTGGTCGTTCCACCGCGAGGACCTCCGCGCCGGGTTCAAGTTCGGCGCGATCGGCCTGGTCTGCACCACGGTCGGGGCCGTCGTGTGGACCAACGTCGTCGGCGACGAGAACGCGTCCTCCGCCGTCGGCCGCCTCGTCGAGAACGAGCGGATGCCCCTGGCCGCCGCGATCACCATGTTCCTGTTCGTCTGGCTGGTCGCGCCGGTCTGCGAGGAGGTCATCTACCGCGGCCTGCTCTGGGGCGCGCTCGAACGGCTCAAGTGGGGCCGGTGGGCGGTGTTCACCCTGACCACGGTCATCTTCGCGATCAGCCACCTCGAGCCGCTGCGTACCTCGCTGCTGCTCGTGATCGGCATTCCGATCGGTCTCGCGCGCCTGTTCACCGGCCGGCTCGGCGCGAGCATCGTCGCCCACCAGATCAACAACTTCCTGCCCGCGCTCGCGGCGCTGCTGGTCGCGGTCGGGGCCATGCCGGCCTGACCGGACCGGTCTGGCAGAATGTACGGCTGTCCGTCGTGGCCGGACCCTCTCACCGCGCCATGACGCCACCGAACTTCGGGCACCAGCGGTTCCGCAGTCCCCACGCGGGCAGCCGGCGCCCTGAACCATCACCAGTTGAGGAGCACCACCACCCGTGGCAGTCAAGATCAAGCTGCAGCGTCTCGGCAAGATCCGGGCGCCGTACTACCGCGTCATCGTCTCCGACGCCCGCACCCGCCGCAGCGGCAAGGCGATCGAGACGATCGGCCGGTACCACCCGAAGGACGAGCCGAGCCTGATCGAGGTCGACTCCGAGCGCACCCAGTACTGGCTGGGTGTCGGCGCGCAGCCCACCGAGTCGGTCCAGCGGATCCTGGAGATCACCGGCGACTGGCAGAAGTTCAAGGGCCTGCCGGGCAGCGAGGGCACGCTGAAGCACGCGGAGGCCAAGCCGACCAAGCAGGAGCTGTTCGAGGCCGCCCTCAAGGCCGCGGGCGAGGAGCCGACCACCGAGGCCACCACCCCGAAGAAGAAGGGTGGCGCGGCCAAGAAGAAGGCCGATGACAAGGCCGACGCGAAGACCGACGCGAAGGCCGACGAGAAGGCCGAGAAGCCGGCTGACGAGGGTGCCAAGGAAGAGTCGTGAGTTTCTTGGCTGATGCTCTCGAACACCTGGTACGTGGCATCGTCGACAACCCGGACGACGTGCGTGTCGAGCTGGTGACCACCCGCCGCGGCCGCACCCTCGAACTGCACGTCAACCCGGACGATCTCGGCAAGGTCATCGGCCGGGGCGGCCGCACCGCCACCTCGCTGCGCACCGTGATGGCCGGCATCGGCGGTCGCGGCATCCGAGTGGACGTCGTCGACACCGACCAGTAGATGACCGATCTGCTCCTGGTCGGCCGCGTTGCCAAGGCACACGGCATCGCCGGCGAGCTGGCCGTCGACATCCACACCGACGCGCCGGATGAACGTTTCGCCCCCGGGGCCGTGCTCTCCGCACGGCTCCGGGACCGTTCGCGCCGCGCGCTCACGGTTTCGTCGGTGCGCCACCACTCCGGCCGCCTGCTGGTCCGCTTCGACGAGGTTCCCGACCGCGACGCCGCCGAGACCCTCCGCGGCGCGCAACTGCTGGTCGACGCGGCCGAACTGCCGCCGTCCGACGACCCGGACGCCTTCTACGACCACGAGCTCGAGGGCCTGGTCGCCGTCCTCGCCGACGGCACCGAGGTCGGCCGGGTCGCCGAGATCGCCCGCGGGCCCGGCGGCGAACTGCTCGTCCTGCGCCGGGACGACGAAACCGAGGTGCTGGTGCCGTTCGTCCGCGCGATCGTTCCCGAGGTCGACGTCGCCGGCGGCCGCGTGGTCCTGGACCCGCCGGAAGGCCTGCTGTAAGTGCGCATCGACGTCGTGACGATCTTCCCCGAGTACCTGGACCCGTTGCGCCAGGCGCTCCTCGGCCGCGCGATCGAGCGCGGCCTGCTCTCCCTGGACGTCCACGACCTGCGCAAGTGGACCCACGACGTGCACAAGGCCGTCGACGACAGCCCCTACGGCGGCGGTCCCGGCATGGTGATGAAGCCCCAGGTCTGGGGCGAGGCCCTGGACGAGCTGTGCGCCACCGGCACCCCGCGGCTCGTCGTGCCAACCCCCGCCGGCCGCCCGTTCACCCAGGCCCTCGCCCGCGAGTACGCGGGGGAGGAGTGGCTGCTGTTCGCCTGCGGCCGCTACGAGGGCATCGACCAGCGTGTGCTCGACGACGCCGCCCGCCGGATGCCGGTCGACGAGGTCTCCGTCGGCGACTACGTGCTGGTCGGCGGCGAGGTCGCGGTGATGACGATGGTCGAGGCCGTCGCCCGCCTGCTGCCCGGCGTGCTCGGCAACCCCGCCTCCGCCGAACAGGACTCGTTCTCCGACGGCCTGCTCGAAGGCCCGAGCTACACCCGACCCGAGGTGTGGCGCGACCTCGCGGTCCCGGACGTGCTGCGCTCCGGCAACCACGGCGCGATCGCCCGCTGGCGGCGTGACCAGGCGCTGGAGCGCACGTTCCACCGCCGCCCCGACCTGTTGGACGCCCTGCCGGACGGGTCGCTGGACAAGCACGACCTCGCCACGCTGGAGCGACTGCGCGCCGACGGCTGATCCCCCCGCGCCCGTCGACTAATCGCGCGTGACATAATCGGTGGGTTGCTGCGACCGGGTGGCGTCTCGGGCGCGCTCGACGTTGACTTCCCTCAAGGTTGATCTGGACTCGTACCGAGCCTTGGGGACGCACGAACGACATGAGGACGGATACACCGATGAACACCCTGGATGCCCTGGACGCGAAGTCGCTGCGCTCCGACGTCCCGGCTTTCCGCCCGGGCGACACGCTGAAGGTCCACGTCCGCGTCATCGAGGGCTCCCGCGAGCGGACCCAGGTCTTCAAGGGCGCCGTCATCCGCCGGCAGGGCGGTGGCATCCGCGAGACCTTCACGGTGCGCAAGATCTCCTTCGGCGTCGGCGTGGAGCGCACCTTCCCGGTGCACTCCCCGAACATCGCGAAGATCGAGGTCGACCGCCGGGGTGACGTGCGCCGCGCGAAGCTGTACTACCTGCGCGAGCTGCGCGGCAAGGCCGCCAAGATCAAGGAGAAGCGCGAGACGGCGCCGACCTCCTGACCGGGAGCCACGGTTCGCGATCTCCCGTAGCCTGGTTTCGTGGTCACCCCTGTGCATGCTCAATCGCCTGAGGATGACCCGGACCGCACCGAGCAGATCCCGACGGTCGGCGGGAACGACCCCGCCGACCACTCCGATCGCCCGGCACCAGGGGAGTCGCCCGCCGACGAACCGGCCGACGCGCCAACCGACGACACCCGCCGGTCGAAACGCCGTGGCCGGCACCGCCGCCCCCCGAAGAAGCAGCCGCTGTGGCGTGAGCTGCTGACCCTGGTCGCGGTGGCGGTACTGCTCACCTTCCTGATCCAGCAGTTCATCGGTCGCGTCTACTCCATCCCGTCCGGCTCCATGGAGAAGACGCTGCACGGCTGCCCCGGCTGCACGGGCGACCGCGTCCTCGTCGACAAGCTCGTCTACACGTTCGGCGACCCGGAACCCGGCGACGTCGTCGTCTTCAAGGGCCCCGACGCGTGGACGGAGAACGACGTCGCCGAGCCCGAGTCCGACAACGTCGTGGTCGACGCCCTGCGCCAGATCGGCGCCCTGGTCGGCCTGGCGCCCCCGGACGAGCGCGACTTCGTCAAGCGGGTGATCGCGGTCGGCGGCCAGACCGTCCAGTGCTGCGACGACCAGTGGCGGGTCCTGGTCGACGGCCGGCCGCTCGACGAGCCGTACATCTATTGGCAGAACGGCGAACCGGACGCCCAGCAGCGGTTCGAGCCGGTCCTGGTCCCCGAGGGCACCCTGTGGGTGATGGGGGACAACCGCAGCGACTCGTGCGACTCCCGCTGCCAGGGTGGCGGCGGCATTCGGGGTGTGGTTCCGCTGGACAACGTGATCGGCAAGGCGCGGTACATCGTGCTGCCGCCGTCCCGCTGGCGCGGGGTCGGCGATCACAACCCGCAGGCCGGCATCCCGATGGCGATGGGCGCCCCGGCGTGGCAGGCCGGCCTGCCCGCGACCGTCGGTCTGGTGGCCGCGTGGCCGGCGTTGTGGCTGACTCGCCGCCTGCGCTGGGTGGTCCGCCCACCCCGCCGGTCCGACCCTTCCTCCTAGGTACCCTGCACAAGTGGCAGACGTCGCACACTCCGGAAACAACAGGGACAACGAGGACGAGGGGGACGACCGGCCGGAGCCGGATCGCGAAGAGACCCTCGGACGCAAGAACCGGCGCAAGAAGAAGCAGCGATCCTTTTGGAAGGAGCTGCCGATCCTCATCGGGGTCGCGCTCCTGCTGGCGCTGCTCATCCAGACCTTCCTGGCCCGGGTCTTCGTGATCCCGTCCGAGTCGATGGAGCAGACGCTGCACGGCTGCGCCGGCTGCTACGGCGACCGCGTGCTGGTCGACAAACTGGTCTTCAACTTCGGCGAGCCGGAGCCGGGCGAGGTCGTGGTGTTCGAGCGGCCGGACACCTGGAACCAGTCCGAGTTCAGGTCCGAGCGCTCCAGCAACGCGTTCGTCTCCTGGCTGCAGGACATCGGCGCCGCGTTCGGCCTCGCCTCACCCGACGAGGACGACGTCGTGAAGCGCGTCGTGGCCGTCGGTGGCCAGACCGTGGAGTGCTGCGACGAGCAGAACCGGGTGCTGGTCGACGGCCGGCCACTGGACGAGCCGTACATCTACTGGGCGCCAGGGTCGGGGGAGCAGGAACAGTTCCCGCCGATCAACGTGCCGGACGGCTACCTGTGGGTGCTCGGCGACAACCGGAACAACTCGTGTGACTCCCGCTGCCAGGGCGGCGGTGGCCGCAACGGCCTGGTGCCGGTGGACAACGTGATCGGCAAGGCGCGGTACATCGTGCTGCCGCCGTCGCGCTGGCAGGGCGTCGGCGACCACGACCCGCAGGTCGACAACGTCGCCCTGTCCTTCGTTCTGCCGTCCAGCCTGCCGCTCGGCGTCGGTCTCGTCGCCGCCTGGCCGACCCTCTGGCTCGGCCGCCGGGTCCGCAACACCGTAAAGTCCATCCGATCGAGTGAATCTCCGGGATCGGGAGACAAGCAGTGACCCGGGCCCATCTCGACTGGCTGGAGTCCCGCCCCCCGCGGGCGATCATGCGGCGGGACTCCGGCAACTGGGCGTTGCAGGCCGCCCTCGACCGCCGCGGCCTCGGCCCGGTCGCCGGCGTGGACGAGGCGGGCCGAGGCGCGTGCGCCGGTCCGCTCGTGGTCGCCTCGTGCGTGCTCCGCCCCGGCGACGCGGCCCGCTTCGAGGGCCTGACCGACTCGAAGCTGCTGACCGCGGCCGCCCGCGACCGCATGTTCGACCTCGTGCGCAAGCGCGCCCTCGACTACTCCGTGGTGATCGTCCCGGTGGAGGAAGTCGACCTGATCGGGGTACACGTGTCGAACATCGAGGGCATGCGCCGCGCGATCGCGCGCCTCCGGACGCATCCTGGATACGTGCTGATCGACGGTTTCCGGGTGCCGGGGCTCACCGCACCGAGCATGCCGGTGGTCAAGGGCGACCAGGCCGTGGCGTGTGTGGCGGCGGCGTCCGTGCTGGCCAAGGTGACCCGTGACCGCATCATGGCCGAGCTCCACGAGTCGCTGCCGGCGTACGGCTTCGACGAGCACAAGGGCTACTGCACGGGGGCGCACAGCGCGGCGTTGGCGGCTCACGGCCCCAGCCACGCGCACCGCTGGTCGTACGTGAACGTGGCCGCGGCGGGCCTGGCCCACGGGATGCGCGCGCCACACCCGGTGGCCTTGAGTGTGGCGGCGGCCGCCGTGGTTCAGAATGGGAGGTCGACACCAGTCGAGCAGGAGGAGCGCGAAACCGCATGAGCGCGGAGGATCTCGAGAAGTACGAGACCGAGATGGAGCTGCAGCTCTACCGGGAGTATCGCGACATCGTCAGCCAGTTCTCCTACGTGGTGGAGACGGAACGGCGGTTCTACCTGGCCAACGGGGTCGACGTGCAGGTACGCGACTCCGACGGTGAGGTCTACTTCGAGGTGCGGATGTCCGACGCGTGGGTGTGGGACATGTACCGCCCCGCCCGGTTCGTGAAGAACGTCCGAGTGATCACGTTCAAGGACGTCAACGTGGAGGAGCTGGACAAGCCCGAGCTCCGCCTGCCAGAAGAAGGCCCCTTCGGCACCTGACCGCTGGCAGCGCCCGCTACCACACCCACCGTCCCATCCCACCCCGGCTATCCACAGCCGCCGCCAACCCCCCGGGTTGTCCACAGCTGAGCGCACCCCCATGGCCCCCGTCCCCATGAACCGGGACGGTGAGTGCCATGACGACCCACACCACCCCCACAGCCCCGCACCTACGCACCGGCGCGAAAGGCGAAGTCCTGGCCGCCCGGTACCTGGAGCGCCAGGGCCTGATCGTGCTGTCCAAGAACTGGCGGTGTCCCGAGGGTGAGCTGGACCTGGTGGCCACCGACAGGCACAACCTGATCATCTGCGAGGTCAAGACCAGAACCAGCACCAACTACGGCCACCCCGCCGAGGCCGTGACCTTCGAGAAAGGCCTCCGAATACGCCGCCTGGCGCGCCGCTGGCGAGCCGACCACCACGTCAGATGGTGCCCGGAACGCTTCGACATCATCGCCATCACGTGGCCCCGGAACGAGCCCCCGAAGCTCCAACACTTCAAGGCGGCGTTCTGATGCCCACGCCACCGAGGCCCACGCTGAACTCCCGGCCGTCCCCCGCTCCGATCCTCCCAACACCCCCCTCACCGACACGCGCACGGCCCGCACCGGCCCTCGCTCAGTGCGCCCCATCGACCCTGTCCTCAACCCCGACCCCACGACCCACACCAAACCCAGCACGAACCCGCCGACAATCTCCGATCCCCGTCCCGACCCTCGTGGTCATGCGCGAGCGGACCACCTGGCCCGCGTCGTCTCCCGACCAGGGCCCCGCGTCGCGACCCGAACCCAGCCCGGGCCGTCATCGCACGATCGGAGCCGCGTGATGCCACTCGCTCGTGCCTGGTCCGTCGCCCTGTTCGGCGTGGACGGCGTCGCCGTCGAGATCGAAGCCGACATCGGCGGCGGGCGCCCGAGAACCCAGATCGTCGGCCTTCCCGACGCCTCCCTCAACGAGGCGAAGGAACGCGTCCGAGCCGCCATCCGCAACAGCTCCGAGGAATGGCCGGGCGAACTCGTCACCCTGGCACTGTCCCCGGCCGCACTGCCGAAGGGCGGTTCCGGCTACGACCTGGCCCTGGCCTGCGCGGTCCTCGTCGCCGCGGACCGCGTGCCAACAGACCGCCTGTCCGGCACCGTCATGATCGGCGAACTCGCCCTCGACGGCCGGGTCCGCCCGGTCCGGGGCGTCCTCCCCGGTCTGCTCGCCGCCCGCAAGGCCGGCCTGCGCCGCGCCATCGTGCCCGAGCCCGCACTGCCCGAGGCAGCGCTGGTCACCGGCCTGGAGATCCTCGGCGCCCGCACCCTCCTGGACACCCTGACCTGGCTCCGCGGCGACGACGCCGCCCTGCGCACCCCCGACCCCGAACGCGTCCACCCGCCCCCCGAGATCCCGGACCTCCGCGACGTCATCGGCCAACCCGAGGCCCGCTGGGCACTGGAGGTCGCCGCCGCGGGCGGCCATCACATCCTGCTCACCGGCCCACCCGGCACCGGCAAGACCATGCTCGCCGAACGCCTCCCGGGCCTCCTCCCACCCCTGACCGACGAACAAGCCCTGGAGGTCACCGCGATCCGGTCGATCGCCGGCACCCTGGCCCCCGACTCGCCGCTGATCACGGTGGCGCCGTTCGTCGCCCCACACCACTCGACGTCGGTCTCCGGCCTCATCGGCGGCGGCGCCGGCATGGCCAAACCAGGCGCGATCAGCCAGGCCCACCACGGCATCTTGTTCATGGACGAAGCCTGCGAGTTCGGACCCCACCGCCTCGAGTCCCTCCGAACCGCACTCGAACAGGGCGAGATCCGCCTGGCGAGGCGGGACGGCGTGTCCCGCTACCCCGCCAACTTCCAACTGGTGTTGGCGACCAACACCTGCCCCTGCGCCCCGCCGAGGGACTCCGACTGCACCTGCTCCCCGCACGCCAGACGCAGGTACTTCGGCCGTCTCTCGGGCCCTCTCCTGGACCGAGTGGACCTCAGAGTCCGAATGCGCCCGATGACAGCGATGTCCGCCGAACTGGACACGCCTGAGTCGACAGCCCAGGTCCGAACAAGAGTCGACAAGGCCCGCCGCCGAGCCGTCGAACGCTGGCAGCAACACGGCTGGCTCACCAATGCTCAGGCGCCGGGCCCCGCCCTACGCCGCGAGTTCGCCTTACCCAGAAAGACAACCGCCCTCCTGGACCGAGGCCTGGACATCGGCGCCGTCACCGCCCGAGGCGCCGACAGATGTCTGAGAGTCGCCTGGACCCTCAGCGACCTCGCCGAAGCCGACCGTCCAGGCCCCGACCACGTAGCCGCCGCCCTCGAATTCCGCGACCGGAGAGCAGTATGACCAGCCCTAGCCCTAGCCCCAGCCTCGTCGAACGTCTACTGGCCAGGCAGTGCACCGCCACCAAGACCCGCACCCCACTCCCGACCACCGACCACGTCACCCCAGCCCCAGCCACCGAGAAGCCCACCTCCGCCGAGTCTGGTCCCGTCGGACCCACCTCCGATAGCTCCAGTTCCGACGTTTCAACCTCCGCCGAGCCCAGCCCCGCCGAGCTCATACCCGCCGTCGCGGAGTCCGGTCTCGCGAAGCGCGACTCCATGGGACGCGGCACCGTGGAGACCGGCACCGTTCTGGCCGGAACGGTGCAACCTCACGTTGTCGAGCTTGGTGGCCTGCCGTCTGGAGCCGTGGAGCCTCGCGATGTCGAGCCCACCGCCGTACCGCCCGGGAGCGGGGAACCCACCGCCGTCGAGCCCACCGAGGTCGAGCCCACCGAGGTCGAGCCCACCGAGGTCGAGCCCACCGAGGTCGAGCCCACCGCCGTACCGCCCGGGAGCGGGAAGCCCGCCGACGTCGAGTCCGCCGACGTCGAGCTCACTCCCACCCTCACCGCGTCGACCGGCACCGATCGCGGCTCGACGCGCAAGCCTCGGAAAGGCCCACGCCGCGCCGACCTCAAGCTGCCGCACCTCGGCCCAACCAGTGGAACCGCTCCTGCCCAGGACCACCTTGCCGACCGAGAGCCTCCGCAACCCGACCCTGCACACCCCGCTCCTCCACAACCCGACCGCCGCGAAGACGCGCGCTCCGAGGATGAACGCTCCGAACCCGCGCCATCCGCTCCCGAACCGGGGAAAACAGCCGAGCCCGCACGAGAACGCGCCGATCCCACCTCCGGCCCTCCAGAACCCGGAACCGGCTGGCCAACCCCGCGTACCGACACCCGCCGGCACAAACCCGATGCGCTTCGGCTCGCTCGCGCGTACCTGATGCGGGTCGCCGAACCGCCGGCGCCCGCGCTCGTCGCCTTCATCGACGCGGTCGGCCCGATCGAAGCCGAGGCGGCCGTACGTGCGGCGGAAGTTCCGCCGCGGGTTCTGGCCGAGACCGCAGCGCGTCGCCACCTCGACCTCGCCGCCGGCGACATCGCCGACGCCGAACGAGTGGGCGCCCGGCTCGTCGTGCCCGAGGACGACGAGTGGCCGGCCTGGCCCCTGCTCAGCCTCGCCGCCGCCTCCGATCGAGGCCAGCGCTGGGCCGGATCCGCCGTCGGCCTGTGGGCGAAGGGCACGGCACGTCTCGGCGACAGCGTCGACCGCGCCGTCTCCATCGTCGGCTCGCGGTCGGCGACCGGGTACGGCGAGTTCGTCGCCTCCGACCTCGCTCACACCATGGCTCTTGCCGGCACGACGATCGTGTCCGGGGCCGCGTACGGCATCGACGGGGCCGCCCACCGGGGCGCGCTCGCCGCCGACGGGGTCACCATCGCCGTGCTCGGGTGCGGGATCGACGTCGGCTACCCGGCCGGCCACGCGGACCTGCTCAAGCGCATCACTCCGCGCGGTCTGGTGCTCAGCGAGTACCCACCGGGCACCCCGCCGGCCCGCTACCGCTTCCTCGTCCGCAACCGGCTGATCGCCGCGCTGTCGAGTGGCACGGTCGTGGTCGAGGCCGGCATCCGCAGCGGTGCGCGCAACACCGCGACCACCGCCGCCGCGCTGGGCAAGGTCGTGCTCGCCGTGCCTGGACCGATCACCTCCGCGCAGTCCGCCGGCTGTCACGACCTGCTGCGCACCGGCGGCGCGATCCTCGCCGGCTCGGTGTCCGAGGTCCTCGAAGCCGTCAGCCCGGTCGGTGAGCACCTGGCCGACCGTCCGGAGAGCCCGACCCGCCGGACCGACGGCCTCGGGACCGAAGCCCTGCGCGTCCACGAGGCCCTCCGCCGCCGCGCGGCGCGCACCCCCGCACAGGTCGCGGTCGACTCCGGCGTGTCCATCGACCGGGTACGCGCGCTGCTGCCCGAACTGGAGCTGACCGGCCTGGCGGAACGATGTGAGGAGGGCTGGCGCCAGGCACCCAAACCATGACAACCGCCACCGGCGCGTGGCGGTGCTTGACTCACCTCACGGTCATGACGCAGCGTCGCTTCCATGGCAGGAAGACGGGCGGCAGGCAACCGAGTCGATCTCCATCGGGTCCGCGCCGAGCTGCCGGCCCCCGTCCAGGACCTCGTGCACGAGTACGAGCGCCACCTCGCGCTCGAACGAGGCCTGTCCACGCACACGGTCCGCGCTTACACGGGTGACGTCGTCTCCCTGCTCGGCTTTCTCCACGGCCTACCCGTCACCCCCACCGACGGGACCGGCTCGGAACCCGCTGGTCGGGCTGGCCAGGACGACGACACACCGGACGAACCCCACGGGCGGCCGGTTGCCGAGCTCGACCTGCCGGCGCTGCGTGCCTGGCTCGCCGCCCTGCGTGCCGCGGGCACCGGGCGGACCACGCTCGCCCGGCGGTCGGCGGCCGCGCGCACCTTCACCGCCTGGGCGCACCGGCGCGGCCACCTGGCCACCGACCCTGGCGTTCGGCTGGCGGCGCCGCGGGCTCGGCGTGCGCTGCCGTCCGTGCTGCGGCAGGACCAGGCCGGCGACCTGATGCGGGCCTCCGAGTCCGGTGCCGCCGAGCGCGATCCGGTCGCTCTGCGTGATCGCGCAGTGCTCGAACTGCTGTACGCGACCGGGGTACGGGTCTCCGAGCTGAGTGGGCTCGACGTCGATGATGTCGATCTTGATCGGCGGGTCGTGGTGGTGCTCGGAAAAGGCGGTCGGGAACGTACGGTGCCGTTCGGCGAACCAGCGGCTCGGGCGGTTCGGGAGTGGCTCGCGCACGGCCGGCCGGCGCTTGCCCGACCCACTTCACCACCTGCTCTTCTGTTGGGCGCACGTGGTGGCCGGTTCCAACCGAGCAGTGTTCGACGTATCGTGCACGAAGCGCTGGGTTCGGTTCCGGGCGCTCCCGTCATGGGCCCGCACGGACTGCGTCACACTGCCGCGACTCATCTGCTGGAGGGGGGTGCCGATCTTCGTAGCGTCCAGGAGCTTCTTGGTCACGCTACGCTCGCAACGACCCAGCTATACACACATGTGACCGTCGAACGGCTGAAGGCGATACATGACCGAGCCCACCCCCGCTCCCAATGATCCAGGGGAAGACTGTGGGAAACCGGGGCCGACGCCCACCGCCGGGGCCGGCGCGCCCGGTGCGTCGACCAACGGTCATTCCGTGTCGTTCGGGTTCGGCGAGACCGCCGGCGTGCTGCCCGGTGACCACCGCACCTTCGACGACATCGAAGCCGGCATCGTCGCGCTCTGGCGGGCTTTCGGCCAGCGGCGGGAACAGCCGCTGCGCGACCGGCTGGTGCTGCACTACGCGCCCCTGGTCAAGTACGTCGCCGGCCGCGTCGGCACCGGTTTGCCCGCGCACGTCGAGGTCGCCGACCTGATCCAGTCCGGGATCTTCGGCCTCGTCGACGCCATCGAGAAGTTCGAGCCGGAGCGCGGCCTGAAGTTCGAGACCTACGCCATGCAGCGCATCCGCGGCGCCATCCTCGACGACCTGCGCGCCCAGGACTGGGTGCCGCGTTCGGTCCGCGGCCGCGCCCGCGAGGTCGAGCGCGCGCTCGAACGCCTCGGCGCCCAGCTCCGCCGCACCCCGACCGACGCCGAGCTGGCCGAGGAGCTCGGCATGACGGTCGGCGAGCTCCGCGAGGTCTACGCCCAGCTGCAGCTCACCAGCGTCGTCGCGCTCGACGAGTTGGCCGCCGCCGGGCGCGGTGTCACCCCGCTCGCCGACATCCTCGAGGACCAGGAGGCGCCCGACCCCGCCGCCCTGCTGGTGGACCAGGACAACCGGCGGCAGCTCGCCGAGGCCATCCGGCACCTCACCGAGCGGGACCGGGTCGTGGTGACCCTGTACTACTTCGAGAACCTCACCCTCGCCGAGATCGGGCGGGTTCTCGGGGTCACCGAGTCGCGGGTCTGCCAGCTGCACACCCGAGCCGTGCTGCGGCTGCGCGCGAAGCTCCTCGAGAAGACCGAGGTCTGAGCACCCGAGCTAGTCGTCCTCCTTCCACGGAAGCAGCCGGACGCGGCTGACCGACACCAGGACGAGCGGGTCCAGGTACTCCGCCTGACGTCGCACACCCCAGTGCAGGCACGCCGGCGCTCCGGGGCAACCGGCGTGCCCTGGCCGCAGGTGACCGAGCACGGCACCGGCCGCGACGCGCTGCCCGGCGGTGACCGAGGGGACCACCGGCTCGTAGGTCGTGCGCAGCCCGTTCGCGTGGTCGACCGACACCACGCAGCGATCGACCACCTGGCCGGCGAACACGACCACGCCCTCGGCGGCGGCCAGCACCGCCTCGTCGACCGAGCCACCGAGGTCGACGCCGCGGTGCCCGGGGCCGTAGGGGGAGAGGGGCGCCTCGAACGGCCGGAGCACAGGATGTGGGGGCGCCAGCGGCCACCGGAAACGGCCGGGCTGCCGTGCGGACGGGAGTGGGGGCGCGGGTTGCGACGGTCGAGCGCGGCAGAGCGGACCCGCCCGGGGTACGTGGCTGGACCACACGCCCGCGCCGAGCACCGTCGGGCCGGCTCGCGGAGGCGAACCGACCCGCAGGGAACCTGCATACACCGGGGAGCCCGCGTGGGGAGGCCCGCTGACGTGGGGAGGCCCGCTGACGTGGGGAGGCCCGCTGGCGTGCGGGGTCGAGTCGTGGTGCGGGGTCGAGTCGGGGTGCGAGGTCGAGTCGACGTGCGAGGTCGAGTCGGCGTGCGGGGTCGAGTCGGCGTGCGAGGTCGAACCGACGTACGGGGTCGAACTGGTGTGCGGGGTCGGCCCGGCATGTGGGGACCCGCCGCCGGGCGGCGGATCGGTGAGCACCTGGTGGGTGTCGAGCGGTGCCGGGGGAGGGGCGGTCGCCATGGCCAGCAGTAGCGGGCTCGTGAGCAGGGCGCACACGACGGCGGAGGTCACGGCGGTCGCGCGGGGCGACGGGATCGAGGTCATGCGTCCACACTGCCGCCGAGTGCCTGGCGTCGCGGGGGGCGGAGGGGAATCTGTGGGCAACCGGAGTGGTTGTGGATAACTGGCAGGTGGAGAGGCGGGTGTGTCGGGCGACGACACCTCGACCGCGTACACTGCCATCGCGGTCCGTGGCAGCGCGGATCGACTTCGCGTGCCAGTGCTCCAGCTCAGCGCGGAACGGCATCCGGCGGTCCCTCGGCAACACCCTTGTCGCGGGTCCGGCTGCCGGCACCGGCACCAGGGCGGCTCCCACCGCGGGACGCCGCGACAACCGACCCCGCACCTGGGCGAACGCCCGGGCGCGCTGACCAGAAGAAGGTGCGAACAAGGCCATGGCCGTCGTCACCATGAAGCAGCTGTTGGATTCCGGCGTGCACTTCGGGCACCAGACCCGCCGCTGGAACCCGAAGATGAAGCGCTACATCCTCACCGAGCGCAACGGCATCTACATCATCGACCTCGAGCAGACGCTGTCCTACATCGGCCGCGCCTACGAGTTCATCAAGGAGACCGTCGCGCACGGCGGCTCCATCCTCTTCGTCGGCACCAAGAAGCAGGCGCAGGAGGCCATCGCCAACGAGGCGCTTCGCGTCGGCATGCCGTTCGTCAACCAGCGCTGGCTCGGCGGGATGCTCACCAACTTCTCCACCGTGCACAAGCGCCTCCAGCGGCTCAAGGAACTCGAGTCGATGGAGCAGACCGGCGGCTTCCAGGGTCTCACCAAGAAGGAGATCCTGATGCTCACCCGCGAGAAGGACAAGCTCGAGCGCACCCTCGGCGGCATCCGCGACATGGCGAAGGTTCCCTCCGCCGTCTGGATCGTGGACACCAAGAAGGAACACATCGCCGTCGGCGAGGCGCGCAAGCTCAACATCCCCGTGGTCGCGATCCTCGACACCAACTGCGACCCCGACGAGGTCGACTACCCGATCCCGGGCAACGACGACGCGATCCGCTCCGCCGCGCTGCTGACCAAGGTCGTCGCCGAGGCCGCGGCCGCCGGGCTGATGGCCCGCGCCGGCGTGCGCAACGGCGTGCCGGACGGCCAGGACAAGCCGGCCCCGGGCGTCGCCACCGACGAGCCGCTGCCCGAGTGGGAGCAGGAGCTTCTCGTCGGCCAGAACGCGCCGGGCGCCGACGCCGGCGGCAAGCCGGCTGACGCCCCGAGCGAGTCCTGAGCACGTACCGAAAGAAGGATGGACAAGAGCCACGATGGCGAACTACACCACCGATGACCTCAAGCGGCTCCGGGAGCTCACCGGCGCCGGCATGATGGCCTGCAAGAAGGCCCTCGACGAGGCTGACGGCGACTTCGACAAGGCCGTCGAGTTCCTGCGCATCAAGGGCGCCAAGGACGTCGGCAAGCGCGCCGAGCGCACCACCGCCAACGGCCTGGTCGCCGCCGACGGCACCGCCATGATCGAGCTGAACTGCGAGACCGACTTCGTCGCCAAGAACGCCGACTTCATGGAGCTGGCGAACCGGATCCTCGCGGTCGCCAAGGCCACCAAGCCGGCCGACCTGGACGCCCTCGCCAACGCCGACCTGGACGGCAAGCCGGTCACCGACGCCGTGCAGGCGCTGTCGGCCAAGATCGGTGAGAAGCTGGAGCTGCGCCGGGTCGTCGTGTTCGACGGCCCCGTCGTCACCTACCTGCACCGTCGCGACCCCGACCTGCCGCCGACCGTCGGCGTGCTGGTCGAGTACACCGGCGACGACGCGGAGGCGGCACGCGGCGCGGCCATGCAGATCGCCGCGATGAAGCCGCGCTACGTCACCCGCGACGAGGTGCCCGAGGACGTCGTGGCCAGCGAGCGGCGCATCGCCGAGGAGACCGCCCGCGAGGAGGGCAAGCCGGAGGCCGCGCTGCCCAAGATCGTCGAGGGCCGCGTCAACGGCTTCTTCAAGGACAGCGTGCTGCTCGAGCAGGCGTCCGTGCAGGAGTCCAAGAAGACCGTCAAGGCCGTCCTCGACACGGCCGGCGTGACCGTCACGCGGTTCGCCCGCTTCGAGATCGGCCAGTCCTGACCCCGCGATCAGGATGCGAGGCAGTGCCCCGCCCCCGCGTTCGCAGGGGGCGGGGCACGCTCCTGTAATCAGTCGCTCGCACGCCAGAGAGGACGTCGTCATGGAAGGCCGTAGGCACGGTTTCCGCCGGGTGCTGCTCAAACTGGGTGGCGAGATGTTCGGTGGGGGCCAGGTCGGCGTCGACCCGGACGTGGTGGCCGCCGTAGCCCGCCAGATCGCCGAGGTCGTGCGGGATGGGGTCCAGGTCTCGGTGGTGATCGGCGGCGGCAACTACTTCCGTGGCGCGGAGCTGTCCCAGCGCGGCATGGACCGCGACCGGGCCGACTACATGGCCATGCTCGGCACCGTGATGAACTGCCTCGCTTTACAGGACTTTCTGGAGAAGCTCGGTATCGACACCCGGGTGCAGACCGCCATCACCATGGGCCAGGTCGCCGAGCCCTACATCCCCCGGCGGGCCGAGCGGCACCTCGAGAAGGGCCGGGTCGTCATCTTCGCCGGCGGGGTCGGCATGCCCTACTTCTCCACCGACACCGCCGCCGCCCAGCGCGCGCTGGAGATCGGCTGCGAGGTCGTCCTCATGGCCAAGTCCGTCGACGGGGTCTACACCGCCGACCCCAAGACCACCCCGGACGCCGAGATGTTCGAACACATCACGCACCGGGCCGTGCTGGAGAAGGGCCTGAAGGTCGCCGACGCCACCGCGTTCAGCCTCTGCATGGACAACAACATGCCGATCATCGTCTTCAACCTGCTTGTCGAGGGGAACATCGCGCGCGCGGTGCGTGGTGAGAGGATCGGAACGGTCGTCAGCACTCCCTGACAGCGGCTGGGGAGACAACTACAGGAGCAGCTTTGATCGACGAGACACTCCTCGACGCCGAGGAGAAAATGGAAAAGGCCGTCTCGGTGGCCAAGGAGGAGCTCGGCTCGGTGCGCACCGGGCGCGCGAACCCGGCGATGTTCGCGCGCATCGTCGTCGACTACTACGGCGCGCCGACGCCGCTGAACCAGGTGGCCGGGGTCAGCATCCCGGAGGCCAGGATGGCCGTGGTGAAGCCGTACGACGCGACCCAGCTCAACGCGATCGAGAAGGCCATCCGCGACTCCGACCTCGGGGTGAACCCGTCCAACGACGGCACGATCATCCGCGTGGTGATCCCCCAGCTGTCCGAGGAGCGCCGCCGCGAGATGGTCAAGGTGGCCAAGGGCAAGGGCGAGGACGCCAAGATCTCCATCCGCAACGTGCGGCGCAAGGCCAACGAGGAGCTGCACCGCATCGTCAAGGACGGCGAGGCGGGCGAGGACGAGGTGGTCCGCGCGGAGAAGGAACTCCAGCAGACGACCGACAAGTACGTCGCCCAGATCGACGAACTGGTCAAGCACAAGGAAGCCGAGCTGCTCGAGGTTTGAGCACGCCGATCCGTGACCAGTGAACCAGTGACCAGCGACATGACGAGCGACGTGGCCGCCGCCGAACAACCCGAACCGGACCGACGACCGGACCCGACCACCCGCGCCCCGGCGGAACGGTCCGGACCGGCGGCTGGGGGAGAGCCGGGTACCCCCGCCGAGCGTGCGGCGCGGCCCGAGCCGGGCGGTACGGCCGAGCCCGCCCGGTCCGAGCCGAGCGCGGAGAGCGCCGTGCCGGCCGGTGGGGCCGCGGCCGCCACGCCCTCGCGTGCGGGCCGCAACGTGCCGGTCTCGATCGCGGTCGGGGTGGTGTTGGGGGCGGCCGTCCTGCTGTCGTTGCTGACCGTGCGCCACCTCTTCGTCGGCGTCGTGGCGGTGGCCGTCGCGGTCGGCACCTACGAACTCGCCGGTGCGCTGCGGCGGGGCGCGGACATCCGGGTCACGCTGCCGCCCGTGCTCCTCGGCGGGCAGGCGATGGTGTGGCTGTCCTGGCCGTTCGGTCTCGACGGGGTGCTCGCCGCGTTCGTGCTGACCGTGCTCGCCGCCATGGTGTGGCGGTTCCGCGGCGGCGTCGACGGCTATGTGCGCGACCTCGGCGCGTCCGTCCTCACGGTCGCCTACGTGCCGCTGATGGCCTCCTTCGCGGCGATGCTGGTCCTGCCGGAGGACGGCGTGGCCAGGGTCGTCTGCTTCATGATCCTCGTCGTCTGCTCGGACACCGGCGGGTTCGCCGCCGGCGTGTGGCTCGGCCGGCACCCGATGGCGAAGGTCATCAGCCCGAAGAAGTCCTGGGAGGGCTTCGCCGGCTCGATGGTCGCCGGCATCACCGCCGGGATCCTGTCGGTGACGCTGCTGCTCGACGGGCAGTGGTGGCACGGCGCGCTGCTCGGCGTCGCGCTGGTGTGCACCGCCACCGTCGGCGACCTGGTCGAGTCGCTGGTCAAGCGGGACCTCGGCATCAAGGACATGGGCAACCTGCTGCCCGGCCACGGCGGGCTGATGGACCGGCTCGACTCCCTGTTGCCGTCCGCGGTGGCGTCCTGGCTGCTGCTGCACCTGTTCGTGCCCGCCTGATCCTGGTTTGCTGGCGGCGTGGGAATGGTGTCCAGGGCGCGGGAGCGCATCGCCGCGGTGCGGCGGGGGACGGGGACGTTGCCCAGCCCGAACATCTGGCACTGGCCCGAGGTCTACGAGATCGAGAACCGGGCACAGGACGCCGACGGCGAGGTCTGGCGGGTGCTCGGCGAACTGGTCGACTGGACCGGCCGCGACGTGGTCGACGTCGGCTGCGGCGACGGGTTCCACCTGCCCCGCTTCGCGTGGACCGCGCGGCGGGTGGTCGGCGTCGAGCCCCACCCGCCGCTGGTCCGCCGCGCTCAGGACCGGGTCGCCGGGCTGAGCACCGTCGAGGTGCTGACCGGGTCGGCCCAGCGCATCCCCCTGCCGGACGCGAGCGTGGACGTGGTGCACGCGCGGACCGCCTACTTCTTCGGCCGGGGCTGTGAGCCGGGGCTGGCCGAGGCCGACCGCGTGCTGCGGCCGGGTGGGCGGCTGGTGATCGTCGACCTGGACGTGCGGCACCGCCCGTACGGGCACTGGATGCGGGCCGATCTGCCGGACTACGACCCGTTCGAGGTCGACGAGTTCTTCGTCCGGCACGGGTTCTCGATCCGCCCGGTGTCGACGCTGTGGCGGTTCGCCGACCGGGCGGACCTGGAGGCGGTGCTGCGGATCGAGTTCTCCGCGCGGGTGGCCGCGCGGGCGGCCGAGGAGGTGCCCGGCCTGACGGTGCCGGTCGGCTACCGGGTGCTGCACCGGGAGAAGCCGAGCGGCCTGCTCAGGCCGTGACTGCTCAGTCCTCCGGCTCGGCCGAGTCGTCCTCGCCGAGGATCGCGTACAGCTCGCGGCGCGCGTTGTTCAGCACCTCGATCGCGCGCTGCTTCTGACGTTCGGTCGCGGCGTTGGCCACCTGCGCGGTGGCGCCCATGAGCTGCCCGATCGCGTCGCGCAGGGAAACGTCCCGCGGGTCGACGTCCTGGGCGATCTGCTCCCAGGGCGGGTTGCTCTGGTGCCTGGCGGCGGCCTCGCGGCCCTCGTCGGTCAGCTCGTAGCGGCGCTTGCCCCCGCTGCCCTCGGCGACGACGACCAGGCCCTCGTCGGCCAGCAGTTGCAGCGTCGGATACACCGAGCCGGGGCTCGGACGCCAGTTCTGGCCGCTGCGCTCGGTGATCTCCTGGATCATCTCGTAGCCGTGCATCGGCCGCTCCGCGAGCAGCACGAGGATGGCCGCGCGGACGTCGCCGCGCCGGCTGCGGCGCCCGCCGTGCCGGTGCCCGCGACCCCTTCGGTGGTGGTCGCCGGGGCCGAAGGACGGTCCGCCCGGCCAGGGGCCGAACGGCGGAACGGGCGGCGGTGGCGGGAACGGGCCCCGCGCCTCCAGCGGCGTGAACGGCGGCTGCACGTGCCGCTCGCCGAAGAACGGTTGGTGCCGGGGGGTAAGGCCCCCGGGTTCGAATGACGGTCGCATGGTTCCCCTCCTGGTCCGTCGCGATGGTATCGCGATAGGTTTACGATATATCGGAACGTATCGCGATGCAACGTTGTTCCCGTCGAAAAGTCGCTGGTACCGGTTCCGTGCAGGTGGTACAAAGTGTGGGAGCGCTCCCACAGGCACCGACGTCAAGGGGATGAGCAATGAGTGGCCTTTCCGTGCAGCTGTACTCCGTCCGCGAGGCCTTCGCCGACGAGCCGGGCGACACGCTCCGCCGCCTGGCCGCGATCGGCTTCACCCAGGTCGAGCCGTACGGGCTCGCCGAGCACGCGGCGACGCTGCGGACCGCGCTGCCCGACGCCGGGCTCACCGCGCCCACCGCCCACGCCCAGCTCATCGGCGCCGACCAGGACGCCGTGTTCGCCGCCGCGGCGGCCTGCGGCGTCGGGCTCGTCATCGACCCGTTCGTGCCGGCGGAGCGGTGGCGCGACCGGGACGCCGTCGCCGCCACCGCCGCGGCGCTCAACGACGCCGCCGAGCGCGCCGCCGGGCACGGCCTGACCGTCGGCTACCACAACCACTGGTGGGAGCTGGAGTCGACGATCGACGGGCGGAGCGCGCTCGAGGTGTTCGCCGACCAGCTCGCCCCCGAGGTCGTGCTGGAGGTCGACACCTACTGGGCGGCCGCGGGCGGGGCGGACGCGCCGGAGCTGCTGCGCCGGCTCGGCGGCCGGGTGCGCGCGCTGCACGTCAAGGACGGCACCCTCGCTACCGACCCCTCCGGCCAGGTACCGGCCGGCCAGGGCCGGATGCCGGTCCGCGAGGTCCTCGCCGCCGCCCCGGACGCCCTGCGCGTGATCGAGTTCGACGCCTACGACGGCGACCTGTTCGACGGGCTCGCCCAGAGCCACGCCTACCTGACGGGCACCCGGTGAGCCCCGTCGGAGTCGGCGTGATCGGCGCCGGCGTCATCAGCGACACCTACCTGACGAACCTCACCGGCTTCCCCGACGTGCGGGTGCTGATGGTCGCCGACCTCGACCGCGCGCGCGCCGAGGCGCAGGCCGCCAAGCACGGCGTGCCCCGCGCCGGCGGCGTCGCCGAGCTGCTGGCCGACCCGGCGGTCGAGCTGGTCGTCAACCTGACCGTGCCCGCCGCGCACGTCGAGGTCGGCCTCGCCGCGCTGGAGGCCGGCAAGCACGTGTGGACGGAGAAGCCGCTCGCGCTCGACCGGGAGACCGGCCGCAAGCTGCTCGACCGGGCCGAGGAGCGCGGGCTGCGGGTGGCGAGCGCGCCGGACACCGTCCTCGGCGCCGGCATCCGGACCGCACGCGAGGCGGTCGACACCGGACGGATCGGCGAACCGCGCACGGCGCTGGCGATGTTCCAGTCGCCAGGACCGGAGAGCTGGCACCCGGCGCCCGAGTTCCTGTTCGCGGCGGGCGGCGGCCCGCTGCTGGACATGGGCCCGTACTACCTGACCGCGCTGGTGCACCTGCTCGGCCCGGTGCGCCGGGTGACCGCCGCCGGCGGACGGGCCCGCGAGACCAGGGTGATCGGATCGGGCCCCCGGGCGGGCACCGAGTTCGCGGTGGCGGTGCCGACGACGGTCAGCGCGCTGGTCGAGTTCGAGCGCGGCGGATCCGCCCAGCTGGTGCTGACCTTCGACTCCGCCCTGCCGCGGGTGCTGCTCGAGGTCACCGGCACCCTCGGCGCCGCGGCCCTGCCCGACCCCAACGGCTTCGACGGCACCACGACCCTGCACCTGCCGGGCCGGGCGGAGCCGGAGACCCTCGCCCCGCGCGGCCACCGGGCCACCCGGGGCACCGGCGCGCTCGAACTCGCCCGAGCCATCCGCGCCGGCGTCCCGGAACGCGCGTCCGGCCGGCTCGCCTACCACGTCCTCGACACGATGCTGGCCATCGACGAGTCCCTCACCCGAGGCCACCCGGTCACCGTGGAGAGCACCGCCGACGTCCCACCCGCCCTGCCGGAGGACTGGGACCCGCACGCACGAACGCTCGACTAGACCGGAGGCTGGCCGGGAAGCGGTTGCGAGCTGGGCAGCGCGCTCTGCTGGCGTTGCAGCGGCAGCGCCGGGTTGGCCGTCACGATCCGGTTGCGCCCCTGTTCCTTGGCGCGCAGCAGCGCGTCGTCGGTGATGAGCAGGAGCGGACTGAGCTCGGTGGCGTGCTCCGGGTAGCGGCCGGCGCCGATGGACACGGTGAGCCCGGTGATGTGGACCTCGGTGTTGGTGCGGTCCCGGGTGGTGACCGACAGCGAGGCGATGTGCGCGCGGATCCGTTCGGCGGCCGCCTCGGTGTCCTCAGCGGACAAGCCGGGCATGAGCACGGCGAACTCCTCGCCGCCCCACCGGCCCACCAGGTCGTAGCCGCGGACGGACTGGCGGATGGCCGTGGAGATCTCGCGCAGTACCCGGTCGCCCGCGAGGTGCCCGTAGCGGTCGTTGACGTGCTTGAAATGGTCGAGGTCCAGCATCAGCACGGCGACCGTGCTGTGCAGCCGGCGGGCACGGTCGAGCTCCCGGGCGGCGATCGTCTCCCACCACGTGGGGTCGACGAGCCCGGTCTTGCTGTCGGTCTGGGACGCCACCCGCAGCTGCGGGAGCAGCAGGCCGAGGTGCACGGCCAGCACGGTGACCAGCAGGACCGGCGCGCTCCACGGCACGTGCACCACGACGAACGCGACCGCGCTGCCGAGCCCCATGCTCCCCGCGATGATCAGCTGGTCGGACGGGTTGCCCAACGCGGCACGCGCCGGCTTGTCCGGGCTCGTGGCCGCGATCGCCCCGACGACGAGCGCGTAGTTCACGAGCCAGTAGAGGAACCCGGCCCCGACCAGCCCGAGCAGTCCCCTCGGGCTGTTGAGCACGGCGGTCTCGGGCGGGTGCCCGAAGGAGAACGCGGAGAAGACGGCCGCCGCCGCCGCGCACCCCAGGACGACCGTGCTGGCCGAGAAGACCTTGCGGAAGGCGATGGCGCGACCCCGGTACACCACGTACCACTCGTGCGCGAAGCTGACCGCGATCAGCGCCGCGAGCAGCGGCGGCGGCAGCAGCAGGATCCCGGCGAAGAACCAGGTCGACTGCATGTGGGCGTACGGGCTGCCCTCCGCGGCGATCTCCCGGACCCGTTCGATGCCGCGCGCGGCCTCGAGGTGCACCACGCTGCCCACCGCGAGCATCCCGAACCACAGCCACGACGCCGAGGTGACCGGTTCGAGCCGCGCGGACACGACGACGACCAGAAGTGCGGCGAGATCGACCGCGACCAAGTATGCGAAGACCGGCCGGGGGAGGGACCATAGTTTCCAGCAGCGTGGATCGAGCCGGCGACGAAGAGGCCCATGAGGTTGGTCCTGGGACTCCACGGAGTCTGATCGAGCCACCTGTCACCCCCAGGAGCAGCCGGTCGGGAGAATCCTCCCCAGGAAGGGTTGACAGTACCGGCCGTGTCGCTCAACGTCATGACGCCATGTGGGGGGCATGGCCGGTTACGTTCCGTACAGGAAAGGCAGATTCGAATGACGACCACCAGCACGTCTCCGCGCACCGGCCGTCCCAACGCGGGGCGGACGCGCCGCGGCCGCCCCCACGAGTGGCGGTCCGGCCGCTGACGCGAAACCACACGGTTGCCGGACGCGGGTCAGCCCGCGTCCGGCGCCGCCTTCGCGCGTTCGGCGGCGCGCCACATCCAGCCCACCCACAGCGCGGCCAGGACCCCCAGGACTCCCGCCGCGCCGACGACCCCGTGCGTCGTCGCCTGTTCGGCGGCGACCCCGGCGAGCGCGACCCCGGCGCCCTGCGCCACCTTCAACGCGGTGACGGCCAGCCCGAACGCCTGCCCCCGGCGCGCGTCGGGAACGGCGAGCACGAACGTCGTGGAAGCGATCAGGTGATAGGCGCTTCCCGCCCCGGACAACGCGAACAGCCCCACCACGATCGGCAGACCGGGGTCGGCGAGGCAGACGACCAGCGGCACACACGCGCAGACCGCCAGTGGCGGCAGCACCCGCAGCCGCGTGCTCTCCGGCAGCCGCGCCACCACCAGCATGCCCACGGCGGTGCCCGCGGCGAAGGCGCCGAAGAGGAGCCCGACCGCGGCCGGCCCGGCACCCAGCTCGGCGGCGTAGGGCGCGGCCAGCGCCTCGCCGCTGATGTAGAACCCCGCGAGGCAGGCGAACGCCACCAGCGTGCGTAACCGCGCGTCGGACCACACCAGCGTGGCGCCCGCGACCACGTCGTGCCACCAGCCGTGCCGCACCACGTCGGCGTCCGCCGCCGACGCGGGGCGCGGTTTCACCCACCACCAGACCACCGCGGCCGACACCGCGAAGGTGACCGCGTCGGCGAGCAGCGCGACGCCGGTGCCGACCAGCGCCACCAGCCCGCCACCGCCGACGAACCCGATCACCTGGGCCGCCTGGGTCACCGTCTGCAGCACCGCCTGCCCGGCCGGGTAGCTGTCCTCGTCCAGCACCTGTGGCAGCATCGCCGCGCGCGCCGCGGTGGCCGGCGAGCCGGCCAGCTGCACCACCACCAGCAGCCCGGCCACGACGGCCAGCGGCATCCCCGGTACCGCCATCAACCCCACCAGCAGGGCGCGGGTCACATCGGCGACGACCATCACCGTTCGGCGCGGATACCGGTCCGCGAGACCGGACAGCAGCGGTCCGCCGATCAGGTCCGGCAGGAACGTCAGCCCGTAGGTCAACGCCGTCCACGCCGGCGACCCGGTGCGGTCGAACACCAGCACGGACAACGCGACCCGCGCGAACTGGTCCCCGACGACGGTCACCGACTGCGCGGCGAACAACGCTCGGAACTCGCCCACGCGGAAGATCGAGCGGTACGCGGTAGGCCGGGATCGCTCAACACTCATGCAGTCCCCCAGACTCATGATCGTCGACACGCATGGCCACGCATCGCCATCGTGTAGCCACGTACCGTACTACGCGCCGATGCCCGCGAAGCCCGAGAAGACGGTTGTGGTGATCCCTCGCGACGACCCGCCGACGGGGAAAACGGCCGGCGGACGGCGCGGCGCTATCCCTCGGCGGCGAGCTGGCCGCACGCGGCGGCGATCTCCTGGCCCCGGGTGTCGCGCACCGTGCACGCCACGCCGCCCTCGTTGACGCGGCGGACGAACTCGCGCTCCACCGGCTTCGGGGACGCGTCCCACTTCGAGCCAGGAGTCGGGTTGAGCGGGATGACGTTCACGTGCACCAACTGGTTCAGGTGCTCGCGCAGCCTCCTGGCCAGCAGGTCCGCCCGCCACGGCTGGTCGTTCAGGTCCCGGATCAGCGCGTACTCGATCGACACCCGCCGGCCGGACGCGTCGGCGTAGTAGCGCGCCGCGCTCAGCACCTCGTCCACCGACCACCGGGTGTTCACCGGGACCAGCGTGTCGCGCAGCTCGTCGTCCGGGGTGTGCAGGGACACCGCCAGCCGCACCTGCATCCGCTCGTCCGCCAGCTTGCGGATCGCGGGAGCCAGGCCCACCGTGGAGACCGTGACCGAGCGCTGCGAGATGCCAAGGCCCGCCGGCGCCGGCTCGGTGATCCGCCGCACCGCGGCCACCACCCGCTTGTAGTTCGCCAGCGGTTCACCCATGCCCATGAACACGATGTTCGACAGCCGCCCCGGCTCGCCGAGCTCGCCGTCCCGCATGGCCGCCGCGGCCGCGCGGACCTGGTCGACGATCTCGGCCGTGGACAGGTTCCGCTGCAGCCCACCCTGGCCGGTGGCGCAGAACGGGCACGCCATTCCGCACCCGGCCTGGCTGGACACGCACAGCGTCGTCCGGTCGGGGTAGCGCATCAGCACGCTCTCCAGCAGCGTCCCGTCGTGCGCGCGCCACAGCGTCTTGCGGGTCGTGTCGTCGTCGCAGGCGACGTGGCGGACCACCGACAGCAGCCGGGGCATCATCGCCTCGGCCAGCCGGCCCCGGCTGGCCGCCGGGATGTCGGTCATCGACTCCGGGTCGGCGGTCAGCCGGGCGAAGTAGTGGTGCGACAGCTGGTTCGCGCGGAACGGCTTCTCGCCCAGCTCGGCCACCGCCGCGCGCCGTTCCTCGGCGGACAGGTCGGCGAGGTGGCGGGGCGGGAGGCCGCGGCGCGGCGCGTCGAAGACAAGCGGCAGAGCGGTCATGGCCCCGCCATTGTCCCACGTGGGGTCACAGCGCCGGCGCCGGCTCGACCCGCCGCTGCCGGCGCAGCGTCGCCGCCAGCGCCAGCCACGCGACCGCCGCGCCCCCGGTCATCGTGACCGCCATCGCCGGGCCGTCGTTGCCGAGCACCCCGACCAGCGGGGCGATCGCCGCGCCGAGGCCGAACTGGGCGGCCCCCAGCAGCGCCGCCGCCGTGCCGGCCGCCTCGCCGTGCCGGGACAGCGCCAAGGCCGGGGCGTTCGGCA
The DNA here is from genome assembly GCF_025165815.1 of Actinophytocola gossypii. Lineage (GTDB taxonomy): Bacteria > Actinomycetota > Actinomycetes > Mycobacteriales > Pseudonocardiaceae > Actinophytocola > Actinophytocola gossypii. Next base: position 25,723 of record NZ_JAFFZE010000014.1, on the reverse strand, counting down.
GCACGAAACCGACCGCGCCGAGCAGGAAGAACAGCGGCACCACGAACCCGAGCAGCCCGCCCGCTCCGGTCGTCGTCAGCGCGACGAGCACCAGCCCGGACACCACCGCCGCGGTCAGCGCGCGCAGCACGATGCCCGCCGGGGTCAGCCGGTTGAGCAGCACGACGTTCAGCTGGGACGCGCCGATGATCGCGACCGCGCCCACGGCGAACACCAGGCCGAACTCCTGCTGGTCGAGCCCGTAGTGGTCCTGCAGCACGAAGCTCGACCCCGACACGTACGAGAACAGCGCCGACATTCCCAGCGCCGCGACCAGCGCGAGCACCACGAACTCCCGGTCGGCCATCAGCGAACGATAGGTCGCCAGCACCGGCCGCAGCGCACCCGTACGGCGACGCTCCGGCGGCAGCGTCTCCTTCAGCAGGAACACCGCCACCAGCATCAGTGCCACCCCGAGCGCGGCCAGTACCGCGAACACGCCGCGCCACGAGCCGTTCAGCAGGATCGCCGCGCCCAGCGTCGGCGCCAGGATCGGCGCGACGCCCATCACCAGCATCAGGCGCGACAGCACGGTCGCCGCCGCGCGCCCGGAGAACAGGTCCCGCACCACGGCCATCGCCACCACCATCGCCGCCGCCGCGCCGACGCCCTGCAGCAGCCGGAGCAGGCCGAGCACGGCCACGTTCGGCGCGAGCAGGCACAGCGCGGACGACACCACGTGCACGGCAGTGCCGGCGATCAGCGGCATCCGGCGGCCCATCGCGTCGGACAGCGGGCCGATCACCAGCTGGCCGATGCCCAGGCCGAGCAGGGTGCCGGTGAGCGTGAGCTGGACGGCGGACGACGTGGTCAGCAGGTCGTCCGCGATCGCCGGCAGGGCCGGCAGGTACATGTCGATGGTCAGCGGGCCGAGGGCGATCAGCGCCCCGAGGACGAGGATCAGCCGCACCCGGGCGAAACCGGTCGGCGACACCGCGCTGTCCGTGCTGTCCGTTGTAGACGTTCTGGGCAGGGTCGTGCTCGACATCGACTGCCTTTCGAAAGGAGTGGGATTCGGGAGACTGACGGCGGTGTCCCTGTGATCAGCAAACCGGACCCACGGTTTTGTTCCACCATTCGCTGATCGTCTTCGGATTCATGGTTATGCCCGGATTCGCCGGGTACACGGACCGCCCGAGCCCACCTTCGGGAGGACCAGATGACTTACCCTGAACAGTCCACACCTCGGGCCGCGAAGGAGGAGGCGGCCGAGGTCGCGCGCACGGCCGCGCACAGCGGCTCCCAGGTCGGCGACGCCGCGGGGCACGAGGCCCGCCGGGTCGCGCACGAGACCACCCAGCAGGCCAGGGACCTGGCCCGAGAAGGCCGCGACCAGCTCCTCGACCAGGCCAGGCAGGGCCAGCGGAAGGCCGCCGACAGCCTGCACACGCTGGCCGACCAGCTGGGCGAGATGAGCGCCCGCTCCGACGGCTCCGGCCTCGCGCCCGAGATGGTCCGCCAGGCCTCCGAACGCACCAGGGACCTCGCGTCCTGGCTCGGCGACCGGGAGCCCGGCGGCCTGCTCGACGACGTCCGCGCGTTCGCCCGCCGCAAGCCCGGCGCGTTCCTCGCCGGTGCCGCGATGGCCGGCGTGCTCGCCGGCCGACTCACCCGCGGCGCCACCGCGGCCGCCCAGGACCACCACGGTTCGCAGGACGGCACCCGGTCCGCCGCCGAGCCGCCGCAACCGTCCTCGGCGGCCCCGCCGCCACCGGTGCCGCCACCGGCGCCGCCACCCGTGCCGCCGATGCCCACGGCCACCCCGCCGCCGGCACCGCAGCCCACACCGCCGGTGCCGCCCGCGCCGCACCTGCCGCCACAACCGGGCTACCCGCCGCGGCCCGGCTCCTACCCGGGCAGGTGAGGCGCGATGACCACCTCGTCGACCCCACCGACGACACCTGGTGAACAACGCACCGAGTCCGCTGCCGACGTCTCCGTCGGTGAGCTGCTCGGGAACGTCTCACGGGACCTGTCGACCCTGTTCCGGCAGGAGCTCGCGCTCGCCAAGGCCGAGGTCAAGACCGAGGCCACCAAGGCGAGCAAGGGCGCCGGCATGCTCGGCGGCGCCGGGTTCGCCGGCTACATGGTGCTGCTGTTCCTGTCGTTCGCGCTCTGGTGGGCACTGGCCAACGCCATGGACACCGGCCTCGCCGCGCTGCTCGTCGCCGTCGTGTGGGCGGTGATCGCGGCCGTGCTCTACGTCACCGGCCGGCAGCGGCTGCGCCAGGTCAATCCCACCCCGCAACGCACCGTGGACACCGTCAAGCAGGTCCCGGACACCCTCAAGCCGACCGAGGAGCGAACATGACCGTCCCCAATGACGCCTATTCCGACGATCCCGACCGGCTTCGCCGGGACATCGAGCACACCCAGCGCAACCTCTCCACCGACGTCGACATGCTGACCGACAAGGTGAGCCCCGGACGCATCGTGCACCGCCGGGTCGGCCGCGCCCGCCGGGCGGTGCACTCCATGCGCGACCGGGTCATGGGCACCGCTTCCAGCGGCATGTCCAGCGCGTCCGACGGGATGTCGCACGCCGGCCACCGCGTGGGCGACGCGGCGTCGTCCGCGACCTCGTCCGCACGGGAGGGCGCCGCGAACGTGGCCGAGACGGTCCGCGAGACCCCACAGGCGGTCCGGCACGGCACCGAGGGCAACCCCCTGGCCGCCGGCCTGATCGCGTTCGGCGCCGGCTGGCTCCTGTCGTCGCTGGTCCCGCCGAGCCAGGCCGAGCAGCACCTGGCCGAGCAGGCCAAGGAGAAGGCCCAGGAGCACGGCGTGACCGAGCACATGAGCCACGCGGCCGAGCAGGTGAAGGAGAACCTGCGGGAACCGGCGCAGCACGCGGTGGACTCGGTCAAGTCGACCGCGAGCGACGCCGCAGGCACCGTGCAGGACGAGGCGCGGCACGCGACGGGCGACGTCACCGACCGCGCTCAACAGGCCAGGACCAACGTTCAGGAGCGTTGACCCCGGAAAGGATCAGCGGCGCCAGGCGGTGCGCTGCCGCACGCGGGACCAGACCAGGCCGGCGGCCACCGCGATGCCGAGCCCGGCCATCCACAGCTGCTCGGTCGGCGCCACGTGGTTGCCGATGAACGCCATGGCGAACAGGCCGATCACCGAGATCCAGCCGCCGATCTCGCGGCCACGGGGGAACCGGCCGTGCCAGCCCCACTCCGCGGACGGCTCCTCGTGCGGGTCGACCGCGTTCTTCGGTCGCTTCACCAGCTGTGAGCCAGCCACGTTCCCTCCCGGCACCTCGGTCCTTGCCGCACATGTTCGCACACGCCCCTGACACGCCGCGCACACCGTGCCCGGCCGGCCGAGGCGACGTCGGACACAATGTCACGCGATGACCAAGCGCTCCGTCCTCGTACTCGGCTCGACCGGCTCCATCGGCGTGCAGGCCCTGGACGTCGTCGCCGCCAACCCCGACCGGTTCGAGGTCGTCGGGGTCGCGGCGGGCGGCGGGAACCCGGCCGTGCTCGCCGAGCAGGCGATCGCGACCGGCGCCCGAGCCGTCGCCGTGTCCCGCGCGACCGCGTTCGAGGACGTCCAGCTCGCCCTCTACGCCGAGGCCAAGCGGCGTGGCTACGACGCGGGCGGGTTCGCGATGCCCCGCATCCTCGCCGGCCCGGACGCCGTCGCCGAGCTGATCGACACGGTCCCGGCCGACATCGTGCTCAACGCGGTCACCGGCTCCATCGGGCTCGAGCCGACCCTGCGCGCGCTCGCCACCGGCGCCACGCTCGCGCTGGCCAACAAGGAGTCGCTGATCGCCGGCGGCCCGCTCGTGCTGCGCGCGGCGAAGCCCGGCCAGATCGTGCCGGTCGACTCCGAGCACTCCGCGATCGCCCAGTGCCTGCGCGGCGGGCGCGCCGAGGAGGTGGCCCGGCTGGTGCTGACCGCGTCCGGCGGCCCGTTCCGCGGCCGGCGTGCCGAGGATCTCACCGACGTCACGGTCGCCGACGCCATGGCGCACCCCACCTGGGCGATGGGCCCGGTCATCACCATCAACTCCGCCACCCTGGTCAACAAGGGCCTGGAGCTGATCGAGGCGCACCTGTTGTTCGGGGTGCCCTACGAGCGGATCGACGTCGTCGTGCACCCGCAGTCGATGATTCACTCGATGGTGGAGTTCGCCGACGGCTCGACGATCGCGCAGGCCAGCCCGCCGGACATGCGGCTGCCGATCTCGCTGGCACTCGGCTGGCCGGACCGGGTGCCCGGCGCCGCGCGGCCGACCAGGTTCGACGAGGCGACCGCCTGGACCTTCGAGCCCCTCGACGACGACACCTTCCCCGCCGTGCGCCTGGCCCGGCTCGCCGGCGAGGCGGGCGGCTGCCTGCCCGCGGTGTACAACGCGGCGAACGAGGAGGCCGTCGGCGCGTTCGTCGGAGGACACACGCCCTTCACGGCGATTGTGGACACTGTGCACCGTGTCCTCGACGACGCGGACGGCTGGCACGGCGAGCCGTCCGGGGTCGAGGAGGTACTCGCCGCGGAGGCATGGGCGCGCGCCAAGGCCAGGGAGCGGCTCGGGGCAACGGTCGAGCTCGGTGTGACTGAACGGAAAGAGGACTGACGAACGTGGTCGCGTGGATCCTGGGGGTCATCCTCTTCGCGCTCGGCATCTGCATCTCGGTCGCGCTGCACGAGGCGGGCCACATGGGCGCGGCCAAGATGTTCGGCATGCGCGTGCGGCGCTACTTCATCGGCTTCGGGCCGACGCTGTGGTCGTTCCGCCGCGGTGAGACCGAGTACGGCCTCAAGGCCATCCCGGCCGGCGGGTTCTGCGACATCGCCGGCATGACCGCGCTGGACGAGGTCACGCCGGACGAGGCTCCGCGCGCGATGTGGCGTTACCCCACGTGGAAGCGCTTCGTGGTGATGGTCGCCGGTTCGGTCACCCACTTCATCCTCGGCTTCCTCATCCTGTACGTGATGGCCATCACCATGGGCCTGCCGAACACGGAGCCGGTGCGGCCCGAGATCGCCTCGGTCAACCAGTGCGTGGTCGACAAGGGCAACACCTCCGAGGACGGCTGCGCCCCCGGCGCGCCCGCGCCCGCGAAGGACGCCGGCCTGCGCGAGGGCGACCTGGTGCTGTCCGTCGACGGCACGCCGACGCCGACCTGGGGCGAGATGGTCGCGAAGGTCGAGGGCCTGTCCGGTCCGGCCGAGTTCGAGGTCCGGCGCGGTGGCGAGGTGCTCACGCTGACCGTCGACGTGGCCCGGGTCTCGGCCCCGAACGGCGAGCAGGCGGGCGCGATCGGGGTGTCGGTGGCGCTGCCGCCCGCGATGATCGGCTACGGCCCGCTCGACGCCGTCGGCGGCACGGTGTCCTTCACCGGGGACATGTTCGTCGGCGTCTGGAACGGGCTGCTCGACATCCCGGAGAAGGTTCCCGCGGTCATCGAGGCGATCGGCGGCGGGGAGCGCGACCCGAACACCCCGGTCAGCGTGGTCGGCGCCAGCATCATCGGCGGGGACGCGGTCGAGCAGGGCATCTGGGAGATGTTCGTCCTGCTGCTCGCGACGCTGAACTTCTTCATCGGCGTGTTCAACCTGCTGCCCCTGCTGCCGTTGGACGGCGGGCACATCGCGGTCCTGTTCTACGAGAAGGTCCGCGACTGGCTCCGCCGCCTGCGCGGCAAACCCGCGGGTGGCCCGGTCGACTACACCAAGTTGTCGGCGGTCACGATGGTGTTCGTCGTCATCGGCGGCGCGTTCATGTTGCTCACCCTCACAGCCGACATCGTGAACCCGATCCGTATCGGTCAGTAGCCGCCGTCGCCCGGTCGGTAGGCTGAAAGCATGACCGAAAGCATCATGCTGGGGATGCCCGCGGCGCCGCCGCCCGTGCTGGCGGAGCGCCGCAAGACCCGACAGCTGATGGTCGGCGGTGTGGGGGTCGGCAGCGAGTACCCGATCTCGGTGCAGTCGATGACCACCACGGTCACCGCCGACGTCAACGCCACCCTGCAGCAGATCGCCGAGCTGACCGCGGCCGGCTGCGACATCGTCCGGGTGGCGTGCCCGTCGCAGGACGACGCCGAGGCGCTGCCGGCCATCGCGGCCAAGTCGCAGATCCCGGTGATCGCCGACATCCACTTCCAGCCGAAGTACGTGTTCGCCGCGATCGAGGCCGGCTGCGCCGGGGTCCGGGTGAACCCCGGCAACATCAAGAAGTTCGACGACAAGGTGCGCGAGATCGCCGCCGCCGCGCGCGACCACGGCACCCCGATCCGCATCGGCGTCAACGCCGGCTCGCTCGACCCCCGGCTGCTGGCCAAGCACGGCAAGGCCACCCCGGAGGCGCTGGCGGAGTCCGCGCTGTGGGAGGCGTCGCTGTTCGCCGAGCACGACTTCCACGACCTGAAGATCTCGGTCAAGCACAACGACCCGGTGGTCATGGTCCGGGCCTACGAGATCCTCGCGGAGCAGTGCGACTACCCGCTGCACCTCGGCGTCACCGAGGCCGGCCCGGCGTTCCAGGGCACCATCAAGTCGGCGGTGGCCTTCGGCGCGCTGCTGCGGCAGGGCATCGGCGACACGATCCGGGTGTCGCTGTCCGCGCCGCCGGTCGAGGAGATCAAGGTCGGCACGCAGATCCTGCAGTCGCTGAACCTGCGGCCGCGCAAGCTGGAGATCGTGTCCTGCCCGTCCTGCGGCCGGGCCCAGGTCGACGTCTACAAGCTGGCCGACGAGGTCACCGCGGGCCTGGAGGGCATGGAGGTTCCGCTGCGGGTCGCCGTCATGGGCTGCGTGGTGAACGGGCCGGGCGAGGCGCGCGAGGCAGACCTCGGCGTGGCCTCCGGCAACGGCAAGGGCCAGATCTTCGTCAAGGGCCAGGTCATCAAGACCGTGCCGGAGCACCAGATCGTGGAGACCCTGATCGAGGAGGCCATGCGCATCGCCGAGGAGGCGGGGGAGACCGCCGGCGCCGGCGAGCCGGTCGTGACGGTCTCCTGACCCGCTACCCCTTCTCGTACCGCAGCAGCACCGTGCCGTTGTCGAACGTCTTGGTCTCGACCAGCCGCAGGTTCAGCCAGCTGTCCAGGTCCCGGAAGTACGGTGCGCCGGCGCCGATCGCGACCGGCGCGTAGTACAGCCAGTACTCGTCGACGAGCCCGGCCCGGATCGCCGCGCCCGCCAGCATGGCACCGCCGATCTCCAGCGATCCGCCGTCGCCCTGCTTGAGCCGCCGGATCTCCTCGACCGCGTCGCCGCTGTGCAGCCGGCTGTTGTGGCCGACCTTGGCGACCGCCTCCTCGGTCAGCGTCGAGGAGAACACCACCTTGGGCTGCGCGCGCCACCGCCTGGCGAAGTCGGCCATCACCGCCGGCACGTCCGGTCCGTCCCCGACGGACGGCCAGTAGCCAGCCATGTTGTCCCAGAGCCGGCGGCCGTACAGCGCCACCGTGTCCTCGGTCGTCCGCTCGTTGTGGTGCCAGTGCAGGTCGTCGCTGGGTTCCGTCCAGCCGATGTCGTCGCCCGGCGCGGTGACGTACCCGTCGAGCGACAGCGTCATGGCGTACTTGAGCCTTCTCATCCGTTCTCCCTTCCGTTCCGCCCGTACTGACTGGGCGACGGCCGGGAACTCATCGGTGCGCCCGCCGCGACCTGCGCGCGAAGGTACTCCTCCTGCGCCCGCAGCTCGGGCGTGTCGGCGACCTCCTCGCCTTCGTCCTCCCGCATTCCGTCCTCCTCTCGGCCCCCACCACCGCGTCGAACCGGGACACGCCGGATCGACAGGCCGGGCTCAGCTGTCCCACGAGCCGGACTTCTGGCACGCTTGAGCATGTGTTGCGGCTTGCTGGAGCGCGGCTGCTCGACGAGCGGGACCGGATGGCCGTGCGTGCCATGCTCACGGCGGACCCGGTCGCGTCCTGCATGGTCGCCTCGCGTGTCGAGGCGCTCGGCATGGACCCGTGGCGGCTGGGTGGCGAGCTGTGGGGCTGTGAGCCCCGCGGCTTCCGCGGCGGGCGCCTCGACGCGCTGTGCTTCGCCGGCTCGAACCTGATCCCCCTGCAGGGCAACCGCGCGTCCCTGCGTGCGTTCGCCGACCGGGCACTGCGCAGGCGGCGGATGTGCTCGTCGGTGGTCGGCCCGGCCGAGCAGGTGCTCGGGCTGTGGGACGAGCTGGAGCTGGACTGGGGTCCGGCCCGCGAGGTCCGCGCCGACCAGCCGCTGATGTCGATGACCCGCGAGTCCCTGGTCGAGGCCGATCCGCTGGTGCGCCCGGTGCGGCCGAACGAGCTCGAACGGTACCTGCCGGCGGCCATCGCGATGTTCATCGAGGAGGTCGGCGTCGACCCCCGGACCGGTGACGGCGGCGCGAGCTACCGGGCGCGGGTCGCGGAGCTGATCGCGGCCGGGCGCGCTTTCGCCCGCTTCGACGGCGGCGACGTGGTCTTCAAGGCCGAGATCGGCGCGCTGTCCAACGCGGTCGGCCAGATCCAGGGCGTGTGGGTGCACCCGGACCGGCGCGGCAAGGGCCTCGGCTCGTCGGGCACGGCGGCGGTGGTCGACCGGCTGGTACGCGGCATGGGGCGGACCGCGAGCCTCTACGTGAACTCCTACAACGTGGTCGCCCAGTCGGCGTACAAGCGGATCGGGTTCACCACCGTCGGCCAGTACGCGACGGTCCTGTTCTGAGGTGCCGGCACGCTCGGTCATACTCGCCGGGTGCGTGCTACCTCCCGAGTGATCCTCACGGCACTGCTCATCCTGCTCCTGGCCGGCTGCGGCCTGTTCGGCGACTCCGGTCCGCAGCCCGCGGACGTCGCCGACGACTACCTCGGCGCGTTCGCCGCCGGCGACAACGCGAAGGCGGCGACGTTCACCGACTCGCCGGAGTCCGCCGAGGCGCTGCTGGACGAGATCCGCGAGAAGCTCGCGCCGGAGAAGGTGTCCGCGCAGCTCGGCAACGTCGCCACCAACGAGGACGAGACGTCGACCTGGGCGAACTTCACCGTCAAGTGGGACTTCGGGCACGGCCAGGTGTGGGACTACGGCGGCCGGATGGAGCTGCGCGCGCAGGACGACACCTGGCGGGTGCACTGGACCTCGTCCGTCGTGCACCCCGAACTCGCCGAGCAGCAGTCGATCGCCATCGAACACCAGCAGCCCGACCTGGCGCCGGTGCTCGACCGGGACGGCAAGCTGCTGATGTCACCCGACCAGATCGTCTACGTGCTGTTCGAGCCGGAGAAGGCGGGTGACGCGCCCGCGGTCGCCGGCGCGCTCGCGTCCGCGGTGTCCGCGTTCGACCGGACGATCACCCGGAAGACGATCCTGGACGGCGCCGCCAAGGCCGAGGCGGAGGACCCGGACGTGCCCTACCGGGTGGTCGCGCTGCGTTCGGCCGACTACGAGCTGGTGAAGCCGAGGATCTACGACCTGCCCGGGGTGCGGTTCACCTCGGCGCCCCGGCTGCTCGCCACCGACAAGGAGCTCGCGCCGACGGTCCTGCCCCGGGTCCGCGACGTCGTCGAGGAGGAGCTGGCCGGCAGCGCCGGCTGGCGGGTGTACACCACCGACGCGTCCGGCGCCGAGGTGGCCGAGCTGCACGCGGAGCCGGCCGACCCGGCGGACGCGGCGCGGGTGACGTTGAGCCTGGACGTGCAGAACGCGGCCCAGGCGGCGGTCGCGGGGGAGCGGACCGCGGCCATGATCGTGGCGATGAAGGCGTCCACCGGGGAACTGCTCGCGGTGGCGCAGAACCCGGTCGCCGACAAGGAGGGCCCGGTCGCGCTGACCGGCCGCTACCCGCCCGGCTCGACGTTCAAGATCGTCACCACGATCGCCGCCATCGAGGCCGGGAAGGTGCGCGCCGACCAGCGCGTCGGCTGCCCGCCGACGGTGACCATCGAGGGCAGGGAGATCCCGAACGCCGGCCGGTTCGACAAGGGCACGCTCCCGCTGCACAGCGCGTTCGCGTTCTCCTGCAACACCACCTTCGCGCGCCTGGCCACCGAGCTGGAGCCGTCCGCGCTCACCGACGTCGCCCGCCGCCTCGGGCTCGGCGCCGACTTCGTGATGCCCGGCGCCACCACCATCACCGGCTCGGTGCCGCCCGCCACCGACACGGTCGAGCGCGCGGCCGACGGGATCGGCCAGGGCAAGGTGCTGGCCAGCCCGTTCGGCATGGCGCTGGTCACCTCGACCGTGGCGGCCGGGACCATGCCGACGCCGACCCTGCTGGCCGGCTCCACCACCGAGAGCGACACCCGCGATCCAGAACCCGTCGACCCGGCCGTACTGAAGTCGATGCGCGCGATGATGCACGAGGTCACCCAGCGCACCCCCGCGCTGGCCGCCTACCCGGACGTGCGGGGCAAGACCGGCACCGCCCAGTTCGGCGACGGCACCCACTCGCACGGCTGGTTCGCCGGCTACCGGGGTGACCTGGCGTTCGCCGTCCTGGTCACCGACGCCGGCACCTCGGCGAAGGCCGTCGACGTCACCGCCCGCTTCCTCGGCGGGTTGCGGTAACCCGCGCCGAAACCCACGTCGTAGGGTGGAGTCATGCCCGTACGAGCACCCCTGCTGCCCGGCGTCCAGACCCCTCGCCGGCAGGTCCCGTCGTCCATCGAGCGCCCCGAGTACGTCGGCCGGCCCGCGCCGAAGCGGAACACCGAGCCGTGGGTGCAGACCGACGAGACGATCGAGGCCATGCGGGTGGCCGGCCGGATCGCCGCGCAGGCGCTGCAGGAGGGCGGCAAGGCGGTCAAGCCGGGCGCGCTGACCGACGACATCGACGCGGTGGTGCACGAGTTCCTGCTCGACCACGGCGCCTACCCGTCCACACTGGGCTACCGGGGCTTCCCGAAGTCGTGCTGCACCTCGCTCAACGAGGTCATCTGCCACGGCATCCCGGACTCGACCCCGATCGAGGACGGCGACATCGTCAACATCGACGTGACCGCGTACATCGGCGGCGTGCACGGCGACACGAACGCCACGTTCCTCGCCGGTGACGTGGCCGAGGACGTGCGGCTGCTGGTGGAACGCACCCACGAGGCCACCATGCGCGCCATCAAGGCGGTGCGCCCCGGCCGCGCGCTGAACGTGATCGGCCGGGTCATCGAGTCCTACGCCAAGCGGTTCGGCTACGGCGTGGTGCGGGACTTCACCGGGCACGGCATCGGCCGCGCGTTCCACAGCGGCCTGGTGATCCTGCACTACGAGGAGCCGACCGTGGACACGGTGATCGAGAAGGGCATGACCTTCACCATCGAGCCGATGATCACCCTCGGCGGCATCGACTACGACATCTGGGACGACGACTGGACGGTCACCACCAAGGACAAGAGCTGGACCGCCCAGTTCGAGCACACCATGGTGGTCAACGAGGACGGCGCCGAGATCCTCACCCTGCCCTGAGTAACTCCCCGAGCACCGCCAGCACCGCGCCGGAGACCGGCTCCGGGTCGTCGGCCGGCGCCAGGTGGTGCGAGTCCAGCCGCCGCACCGGCCAGCCCAGCCCGGCCGCCGCGTCGGCGTCGGCCGCGTACGGCTCGGACAGCGCGACGTAGCCGGCCGGCCCGGACCACGTCACGTCCGGGCGCGGCTCCTTGAGGAACGCCACCGGTACCTCCGGGGCCTCGTCGGCGATGTCCGCCCGCAGCGCGGTGTCGGTCACCAGCTCCGCCAGCGGGTCCGGCTCGAACCAGCGGTGCCAGCGGGGGAGCTGGCCCTCCCGCGACATCCCCTTCAGCCGCGTGTACAGCTCGGCCGGCACGGTGTCCCGCCAGCTCCGCCCCGGCGTCGGCAGCCCGGCGTCGACGAACACCAGCCCGGTCACGGTGTCCTCAAGCGCGTCGGCGAACGCCGGCAGCAGCGGGCCGGCGCCGCTGTGCCCGATCAGTACGACCTCGCCGGCCAGCTCCTCCTCGCTCATCGCGTCGGCGAACGCGCCGAGCAGCACCTGGTGCACCGGCGGCGCGACCACGCTCGGCCGCAGGTCCAGCAGCAGTGCCGGGTGCCCGTGGGCGGCCAGCGCGTCGGCCAGCGGGCGCAGGCTCGCCGGGCCGAGGAACGGGCTGTGCACCAGGACGGCCGTGATGGGGGAGGCGGGCATGCCCGCGATGATGGCAGACATGCGTGGAGCGTTGTTGGTCGCCGGCACGTCCTCGGACGCGGGCAAGAGCGTGCTGGTCGCTGGCCTGTGCCGGTGGCTCGCGCGGCGGGGTGTGCGGGTGGCGCCGTTCAAGGCCCAGAACATGTCGAACAACTCCGCGGTGACCCCCGAGGGCGGCGAGATCGGCCGCGCCCAGGCCATGCAGGCCGCCGCGTGCTGGCTGGTGCCGAGCGTCCGGTTCAACCCGGTGCTGCTCAAGCCGGGCGCCGACCACAGCTCCCAGGTCGTCGTGCTCGGCGAGGCCGTCGGGCACGCGACCGCACTGTCCTACCGGGAGCGCCGGACGGCACTGCACGACGTCGTACTGTCCACCCTGGACGGTCTACGCGCCGAGTTCGACGTCGTGGTCTGCGAGGGCGCCGGCTCACCCGCGGAGGTCAACCTGCGTGCCGGGGACATCGCGAACCTCGGCCTCGCCCGCGCGGCGAACCTGCCGGTACTGGTGGTCGGCGACATCGACCGCGGCGGCGTCCTCGCCCACCTGTTCGGCACCCTCGCCATCCTCGACCCCGCCGACCAGGCGCTGATCTCGGCCTTCGTGGTCAACAAGTTCCGCGGCGACGCCACCCTGCTCGGACCCGGCCTGCGGCGGCTGACCGAGCTGACCGGCCGCCCGGTCCTCGGCGTGCTGCCCTGGCACCCGGACCTGTGGCTGGAGGCCGAGGACTCGCTGTCCTACGCGGCCGACGGCGTGGTCGGCCGCCCCACCCCGCCGGTGGGCGCCCAGTGGCTGCGGGTCGCCGTCGTCCGCCTGCCCCGGATCTCCAACGCCACCGACGTGGAGGCCCTCGCCTGCGAGCCCGGCGTCTCGGTCCGGTTCGTCACCGACCCGTCCCGCCTGCCCGACGCCGACCTGGTCGTGCTGCCCGGCACCAAGTCCACCGTGGACGACCTGCGCTGGCTCCGCGACCGCGGCCTGGACCACGCGCTCGCCACCCACGTCCGCGCCGGCCGCCCCCTGCTCGCGATCTGCGGCGGCTACCAGATGCTCGCCCGCACCATCACCGACGACGTCGAATCGGCCGCCGGCACCGTCCCCGGTCTCGGCCTGCTCGACCTGGACGTGACCTTCGCCCGCACCAAGACCCTCGCCCGCCCCGCCGGCACCGCCCTCGGCGAGCCCGTCACGGGCTACGAGATCCACCACGGCGTGGTGACCCGCCGCGGGGACCAGCCCCCACTGGTCGACGTCGACGGCGAGCCAGAGGGCGCGCTCACCGGTCCGATCGCCGCCACCCACTGGCACGGCCTGCTCGACAACGACGCGTTCCGCCGCGCGCTCCTGACCTGGGCCGCCGATCACGCCGGCCGCCACGGGTTCACCCCGGCACCGGACACCCGGGTCGCCGACCTCCGCGACGCCCAGCTGGATCTGCTGGCCGACCTGGTCGCCGACCACCTGGACACCGACGCCGTGACCCGCCTCGTCGAGCACGGCGCGCCGGCCCTGCCGACCCTGTCAGTCCAGCGGCAGGTTCAGTAGCGCGTTCTCGATCAGTTCCGGCATCGCCGGGTGGATCCAGTACTGGCCGCGGGCCATCGACCGCGCGTCCAGCCCGAAGCTCATCGCCTGGATCAGCGGCTGGATCAGCGTCGACGCCTGCGGGCCGATGATGTGCGCGCCGATCAGCTGCCCGGAGGCCGGGTCGGCCAGCAGCTTCGCGAACCCGGTGGTGTCCTCCATCGCCCAGCCGTAGGCGATGCCGGCGTACTCCTGGGTGGCCGTCACGTACCTCCGGCCCTGCGCCTTCGCCTCCCGCTCGGTCAGCCCCACCGCCGCCACCTGCGGCGAGCTGAACACCGCGTGCGGCACGAACCGGTGGTCGGCGTCGATCGGCGCGTCCGGGTGGAGCAGGTTGTGTTGCACGACCCGCGCCTCGTGGTTCGCCACGTGCTTGAGCTCGAACGGCGAGGCGATGTCGCCCAGCGCCCACACGTGCGGCGCGGTCGTGCGCTGCGTCCTGTCCACCACCACGTGCCCGGAGGTCGTCACCCCGACCCCGGCGGCCGGCAGGTTCAGCAGGTCGGAGTTCGGCGTGCGGCCGATCGCGACCAGCACCACGTCGGTCGACACCGACGAGCCGTCGGTCAGGTCCACCCGGATGCCGTCCGACTCCTGGGCCGCGCCCGCGACGGTGCCGTTCAGCCGCAGGTCCCAGCGTTTGCGCGCCAGCTCGGTGAACCGCTCGCTGATGTCGGCGTCCTCGTGCCGCAGCATCGCCCCGGACCGGCCGAGCACGGTCACGTCCACGCCGAACGACGAGAACACGTGCGCGAACTCCGCGGCCACGAACCCGGTGCCGACGATCACCATCCGCCGCGGCAGCTCGTCCAGCCGCATGACCGTGTCGCTGGTGTGGAACGGCACGTTCTCGAGCCCGTCCGGCACCACCGGACGCCCGCCCGCGGCCAGCACGACCCGGTCCCCGGTGATCGACGTCCGGTTCCCGTCGGCCAGCGCGATGTCCAGCTCGTGCGGGCCGGTGAACCGGGCGGTCCCCTCGAACACCGTCACGTTGTCGTTGTCCGGGTGCGTGAACCGGTACTCCCGTCCGCCCGCGGCGATCGGGTCGATCCGCCCGAAGATCCGGTCCCGCACGTCGGTCCACCGCACGCCGAGCAGCTCCGCGTCCACCCCGAGCTTCGCGCCCGCCGACGGGGCGGCGGCCAGTTCGGCGGTGTGCACGAACATCTTCGTCGGGATGCAGCCCACGTTCAGGCAGGTGCCGCCGAAGGTCCCGCGCTCGACGACCGCCACCCGCCAGCCGGCGAAGCGCTCGTCGAGGATCGAGTTGCCGGACCCGGTGCCGACGATGACCAGGTCGAAGTCCGCCATCCGACGGCTCAGTGCCGGTAGGTCGGGGTGAGGACGGCCCGCGCCAGCGTGTGGAACGCCAGGTTGAAGCTCACCACGGCGGCCGAGGCGTCGCCGTCGACCTCGAGCGCGTCCACGTCGACCGCGTGCACCACGAAGTAGTACCGGTGCACCTGGTCGCCCTGCGGCGGGGCGGCGCCGGCGTAGGCGCGGGCGGACATGTCGTTGCGCACGTGGAACGCGTCGCCCGGCAGGCTCGCGTCGTCCGCCCCGGCGCCCGAGGGCAGCTCGGTGGTCGAGACCGGCAGGTTCACCGCGATCCAGTGCCAGAAGCCGCCGGGGATCGGCGCGTCCGGGTCGAAGCAGGTGACCACGAAGCTCCTGGTCCCCTCCGGGAACCCGGACCAGGACAGCTGCGGCGAGGTGTTCTGCCCGCCCGCGCTGTCGTGCACCGCGCTCATCGGCAGCTGCTCGCCGTCCCGCACGTCGGTCGAGGTCACCGTGAACGTGCCGGTGGCCGGCAGCAGCTCGTAGGGATCGGGCGCGACAGGACGCTCCAGGCTCATCGGTTCGTCTCCCGGGTGGTGATCGTCTGGGGTGCCGCCCAGCCTAGGCCCTACTCTGGGCGGTGACCGAGGGAGTGGTGCACGGTGTCCGAGAACGTGAACGGCGGGGACGAGCTGGAGCGGAGCACGCGGGTGCGGTTCCCCGGGATCAGCCCGAGGGCCTACGAGCACCCGGCCGACCGGGGCGCGATGGCGACGCTCCGCGCGGTGCCGGGCGTGTCGTCGGTGCTCAAGGCCGTCGCCGGGATGTGGAACGAGCGCGCCGAGCGGCTGTTCGCGGTGGCGTCGGCGATCCGGGTGAGCGAGAAGCAGTACCCGAGGCTGAACCGGCTGCGGGTGGACTGCGCCGAGACGCTCGACCTGGACACCGTGCCCGACCTGTACGTCACCCGCGACCCCAGGGCCAACGCCTACGCCATCGGCATCGACAAGCCGTTCATCGTGGTCACCACGGGCCTGGTCGAGGCGCTCGACCGGGACGGCCTGCGCGTGGTGATCGGCCACGAGACCGGGCACATCCTGTCCGGGCACAACGTGTTGCGCACCCTGCTGATGCGGCTGCTGCGCCTGCAGGCCACGGTCAACTGGGTGCCGGTCGGCGCGCTCGGCCTGCGCGCGGTGATCGCCGCGTTGATGGAGTGGTACCGCAAGGCCGAGCTGACCGCCGACCGCGCCGGCCTGCTGTGCGGCCAGGACCCGGCCGCCGCGCTGCGCCAGCACGTCTACCTGGCCGGCGGCACCAGCATGGACGACATCGACATCCCCGAGTTCATGGCGCAGGCCAGGGAGTACGAGGAGGTCGACGACATCCGCGACAGCGTGCTCAAGCTGATGACCGTGGAGAGCATGAGCCACCCGTTCGCCGTGGTGCGGGCCGCGCAGTTGCAGCGCTGGGCCGCCTCCGAGGAGTACCGCGCGATCCTCGCCGGCGACTACCAGCGCCGCGCCGACGACGCGCCGTCCAGCTCCATGATGGACGACATCAGGTCGGCCGGCCGGTCCTACAAGGAGTCCTGGTCCGACTCGACCGACCCGCTGACCAAGGTTCTCAGCGACGTCGGCGAGGCCGTGTCCGGCGCGGCCGGCAAGGTGTTCAACCGCTTCGGCGGCGGTGGGTCCACAGAGGACACGGCCGGCCGGTCCTAGACCGCGATCGCGTGGTCCTCGGCGAACACCTTCCGGCACGACGGCGCGCAGAACGCGTACGTGGAACCGTCGTGGTCGAGGGTGAACGCCGCGGTCGCCAGCTCGACCACCATGCCGCAGACCGGGTCGACGACGCTGCCCTCCGGGGCCGTCACACGCTCGCCGGAACGCCGGTAGTTCTCGGTCATCAGCCGGGTGATCTCGGTGCTGGTGGTGGCGCGGCCGAGGGTGCCGACGGCGTGCTCGCGCAGGCCGACGATCTGCACCACGCAGTGCGGCTCGCGGTACAGCCGGGTCGGGTCGTCCTCGAACGAGGCGACGATCTCGGTGACCCTCGGGATGATGTACGGGCCGAACTCCACCGCGTTCCACGAGCCGGGCACCGTGACCCGCACGAGGTGGCGCGGCGAGCCGGCCGGACCGCCGGTGGCCCAGGCCACCGGCTCGTGCACGACGACGTGGACGAACTCGCTGGCGCCGGTGAGCACCGCCTCCGGCGCGTGCTCCTCGGCCAGCAGGTCGGCCAGTAGCCGGTCGGCGAGGGCACGCCGGCTCTCGGCGCTGCCGTGTGTGGTGAACACCTCGACGGTCATCATGGGTGGATCTCCCTTGCTGGGACGAGGGCGAGCAGTTCGTCCACCGACCACTGGTCGTTGGCGTGCTCGCCGTACTTGCCGGCGACCGTGCGGCCGTCGGGGGCGATGAGGAAGTCGGCCGGCAGCCCCAGCCGCCCGCCGTGGACCCGGCTCGCCGGCGTCTTGTCGCGGTGGCGCAGGCCGGTGGCGATCGCGCGGACGATGCCGGGCCAGGCGCGCGGATCGAGCAGGGCGCGGGGCGCGGACTCGACGTCGTACTCGCGGTAGAGACGCTTGTCCGGGTCGGCGACCACGTCGAACGGCAGCTCGGCCGCGTGCTCGAGCAGCTCCGCGCGTGACGAGTGGAAGACCACCACCTCGCGGACGCCGGCGGAACGGATCTCGTCATGCCGGGCGACGATCGAGCGCAGGTGGAGGTTGCACACCGGGCAGCCGGCGAAGCGCCGGAACTGCAGGTGCACCAGCCGGTCCGGATCGGGCACGGGTACCGGTGTCCCGTGGATCGAGGTGAGCATGACCCTCCTACTTCGTAGGCGTACATCGTACATCTACGGTTTATCGCGTGCCTTGTACGCTGTCAACCCGTGCCCCGCCCACGTTCGCTGACCAGATCCGGGATCGCCGCCGCCGCGCTCGCGGTGGTCGACCGGGACGGCCTCGCCGCACTCACCATGCGAGCCGTGGCCAAGGAGCTCGGCATGGCCGCCATGTCGCTGTACCGGTACGTCGCCGACCGCGACGAGCTCGAGGTGCTGGTCGTCGACCACGTGCTCACCGACCTGGACCTGTCGGTGCCGCCCGGCCCGTGGCGCGACCGGATCGCGGGCCTGCTGGAGCGGATGCGCGCGGCCACCCAGGCGCACCGCGAGGTGGTGCCGCTCGTGGTCCGCCACCGGCACGCCGCGCCGGCGTCGCTGCGCTGGATCGAGGCGACCCTCGCCGTGCTGACCGAGGCCGGTTTCACCGGGCGGCGCCGGGTCGTCGCGCAGCGGACGCTGGTGGCCTACCTGCTCGGCGCGCTGCAGAACGAGCACTACGGCCCGCTGTCCGGCTCCGGCACGGCCGCGATGGCCGAACTGTCCATATCGGACTTCCCGGTACTGGCCGAGACCGCCGCGCAGGCCCGCGCGCTCCCGCCGGCCGACGAGTTCCGCGCGGGCCTCGCCATCGTGCTAGACGGGCTCAGTGCAGCAGCTTCAGCCCGATGACGCAGCCCACGATGCCCAGCAGCAGCAACACCTTCACCGCCGACGCGGTCTCCGCGCCGCTCCACATTCCGTACGCGACGGTGAGTGTGGCGCCGATACCCACCCAGACCGCGTAGGACGTGCCGACCGGCAACTCGCGCATGGCGAACGCGAGCCCCGCCATGCTGAGCACGAGCGCGATCCCGAACACGACCGACGGGCCGAGCCGGGTGAACCCGTTGGACTTGTCCAGAGCGGTCGCCCACACGGCTTCCAACACCCCGGAGACGACGAGCACGAGCCAGGCCATGTTGCACTCCCGTGGCGCCGTCTTGTCGCACACCGGGTACGGCACCGCTCGTCCGGGAGTCCACTCGGGACTCTGCGGGCATTGTCGCACACCGAAAGTTCACCTGGTCGGGCGACATGTTCCAAGTTGCCGGCGACCGCTCCGCACGAAAGTCTGGTCGGTGCAGTCTCGACCAGCGTGAGGAGCTGAGCACATGGGGGGACCCACCCGGTACCGGCGGCTACTGCTCGCCGTCGTCCTTGCCGTCACCGGTGTCGCCACCGGTGTCGCCGGCCAGGCCGGTGCCGACGAGCGGATCGTCGGCGGCAGTCGGGCGAGCATCGCCGACCACAGCTACATGGTCTACCTCGCGACCGTCGACGGCTTCCAGTACTGCGGCGGCTCGCTCGTCGCCGAGGACAAGGTCATCACCGCCGCGCACTGCGTGGCCGGCGAGCGCCCGGCCGACATCACCGTCGTCGCGGGCCGCGAGGACAAGCAGAGCGAGACCGGCCTGATCTCGCCCGTGGCGTCGCTCTGGGTCCACCCGGACTTCACCGACGTGCGCGACGGCGCCGACGTGGCGGTGCTGACCTTGCGCGAACCGCTGCCGTACCGGCCGATCGAGCGCGCCGGTGCGGACGACGCCGCGCTGTACGAGGCGGGCAAGCCCGGCCTGATCCTCGGCTGGGGCCGCACCACCGCCGGCGGCGAGCCGTCCCGCTTCCTGCTCGGGGCGGAGGTGCCGCTGGTCGCCGACGCCGACTGCGCCAACTCGTACTCGACCTTCAAGGCCGAGTCGATGATCTGCGCCGGCCTGCCGGAGGGCGGAGTCGACTCGTGCCAGGGCGACTCGGGCGGCCCGCTGGTCGTCGAGGGCGTGCTGGTGGGCATCACCTCGTGGGGCGAGGGCTGTGCCCTGGCCGGCAAGCCCGGCGTCTACACCCGGCTGATGGCATACGCCGCGGTCCTCGACGAACAGGTCTGATATCCACCTGGGGTGACCACACCGCGTTTCGCCGCCGGCGACGAGCTGACGGCCGCCGAGTTGTACGCCGTGCTCCGGCTGCGGGTCGACGTCTTCGTGGTGGAGCAGAACGCTCCCTACCCCGAGCTGGACGGCCGTGACCTGCTGCCGGAGACGGTCCACCTGTGGAGCCCGCCGACCGGCGAACCCCAGGCCTACCTGCGCATCCTCCACGACCCGAACGGCGTGCGCCGGATCGGCCGGGTGTGCACCACCAAGGCCGCCCGCGGCACCGGTCTCGGCCGGCTGCTGATGGCCGAGGCGATGGCCCGCATCGGCGACGCGGAGGCCGTGCTGGACGCCCAGTCCTACGCGCAGGGTTTCTACGCCAGGTTCGGCTTCGTGCCCGAGGGTGAGCCGTTCCTCGAGGACGGCATCGAGCACATCACGATGCGGCGCCGGCCTCGGGCGGAGCGCACCGGGTGATCACGTCCACCGCGCGGTCGACGTCGCCCTCGGTGAGGTCCGCCCGCGCGGTCAGCCGCAGCCGCGACACCTGATCCGGCACCGACGGCGGCCGGAAGCACCCCACCCACACGCCGGCCGCCCGGCAGTCGTCGGCCCAGCGCACCGCCAGCTCGGGCGACGGCGCGAGCACCGACACCACCGCCGCGGCCGGCTCGGTGACCGTCAGCCCGGCCGCCCGCAGCCGCTCGGCCAGCGACAGCGCGGTCGACCGCACCCGGGTGGCCAGCTCCGGCTCCTCCCGCAGCACGCCCAGCGCGGTCAACGCGGCCGCGGTGCTCGCCGGCGCGAGCCCGGTGTCGAAGATGAAGCTGCGCGCCGAGTCCACCAGGTGCTTGATCACCCGTCGCGGGCCGAGCACCGCGCCGCCCTGCGCCCCCAGCGCCTTGGACAACGTGATCGTCGTCACCACGTCCGGTTCGCCGGACAGGCCCGCGTCGGCCACGGCGCCCCGGCCGCCCGGCCCGAGCACGCCGAGACCGTGCGCGTCGTCCACCACCAGCGCCGCGCCGTGCGCGCGGCAGGCCGCCACCAGCTCCGGCAGCGGTGCCAGGTCACCGTCCACGGAGAACACCGAGTCGGTCACCACCAGGGCACGCTCGGTCCGCCTCGTCCGCAGGGCGTGCGCCACCGCCGCCGGATCGGCGTGCCCGACCACCGCCACGTCCGCCCGGGACAGCCGGCAGCCGTCGATCAGCGACGCGTGCAGGTAGGCGTCGGTGACGATCGCGCTGCCCTTGCCGGACAGCGCCGTGACCGCGCCCAGGTTCGCGGTGAACCCGGACGAGAACACCAGCGCCGCCTGCGTGCCGCAGAACGCGGCCAGCTCGTGCTCCAGCTCGGTGTGCAGTTCGGTGGTTCCGGTGACCAGCCGCGATCCGGTCGACCCCGCGCCCCACCGCAGGGTCGCGGCCGCGGCGGCGCCCGCCACCCGCTTGTCCCTGGCCAGGCCGAGGTAGTCGTTGCCGGCCAGGTCCAGCAGGTCGGAGTCGGGCCGGCGGGGGCGGAGCCTGCGCGCCAGACCGGCCCGTCGCCGTTCGTCCGCGCGGGTGTCCAACCAGTCGAAAACCGAGGTCACGGCGTCGAGTCTGACAGCCCCCGGATCGTGGACCACTCGAGGCCGTCCGCACGGCCGAACCCTGAAAGGATCCGTCAGAAATTTTCCCCCACGGTAGCGTCGAGCGTGGTCGAATGGGGGTATGACGGCAACGGTGACCGTGATCGGTGTGGATGGACACGATCTCCCGCCTGGCGCCGGGAATGCCCTTGCCGCCGCGGGCCTGGTGGTCGGCGGCCGCGCGCTGCTGCGGCGCTGGGCGACCGCCGCGCTGGGTACCGGTGCCGGCTCGGCCTCGGTTCCGGACAAACCGCGCACCATCGAGCTGTCCGGCCAGAACGAGTTACCCGGCACCGCCCTGGACGCCTTGGCCGCGTCGGTCGATGCGGACGAACACGCGGTCGTGCTCACCGCAGGCGACCCCGGGTACTTCGGGGTGCTGCGCGCGCTGCGGGAGCGCAGTCTGCCGACCGTGTGCTGGCCGTCGGTGACGCAGGTGCAGCGGGTCGCCGCCATGGTTCACCGGCCGTGGGACGACATCACGGTGGTCAGCGCGCACGGCCGCGCCTTCCGCGACGCGGTGAACGTGTGCCGCGCCCGCCCCGCCGTCGGCGTGCTCACCGCCCCCGGCACCGGCCCGGCCGAGTTCGGCGCGGCCCTGTCCGGCTGGCGGCGCACCCTTGTCGTGCTCGAGGCCGTCGGTGGTGATCAGGAAACCCTGTCGATCGTCGACCCGGCCGAGGCCGCCGACCGGACGTGGCGGCAGCCCTCGGTGGTGCTGTGCCTGGCCGACCTGGACCGGGTGGGCCGGTCCGGGTGGATCGCCGGCGGCGAGCCGGCGCCGCCGGTGAACGGGTGGGCGCTCGACGAGGCCGAGTTCACCCACCGCGAGGGCATGGCGAGCGGCCCGGAGCTGCGTGCGCTCGCGCTGGCCAGGCTGGCGCCGAGACCGGGTGCGCTGGTGTGGGACGTGGCGGCGGGCTGTGGTGCGCTCGGCGTCGAGGCCGCCCGGCTCGGCGCGGCGGTGATCGCCGTGGAGAACGATCCCGGGCTGTGCGTGCGGATCGTCGCCAACGCCAAACGGCACGGTGTGGACGTTCGGCTCGTCGACGGCCAGGTTCCCGAGGCGCTGGTCGGCCTGCCGCAACCGGACGCCGTGTTCCTCGGCACCGCCCGCACCGACGTGGTGCGCTCCTGCGCGGGTGCCGGGGCGAGCCGGATCGTGGTCGAGGTGCGCGAGCTGGGCAGCGTCGGCCCGGTCCGCGACACGCTCACCGACGCCGGCTACGCGGTGGACGGCCGGCTGCTGTTCGCGGCCCCGGTGGACGGGTTGGCGCAGGGCTCGGCGGCCGTGCGGCAGGCGTCCTCGACGATGCTGCTGTGGGGAATCCGCCGCTGATCCGGCCGCCCGAGATCAAGTCCAGCCGAACGTCGGGTGCCGGTTGTTTCCATCGTTTCCGCAGGTCAAAGCCCGGTTACCGATCGGTAGGGGGCCATTCGGCCCACGACGATCGGGCGTTGTGGCACGCGGTGACCGCCTTGTAGCCATGAGTCAGCCCGTGAGGACGTCGACTCGCGGGGGAGACAAGGGAGAGAGTCATGGCTGAGGCAAGGCGCCTGCTCCGCCTGGCCGGGGTTGCCGCAGCGGTTCTCGCGTCGGTCGGGGTCGCGGCATCGGTGTCGACAGCGAGCGCGGACCCGGCACCGGCTGACGTTCAGCCGAACATCATCGGTGGCGAGGAGACCACCATCGAGGAGAACCCGTTCGTGGTCGCGCTGACCACGCCGGACGGGTTCCAGTTCTGCGGGGGCTCGATCGTGGCCCCGAACAAGGTCGTCACGGCCGCGCACTGCACCGAGGGCTCCTCGCCTGCGGACATCCAGGTCGTTGCCGGCCGCACGTCGCTCAGCGGCGGCGGAGGCACGGTCGCCGGCGTGACCGACATCTGGATCCACCCGGACTGGGACTCCGGCGCGCTGATCAACGACGCGTCCGTGCTCACCCTCGACACCGAGCTGTCGCAGGCGCCGATCGCGCTCGCGTCGCCGTCGGACGGTGACCTGTATGCGGAGGGCGCGACCAGCACGGTGCTCGGCTGGGGCGTGACCGACAGCGGGTCGCCGTCGGACACCCTGCGCAAGGTCGACGTGCCGGTGACGTCCGACGACACCTGCTCCTCGGCGTACCCGGGTTCCTACGACCCGGCGTCGATGGTGTGTGCCGGGCTGCCCGAGGGCGGCAAGGACAGCTGCCAGGGCGACTCCGGTGGCCCGCTGGAGGGCGTCACCGCGGACGGCACCCGCAAGCTGATCGGCATCGTGTCCTGGGGCCAGGGCTGCGCGGAGCCGAACTTCCCCGGCGTCTACGGCCGGGTGGCGGCGTTCCACGACCTGATCCAGCAGCAGATCGGCTGACTCGGAGTCCGATACCGGGGGCCGCTCCCGCTGGGGGCGGCCCCCGGTCCGGTCAGCCGAACCAGGCGGGCTCGTTGCCCGGCCTCCACTTGATGTTGCAGCCGATGCTGGCGAGCTGGCCGACCTCGATCTCCTCGCCCGCGACCACCGAGGCGACGGCGGCGTCCAGCTCGTCGCCGGTCACCGGGACGCCGTTGCCCGGCCGGGCGGCGTCGAACCGGCCGCGGTAGACGAGCGCGCGGTCGGCGTCGAACAGGAAGAAGTCCGGCGTGCAGGCGGCCCGGTAGGCGTGCGCGGCGGTCTGCTCGGGGTCGGACACGTAGGGGAACGTCCAGCGCCAGGCGGCGGCGTTGGCCGCCATCCGCTCCGGCACCTCGTCCGGGTAGGCCTCCGGGTCGTTGCTGTTGATCCCGACCACGCCGATGCCCTGCTGGCGCCAGCGGGCCGCGGCCGCGCCGAGCGGGACCGCGATGTGCTGGACGTACGGGCAGTGGTTGCACAGGAACGCGACGAGCGTGCCGCGCGGCCCGGCGACCCGGTCGAGGGTCCAGGTGACGCCGTCGGGGTCCGGGAGCTCGAACGGGGGCGCGGTGGTGCCGAGCGGCACCATCGTGGAGTTGACCGAGACCATGGGCCGACCCTACCGGCCACCGCGTTTCCGCTGCGGCATGCTGGTCGCATGACCGAGCTGCACTACCTGGCCGGACTCGACCTGGCCGGCCGCCGTGTCGTGGTGGTCGGCGGCGGGACCGTGGCCGCTCGACGGCTGCCGAGGCTGGTGTCCTCCGGGGCCGCGGTCGAGGTGGTCGCACCGGAGGCCACGCCCGCGGTCGTGGGGCTCGCCGAGTCGGGTGCGCTGGTCTGGCACCGGCGCCCGTACGCGCCGGGCGACCTCGACGGCGCCTGGTACGTGCTGTGCTGCACCTCCTCGCCGTCGGTGAACGCCGAGGTGTCGGCGGCGGCCGAGCGGCTGCGGGTGTTCTGCGTACGCGCCGACGCCGGATCGGCCGGCACGGCGGTGACCCCGGCGACGGGCAACCACGACGGCCTGCTGGTCGGGGTGCTGGCCGGCGGCGAGCACCGCCGGTCGGCGACCGTCCGGGACGGTCTGCTGCGCGCGCTCGGCTCCGGTCTGGTGGCGCCGGGACCGCGCCCGGTCGGCGTCGCGCTGGTCGGCGGCGGGCCGGGCGATCCGGACCTGATCACCGTGCGCGGGCGGCGGCTGCTGGCCCAGGCGGACGTCGTGGTCGCCGACCGGCTGGCACCGGGCCCGCTGCTCGACGAGCTGGCGCCGGACGTCGAGGTGGTGGACGCGGCGAAGAACCCGTACGGGCGGGCCGCGTCGCAGGACACGATCAACGAGCTGCTGGTGTCCAGGGCGCGGGCCGGCCGGTTCGTGGTCCGGCTCAAGGGCGGGGACCCGTACGTGTTCGGGCGCGGGTTCGAGGAACTGCTCGCCTGCGCGGCCGCCGACGTGCCGGTGACGGTGGTACCCGGCGTGACCTCGGCGTTCGGCGTGCCCGGGGTCGCCGGGGTGCCGGTGACCCACCGCGGCGTCGCGCACGAGGTCGTGGTGGTCTCCGGGCACCTGCCGCCCGGACACCCGGACTCCCTGGTGGACTGGCCGGCGCTGGCGTCGCTGCGCGGGACGCTGGTGCTGATGATGGCGGTGGAGCGGATCGCCGCGTTCGCCGAGGTGCTGCTCACCGGCCGCGCGGCGGACACCCCGGTGGCCGTGGTCCAGGAGGGCACCACCCGCGCCCAGCGCCTGGTCCGGTCCACCCTGGACAAGGTGGCCGACGACGTGCGCACGCACGGTGTCCGTCCGCCCGCGGTGATCGTCGTCGGCCCGGTGGCCGCCCTCGGTGACGGCCTGCCCAGCACCTGACGTGGCGCCCGCCGGGGGGGCGGCGGCCCCGGGCGGGGCGTGCCAGCGCGGGTGCGGCCCGGGCCGGCCGCCCCGG
>NZ_JAFFZE010000013.1 GCF_025165815.1 Actinophytocola gossypii | reverse complement strand
CCCGGGGTGATGGGGGGCGGCCGGGGGGCCGCCCGGGGTGCCGCCCGGCCCCCCCCGGGGGGGGCGGGGGGGGGGGGGGCGGGCGCCACGGGTCGGTCAGTGCCTGCGCTGGTGCTGCCGGGGCCGGAAGCCCGGGCGGCGGGGCCCGCCGGAGCGCGGTGGGCGCCGGGTCGGCTCCGGGTCGACCACGGGCTCGCCCGAGGGCACGCGGGCGCCGGTGATCCGCACCAGGTCCGCGTCACCCGGGCCGACCTTCGTGCGTTCCGGCTGGACACCCGCCTGCTCGGTGAGCCGGAAGACCGTGCGCCGCTGCTGGTTGGTCACCAGCGTGACGACGGTGCCGGACTCCCCGGCGCGCGCGGTGCGGCCGGCGCGGTGCAGGTAGTCCTTGGCGTCCGCGGGCGGGTCGACGTGCACGACCAGGCTGATCCCGTCGACGTGGATGCCGCGCGCGGCGACGTCGGTGGCGACCAGGACCTCGACCCGGCCGTCCTTGAAGTCGCCGAGCACCCGGTTGCGCGCGCCCTGCGGCTTGCCGCCGTGCAGGGCGCCCGCGCGGACGCCCACGCCGCGCAGCTGCTTGGTGAGCCGGTCGACGTGGTGCTTGGTGCGCAGGAACATGATCGTCCGGCCCTCGCGGGCGGCCAGCTCGGTGACCACGGCCGGCTTGTCGGTGTTGGAGACCAGCAGCAGGTGGTGGTCCATGGTGTCGACGGCGGCGGTCGCGGGGGAGACCGAGTGCGTGACCGGGTCGGTCAGGTACCGGTCGACCAGCTGGCTGACGTCGGAGTCCAGGGTGGCGGAGAACAGCATGCGCTGGCCGTCGTCCGGGACGAGGTCGAGGATCGCGCGGACCTGCGGCAGGAAGCCCATGTCGGCCATCTGGTCGGCCTCGTCGATCGCGGCGAACCGGACGTCGTCGAGGTGGCAGGTGCCCTGCCGGACGTGGTCGGACAGCCGGCCCGGGGTGGCGATGAGCAGGTCGACACCGCGCTTGAGCTGGTCGACCTGGCGGGAGAAGGACAGCCCACCGACGACCGTGCGGCACCACAGCCCGAGTGCCTTCGCCAGCGGCCGCAGCGCGTCCTCGACCTGCATGGCCAGTTCACGCGTCGGCACGAGCACGAGCCCACGCGGGCGCGAGGGCCTGCTCGTGCTCCCGTTCAGCCGGGTGAGCAGCGCCAGTCCGAAGGCGAGGGTCTTGCCCGAGCCGGTCTGGGCGCGCCCGAGGACGTCCCGGCCGCCGAGCGCGTCGGGCAGGGTGGCCGCCTGGATGGGGAAGGGCGCGTCGATGCCCGCGCTGGCGAGCGCGTCGAGGAGCGCGTCGGGCAGCCCCAGCTCGGCGAAGCTCACCGAGGACCCGGAGGCCGAGGGTCGCCGGGTGGCGCGCTCGGCACCGGTGCGTTCGACGGCGGGACGCTCCTCGGTGAACCTGCGGGGGGCACGCTGGGGCTCCCCCCGGTCGTGGTCGCCGGTGGTCCGCCGCGGTGCCCGCTCGTCCCGGCGGAACCCGCGGCCGTCCCGTTCGTCGGAACGGGGCCGCCGGTTCGGCCTGCCCTGGCCGTTGCCGTTGTCGCGCCAGTCTTCGGTGCGCTCGCGACGGTTCGGCCGCCGGTCGTCGTCCCGCCTGCTCGCGCCGTTGCGGTGCGCGCCGCGCGGGTCGTCCGCCGAGCGGCGGTTGTCGCGCCGGTCGTCGTCCCGCCAGCTCGGACGGTCGCGGCGGGGGGCGCGCGCGGTGTCGGCACCGCGGCGGTCGTCACGCCAGTCCGTGGCGTTGCGGCGGTTGCCGCGGGAGTCGTCGGCGTAAGGGGTGCCGTTGTGGCGGTGGGTGCCGCGCTGGTCGGCACGGGTGTGGGTCTTGGCCTTCTTGTGGGATGGCTTGGTGGTGCGCGCGGATCGGCGCACGGCGCTGTTTGGCACGAATTCCTCTCGAGGGTGTGGCACGTCTCGGGAGGCCTCTCGCAGAGGCGACGATCTCGCGCGGACGAGCCCGGCGCCCAGGTGGCGCCATCAGGAAGTCGCGAACGGCAGCGGCCGCTCGCGACGCTCGGTCAAGACTACCTGATCGCGCGCCGCGAGCAGCCCGCCGCCTGCTCAGTCGAGGCCCGCCGCCGCCAGCAACCGGCCAACCACGGCCTTTTCGTCCAGCAGATCGTCGGGTAGACCGCGGGAACGGAACCAGCCCATGACGTTCGCCACGTCGCGCGCCAGGAACTCCGTGCCGCTGGGGTTCGCGACCACGTCGACGATCTGCGGGAGGTCGATCATCGCCACCTGCCCGTCGTGCACCAGCAGGTTGTACGCCGACAGGTCACCGTGCGTCATGCCCTCGCCGGCGAGGAGCTCCAGCACCGACACCAGCTGGTGCCACAGCTCCACCAGCTCGTCCGGCGCCGGCCGGGACTCCGCCAGCCGCGGGGCCGCGGTGCCGTCGTCGTCGCCCAGGAACTCCATCAGCAGCTCGGTGCCGCTGCGCTGCACGGGGTAGGGCACCGGCGCGCCGATCGACCACAGCCGGGACAGCGCGGCGAACTCCGCGACCGCCCACTGCTCGGCGATCAGGTTCCGGCCGAACGACGTGCGGTTGGCGATCGCCCGCATCTCGCGGCTGCGCCGCATCCGCCTGCCCTCGAGGTAGCCGGCGTCGCGGTGGAACAGCCGGTGTTCGTTGCTGCGGTAGCGCTTCGCGGCCAGCAGCGTGCCGCGATCGGTGTCCGGCACCGCCCTCCTGATCAGGTGGACGTCGGCCTCCTTGCCGGTCTTCAGCACTCCCAGCTCGGTGTCGGCCGCGGCCAGCTCGGTCACCACCCACGCCGGGCGCGGGTGCGGGCCCTGTTCGCCGTCGTCCCAGGTGGACCACCGGTCGGCGCCGGGTGGCAGCGGCGGGCCGGCGAACGCGCTCTCCCGCACCGCGGCCAGCCGCGCGCGTTCCTGCTCGGTCAGCCGTCCAGCCCGCTGGGCCTGCGGGTCGAACACGTCGTCGTCGAACTCGCGGGACCGTCGGCGCGGGCGGCGCGAGTGGGATTCGTCGTCCAGATAGTCGTCGTACTCGTGCATGCGCACTGGTGGGTTCTCCTCGAAAGCGAGAGTTGAGCGCCCCACCGGCGCGTCGCGGAACGACCAGGCGCTACGGGCGGGGCGGGCGGACGCGGGCGTACCCCGTCCAGGCGACAGTCGTGGTCACAGGGCACCTCCCCACCTGTCCGCCGGCGAACCCACCGGCACGCGGAACCAACGCCGGGCAGCCTGCCCGACCCGCCACCGCCCGCGCAACCGATTTATTCGTGCGGCGAGCCCACGCAGAACACGTTGCCTTCCGGGTCCTGGAGAACGGTCCAGTCCAGGCCGGGCATCGAGTGCGTGTCGCCCCGCGTCGCGCCGAGGGCGACGAGCCGGTCGACCTCGCCCTCCCGGTCGTCGGTGGCGAAGTCGACGTGCACCCGGTTCTTGCCGGTCAGTTCCTCCGGCACCTTCTGCAGGCCGAGGTACGGCTGTTCCGGTCTGACCCGCGATCGCAGCTGGAGGTAGAGGCCGTCGGCGTCGAACACGGTCTCGAGGTCGAGCGCCTTGGTCCAGAACTCGGCGAGCGAGCGCGGATCCGCGCAGTCGATGGTGATTCCACCCATGGTGATGTTCATGCCGCGACGCTAGGGCCGGGCACCGACAGAATGGAGGGATGCGCACCATCGACTGGCGCGGCGACCACATCGTCGTCATCGACCAGACCAAACTGCCCGGCGGTGTGGTGGAGCTGTCCCTCCGCACGGTCGACGAGCTGGTCATCGCGATCCAGCGGCTCGCCGTCCGCGGGGCGCCCGCGCTCGGGGCAGCCGGCGCGCTGGGCGTCGCGCTCGCCGTGCGCACCTCCCGGGAACCCGAGGCCGACATCGCCGCGCTCCGCGCCGCCCGCCCCACCGCGGTGAACCTCGCCCGCGGTGTCGACCGCGTGCTGGCCCGGCTCGACGACGGCCCGGAGGCGGTGCTGGCCGAGGCGCTCGACCTGCTCGCCGAGGACGGGGTGTGCAACCGCGCGCTCGGCGACCGCGGCGCGAGCTGGCTCACCGACCGGATCGACGGCCCGGTCGCGGTGCACACCCACTGCAACGCCGGCGGCCTGGCCTGTGTCGAGTGGGGCACCGCGCTCGGCGTGGTCCGCTCGCTGCACGACCGGAACCGGCTGCGACACGTGTACGTCGACGAGACCCGCCCGCTGCTGCAGGGTGCTCGGTTGACCGCGTGGGAACTCGCCCACCTCGGCGTGCCGCACACCCTGGTCGCCGACGCCGCCGGGCCGACCGTGCTGGCCAGGGGGTTCGCCGACGCGGTGGTCGTCGGCGCCGACCGGGTGGTGGCCAACGGCGACGTGGTCAACAAGATCGGCACCTATCCGCTGGCCCTCGCCGCCGCCCGCGCCGGGATCCCGTTCCTGGTCGCCGCGCCCGAGTCGACCGTCGACGCGTCGATCCCGTCCGGCGACCAGGTGGAGATCGAGGTGCGGGACGGCGCCGAGGTCCTCGCGTTCGCCGGTACCCGGACCGCGCCGGCCGGCACCCAGGCGCTGAACATCGCGTTCGACGTGACCCCGGCCGACCTGGTGACCGCGATCGTCACCGAGGACCGGATCGTCGAGCCGGCGCGCGGGGAGCGGGTCGCGTAACCGGTTGGAGCAGGCCAGGTGAGGTTCACTACTCTCTGACGGCAGTTTCCTCTGCCAAGGAGTAATGCCGTGATCACCAGGATGTCGTCGCTGTTCCTGCGCACACTGCGTGAGGATCCGGCGGACGCCGAGGTGCCCAGCCACAAGCTGCTGGTGCGCGCCGGGTACGTCCGCCGGGTGGGCCCGGGCGGCTACTCCTGGCTGCCGCTCGGCCTGCGCGTACTCCGCCGGATCGAGCAGGTCGTGCGGGAGGAGATGGACGCGATCGGCGGGCAGGAGATCCAGTTCCCCGCGCTGCTGCCCCGCGAGCCCTACGAGGCGACCGGCCGCTGGACCGAGTACGGCGACAGCCTCTTCCGGATCAAGGACCGCAAGGGCGGCGACTACCTGCTCGGCCCAACGCACGAGGAGCTGTTCGCGCTCACCGTGAAGGGGGAGTACAGCTCCTACAAGGACTTCCCGGTCGTGCTCTACCAGGTGCAGACCAAGTACCGGGACGAGGCGCGGCCCCGCGCGGGCATCCTGCGCGGTCGCGAGTTCCTGATGAAGGACTCCTACTCGTTCGACCTCAGCGACGAGGGCCTCGCCGCGTCCTACCAGCTCCACCGCGAGGCCTACCAGCGGATCTTCGACCGGCTCGGCCTGTCGTACGTGATCGTCTCCGCGATGTCCGGCGCGATGGGCGGATCGGCGTCCGAGGAGTTCCTCGCCGACGCGCCCACCGGCGAGGACACGTTCGTGCGCAGCACCGAGTCCGACTACGCGGCCAACGTCGAGGCCGTGGTCACCCCCGCGCCGCCCGCACTGTCCATTGCGGACAAGCCGGAGTCGCAGGTGCACCACACGCCGGACACTCCCACCATCGAGACCCTGGTGACCTTCCTCAACGGCGCCGGGCTCGGCCGCGAGTTCACCGCCGCGGACACGCTCAAGAACGTGCTGGTGAAGGTTCGCGCACCCGGCGCGAAGTCCTGGGAGCTGCTGGCGATCGCGGTGCCCGGCGACCGCGAGGTCGACCCCAAGCGCCTCGAGGCCGCGCTGTACCCCTCGGACGTGGCGCTGCTCGAGGAGGCCGACTTCACCGCGAACCCGTTCCTGGTGAAGGGCTACATCGGCCCGAAGGCGTTGCAGGACAACGGCATCCGGTACCTGGTCGACCCGAGGGTGGTCACCGGGACGGCCTGGGTCACCGGCGCCGACAAGGTCGACCACCACGTCGTCGACCTGGTCTGCGGCCGTGACTTCACCCCGGACGGCACGATCGACGTGGCCGACGTGCGCGAGGGCGACCCGTCGCCGGACGGACGCGGCACCCTGGTCGCGGCCCGCGGCATCGAGATCGGGCACATCTTCCAGCTGGGGCGCAAGTTCGCGAACGTCTTCGGGCTGGACGCCCTGGGCGCGGACAGCAAGCCGATCCGGATCACCATGGGCTCCTACGGCATCGGCGTCTCCCGCCTGGTCGCCGTGATCGCCGAGCAGTCGCACGACGAGCAGGGCCTGGTGTGGCCGAGGGCCGTGTCGCCGGCCGACGTGCACGTGGTGATCGCCGGCAAGGACGACGCCGTGCGCGAGGGCGGCGAGCGGCTGGCCGCCCAACTCGACGAGGCCGGCCTGTCCGTGCTGCTCGACGACCGCACGTCCACGCCCGGCGTGAAGTTCGCCGACGCGGAGCTGATCGGCGTGCCGACGATCGTGGTGGTCGGCCGCGGACTCGCCAAGGGCGTCGTCGAGGTCAAGGACCGGGCCAGCGGCGAGCGGGTCGAGGTCCCGGTCGACGACGCCGTGGCGCACCTGACCGACCTGGTGCGCGGCTGACCCCTCAGCGCAGCAGCGACGACAGCACCGCCGGGGTGTCGGCCAGGTCCGGGAGGACGATGTCGGCGCCCGCGGCGGTCAGGTCGTCGACGTCGTAGCGGCCGGTGGCCACGCCGACGGTGATCGTGCCGTGGTGGCGGCCGGCCGCGATGTCGGCCGGGGTGTCGCCGACGACCACCACCGACGCCGGCGCGAACGCGCACGCGTGCTTGGCCGACGCCCGGGCCACGGCGACCTCGACCAGGTCGTGGCGGTGGTCGGAGAGCGAGCCGTAGCCGCCGATCGCGAAGTCCACGTGCTGGTGCAGGTCGAACGCCTCCAGCTTCCAGGTGGCCACCGACGGCAGGTTGCCGGTCACCACCGACTGCGCCACCCCGTCGCGACCGTCCAGTGCCGCGAGGATCTCCGCCGCCCCGGCCAGCGCGCGACCCAGCGTGGGCAGTGCGGGCCTGGCCGCCAGCACCACGGCCTCCAGTTCCGCGAACAACCGCTCGATCTGCTCGTCGCCGTGCGGCTCGCCGTGCGCGGCCAGGATCTCGCGCGCCAGTGAGCGTTCCGTGCGGCCAGGGAACGAGGGCACGTGGCCCAGTTCCTTCCCGACGGCGTTGATCAGCGCCTCGGCGTACCACGTGCCGCCGAGCCCGCTGTAGTCGACGAGGGTCAGGTCGAGGTCCCACAGCACGAGTGTCTCCACGCCGCCATCGTGGCACGCCCGTATTTCATCATCAGTTGACTTCAGTTCTCGGCCGCGCGTACCGTGAGGCTCGAATTCAACGAATGATGAAACAAGGGGAGGACACGATGAACACCCGCCGGCCCGTACTGGTCGCCGTGCTGCTCGGCGTGGTCGGCGCCGTGGCGGCCACGGTGCTCGGCTTCCTGACCTTCGGCGCGCAGGCCACCGCCGCGCCCGACCACCTGCCGCTCGCGGTGTCCGCGTCGGACGACGCGCTCCGACCCGCCGCCCAGCTGATCGCCGAGCGCGGCGGCGACACCGTCGAGTGGCGGGTCGCCGAGCCCGACGCCGCCAGGCAGCTCCTGGCCGACAAGGAGGTCTACGGGATCCTCGAACTCGAGGCCGGCCAGCGCGGGGTGACCCCGACGGTCGTCGTGTCCGGCGCGGTCAACCCGCAGGGCACCCAGGTCGCCCAGCAGATCCTCACCGGCGCGGCGAACGGCCTGGCCGGCGCGCTCGGCCAGCAGGGCGTCCAGGTCGCGCCGCCGTCGGTGGACACCGTGCACGCGGCGAGTACCGCGGCCCGCACCGCGCCGCTGGCGGCCAGCGCCCTGCTGTGGCTCGGTGGCCTCGTCGCGTCGATCGCGTTCGGGCTGCTGGTGGTCCGCTCCGGCATGCGGGTCGGACCGCTCGCCCGCGCCACCCTGCTCACCTCGGCCGCCGTGCTGGTCTCCGGCGCGGTGGTCGGCCTGCTGCGGCTGTGGGACGCCGACCTGCCGCTCGGCGCCGACGTGCTCGGGTTCGTCCTGCTCACCGCGGTCGCGTTCGCGTCCGTGCAGGGCGCGCTACTGCGCCTGCTGCGGCTGCGCGCGGCGGTGATCCTCGGCCCGCTGTACCTGCTCGCGCCCGCCGTGGCCGGCCAGGTGCCGGAGATGCTCGATCCCGCCTACCGGACCCTGCTCTGGTCGTGGACTCCGTTCCGCTTCTCCACCGAGGGTCTGCGCAGCCTGCTGCAGGGCACGCCCGACGCCCCGGACGTGCGGCTCGGCGTGCTCGTCCTCGCCGGGATGGCCGTGGCCGGCCTGGTCGTCATGCTCTGGCCCGGCCGCGCGGGCGCCACGCCGGAGCCGGCGTCGACCACGGCCCGCGAGCCCGTGCTAACCGGCTAGGAAGCTCAACCGGACACGGCGCACCGGGTTGTCGACGTTCGTGTCGACCAGGCAGATCGACTGCCAGGTGCCGAGCGTGAGCTCCCCGTCGATCACCGGGACGCTGGCGTAGGGCGGGATCACGGCGGGCAGCACGTGGTCCCGCCCGTGGCCGTGCGCGCCGTGCCGGTGACGCCAGCGGTTGTCCGCCGGCAGCAGCTCGCGCAGCTGGCGGAGCAGGTCGTCGTCGCTGCCGGCACCGGTCTCGATCACCGCGAGGCCGGCGGTGGCGTGCGGCACCCAGACATTGAGCAGGCCGTCCCGCGCACCGGCGTCGGCCAGGAAGTCGCGACAGTCGCCGGTGAGGTCGTGGACCACCTCGCGGTCGCCGGTCCGCACCTCGATCTCGGTGGTGTGCATGCCCGATACGGTATTGGTTGAGGGGTGCGACTCGCTCATGGACAGCAGTTCGACCTACCGCCCGGCTACCTGAACACCGCGAGCATCGGCGTGCCGCCGGTGGCAGCGGCCGACGCCCTGGAGCGCGAGGTCCGCCGCTGGCGCACCGGCGCCGCGCGGCCCCCGGACTACGACGACCACGTGACCACCGCCCGCGCGGCGTGGGCGTCGCTGGTCGGCGTGCCGCCCACCCGGGTCGCGTCCGCCAGCAACGTCTCGCAGCTGGTCGGCCTGGTCGCCGCCAGCCTGCCGCCGGCCACCCGGGTGCTCACCCTCGCCGGCGAGTTCACCAGCGTCACGTTCCCGTTCGCCGCGCGGGGGATGCCGGTCACCGAGGTCTCCGCCGACGAGCTGCCGTCCAGGATCGCCGACCACGACCTGGTCGCGGTGAGCGCGGTCCAGTCGGCCGACGGCGCCGTGCTCGACCTGGCCGCGTTGCGCGCGGCGAAGGGCGGCACGCCCGTGCTGCTCGACGTCACCCAGGCCGCCGGGTGGCTGCCGCTGGACCTGGACTGGGCGGACTGGGTCGTCGGGGCGGGCTACAAGTGGCTGCTGGCTCCCCGCGGCGTCGCCTGGCTCGCGGCCCGGCCCGAGGCGCTCGAGCGGACCGTGCCGGTCGCGGCCAACTGGTTCGCCGCGGCCGACCCCTGGGACGGCATCTACGGCATGCCGCTGCGCCTCGCGCCGGACGCCCGCCGGCTGGACCTCTCGCCGGTGTGGTTCGCCCAGCTCGGCGCGGCGGCGTCGTTGCCGTGGCTCGCCGGCCTGGACCTCGCCGAGGTCCGCGCGCACTGCGTTGCGCTCGCCGACGCGGTCCTCGCCGCCAGGGACCTACCGCCGCGCGGATCGGCGATCGTGTCCCTCGACCTCAGCGACGAGCAGGCCGCGAAGCTCGCCGCCGCGGGCGTGGCCGGGAGCATCCGGGCAGGTCGCACCCGGTTGGCGTTCCACCTCTACAACGACTGGGACGACGTGGACCTCGTCGTCGATAGCACGCGGTGAGACCGGGAAGGCCGGCACCTCACCCTGGTTAACCGTGGTTTGTCCGGTTACCGTGGCGCGCGTGTCGGCTCCGTATCGCCCAGGGCAACCGCCATGGCCCGAGAACCAACAGCAGCGGCCGGACCGGCCGCCGCCGGTCCCGTTCCACCAGGAGCAGGCGCCGGGCAAGCCCTCCCCGACGGACTGGGCGCTGCGGATCGTCGGCCTCGTCGCCGTCGCGGTGGTCTCGGGGTTCCTCTGGTGGTTCCTCACCAACGAGAGCCCACCCGAGAAACCGACGGGCTTCGGCGGAACACCACCGCCCACCGAGCCGGCGGGCGGCGAGTTCGAGTTCACCCCGGAGATCCCGGAGGCGATCGAGGACGAGGACTGCGCCGACCACGCCTACGGCGACATCGAGGACTTCCTGAAAGAGACGCCGTGCGACCGGCTGATCAGGGCGATCTACTCCACGACCATCGACGGCCGCACGGTCTACACGTCGGTCTCGGTGGTGGAGATGGCCGACGAGGACACCGCCAAACAACTGCGTGAGCTCACCGACATCGACGGCAGCGGCAACGTCAACGACCTGGTGCGCGAGGGCGACGTCGACGTCCCCGACCTGGAGACGCTCAGCGCCGGCGGCGGGTACGACTCCGCCAGGGACGGCCGCGAGGTGATCATCGTGGAGGCGGACTACGACCCGAACGCCGCCGAGGGCGGTACCGAGGAGGAACTCGACCGGGTCTGCTCCGACGCGATCCGGCTCGCGAAGGAGATGGTCGACCCAGCCGGCTGACCCCCGTCAGTCTCCCGGCCGGCCGGGAAAGGCTCGCGCGGCAGGCGTGTCGCCCGCCTGCTCGCGCCACCGGGTCGCCCGCACCGCGCCGTCGGTCAACGCCGCCAGCGCCGAATCCCGCAGGCCGCGGTCGTCGGTCCGCTCCAGCACCGCCCGCCACGCCACCGTCGTGTCCGTCTCCGCCAGGACCAGCACCGTCAGCGCCGACGCCTGGTCGGTGACCGGCTCCGGCGGGACGTAGGCCGGCTCCGGTGGCCGCGGCTTCCGCCCCGCGTCGGCCAGCAGGCGCGCGGTCTCGTCGCGGCGGTTGCGGTGCGCGGTGGCGCCCTCGTCGACCGTCGCCGCCAGCTCCTCCGGCAGGAACGCGCTCACCAGGCCGTACACCCAGATCGCCGCCTGCTCCGCGCCCAGTGCCGCCTGCACCGCGGCGACCGACTCCTCCGGCAGGTTCCGTGACCTCACGCCAGCACCTCCCGCAGGCTCGCGCACCCGGCCGCCACCGAACCCACCAGGCCCGCCCGGTGCCGGGGGAGCGACGCGACCAGCTCCGCCGCCTGCCGCTCCGCCGCCGTCAGCGCGTCGAGCAGCAGCGTCCGCGCCGCACCCGCGTCCGCGGGCGGCTGCTCACCCTCGGGCGGCGCCGCCGACGAGGACGACACCGGCGGCCGCGCCCGCTCGACCTCCGCCCGCAGCGCCCGCGCGTGCTCGCCGCGTGCCTCGGCCACCACCCCGGCCGCCTCCGCCAGCGCGGGCACCGCCGACTTCACCGCCTGCGCGGTCGTCGCGTCCGCCCTGGCCCTGGCCGCCAGCTCGGCCAGCGGGTCGGGTGGCGCGTCCTCCGGTGTCTCCGTGCAGCCGGCCGCCCCGGCCGCCGTGCCGGCCGCCACGGTGAGCAGCACCAACCCCCTCAGCACGTCCCGGCGCCCAACGTTCATCACGGGCGGTCATACTGCCAGGCGGCGTCGACACCCGGTCGGACGCACCGTGCCTGCTCGGGACCGACTCGTCGACCATGACGGGCTACGCTTGGCAACCACGTACCGTCGACCGACTCGACCCAGGGGAGTTGCCACGTGCCCGGACAGCGACAACGCACCAGCGGCGCCAGTGAGACACTGGAGCCGGTGGTCGCCGCCGCCGTCGCGCGCGCCGGCTTCGAACTCGAGGACCTGCACGTGCAGCAGGCGGGCCGCCGCCAGCTGGTCAAGGTCGTGGTCGACTCCGACGAATCCGCCGACTCCGGCGGCGGCATCGGGCTCGACGAGGTGGCCGAGGTCAGCCGCGCGGTGTCCTCGGCGCTCGACGCCCTCGAGGACGACCGCACGGCGGGCAGCCCGCTCGGCGGCTCCTACACCCTCGAGGTCACCTCACCGGGGCTCGACCGGCCGCTGACCAAGCCACGGCACTGGCGCCGGGCGCGCCTGCGCAAGGTCGCCGTGCGGACGGGCGAGGATGCCTACTCCGCCCGGGTGGGGGATGCTGACGACCAGGGCGTGTACCTGCTGGTGGACGGAGACGTCCGGCACGTCGGGTACGGCGACGTCGAGCACGCCGTGGTCGAGGTCGAGTTCCGCGAGCCACCGGCCGCCGAGATTGCCAAGCTGGAACAAGAGGAGGGGTCGCGGTGAACGTCGATATCGCGGCGCTGCGCGCGATCGAGCGAGACAAGGACATCCCGTTCGACACGGTGATCGAGGCGATCGAGACCGCGCTGCTCACCGCGTACAAGCACACCGACGGCCACCAGCCGCACGCCAAGATCGACATCGACCGGCGCA
Organism: Actinophytocola gossypii; assembly: GCF_025165815.1. GTDB lineage: Bacteria > Actinomycetota > Actinomycetes > Mycobacteriales > Pseudonocardiaceae > Actinophytocola > Actinophytocola gossypii. The sequence continues at coordinate 2,072 of NZ_JAFFZE010000013.1, read as the reverse complement.
CCGGGGTCGTCCGGGTGATCGCGTTCGAGCTCGGTCAGGACGGCGAGCCGGTGCACGAGTGGGACGACACGCCGGAGGGCTTCGGCCGGATCGCCGCCACCACCGCGCGCCAGGTCATCCTGCAGCGCCTGCGGGACGCGGAGAACGAGAAGACCTTCGGCGAGTTCTCCGCCAAGGAGGGCGAGCTCGTCGCCGGTGTGGTGCAGCGTGACGCGCGGGCCAACTCCCGCGGCATGGTCGTGGTCCAGGTCGGCGACACCGAGGGCGTGCTGCCGTCGGTCGAGCAGGTGCCAGGCGAACGCTACGAGCACGGCACCCGGATCAAGTGCTACGTGCTCGGAGTGAGCCGGGGAACACGCGGGCCCCAGATCACGTTGTCCCGTACGCACCCCAACCTCGTCCGCCGGCTGTTCGCGCTCGAGGTGCCGGAGATCGCCGACGGCACCGTCGAGATCCCCGCGGTCGCGCGCGAGGCGGGCCACCGGTCGAAGATCGCGGTTCGCTCGACGCTGCCCGGAGTCAACGCCAAGGGCGCCTGCATCGGGCCGATGGGCGCGCGGGTGCGGAACGTGATGAGTGAGCTGCTCGGGGAGAAGATCGACATCATCGACCACTCGGACGACCCGGCCACGTTCGTCGGCAACGCGCTGTCGCCGGCGAAGGTCGTCTCCGTGCGGGTCGTCGACGAGCGGGCCAAGACAGCGCGAGTGGTGGTGCCGGACTTCCAGCTCTCGCTGGCCATCGGCAAGGAGGGCCAGAACGCCCGCCTCGCCGCTCGGCTGACCGGATGGCGCATCGACATCCGCAGCGACGCCGCCCCCGACCAGGAGCCGGAGGGTCAGGACGGCAACCGGATGCCGGCCGCCGGTATTCCCGCGACGGGAGCGCCGAACATCACACCCACCGGATCTTCGACTGCGGGTTCGGCCGAGTAGGGCCGACGGGATAGACTCATCAGTGGTTCACCGTTCTGGACCGGCGTCCGCACGACCCGAGGGCTCGAGCCCGGTACGTACCTGCGTCGGCTGCCGGGCCAGAGCGGAAGCTGGTGAGTTGCTCCGGGTCGCGCTCGTGGATGGGGAGTTGGCTCCCGACCCGCGGCGCAGGGCCTCGGGGCGGGGGGCTTGGCTGCATCCGCGGCCGAGCTGCCTGGACAAGGCCGAGCGGCGGCGTGCGTTCGCGAGAGCGTTGCGTGTGCCTGGCCCGCTCGACACCGGCTCGCTCCGGAGTCATCTGGAGCAGTCGGATCACCGCGTTACCGGATCGGGATCTTCTCGAGCCGGGATCGAACAACGAAAGCAGGTCGACCCGTCATGAGTCAGCCGTGAAGCTGAAGCCATGAACGCCAGACGATAGGACGAGGTCGAGCGGGACCTATGCCGCCGGCCTCACTCGGACGAGGAGAGCAGTGGCAGGCAAGGCCCGAGTGCATGAGCTCGCGAAGGAGCTCGGAGTCACCAGCAAGGAAGTTCTCGCCAAGCTGAAGGAGCAGGGCGAGTTCGTGAAGTCCGCGTCCTCCACGGTGGAGGCCCCGGTGGCCCGCCGGTTGCGGGACGCGTACCCCAAGTCGGACGGTGCCAAGGGCGCCAAGGGCGGCGGCGCGCCGCGCCCGCGGCCGAGCGCACCGGCCCCGGCGCCGAAGCCGGGCGAGCAGCGTCCCGCCCCGGCCGAGCAGGCACCGCGGTCCCAGCCGCAGGAGTCGCAGGAGTCGCCTGCCGCGCCCAAGCCGGGCGTTCGCCCCGGCCCCAAGCCCGGCCCGGCGCCCGCCGCGCCGCAGCCGGCCGCGGCCAAGGCCGACACGGACACCGGCACCGACACCGGCCAGGAAACCCGCGCCGACAACCGGTCCGCGCCCAAGCCGGGCGCCAAGCCGGGTCCGGCGCAGCCCCCGGCCCAGCAGCCGCCCGCGCAGGGTGGTCAGCCGGGCCAGGTCGTTCCGCCGCGCCCGCAGTCGCCCAAGCCGGGCCCGCGGGCGCCTCGGGTCGGCAACAACCCGTTCGGCGTCGGCGCGGGCGCCCCGCCGTCGCGGCCCCCGGGGCCGCGACCCGGTGGCGGTGGCCCTGGTGGCCCCG
>NZ_JAFFZE010000012.1 GCF_025165815.1 Actinophytocola gossypii | reverse complement strand
CCCAATCCTGACGGGCGACCAACCGGAACGTGTTCCGGATCAGGTGAACGATGCAGGTTTGGACGACGCTTTGCGGCCATACGTTCACCACGACCCTCGGGGAGCCCTTTGAGGCCGTCGCAGACGAGGAAGAACACGTCTCGGACACCACGGTTCTTCAAGTCGACCAGCACGCTCATCCAGAACTTGGCGCCCTCGCCGCCGGTGCCCATCCATAGCCCCAGCACGTCCTTGCGGCCGTCGACGGTCACGCCGATGGCGGCGTAGACGGGTCGGTTGGCGACCTGGCCGTCACGGACCTTCACCACGATCGCGTCGATGAACACCGCCGCGTACACGGCATCCAATGGCCGGTTGGCCCATTCGTTCATCTCGGCGACGACTTTGTCGGTGATCCGCGACACGGTCTCCTTGCTGACCGAGGCTCCGTAGATCTCAGCGAAATGCGCGGAGATATCGCCGGTAGTCATCCCTTTCGCATACAACGACAGCACGATCTCGTCCACATCCGTGAGCCGCCGCTGCCTCTTCTTCACGATCTGCGGCTCAAACGTGCTCTCCCGATCCCGCGGCACGTGGATCTCGACCTCGCCCGCAGCATCCGAAACGACAGTTTTCGACCGGCTGCCGTTCCGCACATTCGTCGACTCACGCTCGGACTCGGCCTGATTCTTCTCGTGGCCGAGATGTTCGGTCATCTCTTCGTTGAGCGCGGTTTCCAGCACGTTCTTGGTGAAGAGCTTCAGCAGGCCGTCCGGGCCGGTCAACGCCAGCCCTCGAGCCTTGGCCTCGGCCACCATCGCCGCCGCGGCGGCCTGCTCCGGCGACAGCTCCCGCGCCGGCTTCCGGTCACTCTTGCGTGGACTCACAAGGTCCGATGTCATCACTCACAGTGCCCATCCCGCCGGACCTCAGCCCGGCGTGTCGGGCCGGAAACACCGATCTTGGAACAGTCCCAAAGGTCTCGGCGCGCTCGCCGGCAAGGTATTTGGGAAAGGTGTTGGCGGCGCCACTGCGACCAAAGCTTGGCTACGTGGAACGCATGGGAACGCGGCACGTGTTCCGGATTCGGTTAAAACGGCGCTTGACGGTAGAGTCTTTGGAAGTTGGAAGGAGTTTCGTGGTGCGTTCTGGGAAGCCGTGGCAGCAGACCCGGCACTAGCAAGCGGGTTCAGTGCAAGCAATCTGCGGCTCATGAAGCGAGGAAAAGCGCCTTTCGTTCATGGCAGTCAGCAGTATGGCGGACGGATGTGGTATGAGCTGCATCACATCACGCCCAGGTCTCGTGGCGGCGCGCACTTCGATCTAGATAACATAGTAGTGGTCAGGCCGAGGTATCATGCAGAGATACTCTCCGGTTCATATCATTACGGAGGAGGAAGATGACGGTGGATCGAGAGCATCTTGTCGGGCTCGCCGCAAAACTCATTGCCGGTGAATATCAAAGCGATGTTGATCTAGACAATGATATGTCTGAGTTTTCTGCGAGCGTTCCACATCCGCGCGCTTCGGACCTTATTTATTATTGGCAGGAGGAGTTCGATCATGAGCCTACGCCGGAGGAAGTAGTTGACCGTGCGCTCGCCTACAAACCGATAGATTTGTGAACCGCCGGCACCAGGCATTGCGGTGATGTGGCGGCCGGGTTCAGCATCGACATGCCCCTGCGTGATGCCACGGTACTGAGTATCGGGATCTTTCGGAGTAACGGATTGAGCACGCGATCGGCGGTGCGGACGCTCGCGGGTGTCTTCGGTCGCCCCAAGAATATGGCGTCCGTTGATCCCATCGACGACTTTCTCCGCTGCGTGCGTTTGTAAGTCTGTGAAACTGCGTGATCCGGTGATCTTCCTCGGCATTCCGCTCGCCGCCGGCTACCTCTCCTGCCGGCTCGGCGAGCGCGTTCGCGGCCGCACCTGGTACGAGGAGCGGTTCCTGCCGCGAATCAGGCCGATCGCGTTGTAAGGGCTGTTCGCTCTGTAGGGCGAGACCATCACCCTCCCAGCCGCTGGACGTCGCCCGGATCGCGCTGCCGCTGCTCGCCTACTTCGCGATCACGTGGCCCCGATCCTACGCCCTCGGCTGCGCGGCCGGGCTGAGTTACTACCCACGCACCACCACCCACCCTCGCGTTCACCGCCGCCGGCAACAAACTTCGAACTCGCCATCGCCGTCACGGATCGGTGTCTTCGGTGTCACCTCCCGGCCAAGCACTCGCCGGCGTCGTCGGCCCCTCATCGAGGTCCCCGTCCTGGTCGTGCTGGTTTACGTCAGCCTGCGACTCCGCCGACACTGGACCAATTAGAAGGCTAAACAAGCTCCTGCACGCAAACATCGGTCCACGGTCCCGGATGAACCAGGGATCTCGGATGGTGCAGGGGCGCGGAAGAGCTTGACCAGCGCGAAGCCTGGCCGGGTCTGAGCGGTCGAATCCCGGAAGAAGAGCTGGCCTGATGAGTTCCGGCCTGTAGAAGTATTGCGCACGGCTGTCGGTCATGCTGGGTTATGTGCCGTGGTGGTGCACGGCCAGCTCCAGGTCGGCCGGCTGTGTCGCGTCGTGACCTCCGGGTCGCCGCCGCGGGAGGCGCACGGTGCGCTCGTGTCGGCGGTGGGCATCGCCTGCTGGCTGAGTCAGGGGCACGCACGTCGCCGTATTCTCAAGCCGTTGGGGTGTCGAAGGCTCCGCACATGCTCGGCTCCCGAGAAGCGCATGGGAGCGGGTGGTGGGAGCAAGCTGGGAGCCAGACAGCGCGTCGAACGGCGGTGCACTGCGCTGAGCCGCTCCGAACTGACGTGCGCTGACCTGCCAGAGTCACGTTTATGCAGGTCAGCGCACTTGTTGATCTACGTTGACACGGTAGGGGTCACTGGTTCAATCCCAGTATCGCCCACCACCTGTTTGCGCAGGTCAGAGGCCCTGTCCCGGATCACTGGGGCGGGGCCTCAGTGATCAAATGGAGATCAAATGGAGATCGCCCTGGTGGCGGGCTCCAGTGATCGCTGATCCAGTGTGGCCCGCAGGTGGGGATACCAGGACATCAGTTCGGCCCGTTGACAGCGGCTTCTGGCCTTGTTCGGTGGCCAGGTGCAGCTTGGTGGTCCAGCCACCCCGCGACCGGCCTAACGCGTGGTCTGCCGGTTCGGGCTCGCCGACGCCGCCCGGTGGCTGTTTCTGTCGTTCGCTGTGGCTGCGTGCACCAGCGGCGTGCTGATGCGCCCGGTTGATCGTGGAATCCACACTCACGTCCCAGGTGATCAGCCCGGCAGCATCGGCCCGGGATTGCAGGGCCGCCAGGATCACCGCCCACACACCGGCTCGTTGCCAGCGCCGGAACAGGCCGTAGATCGTCTGCCAGCAGCCGTAGTCAGGTGGGACATCACGCCAAGGCGAGCCGACACGGACTCGCCAGCGGATACCGTCGAGAAGTTGCCGTTTGGTCCATTTCGGTGGGCGGCCTGGCTTCTTACCGACAGGCAGCAGCGGTTCCAGGATCGCCCACTGCGCGTCGGTCAGGTCAGCTCGCCCCGTCGCCGCTACGCTGGCCACGAGGTCTCCGGTTACTTGATCAGCTTGGTCGTTGATCGATCTACCGGAGACCTCGTCTATCTGCCGTACGACACGCCGTGCCTGCAGCCCTGATCACAAGCATCTACTGGTCAGCGCATTGAAACAGGCCCTAAGCGTCGGCGGTTGACGCACACGCGCGTGACCTGGGGACCGGAGGGGTAGATCTCGCCGGTCACGCCGACCGGCACCTCGGCCAGGCGGTCGTCCAAAACGTGAACCTCGAAGCCAGGGCAAGTCCCCTGCCGATGTGCGGCTCGGACTCGGCGCCTCGATCAGCGCCGCAGTTGAGTCCACCGTGCACTCGGTGGGTCCGTAGAGGTTGAATGCCACCACGTGCCCCGAACCGAGCTCGTGCCACATCGCAGCGGCACGGGCTCGCCGCCCAGGAACACTCGCAGGGCCGAGGCCCGACGGCTCCACGACCTCCCACCACGGCAAACCCGGACCCTCTGCTGGACCGACGGATCGAACGACACGCTCGCGTTCCATCCGGCCACGCGGTGGTCCTCCGCGCACGGCGCCGATCGCCTCAAGCCCGTGCACTTGCGACGCCACCGAACCCCTGGTCGCGACCACGCCCTCCAGTATTCCGGTCGATCCCCCGACGTGTAGAAATTATTTGTTTTCTTTTCGCTTAAGTATGCTTATAACACTACCTTGAAATATGAGTATTACACCCGAGACTGCTGCCGTGATAAGAGGCTGCCAATCCAACAGGATCGATAAGGCCAACGTGAGAGCCAGAGCGATCATCGTGACGGCGATAATCCATCGACTTTTACCCTCCATGCTAGCGATACACTCCATACTGCGCTTCGGCTTGCTCCCCAACTGTGCGCGGCTCTTGCTCGCAAGCGAGCGTCAAATAGCTGGCCAGGGCGCCGCCTGCAGCGGCTATTGCGTAGACGTACCCAAGGCCGAATCTAAAAAGCCAGCCAATATGCCCGGAGACCGCACTATATCCGGGACTGTTCCAAGATCGGTGTGTCCGGCCCGACACGCCGGCCGAAGGTCCGGCGGGATGGGCACTGTGAGTGATGACATCGGACCTTGTGAGTCCACGCAAGAGTGAGAAGCCGGGGCGAGAGCTGTCGCCGGAGCAGGCCGCTGCGGCGGCGATGGTGGCCGAGGCCAAGGCGCGGGGGTTGGCGTTGACCGGCCCGGACGGCCTGTTGAAGCTGTTTACCAAGAACGTGCTGGAGACCGCGCTCAACGAGGAGATGACCGAGCATCTCGGGCATGAGAAGAACCGGGCCGAGCCCGAGCGCGAGTCGGCGAATGTGCGAAACGGTAGCCGGTCGAAGACTGTCATTTCGGATGCCGCGGGCGAGGTCGAGATCAGCGTGCCGCGGGATCGGGAGAGCACGTTCGAGCCGCAGATCGTGAAAAAGCGGCAGCGGCGGCTCGGCGATGTGGATGAGATCGTGCTGTCGTTGTATGCGAAAGGGATGACAACCGGGGAGATCTCGGCGCATTTCGCCGAGATCTACGGTGCGTCGGTCAGCAAGGAGACGATCTCACGGATCACCGACAAGGTCGTCGCCGAGATGAACGACTGGGCCAATCGACCATTGGAAGCCGTGTACGCGGCGGTGTTCATCGACGCGATCCACGTCAAGGTCCGTGACGGCCAGGTCGCCAACCGACCCGTCTACGCAGCCATCGGGGTCACCGTGGACGGTCGCAAGGACGTCCTGGGCCTGTGGATGGGCACCGGCGGCGAGGGTGCGAAGTTCTGGATGAGCGTGCTGGTCGACCTGAAGAACCGCGGCGTCGCCGACGTGTTCTTCCTCGTCTGCGACGGCCTGAAAGGTCTCCCCGACGTCGTGACGAACGTATGGCCGCGAGCAATCGTGCAAACCTGCGTCGTTCACCTCATCCGGAACACGTTCCGGCTGGTCGCCCGTCAGGACTGGGACGCGGTGAAACGGGACATCAAACCCATCTACACCGCACCCAACCCAGAATCCGCACTAGCGGCACTGGACGAACTCGACGAGAAATGGAGGAGAAAATACGCGGCGATGATCCGACTCTGGCGCAACGCCTGGGAAGAATTCATCCCGTTCCTCGACTACGACATCGAGATCCGCCGGATGATCTGCTCCACCAACGCAATCGAATCCTTGAACGCCCGCTACCGGCGGGCGATCCGCGCACGCGGGCACTTCCCGACCGAACAGGCAGCGATGAAGTGCCTGTATCTTGTGACCCGCAGTCTCGACCCGACCGGAACAGGCCGCACCAAGTGGACGATGCGCTGGAAGCCAGTACTCAACGCCTTCGCCATCACGTTCGGTGACCGCTGGCCGGGAGCCGAAACCTACTGATCAACAACGCCGGACACACCGATCATGGGATAGACCCCTATATCCGATGCCAATCGCGTTTGCGACATGACTACACGAGTCCGCTCCCGAGGGGTCAGACATATTGATGGGGTCGGATTTGGCGTAGGCGTAGTTGTTGCGTTCTTGGCGGGTGGGGTCTGGCGCGGAGAAGCGGGCCATGCCAGGGTTGTAGTAGCGGTAGCCGAAGATGATGAGGCTGTTGTTGAGAGTGTAACCGCCGTGGTAGCCGAAGGGGCTTACCGATGTTGTGCTGGTGGTGGGCCGTCCGTAGGGGGTATAGGCGGGGGTGGTGGCGAGTGTGCCGGTGGTGGTGAGGGCCGCGACGACGGTGCCCTGGTGGTCAGTAATCAGGTTGTGCCGGGTGTTCCCAGCTTTCTGAGTGACCAGTTGGCCGTCGGGGTCGCGGGCGACGCTGGTGCGGGTCCCGTTGACCTTGATGCTGGAGATCCCGAGCGCGGTGTGAGTGAACACGTGTTCGGTGGTGATTCCGGCATGGGTTTCGGTGAGTCGGCGGACCTGGGTTTGGTCAGTGGTGTCATAGTCGGCGCTGACCTGGGTGGTTGCGCCGAGTATGGCGGTGGTGAGCTGGTTGGTGGGGGTGTAGCTCCAGGTCGAGGTGCCGCTGGGGTCGGTGATGGTCTCGGTATTGCCGGCGTCGTCGAAGGTGACGGTGCTGCCCGGGTAGGCGGTGAGCTGGTCGGCTGCGTTGATGGTTTGGGCGGCGCCACCGTTGTTGGTGATGTTGTCGGCGTTGTCAACGGTGTAGTTCCGCGCGCCGGCCTGGGACAGGTGGCCCAGGGCGTCGTAGCTGTAGTTGGTGGTGGTGCCGTTGACCGTGCGGGCCTGGATCTTGTCGCGGTCAGCGCCGCTCGAGGTGAAGCTGTAGGTGGCCTTGTAGAGTTCGGTGCCTGCGGTGTTCTTGACCGATAGGCCCGTGAGACGGCCGGAGTTGTCGTAGGTGTTGGTCTGGCTGCCCGCACCGGGGAACGTGGTGCTGGTGCGGCGGTCGGCGTTGTCGTAGCCGAACGTGGTGGTCTGCCCGAACGGGTCGGCCAGGGCGGTGAGTCGGTTGGCCGCGTCGTAGGTGTAGGCCGCCGTCCCGGCCGGGTCGGTCATGGTCTTGAGGTTACCGGTGTTGTCGTAGGTGTAGGACACTGTCTCGGTCGATCCGGCCGCGGTGCGGGTCGCTGAGGTGATCTGTGGGCGGTGGGGTAGGTGTCGAGGGTGAACTCGGTGATCACCCCGCCGTGCGCGCGATCGGTCATCGCGCCGGTGCCGTCGTAGTCCATGGTTTGCAGGACCGGGCCGTTGTGCTCGCTGATCGCCACGATCCGGTCGAGGCGGTCGTATGCGTAGTCGATGCGCTGCCCGTTGCCGTCGGTGACGCTGGTGACTCGCGACAGCGAGTCATAGGTGAACCGGGTCTGGCTCATGGGGGCAGGCGGAGTCACGGTGGTGAGGTTGCCCGCGGTGAGTTCGGGCCCGTTGTCCATCCGCAGGTTCACGGGTCTGCGGTCGGTCTCGGCGACGATCTTGTCCAGCAGAACGGTGGTGTCATCGGCGGTGAACGACCGGGCGGCCGCGGTCGCCAGGGCTTCGCGAGTGAACTCGTCCACGACGTTGCAGAACCGGATCTGCCGACCATCGGCGGTGACGTCGACCTGGAAGTCCAATGCCCACACCTCATCCGACCGACTGGCGACCAGTCGATCACCCCGACGTGGACCGATACGCTGCCTCTTGCGGGTTCTGGCCGGCCGCTTGAGGCCTTCCTCGGCCAGTAACGGCGGATCCGCTTGCGATTCACCAGGTGACCTTCGCTGCGTAGCACCCAGTAGGCCTTGCGCCAGCCCCACCGTGGGCGAGCCTGGGCGATCTCCCGCAGCCGTGCCCGCAGCATCGACTCGACGGTGCCCGGCCGGCGAGGCCGGCGCCGTTGGGTGGAGCGATGCTGGCCGACCACCGCGCACGCCCGGCGCTGCGAGACCCTGAACCGCTGCTGCAACACCTGCACAGCGCGGCGCCGCCGGGCCGGGCTCACCAGTTTCCCCGGTTCAACTCCTTGAGCATGTCGATGTCCAACGCCTGCTCGGCCACCATCTTCTTCAACCGGGCGTTCTCCCGCTCCAACTCCTTGAGCCGCTTCGCGTCCTCGCTCTTCATGCCCCCGTACTGGTTACGCCACCGGTACCAGGTCGCCTCGGTGATCTCCAGATGCTTGAGCACCTCGGGCAACTCACTGCCCTGCCCGAGTAGCTTCTCGCCCTCACGCAGCTTGCGGATGATCCGCTCTGGCGTGTGCCGCCGACGTCGCTGGGTCATCGTCCTTGAGTCCTCCTACGCCCATCATCGGGCATCGGACTCTCACAACAGACGGACCACTCTCAAGGGACCCGGTCAGGTGAGCTGTCCACACCGAGCGTGATCGATCCGTCGTGTAGGCCAGGCTGACGGACGTGGCTTCTACTCGACTTCGGTGGCTGTGTCGGCCTCACCGTCTGGTCCGTCGAGGGGTTCGTCGGGTTCGTCGTCGTGGGGTAGGCCGTATTGGGATGTGAGTTCGGCGACGTGTTGGATGAGTGGGAGCGCGAGTGCGTCGCGGTAGTCCTCGGCGAGGCGTTGCTGGTGTAGGAACATGGCCCCATATTCAGCTTCGATATCGTCGGAGAACCCAAGCATCGTGATTTCTAGTAGCTCTGGGTTCCAGGCATTCTTTCCGGGACGGATTTCCTCTTGGTTTTTCGAGTTTATCCGGTGCGTGAGTTTCGTTGATTCCACGGAGAGTGTGTGAGTGCCTGGCTTGCTGCTTGTGCTGTAGAAGACGCGATTGCTGTAATTGCCATCTGGTTTCCACAAGCCTTTGCTGATCCCGCCGGATTCCTTGTTTTTTGGTGCCCACCATTGTGGTGTTTCGTCACGATCGTTGGTGGCGACACGGGCGATCCGCAGGTTCTGCCCAAACATCTTGATCCGTTGGGCTGGACCGTTGCCGAGTTGGATGCGGTCGGGGAGGAGGCCGGGGTTCTTCAGCCAGGGCCACCGGTTGCGAGTGTTCTGTGCATGGGTGACGACGAGCGTGGGCGTCCCGCGCATGGTGTAGAGGATGTTTTGAACGAAGGCGGCTACGGCCTTGGTTTGTTGTTCAGCGGTAGAAAGATCTTCCGGGCGCACTTGACCGGTGAGTGCGACCAGGAGTTGCGGGTAGGGGACCCATTCCGTCATGTCGGACGTGCGACCGAGGATGCATTTTTGGCCGGGTCGGATGAGTACGGCAACCGGGGTGAACTGTGCTCGTTCGGTGTCTCCGGTGACCTGTCGTTTGACGATCCAAAACGCCAGCTGGTTCAGGTTGTCGGGGATTTTTTCGGTCAGCGTGTGCTGGGGAACAAGGCGCATCCCCAACTGTCGTAGTCCGTCCGCCCACGCTGCGGAAACGCGGAACTGCGAATCGTCGTCATCGTCGTCGGGGTTCTGTTCGGCGGGGGTGAAGAATTGGCTGACCATGTCTACGTCGGCGCATCCGAGCCGGATGGCGAACTTGGGGTCAGTGGTTCGCGGCTTGAACTTGTCGCGGCCGTCGAGTTCGACGAAGGTGATGACGGTGGTCTCCCCGAGGTCGGCGGCGAGATCGCGCATTCTGGCGGCGACGGCAGTGCGGCGTTCGCCGATCGCGTTGACGTGCTCTTTGCCCTTCTTCGGCGGCCGTTCCGCGCTGCCGAGAGGGGCTCCCAGCGCGCCGAGTTCGCGGGCGTGGATGCGCACGCGCAGATCGGGTGCTGCCCAGCCCCACAGGTCTGGGCCTGTGGCGTCTCGGTAGTTGGCGAGCGCGAGACTTGCTTCGGCTGCGGTGATGAGCTGGTCGCGCATGTGGGTGGACTGGTAGAGCAGGACTGCGGTGAGGTCCCGTCCATCGAGGGCGAACGCGGTGAACTCACGCCGACGGATGGCGTTGTCGAGGTCGATGAGCTCGTTCTTGGCGACGACGTTGGCGATTTGCTCTTCGGTGGCGTTCTTCTTGGGGACGGCGACTTTCGGCGTGAGATGTGTTGACGGGTTCTGGGAGATTGTGCTGCGTGCCAGCGGGGGTGCTGGCACGAACTCGGGGGCGAGTGCTGCGCCGGCCCATTCGGTCAGGCGGCGTCGTTCAGCGGGCATGAGCCCGGCGCCGACGCCGTGCCAGCCCATCATCGTGTGGTAGCTGGCGGCGCCTTCGACGTCGTCTCGGCCGTCAATCCAGGTGTCGGGTTCTTTGGCGAACACGTCAGCGGCGGGGAGGTTGTCGATCGCGCCGACGCGGGCGAGCATGCCCTCGGGTCCGCCCTGCCTCCACTCGATCTGGCGGGTGCGCGGGTTCCACGCGAACTGCGCGACCGCGAACCGGCCGGCCTGCTCGTCGCGGGAGGCACCGGGGCGCTCACCGTCATCGATAGTGGGGTGGTCGACGTCGGTGATAAAGGGGTCACCGGTGAGCAGGTAGGCGGATACTCGCCGTGTCCCGGTCATCGATACTGGGCCGGAGACCCATCGTCGGATGCGGCTGCTGAGGTAGATCCGTGGGATGGGGGAGAACGGGACGGTGCGCAGCGACACGGTGATGACCGCTGAGTAGTACCAGGTGCGCTCCGTGCCGTAGCGCTTCTGCGCCTCCTTGTCCTTGACCTTGGTGCGGTGCTTCAACGGCGGCCAGGACATCAACTCGGCGCCTCTGGCGCGGGCATCGACGGCGACTCGGTGGAACCGGACACGTTCGCCGCAAAACTCGTACGGGGGTTGTGCGGCGATGCGGTCAGCGAGGATTTCTGGCAGGACACGGTAGAGCCGCTCGGTGGGCATGCAGGTGCCGCCGGGGGAGAGGTCGTGTTCGAGCAGGTCGACCGTCTCTAGTTGCCAGCTCAGCGAGTTCACGTCGAGTGTGCGTGCGGTTTCGCGGAACCGCTGGAACGCCTCAAGGCTGGGTGCCAAGCTGCGGAGCCAGGCGTGCACGAGCCGGGCAAGCAGGTGGGTCGGGTATTCGGTGCGGCTGTACAGCCAGGGCTTCGCGGGGTCGAACGACGCGTTGGCGTCCACGGTGACCAAGTCCGGAGCGACGGTGCGGATCAGGGAGTTCAGCTTTCTGATCGGCACCTCCTTGATGCGACCCCGTTTTGCCTCAGACTGTCCGGACCGGTAGAGGTCGAGTACAGGTTCCCGCCACGCTGCGGGGAAGGCCAGGGTGTACAGGTCGGCGTGGAACGGGCCGGTGGTGGCGTCGGGGATGAACGCGGCGGGTTGCAGTTCGTCGAAGGCCATGGTGGTCCAGTCGTGTCCAGTTCAGGTCGTGTGCAGGTGGTCAGTCGAGGTCGGCGAGGGCCTGGTAGAGGGGTTCGTAGAGGGCGTGTACGAGCGAGCGGTCGAGCGGGGTGGTGGCCGGGTCGTCGACGAAGTAGGGCTCGAGGACAGCGCGCATGCTGGCCAGCAGGCTGGTTTCGGGGGTATCGACTGCCTCGAAGCCGGCCTGGCGGGGGGCGAAGGCCGCGTCGACACAGACCACTCTGGCGTCCACGCCGCCACGGACCAGCCGGCCGATGACCTGCCACATCACCACCAGCTGATCCCAGGTAAAGCTGATCTTCTCGGTCGGGGTGAGGCTGCTCCACGCCATCTGCCGGGTGAGGAATCGGTTCCACTCTCGGCGGGCTGTCCGTCGGAAAGCTAGTGCCGCTTGGTCCGGGCTGCCGGCCGCGCGGGCGGTGGCGTGGAAGGTGCGGGCGGGGTCGCGGATCTGGCGTACCGCCCAGTCGTTGATCGCGTGGATTGCCAGCGCGATGTCGTCGGGCCTCGGGTGGGGCCGGGCGAGGAAGTAGACGCTGCCGATAGCGGCCTTGCCGCCGGGCAGGACGATGTTGTGACCGCGTTCCACCGCAAGCAGCGGTGCGACGAGGATCTCGCTGCCGAGGTCGGGAAACTTGGTCAGCTCGCCGCGGCGAAGCACCATCCAGCTGTTGTCGAGATCGGCGTCGTCGGACACGAGCTGAGTGACCCGACCGCTCCATTCCGGGATGTTGTCCAGATGGCGCGCGGCGTGCTTGGCCTCGGCGTAGCTGCCGACGAGCAGCAGGATCCGTCGCCGGTCAGGGTCGTCGATGTCGGCGAGTTCCGCGTCCAGCATGCTCGGCGCGTCCCCGAGGCTGCGATCGGGGATCGCGAGCTGGTTGAGCATCTGCTCCAGAACTTTCTCCCGATCGTCCGGGCCGCTGCCCGACAGCCGCAGTGGCTTCGGTGGCGAGGTGCCGGGCCAGTAGAGGAAGTGCGTACGTAGCGTGGTGTTCAGGATCGCGGCGACCTCGTCGTCGTGTGGCCGCAGGACGGCGTCGACCGGGCCGTGGACGTGATAGCGGGTGGACGTGCCCGCCCAGCTGGTGGCCGACATGAGCAGCACGTGCGGGCCAGGTCGGTCGTCCACGGCCGGCAGGTTGGGCAGACCCAGAAGCAGTTCCCGGCCTACACCGCTGCAGCGGAAGAACCGCAGCTCGCCGCTCTGGTCGCCGTCACTGGTTCGTTCCCCGAGCTGGAACTGGAACCCGAGCACGTTGCCCATGGGCGATTCCGGGATCACCGGCTCGTAGTCCTTGGGCGGGCGCCGCGAAAGCACGTTCGACGTCGCCTCCAGGTTCAGCGCGGCTTCCACCCCCGGCCACAGGATCGTCATCCGGTCCAACCGGTGATGCAAGGCCGCCAGGATCAGGGTCAGCTCGAACCGTTGGGCATGGGTTTCCAGATCGTCGGCGATGCGGGGATCGTGGTCCACGAGGTCGAGTAGCACCTCCCGCAGACGCCGGCGGACCGCCGAGTCGCGGTGCGCGTGGAGCAACTGCAGGGTCAGGTGCACCAGCGCGTTCGCCGTGGAGGTCACGCGATCGTTGTCGCCTCGCGGGGCGCGTTCCTCGAGCGGGTCGTCGCGGAACTGGTCAAGCACGGCCTCGACGTAGACCATGCGCGCCTGCCGTGGCTCACGCTCCGCTGCTCCCGCACCCGCCGCAGTAGCGTCGGTGTCGCCTGGGGCCTCGTCTGTGGTGTTGTCGGTGGCCGCGTCCTCGTCACGACTGACGATGTCGGGAAACCAAGATCGGATCAGCCATTGGTGCAGTGTCATCGCACTGAAGTAGTCGGCGGTGATCCACTTAGCGAGAGGTGGGGTGCCGACAAGCAGGGCATAGAGTCGGTCGGTCGCGGTCGACACGGTGTCGACGGCGCTGGTCCAGTCATCGACTACCTGGGCGGATAGCTGCAGCCGTCCTCGACGGGCCAGCTCGGCCACCTTGTGCCCGGCGACTTCGTCCAGCCACGAGTTCGGAGACCGTCCCGCCAGGGTGGTGGCGGGAGCGAACGCGCGGTCGAGCTGCATCTGCACCCGGTCGGCCTCATCGACGATCACCAGGTCGCTCAGGCGGCACGCCAGCTCCAGGTGGCGGAGACGTTCGGTCTGGAGTGTCGGCGGAACTCCGCTGTGGACGAGGCTCGCCGGTGTAGCCACCCAGATCTGCGCGTCGACGAGGCTGCGGGCACCGTGATGGCGAGGGCACACCGTCCACAACGGGCACCCGTGTCGCTTCCGCCGTTGGGAGCGAGCCGACCCGCCAGCGCTCGTGCTCTTGGTGGGGAGGAGGTCGTCGGAGTCGGGCTCGGGGCGCGAGACCTCATACAGCGCGGTGCAGGGCGCTTCGCCGATCCGCAGGGGCTTGCTCGCGTCCAGCCCCCGCAGGGCGTCGAGCGGGCATGCGCTGCTGAGGTAGTCGAAGCTCGGGTGGTCGTGGCCGAGCATGGTTTCCGCCCCGGCTGAGGCCATACGCCGATGCAACCGTTCGAGGTTGCGTTCCCGCGTCGAGTGCCCCAGGACGGGGGCCGCGCTGACCCCGAGGCGGGTGAACTGGTCGACGATCGCGAGGGTTTCGGCCACGTCACCGACGACGATCGTGATGCGACGATCGGTCTCGGTGGCGGCCCAGAAGGCGAGGATGTCGCGCAGGGTCGACTTCCCCGCCCCGACCATGCCGACCAGGTTCATCAGCCGGTCGACCCGCAGCCTCCTGGATTCAGCGAACTCGCCGCG
Organism: Actinophytocola gossypii; assembly: GCF_025165815.1. GTDB lineage: Bacteria > Actinomycetota > Actinomycetes > Mycobacteriales > Pseudonocardiaceae > Actinophytocola > Actinophytocola gossypii. The sequence goes on along the minus strand of NZ_JAFFZE010000012.1, from coordinate 527,359 downwards.
GGCGTCGTCGCGGAGCAGTAGCTTCACACGCCCCAGGCGGCGGACCCATTCGTTGGGCTTGCCGGGCAGGTTCAGCTCGATTGCGTCCATCTTGGCCGCGGCGTCCTCCAACTGCTCCCAGTCGACCTCCACAACCTCACCGCGCCTGGGCGGCAGCACGGCGAGGTCGTGCCCGACCAGCGCCGGGATGTTCGCGAGCAGCTCGGGCGGAAACGTGACCGAGTAGCGACGGTCACGAACAGAGAACTCGTACTCGCCCGGTCCCGCCAGCGGCAGCGTCTGCCGGGCGAAGGCCGGCGGCGTGGTCAGCAGCGTCTCGTAGACCTCGAACCGGTTCGCCGCGCGGCTGGGCTGCCGTGGCACCGGCACGCTGTCCACACCAGCGAGGGTGTAGCCGCGCAGTTCCTCGGGAACCTCCAGGTATGCCTCGACGGCACGGCCCCACTCCCGGCGGCGTCGCATGTCCCACAGGTAGTGCCGAGCCCGCATCACTCGAAGCGGTGTGTCGGCTCCGTTCACGCCGAACACCTCGCTGTACGGGTAGCCACCGAACAGCGTCCAGGCATCCTGCGCTGAGTGGTTCGGCATTACGGACCCGAGCAGATAGAGGCCGAGTTCGACGTCCAGCAGCTGCCCCGGCCGGAACTCTCCCAGGGTTGCTGGCCAGACGGGGGTGAGCTGGCCCAGCAACTGGGCGTGCCATCCACTGCGCTCACGCATCGGCCGCCACCCCCGTCGTCGCGGTCTTCTTGGCTGGTCGGCGGCGCGCGAGTTCCCTGTCCACCCGGGCCAGCAGGTCGACGTCGGAGATCAGGTCCACAACGCCTGCCAGATCGTCACGTCGGTGGTGGGCATACACCCGCCCGTAGTCCTCGCGCTCGTCGAACCGATACTGTGGCGCGACTAGAAACCCCTTGTCATACGGTGGGTCCGGTCGCAGCGGCAGCGCGCCGCGGCCCAGCAGCGCCGGGTTGGCCCGGTCTTTCACATCCACCGCCCACACCTGGCCCTGCGGCAGCGTGATCCGCAGGTCGTAGGCGTCGAAGTTGGGCCACATCTCCGGCCGAAGTCCTCGGTCGATCAACGCGGTCTCGAGATCGGTCTCGGCGAGACCGGGGCCGGTGATGAACATCCGCATCGCGCGGTTGAGCTGGTACATCCCGCCGCCCTGCCGCGCCGGGACCGTCCGCCCGACCTTGGCATGCTGGTCCCGGCGGCACCGGTCCAGCTCGCACACGTAGCGGTCCTGGCCAATCGGCACCAACAGACACCCACACCGCGCGCACACCGTGTACACGCCCTTGCGCAGGTACGAGGCTGGCGCGGGCTCGTAGCAGCGTTTGATCACATCGTGCAGCAGCTCCAGGTCCAGATCGTCGGCCAACCCGGCGCGCTCAGCGTCGGTGAGCACCGGCTGGCGGATCAGCAGCCTGCGGAAGGCCGTGTAGGACTCAGGCGCCTTCGCCGCGCGACACTGGGCGATCGCCTCACCCATGAGCTGGTTCTCGACCTGTTCGGCGGCGACGTCCCTTGCCGCGACCCGCCACTCCCAGCACTGCTGCGTCGGGGTGCGTGTCAGGGCGTCAACCAGGAAGGCCGCGCCGCCGTCGAAGTCGTTCGGCAACACCCACGGCCACTCACCGATCGGCCGCTCCGTCGCCCACCGCACCATCGCCGGCACGCTCCCAGGAGGCGTCTGGCCCTTCCGTAAGCACAACAACACGAGCTGGTTGTAGGTGTTCTGCACTGTCGAGTCGTAGACCGGATCCTGCGGGCCCGACTGCTGCGATAGCCGAACGACGGCGCTGGCCACCATGTGCAGCAGGTTCTCGCCGTCGAAGAAGAGGTCACCCCTCGGTTGCTGTCCGTGAAGCGGCACTGGTCTCGTCTTCCTTCTCGTCGGGGTCAGGCCCGGGATAGCTCGGGCACCACACAGATACAGGACACCCCCGACAATTTCGGCCAGGGCGCGCCTCGAAGACGTGATCCGAGCGCCACGGAGCAGCCCACTCGCGCAGCACACGCCGCGCGGTCTGCACCCGCTCCTCCTCAGTGGGGTCGATCACCACGATCTCCGCCCCGGACGGCCGCAAGATCTCCAACTCGACTCGGCCGGCGCCACCAGGACCGAGCCCGCCTGCGGCGAGCACCGCCACCGCGAGGGCGAGCTGCGGAAACCCCTCCAACGGATCTGTGTAGTACCACCTCGCCTTCTGGGTGGTCTTGAGCTCACGCCACACCCACTGCCCGCGCTCCCGGTAGATCAGGTCGGGCTTCGCGACCACAACCGCACGAGCGACCGTGTCGAAGAAAGTGAGCTGCGGCTCGACCCGGACCGAATCAATCTCGGGAGCATCGCGAAAGGGGCAAATTTCGACATGGTACGCGAGCATCCGCGCGCCGACGTTCGCGAACTCACCCGTGACCCGCCACTTCCCCGCGGACCATGCCGCGTCGGCCACCGGCACCGTGACAGGCGGCATCGTGTCAGGGCTACATGCGTTTCCCTGGCCCTGGTGTGCCGTCTCGAGCCAGCCATGCACGGCGTGGCCCAGCTCTGCCTCGGCGCTGTACTCGTAGGCGCGTGGCAGGTGAACCGTGCGCAAGTACGCCTGCGCGGGACACTTCCGGTAGTAACGAAGCCCACTAACCGACACCGTCCGCAACGCGCCCTGCCCGGACTCAACACCCAACAACCCGGGCATTCGAACAGGTCCCCGGCACACGGCTACCCGCTTGCAGTCCCCGCACCCGAAGCCGGGAACCAGATCCTCACCCCGCGCGATATCCACGACCCGAGCACGCCCGCGCTCCGCGAAGTACTCCTCGACCTCCTTCGCGGTGCAGTCGAGGAGCGGCTTAACCGATCCGTCGACCAACCCAACCTCCAGAACCCGAACCCGCTCTGCACCGGTGCGCCCAAACGGACGGAACGGTTCCGACCAAGGATCAGGGAACTCCGCGGGAGTTCCGAACGCGGCGGCGTATGCCGCGATCGCGACCTCCGCCGGGCTACGCTCGCGGGCCGGGCCGAGCCGAAGGAACCGAAACTCACGTAACCCGCCATCCACCGACTCGTACCGGCGCCCCCACGCATACAACTCCCACACCACCGACGGCAGAACCCGCTGCGCGACCCACAACTCACGCACCGGCCGCAACGGCACGGGGCCCAGCGAAGGCATGGCGGTGAGGTAGACCTGCACCGCGTGCTCAGCAAAACGATTCACCCCAGGATGCACCGGACCGCCATCACCCTGGATGATCGAGAACGCTTCGTCAGGAACCTCGCCGCCAAACTCGACTCGGTCCAACGCCGCCATCACAGGACGCAGGACAAAGTCATCTAACTGCTCCTTCGGAAAACGGCCAACCGCACGAGACATCGGCCGTGTCTTCCAGCGCAGCGACGACGGGCAGGTAGCGTCACCGTCACGTGCCGCGCCAGCGCCTACGCGAACAAGATCAATCGTTGGGAGCGCGTCGTTCTGCTGCGTGCTCACTCACGCCTCAGCGCGGGCGCAAGACGAGCACTGTCAACAAAGATCATGACGTTAGATCATATCAGGAAATCACTACATCGGAGTCGCGCTCTGGCCAGGGAGCTATCACCGGTCATCGCTTGGTAGGACGTCCTCAATAGTTCGTGCCTCGCTCCTCAAACAAGGCTTCGAGCCCTGCCCTATCTGCCGCTACCGCTAGCCTCTCGCTGATATCTGTCTGAGTGAGATCAAGTGAGCGCATGGTTCCGCCCGCGTCTCGGATGACGGCTACAACTCGACGCAGGTCGACAGGGTGTGTGAGCGCGTACTTGGCTAAATCGGCCCACTTGGACGCCTTGAGTTCCATCGGTGGTTGCGAACGGCTCATCGATGGGATGGCTGGATGCCTCGTTATGCTCCGAACAAGATGCCTGGTTCGGTCAAGAAGCGGTACTTCGAGCTGATCCGGCAGGGCCACCGAGGCGCTGTGGCGGCGCGTGCGGTAGGCGTGTCGGTCAGCTGTGGATCGCTGTGGTTTCTTGATGCTGGTGGTGTGCTGATCCCCGATCCCGGCCCTGTGTCGCCTCGTTTCCTCGTACTGCAGTTGCCAGTTCCTCCGCCGCAGCTCGGCGGGTCCCTTCTTCTCCGTGCTCGTCAACCGAACCGCACTGCCGCCGTTCTCGTCGGCGACGGCCTGTGACATCCAGTTCCGCAGGCGGGACTCGCTGATCCCCAGATCCTTCGCCACCTCGGCGACCGGTTTGGTTCCCTCAGATGTTGCGCAGGGGGTGTTCCAGTTGCGCTGCCGACGATTGAGCGGGTCGCGGTTGGGGTGGCGCAATCGCTTCATGGGCTGGTAAGGATGATCACCTGAAGGTCGGGGTCGCAGGCGTTGACGTCGAGGTCGCTGCGGTTGGTGAAATGCTCAACGCAGGGTTGGCGGAGTGTGACCACCCGGTCACTGCTGAGCGCTCGCTCGGATGTCCTTTGGAATGCTCAGCCACCATTGGATCGCGGCCCGGGTTCCTTGAGGGAACCGTGTGTCGTTGTGTATGGCTCGCAGTAGATCGTCTTTGGCGTAAACACCTAACGCGTACACCAGGCCGCGCAGGGTCCGTGCTGCCAGGGCGGCTCGGGTTCGGGTCCAGGTCGAGAGGTGCGTCGACAGGGCTTGGCGCCAGTAGGCATTCGGTGCTTTGTCCTGGTAGGTGTGCCAGTGCCCAGATGGCACCGTTGGTGATCTCGGACGGTAGTGGGTGGCAGACGGCGAGTTGTTCTACTAAATTGCGATGCTCTTGTCTAGCTAGGAATGGGAGGGCTCCCAGAATCGCGACGGCGAGTATCGGAGATGTGGAGGTGACTCGGCTGCGTATCTCGGTGATCAGTCCGTCGGCAACGAGATAGCGCAACGGTGTTGCTGCTAGGGTTTGCGCGGCGAGCAATCGGACATCGCTCACAGGGCTGTGCAGCATCTCGTCTACGAGCGTGCGTAGTCCGGCTTCGACGTCGGTCCCGGAGCTATCTGGCTGTGCGGCTAGTGCTGGTGCGCATATCCGGGACACGGTCGCCGCTGTAGCGGCGGCGTGGACGACTCGTCCGGTGTCTAGTACCTGTCGGAGCACTGCGTCGTTCCGAAGTGCGCGATCGAGGGATCGGCTCCTTTGCGGTGTTGAATCATTGGGTAGTAGTCGAAGAACCTCGATTGCGAGCGGGCGTGCGCTGACGTGTCCGTCTGTGTCGGAGACATGCTGGATAAGCACGTCGTAAAGCGCCGTCAGGTCCTTCTCAGTGAAGTGGTGGTCCCGTACCTTGCGTACGCTCGCCAGTAACGCGCCACGCAACGCCTGGTCGTTCGTCGGGGCCGTCAGTTGGTCCGTGACGTGCCGGTTAGCGTCGCGGTGTCTGCTTCCGTCGAGCAGCGACAGTGGATCCATGAACACCTGGTTGCTGCTGTCGTTCACCATTGCGCCGCAGCTAGCGATCGTCGCGTGTTGGCCCAGGGGGTGGCCGATCAGGCGGCTGAGAGCCTCGAACCGCTGAAACCACGGGATGCCCTCGGCGATCACCATCTCGGACAGGAGTCGTTCGGCGAGACCGGTCCACACGCGGCTGGGCAGGAATATTGAGGGATGGGTGATCAGGAGGTACGAAAGCTCATCCCATGCCGCGCCGTCCATCACTCCACCGGTCATCACCGGGTCGATCAATGCGTCTAGCTGGTTCTGGAGTTCGTCATCGTGGCTGGGGGCGGACCGCAGTAGCACTGGCGCGCCCAGCCGTGAACCCGCGTAGCGGAAGATCGCGTCTGTAGCCGTGGTCAGCATCGAAGCGGGCAAGCCAAGAACTTCCTCATAGCGGGTGAGCACGCTGGCCGTCGGCAGGGTGTGGCCGGTTTCCCACCTGCTTACTTGACTTGTGCTGATCGAACTTACCCGTGCTCCGTCCGGAAAACTCTCGGCGAACTGCCGCAGTCGACGGAATTCCTCCTGCTGGCCGTGGAGTCGATTCGTTCGCAGTAGCCATGCCAGTCGCTCCCTGCTGCCAAACCGGCGATCGTCTATCTGGGTGCGCACGGCTCGAGGTTAGCGCGTGTCGTTGCATGGCGGCGGGAGCGATGCAACACCGAAGCCAGACGGCAACCTGATCGGTCATTGTGGCTGTGTTCTAGTAGGTGACTGGAGGTAACGTTATGCGGCCTATGGTGGAAAATTCGTCACCGACGCTGGTTCGGCCCAAGCTGAGTCTGACGGCGGAGGAACGCCAGTACATTACCCAGCTTGCCATCGCCGTGAAGCCGGACCCGAAATCTGACCCCGAGGCATTCTGCTCTGCGGCACGGAGCGCTGGGGCGAACCTCCCCGAGCGGGTGCGGGAGTCGCTGCAATTGTTCGCACGGTCGGGCAGTTCAACGGGAACGTTGTTGATCGAAGGCCTGGCCGTGGGACCGGTGCCGTCGACACCGGTGGACAATACTTATCACGTCGGGGAAACCACGATGCTGGCTCGTGCTCAGGCCATGATTTCCGAAACGATCGGACATCTCGTCGCCTATGAGGCGGAGGGCTTCGGCAGGCTGTTCCAGGACATGGTGCCCACCCGTCAGGCCGCCAAGTCACAGACCAGTCTGAGCTCGTTGACCGAACTGGAGTTGCACACTGAGCAGGCCTTCAGCGCCCTGCGCCCGGACTACCTCAGCATGGCTTGCCTGCGCGGCGACCTGTCGGCTACGACCTACACGCTCACCGCACGGCAGGTCGGCGCCTTCACGCCAGCAGAATACCTCGCTACACTCTGGCGGGATAGGTGGATGACAGGCGTGGACGAGTCGTTCCGTGTCGGTGGCCACGATTTCGAGGCAGGTGAGGTCCGAGGCCCCATGCCGATCCTTCAGGGGGCGCCAGACGACCCGTTCATCGTCCTTGACCAGGATCTTATGGTCAGCACCACGCCGGCCGCGAAAGCGGCGTTCGAGACGGTGCTCAACGTTTACCGCGCGTACCGTGACAAACATGTGCTCAAACCCGGTGATCTGCTGCTCGTGGACAACAACCGAACCGTGCACGGCCGCTCCCCGTTCCGGCCTCGCTACGACGGTTCGGACCGGTTCGTGATCCGGGCATTCATCACGAATGACCTCACGAAATCCCGGTACGCTCGGCCCAGCAACGGCCGCACAATAGATGCCAGGTACAGTTGAGCGCTCCTCAACCAGGGGCGAACGTCCTTCGGGCCGCCGCCCCACGTTGCGCAGCCCCAGTTCACCGACGCGGGAACTGGGCGCTATTTCCAAGCCTGGAGTTCCGCCCTTCGAGGTGGAGCTTCGTCCGTCTCGTATGAGGTCGGCGAGCGGTATTCCGCCTGTCGCCGTTTCCACTTGGTCCGGCTCATGGCATCGGTTGGAGGGGCAGAACGGCGGCGATCTTTGTCGTAGTGCTCTACGCAGTGATCGCAGTAGCAGGGCCGACCAGGAGGTCTCGTGACTTTTCCTGAGGTTAGGAGGAAAAGGGTCAGTGCGGGTCGGACCGCGCGCTGCGATTCTGCAGTGCTGGAGCCATACCTCCAGTTCGAGAGCTTCGCCCCTGCGTTCCGTTCGGTGGTCGAGGTAGGAGCCGCGACCGGCGGGACTCACGTGCATTCAGTGACGACGGGATGTCGGTCGCGCCGGGGGTACGCTTGAGGTAAGCGCTGCGGAGCGATTCGAAAGGCGGCGTCGTGGATTCTGTTGGGCCGGAGCGGACGAGGGCTGGCAGGATCTTCATCTCGTACCGGCGTGACAGCGCTGCCGGTGCTGCCCGCGCGGTGGCTCACGACCTTGATGCGGCGTTCGGTGCGCACACCGCGTTCATCGACACCACGATGCCCGGCGGCGCCACCTGGCCGGCCCGGCTTCGCGACGAGCTGGTCGGCGCACCGGTCGTCCTCGCTCTGATCGGACCGGAATGGCTCACCGCGTCGGACGAGTGGAACCGGCGGCGGGTCGACTCGCCGACGGACTGGGTGCGGCAGGAGATCGAGACCGCCCTCCGCAGCCCGGACATCCTCCTGATCCCGGTGCTGCTCGACGGCGTGACGATACCGCCTAAGGAAGCACTGCCAGCCTCGCTCACGGACCTCGCCGACAGGCAGGCTCGGGTACTGAGCCACGGGACGTGGACTTGGCAGTTCGGTGCGCTGATCGAAGACGTCGAGCGGCACACCGGCTGGCGCCGGGCCGCAAGGGTTGCGTTCCGGCCGGGCAGGGTAACGGTCGAGACATACACGCGGGCGCAGCTCCGCCGGGCCGAGGCGGTGCTGCTGACCGACGGGCCCGCGGTCGGCACGGGGCGTGACCCCGCTGCCCAGGCAGCCGCGCCAGTGGTGCCGGACCTGTTGCCCTTCCAGGTCGACGCACCGGTCACTGACGGGCTCACGGCAGACGTGGCGGAGCACCTGCGGAGAGCGGTGAAGGACCGGGCCCGGCGCAGCGCCGAGGACCTGCTGCGGGACGTGCGCCCGCAACGGCTGGTCGTCGTCGGTGGCCCGGGCTCGGGCAAGACGACACTGTTCAGCATGATCACTCGCGCCCATGCTGCGGCGGGTTCGACGGACAATGCGGCGAGCGTGCCCGTGCTGCTCCGCGTCCGGGACCTTTCGCCTGCCGGCGAGGACAGCCTCACCGCCGAGTTGGCACGGGACGCGTGCCGGTGGCTCGGCCTCGGCCTCGACCATGGCTTTTTTGATGAGCTGTTCGCGTCGGGCCGGGGCATGCTGCTCGTCGACGGCGTCGATGAAGCGTCCACGGTGAGCAGGCGGAACGAGCTCTTGACCAAGATCGACTTGTTCGCGGAGAAATACGAGTCGGCCACGGTCCTGGTCAGCTCGCGGATGGTCGGGTACGACCCCCGGCTGCTCGGTCGGCGCTTCACGCACTATGAGCTGGCGCCGTTCTCGGAACGGCAGGTGCGTGCGGTGCTGACCGGTGTGCTGGGCTCGGGGGCGGAGGAGGTCGCCAAGCGCGTCCTCGAGGACACCCGGCTCTCGACGTTCGTCGAGACCCCATTGCTGTTGTCGATCGTCGCCCGCATCGTGGTCGCGCGCGGCACCGTGGACCGGCTGCCGAGGGAACGACAGGCGCTATACGACGTCGCCGTCGAGATGATGCTCGCCGACTGGGACGCCCACCGCGGCATCGAGACCGTCGAGCGGCCGCGTAGGCTGGAACCCGGAGAGATCAGGCGGGCACTCGAGATCGTCGCGTACCGCGTGCACGCCGGGTTGGCCGCATGCGGCAGCCGGTCAATCGTCGAGGCCGCGACGCTGGAATACGAGCTGACGGAAGCGCTCGGCGAGCACGCAGACATGTCCCTGGCGCGTTGGCAGGCCCGAGAGCTGCTCCGCTACGCGGTGATCCGAACCGGACTGCTCGTCGAATCCGGACCAGGTCACTTCGCGTTCTGCCACCGCGCCGTCCAGGAACACCTCGCAGCCTGCGCGATCTACGAGCGGGGCGTCGACGAGGTCGTGCGGCACCTGGCGGAACACGGTCTCCACGAGCCGGAGTGGCGGAACGTGCACCTCCTGCTAGTGAGCATGCAACGCGGTAAGCGGGCACGGGCGGTCATCGAGTACGTACTGGACGCGGGAAGCACGCACGAGGAGTGGCTCCACCGGGACCTGTTGCTCGTCGGCGAGGCACTCGGCGAGAGCCCTGCCCTGGTGGCAGTCATCGATGACGAACCGGCGGTACGCGTCGCATCGGAGGTTCTCAGCATCGGAACGAGGAGCCGGCAGGAAGTCGGTCACCTGGTGTCCCAGGCCGCGGTCCGGGTGCTGCGTTCATGGCAGGACACGCCGATGCGGGCCACGTCGCGTCGATGCCTGGCCAGCATGACGGACCGGTCGTCCCCGGTCGAACGGCACTGCGTCGCAGCCATCGTCGGTGACGTGCAGGCGGCACAGGACGCGCTCGTCGAGCTCATCGTGTCGGCCGACAGCGAAACCGCCGAACGGGCCGCGATGGCGGTGCGCGACCTCGGGGTCGACCTGCAGCCGACGGCTGACCACGTGGCGGCGATCCTCGGGACGATCCCTGCGCGTGTCAGTGATCTCGAATCCGGCGTCGAGACTCGGCTGCCGTGCACGGCAGCCGAGGTCGTCGGTCTCCTCGCTCGGGATAGTCCGTGTCGGGGCCGCGTGCTCTCGACGTACATGACATGGCTGGACGACGAAGCAGGCTCCGACCGTCTGCGCAGAGCGGCGGCCACCGGCCTTGGCTGGCTGGGCGAGAACTCAGCTGAGGTCCGAGAACGTCTGCTGCGCATGCTCCTCGACCAGCGGATCCCACCGGCTGATCGCAGCTGGCCGGCCTACGCACTGTTTCGCCTCAGAGGCGGTGAAAGTGCCGTGGTTGAGGCGATGCTGACCGTTCTCGAGGACGAATCGCCGATCCTCTGCGGCTGGGCTCAGGGCTATCTGAGCAACTTCGCCACCCGTTCGTCCGAGGTGGTCGCCCGTTTGGCAGTGCTGGCACGTGACCCGTCCCGTCCGACGCTGCCGTGGGTGCTCGCGGCGACAGCTCGGCTTTCCGGGCTCACCCACGACGCCATCGAGCTTCTCGAGACGATCGCAGTCTCCGACCCGTCCGTCGCGCGTCGCGCTGGGGCGATCGAGGTGCTCGTCCAGTGCGCTCACACCAATCCCGAATGGCGCCGCCGCGCGGCGACTGGGCTGGTCGAGGCCCTGCCCGCGTTCCTGGACGTCGAACCGACCGAGGAGAACGTCGGCGCATTGGCGACCGGCATGCGTGCGCTCGGCTGGCTACGTGTGGACCGCCCAGCCACATGGGAGTTGTGTCTCCGATTCCTCCGACACGACTCCCGAGAAATGCGCGAGACCGCCACCTACGGGATTGGCGGTCTCCCCACCGACGAGCACCTCGCCGCGCGAATCGCCGCCATGCTGGCCTCGCCCGAGCTGACCGGAACGATCCGGGGCGGGTTGACCGACGCGCTCCATCGCATGTACACACCCGACCAGCTGTGACTGGCTGCGGCTGGTGAGGTCACGTTGCGTCGGGTCGATACAGGGACGCTGTCGCACCGTTACTGCATGTCCGTGAACCGGGTCCGGCCCAGGGGGTCGTGCTGACGGCTGGCGGGGCGCCCGGGATGTCGGGCGTGCCGGTCGAGTCTCCTCAGCGGGTGAGCTTGACCTGCGCAAATGTCGTTCGGGCAGAACACTCCGATCCAGAATTTCCCAGAATGACATCGGCAGACCAAGGCAACCAACAACAGCCAACGAGCACATCCGCGCAGGTCAGCGGGGGACACACCACACCGACGAGGATGGCGACCCCGACGGTTGCTCGCCGTGGTCCTGCCGCTCCACGAGCCGATCACCGCTAGCACCGCGCGCAGCAACCCTGAGCGTGCTGCGTGAGCACCGCGATCACATCAACGCGGCACACGCCGGCCCCACCGAGGTGGTGGGGTCAGGCGGTGGGCTCGCGGTCCGTGTTCGCCGCGATGGCGGTGATGATCGGATACCTGATCTCGGTGGTTGCCGCCAACATCGCCTCGGTGCACTGGCCTCCGCTGGTGATCGGTGGGCTGCTCGTTCCGGCCGGCACGCTGTTCGCCGGAACGAGCCTGACCGCGCGCGACCTCCTCCACGACACGTTCGGCGCGCGTGGAGTGGCCGCGGGCATCGTGGCCGGAGTAGGCGCCTCCGCTCTGCTCGCCGCACCGCGTATCGCCGTGGCCCTGACTACCTCTCGTGGATCATCGCGGAGACCCGCGCCTCGAGTACGGCGTGATCAGTGTGTTCAGAATTTCTCTACTTGTTCATGGCGGACGCCTGTCGGCGCCCGCTGGCCCGCTGTGCTCATGGCCGACTCGGCACTGCGCGCTGGGCGTGCGGCTGGCGCCGGTCCCAGCGCGCGCCGGTTGGCCGGAGGTGGGCCAAGAAGCAAACGACCGCCCGGAAGCTGATTCAATCTACGCTGCAGAGGGCAAGTTCCCACTGTCGCCGGAGCCACTGCGTGAAACATACCCACAGGCGAGAACGATCTCCTTGTTACAAGCAGGGTGGAGGTCGATATGCCGGCTGGGAAGTCCGACATCGCTGACGCATATATGGAGTACTGCCTAGCAAACCGCGCGCTGCAGGCCGCGGTGGGCAAGCGGAATCGTGCGCTCCGCGCCCTGAAGGCTGTTGCGGGCGAACCTGACACCGAAAAGGCGATCGCGGCAGGCCGGACCGCTGCCGGTGTGAAAAGGCGCGGCAGTAGTGGTGGTGCAAAGCCGGGACCGTTCCGCACTCCTGACCACATGGGTCGTCCCGCCAAAGCCGTTACATCCATGGTGGTCAACAACGTCGGAAGAGGCAAGCGAGCACGCTGAACAAAGAGCAGCCCTCGCCGGACGGGCTGGCCAACAGGATGGAGGGGGACCGCAGGTCGGTTGCGGTTCGTCGGGATGGCAGGAAGCCCCCTCCTTGTGGGTGGTCATCCAGAGGGCAGATACAAGATCGTTCCCCTGGTCTACTCCCAGAAAACAACTGCAAACGACCGCGATGGACACTCCACGTTGTCCGTTCCCGATTGTTAATGTTGCAGGTCGTGCGGTATGTTGGCAGGTGACAGCAGGTGACAGCAGGCGACCGGCGAAGCTGATCATCAAACCGTAGGTTCAGGTATCACCATCGGAGCGATCCCCTGACGACGCTGATGGAGCCGCATAGCATTGGTATGCCATTGACTCCCTGGTCTTGTAAGTGTGGCGAAGGCCGTGGGAGTGCACACCGGGCGTGAGGGGTGTCCAGCGCCGGTTGGAACCGCCATTGACTGCGGGCAGCCAGACCGGCCGTCGGAAGTTGGACCGCCGGTACCAGCCCCCGTCCGTCGCGGTGAACACTGCCTGGGTCTCGCAGCTGTCTTGCTGGTGGGTGTGGAGTCGGTCGATGAGGGCTCGAGGGAGGTGGATGGTGCGGACACCGGCGGGTGTCTTCGGCCGGCCTAGGGTGTGGTGTCCGTTGATCTTGTGCAGCGCCCCGTCGACCCGGCTGACGTGGATCTCGCCGTGGTGGAGGTCGACGCACGTCCATTGCAGCCCAGTGAGTTCGCCCCACCGCATCCCGGTGTAGGCGGCGGTGAGTACCCGTGCCGCCTCCGCACTCTGATAACGGAACGTAGTTAGAGCCCCTAACACATTGGTGCGCGGAGTCGGCGCCAGCAGATGATGCTGGTGGCGAGGCTGAGGAATCCGTGGTGGATGTCGGTGCGGCGTTCCCAGCGTTCGGCGAGACGTCGGAACTGGTGGAGCAGGGCGAGGGTCTGCTCCACGGCCCAGCGCACCGGTTGGTTGTTGTCTCGGGTGCCGCGCCTGCTGATCAGCGGCCGGATGCCACGTTGGTGGAGCAGGCGGCGGTACTTGTCGTGGTCGTAGCCGCGGTCAGCCACCAGCACGTCAGGCTTGCGACGCGGGCGACCTCGACGGCCGCTGACAGGCGGGATCGCGTCGAGCAGCGGGATGAGTTGGGTGATGTCGTTGCGGTTGCCACCGGTCAGCGTGACCGCGAGTGGATCCCGCCGCCGTCGCAGATCAGGTGGTGTTTTAAGCCGGTCTTACCGCGGTCGACCGGACTCGGCCCGGTCGCTGAGCCCCCGTTACCTTCTTCATGGCTCCGCAATGGGGCTCCCGGCCTCCGGGTCTGGCATGACTTGCGCCCCCTGTCGATCATGATCGAAAAGGTGGTGTCACCAGGCTCCGGAGGCATCGGCAGACCGCTGATTAGGGGCATGACCGCCGACGCGTCGTGGGTTGGCAGGCTCTTCGTAACGTGGATGCCGGCACGCTGATGCCGCAGGTGAGGCCGGGAAGGCTGCGTTCCAGGAGATGATGCGTGACCGATACCGGTGGAATCGGCGTCTTCCTCGGTCTGGACGTCGGCAAAGGTGAGCACCACGCCACCGCTGTCACTCCGGCTGGGAAGAAGGCATTCGATAAGCGAATGCCCAACACCGAACCGAAGCTGCGGGAGGTGTTCACCAAGCTTCAGGCCAGGCACGGCACCGTGTTGGTCGTGGTCGATCAGCCGGCCTCCATCGGCGCCTTGCCCATTGCCGTCGCTCGCGACACCGGCTGTCGCGTCGCTTATCTGCCCGGCCTGACAATGCGACGCATCGCCGACCTCTATCCCGGGGAGGCCAAGACCGACGCCCGCGACGCGTTCATCATCGCCGACGCGGCCCGCACCATGCCGCACACGCTGCGCGATCTCGCTCCTGATGACGAGACCGTCGCCGAATTGCAGATGCTCGTCGGGTTCGACGACGACCTCGCTCAAGAATCCACCCGGATCACCAACCGGCTGCGTGGCCTGCTCACCCAGATCCACCCGTCGCTGGAACGAGTCTTGGGACCCCGCCTGGACCACCCGGCCGGCCGCGCGGCGCTGGAACGCTTCGGCTCCCCTGCACAGATCAGCAAGGCGGGACGTCGCCAGCTGCTACTCCTGCTGCAGCCCAAGGCACCACGTATGGCCCTACGCCTGGTCGACGACATCTTCGCCGCCCTCGACGAACAGACGGTGACAGTGCCCGGCACCGACGCCGCCACACTGATCATCCCCAGCCTCGCCAGCTCTCTGAGCGCGGTTCATGACCAGCGAAGACTTCTCGCCACACGCATCGAGGAACTGCTGGAGGCCCACCCTCTTGCCAAGGTCCTGACCTCACTGCCCGGCATCGGGGTCAGGACCGCAGCCCGCATCCTCATCGATGTCGGTGACGCCAGCGGATTCCCCACCGCAGGACACCTCGCCGCCTACTCCGGGCTCGCGCCCGCCACCCGCTCATCGGGCTCCTCCATCCGCGGTGAACATCCCTCCCAACGCGGCAACAAGCAGCTCAAACGCGCCTTCTACCTTTCCGCGTTCGCGTCACTACGAGAACCCGCCTCTCGGACCTACTACAAGCGCAAACGCGCCGAAGGCAAACACCACGTCGCCGCCATCACCTGCCTGGCCAGACGCCGGATCGACGTGCTCTACGCCATGCTCCGCGACCGCACCCTCTACCAGGCCCAACCCCTTCCACCGGCTTGACGAATCACATAGGGGCACCTTTTCGCCCGCACGTGCGAGGCACCCACGCAGGCCCGGGACCAGTCGATCCGACCGGCGGCGTTCAGCTCGGCCAGCAACGCCTGGTGGAGCTGGTCGAACACCCCGGCCTCGGTCCAGTCCCGTAGCCGCCGCCAGCAGGTCATCCCGGAACCGAACCCGAGCTCCTGAGGTAGGTCCTCCCACCCGATCCCGGTGTAGAGCACGAACAGGATCCCTTGCAGCACCTGCCGATCCGGCAACGGCTTCGGTCCCGTCCGGCTCGCCGGCCGAGCCGGCAGCAGCGGCTCGATCCGAGACCACAACTCGTCCGACACGACCCAGGGCGCAGCCACCACAAGATCATCTCAAACCAAGATCATCAATGTGTTAGGGGCTCTTAGACCAACCGCGCCAGAGTATCCGGAGCGCGTGGTCAATAGCGGGGTGTTGGACGACGATCCGGAAACACGTAGAACCCGTCTAAAGCCTTACCTGATCGATGCTGCTGGCACGAACAGAAAAGACGATGACTACGGTCAGATTCGTGCCGCCTTCTGCCACGAGTTCCCCGACGACCCGCTCTGTATCCCTTATGAACCCCCGTCGGGAAGTGGTGTGGAACATTTCCTGCTCGATCTATGTGGAATCGTTCTAGACTATTGCGATGCAGCCAACGCTGGTCTGTATCTGAACGAGGGAGACTACGTTAACGCGGCCATATCTGGTGCCGCCACGCCGCCGGTGCTGGGAGTGTTCGCCACTATAGGAAAATGGATCGGCAAAGCTGGCAAAGCGTGCAGCTTCACGGGCGACACACACGTTCTAATGGCTGATGGCAGCACCAAGCCGATCAAAGACGTCGAGGTTGGCGACCAAGTCCAGGCCACCGACCCCGAAACCGGTAAGAGTGGAGCCCGCACCGTCACCGCTGTGTGGCACCACCTCGACACCGTCCTCGACTTGGTCACCGAAGACGGTGCTACCGTCACCACCACCGAAGACCACCCCTACTGGAACGCCACCGACCACCAATGGCAACAAGCCCAACACCTCGACCCCGGCGACCACCTCCTCACCGCCGATGGCACTACCGTCCGAGTGGGAGGTCTACGGCTCGCCACCACCCGCAGCGAAGCCACTTACAATCTTACTGTCAGTGACATCCACACCTACTATGTAGTTGCGGATGAAGAACTTTTGCTTGTTCATAACTCATGTCCGCCAATTTTAGACAGCACTTTTCAGTTCCCGGGCGCGGGTAGGGGTGGTAAGAATGTTAAGAACTTTGTTGGCCCCCCCGAATTCGATCGTGCGGGGTGCGAGCGCCAATGAGAAGCGAATATTTGTAACAAACGAAAAAGGTCAAGTGGTACTTGATATCACCCCGGGAAGAGTTAAGACGGTCATACCGGGACGCGGGTTCAAAAAGCAGAGCAAGGTAACGCCGAATGCTGATCAGCTCGGCTGGATAAAGCATCTTTGGGGCGATAGCTGATGGAAGACGAGGACGATGTCTATACTGCCAGTATCGACGAGCTAATTAGCAATTTTCGATCGGCACTGATTGCTCTTGTGCCAGTCGCTGAGCGCGCCAGAATGGTCTGGGCGGATGCAATGGAGCAGCATTACGAATGGGAGAAATTGCAGCAGGCCGTATTTAATGCTTTTGTTGCGCAACCCATTGCGATGGATCGGGGGCGGGATGACGCACAGCTACCGTTATCGACCTATGATATTGATGTTGCGGACTACTCACCTATGAGTTGGATATCGTGCCAGTCATCTTTGGAAGAAGATTTAGCACTTGTGCGTCTCGTTACACATGAGCACCCCTTCGATATAGTTCAGGCAGCAAAGGTGGACTCAGAAAATTTTCAGCGTAGCTCGGTGGTCGAGATTCCTTACGAACGTTCGAGTTTCTGTTACATACGTCGTATGCGAGATGGAAAAGCAGTTCGCATATCCAACATCGAGGCCGTGGAGTAAGGGCCCCTTACGTAGGTCATCTTGATTTGCGCCGATCTAATTGATAAGGCGCGAAGCGCCATGGCGAGCATGAACGCCAGCGAGTGGGGAATGCACAAGAATCGCGCATCAGAGATGCATTTTTTGATGAAGGCATTAGAGCGTGCGTGATGAGCGACTTAGGTCGACCACTAACGAGATCGAGGCGGCTCTTGGCAAGAACTACATTGATGATGTGCGGCCCAAGAGTTGGATGCGGCGCGATTACGGACTGATCGAGTTTTATTTCAATTTTTCGGAGGAAGATTGGATCTGTTTCGGATTCTCGGTCCAACTTCACCGTCTCTCGCATGATACCGCGCTGGTACCTCCGCTGCTTGTCGATCGCTATGGACAATTTCGACCAATAGTGAATCTAAGGCAATTGGGTCATCTGAACGCCCATTATGCTTCGCTGAAAGCTAGTACTGGGAAATCTTTTCTCCGATTTTGGTTCTTTTAATGTAGAAAGTAAATGCGTATCCGTCACAGCAGTCAGGGAGCAAGATATTTCTGAGCCGAGTTTGTTTCGTGGGTTTGGAAACGTCTGGTCAATCGATGTAAAGTCCTCATGTTCCAGACGAGGTGGAGCACATTGAGTATTGGCTATTGATTGAATCCGCCTGCAGCACTTTCTGCGCTGTCGGGACTCGCGGCGATCCGCAGGTGCCAGGACACCCCGCCGGGCCGAAGGTCCGGCGAGATGGACACTGTGAGTGATTCCCACTGATGTTGTCAAGCTGCGGTGCGGCGGGGTGGGGTCGATATCGCGTGCTATCGCGCAGCATGGCCTAGAGGACGTTGAGTCGTCGGCGCGCGAGCGCCATGACGGCCTGGGGGTGTCGTTTCCCCTCGTCTCGCTTGCGGTCGTAGTAGGCATTTTGCCGAAGTTTACGGAGCGTACCGGCTGTGCCGCGTCGTGCCACGCACTGTTCGACGGCCTGCTCCGCAAACGCCAGGTGCAGGCACCCGCGGTGGGCGGCGGCCGCCTGCTGACCGACATCCGCTACGACTCCCACGGCTGCGTCCACAAGGAAACCCAGCCGTACTACAACAACGCGCCGATAGACACTGATCTCTGGGTCGCCTCCGACATTGAAATCCCCGGGCTGACCCGCACCGAGTACGACGGCGCCGACCGTGTCGTAGCCCAGGTCTTCCAGGACGGCGCGGTCGACAAGTGGCGCACCACCACCATCACCAACGCCCGCGGCCACACCACCGAACTACGCCAATACCAAGCAGACACCCCCACTGGGGACTACGACGCACCCGCTACACCCATACAACCTCACCATTCGTGACATACACACGTACTATGTGCTGGCGGGCGAGACGCCGGTTCTCGTTCACAACTCCGGTGTGGGATGCAAGGAAGTTGTCCTGCATAGCTTCGGCAGCTGCGAACAAGCCCGGAACAAGGCGCTCGATCTGCTAGGTGAGATCGATTCAGCTACTCGGCAGCCGTACGTCGGACGCCGCGAATCGTCGCCGACGACCTACGGCAAGGTAGTCGGATTCACCACTCGGGTAAACGGTGAATTCAAGAGGTTTAGGATGGGCTATGATCAGGTGAAGGGCCCTCATATCAACGTGGACACTTCGAATAGTGGGCTGAATAGAAATGAAAAGCGCTTTCTTGGCAGCAAACGACGATGAGATTTTTGCCAAGGTTCGACAATTTCTGATTGATGAGGGAGGTGAAGCGTCCCTAGATCTCACAGGACCTAACGCCGTTGTTCAGATATTGGACGACGACGGTCGTATGTTCACAGTGTTCGCGAACGAAGATGGCGTCTTAGATATTGATGATGACGAGCTGGCTGTCGCGAGTGAGAAGGCCTCCCTGCCGCAAGGCCTGGCCGATATGGCCACGTGCTACGTCGAGTGCCGATGGGCGGATCTATTCGCGCGTACGGTGCGAAGGCTGGAGGAGGCACTCGCCGAACCGATCTGGGTGATCGATAGTGACGGCGTGGTTTGGCCGGCCGCCAGCGTAGATCCAACCAGAGTAATGCTGTAGGAGGGGCAATTGAATGGCAGACGTCCTGCAGCACTCTCCTCGGTCAGTTCGTCCCCGGCTTCCGCAAATACGTCTGGGTCAGTCCTTCTGTACTGGGTGCTACATCCAGTGGAGCCTAGGTTCGCCAAATGCACTTTGGTGACGCCCCCTACTGGAAGGTGTCGAACGGCCCTCGGAACGGTAAGGTTCCCCCAATGACCCAAGTCTCAGGTGCCTACCTAGCGCGGTTCATGAGGTCAACGGCTCTTCTGGCCCTTCCATCGGAAACCCAGGCGACCTGTGCTCGCCATGCTAAAACTTCCGAACCGACCAAACTCTCCAGTTCCGAGACGCATACTGCGCCGAATATACTGACGATGACATATGCTCAGACCTTCCCGTCTCAGTACGCGGCGCAACCCTCGGCGAACTTGCCGCCATTGGAAGTCTATTCTTCCCCTGGGCGCGTGTGGCTCGTGGTATCGGGACGCTTAGAGCTCCTAACGCATTGTGTTGGGGAGTCTGCGCCAGCAGATGATGCTGGTGGCGAGGGTGAGGAAGCCGTGGTGGATGTCGGTGCGGCGTTCCCAGCGTTCGGCGAGGCGGCGGAACTGGGGAGCAGGGCGAGGGTCTGTTCGACGACTCTCATCGGACGGGTTGGTTGTTGTCTCTGGTGCCGCGCCGGCTGATCAGTGGTCGGATTCCGCGCTGGCGTAACAGGGTGCGGTATTTGTCGTGGTCGTAGCCGCGCGGTCGGCCACGATCACGTCGGGCTTGCGACGCGGTCGGCCTCGGCGGCCGCGGACCGGCGGTAGGGCGTCCAGGAGTGGAACCAGTTGGGTGATGTCGTTGCGGTTGCCGCCGGTCAGCGTCACCGCGAGCGGGATCCCGCCGCCATTTGCAGATCAGGTGGTGTTTGGAGCCGGTCTTGCCTCGGTCGACCGGGCTCGGGCCGGTCGCGGCACCCCCTTGTTCGCCCGCACGTGGGAGGCGTCCACGCACGCGCGTGACCAGTCGATCCGGCCCGCTGCGTTCAGCTCCGCGAGCAGCGCCTGGTGGAGCTGGTCGAACACCCCAGCGGTCTGCCAGTCCCGCAGCCGGCGCCAGCAGGTCATTCCGGAGCCGAACCCGAGTTCCTGAGGGAGATCCTCCCAGCCGATGCCGGTGTAGAGCACGAACAGGATCCCTTGCAGCACCTGCCGATCCGGCAACGGCTTCGGCCCGGTCCGACTCACCGGCCGAACCGGCAGTAACGGCTCGATCCGAGACCACAACTCGTCCGACACAATCCAGGGCGCAGCCACCACAAGATCATCCCAAACCAAGATTCCCAATGTGTTAGGGGCTCTACGTGAGGGTGTGACGGCGACCACACTCTTGGGGTGAGGCGGGCAACTATTCCAGGACTGCCCGGCCGCCGTTGGTGCCATTGGAAATGTTTTCGACGTGGGTGAGGTCGGGCAGGGGGAGTGGTGTGGCCGTGGAGAAGCCGACGTTCGTGCCGGGGAGTTCGCGGTGCGTGTTGGAGCCCCAGCCGTGGACCTGTCCGGTGGAGTCCAGTGCGATGACGGCGTCGCCGAGGCCGGCGAGGTCGACGATGTCGCTGAGGCCGGGTACCTGCCTGGGCGTCGTGGCCGCGCAGTCCGGTAGCACCTGGCAGGCGTTCTCGATGCCGAGTACTCCCCAGCCACCCTGACCCCAGGCCCACACCGTGCCGTCGGACTTCGCGGCGAAGCCGTTCCCAAGGTCGCCGGAGATGGCGACGACGTCGGTGAGGCCGGAGACCTGGACCGGGCTGGGCACCATCGTGCCGGTGCTGCCGTTGCCCATCTCGCCGTTGAGGTTGTAGCCCCACGCGAGCACGGTGCCGTTTCCGCGCAGGGCGTAGGTCTGGTCTCCGCTTGTGGCGACCGCGGTGATGTCCGTGACGTCGGGTACGGGTGCCGGCTGGGGCTGGGGCAGGTTGTTGACCACGCCGCGTCCGAGTTGGCCGTGGGAGTTGGCTCCCCAGGCCCACACCGATCCGTCGGCGCGGACGGCGTAGGCGGTGCCATTCGCGGCCGCGATCGCGGTGACGTCGTTCAGCCCGGGCACCCGGACCGGTACGGCCGAGGCGGTCGAGCCGGTGCGGCCGAGGAGGCCGTTGTCGTTGGTGCCCCAGGCCCACACCGTGCCGTCGGAGCGCAGCGCGAGGTTCGCCCGTTCGGCGCTTGCCACCGCGACGCCGTCGGCCAGGCCGGTGACGCGCAACGGAATCGTGGAGTCGCCGCCGCGCCAGCCGGTGCCGAGCTGGCCGTCGGAGTTGCCGCCCCACGTCCATACCGTGCCGTCGTCGCGGACCGCCGCATGGTCGGCGATGGCGATGACGCCGTCGAGCCCGGTCGGGGACGCGGGTCGGGTCACGTGGTCGGTGGTGGTGCCGGTGCCGGTGGTGCCGCGGTTGTGACCCCAGACCACGGCGCAGTCGGTCGTACAGTCCGTCGGCGGCACCCAGAAGTAGCCGGTGAGATCGGCGATCGTGTGCGTCGCTCCATTGTGGTTGTAGACGAACGTGCGTGTCCACGGTGGGTTCGACTCGACTCGTGCCACGGTCAGGTTAGACGTGATCTGTCCACGTGCGACCTCGACGCTCGAGGTGCTCGGGAGGCTGCCGATGCGCGACTGGTACACGGTGAGGTAGGTGTCGGCCGTGGGTGCGACACCGGTGAGGTTGAGTACGGCCGACACGGCGGTGCCGGGCAGCGGGTTGCCGGGCAGCATGTGTGTGTACGAGCGGGCAGGAATCGCCTGGGGTGTGGACAGTCCCGTGCCGAGGGCGTTGCGGGTGTCGAACACCCGGGTCGGGGTGACCGGGGCGAAGACCGCGCCGAACTCCGGGGTGTAGAAGCCGACCAGGTCGGCGAAGGTGTCGATGGTGCCGGCGTTGTTGTAGAGGCTCACGCCGCGGTCCGCGCCAAGGGGCACTGTCACCAGGTTTGCGCTCGTCCGGCCGGCGGCCAGGTTGAGTGCCGAGACACCGGGGCGTGGCGCGTCGGTGGGCCACGCGGTGACGTAGGTGTTCGCGGTCGCGCGGGTGCCGGTCACGTTGAGCACCACCGCGACCGCCGATGACGGCACGAACGGCGCCAGGTCCAGGTCGCCTGTCCCACGGGCCGGCAGGCGGATGGCGGCGACCCGTTCGGCGTCCCGGCCGGTGTACCGGGCGCCCGCGCCGGTGGAGTAGTAGCCGCTGAGGTCGGCGAGTAGATGGGTGCTGCCGGCGTTGTTGTAGAGGGAGACCGTACGGCTGGTGCCGAGCGCCACGGTCACCATGTTGGGGCGGGTCTCGCCGGGGGCCAGGTTGAGGTTCGAGACATCGGGGCGGGGCGTGCCGGCGGGCCAGGCGGTGATGTAGGTCGAGGCCGTGGGCGCCACCGCGGTCACGTTGAGGACCACGGCCGTCGCGGTCGCGGGGAGCCGTTCGGAGAGGTCGACGGTCAACGACCCGCGGGGTCCGACCGGCGTCGTGGTGGGGCTCCCGACGGCGTGCCGAGTATCGAGCACGCGCACCGGTGTCGTCGCGGTGTACGTCGCGGCCATGGGCTCCTCGGGCTGCGCGACAGCCGGAGAGCTAGCGGACACCGTGAGGCCACCTGCGGCGAGCGTGGTGACCAGGACAGCAGACAGCAGAGACCGCACGCGTACCCCAGATACGTCAGGCCCCGACACCGATGATCACAGCGAGACTATCGCAAACGCTCACCGGCGTCGACGAACTCAACGCGAACCGGCTGGACCGATCGACCACGTTCTCACCGACGACGGCCTGCCGGCGGCCGAGCCACGCCGGCGCGGCCCTGAACGTAATCCTTGGGATTGATGAGCGTCGGGCATCCGCTGCCAGCACCCGCATCGAGCGAACGAACGGCTACGACCTGCTGGGAGCCGACCGGCGCCGGCGCTGCCACGAGACTGTCAGAGCATGCCCAGCCGAGCCGGGTACACGCCGGCCTGGAAGCGGCTGTGCGCCGACATGTCGCTCATCGTCGTCGCGACGTCCTTGCGGACCGTGCGGACGCTGACGCCGAGCTTCCGTGCCACGGCCTCGTCGGTCAGGCTCTCGGCCAGCAGCCGCAGGATCGTCTCGCTGCGTGGTGTCGGCAGGCTCGCGACCGCCGAGGGCACCGGTGTCGCTCGCTCCCAGAGCAGGTCGGTGAACTCGTTCAGCGAACGCACCGCCGAGCGTGGTGGTTCAGCGAGCCCTGTGGGCGGAGGCGAACGGGTGTCGAGGTGGTCGCGGTCGATGAGACTCGGTCGGCGATGATGAGTACCGTGTCGTCGTCATCGATCCAGGACGTTCCGGTCGCAGAGTTGCCGATCCGACTTGGCCAGTTCCTCAAGCTGGGTGGCCTCGCCGAGGACGGGGCGCATGCTCGTGAGCTCATCGAGACTGGCCAGGTGCGGGTGAACGGGCAGGTGGAGTTCCGTAGGGGAGCGCAGCTGCACTCTGGCGACGTGGTCGCGGTCGTCGGACGGCGAGCTCGTCCGGTGACGTGAGTTGGGTCAGATCCCCTCCTGCGGGCCCTCGTGGATGCAGCGAAGGATCGGGCGGCCGCTCGTGGGCGGCGTCGGGCCGGACGGGCGGCATGCGGTCGGCCTGGGACAAGGCTTTCGACTGGAGGATAAGGAGAATATCGGGAGAGTTCGGTGTCCTGATAATGGTGAAAACTGGTTTCTTCGTTTTCCGCAGGTCTAGAAATTGCGATAGCTCCGCTGGGGCTCCGCGCGCTTTGGCTGTTTCCCTGATCATGCCTGAACGCCATGTCGATCGCGTCCGGGCTGCTGACGGGCAGATACCCGCTGTTGAGTAGTGCTTGGGAGCGGACTGTGGGAGCAGGTTGGGAGCCGGATAGCGCATCGACCGGCCGTGTACTGCGCTCTGCTGCTCCGAACGGACGTACGCCGACCTGCGGGAGTCGTGTCTCTGCAGGTCAGCGTACTTGTTGATCTACGTTGACACGGTAGGGGTCACTGGTTCAATCCCAGTATCGCCCACCCTGAATATGCGCAGGTCAGACGGCCCGCTGGTGATCATCACCGGTGGGCTGTTTGGCGTCTGTGGGAGCATTTTGGGAGCAGTTGATCTTGACCACACTTGTTGTTTGGTAGTGGTCACCCCGATTCGTGCTCCCATGTTGCTCCCACCGCGTCTGGAGTGCGGTGAGCATGTGGTGGATCATCGTG
This sequence comes from Actinophytocola gossypii, assembly GCF_025165815.1. Lineage (GTDB taxonomy): Bacteria > Actinomycetota > Actinomycetes > Mycobacteriales > Pseudonocardiaceae > Actinophytocola > Actinophytocola gossypii. The sequence goes on along the minus strand of NZ_JAFFZE010000012.1, from coordinate 503,065 downwards.
GGGGTGACGTGGGAGTAGACGCCGCGGATGCCGTCGAGTCGGTGGCCGAGTCGTTGGTGTTGGAGGACTTCGGGCACACGGTCTTCGATGAGCCAGGTTTTGTGGGTGTGGCGGAGGTCGTGGAAGTGCAGTCCGGGTGCGAGGGGTGTCCGGCCGCGCGCCTGGTTGCCGTTGACGGCGGGTAGCCAGACTCGTCTGCGGAAGTTGGAGCGTCGGGCAGGTGCGAGTCGTAACTTGGCCCATGTCCCCGCACCCACGCCCCGACGATGACTGGCGTCCGCGATCGGTGCCCGGATTCGCGAACTGCCGGGGCGACCCCGATGTACTTGACCGGCAGGTTCACGTTGTTCTCCACCCCGTACAGCTCGGTGGTCGTGATGCCGCCGCAGTCCTTTGTGGTGCACACCCTCGACGCCGTAGTTCACGAGCTCGTACTCGGTTGTGCCGAACGGTGCACTGAGGTAGTCGCCGATGCGCAGCATCCTGAGCCGGTCCTGGTCAGTCTTCCGGAAGGTGACGTAGCCGAACTTGCCGTAGCTGCTCCACGGAGTCGGGTCGGGCCCGTACGGCAGGCCGAGGTCGAGTTCGAACTGTCCGCGAGGTGTTCGCGAGGGCGGGCGACCTCACCTGATCACGGCCACCGCATCCTGGTCCACCGTCGGCGCTGGCACGGCATGCCGGCCGGGGAGGAACGCCGCGATCGCCAGCGCGGCCAGTGCTGCGGTGCTGCCGATGGCCATGATCAGGCGGAAACCGTCCTGCGACGGCACCTCGACCGGTCCCAGCGATACCGTCAGGTTCGCGAGGAGCACGCCGGCCACCGCGCTCGACATCGACGTGCCGATCGCACGCATCAGTGTGTTGAGGCTGTTCGCCGCCGCGGTCTCGGACACCGGCACCGCGCTCATGATCAACGCGGGCATCGATCCGTACGCTAGGCCGATTCCGCCGCCGATCAACGCGGACACCAGCACCAGCTGCCACACCGCCGACATCAGCACGACGCCGAGCCCGTACCCGGCGGCGACCACGACCGCACCGCACATCAGCGTCACCTTCGGCCCACGCAGGCGGGAGATCCTGGCGGAGACCGGTGCGGTCGCCATCATCACCAGCCCGGACGGCACCAGCACGAGACCTGTCACCAGCATGCTCTGCCCGAGGCCGTATCCGGTGGCGGTCGGCAGCTGCAGCAGCTGTGGCAGCACCAGTGACTGCGCGAACATGGCGAACGCGAACACGACCGACGCGAGGTTGGTGAGCAGCACCGGCCGGCGGGCGGTGGTGCGAAGGTCCACGAGCGGCTCACGCGTGCGCAGCTCGAACCAGCTCCACACCAGCAGCACGACCACGGCCACCGCGAACAGCCCCAGTGTGAGCCCGTCATTCCAGCCCCAGTCCGCGCCCTTCGAGATCGCCAGCAGCAGGCACACGAGCGCGACCGACAGGCCGGCGGCGCCGACCAGGTCGAACCGGCCGCCGGTCCGCACATTCGACTCCGGCACGAACGCCAGCACCAGCGCGGTGACGACGACGCCGAGGGCCGCGGAGGTCCAGAACAGCACGTGCCAGTCCAGGTTCTCCGCCAGCACGGCGGCCGACGGCAGGCCAAGCGCACCGCCGACCCCCAGCGACGTGCTCATCAGCGCGGTCGCGGAACCGAGCCGCTCGGCGGGCAGCTCGTCGCGCATGATGCTGATGCCGAGCGGGATCACGCCCGCCGCCAACCCCTGCAGTGCACGGCCGGCGACCATCGGCACGACGGTGTTCGACAGCGCGGCCACGACCGAGCCGGTGACCAGCAGCACCAGGCTGATCAGCAGCATCCGCCGCTTGCCGTACATGTCGCCGAGGCGCCCGACGACCGGCGTCGCGACCGCGCTGGCCAGCAGCGTCGCCGTGACCACCCACGCGGTGTCAGCCGGGTCGGCGTCCAGCAGGCCGGGTAGCTCGGGGATCAGCGGGATCACGAGGGTCTGCATCAGCGAGACCACGATGCCGCCCGCCGCCAACACCACCACGACGAGATTCGGCCGCGGCGGCGCGGCGGAGAGTTCACTCATGCCCACACCGTAAGTCAATCAGTTGACTTATTTCAAAGTTGTGGGCAGGCTGTGAGCGACGGACACACGCCGCGTCGAAGGAGCAGCCGGTGACCCAGGAACTGTTGCGGTACCCGATCCCGAGCGAGGCCGCGCTGGAGCCGCCCGCCGAGTGGGCGCGGTTGCGCGAGCAGTGCCCGGTCGCCCGGGTCGTGCTGCCGAGCGGTGACGAGGCCGCGCTGGTCACCCGGTACGCCGACGTGCGCGCCGTGCTGTCCGACCAGCGGTTCACGCGGCCGGTCGGGCAGGGCGCGCGGGTCGCCGACGTCGAGTCGGGCGGGGTGTTCAACAGCGACATGGCGACGGTGCTGCCGCAGTCGGGCGAAGGGCACCTGCGGTGGCGGCGGATGATCGGCAAGTGGTTCACCGCCAAGCGGATGACCGCGCTGCGGCCCGCCATCGAGGCGATGGCCGAGGAGCTGGTCGACGAGATGGTGAAGCACGGCGCGCCCGCGGACCTCAAGGCAGGCCTGGGTTTCCCGCTGCCGGTGTGGGTCATCTGCGACCTGCTCGGCGTCCCGGACACCGACCGCGACCGGTTCGCCCGCTGGTCGGACATGCTGCTGTCGATGACCCGGTTCTCCCAGGACGACATGACCGCGGCCCAGGCCGAGTTCGGCGCGTACATGGCCGACCACATCGCGGCCAAGCGCGCGGCACCCGGCGACGACCTGCTCAGCGCGCTCATCGGGGAGACGGACGCGGACGGCAACCCGCTGTCCGACCGGATCCTGGTCGCCACCGGCATCGGCCTGCTCGTCGCGGGGCACGAGACGACGGCCAACATGATCGCCAAGATGGTCGCGATGCTGCTCGCCGACCGCGGCCGCTGGGAGGCGCTGCTCGCGGACGGGTCGCTGGTGCGCACCGCGGTCGAGGAAGCGCTGCGGATGGACGCGAACGCCGGGTTCGGCATGCTGCGGTACTTCACCGAGGACGTCGAGATCGCCGGGACGGTCCTGCCCGCGGGCACTACCGCCGTGTGCAGCATGGCCGCGGCCAACCGCGATGAGGGCACGTTCGAGCACGCGTCCGAGATGGACCTGCGGCGCAGTCCCAACCCGCACCTCGCGTTCGGCGCCGGCGCGCACGCCTGCATCGGTCAGCCGCTCGCCCGCACCGAGCTGCAGGCGGTGCTCGACGTGCTGCTCCGCAAGCTGCCCTCGCTGGCACTGGCGGTACCCGTGGATGATCTACGGCGAGTCGAGGGGCTCGTCGTCGGCGGGCTCCGGGAATTACCAGTGCGGTGGTGATGGCGTTGATGAACAAGGCGGCGGGCAAGGCGGCGCGGGCGCACGCGACGCGAGAGGCGATCCTGACGGTGGCGGAGCGGATGTTCGCCGAGCACGGTGTGTTCGCGGTGTCCAACCGGCAGGTCAGCGAGGCGGCCGGGCAGGGTAACAACACGGCCGTCGGCTACCACTTCGGCACGAAGGCCGACCTGGTGCGGGCGATCGCGCGACGGCACTCGGCGCCGATCGAGGAGCTCCGGCAGCGCAGGGTTGCCAAGATCGCCGACAGCACCGACGTGCGGGACTGGCTGTCCTGCCTGGTGCGGCCGGTCGCCGACCACCTCGACGCGGTGGGCAGCCCCACCTGGTTCGCCCGCTTCGGCGCGCAGGTCATGACCGACCCCGCGCTGCGGCCGATCATGGTCGAGGAGTCGCAGTCGTCGCCGTCGCTGGTGCGGATCGTCGACGGGTTGCGCCGCTGCCTGCCGGATCTGCCCGCCGAGATCCGCGCCGAGCGGAACGACATGGCGCGGCAGTTGCTGGTGCACGTCATGGCCGAGCGTGAACGGGCGCTGGCCGAGGGGACGCCGACGCCGAGGGCCTCGTGGCGCGAGGCGGCGGACGGGTTGATCGACGCGCTCGTCGGGCTGTGGCTGGCGCCGATCACGAATCGACAGGGAGAAGGAGAACGGGAACCGTGAACGTGAGCGTGGACCAGGACAAGTGCTGTGGTGCGGGCACGTGCGTGCTGCTCGCACCGGACGTGTTCGACCAGCGCGACGAGGACGGCATCGTGGTGCTGCTCGACGAGCGGCCACCCGGGGACCTGCACGAGACGGTGCGCGAGGCCGCGAGCGTCTGCCCGGGCGTCGCGATCACGGTCGGCTCGTGACCGCACCCGGCCACGTGCTGGTCGTGGGTGCCTCGGCCGCCGGGCTCGCCACCGCGGAAACGTTGCGCCGCAAGGGCCACACCGGCAGGCTGACCGTGCTGGGTGCCGAGCCGCACCTGCCCTACGACCGGCCACCACTGTCCAAACAGGTCCTCTCGGGAGCGTGGGAGCCCGCCAGGGCCCGGCTCCGCCCACCCGCTCATCTGTCCACTCTGGAAGTCGAGTTCGTGCTCGGCGACCCGGCCGTCGGGCTCGACGTCACCGCCCGTGCGGTGGCGACCGCGTCCGGCCGCGTGGTTGCCGCCGACGCCGTGGTGCTCGCCACCGGCTTGCGACCCCGCACCCTGCCGGGCCAGGAAACCCTTGCCGGGGTGCACGTCCTACGCACCCTCGACGACTCGCTCGCGCTGCGGGCCGACCTGCTCGCCCGTCCCCGCGTGGTCGTGGTGGGCGACGGGGTGCTCGGCGCCGAGATCGCCGCCACCGCGCGGACCATGGGCTGCGCGGTCACCATGGCAGGCCCGCAACCCGCGCCGCTCGCCCTGCAGCTGGGACCCTTCGCTGCGGACCTGCTCGCCGGGCTCCACACGGCGAACGGCGTCGAGCTGCGGCTCGGTGCCGCGGTGACCGGGCTGGCGGGGGAGCGCGGCACGGTCACCGGAGTCCGGATCGAGACCGGCGACGTGCTGCCCGCCGACGTCGTCGTGGTCGCTTTCGGTGCTGTCCCGGCCACGGAGTGGCTGGCGGACAGCGGGCTGACGTGCGACAACGGCGTCGTGTGCGACAGCAGGTGCCGCGCGGCGGACGGCGTGTACGCCGCGGGTGACGTGGCCCGCTGGCACCACGAGGGGCTGGACACGTCGCTGCGCCTGGAGAACCGGACCAACGCGACCGAACAGGCCGTGCGCGTCGCCGACAACGTCCTCGGTGCCGACCGGCCGTACACCCCCGTGCCGTACTTCTGGACCGACCAGTTCGACGTGAAGCTCCACGTGCACGGGACCACGGCACCGGACGCGGACGTGGTGGACGGCGATCCCTCGGCGGGCCGGTTCGTCCTGACCTACCGCCGGGACGGCGTGGTGACCGGTGTCCTCGGCTGGAACATGCCCAAACAGGCCCGGCTGCGCAGGCAGGAGTTTCTCGGTACCGCTCTCGTGGGAGGGAAGCCATGACCATCGAAACAGCGGAGTACCCGGCGCCGCGCGCCGACAGGTGCCCGTTCGACCCGCCGCCCGCCATGCAGGAGCTGCGCGAGCGGACACCGCTGGCGCGGGTGCGGCTGTGGGACGGCAGCACGCCGTGGCTCGTGACCCGCTTCGCCGACCAGAAGGCGCTGCTGAGCGACCCCAGGGTCAGCGCGGACGTCACCCGGCCCGGCTACCCGTCCCCGGCGCCGGTGCGGGGTGGGTCCATCAGCTTCATCCTCATGGACGACCCCGAGCACGCGCGACTGCGCCGGATGGTCACCGCGCCGTTTGCCATCAAGAAGGTGGCGGCCATGCAGCCCGGCGTGCAGAAGATCGTCGATGACCTCATCGACGAGATGCTCGCCGGCCCGAACCCGGTCGACTTGGTCGAAGCGTTCGCGCTGCCGGTGCCGTCCCTGGTGATCTGTCAGCTGCTGGGGGTGCCGTACGCGGATCACGACTTCTTCCAGAAGAACAGCAAGGTCATCATCAACCGGAACGCGACACCCGAGGACCGTGAACAGGCGCTCGGCAGGTTGTTCGCCTACCTGGACGGGTTGATCGGCGAGAAGATCGCTTCTCCCGGCGACGACCTGTTGTCCGGTCTGACGTCGCGGATCGCCGCCGGCGAGCTGACTCGCGCGGACGCGGCCCAGATGGGGGTGCTGATGCTGATCGCGGGGCACGAGACGACCGCGAACATGATCGCGCTCGGCACGGCCACGTTGCTGGAGCACCCGGACCAGCTGGCACTGCTGCGGGACGCCGACGAGACGCTCGTCGCGTCGGCGGTCGAGGAGTTGTTGCGGTACCTGCACATCACGCACAACGGGCGCCGGCGCGTCGCGCTCGAGGACATCGAGATCGCCGACGAGGTGATCCGCGCGGGGGAGGGCATCATCCTCGCCAACGACATCGCCAACCGTGACCCGGCCGCGTTCACCGACCCCGACCGGCTCGATCTGCGTCGTTCCGCCCGGCACCACGTGGCGTTCGGGTTCGGGGTGCACCAGTGCCTGGGGCAGCCGTTGGCGCGGATGGAGCTGCAGGTCGTGTACGGCACTTTGTACCGGCGGATCCCGACGTTGCGCCTCGCGACCACGATCGACGAGATTCCGTTCAAGCATGACGGGTCCGTGTATGGGGTTTACGAGCTACCGGTTACCTGGTGATGGCTGTCCGTGAGGTTCCCCCCGAGGGGCCTCGCCGGACGGCAGGTCTCTGGGATGGCAGGAGTCCCCTTGTTCGGGGCTGTCAGTGATCAAATGGAGATCAAATGGAGATCGCCCTGGTGGCGGGCTCCAGTGATCGTTGATCCAGGGTGGCCCGCAGGTGTGGGGTACCAGGACATCAGTTCGGCCCGTTCGGCCGCGGTGATGGCGCCCGCCGCGCCCAACTAGGCCAGAAGATGAAAGGCATCGCCCGCGTCTACGACCACGTGACCCCGCTCATGCGCCAGCAGATCCTCGACGCACTCGAAACCCGCTGGCTCGGATCCCTGGCCATCTAAATCAACTCGTGGGGACTGCTCAGCGCGCACTTCGAGCAGGTCGGCGTCAAGGACAGCGGCTACGGCCCCCTATGCGTTCCAGTTCCTCAAGGTGTAGCCGAGGTAGAAACAGGCGCGTCCCGAGCCGTTGCTGCTGATCGGCGCGAGCATGGGCGGCACGGCCAACCGACCACGCCGGTCGCCTGACCAGTACGGTTCGACGGTGGCTACTGAGGGAAGCACGAAGGCCGTTGTCACCGCGATGTTCGCCAACCTGGGGATCGCGGTGACCAAGTTCGTCGCGTTCCTGCTGACCGCGTCCTCGTCGATGCTCGCGGAGTCGGTGCACTCGGTCGCCGACACCAGCAACCAGGCGCTGCTGCTGCTGGGGAGTAAACGCGCGAAGCGGGCGGCGACCCCGGAGCACCCGTTCGGTTACGGGCGCGAACGATATGTCTACGCGTTCATCGTGTCGATCGTGTTGTTCAGTGTCGGTGGCCTGTTCGCACTGTACGAGGCGTGGCACAAGTGGAGCGACCCGCACCCGATCGACTCGTGGGCGTGGGTGCCGATCGTGGTCCTGCTGGTGGCCATGGCGATGGAGGGCTACGCCCTGCGCACCGCCGTCATCGAATCGAACAGGATTCGTGGGCGCCGGTCCTGGGCGCGGTTCGTCCGTACCGCCAAGGCACCGGAACTGCCGGTGATCCTGCTCGAGGACTTGGGCGCGCTGCTCGGCCTGACCTTCGCCCTGTTCGGCGTGTCGATGACCCTGCTCACCGGCCAGGGCCGGTGGGACGCCGCCGGCACCGCGATGATCGGCCTGCTGCTCGTCGTCATCGCCGCGATCCTCGCCGTGGAGATGAAGTCGCTGCTCGTGGGTGAGAGCGCCAGCCGCGAGCACCAAACCGCGATCGCCGCGGCGCTGCCCGGCGACGGAGTGGACTCGATCATCCACATGCGTACGCTGCACCTGGGCCCCGACGAGCTGCTGGTCGCCGTGAAGATCGCCGTGCCGGCGACCTTCACGGCCGGAGAGATCGCGCAGGCCATCGACGCCGCCGAACACCGGGTTCGCGCCGCCGTGCCGATCGCCCGCCTCATCTACCTCGAACCCGACCTGCGCCGCCCCGACACGCACCGAGCCGACACCGCCACGACCGAGAACGTCGAGACGCCACCCGAACCCGGCTGACCGGCACATCCCGCCGTCAGCTCGTCAGGGACTGGGGCATAGGTACTGGCGCACCACTGCCAGTATCCGCGCCGACTTGTCCGGATCGAACCCCTCGGGATGATCGGGCGAGATGAACCGCCGCTGCACCAAGCCGACCAGCTTGGCCTGATCATCGGGCCACTCTGCCACGCTGGAGCACTGATCTCGGCCTCGGCTCACGGCCTTGTCCGGCTTGCCGTGCACGATGTCCGGGTCGATCGCCTCGAGATCGGCCACATACGCCACAGCCGTCGCCTCGTCGGGCTTCGCCGGCACTCCCAGCACCCCAGGCTGGGCGCTGGATGGTGTGGTCGGCGCGCTGTCCGACGTGGTGCCCTGCTCGCCAGTGCTGCCGCAGCCGGCAAGCAGCACGAGCACGCCGAACACGACAGCTGCGATGTGTCTGGTCACGCCAGCAGCATCGTCGCGGGGCCGCCGAGCGCTACTTCCCGCGGGAACCGTCCGTGCTGCGCACTTACCGCGGTCGCGAAACACTGGACATCCATGAACCAGACTGAGTGCGGCGACTCGCGTACCGTCCGGCGCGACGGTGGCTGGCCTGCATGAGTTCGATACTGACTGGGCCGTGGCCGGTGGGCTGGTCTGTCGTGGTCTTCGCCGTGGCCGGTGTGCTCACGGTGGTGTGCAGTGTTCGGCTGGTCGGTCTTGGGGACACGCTGGCGGATCGGACCGGCTGGGGCGAGGCGTTCTTCGGCGCGGTGTTCTTCGGCCTGGCCACGTCACTGTCCGGCATCGTGATGACCGGGGTCAGCGCGGCGGCCGGGCAACCCGAGTTGGCCTACAGCAACGCCGTGGGCGGGATCGCGGTGCAGACGCTGGCGATCGTGGCCGCCGACGCCGCCTACCGGCGCGTCAACCTCGAACACGCCGCCGCCTCGGAGCAGAACCTCCTGTTCGGGTGCCTGCTGATCGTGCTGCTCGCCACCGCGTTGCTCGGCTCGTTCAGCCCGCCGGTCACCGTCGTCGGTGTCCATCCGGTCTCCCTGGTCATGGTGGGGCTCTACGTCGGTGGGCTCAGACTCATCCGCGACCAGCCCCAGCCGATGTGGCGGGCGGTCACCACCCGCGAGTCCCGACCGGACCAGCCCGCCCAGCACGACCCGTTCGACACTCGCACGAACACCTCGCTGTGGGCCGAGTTCGCGGGCATCGCCGCGGTGGTCGTCGTGGGCGGCTGGGCGGTCGCCCGCGCCGCCGAAAGCCTCGTCGCGGCCACCGGCCTGAGCGCCGGTTTCGTCGGTGGGGTGTTCATGGGCCTGATCAACGCCCTGCCGGAGACCGTCACCGCGATCGCCGCGGTCCGCCGAGGAGCCCTCACCCTCGCCATCGCCGCCGTGATCGGCGGGAACAGCCTCGACGCACTCAACCTCGTCGTCGGCGACGCGGCCTTCCGCGGTGGGTCACTGTTCCACGCCGCGGGAGGCGACCAGCTGTTCCTCACGACCGCCGCACTGCTGATGACCGCCGTCCTGCTCGGTGGGCTGCTGGTCCGGCAACGCCGCGGCTGGTGGCGCCTCGGCTTCGATGGGGTCCTGCTGACCGCCATCTACGCCGGTACCGTCGCCACGCTCGCTCTCTGACCCGCGGCATCTCTGCGGCACCGTGATCTCGCACCTGCTCGCCTACAGGCTCTCGCGATGTTGTTGAACCAACCGGGCGAGGGCTCCGCGGCCCGGGGGCGGCCAGTGGCCCGGTGACCGCGAGGATGAGGACGTAGGTGGCGGCGAGCGGCCCTGCCCGGCGACGGCGTGGACTCGATCGTCCACCTGCGCCTGGGCCCCGCCGAGCTACTGGTCGCCGCTCAAATCGCCGTGCCACTGACCTCCGCCGCCGACATCGCGCGGGCCATCGACGCCGCCGATCCACCACTGATGGCCCACGCGGTCGCTGGTCGGTCGGGCGCCGAGTTCGGCCAGGCGCGTGACCACGCGTCCGGCGCGTCGCCCCAGATGCCGTGGAGGAACCCGAGGTAGACCACTGTCCGGGAGGATGATCTCGCGGGCGTCCACTACGCGGGCCGCCGCGATCAGGTCCGCGGCCGGCAGGGCGTGGCCGAGATCGAAGACCCCGTTGTCGACAATGATCTCCGCACCCCGCTGTGCCTCGCGGTGGAAAAACGCGCGATAGGCAGCGTCGGTCAGAACACGCTGGGCCGCCACGTGGTGGACGCTGGCGGGCTCCTGCGCGACGAAGGCGTCCAAGTAGTCGGGCGGGGCGATCGCGAAGAAGGCGATGCTCTTGGCCATCAGGCGACCCTCCACCTGTCCGTGGCGAGGGCGAGCATCAGTCGGCGCCGACTCCGGCATTGGCGAGGCCGTCGCGGTCACCCTGGCCAGCGGTGCAATCGAAGCCGACATCACCTGTCACCAGGCCGGACAGGGCGCCGAACACCGCCCAGCAAGCCCACGACCCATCCACCGACGGCGGCATTTGCGGTTGAAGGTGCGGTGCCGCCATCCGGCCCGCACGCGTTCGGCAGCCGCTGACCGGAGCAGCGCGATCTTCCGTGTCCGTGCCCACCCCCCAGCGCCAGCTCCTGGACAGCACCGCGCGTCCGCTCGGGTGAGGATCCGCCACCGTTGGTGACGGGCTGTGGTCGGCTCAACCGGGTTCGACGGTCAGCGCGACGGCCGCTCGACTCCGCCCGGGGAACGAGCCTCGTCGGCAACCGCAGGTCGCCAATGGCCGCCGCGGCCGGGAACGCTTCGGTCGGGTTCAGCCGGCGCGGGGTGGGTAGGCCCAGGTGCACGGGGTGTCCGCAGCTGAGGAGGTGGCCCATGCCATTGGACGTGGTGCACGAGTTCACCGGCGCGATGCCGACCGGGGTGAGTGTCTCACGCACCGGCCGGGTCTTCGTGAACTTCCCGAAGTGGGGTGACGAGGTGCCCGCCACGGTGGTGGAGCTGCGGGACGGTCGGGAGGTGCCGTTCCCGGACGAGGACTGGAACTCGCCGTCCTCGGACGCGGACAGCGGGGCGTTCGTGTCGGTGCAGAGCATCGTGGTCGATCCGGCGGACCGGTTGTGGGTGCTGGACACCGGCAGTCCGATTTTCCAGCCCACCAAGCCGGGCGGCCCGAAACTGGTGTGCGTGGAGCTGGCCACCGACGGGGTCGGTCAGGTCATCACGTTTCCGCCGCAGGTGGCATTGGAGACGACCTACCTCAACGACGTGCGGTTCGACCTGCGCCGCGGTGCGGCAGGCGTCGCCTACATCACCGACTCGTCGGACCAGGGACCGAACGGGATCATCGTGGTCGACCTGGCGTCGGGGGAGTCGTGGCGGCGGCTGCACGACCACCCGTCCACCAAGGCCGAGCCCCTCACGGCGTTCCGGCCGGTCGTGGAGGGCCAACCGTTCCTCGAACGTCCCGCCGACGGCGAGCCCAAGCCGGTCGCGATGGGCGCGGACGGCATCGCCATCTCCGCGGACGGTGCCCGGCTGTACTACTGCCCGCTGGCCTCCCGCCGCTGGTACAGCGTCCCGACCGATGCCCTGCTGGACCGCTCCCTGCCCGACGACCAGGTGGGGGAGCGGGTGATGGACGAGGGCGACAAGGGCGGGGGAGCCGACGGGTTGGAGACCGACGACGCCGGCCGGCTGTACTTGACCAACTACGAGCACAACGCCGTGCTGCGCAGACTGCCCGACGGCACGTTCGAGACCGTCGCCCACGACCGGCAACTGCTCTGGCCGGACACGCTGTCGGTCGCCGACGGCTACCTCTACGTGACCGCCAACCAGCTGCACCGGCAAGCGACGTACCAGGGCGGCAGGGACCTGCGCGACAAGCCGTACCACCTGTTCCGCGTGCCCATCGACGCCGGACCCGTCCGGCTCCAGTGACCCGAGGCAACACCGACCGAGGAGAACCATGACCAGCACGACCATGCCGATGCTCGAGACCTACCCGGCGGAGATCAACCTGGACCGCGGGAAGCTCGCGGCCGCGATCGACGCCCTGATCGCCTGCGCCGAGGCGTGCACCGCCTGCGCGGACGCCTGCCTGAGTGAGGAGTCGGTCGTCGACCTGACCAAGTGCATCCGGACCAACCTGGACTGCGCCGACGTGTGCGCCACGACCGCGAGGGTGCTGTCCCGGCACACCGGCTACGACGCCAACATCAGCCGCGCCCTTCTGGACGCGTGCGCCATGGTCTGCAAGTCCTGCGGCGACGAGTGCGGATCGCACGCCGAGATGCACGAGCACTGCCGGATCTGCGCCGACGCCTGCCGGGCCTGCGAGCAGACCTGTCGCGACCTGCACTCCACCATCAGCTGAGAAGGGACAGACGCCCATGCCCGCGCATGCCGGTGAGAAGGCACAGAAGACCGGGGTGTTCCACTGCGCGAAGTGCAGCGAGAAGATCTCGGTGAAGGAAGGCGAGAAGATCCCCAAGTGCCCGAACGGCCACACCGAGTTCGACAGCCGCACCCAGGAACCCGGCAACAAGTGACCGCGGGAAGACGAGCAGCAGCGCAGCGACACGCTGAAGGAGTCCGAGGAGACGGCGAACCCACCGCTCCGGCAGTGACTCGACCTGAACCCGTCACGGCCGACCGACGCGCAAGGCCGGGGCTTCGCCGCACGCTGACTACGAGCACATACAGGTGCTGCTTTTCCTTCGCCCCGGAGATGACGATCGCGACGTGGGAGCGAGCAGCCACCCGACGTGTTCCGATCGGGCGGTGAAGGCGTTTGATCCGGTGGAGTAGATGCCGAGAGCGCCAATGTTTCCGGTCTCGTCGTCGGTATACAGCAGGAAGCCCATCATGCTGGCGATGCTGAGTGCGCAGGCGCACGGACGTGGCGCGCCCAACGCTCGGTCTAAAGCAGATCTGGAGCACGGATGCGGTCTGGACTGCGTTGAACGGCACTCGCTGGGGCAGAACGGCGTAGGATTTCCTGCGGGTTCTCTGTTCGTACTGGTCAGAGGCATGACCGGGCCACGCTGGCAGTGTGGGGTCAGGGGTTCGAACCCCCTCAGCCCCACCATCACGCAGCGCGTAAGATCGCCCGCTGACCTGCGAAACAGGGTTGGCGGGCGATCTTGTTTCTCCGTCCCTTGCGGACTGTGACACGTAAGCCCGGAGCAAAACTGGAGCACGGCCCATGACCCCTTTCAAACGGGGTCATCGCCTGCTCCAGTGTGCGGCGTCCTGACCGATTTCAGAACGGTCGCTGTGACCGCCCGCGTTCGCCTGCGGTCACTAACCCCAGACCACGCTGTTCTCCTGCGTCCGGGGACCCGGGGACACCGGCGCCTGCTGAGTTGTGACAGCCGGATACGCTGGGAATTCTAACCTCTGCCCGGCTGGTCAAGAGCCAGATGGTTGCCGTGCCAACGGGTGACGAGAGGTTTCGGTGAATGCCGTTCCCGCAGATAATCGCCCCTGCAGGGTGCTGCCCCGTGTCACGGGATGCCGGCTCGGTTAGCCGCTGCGGGAGCACCCACGGAGCACCCATCCGTACCGCGATCGTCCGTCATCGTTGTCGTTCCGGGCAGCGCCATCGACGTATTGCTGACGCCTACGGCATCGTTGAGGACGTCCTGATCGAGGTAGCGAGGAGCAGCAGCGGCAACTCGTGGATGATCGAGAACTGGGGGTTGACCGACCGAATGATGCTGACGCATCGTCGCGGCCTGCGTGGGAACGGAGGGGGAGCAGTTCCTCTCGGACCGATTCGCCCGCTTGCAGGAGCGCTGGGAACTCTCCGTGGGTCATTGCCCGATGTCGCACAGCACCGCGAGGACCAGTGCCTCCAGGCTTTCCGGGAAGGACTCACGGCGAGAGACCCGGGAGTTCCGGTAGAGGTCGGCGATGAGGAACAGGCCGAGTTGCACGCGCAGCCGTGTCACTCGCGCATCGAGGTGCGGCACGCTGCGCGCCACCAGAGCGCTCCATTCGCCCACGTACTCCCGCTGCGCCCCGAGCGCCGCGTCCGCGAGTCCCGACTCGACGGTGGGATCGTCCAGGATCGCCGACCACGTCCTCGCGATGCCCACGAATGACCGCACTACGGCCGTGAGCGCTTCACTGGGGGAGGCGGCCGTCATCAGTGCCTCGTCAAGGCTCAGCCACAAGGCATGGGTGCCCCGTTCGTACACCGCCTGCAGGAGATCGGCCTTGCTGGCGAAGTAGCCGTAGAGGTTCGGCCCGGTGACGTCGGCGGCGGCACCGATACTGGCCATCGACGTGTCGTGATATCCGTTGCGGCCGAACTGTTCGATGGCGGCGAGCAGCAGCCGTTCCCGGCGCGACACCGGCAGCACTCCCGTCTGGGTGGCCACCGTCTCCGCTCCCGTCGGTGGCAGTTCGACTCGGGTTAGGGCGTGGATCCCGGCACGGACCACGGGAAGCCGGACGGACCGGGGTGCGCGGATCGCGCGTCGGCCGACGCAGGACATCAGTGACAGGCACGCCCAAGTGAGCAGTTCCCCCTGGCCCTCGTCGAGCCCGGGACGCTCTTGGCGCAGCGGTGGCACCAGTTCCCGATGCCACCGCCGCATCCGGCGCCGTAGAGTCCGGGCCTGCGCATCCGGCAGATAGCGCAGCTCGTGGATCCACAGGTCCGAGAGGTAGGGCCGGTCGATCACCCGTGCCAGAACGTCGTCGACGGCTTCCCCGAAGCTGGTCGCACTCAGGGGTTCGTCGAGCCAGGCGAAGTTGTCCACCATGACCGACTCGAGCAATGCCGCCTTGGTGTCGAAATGCCGGTAGAGCGCGCCAGCCGTGATGCCGACCTTCTCCGCGACGGCGGTCATGGCCACGTTGGGGTAGCCGTGCTCGACGAAGAGGTCCCGCGCGGCCACGAGGATCTGCTGCTTCCGATCTCGTGGACGGCGTCGAGGCTCGTCGGCCTGGTGTGCGGTTGCTGTCGGCATGACGGCTCAGCGTAGTGCGATCACGACCGGCAACGATGACCGCGGTTGCCTCTAAGTAAATCTGAAGTAAGCTGATGTCTAAATCAGATGGCAGGAGTTGGCTCTTGACGCGGGGTAAGCGGCTATTCGTTCAGTCCAAGGAGGGTGAAGGATATGGTCGAACCAGTGGTCGTCTCCGGTCGTCGTGTCGTGCCCGTGGCGAGGATGAAGGAACGCGCGACCCGGCTCGCGTCGGGCCTGCGCCGGATGGGTGTCGAGCCCGGCGACAGGTACGCCGTCGTGATGCGGAACGAGACGGGCATGCTCGAGGCCACGTTCGCCGCGCCGCTCATCGGGGCGGTTCCCGTGCCGGTGAACTGGCACTGGACCGGCGTGGACCTGCGGCACCTGCTCAGCGACAGCCAGTCGGTGGTGGCGTTGGTGCACTCCGACCTCGTGCCGGTCGTCGAGGCACAGAAACCGGAGCACCTGCGGATCGTGGAGGTCGGGGTACCCGAGGAGGTGGCCGAGGAGTACGCGCTGGGGACGGTGCCGTCCACCGGCCGGTACCCGACGGCCGAGGAGCTGATCGAGGACAACGAGCCGCCGACGGAGCAGGTGCTCGCCCCGCCCATGTCGGTGATCTACACCTCTGGCACCACGGGGCTGGCGAAAGGCGTCGTGCGCGACCCGATCCCACCCGAGAAGATCGGTGAGATCGCCGGCATCATGCGCCACGTTGTGGGTTTCCGTCCCGGCGGCACCGCGGTGGTCCCCGCGCCGCTCTACCACACCGCGCCGAACGTGGCCGCGACTTTCGCGCTGGCCATGGGGATGAACCTGGTGATCATGGCGCGGTTCGACGCCGAGCAGTTCCTCCGGATCGTCGAGGAGCACCAGGTCACCGCGGCGCAGATGGTGCCGACCATGTTCCTGCGGCTGCTGCGGTTGCCGAGGGAGATCCGGGCGAAGTACGACCTGTCGTCGCTGGAGACCGTGTCGCACTCCGCCGCGCCCTGCCCGCCGGACGTGAAGCGGGCGATGATCGAGTGGCTGGGCCCGGTCGTCACCGAGTACTACGGCGGGTCCGAGGGTGGCGCCTGGACCGTGTGCACGAGCGAGCAGTGGCTGGCCCACCCCGGTACGGTCGGCGTGCCGGTCGCGGACGCGGCGATCAGGGTCCTCGGTCCTGACATGACGGAGGTCCCGGCCGGCGAGACGGGGGTCGTCTACGGCCGGTCGCCGTCGGCGTGGCCGGACTTCACCTATCTGGGCGATGACGCCAAGAGACGTGCCATCGACGGCGGCGACGGGTTCTACACCCTCGGCGACGTCGGCCGGGTCGACGAGGACGGTTACCTCCACCTCAGCGACCGGCTCAACGACATGGTGATCTCGGGCGGCGTGAACATCTATCCCGCCGAGATCGAGGCCACGTTGCTGGGGCTGGCGGGGGTCGCGGACGTGGCGGTGTTCGGCATCCCGGACGCGGAGTTCGGCGAGGCGCTGGCGGCGCACGTGGAACTGCTTCCCGATGCGACGGTGACAGAAGACGACGTGCGGGCGCACGTCGGGCGGAACCTGGCCAGGTACAAGGTGCCCAAGGTCGTCGTGTTCGAGCAACGCCTGCCGCGTGAGGACTCCGGCAAGCTGTTCAAACGCCGCCTGCGCGAGAAGTACTGGCCCGCCAAGGCAGGGAGCTGACATGACCGACAAGGTGGTCGTCGCGGGCGTCGGGATGATTCCCTTCGCCAAGCCCGGTAGGAGCGAGACCTACGACGTGATGGGAGCGCAGGCGGCTCGCCGTGCCCTCGCGGACGCGAGTGTCGACTACGCGGCCGTGGCGCAGTCCTACGTCGGGTACGTCTACGGTGACTCCACTTCCGGCCAGCGGGCGCTCTACCGCCTCGGCCACAGTGGAGCTCCGGTCGTCAACGTCAACAACAACTGTTCGACCGGGTCGTCCGCGCTGTGGCTCGCGCGTCGGGCAGTGGCGAGCGGGCAGGCGGACGTGGCCCTCGCGCTGGGTTTCGAGCAGATGACCCCCGGCGCCCCCGGCTCGGTGTGGACCGACCGGCCCGACGTGCTCGGCGCCTTCGCGGAGGTCCGGGACCGGGTCGCGGGGGTGCCCGATCCCGGTACGCCCATGGCGGCGACCTACTTCGGCGCCGCCGGGCAGTCCTATGTGGAGGAGAATGGCATCGACCCGGCGACATTCGCCCACATCACCGTGAAGTCCCGCAAGCACGCGGCAGCCAACCCGTACGCGGTGTTCCGCGCTCCGCTCTCGGTCGAGGAAGTGCTCGCCTCGCCGCACGTCTACGGGCCACTCACCCGTTTCCAGTGCTGCCCGCCCACCTGTGGGGCGGCGGCCGCGGTGCTGGTGTCACCGGAGTACGCCCGCAAGCACGGGCTGCGCGCCGACGTGGTGATCGAGGCGCAGTCACTGGTCACCGACGGGCCCACGACGTTCGAGGGTGACCTGCGCAGGCTGGTCGGCTACGACATGACCGCCGTAGCGTCTCGCCGAGTCTACGAGGAGTCCGGTGTCGGCCCGGAGGACATCCGGGTCGCGGAGCTGCACGACTGCTTCACCACCAACGAGTTCCTCACCTACGAGGCGCTCGGCCTGACCCCGGAGGGCACCGCCGAGAAGTTCGTGCTCGAGGGCGCCAACACCTACGGCGGCCAGGTCGTCACCAACCCTTCCGGTGGGCTGATCTCCAAGGGGCACCCGCTCGGCGCGACGGGACTGGCCCAGGCGGCCGAGCTGGTGTGGCAGCTGCGCGGACAGGCGGAGGGCAGGCAGGTGAACGGTGTGCGTGTCGCGCTGCAGCACAACCTGGGGCTGGGCGGCGCCTGCGTCGTCACGCTGTACAAGAAGGTGGACGGCTGATGGGGCTGGACCGGTCACTGGTCGGGGAGGAATGGGCGGGCGGCACGCTCCTGGTCACCCGCGACCGGCTGCGGCTGTTCGCGAAGGCCACCGGGCAGACCGACCCGGTGTTCGTCGACCCGCACCTGAAGGCACCGTTCGACATCCTGCACGCCGCCCAGCCGGTGATCAGCGCCGCGATGAAGAAGGAACGGGAAGAAGGGCGCACCGTGCACCGCAAGGTGGTCAGCATCTCCTCGGTCGCGGGCCTGTTCGGCAACGCCGGACAGGCGAACTGCTCGGCGGCGAAAGCCGGGCTCGTGGGGCTGGCCAAGACACTCGCCAAGGAGTGGGGCCGGTACCACGTCAACGTCAACCGCGTCGCGTTCGGCTTCATCCAGACCTGGCTCACCGAAGCGACCGCCGACGGCGACTCGCACACCGACGTCGAAGGACGCCAGATCAAGGTCGGCGTCAACCCGCAGCTACCCGGCGCACTCACCCGGATGATCCCCTTGGGACGCCCCGGAACCCCCGACGAGGCCGCAGGCTCCGTCGTGATGTTCACCTACCCGGAGGCCGACTACGTCAGCGGCCAGGTCATCGTCGCCGGCGGCGGCCTCGAGGGCTGATCGAGATGGCCAACGGGCACCCGTACGCGCGTGAGCTCGGCGACTTCCTGCGGGCCCGGCGAAGTCGACTGCGTCCGCAGGACGTCGGGCTGGAACCGGGGGGCCGGCGCAAGGTGCCCGGCCTGCGCCGCGAGGAGCTCGCTCTGCTGGCCGGGCTCAGCACCGACTACTACCAACGCATGGAGCAAGGCCGTGAGGTCAGGCCCTCCGACGACCTCCTCGACGCCCTCGCCACCGCACTGAACCTCGACGACGGCGAACGTCGGCACCTGTTCGGCCTCGCCCACGCGATACGGCGGTCGGCGCCGGTTCACCCGCCCCGCGGCCCGGAACGCGTTCCGGACAGCACGCGGCATCTGCTGCACGCCATGAACACCCCGGGGCTGGTGCTTGGCCGGCACCTCGACGTGCTCGCCTGGAACCCGCTCGCTGCGGCACTGCTCGGTGACCCGGCCACCCTGCCCCCAGCACAGCGGAACCTGCTCATCGGGCTGTTCCTGGACCCCGAGGCCCGGCAGCGCTGTCTGGACTGGGAAGGCTTCGCCGTGCAGTACATCGGCATGCTGCGGGCCGCCGTCGCCACCGACCCGACCCACCCCCGCGCCACGACGATCATAGAAGAACTGAGCGTCCGCAGTGCGGCCTTCCGGCGCCTCTGGGCCCAGTACGACGTGCGCGACTGGGTCCACGGGACCAAGCTGTTCCGGCACCTGGAGGTCGGCGAGATCACCCTCACCTGGGACACCTACCCGCTGCCCGGCAGTCCCGGCCCGACCCTCCTCGTCTACACCGCGGAGCCCGGCACCGCGGACGCCGAGCGCCTCCAACTCCTCGCGAAGATCAGCCACTGACCGTCCCTAACGGTGGTGGGGCCGGGAGAATCGCTGGTTCAGGAAGGCGATCGCTCCATCGAGGCCGTGCGTCTGCTCGCTGCCATGGGTCTGCCCCTCGTGCTCGACCCACACGACGTCGGCGCCCCGCATTCGGTACTGCGTTGCCAGTTGCCGGGCGCCCGCGATCGGGAGCAGTTCGTCGGCGGTGCCGTGGTACATGTACACGGGGGCGGTCGGCGTGCCGCCGAAGCCGATCGGGCTGATGCGGTGGGCGAAGGCGTAGAACGGTCCCGAGGTGAGCGAGCCCGGCCACGCCTCGAACCGTTCCAGCGTCGCGTAGTGAGGCCCGGCGACGATCGCCGCACCGGCGCACCCCTGCGCGACCGCGTCGGCGTACGCGCGCGCGGGCGCGTTCAGGTACTGGTAGACGCCTGCTTGCGGGTACGCGTTGCGCAGCGCGGCGAACCCGAACGGGATCCAGCCGGAGAACACCTGACCGCTGAACGCCCGCAGGCTCGCGTTGAGATCCGCGGGAACGCCGCCTTGGGCGATGGCGCTGATTTCGAGTTCCGGGGCGTAGCGTGCCTGTTTCTGAGCGGCCGCGGCGGTGGCGAAGCCTCCGCCGGAGTAGCCCCACAGGCCGATGGGGGCGTCGCGGTGCACGTGCGCGGGGTTGAAGGACCGGGCCGCGCGGATGCCGTCGAGGACTCCGTGCGCGGACGCGGCCGCACCGAAGAACTCCGAGTTGGGCCCCTCGTAGTCCGGGACCATCACCGTCCAGCCACGGCGCACGGCAGCCGCGACCTGCGCCCGGTCGAACCGGGCCTGGCCATCGGACGGGCCGGACACCACCGAGCCGGCGCGCAGCAGGTAGGACGGTGCGCAGAAGGTGGCCAAGCCGTCCTCAGGCGTCTGGTAGGACAACATCGGCCGTGGCCCGCGGCCCGCCCAGCGAGCCGTCGGCACCAGCAACGTGCCGACCGTCGCCGTCGCCCGCCCGGCGTTGTCCCGGGTCTTGTACAGCAACTGCCACACTCGCGCGGGTGCCGGGACGGCCATGGCGTCGGCCGGCAGGCGCCGCGACCGCAACACGGTGCCGTCGCGCTGCCACTCCAGGCGAGGCGGGACGTCGTAGAACGGGTCGTCGTCCGGAAGCGGGACCGTGGCGGTGGGCGAGGCGGTGGAGGAGGACGACAGCGCGGGGGTAGTCGCGGATGCGGTGGGCACCGCGGCCACGGTCGTGAGCGTCGCACCGGCTAGCGCCGCCACGAGCCCCACTCGTACGCATCTCCGGAGGCGAACGATCATTCAGATTCCTTCCCTGGTACGAGGTAGGTGACGCCGGTCAGGCTCTCGGCCGCGGTCCACATTCGACGGCCCACAACCGGGTCCGTGGCGTCCGCGCTGGGCTGGACCTCGCCGACGCGCCCACGCCTTTCCCCGCGGCCGGCGGGACCGAAGAACTGGCCGCCTCGCACTCCGGGAGCGGTCGCGGCGTAGAGCTGGGGTAGGACTCCGCGCTCGACCGGTTGCTTGTTCAGCAGGTAGAGCCGGGCGATGAGCTGTCCGACGCGGCCGCGGTCCTGCCACGCCTGCGGGGCGAGGTTGGTGGCGGTCAGTCCGGGGTGGGCGAGGGCGCTGACGACAGGCGAACCGGCGGTGCGCAGCCGCCGGTCGAGTTCGATCCCGAAGACGGTGCTGGCGAGTTTCGAACGGCCGTACGCGCGGCTGGCGTCGAAGTCGCGCCGGGACATCAAGTCGTCGAAGTCGAGGTGGACGCCTCTATGGGTGATCGAGCTGAGGCCGACCACCCTCGGGGCGTCTCCCCGGCCCAGTGCGTCGAGCAGCAGTCCGGTGAGCGCGAAGTGGCCCAGCATGTTGGTGCCGAGCTGTAGCTCGAATCCGTCGACGGTCGTGCGGGCCGCCCCGAGAACCACCACACCGGCGTTGTTGACCAGCAGATCGATCGCAGCGAAGTCGGCAACCAGCTTGCCCGCGAACACCCGGACCGACGCGAGCGACGCCAGGTCCAGCTCGCGCACTTCGAGATCGGCTCGGGGGACAGACCGCTGGATCGCCCCAGCCGCCCGCTCGCCGGCGATCATGTCGCGCACCGCGAGCACGACTCGTGCCCCGTGGTGGGCGAGTTCGGTCGCGGTGGCGAGCCCCAGACCCGAGTTCGCGCCGGTCACCACGGCGACCCGGCCAGTCTGGTCGGGGATGTGGCTGGCGTTCCAATCGATCACGGCCATGCTCCCTGAATCGAGTTCTATCCCGAACCTATGGCCGCACAGCCGCACTTCGGTCGTACACACCTGCCTGGGAATGCCAGACCTACCTTCACGCTGTCGGCTACTGACGCGGGTCGTCGGGTGCGGGTCGTCGGCGCCGTCGCGACCGCCCGGCGCACCCGCGGGTCACGCAACTGTGGGCCACGCACGCGCGCCCGCAAAACGCCGCAACGCCTGGGACTGTTCCAAGATCGGTGTTTTCCGGCCCGACACGCCGGACCCTGCGAGGGGAGGTGCCTGAGGAGTCGTATCCCCTTCATGCATGTCCTGCACGAAGGGGATACGGAACAGGTCTTAGGTGTCAGGTGTTGGTTTTGGCCGCGTAGGCGGCGAGGAAGATCCGCACTGCTTCGTCTGCATAGCGGTTCAGTTCGGGGCGGGGGGGATTTGTGGTCGGGGTGGAACATGGCCTTGTTGAGTGGGATGGAGAGAACCAGCCAGTTGAAGTACTGCGCGGCGAGCACGGGGTCGGGCACGGTGAGCAGGCCGCGGCGTTCGAGTTCCTGGAACTGTGTCGCCAGGGTGGCGTGTGCGCGCTCGGGTCCGTTGGTGAACCAGGTCTTGGCCAGGTTGGGGAAGCGGTCCGCCTCGGCGATGATGATGCGGCGGAGTTGGATCAGGTGGGGCTGGGTGACCTCGTCGATGTGCCTGCGGGCGAACTGGCGGAGGTCGTGCTCCAGGTCGTCGGTCATGGATAGCGAGGCGAGCATGTCGTGGGTCAGCGATTCGGTTGCGCTGATGTCTCCGGTGGTGATCGCCTCGAACAACCGGCGTTTGTCCGCGAAGTGTTTGTAGATGTAGAAAGTGGATCTTCATTGTGTGTTTGTGCGTGTTGGTCAGTGGATGGCGGACCCGTGCTGGTACTCCGTGGCAGGACGTGCCCGAACGGTATGGGTCGTGGCAGTCGGTTATGGCCTGTTTCGGGTTTGGCAACGTGGCGGCGTGTGGTCCCGGATCGTGGAGCGCCTGCGGCAACTCGGCGACGAGGCGGGCCTGATCTGCTGTCCGCTCCCGCCACTCGCGTGCCTCCCCACAGCCGGTTCCACGACCTCCTTGTGCGATCACCACTTGTTCGAGTAGTAAGTGAGTGACTCACCACGATCCGAGGGAGTGCCGTGGCCCGCCGAGATGCCCGCCGGTTCGTGCTGCCGATCGTCGCCTGCCTGGTGCTCGGCGGCCTGTCACCGCAGGTCGCGGGGGCGGAGGGCAGACCGGAGGTCACCGACGTCGCGCACCGCGGCGCGTCGGCGTACGCGCCGGAGAACACCCTCGCCGCGGTCGTCGCGGCGGCGGACCTGGGCGCGAGCGTGGTGGAGATCGACGTGCAGCGCACCGCCGACGGTGAGCTGGTGCTGATGCACGACACGGACCTGGTGCGCACCACGGACGCCGAGGAGGTCTTCCCCGGGCGGGACTCCTACGACGTCGTCGACTTCACCTCGGCGGAGGTGGACCGGCTGGACGCGGGCTCGTGGTTCGACCCGTCCTTCGCCGGCGAGCCGGTGCCGACGCTGGCCGAGGCTCTGGACCTGATGCGCAAGCGGAAGGTCGCGCTGCTGCTGGAGGTCAAGGCCCCGGCCCGGTACCCGGGCATCGAGCTGGACATCGCCGACGAACTGGCCCGGCACCCCTGGTGGCTGAAGCCGAGCCCACCCGGGAAGGTGCACCGCCTGGTGGTGCAGAGCTTCGACTGGGAGTCGATGCGGCGCTCGCAGGATCTGCTGCCGGACGTCCCGCACGGCCTGCTCGGCCGGGTGGACGAGGCGGACATCCCGACCTACGCCACCTGGGCCGACCAGATCAACCCGAGCCACACCACGGCCGACGCGGCGTACGTGTCGGCGGTGCAGGAGGCCGGGCTGGAGGTGTTCGTCTACACGGTCAACGACGCCGACGACATGCGCGCGCAGATCGAGAACGGCGTGGACGGCATCATCACCAACTACCCGGACGTCCTCCTGGACGTCATCGCCGAGGGCTCGGTCAAAGCCGCGGCGTAGACGGCGCGGCCGGGCCGAGGGGCGCGGGGGCGCTCGGCCAGCGCCCCGAGTGGTTCCGGGGCCAGTGGTCAACGCCGCCTGGGTGACTCGGGGGCGGGGACGCGTTCCAGCGGTGCGAGAGTGCCAAACGTCAACCAGCACCACCGACCGCGCGAGCGCAAGCGAACAGCGCTGTGACGAGGGTCGACCGGGTTTCGGAGGGCCGGAGTTTGCACTCTTGGTCCGAGAGTGCTATTCGAGTTGGTGTTGGCACTCCTACGGCACGAGCGCCAGTCGGAGCACGGTTTCGGCGCGGGCTGCCGGGGTCGGTGAGATCGCTCGGCGGGGACCGAGGCGGTCCTTCCGTCGCGGGCATCGATCCTGCGGCCTGGGCGGCCGCGGGACCCCCACCGACCGTGCGGGCGTCTCTCCTGGTGCCCTGCCGCCGCGCAGGTCGGTGGGTACGCTGAGCCTGATGTCTCAGCACGGAGGGTCGAGGTGCGGATGACAGGTGCCGGTGAACGCGCCGCCAACGGCACATCCGCGGGCGGCGAGAGCACGCCGCTCCGCGCGCGGCGGGCCGAGCGCGGCGTGGTGCTGGAGGCGCGTGGGGACTTCGACCTCGCCAACGCCAAGCACATCCGCAACACGCTGGCGGAGGTCCTGCGTGAGGACCCGGAATTGCTCGTCGTGGACATGGCCGGGGTGACGTTCATCAGCTCGGTCGGCCTCAGCCTGCTCGTGGAGGCGAACGCGCTCGCCGGGCCGAACGTCTTCCGGGTGGTCGCCGGAGGCAGCCCCGTGCTGCGCGTGATCGCGCTCAGCGGCCTGGACGCGATTCTCTCGATGTACGACACCGTTGACTCCGCGCTCGCGACTCCCTGACTGGCGAAGCCCCGGTGGCCTCCGACGGCGAGCCCTTATCGTTGGTCGAAGCGGCTCGACCAGGGAGGCGGCATGGCGGTCAGGGACAGCGGGCTCAAACCGGCCGTTCGGTGGGGGATCAACCACGCCGTGCCGCGCCTGGCGCTGCGGGTCGCGGCCCGCCGCGGCGACCCGCAGGCGCGTCTGTTTGTCGCGGCGGGCGCCGCGCCGACAGCCGGTCTCGGCGGCTTGTTCGACGAGCTGCGCGAGCGGGCGCCGCTGCTGCGGGGCGCCTTCTCCCACGTCACCACCAGCCACGCGGCCGTACGGGAGGTACTGAGCAGCAACGACTTCCGCAGCGGGGTGACGCCGGCGGAAGGCGGGCTGGCGCGGCGGCTGGTCGAGTGGTCGGCAAGCGGGCTCCTGCACCCGATGGCGCCGCCGTCACTGCTGGTGAGCGAGCCTCCCGAGCACCAGCGCTACCGCAAGCTGGTCACCCGCGTGTTCACCATGCGCGCCGTCGAGAACCTGCGCGGGCGCACCGAACAGATCGCCAACGAGCTGCTCGACACCATCGATCCGGCCGAGCCGACCGACCTCGTCCAGACGTACTGCGGTCTGCTGCCGGTCACCGTGATCGCCGAGATCCTCGGCGTGCCGGCCGCGCAGCGGGAGCGGGTGCTGGCCCTGGGCACGGCCGCGGCGCCGAGTCTGGACATGGCACTGCCGTGGCGGCGGTTCCGCGCCGTCGAGGCCGCGCTGGCCGCCTTCGACACCTGGCTGGGCGACCACCTGGACCGGGTGCGCGCGAACCCCGGCGACGACCTGCTCAGTCAACTTGTCGCCGCGCGCGAGGACGGGGTCGGCCTCACCGACCTCGAACTGCGGGCCACCGCCGGCCTGGTCCTGGCGGCCGGTTTCGAGACGACGGTGAACCTGTTGGGCAACGGGGTGGCCCTGCTGCACGCCAACCCCGACCAGCTGACCGTGCTCCGGGACGACCCGGCGTACTGGCCCAACGCGGTGGAGGAGGTCCTGCGAGTGGACCCGCCGGTCCTGCTGACAGGCCGGACCTGCTTGCGCGACACCGAGATCGCCGGTGTCCCGGTGCCCGAGGGCGGTCTGGTGACCACGGTGCTGGCCGCCGCCAACCGCGATCCGTCGGTGTTCGCCGACCCCGCCCGGTTCGACGTGCGGCGGCCCAACGCGCGCGAGCACATCTCGTTCTCGGCGGGGCGCCACTACTGCCTGGGCGCCGCGCTGGCCCGCATGGAAGGCGAGGTCGGCCTGCGCGTGCTGTTCGACCGCTTCCCCGACCTGCGGCTGCTCCCCGGCGCGCGCCACCGCGACACCCGCATCCTCCGCGGCTACGCGCACCTGCCAGCCCGGCTCAACGGCTGACCGGCGCCCGCATCCGCGGTGGTCGGGAAGAAGCGGTGGTGCTGCGTCAGTCGTCGAACGAAATCCACCGAACCGCGGTGTTCCCGGACTCCACCTCGGTCGCCGGCGTCCGCAGCGAGAGAGGTGCTTCCTCGGCCCGTAGACGCCGTAGTTGTCCTCATCTCGACAGATTCCCCGCCGCGATCGCGGACGACGTGACCGTGCACCAGCTGCTGACGCACACCTCCGGAATGGGGGAACCAATGGACAGCGAGGAATACCGGACGGAATTTCGCACGTGGTCCAGCGCCGAGGAGGTCATGCGCCGGCGGAGATCATCCGCAGGGTGCCGCTGAAGTTCACACCGGGCACGAGGTTCGGCTACAGCAATGCTGGTCATCACGTGCTCACCGCCATCATCTCGGAGGTCTCCGGGCAGCTCTACTACGACGGCGTCCTCGGGGTGTTCCGCGGCCTGGGCGTCGTGTCGTTCCCCCTGCCGCAGAACGCGCGGCAGGTGCCGCAGGAGGCGCTGCGGCGGAACGTGGCCCGCGGGGCGCTGCGGTTCGGGTTCGAGATGGGGACCGGGATGCGCGCGTACGTGTCGGCCACCGTCCCGTACGTGCTGGTGGTCGCGCTGCTGCTGACCGCGCCCGGCATCGTGACCGTGCTCGCGGCCGGTGTCGGTTTTCGGGCTCGGCAGGGCGATCACGCCCACCGCGCGCTACACCAGCCGCGACGGTGAGACGTGGGACGCGGTGCTGCACTCCCGCGTCCGGGCGTCACGGTCGCGGCCGGCGTGGCGGTCGCCGCGTCGCTCGCGCCCCTGCTGTTCGGCACTCGGACCGGGCGGCCACGGCCCGGAAGCGGCAACCTGGACCGGGGACCGGCGGTCAGCGCGTGGAGTAGGTCAGGCAGTTGGCGGCGTGGTCACCCTCACCGGGCCCCACCCGGATGTCGGGTGCGGAGCACTCGAGGTCGGCGTTGTGGACGCAGTCGGTGCGGCTGCACGCGCCGACCTGCGGGACGACCTTCGGCAGGCCCCCCTTCGCGGTCAGCGGGACGAAGGTGCCGCAGTCGGCGGCCCCGTCGCTCCCACCGACCGTGATGGCGAAGGCGTGGCACCCGTCGTGGGCGTTGTACGAACACCTGCTCACCGTGCACTCGCTGACGGCGGGCATCTCCATGGTGGTCACGGTGGATCCTCTCGCGACAGTCGGTTCGTACCCCAACCGTCCCACCGCCGCCACCGGCCCGCAACACAGAGGACCCTTAGGCGAACCTAACCTGACCTGCGGAAACGCCGCCCGCTGGCGGCTCACCGGCGCGTCGCCAGGTACCCCGCGAGGTGGTCGACGACATCACGGGCGTCGTCCTCGGCGCCGTGGATGAAGGTGGACTTGCGCCGCCGCAGCACGGGCAGCCCCAGCGCGTACAGCCCCGGGCTGTCGACTACGCCGCCGTCGTGGACCAGGCGGCCCTTCCCGTCGACCACGGGGACGTCGAGCCACGAGTAGTCGGGCCGGAACCCCGTCGCCCAGACGACGGTGCGGACCTCGCCGCCGCGCAGGTCCAGCCGCAGCCGCGGCGAGCCGGGCACGCGCGTGGGCTCGAACCGCTCCGGCGGCTTGACGTCACTGTCCACTCCGGTCTCCTGGGCCCACGCGTCGAAGGTGCCCAGCAGCCGCTCCATCTTGAGGTCGGCGAGCGACACCACGTTGCGCAGGCCGCCGGAGAACAGCAGCTGGCCGTCCCGCACGGCGGTCGCGCGGCCGACCAGCTCGACGCCGTCGGCGGTGAGCGCGTTGAGGTCGAGCGTCGTCCGCCCGGGAGTCCCGGCGAGCTGCGGCGAGGCGAGCCGCCGGGCGCGGGTGAGGTCGGGCACCTCGTCGTAGCGGGTGTCCCACACGCCAGAGGCGTCCATCCACCACAGCACGTCCCGGCCGCGGTAGGTGCGCGGCAGCCGGACGTGCTCGCCCGTGGACAGGGTGACCGGGCGCCCCGACCGCCGCAGCTCGGCGGCCAGCTGCACGCCGGTCGCCGACGCGCCGACGACGAGCACGCCGCCGTCGGGCAGTTGGTCGGGGCCGCGGTAGGTGAACGGCGTGACCTGCTCGACGCCGGCGGGCACCGCCTCGCTGAGCGTCGCCGGCACGGCCGGCAGGTTGCAGGCACCGCTGGCGAGGACGACCGCCCGGCAGGCGAGCTCGCCCTGGTCGGTCGTCACGTGGTAGCCGTCGTCGGTGCGCCGCAACGAGGTCACGGTCGTGCCGGTGCGGACGGGGGCGCGGGTGCGGGCGGCGAAGCCGTCGATGAAGCCGACCACCTCGCCCATCGTCATGTAGCCGTCGGGGTCCGGGCCGTCGTAGGCGTGCCCGGGCAGCCGGCTCTGCCAGTTGGGCGTGAGCAGGCGCAGCGAGTCCCAGCGCTCCCGGCGCCAGGAGTTCGCCACCTCGCCGCGCTCGAGCACGACGTGGTCGATGCCCCGCTCGGACAGGAAGTGGCTCGCGGCCAGGCCGGCGTGGCCCCCGCCGACGACGACCGTCGTGATGCGATTCTCCAACGAGCTCAAGCGACCTCGACCGTGACGTCCGTGGGGTTGGTGAGCGCGTCGAACACGGCCGAGCGCTTCTGCGACTGGGCCACCAGCGCCTCGATGTCCTCCCTGGACGCGTCGGCGTCGATGGAGAAGGTCACCTTGATGCCGTCGTAGCCGTTGCGGACGTCGCTGTCGGCGCCGAGGATGCCGCGGATGTCGTGCGCGCCCTCCAGGGTCGCCTCGACCGAGCGGAGCTGGATGCCCCGGTTCTGCGCGACGGACGCGACGCCGGCGGTCAGGCAGCTCCCCAGGCCGACGAGCAGGTACTCGATCGGCGTGATGCCGTGGTCCTCGGCCGCGAAGACCTCCGGGTGGTCGGCGGTGAACGACGACTCGGTCTTGTGGCTGTGCTCGGCGCCGAGCCCGAAGTAGTCCTTGACCGTGGAGGTCGTGTGGACGCCGTTCTCCCACCGGGTGGTCGAGCGCCAGGTGAACCGGGCGGCCTCGGGGGCGCCCTTGAGGGTCTCGCGTGCGTCGAGCAACGCCTGGACGTTGACTCCGTTGTCGATGCTGTCGATCGTCGTCATCCGACGGTCCTCCCGCGGCTCTCGTCTCCAGGAATCACTGCCGTCAGTGGACGTTACACCCGCTCTGACCTGTGTCTCAGAGTTCGGGACGCGGGTTCCGAGCCGGTCGCGGCGGGTGGGAACGTGGCTATGATGCGCCCATGGTGCCCGCGTCGACGCTCGTCTCCGGATCGGTCGGGACGGTCGAGACGCGGTACCTCGACCTGCCGGACCCGGTGCGCCTCGACTGCGGGCGGGACCTGCACCCGGTCCGCGTCGCGTACGAGACGTACGGCACGCTCTCCCCCCGGCGCGACAACGTCGTCCTGGTGTGCCACGCGCTCAGCGGCGACGCCCACGCGGCCGGCGTCTCGACCGTCCGGCCCGAGACCGGCACCAGGGACGGGTTCGGGGCCGAGGACCGCGACGGCGCGTCCGGGCAGGCGCTGGGCTGGTGGGACGGGATGATCGGGCCCGGCAAGGCGTTCGACACCGACCGCTTCTTCGTGGTGTCGACGAACCTGCTCGGCGGCTGTCGCGGCACGACGGGGCCGTCGTCGACCGATCCCGCGACCGGCCGGCCGTACGGCTCGGACTTCCCGGTGGTCACGGTGGCGGACATGGTCCGCACCCAGCGCGCGTTCCTCGACGTGCTGGGCATCGAGCGGCTCGCGGCCGTGGCGGGCGGCTCGCTCGGCGGGATGCAGGCACTGGAGTGGGCGATCCTGTACCCCGACCAGGTGGACTCGATCGTGGTCATCGCCAGCACGCCGGCGCTGCACCCGCAGGGCATGGCGTGGAACGCGATCGCCCGCGAGTCGATCATGCGCGACCCGGACTGGCAGGGCGGCCACTACTACGGCACGGGTCGCACCCCGGACGCCGGCATGGGCGTGGCGCGGATGGTCGGCCACGTCACCTACCTGTCGGCACCCGCGCTGCACGAGAAGTTCGGCCGCCGGCTGCAGTTCGCCGACGACATCCGGTACACCATCACCGAGCCCGAGTTCGAGGTGGAGAGCTACCTGCGCCACCAGGCCGACTCGTTCGTCAGGCGCTTCGACGCCAACACATACCTGACGATGTCGCGGGCGCTGACGTACTTCGACCTCGCCCGCCAGTACGGCGACGGGTCCCTCACCCGGGCGCTCGACGGGGTGGCGGCACGGACGCTGCTGATCACGTTCAGCTCCGACTGGCTCTACCCGCCGTCGGGGTCCGAGGAGATCGACGCCGCGCTGCGCGCGCTCGGCAAGCCGTCCGAGCTGCACCTCATCGACGCGCCGTACGGCCACGACTGCTTCCTGCTGGAGGAGCAGCGGCAGACACCGATCGTCCGCCGCTTCCTCGCGGCCGGATGAGAAAGAGGTTCTGTTGACCGACGACTCCCCCCGCGTGGAACCCCGTGTCGAGCCCCGTTTCGAGCCGGAGCACGCGTTCGGGTTCGAGACCCGGCAGCTGCACGCCGGGCAGCGGCCCGACCCGAACACGGGCGCCCGCGCGGTGCCGATCTTCCAGACGACCAGCTACGTGTTCGAGGACCCGGAGTCCGCCGCGGCGTACTTCAACCTGCAGGAGTACGGGAACACGTACTCGCGCATCATGAACCCGACGGTGGCGGTGTTCGAGGAGCGCGTGGCGAACCTGGAGGGCGCGGCCGGCGCGGTGGCGTTCGCCAGCGGGATCGCCGCGCAGGCGGCCGCGCTGTTCACGCTGCTGGAGCCGGGTGACCACGTCGTCTCGTCCTCGGCGCTCTACGGCGGGACGGTGAACCAGCTCAAGCACCTGCTGCGCAAGATGAACGTCGAGCTGACCTGGGTCGACCCGGACGACCTCGACGCGTGGCGCGGCGCGGTGCGCCCGGGGACGAAGGCGTTCTTCGCCGAGACGATCGGCAACCCGGCCGGCAACGTGCTCGACATCGAGGCGGTGGCGGCGGTCGCGCACGAGCACGACGTGCCGCTGGTCGTCGACAACACGTTCGCCACGCCCTACCTGTGCCGCCCGATCGAGTGGGGCGCGGACATCGTGGTCCACTCGGCCACCAAGTTCCTCGGCGGGCACGGCACGAGCATCGGGGGAGTGGTCGCCGAGGCCGGGACCTTCGACTGGTCCAACGGGCGGTTCCCAGTGGTCGCGGACCCGTCCCCGGCCTACCACGGGCTGCGGTTCCACGAGACGTTCGGGACCTACGGGTACCTGATGAAGCTGCGCGCGGAGACCCTGCGCGACCTCGGCGGCGCGCTGTCGCCGTTCAACGCCTTCCTGTTCCTGCAAGGGATGGAGACACTGTCGCTGCGGATGGAGCGGCACGTCGACAACGCGCGGCGGATCGCCGGGTTCCTCTCCGGGCACGATCTGGCCTCGCGGGTGACCTACCCCGGCCTGCCGGCGAGCCCCTACCGGCCGCTGGTCGAGAAGTACCTGCCGCGCGGTGCCGGCGCGGTGTTCTCGTTCGACGTCGCCGGCGGCCGGGCCGGCGGGCAGGCGCTCATCCGGGGTATGTCGCTGTGGTCGCACCTGGCGAACGTCGGCGACGCCAAGAGTCTGGTCATCCACCCCGCCAGCACCACCCACCGCCAGCTGTCCGACGACGAGCTGCGCGCGGCCGGCGTCGGCCCCGGCACCGTGCGGCTGTCGGTGGGCACGGAGTCGGTCGAGGACCTGGTCTGGGACCTCGAGCAGGGGTTCGCCCACGTCGCCGCCACCGTGGACGTGGCGGCGCGGGAGGAGGTCGCGACCGCATGACCGACCTGGCGCGCTACCAGGACCCGCTGGCGATCCAGCGGGTGCTCAACGCGGCGAGGACGATCGCCGTCGTGGGACTGTCGAACAACGAGCTGCGGGCGAGCTACTTCGTCGGCTACTACCTCAAGCGGCACGGCTACCGCGTCGTCCCGGTGAACCCCCGTGCGGCGGAGATCCTGGGCGAGCGCAGCTACGCGAGCCTGGAGGAGGTGCCGGACCGGGTGGACATCGTCAACGTCTTCCGCGCCCCGGACGCGCTCCCCGAGATCGCCGAGCAGGCGGTCCGCATCGGCGCCGGCGCCCTGTGGTGCCAGTTCGGCGTGGTCAACGAGGCCGGCGCGCGGACCGCCGAGGACGGCGGGGTCACCGTGGTCATGGACCGCTGCATCAAGGTGGAGCACGCCCGCTACGTCGGCCGCATGCACTGGCTGGGCTTCAACACCGAACGCATCACGTCGGTCCGGGCTGGCCTGCAGTAGCCCGGGCGGGCGCCCCGGAAGTGCGCAGGGGTCAGCGGGGTCCTCTCGGGTCCAGGAGCAGGACGCAGAACTCGTTGTCCTCTGAGGAGGCACCACATGAGCCAGTCTGTTCCCGCACGCCCAGAGGTCCGGGTCCCCACGATCCCGCTCGGCCAGACCGCCCCGTGGGCGGTCAGCATCCCCGCCGGCGACGCCGTCCACGAATGGGTCCACGACGGCCGGCATCTGCTCGGCTTCCCGTGCCACTGAGCACGGTCATGACCGCACGCGACTTCCTCCTGAGGCGGGAGGCGAGTCGTGGAAGAAGACCCTGGGCACCGACTTCTCGATGACCTCGTCGCCGTCGTGCGGGGAGATGTCCTCGACGATTGGCGTCGTCCGCGGGGCACCGGCCCAGCCTGCCGTGCTTGCGCCGCCACACGCCGGCACCGGCCGAGTCGCCGGAGGGGTCGCGCGAGTAGATCACCGGGTGGCCCGAGTAGCGGTCCGACGAACAGACCGAACCAAGCTCCGGAGGCCGCCCCGCTGCCCAGGACCCGGCCCCAGGTCAACGGGGCGGTGACCCGTTCGACCATCATCGGCTGGACGCCGACGATCGTGACATCGTGCACGGGGAAGTTGGCGTCCGCGAGGTAGTCCACGGCACGCTGAGCTTCGCCGTAGGTGGCGTAGGAGCCGATGGGCTACCCCGTGGGCTGGGCCGGTGCACCGGTTGGTTCAGCACGCAGGAGCGGACTTGTGGTGGTGGTCACGAGAAGTCACCTCCATCGGACGGTTGTCACCGGCAACGGTGAGGGCCGGGTGCAGAGCTGTTTCCTCAGGTGTCGTTTCCTCGGGCAGAGGGTGAAGCATTGGCTCGGCGTCGGTGAGCAGCTGCTGGGCGGTGCGTAGTCCGTCGGCGAGGCGGTCGCGGTGCGCGCGGAGGACGTCGAGGTGGTGTCGGGCGTCGGCAACGATGCGGTGTGCGTGCTCGGTCGCCTCGCGGATCAGCCGATCGGCGCGGGCCTGGGCGGCACGGTCCTGCTCGGCCATCACTCGCATGGCCTCGGCGCGGCGGGCGGCCATGGCCACCTCGAAGTCGGTCTCGACCTGCCGCCGCAGCCGAGCGGCTTGCTCGTCCAGCTCGCGTCGGCGGTGCTCGGCCTGCCGGGTCATCTTCTCGACCTGTTCGCGCGCCCGGCTCATGAGCTCGCGGTGTTCGGTCTCCATCTCCTGGCGGCGGCGGTCCAGCTCGGCGACCAGATGTTCGGCACGGCGCCGCAGCCGGTCGGTGGCCTGGCTGGCAGTCGCCCAACTGTGCTCGGCGGCGGTCCGGGCCCGCGTGGTGATGTCCGCCGCTTCTTCGTGGGCGAGTTCGGTCATCCGCCGCAGGCGTTCGGTCAACCCATCCGGTTCGATCGGTGTGCGGCTGATCCGGTCGATTCGCTGACGCAACGCCCTGTTTTCCGTGCGCGCGGCTTCCAGCTGCCGAATGAGGTCCTCGGTACGGGCCACCGCGGCGTCCCGGTCGATCGCGACCAGCCGCATGTCGGCTTCCATACCGTGCACGTACTGCTGGACCTGGTCGCGGTCATAACCGCGCCAGACCACGTCGAAATCGGTTCGTAGCGGCACCAGGTCATCGCGCGTGTCCGTGGCCGTCACCAACCTCACCATCCCTTCCGACCACTGCTGCGGACCTGCCCGGTACCCCAGTGGGCGAGCCCGCGTGCCGGGCTCGCCTGGGGTTTCCTGCTGTTTCCGCTGACAGGTGTTCACTTGCCGCTGATGGCGATGCGCCGTGGCTTGGCCGCCTCGTTCTTGGGCACCCGCACGGCGAGCACGCCTTCGGCCAGGCTGGCTTCGACTTTGTCGGCGTTCACGTCACGCGGCAGCGTGACCTGGTAAGAGAACTGGCCGGTGCGGCGGGTGCGGTGCCGGAACAGGCCCTGCCGCTCCTTTTCCTTGAGCTCACCGCTGATGGCCAACTCGCTGCCGACCAGGTCGATGGTGATGTCCTCACGCTTGACACCGGGCAGCTCGACCTCCACCAGGTAGGCCTCATCGTTCTCGGTCACGTCGGCCGACGGCGACCATGCCCGGACGCTGTCATCCAGGCGACGGTTCACTGAGTCCATCCAGCGGCCCATCTGGCGGTAGATGTCCTCGAATTCCTGGAAGGAGTCCCAACGGCCCAGGGGACCGAACGATCGCACGGCTGGCAGTGCCATGGGAATCCACCTCCTCGAAAGATCAACATCCGGCGGGGCGTCTGAGTCGTGCTCCGGATACACACTCACCCCGTATGACGAACTTGAGTCCGCCGGTGTTCCCGTAGTTGAGTACCTCACGCTCAGGTTCGATGCGGCAGCAGCGCATCGACGGACGGAAGACGACATCGGCCCTGCTCGCGCTCCGCACTTCGATCGGCCCAGCGGAGGCCATCCACCGCCCTCCTCGTCCGCGACGCCGAGGACGAACCCCACGTTCCTCCCGGTGCGCGGCTGAGGGTCGGCATCCCGAAGCGGGCAGCGTCGGAACCGCGAGGAACCGCCCAGCCCCGGTGACACCCTTCTCCTCTACACCGACGGTCCCATCGCTTCGCCGCCGCCGGACAGCATCATCCCCACTGAGCAGACGCCATGGCCGCTGACATCGTTCAACAGATGCGACATCGTCCACGCCGCGACGGCACACCGCTCCTCGCGGTCCGCTATCTCCGCCCGGCTGGCGCGTTCGCCATCACCGCGCCCACGTCACAGACCTGACACCAGCACCGCGTCCCGGAGGCCGCCGCGACCGATCCGTGCGACACCCGTCGACGGGCAACAACTTCGGCCCCCCGGCCGACCGGCGGTAGCAGAGCCGCCAGCGGCACCGCGCATTGAGGATCACAGGCCACGTCAGTGCTCCTCACGTGCGGTCCAGTGTCCTCCTGCGCCGTCCGCCGACCCGCGGGGAGAAAATCTATGCCGACGGGAGTAGACATTCGGCGGGGTCTGGGTGTACTGTTCTTCTCGTACGAGAGAGATAACGTCAAGCAGGCGCGGGAGATGACGTAACTACCCGCGAGGTGAGACAAGGCGGTCAGACAGGACGGAGCCGATCAAGGAACAGGTTCCATCCTGTGACCGGAGCAGTGCTCCGGGGCCGGGTGTAAGAGGTTCGACCAGGTAGTGCCGGTCCCGGAGAGGTAGTGCACGACGCGGGCGGAGCAGGTGCGCCGGCGAAGATCAGCAGTTGCAGTTTGTTGTGTGAAGTGCGTTTGCAGGACCGGTCAGGTGGCCGAAGCCGATCAGTGAACGGGGCTTCGGGCGGTGACCAGCGGCGTCAGCGTGCTGGGACCGATCAGTGGAAGGGTTCCCGCCGGTGGCGTTCGCGGCAGGTGAAGTAGCAGTACCCAGTAAGAGGAAAACGCAGGAGAGAAGGGATCGGGACCATCATTGGATCGCCCGCAGCGGCCCGGTAACGGCGCGCGGGTACCGCAGTCCCATCGAGTTCGGAGGTGGTGCTCGGTTACGAATGAGCGATCCCCGCGGGATCCGGCTGCGCGCCGCCCGTGGGTGCAGGAAGCCGGCGGTCGCGCCGGTTGGCAATGGTGAACCCCAACCCTTGAGGACCCCGGGTGCCGCGTGCGGCGCCCGGGGTCCTTTTGTGATTCGGAGGTGGAATGATTCCTGACCAAGAAGGTCCGGCCACACCCAGCGCGGCCGACAAGTTCGACGACGAGCACTACCCTGCCTACACCATGGGCCGGGCCGCCGACATGCTCGGCACCACCCAGAACTTCCTACGCAGCCTCGACGAGGCCGGCCTGATCACCCCGCAACGCTCCGCCGGCGGGCACCGCCGCTACTCCCGGCACCAGTTGCGTCTGGCCGCCCGAGCGCGGGAACTGGTAGACGAGGGCACCCCCGTCGACGCCGCCTGCCGGATCATCAGGCTCGAAGACCAGCTTCACGAAGCCCAGCGCCTCAACTCCGAACTCCACGCTGACGACTGAATCCGTCGACCTACGCCTCGGCGAGGCGGTCGAGGTGATCGCCCGGTTCGACGGCTACCGCGGCCGGTACATGTTCCACTGCCACAACCTCGAACACGAGGACATGGGCAAGATGGCCAACTTCGAGACGATCTGACCGGTGGGCCACCGGCGCGGCCGGCGGCCCACCGAGGAGATGCCTCACCAGCCTCCGGCGTGACCGTCCTTTCTCGGGTCCGATCCCGCTCGGTAGACGCCGTTCACGGGGCGCTCGTAGGCCTCACCGTGCCGCGGGCCCTTGCCATTGTCGCGCGGCAGGATCGGCTTGGGCATTCTGGGATCCGGTTCGAACAGGATGCCCTGGTAGCCGCCGGCGTGGCCGTACGCCCGATCCAGGTCGTGGCCCATTTCCGTCAGCGTCGGACCGACCAGGTCGTACAGGTGGGTATCCAGGCTGGTCACGTCATTCTCCTGGCTGTGGTCGAATCGGGCGACGTCCGTGGTTGCCTGGACGTTCATCCCGAGGTCGATCATGTTGATGACGTGTTGGGCGTGTGCCTGCGGTTGCGTGCCGCCGCCCATGTTGCCGAACGCCATCACCGGCCGGCCGTTCTTCGTGATGAAGCTGGCGATGATCGTGATAAACGGGCGCTTGCGGGGCTCCACCACGTTGGGATGATCCTCGTCGAGGGTGAAGCCGGAGCCCCGGTTGGCCAACACGAACCCGTAACCGGGGATCGTCACCTTGCTGCCGAAGCTGGAGTAGTTGCTGTTCACCAGCGACACCATGTTGCCCCAGCGGTCGGCGGTCGCGAAGTAGACGGTGCTGCCCGCGTCGACCCCGTTGACCTCGAGTGGGGTCGCGTGGTCCGGGTCGATCCGGTCACACAGTTGGGCGGCGTAGTCCTTGGACAGCAACCGGTTCAGCGGCGGCGGGTCGAACTTCGGGTCGGCGTTGTAGCGGTGCAGGTCCGAGTACGCGAGCTTCTTCGCCTCGATCAGCAGGTGCCAGTACCGCGGGCCGCGTGGTCCCAGCTCGGCGAGGTCGAACCCGAGTCGCGGGGTGCACACCTCCAGGATGTTCAGCATCTCCAGCGCCGCGAAACCCTGGCCGGGTGGCGGCAGCTGGTGTACCCGGTAGCCGTGATAGTCCGTCGACAGTGGGGTCACCCACTCCGACCGGTACTTCGCCAGGTCGTCCCGGCTGATCACGCCACCCGCGGACGCGGACTTCTCGACGATCGCCTTCGCGATGTCGCCCTTGTAGAAGGCGTCTCGGCCGTGCCGCTGGATCGACCGCAGCGTCCGCGCCATCTCGGGGTTGCGGAAGATGGAGTACAGCTCCGGGGCCTCGCCGTCCGGCAACCAGGTGTTGGCGGAGTCGGGATCCCTGGCGAGCGAGTTCTCCGAGCCCACCCACTGGCCGTGCATCCGTTCGTGGATCGGGAAACCGTCGCTCGCGTAGTCGGCGGCCGGCTCCAGTACTTCGCGGAAACCCATGCTGCCGAAGCGTTTCAGCAACGCGTCCCACCCGGAGACGGTGCCGGGGATGACCGCGGAGTTGATCCCGCTGCTCGGCACCTCGTCGACGCCGAGCGTCTCGGTGAAGTAGTCGACGGTCCAGCGCTTGGGTGCCCACCCGCTCGACGCCAGCGAGTACAGCTTCTGGTCCTTCGCCGACCAGACGATCGCGAACAGGTCACCGCCCATACCGGTGCTCATGGGCTCGACGGTGCCCAGCGCGGCGGAGGCGGCGACGGCCGCGTCGACCGCGTTCCCGCCCTGGAGCAGAATCCGCTCGGCCGCGGCGGTCGCCAGTGGGTTGCTGGTGGCGGCGACACCGTTGCGCGCGAGCACCTCGGAGCGCGTCTGGTCGCGGTAACCGACCGGGCGGGACGCGCGGACCGCCTCGTTGAGCTCGCCCGGGTTGGGGACCTCGGCGCTTGGCTTGCCGAACGGGTGGTCTGAGCCCGGCTGCGGCTGCGCCAGACCGACGCCGGGAACAAGGGCGAGTAATGCGACGGACAGAACGGCCAATGACAATCGGCCATGGGACCTCATGGGGTCTCCCTCTCTGCCAGGCCTCATCGCCTCAGAAACAGCTGCTCAGCCCGGCTGGAACCGTGTGAACTGCCGACAGATAAGTGTATACGCAATACTGCATACACCGTCAAGCAGTCGTTCTAGGATGGACACGGCCTCTGCTCTGGTCAGTCTGTCCACTTACCTGGTCGGTTTGTCCACTTGGCTGGGACGCTGTGCTCAGGAGGTAGCGGGGACGACCCTTGGCCCACCTGAGCGAGCACGGTCAACCCGAGGACCAGCGCTGGGAGTACGAACCAGACCCCGTACCCGAGCGCGAGGAGCAGACCCCAGCCCAGCATCACCACCAGCGGCGACCGTCGTGACGGTGGCGACGGCGCGGTCGGCGACGTCGGTCGCCCCGACCGCGGACCGAGGCCGGTGGGCGCGCGGTGGGCGGCGGGGAGGATGGGCGTCGCAGGCCGAGCGTGTCCTGCGCCTGGTGGACTGCCCGCGCTGGAGCCGACTCCGCGCACCAATGTGCTAGGGGCTCTTAACCCAGACCAACGAGTGAGCAATATGAAGGGATCGTCTTTGACGGGCGTTCTTCTTGACTTTACTCAATAGAGGGTACGGGCGAGATAGAGCCCAATCTCACCCGCGTCCGGCGTGCCGTGGTAAAGGGTGGTATCCAGGCCGCACAATTCGAAGCCCATCCTCCGGTATGCAGTCACAGCCGGGACATTGATATTGCTCGTCTCCAACCACGCGACCTCGGCTCCGACCGAGCGTCCCCAGTCAAAGGACGCCTCGATAAGCGCCCGTCCGATACCTCTGCCGCGTAGCGGGATGTCGACGTACAGGTGCCAGATCACTAACCGGCGGTTCCACAGCTGGTGGTTGGCACCGAGGAAGCCCCTCACCTCGTCACCGTCCACTGCGACCGCCGCGAACTCCCATGGCGGGTTCTCATCGGCGAGGTCGTCGAGCGGGAACTGTTTGGTCACCGACGGGTAGACCGGCGTGTGCATGAGAGTGAAGCGATCCTGCTCGTACGCCACCTCGTAGACGGCATCGGTGGTGAACTCGCGGTCGATCGCGACGATTCCCGGCTGGTCGTCGGGCAGGCGCGCCGCGCGGATTGAGATCGTCACAGGGCAAGCATGGCACGGTGAGCAACGCGTCGGAAACTCATCCTGTGGACCGAGCGAGCCAGTCGCGCACGAACCGGTATGGCTCGGGGACCGCCGACCCCACCATGCCGACCAGCTGCGGTTGGAAGGAGAACAACCTCGATTCAGAGGCCCTCGGTTGCGCCGGTGGAATCGACCTGGAATTCGGTAGGTACTCGACATCTATCTCACCTTCAGTGTCGACCTTGGCGCGAGGAAGGGCGAGGAGCCTCAGTTCAGGTTCACCAATGACGAGTTGTATCGGTGGCTTTCCGAGACGTACCTGCCCGAGGTCAATCAGGCTGTCGGCGACCGAACCCACCGAGCGGGTTCATCGCGCCCGTCCACAAGCGCCTGGCAGATTCCAAAGGAACGCCTGCGCGGCGATTGGATCGGTCACACCGACCTGCTGCTCTCCGAGGAGACTGGTGCCTTGTCGAATGATCCGATTCGCTGTGGCCGGGCGTGGTCGGGGTGCCTTCGGTCAGGGTTGAGGTCGAAGGGAGGCATTGTGATCTCGGCAACTCAACGAGCTGTCGTTGGACGAGCGCACAGCCCCGCCGACGCAGCGCCGTCGCGGGAGAGGTCGACGACCTCGGCGACGCGCAGCGGACCTTGCCCTAATTCGCCGGGAGGGTGGGATCCGGGTGGAGAGCTCCCGGGGGAGGGTGGCGTCATGCATTCGTAATTTCGGTGGCGCGTTCGATTCTCGTTCTTATCCGGCCAACCTCTATTTCAGGGGTATTCGTGCTGCGCACGGTTCTCAACGAAAAATTCACCCCGCCACCGTCATCCAGGCCGAACTCCATTGTGTCGGCTCCCTGCCGATCGACGCGAATCTGATGGCGGCGGCGGGTGGACTCGGGAAGCGGGGTGAACGGGGCCGCCGCACATCTGGTCCATCCCGGCGATCTCGTGATCGTCATCACCTATGTCGGCATTGCCGACGATGTTCTGGAAGAGCACCGGCCGCGCATCGTCCACGTCGACCACCGGAACCGGATCGTGGAGTTGGGGGAGGACCCGGCCGGGCCGGTGCCGGAGGCGGACGGGCAGCGGTCCCGCAGGGACGTCGCCACCGTCGGCGGCTGAGACAGGAGGTTCGGCATGAGCAACCCGTTCGACGACCAGGACGGCGTGTTCCTCGTGCTCGTCACTGACGAGAACCAGCACTCGCTTCGGCCGCGGTTCGCCGAGGTCCCCAGCGGTTGGCGCATCGTGCGCGGCCCGGCTACCCGCCAGGAATGCCTGGACTACGTGGAGGAGCACTGGTCCGACCTGCGCCCGCCGAGCCTGATCGACGCCATGCGGGACGGCTGACCACTCACCCACGACGAGCGAGAGGGCAGTAGTGAACGCCGGTGAGATCCTGTCGTCGACCACGGCACAACAGGGCGTCTGGCTCGGCCAGCGACTGGACCCGGACAGTCCCACCCACAACGTCGGCGGGTACGTCGACCTCCGCGGCGACCTCGACGAGGACCTGCTCGGCCGGGCCTGCGAGCTGCCGCTCGGCAAGCGGGACCAGTCGATGTCCGGCCTAGCCCCTCGGCGGAGCCCCCGATCCGGCATGTCGGCCGCCGCCATTCCCGTATCGCGGGACCAGGTCTGTGCCATGAAACCCCGCGCACCGCCAGATGCTCAGTGCCGAAGGTCCGCGCCGAGGTCCGGACGAAGTCGGGGAACCGAAGACCGCTGGAGGAGCCTTTGGACTCCACCGTCGTGGCTCGTTCTGCCCTGCCGACACGGGCCTGCGCGAGTAGGAATGGAAGGGGAAAGTCGGCACAGAGGGAGAAAGCCAATGACCGAGGTGACCGCGACGGTGGACGGGCCTGTGTTGCGGCTGGTGGACGCGTACTGGCGGGCGGCGAACTACCTCTCGGTGGGGCAGATCTACCTGCTGGACAACCCGTTGCTGCGCGAGCCGCTGGGGGTGGAGCACGTCAAGCCTCGGTTGCTCGGGCACTGGGGCACCACGCCGGGGCTGAACTTCGTGTACGCCCACCTGAACCGGGTGATCCGGGAGCGGGACCTGAACGTGCTGTACGTGACCGGTCCGGGCCACGGCGGGCCGGGTCTGCTGGCGAACACCTGGCTGGAGGGCAGCTACTCGCGGGCCTACCCGGAGGTGAGCCGGGACGAGGAGGGGATGCGGGAGCTGTTCCGCCAGTTCTCCTTCCCCGGCGGGGTGCCGAGCCACGTGGCCCCCGAGGTGCCGGGGTCGATCCACGAGGGCGGTGAGCTGGGCTACTCGCTCGCCCACGCCTACGGCGCCGCGTTCGACAACCCGGACCTGGTGGTGGCCTGCGTGGTCGGGGACGGGGAGGCCGAGACCGGGCCGCTGGCGACGAGCTGGCACGCGAACAAGTTCCTCGACCCGGTGCACGACGGCGCGGTGCTGCCGATCCTGCACCTGAACGGGTACAAGATCGCCAACCCGACGGTGCTGGCCCGGATCCCGCACGAGGAGTTGGACGCGTTGCTGCGCGGCTTCGGCTACGCCCCGCGCTACGTCAGCGGCGCGGACCCGGAGCGGATGCACCGCGACATGGC
This sequence comes from Actinophytocola gossypii, assembly GCF_025165815.1. Taxonomy (GTDB): domain Bacteria; phylum Actinomycetota; class Actinomycetes; order Mycobacteriales; family Pseudonocardiaceae; genus Actinophytocola; species Actinophytocola gossypii. The sequence continues at coordinate 461,164 of NZ_JAFFZE010000012.1, read as the reverse complement.
GTCCGCGCTGGACGGCGTGCTGGACGAGATCGCGGAGATCCAGCGCGTGGCGCGGTCCGGCGGGATCGGTGCCCGGCCGCGGTGGCCGATGATCGTGTTGCGTTCCCCGAAGGGGTGGACCGGCCCGTCCGAGGTGGACGGTGTGCCGGTGGCCGACACCTGGCGCTCGCACCAGGTGCCGCTGTCCGCGGTGCGGGAGAACGCGGAGCACCTGGCGGCGCTGGAGGCGTGGCTGCGTTCCTACCGGCCGGAGGAGCTGTTCGACGAGGCCGGGCGGCCGGTCCCGGAGCTGGTCGGCCAGGCGCCGGATGGAGATCGGCGGATGGGCGCCAACCCCCACGCCAACGGTGGCGTCCTGCTGAAGCCGCTGCGGTTGCCGGACTTCCGTGAGTTCGCCGTGGACGTGGCCCAGCACGGTGCGTCCACGTCGGAACCGACCCGGGTGTTGGGCCGGTTCCTGCGGGAGGTGGTGCGGCGCAACGCCGAGGAGCGCAACTTCCGGATCTTCGGCCCGGACGAGACCGCGTCGAACCGGCTGGACGCCGTCTACGACGTCACCGCCAAGCAGTGGCAGGCCGAGCAGCTGCCGGTCGACGAGCACCTGGCCCGGGACGGCCGGGTGGTCGAGGTGCTCTCGGAGCACCTGTGCCAGGGCTGGCTGGAGGGCTACCTGCTCACCGGCCGGCACGGGTTGTTCTCCTGCTACGAGGCGTTCATCCACATCGTGGACTCGATGTTCAACCAGCACGCGAAGTGGCTCAAGACCAGCAAGAAGCTGCCGTGGCGGCGGCCGGTCGCGTCGCTGAACTACCTGCTGACCTCGCACGTGTGGCGCCAGGACCACAACGGCTTCTCCCACCAGGACCCGGGGTTCATCGACCACGTGATGAACAAGAAGGCCGAGGTGATCCGGGTCTACCTGCCGGCCGACACGAACACCCTGCTGTCGGTCGCCGACCACTGCCTGCGCAGCAGGGACTACGTCAACGTCGTGGTCGCCGGCAAGAACCAGACCCCGGACTGGCTGCCCATGGACGAGGCCGTGCTGCACGCGACCCGGGGCGCCGGGATCTGGGAGTGGGCCGGCAGTGAGATCGGTGGCGAGCAGGACGGCCAGCCCGACGTCGTGCTCGCCTGCGCGGGTGACGCGCCCACCCTGGAGGTCATGGCCGCCACGTCGCTGCTGCGCGAGCACCTGCCCCGGCTGCGGGTGCGAGTGGTCAACGTCGTCGACCTGATGCGCCTGCAACCGGACACCGAGCACCCGCACGGCATGACCGACCGCGAGTTCGACGCCCTGTTCACCACCGATCGGCCGGTGATCTTCGCCTACCACGGCTACCCGTGGCTGATCCACCGCCTGACCTACCGGCGCACCAACCACCACAACATCCACGTGCGCGGGTACAAGGAGGAGGGCACCACGACCACGCCGTTCGACATGCTCGTGATGAACGACATGGACCGGTTCCAGCTGGTCATCGACGTCCTCGACCGGGTGCCCGACCTCGGCGCGACCACGGCGCTGCTGCGGCAGCGGATGCAGGACCTGCGCGCCCGGCACCACCAGTGGACCCGCACCCGCGGCGAGGACCTGCCCGAGGTCCGCGACTGGACCTGGCGGTTCTGATGCACGTCCTGGTGGTCAACGCCGGCTCGTCCAGCCTGAAGGTCCGCCTGCTCGACCCAGCCGACGAGGTCGTGGACAGCCTGGACCTGGGGGAGTGGGCGGGCAGCGACGAGACCGAGGAGCTGGAACGGTTCGGGTCCGCGTTGGAGCGGGTGGACGCGGTCGGGCACCGGATCGTCCACGGCGGCGCGGACTTCACCGGCGCGGTCCTGGTGGCCGGCGACGTGCGGGACCGGATCGCCGCGCTGGCCGAGCTGGCGCCGCTGCACCAACCCCGCGGCGTCGCCGGCATCGACGCGGTCGCCGAGATGCTGCCCGAGGTGCCCGCGGTCGCCTGCTTCGACACCGCCTTCCACCACGACCTGCCCGCTGCCGCCGCGACCTACGCCCTGCCCCGCGAGTGGCGCCGGCGGTGGGGCCTGCGGCGGTACGGCTTCCACGGTCTGTCCCACGCCCACGCCGCCCGCCGGGCGGGAGAGATCCTCCGCCGGACCGACCTGCGCGTCGTGTCCTGCCACCTCGGTGCCGGTGCCTCGCTGGCGGCCGTCCACGACGGGCGGTCGGTGGACACGACCATGGGCTTCACCCCGCTGGAGGGCCTGGTCATGGCCACCCGCTCGGGCAGCGTCGACCCGGGCCTGGTGCTGTGGTTGCTGCGACACGGAGGCGTGGACGCCGAGACGCTCGGTGACGTGCTCGAGCACCGCTCCGGCCTGGCCGGGCTCACCGGTGGTTCGGGCGACCTGCGGGAGGTCGTCGGAGATGACGACCCGGACGCGGTGCTCGCCTTCGACGTCTACCTCCACCGGCTACGCCGCGAGATCGCCGCCATGGCCGCCGCCATGAACGGCCTCGACGCCCTCGTCTTCACCGGCGGCGTCGGCGAGCACCAGCCACCAGTCCGTGCCGCCACGGCCGAAGGCCTCGCCTTCCTCGGGGTGCGCCTCGACGCGGACGCCAACCGGCACGCCACCGGGGACACCGACGTCAGCGCCCGGGACGCCGAGGTACGCACCCTGGTCATCACCGCCAGGGAGGACGTCGAGATCGCCCGCCTCACCCGGGCCACCCTCCACCGGTGAGCACGGCGCTCGTGCGCGCACTAGCGCAGGGCGACCGTGAGCAGGACGACGGCGTCGGTGAGCGCGGTCAGCCCGTGCCGCTGGGGTGGGATGGCGGTCAGCTCGCCGCTGTCGAGGACCCGTTCCCGGGCACGGGTGTGCAGCCGCACCCGCCCGGTCACGACCTGGAGCGTGGCCGCCGGCGGCGCGTCGTGCTCGGCCAGCTCGGCGCCCTCGGCCATGGCGATCAGCGTGGCCCGCTGGGCGCGGCCGGAGACCAGCGTCCTGGCGGTTCGCCGGGCGTCGCGCCTCTTGGCCTCGTCGAGCAGCGTCGCGGCCAGGGCACCGAGCTGGACGACCTCGGGGTGATCGGTCACTGCACACGCTCCCATCCACGGCGAGGAGCCCGGCTCCCCAGTGCGGTGTCCCGGCTCCGGTACACCCGCTCTACCCATGACATCCTGCCGCGAACGCGGCGCGACAGGTCGGGCGGGACGTTCGCGGCACCGATGGCAGACGATCCGACCCGGCTCGGCGGTCAGAGTAAGCCCTGTTGGCGCGCGACGAGCACCGCCTCGCGGCGGGTGGCGACCCCCAGCTTGCGGTAGATGCTGCGTAGGTGGGTCTTCACCGTGTTGACCGACACGTACATCTCGTTCGCGATCTCCTCGGTCGTGCTCAGTGACGGCAGCTCCATCAGCAGCTGCGCCTCCCGCGGGCTGAGCTCCGCGCCCGTTCCCGGGCGGGTGGCGGGGGCCGCCGCCAGAACCTCCGCGGCGAACGGGTCGAGCTGGCCCAGCCGGCCGACCTGGTGTGACAGGAGCGCTCGCAGGTTCCGGCCGGTATCGAGAAACGGGCGCATGACCCGGCCGGGTTGGGCCTTCGCCAGCGCGGCGATCAGCTGGGCGCGCGCGGTGTGCGTGTCACCGGAGCGCTCGGCGAGCGACGCGACCAGCAGGTGGGTCTCGATCTCGGTGTTGGTGACCAGGCACCGGACCCGGTCGCTCGTGATCTTGTCGAGCAGGGCTCGTGCGGTGGTGGAATGGCCGTGGTAGGCGTGCACCCGTGCGCGCAGGAACAGCAGCTCGCCGCTGCCGGCGATCCACGCCGACGCCCGCTCGGGGACCTCGGCGGCCCACTCCGCCCGGCCGATTCGCAGTGCGATCTTCTGCTCGGCCACGCCGACGATCGCGACCGCGGCTGGCTGCAGCGGCTCATCCCGGGGCAGCGCTCCCCAGCACTCCCGCAGCCGCAGCACGGCGTCGTGCGGCTGCTCGATGGACCTTGCTATCGCCGCCATCGACCGGGCACACAGTGCGGTGGTCCGGTCGTCGCTCGCGCCGGCCAGGTCGGCGGCGGTCCGCGCCTCCGTCAGCGCGGTCTCGTCGTCGAGCGCCTGGTACGCGGCCCACGCGGCGGCGGCGTGCGCGATGCACGTGCTTGGGCTGACGTCGATGCCGCTCTCGTGCGCGAATCCGACGGCCTCGTGTGCCACCCGGGCCATCGTGTCCAAGTCGCTCCTGGCCCCGGCGACCGCCGCCAGGTGGCTCAGGCAGTGCGTGATCGCGTAGACGTACCCCCGCGCGGTCGCCAGGTCGAGTGCGCGCGACAGGTCGGCGTGGGCACGTTCGAGCCGGCCGAGCCAGAACAGCACCGTGCCGCGGTTGACGAGCGCGAGCATGCGCAGGTCCACGTCCACGATGCCGTCGAGCCGGTTGCTCAGCTCGTCGACCTCCGGGGACAGCTGGCCGGTCAACCGCGCCAACTGGGTCAGCGCCAGGAGGTACAGATCGCACACTCCCGGGTCCTGCATGGTCCGCGAATCGGCGGTGAGCCAGGCCAGACGTTCCTCGGCGGTGTACCGGTCCCCGGTCGACAGCTCGGCGACCGCGAGCATGGCGCAGACCGCGGGCCGTCGTGCCGTCGCGCACGGGAGCATCCTGCCCAGCCGCCGCAGGGTCCACATCTGCCCACCGAGGACGATCGCGGGGCCGAACCGGACGACGAGCTCCGCCATCAGATCGTTGTCGCCCGCGCTCATCGCGTGTGGCAGCGCGGCCAGTGCGTCACCCTGTCGCACGAACCAGCCCGCCGCGACGCGGTGCAACGCGGTCACGGTGGCCAGTGAGCGGGACCGCAGCGCCATCCGGAGGTAGTTCAGGAGTAGCGAGTGGTACCGGAACCACTCGCTGTGCGCGGAGCATCTGGACACCAGCGTGTCGACCCGTTCGAGGTGTTCCAGCAGGACGCCGGCGTCGTCCCGGCCGGTCAGTTCGCTGGCGAGTTCGACGGTGAGTCGTTCGCAGATGCTCGTGCGTAGGAGGAACTCGCGCATGTCGGTGGGGAGGTTCGAGAGCACCTCGCCGACGAGGTAGTCGGCCACCGCGCGGTCGGTCTCGACGAACGAGTCGATCGTGGCGATGTGGTCGTCCGACTCGGACAGCGCCAACGCGGCGAGCCGGACGATGGCGGGCCAGCCTTCCGTACGCGCCATCAGGCGGGTGAGGTCGGAGTGGGCCAGCGTTACGCCGTACCCGCTCAGGACGGTCGCGGCCTCCGCGTCGGTGAAGGCGAGGTCGTTGACTTTCACCTCTCGCAGCTCGCCGGCGATCCGCAGTCGACGCAGCGCCGCGGGCTCACCGAACCGGGTGCTGATGATGACGTGCAGCCGCACCGGAAGGTTGGTCAGCAGTACCTCCATTCCGTGCAGGACGTCGCGTTCCCGCAGCCGTTGGACGTCGTCCAGAACCAGCCAGACGTCGCGTTCCCGGCGGTCGGTGGCCTCGCGGAGCGCGGTGACGAAACGTTCCTCCTGGCCCTGCTCCGGTGGATGGAGCGCGCGTGTGTCGTCGGCGGTGAGCGCGTCCTTCTCGAGTGCCGTGAGGACCGCCGACCACAGCACGAACGGATCGTTGTCGTGCTCGTCGATGCTGACCCACGCGGTCGCATCGCCGAGGCGCCGACGCAGTCGAACCCAGGCGGCGAGCAGCGTGGTCTTGCCGAATCCCGGCGGCGCACGGACCAACACCACTTTCGGTGGGCGTGTTTCCTCCACGTCGACGGGTCTTCTCCCCAGCGCGTCATGCAACCGGGCGCGCTCCACCCAGCCGGCCGGCAGCGGTGGTACGGCTGTTTTCGGCTCGGGCGTTGGAGCGCGGAGTCTGTCGTTTGGGTCCCCCGCCACGACTGCTGAGAGTAGACATTGTTGGTGCGGAAGTGGGCGGATCAACAACATGTTCCCCCGAATGAGTGAATGGGTTTATCATGAGCATTCACCCGGGGTGGGTGAGGTCTCTTCGTGGCCGAACTGACAATGTTCCGGCTGTGCTTCGCGACCTCGGAGACGAGGGGATCGGTCGCGAGGCCACCGCAAGCCGCAGTGCCCCCAGTCGTGCGTCCGCCGGTCCCCCCGCCGATCCGTGAGCTGTCCAGCGATGACGCCTTCCGAGCACGCCATCACGGAGCGAGAACCAGATGACCCGTCCACCGCCGTCGACTGCCGTCGACGGCCTCCCGGACGCATTGTTGCTCGACGCCGTTCGGGCGGGAGACCGCGACGCATATGGCGTGCTGTTCAGCCGCTATGTCGCATCCGCACGTGTAGTCGCCCGAAAGTGGACTTGGCAGCCCGCGGACGAGCAGGACCTGGTCGTGGAGGCGTTCACGCTGATACTGGTCGCGATTCGCAATGGCGCCGGTCCGCGCCGGAATCTCGGTCCCTATCTGATGACGACGGTGCGCCATCTGGGCATCGGGCTCCTGCGTCGTCGGAGTCGGGTCGACTTGTACGGCGCGCACCCGCAGATGATGGTGTCATTTCGAGACGGTGAGGCCGCGATCGACGAGAAGGCGCTCCGTCAGTGGGAGATCCGGCAGATCCGGTCGGCGTTCCGCACGCTTCCGTCCCGGTGGCGCATGGTGCTCTGGCACACGGAGGTGGAGAGCAGGTCACCGGCGGAGCTGGCGCCGCGGCTCGGTATCTCCCGAACGGGGTGGCTGCTCTGGCCATGCGGGCACGGGAGGGACTTCGGCAGGCGTACCTGCAGGCTCAGGTCCCGTACGCCTGCGCCATCGGATGTCTGGTGATCCGCCGACAGCTCGGGATGTGGGCCCGCGGCAGCTCGTCGGTGCGGCGAACACGGCTGATCGTGAGCCACCTCGCGTCCTGTCCGGACTGCGACACCATCGCCACCATGCTGGCCGAAGCCAACGACGAGCTGCACGCCACCGCTCGTTCGGCCGGTACCGTCACAGGGCTGGGCGCGCGGAGCTGACCTGCCCGGCGGCGGGGCCCCTGGCCTCGCCCTCGGGATGAAGCGAAACGCTTGTGTACCAAGAATGAAAGGACGGTTATGCGTTCCCCAGAACTGGCGAAGGCGTGGGAGAGCCTACCGCGCCTGGGGCGAAGCACAGGGCCAGGACATCGTGGCCTCCTCCCAGGAGGTGGCGAAGGCCTGGCGTTCGCTCGCGGAGAGCACCCGGCTGCCGTGGTGGTTGCGGGCCGCGGTGTTCTCGGCCGCGGAGGCGTTCGAGCACCAGGTGGAGGACTGGGCGGAGTTCCGGTCGGCCGCCCGCCCCGGTGGCGAGCGGCTCGACCTGGAACACGGGCGGGTCTGCGGCCGCCTCTTGGAGGATCAGGTTTTCCGTGTCCGTCGGCGGTTGAGCATCACGAGCAGCGTGCCGACGAGCAGCAGCAGAGCGCCGATGCCGGTGAGGGCGGTTGCGTCAAAGCCGGTCGTCGGCAGAGTCGGGTCGGAGCCGCCGCCGGAACCTTCGGCACATGACGGGTCGGTCGTGGGGCACACCGTCGAGGTCGGTTCCGACGGGCTCGTGCCGTCCGACGTGGTGGTGGTCGTCGACTCGGTCGTGGTCGTCGGCTCGGTCGTGGTCGTCGTGGTGGGCGGGGGTTCTTCGCCTTCACAGTCGGGGAGGTCGCCGTTGAACGGGTACGCGTGGAACTCCTGGCCTCCGCCGCCCGACGCGGGTGAGGTGTGGATCAGGGAGCCGGTGGTGTAAAACCGCCCGGCGATGCCGGGCATGGTGACCGTGGCGGTGCTGTCCTGGTCGCCGACCAGGGTGGTGCCCTGGAATTGGGCGCCCCCGGTGAGGGTCACGGTCGACGCGTCCGGGAAGTTCCACAGGAGACGGTCGCGGAGCTGGTTGAACGGGTTGGTGTCGTCGAAGCTGCCGGCATAGGTGTTGATGGTGCGCTCGGGGCCGGTCAGGTTGACCAGCACGGTGGCGCCCTCGGGGATGTTCTCGAAGACGATGCCCTGCGTGCCCCCGGCTGGCGTGGCGAGGTCGAAGTCGACGTTGAACACCTGGAGTTCCGAGGCGCCGTCACCCGTGAAGACCGTCTCGGCGCCCAGGTTGGTCGCGGTGCCGGTCGGTTCCCGCGGTTCGCCGTCAACCCGGGCGTAGCAGTCGCTCGCGCTCGTCAGTTCGTCACGCAACGACAGGTAGGGCGTGGCCGCGCCGGTGTCCTGGATCGCGGTCCCGACGATCTCCCCGGTAGCGGTGCCCGCGTGCCGGACGACGCCGCCCCCGGAGTCGCCCACCGCGTCCAGCCGTTGTCCGGGAGCGACGGTGATGTCGCCGCCGGCGGTGAGGAAGTCCGCCCCGTCCGGCGGTGGCACTCGCGAGCCGACCCCCGCGACACCGACGTTGTAGAGCGCCGATCCGCCGGCGTCCTTCGCCAGGTCGAACGACCCCAGCACGACGACGCGCCCTTCCGCCTCGGCCGCCCCTCCGCGCACGAGCATGTCGCTCCCGACGAACACGTTGATCCCGTTGTCCCGCCCGGCGAAGGGGCCGTTGTTCACCGGTGGGAACGGGTCCGGGCAGTCGCCGGGCACGCACGGCCCGAGCCCGCCGGGCAACGGGTCGGCCACCGCGGTCGACCCGAAGGCCACCGCGACCAGTAGGACGGCCGCGGCCGGGACCAGAGCGCGTCTGACCAAACTCCTACAACCAATTCGCACAACTTCCTCCCGCTGTGGATATACACCCTCCTTGGAGTAACAGAATAGGCCGAATGGCCTATTGGTCGAACGGTGACACGACCTCTCGCCGGTCCGGGCAACGAAAGACGTCGGCCCTCCGGCCGAAGTGCCATGGGTTCCGCTCCTCGTCCTCGTGCTCGGCGGTGAGTCGATCAGCCCGGGAACTGTCCGCCGTAGCGGCTGCGGCAGGGCCAGGCCGAGCACGATCTTGCCGACGCGGCAGGAGTCAGAACGCCTCGGCGAACTTCGCCCCGGGAAGCACGCGTTCCGAACGTGCCGTGGAAGCTGGCTGTCTGTCCCGGCATAGGAGTTCGAACGCGCGGTCTCGGTCGTAGCGGAAGTCGAAGAGGCCACCTCGCCCCCGCCTCCAGGGAGGAACGTGAATGCGATCCACCCGGCGTCGGGCTCGATCTCGGCTGGGCGTATGCCCGACACATGCTCGACATTCGCTGCGGTCACCGGTTCGCCCGAGGCGACCGCGTACGCACCTGGACCGTGGTGCGCCGTGTGGATGTTACCGATGCTCGACCTCACGCTGGTCCCGCGGGATATGCCCTACCCACCCGGGAGTTCGTCGCGTGTGACGACCCGGTCGCCGACGCGGCCGCGTTGCGGGACATCGCGGAGGAGTGGCCGCAGGCCGCGATCGTGCTGGCGCACGTTCTCCGCGCGGGTGTCGGGCTGGACGTGCCGGCGGCGCTCGAACTCGAGTCGTTCGCCTACTCCACGCTCCTCGGTGGCTCCGAGTTCCGTCGATGGCAGAGCCGTCGCGGGCGACGTCCGCTCTCGGCGGCCCACCCACCCGTCCTCCTGCACCGGGAAGGAAACCTGCTGCGATTGACGTAGAACCGGTCGGAACGGCGCAACGCCTACGGCCGTGAGGTTCGAGCTGGCGGCTTTCGCCGGTCGGGTCGCGGCCCGGCCCGGCGTTCCGGTTGCCCGGGTACAGATGGACTCATTCCGGTGGCACAGTCGGCATCCCGCGCCGCATCGGTCCGTGGCGGTCACTGTGGCTGGCGTTGTCCGGCCGACCACTATCCGCGCGGCACCGACGTCGCCCAACGCATCTGCCGAATCTCCGGGGACCTCATCATCCGCCAGTTCTCCCGCGACTGACCCGGCCGCTCCGCCTCGACACCAAGCACGTGTCGCCGACCACGGAGACCGGCCACCCGTTCACCGAGCGGACCAAGGCGCTGCCGCATTCACGGACAGAAGGAGGGCACGGGACGAAGGAATCCGGGCTCCTGGCTGTCGCACCAGCCTGCGTTCGCGGCCGCCGTCATCTCGCCTACGAGGTCGCGGTGGACGCCGAGTCGTTGTTTGCCCTCGTACTAGATCCAGCCGTTCGGCTTGACGTCGGTTCGAGTCCGGCGAAGGGGTTCTTCTCGTGACTGACCCCGACGATGTCGAAGTGCTTGCCTCCTCGGAAGGGACGCCGTGAGCTCACCCGCAACGGAGGACGACACGGTTCGACCCCGTCGGAAAGATGCTGACTTGATGTCCGCGCTTTCAGGAACGTGCACGGCATGCCTTACGGAAAGGACGGGGACGGCGTGACTATCTCGGATCTGGTGACCGCCTGGGAGGACGCCTACCAGAAGTACGGCGAACCGAACGAGGACTTCGTCGCCGTTACCCGTGACGTGGCGAACGCGTGGCGGGCCCTCGGGAAGGACAACGAACTGCCGTGGTGGCTGGCGGCCGCCGTCTGCACGGCCGTCGAGGCCTTCGAACACCAGGCCGAGGACTGGGAGTCACACGCGCAAGCCGCCACACGCCGGTTCACGCCACACGAGTTGCTCGTCGGCAAGCTCCGGACGGACGAGGCCGACCAGGCCCGCCCCACCCCGTGCGACACCTGCGCGGCCGTGGTCGACAACGCGTCCTGACAGGCGGATGCCACACCCCGGGTGGGTGGCCTCCGCGCGCTCAGAGCAGACCTTGCTGCCGCGCAACGAATACGGCCTCCCGCCGGTTCGAGACCCCGAGCTTGCGGTAGATGCTGCGCAGGTGCGTCTTCACCGTGTTCACCGAGACGTACATGGTGCTGGCGATCTCCTCGGTCGTGCTCAGCGACGGTAGTTCGAGCAGCAGCCGCGCCTCGCGGGGGCTGAGCTCCGCACCAGTCCCCTGGGGTGTGGCGGGCATCGCCTCCAGGACCTCGGCGGCGAACGTGTCGAGCTGGCCGAGTCGGCCCACCTGGCGAGCCAGGAGCGCCCGCAGGTCACGTCCGGTGTCGACGAACGGGCGCAGGACGTGGCCAGGCTCGGCCTTCTCCAGGCCGGCGAGCAGCTGGGTGCGCGCGGTCTGCTCGTCGCCGGCCCGTTCGGCCAGCGACGCGACCAGCACGTGGGCCTCGATCTCGGTGTTGCTCGCCACGCAGCGGGCCAGTCCGCACGTGATCTTGTCCAGCTGGGCTCGCGCGGTCGTGGTGTGGCCGTGGTAGGCGTGCACGCGGGCGCGCATGAACAGGAGCTCGCCGCTGCCGGCAATCCACATCGACGCCCGGTGGGGGACCTCGGCGGCCCAGTCCGACCTGCTGAGCCGCAATGCCAGCTTCTGCTCGGTGACGCCGACGATGGCCACCATGGACGTCTGGAGCCGCTCGCTGCGGCCCAGCGCGCCCCAGATCTCGCGCAGCCGCAGCAGGGCGTCGTACGCGTGCTCGGTCGAAGCGGCGATAGCCGCCACGGACCGCGCGCACAGCTCGACGGTCCGGTCACCGCTCGCCGGGGCGAGTGCGGCGGCCGTCCGTGCCTCCGCGCGGGCGGTCTCGTCGTCGAGCGACTGGTAGGCCGCCCACGCGGCCGCGGCGTGGGCGATGCTCGTGCTGGGGTTGGCGCCCACGCCGTGCTCGTGGGCGAACCCGATGGCCTCGTTCGCCACCCGCGCCATGGTGTCGATGTCGTTCGCGGCGCCGGCGACCGCCGACAGGTGGCTCAGGCAGTGCGCGCCCGCGTGGCTGTAGCCCCGTTCCCTCGCCAGGTCCAACGCGCGTTCCAGGTCGCCCTGGGCACGCTGGAGGTGGCCGAGCCAGAACAGCACCGTGCCGCGGTTGATGAGTGCGAGCATGCGCAGGTCCGTGTCCTCGATGTGGTCGAGGCGGGCGTCCAGTTCTTCCACCCGCGGAGACAGCCGGCCGGTCAACCGCGCGTGCTGCGTCAGCGCCACCAGCGAGAGGTCGCGGACCACCGGGTCGTCGGTGTCCCGAAAGCCCGCGGACAGCTTGGCGAGCCGTTCCTCGGCCAGGTAGCGGTCGCCGGTCGACAGCTCGGCGATCGCGAGCATGGCGCGCACGACTGGTCGTTCCACCACCGCCCGCGGCAGCTTCCTGCTCAGCCGACGCAGGGTCCGCGTCTGGCCACCGAGGACGACCGCGGGCCCGTACTGGACGACGAGGTCCGCCATCAGGTCGTGGTCGCCGACGCCGATCGCGTGCGGCAGCGCGGCGAGCGCGTCGCCCTGCCTCACGAACCAGTCCGCGGCGACGCGGTGCAGCTGGGTCACGGTCGCCAGTGAACGGGACCGCAGGGCCATGCGCAGGTAGCCCAGCAGCAGCGAGTGGTACCGAAACCATTCGCTGTGCGGCGAGCACCTGGACACCAGCGTGTTGCCGCGCTCGAGCCGTTCCAGCAGTGCGCCCGCGTCGTCCCGTCCGGTCAGCTCGACGGCGAGCTCGACGGTGACGCACTCGCAGACGCTCGTGCGGAACAGAAACTCCTGAACGTCGGCGGGGAGCTTCGAGAGCACCTCGCCCACGAGGTAGTCCGCCACCGCGCGGTCGGTTTCGACGAACGAGTCGATGGTCGCGATGTAGTCGTCCGACGCGGCCAGAGCCATCGCGGCCAACCGAACGATGGCGGGCCAGCCGTCAGTGCGCACCATCAGGCGGGCGAGGTCGGGCTGCGTCAGCGTCACACCGTGGCCGCGTAGCAGGGCAGCCGTCTCGGCCTCGGTGAAGCAGAGCTCGATTGCCCGCACCTCCCGGAGAATGCCGGCGAGGCGCAGCCGGCGCAGTGGTACGGGCTCGGCGACACGGGTGCTGATGACGACGTGGAGGCGCTTGGGCAGGTTGGCCAGCAACAGCTCCAGCCCGTTCAGGACGTCGTCCTCGTGCAGCCGTTGGACGTCGTCGAGAACCAACCACACCTCGCGTCGCTGACGGTCGATCGCCTCGCGCAACGCGGTGACGAAGCGCTCCTCCTCACCGGGTTCCGGCGGGCAGGGCTCCGGTTGTGCGCCGTCGAGGACGCCCGCGCTCTCCAGAGCGGTGAGAACGGCCGACCACAACACGAACGGGTCGTTGTCGTGCTCGTCGACGTTCACCCACGCCGTCGCGAAGCCCTCGCGGCGGCACCGGCGCACGGCCGCGGCCAACAGCGTCGTCTTACCGAACCCCGGCGGCGCGCACACCAACACCACCCTCGGCCAACGGGTTTCCTCCTCGCCGGACATGTTTGCTTGAGCACGTCAGTGAGACGGGATCTTTCCACCCGGCCGGCCGGCAACGGCGGCACGGAGGTTTTCCAACCCGGTACTGGCGCTTGATGTCTATCCCCAGCATTCCCGACCACGCTCTCCGAGGTTAGGACACGGTCGGCCCGGATAAGTGGTGGGAACCCAAATGAGTGAAGGCACACCGGTGCGCATTCACCCGCCCCGGATGAGGCGCGCGGGTTTGCGGCCTGACAATGTTCCTGCTGTGCTTCACGATCCGGGAAACCGGCGGGCGGATTCGTGAAGCCGGCCGGTGGCCGCGAGTGCCCCATCATTTTCGCGGCCGCCGGCCGCTGCCTCCGTTTCGTGCGCTGGACGTCCTCACCCGTGCGTACCCGCCGTCCACCGTGCCGCGGCCGGGTGCCAGGTCGCGACGTCGCCGGAGCCAGGTCGTCCCGTACGGGATGGAACCGCCGCCCGAGCCGGTCCGGGGAGGGCGGGACCGCGGCCATGCGGGCCCGCGAAGGTCTTCGCCCAGCGCGCCTGCGGGCACAACGCCCACCGGCCCGCGCGACGACCCGCGTGGCGGTGCGGCAAACGTCACCGCCACCTGGCGCCCTGTTCGGAATGCCCGCCAGGGTGTCTGGGCCGTCGCGAGACACGGTGAACGTCCTTGGCCACCGCACTGGGCGGGCAAGCGGAGGCCCTTTCGTCATGGACGTTTGGCATGCCGGCGGGCGAGCACGGCGAGCAGGGTGCCACTGGCGAGTAGCAGGGCGCCGAGCCCGACCAGCGGGCCGGCCCCGACGCCGGTGCTCGGCAGCCAGGTCTCGCTGTCGCCGGTGCCGACCGCGCACTCCTCCTCGTCGTCGTCGGCTGTGGTCACGCAGGAGGGAGGGCTCGGCTCCGTGCCCGTGGGCTCGGTTGGCGTCTCGCCGCCCGTGGACGGTTCGCTGGTCGTGGTCGTGGTCGTGGTGGTGGTCGTCGGTGGCTCGGTCCCGCAGGCAGGGAGGTCGCCCTCGAAGGGGTGGGCGTGGAACTCCTGGCCCCACCCCCGGGCGGCGAGGTCTGGGTGAGCGAGCCGGCGGTGAGGAACCGACCGGCGATGCCGGGCATGGTCACGGTCGTCATGCTGTCGGGGTTGCCGGTCAGGATGCTGCCCTGGAACTGGGCGCCGCCGGTGAGGGTCACGGTCTCGGCGTCGGGGAAGTTCCACAGCAGACGGGCCGCAGGGGGACCCAGCGGTCCACGTTTGGCGCGGTGTGTCCTCGCCGGGACGGCGGTTTTCGACCTGGTACCGGCGAGTGTGTCAACCGGATTCTGGCGTGCGCATCGACCGGCCGCGTACGAGGCTAGCCCATATCTGGTTCGACAACTTTCCTGTTTGTTTCGCTACTTGGAAGGGGTGGCCATCACGAAGTCCGCAGATGGCCGCGAGCGGCCCCTTTTTCGTATTCACCGGATCGACTTCTGGGGGTCGCGGTCACGGCCCATCCGTTCGGCCGAGGACTGTCAACTCACCTTCGCGCGTGCCGCGGTCCGCGCTCCAGGGCCCGATCCGAGGGGCCGACGCCGGGGATGGTGATGGCGAGCCCCGGCGTGGTGGCATCCATGTCAAGGTCGCCGGAGATGGAGCACGGCGGTGGCTGCGGGTGCCACCGCCGTGTGTTGTCGTCGAGGGCGAGCAGCAGCTCGTGAGCCAGGTCGTTCACCACGTGGACGAGCCGGGGTGACCGCCGGGCCATCACCAGGTCCCGCAGGGCCTCCAGCTTGGCGACGAGCCACCGGGAGGTCACGTCGAGCCGGTCCGATGACTTCGGGGGGTGTCGCTGGAGCAGCACGCTCAGGTGAGTGAGCTGGCGGGCGATCAGGTCGTCGTCCACCGCGGTCGAGAGCGTCTCCAACGCGGTGCGCATGGCGACCACGTCCGGGCAGTAGTGGTGGTCGAACATGGGACCGCCTTTCGTGGGGTGGGCACCGGTGTCAGTTCCTCGGCTCCTCGATGAGCCGGGCGAGGCTGTCCCGCAACCGGCCGACTGCCTTCGCGCACAGCTGGGAGACCCGTGACCTCGTCACGGCGAGGTCACGGGCGATGGAGGTCATCGACCTGTCGCGGATGAAGTGCTCGACCACGACCAGGCGCAGCCGTGGCGGCAACGCGGTGATCGCGGCGCGCAGATGGGCCACCTGCTCCTCGAGCACTACGAACTCCTCGGGTCCCGGCATCTCGTCCCACAGCAGGTTCTCGAGGGTGCCCGGCACCAGCTCCTGGAGGTGTACGACGGTGGTGCGGTACACCTCCCACGTCACGGTGGCCATCGTGGGCACCGATATGCCGACGAAGACAGACAGCTCGACCGAGGTGGGTTTGCGGCCGAGCATGGTGGTCAGCCGTGCCCTGGCCGACCTCATCCGGCGGACCTGGCGCCGCGCGGCCGGGTTCGGCCCGTCCAGTGACCGAAGCTCGTCGACCAGCGCGCCGTAGAGCCTGGCCCCGGCGTACCGGGGGAACGGAACACCACGCCACGGCTCGAAGGACCTGGCCGTGCTCACCAGCGCGAGCAGACCCGCGGAGGTGAGCTCCTCGCGGTCGACGTCGCGGGACACATGCTCGATGAAGACCTGAACCTGCTGGTGCACAAGGGGAATGTGCTCGTGAATGAGCCTCGCCCTGTCGACGGAGGTCATCTGCGACCTCCCCGCGCGGTCGGCTCGGCGGAGTGGTTGACGATCCGGGCCACGGTCGGGGAGTTGCAGATGACCTCGCGGGCGACGTCGTCGAGCCGACGACGCTGGTAGCGGGCGTACGCACGCATCGCCTCGAAGGCGCCCTCCATGTCGAGTTCGAGTCGCTCGGCCAGGATCCCCTTCGCCTGCTCGATAACGATTCGGGTCTGCAACGCGGTCTTGAGCTGACCGTTCAGCGACGTCGAGCGTGCGAGGGCCCGTCCTGCCTGCAGGTGCAGGGTCGCCAGCCCGGTGAGCGCCGCGCCCAGGAGGGCGTCGCCCGCTTCGATCGGCCCGGTCCGGCGGCGGTAGAGCGTGAGCGTGCCGAGGGTGTCGTCGCGCAGCGACAGCGGGATCGCGTGGACCGCGGAGAACCCCGCCTTGCGGGACGCGTTACCGAAGGCCTTCCAACGGTCGCCGGCGTGCAGGTCGGGCAGGCTCCTCGGCTCCCGGCGCCGATAGGACTCGATGCTCGGCCCATCCTCGCCGCGCAACTGCATCAACATCGGCACCAGCGCGTTCTCCGACGTCGCCGCCACCGCGGACAACCGCCCGTCCTCGTCGGCTATGAGGACGCCGGCATCGTCGGCTCGGAGCAGGATGACCGAATGCCGCACCAGCGCGTTCAGGTACAGCTCCTCATCCAGTGATTCCGTGTCCACATTGGACAACTCGAGGATGGCCGCCACGAGCTCCTTGCAACGCACGATGTTACCCTCCACATTGGTTCGCCCTCTGTCCTCGTGCCGTGAAGCATGTCTAGCGCCTGGTGGGTTGTGCTGGAACAGCGGCACCACACGTTCACCTGGTGAGGGTGAACCGCGCCGCGGTGGTGCGGCATGGGAGGCTCGTGAATGTTCTGCCATCGCTGGATGTACTCCCGTTCGTCAGCAGGCTCCTCGACAGCTTCGGGGTCCGGGATGCATCGCGGAGAGATGTTCGGCTTCTGCGTCAGGTTCGTCGTCCGTGGTGGTCAGTCGACGGGCTCGTGCCGCATCCGCTGCGGCTCCACCCCGACCGTCGCGGTCAGGAACACCACCAACCGGTGGACGAAGGTGGTGATCTGCTCGGCGACGTACCGCTGCGTGGCGACCGTTTGGTCCACCGGATCCGGTAGCTCGTCCGGTCCTGGCGGGATCTCCGAACCGGCTCCGCGTCGCCGACCAGCCATCCGCACGGCGGTGCGTGCACGCCGCACCGGGTCGATCGGCAGCGGACCCCGGACCGGCCGGGCGAGCAGCCGACCGAACCCCAGCAGGTAGAACGTTTTCGCCCGCATCCGGGGTGCCAGCTCGACCACCGCGTGATGGCTCTCCCGTCCCATGGTGAGGACGAGGTCCGCCTCGGCGATCGGACCCACCCCGAGCGGGCGCGCCCTGAACGCACGGGCGGCGGCACCGATGTCGTTCTCGGCGAGCGCTGTGTGGAGGTTGGGGTTCAGGGGGGCGCCGGGGACCGCACGGACGCCGGCACTCGACACCCCGAAGCTGGCGGCGGCGAGCCCGAGCCGGTCGTCGAGCAGCCTTCTGGTGAGGATCTCCGCGAGCGCGGATCGGAAGGTGTTGTGAGTGCTGACGAAGAGAATCCCGAAAGGGATGTGGAACCGCGGTGTGGCGGTCGCACACAGGTACATGCTGAGCCTCCGGCCGTGTCATCCACCTCAGACGAATGGCTGGGACCAGGCCGGACAGCGGCCACCATACACACCCGAGGCGCCGACGATCGCCAACACCACGACGATCACCGGAACGAGGGTGGCAACTGGTAGGCCGATCACTTTTCGTAGCCGCGTCGCGAGCGAGTGCCGCACCGTGGGCGGACGACCGGCAACCGTCATGATTGGGGGCACGGACGGTCGCCGGTCATCCTCCTCCCCGGGGTCCCGGAGGAGGGCCTCCCCCGCGGCGCGGCTGCCGTCGACCTGCGCCGCCCGATCATCGTGGCGCGGGCAACGGGTTCGGGGCTTCATCCAGTTCGGGTGAACAAGTGCGTCATCCGCGGGTTCGGGTGGATACCGAGAACACGCGGTGCCGGACGCGGTCGTCCCCGCACGGGCGGGCCTGATCCCCCGACGACCGCCAGCCAGTTGGCGACCAGGCTGCGGTGTAGGGCGCCAGGGGAGCGCCGCCCAGGTGATGCAGTGTGTCGCAATCGCGGCGGCACATCAGCGCGGCGCGGAACGCCAGGAACACTCCTTTTGCGCCGCCGTCGAACACCACCGTTCATCCGGTTCGGGTGACGGTCTCAATGGATGTGGTGGTTGTGGTGAGGATTGCGTTGTCGCCGGTGGAGGTGGATGAGGTGTGGCGGCGGTGCCGGTCGGGGCAGGCGGTGAAGGTGCTGGCCCGAGAGATGCGTCGTCATCCTTCGACGGTGCGTGGTCTGCTGAAACGGTGTGGTGGTGTTCGACCGGCCGGTGGGTGTGCTCTCCATCGGCGACGCCGCGATCGAACGCGATCCGCACTCCGCTCTGGCCGACATCAGCGCCGACGAGCTTCTGAAAGGGCGGGGGCCTGGTCCTCAGCCCGCCCGCGCTCGCCGGGCGCCCAGTTCCTCGAGGACGGCCAGCACGGCGCGGGGTAGTGGTGCGTGCTGGTCGCGCAGGACGGCGGCCTGGACCCGTCGCGTCGGCACGTGGTCGGCGACGGCGACGGCGACGATCTGTCGCGGGTGGATAAGCACGTTCAGGTCGTGGGCGATGGTGACGCCGCGACCCGCGGCGATGAACGCCTGTGTCTCGACGGGCTCGTCCCCGTGTCCGGCCAGCATGATCGGTGGCCGCAGGTCCGCGGTGTGGAGGACGTGGTCGACGAGCCGCGCTGCGGAGCCGTGGTGCGCGCGGACCCAGGTGTCGTGGGCGAGGTCGCGCAGCGCGATCGTCGGGGTGTCGGCCAGTGCATGGGCGGCGGGAAGCAGTAGCCGCGGCGGATCGGTGAACAGGTCGACGACCTCGATGTCCTCCGGTGGCGGGGCCGGTTCGAACTCGTGCTCGAACACGATGGCGACGTCCAGCTCACCCGCGGCTAGCCGCGAGAACGCGGCGCCGCGGTCCACCAGCTCGTCGCGGATCACCGCGTGCTCGGTGCGGAACAGCTCGGGGTGCCGCGCTTCCAGCAGCGTCGCCACCTCCGCGGACAGATGCACGAGCGCGGTGAGGAACGACCCGAGCCGGACGTGGCCCCTGCGCAGCCCGGCGAGTTCTGCCAGCTGCGCCTCGGCGAGCGCGAGCCGTCCGAGCACGGCGTCGGTGTGCTCGGCCAGCAGTCGTCCCGCCTCGGTGGGACGGACCCCCGCGCGGGAGCGGTGCACGAGTTGGGTGCCGGCCTGCCGTTCGAGCAGCGCGACCTGGCGGGACACCGCCGGCTGGGTGAGGAGCAATGCCTGCGCCGCCGCCGTGAACGAGCCGTGCGTGATGACGGCGCGGAGCGTGGCGAGCTTGTCGACGTCAAGCATGACAAAACCTTCGGCCGTCGATGCGCTATCCCAATGATTTGGCATAGATGGTAGGCGGTAGCCGGACGGCGTGTCCCTGCCCCGTCGCGCCCGTGCGGCCACCACCGTCGTCTTCCTGCTCACCGGCGCTGTCATGGCCGGCTGGGCGACCCGGCTGCCGGCCGTCCAGGAGCGGCTAGGGTTGTCAACTGCGGAGGTCGGCCTCGCGGTCACGGGGCTCGAGCTGGGTGCGGTGAGCGGGCTGCCGCTGGGCGGGCTGATGGTCTCCCGCCTCGGCAGCGCCGGTGCCACTCGGATCGGCCTCGCCGTGTACCCGGGTGCGCTGCTTGCCGCCGCCGTCGCGCAGAACCTGCCGCTGCTCGCCGGCGCACTCGCCGTGACCGCGGCCGCCAACAGCGTCGTGGACGTGGCCGTGAACGTGCAGGGACTGGAGCTGGAGCGGCGCTACGGCAGACCGGTGTTGTCGAGCCTCCACGCCGGGCACAGCGCCGGCCTGCTCACAGGTGGTCTGACGGGCACGGTCGCCGCCGCAGGCGGGGTGTCCGTCGGCACCCACTTCGCCGTCGTCGCGGTGGTCGGCACGGTGCTCGGGGTGGTCGTGCCGACGTGGTTCGTCGCGGAGCGGACAGGTGGTCGCGGTACCGCGTTCGCCCGGCCCGACCGGCGACTGCTGCTCCTCGGCCTGCTCGCGTTCTGCGCGTTCCTGCTCGACGGCGCGGCGAGCAGCTGGAGCGCCCTGCACGTGCGCACCGCCTACGACGCCACACCGGCCACCGCGGCGGCGGCGTTCACCGTCTTCGCGGTGGCGCTGACAATCGGGCGCCTGGGCGGCGACCGCGTGATCGCCCGGCTGGGGCGGGAACACACCGTGCTCGTGGCGGGGCTCACCACTGCCGCGGGCTGCGCGCTGGCGATCAGCGCACCGAACCCCGCGGGGAGCCTCGCCGGGTGGGGTGTGTTCGGCCTCGGGCTGGCCACCATCGCCCCCGCCGTCCTCGGCGCGTCCGCCGCGGCGACCCAACGCCCACCCGCCGCCGCGATCGCGGCGGTCAGCACCGTCGGCTACCTCGGCTCGTTCACCGGTCCACCCGTCGTAGGCGCCGTCGCCACGACGACAAGCCTGTCCACCGCACTGACCGTACTGGTCGCCGTGGCACTCACCAGCGCCTGCCTGGCCCGGCCGGCGCTGCGTACCACCGAGAAACCAGACGGCGGTCCGCGATGAGGCCTCAGCGGATCGTCTCCGCGCGGCAGGGCCGCGCTGGGTGGCGCGTCCGCTGACGTCGTCGACGATCGGTCGGCGTCGATGCCCTGTGTTCGCAAGAGCGAGGGGACGACGTGCTGGTGCTCGCCGCTGGGGGCGCGGCAGTTCGCAATCGTCTCGGCGAAGCGGAAAGAGCGGACTGAGTCATCGACGCCGTCGTCGTGGACGCGCAGCCCCTTCGAGTGCCCCGGAGCAGGTCGGCGACCAGGCGGATCGGTTCGATCAGGCGAGGGCGGGGCCTTGGCGGCGTCGCAGGCATCGCTGCCAGCGAGCGGTAGGCGGGACAGCCTGCCGAGCCTGGCCACCCGATCTCGCTGGCGACGACGATGTCCAGCTCTCCGCCGGTGGCGGCGGCGATCTCCGCAGCGACCGCACCCGCCACGGGGGCAGTGCCAGCACCGATGAACCTGGACATCACGGCTGTGGTCCTCTCAGCGGCCGGTCGGGTAGGTCTCGGGTTCGAGCGCGTCGACCTGGCGGGTGGGTAGCGGTCGCAGGGCGGTGGTCTCGTCCAGCCAGAGGAAGGCGTCGTAGCGTGCGCCGAGGACGGTGGGCACGTAGTTGCCCCAGTGTTCGCGTTGGGGATGGTAGACGACGCCGATGGCGCGGTGGGCCAGTTGGTCGGTGAGCAGGTCGATGCGTTCGCCGCTGGGGAAGGTGAGCACGGCCGCGGGTGGTGCGCCGCGGTGCAGGGCGTCCTCGACCGAGCCGGACCGTGCGGGCGGGACGGGTATCTCGCGCATCGGCGCGCCCCAGGCGTCGCCGGCGATGACGGTGCCGCGGTGGGTGCCGAAGCCGACCAGCACCACCTGGTCGGTCCCGAGGCGTTCCCGGGCGAGCTGGCCGAGGTTGATCTCGCCCGCGGCGGCCATGTCGGTGGCGCGGGCGTCGCCCACATGGGTGTTGTGTGCCCACACCACGACCTTGGCGGCCGGGCCGTAGTGGGTGAGGAGCCGGTCGAGGGTGTCGTCCATGTGCTGGTCGCGGACGTTCCACGACTGGCGCCCGCCGCCGATCATCGCGCGGTAGTAGTGTTCGGCACCGGCGACGATCTCGGCGTTCTGCCAGGCCTCAAAGCGGCCGGAACCGTCGGCCGCGGCCCGTTCCCGCAGCCGCACGAGCAGGTCCACGACCTCGTTCTCGCAGCTCTCTGACGCGAAGCGGGTCGCGGCCGCGTAGCGCTGGGCGTCCTCGCCGTATGGTTCGAAGCAGCGGTAGGCGGCCAGCGCGACCGGTATCTGTTTGGGGTCGTGCTCGCGCAGGTAGGTGAGGATCTCCCGCAGCGACTCCCACAGTGAGTACACGTCCAGGCCGTGGAACCCCACTCTCTCGGCCGGGTCGTGCCGCAGGTTGTGGGCGCGCAGCCAGCGGCAGAAGTCGAGGACTTCCTCGTTGGCCCACATCCACGTCGGCCACCGCTCGAACGCGGCCAAAGCCGCGCTGGGGTCGTCGGGCGCGTCCGGCAGGCAGCGCACCGCGCGGTCGATCCGGTCGCAGTCGGGCCAGTCACCCTCGACCGCGACGAACGAGAACCCCTTCTCGGCGATCAGCCGTTGGGTGAGCCGAGCCCGCCAGTGGTAGAACTCGTGCGTGCCGTGGCTGGCCTCACCCAGCATCACCACCCGTGCCTCACCCACCCGGTCCAGCAGCGCGTCGAGATCACCGGCGTCCGCCAGCGGTCGCGACAACGCGAGGACATCGTCCCGGTAGCTCACACCCCACCACCTCTCACGGCGCCCCTCAGGTCGAGCCCACCGGGTAGCCGGACTCGCCGTCGCCAACCGGCCCGTTGGCATCCGTGTGAGAAGAAGTCGCGGATGTCGCCCGCGAGGAGCGCGGGTTCGGTGAGGGCGGGGAAGTGCCCGCCGCGCGGCATGCGGGCACAGGTGCGGAGGTCGGCGTAGGCGCGCCGTGCCCAGGCCGGAGGCGCCGGGTGGTCGAACAGCGCCACGGCGGCGGGTGTGGTGATGCGTTGTCCGGGTGGGAGCGGTTTGCTGTCCACGCCGGGCGATATGTCGTCGCGGTTCGCCCATGCCTCGGGTCGTCCGCTGCTGCCCAGTGCCCAGTCGCGGTAGACGGCGAACGAGGTGCCGATGGTGCCGGTCACCCAGTAGAGCGTGATCGTGGTAAGCAGGTCGTCCATGCTGAACCGGGTGGCGAGGTCGCCGTCGCGGGCGCTCCAGTCGCGCCACTTGTCGATGATCCACGCGGCGAGGCCGGCGGGGGAGTCGTTGAGCGCGGCGGCCAGCGTGTCCGGGCGGGTGCGTTGGGCGTGGGCGTAGGCGCTGTCCGTTTCGTGGCTCATCCGGCGCTGTGCGAGGAACTCGTGTTCTTCGCAGGTCAGGGTCGCGGGATCGATGGTCGGCTCGGCGGGCATGGTGACGTGGATGCCGGCGACGTTGTCGGGGTGGTCGAGGGCGAGCCGGTTGGTGACCATGGCGCCGATGTCCCCGCCGTGTGCGCCGTAGCGTGGGTAGCCGAGCACGTCGGTCATCAGGCGGTGCCAGATTCCCGGGATCGCGGCGGCGTGCGGGACGGGAGGGGAGAACGCGAAACCGGGCAAGGACGGGATCACCAGGTCGAAGGTCATCGCCGACAGGTGCTCGACGAGTGGGAGGAACTCCCAGCACGTGCTGGGCCAGCCGTGGGTGAGTAGCAGCGGGAACGGCTTCTGCCCGCGACCCCGGACGTGCAGGAAGTGCACGACGTGCCCGTCGATCTCGGCCAGGTACTGGGGATGGCGGTTGAGGACGTTCACCTGGGATGTCCAGTCGAACCCGTTCCGCCATCGCTCGACCAGAGCGCGCAGGTAACCCTGGTCCACCCCGGCGTCCCAGCGGGGTTGCGCCCCCGGCGGCCACCTCGTCGCGTGGAGGCGCCGGTCGAGGTCCGCGAGGACGTCCGGTGACACCGCCACGGTGAACGGGATCGGATCGGCCATGGTTTGCGGTTGGCCCGGCAGCTGATCGCTCAAACTCCTCCCGCGACCGAACGAGGTAGCCGTTTCGAACGTTTCGGGCGCGACTGGTGGGGCATTCGAGACCATGGTCGACTCGCCGGGGAAGCCGAGCATGCCACCGTCCCTGCCTGACGAGTACGTCGTCCGGTTCGCCGACACGCGCCACGGCCGCGTCCGTGGCCGGGTGTTCGGGTCGTCGAGTGCCGCGCCGCCGGTGGTGACGGTGATGGGCATGGCCGTGTCGAACTATCTGACGCCTGCCCAGGCCGCGCTCGACTGGACCCAGGCCTACTTGGTGGACCTGCCCGGGTTGGCCGGCAGCGGTGATCCGCCGCACCGCCTGGACGTGCCGCGGTTCGCCGAGGCGGTGTGCGACTGGCTGGACGCTGTGGATCTGCCGCCGGTGATCATGGCGGGGCACTCCAGCGGCACGCAGGTCGCCGCGCATGTGGCGGCCGCCCGGCCGGACCTCGTCGCCGCGACGGTGCTGGCCAGCCCGACCGTTGATCCGAAGGCGAGGTCGGTGCCGCGCGCGCTGTACTACTGGCGGCGGGACTCGGCCTATCCGATGCCGGGGCTTGGCGAGAGTCACCGGCCGGAGTGGCGGCGCGCAGGTGTGCGGCAGCTCGTGCACCTGCTCCGCGCGCACCTGCGGGACCACCTCGAGGACACGGTGCCCCGCATTCGCGTGCCGCTGCTCGTGCTGCGCGGCCGCGAGGACGCTATGTGCACCGAACGGTGGGCGCGGCAGCTCACTGACCTGGTTGAGGACGGCAGGTTGGTCACCGTGCCAGGCCCGCACACGTTCCTGTGGCGGGACCCCGCGGTGTGGTCGGAGCCGCTGCGCGAACTGGCGGCCGCAGCGAGGAAGGCCGCGTCGTGAGGCCCAAGCGTGCCGTCGCGTCGTTCGACTCCGCGTCCACCTTCCACCGAGTCCTCGCCCAGCACCTCCACGGGAAGAACAGCCCGGCGCTCGGGCTCGGACCAGCCGCCCGCGCCGTGAGCCACCTGCTGCCGGTCGTGAACCGCATGCCCCGTTCCGTCCGCGAGTCGCTGTACGTCTGGTCGGGCTGGTCGGAGGCGATCCAGCCGCGACGGGCGGGGACGGTGGACACCGACGCGATCGCGGAGTGGGCCTGCTCGCAGTACCCACGCGGGCGGTACCCCGCCGTGCTCATCGGCTCCTCGTCGGGCGCGGTCGCGCACCTCGCCGCGTTGGCCGGGATTCCCTGGCTGCCGCAGACCTTCCTCGTGCCCGTACGCCACCACCGCCTCGATCCCGACGACCCGCGCGCCGCGGTGGCCGAACTCGCCGACGCCCGCGGCGCCTTCACCGACGCCAACCCCGGAGCGGCGCTACACCACATGCACGACGCCAACCAGGACCGGCTGATGATCCGCCGCATGGGCTACTTCCGGTACAAGTACCGGCAACTGCCTGACGCCTACCGGGTGTTCCTCCGCGAGCACCTGGCCCCCGGCGGTACGGTCGTGGTGGTCGACTGCACCGAGCGGTGGCCAACCACGACATTGGGACCGCGGCAGGTCTTCCAGCACGGCGCCGTCGGGGACGCCACCCCGGAGGAGTACGCGAAAGGCGGCCAACGGGTCGCCGCCTTCCTCGACGAACAGGGCGCGCGACGCCGCGCCTGGGACGCCCCGCTCGCGGACGGGGACAGCCCGGAGGCGGAGTGGGGCTTCGACCCGGCGCTGCTGCCGGATCTGGAGGACCTGTGCGGGGCCGAGGGCTGGCGGCTCGACCGGCTGGCCTTTCCCCGCGCCGACGCGCTCAGCGGGCCGGTGGCCGAACTGTACCGGTCCTGGTTCGCTGAGCAGGGCGTGCCCGCGAACCGGCTCCTCGGCAGTAGCTTCGCCGTCATCGACGTCCACATCCCGCTCGTCAACGGGCTGGTGCCGTACTGGACCCTGTTCGGGACCTGCGCCGCCCGCGACACCCTCGACCGGTATCTGCGGGACGCCGAACCGTACGACGAGATCCACCTCGGCCTGTTCTCGCACGGCACCTGCTCCATCGGCAGAGCGGGGATCGAGGACTGGGACGGTGTGCTCGCGCGCGCTCGCCGTCGCGGCGCCTACTGCGGAGTGGACACACGCGCCTACCCGCAGGACTTCGCCAGCAACGGCCGCTTCCATCGTGCCGCGGCCGCTCTGCCTCCGGCACCGGCGCGAGCGGGCGCGGCGCCGTGGGACTGGGTGCACGACCGGCTGCACTCCCAGGACCACGCCGCCGTCCACTACACAAGCGTGCGGTGACCATCGAGCCAGGGAGCCGGACCTCGCCGGAGTCGACCCGGTCGATCTGGTCGGCGCTCGCGTACAGGTTCCGCCCGAAGAAACCATGCAGCAGTTGCTCGGCGAACTGCTTTTCTACGTCAACCTGGAGTACCGGCTTGCCAGAGCCGGGTCGGGTAAGACCACAGCGATCTCGTGGTGGCCGTGAACCAACACGCGATGTGGACGCCGGTACTGTCCGGGACGCGATCTCGATGTGACCGGGAAGTCACGCGCCACCTGCTCAACGAGTTCCGCGAGCGGCGCGCGACGGTGCTCCCCGACACCGCGCGGTATGCCGCACCTCGCTCGGGCGAGGTGGAGTCCTCGGACGGCGACGACACCGCGGCGTGGCAGCGAGTTGACACGATCCGTGGCGCGCATCCCGACCGGTCCGCTCGGTCCTGGCAGCCGGGACCCGTCGACCTGCCGCCCGATCTCCGCGAGGCCCTGCTGACTTGAGAATGCCGCTCCCCACGTTGGCCGGGCGCCGCAACGGCTGATCTCGGCGGACGACGGCCGCCGCGTGGGTAAAGAACCGGGCGAGGGGTACACGTCCCGCCATGATGAAACGAGCGTTGTGGGAGGGCCTGATCGCCGGTGGGGCCGGGGTGCTGGTGATGACGGCGGGGGAGAAGGTGGAGCAGCGCCTGACCGGGCGTCCGGACTCGCATGTTCCCGCGCGGGTGTTGGAGCGGTTGGCCGGGATGCGGGAACGGCCGGGGCGGCAGCCGGTGCCGGTGAACTGGGTGATGCATTTCGGGCAGGGCATCGCGCTCGGTGTGCTGCGGTCGGTGATGGCGCATGCTGGGTTGCGCGGGCTGTGGTCGTCGGCCAAGTTCGCCGTGGTGCGGTTGACGAATGACCAGATCCTCGAGAACGCGACCGGGGTGGGTGCTCCGCCGCCCACGTGGCCTCGGCAGGAGTTGATCGTGGATCTGGCGCACAAGGCGGTATACGCCGTCGTCACCGGTGTGGTCGCCGACGTGCTGGCGGCGCGTGGCGGGCGTGGGCCGGGACAGCGGCACGCGGCCGTGCGTCCCGGTGGTCACGTGGACGTGGGGCCGCTGCCGCGCGCCATGGCGTCGATGTCCGGTGGGTTTTCGAAGTGATTACCCGCAACCCGGAATAGCGAACACAGGGTCGGGGTATTCGAGTTCTATTCCCCGCCGAAGGAGATTGTGATGACCTCTTCACGTGCATCGACGAACACTCACCCGGCACGGACGGCCGCCGTGGTGGTGGCCGCGGTCTTCCTGCTGGTCGGCATCCTAGGTTTCGTGCCCGGTGTCACGACGGACTACGACGGTATGACGTTCGCGGGACATGAGTCGACAGCGATGCTGCTCGGTGTGTTCCACGTGTCGATCCTGCACAACATCGTGCACCTGTTGTTCGGCATCGTCGGCCTCGCCCTGGCGAGGACGGCGTCCGGTGCGACCGCGTTTCTGATCGGTGGCGGTGCGGTGTACCTGGTGCTGTGGCTGTACGGCCTGGTGATCGACCACGACAGCGCGGCGAACTTCGTTCCGCTCAACACCGCCGACAACTGGTTGCACCTGTTCCTCGGCGTCGGCATGGTCGGTCTCGGTCTCGCACTGCGCCGTGGCAGCACCGCACGGGGATAGGTGGCCGGGCCCCGCAGGCGCATCGTTCACGACCAGGTGAAGCGGCGACTACGGTTGTAGTCCGGCTGGCTGGTCCTCCTGGGCCACCGCGCGAGGGCGTCCGTTTCGTCCTCGGCGTGTCCGGCGGCCTGGGCGACGCGTTCCCGCTCGGCGCCGGTACCAGGTGGCGAAGAGGGCGGCTGCGAGTGCGAGTTCCGCGAGGTCGCCGCCGTAGTACATCAGTTGGGCGGCCGCGCGGGTCGCGTCGCCGTCGGGCCCTGCGGGAGCGCGTGCGTAGAGGATCTTGGCGAGAACGGAATGGGCGGCCACGGCCAGGACGAGTACGAGGACGCGGGTGGTCATGCCGGGGCGGCGCGGCGCGGGGTCGGGGCCGGCGATCGACCAGGTGAACAGGGCACCGGCGGCCAGGTAGTGCAGGAGTAGCGCGTTGTGCGGCACCTGGCCGCTGGTGGCGTCGGCGAGCGGGGTCAGCAGGACCGCGTACAGGCCACCGACCGCGAGCAGCGCGGCGGTCGCCGGGTGGACGAGGACGTGCACCGGGCGCGCGCGCAACACGCGGCCGATCCGCCGCCCTGTCGCAGGCTCGGTGACGCGGAGCAGGAGGGTGACCGGGGCGGCCAGGACCAGCCCGAGCGGTGCGACCATGCCCAGCAGCAGGTGCCGCGCCATGTGCGCCCGCGGATCGTGACCAGCCAGCGCCGGTGACAGGGCCACCGCGGCCACGGCGCAACCGAGTAGCCACGCCGCGGTGCGCCGGCGGGGCCAGCCCCGCGGACCGGTACCGGCGCGCACGGCAGCGGCGAGGTAGGCCAGCGCCAGCACGGCGACCACCACCACGACCGGCGACCACGGTCCCGGCCCCGCCGGAAGGTGCGAGTGACCGGGCATTGGATCAGCGGACGGCACGGCGAGCCGCCCGCCACGTCACCAAGGCTCCCGCGAGCAGGAGAAGTACCGCCGCGCCGTTCCAGGCCAGGTCGTAGGGTAGGAGGTCGACGCCGTAGCGGATCTGGTGCACCCGGAGGACCTTGTGGTCGACCAGACCGTCGAACAGCTGGAAGGCCCCTGCCCCCAGCAGGAAACCGCCCCACGCCGCGAGCGGCACCAGCGCGCCGCGGCGGCGTATGTCGGCGAACCAGAAGAAGCCCCCGGCGAGCGCCACCAACTCGGCGGCGTGGAGCAGGCCGTCCGACAGCAGACCGACAGCTGGGGTGGCGCGATCATAGAAGTGGTGCCAGCCGAGGATCTGGTGGAAGACGACCTCGTCGACGGCCGCCATGGCGGCCACCCCGATGAGCCCCGCGGCCAGCACCGAGGGCCGCAGCCCGGTCCGCGTCGACGGAACACCCATCCGCTACCTCCGTCACTCGTTCGACGAGGGCAACCGACTACCCCAGGACGTCCGGGTCCATGCTCCGCCGAACCGACGAACGGGTTGAGCGGTGTCGCGTTCCTCAACGAGGAGGACAGGCCACCGGCCGGCCCCCGTACGCTTTCGACCTCCGCGAACGCCGCGGTGATTCCACCGGAGACGGGTAACCGACCGCAGCCTCGGTCGAACATCCGGACCTTGTTCACCCCGCCCAACCGCCGCATCATTCGCATCAGGGCTCGATCAAGTGCGTGAGGTCCTCGGCCTTCGCCAGTACTACCGGCTGCCGTGCGCCAGCGCCCCGACCATCAGACACGCCTTCCGCCCGACACCCCAAGCCAGCCGGCAACTCCAGTGCAATCCCACCCGGCAGCAGGAGGAACACCGGTTCGCGGAAGACCCTAGTGTTTTGTAAGCGGCGGAGCCGGTTGCCGTGGAGCCGGCAACCGCCACGCGAACACTTTCAAACACTCGCCAGCCCGGAGCGGCCCGCGGACCTGGCGGTCGGCGGGCCGCCGCGGGGTCTACGAGCAGACGAGGTCCTCCGCCGGGCGCTCGCCCGTCGTCAGATAGGTCGTGACCGCGTCGTTCAGGCACTGGTTCGCGCCGAACAGGTATGAACGGCTCGGTGACCATCGTCGACTACCCCGAGCCCGACAGCACCCCCGGTGTCTACCTCGAGTACCCCGGCGACGGTGTTGGGCGGAGAATGCAGACGACGTGCAACGCTTCACCACCATGTTCGACGACGTCACCACCAACCTCATCCACCAGCGCTGCACGTCGGTGGCACCTCGCGGTTGAAACCGCAGTCAGCCGGACAAGGTGGCTTCCTGGCTGCGGGACGCTGGATTCGAGATCGACGTCCAGTGGCTGTGCGGCCCGGACGAGCGAGTTCCGCGGGTCGAGATGAATGTCGGCCCGACTTCCCCGGCGACACCGTAGCTCGTCCGTACGTACCCGACCCGTGCCGTCGTCTTGCCTGTTCAGCACGGCTTCTCCGGGTCGGCTGACGGTCAGGTTCCGACCGGTGCTGCCTTGTTGACTGACGGCCATGCGACTTCGAAACGTAGCGGCTCTCGCTGTCACCACGGTCGCCACGGCGGCCCTGCTCACGGCCACGCCCGGTGCCACCGATGCGGCGACGACAGCGGCCTGTGGCACGTGGCAGTACCGGATCACCAAGGACGACAACGTCTACGAGTACCCAGGAGGACCGTTCAAGGCCGTGGTCTACAAGGGTGAATGGCTCAACGCCGATATCACCGGGGACAGTTGGTACCGCGGTCGCTTCTACTCGGTGGACAAGAGCGAGCTGGTCACGCGCGGCTGGATAGCACACCACAACCTGGACTACATCACCTGCTGGTGAACGCGAGCCGAGACCCGAGGTGGCCAGCGTCCTGGTCACCGGCGACCGTAGAGGGCGTTTCGAAATGATGCGAGGATCAACCATCGGACGTAGACAGGCTCTCGCCATCGGCGGTGCCGCGGCGACGGCCGGCGTGCTGTCGAACATACCCGTCGCGCGGGCGGGGGTGACGGGTGCGAGCGTCGGGCGACCGGACGGCGTATCGCGTCGCCGGGTCGAGTTCCGGGCCCCGGACGGCGTCCAGCTCGTCGGCCACCTGCGGGTGCCGCCCGGCAACGCCGGGCCCCGGCCGGCGGTGGTGGTGTCCAACGCGATGACGTCGGTGAAGGAGCAGTCGGTCAACGCCGGCTACGCCCAGCGGCTCGCCGCGGCCGGCTTCGTCACCCTGGCCTTCGACCAGTGCGGATTCGGTGAGAGCGGCGGCTTGCCCCGCCTGCACGAGGACAACCAGAGACGGCTGGACGACCTGCACATCGCGGTCAGCTACCTGACCGGTCTTCCGTCCGTCGTGGACCCTGAGCGGATCGGCGTGATCGGGGTGTCGATCGGCGGCGGCCTGGCGCTGAACCTCACCGCCTACGACCCGAGGGTGCGAGCCTTCGTCGCCATCGCGGCGGGGTTGCTCAACCCCGCGCGTGCCCGCGAGCTGATGCCGACCTACCAGGACATGCTCGCCGACCAGACCTCGTTGCTGCGGCGGTACCACCGCACCGGGGCGTTGGACTACATTCCGGTCGTCCGCACCCCGGACGTCCCGGACGACCAGCCCGTGCTGTTCGACAACCCGATCGCCACCGAGTACTACGGGACCCCGCGGGGCGCCGCGCCGAACTGGCGCAACCGCGTCAGCGCCCTGTCACTGCGCACCATCCTGGTCGACGACACCCGCACCGCCGCCGACACCATCGGCCCCGGCGCCGGGCTGCTCATTGTCGGTGACCAGGACGTCGCCACGCTGCCCGAGGACCACCAGGCCGTCCATGACCGGCTCACCGGACCCAAACGACTGGAGATCCTGCCCGGCGTGCACCACAACGACCTCTACGACCAGGCCGCCGTCGGCACCGCCGCGGACCTGGCCGCCGACTGGTTCACCACCCACCTCCGCTGACCCGCGCGGATACCCCCGGCTCACGAGCAGTCAGGGACGGCGGTCGGATGGGGCACGGCCCTCGGCACGCGACCCGCGACGGGTGCGCTCGGCCGGCCGGGCGACACCCCCCCGCGGTGTGCCGGGAGCCACGGCGGTGACCGCAAGGATCTGACACCGCGACCACGGTTCTGGAAGACCCGTGCGCTGCTTCCCCGCGACGATCACGACGATGATCGCGACCGAGGGAGAGCGAACCATGTCAGACCGGGGACCGGCCCGTCGCACCGTGGCCAAGGCCGCCGGTGGGCTCGTCGGCGAGTTCCGGCGGCGCGCCGGGTTGACGCAACAGGAGCTGGCGGACGTCGCCGGGCTGAGCGTCGCCGGGGTGCGCGATCTCGAGCAGGGCCGCGTGCTCCGGCCGAGGGCCGGCACGGTGCGACGGCTCGTCGGCGTGCTGGGGCTGTCCCGCGTGGAGGCCGAGGAACTCCTCCGGCACGGCGCGACGGGCCGGGCCGCCGGAGCCGGCGTTCGGGTGGAGGTGCTCGGCCCCCTGCGGGTCCTCGTGGACGGTGCCGAGGTGTCCGTGGGTTCGGAGACCCAGCGCCTGCTGCTAGGCCTGCTCGCCCTGTCACCGAACGTACCGGTCGGCCGGGACGTCCTGATCGAGCTCGGCTGGTCCGGGCAGCCGCCGTCGACGGTGGGCGAGCTGCTCCAGTCGCGGATGTCACGGCTCCGGCGGCGGCTGCGGCATCCGGAGGGAACCGGCGCCGCCGTCCAGCTGGCCGCCACGGCCGGCCGCGGCTACCAGCTGACCGTGCACGACGAGCACCTCGACCTGCTGGCGTTCCGGCGCGAGGTGGGTCTGGCCCGTCAGGCGCGAACGGCAGGGGACGTGGCCGGTGCGTGCGAGTACTTCGCGCGGGCCGTCTCCTTGTGGCGCGGGCGGCCACTCGCCGGGATCGGGGGCCTGGAATCGCATCCGGCGGTCGCCGCCCTCGTCCGGGACTGGCAGGTCGTGGTGGTGGAGTACGCCGAGGTGGCCGCCGAACTCGGCCGACACGAGGACGTGCTGCCCGCGCTGCGTCAGGTCGTCGAGTCGGACCCGCTCAACGAGCTGGCCCACGCGCGGCTGATCGTCGCGCTCGCGGGCAGCGGCCAGCAGGCAGCGGCGCTGACGACGTTCGAGGACATGCGCCGCCGGCTCGCGGGCGATCTGGGCACCGACCCCGGCCCGGAACTCGCCGAGGCGTTCCGGCGGGTGCTGCACCAGGACGTGCCGCGGTCCGAGGCGGCTCCGGTGTGCGCACACCAGCAGTTGCCGCTGGACGTCGCCGACTTCAGCGGGCGGGCCGACGAACTGCGGCGGATCTCCGACTACCTGGCCTCGGTGACCGACGAACGGACGGCGGTGCCGATCCTGTCGATCGAGGGCATGCCCGGCGCAGGCAAGACGCGGCTCGCCGTGCGCGTGGCCCACCGGCTGCTGGCCGAGGGACGGTACGACGAGGTGCGGCTGCACGTCGACCTGTGCGGGCGCTCCGAGCAGCCGCCGGCGGACCCGTCCGCCGTGCTCGCCTCGTTCCTGCGGCTGCTCGGCGTGCCCGGAAGCCAGATCCCGCGCGACCTGCCGAGCCGTGCCGCGCTCTACCGGGACCGCCTGCACGGGAAGCGCGCGCTCGTGCTGCTGGACAACGCCGCGAGCGAGGCGCAGATCCGCCCGCTGCTGCCGGCGAGTCCGACCAACCTCGTGTTGGTCACCAGCCGGCGCACGATCGCCGTCGACGGCGGTCACACGCTCCCCCTCGACGTGTTCACGCCGGCGGACGGGCGAGAACTGCTCAGCAGGATCATCGGCCCGGACCGGGTGGCCGGCGACCCGGAGGGCGCCCGGCGAATCGTGGACCTGTGCGGCCGGCTGCCGCTGGCGATCGCGCTCGCCGCTCACCGCCTGCGGGCGCGGCCGGCCTGGCGACTGGCCGACCTCGTGCGCCGCCTGGCGGGCACGCGTGATCGGCTCGACGAGCTGGCGGGCGGCGGGCGGCGGCTGCGTGCGGTCTTCGACGTGTCCTACCGCGCGCTCGACCCCGACGCGCGACGGGTGTTCAGGTTGACCGGCCTGCACCCGGGGCCGGACTTCACCGCGGACTCGGTCGCGGTGCTCGCGGGCACGGAGCCCGCCGAGACCGGGCGCATCCTCGATCGCCTCGTGGACGAGCGCCTCGTCACCGTGGTGACCGCTGACCGGTACCGGCTGCACGACCTGCTCGCCCACTACGCGCGGCACGTGGGCGAACTCGACGAGCCGGAGCCGAACCGGCGGGCCGCGCTCACCCGGCTGCTGTAGTACCACCTGCACGTCACCTTCCGCGCGACCGAGGTGCTTCGGCCGTCGCGCTGGAGCGTCGACCTCGTCGGTCCCCCGCCCGCGCACCTCCCGCCGCTCGCCACCCGGCAGGAGGCCGAGGTGTGGATGCACGCCGAACCGTCTGCCCGTCGGGGTTGTCGGCATCACCGGGGAGCAGCCGCCTCTGCGGGCGGTGGCGTCCAACGCAACACTGTTGGGGGGACGAGGCACAAGGACGAACGCCAGCGGGTGGCTACTTCGGTGACGGGGCTAACGAGTACTTCTTGGGCTTGTCGCTGGTGCAACGTTTTTGCCGATCGTGTTCGGGCTGGACTCGCCCCCGTTGTCGCGTAGGTAGTCCTCGACCACGCCGCGCAACGCCCCTGGTGCCAACCGTGGAGACTTCTCCCGCTGCGCCGACGCTGCGCTCGATTCCGACCGTCGGTGATCTCACTGTCGGCGGCCTCAGCGCTGCTGGCCTCGTCGATGGTGGGCTGGTCGTCCGTAGCTGCGAGGGACCAGCGGTCGGGGGGCCGGGATCCGCCGTCGGCGATCCCGGAGGTGCGGAGCGTGTCCTGGAGTGCCTGCCACGGTTTCTCTGATCGCAGCGTGCGGTTGGTGGACATGATCACCTCGCCATGGCGGTGTTGGGTGGGTGGGCGCGCCCCCACCCGAACCGGGCGCGGCCCCGGGGCACAGCCGGTCAGGTCTCGGGCCGTACGACTACGGACGCTTCCTCGGGTGCGCGACGTCAAGTGATACATCGAACAAGACAAGTGTCTCGTGTAGACACTCACCGTTCGTGTTCCGCTGTTGGCCCAAACCGGTCTAGTTCAGGCCCACCTCGCGCCCGGTCGTTGACGTGCCCGACCTAGGGCGCGCGCCACCGCGAACCGCCGCCGAGACGAGGACCACGTGCTGACCCCCGAACGCTGTGACGTCACAACGCTGTGCACGGCCGCGAGAACCGTCCAAACTCGATTCACATCGCACACCTGCCAACGTCGCTGCTGCGGAAAGCCAGCCGTGAATCCATCCCACCTCCCACTGGGAACGGCACCGCTACGACCACTCGGTCCGACGAGGTGGCGTCCGGTCCCACACCCGTGCGCATCCCCGAGGACGCCTGGGCGATGACGCTTCTCAGCGTGGACGTCCTCGGCGATGTCGGCCCGGCCACGGCCGGACAGGTGGCCATGTTCGCCGGAACCTGGCTGCCCGACCACCCGCCCGCCGACCTGCACGACGGCGACCTCGTCGTCCGCCCGTACCACCCGACCCGCAACCCGGCGGTCCCGTGAACGAGAACATCGCCGACGTGGAGATGCTGCTGGATGCCCGTGGGCCGTTGGTCCGCGCTCGACACGCCGTGACGTGCGTCCACGGCGACGCCACCGGCCCTGGCTGTCGCCGTCCTGCTCCTGTTGGCGGAACCAACTTGGTCGACTACGACCCGACAGTGCGGCTCGCTGGCGTGGAGTTGCCTTGCATCCAACTGGTTTTCGGCCCGTACCGGGCCGCAGCCAGCGCCTACGCGGTCGTGGTGACGACCGAGCGTTTGGAGTTCTGCGTGCTCGAGTGGTTCCCGGATGACCGTGCGGGCTTACCGCTCGATCGTTGTCGACATCCGCGGCTTGCTCCAGCGAGCTCCCGCGCTCTGATCCGTTAGCACGACAACGATGCTCCAGCCGGCATGCGTTCTGGTCAAGTCGCCTCTGCTGGTAACGGCGCGCTGGCCCGCGCCGACTCTCTTCCTGGCACTGCCGCCTGATTTCCGTGCGACGATGGAGGACGAGGGCATGAAGATTCAGGACCTCTTGAAGTGGAAGAGAGAGCGCGCGCAGGAGATCGAGGTGGACAAGGAGCTGACCGTCCAGGCCCAGGTGAAGTTGAGGAAGAGCCTGGAGTCGATCGAGCACGCGACGCCCGACACCGCAGAAACAATGAACCAGCGGTTCGCCGTCCTGCGCCGACAGGCGATCGTCGAAGCCGACCTCGAGGCCGACAGCCGAATGCCGGACGCTCCTCGGCCGGTGGACACCAAGCTGGCCGCAGACGCCGTGGTGCGGCAGTTCGGTGGTGATGGCGCCCGCATCGGCGGGTTGTTCGTGCGCGGCGTCGAGAGCGCGGCCGCGCTGCGCATGTACCTGGAAAGCATCCCGGAGCCGGGCCAGACCCTGGAGGCACTGAAGTCGCGCAGGTACAACCTCGAGAAGTACTCCTACATCCGTTCCGACACAACCATGCGAATCTTCGGCGGCCGCAGTTACGGGTTGCTGGTCGACCCAAACCAGGTAGCCAGGCACGTGCGGTTCGACGACGGCCGCGCCGCGATCTGGTCCGAGGACGGGGTGACCACCGGCACAAGCAAACCGACCGTCGCGGCCGATCTGGGTCGCGTCGACGATATCGGCGACCTGCTGAACGCAATGATTGGTGACATCAACGAAAAGAAGCGGGCCGACGCCACCAAGATCTCGAACTGGAACGAGGTGGAGATCCTTTCCGCGCCGCCGGAGGCCTACGTCGGCCTGTTCTATGCCTGGCCGACCAAGAAAGAAGCCTACGACCGCGTGTTCACCGCGGAGGCGAAGTCCAGCCTGGCGAAGCTGTGGCACGCCCGCACCGGGCAGGACGTCATGCGGATCTACCTCTACATCCACCGCGGCAAGCCGTCCGGCGAGGACGCGAGGGTGGCGCAGGACGCACTCGGTGCGCCCGGTGCGAGCACGCTCGCCCTGCATGAGGAAGTCCCGGTGACCTGAGCGGCCCGACCGGAGCGGGCCACCGCGACGAGTCGACACCCCTCGCACGAATCGGCACGAGCGTGAGACGATCGGGTGGGCTCGGAAACGCATGAAATCCAGTTTTCGTTCAACGTCACCCTGATCATCTGCACGCGGAAATGCTCAAGTGTGCGCGGAACCTACAGCCGCGACAGCGGCCGCCGGGCGGGTGGCTTCGACGTAGCCGTCGTCGATCTGTACCGGTTGGCCGAAGGTCAGGGCGTTGATCATCTTGTCGCCGCCGATGTAGAGGCCGACGCGGTGGAGGGTGCCGGGGGTGTCGTAGAAGAGGAGGTCACCCGGCAACAGCGGCTGCCCGGTCGGGACGCGCGGCCCGGCGTTGAGCTGGGTCTGGGCGGTGCGGGGCAGGTCACCCCGGCGGCGGCGTAGGCGGCTGTGCCAGCCCAGAGCAGTCGAACCCCGCATGGCCGCCGTCGGACCGTTGCCGCCCCACACGTAGGGCGGTCCGCGTTGCCCGCGGGCGTAGTTGATCGCGGCGAGGGTGATGGCGTTGGGGGCTTGGATGGCGTACCCGTTGACGCCGACGGTGTGGGCTAGACGCAGGCTGTGGGCGACGCCGAAGACCGGTCGTGCCGGTAGCCGAGTTCCTTGACGTCGAGGCCGTCCTCGGCGGCGAGCACAGCCGCACCGGCGCGGTGGGCTGCTACGAGGCTCCGTCCCGGGGAAGGACACGGCGACCCTGCCGGACGTCTCCGCGCACGCCGTGGCGCTGACCCGGTCGTCACGATGCCGGACAGCGGGGTGACCAGGCCGAAGAAGACCGCGCCGAAGATCGCTTCATCCCACCCGGTGCGGTCGGAGAGCGCGTCGCCCAACCCGGCCAGTCGAACGGCACCGATCACCGTGATGACGCCCGCGACGAGGAAGACCGCGACGGCCCAGCCCGGCGGCCACACAGACGCCACCACCACGGGCGCTCAAGCCGGCCCGGGCCGCGGCGGGCCGTGCTCATCACACCCGTGTGGTGGTCCATATGGAGTGGCATAGTCCGGATCGCCTGGCCCTACACCTGCGTCGTGCGATACAGCCGCACGCCGGTCCGGCTTCGAACCAGGGCCAGGCGGCAGTGTGCTCTTCCACCGCATAGGCCCCGCCGCCTGGCATGTCATGTCCTGTTCGGACGGTTGACCCACGTGGCGCCAGGTGCTGGTCCGGTGCTCCTCGGCGATCCGCTCGATCTGGTCGACCAGGTCGAGCGGCGTCGGCATGCCGAGCATCTCGGCGCGCAGCGGCGTGCGGCACGAGTACCGCGAACACGTCGGTGCCTCAGCGCTCGCCGACGTCGCCGAGCTGGCGGTGCGGGCAGCGGGCTCGCGGCACGCGGTGGTCGCGCTCGTCCTGCGCCGCGACACCACGGTGGCTTTGCGCCGGCGCCGGACGGCCATGCCCACCGACGTGGCCGTGTGACCGCCGCCAGCGCCGTGTGGCAGCGGTGGCGGTGACCGTGTCGGGCGGTACCCCTTGACATGTCGTTTGGGTCCGAACATTATTTCGGGCACCGACATCGGAGTCGGTGCACACCTCCGAGTTCGTGATCGTGAGGAGCGGGCAGATGGATGACTTGCACATCGGGCGCCGGGGGGTGTTGCGGGGTGTGGCGGCCGTTGCCGCCGGGTCGGTGGTGGCGGGAGCGTTGCCGGGGCGGGCGGGTGCGGCCAACGGCGCGGCCGAGCTGGTGCTGCACGGCGGGCAGGTGCTGGTCATGGACCGGCGGTTCACCGTCGCGGAGGCCGTGGCCATGCGGAACGGCCGGGTGGTCCACGTCGGCGACGACCGCTCGGTGCGCCGGTTCATCGGTCGGCGGACGGAAGTGATCAACCTGCGGGGCCGCACCGTCCTACCGGGAATCAACGACTCACACCTGCACGGATTGCGTACCGGGCTGTCGCTTCCGCCGTACAACGTGAACGTGGATCTCGCGTCCATCGTGGATGTCGCGGCGGTCGTCGGCGAGGCCGTGGCGCAGGCCGAACCGGGAGCGTGGGTTCGCGGGAAAGGTTGGGACGACGCGAAGTTCGCGGAGGGCAGGCCACCGACGCGAGCGGACCTGGATGCTGTCGCGCCCAACCATCCGGTGGCGTTGTTGGACTGGTCGAACCACCAGTTGTGGGTCAACAGCAAGGCCCTGGAGATCGCCGGGGTGACAGCCACGACGCCCGCGCCCCCGGGCGGGGTCATCGTGAAGGACCCCGCCGGCGAGCCGACCGGGCTTCTCCTGGAGACGGCCATGGGCTTGGTGAACGCTCACATTCCGCCGTTCACTGAGGAGGAACAGGCGGACGCGATCGAGAAGACCATCGACGTGCTGCTGAGCCTGGGAATCACCAGCTACACCGAGCCCGGCCTCGGTGAGACCGCGCGACGGCTCTACGCGGACAAGGCCGGGAACGGGTCGCTGCGGGTCCGGGTCACCGCGCTGGCGAACCGGGCGGACGACACGTACCCGGTATCGGTCGACCAGGTGCGGGAGATCCTGGCGGCGCCGCCAGTGAGGACCGATCCGCGCTGGTTCGCCATGACCGGGGTGAAGCTCCGGGCCGACGGGGTGCCCATAGCCAGTCGGACGGCGTGGATGCGCGAACCGTACATCGGTGGCGGCAGGGGGAGCCTGGTGACGGCCGGGGACACCGACGAGGAGAGGGCCGCCGAGCTGACCGCCATGATCCGGTTGGTTCACCAGGCAGGGCTGCAGGTGGGCACGCACGCCACGGGCGACGCCGCGATCGACGCCGTGGCCGCCGCGTACGCGCGATGCCGAACCCGGCACGACAGGCACCGTAGCAGGCACTACGTCATCCACGGTGACTTCGCGTGGCCGGAGACCCTGCGCCTGCTGGCCTGGAACGGGTGCGGGGTGAGCCTCAACCCGAACATCAAGCACCTGATCGCCGACTCCCAAC
The DNA here is from genome assembly GCF_025165815.1 of Actinophytocola gossypii. Lineage (GTDB taxonomy): Bacteria > Actinomycetota > Actinomycetes > Mycobacteriales > Pseudonocardiaceae > Actinophytocola > Actinophytocola gossypii. The sequence continues at coordinate 421,820 of NZ_JAFFZE010000012.1, read as the reverse complement.
CCGCGGTGGTCGGTGCCGAGCGGGCCGCCTACCAGACGCCGTACCGGTCGGCGCTGCGTGCGGGTGTGACGGTGACGAGCGCGTCGGACGCGCCGAACGTGTCCCCGGACTGGCGGCAGGGCTTGGAAACCGCGCTGCTGCGGGAAGGCGGTTCCGGCGCGGTGTCCGGTCCGGACGAACGGATCGGACTACGCGACGCGCTGCGGACCTACACGACCGCCGCGGCCTGGCAGGACAACGCGGAGAACTGGAAGGGCACGCTGCGGCCCGGGATGGCGGCGGACGTCTGCGTTCTGGACCACCGTCTCCTCGACGACCGGGGCCGGCTCGCGATGGATCCGCACGACATCTCGGCCGTCCCGGTCGCCTGGACCGTGGTCGGCGGCACGGTCGCCTACGACGCTTCGGACGCCGCACCGGCGGCGACCGTGGCGGCGGGCGCCCGGCCGGAGCACATGTGCGCGCACTGCTGAAGGAGAGTCGACATGAGTCATGAAGTGGGCCGTCGGACGCTGCTGCGGGGAACGGCCGCCGTCGCGGGTGCCGCGGCCGCGAGTTCACTGACCGGAACGTCCGCGCAGGCGAGCCGAGGCGGCTTCGGTGCGGACCTGGTCGTCCGCGGCGGCCGGGTCCTGGTCCTCGACCGTCGGTTCCGCGTGGCGGAGGCGCTCGCGGTGCGAGGCGGCCGGGTGGTCGCCGTCGGCCGGGACCGCGAGGTGTGCCGGCTCATCGGCAAACGCACGCGGGTGCTCGACGCCGGTGGCGGGACGGTGCTGCCCGGTATCAACGACTCCCACGTCCACCTCAACGCCCTCGGACTGAACCTGCCGCCGTTCTCCTACGACGTGGACACGGCGACGATCGAGGACCTGGTGGCCGTGGTGCGCACGGCGGTCGGGGAGGCGCCCTCGCCGGACAGCTGGATCCGCGGCACGGGCTGGAACGACAACCGGCTGCCGCGCCCGCCGCGGCGCACCGACCTCGACCCGGTCACCGGCGACCACCCGGTCATCCTCACCGACTTCTCGGGCCACGCGGTGGCCGTCAACTCCGTCGCGCTGCGGCTGGCCGGCATCACCAGGGACACCGTGCCGCCCACCGGCGGTGTGATCGAGAAGGACGCCGCGGGGGAGCCCACCGGTGTGCTGCGCGAGACCGCCGCCGGCCTGGTCCGCGCGCTGGTGCCGCCGTTCACCCGGGAGGAGGTGGCGCAGAGCATCGACACCGGCATCGGGATGCTGCTCGAGCAGGGCATCACGAGCATCACCGAGCCCGGTATCGACCTGGACACGCTGGCGATCTACGCGGAGAAGGCACGCGCCGGCGCGCTCGGCGTGCGCGTCAACGCCCTGTTGCGCGGCGGCACCGCACCACAGCAACTGCGCGACGTCCTGGCCGCGTACCGCCCGCCGCGGGGTGTCGACCCGCGGGTGCTGCGGGTCGCCGGGGTCAAGTTGTTCGCCGACGGCATCCCGACCGCGGCGAAGACGGCGTGGCTTTCCGAGCCGTACCTGGACGGCACCAACGGCAGCCTGGTCATCGACGGCGCGACCGTCGCCGAGCAGGTCGCCAACCTGCACGAGCTGATCCGCATCGCCGCGCGCGCCGGCATGCAGGTCGGCACGCACGCCACCGGCGACGCGACGATCGACGCGGTCGTCGCGGGGTACCTCAAGGCCGGGCGTCGTGGGGATCCGCGCCACTACGTGATCCACGGCGACCTCACTCCGCGGACGACGCTGCGGACGATGGCGCGGCACGACATCGGCGTGAACATGAACGCGACCATCAAGTACCTGCTCGGCCGCACGCTCGACCCGGTGCTCGGACCGGAGCGCACGGACTACCAGTGGCCGTACCGCAGCGCGCTCGACCTGGGTGTGCGGGTGTCCAGTTCCTCGGACGCGCCGGTGACCTCGCCGAGTTGGTTGCAGGGGGTGATGTCCGCCGTGCTGCGCGAGGGCATGTTCGGCGGCGTCGCCGGCGAGGCCGAGCGCATCACGCTGCCCGAGGCGCTCGCGACCTACACCCGGACGCCCGCGTGGCAGGACCACGCGACCGCCTGGAAGGGCACGCTCGCCGAGGGCATGGTCGCGGACGTCTGCGTCGTCGGCGGCGACGTGCTGGCCGTCGACCCGCACGAACTGGTCGACCTGCCCGTCACGGCGACCGTGGTGGGCGGGCGGGTGGTTCACGAAGGTGCCCCGACCGCCCGGCCCGTCGCCGTCAGTCCCGAGCGCGGGCTGGCCCACCTCCAGAACGGCACGTGCTGCTGCCGGCTGGCCGAGATGACTCATCGACACTGAAGGACTTTCCATGGTCACTGATCAGCCCGCTGGTGGGCTCAAGCGGGATGCGATCTCCGCGGCCGGCATCGTGTTCCTCGTCCTCGCGGCGGCCAGTCCGCTGGTCGGCCTTACCGGTGCGGTCCCGAGCGCGATGGTCGTCGGCAACGGGCTCGGCGTGTCACTGGGTTATGTCGCCGTCGGACTGGTGTTGCTGGTGTTCTGCGTCGGCTTCGTCGCGATGTCGCGGCGGGTCACCAACGCAGGCGCGCTCTACGCCTACGTCGGTCGCGGGCTCGGCCTGCGCACCGGCCTGGGCGCGGCTGGCGTGGCGGTCTGGTCGTACACCGCGATCCAGGCGGCCGTCTACGGCTTCTTCGGCGTCGTCGGCGGTGCCGCGCTCGAGTCGTGGACCGGGCTGCGGCTGCCCTGGTGGGCGGTGACGCTCGGGCTGGTCGTGCTGGTGCAGGTGTTCGGCTACCTGCGGATCGAGCTCGGCGCGCGGGTGCTGGGGGTCCTGATGGCGCTGGAGTGGGGCATCATGCTGGTGCTCGGCCTGGTGATCCTGGTGCGGGGCGGCGCCGGCGAGGGCCTCGGGGTCTCCCAGGTGTTCTCGCTCGAGGGTGCGCTGAGCGGTGCGCCGGGGGTGGCGCTGGTGTTCGGCTTCGCGTCGATGTTCGGCTTCGAGTCCAGTGCGATCTACGGGGAGGAGGCCCGCAGTCCGAAGCGGACGGTGGCGCGGGCGACCTACCTGTCGGTCCTGCTCATCACCGGGTTCTTCCTGTTCATGTCCTGGACCCTGATCGTCGGGTACGGCCCGTCGGGTGCGGTGGCCTCGGCCGGCGCCGCGGTGGAGTCCGGTGACCCGGCGGCCTTCGTCTTCGGCGCGGGCGGCACCTACCTCGGCGCGTGGGCGCCACACGCGATGAGCGCCTTCGTGATCACGTCGATGTTCGCCGCGACACTCGCCTTCCACAACGGCATATCCCGCTACCTGTTCACGGTGGGCCGCGACGGGGTGCTCCCACGGCGACTGTCCGCGGTGCACCCGAGGACGAAGGCGCCCTACGTGGCGTCGATGACGCAGACCGTGTCGATCGTTGTGCTCATGGCGCCGTTCATGCTGGCCGGGGCGGACCCGGTCGCCACGCTGTTCTTCTGGGGGTCCGGTGTCGGCGTGATCGGCATCCTCGGCCTCTACGCGCTGAGCTCGGTGGCGGCGTTCTGGTACTTCCGCGCCAACCCCGAACAGGACGGCCGAGCCTGGCACACCCGGGTGGCGCCGCTGCTCTCGGTGGTCACGATGGTCGCCGCGTTGGTCCTGGTGCTGGCCAACTTCGACACCCTGGCCGGCGGCACCGGCGTCACGGCGGTGGTCCTGATGCTCACCGTGCCGGTGGCGTTCGTGCTGGGTTTCCTCGCCTACGGCGCGGTCCGTGGCCGGCTCAGCCCCACCGCGACGAAGGACCTGACCGCGGAGCTCAGCTGAGCCTCAGCCGAACACCGACACCCGGCGCATCACGTCGGCGCAGAAGGCGCCGACGGCGTCGGGGTCGTCGGTGAACTGGGACGGCTTGACGCAGAAGGTGGTGAAGCCCTCGGCCTGCTGGGCGGGGATGGTGTCCAGGGCACGGCCGAGGTCGGCGGGGGAGTGGTCGTCGGGGAAGACCGCTCGGGTGCCGCCGACCAGCTCCAGCTCGTCGATGCTCCGACCGGCCGCGGTCAGGCCGTCCGTGAGCCGCCGAAGGTCCTGCGGGCTCGGGCGGCCGAGCGGGTTGAAGCCCTTGCCGTACCGGACCAGCCGGGCCAGCAGGCGGTCGTGCACGGTCGCGCCGCCGAACCACAGTGGCGGCCCGCCGGGCCGGTGGGGTTTGGGTTCGCAGTACACGTCGGCGAAACGGTAGTGGGCGCCCTCGTACGAGGCGGGAGACGGCCCCCACGCCTGCTGCCACACCTCGAGGTGCTCGTCGAGGAGTCGCCCCCGCTTCCCGAACGGCACGCCGAGCGCGGCGTACTCGTCCCGGCTCCAGCTCACGCTCGGCAGCACCACGAGCCTGCCCTCGCTCAGCAGGTCGAGGGTGGCCAGTTCCTTGGCCAGTAGCAGGGGATGGCGCAGGGGCGCCAGTACCGCGCCGGCGACCAGTCGAACGCGCCGGGTCGCGGCCGCGATGGCCGACAGCAGCGGCAGCGAGCTGGGCCAGGGCGTGGCCGGGTCCTGGTTGCCGGGCAGCGCGTAGTCGCGGGGGTTGGCCATGACGCCGTGCTCGGCGGCGTCGGGGCCGAGCACGACGTGTTCGCTGACCATGACGGCGTCGAAGCCGGCGTCCTCGGCCTCCTGTGCCCAGCGGACCAGCCGGGGCAGGTCCCGGCCGGACGTCATGGTCCAGTTCTCGCTCAGGACGATCAACATCCGAGGTGTCATGCGAGCGTCACCTCGACCGGCAGCTCCTTGATGCCGTTGACGAAGTTGGACCGGACCCGCCGCACCTCGCCCGCCAGCCGGATGTCGGCGAGCCTGGGCAGCAGTTCCTCGAAGATGACCCGGATCTCCAGGCGGGCGAGCGTGTTGCCGAGGCAGAAGTGCGGGCTGCCCTTGCCGAACGTGACGTGGTCGTTGTTCCGCCGGCCGACGTCGAAGGTGTAGGGATCGTCGAACACGTCCTCGTCCCGGTTGCCGGAGGCGAACCACAGCACGACCTTGTCACCTTCCCGGATCCGCGTCCCGCCGAGTTCGACGTCGCGGGTCGCGGTGCGGCGAAAGTGGTAGACCGGCGAGGCCCAGCGCAGGAACTCCTCCACCGCGGTGGGCATGAGGGCGGGCTCCTCCCGCAGGCGGGCGAGTTGGTCCGGGTGCTGTAGCAGCGCCAGCATCGAGTGCGAGATGGCGTGCCGGGTGGTCTCGTTCCCGGCGACCACGAGCAGCAGGAAGTAGTTGTCGAAGTCGTTGTCCGACAACGGGGTCCCGTCGGCGGGGAGCTGGTTGGCGAGCTTGCTGACCAGGTCCGTGCCCGTGCCGCCCCGGCGTTCGGCGGCCAGCGCCCTGCCGTAGGCGAAGACCTCGAGCGCGGCCGGGCTGCGGAACGGCAGGTTCCGGTAGCGCTCGCTCTCCTCGCTGTGCAGCAACACGTCGGCGTAGTCGGGGTCGGTGTTGCCGATGATGCGGTTGCCCCACTCGATGAGCTTGCGTGTGTCGCCGTCGGGAACGTCGAGCATCCTGGCGAGCACGTTGATCGGGAAGTCGGCGGCGATGTCGGCGACGAAGTCGAACCGGCCCTTGGCGAGCGCCGCGTCGAGCGTGTGGGCCGTCAGCCCGCGCAGGAACACCTCGTACTGGGCCACCGCGCGGTGCGAGAAGTCCCGCTGCAGCAGCCGGCGCAGCGTGTGGTGGCGGGGGCCGTCGGTCTCCAGCATGGAACGGCGGATCTCCATGAGGTCGTCGTCGACCTCCTCCAGGTTGACGAACCGGGTCGAGGTGAACGTGTCCGGGTCCCGGTCCACCCGAACGATGTCCGCGTGCCTCGTCACCGCCCAGAAACCGCTGTTGGGCGCCGGCTCCGGCTGCCAGTGCACGGGATCGTGCCGGCGGAGGGCGTCGAACATCCGCCACGGCGTCACACCGTCGAGAAAGCGGTCGTTGTCGGTGAGATCCACCTCGGACAGTGACATGGTGTCGCTCAAGGCCAGTCTCCTCACAGGTGGTACGCGTACTCACCGAACTCCCAGTCGGTGACGTGCCGGCGGAACCGCTCGAGCTCGTCGCGCTTGTAGCTGACGAACGCGGTGACGAAACCCTTGCCCAGCACCTCGGTCAGCGCGGTGTCGGCGGCCAGCGCGTCCAGCGAGCCGGACAGCGTCATCGGCAGCACGGCGGCGCGAGCGCGGTCGTAGCCGTAACCCTGCAGCGGCGCGGGCGGTGCCGCCTTCGCGCGGATACCGAGCAGCACGGCCGCCACGACTCCGGCGACGGCGAGGTACGGGTTGGCGGAGGCGTCGCCGAGCCTCAGCTCAAGGCGGGTGCCGACGCCGCGCTCGGGTGGCACGCGCAGCATCGCGCTGCGGTTGTCCAAGCCCCAGTCGATCAGCCACGGCGCCAGCGTGTCCGGGCCGAACCGCTTGTAGGAGTTGACGGTCGGGTTGAGCAGCGCCGCCAGCGCCGGGGCGTGTTCCAGCAGGCCCGCGATCGCGTGCCGTGCGGTGTCGGACAGTCCGTGGGCGCCGGAGGGATCCGCGAACGCGTTGTGCCCCTCGGTGTCCACGCAGGACACGTGGACGTGGAAGCCGGAGCCGCCGGTGTCGTTGAACGGCTTGGCCATGAACGTGGCCAGCCGCCCCTCGGCGTGCGCGATCTCCTTGATCGCGGTCTTGAACCGCCACGCGCGGTCCGCGGCGTCGAGCGCGGCCGAGTGGCTGAGGTTGATCTCGAACTGGCCGCCGTCGAACTCCCGGTTGCCGCTGATCGCGCCGATGCCGAGCGCGTCCAGCGCGCGCAGGGTCGCGGGCAGGTGTCCGGCCGGATCGCCCTTGCGGCCGACCGTGTACACCTGGCCGGTGACATCGGCGTAGCGCCGCCACCCGGCGGGTGCGGTCTCGTCGCGGTCCAGCAGGAAGTACTCCAGCTCCGGCCCGACCACCGCGGCGAGTCCCTCGGCGGCCAGGTCGGCCACGACCCGCCGCAGGAGGTCGCGCGGCGACTCGGGGCATGGCAGGCCGGTGGCCGGATCGACCGGCTCGCCGAGGCACCACGCCACGCCCGGCTCCCACGGCACCGGGACGAGGGTGTCCAGGTCGGGCCGCACGCAGATGTCCGGCAGTCCGGTGTCGAGACCACCCGCCACGTCCACGACGTCGCCGCGGGGTGAGGTGTGGTAGACGGCGCGGCAGAAGGACAGGCCGTGCGCGCAGGCCGCCGGCAGGTGGTGGGTGAGGATGTCCCGACCGCGGTCCACCCCGATGAGGTCCGGATAGGACAGCCGAACCAGTTCGATCCGCTGCTCGACGAGGGTGGCGACCACGTCCTCGGGGTCTGGCGTACTCAAGGGCCCCTCCGTCCGGTCGGTTCGTTTGGATACAAACAATATGGTGTGCCGGCGACCTCGACAAGGGGGAGCGGGCCGCATATCGTACGGGGTCAAACGAGTCAGGAGGACGTCGTGCGCGGATTCTTCCCGCCGAGGACCGGCACCGGTAGGTCGGCGCTCATCCCGCCGCCGCCCTGGTACTACTCCGGTGACCTGCTGACGATCGAGTACCGGACCGATCCGGACCGGGTCGCGGCTCTGCTGCCCGAGCCGTTGCGGCTCGCCGACACCGACCCGGCCGCGGTCGCGCTGATCTGGGCGGACTGGCAGTCGTGCTCGGAGTCCCGGGAGGAGTTGCTGGATCCGGTGCGGTCGCAGTACAAGGAGTGCTTCGCGGTGGTCCGCTGCTCCTACCGGGGCCGGGTGTACTCCCGCTGCGTGTACATCTGGGTGGACAAGGACTTCGCCGTGGCGCGGGGGATCCACCAGGGATACCCGAAGAAGCTGGGGTCGGTCCACCTCACCCGGCCGCACCCGTACGGACCCGCGCCCCGGATCGAGGCGGGCGCGCGGTTCGGGGCCACGCTGGCGGCCGGGGACCGCCGGCTCGCCGAGGCGGTGGTGACCCTGCGTGAGCCCGCGGACGACAACGGCTTCGTGAACGCGCACCCGATGGCCCACCACCGCTGGCTGCCGTCGATCGAACCGGGCAGGGGACCGGCACTCGACGAACTGGTGTCCTCGGGCGCGGCGTCGTTCGAGGGCGGCACGCCGTGGGCGGCGGACGCGGAGCTGCGGCTGTTCGACGCGCCGACCGAGGAACTGGCCGATCTGCCGGTGGGCGAGCTGATCGGGGCCTACTACCGGCAGGTCGGGGTGTGCTGGAACGGCGGGACCGTACTGGACCGCGGGACGTCGGCCGCGGACTGACGTTCGGTTCTGAACGGTACGCTCGTCCGGTGACCGGTCACCGTTCCATCACCGAGACGGAGAAGGCCGTCCAGGCCAAGCTCGGCGACGTGCCGCTGCGGCGCGAGTCGATGGCGGCCGTCGCCAACATCTACCGGGCGGCCGCCGGAATCCGCCAGCACGTGGAGAACTCCGTGCTGCGTGAGGCCGAGCTGACCTGGACGGGTTTCGTTGTGCTGTGGGTGGTGTGGATCTTCGGTGAGATGGAGACCCGTCACGTCGCCGAGGAGGCCGGCATCTCCAAGGGCACGTTGACCGGTGTCGCACGCACCCTCGAGTCCCGCGGACTCGTGGTCCGCACCCCCCATCCGTCCGACGGCCGGATGGCGATGCTCGCGATGACCGATGCGGGCGAGGACCTGATGGGCACGCTGTTCCCCGCGTTCAACGCCGAGGAGGCGTTCGTGACCGACCGGCTCAGCAGCACGGAGTGCGAACAGCTGGCCGGGTTGCTGCGCCGGGTCGTCGCACAGCTGGAGGACAACGGCGAGCAGCGCAGGCTGGACCTCCTCGAGGGCGCGGCTCCGGCCCCGCGCCGCAGCGGCCGCAAGCGCAAGGACTAGCGAGCGGCGGAGACGAACGCGTCGAACAGCCACTGGTCCGGGTTGTCCTCGGGGTGCCACTGGACCGCGACGAACCAGCCGGGCGCCGTGCGTTCCACTGCCTCGACGGTGCCGTCGACCGCCCACGCCACCGGTCTCAGGCCCTCCGCGAGGCGGTCGACGCACTGGTGGTGGAAGCACGACGCCTCGACCTTGTCCGCCCGCCTGATCGCGGCCAGCGCCGAGTCGGGGTGCAGCGCCACCGGGTGCACGACGTGCTGGTGCGGGCTCGTCATGTCCTGGTGGAGGCTACCGCCCAGCGCCACGTTCACCACGTGCAGGCCGCGGCAGATCGCGAGGGTGGGAAGCCCGGCCTCGAGGGCGTACCTGGCGGCGGCCAGGTCGAAGGCGTCCTGCTCCTCGTCGACGTCGTAGACGGACGCGTGCACGTCCCCGGCGGTGTACGTGTGCGGCGCGAGGTCCCCGCCGCCGGGCAGCAGCAGGCCGTCGCAGCGGGCCAGCCGGTCGTCCACGTCGGTCGTGTCCGGGTGCAGCACCCACGGTTCACCACCGGCCAGGAACACCGCTTCGACGAGAGCGCGGGCGGCGACCTCGGCGCGGAACCGCAGGGCGGAGGCGCTGGCGGAGAACCGGGCGGGGATCGCTACCAACGGCCGCGTCACAACTGGATCCAGGTCGTCTTGAGGTCGGTGTACTTGTCCAGCGCGTGTACCGACTTGTCCCGCCCGTGGCCGGACTGCTTGACGCCGCCGAAGGGCACCGTCAGGTCGCCCTCCTCGTAGCAGTTGACCCACACGGTTCCCGCCCGCATGGCCCGCGCGATCCGGTGCGCCGTGGTCAGGTCGGCGGTCCACAGACCCGCCGCCAGGCCGTAGTCGGTACCGTTCGCCAGGCGCACGGCCTCCTCGACGGTGTCGAAGGTCAGCACCGACAGCACCGGCCCGAAGATCTCCTCGCGGGCGAGCCGCATGCCGGGGTCGACCCGGTCGAACACGGTCGGCTGGAGGTAGGTCCCGGTCGTGCCGTGCCGCTCCCCGCCGGTCCGCAGCCGGGCGCCTTCGGCCCGACCGGTCTCGACGTGGTCGAGCACCTTCGCGAGATGGGTTTCGCCGACGAGCGCGCCCATCGCGGTGGCCGGGTCGAGCGGATCGCCGATGCGCAGGGCCTCGGCCCGGGCCACGACCGCGTCGGTCACCCGCTCGGCGATCGAGCTGTGCACGAGGAGGCGCGAGGGTGCCGTGCACATCTCGCCCTGGTTGAAGAAGATCCCCCAGGCCGCGGTCGCGGCCGCCCGGTCGAGGTCCGGCGCGTCGGGCAGCACGATGTTGGGCGACTTGCCACCGAGCTCCAGCCACACACGCTTGAGGTTGGAGTCCGCCGCGTAGCGCAGAAACTGCCGGCCGACCGCGGTCGAACCGGTGAACGCCAGCACGTCGACGTCCGCGTGCAGGCCGAGCGCCCGGCCGGTGGTCGGTCCGTCGCCCGCCACGACGTTCAGCACACCCGGGGGCAGCTCCGCCTCGATGGCGAGTCGGCCGAGCAGCAACGCCGACAGCGGGGACAGCTCGGACGGCTTGAGCACGACCGTGCACCCCGCGGCCAGCGCCGGTGCGACCTTCCAGGACGCCAGGGTGAGCGGGAAGTTCCACGGCACCACGGCGGCCACCACGCCCACCGGTTCCCTGGTGACGAGAGCCAGCGAGTCGGGCCCGGTGTGCGGGGACTCGTCGGCCAGTTTGTCGGCGAGCTGGCCGTACCAGCGGAACGTGCCGGCCGCGGCGCGCAGCTCGATGTCGTACGCCTCGGCTATCGGCTTGCCCGTCTCCAGGCTGATCGTCGCGGCCAGCACGGCACGGTCCCGCTCGATCAGGTCGGCGAGGCGGATCAGCGCCCGGCCCCGGTCGGCGGGCGACCAGCGCGGCCACGGCCCCGCGTCGAACGCGCGGCGGGCGGCGGCCACCGCGAGGTCGACCTCCTGCTGCCCACCGTCGGCGACCTCGGCCAGCGCCGAGCCGTCGCGTGGCGAGACGACGGTGAACGTGCCGCCCCCGCCGGGCTCGTCGGTGCCGTCGACGACATGACCGGCCGGCAGGCGAAGGGTGGTCGCCAGTCGGACCCAGTCCTGGTGCGTGCCGTCGACCATCGTCAACTCCTCTCGTTTGAGCCCAAACATTATCTTGACCCGTGTTCGCCGGTCCACCTAATCTTATTTGGGATCAAACGAAATGGAGTCGGTATGAGTGTCCCGATTCGTGCGGCCGCGCACACCGCGACCGTGGCGAGTGTGCCGGTGGACACCCGCCACTGGATCGGCGGTGCCCGCGTCGCGTCCGGCGGGTGGTTCGCCGACCACTCGCCTGTCGACGGGAGCCTGCTCGCCGAGGTGGCGCGCGGCGGAGCGCTGGAAGCGGAGGCGGCCGTGGCCGCCGCCGGTGCCGCTTTCCCCGGCTGGGCCGCCACGAGCCGCGACGAGCGCGCCGCGGTCCTGCACCGCGTCGCCGACGGTGTCGAGCGGCGGCTCGCCGAGCTGGCGAACGTCGAGACCTGGGACAACGGGGCGCTGCTGCGCTCGCACCTGCGCGGCGTCATGCCCCGCGTCGTCCACAACTTCCGGTTCTTCGCCGACCGGCTCACCGAGCTGGCCCACGCGGACTTCGACACCCGCGAACACACCAACCACGTCAGCTGGGACCCGGCCGGCCCGTGTGTCCTGATCACGCCATGGAACGCGCCGCTGATGCTCGCGACGTGGAAGGTCGCGCCCGCGCTCGCCGCCGGCAACACGGTGATCCTCAAACCCGCCGAGTGGTCACCGCTCACCGCGTCCCTGCTCGCCGACATCGCCGCCGAGGCCGGTCTCCCTCCCGGGGTGCTCAACGTGGTCCAGGGGTACGGCGAGGAGATCGGCGCCGCGCTCGTCGCCCACCCCGGGGTGCGACGGATCAGCTTCACCGGCTCCGTCCCGACCGCGCGGCGCATCGCGGCGGCGGCCTCGACCAACCTGGTGCCCACCAGTTTCGAGTTGGGTGGGAAGTCACCGCTGCTGGTGTTCGCCGATGCCGACCTCGACCTCGCCGTCGACCTCGCGGTCGAGCAGTACGACAACGCGGGGCAGGTGTGCCTGGCCGGCACCCGGCTGCTCGTCGAGTCGTCGGTGGCGGCCGAGTTCACGGACCGGTTCGTCGCGCGCGCGAGCACGCTACGGCAGGGAGACCCGCGCGACGCGGCAACCGACGTCGGACCGAGCATCCACCCCGACCACGTGGCCCGCGTGGACGGCTTCGTCCGCAGGGCCATCGCCGACGGCGCCGAGGCGGTCCTCGGCGGCGGGCCGAACACCGACCTCGGCGGCCTGTACTACCGGCCAACGCTGCTGACCGGTCTCCGGCCCGGTGCCGAGGCGCTCACCGAGGAGATCTTCGGCCCGGTCCTCACCCTCCAGACCTTCGACTCGGAGGACGAGGCCGTCGACCTGGCCAACAGCACCCGTTTCGGTCTGGCCGCCGTGGTGGCGACGGGGGACCGGCGGCGTGCCGACCGGGTGACCGGGCGTCTCGTCGCGGGGACGGTGTGGGTCAACTGCTTCTTCGTCCGCGACCTGCGCGCTCCGTTCGGTGGCTCCCGGCAGTCCGGCATCGGCCGCGAGGGCGGCGACTGGAGCTTCGACTTCTACTGCGACCTGAAGAACACGGTCACGGCACCGAAAGGGTGGCGAACGCATGGGTGAGATCGTCGGTGCGGGGTTGCTGTCCCACGTGCCCACCATCGTCCTGCCCGAGGAGCAACGGCGGGAACTCAACGAGGGCAAGGAATCCAGTCTCGTGCCCGGCCTGCGACGGCTTCGCTCGGAGGTGTTCGAGACCCTCGACTACGACACGGTCGTGGTGCTGGACTCGCACTGGGCCACGACCGTCGAGTTCGTGATCACCTCCCATGCCCGCCGCGCCGGGCTGTTCACCTCCGAGGAACTGCCGCGCGGGATGTGCCGCATGCCCTACGACTTCCCCGGCGACCCCGAGCTGGCGCACGCGGTCGCCGCGCAGGCGGGCGACCACGGCACGTGGATCACCCCGATCGACGACCAGTACCTGCCGATCTTCTACGCCACCACCAACCTCTGGACCTACCTCGGCGTACCCGACAAGCGGTGGGTGTCGATCGGGGTGTGCCAGACCGCCGACACCGAGGACTCCCTGCGGCTGGGCCGCGCCCTCGCCGCCGGAATCGCCGCCATCGACCGCAAGGTGGTGCTCATCGCGTCCGGCGCGCTCTCCCACACCTTCTGGCCGCTGCGCGAGCTGCGCGACCACGAGGCCGCCGATCCCAGGCACATCTTCAGCGCAGCGGCACGGGAAGCCGACCACCAGCGCCTGGCCTGGTTCGCCGAAGGCCGGCACGACCTCGTCCTCAAGACCATGCCGGAGTTCCTCGCCGTCAAACCGGAGGCCAGATTCGGCCACTACCTGATGATGATCGGTGCGCTCGGGGAGGAGCGCTGCACCGCGCCTGGCCGCGGGTTCAGCGAGTACGAGAACTCGGTCGGCACGGGCCAGGTGCACGTGTGGTTCGACCGCCCAGAGGACGGGTGGCACTGATGCCCGAGCTACGCAGGATCCTGCTCGACGGCGCGACGGTGGAGGTCGTGCGTGACGGTGCGGAACTGGTCGCGGGGGATGGTCGCCGGGTCGGGGCCGACGACGCCGTGCACCTGCCGCCCGTCGTCCCCTCCAAGATCATCGCGGTGCACCTCAACCATCACAGCCGGGTAGCGGAGTTCATGGTGTCGCTTCCCCCGGCGCCGACCTACTTCCACAAACCCACTTCGGCGCTGAACGCCCACCGGGGCGCGGTGGTGCGGCCGCCGGGCTGCCGGTACCTCAACTACGAGGGCGAGGTGGCGATCGTCATCGGTCGCACCTGTCGCGGCGTCGCACCCGCCGACGCGGGGAAGTACGTCGCCGGCTACACCATCGCCAACGACTACGGCCTGCACGACTTCCGCGACACCGACGCCGGATCCATGCTGCGGGTCAAGGGCTCGGACACCCTGTGCCCGCTCGGCCCCGGTCTGGTCACCGACTGGGACTTCCACGGCAAGCGGATGCGCACCTACGTCAACGGAGAGGTGGTTCAGGACGGCTCGACCGACGAGATGACCTGGGACATGCACTACCTCGTCGCCGACATCGCCCGCACCATCACCCTCCACCCGGGCGACGTGCTGCTGTCCGGCACGCCGGCGAACTCCCGCCCCGTACAGCCGGGCGACGTCGTCGAGGTCGAGGTCGACGGGCTCGGCCGTCTCACCAACCACATCGTCACCGGTGAACTTCCCGTCCGCGACGACTGCGGCGCCCAGCCGACCGAGTCGGAGGAGGTCGTCTCGACCGCCTTCGGCGGCGACTGGGAGTTCCGCGGCATCCGCCCACCGAAACGGGGTCAGCCATGAGGGTCGTCGTCGACCTCGAGACGTGCCAGGACCACGGCCAGTGCGTGTTCGCCGCGCCGGAGGTCTTCCACCTCGACGAGAACGGCAAGCTCGGCTACGTGCCCGAGCCGGACGAGTCCCTGCGCGACGCCGTGGAGGAAGCCGCGGACGTCTGTCCGCTGCAGGCGATCCGGGTCGAGGACTGACGTGCCAGCCCGCATCGTCGTGGTGGGCGCCTCCCTGGGTGGCCTGCGCGCCGCCGAGCAACTGCGCGCCGCCGGCTGGACCGCCGAGATCGTCGTCGTCGGTGCCGAGCCACACATGCCGTACAACCGGCCCCCACTGTCCAAGGAGGTACTGGCGGGCACGGCCCTGGCCGGCTCGGTGATGTTGCGGCAACGGCCCAGCGTCGCCGACGCCGTCTGGCTGCTCGGCAGCCCCGCATCCACTGTGGACCTCGATGCCCGCGCGGTGACGCTCGCGGACGGCACGACGCTCGACTTCGACGGCCTCGTGGTGGCGACGGGCCTGCGCCCCCGCCGCCTCACCGACGACGGCCACGTGCTCCGCACCCTCGACGACGCGATCCGGCTCCACACCGCCCTCACCGCGCGCCCCGGCACGCGGCTGGTCGTCGTCGGCGCCGGGTTCGTCGGTTGTGAGGTGGCGGCGACCGCACGTCGGCTCGGTGCCGACGTCGCGGTCGTGGACCCGCTGCCCCTGCCGATGGTCGGCCCCCTCGGGGAGCAACTCGCCGCCGCACTGCTGACTCGCCACGAGGAGCGGGGAGCCCGGTTCCACCTGGGACGCACGGTCACCCGGTTCGAGCGCCACCAGGTCGTGCTCGACGACGGCACCGTGTTACCCGCCGACGTCGTCGTCGAGGCGGTCGGTTCCCGACCCAACACCGAATGGCTGAACGGCAACGGCCTCGACCTGTCCGACGGTGTGCTCTGCGACGAGCACCTCCGGGTCGAAGGACTGCCGTTCGCCGTGGCGGTGGGCGACGTCGCGCGCTTCCCCAACGCCCGCTACGACAGCACGCCGCGCCGCGTCGAACACTGGAGCATCCCCGGCGACACCGCCAAACACGCCGCCCGCACCCTCGTCGCCAGCCTCACCGGCGCAGCGGTCGACCAGCCGGCGTTCGCGCCACTGCCCACCTTCTGGAGCGACCAGTACGGCCAACGCCTCCAAGCCATAGGCGCACCCCAACTCGGCACCGACGACATCCGGATACTGGAAGGCGACCTCCACGGCGACGTCATCGTCGGCTACCACCGCGACAGCCGGCTCGTCGGTGTCGTCGGCCTCGGCCGGGCCCGCGCAACCGCCGCCACAGCACGTTACCGAATGGTCCTGTCCGAGACCGGGAAGCGGATCGCGACCGACGCCGGCAGTCGCCTGGGTCATCACACCCGGTTGGGGCAGTAGCCATCCCAGTGGTCCAGCGACCAGTCAGCCGGCAACGCCCGCACCGTCGCCGCCAGCCGATCTCCCGGCTCACCACCGCGGCGTGGCAGGTGGCGCCCCCGCGTGCACGGTCGGATGACGTCGGCGAGCGCGGACGGCGCGACCGAGGACTTCCGAGCTGGCCGCGTCGCGGGACATCCCGCCGGAGTGCCGTTCGGGGCACGCGTCAGGGGTTGGGCAGTAGCTCCGGGCAGCCGTCGGCGACGTGGCTGGCGGCGTGCTCGAAGTGCCAGTACTCGTTCTCGTAGCGCCGGCACCATCCCAGCGCGCGCCCGTTGCGTTCCACCCAGGCCGCGGCGGCGTGCGGCTGCACGTCCACCGCGGTTCCGGTGACGTGCATCGACCGCTCGGGTGGCAGGACGTACTTCCTCGCCAGTTCCCTGGTGCCGAACCGGCGCACGGCGTCGGTGAACTCCCGCCGTTGCTGGGCCGCGCTCCGCTTGCCGTCGTTCAGGCACAGCCACACCCGCTTCTTCGCGGCCTCGGCCCGCAGCCGGTGCCATGCCGCCAGCGCGTCCTCGCGCAGGCCGTCGGGCCGCTCGTCGACGTAGCGCCGGTCGACCGGGCACGGCGGCCCGGACTCCGGGCCCGGCACGTCCTCGACAACCGCCGTCGCCCGCCCGGCGACCCGGTCGGTGGCGGTCAGGGGCATGGTGACCGCCGCCGCGAGCAGCAGTGCCAGCAGGCCGCCGAGCACCGTGCGCCCGGTCCGCCCCCGGACCGTCACGTGAACGTGTACGGGGTCAGGTACTCGGGCAACAGCACCCGGGTGCGCGGTGCCGCCGCGCGCACGGCGTCGACGAACGCGTCGAGCCGGTCCCGGTCCTGGGGCGTGAGCCGCGGCGGGTTGTGCAGTTCGACCTCGAAGTTGTCCCAGTGCACGGGGACCACGGTCGCCGGCCGGTCCAGCGCGGCCAGCAGGCGCGGCACGTACTCGTGGACGACGTCGGTGTTCGGCACGGCGATCATGGCGACGTCGGGAGCGAGACCGCTGAGGTCGCGTTCGGCGAAGTCGCTGGCGCCCATGAAGAACACCGACGGTCCACCTCGGACGGACACCTGGTAGGTGAGCGTGTCGCCTTCCGGAAGTTCCGCGACGGTCCGCGGCCGGGCCGGGACGGTCGGGTGAACACCGGGGAAGGCGAACGAGTACGAGGGGTTCCGGCTGTGCAGCGACGCCACCACCTCCACGGTGTAGTCGGCGAAGTCGAGCACCTCACCGCCCTTGACCGGGCTGAGCTGCGCGCTCGGCAGCCCGTAGGCGAGTCCGAGGTGGTAGGCGGTGAGCGTGCCGAACACCCGCGCGCCGGACCGGGCGGCGATGTACGGCACGTCGTTGAAGTGGTCCCAGTGGGTGTGGGTCACCAGGATGGTCTCCGGCTCGCCCGGGTGGTCGGCGATCCGCGTGGTGTCCACCTTCAGGTCGGTCTCCGGGTTGAACGGCGGGTCGAACAGCCCGGTCCGGAACCGGCTCAGGTACGGGTCGACCAGGAGGGTCCGGTCGCCGACGTCGATCCGCCAGCCGGCGGTGCCCAGCCAGCGGAACGTGGCGGTGGGGCCGCCGCGCCCCTGGCGGCGGGGGGCGGCGGCCGCGGCGGCGGTGCTCGCGGCGGCGGTGGTGGCCAGGGCGGCGCCGGCGGCGGTACCGAGGAAACGGCGGCGGGCCAGTGGTGTGTCGGTCACGTGGTCTCCTTCAGCGCGGGGTGTGCAGGACGGCGATGGCGGCCTTCGCGGCCCTGGCGATCAGGGCGTCGTCGTGGTCGGCGTCCTGTTCGTGGCGGTCGGACAGGATCGCGAGCACGACGGGGTCGCGGTCGGGCGGCCACAGGACGGCGATGTCGTTGCGGGTGCCGTGGCTGGCGGTTCCGGTCCGGTCGCCGACCACCCAGCCGGCCGGGACGGCGGCTCGGATGAGGTCGTCGCCGGTGGTGTTGCCGCGCAGCAGGTCGGTGAGCAGGTTCCGGTCGGCGGTGGGGAGCGCGGTGCCGAGTACGTACTCGCGGAGGTCGGTGCCGAGTGCGCGGGGGGTACTGGTGTCGCGCGGGTCGCCGGGGGCGGTGTCGTTCAGTTCCGGTTCGTCCCGGTCGGTCCGGGTGACCCGGTCACCGAGGCGGCGCAGGTCGCGTTCGAGCCCCGCCGGGCCACCCAGCTCGGCGATGATCAGGTTGGCCGCAGTGTTGTCGCTGTACCGCACGGCGGCGTCGATGGCCTGGCGGAGCGTCATTCCCTGGTCGAGGTGCTGTTCGGCGACGGGCGAGTGGGCGACGAGGTCGGCGGCGGTGTAGGTGACCGTCCGGTCGAGGTCCGCGGGCGCGGTCCGGGCGAGTAGTGCCCCGGCGGCCAGCGCCTTGATCGTCGAGGCGTGGGCGAACCGCTCGTCGGCGCGGTACTCGACCGTGCGGCCGGATCCGGTGTCGAGGGCGTAGACCCCCAGACGCGCGTCGAACCGGGTCTCGAGCCGGTCGAACTCGCCGGTGGCCGCCGGCGCGGTGCGTGTCGGGGACGGGCTGGACGTGGTGGTCCGGGTGGGCGTCTCGGTCGCCTGGCAGGAGACGAGCGCGAGCACGGTCGCGACCGCCAGGGCGGCGCGCCGGGTGGCGGAAAGGGTGGGACTGAGCATCACGAGCAGGAGCGTCGCACCGGCGGCCGATGCTGTCCAAGACACCAGTGACGTGATCAATGTCGAAATGGCATAGACTGCGGTGCCGTGGATGTGGTCGGAGCCTGCAAGGCGTTCGTGGCCGTCAGCGGGTACGGCAGCTTCACCGGGGGCGCCGCGGCGGCGCGGATCCCGCAGTCGGTCGCCAGCCGGCGCGTCGCGGCGCTCGAGCGGCACCTGGGCGCCCGGCTGTTCGACCGGTCGTCCAGGACCGTCGTGCTGACACCGTTCGGCCGGGAGATGCTGCCGTCGGCCAGGCGCCTGGTCGAGCTGGCCGACGCGATGGAGGACGACGCCGAACGGGCCAGGTCGCGGCCCTTCCGAATGGCGGTGCCCTCGGTCTGCGGGCCGCGGCCGCTGGCACGGCTCGTCAGCGACGCCCGCCGGCACGACCTGAACCTCGACCCGCGCCCGGCCGGCCCGGACGAGCGCGCGGAGCTGGCTCGCACGCTGGAGGTGCGGGCCGCCCTCGTCGCGGTGCCCGCCACGGAGGGAACCTGGCGGGTGCCGCTCGGGCTCGCCGGGCGGACCGACCCCGACACGCCGGCGATCCACCTGGACACCCTGCGCGCGAGCCGCGTCGACCGGAACGCCCGCCCGCGACGCGTCTGGATCCAGCCGGAGGACGACGTGCCGCACATCCGCGACCGCCTCACCAGGTTGCGGGACGCCGTCGCGCTGCGGCCCGGCCAGGTCACCGTGGCGGACTCGCTCGTCACCGCCACCGCCGAGGTCCTCGGCTCGGCCGACCTCCTGCTCTGCTCGCCCGACCAGGCCGGCGAGCTCGGCCTGCACTGGCGCCCGATCGGCGGGGTCGAGCTCGCCCGCGGCTACGCCGTCACGGCCGGGCAGCGTGCGGACGCCCAGCGGGTCCGTGGCCTTCCGGCCGAGCTGGTCGGACGCTGCCTCGGCGGTGCGTCGTGGGAATGATCAAGGCGCTGCGTGCGGCGCGGGAGGCACTGCACGACGGCGGGCTGCGCGGCTCGTTCCTCGTGCGTGACCTCGACACCGGCGACGAGCTCGGGGTCGACGCCGAGCTGGAGTTTCCGATCGCGTCGCTGGTGAAGGTCCCGCTCGCCATCGCCACCCTGGAGCGAGCCGCTCGGGGCGAGCTCGACCTCGCCACGCCGATCGAGGTGCGGCCGGGCGGCGCGGTGCCGCACCCGACCGGGCTGGGCAGGTTCCGCCACCCGGCCACCGTCGCCCTCGACGACCTGCTCCACCTGAGCATCGCGATCAGCGACGGCGTCGCCGCAGACGCCGTGTTCGCGCTGACCCCGCCCACCGCCGTCACCGCGGAGCTGCGCCGGCTCGGTCACGACGGCATCGTCGTACGCCACCTGATGCGGGACCTCGTCGACACCCCGGCCGAACGCTTCGCCCCGGCGGAGGCCCACCTCGCCCATGCCCTCGCGATCGCGGCGGCGACCGAGGGCAAGGGGCACCCGGTCGCCCAGCTCGACGTCAGCCGGGCGAACGCCGGCTCGGCCAGGGCCTTCGTGGACCTGCTCGAGGGCCTGTGGCGACCCACGACGATCCGCCAGGAGGTGGCGGCCCGGGTCCGTGAGCTGATGGGGGACAACGTGCTGCGGCAGCGGCTGGCACCGGACTTCGGCTCCGACGCGTCCCGCTGGTCGTCCAAGACCGGAACCCTGCTCAACCTCCGGCACGAGGTCGGCGTGGTCGAACACGCCGACGGGCAGGCGTACGCCGTCGCCGCGCTCACCGAGTCCCGCGTGCCGGCAGCCGTCCAGCCGGCGGCGGAAGCCCTGATGGCGCACGTCGCGCGCACCCTGCACGACCAGCTGCGGACGGGCTGAGCGCGGCCAGGGGGTCGGGGCGGTGATCAGGTAATGGAGGGCCTGCTCGCGTCGGGCGGCGAGGTGTACCTGATCGTGTTCAACACCGCCGATCTGCGTGCCATCATCGGCAGTGCCCTCGAGCGCCGGTCGGGACGCCGGAGGTGAGGGCACGTGCGCGGGACGCCGCCATCGCCTGTCTGCTGGAAATCGCGCCGGATATGTCTGCCGTGCGACTCCCGCTCGTACCAGGAGTCCGCGGAACAGGCACTGGGTGACCGGCTGGAACGAGAAGTGGTCCGCTGACGAGCGCGGGCCACCCGTGCTCAGTCACGACGACCTCCGACTCATTCGACCGCCGACGTGCCCGTCAGTCGTTCCCGGATCTCGGCTTTGAGGATCTTGCCGACCTTCGATCGGGGGAGGTCGGACCAGATCTCCACCTGTTTGGGGGTCTTCACGCTGCCGAGGCGTTCCTTGACAAACGCGGTCAGCTCCGCGGGTTCAGCGTGTCCGACGGTGCGGAGCTGGACGACCGCCGTGACGCGCTCGCCCCACTTGTCGTCCGGGAGGCCGACCACGGCGCTGTCCTGGACGGCGGGATGGGCCTGCAGCGCCTGTTCGACCTCGGCCGAGTACACGTTGAAGCCACCGGTGATGATCATGTCTTTGGCCCGGTCGACGATGTAGAGGTAGTTGTCCTCGTCGAGGTAGCCGATGTCGCCGGTGTGGTGCCAGCCGTGCTTGCTCACTTCCGCTGTGGCTTCGGGGTTGTCGTGGTAGCCGGCCATGACCAGTGGGCCGCGGACCACGATCTCGCCGCGGTGACCCGGCGGCAACAGCGCTCCGTTCCGGTCCATGATGGCGACCTGGGTGAGCGGGGTCGGCCTGCCCGCCGAGGACAACCTGGCGGTGGCGATCGAGCCGTCGGGCAGGAAGTGGTCAGCGGGCGCCAGGGTGGCGATCATGTTCGGCGCTTCGGTCTGTCCGAACAGCTGACCCATCACCGGCCCGATCCGGTGCAGTGCCTCGGTGAGGCGGGTCCGGGACATCGGTGCCGCGCCGTACCAGAGGCAGCGCAGCGAAGACAGGTCCGTCGAGTCAAGCGCGGGGTGGTCGAGCAACCCGTAGATGACCGTCGGCGGCAGGAACGCGTGCGTGATCCGGTGCCGTTCGATCAGCCGGAGGAACTCGCCGAGGTCCGGGGCCGGCATGATCACGGTCTCGCCGCCGGTCGCCATGATCGGGAAGGTGAGCACACCGGCGGAGTGCGTGAGCGGGGCGAGCGCCAGGTACCGCGGCCGGTGACCGACCGGGTAGCTCATCAGGGTCAGCGCGGTGGCCGTCTCCAGGTTGTGGCCGGTCAGCCGCACGCCTTTCGGCCGCCCGGTCGTGCCGCCGGTGCCTGCCAGCACACAGAGGTCGTCGTCGGCGACCGTGACCGGTGCCGGCTCGCGGCCGTGCCGGTCGAGCCAGTCGGCGAAGGTGACCGCACCGTCCACCTCGCCGTCCAGGCACACCAGGATGGTCAGTTCCGGCAGGTCACCGCGGATGCGCTCGACGAGCGTGGCGAACTTCTCCTGGAAGAACAGGCACCGGCAGCCAAACAGGTCGAGCAGTTCGCGGTTCTCGGCCGCCTCGTTGCGCGGGTTGACCGGACACCACACCGCGCCCGCGCGGGAGATGCCGAACACGCAGATGAGCGCGAGCGGGTCGTTCGCGGACAACACCGCGACGCGGTCGCCCCGCGCGATCCCGCTCTCCTGCAGTGCTCCCGCGATCAGCAGTGACCGCTGCCGCACCTCGGCGTAGCTGGTGGTCACGTCGTCGATCGTCAGGCATGGCGCTTCACCACCCAGTGACGCGCCCTTGTCCAGGTAGTCGCATAGCCGCACGAACGCCTCCGGGCCGGGACGGGAGAAAAGGGACGGCGCCGGCCGCGGGTCTGGGCGGCCGGCGCCTGGCCTGGATCAGCGATGGACCTCGAGGATCGGATCGAGCACCAGGCCGAACGACCGCAGTGTGCCGAGCAGTCCGCGGTGTCCGAAGGCCTGGCAGGCGGACGCGAACCCGACCTTCCTCGGCACGTCCTGCAGCAGGTGCGCGGCGGCGTGGACGTTCAGCAACGCGGTCTGCTTGTAGTTGCAATTGCCGTGGATGACGCAGTGCGCGCGACCGAGCGGACCGGAGGCGTAGACCGAGTCGAGCGAGATGTTGATCCTCGGGTTCTCCCTCGGCGGCATCTCACTGCGCACCATCGCCGACTGTTCGTCGATGATCCGGTACTTCTCCTCGTCCGACTTGCCCGCCATCTTCTCGATCGCCGCGGCGACGATCTGCGGCACGCCGAGCATCAGCGGACGGTTGAACACCCCGCCGAGCGCGCGCACGGACGCCACCCGTGGGTCCTTCTTGAACCACACCGGGTGTGCCGTACCGCCCCATGGCAGTGCGAGCCCCAGCTCGTGCTGCCCGGGTACGGCCAGTTCGTACAACCCGGCCTCCGGCGGCCATTCGACGTACTCGTTGTGCTCCAGGTAGTACGCCTTGGCGAACGCCGCGTTGGTCAGAATGGTGTTGGTCGACGCGACCGTGGGATAGCCCTTCCAGAACACCTGGATGTCGAGCGTGTCCATGCCGGGCGTCTCGAGGCAGATCTGCGCGGCGATCTCACCGACCGTGTACATCTGCGCGATTCCCGGCGAGAGCAGCAGGCCCTGCTCGGCGAACTGGCTGCCGTACCGCGCTTCGGCGTCGATCATCCAGTCCTGTTCACCGTTGGTGTCGGTGTAGTGCGCGCCGATGTTCAGGCTGGCCAGCACGGCCTCGTGGCCGTAGCGGGAGAACGGGCCGACGGTGTTCACCACGACCTTCGCGCCGCGGAACGCGTCGGTCAGACCGGCCTCGGTGTGCTCGACCTCCACGATCTCGTGGTCGACGGTCTGGACGCCGGGGACCGCCTCGACGGCCTCCTTGACACGGTTGTGGTCGCGGCCCGCGGCGAGGAAGGGCACGCCGTACTCGCGCAGGTACTCGCAGACCAGGCGCCCGGTGTAACCGGAGGCGCCGTAGACGACGACGGGCTTGTCGGTGGGCACGGCGTCACATCCCCATTCCGCCGTCGACCGGGAGACCGGCCCCGGTGATGAACTTGGACGCGTCGGAGGCCAGGAACACCACGGCGTCCGCCATGTCGTCCACCTGGCCGAGCCTGCCCAGCGGGGTCAGCTCCACGACGGCGCCCGCGGCCGCCTCGGGGGAGGGGAACAGGCCGAGTTCGGCGCAGTCCACGGCGAGCTGGTTCCCCATCGTCGTCGGCGTGAGACCCGGGTAGATGCAGTTGACCCGCACGCCGTAGCCGAGCTTCCCGGACTCCGCGGCCGCGACCCTGGTCAGCCGGTCGATGCCGGACTTGGTCGCCGAGTAGACGCTGATCCCGGGGAACGCGATGGTCGCGGCCACCGAGGCGACGTTGATGACCGAGCCGCCGGTGCCCGACGCGCCGCCCGGGCGCATCGCGAGCAGTGCGTGCTTGAGACCGAGCGCGGTGCCCAGCACGTTGACGTCGAGCATCTTGCGCACCTGCGCCGGGTCGAGGTCGGTCACGAGGCTCGTGATCTCGATGCCCGCGTTGTTCACCACGATGTCCAGCCCGCCGAACATGTCGATCACCGTGGCGACGGCGGTGGCCCAGTTCTCGTCGTCCGTGACGTCCAGGGGTACGAACTCGGCGGTGGCACCCGAGTCCCGCAGAGCCTGGGCGGTCTGCTTGCCCTCCTCCTCGAGGATGTCGCCGATCGCGACTGACGCCCCGGCGGCGGCCAGCGCCTCGGCCATGCCGGCACCCAGCCCCCTCGCACCCCCTGTGACCAGCGCTTTTCGTCCGGTTAGCTGAAAACTCGTCATTGAGTGACCTCCGTCGGTGATGTGGCTCACCCTAACCGAGTTGGGACGAACGTCAAGATTTTCTAGGACATCTGTCCGAAGTTTTTCGGGCGACTGTCCGATGCGCTAGGACGGGGGAAGATAGACTTCGGACAGCGGCTCGCCGGACACGAACCGCGCGAGGACCACGAACGCCGCCGACAGGACGCCCACGTGACCGACGTCGTTGAGACCAAGCAGGACAAGATCGCCCGCCGCCAGGTCGACAAGTTCCAGGCGCGGCGGACCCAACTGGCCACGGACGCCCTGAACACGCTCGCCGAACTGGGCTACGCCAGGACCAGCCTGCGGGACATCGCGCAGAACTCGGAGTTCTCGCTCGGCGTGATGCACTACTACTTCGCCGACAAGCGCGACCTGATCACCCAGGCCGTCCGCCAGTACGAGGCGGTATGCGTGACCCGGTACGACGAGGTGGTGGCCCGCGCGACGAGTGCCGAGCAGCTCCGCGACGAGTTCGTGGAGATGTTCTTCGACACCCTCGCCGAGGACGCCCCGCTGCACCGGCTCTGGTACGACCTGCGCAACCAGAGCCTGTTCGACGAGTCCTTCCGCGCCGACGTCCTGGAGATCGACGGACACCGGGAAGCCATGGTGGGCCGGGTCGTCAGCCGTTACGCCAGTCTGCGCGGCGGTGAGCTCACCGGGACACCGGCCGTCGCCTACACGCTGCTCGACGGCATCTTCCACCGCGCGTTGCTGCACCACCTGACCGGGATGACCGAGGCCGTGGCGCGGCTGCGGCTCGAGTTGTCGAAGGTGATGGACTACCTGGTGGCTGGTCCTCAGTAGACGGCGACGCCGTTCCCCGCGGACGCCATAACGTCCGCGTCGTCGTGCCGATCTCCCGTCAAGAGAGAGGGGAGTGCGATGACGCGCGGGTCGTCCATCCGAGTTCCTGGTCAGTCACCGCGCACGATGCTCAGTGCGACGGCACGCGCGACGTCGACCGGGACGGCGTCGGTCGGGGAGGTGAGCACACCGAGCACGGCGAGCGGGACGAGCATGGTGAGAACCAAGCCGAGGATCGGGGACGGGTGGGCCGTGGCTGTCTTCTCAGAGCGCGGTCTCGCCCGGTTGGCCGAAGAAGTCGTGCCACTTCACGCCGGGGCCGAACGTGGTTCCGGTGGACAGCGCGACGTAGGTGTCCGCGCTGGAGGTGTGGGTGAACGTGACGATGTCGTCGCGGCCGTCGCCGTCGAAGTCGCCCACGTACGGGAACTCACCGGCGAGGCAGAAGTGGTCGTGCCACTTCGCGTCCGCGCCGGAGCCGACAAACGACGACGTCCCGTCGGACAGCGCCACGTACACCTCGCCGCGGGCGTCGTGGGTGAAGGTGACGATGTCGTCGCGGCCGTCGCCGTTCAGGTCGCCGACGCGCGGGACCTCGGCGCCGGGCGCGAAGTGGTCGTGCCATCTCCTCGCCGTGCCGAACCCGGTTCCGGTGGACAGGGCCACGTAGACGTCCGCGTCGGCGCCCTGGGTGAAGGCGATGAGGTCGTCGCGGCCGTCCCCGTCGACATCCCCGAGCGCGGGGAACCACCCGCCCGGCGCGAACGACTCGTGCCACTTGGCCGACTCGCCGAACGAGGACCCGGTGGACAGGGCCACGTAGACGTCCGCGTCGGCGCCCTGGGTGAAGGTGACGATGTCGTCCTTGCCGTCTCCGTCGACGTCGCCGACCGCGGGTGCCTCACCGCGCAGCGCGAAGAAGTCGTGCCACTTGGCCGACTCGCCGAACGCGTTACCGGTGGACGCGGCCACGTACACGTCGGCGTCCGCGTTCTGCGTGAAGGTGACGATGTCGTCCCGGCCGTCCCCGGTGAAGTCGCCGGTCATCGGCGTCTCGCCGGGCGTGGCGAAGAAGTCGTGCCACTTCGCCGCCGCGCCGAACCCGGCCCCGGTGGACGGCGCGACCCACACGTTCGCCTCGGCGTTCTGCGGGAAGGTGACCACGTCGTCGCGGCCGTCGCCGGTGAAGTCGGTCGGCGAGCCGCCGTAGAACCGGCCGCCGCCCAGCATTACGTTGAGCTCACCGACCGACGCCAGCCCCTTGACCCCCGCCGTGGCGGTCAGCCGCACGAACCGCGTGTCGGCCCTTGCCGGCCAGGTCACGACCTTCGACCCGGTGGTCACCGGCCAGGTCCCGGACGCGACCTGGGTGAACTGTGTCCCGTTCGGACTGACCGACACCGTGTATCCGGTGATCATGCCGTTGGACGGGGACTCGTAGCGCGGCTGCACCACGATGCCCTGCACCCGGTGCGCCGCGCCGAGGTTCACCGTGAGCGACTCCGGCAGCGGTGCCGCACCGCCGAACGCCGAGTGCCACAGGGTTTCCGGCTTGCCGTCGACCGCGTGGCGCGCGTAGTAGGTGTAGCCGCGGTGGAAGCCCTGCTGGCTGGAGGCCGACGCGGTCATCTGGCTCTGCGGCACGAAGCTCGGCGGGTTCCCCACCGGGGTCACCCGCACGTTGTCGTACTGGGCGTTGACCCACGTGCTGGCCCGCAGCCCCGCGTTGCCGGTGCGGTGGCGGTGGTCGGTG
The DNA here is from genome assembly GCF_025165815.1 of Actinophytocola gossypii. Taxonomy (GTDB): domain Bacteria; phylum Actinomycetota; class Actinomycetes; order Mycobacteriales; family Pseudonocardiaceae; genus Actinophytocola; species Actinophytocola gossypii. Next base: position 395,136 of record NZ_JAFFZE010000012.1, on the reverse strand, counting down.
ACCGCCCCGACCTGCGTCCCGTCGATGAAGACCGTCAACCGTGGGCCCTGCATCCGCAGGCGCACCGAGTGCCACTGACCGACACCGATCGACTGCGGTCCCTTGACGAGGAAGTGGGTGCCCGCGTACTCGTCGACGCTGCGCAGTTCCCAGCCGGCGCCGCTGGAGACGTTCAGGTGGTAGCCGCCGAGCTTGTGCGAGCCGACGGTCTGGGTGCTGACGCGGCCGCTGAGCTCGGCGAACCCGGGCTGTTCGAGCATCAGGTCCGCGGACACCTCGTAGTCACCCCACCAGCGCGGGTCGCCGAACACGGTGGTCGGATGCATCCGCCCGGAGTTGTTCCACCGAATGGGTTGGCTGACCGTCTGCTGCCGGTAGCAGGTGCCCGCGCGGCCGGCGCCGCACGGCATGGCCTCGAACGCGCCGTTCACGTCGGAGAAGTAGCGCGCCAATCCGTTGGACGGCACCCCTTCGAAGTCCTCGGCGAACGGAAGCGGCAGCTGCTCGTCGACCCCGGCGCTCGGCGCACCGGTGCCCTTGGCCTGGCCGGTGGTGCTGGTGACCGTGTACAGGTGTCCAGGTTGGACGGTGAGCTGGAACCGGCCGTTCACCGGCCGGATCGTGCCAGCCGGCACGAAGTGCGTCGACTCGTTGTCGGAGGCCAGGTTCGTCGACCACACCCGCAGCTCGCCCGCCGGGAGCCCGCCGGTCACCGTGACGTCCACGGTGGTCTGCTGGGCGAGATCGAGCCCCTCGATGACGCTGGAGAACGCCGACCGGTCCGGCGCGGCGAGCGAGACCATGGTGGCCCCGGAGCCGAACCGGCGGCTACCCGAGTCCAGGTACTTCCAGCCCGGCTCGGTGAACTGCGCGGTGTGCGCGTAGGACCAGATCGACTTGCCGACGTCGTAGTGCCCCGACCACGGCCACTCGGCGAGCATCATCCCGGTGTCGGCGATCGGCAGGTTCGCGTACCACGCGGAGATCGGCGACCACGCCATGTACCCGGTCATCTTCGCGTCGATGTACATCCGGTTGAGCGCCCGCGCGATCGGCGCCGCGCCGACGTCGTTGGCGAGCGCGCTGTTCTCGCTCATCCACAGCGGCTTGTTCAGGTTCCGCGCCGCCTGCGTGCTGGAACAGTTCCGGTAGTGGCTGCGATGACCGCAGGCGAAGTGCACGCCGACCACGTCGACCGCCTCGCGCAGCGCGGCGTTCGTGGTCATGTCGTCGGCGATCCGCCAGATGGTGCTGCCCGAGGGCGGGCAGCAGTCGTCCGCTGCCACGATCTCGACATCCGGGTGTCGCTCGGCGAGTGCGCGGTCGAACCGGATCAGCCAGTCCGCGTCGTAGCCGCGCTCGTTCCAGCCGCCCATGTGGTCGATGTCGAGCCCGTTGCGTTCCGCACAGTCCAACCAGGACAGCAGGTAGTCGATGTTGTCCTGGGACCAGAACCCGCCGGAGAGCCAGCCCGGCGCGCCCCACTGCAGGCCTTGGAGCACGATGTCCGGGTTGCGTTTCACCGCCTCCTTGGCCAGCCACCACTCGTAGCCGCGGTCGCAGTTCACCTGACCCCGCACCCGCATGTGGCTGGACTCGGACCCGGACGTCGAGTTCGTGTCGCCGCCGATCTCGACCTTGAGCACCTGCATCGCCGCGCCGTAGTTCGGCTTGAACAGGTAGTCCAGGATCTGGCTTCGTTCCGGCTCGGGATAGTCGAACAGCAGCCGCGAGGACGCCCCCGCGCTCACCCCGCCGATGCCGCCGAACACGCGGCCGCCGCTCGTCCCGTCCACGGTGACCGATTCCACCGCGGCCGGCTCCGCCGTCACCGGAGTGGAGCCGGTGGCCGCCAGGTGCGGTACCGCGACCGCGAGGGCGGTGGTCACCCACAACGCTCTGCGCCAGACCGGTTTCATGTCCCGCCTCCTAGCCGGAGTTCACTTCCGCGTGCAGCACGTCGCCGAGATTTTCGAGGTCGTTCGACTCACTGACGCCGAACCGCCACCGGCCACCGGGGTACACGCCGGCAGGCCAGGACCGGCCGCCCGCGTCCCAGAGGGACTGCATGGAGATCAGCCCGTGCCTGCGCTGGTACCACTGGTTGTCCGTGGACCACGAGGAACCGTCGCGGTAGGCGGCGACCAGGGTCACGTCGGAGGTCCTCGTCACCAGCCACCTCGGGTACCCGGGCTGGTCGCTGTCCAGGTCGAGACGCACGTTGTTGCCGACCATGGCCGTGTCCACGGAGTCCAGACCCAGCGCCGTCTCCCACACGCCCGTGGTGGTCGCGCCGGTCACCCGCCAGCTCAGCGAGGTGTCGAGCCGGTCGTCGGTGAACTCGAGCGTCCAGTCCGCGGTCACCGGCTCGTTGCCCATGGGGATGCCGAGCAGGCCGATCCGGGAGCCGTTCGGCGAGATCACGATCCTGGCCGCGGCCCGCGCGCGGTCGGTCGGGCCCCACCCGCCGACGGCGAGGTAGGGCGCGGTCGACCTGGCCGAGGCGTCCAGGATGTCCCGGTGGTCCTGCCCGGTGCCGGACTCGTCGGCTGCCAGCGAGCGGACCTCGGTCGTCGGCCAGTGCCGCACGTCGGCGCGCAGGTACGGCGTGGTGATGTGGTGACCGCGGGCGACCACCGTGCCGTCGAGCCTCAGCGGTGCGAGGTACACTCCGCCCTTGCCCCAGCCGGCGCCGGTGACCCAGGTGGAGCCGTTCGGCTCGGTCACGATCTCGGCGGCGTGGCTGGGAATGCGGCCGGCGAGGTCGTTGATGGAAAACCGCAGCGGGGTTCTGCTGCGGTACACCCGGGTGTCCTCGTAGCCGGAGTCGCAGCAGATGGTGAGGTACCACCAGCCGTCGCGTTCGAAGACGAACGGTGACTCGGTCGGCCCGCCGTAGGTGCCGAACTTGGGGTGCTCGAACGCGATCCGCTTGGAGGTCCAGCGTTCCAGGTCGGTGCTGGTTCGGTAGGCGACCTGGTGGTTGCCGCCGAACGGCCCGCTGGTGGCGGTGTAGAACATCGCCCACTGCCCGTCGTGGCGCACCACCATCGGGTCGCGGGCGTCGTACCCGTCGGTGAACAGCGGGTTGGCCGGGCTGCGGGTCCACGTGTTCAGGTCGGTGGAGGTCGCCAGGTGCATCCGGTAGGAGGAGTGCTCCGGCGTGCCAGCCGCGTAGAACATGTAGTAGCGCCCGTCGTGGTGGATCACGTGCGGCGCCCAGATGTGGCTTTCCCCGGCGGCGGGATCGGCGGTCAGCGCGAACGGCCGCTTGGTCCACGGTCCGCGCGGCGAAGGCGCTGTCGCGTGGCCGAACTGCTTCTCGTCCAGCGGGTCCGCCGGCTCGGGGTGGGTGATCCCGAACAGGTGCCAGGTGCCGGTCGTCACGTCCCGGATCATCGTGTGGTCGTTGTAGTACCACTGCTTCTGCTCGCCGATCGACGGGTCGTAGACCCAGGTGAAGCCGCCGGCCGATACCGACGCGCCGGTCGTCGCGTACGGCTCGATCCGCACGTCGGGCATACCGCCGATCGGGTTGAGCGAGAGCAGGTCCAGGCCGGCGAAGTAGCCGGTGGACCGCCCGGAGCGACCGACGACCTCGATGGTCAGTTCGTGGGTGCCGGCGGACAGCGGCACCCAGCCGAGAGCGACCTGGACCTTGGTCACCGACGTCCGGTAGCCGTCGAAGGGCTGGCCGACCGGCACGCCGTCCAGCGACAGCCGCAGGATGCCGTAGTCGGGGGCGCCGGTCATCGTCGCGATGACGTCGTACTCCGCCGACTCCGGCACGGTGAGGGTGAGGGTGGCGCGGTCCCCGGCGCGCCCAGCGCGGAACCACAGCTGATGAGAACTGGACCACTGCACGCCACAGCAGTTCGCCTGGGACTGGATCGGCGCGGTGGCCTGCGCGCCGGCCACGAGCGACTCGCCCTCGATCCGAACGTCGTGCTCGGCGGTGGCGGTTCCCGTCAGCAGCCCGGCGGCGAGCAGCGCGACCAGCGCAGCGCACAGTGTTCTGACCATCGGGTTCCATCCCTTCGCGGGGCGAAACTGCGGGTTGCGGGTAATCGTTTTCTGATCCAGTCTGGGAGCGGTGGCTTATTGGCGTCAATCGCCCGAATGGCGGTCAGATGACTTACCTCCATCGCGTTAGCATCCGTTTTCGGGTGTGGTAAGAGGTCGGGCCAGTGGGAGCGACTATGGCGCGGGAAGGTGGCGGGACCCGGATGTCCCGGCGACGGCTGCTGCACACCGGGGCGGCGAGCATGCTCGGCCTTGCCGCATTGCCCGTGCTGTCGGCGGCGGCGAGGGGGGCGGGTGGCGCACCCGTGCGCGGCGCGGCGACCGTGACCGTGCCGCTGGTGTCGAACTGGCGGTTCGGCGGGCGGTTCGTGAACGACAACGCCACCCAGCCCGGCTTCGACGACAGCGGGTACGGCGTGGTCACGTTGCCGCACACGGTGGTCCCACTGTCCTGGCGGGACTGGAACCCGGCGGCCTGGGAGCACGTCTGGATCTACCGCAAGCACTTCGACCTGCCGCCGGACGCGGCCGGGCTGCGGGTGTTCCTCGATTTCGACGGGGTGCTCACCGCGGGCACGCCGTGGTTGAACGGCGCCTCGCTCGGCGCGCACCGCGGCGGCTACCTGCCGTTCAGCCACGAGATCACCGGCCGGGCGCGGTCGAGCGGCAACGTCCTCGCGGTCACGGTCGACTCCCGCTGGCTGCCGGTGCCGCCGAGTGGACACCCGAGCGGCGCCGGCGCGGTCGACTACTTCCAGCCCGGCGGCATCTACCGGCCGGTTCGGCTGCGCGCGGTGCCCCAGGCGTTCCTCGCCGACGTGTACGCCCGACCGGTGAACGTGCTCGACCCGGTGAACCGGCGGGTGGAGGTCGACTGCACCGTCGATGCCGCGACGCCGTTGTCCGGCGACATCGTGGTGGAACTGCGCGATCCCGACGGCTCGGTGGTGGCCACGCGGACCGTTCCCGCCGCCATGACCGCGCCGGGCCGAACGACGGTGCACGCCACGCTCACCGGTGTCGACGCGGTTCGGTTGTGGGACGTCGGCGAGCCGAACCTGTACGACGTGGTGGCGACGTTGCGGGTGGACGGTACCGCGGTGCACGACCACGTGGCGCGGATCGGCTTCCGCGAGGCGCGGTTCGAGAACGGCGGGTTCCACCTCAACGGCCGCAGGCTCACGCTGTTCGGGCTCAACCGGCACCAGATCTACCCCTACACCGGCATGGCGATGCCGGACCGGGTGCAGCGCCACGACGCGCGCATCCTGTTCGAGGAGTTCAACTGCAACATGGTGCGCTGCGCGCACTACCCGCAGTCGACGGCGTTCCTCGACGCCTGCGACGAGCTGGGGATGCTCGTGTTCGAGGAGGTTCCCGGCTGGCAGTACGTCGGCGGCGCGGCCTGGCAGGACCTCGTGGTGCGCGACGTGGAGCAGATGATCCGCCGCGACCGCAACCACCCGTCGATCGTCACCTGGGGCGTGCAGGTCAACGAGTCGGCGCCGTACCGCGACCTCTACACCCGCACCCGCGACCTCGCCAAGCGGCTCGACCCAGGCCGGCAGACCACCGGCGCGCTGCACGGCGGCCGGTACACCAGGACCGACTTCGTGCAGGACGTCTACTCCTACAACGACTACACGCACACCGACCAGGTGGCACCGCTTCGCCCACCGTTGCCCGGCATCCCGTTCCTGGTCAGCGAGGCGGTCGGGTCACTGGCCGGGCCGCACTTCTACCGGCGCACCGACTCCCAGGCCGTCCAGGCGCGTCAAGCGTATCTGCACGGCCAGGTGCACAACCAAGCCGCGGCGGACTCCCGCACCGCCGGGCTGCTGGCCTGGCAGGCATTCGACTACGACTCGATGAACGGGTTCACCGACCACCGGCTCAAGTGCAACGGCGTCGGGGACACCTTCCGGGTGCCCAAGCTCGGCGCCGCGATCTACCAGGCCCAGGTGGACCCACGCGTGCGGCCGGTGATCGCACCCGCGTTCTACTGGGACTTCGGGCCGGGCTCACCGGCGAACGGCCCCGGCGCGCGGGCGATGATCTGCGCCAACTGCGACCGGCTCGAGGTCTACGTCGGCGGCACGCACCGGGCCACCGTGCGGCCGGACGTCGCCGGCTTCGAGTACCTGCGCTACCCACCGTCCTTCGTGGACCTCACGGTCGACCCGGCGGGAGACCCGGAGCTGCGGATCGACGGGTATGTCGGCGGCGAGCTGGTCCTGTCCCGCCTGTTCTCCGCGAACACCGAGGGCGACCGGCTGTCCGTGGTCGCCGACGACGACGCGCTCACCGCCGACGGCTCCGACGCGACGCGCGTGGTGTTCCGCGCGGTCGACCGATACGGGGCGCCGAGGCCCTACGTCGGCGACGAAGTCCGGCTGACGGTGTCCGGCCCGGGTGTTCTAGTGGGGGACAACCCGTTCCCGCTGGGGCAGAACGGCGGTGTTGGTGCCGTGTGGGTGCGCACGCGCCTCGGACAGCCGGGCACTATCCGGCTCACCGCCACCCACGCCGGGCTCGGCGCGGGCACGGTCACCATCGAGTCCGCCTGACGCGGGGAGTGCCCATGTCGAAACGAACTGAGCGGGCCAGATTGGTCTTGGCCGGGCTCCTGCTGGTCGCGGTCCTCCCGGCGGGCGCCGGGACTGTCGAGGCGACCGGGCGGGCCGCGCCGGCGGTCACGGTTACCGCGCCGGAGCGGATCGCCCAGGAGCTGACCGGGTGGGACGTGGCGTTCGATTCGATCGGCGGCCGGCCGAGTCCGCCCGCACCGGCGCACGTCGGGTCGGTCGACGCGGAGATCGCACTGCCCGAGACGGTCCGCGACGTGCGGGTGGTCCCGGACGGGCCGGGCACCTTCACCGCCACCACACCCACCAGCTGGGACACCCTCGCCGCGGGCAGCCGCGTGTCGGTGAACTGGCGGTGGACCGCGCCGTTGCGGGTCGAGGACGCGCCGGACGAGCTGGGCCTCCGGGTGCTCGTGCGGTACGTCGACACGGCGGGCGAGCACGTGGTCGCCGGGCGCGACGCGGTCGCCACCCCGCCACCCGCCGCGCCGGCGCACGACGCCTACGTGAGCGACCTGCCGCTGAGCTTCGCGGTCAACGGCTACGGTCCGGTCGAACGGGACCGCAACAACGGCGAGCTCGACCCGCGCGACGGCGGGCCGATCCGGCTGGACGGCGTCACCTACGCCAAGGGCCTCGGGTTCAACGCGCGCGGGGTCGCCGGCGTCCACCTCGGCGGCCGGTGTGGCCGGTTCAGCGCGCAGGTGGGCATTGACGACGCCAAGCGCGGTGGCGGCTCGGTGGTGTTCCGGGTGTTCGGCGACGGCCGCGTGCTGTTCGACAGCGGACGGATGACCGGTGGCACCGCGTCGAAGCCGGTGGGCGTCGACGTGAGCGGGGTGCGGACGCTCAAGCTCGTCGCCGACCCGACCGGGGACGGTCAGGGCAACGACTGGGCGAACTGGGCGAACGCGCACGTGGCCTGCGGCGGTCCGGCACCGGCGGAGTACCGGCTGCGCAACGTCCGCAGTGGACTCTGTTTGGATGTTACCGCGAGCTCGACCACGCCTGGTGCGAACATCGAGCAGTGGACCTGTAACGGCGGCGCCAATCAGCGTTTCCGGCTGTCCGAGAACGCGAACTCGATCAAGTTCAGCGCCGTCCACAGCGGATTGTGTGTCGGAGTGGCCGGCAGCGTGCCGACCGACGGTGGGAACGTTATCCAGTGGACGTGCGGTCCGAGCGTGTCGCAGAACTGGCACGCGGTCACCGTCGGCCAGGGTGGCTACCAGTTGCGCAACGCCAACAGCGGCAAGTGCCTCGAGGTGCACCAGGCTTCGACCACGGCCGGCGCGAACGTCCAGCAGTGGACGTGCGCCGGGCGGCTGCACCAGTTCTGGGTGCTGGAGCGCGTCGGTTGACTCCCGTGACGTGGTCCAGCCGCCCAGAGGGTCAGCTGCCGGTTCTAGCCTCCGGCGCGCGACGGCGGGTGACCACGTCGTCGCGGTCGTCGGCGAACGCGACCAGTTGGAGGTTGCTGCGGGACGAGGTGCTCGCCCTCCACCGGAGGACGTCCCCCGCGTTCCCGGCCGGTCTCCGGGACCCCGAACGCGCGCGTCGTCCTGCACGACGTGATCGCCGCTTCGGGGCGAGTGGCCGTGCGAGGCGAGCTGACCGCCACCCATCGCGGAAAGTTCCACCAGATCGAGAACGGCCGCATCGTCCGCAGCTGGCACATCGAGGATCTGCATGGGTGGATCCGGCAGATGAAGGCCTGACGGGTCAGACCAGGGGGCCTGGTTTCGTGCGGTACTTGTTCACGATGCCGTCGGCGGCGCGGTAGGCGAGTGCGCAGACCGTGCCGGTGGGGTTGTAGCCGGGGTTCTGCGGGAAGGCCGACGCGCCGACGACGAACACGTTGGGGTAGTCCCACATCTGCAGGTAGTTGTTGACGGCTGAGTCGCGTGGGTCGGCGCCCATGATGACGCCGCCGCAGTTGTGCGTCGACTGGTAGCGCGCGCCGTCGTAGTGGTCGGACAGCTCTCCCACACTCATGGCGAAGTCCGCGCCCATCGCGTCGACGAGCTCCTTGAGCTTCGTGCCGAGGAAACGGACCATCTCCCGCTCGTTGCGCCGCCAGTCGAAGGTGATGCGCAGCAGCGGCAGCCCGTTGGCGTCCCGGTAGGTCGGGTCGAGGTCCAGGAAGTGGTCGCGGTAGGCGGGGCTCTCGCCCTGCGCTCCGACGATCAGCAGATGGGGGTAGTACTGGCGGATCGCCTGCTTCCACTCCGCGCCCCAGGTCGGCGTGCCCGGCGGGACACCGACGTCGCCGATCGGTAGCGTCGGGGTCGTGTACTTCACCAGCCCGCCGCCGAGGAAGCCGAGGCCGGTGTGGTCGAAGTTGTCGCCGTTGAGGTCGTCGAAGGCGACCGTGCTGCCGCAGGCGGTCATGTACGGCTTGAAGTCCTTGTCCCTGAAGTACGCCGCCCCACCCGCGCCGTCGACCTGGTAGGTGTAGTTCTTCCCGATGACACCGGCCCCGGTGGTGGGGTCGTAGGGCGTGCCCATTCCAGACAGCAACAACAACCGGCAGTTGTTGAGCGTGAACGCGGTCAGCAGGACGAGGTCCGCCGGCTGCTCCCGCAGGCGACCGGCGGCGTCGTAGTAGCGTACCCCGGTGGCATGCGTGCCGTCGTGGAGGATCTCGACCACGGTCGCGTTGGTGCGCAGCTCGAACCGGCCGGTGCGCATCGCCTCGGGGATGACGGTCACGGTGGGGTCGGACTTCGCCCCGACGCGGCAACCGAAGTGCCCGGTGAAACCGCAGTAGGTGCAGGACTCCCTGGTAATGCCGGCCGGGTTGGTGTACCGCTTGGACAGTGCGGCCGCCGGACCGGGGAACGGGCTGTAGCCGAGGTCGTCCGCCGCCTTGCGGAGGACCGACCCGGCGTAGGTCTCGATCAGCCGCGGGACGGGGTAGTCGCGTGCGCGCGGGCCCTCGAACGGGTTGCCCCCTGGCACCTTCCTGCCCCTGATGTTGCCCGCCTTCCCCGCGATACCGGCCATGTACTCGAACCGGTCGTAGTAGGGCTCCAGCTCGTCGTAGGTGATTCCCCAGTCCTGAATAGACATGTCCGCCGGGATGGCCCGCTCGCCGTAGCGCCGCACCGTCCTGCTGCGGATCTCGAAGTCACGCGGGGTGAACCGCCAGGTCTGACCCGACCACGACACACCGGACCCGCCGATCCCGCTGCCCGGAGCGAACGACCCGACGCGGCGAAGGGGCAACGCGCGCTCGCCCAGGCTGTGCCGCAAGGTCCAGGTCTCCACCGACGTGTCCTGCGCGAGCTCCTTGTCCACCGAGTACCGGAGCTCGTCGTGGCCGTGCTGGAAGTTCTCCCGCCCGCGCGGCCCACCGCGTTCCAGGCCGACGACCGACATGCCGGCCTTGGTCAGCTCGGCGGCGAGAATCCCGCCCGTCCAGCCGACTCCGACACAGACGGCGTCTACTTTGGACAGCTTCATCTACCGCACACCTTTCGGGACCACGTGATAGGGGAGGTGCCACTTGCCGACGTACTCGGCGTACGGCTCGCCGTATGCCGAGGGGTCGCCGGGGAACCCCACCCACTTCCAGCCGACCATGCCGCGGTTGCCGTCGTGCATCGGGTCGGAGAACAAGCCCTCGCGGACGTTCTCCAGGAACATCGCGAAGAACGACGCGGACGTGTATCCGGACCGGCCGTCGGCGAGCCTCAGGTCGACCTCGCCTCCCTCCAGCGCGGTCAACGTCTCGTCCTGCTTCGCCGCTGGCAGCTCGACGAAAGTTCTGTCGCCATAGGTCTTCTGGCAGTGGTCGTCGATCGTGCGCAGTGCGCGCCGGTAGACCTCGCGCGGCGTGAGCGGCAGCTGGTAGCCGTGCCCGCCGTGCCCTGGCTCCTCGAACGGGCCCCGCAGGTACATCCGCTCGCCGCGGCCCCACCCGCCCGCGAGGCGGCCGTCGATGTAGTGCATCACCCCGGCGTCGCGAGCGCCGGGACTCCCGTCCTCGGGGAAGACGCGTTCCGCCATGGCCTCGACGGTCGCCGCCTCCGCGTCGGTGAAGAACCGCAACGGCGGCACCGCGCTCCCACCGGCCGTCGCCGGCGCGCCGGAAGCGACCTGACCACCGATAACCAGACCACTGGTCGCAACGGCGATCAGACCTCCGGCGCCGGTGAGCACCGCACGGCGGGTCGGCCCACTACTGGACATCTCTGCTCGTCGTGTCATGTCAGGCAGCGTGCCGGCGTGGACGGGTGGTGTCAGTAGACCTAGTGCTACTATCGGAACATGTCTTCCGGGAATAAGCATTCCCATAGCACGGACCCGCGCGCACTGCGGGCGCTGGCGCACCCGGTGCGGCTCGACCTGCTGTACCTGATCGAGCGGGAAGGTCCGCTGACCGCGAGCCGCGCCGCCGAGCTGCTGGGACTCACGCCAAAGGTGTGCTCCTACCATTTGAACCAACTGGGCAGGTACGGCGTGGTGGAGGAGACCGGCGAGGGGAAGGGTCGGTCCCGGCCGTGGCGCCTGGCGATCGCCGACATCACCTACGTCCACGACCCGGACGAGGAGCCGGCGACCACGCGAGCGGACGACGCGTTCGCCAAGGCGATGCTGGCCAGGGATGCCAAGGTGATCGAGACCTTCATCGACGATCGGCACGGGCTCCCGCTGGGCTGGCGCAACGTGTCGACGATGTCCAGCAACCCGTTGCGGCTCACCCCGGAACAGCTTCGTGAGCTCGGGCGCGAGCTGACCGAGGTGGTGGAGCGCTACCGGACCATGAGCCGGGAGCCGGCCGAAGGGGCGCATCCGGTGCACATCGTGCTGTACGCCCTACCGACGGAGCTGACGGGTCTCACCGACTGAGGAGAAATCAGGTGCTGAACCGGCTCACCGACCGCGAGCGGCAGGTTCTGGCCCTTATGGCACAGGGCCGCTCCAACGCGGACATCGCCGCGACCCTCGTGCTGAGCGAACGTGCGATCGCCAAGCACATCAACAACATCTTCACCAAGCTCGACCTGCCTCCCGCCGGTGACGTCAACCGCCGGGTGCTGGCGGTGCTGCGGTTCCTCCGTCAGGCGTAGCGGCTGGCCGTGGTGACGGAATCGGGCGGTGCGGGTGACGATCATTGGCAGTGCGGACGCGTTCGGCCCGGGCGGGCGCTTTCAGACCTGTATCGCCGTCAGGGCCGGTGGAGACGCCGGTCCTCGGCCGCAGGTCGAGGACCATCGTCCCGAACTCCGGCTCGGGGTGAGCTCGCCGAATCTCCGGCCAGCGAAGGAGCTCAGCGAGAGGTCCGCACGCTCCTCTACACCCTGTGAGATCAGGAGCTAGCGGCTCGTCTAAGTGTGGTGGGTCAGCCGCGGGAGCCCGGAAACCGCCGGGCACCGGTGCGGGCGGTCGTCAGGGTGTGCCGGGGTCGTCGGAGCCCAACGCGGTCACCAGGGCGCGGATCACCTCACGGGCTTCGTGTAGGCGGGCGGGGGGCACCGCCGCGCGGGCGAGGACGGCCGCCCGGTTCTCATCGGACTTCGCGAAAAGGTCGGTCGCCGTCGCCTGGCCGCGAGCGGTCAGGGCGATCAGCGGGGAACGGGCGTGGTCGGGGTTCGCCTGGGTCGTCACCTGCCCGTCGGCCAGCAGGTCGGTGACCACGCGCTGCACGCTCTGCGGCGCGAGGCCCAGTCGCCGAGCCGCGCTCGGCACCGTTCGCGGACCGTCCGACAACACACTCAGCACGTGCCACCGCGCCGCCGTCTGGCCGGACGCCCGCGCGATGGTCTCGCTCGTGCGCCGGGACAGCCCGGCCAGTTCGTAGACGTCCGCCATCAGCAGGCGGTAGGCCTCCAGGTCATCCATGACGACAGTGTACTGTTGAAATAACAGCATCCTGTTATGGAGGACCTGATGATCATCCGAACGTGGCGTGGCTGGACGGACACTGCCGACACGGCCGCCGCCTACGAGGAGCTCCTCAACGGCACGATCGCGCCCGACATCATGCGGCGCCGCATCGCCGGACTCCGCGAGCTGGCGGTGTTCCGGCGCGCCGGGGAGGGCGGCGGCGCCGAGCACCTCACGCTCATGACGTTCGACGACTGGGACGCCGTGACCGAGTTCGCCGGCCCGGACCCGTCCGCGTCGGTCGTACCGGCGCCGGCGCGTGCCCTGCTCGCCCGACACGACGAGCACTCGCGGCACTACGAGCTGCTCCAGAGCCACCTTCCCCTGCCCTGACCTCCGCGGGTGATCCGCGCACGGCCGAAGGCGGCGGGCCGGCGACCAGCAGTGCTCCCGCTCGCTGGCGCTGACGTTCGAGCCGGACCCGCTTCCAGTTGCCGTGCGGAACCGGTCGCCAGATTGGGGTATCGCCACGGCGCACCAGTCTCCTGTCCGGCCGGACGAACCCCCGGTGAACAGCCACTCACCGCTGCGGCGGAGGAACGGTTCAGGTGGGCACGGTGGGGTGTGCGGACCAGACTCGGAGCGCGGCGCGAGGGATTCGCTCGAGGCTGTCGGACCGAACCGCGACGGCAACCCTTTCGGCGGGGGCCGTCAACTCGCTGCCGTCCTCGGGCAGCGTGGTTGACTCGTCGAGTTTCGCGCTGGAGCTCTACTGGTTCGGCCGCACCTTGCACGGCTGCGTCTACGGCTCCATGGACCCGGTGGTGACGCGATTCCGCGCAGGCTGGGTCTCGCCGCGCTGACGACCGACCTGGCCGGCGTCAACGACGCTCGTTACCAGCCGACCGGGAGGCTGTGGAGGCCGTAGACGGCCGCGTCGTCCTTGAACGACAGCTCCGAGACCGGGACCGTCACCCGCAGTGTCGGCACCCGTCGGAAGAGGGTGTCGAACACGATTCGCAGCTCGACCCGTGCAAGGTTCTGGCCGATGCACTGGTGTGCGCCGTAGCCGAACGCGATGTGGTTGCGGCCGCCCCGGTGGATGTCGAGCTGGTGCGGGTTCTCGAACACGTCCGGGTCGTGGTTGGCGGCGTTGCCCAGGGTGAGCACGCCTTCGCCCGCCTTGACCGCCACGCCGCCGACGACCGTGTCCCGTACGGCGACGCGGGAGGTCACGAACTCGGTGATCGTGAACTCCCGCAACAGCTCGTCGACCGCGCCAAGGGTCTTCGTCGGGTCGGCGCGCAGCTCCGCCAGCTGGTCGGGGTGTCGCAGCAGGGCCAGCGCGCCGAGCGAGATCATGTTGGCGGTGGTCTCGTGCCCCGCGATCAGCAGCAGCACGGCGAGGCTGACGAGGGCGTCGTGGTCCTCGACGCCCTCCGCCCTGCGCTTGACGATCTGCCGGCCGACCAGGTCGTCGGTCGGTGCCGCCTCCTTCTCGGTCACCAGCTTGTCCATGTACTCCCGCAGGTCGTCGGCGGCGGCCTTGACCTGCTCCGGCGTCGAGAGCCGGGAGATGAGCGTCCTGGACCGGGACTGGAAGAAGTCGTGGTCGGTGTAGGGCACGCCGAGCAGCTCGCAGATCACGAGGGAGGGCACCGGCAGCGCGAGCGCCGGCACGAGGTCGGCCGTGCGGTCCTGGCTCGCGAGCATGGCGTCCACGTGGTCGTCGACGATCTGCTGGATGCGTGGCCCGAGCGCGGCGAGCCGCTTCACCGTGAACTCGCCGAGCACCATGCGCCGGGCCGGCCCGTGCTCCGGCGGGTCCATCGTGAGCAGCGCCGGCTTCAGCCCGTTGTCCTGCTGGACCCGGCGTGTGCCCAGGAACGGGAAGTTCGGGTTGGCGCGGTCGGCGGAGAACGCCGGATCCGTGAGCACGGCGCGGACGTCGGCGTGTCGGGACGCCGCCCAGACCTCCTGTCCGCCGTGCAGGGTCACCCGCGTCATCGGTCCGGGTTCGGTCGTCGACGCGTCACCCTCGAACGGGCAGACGCGCGGTGGAAGGTTCTCCATGTTCACCCCATGCATCCGGAAGGAAGTCGTCCGTTTATCTCCACAGTAGCCATCCGGAAGCGTTCCGTCCACATTCGGTAGGAATGGGATAATCCCCGGATGGCGACTTCGGACAGCCCGCTGCGCGCGGACGCACGCCGCAACCGGGACCAGATCCTGGTCGCGGCGCGCGAGATCTTCACGGAACGGGGGGCCGAGGTGGCGATGGAGGAGATCGCGCGCCGCGCCTCCGTCGGCGTCGGCACGCTCTACCGGCGGTTCGGCGACCGCGAGACGCTGATCCGCGCGGTCTTCCGGGAGACGATCCAGACCGTCGTCGACGAGATCCGCGCGGCGCTCGCCGAGGAGCCGACCGGCTGGGCCGCGCTGACGCGGATCATGCGGCAGTCGGCCTGGCTGCACGTCGGCTTCCAGTCGGAGTCGCCGCTGGTGCGTGCCGCGATCCGCGTGGACGAGGAAGGGGTGCGGCTGCGCGAGCAGGCGCTGGACATGCTCGAGGAGGTCGTGCGCAAGGCGCAGGCGGAAGGTGCGTTGCGTCGCGACGTGGGGGTGGGGGACCTCGCGCTGCTGTTCATGTACGTGATGAAGCAGACGCAGGCGGCACCGCCGCAGGCGGCGGCGCTCGCTCCCGGCCGCCTGCTCGCGATCCTGATGGACGGGTTGCGCGCGCCCGCTGCCGACGGGTTACCCGGCCGGCCGCTGACGCGCGCGGACCTGGAGTTCCACTAGCTTGAGTGTCAACGGGGTCGCGGGGTGCTGGGCTTGGTCGGCTGGTTCCGGTGCACTGGGACAAACAGGACCAGGACCGGCTCGACGCGTTCGTCGGCGCCGTGCGTGGGGCGGCACCACGCACCCGTACACCTTCACGTGACGGGCCGGGCGCACCGTGCTCGGCGACGGTCCTCGATGACGTGCTGGGCCGAGCGGTGCCACTGACCCAGAGTCAGGAGACAAGCGGGCACACGGCCGCCATCCGCGCGGCCAGCTCTCCGCGGTCGGTCGGCAGCGGGACCGGTCGGATTCTGGTCGCGGTCTGGTCGGATGCCGTGTCGGCGACGAACCGGGCCACCGTGTCGGGTGTCGGTACGGTGTCGCCGTCGAGGTAGGCGAGGACGACGGGTGCTTCGGCGGGGGTGGTCTCGACCGCGAGGTACCAGCCGAGGCGCTCGTCCCAGAGCAGCATCAGATCGTGGTCGGGCCGGGTGCGCAGGCGCCGGTCGAGGCCCAGGTAGGCGGTGGCGGTGTCGCTCACCTCGCACCCGGTCGCCTCCGTCGGCACCCCGACGGCCTCAGCCACGTGGCTGACGTAGACGGCCAGTCGCCCGCTGAGGGGTACCTGGCCGGGCACGGAGTGCTCCAGGCCGAGCATGGACAACATGGCCGTGAACTCGACCTGGTCGCGGGCCTGGCCGGCGACGGTTCGCACGGCTCGCCGCCGCTGATCGCCGCGTTCCCGTTCGGCTTCGGCCCGGGCCTCGTTGAACTGCGATCGCGGGGTGGATGTCATGGCGCTCCTGTCGTCAGGCGTGGCTCGGCGGTCGGGTGCGGCATCGTTCGGTACGGTCCGTGCCGCCACACCGTCGCGGCCGTCTCCGGACGGATCACCGTGAACAGGGTCGTTGACGCTCGGGGGCCGATCCGCACAACGAGGCGAGCGAAAACCAGCGAACGGGCCGGAAGAACGCGACCCAGGACGGCGTCACGACCAGACCTGGTCCGTCGACGACGAGGCCGGCGCCGGTGTCGACATGCGGGATGCCCTCGACATTTTCACGGTACACCATGCGCGGGCGTGTCGTGGTGTACGTTGGAGGGTAATGGGATCCTTCGGAGTGGCCGCGATGTGACGCGCTGTTCTGAACAGCGAGCATCCTGCCGCGCCCTGTCGTGCTCCGTCGACCGGGCGACCACGAGCCACTGTCTCGAAAGGACATTCGTCATCAACACGCCACCACCCAACGACGTGCAGTTCAGCCACCCGTTCGTCGAGCCCGCGCGGAACGCACTCGCCCACGGCGACACGACCTACGGGGATCTCTTCCGTGAGCCGGATTTCGCGCCCGGGACCATGCCCGCGGACGAGCCCGTCGACGTCGTCCGGTCCGTGCCCCGCCGCAGCGGGGGCGGCGCCGCTAGGACCTCCGCCAGTACCAGGGCGAGGAACCGTCGCCGGGCGGCGTGACCTCACCGTCCATGATGGATCGCCTGATGACAGGCGTACGGCTTCGGATCCGTGTGGCCGCGACCGCGCGTGTCATTGCGGCCATCGCCGATCTCCCGTCGGACCACTTGACGTTTCCGCGCACCGCCTTCGGGTGTTGATGGTTGACCGGCTGGCGCTCGGACGGAACACGCCGGCCGCGTGCTCGTGCGGGTTGCCAGGGCGGCGGGTGGGAGAGTGGCCAGCAGCGCGACGCTGGCTACCGGTCCGGCGGCGGAGTCGTGCCATGGTGTGGCACACCACCTCTCCCCGGCCGTTTCCCCAGGCCACCGGCCGGGTAGCCGGTGCCGGCGCGACCGACGTCCACCGGCGAGGAGGGAACACCCTTGAGCACGGCCGGTTTCACCGGAGACGAGCACGTCGTGGCCATCGGCCTGCTCGCTGATCCCGGCTTGCCCGCGACCCTCGTCGACCGGTTGCACGAGGTGCTGCTCGACCAGCTGCGCACCGAGGTCAGCGAGTCGATCGCCTGGACGGTCGACACGGTGTACGACCCGTTCGAGGAGATGTACCCGGACTACAGCCAGCTGGCCGAGAAGGCACGCGAGCACGTCCGCGACACCGTCTGGGACCTCGTCGTCTGCGTCACCGACCAGCCGATGCAGGACGACTCGACGGTGGTGGTGGCCAACCTGCACCTCCGTGACCGGGTCGCGGTGGTCTCGCTGCCGGCGCTCGGCGGGCGGCGGCTGCGCCGGCGACTGACCGCGGCGGTGGTGGCGGTCATCGCCCGGCTCCTCGCCGACGATCCGCGCGTGGTCGGTCCGCACGGCGGGTGGCGGGCCCGCCACCTGCCCAGCGCCCGGTTCCGACCGAGTCCGACCTCCGACGATCCCGACCAGGTCGACATCGTCCGCCCGCGCCGACGGGCACTGCTGCACCTGCTGGCCGGGATGGTGCGCGTCAACCAGCCGTGGGGACTGCTCCGCGGGTTGTCCAGGGCGCTGGCCGGTGCGCTGACCGGGATCGCGTTCGGCCTGCTGTACTCGAGCATCTGGACCCTCGCCACCTCGATGGGCCCACTCCGGCTGGCCGGACTGGTCGTCGCCGCGATCGCCGCGATGGTGGTGTGGATCATCGTCAGGCACCAGCTGTGGGAGTCCCCCCGCATCGGCGAATCCGGCCGGGAAGCGCACGTCCGGCTCCGCAACGCCAGCACCCTGCTCACGGTCACCGCCGGCACCGTCGCGTTCTTCCTCGCGATGCTCGCCATCGCGGTCGCCGCGGTGGCGCTGGTCATCCCGCCCCCGTACCTGGCCACCACTCTCGGCCACCCGGTCGGGGTGATCGACTACGTGGTCATCGCCCTGATGGCCAGTGTCCTCGGCACCGTCGCCGGCGCGGTCGGCTCGGGCCTGGAGAACGACACCGCCGTCCGCGAGGCCACCTACGGCTACCGCGAACAGGAACGCCGGGAACGCGTCGCACGGGAGGCGGACAACGGCACCACACCCACCCAGCGGTACCGGCGGAACTGACCCGGACGGTGTTCACCACCGACCCGTTCCGGGTCACGCCTGGAACGCCGCTTCCCGTGGCCGGTGTGCGTGGCCCCGGGTGTACTCGTCGACGCGGAGCAACATCGCCACGACCATGGCCGGCACCATGAGCACGTGCCCGACGACCATGACCGCGGTCGTCGTGACCCAGCCCGCGAAGTAGGCAGGGTACATGGCCACGAACGGCAGGAACATCGCCAACGCCATGTCCCGCACCGCCGGCCAGCCGCACCCGCGGAAACGCATCCACAGCGACATGCCGATGGTCATGTAGGTCGCCATCAGCAGTGTCCGCGGCACCGTGTCCTCGGTCAGGGCGGTCCAACCGAGCCATTCCCACAACATTCTGGCCGGCATGCCGAGGGCGAACATGCCGACGAACATGGCAGCGGTCATCTCGAGCAGATGCCGAACGAAATTCCAGATCGGACCTCTCACGACGGCAACCTCCGGGTTCTTCGACGGACACCTGCACTGCATACCGTTGGGGGGTATCGTATGAGAGGAAGTTAGCACGCGCCAACATCGGTGACAAGTGCCACCGGTCCGGGCACGGACGATCTCCGGGGTCGCCAACCGGACGCCGAGCAGTCGCAGCACCTCGTACTCCCGCGCGGTGCCGCCGGCCCGGCGCGACTGCTCCGGCACCCAGCGGTGACCGGTTGACTCGGCGTGATCCGCGGGGGTGCCGCTGCACCTGGGTAACCAGGAGGTCCGCCTCATCCAGGACGTCACCCGGCGTCGGCATCCGCGGTTCGGCCCGCCGCGGCACAACCCGCCAACCTGACCTGGTCGGCAGTGAAACGGTCGCGTCGATGGGGTCGAGTGCGCTCGAACCGTCGGCGCGATGGTGACCAGCGGCCGGTAGTAGTCGGACGGGTGGGGTCCTCGACGGGCCGGCCATCCACCTGAACCTAGGCGTCGGCGAGAAGGGTGGGTGTGGGCGCGGCAGAGCAGAGCGGTGGCGATGGAGCGTTGCGGGCAGCCACGTCCGGCGGCGGGCTGACCGACACCACGGCGGCCCCTGCTCGGCGGTGACGGGCCGGGCACGGCGGCGCAGGGTCTCCAGGACGGCGGCGCACGCGGTGGGGACGCTGGTTGGCCAGCACCCGGGCGGCAGCGACGGCGAGCAGCGGCAGACGCGCTGGTGGATGCGCAGGTGGGCCCGGTGTTCGAGGGTGACCGGCCGCGCCCGCCCGCGGAGTGCGGTACGACCTCGGGCTTGCCCAACCCCTCGGCGAGCCGCGACCGCCACGAACGTGTTCGTGGGACGTCCGGCAACGCCAGCCATCCAGGCTCGCTGTGGGTACCGTCGATCCACTCCCTTCAGTGACGGAGTTCGTCGCGGACGGTGTGAGGGCACTCGGAAGCTCACAACACTGTCGTTCTATGGGTGTACAGCTCGGAGCCGACGGTCAGCGCCACGGCGGCCAACCAGTCCGGGCCGATGTCGGTGAACCTGCCGTGGGCCGGAGGGCGGCTTCAACCGGTCCCCGAGCGGGAGGTGGAATCACATCGAGAGATCGGATGCCCTGATGCGGTAGTCGCGGACCGAACGGTCTCACCGTGCGCCACCGGCCGCGCAACCCGTGGAGGTGGACTCCGCTTCCGATCGGGTTTTCACACCTCGGGAAAGCGGGGGCCGGTGGCATGGTTGCCCGTATGGGAAGTTCGGCAACGTGCTCCAGTTCGACGGTGCTCGAACCGACCCGCACCCGTGGGGCGCGGAGTGGTTGCGGGGCTCCCGATCCAGCGCCCAGCTCGGTGCCAGTCCCCGCAGCTGAAGGCCTACTTCCCTTGTGTGACAGCGTCGAACGCCCATGTCCGCCTGTTGCCCACCGGAGGAACCCATGACCGCCGTCATCTCCGAACAGGGACCGCACGATCACGTGCGCGACCCGAACCCGCCCTACCGGCGCGGCTCGGCCGACGACAAGTCCGGGGTCGTCCTGCACCGTTGTCGCGCACGCCGGTCAGGGCGGCTCCATCCCGCTGATTTCCGCGATCCACGCTCGAGGAACCGCTGGCCAACATCCACGGCGACAACGAAAGCGTCAGCGGGTCCGAGCTGGAGCACGTGACCCTCGCCGAGGCGCTGCTGCTCAACGCGCTCGCCAAGCCCCGCCACCGAACTCCTCGCCCGATCGGAGGGCGGACCAACACAGGAAGGTGACAATGACCATCGCAGACAAGGCACGCAACCACGCCCGCACAGCGGGCGCGAACACCGCGCCGACCCCGACGGACCAGGACTTCGCGCTTCCGCCAGAAGGTGTGCCCGAGCCACAGCGCAAGGCGGTGCTGGACAAGCTGGAGAACTACTTCGCCGACCTCCAGAGCAGGTTCCTCGGCTACCAGACCAACGAGGACCTCAAGCTGCGCGAGCCGATGGCCCGGTTCCTCGACTACCACTTCAACAACGTCGGCGACCCGTTCGAGGACTCGCACTTCACCCTGCACACCCGGTGGGCCGAGCGCGCGGTCCTGGACTACTACGCCAAGCTGTGGCACGGAAAGCCGCGCACCAAGGTCAACGGCGAGGTGCCAAAGGACGCCTACTGGGGCTACGTGCTCACCATGGGTTCCTCCGAGGGCAACAACTACGCCCTGTGGAACGCCCGCGACTACCTTTCCGGCAAGACCCTCATGCGTGAACCGGCCGAGGACGGCGGCGCGCAGTACGTCTGGGTGCAGGACACCGCGCCCGTCGACAACCAGAACGCCTACTCTCCCGTGGGCTTCTACTCGCACGACACGCACTACTCGGTGGCCAAGGCGCTGCGGGTGCTGAACATCCCGAACTTCTACGAGGTCGGCACGAAGCTGTACCCGTACGCCAACCCGCTGGACCCGGGCAAGCCGTGGGACCACGAAGTGCCGTCCACCGACGGAGACAGCGGACCGGGCAGCATCGACGTGGACAAGCTGACGAAGCTGGTGGAGTTCTTCGCGAGCATGGGCCACCCCGTGGTGATCAACCTCAACTACGGCAGCACGTTCAAGGGTGCCTACGACGACGTCGCCGGCATCTGCGATCGGCTGCGGCCGATCTTCGCCCGCTACGGGCTGGACAAGCGCAAGGTCCGCTACGGCCGCGACGAGAACGGCAACGAGCTGGTCGACGAGCGCACCGGCCACTGGATTCACGTCGACGGCGCACTCGCCGCGACCTACGCACCGTTCGTGGAGAAGCTCGTCGACGCCGGCGAGATCAAGCCGGCGACCCCGCTCCCGAAGTTCGACTTCCGCATCCCCGAGGTCGCCTCCATCGTCACCAGTGGGCACAAGTACCCCGGCGCGCCATGGCCCTGCGGCGTGTTCATGACCAAGGCGAACCTCCAGATGCAGCCGCCCGAGCAGCCCGCCGTGATCGGGTCGCCGGACACCACGTTCGGCGGGTCGCGCAACGCGTTCTCGCCCCTGGTCATGTGGCACTTCTTGGCCAAGCACTCCGAGCGCGACCAGATGACGATGATCCGCAGGGCGCTGGAGGTCACCGACCACGCGGAGAAGAGGCTCAGGGAACTGGGCGGCACGTGGGAGGCCGCGCGAACGCCACTGGCGCTCACGGTGCGGTTCAAGCAGCCACCGCCCGAACTCGTGCACAAGTACTCGTTGGCCACGGTCCCGCTCCAGGTGGGGGACAGGGTGGTCCACTACGCACACCTGTACGTGATGCCCCACGTCACGAAGGAAGTGGTCGACGCGCTGGTCGCCGACCTTGCCAAGTCCGGCCCGGTCAGCATGCCGGTGCAGCGTGGCGGCACTGACCTGGCGACCTACGTGGACGGCTCGGCCGACACCGACGACGTCGCGCGCCTGGCCCTGGTGCGCCTCTCCGGCAACGCGTTCTAGGAAGGACCGGCCATGACCACGTCCCACGACGAGGAGACACCGGACATCCACGGCTTCGTACTGATGGGTGACCAGGTTGTGTACGGCGGTCACCTGGCGATGTTCACGATGGCGGCCCACCGCTACCAGGTGGTCGCGACGTTCGGGTTCAGCGCCAAGGTCGGGAAGACCTACCTCGACGCTCGGCACGCGGCGCCGACGGCGACGTTCGTCGTCGTCAACCAGGAGAAGCTGCTGCTCGAAAAGATGGTGACCGAGCGGAAGTTCACCGGCTCGATCCTCAAGGTGGTCGACAACGACCTCCACGACGCCAAGCCGATCGTGTCGGACGTCCCGGTGGAAATCACCGCCGTACTGCACAACCGGCAGTTCCTGGACAACGGGGACTACCCGCCCAAGCCCTCGTACCTGCTGTTCGGGAACGGCCAGGAGGCGCACGTGACGCACTACATGACGAAGAAGCCCGACTACCAGTTGCTGGCCGCCGTGAGCGTGACCGACTCGGAACTCACGTCCGCCGAGCTCGCGGCAGGGGTGCTCGTGGAACTCCAGGGAGTGGAGGAGAACCACACCCCCACGACGACGCCGATCCCACCGGGCACGGTCGTGCGGGCCCTCGGCCCGCAGGGAAAGAAGGTCACCCTGAAGGTCACGCACACCCACTGGTTCGACACCAAGGAGCTGAACGGGCCGACCAACTACTCCGCCAGCCTCGTCGAAGCACTGGACGCGGCCGCCGTCTGAGCATCATGACGGTGGTGCCGGATCGGGCGGCCCCGATGGTCGACACGGCACGCGATCCGGCGGCCGTCGAGTCCCGGTGCCGGGCCACCCTCGCCGCGAACTCACCCGGCAGTCCGGGTTCCGGCGAGCCGAGTCGCGTTGGGTCCGGGTGCGGTACAGCCGCGGCGGGCCCTCCGCGGACCGTGGATGTCAGGAGTTGCGCGGGGTTACCAGGCCGGATTCGTAGGCGAGGACTACGAGTTGGGCGCGGTCGCGGGCGTGGAGTTTGGTCATGGCTCGGTTGATGTGGGTTTTCGCGGTCATCGGGCTGATCACCATGCGGTCGGCGATCTCGTCGTTGGACAGGCCCCGCGCGACCAGGACGACGGCCTCGCGTTCGCGGTTGGTCAGTTCCTCGAGCCCCGTGCCGGTGCCGTTGTCGAGTGGCTGGGTGACGTACCGGTTGATCAGTTTGCGGGTGATCGAGGGTGCGAGGAGGGCGTCGCCGCGCGCGGCGACGCGTATGGCGTGCAGGAAGTCCTCCGGCACGATGTCCTTGACGAGGAAGCCGGCCGCGCCGGCACGCAGCGCGTTGAAGACGTACTCGTCCAAGCCGTAGTTGGTCAGGATGACCACGTGCACCCGCGCCAGGGTCGGGTCCGCGGCGATGCGCCTGGTCGCCTCGATGCCGTCGATGCCCGGCATCTGGTCGGCGCGGTCCTCGGCGGGCTGGCACTGGCCCGCTCCCGCCGCACCGACGTGCGGACGGTGCACATCGGGTGAAACCCGGCGTCGAGCACCGCTCCTAGCGCGGTCTGGCGGGACTCGTGGTCGGTCGACAGCCACGGACAGCCCGGCTGCACGCGATGGTCGACGTCCGGGACGGGATCGTCGTGCACGAACACGCCATCGCTGGGACCGGCGGCTTCCGTCGCCACCCAGCGATGGACTGGCTGAGGCGAACGCCGCCTATGCCGGGCCGTTCGCTGTCGCGCACCACGCCGGCCGCGGTGGGTGGCAGTCCCGAGCGAGTGTCCGCACCGGGCGGTGGTCGATCGTCCATGACGGGCAGGTTCGTGCCACCGCGAGCCTTGTCATGGGTAGTAGCCCTCGACCGGGGTCTTCGCCTCCTCGTACAGGTGTGGGCCGTCGGTCGGCACGGCGGGGAAGTCGCCCGCGGTGCGCAGTTCGCCGAGCTGCGCGCCGGACAGGGCGAAGACCACCCGTCCGATCCCGGAACGGGACAGCGCGCCCGCGCACATCCCGCACGGTTCGCAGCTGGTGTACATGGTGGTTCTCGCCGCCGTCACCGGGTCCAGCTGCTGTGCCGCCCAGCGGGCCACCTTCAGTTCGGGGTGCGCTGTGATGTCGTCGTCGGTGAGGGTGGTGTTGCGTTCCTCCACCAGCACCGAGCCGTCCGGACCGGCCAGGAGCGAGCCGAACGGCGGGTTGCCGGCCGCGCGTGCCTCGGCGGCCAGCGCGATCGCTCGTCGCAGGTGTTCCTGGTTCACTGGATCTCCCTCTCTGGCAACGCTTCTCGGACGGCGGCCAGCATGCGCCACGCCGCCCGCGGGTGCCGGGTCTCCTCGGGGTCGCCCGCGTACGGGTCAAGCACCACCGCCCGGACGCCGTCCGCGCGCAGCTGTTCGAGGTCGTGGGTCACCTGGTCGAGCGTGCCCTCGCCGAGCCGCCTGTCGTCCACCGGCGCGTCGGTCAGTCGCAACAGGACGCGTGGGGCCAGGGCGGGCACCGGGCGGCCCTCCTCGTCGGCGATCTCCTTCAGGCGGGCCAGGTACTTCCGCCAGTCCTCGGGGGTCTGTCGCAGCGGGTGCCAGGCGTCGCCGAGCCGGACCACCCGCCGCAGCGCGCCGTCGCTGTGCCCGCCGACCCAGATCGGGATGTCGCCGGCGCGGTAGCCCTCGTCCCGCCACGCCTCGCGGACGGTCGTGATCAGCTCGTCGGTCAGCGCGCCCCGGCGGTGGAACGGCGCACCGAGCGCCTCGAACTCCTGCCGGGCCCAGCCGACGCCGACCCCGAGCACGAACCTGCCGCCGCTCAGGTCGTTCAGGTTCGCCGCCATCCTGGCGACGAGCAGGGGATGCCGGTACGGCGCGATGAGCACCGTCGTGCCGAGGGTGATCCGGTCGGTGACCCCGGCGAGCCAGGACAGCGTGGTGAACGGTTCGTAGAAGGGTGCCGGGTACTGCGCGGCCACGTCGGAGGTGATCACGACGTGGTCGGACACCATGAGCAGGTCGAACCCGAGGCCTTCCACCGTGCGCGCCCAGTCGCGCAGTACGGCGGGGCGGCTGCCGGGCCCGAAGTTGGGGACGTTCACACCGATCAACACGCCCCAAAGACTATGCCGCCGAGGCGCCGGGAACGAACCGACCGCGCTCGGCACCACCACCGACGTCGTCCACCCCCCGACCCCTCCCGCTCCGCGGGATCGTCGGATCACCGCGGGGCGGGAACGGTCCGGTGTGGAGTGACGCGAACGGCCGCTGGCTCAGCAGGACCGGGGGACCCGGATGCTCCTGAGGTAGTCGTAGGAGACCCTGGCGGTGCGCACCGGGTCTGGTTGCTCGTCGCGCTCGACCACGAAGTGGTGCGAGCCGAGGCTCCGCAGGTGCGACAGGATGCTCGGGAAGTCGACGGTGCCCTCGCCGAGGTCGGTTTCGATGCCCTCGGTCGGAACGCCGTCCTTGAGGTGGAACAGCGGGAACCTGGTCGGGTACCGGTCGATGTAGTGGATCGGGTCGGCGCCCGCACGCAGGATCCAGTACAGGTCCAGTTCGAACCACACCGACTTCGGGTCGGTCTCGGCGAGCCAGATGTCGAACAGGACCTCGCCGGTGTCCGGGTCGGTTTCGAACTCGTTGTCGTGCAGGTGCGCGTACCAGCGCAGGCCGTAGGACTTCGCGGCCTCACCCCAACGGTTCATCTCCTCGGCCATCCGCCGGTAGCCGTCCGCGGTCTGCTGGCCGTCCATGTAGGAGACGCCGACGTACTTCTGGCCGAGCGTGACGGCCCGCTCGAAGGTGACCTCGGCGAGGTCGCCGCGGAAGTCGTAGGGGTTGTGGTGGCTGCCGACGACCTTCAGACCGTTGTCGTCGACGATCCCGCGGAACTGCTCGGGCGTGCGGTTCCCGTAGTCGTAGGCGGGTTCGATCTCCGAATAGCCGGCGTCGGCGATCATCGCCAGCGTGCCCTCCGGGTCCTCGGCCAGCATGCTCCGCACCGAGTACAGCTGGAAGCCGATCTTGCCGGGCGGCACGGGACGGCCGTGGCTCGGGCTCGCCGCGGCGGCGGTGCCCGGCGCCGCCAGCGAGGCCGCGCCGAGCACGGCCACCGCCCCGGCACCGCGAATGAAACCCCTGCGTGACGACTTTCGTTCAAAACCAGCCATCTTTTGCATCCTATCGCCAAAAGTCGGGTCGGCTGACTGTAAGCGTTGCTAAGGAACGAGCGCAAGAGTCCTGGGCGGGGAGCCGCGTTCCAGTTGGCCGACCGGACCAGGCGGTGTTTCAGCTGTGGCGTAGCTAGGTGGCGGACGGTGGCGTTGCCCCCAGCTTCGCCCATGGGAGGACGCGGTGTGGCGGGTGACCGAGGTCGGCGACGCGTGCCAACTCCTGACCGCCTGATAGGAGAACCGGGGCCGGGAGCAACTGCCCGTACCGCGCGGCCGTTGAGGTCCGGCGCGGATGCCCGGTGGACCCCCTTGGTCAACTGGGGCAGGTGACGGTGTCGGCGCGGCGTTCGATGAGGACGGTGTCGTGCCAGGTGTCGTTGACCTGGGCGATGCGTTCGCGGATGCCGACGGTGCGGTAGCCGGCGGCGTGGTGCAGGGCGATGCTGGCGCGGTTCTCGGTGAGGATCGCGGTTTGCAGGGTCCAGAGGTCGGCTTCGTCGGCGGCGAGGACTTGCTGACGGATGAGGGCTTTGCCGATCCCGCGGCCGCGGTGGCCGTCGGCGACGTAGATGGAGCTTTCGGCGACGCCGGCGTAGCACTCGCGGGCGGAGACCGGGGACAGCGCGGTCCAGCCGACGACTTCGCGGTTGTTCTCGTCGCCGGTTTCGGCGACCCAGCGGTGGTCGGGCAGCCACTGGGCGTCGAGGGTGGCGCGGCTGGGGACGGTGGTGTCGAAGGTGGCGAGGCCGGTGGCGATGCCCTCGGCGTAGATGCGGCGTACCGCCGGCCAGTCGCGAGGCTCCATGGCGCGGACCGTGACGTCGGCTGGCACGTCCTCGGGGCAGCAGGGGCGGGGTGCGAGCAGGCCCATCACCGCGTCGGCGGCGTGGGGTAGGCCGGCGCAGCAGGCTTGGTTGACGGTGACCCGGGTGCTGGTGCCTTCCTTGTGCAGCAGGAGGAAGCCGACGTCGGCGAGCTTGCGCACGTGGTGCGAGCAGGTGGACTGGCTGATGCCGAGCAGGTCGGTCAGCGCGCCGACGCTGAGTCCGCCGGGGGTGGTGGCGACGGCGTGCAGCAGGCGGACCCTGGTGGGCTCGGACAGGCAGGCGAACCACTCGGCGTAGGTCGCGGCCTCCGCGTCGGGCAGTACCGGGTGAGCGGGGGCCGTCCGCGGGGTGGCGATCGTCATACGCCCATTATCGACCAGGGTCGATGGTTGCGTCAATCGACGACCGTCGATACAGTCCACTCTGATCAATCGAGCTGGATCGATGAATGGGGCGTGTGATGGTGGAGTTGCCCGTGGTGGTGGTCGGTGCCGGGCCGGTGGGGCTGGCGGCGGCGGCCGAGCTGGTGGAGCGTGGTCTGGAGCCGCTGGTGCTGGAGCGCGGCGAGCAGGCTGGTGCGGCGGTGGCGCAGTGGCACCACGTCCGCCTGTTCTCGCGGTGGGCGGAGTTGGTCGACCCGGCCGCCCGCCGCCTGCTCGAGGCCCGTGGCTGGACGCATCCCGCCCACGACGAGTACCCGACGGGCGCGGACTGGGCGACCCGGTACCTGCGGCCGTTGGCCGAGGCGCTGGGGGACCGGGTGCGGTTCGGTGCCCAAGTGGTGGGCGTGGCTCGCCGTGGCCGGGATCGGGTGGTCGACGCGGGTCGGGACAGCCAGCCGCTGACCGTGCATGTGCGCGCCGCGAGCGGTGAGGAGCGGATCACCGCGCGCGCCGTGGTCGACGCGTCCGGCACGTGGGGGTCGCCCAACCCGCTGGGTGGTGACGGGTTCCCCGCGGTCGGCGAGGCCACGGCGGCGGATCGGATCGTGTATCGGGTGCCGAACCTGGACGACGGCGTCGTGCGCGCTCGGTACGCGGGGCGGCATGTGGTGGTCGCGGGCAGCGGCCACTCGGCGTTGACCGCGCTGGTCGCGCTGGCCGGGGTGGCCGAGGAGGAGCCGTCGACCAGGATCACCTGGCTGCTGCGGCGGGGCGAGGTGGGCGCGGCGTTCGGCGGTGGTGACGCCGACCAGTTGCCGGCGCGCGGGGCGTTGGGGTCGCGGGCGAAGGCGGCGGTCGAGTCCGGGCGGATCGAGGTCGTGCCGGGATTCCGCACCGAGGCGGTCGAGCACGCCACCGACGGGCGACTGACCCTCGTCTCGTCCGACGGGCACGAGGTGTCCGGTGTGGACGAGGTGGTGGTGCTCACCGGGTTCCGGCCGGACCTGTCGTGGCTGTCGGAGGTGCGCCTGGAGCTGGACGCGACGCTGCAGGCGCCGGTCGCGCTGGCGCCGCTGATCGACCCGAACGTCCACTCGTGCGGCACCGTGTACCCGCACGGCGTCACGGAACTCTCGCACCCGGAGCCGAACGTGTTCCTGGTCGGGATGAAGAGCTACGGCCGCGCACCGACGTTCCTCGCGCTGACCGGGTACGAGCAGACCCGCTCGATCGCGGCCGCGCTCGCCGGCGACCACGCCGCGGCGGAGCTCGTCGAGTTGGTGTTGCCGGAGACGGGTGTGTGCGGCGGCGGCGGGCTGGTCGACGAACCAGCGCGGGAGGGTGGCTCGTGCGCCGCACCCGACGACAGCTCGGCGGGCGGATCATGCGGGGCACCGGCCGAGCAGCCGTCCCCGCCCCTGTCGGCGACCCGCTGATCGATACCGGTGGCGACCGAGGCGGACCTGCTCACCGATTCGGGGCGGCGGCTGGCGCTGTCGACATTGTGCGCGACGCAGATCACCAGCTGGGGCGTGTTGTACTACGCGTTCCCGGTGCTGGCCGGCGACATCACGGCTGCCACGGGCTGGTCGACCGCGGCGATCACCGCGGCGCTGTCGGCCAGCCAGCTGGTCGCCGCGCTGATCGGAATTCCGGTCGGCCGGTGGCTGGACCGGTACGGGCCGCGCGAGGTGATGACCGCGGGCTCGGTGCTCGCCGTCCCCGCGGTGGTCGCGGTCGCGACGGCGTCGAGCCTGGTGTGGTTCGTCGCGGCCTGGCTGCTGGTCGGTGCGGCGATGGGCGCGGTGCTCTACCCGCCCGCGTTCGCCGCGCTGACCCGCTGGTACGGACCCGATCCGGTGCGCGCGCTGACCGTGCTCACGCTCGCGGGCGGGCTGGCCAGCACGGTGTTCGCCCCGCTGACCGCCGCGCTCGCCACGCGGCTGGACTGGCGCGGGACCTACCTCGTGTTGGCCGCGGTCCTCGCGGTGGTCACGGTGCCGGCGCACTGGTTCGGGCTGCGGCTGCCGTGGCCACCCCGGCCGGAACCCGAGCCGGGGCGCGCCCACACCGGGCCTCGACGCGTCGCGCGCAGCGGGCCGTTCGTGCTGCTGGCCGTGGCGTTGAGCCTGACCGCGCTCGCCACGTTCGCCGCGGTGATCAACCTGGTGCCGCTGCTGGCCGAACGCGGTGTGTCGACCGGGGTGGCCGCGGTCGCGCTCGGGCTCGGTGGCGCCGGACAGGTCGTCGGCCGGCTCGGCTACGCCACGCTCGTGCGCCGCACCAGCGTGCTCGCGCGCACCACGGGCATCCTGCTCGCGATCGCCGCGACCACCGCGGCGCTCGGCCTGCTGACCACCGGTCCGGCGCTGGTCACGGGCGCGGTCGTGGCCGGCATGGCGCGCGGGGTGTTCACCCTGCTGCAGGCCACCGCGGTCACCGACCGGTGGGGCCGCCGGCACTACGGCCACCTCACCGGGCTGCTGTCCGCCCCGATGACGATCACCATGGCGCTCGCGCCGTTCGCCGGCGCGGTTCTCGCCGACCTGCTCGGCAGCTACAGCACCGCCTTCCTCGTCCTCGGCGCCATCGCGGCGGCCGGGGCCACGTTCTCCCTTTCGACCATCCCGAGTAAGGACATGTCATGACCGAGATCGACGCGACAGTGGTCGGTGGCGGGCAGGCCGGCCTCGCGGCCGCGTACGCCCTGCGCCAGGCCGGCCGGACGCCCGTGGTGCTCGAGGCCGGTCCGGAACCGGTCGGTTCCTGGCCGTCGTACTACGACAGTCTGACCCTGTTCTCCCCGGCCCGGTACAGCGCGCTGACCGGCATGGCGTTCCCCGGCGATCCGGACCATTACCCGCACCGCGACGAGGTGGTCGACTACCTGCGCCGCTACGCCAAACACCTCGCCGACGAACTCAACGTCGACATTCGCACCGGGCAGCGCGTGACCGCCGTCCGCCCGGCCGAGCGCGGGTTCACGGTCCGCGTCGAGGACGGCTCGGTACTCACCACGCCGATCGTGATCGCCGCCTCCGGCGCGTTCAGCCGGCCGTACCGGCCCGCGCTTCCCGGCCTGGGGTCGTTCACCGGCACGGTGTTGCACTCCGCCGACTACCGCGAACCCAGCCCGTTCACCGGCCAGCGGGTGGTCGTGGTCGGCGCCGCCAACACGGCCGTGCAGGTCGGCGTCGAGCTCGCCGAGCACGCCACCGTCACCCTCGCCACCCGCCGTCCCGTGAGGTTCGCGCCCCGACGGCCCTGGGGCCGGGACGTGCACTTCTGGTCGGTGGCCAGCGGGTTCGACCACCTGCCGATCGGGCACCTGATCAAGAACCCGCCACACATGCCGGTCAACGACGACGGTAGCCACCGCCGCGCCATCACCGCCGGTCGCCCCGACGAACGCCGCGTGTTCACCGCCATCGACGGCGGTGCGGTCACCTGGCCGGACGGCAGCCGCGAGCACGTCGACACGATCATCCTCGCCACCGGATACCGTCCCGCCCTGCCCTACCTGGACCCCGATGCCGTTGCGCACTCGCGGGGCCTGTCCACCGTCCACCCGGGACTCGGGTTCGTCGGCATGGAATGGCAGCGCAGCTTCGCCTCGGCCACCCTCCGTGGCGTCGGCCGCGACGCCCGCTACGTGGTGCGCAAGCTCCTCCGCGCCACCCGCTGACCGGGAACCGGCAAATCAGCCGCAGGTGGTGCGAGGTTCACCTCGGCGGTCGATGAATCGAAATGTACTGGGCTATTCGCTGGAAGACCCCCGACGGTGCCGGGTCGAGGATCTCGGCGACCAGCTCGCGGACGCGGCGGTCGGTGTCGTCGCGGATGGGGCTTACGGCGTCGACTCGGCCGCGGCGGGGTTGACCTTCTCGGTGGTTCGGAGCCGGCGGAGCGGACGGCGATCCGGCCGAGCGCGTCGTGCCGCAGCAGGGCGGCGGCCATCCGCGACCGTCCGGTTCGACTCGGAACTGGCGTGCTTCGATGATGCTCGGTCCAGCTGGACGGCCGGTGACGTCCCGCGTGACGAACGCCAGGAAGTCGAACGAACCGACTGTCATATCATGCTGGTGTGATCTCAGTACGCGCTGATATGTCCGAGGCCGACCTGTTCCGGGTGCTGGCCGACCCCCTGCGCGAGCGGATCGTGCGACTACTCGCCCGCGAGGCCCTGTGCACCTGCCACCTCGTCGAGGAGACCGGCGCGACCCAGACCAACGTGTCCAACCACTTGCGGCACCTGCGCGCCGCCCGCCTGGTCACCACCGAACCGCACGGTCGCTACACCTACTACCGGCTACGGCCCGACGTGCTGCGCGAACTCGCCGCCACCCTGACCGCCCTCGCCGACACCGCCGAGGAGAACACCGGCTCGCGGAGGCCGTGCCCGTGAGCCAGACCGACCAGACCGCCGCCCAGGAGACCGGCGACGTCGACGTCCTGCACCGGCTGTCCTTCCTGGACCGCTTCCTGCCCGTCTGGATCATCGCCGCGATGGCCGCCGGGCTGCTGGTCGGCACCGTCGTGCCCGGCCTGCAGGACGTGCTCGACGCGGTGAAGATCGGCCAGGTCTCACTGCCGATCGCGCTCGGCCTGCTGCTGATGATGTACCCCGTGCTGGCAAAGGTCCGCTACGACCGGCTCGACACCGTCACCCGCGACCGCCGCACCATGGCCCTGTCCCTGGTCCTGAACTGGGTCGTCGGCCCGGCGCTGATGTTCGCGCTCGCCTGGCTCATGCTCCCCGACCTGCCCGAGTACCGCACCGGGCTGATCATCGTCGGCCTCGCCCGCTGCATCGCCATGGTGATCATCTGGAACGACCTCGCCCGCGGCGACCGCGAGGCCGCCGCCGTGCTGGTGGCGCTGAACTCGGTGTTCCAGGTGGTCATGTTCGGCGTGCTCGGCTGGTTCTACCTCGACCTACTGCCCGGCTGGCTCGGCCTGGAGTCGGAGTCGGTGCCGTTCTCCCCATGGGAGATCGCACTCAACGTGGTGATCTTCCTCGGCATCCCGCTCGCCGCCGGTTACCTCTCTCGTCGCCTGGGTGAGCGCGCTCGCGGCCGCACCTGGTACGAGGAGCGGTTCCTGCCGCGCGTCGGTCCGATCGCCCTGTACGGGCTGCTGTTCACCATCATCGTGCTGTTCGCCCTGCAGGGCGAGACGATCACCTCCCAGCCGCTGGACGTCGCCCGGATCGCGCTGCCGCTGCTCGTGTACTTCGCGGTCATGTGGGCGGGTTCCTACGCCCTCGGCCGCGCGGCCGGGCTGAGCTACCCGCGCACCACCACCCTCGCGTTCACCGCCGCCGGCAACAACTTCGAACTCGCCATCGCCGTCGCCATCGGCGTCTTCGGCGTCACCTCCGGCCAAGCCCTCGCCGGCGTCGTCGGCCCCCTCATCGAAGTCCCCGTCCTGGTCGCGCTGGTCTACGTCAGCCTGCGGCTCCGCCGACGCTGGACCAACCAGGAGGCTCACCGCGACTGAGCCGGGTGCACGAACGGGCTCGGTGGTCGACCGTGAACCGTCCACTCGGCGGCCGGGACAGAGGACGGGCCGGTGATCGCGAAGGCGATCGCCAGGTCCGTAACTGCCTGAGCGATTGTCGACCGACGAGGACGGGCGCCCGTTCACTGATCCTGGGATGTGTTTCTCGCGGCGGTGGAGTTCGGCGGGACAGCTATTCGACGGGGATCTGGAAGGCGAGCAAGCCAAGGCCGAGACGGTCGATGACGCGGGGGCCGGAGTGACGGTGGGCCACATACGCCACGGTGGCGTCGGCGGGGACCGGGCGGTCGAGGGTCAGTACCAGGCCGCGACCGCGTTGCCAGCGGACCGACTCGACGACGGTGCCCGGCACGCGGAAGTCCGCCGCCGCGCCGGTTTCCACGGTCAGTGGAGTCCTGGGGGAGTGGAGTTTCACCACCAGCTGGTTCGGGTTGTCGTCGGTCCGGTGAACCGTGCGGGGGTTGGGCGGCGCCAGCTTCGCAGCGCCGGGGCGATACAGGTCGTCCAGGAGCAGGGCGGCGTTCTGTTCGCCGAGGGTCCGGTAGCCGTCGACGTAGTCGAAGTGGCAGCCGTCGTGGCCGTTGAGGCCGGTTGTCGACTGGAGGCGCAGGTTGTCGATGGTGTCCGGCAGCCGTCGTTGGGCGTCTCGCAGGGTCACCGGGTCCGACTCCAGGCAGGGGGAGCTGCGGACCTGGTGGACGTAGACCGGCAAGGTGGCTCCGTAGTCCTTACGCCAGTCCGCCACCAGCTCGGTGAACCCGGCGACGTGCACCGCTGTCCGGTCGCGGTCGGCCTCGCCCTGGTACCACAGCATGACGTCGATGGCGCCCGGACCGGCCAGGCCCGCACGGGTGAGGCGGTTCAGCAGCATCCCGTAGCTGGTCGTGCCGTCGGTGGGGTCGTCGTCGTCACGGGCGAAGTAGCTGATCGGCTGGCCGCCGCGGGCACCGTTGACGATGGCGATCGGGACGCGGAGCCTGGCGGACATCAGCTGCCCCATCCGGACCGCCCACTGGCCGACCGCCGCGACGCGCTGGACGTTGTCGCCCGTGGCGTAGGTCCAGCCGTCGATGGCGGCGGCCAGTTCGGGGCGGTTGTTGTTGGACGTGCCGAACGTACGCACCCACCGGGACCGATCGGCCTCCGACGACGTCGCGTTCGGCTGCTTGCCGGCCTGCGCGTTCGACTGGCCCTGCACCACGATGACATCACCCGCGACGACGTCGACCGCCCGGCCGATCCGGTGGCGCCCGCCGTCGGCGGTGCGCGCGACGAGCTCCAGGTCGGTCGAGGTCAGTGCGACCGGCAGCGTGACGGTGAAGGCGAACCGTGGTCGCGCCGGTGACACGGCCGCCCGCCGGACCGTCTGCCTGCCGTCGCGGGTGGTACGCAGCTCGACCGCGGTGACGGCCGGATCGGTCGCGGCCCCGGTGACCGGCACCCGCACGGTGCTGGCGGTGCGGCCGGGCCGGGGGACCACCTGCCGCGACCGCGGGGCGGTGTCCACCCGGACCAGCGACGGCCGGGCGTAGAAGGCGAGCCGCCGGCCGGTGTAGTCGCCCGCGTTCTTCGCGGCGGTCCAGTCGGGGCTTCCGCCCTGACTCGCGCCGATACCGACGTCCATCGTCTGCGGGGCCGGGGTGGTGAACCCGTTGACGGCCAGGACCGGGGTCGCGGACGGCGCTGCCGCCGCCCGGGGGCCACGGGCGTCCCGGGCGTCGGCGAACGCGTGCACCTGGAACGAGCCGTACCCGTTCGCCCACAGGACCGCGTCGTCGGCGTCGTGGACGGTCTCGGACGCACCCGGGATCTGCCCGGAACCCGTTGCGTTGGACTTGTTCGGCCACATCTCGACCCACCCGGAGCCGCCGTCGGTCTCCGTCACGCCCGGCACGTTGGAGGCCACCGTCAGGTCGTCCACGAACCGGTGCCGCGACCGCTCCATCCTGGTCGGCAGGCCCAGGTCGTCGACGTCGGCGCCCAGCGCCTCCATCGACGTCCACACCCAGCTCGTGCCTTCGTCCGTGGTGAGCTCCAGGCAGTAGCCGAACCGGTCGGCGCCGTCGTCGAGGCCGGTGGTGTCCTCGAACGTGTACGGCGGCGTCTCGTCCAGCCAGTTCGCGGCGGTGGGCAGATCGAGTACCCGCACCAGGCGGTAACCCTCGGCCTCGGCGGCGCAGGACGTCGACGGGACCGGTTCCGCACCGGCGGCACCGGGGGCGGCGGAAACGGTCGCCGCGGCGAACACCAGCGCGGCGCAACCGCCGACGAGGCGGGTGGGCGTCATGGGCTCTCCCTCACAGGTCAGTTCGGCGGGTCCTCGGCGAGCTTGGACTCGATGCCGACGTAGTGGTCCTGGATCGCGGCGCGCGCCTGGTCCGGGTCACCGGTGAGGATCGCGTCGAGGATGGTGGCGTGGCCGTGATAGGCGTCCATCGGCGTGCGGCCGCCGCGCGCCGGCGGAGCCGCCGCGTGGAACGCCAGCCAGAACAGGTCGAACAGCCGCAGCAGCATCGTGTTGCCGAGGTCGCGGAACAGCAGCTGGTGGAACATCCGGTCCTGCTCGGCGAAGCTCTCGCCCCGCTCCGCGAGGTCGCGCATCGCCGCCAGGGTCTCCCGCAGAGCGGTGACGCTCTCCGGGGTCATCGCCCGGATCGCGTCGGTGATGAGCGCGGTCTCGAGGGTCTTGCGTAACGCGGCCAGCTCGCGCAGTGCCCGCTTGTCCTGCATGAGGCCGTACGGGAGGTGGTCGAGCAGCGGGTCGAACGAGAAGTCGCGGACGTAGACGCCGCTGCCGCGCCGCGTCTCGAGGACGCCGGTGGACTCCAGTGC
Source organism: Actinophytocola gossypii (assembly GCF_025165815.1). Classification (GTDB taxonomy): domain Bacteria; phylum Actinomycetota; class Actinomycetes; order Mycobacteriales; family Pseudonocardiaceae; genus Actinophytocola; species Actinophytocola gossypii. The sequence continues at coordinate 359,351 of NZ_JAFFZE010000012.1, read as the reverse complement.
CTTGACCGCCTCGCGGATCGAGTTGCGACTGACGCCGAACACTCTGGCCAGTTCGGACTCCGGCCTGAGCGGATCGCCGGGGCGCAGCCCTTCCTTGAGGATGTGGTTCCTGATCTCGTGCTGCACGAGCTGGTGTAGGGGAGCCCGGTCGGCCAGCCGCCGGAACTCCTGGTCGCCCTGCTGAGTCGCCACCTTTTCGATCAACCTCCTGTTCGGTGCTGGCTTGTAGGATATCTTACGAATCTTGACACCCGCTTCACAGGACCCTTACGGTGCGAAACCTGTAGGACATCTTGCAGCACTTGCAGGTTGACGCCAAGGAGGTCGTCGGTTGTCTGGAGTCGTCAACGACGTGACCCGGACCGCCCACAGCGGCGCCACACCCGTCGTCCCGGTGCTGAGCCTGCGTGACCTGGTCGTCGAGTTCGGCACGCCCTTGGGCGTGGTGCGCGCGGTCGACGGGATGACCTACGACGTAGTCGGGGGCGAGACGCTCGGCGTGGTGGGGGAGACCGGGTCCGGCAAGAGCGTGTCCGTGCTCGCCGCGCTGGGTCTGCTCAGCTCCCCGAACCTGCGCCGGGTGACCGGGCAAGCCGTGCTCGGCGACGTCGACCTGCTCGCCCTGCCCCAACCGGAGCTGCGTCGGCGGCTCGGCCGGGACGTGGCCGTGATCTTCCAGGACGCGATCTCCGCGCTGAACCCGGTACAGCGGGTCGGCCAGCAGATCGCCGAGGCGCTGCGGGTGCACGACCGCGCGCTGTCGGCCGCCGCGGCGCGGGCCCGGGTCGTGGAACTGCTCGGCATGGTCGGCGTTCCCCATCCGGCGACGCGCTACGACCAGTACCCCCACCAGTTCTCCGGTGGCATGTGCCAGCGCGTGATGATCGCGATGGCGATCGCCAACCGCCCGAAGGTGCTGATCGCGGACGAGCCGACGACCGCGCTGGACGTCAGCGTGCAGGCGCAGATCCTCGACCTGCTGCGGGTGGCGCGGCAGGAGACCGGCGCGGGCGTCGTGCTGATCACCCACGACCTCGGGGTGGTCGCGGAGACCGCCGACCGGGTCGGCGTGACCTACGGCGGCCGGATCGTGGAGTCGGGCGACGTCACCCAGATCTTCACCCGGCCACGACACCCCTACACCGCGGCACTGCTCGGCGCGCTGCCCCGGCTCGACTCGGCGTCCCACCGCCTGCTCCCGATCCCGGGACAGCCGCCCGACCCGAGCGAACCGCCACCGGGGTGCGCCTTCGCGCCGCGGTGCCCGATCTCCCGCGGCCGCACCGTGTGCACCGAGGTACGGCCGGAACCAGTTGCCACCGGCGGTGGCGCGAGCGCCTGCCACTTCCCTGACGAGGCCGCGAGCCTGCTGGCCGCCAAGCCGGACGACGACAGCGAACCGGACAGCGAACCGGCCGTCGAACCGCGGGACGAACCGGCCGACGCCGTGCTCGACGTCCGGGACGCCGTGGCGCGCTTTCCGGTGCGTTCCGGGGTCTTCGCCCGCGCGTCCGCGTGGGTGCACGCCGTGGACGGGGTGTCGCTGCGGGTCCCGGCCGGGCGGACCCTGGGCCTCGTCGGCGAGTCCGGGTGCGGCAAGACCACGCTCGCGCGGCTCGTGCTGCGCCTCGTCGAGCCGACCGCCGGCAAGATCCTGGTCGACGGCGACGATGTCGGCAGGGCGGGCCGGTCCCAGCTGCGGCGGATCCGGCGGCGCGCGCAGATGGTGTTCCAGGACCCGTACGCCTCGCTGAACCCCCGGCTGTCCGTCGGGGACAACGTCGCGGAACCGTTGCGGCTGCAGGGCGTTCCCCAGGGGCAGCGCCGGAGCCAGGTCGCCGAGCTGTTCACCAGGGTGGGGTTGCGGACCGAGCACGCGGACCGCCTGCCGGCCGAGTTCTCCGGCGGCCAGCGCCAGCGGGTCGCGATCGCGCGGGCGCTGGCCTCGCGGCCTGGGCTGCTGATTCTCGACGAACCGGTGTCCGCGTTGGACGTGTCGGTGCAGGCACAGGTGTTGAACCTGCTCGCCGACCTGCAGCGGGAGACCGCGATGGCGTACCTGTTCGTCAGCCACGACCTGGCGGTGATCCGGCAGGTCGCGGACGAGGTCGCCGTGATGTACCTGGGCCGGATCGTCGAGTCGGGTTCGGTGCGGCGGGTGTACGAGGACCCGCGTCATCCGTACACGCGGGCGTTGCTTGCCTCGGTTCCGGTGCCGGATCCCGTCGGTCGCGCCGGCCGGCAGCGGGTGCCGCTCGGCGGTGACGTTCCCAGCCCGGTGAACCCGCCATCCGGTTGCCGCTTCCGGACCCGGTGCCCGATCGCGACCGACCTGTGTGCCGAGGAGGAACCACCGTTGCGGCTCGTCGCGGGCGGCCACACCGCGTGTCACTTCGCCGAGCGGACCGCCGGCCAGGTACTGGAGGCACGCTCATGACCACGGCCACCTCACCCCGGCGGCGGCTCGCGCCGCTGCGCCGGTTCACCCGGTCCCGGTCGGCCGTCGTCGGCGCCGTGGGGTTGCTGGTGCTGGTCGTCCTCGCGGTGTTCGCGCCGCTGATCGCCCCGTTCGACCCGACCGCGCAGGACGGCGAACCGCTGCTCGGCCCGTCCGGGGCGAACCTGCTCGGCACCGACCAGCTCGGCCGCGACATCCTGTCCCGGCTGATCCACGGCGCGCGCGCCTCGCTCATCGCAGCCGGCGGCGCCGCCATGGTCGGTGCGGGCATCGGGGTTCCACTGGGGCTGCTCGCCGGCTACCTGGGGCGGTGGGTCGACGCGATCGCGATGCGACTGGTCGACCTGCTGCTCGCGGTGCCGGGGATCCTCCTCGCGCTGGTCATGATCGTGGTGCTCGGCCCCGGCCGGCTCAACCTGGTCCTCGCGATCGGGATCGGCGCGGTGCCGGAGTTCGCCCGGCTCACCCGGGTCGCCACGCTCGGCATCCGGGACCGCGACTTCGTGCTGGCCGCCAGGGGGATGGGCGCGAGCACGGCGGACACGATGGTGCGGACCGTGCTGCCGAACGTGCTGGGTCCGATCGTCATCCAGTTCGTCATCACCGCGTCGATGGCGGTCGTGGTCGAGGCCGGCCTGACCTTCCTCGGCCTCGGCACCCCGCCGCCGGCGCCGTCCTGGGGCGGGATGCTGCAGGACGCCCGTTCGTACCTCTACCAGAGCCCTAGCTACGGGCTGTTCCCCGGACTCTGCCTGGTCCTCACCGTGTTCTGCCTCGACCGGATCGGGCGCGGTCTGCAGCTCGCGGTGAGCGGCGGCGGCCAGCACCCGGCGACACGCGTCAGCATCGGAGGTGCGGTCTAGATGTACGGACACCTGGTTCGCCGCCTGCTGCAGTTCGCGGTCGTGCTGCTGCTCGGCTCGGTCGCGGTGTGGGGCTTCACGTTCGCACTGCCCGGCGATCCCGCGACGGTGCTACTCGGCCCGAACGCGACAGCGGCCGAGCTGGCCGCGACCCGCGCCCGGCTCGGCCTGGACGAGTCCTTCGCCGGGCAGTACCTGTCGTGGGTCGGCCACGCGGTCACCGGCGACCTCGGCGCCTCGTACTACTCGGGGCGGCCGGTCGTCAGTGAGCTGCTCGACCGGATCCCGGCGACGGTGCAGCTGGCCGGGGTCGCGATGTTCCTGACCCTGGTCATCGCGGTGCCGGTCGGCATCACGGTGGCGCTGCGGCCGTACTCGGTGGCCGGCCGGGTGCTGCAGGGCTACCTCACCGCCGGCCTGGCGGTGCCGACGTTCTGGCTGGGGCTGCTGCTGATCATAGTGCTCGCCGTGCAGCTGCGGTGGCTGCCCGCCTCCAGCGACTACGTGCCGCTCTGGGAGGACCCAGGTGGCGCGCTGACCGCCACGATCCTGCCCGCGGTCGCCATCGCCGTGCACACCTCCAGCGTCACCGCCCGGTTCCTCGCCACGTCACTCGGCGAGGTCATGGGCAAGGACTACATCCGCACCGCCCGCGCCAAGGGCGTGCCGGAACGGGACGTGATCCGCCGCCACGCGCTGCGGAACGCGTCGCTGCCGACGGTCACCATCGTCGGCCTCCAACTCGGCACCTTCCTCGGCGGCACCGTCGTCATCGAGGCCGTCTTCAACTACCCCGGACTCGGTCGCCTGCTCTACACCGCGATCGGCGAACGCGACTACGCCCTCGTACAGGGCGGCGTGCTGTTCGTCGTCGCCACCTTCCTACTGCTGAACCTGCTGGTGGACGTGTTCTACGCCGTCCTCGACCCCCGCATCCGGCTCACCTGACCCCACCCGTCCAACCCCCAGAGGGCATCACCATGACCATGTCACCGATCCAGTCCCGCATTCTCGCCCGTCGAACGTTCCTGCGGACCGGGTTGCTCGCGGCCGGCGCGCTCACCGCTGCCCCGCTGCTCGCCGCCTGCGGTTCCGGCAGCGGCACGGGCGGGGGCGCCACGGCCGGCAAGATCACGCTCGGCACGACGAAGATCATGCAGTTCGACCCGTACCTCACCAACACCGACATCCACATCCACGCCTTCTACACCTACCTCGTCGACTACCCGTCCGACGGCACCTACGAGCCCACTCCCGCCGGCGCCGAGAAGTGGGAGTTCGCCCCCGACCGGGGGTCGATCACCATCACCCTGCGGGAGGCGACGTTCCACTCCGGGGCACCGGTGACCGCCGCCGACGTCGTCGCCGGGGTGAAGCGCGCGCAGGACCCGGACGCCGCGTTCACCCTCGCCCAGCCGACCGCGTTCGTCGCCTCGGCCACCGCCGTCGACACGCGCACCGTGCGGCTGGACTTCAAGCGGCCAACCCCCGAGCCGCTCGTGCTCGACTGGATGTTCGCCTTCCCACTGATCCCGGCGGCCAGCAACATCCCGGCGAAGCTGGAACGCGAGCCCGCCGGCTCCGGACCGTTCCGGCTCGAGGAGTACCGGCGTGACCAGCGTCTGGTGATGCGGAAGAACCCCGACTACTACGAGGCGGACAAGCCGTTCCTCGACGAGGTGGAGTACCGGTTCTACACCGACGAGGACGCGCTGGTCGCCGCGTTCGAGTCGGGTTCGGTCGACGGCGCCGCGTACATCGGGTTCCGGCACGCGGACCGGCTGCGGGACCGGTTCACCCTGGTCGAGGGCAGCGGCCGGATGTCGATCTTCTTCATGAACGCCACCATCCCGCCCTTCGACAACAAGCTCCTGCGGCAGGCGGTGGCGCGGGCGATCGACCGGGACCGCATCCTCAAGCAGGTCAACTTCGGCATCGGCGACCCGGTGTACACGGCGTTCATGCCGTCCTCGCCCGCGTTCGACCCGGCCTACCTCGACTCGCACGGGTTCGACCTGGACGCGGCCGGGGCGCTGCTGGAGCAGTCGGGCGGCGCCCGCAAGGCGGTCGCGGGCGTGGTCTCGGGGACCCCGGACGTCTCGACGCTGGAGATCATCCAGGCCGACCTGAAGAAGATCGGGTTCGAACTGGAGATCGCCCCGCAGGAGGAGGCGTCGTACCTCGACGCGCTGTTCGCCAGCAAGCTGGAGTGCTGCGCCGCGGCGCAACCGAACAACCTGCAGAGCCCGTCGCTGATCGCCCGTGGCCGGCAGATGCTGACCACTGAGGAGAACACCACGTTCCGCGACAAGGTGCCGCCCGCGTACGTCGACGCCGTCGCCGCCGCCGCTTCCGCCGTCACGCCCGAGGCGCGAAAGACCGCCTACGCCGCGCTGAACGACGTTCTCGTCGACGAGGCGTGGGCGATCGGCATCAGCACGACGCCCTCGCTGTTCGCGCTCGTCGAGCGCGTCACCGGCCTGGTGACCGACCCACGCGACTTCGTCGACCTCACCGAGACCAAGGGCTAGAGAGGGAACCGCATGACTGGCTTGCGTTACTCCGGTGGACCGAACATGGCACTGCTCACCGCCGTGTTCACCCCGTTCGCCGAGACCGGTGAGCTCGACCTGGACACCGTCGCGAAGCAGGCGGACGACCTGGTCGCGTGGGGTTCGGTGGCGGCGTACGTCGGGGGCACCGCCGGCGAGGGCGCCTCACTGTCCACAGCGGAGCGCAAGGCACTGGTCGAGCGGTGGTGCGAGGTCGCCGAGGGCCGGCTGGACGTCATCGTCCATGTGGGACACACCAGCCTCACCGAGGCGCGCGCGCTCGCCGCGCACGCCAAGTCGACCGGGGCGAAGGCGATCTCCGCGGTCGCGCCCTACTTCCACCGGCCGGAGACCGTTGACGCGCTGGTCGACGCCTGCGCGGCCATCGCCGACGCCGCACCGGGTCTCCCGTTCACCTACTACCACATCCCGTCGATGACCGGCGTCCACCTGCGGGCCAGCGATGTGCTGCTGGCCGCCAGGGAGAAGATCCCGACGTTCGCCGGGGTCAAGTTCGCCCACAACGACATGGTCGACCTGCAACGGTGTCTGCACCTCGCTGGCGAGGACCACGAGGTCTTCGTCGGCGTGGCCAAGCTGGTGCTCGCCGCGTGGCAGTGGGGTGCGCGGGCGGCGATCGGCTCCGTGTACAACTTCGCCGGCCCGCTGTTCCGGCAGCTGCTCGACAACGCCGTCCGCGGTGAGCTGGACAGCGCGCGGGAGGAGCAACTGCTGGCGCAGCGGGTCATCGACACGGCCGCGCGGTACGGCGGGGAGCTGGCCGGCTTCAAGGCGCTTGGCTCCCTGTCCGGGGTCGACTGTGGACGGTGCCGTCCGCCGCTGGTGTCACCCGGGCCGGAGCAGGTGGCGGCGTTGCGCGCCGAGGTGACCGAGCTCGGGTTCCTCGGCCGGGTCCGCTGATGGCGACGAACGTACTGGTCATCCAGGCCGACCAGTTCCGGGCCGACTGTCTCGGCATCGCCGGGAACCCCGACGTGCGTACCCCACACCTGGACCGGCTCGCGGGCGACGGCGTGCACTACCGCGACGCGTACGCCCCGTTCCCGGTGTGCACCCCGTCCCGGTACTCGCTGCTGTCCGGTCTGCACGTCCGCCAGCACGGCGGCTGGACGAACCACTGCACGCTCGCCCCCGGCATCCCGACCTTCCCGAGGGCGCTGCGCGAGGCCGGGTACCGGACGGCCGCGGTCGGCAAGATGCACTTCACGCCCACCTACCTCGACGTCGGCTACGACGAGATGGCCCTGGCCGAGCAGCACGGGCCCGGCCGGTACGACGACGACTACCACCGCGAGCTGGCCGCGGCCGGGCTGGCGCCGGTGACCGACCTGCTCGACCAGGATCACGAGCTGCGCGTGCGGGCTCCCCAGTCCTATTGGGACTCCTACGGCACCGGCCGGTCGAACCTGCCGGAACAGTGGCACTCCAGCACCTGGATCGGCGAACGGGCGCGCCGGGCGCTAGCGGACTGGTCCGACGACGGCAGCCACCTGCTGCACGTGTCGTTCATCAAGCCACACCACCCGTTCGACCCACCCGCGGGTTGGGACGACCGCTACGACCCGACCGAGCTGACCCCGCTGCCCGGCTGGACGGACACGATTCCGGCCGCGGACCAGCGGCACCGGCGGGAGTACTTCGACTTCGAGCCGCTGGACCTGCCTCGGCTGCGGCGGGTGATGGCGCACTACTACGCGACCATCACGCACCTGGACCACGAGGTCGGCCGCATGCTCGACCTGCTGCGGGAGCGCGGGCTCTACGACGACACCCTGATCTTCTTCACCGCCGACCACGGTGAGTACCTCGGCTTCCACCACCTGCTGCTCAAGGACGGGCCGATGTACGACCCGCTCGTGAAGGTGCCGCTGCTGGTCAAGTTCCCCGGGCGGCAGCGAGCGGGCGAGACCTCGGACCAGCTGGTCTCGCTGATCGACCTCGCACCCACGGTCCTGTCCACCTGCGGCGTGACACCGGCGGCACCACTGCCGGGAAAGGACCTGACCGACCCGGCGGCCGGGCACGACTGCGTCTTCGCCGAGGACCGCAGGCGCGGCGTCGCGGGGATGGCCCGCACCGACGCGTACAAGCTGCTGTGGTCGGACGTCGCGGGAGAGGCGCTGTTCGACCTGGGCGCCGACCCGCACGAGCTCACGAACGTCGCCGACGACCCGGCGCACGGCGACACCCTGCGGCGGATGCGTGAGGCCGCCGCGCGGTGGGCGCTGCACGACGCGACACCACCGACCTACCTGGACCCCGACGCCCCGCGCCGTCCCTCGGTCACCGGCGGCGGGGCCGACCGGCGGGAACAGTTCGCCGACGCGGTGGCCGAGCACCTCGACGGCTCCTGCACACCGGCGGCGCACCCGCCGATGAACACCGTCCTCCCGTCCGGCCACTGAGAAGGAGCGCACCATGCCCACTCGTCGTTCCATCCGATATCGCGCCGTCCTGGCCGCCGCCGTGGTGACCGCGACGGCGGCGGCACTCGCGCCGGTCCAGCACGCGGCCGCCACCGACACCGCCACGGTGGACCCGTTCCGCGACACGACCACCGTCCTGTTCTCCAGCCCGAACGTGCCGTCCGGGTGCTACCGCATCCCGTCGGTCACCCGGGCCGTGGACGGGACGCTGCTGGCGTTCGCCGAGCACCGGTTCCACACCTGCGCCGACAAGTCCAACATCGAGACGGTCGTCCGCCGGCTCCCGCCCGGCGCCACCGAATGGCTGCCGCCGGAGACTGTGGTACGCGGCGAGCCCGGTGCTCCGGAGGCGCCCGCGACGCGCGGCAACCCCGGCCCGGTGGTGTACCGGAAGCTGCCGGGCGCGCCGAGTACCGACGCACCGCACGGCCGGATCGTGCTGCTGGGCACGCACAACCCGGTGAACCCGGAAACGCCGGGGAGCAACCACCGGAACGCGCCGCGCACCCCGTACGTGGTGCACAGCGACGACAACGGGGCGACCTGGAGCCAGCCGACCACCCTGTCCCACCTTGACGATCCGGCCTGGGGTCACTACGCGACCGGGCCGGTGCACGCCATCCAGCTCACCCGGGGCGCGCACGCCGGCCGGATCATCGCGGGGATCAACTACGGACACGGCACGGCCCACGGGGCCATGCTCGTCTACAGCGACGATGCCGGCGTCACCTGGCACCGGGGTGCCAGGGCGGAGTATCCCGCGGAGCGCCGGTTGGTCCCGCAGGAGCACAGCCTGGTGGAGCTGGCCAACGGCGACGTCATGGTCTGGACCAGACAGAACTGGTCCCGCGGCACCCCCGAGGAGGAGGCCGACCCGAACGTCCGGCCGCACCGGGCGATCGCGATCAGCAAGGACGGCGGCGCGACCTACCACCGCGACTTCACGCTGGTGCCGGGATTCGAGGCGCCGCCCATCCAGTCGTCGGCGCTGCGGCTGCGCGCCACCGACGAGGGCGACGCGTACAACCGGATCCTCACGATGGCGCCCTCGGTGAACGTGGAGCCGAGGATCCGGCCGACGATCCGCTCGTCCTTCGACGAAGGGCTCAGCTGGCAGTCGGTCGACACCCCGCTGGACTCCAGCGACGAGGGCAACCAGGTGTACGGCACCAACGACCGCGACGTCTCCGTCGAGGAATGCGCCTGCTGGGGCGGCTACTCCGACATGGTGGAGCTGCCGGGCGGGAACGTCGGCCTGCTCTACGAACGCGGAACCACCGACTACCGTTCGGAGATCGCGTTCGTCCGGCTGAGCGCCCGCGACCTGAACACCCCGTCCAGGACCCACGACCTGCGCGGCCGGACCGCACTGGCCTTCGACGGCGTCAGCACCACCCGGGGCCGGTTCGGCCGAGGGCTGAGCTTCGACGGACAGCAGGGCCGGGTGCAGCTGCCCTACCGGACCACCCCGGTACTGGGCACCGGCGACTTCACCGTGTCCACCTGGATCAGGTACGACGACACCAGCCGGGACCAGGCACTCTTCTGGGCGTACGGCATGAACGGCGCACCCCAGGTGTGGCTGCGGGCCGAACCCGGCCGTGACCGGCTCCGGGGCACGGTGACCACCGAGACCGGCTCGACGACGGTCACCTCAGCCGACGCGTACGCCGACGGCGGGTGGCACCACGTCGTGCTGCGCCGGCAGGGCGGCAGGGTTTCGCTGCTCGTCGACGGCGTCGCGGTCGGCACGGCGTCCGGTGCGGCGGGAGCCGTCCGGTCCAGCGATCCCACGCCCGTCTACATCGGACAGCGGCTGGACGGGGCGAACCGGTTCCACGGCGCCATGGACGAGTTCCGGGTGTACGACCGCGCCCTGTCCGGCGTCGAGTTGACGTGGTTGCGGTTCGGCAACCTGGGCGGCAAACGTGGCCTCACGGCACACCTGCCGATGAACGCCGTCCTCCCACCGAGCGCCTGAGCGGGGGCGCGCGATGTTCTCCGGACGCCGCCCTTCGCCGGCCGTGGGTGCCGTTCTGGTGATGTTGCTCGGTGGTGGCCTGGTCGCCGCCGGCCCGACAGCCGCGACGCCGGTGAGCGCGGGGCCAGCCCCGGCGTTCACCGCCGCGACCTTCGCCGACCCACCACCGACCGTGCGGCCGAAGTACCGCTGGTGGATGCCGATGGCCTTCACCGACGACGAGCAGCTCCGCTCGGAGCTCGCCGACATGAAGGCCATCGGTGCCGGTGGCGCGGAGGTCCAGACGACCACCGCCGCCGGCCCACGGGCGTTCGACCCCGACTTCCTCGCCGAGTACGGCTGGGGATCACCGGCGTGGGCGCGGAAAATCGAGACGATGGCCGAGCGCGCGGACGAGCTCGACCTGGCCCTGGACTTCACCATCAGTCCACGGTGGCCGGCCATCGTGCCGACGGTGACCGACGTCAACGATCCACGGGCGTCCCAACAGCTGGTGTTCTCACACGCGTTCGTCAGGGGCGGCACGACCTACGACGGTGCCCTGCCGACGAACTACCGCCCCCGACACCCGAACGGCGCGAAGCGCACGCTGGTCGCCGCGCTGCTCGCCCGCTGCGCGGACCCGGCGTGCGCCAGCCAGCGCGGCGAACCCCTGATGCTCCACCGCGACAGCGTGCGCGACCTCACCGGCGAGGTCGGTGACGACGCCACGCTCCGCGTCGACGTGCCGGGCGGCGCGGGCGACACCTACGTGCTGACCGGCTTCTTCCAGACCGGTGACGGTCAGCGCCGCAACAACTTCACCACCACCAAGCCGAACTACTTCCTCGACCACCTCAGCGAACAGGGGGTCCGGGCGACGACCGAGTTCTACGACTCGGCGATCCTCACCCCGTCGGTGCGCGAGGCACTCGACGGCGTCGGCCGGGTCGACCTCTTCGAGGACTCACTCGAACTCGGCGAGTCACAGAAGTGGACGTGGGACTTCGCCGAGGAATGGGAGCGTCGGCGGGGGTACTCGCCGGTCTCCGTGCTTCCCGCGCTCGCGGACGGGGGAAGCTCCGGCTTCACCGGCGCGCCGTTCTTCGACTTCACCGACGGCAGCGGTCCGCGCATTCGGACCGACTACCGGCAGACCTGGAACGACCTGTACCTCGGCGCGCGGCTCGATCCGTTGCGCCAGTGGGCGAACGACCGCGGTATGGCGCTGCGCGGCCAGCCCTACGGCGGACCCATCGACACACCGGAGGCCGCCACCCACGTCGACGTGCCCGAGGGCGAGTCCCTGGTGTTCCACGACAGCATCGAGCCGTACCGTCTGGTGTCGGTCGGCGCGCACCTGAACGGCACCCCGGTGGTGTCCAGCGAGTGTTGCGCGGCACGGGAGAGCGTGTGGGCCACGACCGCGGGCGGCGCGCAGCGGCCGGGCAACCTGCGCTCGGTGTACCGCGGCTACGCGGGTGGCGTGACGCAGGTGGTGTGGCACGGCTACCCGTACCTGACGAAGGGGGAGGGGTCGTCCGACCAGACGGTGTGGCCGGGCATGTCCTACGGCGGCAACAACTCGTTCTCCGAGGGGTGGGGCGCCAAGGGCGGTCCGAACTGGGCGGACTACCGGGCGATCAACGACCACCTGGCCCGGCTGCAGCTGGTGCTCCGGCAGGGCACGCCGACCTTCGACGTGGCCGTGTACCTGCAGGACTTGGGCCTGCGTTCACCCGCGACGCGGCTCACCGGTCCGGACGCCCTGCTGGAGAGCGACTCGCCGCTGGCCGAGCGCGGCTACACCCATGAGTACCTCAGTCCGGCGCACCTCCGGCTGCCGTCGGCCCGGGTGTCGGACGGGCGGCTGTTCCCGGAAGCCGGGGCGTACCAGGCGATCGTCCTCGCGGACCAGACGACGATGGCGGTGGACACCGCACGCCGGTTGCTCGACCTGACCCGGGACGGGCTGCCGGTCGTCTTCGTCGGCGACCTGCCCTCGGCGACCCCCGGCTTCCACGATCCGGCCGCGCGGGACGCCGAACTGCGTCGGGTGATCGCCCGGCTGGTCACGCGGCCCACCGTGCACCGGGTCGCCGACCTCGCAGCCGTCCCGGACCTGCTCGCCCGGCTCGGCGTCACGCCCGCCGCCGCGCACGCGACCGACTCCGCGGACGTGCTGAGCGTCCGCCGCAGCGACGAGGCCACCGACTACTACTACCTGTTCAACCAGCGGTCGTGGGCTACCGAGCAGCGGCTGACCCTCACCGGTGACGGCCGGCCGTACGAGCTGGACACGTGGACCGGCGAGATCACCCCGCTCACCGACTACCGGCGTACGGCGCGCGGCGTGGTCGTCGACGTCGCGCTCGAACCCGCGGACATGAAGGTCATCGCGTTGTCCATTCGCCGGGACGACACCTTCCGCCCGGCGCCAAGGACCGGACACGGCCCGACCGTCGGGCGCAACCACGGCCTCGGCCCGGTGCCGCTCGACGACTGGACGCTCCAGGTGGAGAGCTGGAGCCGGGGCGAGTCGGGGCTGCCGGGCGACACCGCCAGGACCCGGCTTCCGGCGACGCCACTGACCGCCGGTGACCGCGGCGCGCTGCCGCCGTGGTCGGCGATCACCCCGGAGAAGGGGTACGACGTCGATCTCGGCGACGTGTCCGGGATCGGGACGTATCGGTCGACGTTCGCCCTCGACGGCGCGTGGCGAGATGTGCGGACCGCGCACCTCGACCTGGGCGCCGTCGTCGACACCGCGACCGTCACCGTGAACGGGACCAGGATCCCGGCGATCGATCCGCAGGACCTCCGGCACGTCGACGTGGGCGACTACCTCCGGCCGGGCGAGAACACCCTGGAGGTACGCGTCTCGTCGACCCTGCTCAACGCGGTTCGGGTGGCACCGGGCACGGGCGCGGCCGACCGGGATCGCATGGCCTACGGTCTGCTCGGTCCCGTGCGCCTGACACCGGTCGCCGCCCGGCAACCGACCCTGACCGTCGAGCCGCTCGAGCGGGAACTGCCGCTGGCCGAGGGTGGCGTCAACCGGTCACGAGTCCGGATCGCCAACCACTCGCCACGACCGGTGCGGGTGTGGGTCGACGCGGTGTCCGGCCACGGCATCCAGGCGGTGCCGGACCGGCGGAACCTGCGCGTTCCCGGCCGGTCGTCGGTGACGACCGCCGTGCGCCTGAGCGGCGGGAACGGAACGGGGACGTCCACGCTTGAGATCGACGTGGCGGCGTCCAACGGCGCGCGCGGGCAGGCCCACGTGACGCTGCGGCATTCGGGCGACCTGGCGCTCAACCCGACCGGCAGCCCGTACCCACGGGTCTGGGCGTCGAGCCACCAGTATCAGCATCCGCCGTCGTTCCTCACCGACGGGCAGGCGTCGTCGTACTGGGTGTCGAGCGGCCAGACGCCCGGCGAGGCGCCCACCACCGAGCGGCCGGAGATCATCGGCGTGGACTTCGGGCAGCCCACGGTCGTGCGCGCGGTGAGCACGAGCGGACGGGGAAACTGGGCACCGAGGACGTACGATGTGCAGGCCTCCAGGGACGGCAAGCGGTGGACGACCGTGGGGTCCGAAGTGGACGCTCCGAGCGCCGGCCACGTCACGGCGGTCACGCCGGTCAGGGCGCGCTATGTGCGGCTGCGCGTCACGCGGGGCTGGTATCCCAGCCTGCCAGGTCACAACATCCAGCTGGCCGAGTTCGCCGTCCACGCGAACCCGGTCACCGAGCCCGGAGGCCGACGATGACCAGAACGCCGGCCATCCGCGCGCGGTCGCCCACTACTCGTAGGTCGTTGCGGCCCGCATCGCGTCCCGAACGACCGCCCAACCGTGTAGCCGGCACAGTCGTCCAGCCAGCCGGCAACGCCCGCACCGTCGTCGGGACCCGCGTGCGGGTCGGCCAAGCCGTGCTCGAAAGGAGCACCCGGGCGCGCCGTCACTCCTGCCAGAACGCCTGGCGGGCGACCGGGCCGTTCACCGTCCGGCGGTACTGGCCCGGCGATTGGCCGGTGTGCTTCTTGAAGGCGACGCTCATGTACTCCGAGTGGCTGAAGTTAAGCCGGTCCGCGATCTGCTGCAGGGTCCAGTCCGTCGAGGAGAGCAGCTCGGCGACGTGTCCCATTCGGACCCTGATGATCTCGCCGTGCACCGTTCGGCCGAGGGTCGCGACGAACCGGTGGTCCAGTGCGCGCCGAGAGAGGCCGACGTGCCGTAGCACGGCGCTCACGGCGACGTTCTGGTCCGACCGGGCCCGGATGAACCGCAGCGCCTCGGAGACGAGCGGATCGTCCACGGCGAGGATGTCGGACGACTGCCGGGCGGCGATCCGGGTGGGCTCGATGAGCCGGAGGCCGGGCTCGAGGGCGTGGCCCTGCATCATCAGATCGAGCAGATGTGCCGCCAGGTACCCGGTCGCGGTCGTGTTGGGTTCGATGCTCGACAGCGGCGGTGTCGTGAGGTTGCCGATCAGCTCGTCGTTGTCGACGCCGATGACCGCGACGGCGTCGGGCACCGCGAGCCCGGCGATCTTGCAGGCCTCCAGGACCTCCTGCCCGGCGATGTCGTAGCAGGCGAGGACTCCGACCGGCTTCGGTAGCCCGGTGAGCCAGGCCGCGAGACGCTCGCGGTCGGCCGCGAGCATGCCCGACGGCTTCATCCGGAACTCGTGTGGTGTCGCGCCGCGCTGGCGGACGTAGCCGGCGAACCACTCGCTCCGCTTCACCGACCAGGCGAACCGCTCGTCGCCGCAGAAGGCGAAGTTGCGCAGGCCTCGCTCGGCGAAGTGCCCGACTGCCCAGCGGGCGATCGTGCCGTCGTCGGTCTCCGCCCCGGGCAGCTCCGGCACGAGCCGGGCCGCGCTCAGGTCGACGGTCGGCAGGCCGAGCCGCCGGATGAACCTGGCGGTCTCCTCGGTCTCGATCCGGGCCAGCACTCCGTCGCCGTGCCAGCCCTCGAGCCACGAGAAGTCGGTCTCGTGCCTGCTGTGCTCGGCGAGGTAGAGCGACCAGTGCGGATGCTCCTCGACGTACTTCTTCACCCCGACGAGCAGTCCGCGCGCGTAGGCGTTCGAGGTCTCGACCAACAGACCGACGTGTCGCGTCTCCTCGACGGGCATGTAAAAAATCTAAGCCCTGATGCTGGATTGCGCATGGTTCGCGTCGGCGTGTCCTCCGTAACCTTCACGACACAGGAGGTCAACGATGACGCAGCCAGTACGGATGGCCATCGCAGGACTCGGTTTCGGGTCGGAGTTCGTGCCGATCTACCAAGCCCATCCGGACGCCGAGCTCGTAGCCGTGTGCCAACGGACCGAGGCCTCGCTCCACGAGACAGCCGACCGGTTCGGCGTTCCGCGCCGTTACACGGACTTCGCCGCGATGGTCGAGGACCCGGACATCGACGCGGTGCACATCAACACCCCGATTCCGGATCACGCGCACCACACCGTCACCGCGCTTCGAGCGGGCAAGCACGTCGCCTGCACGGTGCCGATGGCCACGACGCTCGAGGAATGCCGGTCGATCGTCTCGGCCGTGCGGGAATCGGGCAAGAACTACATGATGATGGAGACTGTCGTCTACTCCCGCGAGTTCCTGCACGTCGCGGATCTCCTCGCGAACGGGACGCTTGGCCGGATCCAGTTCCTGCGCGGGGCGCACCACCAGGAGATGGCCGGGTGGCCCGGATACTGGGAGGGCCTTCCGCCGATGCACTACGCCACCCATGCCGTGAGTCCGGTGCTGTCACTGGCCGGTGCGCTGGCGGAGAGCGTGGTGTGCCTCGGCTCGGGACGCATCTCCCCGGAACTCGCCGCGAAGTACGGGTCGCCGTTCGCGGTGGAGACCGCGCTGATCACCTTGCGGGATTCGCCGATCGGGGCGGAGATCGCTCGGTCGCTCTTCGAGACCGCCCGCGAGTACGTGGAGAGCTTCACCGTGTTCGGGGAACTGGCGACATTCGAATGGGAACAGACGCAGGGATCGGGCCACGTCCTGCACGTCGGCGAAATTCCCAAGCCCGTCGACATCCCGGACTTCGCTCACCGGCTGCCACCGGAGGTCGCGCCGTTCACCACCCACGGCGTCTACGACGCCGAGAACGAGCACCTCTCGTTCATCCAGGGCGGTGGGCACGGCGGATCACACCCGCACCTGGCACACGAGTTCGTCCGCAGCATCGTCGAGGGCCGGGCGCCCGCGATCGACGAGGTCACGGCGGCGAACTGGACCTCCGTCGGCATCTGCGCCCACGAGTCGGCAATGGACGGTGGGCGTCGGGTGACGATCCCGGACTACACCACCTGACGGACGCGCGGCCGACGGCCCGTGCGGCGCGCCGCACGGGCATCACCGAGTCACAGGTCGTCCGACGACCATGCGCCGATCGGCGCCGAACTTGTGGGAGGTAGCGATGACGCCTGCCCCGAGCAGGCTGGCGCCGCTGCGCCGGCCCCCCGTCTGGGTCGCCACCGTGGTCGCGGTGGCCGTCGCCGCCTGGGTGCTGTTCCTCGCCGACGGCACCCCCGCCGGCGCGGCCGTCGACGACCCCGGCAGGTTCCTGGTGACGGTCCTGGACGGCATCACCTTCGCCGGCCTGCTGTTCGTCGCGGCGTCCGGCTTCACGCTGATCTTCGGCCTGATGCGCACGGTGAACATGGCCCACGGGTCCCTGTTCCTGCTGGCCGCCTACGTCGCGATCCGGGTGCAGGAGGCGATGGTCGGCCGGTCCCGCAACCTCGACCCGGCCGACGTGGGCGTGCTCGACTGGCTGGTCCCGCTGCTGGCGGGCGCTGGTGTCGCGGCCGTGCTCGGTCTGCTGATCCAGCAGGTGTTCCTGCAGTGGAACGAGGGCCAGGAGATGCGGCAGACCCTGCTGACCCTGGCCATCACCGTCGTGCTGGCGGACCAGATGTTGCGTGAGTTCGGCGGGCTGGCGCAGCGGATGGTCTGGCCGGGCGGCGTGACCCACTTCTTCTCCGTCCTGGGCGAGCGCTACGCGGTCACCAGGATCTTCATGCTCGCCATCGCCGTGCTCGTCGGCGTCCTGCTGTGGCTCTGGCTGAACCGGACGAGCGTGGGCATGGTCATCCGGGCCGGCGTGGACGACCGCCAGATGGTGCGCGGCCTCGGCATCAACATCCGCCGGGTGTTCGCCCTCACCTTCCTCGTCGGCTCGTTCCTGGCCGGGGTCGGCGGGGTCCTCGGCGCGTCGTTCGCCGGTGCGGCACCGGGGACGGACGGCAACTGGCTGCTCAACGCGCTCGTCGTCGTGATCATCGGCGGACTCGGCTCGCTCAAGGGCGCCGCCGCCGGTTCGCTGTTGTACGGCACGGTGGTCGCCTTCTCGCCCGCCTATCTGCCCGCTCAGTACTCCTACTACGCGATCATCATGACGTTCGGTCTCCTGGCGCTCGTGCTGGCCGTCCGTCCAAACGGGCTGTTCGGGAGGCCGGCATGAAGCTGCGCGAACACCTGACCGGGGAGACGCTCGCCCTCGCCGGCCTGGTGCTGGTCCTGGCCCTGCTGCCGAGCCTGGCCACGGCGTTCTTCGTCAACTTCGTCATGACCCAGACCCTGATCCTGGGGCTGGCCGCGGCGACCATCGTGTTCCTGGCCAAGTACGGCGGCATGACCTCGCTGGCGCAACTCCTGATGTTCGGGATCGCGGGCTTCATGTTCGGCAACGCGGCCCTCGACGGTGGCGCGCGCGGCCTGAACCTCGGCTGGCATCCGTGGGCGGCCGTGGGGTTCGCGATCCTCGTCACGACGCTGGTCGCGTTCGTGCTCGGTGCGGTCGCTAGCCGGACCACGGGCATCTACTTCCTGATGCTCACCCTGGTCTACGGCGTCGTCGGCTACTTCGTGTTCGCCCAGATCGTCGAGATCTCCGGTCCTGGCGGCATCACGAGCATCCAGCGGCCGGAACTGCTCGGACCGCCGGTGCGGCTGTACTACGCGGGCCTGCTCCTGTCGGTGCTGGCCTACGCCGGGTTCCGGATGCTCGGGCGAACGGCGTTCGGGCTGGCGCTGCAGGGCGTCCGCGACGATCCGGTCCGGATGGCGTCACTGGGGTTCAACGTGCCGCTGCACCGCGCGCTGGCCTTCACCCTGGCCGGGTTCGTGGCCGGTCTGGCCGGCCTGCTGAACGTGTGGTGGAACGGCCAGATCGATCCCGCTTCGATCTCGATCGGCCCGACGCTGATCCTGCTGATCATCGCCGTGATCGGCGGCATGTCCTCGCTGGCGGGCGCCTGGCTCGGCGCGTTCGTCTACGTCCTGGTGCTCACCTACCTGCGCGACCTGCCGCTGGTCGACCGGATCGGCATCACCGAGGCCCGGTTCAACACCGTCATCGGGGTCATCGTGCTGGTGATCATGGTCCTCTCCCCGGAGGGCCTGACGGGGATCGTCCAGCGGCTGCGCGGCACGACTCGGAAGGAACTCGGAGGTATACGGCCATGAGCGGACCGAAGTTACGAAAGGCGTTGGTGTTACTGGTGTCGGCGGGCCTGGCGCTGGTGACCGGGTGCGCCGGTGACGGGGACGACTCGGCGGGTCTGCCCGCCGACCAGCAGAACTCGGTGGCCGGCGGATCCGGCTCCGGTGACGGGATCCGGCTGGGCATCCTCGGTCAGTGCGAGGGCCCGTTCGGCGGCTTCCACGAGGACGTGGTCGCGGGCACCACGCTGGCCCTGGCGCGGTTCGCCGGTGCGACCCCCGAATCCTCGACCAGCGCGCTGGAGGGGTTCAGCGGTGCGGAGGTCGCGGGGACCCCGATCGAGCTGGTCGGCATCGGCTGCGGCGACGACACCGCCGACCGCGTCGTGCAGGAGGTGCGCCGGTTGGTCGAGCAGTTGGGCGCCAACGTGATCATCGGCCCGCTCTCCGGGGACGAGGGAATCGCGATCGCCGAGTACGCGAAGTCGAACCCCGAGCTCACCGTGCTGGCCGGCATCTCCGGATCGCAGGAGCAGACGCTGCAGGTCCAGGCGCCCAACTACTTCCGCTTCTACGGCGACGGCGCGATCTGGAACGCCGGACTCGGCGACCTGCTGCACAACGAGGAGGGCTGGGACACGGTCGCGGTCATCGCCGACGACTACAGCTTCGGCCACACGTCGGCGGCCGGCTTCATCGCGGACTTCTGCGGCGTGGGGGGCAAGGTCACCCATCGCGTGTTCCCGCCGCTCGGCACCACCGACTACTCCTCCTACATCGCTGCGCTGCCGGGCCCGGACGAGGTCGACGGGTACTTCTGGGCCGTCGGCGGGACCGGCACCCAGGCCGCGCTCGAGGCCTTCGTCAACGGGCAGGGCGACCTCTCCGGTGACCAGCACGCCGGCAACCTGTTCTTCAACCCCGACCTGGCCCAGGCGCTCGGGACCGACATCGCCGGCGCGTACGTGGGTGGCTTCGCCACACTGCCCGCCGACGTCCGGACCCCGGAGATCGAGGAGTACCTGGCCGCCGCGGACGAGACCTGGGAGTCCATCCCCGGCTCACTGAGCGGCAACGAGCCGGCGCCGCCGTCCGTCGCCGCCGCGTTCGGCTTCTTCTACGGGTACTACACGGCCGGCGTGGCGCTGGTCGAAGGGCTGGAAGCGGTGGGCGGCGACGTCTCCGACCTCGACGCCTTCCACGAGGCGATCGCGGGTCTCACCCTCGACCTGCCCTACGGCGAGATCAGCCTGGACGAGAACCGCAGCGGCATCGTCGACGTCGGCCTGTCGCGCCTGGCGCTCGACGACTCCGGGAACGTCGTCCAGGAGACCGTGGCCATCGTCCCCGGCGTCGACCAGACCTTCGGCGGCACGTTCAGCCCCGACACCCCCTCGCCCGGCCGGGACTTCCCGGCCTGCGAGGAGCGTGAGCTGCCGTGGGAGGGCAACGCCATTCCCGTCGTCGACGGCGTCCCGCAGAGCTAGGAGGGCCAGCCATGGCGTCCACCCCGGCGTCCACCCCGGCGTCCACCCCGGCGTCCACCGTCGAGGTTCGCGCGGTCACGGTGGCGTTCGGCGGCCTGCGCGCCCTGCGCGGCGTCGACCTCGACATCGCGCGGGGCGAGCGACTGGCCATCATCGGACCGAACGGAGCCGGCAAGACCACGCTGTTCAACGTCATCGCCGGCGACATCGCACCGACCACCGGCGCGGTGCTGATCAGGGGTCAGGACTGCACCCACCTCCCGTCCCGGCACCGCCCCCGGCTCGGCCTGGCGCGGACGTACCAGAAGGCGCGGGCCTTCGCCGGCCTCACCGTGCGCGAGAACATCTATCTCGCGCTCGCCGGTCACCGCGGCCGGCACCGGGCGCTCTGGCGGTCCTCGGCCGACCGCCGGATGCGCGACGAGGCCGCCGAGGCCGCCGCCAGGGTCTGGTTGTCCGGGCAGCTCGACGCGGTGGCGGGCGAGCTCGCACACGGACAGCGCAGGCAGCTCGAACTGGCGATGGCCATCGCCACCCGGCCGGACGTGCTGCTGCTCGACGAACCCGCCTCCGGCCTGTCCCGCGGGGAGCGGGAGCGGCTGGTCGAGTTGCTCGAGTCGCTCGACGAGCAGCTGACCCTGCTGCTCATCGAGCACGACATGGACGTCGCGTTCCGGATCGCCGGGCGGGTCGTCGTGCTGGCGGACGGCGAGCAGGTCATGGCCGGATCACCAGAGCAGGTACGTGCCGATCCGCACGTCCACCGGATCTACCTCGGCACGGAGGCGCCGGCATGAGCACGAACGACGCGCTGCTCGAGGTGCGCGACCTGCGTGCCGGCTATGGAGCGTCCCTGGTCCTCGACGGCCTGAGCCTGCGCATGGGGGCCGAGTCGGTCGCCGTGGTGGGGCGAAACGGGATGGGCAAGACCACCCTGTGCGACACGCTGGTCGGGTTCCTCCCGGCGTCGGGCGGCGAGATCCGGCTGGCCGGTCGGAGAGTCGACGGGCTGGCTCCCGAGAAGGTCGCCCTCGCCGGGATCGCCTACGTGCCCCAGGGACGCCGGCTCTTTCCGTCGCTCACCGTCGACGAGCACCTCGCCATGATGGCCCGGCGAGCCAGGGGACGGCGCTGGACGCCCGACGCGGTCTACGAGCTGTTCCCTCGGCTCGCGGAGCGCCGCCACCACGGTGGAGCGGACCTGTCCGGCGGGGAGCAGCAGATGCTCGCCGTCGGCAGGGCGCTGCTGCTGAACGCGCCCCTGGTCGTGATGGACGAACCCTCCGAAGGCCTGGCACCCACGATCGTCGACGTGCTGGTCGACGTCGTCGGTCAGCTGGTGGCCGAAGGCGTGGCCGTGCTCGTCGTCGAGCAGAACCTGCGGGCCGCGGTGCGGCTCGCGAACCGGCAGCTCGTCATGGTCTCCGGCCGCATCGAGGCGGAGTTCACCGGTGACGAGTTGCTGGATCGCCCCGAACTGCAGCGTCGCTACCTCGGAGTCGGCTCCGCGCCGGCGTCGGCCGGTGTCGCTGCCGGAAGCCGGCACGAGGAAGGGGAACGGACATGACCGCGACGAGGGCGCTGACGAGGGCACTGGGGGCCAACACCTGGATCTGGACCTCGCCGCTGACCGACGAGGGGCTGGCCGAGCTGGCGCCGAAGATCCGCGAGTGGGGCTTCGACGTGATCGAGCTCCCGGTGGAGAACCTGGGCGACTGGGATCCCGGCCGGGCGGCGAAGCTGCTCGACTCGCTCGGCCTGTCGGCCACCATCGTCGTGGCCATGGGGCCGGGTCGCGAGCTGGTCGCCACGGACCGGGAGACGATCACCGCGACGCGCGACTACCTGCGGCGGGTCGTCGACGTGGCGGCGGCGGTCTCGTCGCCGGTGATCGCCGGTCCGATCTACACGTCGGTCGGCAGGACGTGGCGTATCGGTGAGGCGGAGCGTCGTGGCTGCTACGAGCAACTTCGCGACAGCCTCGAGCCCGTGGTTCGGCACGCGACGGACGCGGGCGTCACCGTCGCCGTCGAACCCCTCAACCGGTACGAGACCAGCCTGATCAACACCGTCGACCAGGCGCTGGAGGCGTTGGACGGTCTCCCGGCCGAGGGCTGCGGCGTCGCCCTCGACGTCTACCACATGAACATCGAGGAGCGCGGCATCACCGAGGCGATCCGGAGGGCCGCCGGCCGGATCGCGCACGTGCAGGTCTGCGCGAACGACCGCGGTGCGCCGGGCGCCGATCACCTGAACTGGCCCGGCATCGTCGCCGCGCTGAACGCGGCCGACTACCGGGGGCCGCTCGTGATCGAGTCGTTCACCGGCGACAACGAGACGATCGCGACGGCGGCGTCGATCTGGCGGCCGTTGGCGAAGACGCAGGACGCCATCGCCGTCGACGGGCTCGCCTTCCTCACCGGCGTGGTGCGGGGAGGAGGTGCGTCCTAACCGACATGCGCAGGTCGGGCTGTTCACCTCGGAGGATCTCCGGTCCCCATCCGCAACGAAGCGACGGTGAGATGTCAATGCGACGACTTTCCCTCTACCTCACGTTCACGGTGGTGGCGGCGTTCCTGGCCGCCCTGCTCCCGGGCAGTGCCATCAGCTCCGCACAACCGCCCGAGGACGACTACCAGGTCCTGTTCTTCCACAAGACCACCGGGTTCCGGCACGACTCGATCGAGGCCGCGCTCACCGCGGTCGAGGACCTGGGCGCCGAACACGGGTTCACCGTGACGCAGACGCAGGACTCGTCGGTCTTCACCGACGAGGGCCTCGGCGAGTTCGAGGCCGTGGTCTTCTACACCGACGGTGAGAACACCCTGAACACGCCACAGCGGACCGCGTTCGAGCGATACACCCAGCGCGGCGGCGGCTTCGTCGGCCTGCACTCCACGTCCAACACCGACAAGGCGGACTGGCCGTGGTGGCGCGACCTCTTCGGTGGGGCGTTCTTCGTAAACCACCCGCCCATCCAGTCCGCGACGGTGCACGTCGACGACGCGGAGCACC
The DNA here is from genome assembly GCF_025165815.1 of Actinophytocola gossypii. Classification (GTDB taxonomy): domain Bacteria; phylum Actinomycetota; class Actinomycetes; order Mycobacteriales; family Pseudonocardiaceae; genus Actinophytocola; species Actinophytocola gossypii. The sequence continues at coordinate 336,106 of NZ_JAFFZE010000012.1, read as the reverse complement.
CGGCGACGGCGCACTTCGGCAGCTCGTTCCAGTGGCCGGACGACGAGTTCTACAACTTCGCCGCGAATCCGCGCGACGCGGGAGTCAAGGTGTTGCTGACCGTCGACGAGGCCACCTACAGCGGCGGGCAGATGGGTGCGGACCACCCCGTCTCCTGGTGTTCGGAGTACGACGGCGGCCGGACGTTCCAGACCGCGCTCGGGCACTCGGCCAGCCACTACGCCGACCCCGGCTTCCGGCAGCACATCGGCTGGGCCATCGACTGGGCCGCCGGCAACACCGAGGCCGACTGCGGCGAGCCGCGCACCGGCATCCCCACCGCCGCGGCCTTCGAGAAGGTCGCGCTCGACGACAACACGGCCAACCCGATGAAGCTGGACGTCGCCGCCGACGGCCGGGTGTTCTACACCGAGCTGGGCGGCGCGGTGAAGGTCTACCACCCGGACACCCAGCAGATCTCGACCGCCGGCCAGATCCCGGTGTACCGGGGCCAGGAGAACGGCCTGATCGGCATCGCGCTGGATCCGGCGTTCGAGCAGAACGACTTCCTCTACCTCTTCTACAGCGACCCGGCGTCGAGGACCGTCGACGGCATCGCCGGCGGCGTGCAGCACGTCTCGCGGTTCACGCTCGACCCGCTGACCGAGACGATCGACCTGGACTCCGAGGTGGTGCTGCTGGAGATCCCCCACCAGCGGGTCGAGTGCTGCCACAGCGGCGGGCACCTGGACTTCGACGCCGAGGGCAACCTCTACATCTCCACCGGCGACGACACGAACCCGTTCGCGTCCGGCGGGTTCGGGCCGTTCGACTACCGTCCGGGTCGCCAGCCGTGGGACGCGGCCCGGTCCTCCGGTAACGCCGCCGACCTGCGCGGCAAGATCCTGCGGATCAACCCCATCGAAGACGCCACCGGCGGCGACGCGCCCGGCGTCGGCAGCACCTACGACGTCCCGGGCGACAACCTGTTCACCAGCGGCGAGCACGACGGCCTCTTCCCCGGAGGCACCTACGACCCGGCGCTCGGCCGCCCGGAGATCTACGTCATGGGGCTGCGCAACCCGTTCACCCTGGACATCGACCAGGAGACCGGTGTGCTCACGTTCGGCCTGGTCGGCCCGGACGCCAACCCCGCCGGCGGCGTGGACCCCGACCGGGGCCCGCGTGGCTACGACTACTGGGCCCAGGTGCACGAGGCGAGCAACTACGGCTGGCCGTTCTGCATCGTCAGCGACCAGCCGTACCGGCACTACGACTTCGCCACCGGTGCGGTCGGCGAGCCGTACGACTGCGCCGGCGGACCGGTGAACGACTCGCCGAACAACACCGGCATCGACCGGCTGCCGCCGGTCGAGCAGCTGCCCACGGTCCGCTACCCGTACTGCGACAGCCAGGGCGGGTACTCGGCCCCGCCGCCGCATCCCGAGGTGCCGTGCGGTCCCGTCGCCGGCGGGTCCGCCTACGGGACCGGCCGCGCCGCATACGCCGGCGACACGTACCACTTCGACCCCGAGGTCACCGCGGACGGCAGGTTCCCCGAGTTCTTCGACGGCAAGCCGTTCGTCATGGAGTGGGAGCGCGACTTCATCGCCACGATGGACCTCGACGAGAACGGCGGGTACGTCGACGGATCGCTCAGCGAACAGTTCCACGGCTTCCGGTTCGACGACAGCCTGCGCCTGCGCAAGCCGCACGACATGGAGTTCGGCCCGGACGGCAACCTGTACCTGATCGAGTGGGGCGACGAGTTCAACTTCGGCGGCGGCGGGGTCAACCCCGACTCCGGCCTGTTCCGGATCAGCTACGTCAAGGACGGCCGGACCCCGACCGTGCACTCGTCGGCGTCGCCGGACAACGGCCAGCCGCCGGTCGAGGTGAGCTTCTCCTCGGAAGGGACCTTCGACGCCGACGGCGACGCGATCACCTTCGCCTGGTCGTTCGGCGACGGCGTCACCAGCACCGAGCCGAACCCGACCCACGTCTACACCGAGGCGGGCGTCTACACCGCGCAGCTCGTGGTCACCGACAGCACGGGCCGCGCGGCCACCTCGAACCTCACGATCACCGTCGGCAACACCGAGCCGGTGGTCACCATCGACCTGCCCGCGCACGGTCAGGTCTTCGAGTGGGGTGACGAGGTCCCGTTCCGCGTCACGGTGACCGACGCGGAGGACGGCTCCACCGCTGACGGCACCATCGACTGTGCGGAAGTGCTCGTGCAGCAGGGCGTCTACCACGACACCGGCGGCGCGGTGCACGTGCACCAGGGCCCGTCGCAGTACGGCTGCGAGGGCACCATCGTCACCGATCCCGAGAGCGGGCACGAGGGCGCCAACGTCACCACGATCATCACGGCCAGCTACACCGACGCCGGTGACCACCCGGACGCGCGTCCGCTCACCGGTGGAAACAGCCACCTCCTGCGACCGGCCACCACGGAGGCCGAGCACTTCACCGAGTCCTCCGGCGTCACCACCGGCCCGGGCAACGACCCGCTCGGCGGCGGCGAGACGATGCGGGGTGGGAACGGTGCCTGGGCGGCGTACGACCCGGTGAGCCTGGGTGGTGTCGACTCGCTGGGACTGCGGGTGTCGGCGCTCGCGGACACGACCGTCGAGATCCGGCGGGACGCACCCGACGGGCCGCTCCTGGGCACCGCGGACGTCCGGGCGTCGGTCGCGGCCGAGCGGGTGCCAGGACAGGACGGCTTCGGCAACGCCGTGCGGTTCAACACCGGCACCGCCCTTCAGTACGCCGAGCTGCCGACGGGCGTCGTCGGTGACCTGACCGGGGACTTCACCATCGCCACCTGGGTCAACCGCGCGGCCACCGGGCAGGACTGGTCCCGCATCTTCGACTTCGGCTCCGGGACCGGCACCAACATGTTCCTGACCCCGAACGCCGGCGGCACGCCAGGGCTCCGCTACGCCATCACGGCCGAGGGCAACTGCTGCGAGCAGCAGATCAGCCACGACCAGGAGCTCCCAGCCGGGTGGCACCACGTCGCGGTGACCCTGTCCGGGACCACCGGGACGTTGTGGCTCGACGGAACGCCGGTCGCGACGAACGCGAACATGACGCTCAACCCGGCGGAGCTGGGCGAGACGACCCAGAACTGGCTGATCCGGTCCCAGTACCCGGACCCGTACCTCGACGCGGCGCTCGACGAGTTCCACATCTTCGGCTCCGCGCTCGACCAGGCGCAGATCCAGGCGCTGATGGCGGCACCCGCCGGTGACGGCGGTGACGTCGGCGATGTCGTCGCCTACGACTTCGACGAGACCGGCGGCACGACGCTCGTCGACTCGTCCGGTCAGGGCAACGACGGCTCGATCGTCCTGAACCCGGACGTCGCGAACTGGACCGACGTCACCGTCGACCTCCAGCCGAGCGAGGGCAGCACGAAGCTCTACCTGGTGTTCCCCGGTGCCGAGGCGAACGTCAACTGGCTGCACTTCGACGCCGAGTCCAGCGTCCAGGTGCCGACCGTGTCGGCCACCGTGGCTCCGGCCGAGCCGGACGGCCAGGAGGGCTGGTACGTGACGCCGGTGACGGTGACACTGGCCGCGGACGACGCCGACGCCGACATCGAGTACCGCGTCGACGCGGGGGAGTGGGCGCCGTACACCGGGCCGGTCACGCTCGACCAGGACGGCACCCACGCGGTCGAGTACCGGGCGACCAACGAGGCCGGGACCTCGGAGCCCGACGTGGTGGAGGTCGCGGTCGACGTCACCGCCCCGGAGACCGTCGCGGTCGTCGACGGTGACCTCGACGGCGACGTCTACCTGGGGCCGGCGACCCTGATGCTCGCCGCCACGGACGTGGCGTCCGGCGGCGTCGAGACGCACTACCGCCTGGCCGGCGAGGCCGACCCCGTCGTGTACTCGGGACCGGTCACACTCGACCCGGCGGCGGCGCACGAGGTGGAGTACCGCTCGGTCGACGCGGCGGGCAACGCCGAGGACTGGCAGCGGTTGACGGTCGTCGTCGCCGACACCACGGTGATCGTCGGCGGGGTCGACAGCCACGTGGTCAACCGGACCGTGTCGAGCGGTACGACCATCAACGACCTCATCCTCGACGAGGAGCCGTGGAGCGGTCGCGGTGCGTTCCTCCAGCACGTCAACGAGGTCATGCGACAGCTGCGTGCCGAGGACGTCATCACCGGACGGGAGGCGGGCTGGATCCGGCGGGCGGCCGCCCACAGCGGCGTCGGGAGGAACTGAACCCGACCATTACACCAGCTCAGGCAGGGTGTACCGGACACTCCGGTCACCCTGCCGGCTGGTTTCCGAAGCACAACAGGCCCTCCCGCGCCCGGCCGCGTACGATCGCACGACATGGCACGATCTTCGACACGACCCAGGTTCGGGCACGTGGTCGCGCTCGGGGCCGCTCTGCTCGTCATCCCCACGGCCGGGGTCCCGGCGGCGGACAACGGGACCAGGCCGGTCCCCGACCGGGTGGAAGCCTCGGAGCTGACCAAGAGCATCGGGTTCTACGTCGGCAAGAACCGGACCGACGACGGCTCCGTGCTGCTCGGCGGCTTCGGTCACGAACCGTCCAGCCACTGGCTCGAGATCGTGCCACGACGCCAGTTCCCCGAGGGCGCGACGACCCGCGTCGGGGTGACCGAGGAAGCGAGCTATCCCGGCGAGCTCACCGAGATCCCGCAGGCCCGGCGGACCAGCAAGTACATCACCTCGAACTACTCCGAGTTCGCGGGCTTTCCCGCGCCGCTGACCAACGGAGGTCTGAACGAGCACGGTGTCGCGGCCCGCGACATCTGGTCGCCGTCGAGCGAGCGCCTGCTCGCGCTCACGAAGAACCCGCAGGTCGGCCCCAACTACAGCGACCTGGCGCGGATCGCCATGGAGCGGGCCCAGGACCGCCCGTGAGGCGGTGGAGATCGTCGGGTCGCTGATCGACGAGTACGGGTTCTCGACCTATGGCGGCAACTCGCACCTGTTCGCCGACGAGAACGAGGGCTGGGTCCTGGTCAACTACGGCGGGAGCCAGGGGCTGTGGGCGGCCGAGCGGCTGGGGCCGGACGAGGTCCGCGTGTCGTTCCCCGGCTATCTCAACCCGTTCCCGCTCGACTACCGGGATCACCCGGACGAGTACCTGGCGTCGGACAACTTCGTCGACTTCGCGGTCGACCGGAAGTGGTTCGACCCGGCGGGGAAGGCCTGGTTCGACCCCCAGGAGGTCTACGCCGGGTGGCAGCCCGACGAGCGGGTGGTGACGCCGACGCACCCGTGGGGCAACAACGTCCAGTCCGATCTGGAGCGGGAGCTGCGCGCGGACCTGGGGCCGGTTTCGCTCTCGGACATGCTGGCCTACGTCCGGGATCCACGGTGGTCGCACGACCGCTCCGGCTACGGCCACGTGGCGCAGCTGGGCAACGCCGAGCATCCGGAGCTCAACGTCCTGTGGACGGCCGTCACGGGCGCGGTGTCCACCCCCTACGTGCCGGTCTACATCGGCGCCAAGGACGTGCCGCCGGAGTACAAGCAACACCGCTACCTGACCAGCGACGCCGCCTCCTCGCACCTCGCGGCCGACTACGCGCCGCTGGAGGCCACCCGCTACGCGCCGCGGACGTTCAAGCGGCTCATGTACCACATGTGCGAGCACCCGAGGACGTTCCTCAAGCCGGTCACGGCGGAGATCGAGGCGTTCGAGCAGCGGCTGCTCAAGGAGCAGCGCAGGATCGGCGGGAAGGCGCAGCGGCTGTTCGCCGCCGGCCGCGACGAGGTCGCGCGGACGTTCCTGACCGACTACGTCGAGCGCCGTCTGCTCGACGCGCTCGACCTCGGTGAGGACCTCGCCCAGGAGGTCGAGCGCGAGACCAGGAAGCGGTGGGGCATTCGCATGCCGACCGGCCGCGATCTACCCGGCGAGACCTACCGTGCGGAGAGCCAGAGCATGAACCGCGGCGGCCTCCCGGGCTCGGCGAACGACATCGTGTTCTGCTACCGCGAGGGCATCGACGACTACCCCCGTGAGCACGGCTCGTACCGCGGCCTGGCGGGAAGGCTCGTGTCGCCACGTTAGCTGCCGCGGGGTGTGTCCGACCCCGCGTTGGTCAGCGGGCGCCCCCAGCTCGGGCGGTCGCGGAGTTCCAGTACCCCGCCGAGTGACCTGTGGTCCGAACTCCCAGTCGTCGGGTACCACGGCCGCGTGGCGCCGGGAACGAGCGGAGCTCGAAGGTGAAGATGGTCAAGAAGGTGCGGCCACCGGCAAGATTGGGCCGGCTGCTGTTCCGGCTACCGACTCATTTCCCAGCGGGTGGGTCTCGGCTGGCTGTTCGGTAAAACGCACTATGCTGGTCAATCACATCGGCCGGGGTCACCGGGATGCCATATGTGGAGTTCACCATGTCGTTGCTGGGAGTGAACTTGCATTAAACGGATCTGAACCCGTCCTGCTTTGTGCACGGTTTTCTCTGTTTCTGCAGATCAGGTACTTGTGGAAACCGCAGCCCCGGCGCATGCGACGTTAGTGCAGCACGCCGTGGCTGGTCTCGTGTTCATGCCGCGTCCAGGTCGGCGGGCGTTTCCGGCGTCGCTCGTCGAGCACATCGGCGCCGTCGGCGATGGCGCACCGCCGGCTGTTACGACCTCAAGCCTGCGTCGCCGACCAGCCGCCGAACGGTTCGCCGCCTGACCGACCACCGCCGCCCCGTCCGCGATCGCGTTGAACGACAGCCGTCGACGTCCAGCGTAGTTCGGGTGGAGCTCAGGAACTGGAGTATCAGTGGCGGCAGGCTCCAGCCCAGTGGGCGAGGTCGCACCAGCATCCGCGAGGAGCCATAGGCGGAGCCTGGACCCCTTCCTCGTGGCGACCTGCTCCGGTATCACGTGGAGCTGATGTGATTTTGCGGTGGGTTGTGCGTGCGCTGGTGCTGAGCGTCGTGGACGTTCGGGACCACGCACAGGGTCGTGTCCAGGCCGGTGACGTGGATCGGTCTGAGTACTTCGGGTTGCTGGGCCACGATCCGCAGTGTGCTGCCCAACGAGCGGCAGCGGTGATGGTGGTGGACCAGGGTTCCCAGACCGCGTGCGCCGAGAAACGCGACGCGGCTCAGGTCCACGACCACCGGCGCGGGTGGCACCACGATCGCTTCCGCGTACTCCAGCTGTTCCTCCAGCATCAGCGCGGTGACCAGATCGACCTCCCCGCACGCCTCGACGAGCACGGTATGGCCCTGCACGGTCCTTTTCACCCGCAGCGGCCGGTCGCCGGTGAGCGTCTCGAGGTCCACCGAGAGTTCCTCGGAGTAAAGCTGGTTGTTGTCGTTCATGTCGGCTCGCCCTCCCGAAGCTCGATCGCTCGTTCCAGCGCTGACCGCCCGTCCATGTCACTTCCGCATGTCCCGCGTCGACCGAGAGCGCGGACGCGACGGTCAGGAGACGATCACCGGGGATGTCCAGCCCGGTGGAAGTGGACGCGGATGGTGGTGCGATCGTCGCTGCGATGGATGCGGACCAGATCTGTGAGCAGGTTTGTCGCGAGGAGGCCGCGGCCCCGAATCTGTCCTGGTGTCGCTGGCAGTCGCCCGACGAGGGGATCGGGGATCGTCCCGGCGTTGGTGGTCTGGAACACCACCGCGTCCTTGGTTGTCCAGGCCAGCACCCGCGGGTTGCCGGTGCCGTGTTCGATGCTGTTGGTGACCAGCTCGTTGACAACGAACGTAACGTCGTCGAGCCGGTCGGTCTCGACACCGGCTTGTGCCGCTCGCTGCCTGGCCCAGCGCCGGATGAGCGGGAGTTGATCGGCCGCCACGGCGTGTTCCTGCGCCGAGGCCGGTTCGGTGAGCGGCGTGTTGTAGGCGTCGACGACTTGCTCGGGAGCGTAGTCGCGACTGCGCCACCATCGGTCGCCGTCGACCATGATGGGATGCGTGGCGGCAGCGTCGGCCAGCACCACCGGATCCAGCCCCTGCGCGTCGTAGGGGCACAAGATGGTGACCTCTCGACCGAGGAACGCGGCGTTGATCAACGCTTCGTGTTGCACGCATGCCGGGTACTCGCTACTGCTGCGACCGGGCCAGATCGGTTCCCCGATGATCCGAGCCCGGCGGTCGGTGTGCTGGTCGGCGAACGCCCGCAACACCCCGGGGATGATCCGGCCGGGGTTGCGCCCGGCCTTGGTCATGTCCAGCCATCGCACTTCGTCCACCCGTCCGCCCCGGATGCCCACCTCGTCCTGGATCGCGCGCAGGTTCGGGCCGGGAACCGCGACCGCCACCGGCTCACCAGCCGCCTGCCCGTCGAGAATGAACGGGACCGTGTGCGCCAGGTACTCCGGTTCGTCACGGTAGAACACCGCAGAATGGGTGAAGGGGTCGTGATCGAGTGACGCGGGTTCGTACCAGCTCGTGCCACGTCTAGAGGGACCGGGGTCCGAATCCATACCAGACGATACCCCGCCGCTCACCAGTGGAAACCTTCGGGCCCTGGGCCGGTCGACGACGGGTCGAAGGCCCGGTAACGCCGCCGGGGACGGAGCCGTTCCGGAGATGCCGTCAGGCATGCTCGGCGGTCGGAATCGGCGATGATCTGGCCGCCGACTGCCATCAGTGCCGTCCATAGGTCCGTCCGTGGTCGGTTCGCGGGTCAGTCCTGATACCGCGGCATGTCCGGGTAGCGCTGGTACAGGCGGTTCCGGGTGCCACTTGGCGCAGACCTTCGCTCGACGTACGAGATCGGCCGCGGCCAGGGTGGCGGCGACGATGCGGCGTCGCCGAATCTGTCTGGGCATCGAGCCCGGAGCGTCACTGCTCGCCGGGACGGCGGGCGGGTGTCGGGGTCGGGTGTGGACGGCGGAAGCGGTCCACGCGGTACGGGCGCAGCACGTCTTCTTCCGCGCCCGAGCAGACCTCCCGGGCCGCCAGCTCGCCGAGCAGGGGAGCGAGGGTCACCGCGCTGTGGCTCACCACCACGTAACGGTGTGCGCCCAGCGGTCCGACGACCGGCAGCCCGTCGGCGGGCAGAGCGCGTTGGCCGACGACCGCGGACTCGACGCGCACCGGGTACCCCAGCCGGTCGCGGACTCGCTCGGCCATGGTGGACACCACCGAGGGTGGGACGGGTCGCGCCGGGTCCGCGAGCACGTCCTGGTCGAGGGTCTGTGCGACCAGCGCGCCACCTCCCGCGGGGCGCAGGTTGACCGTGCTCGTGGTGACAACCCGGGACAGTCGTGCCGCCACCGGTGCCGTGCGGGCGAGGAAGCCGACCGCCGCGTTGCCCGGGGCGGGCTCGATCATGGGCACGTCCTCGTGCAGTGCCGCCGTGTGCCGGCCGAGGCAGGTGACCACGTGGTCGGCGGTCAGCGCGGTGCCGTCGGACAGCTGCACCGACGCGCCGGTGCGGTGCTCCTCGACGCCGACCACGCGCTGGTTGGTCGACACCGGAACCCCGGCGAGCATCATGGCTACGAAGGCCTCGGGGTGGCAGTGCGCCTCGTCCGGGAACCACGCTGCGAGCGCGTCCGGTTCGACCCGGAGGTCCGGTTCCAGCGCCGTCACCTCCGCCGGGGCCAGGAAGGACGCCGGGTACCCGGTGGCCGCGAGCCGGGTCACGCGTTCGGTGAGGCGGGTCCGGTGCTCCTCGGTCGCGGCGACCTCCAAGTGCCCGTTCGGCACCAGCCAGCCCGCCGCCACCCCGCCCAACCGGTGGTGCTCACGGATCGCGGCCGCGTTGAGTTCCTGGTAGTGCGGGGGTTGCTTGTTGTTGCCGTTGACCCACGCGAACGTGGCCGCCGACGTGCCGGTCGCGGGTGCCGGCGCGGCGTCGAGTACCCGCACCTCGTGCCCCCGGGCCGCGATGCGGTTGGCCACCGCGGCACCGAGCACCCCGGCTCCCAGTACGAGCACTCGCATGGCACCTCCGGCGTCGAAGCTCAGTCCAGTGGCGGCAACGGCGACATGTCCAGCTCGGCGCCGCTCGCGCTCGCCCGTAGTTCGTTCACCAGCCGCAGCGTGTCCACCGCGGCCGAGCGGTTGGTGACCGCGACGCTCAGCGTGAGCGCGTGCGCGAGCACCAGGCCCGCGGTGATCTCGCTGGCCGTACTGGTGGTCGACTGCGGCGTGGAGAGCACCGCGTGCACCCGGTCGGCGAGTGCCATGCCAAGGCTCTCGGTGACCACCACGACCTTCGCGCCGACGCGTTCGGCGTGCCCGACCACCAGCGAGATCTCCCGGAACTCCCGGATCGGCGCGAACACGACGACCACCTCGTCCCGCCGCAGCGCCAGCAACTCGTCCGCGAGCCGGAAGCCGGTGGTCTCCACGCCGCGCGCCCGCAGCCCGATCCGCTTCAGCGACAGGCAGAGGTAGCTCGCCACCACGCCGGCCGGGCCGATGCCGTAGGTCATCACCTCCGGCGCCCCGATCAGCGCGTCGACCGCGCGCCGCCACGCCACCATGTCCAGCCCGCGGCGCAGCTGTCCGAGGAGCGCCACCGTGTCGTCCAGCACCCGGCCGACCGGACCGTCCTCCGTGGCTGCCCGAGCGAGGCGGTCGTCCATGGTCGCCGCCAGGTCGCGCTGCCGGGTCAGCGTGCCGAGGATCGTCCGCTTCAGCTCGCGATAACCCGTGTAGCCCAAGGCTTTCGTCGCGCGTACGACCGTCGCGTCGCTGGTCCCGGTCCGCGTGCCCAGCTCGCTCGCCGAGCACGCGACGACGATCTCCGGGTGGTCGGCCATGTACTCGGCCACCATGCGCTCGCTCGCGGACATCCCACCCGCCAGGGCCGCCACCCGCTCGTGCAGCGGAGCATCTGTAGCTTCCATTACCTTATTGACTCCTTCTTGTAGCGAATCCTACAGTGGCCGGTCAAGGGAGGTCTTGATGACGGATCGGGACACGGATCGGGCCGGTGGCGGCACCTGGGATGTCGTCGTGGTCGGCGTCGGGTCGATGGGCAGTATGGCGTTGTGGCACCTGGCCAGTCGGGGACTCCGCGTGCTGGGTGTCGAGCGGCACCAGATCGGGCACGAGCTGGGCGCCGCGGGCGGGCGCACGCGGATCTTCCGCGTGGCCTACAAGGAGGGCGCCTGGTACGTCCCGTTGCTGCGGCGTGCCGACGAGTTGTGGACCGAGCTGTCCGCGCTGACCGACACCGAGTTGTTGCGCCGCACCGGCGCGCTGACCATCGGCCCGGCGGGTCATCCCGAGGTGGTCGAGGTGCTGCGCAGCGTGCGGGAGTTCGACCTGCCGCACGAACTGCTCGACGGCCCCACACTCGCCGCCCGCTACCCCCAACACCGCCTGCACGACGACGACCTCGGCGTGTTCGACCCGCAGGGCGGCCTGCTGGCGCCGGTCACGGCGATCCGCACCGCCACGGGGCTCGCCGAGAGTCTCGGGGCGACGGTCCACACCGGACGTCAGGCGGTGCGGATCGAGGAAGCGGGTGACCATGTCCTGGTGCACACCACCGACGGGGTCGTCCGCGCGGGCCGGGTGCTGGTCTGCGGTGGTCCGTGGACCGGCGAGCTGTTCGGTGACGTCCGGGAGCGCTACGAGATCCGCCGGGTCGTGCTGCACTGGTTCCGCGCCGCCGACCCGGACCTGTTCGGACCGAGCCGCTTCCCGGTCGGCATCCGCCGCAGCGGGCCAGAGGCCGGGCTGTCGTTCTTCCCCGCCGGGCCGGACGGGCTGGTGAAGATCAACCTGCACATCCCGAAGACGCCGGTCACCGACCTCGACGAGTTCGACCGGACCGTGCCCGCCGACTACACCACCCGCGTCGAGGCGGCGGCCGCGCGGCTGTTCACCGGGGTCGAACCGGCCGCGGCCCGGGCGGCGGCGTACTTCGAGGGCTACACCCCCGACAACCACGGGCTGATCGGCCGCCCGGCAGGACACTCGCGCGTCGTGTCGATGAGCGGCTTCTCCGGGCACGGTTTCAAACTCGCGCCCGTGCTCGCCGAGCTGGGCGTGGACGTGCTGTTCGACCGCGCCGCCGGGGGCCCGCTCGACCACCTCGCGCTCGCCCGGACGACAGGAGGCCACGCGTGATCCGCATCGGAGTCGACGTCGGCGGCACGTTCACCGACGTCACCGCGTTGGACTCGGCCACCGGCCGGTTCCACGTCGTCAAGCTGCCCTCGACCGGCGACGACCAGTCGATCGCGGTCACCGAGGGCATCCGCCTGGTGCTCGCGGACGCGGACGCGACACCGGAACAGGTCGACTACCTCGGGCACGGCACCACGGTGGCCACCAACGCGTTGCTGGAGCGCAAGGGCGCTACGACCGCGCTGCTGGTCACCGCCGGGGTGGCGGACGTGTTGGAGATCGCCCGGCAGCGGCGCCCGCACCTGTACGACCTGTTCGCCGACAAGCCGCCCGTGCTGGTGCCCCGCGACCGCACGGTCCCGGTCGCCGAGCGGATCGGCGCGTCGGGCGAGGTGGTGCGGGAGTTGACCGACGCCGAGGTCGACCGCGTGATCGAGACCGTGCGGCGGACCGGCGCGGCGGCCGTCGCCATCTGCCTGCTGCACAGCTACCGGTCGGCCGGACACGAGCAGCGGGTGGAGGAGGCGCTGCGCGAGCGGCTGCCGGAGGTGTTCGTGTCCCGGTCCAGTCGGGTCGCACCCGAGTTCCGGGAGTACGAGCGGTTCTCCACGGCGGTGATCAACTCGTTCGTCGGGCCGGTGGTGTCCCGGTACGTGCGCAGGCTCAGCGAGCGCGTCGCCGCGACCGGGTTGCCGGTCGGTCCCCGGGTGATCCAGTCCAACGGCGGTCTCGCGTCGCCCGAGGCGGTCGCCGAGCGGCCGGTCACCGTGTTGCTGTCCGGACCGAGCGCGGGCGTCGTCGGCGCCGGCTACCTCGCCGGGCTGGCCGGACACCGCGACCTGATCACCTTCGACATGGGCGGCACGAGCACCGACGTGTGCCTGGTGCGCGGCGGCCGGCCGCGGTCGGCCAGCGAGCGCGGCCTCGGTGGCTACCCGATCCGGGTGCCGTCGGTGGACGTGCACACGATCGGGGCGGGCGGTGGCAGCATCGCCTCGGTCGACGGCGCGGGCGGGCTGCGGGTCGGCCCGGAGAGCGCTGGTGCCCGACCGGGCCCGGCGGCCTACGGCCACGGCGGCACCCAGCCCACGACGACCGACGCGAACGTGGTGCGGGGCAGGCAGAACCCGGTGTCCGCACTGGGCGGAGCGATGCCGATCGACCGCGTCGCCGCCGAGCGCGCGGTCGGCACGGTCGCCGAGGGCCTCGGCTGCGCACCGCTGGAAGCCGCACGCAGCATCGGCCGGCTCGCCAACTCGCACATGGCTCGCGCGGTCCGACGCGTGTCGGTGGAGGCGGGCGAGGACCCGAGGGACTACGTGCTGATGGCCTACGGCGGCGCCGGCCCGCTGCACGCGGCCGAGGTCGCCGAGGAGGTCGGCATGACCAGGCTGCTCGTGCCGCCGAACCCGGGCACGTTGTGCGCACTGGGCCTGCTCGTCAGCGACGTGCGCAGCGAGTTCAGCCGCGCGTTCCTGCGGCCGGCCGAGGCCGCCGTGCTGCCCGCGCTGAACGAGACGATCGCCGGGGTGGTCGCCGAGGCCAGGGCATGGCTCGACCGTGAGGCCCGGATCGCGACCCGGCACACGGTGACCGTCGCCGCCGACGCACGCTACCCGCGACAGAACTTCGAGCTGCGGATCGCGCTGCCCTCCGACGAGCTCGACGAGGCCGCGCTCGCCGCCGCGATCGCCGACTTCCACGCCCAGCACGAGAAGTCCTACGGCTTCGCGCACGCCGACGCGGCCGTGCAACTGGTGAACATCCGCGCGGTCGCGCACGGCGAGGTCGCGAAGCCCGACCTGCCCCGGCTACCCCAGGGCGGCGCCGCGCCGGACCCCGCCGCCCTGCGCGAGACCCGCGAGGCCGACTTCGGCGCCGACCACGGCACCGTGCCCACACCAGTGTTCGACCGGGCGAAGCTGTTGGCCGGCAACACGATCGCCGGCCCGGCGATCGTCGAACAGCTCGACTCGACCACGGTCGTCCCGCCCGGGTGGACGGCCACCGTCGACGAGTTCGGCAACCTGCTGATCGAGGTGATTCGATGACCACGGACCGGACCGTGGACCAGGTGACCGTTCAGGTCATCGGCAACGCGATGCTGTCGGTCGCCGAGGAGATGGGCGCGGTCCTGCGCCGGGCCAGCTACTCCACCAACATCAAGGAACGCGCCGACTGCTCCACCGCCCTCTTCGACGCGCGTGGCCGCCTCGTGGCACAGGCCGAGCACATCCCGATCCACATGGGCTCGATGAAGGGCCTGGTGACCGAACTCCTGGACACCGTCGGGGCCGACGGCCTGCGCGACGGCGACGTCTACATCACGAACGACCCGTACACCGGCGGCGGCACCCACCTGCCCGACATCACGATGGCGGCGCCGGTGTTCCTCGCCGGCCGGCTCGTCGGATTCAGCGCGAACATCGCCCACCACTCGGACGTCGGCGGTCACGTGCCGGGCAGCAACTCCGGTGACTCGACCTCGATCTTCCAGGAGGGGCTACGGATCCCCGCGGTCCGGTTCATGGTCGGGGGCACCGTGAACGAGGAGGTCGTCGCGTTCGTCACGCTGAACTCGCGACTCCCGGAGGAGCGGCGTGGCGACCTGCTCGCCCAGCTCGCCGCCGTGCACACCGGCGGCAGGCGGTTCGCCGACCTGCACGACAAGTACGGCAGCGAGACCGTCGTGGCGGCGAGCGAGCAGCTGCTCGAGTACGCGCGGAAGCGCCTCGAGCTCGCGGTCGGCGCGATCCCGGACGGCGTCTACACCGCGGCCGACTGGCTCGACGCCGACGAGCCGGGTCAGGAACCGATCCGGGTGCGGGCGGCGGTGACCGTCCGCGGCGCGGAGCTGTCGGTGTCGTTCGACGGCACCGGCCGCCAGGCGAACGTCGCGATCAACGTGGTCCGGTCCGCCCTCGAGGCCACCGTGTACTACGCACTGAAGGCCGCGCTGGACCCGGACATCCCGGCCAACGGCGGGTTCTTCGACGCGGTCGCCATCGACGCGCCGGAGGGCAGCATCGTCAACCCGCGCTCGCCAGCACCGGTCGCCGCGCGCACCGACGCCTGCCAGCGGATCGCCGACGTGCTGCTCGCCGCGCTGGCGAAGGCGGTGCCGGACCGGGTACCGGCCGGGTCGCACAGCTCCATCACCTACGTGACGTTCGCCGGTACCGACGCCGACTTCTTCGTCTACCCGGAGGTGATCGCGGGCGGCGCGGGCGCGCGCCCGGACCGCGACGGCCTGGACGCGGTGCAGGTGCACGTCACGAACTCCTCCAACCTGCCGATCGAGGCGCTGGAGCTGGAGTACCCGCTGCGGGTGGAGACCTACGAGCTGATCACCGACTCGGGCGGGGCGGGGGAGTACCGAGGCGGGCTCGGTGTGCGGCGGGACATCCGGGTGCTCGCCGACCACGCGACGTTCTCCGCGCACGCCGACCGGCAGACGTTCCCGCCGCAGGGGCTCGCGGGCGGCCGCGACGGCAGCACCGGCCGGTTCGTGCTGCGACCAGGTACCGACACCGAACAGGTGCTGCCCGGCGGGCGGGTCTCCGGAATCGCGCTGCGCGCCGGCGACGTGCTGCGGATCGAGAGCCCCGGCTCGGGCGGCTACGGCGACCCGCACGCCCGGCCGGCGGAGTCGGTCGCCGCGGACGTGCGACAGGGCAGGGTGAGCGCGGAGAGCGCCCGGGACGACTACGGCCGGTCCGATGCGTAGGGCCGCGTTCGCCCTGGTGGCCTGCCTGACGCTCGGTGCGTGTTCCGGGACGGCCGAGAGCGCGGCCGACTATCCGAGCCGGGCGATCGACTACGTGGTGCCGTTCGCGGCCGGCGGGTCGACCGACATCGCCGCACGCGCCGCGGCCGACGCGCTGTCCGGCGAGCTCGACGTGCCGGTGAACGTGATCAACAAACCGGGCGCGGACCAGATCATCGGCACCGACTCGGTGCGCACCGCCGACCCGGACGGCTACACCCTGCTGGCCGACGGCGCGGGGTCCAGCTCCATCCAGGGCCTGCTGCCGTACGTGCCGTACCCGTGGGACGACCGCACGTTCGTCGCCCGGTTCGCGCAGGGGCCGCACGTGTACGTGGTGGGCGGGGACTCGCCGTACCGGGACTTCGACGCGGTCGTCGCGGCCGCGCGGGAGGACCCGGAGCGGTTCACGGTCGGCTGGATCGGCGGCAGCAGCACCAGTGACTTCGCGACGCTGCAGTTCCTCGCGTCGAGCGGGATCGACGCCGGGAAGGTGCGACGGGTGCCGTTCCGCAGCTCCGGCGAGGTGATGCGCGCGGTCGCGGCCGGCGACATCGACTTCGGTGCGGGCGGTGCGAGTTCGGCGTTCAGCCTCGCCGGCACCGGAAAGCTGCGCGCCGTGGCGGTCACCGGCGACACCCCGGTGGACGAGCTGCCGGACACGCCGACGACCACCTCGCTGGGCCACCCGGAGCTGGACATGCGGTACTGGGTCGGCGTTTCCGCGCCGCCCGGGCTGCCCGGCGACATCACCGGCAAGCTCGCCGACGCCGTCGCCGCGATCGCGGAACAGGACGACGTGGTCGCCCGGCTGCGCGCGGTGGGGCTCGAACCAGCGGTGCTGACCGGCGAGGACCTGCGTACCGCCATCGGGCGCGAGAAGGACCGGTTCACCACGCTGTCCGACCAGGTCGGCGTCGCGGGCTGAGGCCAGGAGGAGGCACGATGACAACGAAGTCACGGCCCACGTCGGCGGCGTGGACGCCGATGCTGGTCCTGTTGCTGCTCGCCGCGCTCGCGGTCGAGGAGGGGCTGCGGCTGCTGCTGACCGTGGACCCGGCCGCGCAGGCGGACATGGCCGGCTGGTACGTGCTGGCGTTGGGGCTCGTGCTGGCCGTCACCACGCTGTACGCGGAACGGCCGGGGCGCGCGGTGTCCACATCGGAGGAGTCCGAAGAGGAGGGTGTGGTCCGGCCGGCCACGCCGCGGCGGGACATGGTGCTGTGCCTGGCCTTCTTCGCCGGCTACGCCGTTCTGCTCGGGACCGCCGGACACGTCGTCGCGGGCTGCGCCTCGGTCCTCGGGTACCTGCGGTTCGTCTCGCGTTACCCCTGGGTGCGCGCGATCGCTTACACGGCAGCGGTCAACGCCGTGCTCGTGACCCTGTTCGAGCTGTCGGGAGTGGTGCTCCCGACCGGACTTCTCGGCTTCTGAGGGAGGCGACCCATGGGGTTTTCCCAGTTGATGGCCGGGTTCGGCGAGGTGTTCCGGCCTGAGGTGCTGCTGCTGGCGTTCCTCGGCTGCCTGGCGGGAACGATGGTCGGCATCCTGCCCGGGCTCGGCCCGGTGTCGGCCGTCGCGATCCTGTTCCCGCTCACCACCTACCTCGGGCCCGCGGCCGCGATCGTGGTCCTCGCCGCCATCTACTACGGCGCCATGTACGGCGGGTCGACGAGCGCGATCCTGCTGAAGATCCCCGGCGAGGTGTCGTCGCTGCCCGCCGCGATCGAGGGCTACCCGATGACCCGCCGCGGCCGCGGGGGCACGGCGCTCGCCATCGCCGCCGGCGCCTCGTTCGTCGCGGGCATCGTCGGGACCGTCGGCATCGTGCTGGTCGGGCCGAGCCTCGCGGGGTTCGCGCTGGAGTTCGGGCCGCCGGAGATGCTCGGGTTGGTGTTGTTCAGCCTGACCGCGATCGCGGGCCTGTCGTCCGGCTCGGTGGTGCGCGGCATCGGGATGGCCGCGGCCGGGATGCTGGTCGCGTCGGTTGGCCTCGACCTGACGAGCAGCCAGCAGCGGATGACGTTCGGCTCGCTGCAGCTCATGCAGGGGCTGGACATCGTGCCGGTGATGATCGGCCTGTTCGGCATCGCGGAGGTGCTGCGCGTGTTGGAGCGCGGCACGGTCGACGCGCGTGCCGGTCGGGTCGGCGGCTTCCTGCCGACCAGGGACGAGCTGCGGCGCAGCGCGGGCGCCGCGGGTCGCGGCACCGTCACCGGTTTCGTGTTGGGACTGGTTCCCGGCATGCTCCCGTCCACGACGACGTTCCTGAGCTACGCGAGCGAACGCCGCCGCGCCGAGCGCAAGGGGAACTCGCGTTTCGGCGACGGTGCGGTGGAGGGCATCGGCGGCCCGGAGGCGGCGAACAACGCCACCGCCATGAGCGGGTTCGTGCCGCTGTTCAGCCTGGGCATCCCGACCGGACCCACGATGGCGTTGATCATGGCGGCACTGATGGTGTACGGCGTCGTGCCGGGTCCGACCATGTTCACGTCCAACAGCGACATCACCGCGGCCGTGATCGCGAGCTTCTTCGTGGCCAACGTGATCCTGCTGGTGCTGAACCTGCCACTGGCACCGGTGTGGGCGCGGGTCGCCCGCGTGCCGTACGGCCTGCTCGGCCCGATCATCCTGGTGTGCTGCGGGGTGGGTGCCTACACCGCGCGCAACAGCGTGTTCGACGTGTTCGTGTGCCTGCTGTCGGGGATCGCCGGCTGGGCCATGAGCAAGCGCGGCCTGCCGGTCGCCCCGTTCGTGATGGGCTTCATCCTCGGTCCGATGCTCGAGCTGTCCCTACGACAGAGCGTCGCCATCTCCCCGGTGTCGATGCTGCGGAGCCCGATCTTCCTGTTCTTCCTGGCCGCCGCGCTGATCTCGGTCGCTCTCGCCTACCGGATGCACCGCCGCCGGCAGGTCCCGGCCGACGCGAACGCCTGAGTTCGTGCGGGGGACGAACCGGATGAACGGCATGTGCCGCCCGACCGCTCGGAAATCGTCCGCCGAACCGTCGACCGAGAAGCCCATCAGGCGCGGGAGGAGGAACTTCGCGGCCATGCGATGCCGAGAGGCGTACTTCGCCATGATCTCCGCGCCCTCCTCGACCGGCAGCGGCACACCCGTCACCGGGATCGTGCGCCTGCCGACCTGGATGGTGACGTCGGGCGTGTGGAGAACGTTGCGGTACCACGCGGCTCCCGGCCCCCATCCCGACGCGACCACGTAGCCGTCGCCGGCATCGTGCGCGATGACCTCGAGAACGACCTGACGTCGCTTGCCGGTGACCCGGCCGACGTGGTGAACGAGCATCAGGCGACCGCCGAACATCCAGCCGAGACCTCGCCGGTAGAACGCGATGGGCAGCCGGAACAGTAGCCGGCTCAGTCCCTTCGGCAACCCGACCTGCTTGACGATCTCCATGGTTCCGCTCCTCTGTTCATGTGCCCACCAGCCTGTGCAGGACGGTCGCCACCGCGCCGGTGCCCGGACCGCCGAGTCCGCGATGCAGGAGCAGGCCGTCGACCGCGGCCACGAGCACCGCCGCTGTCTCGTCGGGGGCCGGTACCCCGTGTTCGCGCAGCCAGCTCCCCAGCCGTTGCCGGAACTCCTCGACCACGCCACTGAGCTGTTCACGCAACCGCTCGTCCCGGGTGGCCGCCAGGTACGCCTCGACGAACAGCAGCGACATCCGGTCGGCCCCGGTGTACCGGTCCACCGCCGCGAGCATCGCGTCGACCGCCTCGGCGGGGGTGCGCTCCGCGTCCCACGAGGCGTCCGCCTGGGCCAGCACCTGCCGCATGAGGCCGACCACGGCCTCGTTCAGCAGCGCCGGCAACGACGGGAAGTGGTAGTGCACGACGCTCGGACTCACTCCCGCCCGCTCGGCCAGGACCCGGGTGCTGACCGCCGTCCAGCCGCGTTCCGGGATGAGCTCGACCGCGGCGGCCAACAGCCGCTTCCGCACCTCGTGTCCGCGCGCCGCCGCCGGAGAACTCATCAGCACCTCTGGGTCAGTTGACCTGATCGATCGTCCTGTACGAATGCCCTGACCGTACACCCTGGTGCGGCGAGGAGCGAAGGGGGTGGATCGGCATGTGGGCCACCGTCTCCCGAACTACACAGGCGTGTAGTAAAGTGTCCGATTGGATAGGATGATGTACGTCTGAGCAGGAGGATGGGTATGCAGCCTGATCCGGAGGACCTCACCGCTCGTGCCCGGATCCGGGATGCGGCGCTCCGGTTGTTCGGGGAGCAGGGGTTCGACCGGGCGACGATCCGTGGGATCGCGGAGGTCGCGGGGGTGTCCTCGGGGTTGGTGCGTCACCACTTCGGCTCGAAGGAGGCGTTGCGTGACGAGTGCGACGCGTATCTGGCAAGAGCGCTGACGCGACTCAACGACCAGGTCCGGGCCGACATGGCCACGAGCGAGACGAACTACCTGGCCGTCGCGGTGTCGGTGTTCGCGCCCTACCGGAGCTACATCTCGCGGGCGCTGGTCGAGGGCCGCGTGGCGCCGCTGTTCGACACGTTGGCCGACCTGAGCGCGGAGTGGCTCGCGGAGCGCGACGAGAACCGTGCCGATCCGCCGGAGGTTCCCCTGAAGGCGCGGGCCGCGGTGGGCACCGCGATGTCACTCGCGGTCAGTGTGCTCTACGAACACGTTTCCCGGCGTCTCGGTGTGGACGTGTTCAGCGCGGAGGGGCAGGTCCTGCTCGCCAGGACCCTCCTCGACCTCTACTCACATCCCTGGCTCAGTCCGGAAGAGGCCGCCGCGCTCCGGGCTCGACTACCCGAGGACAGCGGCTCCGACACAGCAGAAGGAGGCGCGTGATGACCGAGACGATCTCGGTGCGTGGACTGGTCAAGACGTTCGACGCCACCCGGGCGCTGGACGGCCTGAACCTCAGCGTCAAGACCGGCGAGGTGCACGGCTTCCTGGGACCGAACGGCGCGGGGAAGAGCACCACGATCCGGATCCTGCTGGGCTTGCTGCACGCGGACGCGGGCACGGTCCAGTTGCTCGGTGGTGACCCGTGGCGCGACGCGACCGAGTTGCACCGACGCCTGGCGTACGTGCCGGGAGACGTCACGCTCTGGCCGGGACTGTCCGGAGGTGAGATCATCGACCTTCTCCTGCAGGTACGCGGCCGCGTGAACACGTCGAGGCGGGACGAGCTGATCGAGCGCTTCGACCTCGACCCGCGGACCAAGGGCCGGGCCTATTCGAAAGGCAACCGGCAGAAGGTCGCGCTGATCGCCGCGCTCGCCTCCGACGCCGAGCTGTTGATCCTCGACGAACCGACATCGGGCCTGGATCCGCTGATGGAAATCGTGTTCCGTGAAGTCGTACGCGAGGAGCAGGAGCGCAACGGCCGTACCGTCCTGCTGTCCAGCCACATCCTCGCCGAGGTCGAGGCGTTGTGTGAACGCGTCACGATCATCCGGGACGGCCGGACCGTCGACACCGGCAGCCTGGTGGAGATGCGGCACCTGACCCGGACCTCGATCCGCGCCGAACTCTCCAGGCCCGCGGACGGCCTCGCCGACCTGCGGGGTGTCCACGACCTGCGGATCGACGGCGAAATCGTGCACTTCGACGTCGAGCCCGGGACGCTGGGGGCGACACTGCGCTTCCTCGACTCACGCGGCGTGCGGGCACTGACCAGCAGCCCGCCGACGCTCGAGGAGCTGTTCCTGCGGCACTACGCCACAACCTGCGACAGCACGCCGGAGGCGGCGCGATGAACGTGTTGGCGGGAACGCGGTTACTGACGCGGTTGGCCGTCCGCCGCGAGCGGACCACCGCGCCGTGGTGGATCGTGGCCGTGGTGGGCCTCGGCCTGACGATGGTCGCCTACATCGACCGGAACATGCCGACTCCGGGCGTACTGGCCACCTACGCCGAGACGATCAACGCCAACGTCTTCTTCCGAGCGCTCGGCGGCGGGACCTCGGTGATCGCCGACCGCGGGTTCATGACCGCGTGGCGCAGCGGCGGTTTCCTCTACCTCCTCACCGCGATCGCCGCGCTGCTCGCGGTCGTGCGGCACACCCGGGCCGACGAGGACACGGGCCGGACCGAGCTGCTCCGTTCCGGTGTGGTGAGCCGGTTCGCCGCGCTGACCTCAGCGCTGCTGGTGGCCGCGACCGTATCGCTGGTCGCCGGCGCGCTGACCGCGCTCGCGCAGATCGGCGCCGGGTTGGCGCCGTTCGGTTCGCTGACCTACGGCGCCGCCATCGCCGCGGCGGGCTGGCTGTTCGGTTCGATCGCCGCCGTGGCCGCCCAGCTCGCGCGGAACGCCCGTACGGCCAGGGCGATCACGTTGTTCACCCTCGGGATCTCCTACCTCCTGCGCTACGCCGGCGATGCCAGCGGTCAGGCGTGGCTGGCGTACGTCTCACCGATGGGATGGATCCACGCGGTCCAGCCGTACCGCCACGACAGGTGGTGGATGCTGGCCGTCCTCACCGGAACCGTGGCGGTCCTGGTGGCCGTCGCCTACCTCCTCAACGACCGCCGTGACCTCGGGGAGGGTCTGCTCCCCGAGCGCCGTGGGCGCGCCACCGCTCCTGGTCTGCGCGGTCCGGCCAGGCTGTCCTGGCGGCTGCACCGAGGCCTGTTCACGAAGTGGGCGATCGGGATCGGCGTGTTCGCTGTCGGCGCCGCCGGGATCGGCACGATCGTTCCCGACGTCGGCGCGCTGCCGCCGGACAGCTTCGGGCTTCTGCAGCAGGGCTTCGGCAGTGGCGGCAACTCGGCCGACTACGTCGATTTCTTTCTGTGGGCCGGAGTCCTGCTCTTCGCACACGTCATCAGCATCTACCCGGTACTGATGATCCAGCGGCTGCGGGCCGAGGAGCGTTCGGGCCGGGCCGAACTGGCTCAGGGCACCCCGATGACCCGTGTCCGGTGGGCGGCCGGCCAACTGGCCGTCACCGCGCTCGGCACAGCCGGACTGTTCACGTTGACCGGGCTGGTCCTCGGATTCTGCTACGGCCTGTTCACCGACGACCTTCCGGGCCCGCTGGTCCCGGTTCTGATCGCCGCACTGAGCTGCGTCCCGGCGGCGTGGCTGATCACGGCGGTCAGCTTCCTGGCGTACGCGCTGACGCCGCGGTTCGCTATGCCGATCTCGTGGGCCGTCGTGGTCTGGACCGCCGTACTCGGCAAGATCGCCGGACCGCTGTACAACGTGTGGGGCGGGACGCCGTTCGAGCCGTTCCACTACGTGCCCAACACGCTGGCGGGCCAGCCGTTCAGCCCGTTCCCGATCCTGACGACACTGGCGCTGACAGCGCTGCTCCTCCTGGGTGGGCTCACCACCCTGCGACGTCGCGACTTCGGTCGGTAGTCCCGCACGCGCCGTGCTCGGTGGCGGGTACTGGACATGTCTACAAGCCGCCGTCACAGCGCCGTTCCGCTCGCTGGCACAGTCCAGTAGGAACTGTCTCAAGAAGACGGAAACGTGTCCGTACCGGACGGAACAAGGGAGACGAATGCGACGGCCATTGGTGATCGCGGCGGCCATCACGGCAGTGGCGCTCGCGGCGACCGTGGGAGCGACGAGCCCACCGGTGTCGGCCGCTCCCCGGCACCAGCAGGACGTGCCGGAGCCCCAGCGGGTCACCCTGCTGACCGGCGACGTGGTGACCGTCACCGGCACCGCCGGCGGCGCCGCCCAGATCGACGTGGACCCAGGGCCGGGGCGCGACGGGGTCCGCTTCTCGACCACCCGGCGCGACGGGCAGCTCTCCGTCCTCCCGTCGGACGTCGAACCCATGGTCGTGGACGGCAGGCTGGACCCCCGGCTGTTCAACGTGACCCAGCTGATCGAGTGGGGCTACGGCGACGCGGACGCGAGCGAGATCCCGCTGATCGTGCGCCAGGCGGACCCGGACCGGCGGATCGCCGCCACCGAGGCCGCCCGGCCGCTGGCCGCCCTGGGCATGACGTCGATGCGGGTGCCCAAGGACGAGGCCACCACCGCGTGGCGCGACCTGACCGGCCCGAGCACGCTCAGCGACGGCGTCTCCCGCGTCTGGCTGGACGGCAAGGTCGAGGCGACCCTCGACCACAGCACCGCGCAGATCGGCGCACCGGCCGCCTGGCGGCGGGGGTACGACGGCAGGGGGGTGACCGTCGCCGTCCTGGACACCGGGTACGACCCCGGGCACCCGGACATCCGCGACGCCGTCACCGCCGCGAAGAGCTTCACCGGCGCCGCGTCCGCCGCGGACGGCCACGGACACGGCACCCACGTCGCGTCGATCATCGCGGGGTCGGGCGACGCCTCCGGGGGGCGTCACCGGGGCGTCGCTCCCGGCGCCGACCTCGCGATCGGCAAGGTGCTCGACGACGGCGGCTCCGGCGCGGAGTCCTGGATCCTGCGCGGGATGGTCTGGGCCGCGACCGAGGCCGACGCGGACATCGTCAACATGAGCCTCGGCGGCCCGGACAGCCCCGGCGTCGACCCGGTCGAGGCGGCCGTCGACCGGCTCACCGAGGAGGCCGGGACGCTGTTCGTGGTGGCCGCGGGCAACTCAGGCGACCAGCCGGGCACGCTCAACTCGCCGGGGACCGCCGACGCCGCGCTGACCGTGGGGGCCGTGGACCGGTCCGACCAGCTCGCCCCCTTCTCCTCGCGCGGCCCGCGCCAGGGCGACGACGGGCTCAAGCCGGACATCACCGCGCCAGGGGTGTCCATCGTCGCGGCCCGCGCCGAGGGCACCAGCATGGGCGATCCGGTCGACGACAGCTACACCGCCGCCAGCGGCACCTCCATGGCGACCCCGCACGTCGCGGGCGCGGCCGCCGTACTCGCGCAGCGGTACGAGTCGCGGCGCGATCGGCTGTCGCCGGCCGAGCTGAAGGCCGCGCTGATGAGCACCGCCGAGCCGACCGATGGCGCGAGCGTGTACGACCAGGGCACCGGCCGGGTCGACCTCGGCCGGGCCGTCCAGGGCGTCCGCTCGGACACCGGAAGCATCTCGGAGTTCCTGGAGTGGCCGCACGGCCCCCGGCAGCGCGTCACCCAGAAGATCACCTACCACAACGACACGTTCTGGCCGGTCTTCCTGAGGTTCGAGACCGAACTGACCGGGGCGGACGGCCGGGCGGCCCCCCGCAAGCTGCTCGAGGTGGGACGCAAGCACCTGGTCGTGCCGCCGCGCAGCAAGCGCTCCGTGCCCGTCACCGTGCACGGCGACGTCGCGCCCGGCGCGTACACCGGCACCCTCAGCGCGCGCTCGCTCGACGGCCGGACCACGCTGCGCACCGCGCTCGCGCTCACCGTGGACACCGAGCGGTACAAGGTCACCGTCGACGTGATCGACCGCGACGGGAACCCGTCGTCCACGAGCAACACGGTGTCCTTCAACAACCTCGACACCGGCGAGTTCGTCCAGGCGCGTACCAACGGCGGGTCCGCGGTGCTCCGGCTGCCACCCGGTGACTGGCACTTGCAGACCCAGCTCATCACCCCGGGCGACGGGTCGAACGACCTGATTATCGCCGCAGCCACCGTCAGGGTGGCCGGGGCGGCGCAGAAGGTCACCGTCGACGCACGGCGTGCCGAACAGCTCAACGTCGACGTCGGTGAGCCGGACGCCAAGCACCGCGGCCACTGGATCATCTACCGGTTCCGGTCCGGGGAGAGCGACTTCAGCTACGGGTACCTCGGCTACAACTGGGACGAGGGATCGGTACCGGAGGAGATGCCCTACGTGTTGCCGATCCAGCGCGACGGGCTCACGTTCTTCCACCAGTCGGTCTGGGTCAAGGAGAACGCCGAGCCGACCCCGTGGGCCTACCAGGTGGTCCGGCACTACTCAGACGGGGTGCCCGCCAACCCGGCCGTCCGGGTCGACCGCGCCGAGATGGCCCACATCAGGGCGAACTACCGGTCCGGCAACACCGACATCCAGTGGTACTCCTACCTGGGTATGGGACCGCTCGTCCCCGGGCTGGACACCGCCACCCCGCAGTTCCACTTCGCCGCGCCCGCGGTGATCGACCAGTACGTCACGGCGGGATACACCTGGCGCCGGTCGATGACCGCGCCGTACCCGGCGGACTTCGGCGGGAGCGCGACGGTCGCCCCCGAGATCACCCTCGAGGCCGGTGACGAGCGCGAGGAGGTGTGGAACGGCGGCGTGATCGGGCCTTCGCTGCAGAACCCGGAGAAGGTCGGCACCCGGGACGGGAACGCCCTGCGTTACTCGCCCATGGACTACTTCGCCGACTCGACGCCGGGTCACTGGGGCAACGCGCACGCCAACGGCACGGTCGTGCTCACCCGGGGTGACTCGCGTGGCGAGGAGATCGCCAGTGCCTCCTACAACCGGTTCCTCACCCTCGGCGTCGAGCTGCCCCCGGAGGACGCGGCCTACACCCTCACCGTGCATGCCGACCGGTCCGGTTCGTTCCCAGCCGGGGCGACCGGCAACACCGTCCACACCGAGTGGCGCTTCCGGTCCGCGCGGACCGAGGAGTCGACCGCGCTGCCGCTGCTCGCGGTGCGGCTCGCGCCGCGTGGTCTGGACACGATGAACCGCGCCGAGGCGGGAACCACCACCGAGATCCCGGTGCGGATCGAGGGCACCCCCACCGGCAGGGACCTCACCTCGGTCGAGGCGTCCTTCGACGACGGGGCGACCTGGCACGAGGTCCCGGTGCGGCCGGACGGCGACGGGTGGCTGGCCACTGTGGACAACCCGGACTCGGGATTCGTCTCGCTGCGGGCCACGGCGGTCGCGGACGGTGGCAGCGCGGTCACGCACACGTTCGTCCGCGCCTACGCCCTGTTCGGCTGATCCCGGCGTGGGGGGGGGGGGCCCCCGCCCCCCCCCCCCCCCCCCCCCCCGGGGGGGGGGGGGGGGGGCGCCCCCCCCCCCCCCCCCCCCGGGGGGGGGGGGGGGGGTTGGGGTTTCACCGGGGGGGGCGGGCGGCTCTTCGAGCCGCCGGCCGCTTGGGGTTTTTCGATCTTCCTTCGTGCTTGCTGGGTGCGTGTTGGTTACTGGGTGCTGAGTGCTTGTTGGGCGAAGGTGGCGTTCCAGGTTGCTGGGCCGACTATGCCGTCTTCGGTTAGGCCTTCGGCGTGTTGGAAGCTGAGGCAGGCTTCTTTTGAGGCTGGGCCGTAGGCGGCGTCCGCGGACAGGGGGTAGCCGATGGCGGTCATTTGTTGTTGCCAGGTGGCTACCGCGGGGTGGTGGAAGGTTGGGGGGTAGGTGAAGTAGACGCCGGGCCAGGGTGGGGGGCCGGGGGTGCCGTCGGGGTTCAGGGAGCCGTCTTGGACTTTGGCGTAGAGGGGGTCGCCGGGGCAGGAGGTGGCTAGGTGGTCTCGGTGGCCGTTGATGGGGTCGGCTGCGTTGCCGCCGGAGCGGAGGCTGGAGATGGCCGATTTGATGGCGGTTGTCAGGCCTTCTGTCAGGGAGTCCGCGGCGCCTACCAGGGCGCAGACGGCGTACCAGTTCTGGTTGCCGGAGGTGGTGCCGTTGGCGGCGGTGCGGACGTGGGGACCTCGGGCCACGAAGATGTAGTCGTGTTGGCAGACCATGTGGGTGTAGGCGATGTCGGACCAGCCGTTGGTGTCCATGTGGTAGTTCTGGATGCCTCGGACCTGGGCGGCGCAGTCGGCGTGGTTCGGTCGGGCCACGTTGCCGGCGCCTACGTAGTGGACGGTCACGCCGCCGTTTTGGGGGGTGATGTTGTTGGAGACGCTGCGGGGGGCTCGGGCGCCCCATTGGGATCTGGTGACGAAGGTGGTCACAGGTTGAACCCCCGGTCGCAGTTGGGGCCGGCGTTGAGGGGTTCGCCGGTGTAGGGGTCCACTCCTGCTGGGGACGGAGCGGGTGGTGTGGCGGGGGCCAGGCCGGGGGTGAGGGCCAGGCCGGTGGCCGCGGTCGCGGCGGTGGCGGTGATGCGGAAGAAGTGTCGTCGGGATGGTTCGGGGGGCGGCATGGTGGGCTCCCTCGCGTCGATCACTGGGGTTGCAGGGTTACGGTGAGGACTTTACAAGTTCTTTAATCATTGCGGCAATTCTTGACATTCTTGCTGCGGTAGCGTCGTGGGCGGGTGGCTGACCGGCGGGGGGTGCGGTCGAACCGGTCGGTACGCAGGGAAGGACGTGAGTCGGTGGGTGGAGCGGCGCGGAACGCGCGGAAGAAGCGGCAGGCGCGGACCGCGTCCCGGCAGGGGCCTGCGGCGGCAGCGCGACCGGCGCCTGTGGCAGCGTCGTCGGCGTCGGCTTCGGCGGGGCGGCGTGGTCCGGGCGACCGGAAGAAGGTCGTGATCGGTGCCGTTGTGGTGGTGCTGCTGATCGGTGCGGTGCTGGGTGGGGTGATCTACACCAACAGTCAGAAGAACGCGACCGAGGGGCAGCGGATCGAGACCGCGTCGAGTGAGACGTCGTATCCGGCGCGGCGGGAGGGTGCCGTCGTGGTGGTCGGTGAGGACGGTGCGGACGTCACGCTCGACGTGTACGAGGACTTTCTCTGTCCGGCCTGTGGGGCGTTCGAGGAGCAGTACGGGGACGACGTCGAGCGGCGGGTCGCGGACGGCACGGTGCGGGTGCGGTACCACCTGTTGCCGATGCTCAACGAGCGTTCGGACCCGGTCGGGTACTCGATGGACGCCGCGAACGCCGGGTTGTGCGCTGCGGATGCCGGGAAGTTCCCGGAGTTCCACCTGAGCCTGTTCCGCGCGCAGCCGGAGGAGGGTGCGCGCGGTTGGGACACCCGGCAGCTCATCCAACTGGGTAGGGATCTCGGCATCACTGGGTCAACCTTCGGGTCCTGTGTGGAGGGTGACGAGTACGACGGCATCATCAGGACGCACTTCGACGAGGTGCGCGAGACGTCGTACCTGCTGCAGGACCACGACGGCGAGAAGCTCTTCGGCACGCCGACGCTCGCGGTCGGCGAGAAGGTCGTCCAACCGTCCGATGAGGACTGGCTGGACAAGCTCGTGCGCGACGCGTAGGTCAGTCGAGTCCGTCGAGCGGGGGTGGGCCCTCGGTCCAGCGGGTGAACCGGCGCGCCTTGCCGACCTCGGTGCGCGGCACGCTGCCGGAGGCGAGGACCCGCACCACGCACGAGAGCCCGAGCCGCTCCCGCAGGGCGACGGTGAGCGCGTCGGCCAGCCCGGTGTCGGAGCCGACCGGCTCCACCGCGATCCGCAGCTCCGGCCGCGCCGCGTCCCGCCGATCCTCGACGACGAGGTAGTGCGGGCCGACGCGTTCGTCGGCGAGCAGTACGGCTTCGATCTCGGTGGGGAAGACGTTCACCCCGCGCACGACCAGCATGTCGTCGGTGCGCCCGAGCAGCTTCGACATGCGCCGCAGGGTTCGGGGTGCACCGGGCACCGGCCCGGCCAGCGCGGCGACGTCGCCCGACCGGTAGCGGAGCAGCGGCATCCCGGTCTTGGTGAGCGTGGTGAACACGAGCTCGCCCGGCGTTCCGTCCGGCACCGGTCGCCCGTCGGCGTCGACCGCCTCGACGAGGAAGTGGTCCTCGGCGACGTTCAGCATGCCGTCGGAGTCCAGTGACTCGCAGGCGACGCCGGGGCCGATGACCTCGGACAGCCCGTAGATGTCGAGTGCGCGGAGCCCGAGCAGCCGCTCGATCTGGGCGCGCATCTCGTTGGTCCACGGCTCCGCCCCGAAGACACCGGCGCGCAGGCTGTCCGCGCGGACGCCCGCGGCGGCCATCGCCTCCCCGAGAAAGATCGCATACGACGGCGTGCAGGCGAGAATGTCCGGCCGGAGGTCGACCAGCATGCGCACCTGCCGCTCGGTCATCCCACCCGAGAGGGGTACCACGGTCGCGCCCAACCGTGTCGCTCCGTGATGCACTCCGAGACCGCCGGTGAACAGTCCGTAGCCGTACGCGTTGTGCACGACACTGCGACGGGTGGCACCGGCGCCGCCGAGCGCGCGGGCCATGACCTCGGCCCAGATGTCCACGTCCTGGGCGGTGTAGGGCACGAGGGTCGGCCGCCCACCCGTTCCCGACGACCCGTGCACGCAGACGACGTCCTCCGGCGGGGCGGCGCGGAGCCCGGCCGGGTAGTGCGCCCACAAGTCACGCTTCGTGACCATCGGTAGCCGGTCGAGGTTCTCGAGGGTGACGTCGTCACCGTGCGTGATCCCCGCGTCGGTCAGCCGCCGAGCCTGCAGCCCACCGGCGGCGAGCAGCCGGTCGACGAGGCGGTGCAGGCGGCGTTCCTGGACCTCCCGCCGCAGGTCGGGCCGGACACCCTCGGCATCGGGCACCACGAGCGGCACAACCTCGTCGTCGATCACCGCTCCGGTCTAGCACGCGCCGAGCCCCGGGGGAACCCCGAACGCGGCGGGCGCGTGGGGGTGATGTAGTGTGTTCACACGCAAGGGGCTGTAGCGCAGCTGGTAGCGCACCACACTGGCAGTGTGGGGGTCAGGGGTTCGAACCCCCTCAGCTCCACCGCGAAATTTCATGATAAGAGACGCCCGCTGACCTGCGATGACCTGGTCGGCGGGCGTTCTTGTTTCGACATCCGGTACCTGCCCAATGGCCGTTGTGTCGGGTTCGCCGCTCGCGCATAGGTAGATCGTCGATCCCTCACGGCCTTGGCCGCCCGGGGCACGGCTACGGCATCGGTCGCGACGTCGCGGAGACCTCTACACCGCGTTGGACCGGCTGTCCGGCCGACGGGTGGGTGGAGATCGACCGGGGAGGTCGTGGACGGCGGCCAGACTCGCGACCGAGGTCGAACGGCTGCGGGGCAACACCCGGGTGGCGGAACAACGGCTCCGGCACGGCCAACGGTGGACTCCGACGCTGAGCGACTGGAATTGGCGATGGCGATGTACCGGAAGCTCGACGACGAGATCGCGGACAATCTGCTCGCCGCTGGCCGCAATCGGTTGGATACCCTCACCGCGCATCTGAGTAATTTAGGGCCGCATGCGGCGGAGCAGGCCGCGCAGCCTGGCTGGCGGGCCGAAGGACGGCAACGTGATCGTCACCGGTGATTTCAATGCCACGTCGGGTGGCAACAGCCCTTCGGCGCGGGAAATCAGGGAACTCGGCGGGCAGGGTTTCGACGTCAACGGCGGTGACATCCACGACGGGAAGGGCGGCGCCTCCTTGAGTCACAAGCCGATCGACCACGTGCTGCCGCGCGGTGTCGGTTCCTCCGAAGCCACGCGATGGGACCGGCGCCAGTCCGACCATGACGGGCAGGAAGTCGACGTGACACTGCCGAACTGGTAACGCTCACCGGACGGTGATGTGGGTCCTGGTGGCGGAGCGAGGCTCGTCGCCAGGGCCCAGGTTGGTGAACGTGGGTTCGCCGACCGTCACGCCGTTGCCGGTGCGCACGACGATGGCGTTACCGAAGTCGTGCTCGAGGCCTTGCCGAAGTGGACCTCCCACTTCTCCCCGGGCGCTGCCCGTTCGTCGAGCGCCTTTTCCAGTTTCTCCGCGTCGCCCTTCCACATCTCCTGGAGAGTCGCGATGTCGACCTCGCCCGCCATGAGGCGTGCGGCCAGGCCGTCGATGTCCTTGGACTCGGTGCCGACGCCGTCGTTCCGCGGCCACACCGCATTGCCGCCACCGCCCTGCTGGATGTTCCAGTTCACCATCTTCAGCGTCCGGGCCGACCAGGTGCGCTCCCATGCCCGCAGCTCGCCCACGGCCGACGTGAAGACCTCTGCCTGGCCGTGCAACTCGCGGTCGACCCGGCCGCGGATCTCGTTGGCCACTCCGACCGCGTCGTTGACGAGTTTGGGTCTCCTGAGCGTTCTTCGGATGGAAGGTGAGCGTGCCGCTGGCCATATCCGACTGGATGTTGTTGAGTTTCTGCCGCTCGGCGGTCAGCTGGCTCTGGTTGTGCCGGAGTGTCTGCGCGCATTCCCCAGCGCGCGGGCGACCTTGCCGGTCAGTTCGGCGCACCTGTCGAGGTCATCGACGAGTTTGCGCCTGTGCTGGTCGTACCGCTGCGCCGTCTCACCCATCCACGCCTCGCCGCCGATCACCCTGTTCGCGGTGTCGTTGATGGTGTCCGCGGCCCACGACAACTGCTTGACTTGCGACTTCCATGCGTCTTCCAGGGCGTCGAGCGAACCGAGCGTTCCGGCGGCTGGACAGAATTGGACGGCCTTGCACACCGGCTGGGCCACGCACCAGCGGGCCGGCCGGAACCGGGTGAACGATCGGGGAGGCGGACGCCTTTGCGGTTTCCGGGCCCTGGCGATGAGTTCTCGGCCCTGGCGGAGTCTTACTGGCATGAGGACACTCGCGATCACCCAGAACGTCACCCTCGACGGCTCCATCGAGATGCTCGGGGACTGGTTCGACCCCGCCGACCAGGATCAGGAGATGCTGGCGGCGACGCGGCTGCAGACGGAGCAGGAGGACGCTCTGTTGTTGGGGCGGCGGACCTTCGAGGACTTCCGTGGGTACTGGCCGCGGCAGACCGACGACCAAACCGGGATCACCGAGGAGCTGAACCAGGTTCAGAAGTACGTCGTCTCCTCGACGATGACCGACCCGCGGTGGCGGAACTCGACAGTGCTGGCGGGGGACTGGCTCGCGCGGGTGCGGGCCATGAAGGAGCAGCAGGGCCGGGACATCGTGGTCACCGGCAGCATCACCCTGACGCACGCGCTGATCGAGTCGGGGCTGGTCGACGAGTACCGGTTGTTCGTCTACCCCACCGTTCAGGGGCGCGGGCGGAAGCTGTTCCCGGACGGGTACGAGGTGCCTCGGCTGCGGCTGACGGCGGCCCGTGGCTTCCGCAACGGCGTGACCCTGTTGCGTTACGTCCTTTGAGGGACGTCAGCGGTCGTCCGGGCGGAGGACGGCGACGATGAAGGCCGCGTCGTCGGTGAGTGGGCGTAGGTCCCAGGTGGACAGGAGCAGGTCGGGCACCAGGCCGGCGGTGCGGGCGTCGGCGAGGAACTCGTCGAACGGGTAGCCGCGGTCGGCGCCGAAGCCGATGGCGGCGCGGCCGTCCGCCGCCAGGTGGGCGCGGAACCTGGTCAGCACCTCGCGGCGGGTGCCGGGAGCGAGGAACGTCATGACGTTCCCGGCGCAGACGATGGCGTCGAACCGGTCGGGGAGGTCCAGTTCGGCCAGGTCGCCGACCAGCCAGCGCGGTCCGGGGTGGTCCTGTTGGGCGGCCTCGATCAGGACCGGGTCCACGTCCACGCCGACGACGTCGTGGCCCGCCTCGGCCAGGGCACCGCCGACCCGGCCGGGGCCGCAACCCGCGTCGAGGACGCGGGAGCGGCGCGGCAGCATCGCGTCCACCAGCCGCGCCTCGCCGGCCAGGTCGTCGCCCGCGCGGGCCATCGACCGGAAGCGCTCGACGTACCAGCTCGAGTGGTCCGGGTTCTCGGTGACCTTCCGCATCCACAGGCTCTGCTCGACCATGCGGTCATTATCCCCGCGACGGGGCGGACCCGCGGACGCGGTCATCGCGGGCGTGCGGCTCCACGTCGGAGCCTTCCGGGGACGGGAAGCCTTGTGGGTGACGGCGTCGGGGAGGTGGCCCCGGTGGGACGGGCGGACCGTGGGCGTGGTGTCACCCCGCCCGGTTCCGGGGGAGAACTCGGCTTGGTTGAGCCGATCTCAGCCGATTGGCCGATTGGCGCGCCGACGTCCGCGTGTCACGATCTTGATGCTCGCCGCGGGGACCGGGCTTCGTTGCCAGTCATCGGTCTCCTGGGGGACGAGGATGGTTCTCGCTCGGCGCGGTGTTCGTGGTCTCGTCGTCGGCCTGCTGGCCGTGCTCCTGCTGGTGCCGCTCGTCGGCGTGGCCGCGCGGGCGGACTTCGTCGGGGCGGGGTTCCGCGTCCAGGTGGTGTCGACCAGGGCCGACATGGTGACCGGGGGAGACGTGCTCGTCCGGGTGCACCTGCCGCGGCACGTCTCGCCGGGCCAGGTGACGGTGTCGGCCGGCGGCCGGGACGTGACCGGCGCCTTCCGCGCGGACGGCGGCTCGCTCGTCGGGCTCGTGGACGGGCTTTCCGTGGGGCGCAACACGATCGTCGCCCGGGTCGGCGGGAGCGGCCGGGAGCGGCTGACCGCCAGCCGCGCCGTGGTGAACCACCCGATCACCGGGCCCGTCTTCTCCGGGCCGCACCAGAGCCCGTTCGTGTGTGAGACCGACGCGTTCCGGGTGCCGGTCGTGGGTGCCTCGCTCGTCCCCGTCGCCGACGGCTCCTGTTCGGCGGGGACGCGGGTCGACTACGTCTACCGGTCGACCTCCGGCTGGTTCCGGCCGTTGACCGACCTCCGCGCCCGGCCGGCGGACCTGGCGCGCACGACGAACAACGACGGGCGCACGGTCAACTACATCGTCCGGGTCGAGAGCGGCACCATCAACCGGGGGATCTACGAGCTCGCGGTGCTGCACGACCCGGTCACCGACCCGGCTCCCGGACCGGTGGCCCGGCCGGCCGGCTGGAACGAGCGGCTGGTCTACAGCTACGGCGGCGGCTGCCGCGCCGGGTACCGGCAGGGCGGCGGAACCGAGACGTTCCCGCCGCCGATGGGCCGGATCCTGACCATGCCGAGCCCGGTGCACGACGCCTGGCTGGCCCAGGGCTACGCGGTCGCCGTGTCCAGCCTGACCGTGCTCAACAACAACTGCAACGACGTCATCTCCGCCGAGACGACGATGATGGTCAAGGAGCGGTTCGTCGAGCAGTACGGCGAGCCCCGGCACACGATCGGCTGGGGCGAGTCCGGCGGGTCGATGCAGCAGCACCTGATCGCGCAGAACTACCCGGGCCTGCTCGACGGTCTCCTGCCCGGCGCGAGCTTCCCCGACACCCTCGTGCAGCTGGTCACCACCTCGGACTGCGCCCTGCTGAACCGGGCGTTCGACACCTCGGCCGAGTCGTGGACCAGCGCGCAGCGGGCCGCGGTCGCCGGCTGGGGGTCGGCCGCGTACTGCACCTCTCCCTACAGCGCGGACTGGGTGCAGGCCTTCCAGGCCGGCGCCGGTCCCGACCCCACCTACGGCGGCTGCAGCGTCGCCGTCCCACGAGACCTCGTCTACCACCCGGCGACCAACCCCACCGGTGCTCGCTGCACCTACCAGGACAACGCGGTCAACGTGTACGGCCGCGACCCGGCGACCGGCTTCGCCCGGCGGCCGCTGGACAACGTCGGTGTGCAGTACGGCCTGGACGCGTTCGACGCCGGGGTGATCAGCGCCGAGCAGTTCCTCGACCTCAACGAGCGCGTCGGCGGGTTCGACATCGACGGCGGCCTGGTGCCGACGCGGACCGTCGGCGACACCGACGCCGTCGAGGCCGCCTACCGCACCGGCCGGGTCAACGTCGGCGCGAACCTCGACACGGTCCCGATCATCGACCTCCGTACCTACTTCGACGCCATCCCGGACCCGCACGACAGCGTGCGCAGCCACAGCATGCGGGCCCGGTTGGTCGCCGCCCACGGCTCGGCGGACAACCACGTCATGCTGGTCACGGACCGGGCCGGCACGGGCGCCGCGCACCCGGCCGCGGTCGGCCTCGAGGCGCTGCGGCTGATGGACCAGTGGCTGACCGCCGTCGAGGCGGACACGTCGACCACCACGCTGGCGGACAAGATCGTGCGGCACCGGCCGGCGGACGCGGTCGACGCCTGCTACCAGGCCGACGGCACCAGGGTCACCGACCGCGACCGGTGTGCTGACCTGTACCCGACGCACGAGAACCCGCGCCTCGCGGCCGGCGAGCCGCTTGTGAACGACGTGCTCAAGTGCGCGCTCAAGCCGGTGTCGGCGGCCGACTACGCGCGGCCGCTCACCGAGGACCAACTGGCCCGCCTGCGCGCCGCCTTCCCCGGCGGCGTGTGCGACTACAGCCGTCCCGGCGTGGGTCAGCGGGCACCCGAGGGCAGCTGGTCACGCTACTGATCGGGCACAGTCCGGGTTCGGGAAGCTTGTCAATACGTACCCGTGATTCGTTTCGTTCACGTGACCCAAATGTTGTGACTCATGTCATTTCCGGTGGATTCCCGCTGGAAGCGGGGCGCATAGTCGCGGTCGCCCCGACCCCGGACGTGTGCGTGTTCCCCCGCACCCACGCGTCCCGAAAACCCCTGGAGTACCTATGGGTGCGCGTCGAAAACTGACGCGAGCCACGACCGCCGCAGTGCTGACCGCATTGACCGCTGCCGGGACCGTGTCCCTGCCGTCCGCCTCCCCGCTCGCGGCCCCGCTCCCGGCGGCGCAGCAGCCGTCCGGATCGATCGACGACCAGATCGCCGCGGCCGATGCCGAGCTCAAGGCAGCACAGGCGAAGCTGGCCAAGACGTTCGCCGCGTTCACCGACGCCGAGCAGCGGCACCGGCAAGCCAGCGCGGCGGCGAAGGCCGCGGCCGAGAAAGTCACCCGCACCCGCGCGGAGGCCGAGGCCGCCGCGACGAAGGAGCGGTCCATGCGGTCGCGGTTCGACGAGTTCGCCGTGGCCAGCTACAGCCAGGGCAGCACGGTCAGCTCCGTCTCCGGCTACCTCGGCTCCGACAGCCCCAAGGACCTGCTGGACCGGGCCGCGATGATGGACGTGATCGCCGGCGAGTACGTCGACGTCCTGGACGGCACGCGTCGCGCCACCGACCGCAAGGCCGCGGCCGACCGGGACGCGCGGGCCGCGCTGGACCAGGCCGTCCGCGACCGCGACGCCGCCGGCAAGGCCAAGACCGACGCCCAGCGCGCCTACCAGCGCGCGGTCGGCGAGCAGGACGCCGCCAAGGCCGAGATGGCCCGGCTGGCCGATCGCCGCGCCTCCCTGGCCGCCGCGCAGCCCAGCACCGACACCGGCTCCGGCTCCACCGGCCCGGTGGTCTCCGCCGGCGGCGTGGTGCGGCCCGCGGAGGGCACGCTCACCTCCACCTACGGCGCCCGCTGGGGCACGATCCACTACGGCATCGACATCGCCAACAGCATCGGCACGCCGATCCTGTCCGCCATGTCCGGCGAGGTGATCGACTCCGGGCCGGCCAGCGGGTTCGGGCTCTGGGTGCGCGTCCAGCACGCCGACGGGCTGATCACCGTCTACGGCCACATCAACGAGTCGCTGGTGAGCGTCGGGCAGCAGGTCGCCGCCGGCGAGCAGATCGCGACGATGGGCAACCGAGGTCAGTCGACCGGGCCGCACCTGCACTTCGAGGTGCACCAGGACGGGAACAAGATCGACCCGCTGCCCTGGTTGTCCAGCCACGGCGTCAATCTCTAGCGTCGATCTCCGCGTCACACCTGGAGAATCGGCCGGCCCACTCGCGGAACAGGTCGACCAGTTCGGGCGGCCGCACGACGCGGAACTCGGCGCCGATCGAGCCGAAGGCCATCGCCGGCCAGTCCAGTGAGTCGCTGGTCATGTGGACGTGGCAGCGGTCGTCGTCGATCTCCTCGACCGTGCTCCACCGGCCGATCCGTGCGCGCACGGTCTCGGCCGGGGCGTCGACCAGTACCTCCACGGTGTACGGCCGGGGCATCCGGCCGATGCGGTCGACGACGAACTCGGCCGCGTCCGCCGCGGGCAGCTCGCGCGGGCGGAACCGCGCGCCGGTGCGCCGCGGCGCGCCCACCCGGTCGAGCCGGAAGTTGCGCCAGTCGTGGCGGGTGAGGTCGTAGGCGACCAGGTACCAGCGGCGGCCGCGCACCAGCCGGTACGGCTCGACGTGCCGGCCGGTGTGCTGCCCGTCGCCGGAGGTGTAGTCGAAGCGCAGCCGCTCGGTGTCCCGGCAGGCGAGGGCGACCGTGGTGAGTACGTCCGAGTCGACGGCCTCGTGGGTCCGCCCACCCCACTCGACGGGCACCGTCATCGTGCCGAGCGCCTCGGCCCGGCGGCGCAGCCGGGCCGGCATCACCTGGACGATCTTGGCCAGTGCGCGCACCGAGGACTCGGCGAGCCCGGCCACCGTGCTCTGCGCCGCGTGCTGCAGGCCCACGGTCAGCGCGATCGCCTCCTCGTCGTCGATGACCAGCGGCGGCAGGGCCGCGCCCGCGGCGAGCTGGTAGCCGCCGTCGACGCCGCGCTGCGCCTCGACCGGGTAGCCGAGCTCCCGGAGCCGGTCGACGTCGCGCCGGAGGGTGCGCACGGAGACGCCGAGCCGGTCGGCGAGTTCGGGGCCGGGCCAGTAGCGGTGGTTCTGCAGCAGGGAGAGCAGGCGCAGGGTCCGCGAGCTGGTGTTCGCCATGTCTCCTCGTATTCAGGACAGGAAGTGGCCGCTGGGGTGGTTAGCGTAGCTCGTGACGGACGACGAAAGGAACGAGATGACCGCCTCCACCACCATCAGCACCGAGCGCGCCGACCTGCTGCAGACGCTGGCCCAGCACCGCCACTTCCTGCGGTTCACCACCCGCGACCTGACCGACGAGCAGGCGAGGGCCAGGACGACCGCGAGCGAGCTGTGCCTGGGCGGGCTGATCAAGCACGTCTCCGCGATGGAGCGCCGGTGGGTGAACTTCTTCGTGGAGGGCCCGGAGTCCATGCGCGACTTCGCCGACATGACCGAGGAAGACCTGGCCGAGTTCACCGACGGGTTCCGACTGCTGCCCGACGAGACGCTGGCGGGAGTGCTGGCCGACTACGCCGAGGTCGCGCGGCGCACCGACGAGCTGGTCGCCACGCTGCCAGACCTGGACGCGTCGCACCCGTTGCCGGCCGCGCCGTGGTTCGAGCCGGGTGCGCGCTGGTCGGTCCGGCGGGTCCTGCTGCACATCATCGCCGAGACCGCCCAGCACGCGGGCCACGCCGACATCATCCGGGAGTCGCTGGACGGCGCGAAGAGCATGGGCTGACCGGACCGGTTTCGTCGGTGGTCGGGTGCATCATGCCGGCATGACTGTGACAGGACGTTTCGAGCTGGTCGCGTTCGACGCGGCGGACATCCGGCGGACGGCGGACTTCTACGTCGCGCTCACCGGCTGGACGAAGGTGAAGGACGAGGAGGACTGGATCACGCTGCGTGGCGGCGACGGGCAGGAGGTCGCGTTCCAGCTCGCCCCCGACCACCGGCCGCCCGAGTGGCCGGGGCAGGAGCTGCCGCAGCAGATGCACCTGGACCTGTTCGCCGAGGACCACCAGGCGGCGGCCCGGCGGGCGGAGGAGCTGGGCGCCACCAGGCTCGCGGACGGCGCCCACTGGGTGACCCTGGCCGATCCCGCCGGTCATCCGTTCGACATCTGCCAGAAGGACGGGGTGACCGGGCCGGAGCTGCCCCTGTTCGCGGTGACCGTCGACGCGCCGGACGCGATCGGCTTGTCCCGCTTCTACGCCTCGCTGATGGGGATGGAGGTGACCTACGAAGGGCCGGAGGGCGCGATGATCAGCGGCGACGGTCGCAGCGTGCTGTTCCAGCAGGTCGCCGAGTACACCCCGCCGCGCTGGCCCGACCCGGCGGCGCCGCAGCAGGCGCACCTCGACATCCAGGTCGACGACCTCGACGCGGGCGAGACGCGGGCGCTGGAACTGGGGGCCACGCGGTTGGACGCGGGCACGGACACCTTCCGGGTCTTCGTCGACCCGGCGGGTCACCCGTTCTGCTTGACCAGCTGAGGGCTGCGGAGGGTCTCGCGCGCGACGAGGACGCCGCCGACGAACGCCACCGGCATGGCGATGATCGCGACCGGGGGAATCGCGCACAGCAACGACGCGGGCAGGCCGAGACCGATCGCCAGCCCGCGTCGCTTGCTGAGCGCGGTCCTGCGCTGGCGCAGGTCCATCCCACGGCGGTAGAACGACACGGCGACCAGCTCCAGCGCGAAGAACCACGCGGTCACCAGCGCGAGCAGCACCGGCACCACGGTCTGCCCCAGCACCGGCACGAACCCGGCGACCACCAGCGGAATCGTGAACACCAGTGACCGCAGTACCAGCAGCAGGCCGTCCCGCACGCCCATCCACAGCAGGCGCCACCACGGCAGCTCCTCGTCGCTGGGCGGGTCGCCGAGGTCGTCCTCGACCTTCTCGGCGATGTGCTCGTAGAACGGCGCGCCGACGGCGAGGGTCAGCGCGGAGAAGCTGATCAGCCCGACGACCATCGCCGCGGCGAACAGCGCCACGCCGGCGGCGACCCGGACCGCGGCCCGCAACCCCTCGCTCCAGTCGTCGGCGAACGGGGTGACCAACGCGGCCAGGTCGTCGACCCAGAAGACCAGCGCGATCATCGCGCCCAGCAGCAACAACGCGGTCAGTACCGCCGGCAACGCGCCGAGCAGCAGCAGCTTCGGCGACCTGAGCAGGATGCCGAGCGCCTTGCCGAAGAATCGGACACCAGTGAGGAAATCGCGCACCGCGTACTTCTACCAGCGAGCGTCGGCGGGTTCGTCGGCGGGACGGCGGCGCCGCGACGCGGGCAGGGCCGACCAGGCCACCGCCGCGACGGCGCAGGCGGCGGCCAGCACCGGGACGGCTCCTGGGGTGACACCGACCAGCAGACCGCCCGCCGCGCCACCGGCCGCCGCGCCGACGTACACCGTGCTGCTGACCAGCGCCATGGCCGCGGTCGCGTGCTCCCGGCCCGCGCGGTCGAGCATCAGGGCCTGGATCGCGGGCGGCACCGCCCACGCCGTGGCCGACCAGGCGACGAGCAGCCCGACCGTGAGCCACAGCGGCACGGGCCGGGCGAGCCAGCAGCAGGCGAAGGCGACCATGGTGACCGCGAACGCCGTGGCCGCGGCGCCGAACGCGCGGTGCGCGCCCCGGCGGTCGACCAGCGTGCCGGCCAGGCGGGCGCCCGCGATCCCGGCCAGGCCCGCCACGACCAGCAGCGTCCCCAGCGCGGTCGGGGTGACGCCGGACAGGCCGGCGAGGAACGTCGCCAGGTAGGTCTGGAACGCGAGGTTCCCGGCCACCGCCAGCACGGTCACCACGAGGATCCGCCGCACCGGCGCGGTGAGCAGCCCGCGCGGCGACGGCGGCGCGGCGAGGCTGGTCCGGGGGAGCCAGCGCAGCAGCGCCACCAGGGCGAGCGCGCCAAGGCCGCCGCCGAGGACGAACGTCGCGCGCCAGCCGAGGGCGGCGCCGAGCCAGGTGCCGGCCGGCACGCCGAGCACGATCGCGCCGGTCATGCCGGCCATGACCGTGGCGAGGTGGCGGCCGGCGGCCCCGTCGGGCGCGAGGTGCGTGGCCAGCGCCAGCACCGCGGGCAGGACCGTCGCGGCCGCGAGCGCGGCGACCACGCGGAGCGCCATCAGCACCGGGTAGGCGTCGACCGCGGGCACCACGAAGTTCGCGGCGCAGAACACGAGCAGGGCGCCGACGAGCAGCGCGCGCCGGTCCACCCGGCCGAGGAGCACGGCCGACAGGGGTGCGGCGAGCGCGTAGACCAGCGTGAACACGGTGACGAGCTGGCCGGCGGCGCCGGTGGACACGTCGAGGTCCCGGCCGATGGCCGGCAGCACCCCGATGATCACGAAGTCGTCGGTCTGGACGGCGAACGCGGCGAGGGCGAGAGCGAAGAGGCGCACCGCATTAACGTAACACTCGTTACCTTTATAGGGTCGACCCATGGCCAGGACCGCGGACCCGGCGCGTCGGGTCGAACTGATCGACGCGATCACGGCGGCGCTCGCCGAGACCGGGCTGGCGACGTTCTCGTTGCGCACGCTGGCCGCCGCGCTCGGCCGCTCCACCCGCGTGCTCACCCACCACTTCGCCGACAAGGACGCCCTGCTGGCGGCGGTGCTGACCCGGCTGGACGAACAGCAGCACGCCGCGCTCGCCGCCACCCCCGGCTGGGACGATCCCGCCGTCGGCATCGGCACGATCGTGGCGGACTCGTGGCGGCGGCACCTGTCCCCGGCGGAGCTGCCCCGGACCAGGCTGATCCACGAGATCGAAGGCCTGGCCGCGGCCGGGCGGCTGACCGGTCAGGTGCCGGCCTTCGTCAGCGGGCGGGCGCGGTTCGTCGCCGCGGCCCTCGAGGTCCGCGGGCTCGGGCCGGAGGAGGCCAGGACGAAGGCGACGCTGCTGAACAACGCCTACTCGGGCCTGCAGGCCGACCACCTCACCACCGGCGAGTCCGCCCGCACCGAGGCCGCGCTGGCGGAGCTGTGCGCGCTCGCCGACAGCTGGACCTGAGGTGTCGGCACCGCGCACGTGGGTAGCTCTCCGTTCCGACCAGGAGGGAGCCCACCGTGCGACATCGGCACGAAACCGGCCGGGACCTGCGGCGCGTCGCCGAGGAGAAGTTCGGGTGGTCGCGGCTGCGGGACGAGCAGCTGCTGGCGATGGAGCACGTGCTGGCCGGCCACGACGTGCTGGCCGTGCTGCCGACCGGGGCCGGCAAGTCCGCGATCTACCAGGTGCCGGCGCTGCTGCTGGACGGGCCGACCCTCGTGGTGTCCCCGCTGATCGCCCTGCAGCACGACCAGCTGGACGGCATCGACGACAGCGACGCGCCGCCTGCCGTCGCGGTGAACTCCGCCCGGCGCGGCGCGGAGAACCGGCACGCGTGGGAGTCGGTGCGCGACGGGTCCGCCGAGTACGTCTTCCTGTCCCCGGAGCAGCTGGCCAAGGACGACGTCGTCGACGAGCTCGCCGGCCTCGGCGTGTCCCTGTTCGTCGTCGACGAGGCGCACTGCGTCTCCATGTGGGGCCACGACTTCCGCCCCGACTACCTCCGCCTCGCCCCGGCGGTCGAGCGGCTCGGGCACCCGCGGGTGATCGCCCTGACCGCCACCGCGGCGCCGCCGGTGCGCCGGGACATCGCTGAGCGCCTCGGGCTGCTGGACCACCGCGAGGTGGTGGCGAGCTTCGACCGGCCGAACCTGCACCTCGCGGTGACCCGCCACACCGGCGACGACGAGAAGCGCGACGCCGTCGTCGACCGGGTGCTGGCGCTCGCCGAGGACCCGGCCACCCGCCCCGGCCTGCTCTACACCGCCACCCGCAAGGACACCGAGGCACACGCCGACGAGCTGGCCCGGCACGGGGTCCGGGTCGCCGCCTACCACGCGGGCATGAAGGCCGGCGAGCGCGACCGGGTGCACCGGGAGTTCATGGCGGGCGACCTGGACGTCGTCGTGGCCACCTCGGCGTTCGGCATGGGCATCGACAAGCCGGACGTGCGGTTCGTCGTGCACGCCTCGGTGCCGGACTCGCTCGACTCGTACTACCAGCAGATCG
Organism: Actinophytocola gossypii; assembly: GCF_025165815.1. Taxonomy (GTDB): domain Bacteria; phylum Actinomycetota; class Actinomycetes; order Mycobacteriales; family Pseudonocardiaceae; genus Actinophytocola; species Actinophytocola gossypii. Next base: position 293,184 of record NZ_JAFFZE010000012.1, on the reverse strand, counting down.
GCCGCGCCGGGCGGGACGGCGAGCCGGCCGCCATCACCCTGTTCTACCGGCCGGAGGACCTCGGCCTGCAGAAGTTCCTGACCGCGGCCACGGCGCCGGAGGACGCGCTGGTCGAGGTCGCCGACGCCCTCGACCGGCACGACCGGCCGGTGCGCCCCGCGGAGCTGACCGACGAGGTGTCGCCGGCCCGGCGGACCAGGGCGGTCAACCTGTTCGAGCAGGCCGGCGTGGTCACCACCACGGAAGGTGGGCGACTCGATCCCGAGCCGGGCCTCGACCAGGACGACGCGGTGGCGCGGGCGACCGAGGCGGCGGAGACCCACCAGCGGATGATTCGGTCCCGGCTGCACATGCTGACCGGGTACGCCGAGACGACCGGCTGCCGGCGCCAGTTCCTGCTCGGCTACTTCGGCGAGCAGCTCGAGCAGCCGTGCGGCAACTGCGACACCTGCGACGCCGGGACCGCCGAGACCCGCCGGCCCGGCACCGACCGGTTCCCCCGCAACAGCACCGTGCGGCACACCGAATGGGGTCGCGGCGTGGTGCTGTCGGTCGAGGAGGACCGGCTGACCGTCCTGTTCGAACACGAGGGCTACCGGACCCTGTCGGTGCGGGCGGTCGAGGAGAACGACCTGCTCACCCAGGACGGCTGAGCAGCCCCGCCTGACCGGCCAGCGCGGCCGCCTCCGCGCGGGTGGTGACCCGCAGCCTGCGCAGCAGCGTGGCCGTGAGCCGCTTGACCGTGCGCTCGGAGACGTGCAGCTCGGCGGCGATCTGGACGAGGGTCCGACCGCTGGCGAGCAGCCGCCACAGCCGGTGGTCGTTGGCGTCGAGCCGGTCGCGGATCTCCCTTGCGGCACCGCCGGCCTCCGCGGACAGCCTGGCCAGCACGTCGTTGGGCAGCACCGACCAGCCGTCGATGACGGCGAGCAGCGGCAGCAGCAGCTCCTCCGGCTCCGCGGTCTTGTCGACCACGCCCCTTGCTCCGACGTAGACGGCGTGCAGCGCGGGCTCGTACGTGTCGTGCGTGCGCATCGCGATCACCCCGACCGCGGGCTCCGTCCGGCGGATCGCCGCGATGGCCCGCAGCCCGCCGGGTGGCGCCAGCCCCAGGTCGACGAGCGCGAGGTCGGGCCGGTGCCGGCGCACCGCGCCGGCGGCCTCCTCCGCCCGGCACGCGGACGCGACCAGGTGCACCCGCCCGTTGCTCACCGCCGGCAGCAACAAGCCCAGCCCGCGGGCGAACAGCGGTTGGGCGTCGACGACCACCAGCCGCACCGGGGCGTTCGGCGTACTCATCGTCCGCCTGACTCGCGAAGGACACAGGGCACGGCAACGGATTCCCGGAGTACTGATCGTCAATCCGCCGCGGGGCGACCCGTTGGGGCCACGTTTGCCCGTGGCGGGACACCGGCGGCGAGAAGCATGGGAGAGGAAGGAGAGACCCGAGGGAACGAGGAGCGCCATGTTCTACCACGTGCAGACCCTGCAGTTCGAGGCCAAGCCGGACGGACCGGATCCCGCGTTCGCCAAGCGGCTCCAGGAGGTGCTCGGCGGCAAGTGGGGCGAGCTGACCGTCGCCCTGCAGTACCTGCAGCAGGGCTGGAACTGCCGGATGCCGGGCAAGTACAAGGACATGCTGCTCGGCATCGGCACCGAGGAACTCGCCCACGTCGAGATGATCTGCACGATGATCGCCCGGCTGAACGAGGGCGCGCCGCTGTCGGTGCAGGAGGCCGCGGTGTCCGACAACCCGATGCTGGCCGCGATCTACGGCGGGTCCAACCCGCAGCACGTCATCAACAACGGGGGCGGCGGCTACTACCAGGACAGCTCCGGCGTGCCGTGGCTCGGCGCGTACACCACGTCGTCGGGGAACCTGATGGCCGACTTCCACCTCAACGCGACCGCCGAGATGCAGGGGCGGCTGCAGGTGGCGCGCCTCTACAACATGACCGACGACCCCGGCGTGAAGGAGATGCTGCGGTTCAACCTGGCTCGCGACCACCTGCACCAGCAGCAGTGGCTGGCCGCGATCGAGCAGCTCAAGGCCGACGGGCTGGAGGACCTGCCGGTGCCGGAGGCGTTCCCGAACGAGACCGAGCAGAACCTCGACTTCGCCGTGCAGTACATGAACTGCAGCGACGGCCCCGCCGCGGGCGACGGTCCCTGGGCGTCCGGGCCGATGCCGGACGGGAGTGGCCGCGACTTCAGCTACGAGGAGAGCCCGCAGCCGCACGGTGACCGCCCGGTCCTCCCGCCGGGCGACCCGCGCCTCTACGGGACGCCGAAGCCGGACATGGCGCCCGACAACCCGTGACCGCCACCGGGGCGGGCCGGCCCGGCCGGCCCGCCCCGGCCCGTCCACAGCACTCGTCCACGAAGGAGGCGGTGAGGTGCAGGAGCTGCTGCTGCTTCCACTGGCCGACGCGTACCTGCAGGTCGGGGTGTTCGTCGCGGTCATGTCCGCCGGCGCGGCATGGCTGCGTTGGCGCTACGCCGACCGCGCCACGGACTTCGTCGTCCGGCACCGGCGGGTCGGACCCCTGTTCGGCGCGCTGCTCGGGGTATCACCCGGTTGTGCCGGAGCGCTGCTGCTGATCCCGCTGTTCACCCGGGGCACCGTCTCGTTCGGCACCATGGTCGCCGCGCTGACCGCCACCATGGGCGACTCGTCCTGGGTGATCATGGCCGCCGAGCCGACCACCGCGCTGTGGATGCACGCGGTACTCCTGGTCACCGGCACCGCCACCGGCTACGTGGTCGACGCACTGGGGATCTCGCCGCGCCTCGCCACGGCTTCCGCCGAGCCGAGGGAACGGCCCGCGCCGCTGCCCGCGCTGGCGACGACCGGCGGACCGGGTGCGGCGATGGCGGCGCGCGGTCCCGTGCTGGGGTCGCCGGCCGCGGCCTGGCTGGTGCTGGGCGGTGCCGCCACGTTCCTGGCCGTCCCGGTCGCCTTCCAGCTGTTCGACGCCGGGAGTCTGTACCTGCTCGTCGGCGTCGCCGGCACCGTGCTGGCCGCGGTGGTCCTGCTCGGCGAGCGGTGGCGGCCGGTGACGCCGCGGCCCGGGCTGGCCGCGGCGTTGCGGGAGAGCGCGGTGGAGTCCGCGCGGATCGTCGGCTGGGTGGCCGGGGTCTACCTGGCCTGGCAGGTGGTGGAGCTGGGGACCGGGTTCGACGGTTCGCAGCTGCCGCTGACCGGCATGCTCGGCGTGCTCGCCGCCGCGCTGGTCGGGCTGATCCCCGGCTGTGCCATACAGATCACGTTCACCGGCCTGTACCTCACCGGCGCGGTGCCGGCCCCCGTGCTGCTGACCAACGCCGTCAGCCAGGACGGCGACGCCCTGATCCCGCTGCTCGCCGGGCAACGGGTGACCGCCGCCATCGCGACCGCGACCACCACCGTCCCCGCGGTCCTGGTCGGCTCCCTGGCCCTGCTCGTCATGCACTGACCCACCATCGATGAAGGAGCGGACATGCCCCTCGCCGTCGCACCACCGAGCATCATCACCCACCAGGTCGGGCAACACCGGGCGGCCGACCTGCTGTTCGCCCAGCTGGAGAAGCTGCACGACGCGCCGGTCGACCACGCGAAGGACCTCGTCGGGCAGGCGGTCGTCGCGCTGATGAAGCACTCCGTGGCGGAGGAGACGCTGCTCTACCCGCTCGTCCGGGAGCGCGTTCCCGGCGGCGACGAGCTCGCCGACCAGGAGATCGCCCGCCTCGACCTGGCCGAGCAGACCATGAAGGACCTCGAGGGCCTCGAGCCGACCGACGAGCGGTTCTGGCCCCTGGTGCACGACCTGATCGCCCAGGCCCGCCGGCACGTGTACGAGCAGGAGTTCCGCCTCTTCCCGCTGCTGCTGCGGTCCTGCCCGAACGCGGAGCTGGTGCGGCGCGGAGAGGCGGCCCGCAGAAGCGGGAAGCTCGCACCGACCCGTCCACATCCCGCCGCCCCGAACGAGGGCGCCGCGCTGGCCGTGCTGGCACCGGGCGTCGGCCTGGTGGACCGGCTCCGGGATCTGCTCAGCGGCCGCAACCGTCGACCGTCGTAGGGGGAGGCGGAACCGACTGTGCTGCCGCTGGTTTCGGGGCGCGTTACGGTGGATGTCATGCGCGCGCAGGGAGTGACCCGGAAGCGTCGGTCCGCGCGCGGGTCGCGGCCACCGAGCAGGCCCTGGCGCGGGGCTACACCGGTTTCCGGGCGGTCGTCGACGCCACCGCCGCCGTCCGCACGGCCGCCCAGCGGGACGCCTTCGCCCGCTTCGAGTACCTGATCGACCAGAAGATGAGCGCCCTTCCGGTCTCGGCGATCTGCGCCTACGACGCCACCGAGCTCGGGCCGGCCACGGACGAGCTGGTGTGCCTACACCCCTTCACCTGTCCGGACGCCGGCCCCTTTCGGCTCTACGCCGACGATCCGCCCGCCTTCGCGGTGAGCGGGGAGCTCGACCTGGCCGGTGAGGCACTGTTCGGCACGACCCTGCGCCGCACGTTGCCGCTGTCCGCCACCCAGGGCCCGATCGTCATCGACGGCCGAGGGCTCGAGTTCGTCGACCACCGAGGGCTGCGGCACCTCGACCGGCACCTGACCCGGGTCGGGACCACCGCCGTGCTGTGGACCGAAAGCGATCTGCTGCGGCGCGTCGCCGGCATCCTCGAGCTGAGCAGCCTGCGCGTGACCGGGCCGGGCGAGTAGCTCCTTCTCCTCCGGGTACACGAGGTCCGTCGCATTCGCCGACCTGCCTGGAGGAACGCATGCCGATGGGGGAGGCGATCGGTCCACTCGAACCCCGGTGGTCCCCGGTGCGCCGGATCGCCGTACTGCGCGGCGGTGGACTCGGTGACCTGCTGTTCGCCGTGCCCGCGCTGGACGCGCTCGCCGCCGCGTACCCGGACGCCGAGGTCGTGCTGCTCGGCGCGCCCGGCCCGAGCGACCTGCTCGCCGGCCGGCCCGGCCCGGTGCACCGGGTGGTTCCGCTGCCGCCCGCCCATGGCGTGCACGAGCCGCCAGGGCGGCGCGATCCGGCCGAGGACGCCGCCGCCCGGCGCCGCTTCGCCGACCGGGTCGGCCCGGTGGACCTCGGTGTCCAGCTGCACGGCGGTGGGCGCTGGTCGAACCCGTTCCTGCTGTCCCTCGATCCGAAGTGGACAGTGGGTGCGCGTACCGGGGACGCCGTGTCGCTCACCCGCTGGATCCCGTACCGCTACTACCAGAACGAGGTCATGCGGGGCCTGGAGATCGCCGGTCTCGCCGGCGCGCCGCCGGTCCGCGTGGTGCCGAGGATCGCGCGCACACCGGCCGACCGCGACGCCGCCGAGCGCGCGCTGTCGGGCCTGCCGCGGCCGCTGCTCACCGTGCACCCCGGCGCCACCGACCCTCGACGGCGGTGGCCGCCGGAGCGGTTCGCCGAGGTCGCCGTCGCGGTGGCCCGCGCCGGTGCCGGCGTGGTGGTGCTCGGCACGCCGGCCGAACGCGACCTGGTCGAGCTGGTCACGAAGCTGGCGAACGACCGGCTCCCGGACGGTGTCGTGCGCGCGCTGACCGATCTCGATCTCGACGGGCTGTGCGGGGTGCTGGACGCCAGCACGGTCGTGCTCGCCAACGACAGCGGACCGCGGCACCTGGCGGAGGCGGTCGGCACCGCGACGGTGGGGGTGTACTGGATGGGCAACGCGCTCAACGCGAGCTCGTTCGGGCGGGCCCGCAACCGGGTGCTGATCTCCTGGACCTCCGCCTGCCCGGTCTGCGGGGTCGACTGCACCCGCGAGGACCTGCCGCGCTGCCCGCACGACGTGTCGTTCGTGTCGTCGGTGCCGACCGGGGACGCGGTCCGCGAGGTGACCGATCTGCTGGGCTGACGGTCAGCGGCCCTCGAACACCTCGGGCGGCTCTTCCGGCTCCATGGCCGTCCTCAGTCGAAGAAGCGCGCGAGGTGTTCCGGCGTCGGCGGCGGGGCGCCCTCGGGCAGCGGGGTCAGGTCGGCGAACACGCTGGCGCCGTCACAGCCGACGTGCCTCGGGTACCACCGGCGGTCGCTGCCCGGGCGGTCGCAGATGCCCTTGAAGGTCTGCGTGTCGAGCAGCCGGACGTGGGTCGGATCGGCCACCGCGTTGACGAACCGCCACCACGGCGACATGACGTGCAGGACACCGCCGGGCCGCAGCACCCGGTGGCAGTCGTCGACCAGCGGCAGGAAGTCGACCAGGTGCTCCAGCACGTGCACGGCGAACACCCGGTCCACGGAGCCGTCGCGCACCGGCATCCCGCCGCTGAGGTCGGCCACCAGGTCCACCGCGCCGGCCGGGCGCAGGTCCACGCCGAGGTTGTCCGGGTACTGCTTGCTGTCCCCGCACCCGATGTCCAGCGCGACCGGCGCGCGGCCGCCGACGCGCACCCGATCCCACACCGCGAGCACCCCGGCGAACCGCCCGACGAACTCGCGCACCAGGTCCAGTTCCGCCGCGTGCTCCACCGACCCGGTCACGTGCGCGACCCCACCGCGGAACTCGACCCCGACGTCGAGTTCGCGGGTGCGCCGGTCGTGGGCGAGGGCGTCGGCGACCGTGCCGCACAGGTGCCGGTCGAGGCGGTCGTGCCGCCCGGCCGAGATGGGCTGGATCGCGACGGTCATCCACGCCTCCGTCCGGTAGGGGTCGACCCCGGGCGTTTCCCGTTTCCGGCGGTCGAAACCGGCTAGCACACCTGGCGGTACGGGTAGTCCTGTACGTACTGGTCCCACTCGGCGAGAGTGATGGGATCTCCGGCGGAGGCGCACACCTGCTCGATCGCGCGTTCAGGCTCGACCGTCCACAGCCGCGCCACCCGGTCGCTCCCACTGCCGGCGATGGTGCGCCCGTCCGGGCTGAACGCCACCGAGTTCACGGTCCCCGACGAGGCGGTCAGGGTGGCCACGTGCTCGGGCTCGCGGGAGTCGGTGACGTCCCAGAGCCACACGGCCTGGTCGGCGGTGCTGGCGGCCAGCAGGTGCCCGTCCGGGTGGTACGCGATGTTGAGGACGTAGTTGCTCGGGCCCGTGAGCACAGGCCCGACCCGAGTCGGGCGCGTCCTGTCGGTGACGTCCCAGAACCGCACGGTCCTGTCCGCGCTGCCGGCCGCGAGGGTCCGGCCGTTCGGGCTGAACGCGACCGAGTAGACGTAGTTGGCCGGGCCGGTGAGGGTGGCCAGGTGGTCGGGCGAGGTGGGATCACCGATGTCCCAGAGCCACACGGTCTTGTCCACGCTGCCGGCCGCGAGGGTCCGCCCGTTCGGGCTGAACGCGACCGAGTAGACGTAGTTGTCGGGACCCGTGACCGGCATCGGGCGGCCGGGACGTGCGGGATCGCTGACGTCCCACAGCCATACCGTGTTCTCGTCGCCGCCGGCCGCCAGTGTCCGCCCGTCCGGGCTGAACGCGACGTACTGCGACTGCGCGGTGGGTCCGCGCAGCGGCGCGCCCAGTGGCGTGGCGCGCACCGGATTCTCGATGTCCCAGAGTTGGACCCGGCCGTCGATGCCGCCGGTGGCCAGGACGCGTCCGTCCGGGCTCAGCGCGATCGAGCCGACGGAGCGGTTGGCCGGCACCGGATTGGCTCTGGGCGGGCCGAGGCGTCTGGGGCGTTGGGTGTCGGTGATGTCCCAGACCCGGAAGTGTCCGTCGTCGATACCGCTACCGGTGACCAGCGTCGCGCCGTCGGCTCCGAACTGCGCGTTGAAGATCGTGTCGGCGGACTCCGTGACGACCGGGCCGGGGACCGCCCACAGCCGCGCCACGCCGTCCGATGCGCCGGTGGCGAGGGTCGCCCCGTCCGCGGTGTAGGACATCGCGGTCACCGGGCCGGGGTGGGGCAGGGTGAGGCTGGTCGTGCGGGTGGTCAGATCCCACAGCCGCACGGTGGCGTCGGAGCTGCCGGCGGCCAGGCCACGGCCGTCCGGGCTGAACGCGAGTGCGTTGATCCAGCTGGTGGCGCCGGCGAGCGGCTCGCCCATCGGTTCGGGCGCGTCCCGGCGGGCCAGGTCCCAGAGGTAGACGTTCTTGTCGCCGCTGCCGGCGGCGAGCGTGTGGCCGTCGGGGCTGAACGCGACGGCGAAGACCTTGCCGGTCGGGCCCGACAACGCGGCGAGTGGTGCCGGGCGGTCCGGCCGATCCAGGTCCCACAGCCGCACCGTGCCGTCGGCACCGCCGGCGGCGAGTGTTCGACCGTCCGGGCTGAACGCCACGGCTTGCACGTAGTCGCCGAGACCCTGCAGGGCCGGACCGCGCCGGGGCTCCCGTGGGTCGCTGAGATCCCACAGGTGTACGCGGTTGTCGGCACTGCCCGCGGCGAGTGTTCGGCCGTCCGGGCTGAACGCGACGGAGTAGACGGTGTTGTCCGCTCCGGTCAGCCGGGCCAGTGGTGCCGGGGCGGACGGATCGGTGACGTCCCACAGCAGCACGTTCCGGTCGCCGCCGCCCGCCGCCAGCAGCCGGGCGTCCTGACTGAAGGCGACGGTGAAGATCGTGTCGTCGAGACCGGTCAGCGGTGCGCCCAGCGGTGTGGCCCGCCGCCGCTGGTCCAGCCGCCACAACCGAACCGTCCGGTCGGTGCCCCCGGCCGCCAGGAGGCCACCGTCGGGAGTGACCGCCACCGCCTGCATCGCGCCTTCCGGGCCGAGAACTCGGGCGGCCGCAGTGCTCGCCGTCGCGTCGATGAGGCTGGCCCGGGCCTCGGGAGTCGGGCGGATCGTGTAGGCGGCCACCGCCAGCTGCTTGGCCAGCGAGGCGTCGTGGCTCCGTAGCCGGTTGGCCTCACCGGCCACCTGACGGGAGATCGCCATGTCCCGCTCATCGATGGCCACCGCGCGCTGCCGGAACACGTAGGCGGTGAGCCCGCCGGCGACGAGGACGAGCACGCTGAGCGCGGCGACCAACCTGCGCAGCACCCTGGTTCGCCTGCGCTGGATGCGCTGCTCCACCTCCTGCTGCTGGACGCTCGTAGCGAGGAACTCGCGCTCCAGGCCGTTGAGGTCGTGCTCGTGGTCGCCGTCCGCGGACCATTCCTGTGCGGCGACCAGCTTTCCGCCCCGGTATAGCGCGTCGGGGTCGCGGCCAGTGTCCCGCCAGATCTTCGCGTCGATGGCGAGTTGGCCGTGGACGCGCAGGCCCGCTCGGTCGGAGTCGATCCACCCGCGCAACCTGGGCCAGGCCGTCAGCAGCGCCTCGTGCGTGATGTTGACGCTGTCGGTGTCCGCGGTGAGCAGCCGTTGCTCGACGAACGTGTCCAGCACCTCGCCCAGCGCGGCGCCCTCGTCGTTCGAGCCCTCCGACAGGATCTCGGAATAGGGCACCCGACGCCGGGCGTCCGCGACGCGATCGCCGAGGTGGACCAGGCGCAGCAACAGCCGGCGAGCCGTGCGTTGCCGCGACTCGGTGAGCTCGTCGAACACGGCGTCCGCGGTGCGGGCGATCGCCCCGCCGATGCCTCCGGTCGCGGTGTAGTCGGCGATGGTCATCCTGCCGCGCGCCCGCAGCCAGGTGGCGTGCAGCGCGTGCGACAGCAACGGGAGCGCGCCAGGTTCGTGTGCCGTGCCGGGTGAACCGGACGGGCTCGGACCGAGTTCGCGCAGGAGCAGCTCGACCAGGCCGTCGTCCACGTCCAGTCGCGCAGTCCGCGCCGGTTCGACGATGGCGCTGCGCAATTCGGACGGCCGCATCGGCCCCACCACGACCTGTGCTTCCTGCAGCGCGTCCAACAGTTCCGGGCACCGTGCCGCGTGCGGGTAGAAGTCGGCGCGCAGCCCGAGCACGACCACCATCGCCCTCGGGCCGAGTTGTGCGGCGGCCAACGCGGTCAGGAACGCGCGTCGCTCGTCGTGGTCGGTGCACAGGATGAACAGCTCCTCGAACTGGTCGACCACGACCAGGAGCCCGCGGTCGTCCGGCGCAGCGGCGAGCTGCCTGGTCAGCTCCATCGTCGGGTACGCGCCCGGAGTGAAGAGGACCTCCCGCCAGGCCGCGACGCCCGGCACCGGCGATTCGCCGGCGCAGAACGCCGGGATCAGTCCGGCGCGCAGCAACGAGGACTTGCCAGACCCCGACGGCCCGACGACCACCACCGGTCCGGTGCCGGGCCACCGGCCGGCCACACGCTCGACCAGCGTGCGGGTCAGCGCCTCGCGGCCGTGGAACCACTGCGCGTGCTCCGGCTGGAAGCTCTCCAGCCCTCGGTAGGGAACCGGCGCGTCGGACGGCCGTCGACCAGGCGCGCGCCGCACTCGACCGAGCGCTCGCCGCCACTGGTCCACCTCGTCCTCGGCGCGGACGCCGCAGGCCCGGAGAATGTCGGTGAGCAGGCTGACCGGCTTGATCGGGGGCAGGTGGCGACCGCTGAAGTACCCGCCGATCGTGCTGTCCGGGATTCCCACCTCTTTTGCCACGTCACGAATGGTGAGACCGGCGCGCTCGCGGAGCGCGGTGAGTACGCCGGCGAACTCCTGCCGCGATGCCACCGTCGCCAAGGTCATTTCCTCGTTGCCGTCGAAGGCAAGGTCCGACACGAGTTCCTCCAGGTTTCCCCCGCCTGCCCCGTCCATCGCCAAACCGGCGTCCGTGGTTACCCGAGGCCTGTTTCCGGGATTTGTCCGTACAACCCCGTACGGCGGGTTCCGCACGGACTTGTCCGGCCATTTTTCGATCTCTTCCTGGCGCGGGCGCGAACGACTTGACTCCACCTCGGTGGCGGAGGAGACGGAGGAGGACGATGACCGACCGAGTGGGTGTTGCGGGCGCGTGGGACCAGAGCGAGGTGCGCTCCGCCCGACGGTATGTGCTTCACGTCAGGAAATCAGGCGATCGGGTGGCGGACCGCCGGGCGCCGGCGGCACTCGTGCCGGATCAGGTGTGTGCGCCGGTTCACCGGGCCATCGTCGCGCTGGACATCGCCCGATCCACGGTTCGAGCGGACCCGGTGAAGGCCCGGCTCCGGCGACGCATGTACCACATTCTCGACGAAGCCATGTGGTCGAGTGGAATTTCCGGGCAGCACCATGATTTTCCGATCGACCGCGGCGACGGCGCGCTGGTTCTGATCAAACCTTCCGACCAGGTGCCCAAGACAATCCTGCTGGCCAGGCTGATGCCCGCACTCGCCTGTTTCCTCGCCGACTACAACGCACGATATCCGCACCAGGCGTTTCAACTTCGCGCGTCGGTGCACGCCGGAGAGGTGAACTACGACCGTTGGGGTCCGTTCGGCGAGGCGCTCGACATCGCCTGCCGGTTGCTGGACGCCCCCGAGTTGAAGAACGCGCTCGCCGGGTCGACGGCGCCACTCGCCTTGGTGGTGTCCGACGACATCTACCGCTCGATCGTCAGGCACGGCTACGACCAGATCGACAGCGAGCACTTCAGCCCGGATGTCCGGGTCGAGGTCGCCGGCATACCGCATCTCGGCTGGGTTCGCGGGTCCGGATGAGCAATGCCCTGAACGACCCTCTTGGGACGCTCAGTGACGCAAGAGGGTCGTTCAGGGCATTCGGGTCAGGAGTGGGTGACCTCGATGTCGTGGATGATCACCTGGCCGTAGTTGGAGTCGCTGCACGGGTCGGAGCGGTCGCAGTTGGCCTGGGTGTAGGCGCCCGCCTTGAAGTAGCCGGAGTCGAAGTCGGCCTCGAGGGTGGTCTCCAGTTCGCCGTTGTAGTAGGCCTCGATCTCGCCGTCTCGCACCACGAACTTCGCCTCGAACACGGTGCCGAGCTCGTAGTCCTCGGTGATCAGGTGGTGGTCGGAGGTGTCGCCGTCGGTGACGTAGAGGTTGCTGCCCTCCAGCCGGAACACCGACACGTCGTCGTCACCGCCGTGGATCTGGCCGGCGACCACGTCCGGCTTGTCGTTCGGCACGTCGGTGATGGCCTGGCGGATCACCATGGTGTGCGTGCCGTCGTTCGACGACCACGCCGTCTCGTCGGAGCCGTCGGCGGTCATCTCGCGCAGCTCGGAGCGCGGGTAGCTGGAGCCGCCGGTGGTCACACCGTTGACCGCGGACCGGAACTGGACGCCGTCGCAGGCCTCGGTCGGGGTGAACCACGGGTCGACGGCGAAGGTCGCCAGGTCGGGTTGGGTGATCTCCTCGGGGTCCTCGTCGTCGCCGGTGGGCAGCGTGACCTTCCAGCCGGTCAGGTCGAGCACGTCCGCCGGGTACTCGCAGTCACCCGGGTCGGGGCCGGGGTCGTCGCCGCCGCCGTCCGCGCCGAAGATGTCGACCTCGGTGATGCTGGTCCAGTCGTTGTTCGTGTTGCCGTAGCCGACCACCCGCAGGTACCGGGCGTCGCGGTCGGCGAAGTCGTAGGTCTCCTGCTCCCGGGTCTCGCCGCCGGTGGTCCGCCTGCTCACCGCGGTGTCCCAGCTGTCGCCGTCGGTGGAGGTCTGCACGGCGAACGTGGTCTCCCGCTCGTCGCCCTCGTGCCAGGCGACGGCGACCGAGCCGACGCTGACCGCCGAGCCGAGGTCGTACCGGATCCACACCCCGTCGCCCTCGTCGGACCAGCGGGTGCCCAGGTCGTCGTCGAGAGTGTTCTCGGGGACGTTGCCGTCGTCCCCGCTGGCGCTCACCGCGTCGACGGTCAGCGACTCCTCCGCGTGGGCGATCCCACCCACGCCGAGTACCGCCACGGCCGGCACCAACGCCGCCGCCGCGAGCCGAACCCGATTCATGTCCCAGCACCTCCGTGCTCGTTCGACTACCCCTCTCACCGTGATGATTACGGATCGTCGCCACGCGCACGTGTCGCTGGCCACATCCGGCCAGTACCCTGGCCACCCAGAGGGCCTGGCGCTGAGCCGTCGCCGTGAGCCGGGCGCGGTCGGTGTCCTGACGGAGGCGGTGCGCCTGGCCGAGGACGTCCAGCTCGAGGCGACGGCGGTGGAGGGGCTGGGGCTCGCGCTGGTCGCCGAGGGCAGGTTCGCGAAGGCCCGCGCGCACCTGGGACCGCAACCTGGAGCTGGCGCGGGGAATCGACGACCCGCGCCGGACCGCGCTGGCCCTGCTGCACGCCGCCAAGACGCGCGAGCCGGCCGTGCACGGCGGACGCGCACAGCGGCCCGGCCCAGCGCGGGGTGTCGAACGCGACCGCCCGCTCGGCGGTGCCGACTACCCAGCGGCCGTCCGGGCCGAGGGCGCCGGCGAGCAGGGAGCGTTCGCCCCAGGTGGAGGACAGCACGGCGAGGCGCTGACCGTCGCCCGCCCCGAGGGAGTCCCGGTAGGAGGGCCGCAGCGGGCGGCTGGCGAGGAGGCGGTCGAAGCAGACGTCACCGGCGACGACGGCCGCCGGAACGGCCTCCGGGCACGCCTTGCGCAGCCGGTCGAGCTGCTCGTCGTGGGAGAGCACGATGTGGGTCGGAACCAGCCGCCCTCGGTGAGTCAACCGTTCCCGCGAAAGCCAGAAGACCGATTTTCGATTTCGATTTTCGAGGAAGATGTTATAGCCCGTTCCGTGTGGAATGGTCAGCAAAGGCGCGGCGATGTCGTGCAGGTTTCCGCCGTGCTCGCCGAGATCGCCAGGTCGAAGTCCGCGCCCGCGGCGTCGGCCCAGTCCAGGACGTGCACCTCGCGGCCGACCAGCGCCTCGACCGTTCCGGCGTGGAAGGCCGACGAGCCGGGCAGTACGTCGAGCAGACGGGTGAGCGCGGTCAGGTTGTGCACCACGGCCAGCACCGAACGCTCGGGACGGAAAGTGCGCCAACGCGGTGGCGGCACGGCGTCCATGATCGCGGTGGTAACCCACGTTACCGTCCGGTCATGAGCTTCTCGCTGGAGCAGGTGCGGGGGTTCGTCGCCGTGGCCGACGAGCTGCACTTCGGGCGGGCGGCGGCCCGGCTGCGGATGACCCAGCCGCCGCTGAGCCGGCAGGTCCAGAAGCTCGAACGGGCGGTCGGCGCGCGGCTGCTGGAGCGGGACAACCGGCGGGTCACGCTGACCGCGGCCGGGCGGGCGTTCCTGGTGGAGGCGCGGCGGCTGCTCGCGCTGGTCGAGGCCGCTCCGGAGCTGGCCCGGCGGGTGTCGGCCGGGTTCAGCGGGCGGGTCCGGATCGGGTTCACCGCGGCGTCGGCGTTCGGGGTCCTCGGGCGGCTGCTCAACGAGGTGTCCCGGGAGCTGCCGGACGTCGACGTCGACCTGGCCGAGCTGGTGACCCGCGAGCAGGTCGCCGGGCTGGTCACCGAGAAGATCGACCTCGGTCTGGCGCGCCCGCCGTTCGACCTGGAGACGTTCGGCTCGCGGCTGCTGCACCGCGAGCCGCTGCTGGTCGCCGCGCCGGTCGGGCACCCGGTGCTCGCGCTCGGCCGGGACGTGCGGCCGGCGGACGTGGCGGCCGAGCCGGTGGTCATGTACTCGCCGACCGAGGCACGCTACTTCTACGACCTGGTCGCCGGCGCGGTGCCGATCGCGCCGGAGAACACCGTGCACACGGTCAGCCAGGTGCTCACCATGCTGTGGCTGGTCGCCGCCGGCCGGGGCATCGCGTTCGTGCCGGCCTGCGCCGCACGGATGTCGGTCGAGAGCGTCGGCTTCGCCCGGCTCGCGCTGCCGGTGCCCGAGCCGGTGGAGCTGCATCTGCTGTGGCGCCGCGACTCCGCGAACCCGGCCCTCTGGCGCGTCCTGGACGTGCTCGACAGCACGATGCCGTGACGGCATCGCGTCATGCGGAAACGCTCCTGGACGGGCATCGATCCGGAGGTCTTGGATGGGACGTGTGACGCCACTGCCTCCGCAGGCCCTCGCCGAGCGGCTCCGGTCCGGCCTGCTCTCCTTCCCGGTGACCCATTTCGACGCCGACCTGGAGTTCGACGAGCCCCGCTACCGGGAGCACCTGGCCTGGCAGGCGGGCTTCGACGTCGCCGGCCTGTTCGCCGCGGGCGGCACCGGCGAGGGCTTCTCGCTGACCCCCGCCGAGGCCGACCGGGTGGTCCGGGCCGCGGTGGCCGAGGTCGCCGGCCGGGTGCCGGTCGTCGCCCCCGCGACCGGCGCGACCGCGGTCGCCGTGGCGCAGGCCAGGGCCGCGCAGGACGCGGGCGCCGCCGGTGTCCTGCTGTTCCCGCCCTACCTCACCGAGGCCGGGCAGCGCGGGCTGGCCGAGCACGTCACCGCCGTCTGCCGCGCCACCGACCTCGGCGTGATCGTCTACAGCCGGGCCAACGCCGTGTTCACCGACGTCACCGTGGCCGAGCTGGCCGAGCGCAACCCGAACCTGGTCGGCCTCAAGGACGGCGTCGGCGACATCGAACGGCTGACCCGCACCTACGCCAAGGTCGGCGACCGGCTCGTCTACATCGGCGGGCTGCCGACCGCGGAGACGTTCGCGCTGCCCCTGCTCCAACTCGGCGTCAGCACCTACTCCTCGGCGCTCTACAACTTCCTGCCCGAGTTCGCGCTGCGGTTCCACGCCGCCGTGCTCGCCCAGGACCGCCCGGCCGTCTACCGGATGCTCGCCGACTTCGTCATCCCCTACCTGGACATCCGCGACCGGGGCCGCGGCTACGCGGTGTCGATCGTCAAGGCGGGCCTCACCGCCGTGGGCCGCGACGGCGGCCGGGTCCGCCCGCCGCTGACCGACCTCACCCCCGACGAACTCGCCGACCTGACCGCCCTGATCAAGAAGGTCACGTGACCCCGACGATCGCCGGGGTCGAGGCGGTGCCCGTGGCCGGGCACGACAGCATGCTGCTCAACCTGTCCGGCGCGCACGGTCCGTTCTTCACCCGCACCATCGCGATCGTCACCGACAGCGAGGGCCGCACCGGCGTCGGCGAGGTACCCGGCGGCGACGCGATCCGGCAGACCATCCTCGACGCCGCCGACCTGCTCGTCGGCCGGCCGGTCGCGCAGCACAACCGGCTGCTGCGCGCGGTCGCCGGCACGTTCGCCGACCGCGACGCCGCCGGCCGGGGCGCCCAGACCTTCGACCAGCGCACCACGGTCCACGCCGTCACCGCGCTGGAGTCGTGCCTGCTCGACCTGCTCGGCCAGCACCTCGACGTGCCGGTGGCCGACCTGCTCGGCGAGGGCCAGGTCCGCGACACCGTCCCCGTGCTCGGCTATCTGTTCTACGTCGGCGACCGCCGCGCCACCGACCTGCCCTACGTCGCCGAGCCGAACCCCGTCGACGACTGGGAACGTCTGCGCCGCGAGCCCGCGCTGGACCCCGACGCCATCGTCGCCCTCGCCGAGGCCGCCCGAACCCGCTACGGGTTCGCCGACTTCAAGCTCAAGGGCGGCGTGCTGCCCGGCGAGCGGGAGGCCGACGCGGTGCGCGCGCTCGCCGCCCGGTTCCCCGACGCCCGGATCACCCTCGACCCCAACGGCGCCTGGCCGCTCGCCGACGCGATCGCGCTCGGCCGTGACCTGCGCGGCGTGCTCGCCTACGCCGAGGACCCGGTCGGCGCGGAGGGCACGTTCTCCGGCCGGGAGACCATGGCCGAGTTCCGCCGGGCCACCGGGCTGCCGACCGCGACCAACATGATCGCCACCGACTGGCGCCAGCTCGCCCACGCGGTGCGCACCGACGCCGTCGACATCCCGCTGGCCGACCCGCACTTCTGGACCATGCGCGGCTCGGTCCGCGTCGCGCAGCTGTGCGCGGACTTCGGGCTCACCTGGGGCTCGCACTCCAACAACCACTTCGACGTGTCGCTGGCCATGTTCACCCACGTCGGCGCCGCCGCGCCCGGCCCGATCACCGCCCTGGACACGCACTGGATCTGGCAGGACGGCCAGGCGCTGACCACGCGCCCGCCGCGGATCGAGGGCGGCGCGGTCGCCGTTCCGACCGGTCCGGGGCTCGGGGTCGAGCTGGACCCCGACGCGCTGGCCGCCGCGCACGAGCTGTACCGCGAGCACGGTCTCGGCGCCCGCGACGACGCGGTGGCCATGCGTTACCTGGTGCCCGGCTGGCGGTTCGACCCCAAGCGCCCGTGTCTGGCGGAGGTGCCGGCGTGATCGACGAGATCAGCGGGATCACCCTGTCCTCGGTGCGGCTGCCGCTGCCCACCGGCATCAGCGACGCCAAGGTGTTCACCGGCCGGCAACGCCCGATGACCGAGGTCATGCTGCTGTTCGCCGAGGTCCGCACCGAGGCCGGCCTGGACGGGCTCGGCTTCAGCTACGCCAAGCGCGCCGGCGGCCCGGCCCAGTTCGCGCACGCCCGCGAGGTCGCGCCCGACCTGCTCGGCGAGGACCCCAACGACATCGGCCGGCTGTGGACCAAGCTCGTCTGGGCAGGCGCGTCGGTCGGCCGGGGCGGCGCCGCCACCCAGGCGCTCGCCGCGATCGACGTCGCCCTGTGGGACCTCAAGGCCAGGCGCGCCGGGCTGCCGCTGGCCAAGCTGCTCGGCGCGCACCGCGACTCGGTGCGCTGCTACAACACCTCCGGCGGGTTCCTGCACGAGCCGATCGAGCGGGTGCTGGACAACGCCACCGCCACGCTGGAGTCCGGCGTCGGCGGGGTCAAGATCAAGGTCGGGCAACCGGACCGGCGGGCGGACCTGCGCCGGGTCGCCGCCGTCCGCGCGCACCTCGGCGACGACGTGCCGCTGATGGTCGACGCCAACCAGCAGTGGGACCGGCCCACCGCCGCGCGCGTCTGCCACGACCTGGAGGAGTTCGGGCTGGTCTGGATCGAGGAGCCGCTGGACGCCTACGACGCCCAGGGCCACGCCGACCTCGCCCGCGCGCTGGTCACGCCGGTCGCCACCGGCGAGATGCTCACCAGCGTCGCCGAGCACGACGAGCTGATCCGGCACCGGGCGGCCGACATCCTGCAGCCGGACGCGCCGCGGATCGGCGGGATCACCCAGTTCCTGCGGCTCGCCACCCTCGCCGAGCACGCCGACCTCGGGCTCGCGCCGCACTTCGCGATGGAGTTGCACGTGCACCTCGCGGCCGCCTACCCGCACGAGCCGTGGGTGGAGCACTTCGACTGGCTGTACCCGCTGTTCAACGAGCGGCTGGTGACCGAGGGCGGGCGGATGCGGCTTTCCGACCGGCCAGGACTGGGTATCACCCTCAGCGACCAGGCCCGCGCCTGGACCGTGGATACCGTCGCATTCGGCGAGCACTGTTCGGAACAGGCCGACGGGCCGTAACTTGTCGAGGAGAGTGGCATTGCCAACCGAGGTCGGCCGAACTTGTGAACAGTGCTCGTACTCAGGAGGAACACCGTGACCGACGTGCGGAGCGTCGACCCCCGCACCGGCGAGGCCACCGAGGTCGTCGCGCAGGAGACCACGCCGGAGGAGGTGGCGCTGCTGTGCGAACGGGCGCTGGCCGCCGCGCCCGAGCTGGACGCCCTCGGCCGCACCGGCCGGGCCGCGCTGCTCCGCGCGCTGGCCGACGCGCTGGAGGCCCGCCGCGACGACCTGGTCGCCGTCGCCGACCGGGAGACCGCGCTCGGCCCGACCCGGCTGAACGGCGAACTCACCAGGACCGCGTTCCAGCTGCGCCTGTTCGCCGAGGTGCTGGACGACGGCGGCTACCTGGAGGCCGCGATCGACCACGCCGGCGACACCGCCATGGGTCCGCGCCCGGACCTGCGCCGGATGCTGGTGCCGCTCGGCCCGGTCGCCGTGTTCGGCGCGAGCAACTTCCCGCTGGCGTTCTCCGTGCCCGGCGGCGACACCGCGTCCGCGCTGGCCGCCGGCTGCCCGGTCGTGATCAAGGCGCACGGCTCGCACCCGGCGACCGCGCGGCTGTGCTTCGAGGTACTGGTCGAGGCGGCCGGGAAGGCGGGCGCGCCGGAGGGCACGTTCGGCCTGGTGCACGGCGTCCAGGGCGGCGCGGACCTGGTGGCGCACCCGGCGATCCGCGCGGTCGGCTTCACCGGCTCGGTGTCCGGCGGGCACGCGCTGCTCCGGATCATCGAGCAGCGGCCGGACCCGATCCCGTTCTTCGGCGAGCTGAGCAGCCTGAACCCGGTCGTCGTCACGCCCGCCGCGGCGGGCGAGCGCGGCGAGCGGATCGGCGGCGAGCTGGTCGGCTCGTTCACGATGGGCGCCGGCCAGTTCTGCACCAAGCCCGGCCTGGTGTTCGTGCCTTCGGGCGACGCCGGCCGCGCGGTCGTCGAGGCCATGACGGCGGCGGTGCACGACACCGGCGCGCAGGTGCTGCTCAACGAGGGCATCGCCGACACCTACGGCCGGACGGCCGCGGACCTGGCCGACCTGCCGGACGTGGAGACGCTCGCCCGCGGCGGCGCCGAGGGCCCTGGCTTCACCGCGACCCCGCTGCTGCTGGGGACCTCGGCGACGGCCCTGCCGGCGGAGGTCACCGAGGAGTGCTTCGGGCCGGTCGCGGTGGTGGTCCGGTACGACGGCGAGGACGAGCTGTTCGGGGCGCTGGCCACGTTGCCGTCGTCGCTCACCGCCACGATCCTGCGTGGGGAGGGCGAGACCGAGCTGCCGCTGGCGGTGTCCGAGCGGTTGCGCGCGCGTGCCGGGCGGCTGGTGTACGACGGGTATCCGACGGGGGTGGCGGTCTCCTGGGCGCAGCACCACGGGGGGCCGTGGCCGTCGACGAACTCGCAGCACACCTCGGTGGGCACCAGCGCCATCCGGCGGTTCCTGCGGCCGGTGACCTGGCAGAACGCCCCGGTCGAGGTGCTGCCCGCGGAGCTGACCGACGATTACACCGGTATCGCCCGGCGGGTGGACGGGACGCTGCGGCTGCCCTGAAAAGCGTTTGCCGTGCCCGGAGGGGCCTCGGGAGACTCCCTGCGTGCTGCACACCGACGGACGCGCTGGGATCGACGCCGCACTGGTGCGTCGGCTGATCGCCGCCCAGTTCCCGCAGTGGGCCGACCTGCCGGTGACGCCGGTCGAGGTCGAGGGGTGGGACAACCGCACCTACCGGCTCGGCGACGAGCTGACCGTGCGGCTGCCGACCGGCGCCGGGTACGCGCCAGCCGTGGAGAAGGAGCACCGGTGGCTGCCGGTGCTGGCGCCCGCGTTGCCGGTGCCGATCCCGGAGTCGCTGGCCATGGGGAAGCCGGGGGAGGGCTACCCGTTCAACTGGTCGGTCCGCCGCTGGCTGGACGGCGAGACCGCGACCCCGGAGCGGATCGCCGACCTGTCCGCGTTCGCGGTCTCGGTCGCCGAGTTCGTCCTCGCCCTGCAGCGGGTCGACCCGACCGGCGGGCCGGTGGCCGGCGCGCACAGCTTCTACCGGGGCACCCCGCCCGCCCACTACGACGACGCGACCCGCCGCGCGATCGACGCGCTGGGCGGACGCGTCGACGGCCGGCGGTGCACGGAGGTCTGGGAGGCCGCGCTCGCCGCCACCTGGGACGGCCAGCCGGTGTGGTTCCACGCCGACCTCGCCCACGGCAACCTGCTGGTCCGCGACGGCAGGCTGGCCGCCGTCATCGACTTCGGCACCTCCGCTGTCGGCGACCCTGCCTGTGAGCTGGTCATCGCCTACACGATGTTCACCGGGGAGAGCCGGGCCGCGTTCCGCGACACGGTCGGCCACGACGACGGCGCCTGGGCGCGGGCCCGCGGCTGGGCGCTGTGGAAGGCGCTGATCGTGCTGGCCGACACCACCGATCCCGAGGTGGCCTCGGTCAATCTGCGCGTGATCGACGAGGTCCTGGCCGACCACGCCGCGTTCAGTGCACGCCGCTCATCAGGCGCCGCACGTACGGGCTGATCAGCGCCAGCAGCACCCCGAACCCGACCGCGGCCAGCCCGACCGTGGCGAAGTACGGCGCCTCGGCGTCCACGGCGTAGTACTTCGCCAGGGCCCCGGCAGTCGACGTACCGAGCGCGATCGACAGGTAGTTCAGCGCCACCATCTGCGTGCGGAACGCCCTCGGCGCGAGCTTCGTGGACAGCGACAGCCCGACCGGCGACAGCATCAGCTCCGCGATCGTGAACAGCAGCAGGATCGCCACCAGCGCGAGCAGTGGCGTCGTGTTGCCCTCGCCGCCGGCCCACGGGAGGAACAGCAGGAACGCCAGGCCCATCACGGTCGTGCCGACCGCGAACTTGATCGGCGTGGACGGCTGGCGCGGGCCGAGTTTCGTCCACAGCGCGGCGAACACCCCGGCCAGCAGGATGATGAAGACCGGGTTGATCGAGTTCACCCAGGGCACCGGCATCTCCCAGCCGAAGAAGGTCCGGTCCAGCCGCTGGTCGGTGTAGATCACCACGACGGTGAACTGCTGCTGGAACAGCGACCAGAACACGAAGCTCGCCAGGAACATCGGAACGAAGCTGAACACCCGCCGCCGCTCGACGTCGGTGATCCGCCCGCTGCTCAGGATCACCGCGAAGTAGCCGACCGCCGCGACGATGATCAGCACGACGGTCACCGTGGCGAGGTTCGCCGGGGTGATCACCCCGGTCAGCACCAGCAGCACGATCACGGCGACCACCGCGGCCGCGCCGCCCGCCACCAGCGCCCGCCCCGCGTGCGGCAGCGGGTTGGGCACCACGTTGGCGTCCGGCCCGAGATGCCGGCGCCCGAACGCGTACTGCACCAGGCCGGCGGCCATTCCGACCGCGGCGAGCCCGAAGCCGTAGTGGAACCCGAGCTGCTGCTGGGTGAGCCCGGTGAGCAGCGGGCCGGCGAACGCGCCGAGGTTCACCCCGAGGTAGAACAGCGAGAACCCGGCGTCGCGGCGGTCGTCGTCCTCCGCGTAGAGGCCGCCGACCAGCGAGGTGGCGTTGGCCTTGAGCCCGCCGCTGCCCAGCGCGACCAGGCACAGCCCGACACCGACGCCGACGAACCCCGGGAGCAGCGCCAGCGACACGTGCCCGAGCATGATCATCACCGCGCTGCCGAACAGCACCCGCTCCGACCCGGCCACCCGGTCCGCCAGCCACGCGCCGACGATCGTCGACAGGTACACCAGCCCGCCGTAGGCGCCGACGATGCTGGTCGCCGTTCCCTCCGACAACCCGAGCCCGCCGTCGGTCGCGGAGTAGTACAGGTAGATCGTGAGGATCCCCTGCATCCCGTAGAAGGAGAACCGCTCCCACATCTCCAGCCCGAACAGGGTGCCGAGGGAGCGCGGATGCCCGAAGAAGCCCTTCCGGGGCTCGGTCGCCGTGCTCACGGCCGCCTGCCCAGCGCCCTGCCCCGACGCCGCCGGACGATCGCCCCCACGATCCCGACGGCGAGCGCCACCGTGACCACGGCGAGCACGACCGGGTAGACGTCCTGGTAGCCGCGGCTCAGGGTGAGGAAGAAGAGGCCGACCATGAACGCCAGGCTGGCGAACGCGGCCGCGACCTTCGCCGGGTACAGCCGTTCCTCCTGTGTCTTCTGTTCGCGCATACCCAGGCGATACCCACCGATCGAGTGAGCTGCACATGTCGATCGGATGAAGTGGACACGAGACCGTAGACCCGCCGGGCGGGTTGCGGCCGGGACAGGCGGGTAGTTCCAGGGAATGACGAGGTCGCGGAGTTGGGGACTGGTACTGCTCACCACCGCCGTCGCGCTGACCGGGTGCACCGGGGAGGAGGGCTCCCTGCCGGAGCCAGGCTCGACCTCCACCGAGGCCCCGCCGGTGGACGTGGCCGAGACCGGCGGCTACGCGGAGCTGGTCGACCGGGTCGGGCCGAGCGTGGTGACCGTGCTGACCGACGGTGGGCTCGGCAGCGGGGTGGTGCTGCGCGAGGACGTCGTGGTGACCAACGCCCACGTCGTCGGCGAGCAGCGCGAGGTCACCATCGCCTACGCCGACGCCACCCGCTCGGCCGGCGAGGTGCTCGCCACCGATCCGGTGACCGACCTCGCCGTGATCCGCACCGAGCGCACCGGCCTGCCGGTGCCGGAGTACCGCGAGGAGCTGCCAAGGCCGGGGGAGGTCGCGGTGGCCATCGGCAGCCCGCTCGGCTTCGAGAACTCGGTGACCGCGGGCATCATCTCGGGCCTGCACCGGGAGATCCCCGGCTCGGCGACCAGGACGCGGTCCCTTGTGGACCTCATCCAGACGGACGCCTCGATCTCGCCCGGCAACTCCGGCGGCGCGCTGCTCGACTCGTCCGGCCGCGTGGTCGGCGTGAACGAGGCGTACATCCCGCCGTCCGCCGGCGCGGTCTCGCTCGGCTTCGCCATCCCGTCGGCCACCGTCGTCGACGTCGCCGAGCAACTGCTGGCGGACGGCGAGGCCACGCACTCCTACCTCGGGGTGTCGCTCGGCCGCCTGACGCCGGCGATCCAGGAGCAACTCGGGGTGGCCGTCGACCACGGCGCCCTGGTCCTCGACATCGACCGCGACGGCCCGGCCGCCGAGGCGGGCGTGCGGCAGGGCGACGTCGTCGTCGAGTTCGCCGACCAGGAGATCCGCAGCGTCGAGGACCTGCTCGCCGCGCTGCGCGACACCGAACCCGACCAGCGCACCACCGCCGTCGTCGCCCGCGGCGACACCCGCGAGGACCTGACCATCACCATCGGCGCCCGCTGAACCGCGATGAAGGGGGCCGTCATCGCGTTCGCAGGTCGCGGCGGCGGTAGGCCTGGATGCCGAGGTGGGTGAGGGCGGCGGCGATGGCGACCATGGTGAGCGCGGCCGGCCAGTTCGGCGGGGCGGCCGGTACCGGGGCGAGGTGGGCGTACGGGGTGAGCGGTGCGAGCGGGGGCACGGCCGCGTGCAGCAGGAACCCGCCCGCGGCGGGCAGCGCGCCGACCGCCAGCACGGCCCGCGGCAGCCAGCCGTGCGCGAGGGCCGCGGCGCCCAGGGACAGCAACGCCACCGGCGCGGTCGTCAGCGTGCCGGCGAGCGCCGCGCCGAGTCGGAGCCCGGAACCGGCCGCGTACGCCACCCCCGCGACCGCGAGCAGCACGAGGAGCGCCGCCGCCGTCACCGCGACCTCGGTACCCAGGTGACGTGCCCGGGACACCGGCAGCGCGAGCAGCGGCGTGGTCCGCCGGGCGGCCTCGTCGGCGGTGAGCGCGGCGATCCGGCTCGCCGCGAACACCCCGGCCGGGATCGACACCACGCCGAACATCGCGGCCGCGAAGCCCTCGGGGGTGCCGAGGGCGGTGAACCCGGCCCCGGCCGCGAGGTCGGCGAGCCGGCGGTTCTCGTCGAGGAACCGCACGATCTCGCCCACCAACGAGCCCACGAACAGCAGGAACCCGGCCACGCCGACGGTCCAGCCCAGCGTCGGCCCGATCGCCCGGCGCACCGCGAACCCGCCGACCGACCCGAGCAGCGCGAACCTCGGCCGCCGGCGCACCCGGTGCCGAACCCGCCCCTGCCCGAGATCACGCCCGCGCGCCGCCAGCAGCGCGACGCAGGCGAACCCGACGGCCAGCGCCGCGAGCACGAGCAGCGGCCCCATCCGGTTCCCCGCGAACGGCACCGACCGGCCGGCCAGCCCGAACGGGGTGACCCAGCCGAGCGGCTCGGTCCGCTCACCCAGCATCCTGGCCAGCAACGCCACCCCGAGCACGGCGGCCGCGAACCCGCTCGCCCCACCCCGGGACGGCATCACCTGCCCGGCGAGCACCCCGACCCCCGCGAACACGAGCCCGGTGCCCGCGACGCCGGCACCGTGCACCACCGCACCCGCCGCGCCGGCTCCGCCCGCCACCAGGCCCGCGGACACCGCGACCCCCGCGACCACGACGCCGGCCGACACCGCCGCGAGCGCCCGCACCGCGAGGCCGGTCGGGGTGAGCCGCCCGGCCAGCAGCTGCTCCGCGCGGCCGGCGTCCTCCTCGCCCCTGGTCAGCCGCGTCGCGGTGAGCATCGCCCATGCCGACACCAGCACCGCCACCGCCGTGCCGGTGCGCCACACGGTGAACCCGCCCGGGTCGTCCAGCGCGAGCGGCGGTCCGAAGAGGACCCGGATCGCCGGGTTCTCCGCGAGCGCGCGCAGGCTCGACCCGTCCAGGGCTCCGATCGTCGTCCGGTAGGTGGCGGCCACCAGCGCGGACATTCCACCGGCGGCGACGGCGACGACCAGCGCGCCCCGGTAGCTGAGCCGCAGCGCGAGCGCGGTCACCGGCCGGAGCCGTAGTAGGAGAGGAAGATCTCCGCCAGGGACGGCTCCCGCATCACCACCGCCGTGGGGTCCGCTGTGGACAGTGCATTCAGCGCCGGCCCCGGGGGCCCGGACAGCGTGAACCGCACCCGGTTCCGGTCCAGCGACTCCACCGCCAGCACCCCTGGAACGTCCACAAGCGACGGAACATCGTCCCGAAAGGACGCCTCGACGACCGTCTGTCGCAGCCGCCGCAGCTCGGCGACCCCGGCGATCTCCACCAGCCGTCCGGCCCGCAGGATCCCGACCCGGTCGCACACCGCCTCCACCTCGGCGAGCTGGTGCGAGCTGAGGAACACCGCCTGGCCGCGGTCCCTCGCCTCGGTCACGCAGGCCCGGAACTCCCGCTCCATCAACGGATCCAGCCCGCTGGTCGGCTCGTCGAGCACGAGCAGCGGCGCCCGGGTGGCGAACGCGGCGACCAGCGACACCTTCTGCCGGTTCCCGGTCGAGTAGGTGCGTGCCGGCCGGTTCACGTCCAGTTCGAACCGGCGGACCAGCTCGTTCCGGTAGCCGCGGTCGGTGCCCGGCCCGACCTCGGCGAGCAGCTCCAGGACCTCCGCCCCGGTCAGCGTCGGCCACAGCGCGACGTCGGCCGGCACGTAGGCCAGGTGCCGGTGCGCCCGCCGCACGTCGCCCGCCGGGTCGCCGAAGATCAGCGCCGCCCCGGCGGACGGCCGGACCAGCCCGAGCAGCATCCGGATGGTGGTCGACTTGCCGGCGCCGTTCGGCCCGAGGAACCCGAACACCTCACCCGGCTCGACGGTCAGCGACAGGCCGTCGACGGCGAGCACGCGGCCGAACCGCTTGCCCAGTCCGTCGGCCCGGATCGCGGGAGTGGACACGGGCATACCTCCGCCAGGTCAGGGAACATCCACCGCCGACCAGGCTTCCCGGCACACCGACGAGAAGCGTAGCCCTGCCGGTTTGCCTACCGGCCGGTCCATACGGCATCTTTGCGCGCGGCGCGCCGGACCGTCTGGTCGGCACGGTCGTCGACGTGGGCAGGGGTGGAACGTGGCGCTGGTTCTCGCTTTCGGGATCGTGCTGCTGATCAGCGTGTCCTTCTCGGGCGTGGCCGCCAGGACGGTCCTGTCCACCGCGCTGCTGTTCCTGGTCGCCGGCGCGCTGATCGGCGACGGCGGGTTCGGGCTGGTCGACATCCCGCACGACGGACCGTTCGTCACCATGCTCGCCGACGTCGCGCTGTTCACCGTGCTGTTCACCGACGGGCAGCGGGTGGGGCTGCCGGCGCTGCGGAAGACGTGGCGCCCCTCCGGCCGGGCGCTCGGGCTCGCCATGCCCCTGACCATGCTCGGCATCGCGGTACCAGCGCACTTTCTCGCCGGGCTGGACTGGCCGACCGCGTTCCTGGTCGGCGCGATCCTCTCGCCGACCGACCCGGTGTTCGCCGCGGCCATCGTCGGCCGCGACGACGTGCCGCTGCGCCTGCGCCGGCTGCTCAACGTCGAGTCCGGGCTGAACGACGGGCTGGCGTTGCCGTTCGTGCTGGTCTTCCTGGCCGTCGCGACGCACGAGGACCCGCACCTGGCCACCATCGGCACCGAGCTGCTGCTCGGGCTCGTGCTCGGCGTCGCGGTCCCGGCGGTCGTCGCACTGGCCTGGCGGCTGCCGGTGCTGACCGCCGAGCCGCGGCTGCAGGCGCTCGGGCCGCTGGCCATCGGCGTGATCCTCTACGCCGCCTGCGACCTCACCCACGCAAACCCGTACCTGGCCGCGTTCGCCGCCGGTTCCACGATCGCCACCATCGACCCGGTCGTCGCCGAGCGGTTCGAACACCTCGGCGACCTGCTCGCGGAGACGACGAAGTTCGCCGCGCTGCTCGTGTTCGGCGCGCTGATCACCCCCGACCGGATCGCCGACCTCACCCTGGGCGACTGGGCGGTCGCGGTCGTCGCGATCCTGCTGGTGCGACCCGCGGCGATGCTGCTGTCGCTGTGGCGTACCCGGCTCTCCGGGCGGGAGCGCTCGGTCGCCGCGTGGTTCGGCCCGAAGGGCTTCGCGTCGGTGGTGTACGTCCTGCTGGTCGTGCAGGCCGGCGTCCCGTCCGGCGACCACGTCTTCGACCTGGTGGCGATCACGATCGCGTTGTCGATCGTGCTGCACTCGTCCACCGACGTGCCGATCGCGAAGGCACTGCGGGTGGAGCCGCCGGACAACCTGCCCGCCGGCGGCCCGCAACGCGAGGAGGATCACTCCTCCGAGTGATGGCCGACCGGCGTGGCGGGCGAGGTTGCCGGTCACCGGCAACGAACCGGGCCCGCTGGTTGGCCGCCTCGCGCGTTGGCGCCGATCAGGACACGGCGAACAATCGGAGCGCGGAAGTGCTCGCCGTCGGCGACGGGAGATGTCATGCGCGCTGCCGACGTCGCGGAAGCACTGCCCACCGCGCGGATGGACGACGGCGTCCTGCCCGCCGTGCGGATGGTCGCGCGGCACCGCGTGCCCGGGCTGGCGGTCGCCGACGAGCACGGGCACGTCGTCACGTGCGTGTCGTCGGTCGACCTGCTCCGGCTGGTGCTACCGAGACACTTGTGGGACGAACCGTGCCTGGCCAGGGTGTTCGACGAGGCGCACGCCGACCGGGTAGCCGGAAGGCTGGTCGGCGTGCGGATCAGGGACGTGGTCGCCGAGGTCGCGGGCAGGGTTCCGGTGGTCCGACCGGAGGCCACCGTCGTCGAGTTGGTGGAGCTGATGACCCGATCGGGTTGTCCGCTGGCGCTGGTCGGCGAGGCCGGTGGCCGTCCAACGGGCATCGTGACCGCCAACCGCCTGCTCGACCTGATGGCGGCCGAAGTGGAGAACGCGGGGGAGGAGGGGCCCTGATGACCGCGCCGATGACCGCGCCGATGACCGCGCCGATGACCGTTGCCGCGCCGGCAGCGCCGAAAGGTGGTCCCATGCTGTCCATGGAGTCCGGGAAGGGCGTCGGCGAGGACGGCGCGGTTGGCGGCGTGGAGAGCGGCGTGGACGACTTCGCGGGGCTCGCCGCGAAGGCCAGCGCCGATGCCGGTGGCGTGCCGGCCACGTTGCTGGACGGCTACCCCAGAACCCTCGTCGAGGTGAGCGTGAGCGGCCGGCGGCCGAACTCGGACGAGCTGCGCAGGTGGCGGGAGGTCGGTGCCGCCGCGGCCGAGAGCGGCGTGCCGATGCGCGGTCTGATCAACCTGTACCTGAGCGCGACCTCGCTGGCCTGGCCCCAGCTCCCCGGGGTGCGGCAGCAGGGGAGCGCCGAGCTGCTGCGCCCGGCCGGTGCGGCGATCCTGCGCGCCGTCGACGCGGCCGTCATGACCCTGACCGAGGGCTACGAGGAGGTACAGCGGTGGGCCGTGCGCCGGGAGGAGTCCCTGCGCCGCGAGTTCATCGACGACCTGCTCGACGGACGCGGCATCGGCGGGCTCGCCGAGCGCGCCGAGCGGTACGGCCTCCAACTGGCCGCCACCCACGTCGTCGCCGCGGCCCGCGCCCCGGAGGCGTTCGTGGACGGCGGCTCGGCGGCCCGGCAGGTGGAGACCGGGCTGCGGTTCCGCTGCGGCCCGAGGAACGTGCTGGTCAGCACGAAGGACGGGCTGCTGATCTGCCTCGCCCCGCACCGCCTGGAGCAGGTGGCCGACGAGTTCGTCCGCCAGCTCACCGGCGTGCTCGGCGAGGCCGTGCCGTGGCGGGTGGGCATCGGCGGCCCCCAGTCCGGGCCTGGCGGCGTGGTCCGCTCGTTCGAGCAGGCCCGCAACGCGCTCGACACCGGCGAGCGGCTCGACCTGCCGGAGCGGGTGCTCCGCGCCCGTGACCTGCTCGTGTACCAGGTGCTCGGCCGGGACAGCGCCGCGCTGGCCGAGCTGGTGTCCGAGGTGCTCGAACCGCTGCGCGCGACCCGGCTCGGCCCGGAACCGCTGCTGGAGACGCTGTCGGCGTACTTCGCCGCCGGGCGCGTCGCGACCGTCGCGGCCCAGCGGCTGCACGTGGGCGTCCGGACCGTCACCTACCGCCTGCAGCGGGTCGCCGAGCTCACCGGGTACTCCGTCGACGACCCGGCGCAGGCGTTCACCCTGCAGGTCGCCGTCCTCGGCGCCCGGCTCATCGGCTGGCCGAACCGTGGCGGAGCCGCGTGAGCCGGTCGACGAGAAGCGAGACGACGCGGTGGGTCCTGCGGATGGCGCCGCTGTTCGCCCTGTTCTGGGTGCTCCTGTCCGGGCACTTCACCACCCTGCTCCTGGTGCTCGGCGCGTTGTCGGTGGCGCTGGTCTGCCTGCTGGCCCGGCGAGCCGGCCTCACCGCCAGTGCCGGCGCGTCCATTCCGCACGCGCTGCGGCTGCCCCGCTACCTGCTGTGGATCGGCAAGGAGGTGCTGGTCTCGGCGGTCGCGGTGGTGCGGCGGGTGTGGTCGCCGCGCCCCGACCTGCGGCCCGCGGTGGCGGCCACGCCGGCCGCCGGGATGAGCGAGCTCGCACAGGTGACCTACGCGAACTCCATCACCTACACCCCCGGCACGCTCTCCCTCGACGTCGACGAGGACCAGGTGCACGTGCACAGCCTGGTGCCGGCGGACCTCGAGGCGCTGCGCGCCGGCGCGATGCTGCGCCGGGTACACCGCCTCGACCAGGGCCGGAGGGCCGGCCGATGATCGTCGCGGTCATGGCCGCGCTGCTGGTCACCATGGTTCTCGCGCTGGCCAGGGCGTTCGTCGGCCCCGGTCGCTACAACCGGATCCTGGCGATCAACATGTTCGGCACGAAGACCGTGCTGTTCGTCGCGGTCGCCGGGTTCCTGTTCGGCCGGCCGGAGTTCCTGGACATCGGCATCCTCTACGCGCTGGTCAACTTCGTCGCCGTGGTCGCGGTGCTGCGGCTGACCCACTACGACGACGACCTGGCCGACGATCTGGCCGACGATCTGGCCGACGACCTGGCCGACGAACCCGCGACGGACGGGGAAGACCGAGCATGATCGTCCTCGACATCGCCAGCGTCGTGCTGCTGGCCGCCGGAGCCCTGTTCGTCGTGTCCGGCGGGGTCGGCCTGCTCCGCTTCCCGGACTTCTACACCCGCGTCCACGCCGCCGGCATCACCGACTCCGCCGGTGCCGGGCTGATCCTGCTCGGCCTGCTCCTGCGCACGCCGAGCTGGGAGACCGGGGTACGGCTGCTGGTCATCATGCTGTTCCTCGCGCTCACCGGCCCCACGGCCAGCTACGTGCTGGCGTTCGCCGCGCGCCGCGACGGGGTGCCGATCTGGCGGGAGGGCGACCCGCGCCGATGACTGTCTTCACCCTGATCAACATCTCCCTGCTGGCGATCCTCGTCGCGACGGCACTCACCGTCTCGCGGCTGCGCGCGCTCTACGAGGCGGCCATGCTGTCCGCGCTGTTCAGCCTGGTCACCGCCTGCCTGTTCGTGCTGCTCGACGCGGTGGACGTGGCGTTCACCGAGGCCGCGGTCGGCGTCGGCATCAGCACCGTGCTGCTGCTCGGCGGGCTCGCGCTGACCCGCTCCCGCGAAGCCGTCACGCCCCGCCGGCGCCGGCTGCCCGGCGCGGCCGTGGCGATCCTGGCCGGCGGCACGCTCGTCTACGCGAGTCAGGACCTGCCCGCGTTCGGCTCCGCGGACAGCCCGGTGCAGCGCCACCCGCTCACCGACACCTACCTGCACCAGTCCCAGGAGGACATCGGCATTCCCAACACCGTGACCTCGGTGCTGGCGAGTTACCGCGGCCTGGACACGCTGGGCGAGCTGCTGGTGGTCTTCACCGCCGGGGTCGCCGTGCTGGCGCTGCTCGGCCCGCTCGCGCACCCGGTGGACGCCCGCCGGCGCGACGACCTCGACCTGGTCGACTACCGCGTGCTGCGGGTGATCAGCGCGATGCTCATGCCGTTCATCCTGCTGTTCGCGCTGTACGTGCTGTTCCACGGCGACTTCGGTCCCGGCGGCGGCTTCCAGGCCGGCGTGATCTTCGCGGCCGGGTTCGTGCTGTACGGCCTGGTGTTCGGCCTGGACAAGGCGCAGCAGGTGGTGCCGAGGGTGGTGCTGTGGGCCCTGATCCCGTTCGGGCTCCTGCTCTACCTGGGCGTCGGGGTGGTGAACATGCTGCTCGGCGGCTCGTTCCTGGACTACGACACGCTGAGCTCGGATCCCGCCGCCGGCCAGCACCTGGGCATCCTGCTCGTCGAGTCGGCCATCGGCATCACCGTCGCCGCCGTCATGACCACGGTCTTCTTCAGCTTCGCCAACCGGAGGGCCACGCGGTGATCGGGACCCACTACGTCTACTGGCTGCTGTTCGCCCTGATGATGATCGGGCTCTACGTCGTGATCAGCCACGGCAACCTGCTCAAGAAGCTGATCGGCCTCACCCTGTTCCAAGTCGGGGTGTTCCTCTTCTTCATCAGCATCGGCAAGGTCGACGGGGGCAGCGCGCCCATCGTCTCCGACGACGTCGAGACCTACTCCCACCCGCTGCCGCAGGTGCTGATCCTGACCGCGATCGTGGTCGGCGTCGCGACCCTGGCGGTGGGGCTCGGGCTGGCCGTGCGGATCTTCGAGACCTACGGCACCGTCGAGGAAGAGGACGTGCTCGAACGGGACACGACGCCGTGACCGCACATCTGCCCGCACTGCAGGTGCTGGTCCCGCTGGGCTGCGCGCCCCTGTGCCTGCTGCTGCGCCGCTTCCGCACCGTGACCTGGCTGGTGTTCCTGCTGGCCGCGCTCAGTTCGCTGGCCTGCGCCGTCCTGCTCGCCACCCGGGTCGACGACGGCCCGCTGCACTACGAGATGGGCGGGTGGCCCGCGCCGTACGGCATCGAGTTCGTGGTCGCCGGGTTCAACACCCCGGTGCTGCTGGTGGTGTCGGTCGTCGCCGTCGTCGCCGCGGTCTACGCCAGGCGCAGCGTCGGCGACGAGGTCGACGACCGGCGCGCCCCGCTGGTCTACACCTGCCTGTGCCTGACCCTCACCGGCCTGCTCGGCCTCACGGTCACCGGCGACGTGTTCAACGCGTTCGTCTTCCTGGAGATCAGCTCGCTGTCGACCTACGCGCTGATCGCCATGGGCCGGCGGCGCCGCGCCCTGCTCGCGAGCTTCCGCTACCTGGTGATCGGCACCGTCGGGGCCACGTTCGTGCTGATCGGCATCGGCTTCGCCTACGCGGTCACCGGCACGCTCAACATGGCCGACCTGGCCGACCGGCTCACCGACCTGGACGGCAACCGCGCGCTCTACGCGGCGGTGGTGTTCGTCTTCGTCGGGCTCGCGGTCAAGATGGCCGTCTTCCCGCTGCACGCCTGGCTGCCCGCCGCCTACGGGGAGGCGCCGTCCGCGGTGAGCACGTTCCTGGCCGCGGCCAGCACCAAGGTCGCGATCTACGTGTTCTGCCGGTTCGCGTTCACCGTGTTCGGCGCCGGGCTGGTGTTCACCACGATGCCGGTCGGCGAGGTCGGCCTGCTGCTCGCCGCCCTGGCGATGCTGGTCGGGTCGGCCGCCGCCTGCTTCCAGCGGGACCTGAAGTACCTGCTCGCCTGGTCCAGCGTCGCGCAGATCGGCTACATCGTGGCCGGGATCAGCCTGGCCACCGCCGCCGGGGTGTCCGCGGGCTACCTGCACGTGATCAACCACGCGGTGATCAAGGGCGCGTTGTTCGGCGCGGCCGGGCTGCTGGTGCTGCGGCTCGGCTCGGCCCGGCTGGACGACCTGGCCGGGCTCGGCAGGCGGATGCCGTGGACGTTCGCCGCGATCGTCGTCACCGGGCTCGGGCTGGTCGGCGTGCCGCCGACCGCGGGGTTCGCCAGCAAGTGGGCGCTGGTGTCGGCACTGCTCGACGCCGGCGCGTGGCCGGTGCTGGTCGCGGTGCTGGCCAGCTCGCTGCTCGCCCTGGTCTACGTCGGCCGGATCGTCGAGGCCGCCTGGTTCCGCGACCCACCGGCCGACCTGCCCGCCGACCAGCCGCGGGCACCGGTGTCGATGGTGGCGGCGGTCTGGGCGCTGGTGCTGCTGTCGGTCTACTTCGGGATCGACGCCAGCCTGCCCGGCGGCCTCGCCGACGCCGCCGCGGCGGCCCTGCTCGGGACCGGGGGTGCGTGACGTGGACGTCCTCCTGCCGATCGCCGTGGCGATCCCGCTGCTCACCGTCGGCGCCGTGCTCGCGCTGCGGCGCCACCCGAACGCCCGCGAGACCGCCTCGGTGCTGGGCGGCCTCGCACTGGCCGCGACCGTGCTCGCCCTGTGGCCATCGGCGGGCGAGGACCTGCGGTTCGAGCTGTGGTCGTGGCTGCCCGGGCTCTCGCTGGAGTTCGCCCTCGAGCCGCTCGGCCTGCTGTTCGCCACGGTCGCCGCCGTGCTCTGGCCGGTGACCACCGTGTACGCGGCCGGCTACCTGCGCGCCGAGGGCGAACACGGGCAGACCCGCTTCTTCGCGTTCTTCGCGCTGACCATCGCGGCCGCGATGTGGATCGCGCTGTCGGCGAACCTGATCACGCTGTTCATCGGCTACGAGATCATGACGCTGGCCACCTGGCCGCTGGTCACGCACACCGGCGGGCCGAACGCCCGGCGCGGCGGCCGCACCTACCTCGCGGTGCTGCTCACCACCTCCATCGGGCTGCTGCTCCCGGCGATCGTGTGGACCTGGCTGCTGGCCGGCAGCACCGACTTCCGGCCGGGTGGGCTGCTCGCCGGACAGGCCGGCACGGGCGTGCTGACCGTGCTGTTCGCGCTGTACCTGTTCGGCATCGGCAAGGCGGCGCTGATGCCGGTACACCGCTGGCTGCCGGCGGCGATGGTCGCCCCGACACCGGTGTCGGCGCTGCTGCACGCGGTCGCCGTGGTCAAGGCCGGCGTGTTCACCGTGCTCAAGGTGACCGTGTCGGTGTTCGGGCTCGACACCCTCACCGAGACCGGCGCCGCCGCCCCGATGACCTGGGTCGCGGCGTTCACCCTGCTGGCCGCGGCCGTGGTCGCCATGCGGTCGGACAACCTCAAGCGCAGGCTCGCGTACTCCACGGTCAGCCAGCTCGCCTACATCGTGCTGGCCGCGACCCTCGCCAGGGACGTGGCCGTGGCCGGTGGCGCGCTGCACCTGGTGACGCACGCGTTCGGCAAGATCACCTTGTTCCTCTGCGCCGGCGCCATCGCCGTCACCGCGCACCGGACCCGGGTCAGCGAGCTGGACGGGCTCGGCCGGGCCATGCCGTGGACCTTCGCCGCGTTCCTGGTGGCCTCGGTGTCGATCATCGGCCTGCCCCCGCTCGGCGGCACCTGGAGCAAGTGGCTGCTGCTGCTCGGCGCGGCCGAGGCCGACCAGGTCGTGGCGCTGGTGGTGCTGCTCGTCGGATCGTTGCTGGCGCTCGCGTACCTGCTGCCGATCCCGGGGCGCGCGTTCTTCCGGCCGCCACTGGAGCCGGTGGGGCACGGCGAGGCGCGGCCGGCGCTCGTCGCGCCGCTGATCCTGACCGCCATCGGCTGCGTGGCGCTGTTCTTCGCCGCCGACGCCGTGCTCGCCCCACTCGCCGGAACCCTGGAGCTGCCGTGACCGACGACCGGCGCTGGCTCGACGAGCCACGCAACGTGACCCGCATCCTGTACGTGCTGGCCGCGCTCTGCGCGTTGTCCGCTGTCGCCGACCTCTTCTACACCAAGCACCCGCACTTCACGGTCGAGAGCTGGTTCGCCTTCTACCCGCTCTACGGGTTCCTCGGCAGTGTGTTCCTGGTGCTCGCCGCGAAGCGGCTTCGGCGCTGGCTGCGCCGCGACGAGGACTACTACGACGCGCCGGAGCACCGGGATGACTAATCCCGCCCTGGTCCTGATGCTCGGCGCGGTCGGCGTGCCGCTGCTGCGCGGCTGGCCGCGCCGGGTGCTGCTGGCCGCGTTGCCGATCGCCGCGCTGGTCGTGCTGTGGTTGCTGCCCGAGGGCACCGCGGGGTCGTTCGGGTTCCTCGGCCTGGAGCTCACCCCCCTGCGGGTGGACGCCCTGTCCCGCGTGTTCGCCACCGGGTTCCTCGTCGCCGCGCTGCTGACCTCGGTCTACGCCATGCACCTGCGCGACTCGCTGCAGCAGGCGGTGATCCTGGTCTACGCCGGCACCGCGGTCGGCGGCGCGCTCGCCGGCGACCTGATCACCCTGTTCGTGTTCTGGGAGCTCGCCGGGCTGTCCTCGGCGTTCCTGATCTGGGCCGGCCGCACCGAACGCAGCCACCGGGCCGCGATGCGGTACCTGGTCGCGCAGGTGACCTCCGGCCTGCTGATGCTGGCCGGAATCGTCTGGCGGGTGCACGCCGGCGAGGGAATCGAGTTCGGCTACCTCGGGCTGGACGGCCCCGGCGGCGTGCTGATCCTGCTCGCGATCGGCATCAAGTGCGCGTTCCCGCTGCTGCACGCGTGGCTGACCGACACCTATCCCGAGGCGACGATCGTCGGCACGGTCGCGCTCTCGGCGTTCACCACCAAGTTCGCCGTCTACACGCTCGCCCGCGGCTTCCCCGGCACCGAGGCGCTGGTCTGGATCGGCGCGGCGATGACGGTCTTCCCGATCTTCTACGCGGTGATCGAGAACGACCTGCGGCGCGTGCTCGCCTACAGCATGATCAACCAGTTGGGGTTCATGGTCGCCGGCGTCGGCATCGGCGGCGCGCTCGGCGTCAACGGCGCGAGCGCGCACGCCGTCGCGGACATGGTGTTCAAGGGCCTGCTGATGATGGCCATGGGCGCGGTGCTGCTGCGCACCGGCACGGCGAAGGGCTCCGAGCTCGGCGGGCTGTACAAGTCGATGCCGCAGACGACGGTGCTGTGCATGGTCGGCGCCGCGTCGATCTCGGCGTTCCCGCTGTTCTCCGGGTTCGCCACCAAGTCGATCATCCTGGAGGCCGTCGCGGCCGATCACCGCACCGTGGTCTGGCTGTTGCTGCTGTTCGCCTCCGCCGGCGTGTTCCACCACGCCGGCATCAAGATCCCGTTCTTCGCGTTCTTCGCCCACGACCGGGGTTACCGGGTGGCGGAGGCGCCGCTGAACATGCGGGTGGCGATGGCGCTCGGCGCGCTGGTGTGCGTCGGCATCGGGGTCGCGCCGGACCTGCTGTACGGCATCCTGCCGTACGCGATGGACTACGAGCCGTACACCACCGCGCACGTGGTCAACCAGCTGCAGCTGCTGCTGCTCGCGTCGCTGGCCTTCACCGTGCTGATCCGCACCGGTCTGTACCCGCCGGAGATCCGCTCGGTGAACCTGGACGTCGACGTGCTCTACCGGCGCGCCCTGCCCGCCGGCTGGCACGCGCTGTCCCGCCGGACGTCCCGGCTCGGCGACCGGTTCGGTCCGCCGCTGCGCCGGCGGACGGCACGGTTGTGGGCGGTCGGCACCGCCCCGCTGCGGCCGGAGGGCAGGCTCGCCACGTCCTGGTCGACGCACCTGATGGTGTGGTGGGTCGCGCTGCTGCTCGGCGCGGTGCTCCTGGTGACCCTGCTCCGATGACCCGCGTCAGGCGAGTACGAAGTAGCGCAACCACAGGTACGGCGCGGCGAGCGCGACGGTGATCAGGGTGACCATGGCGCCCTTGCGGGTGAACTCCCAGAACGAGATCGGCGTGCCGTTGCGCAGCGCGATACCCAGCACGACGACGTTCGCGCTGGCGCCGATCGCGGTCATGTTGCCGCCGAAATCGGCGCCGAGGGCGAGCGACCACCACAGCGCCTCGGCGTGGGTGGGGTTGTCGATGGCGGTGGCGAGCTCGGCGACCAGCGGGCTCATCGTCGCCACGTACGGGATGTTGTCGATGATCCCGGACAGCAGCGCGGACACGAACAGGATCAGCATGACCGCGGTGAGCGCGTCGCCGCCGGTGGCGTCGGTGGCCAGGCCAGCGAGGTCGCCGATGACGCCGGTCTTCACCATCGCGCCGACCATGATGAACAGGCCGGCGAAGAACAGCAGCGTCTCCCACTCGACCGCGGCCAGGAACGCGCTGGGTCGGCTGCGCGAGATCAGCACCAGGATCCCGGCGCCGAGCAGCGCCACCACCGACGGCTCCACGTGGTGCACCGAGTGCGTCACGAACGCGGTGAACACCACGCCCAGCACCACGCCGCACTGCACCAGCAGCCGGGTGTCCTGGATGGCCTCCCGTTCGTTGAGCTCCATCACCCCGGCCGCGCGCTCCGGGTCGACGGCGAACGAGCCGCGGAACAGCCACGGCAGGATCAGGGTGAACACGATCAGCTCGATCACCACGATCGGCGCCATGTGCACCAGGAAGTCGTTGAACGTCAGGCCGGCCCGGCTGCCGATGATGATGTTCGGCGGGTCGCCGATCAACGTCGCCGCGCCGCCGATGTTGGACGCGAGCACCTCGGCGATCAGGAACGGGACCGGGTTGATGTTCAGCCGGTCGCAGACCAGCAGGGTGACCGGCGCGATCAGCAGCACCGTCGTCACGTTGTCCAGGAACGCCGAGGCCACCGCGGTGATCAGCACCAGCAGCACCATGATCCGGCGCGGCGACCCCTTGGCGCGCTTGGCCGCCCAGATCGCGACGTACTCGAACACGCCGGTCCGCCGCAGTACCCCGACGATGATCATCATGCCGAGCAGCAGGAAGATGACGTCCCAGTCGACGCCGGTCTCGTGCGAGTAGAACGCGTCCTCCGAGCCGACCACGCCGACCCCGAGCACGACGCCCGCGCCACCGAGCGCGGCGACCATCTTCGGGATCTTCTCGGTGGCGATCAGGACGTAGGCCACCACGAACACGGCGACCGCGATGACCACGCTCATACCCACCCGCGACCGTTCAGCGCGAGGTCAGCGCGAGTTGCAGCAGCCGGGACGCGGTGATCACGCCGAGCAGCTCCCCGCGCCGCAGCACCGCCGCCAGCGGGCAGCTCAGCCGGGCCATCACGGCGGCGACCTCGACGATCGTGTCGTCGTCGTTCACCACCGCCAGCTCCGGCACGTCGCCGTCGTCCGGGATCAGCGCCCGCACCTTCTTGCCGCGCAGCTTGTCCGCCACCCGGTCGGCCATCGACTCCGACAGCACCCCGGCGAGCGACGGGTCGTCCTGCACGTAGGTCGGCACCAGGATCCGCACCACCTGCGAGCTGGGCAGGATCGACAGCGGCCGGCCGTCGGTGTCGATGACCACCAGGCCGGGCAGCCGCCGCTCGGCCAGCTGAGTGACCGCGTCCCAGGCGTCGTCCTCGACACCGATCACCGGGAAGTCCTCGGCCATCTCGCTCGCGTGCACGGACCGCAGCGTAACCTGATCGACTCCCTTGCGGTTGCCTGACAGTCGGCTCAGGCCACCCCACCCGCGCCCGCTCCCGGGCAACAATCGGTCAGGCAGGTACCCCTCCGGCGCAGGGAGCGCTATGCGCGGCACGACGAAGGTCGGGACGGACTGGGAAGGCCGCCGGGACCAGGTGGCGACGCTGGTCGCACTCGAGGTGCTGCTGCTGTGGCCGAGGGGCCTCGACCCCTCGCCGGCGACCGTCGAGGAGGCCGGCCGGTGGCCGGTGTTCGTGCTGGTCGTCGGGGAGCGGCCACGCGCGGAGATCCCCTCCGCCGAACCCCTGTTCGACCTGCTCGACGCACCCCGGTTCGACGGGGAGATGGCCCTGGTCACCGGGCGCTGCCGGTGGTCGATCGTCGACCCGAGGAACGCCCTGCTCAAGGTCGCCGTGCGGGCCCACGCGCCGGAGCGGTTCGACCTGGACGTGCTGGTCCCGGCCCGCCGCGTGCTCGGCGTCCTGGACGTGGTGGCCCGCGGCGCGACGATCGGCGTGACCACCAGCCGTCATGTGGGCAAACTCACCGGCCGGGTGGACATCCGGCAGGCCCTGCACGAGCTCGTGCTCATCGGGTGTGAGCCGTCGACGGAGCTGGCGACGA
The DNA here is from genome assembly GCF_025165815.1 of Actinophytocola gossypii. Classification (GTDB taxonomy): domain Bacteria; phylum Actinomycetota; class Actinomycetes; order Mycobacteriales; family Pseudonocardiaceae; genus Actinophytocola; species Actinophytocola gossypii. Next base: position 254,269 of record NZ_JAFFZE010000012.1, on the reverse strand, counting down.
TGGCCGACCTGCTCCGCCGGACCGGCCCGGTGGACTGACCTGGCTCGGGGACGTCGGCCCCGCGCTGGACGTGGTGACCGTCGGGGTCGGGCCCGCCTCGGTGTCCACGCTCGGCGGCGCCGGCGGCTGCTGGATCGAGGTCTCCTCCAGGGGCTGCGGCTCGTCCTGACTGGTCACCCCGCAGCCGGCCACTCCCAGCACGGCCACCCCCAGCACGGCCAGCGCCGCGAGCACCGGGCGAACACACGTCATTCCGTCACCTCCGGAAGTTCCACCACGAAGCGTGCCCCACCGCCGGGCCGGTCCTCCACCCACACCCGCCCGTGGTGCCGGCGAACGTGCTGCGAGACCAGCGCGAGCCCGAGCCCGACCCCGCCGCTGTCGGCCGAGGCGCACCGCGCGGGCGATCCGCGCGCGAACCGCTCGAACACCTGGTCGCGCGCCCCGGCCGGGACACCGGGGCCGGCGTCGTCGACCTCGATCCGGGCGTGCCCGTCCCGGCGCAGCACGCCGAGCCGGACCAGCCCGCCGCCGTGCCGCCCGGCGTTGTCCAGCAGGTTCGCCACCGCGCGCTCCAGCCGGACGCGGTCGGCCAGCACCCACGCGTGGTCGGCGATGGCCAGCGCGTCCGGCGGCACCGGGCCGTGCCGGCCGGCGATGGCCGTGACCAGCGGCGCGAGGTCGACCAGCTCGAAGGTGGAGCGGTCGGTGTCGTGGTCGCCGCGGGAGATCTCCAGCAGGTCGTCGACCATCCGGCGGAACCGCCGCAGGTCGGTGTCGAGCAGGTCGACGGCGTGCCGGCTGCCGGCCGGCAGGTCGGCGCTGCGGCGCTGGAGCACGGCCATGGCGTTGAGCATCGTGGTCAGCGGGGAGCGCAACTCGTGGCTGACGTCGCCGGCGAACCGGGTGTCGCGGGTCACCCGCTGCTGGAGCCGGTCGGCGGTGTCGTTGAACGCCTCGGCCAGCGGGACCAGGTCGGGGTCGCCGGTGGACGGCAGCCGGACGTCGAGGTCGCCGCGGGCGGTGCGGGCGGCGGTCTCGGTGAGCCGGCGCAGCGGGCGCAGGGCGTGGTTGGTGGCCCACCGGCCGAGCAGGGCGCCGGCCAGGCCGCTGGCGACGGTGCCGGCCACCAGGAGCCAGCTGAGGAAGCGGAAGGTACGGTCGAGTTCGCGCATCGGGGAGACCTCGACGTAGGTGGCGCCCAGTTCGGGTAGCGGGAGGCCGACGGCGAGTACGGGTGCGCCGCCGAGCATGGTCCGCTGGTGGGCCGGGACGCCGCCCTGCACGAGCCGCAGGAACCCGGTGGGCAGGCGCGTTGGGTCGACCAGGTTGCCGCCGGTGATCCACTCGCCGTCGTCGACCACGAGCACGCCGGACTCGTACTCCGCACCGAGCCCGGTGAGCAGTTCGGCGAGCCCAGGGGACTCCCGGTCCAGCGCGGCCGCGACCAGGCGGGCGTTGCCGCTGGCCTGGCGGATGGCGCTGTGTTCGCGCTGGTCGAGCATGTAGCCGGTGGACAGCAGCCAGGTGGCGACCGCGAGGGTGCCGGCGACCACGAGCGTCACCAGGCTGAACCACGCCATGACGCGCGTTCGCAGCGGGAGGCGGCTCGCGCTCATGTGGCGGTCGTACCCCACGACGGCCCTGGTCGAGTGATCGCGGAGCCGAATGTCAGAGAGTCGTCAGGTCGACCGGCGCGCACAGCACGGAGGATGACCTTGAGCGAAATTCGATTAGGAGCGTGAGCCCGGTTCCATGTACCGCTACGAGCAGCACTGCCCGGTCGCCCGAGCGGCCGAGGTGGTGACCGAGCCGTGGACCCTGCTGATCCTGCGTGAGCTGCTGTACGGCGGCGAGCGCCGGGCCGACATAGCGCGCGGCCTGCCCAAGATCTCCAACTCGTTGCTGGGGGCACGGCTGCGCACGCTCGAGGCCAACGGCCTGGTCACCCACGAAGCGGGGGCCAAGGGCGAGAAGCGGTACCGCCTCACCCAGGCGGGGGAGGAGCTGCGCCCGGTCGTCGAGGAGCTGGGCAGGTGGGGCCAGCGCTGGCTCAACCGTCCGCGGCTCGCGGACCTGGACCCGGAGCTGCTGGTGTTCGACATCTGCCGGGAGATCGACCGGGCGCGGCTCCCGGAGGACCCGCTGACGGTGGACGTGGACTTCGCCGACGCGCCGCCCCCGCGCCGCTGGAGCCTGATCCTGTCCACGGATGAGGTGGCGGTCCGCGAGGGCGCCCCGAAGTCACCGGCGAGCGTGCAGCTCAACTGCACCCTGGGCGCGCTGGCGAACGTGTGGCTGGGCAACCAGAGCTGGCTGGAGGCCGTGCGCGACCACGCCATCGTGTTGTCCGGCGAGAGCGCCGCGGTGCGTTCCCTGATCGACTGTCTTGGTGCGAGCCGCTACGCCGGCGCGGGCGAGAGATGACCGTGCCGCCGGGAACACGCGTGCTGGCCCGGGCGAGGTTGCCCGATGTCGACCCGGAGTTCCTGGCGGACGTGCGGCGGTGGCTAAAGTCGCCGCTGCACGGCTGCACCCCCGGTGCGGTGCGGGAGGCCGCCGTGGTGCTGGGGGAGTTGCTGGGGAACGCGTTCCGGCACGCCCGGCCGCCGTTCACGGTCGAGGTGTCGTTGCCCAGCCCCGGCACGGCCGTCCGGATGGCGGTCCACGACGCCACCCCGTCGCCCGCGGCCGGCTGGCCCCTTGGCCGCGGCCTCACGATCGTCCGCCGCCTCTGCCCGGACTGGGGCGTCGAACGCGACGCCGACGGCAAGGCGGTGTGGGCGGAGTTACCGGTTCTCGTCGCCCCGGTCTAGGTCCACGAACTCGCGGCCGGTGTCGTCGTCCGGGTGCCCGTACGAGGTGAGGAAGTAGCTCGACCCCCGTCGTTGGACGTCGTCGGGTTCGAGAAATGAATCGTCATACCTTAATATCGCCTTCTCGTCTTCTTCTGCCGTCGAGGGCTCATGGTTGCCGGAGTCTAAATGCCAGATCAGGTTTCGAGCCGATGCGGTGAAGACGATTTCGGCCGAGGATCTAGAGTTGTTGGATGAGCAGCATACTCGCTATATGAGTGAAGGTGACCTGCGCGATCGGCTGACCAGGGGTATCGTCCTTCCGGTTATCGCGATCATGAAGGCGGTTTCGGATCTTTCCACACTTAGAGGTGTCATGAGTAGATATGTTTCGAATCAGGTTTTTATTCATAAGGATATGCGCGACTGGTGGGATGCTCGACGGGTAAATGATTGAGGTTTGCAACTTTGTCCGAGAAACGCGGTGATCGTGCATTTCGACCTGAGTGACGAGAACTTTGGGTCGGACCGTGAGCGTAATGAAGTTCGCGCGCTAGGAAGGGAGGTTGAAAATGCGCTCGAAGTTGGTGGCGTAGGAACGTTGGATGGTCATGGATTTGGTGACGGGGAGGCGACACTGAGCCTTTGCCAACCTGGTGAGGGGGCTGGCCAGCGGTTGTGCGCGTGGCGTGCGGCCCGGGAGTGGATGTGCCAGCGCTGCGGCCGTCGTGGACAGCTTGGTGGGGGCGGTGGTAAAGGTGGTGCCCACCGTCCTGGGCGGACGGATCGATCGCGTCGCCTTCGCGGTTGGAGTGTCCGACACTCCTACGTTTGACCTGTTCCCTAGAGTCCGGCGGGTGAGTGAGAACGAAGCGTTGGATCGGACCCGCCGAGACTACGACGAGGTCGCCGAGTTGTACGACGACATGGTGCGACAGGGCGACCAAGTCATCGATGCGCTGTCAGCAGGGATGATCAACGCCTTCGCCGACCTCGTCCGCGCCGGTGGGTCGGTGGGTGCTGTGGTCGATGCGGGTTGCGGTCCCGGACAGTGGACCGATCACCTGGATCGAGCCGGTATCCGGGCTTACGGGATCGATCTGTCACCGGCCATGGTCGCGATCGCCCGCCGGTATCGTCCCGACCTGCGCTACGAGGTCGGTTCTATGCTCCATCTCGACGCAGGGGACGAGTCGATCGCGGGCATCCTGGCGCACTTCTCGTTGATCCACACGCCGCCGGACCTGCTTCCGCGCGTCCTGACCGAGTTCGCCCGAGTGGTAGAGCCGGGCGGACCCCTGCTGATCGGTGTGCAGATCACCGACACCGCAGACACCAACGGTTGGGTCCCGTACGACCACAGAGCCTCACCGGCGTATCTGTGGACCCTCGACGCGCTCGCCGACCGACTGCGCGAGCACGACTTCGCCGAGCTCGGACGCCTGCGAATCGTTGCTCCGGCGCCGGGCAAGCCGCCCGCCGGATACCTGCTGGCGCGCCATGAGGCCAGAAGTAACGAATAAATTTGCCGACCTGGGCGGGCAGTCAGCGGTGTGCAGCGTGGCGTGACCTCGAATGGGTGAATCTCCTGGTAGACGGGCGATTGCCTAGATCAACACGTCCAACCAGGAGCTCAACGTGCTGTCCTACCCGTCCGGGATGACCGTGTCCAGCCGCGCCCTCGGCGTGCTCTCCGATGCGCTGCGAGCGCAGCGCAACCAGCGCCGAACTCGGTGGCGGAAGCTCTCGCCCGGCCGGCAGGCGCTGCTCGTGGTCGCGCACCTGCGTAAGGGCGAGACCTACGCCGACCTGGCCTGCGGCTTCCGCATCGGGACCTCGACGGTGTACCGGTACATCCGTGAGGCGCTCGAACTGCTCTCCGCGATGGCTCCCACCCTGGCCCAGGCGATCGAGGTCGCCCGCCGCAAGGCGTTCGTGATCCTCGACGGCACCCTGCTGCGCATCGACCGGGTAGGCATGACATCGGGCTATGACCGGGCCTTCTACTCCGGCAAGCACAAGGCCCACGGGCTGAACGTGCAGGTCGTCGCCGACCCGATCGGCCGGCTGGTGTGGATCTCGCCGCCGCTGCCCGGCGCGAGACATGACATGGGCGCTGCCCGTGAGCACGGGATCATCGACGCGCTGGCCACCCACGAGATCCCCGCGGCGGCCGACACCGCCTATCAGGGCGCCGGGCCGACGGTCGCGGTTCCGCAGCGGCGCCGTCGGAAGGATCTGGGCACCGGCCGCTACCGGCGCCTGTCCCGGAACCAGAAGGACGTCAACACCGCCCACGCCCGCCGCCGTGGACCCGGCGAGCGGGCCAACGCCGAGCTGAAGAACTGGCGGGTCCTGCGGAAGATCCGCTCCACCCGAACACCGCCCACCGGCTCATCGCCGCAGTTCAGACCCTCATGATCGCCAGCGCATGATCAGGTTGGCAAAGGCTCACTGTGTCTCTATGGCTCGAATGCGGGCGCTCTGTACGAGTCGATTTCAATGCTGCTGCAGGACAGTCCCATACGTCCCGATTACGTGATCCTGCGTTTCGGCGAGGCGGATGACCCGGCGTCGTAGGAGGGAGGCTCCGGCATCTGGCACAGTGCACGTCTGTGCGTGTTGTGAGGGTTCTCGGGGTGGTCTGGGGTGCGGTGGGGGTGCTGGGCGGGGTGGCGCCGGCGGCTCACGCCGACGAGGAGTTGCCGCCGAAGTTGGACGTGGACGCGGCGATCGAGGCGCTCGCGGACACCGACATCCACCGGGCGCCGGGGGCGGTGGCGTACCTGGACGAGGACGTCGTGCGGGAGGCGTTGCCGGACGGGGTGAAGGTGCTGGTCGCGCCGTACATGGGGCCGATCGAGCCGGGGGCGAACTACGCGGACGGGGACGCGCATCTCGCCGAGGTTTACCAGCCACTTGATGACTGGGCTACCGAGAACGATGTGGGGCTCGTCGTGGTCGAGGGGATCTACGTCTCCGTCTACGGGGAGCGCGGCGCGGGGATCGGGCCGACCGACCTCCCTTCCCTGCGGCAGACCACCGCCTACCTGGACGTCACCTCGCCGGTGGTCTACGGGGCGAAGTTCGCGGGCGGCGACGATGATCCGGAGGACACCGTTCCACCGACCGATACCGTCGAGCCGTCGGAGGAGCAGGTCGACGAGGTGGTGGCGGCTTTGCGGGACGAGCGGGTGTACAACGCGCCGGGCCGCGAGGACACCATCGACCCCGTGGTCACCGACCTCGCGGACGAGTTCGGGATCTCGGTTCGGGTCGCGGCGTTTCCGGTCGTCGAGCCGGGGGAGCGGGTGGTGGACTACGCGCCCGCCCTCGCTCGGGCGTTTCCGGATGACCTGATCCTGGTGACCACCGGGCGGTGGTTGGACGTCGCGGGGGCGGAACGGGACAAAGCCGTCTCGGCGCGGGATTACGCGTTCGGGCGGTTCCAGATCGGGAGCTTCCGGCAGGGCAGCTCGATGAACGACCGGATCGGGACGGTGTTGGAGCGGCTGGACACCTTGCTGGAGGAGACCGCGTTCGGGCGGCCGCAGCCCGCGCCGCAGCCGCCGGTTCCGGAGTTCGACGTGCGGCAGACGGTCGGCGCGATCGGGCCATGGGTGCTGGTCGGGTCGGCCGCGGTGCTCGGCGCGGGCGGGGTGCTCGGGTACCGGCGACGCGCCGCCCGGCGGGAGCGCGCCGAGGAACTCGCCCTGCACCGGGCCGGTGCCGCCGCGATGGCCAGGATCGGGCAGTTGGGGGCTCGGCTGCTGGCGGCCGGCGAACGCGGTGAGGACGTCGACCCCGCTGCGGCCGAGCGGCACGCGACCGCCCGGAGCCTCTACGACCGGGCACACACCGCCGCCGCCATGGCCGAGGTGATCAAGATCGCCGACGAGGGGGTGCGGCTCTCGTGAGGGCGAGCACGCGCAAGCGCATCGGCAGCTGGCTGAACCGCGACCACTGGGGCATCCCGCACTGGGTTCTCGCCATGCTGGCGATCGGCGTGCTCCTCGGCTACCTCGTGTTCGGGCGCGAGGTGGAGGAGCCGCACCGGATCTCCGACCGGGTGCGGGCGATCGCCGAGGGGCTGCGGACGACCTCGGTGTACGAGGAGGAGCCGGGCGTTCCGGGCGTCATCGATCCGGAGCGGGCCAGGGAACTGCTCGGCGACCGGCCGATCGTGCTGGTGCTGCTCGACGACACGCCCCTGCCGGAGCCGACCGAGCCGCTGACCTCCTCCGTCGGCGACCTGTGCGACGAGATCGCCTCGGTCGTCACCACGAGCCTGGTCGTCGTGTACGCCACCATCCACACCGGCGAGTACGACCAGGCCTACTGCACCGGCCCGCAGTTCTCCAACCCGGACAACCCGGTCGACGCGGACAACTACAACTTCGGGCTGATCGGGGTCGCCGAGCTCGCCTGGCAGTACCGGACCTCCGAGACCGACCGGTTCCCCGAGGTCGAGGAGTTCGTCTACGCCTTCGACGCGCAGGCCAGGGAGGACTACCCGGACGGCGTCCCGACCCGCGCGGTCGTCGTGCCCCCGCCACCGACCCCGGACGCGTTGCAGACCAGGCAGGTCGTGCTGTCCCTCGGCGGGCTGCTGCTCGCCCCGGTCGCCCTGTTCGCCCTGCTCCGCTTCGCCGGCGGCACGCTGCGGCGGCGGGACGGGCGCGCGGCGCGGCGCCGTACCCGGCAGGAGGCCGCGGGCGCCCGGCTCAGCGCGCTCGCGGACGCCGTCCTGCACCCGCCGGAACCGGCCGACGCCGCCACGGCCCAGCGGCAGGCCGACCTCGCCGGGCGGTACACGCTCCTGCTCGGCTCCTACGAGGACGCCCGCACCGACCAGGACCTCGACGACCTGGAAGCGGAGCTGACCGAGCTGGAAACAGCCCTCAGAGGGTGAGCACGACCTTGATGTCGTCCGGCTCCGGCTGGAACGCCTTCTCGAACTCCGCCAGCGGCACGCGGCGGGTGATCAGCCCGGCCAGCCAGTCCTGGTCGGCCATGGTCAACGCGTCCGCCGCCGCCCGGTAGTGGCGCTGGTTGGCGTTCACCGAGCCGACCACGGCGTCGTTCTCCAGCACGATCTCGCGGTTCAGCGCGCCCAGGTCGACCCGCAGCGACCGGCCCGCCGACGACACGCCGGTGAGGCAGACGACGCCGTAGTGGTTCGTCGCCCCCATCGCCTCGAAGATCACCGACGACACGCCGGTGGCCTCGATGACCACGTCCGGCTCGCTGTCGCGGACGGCCTCGGCGACGCCGTCGTGGTGGTAGGTCGCGCCGAGCCGCCGCACCAGGTCCGGTTTCGGGCCGTCGGTGACCACGTCCAGCACGTGCACGTCCAGGCCGCGCTGCGCGCCGATCATCGCCGCCAGCATGCCGATCGGGCCGGCGCCGGTGACCAGTACCCGCTCCGGCTCGAACCACGACCGCCCGCCCACCAGGTCGACCTGCTCCCACGCCTTCGCGACCACGCTCGTCGGCTCCAGCAGCACGCCGACCTCGGACAGGGCGGGGTCCAGCCGCACCGCGTACTCCGCCGGCACCCGCCACGCCTCGCTGGCGTAGCCGTCCAGCTCCTTGATCCCGCGCTCGGTGTACCGGCCGTTGCGGCACATGTCGAACTGGCCGTGCGCACACGCTCCGCACGGCTCCGGGTCCGGGCGGCGGACCACGCCGACGACCAGGTCACCGGAGGCGAAGCCGGACCCGTCCGGGGCCGAACGCACCCGGCCGAGCGACTCGTGCCCCAGCACCAGCCGGTCCCGGCCGGGCGGCGCGGTGCCGTACTCGCCGGCGATGATCTCCCGGTCGGTGCCGCACACGCCGACCGCGAGACCCTCGACCAGCAGTTCGCCCTCGGCCGGTTCCGGGTCGGGCACGTCGGTGACGGCGAGCGAACCGGGCCGGTCCGGACGCAGCGACAGGGCACGCATCAGGAACCTCCGAGGTAGCGTGCGGAGTTCACCAGGCCGATGTGGCTGAACGCCTGCGGGGTGTTGCCCACCTGCCGCCGCGCCCGCGTGTCGTACTCCTCCGACAGCAGCCCCACGTCGTTGCGCAGGTCCAGCAGCCGCTCGAACAGCTCGTGCGCCTCCCGGTTCCTGCCCATCCCGATCAGCGCGTCGACCAGCCAGAACGAGCACGCCAGGAACGCGCCCTCCTCGCCGGGCAGCCCGTCGACGCCGCCGTCGGTCGACATCCGGTACCGCAGCACCAGCCCGTCCTCGCACAGCTCGCGGCGCACCGCCTCGACCGTGCCGACCACGCGTTCGTCGTTCCACGGCAGGAACCCGACGCGGGGGATCAGCAGCAGCGCGGCGTCCAGCCCGGTGGAGCCGTAGAACTGGGTGAACGTGCCTCGGTCGGCGTCGTAGCCCCGCGCGCACACCTCGTCGTGGATGCGTCGCCGCAGGTCGCGCCAGCGCTCGACCGGGCCCGCCAGCCCGTGCCGCTCCACCGCGTACACCGCGCGGTCCACGCCGGCCCAGGCCATCACCTTCGAGTGGGTGAACTGCCGCCTCGGCCCGCGTACCTCCCACAGGCTGTTGTCCGGCGCGTCCCACGAACCTTCCAGGAAGTCCAGCAGCGCGCGCTGCAGGTCCCAGGCGTCGGTGGACGGGGCAAGGCCGGCGTCGCGGGCCAGGTGCAGGCCGTCGAGCACCTGGCCCCACACGTCGAGCTGGAGCTGCTCGGCGGCGGCGTTGCCGATCCGCACCGGGCGGGCGCCCTCGTAGCCGCCGAGCCAGTCCACTGTGTACTCCGGGATCCGGCGGGTGCCGTCGAGCCCGTACATGATCCGCAGGTCGGCCGGGTCACCGGCGACCGCGCGCAGCAGCCACTCCCGCCACGCCTTGGCCTCCTCGACGTACCCGGTGCCGAGCAGCGCCTGCAGCGTCAGGCTCGCGTCGCGCAGCCAGCAGAAGCGGTAGTCCCAGTTCCTCGGTCCGCCGAGCTGCTCGGGCAGCGAGGTGGTGGCCGCGGCGACGATCCCGCCGGTCGGGCCGTAGGTCAGTGCCTTGAGCGTGACCAGCGAACGCCGGACGGCCTCGCCGTACTCGCCGTCGTAGTCGCACCGGCCGATCCAGTCGTCCCAGTACCGGCAGGTGTCGTCGACCGCGACCAGCCCGTCGATCGCCCTGGGCGCCGGCAGGTGCGACGGCGAGTACGTCAGCACGAACGGCACCCGGTCACCCTCGGCGACCTCGAAGGTGGCGCCGATCCGCCCGTCGTCGACCTCGGTCGGCACCGGGCCGGACAGCCATACCGCGTCCGGGCCGGCGATCGCGGACAGCTCGCCGTCGACCTGGCGCACCCACGGGTCGACCGAGCCGTAGTCGAAGCGCAGGTTCAGGTCCAGGTGCATCCGCACCCGCCCGGACACGCCGACCACGACCCGGACCACGTCGGCGGCCTGCTCGCGCGGCGGCATCAGGTCGAGGACCCGCACGGTGCCGGCCGCGGTCCGCCACTCGGTCTCCAGCACCAGCGAGTCGCCGAGGTAGCGCCGGGAGCACGACCCGCCGCCCGCCGGCGCGAGCAGCCAGCGCCCGGCGCTCTCGTCGTCGAGCAGCGCGGCGAAGCAGGCGGGCGAGTCGAACCGAGGCAGGCACAGCCAGTCGATCGACCCGTCCCGGCCGACCAGCGCCGCGGTCTGCAGGTCACCGATCAGCGCGTAGTCCTCGATCCTGCCGACCAAGCCCATTCCCTCCCATCGGACGCCACGCATCAGGCGGTCTGGCTGACGTACTCCGCGGCCCGGCGGGCGGGCAGGCGATTGGCGATCGCGTACCCGTAGACCAGCGCGCTGAACACGGCCAGCACGAGGAAACCCCACAGTAGTGACAGCGGGCCGTCGCCGCCGTTCAGGATGAGACCGGGGTCGGCGGGCGCGTTCGGGTCGATGTCGCCGAGGTAGCTGACCACGGCCAGGCCAACCACCCAGATCGGGAACCAGGAGCCGGCGCGGAAGTCCAGCGGCGGCATCCGGTCCTTGTTCACCGCGTGGTAGACGGCGAACAGGACGTAGCCGGCGAGCAGCGCGATGAACATCTTCTCGTTGATCGCCCAGCCGGACCAGAACACCAGCAGGCTGGAGGCCAGGAACGCCAGGAACGGGAACAGGTCGCCGCCCGGCACCCGGAACGGGCGGTCCTGGTCGGGCAGCTGCCGGCGCATCGCGCCCACCACGAGCGGCCCGGCGCCGAAGGACACCGCGAACGCGGAGGTGATGAACCCGATGAACTGCTGCCAGCCGGGGAACGGCAGGAAGAAGAAGCAGCCGACCACGAACATCACCACGACCGAGATCCACGGGATGCCGCGGCTGTTCAGCTTGGTCAGCGCCTTGGGCGCGTTGCCGTTGCGGGCGTTGGCGTAGGCGAGGCGGGTGGTCACGCCGGCGTAGATCAGTCCGGTGTCGGCCGGCGAGATCACCGCGTCGACCCGGAGCAGCACCGCGAGCCACACCGCGCCGAGCACCAGCGACAACCCGGCCAGCGGCCCGGCGGCGTCCTCGAAGGCGAGCGCGGCCCAGCCGTCCTCGAGCAGGTCCGGCGGCAGCGCGGTGAGGAACGCGATCTGCAGCGCCACGTAGATGACGCTGGTGATGACGATCGAGCCGATGACCGCGTACGGCACGTTGCGCCTCGGGTTGTCGGTCTCGCCGGCGAACTCGATGCCGTTGCGGAACCCGAGGTAGGCGAACGCGACCCCGGCCGCGGGGATGGCGGCGAACACCGACCCGAACCCGCTCGGCGCGAACCCGCCCTCGGCGGTCAGGTTGCCCGGGTTGAACGCCAGCACCACGAAGGCCACCACGACCAGCGCGATCACCGCGAGCTTCCACCAGACCAGCGCGTTGTTGAGCCGGGCGAACAGCCGCACGCCGAGCACGTTCACCAGGCTGTAGAGGAACATCAGCACGATCGCGACCACGAGCCCCGGCCCGGTGAGCACGAACACGCCCTCCTCGGAATCCATCAGCCACGGGATGTACGGGTCGGCGTACTGGGTGGTCGCCAGCACCTCGATCGGGGTGACGGCGGCCGCGGCCAGCCAACTGGTCCAACCGGAACTGAAGCTCGCGAACGAACCGAACGAGTAGTGCGGGAACCGGATGATGCCGCCGGACACCGGGAACATCACGCCCAGCTCCGCGTACACCAGACCGATGATCATGATCATCAGTCCGCCGATCACCCAGGACAGGATCGCTGCCGGCCCGGCGATCTGCGCCGCGTACAGCGCCCCGAACAGCCATCCGGAGCCGATGATCGCCCCGACTCCGGTGAACAGCAGGCTGCCTCGGGTTACGTCCCGACGCAATCCGGTGTCCAGGCGCACGTCGACCTGGCGTGGCGCCTCGTTCGTGCTCGTCACTGTTCCGCCTCCCCGGATTCATCCCTTGTGGTCACGATGTGGATAGAAGCGCTCGGTTTGGTCACGTACTTGTGGCTGGGTTGCGTCACGTTCCCCTGAGGTGCGGTTGGGCGGGGGGCGAGTTGCTTCGGCGTCGGGCGCGACCTGGCTGATGCCATCAGGTTTCCTCCGTCCGCGAGGTGGAAGGCTCCGGTCCGCAGGCGCGCAGGCCGTCGACCGTCTCGTGGGGGTGGCTCTGCACCATCACGTCGATCGTGGTGCGTATCCCGGCGGCTCCGCCACCGGCGAAGGTGAAGGTGAGGGGGATCGTGGTGCCCTCCCGGACGGTGGTGGTGAGGTCGTTGAGCACGAGGTGGTACGGCAACCGTCCCACGTCATTCGCCCTTACGGGTGATGGAACGGTGCCGTCAGGCAGCAGCGGGATCGCGTCCACCCGCTCGGCGGTGCCGTCGCAGCCCTCGTCCCAGTGCCGCGTCACGGCCCGGGCGTGCGAGGTGGTGACCTCGAGCAGCCGGTCCGGGTGGTCGGCCTGGTTGACCACCACGGTCAGGTACACGCGGGCGTCGTCACCCTCGCGGTAGACGCCGTCCGAGGGGCGTTCCACCCGGACGTTGCGCAGCAGGATCGAGCCGGCTTCGGCGTTGGTGCCGAGGGTGTCGATCACCTCGCCCGCGTTCGACCCGGCGAAGCACCCGGTCGTGGCGGTGACGAGGACGAGAGCGGCGGTCGCCCGGATGGGCTTCACGCTGGCTCACCTCCTAGCGGTCCGAGCCCGCGGTGGCGAGCCCGATCAGGGCCAGAGCGGTCACGAGGACGCCGACGAGCACGTCGTTGAGTGTCGCGGTGGGATACTCGGGGGTCAGCCGGTACCGCAGGGCGAACGGCGCGATGGTTGTCCACGCACCGAGCAGTACCCCGACGAAGCTGGTGTAGACCTGGTTGATCGCGCCGACGAACCGGGTCAGTCCGATGAGGACGACCGCGACGCCGATGGTGAGGTCGTTCCACAGTGCCGACGAACCAGCGCCGGTGGCGTCGTAGTTCCACAGGAACGGCGCGAGCAGCAGCCACACCCCGGCGATCAGCAGCCCGGCGGTCACCACGGGGTACAGGCGATCGCGGAGACCGGGCCGGGTGTCGGACGGCGTCATACCCAGCACCGTGCCGCCCGCACGTTGAGACGGCCCGGCCCGGTGTTTTGCGATCGTGTGACGAACCGAAGTCAGGGCGGGTCGGCCAGCGGGAGGCGGACGACGAACCGGGCGCCGCCGGCCGGGCTGTCGGTGCACTCGACGGTGCCGCCGTGCTGGACGACGGTCTCCCGGACCAGGGCGAGCCCGAGACCGGTGCCGCCGGCCGCGCCCCGGGCGCCGGAACGGGTGGCGAAGCGCTCGAAGATCCGCTCCCGGTCCTCGGCCGGCACGCCCGCGCCCGCGTCGTCGACCAGCACCTCGACGGCCCGGCCCGCGCCGCGCACGGTGACCCCGGTCAGACCGCCGCCGTGCCGGTCGGCGTTGTCCATCAGGTTGACGAACGCGCGTTCCAGGGCCAGCTTCCGGCCACCGATCACGCCGTTCCTCATGTCGCCGGCGACCGACAGCAGGCCGGGGTCGCGGCCCGAACCGGTGACCGCGTGGGTGAGCAGCTCCGGCAGCGCGATCGGCTGCGGGGCGTCCTGGGCGATCCCGGCCTCGGTCCTGGCCAGCGCCAGCAGGTCGTCCAGCAGCCGGCGCAGGTGGCCGAGCTCGCCGGTGACCAGGCCGAGCGCGAGCCGGGACCGCTCCGGCAGGTCCTCGTCGTGCCGGCGCATCACCTCGACGCTGGTGACCAGCGTGGTCAGCGGGCTGCGCAGCTCGTGGCTGACGTCGGCGAAGAAGCGGCGTTCGCGCTCGATCCGGCGTTGCAGCGAGTCCACCATCGTGTTGAACGAGACCACCAGCGTGATCAGGTCCCGGTCGTGGGACTCCGGTAGCCGGGTGGCCAGCTCGCCACTCGCGATCTCGGCGGCCGTCCCGGCCAGGGTGTCCAGCGGCCGCAGCACCCGGCGGCTCGCCCACAGCCCGACGGCGGCCGCGGCCAGGGTGGCGAGCACCCCGCAGGAGACCAGCACCCCGCCGAGCACCCGCAGCGTCGACTGCAGCTCCCGCACCGGGGCCAACTCCACCAGCCAGGCGTCCTCGCCGGTCACGCCCGGCAGCGGCACGGCGACCGCGAAGTACGGGTCACCGCGCACGGTCACCGAGACCGTGTCCGTACCGCCAGTGTCCGTGCCGCCCGTGACGGCGTCGGTCAGCTCGCCCGGCAGGTCGTCCGGCCCGACGGCTGGCTCGGAGCTGAACCACTCGTCCCGCCAGCTCAGCAGCAGCACGCTGTCCACCGGCGGGTCGAGGGTGGCGAGCACCCTGGCCGGGTAGGCCCCGGCGCTGTCCAGCCGGCTGCCCAGCAGGTCGGCGTCCGCGCCGGCCTGCCGCTCGGCGGACCGCTCCCGCTGGTCGACCAGGTACCCGCGGCACACGGTGAACACCGAGATCGCGAGCGCCAGCGACACCAGCGCGGCACCGAAGGCGAAGGTGAGCATCACCCGCCCGCGCAGCCCCGGCCCGACGCGCCTAGCGCTGGGCATCTAGGCGGTACCCCAGGCCGCGGACGGTGACGACGATGCGCGGGTCGGCCGGATCCTTCTCGATCTTGGTGCGGAGCCGTCTGATGTGCACGTCGACGATGCGTTCGTCGCCGAAGAAGCCCCGGTCCCACACGCGCTCCAGCAGGGTGCTGCGGCTGAGCACCAGCCCGGCCTCGCCGGCCAGCTCGCACAGCAGCCGGAACTCGGTCAGCGTCAGGTGCACCTGGGCGTCGCCGCGCCGGACGGTGCCGGAGCCGGCCGAGAGCACCAGCGGGGCCGCCGGGTCGGCGTCGAGCACGACCTCCGGCGGCGGCTCGGTGACCACCGCGGCCCTGGCCCGCCTGCGCAGCGCCCGCAGCCGCGCGGTGATCTCCTTGATCTCGAACGGCTTGGTCACGTAGTCGTCCGCGCCCGCCTCCAGGGCGGCGACCACGTCGTGGGTGTCGTCGCGGGCGCTGACCACGATGATCGGCAGGTCGTGCTCGTGGCGGACCTGGCGGATGCAGGTGAACCCGTCCATCTCGCCCAGCATCAGGTCGACGATCATCACGTCGGGCGCGCCGTGCCGGTGCAGGCGGCCCAGCGCGGTCTCCGCGTCGGCCGCCTCGGTCACCTCGTATCCCTCGTCCTCGAGGGCGAGCCGGAGCGCGGCCCGGATCCGGTCGTCGTCCTCGACGATGAGCACCTTCGCTGCCACGGGCGTCATGCTGCCAAAGAACGGCGCGGAACCCGAACCGCCGGCTACAGGGGCGCGTTCAGGGCGTCGGTGATGACCGTGTCCGCCGCCGAGGCGGCGACGGCCGGGTCGGTTCCGGTGAGCACCTCGGTCAGGAACTTCTTGATCGGGTTGTTCGCCTCGACCGCGGTCCAGTTCGGCGAGTTCGGGGTGGCGTGGCCGTTGGCGGCGCCCTCGGCCATCGCGGCCGCGCCCGGGTCGGAGTTGACCGAGCCGGCGAGCGAGATCCGGTTGGGCACGTAGTTCATCGTGGTGGCGAGCTGGACCTGCCAGCGCTCGCTGGTCAGCGCCCTGACCACCTCGTAGGCGCCGTCCTGGGCCGGCGAGTCGGCCGGGATGATCAGGTCGGAGCCGCCGGTGAACACCGCGCCCGGCGTGCCATCGGTCTTGCCCGGGATGGGGAAGTAGCCGAGCTTGTCGGTCAGGTCGGGGTTGGTCGTGGTGATCTGCTTCGCCTCGCCGGGCACCGCGATGAGCTGCGCGACGTCGCCCTCGGCGAACACGTCGGCCTGCGGTGGCTCGGCCTCGTCGGAGTCCACCGGGCCGTCGCCGAGCTCCTGGAGTCGCTGGTAGAAGTCGACGGCGGCGAGTCCCTCCGGGGTGTTCAGCCCGCCGCGCCACCGGTTCCCGTCGCGCACGGCGAGGTCGCCGCCCTCGTCCCACAGGAAGCCCGCGAGCACGTACCAGTTCTGGCCGGGCAGGTAGATGCCCTGCACCTCGTCGGAGTCCAGCTCCTCGGTCACGTCGATCCATTCGTCCCGTGTGGACGGTGGAGTGAGGCCGGCCTGCTGGAACAGGTCGGTGCGGTAGATGACCACGCGGTTGGCGGCGTAGAACGGGATGCCGTACTGGCGGCCCTCGATCGCGCCCGGGTCGGCGAGGCCGGGCAGCCAGTCCTGGCCGCCGAGGTCGTCGACCCGGTCGGTGAGGTCGGTGACGCCGCCACTGGCCACGTACTGGGCCACCTGGGTGTTGCCGACCTCGATCACGTCCGGCGGATCGCCGCCGGACAGCGCGGCGGCGACCTTGTCGGTGATGCCGTCCCACTCCTGGATCTGGATGTCCAGCCGCAGGTCGGTGTGCGCGCGCTCGAACTGGGCCTCGAAGTCGATGACGAACGCGTCGGTCGCCGTGCCCCGCATCAGCCAGACGGTCAGGTGTCGCTTCTCGCTCGGCTGGGCCTCGTCGGCGGAACCGCACGCCGCGACGGGCGCGACCAGCGCCAGTGCCAGGACGGCGGCGAGTAATCGCTGGGACACCGGGTCACCTCACTGTTGACCAACAGGCAACGTCCCCCGACCCGGCGACAAAGTGGCATAGACCAATCTGAGAAGTCAATCCCCGTTCGTCTTGTTGTCACTCTTGACGTAGGTGGGGTGGAGGTGCACCGGCTCCTTGGTGCGCTTGGCCTTGGCCCGCAGGTTCAGGAGCTCGACGAACACCGAGAACGCGATCGGGCCGTAGACGTAGCCCTTCGGGATGTGTTGGTCGAAGCCCTCCGCGATCAGGCTGCCGCCGATGAGCAGCAGGAACGACAGCGCGAGCATCTTCACCGTGGGGTGCTGGTTGACGAACTCGCTGATCGGCTTGGCCGACACCAGCATGATGATCATGGCCACCACCACGGCGGCGATCATGATGCCGAGCTCGTCCACCATGCCGACCGCGGTGATCACCGAGTCCAGCGAGAACACGATGTCCAGCACCAGGATCTGCGCGATCACCCCGGCGAACGAGACCGTCTTGCGGTCCTTGCCGTGCTCGGCGCCCTCGAGCTGCTCGTGGATCTCGTAGGTGGCCTTGCCCAGCAGGAACGCCCCGCCGAGCAACAGGATCAGGTCGCGCCCGGAGATCTCCTGCCCGAACATGGTGAACAGCGTCGCGGTCAACCCGATCACCCAGGACAGCGACGCGAGCAGCAGCAGCCGGGTGATCAGCGCCAGCGACAGGCCGAGGACCCGTGCGCGCTGCTGCTGGTGCTCGGGCAGCCGCCCGGCCAGGATCGAGATGAACACGATGTTGTCGATGCCGAGCACGATCTCGAGCAACAGCAGCGTGCCGAACGCGATCCACAGTTCCGGACTCGTGACCCATTCCACGCGGAGAGCGTAACCGGGGGCAATCGGGACAATCCACGCGGGCACGGAGGTGCTGGCGGCGGTGAGTACGCTGTCCCGGTAGCCGTCCGTGCGCGAGGTGTGAGGGGCACATGGAAACGAAATCGCCGAGCCAGGTCCCCGTCGGAGTCGATCCGAACCGGCCGAGTGTCGCCCGCGTGTACGGCGGGTTCCTCGGCGGCAAGGACATGTACGAGGTCGACCGCCAGGTGATGGCGACGATCAACGCGGCGGTCCCGGAGGCCGTCGACATCGCCAGGGGCAACCGCGGGTTCCTCAGCCGGGCCTGCCGGTTCCTGTCCCGCCAGACCGAGATCGACCAGTTCCTCGACTGCGGCTCCGGTTTACCGACCGCCGAGAACACCCACCAGATCGTGCAGCGGTTCAACGACGAGGCCCGCGTCGTCTACGTCGACAACGACCCGGTCGTGCTCGCGCACGGCCGCGCGCTGCTGGTGGAGAACGACTACGTGCGGATGGTCGGCGCCGACATCTACGAGCCGGACCAGGTGTTCGAGGACGAGGTCGTCCGCACTCACCTCGACTTCGCCAGGCCGATGGTGCTGCTGCACGTCGGCACCGTGCACCACTACGAGGGCGACGGCGCCGCGCTGATGCGCGAGTACATCGACCGGATCGCGTCCGGCAGCTACGTGGTGTTCTCCCACTTCTACGACCCCGAGGTCCCCGAGCTGACCCGGGTCGCCAAGAAGATCGAGGACATCCTGGTCAACGGCCCGTTCGGCGCCGGCCGGTTCCGCACCCACCCGGAGATCATGGCCATGCTGGACGGCCTGGAACTGGTCGCGCCCAACGGCTCCACCGAGCCGGGCCGGCTCGTGCCCTGCGACGAGTGGTGGCCGGACGGCCCGTCGCTGACCCCGCTCAGCGACGCCGGCCAGTGCATCGTGGCGGCCGTCGGCCGCAAGCCCTAACTGGCCAGGACCTGCGGGGACAGGGTCTTGAGCATGGCGTTGGCCCACTTGAGCTGGCGCAGCGTCTGCGGGTGACAGCGCTGGGCCAGTTCGAGCAGGTTCTCGTCCTTGACGCCCTGGGCGCCCTGCGCGAGCAGCTCCCAGTCCAGGGAGACGCCCGCCGCCTTGCGGTGCAGCCGGCGCAGGTCGGCGAGCAGCAGCAGGCCCGGCTCGGCGCGCCGGCCGGACAGCTCGCTGACCTTGCCGCGCAGGGTGTGCAGCGGGCCGGTGTCGCTCGGCGGGTCGTCGTCGAGCCGCAGCCCGTACTCCCGCCCGATCGTCGCCAGCTCGTGCAGGTGCCGGGCGGACCAGCCGGCGAGGTCGCGGGCCACGTGGTGGACCTCGTGCTCGACCTTGTGCCGGTCGGACATCTTCAGCAGGTCGCGGGCCAGCGACTTCTCCGAGCGGTGCAGCTCGCGCAGCGCGAGGTCGAGCTTCATCGGTTCCCTCCAGCGGTGGCGTGCTCCTCGGTACGGGCGGCCGGCCCGCCCTCGGTGGGTGGGATGCCGTCGGCCGTGTTCGGCGCGGAGGCCGTGGTGGTCGGTGCCGGCGCGGCGCCCGCCACCGTCTCGACCCGGGTGACCGCGGCCGCCGAGGTCTTGAACAGCGGCTGCTTGGACACCGGATCCCAGTCGGTGACGGTGACCTCGTTGGCCGCGCGGCCGCCGGCCGAGCCGGTGGGGTCGTCGGTGTCCCAGTAGCCGTAGTGGAACGGCAGGAACAGGACACCCTCGCGGATCCCGCTGATCCGCACCCGCGCGCGGACCGAGCCGCGCGGGCTGGTGACCTCGGCCAGGTCGCCCTCGGCGATGCCGTGCCGCTCGGCGTCGGCCGAGGACATCTCCACCCAGACCTCGGGGGCGGCGTCCCGCAGCTGCGGCGTGCGCCCGGTCTTCGTCCTGGTGTGGAAGTGGTACAGCGTGCGGCCGGTGATCAGCGCGTACGGGTGGTCCTCGCCGGTCGGCTCGTGCGGTGGGACGTACTCGGCCACCTTGAGCATCGCCTTGCCGTCGGGGTTCATCGCCCGGTACTCGGTCGGCTCCATCGGCGCGCCGGTGACCAGGTCGCGGCCGTAGTTCTCGCAGTAGTCCGGGGCGGCGAAGAACTTCCCGTCGGTGTAGAGCCGCTCGGTGCCGTCCGGGTTCTCCTCGTTGCACGGCCACTGCACGCCGTTGTGCACCCGGAGCTTGGCGTAGCTCAGCCCGGTGTAGTCGCACGGCCGGCCGGCGGAGGCCCGCTTCCACGCCTCGAACGCCGACTCCGGGTCGTTCCAGGAGGGGAACGGTTGGCCGTCCTTGTCGCGGAAGTCCATCCGGCGGGCGTAGTCGAGCAGGATCTCCAGGTCCGAGCGGGCCTCGCCGGGCGGGTCGACCGCCTTCTCCGACAGGTGCACGGTGCGGTCGGTGTTGGTGAAGGTGCCGGTCTTCTCACCCCACATGGCCGCGGGCAGCACGACGTCGGCGAGCTCCGCGGTCTCGGTCAGGTAGCAGTCCTGGACCACCAGGAACACCCGGTCCTGGGTGAGGATCGAGCGGACCCGGGACAGCTCGGGCAGCGAGACCGCCGGGTTGGTCGCCGACACCCACCACATCCGCATCGACCCGTTCTCCAGGTACCGCAGCATCTGCATCAGGTGGGTGGGCGGCGAGTAGTGCGGGATCTGGATCTGGTCGAGGTTCCACAGCTCCGCGAGCTCGGCGACGTGCGAGTCGTTGGCCCAGTTGCGGAAGCCGGTGAGGTCGCCGTCCGCGCCGCACTCGCGGGTGTTCTCCGCGGTCGGCTGCCCGTTCATCTGCAGCACGCCACAGCCCGGCTTGCCGAGCATGCCCCGGACCAGCACCAGGTTGTTCACCTGCACCGACGCGGCGGAGGCCTGGTGGGACTGGTAGAAGCCCTGCAGCACCGTGCACAGCAGCCGCTTCGCCTGCCCGACCAGGCGCGCGGCGGCCTGGATCTCGTCCGCGCCGACGCCGCAGATCTCGGCGACGCGCTCCGGCGGGTAGTCGGCGACCATCGAGGCCAGCTTCTGGTAGCCGACGGTGTTGCGGTCGAGGAAGTCCTGGTCGATCCAGCCGTTGCCGACGACCTCGTGCAGCAGGCCGTTCATCAGCGCCAGGTTCGTGCCCGGCAGCGGGGCCAGGTGCACGGTCGCCGCCTCGGCGACCGGGGTCCGGCGCGGGTCGACGCACAGCAGCGCCGGCGGCTCCGGACCGGCGAGCCGGTCGAGGATCCGGCTCCACAACACGGCCTGCGTCTCGGCCATGTTGTGCCCGAACAGCGCGATCGCGTCGGCGTGGTCGATGTCGGTGTAGGAGGCGGGCTGCCCGTCGCAGCCGAAGGTCTCCTTCAGCGCCGCGGCGGCGGTGGCCGTGCACAGCCGGGTGTTGCCGTCCATGTGGTTGGTGCCCAGCGCGCCGTGGCCGATCGCGGCGAGGGTGTAGTACTCCTCGGCGAACAGCTGCCCGCTGGTGTGGAACCCGATCGCGGACGGTCCCTGCTCTTCGAGAAGTTCCTTGGTGCGCTTGACGACCAGCCCCATCGCTTCGTCCCAAGTGGACTCCACGAGCCGCCCGTCGCGACGCACCAGTGGGGTGGTCAGCCGGTCGGGGGAGGCGTTGGCCTGCCAGCCGTAGAGGTCCTTCGGGTCGAGCCGCCCGTGGTTGACCCGGTCCTCGGCGCGGCCCCGCACGCCGACGATCCGGCCGTCCTTGACCGCCAGCTCCATGCCGTCGCCGTTGGAGTGCAGCACCGCCGCGGTGGGTACCCACCGGTCGACGTCCGCCGCGTCGACCCCGTCGGCCAGGTGCGAGTCGATCCGGACCGGCCACGGCTCGCCGGGACCGTACGGTGTTCTGCTGCCCCATGGCTGCGCGATGCCGTCCCTGTCGACCATCTGACCTCCTCGGCTCGGCGCGTGCGGGTGCGGATCGACTACCCGATCGAGTGATCGTCAAACTGTGCGAGGCTGACCACAATTCCTTTGTGAACGATGGTTCCCTGGATGGGGCAATGTTGCGCAATGACTCGTCCGGGTCGCCCGGCAACGTGGTGCAGGCGCAATGGATCGGGTCGGTCACCTTCGCCGCGCCCGAGCCGCCGTCGGTGGTGCCTTCGCAGGTGCCGCCCCCGCCCGGGGTCTTCACCGACCGGGAGGAGCAGATCACGTTGCTGCGCGGACTCGCCGACGGGTGGGCGGGGCGGACCTTCAGGCCGGCGGTGGTGGCGGTGCGCGCAGGTCACCGCCCTGCTGCCGAACTCGCCGGCGAGAATGGTGCTGGTCGCGGGGAACCGCGCGCTGGAGGAGCTGTACGTGGACGGCGCGGTCGACGTCGCGCTGCGCCCGCTGCCCACGGCCGACGGGGTGCGGCTGCTCGCCGGGATCTGCGGTGCCGCCCGGGTGGACGCCGACCCCGCCGCGGCGGCCGAACTGGTGGACGCCTACGAGGGGCTGCCGCTCGCGATCCGGGTGGCCGGTGCACGGCTCGCCTCCCATCCGAAGTGGACGATTCGACGGCTGGTCGAGGAGCTGCGGGACGCCGCGGCCGGGGCGAGCCAGGTCGACGCGCGACTGTTCGCCATGTTCGACGTGGTGCACGCGGATCTGGCCGAGCCGCTGCGCGGGCTGTACCGGGCGCTCGGCGTGCTCGGCGGCGTGCACTTCGTCCACTTCGGACCGGAGGTGCTGGCGGCGATGACCGGGCGGCCGGTCGGCGCGGTGCGGGACGAGCTGGACGAGCTGTGCCAGGCGGGTCTGGTCGAGGAGGACGGCGAGGACACCTACCGGCTGCACCGGATGGTGCGCCGGCACGCGGCCCACCGCGCGGCCGAGGAGGACGCCGAGGACGACCGGCGCGGGTCGCTGCTGCGCCGCGCGGTCCGCTGGTGGCTGTTCGGCGCGATGACCGCCGACGTGGCGATCGACCCCGGACGGCTGTGGGTCGCGGACCCGGACGGGCTCGCCGTCGGTGACGCGGTGCCGGCGGCGGCCGGGCTGGACTGGCTGGACCGCGAGCACGCCAACCTGCTGGCGGTGCTGCGCGCGGCGGCCGGCGCGGGCTGGCGCGCGGAGGTGTGCCGGCTGTTCGAGGCGCTGTTCGCGCTGTCCAGGCAGGGGTCGCCGGCGACGGCCGCGCGGGGCACGAGCCGGGGTTCGACGGCGCGCACGGTGTCGAGCTGGCCGGGATGGGCGAGCACCAGCGTGCTCGGCACGACGCGGTCGCCGTGCACGAGGGTCGAACGCCGCAGCCCGGAGATCGCCCCCGGCTCGCGCGGGGCGTAACGCTGGTAGCCGACGCCGTGCGGGAGGAGTACGAGCGGTGCCCGCAGCCGGTGCAGGTCACCGTTGTCGCTGGCGGCGATGGCCAGGTCGAAGCGGTGGCGGAACGCCTCGTCCCAGCCGAGCAGGCGGGCCCCCGCGCCGGCGAGCCGGTCGGGCAGGCCGGCGGAGAACCGCGAGCCGGGGTCGACGGTGAACACGAGCCGGACGCGGGGGTCGCCGGAGAGCGCGGGGAGCACGTCGAGGAGCCGGTTCAGGGCGACCGGCGTCCTGGCCACCACCAGCACGTCCCGCTCGGCCACCACGGTGTCCACCCGGAGTAACCGGGTCGGTCATCCGCGGATCGCCGGCCGGTCACGGGCCTCAGTGTACGAAGCCGCCGGACGGTGCCTGCTATCGTCGGCGACAGCGGCGGTGGGGCTCGCCGCTCCGGCCAGACCGGACAACCGCGGCGACGCCGCCAACGGTCCCTACTTTCCGACGTGGAGAGTAGGAGTGTGCCCGTGCCGGACCCGATCGACCCGGATGTCGGCGTCCGCGTCCCGGTAATCGGTGTGGTCGCGGTCGGGGGTGGGCTCGGCGCGCTGGCCAGGTACGGGCTGGCCGTGCTGCTGCCTGGCGGGTTCCCCTGGGCCACGTTCGCCGTCAACGTACTCGGCTGCCTGCTCATCGGCGTGCTGATGGTCCTGGTCACCGAGGTCCGGACGCCGCACCGGCTGGTTCGCCCGTTCCTCGGCACCGGCGTCCTCGGCGGCTTCACGACGTTCTCCACCTATGCCGCGGAGGTCGACGCCCTGTTCCGTACGGGTGCGGCCGCCCTCGCGTTCGGCTACCTGGCCGGCACGCTGGTCGCGGCGCTGCTCGCGGTGGTCGCCGGGATCCGGGTGACCCGCGCGGTGACGGGGGTGCGGTTGTGACCGCGTCGCTGGTGGTCGGTCGCGCCGCGGTGGGCGGCGGGATCCGGGTGACCCGCGCGGCGGTGGGGCGGCTGTCGTGACCGCGCTGCTCGTCGTCCTCGGGGCCGCGGTGGGGGCGCCGCTGCGGTATCTGGTCGATCGGGCGGTTCAGGCGCGTCATCGCGGTCTCGTGCCGTGGGGCACGTTCGCGGTGAACGTCGTGGGCAGTCTGGTGCTCGGCGCGCTCGCCGGTGCGGGCAGCGTGCTCCCCGGACCGGTGTGCGCGTTGGTCGGCACCGGCTTCTGCGGGGCGCTGACCACCTACAGCACGTTCGGCTACGAGACCGTGCGGCTGGTCGAGCGGGGCGCCCGGCGGCACGCGGTCGGCTACGTCGTGCTCAGCGTCGTCGCCGGGCTCGGTGCGGCGGCGCTCGGGTTCGCGGCCGCGCGGGCGCTGGTGGGCTGAAACCCCGGTCGGGAAGGCAACGCCGTCGTCGTGGGGTTGTTGGCGTTGCGCTGGCTGTTCGCCCAGCTGGCCCGCCGCCCGAAGACCCGGACGTGGCGCCTGGAGACGAACCCCGACCACGGCCGCACCGTTCACCGCCGAACTCCGGACCTACCCCGGTGTTCCACAACGCCCACGCCACCTCACCGGCGACCAGGACGACCCTGCCCTGGCCCTGGTGATCGCCGTGGAACAGGACGCCGACCTCGCCGACCTCCGCACCCACCCCGACGAGCACGGCCTGCCCCGCCTCCGCCAGGCCCTCGACCTCGCCGATCTCCCGGTCACCATCGAGTTCCGCTTCACCGCCACCACGGGCGCCCGTGTGCACTGAGCGGGTTCGGAAATTTTCGGAAAGTACGCACCGAGGCTTCGGACATATCCTTTCTTGACCCAGTCCCATACCTGGCTCTAACTTGTGAAAGTCGCGAGCCATATCTCCGAAACTATCGGAGACTCACAGGGTGGTGGGTATGGGCAGAAGAACGTCGATCCTCAACGTGGCCGGCATCGTGGCGTTGACCGTCGCGTTGGTCGCCGGGCTGTTCCTGCTCGGGAGCCAACGGGACGGGCACCGGCCGGGGTACCGGGGAGGCGGCGAACACTGGGTCAACACCTGGGTCTCGATGCCGCAGCTCACCGAGCCGCACAACATGCCGCCGGCGCCGTTCACGGGCACGGACGGGGTGTTGGACGACAGTACGCTGCGGCAGACCGTCCGGGTCACGGTCGGCGGGGACCGGATGCGGTTGCGCTTCTCCAACGCCTTCGGCGGCGCGGAGCTGCCGATCACCGCCGTCTCCGTGGCGTTGCCGGCGGCCGGGCGCGCAGGCGTCAGCGCGATCGAGCCGGGCACCTCGCGGACGGTCACCTTCAGCGGGAAACGGTCCTTCGTCGTCCCGGTCGGCGCGCAGGTGGTGTCCGATCCGCTCGGCTTCCGGCTCCGGCCGGGCACCAACCTCACCGTCACCACCTACCTCGCCGACGGGCAGGACTCGCTCGACGTCACCTCGCACCCCGGCTCGCGCACCACCTCGCACCTGATCACCGGGAACCGCGTCGACGACGCCGAACTTCCGGGCGCCACGCCGACCGATCACTGGTACTTCCTCAGCGGGGTCGAGGTTCTGGCCGACCGGCGCACGGCGGGCGTGGTGATGCTCGGCGACTCGCTGACCGACGGCCGCGGCTCCACCACGAACGGCAACGACCGCTGGCCCGACCAGCTCTTCGACCGGCTCCAGGGCCACCACCGCACCGACCACGTCGCCGTGCTGAACCAGGCCGCTGGCGGCAACCGGGTGCTGCGGGACGGGCTCGGGCCCAACGCGCTCGCCCGGCTCGACCGGGACGTCCTCGCGCAGAGCGGCGTCCGCTGGCTGCTCGTCTTCGAGGGCGTCAACGACATCGGCACCGCCGAGCCGACCGAGGCGGCGCGGAAACAGGTCGCCGACGACCTCATCGCCGCCTTCGACCAGATCGTGGTCCGCGCGCACGCCAAGGGGATCCGGGTCTACGGCGCCACCCTCCTGCCGTTCGGCGGCAACACCGCCTACGACGACCCGGGCGGCCACGGGGAGACCGCCCGCCAGGCGGTGAACCACTGGATCCGGCACAGCGGCCGCTTCGACGCGGTCGTCGACTTCGACGCCGCGGTTCGCGACCCGGCCGACCCGACCCGCCTGCTCCCGGCCGCCGACGACGGCGACCACCTGCACCTCAACCCCACCGGCTACCGGATGCTGGCCGACGCGGTCCCCGCCCACCTGTTCCGCTGACCACCCCACCGACCAGGGCTTGAGCGGGAATTCGTTTGCCGGGCGTGAAACAGGGCATCCTGGGAGATCATGTCGAAGGAGTCCGCGAGAGCCGCCGTGCTGGATGTCGGGTGTTTCAGCGCGCACCTGGTCGTCGTCGAGCAGGAACGCGGGCTGCGCAGGCCCGTGCTCTCGCACAAGGTCCGGCTCCGGCTCGACGACGCGATGGACCCCTCCGGGCGCATCGAGCGGGCCGGCATCGAGCGGATCGCCGACGCCGTGGCTGAGACCACCGAACGGCTCGGCGACGCGCGGCCCACGCTGTTCGTGCCCTACGCGACCTCGTGCGTGCGGGACTCGGCCAACGTCGGCCAGGTCGTCGCCACCGTCGCCGAGCGGACCGGGCTGCGGCTGCGGCTGCTGTCCGGCGAGCGGGAGGCCCAGCTGTCCTACGTCGCCGCGTGGCGGTGGTTCCAGCCGGACGGGCCGCTCGCGGTGCTCGACGTCGGTGGCGGCACCGTCGAGCTGGCGGTCGGGCGCACCGCGCGACCGGGGTTCACCCGCTCGCTGCCGATCGGCGCGCGGACGCTCAACCGCGCCGGGCTGGACAGCCGGGACCAGATTCCGGCGTTGCGCGACCACCTGCTGCGCCGGATCGACAACGCGCTCCCCGACGACGTGCTCGCCGAGTTCCGGCTCGGCCACGCGGTCGGCTGCTCGAAGGTGTTCCGGCAGCTGGCGAAGCTCGCCGGGAGCCGCCGGCTGTGCCGCGCTGACCTGGAGACCTGGATCCCGCGCCTGGCCGAGCTGCCGCCGGACCGCCGCGCCGAGCTGCGCGGCATCTCCCGCCACCGCGCGCGGCAGTCGCTGGCCGGCGCCGTGGTCGCCGACGCCCTGATGCGCGCCACCGGCCACGACGTCATCGACATCAGCCCGTGGTCGACCAAGGAGGGCCTGCTGCTCACCCTGCTGTGCCAGCTGCGGGACCGCGACGTAGCTCCGTGAACAGCAGCCACAGCAGGTAGCCGCCGCCGATCGCGGTGGTGACCACGCCCACCGGCAGCGCGACCGGGGCGAGCAGCAGCTGTGCGGTCAGGTCCGCGGCCAGCAGGAGCACCGCGCCGGTCAGCGCGGCCGGCAGCAGCGGCACCCCGGCCGCCCCGGCGAGCCGCCGCCCGATGTGCGGCGCGGCCAGCGCGACGAACACGATCGGCCCGGTCACCGCCGTCACCGTCGCGGTGCAGCCGACGCCGGCGAACACGGTCAACAGCCGCAGCCTGCCCACCGCCACCCCGCTCGCGACCGCCAGCTCGTCGCCGAGCCCGGCCTGGTGCATCGCCCGCGACAGCGCCGCGAGCAGCGCCGCGAGCACGCCGACGACGAGGAACGGCACCCCCACGTCCGACCAGTCCAGCCCGTTCAGCGAGCCAGTGCTCCACCCGCTCGCGGCCAGCGCGACCTCCAGGTCGACCCGCAGCACGATCCACGAGTTGACCGCCGTCAGCACCGCGTTCACCGCGATCCCGACCACGATCAGCAGCCGCCGGTCCAGCCCGGACCGCAGCGACAGCGCGTAGACCACGGCCGCGGTGAGCAGTCCGCCCAGCATCGCCGCCCCGGTCAGCGAGAACGCGGTCCCGCCGACGGCGGTCAGCACGATCAGCGCCCCGGTGTAGGCCCCGGCGTCGAGCCCGATGACGTCCGGGCTGCCCAGCGGGTTGCGGGTCAGGTTCTGGAACACCGCCCCGGCCAGCCCCAGCCCGGCGCCGAACACCGCCGCCGCGCACACCCTGGGCAGCCGCCACTGGAGGATCACGAACGCCTCCTCGCCGCGCCCGGCCAGCGCCGCGAGCACCTCGCCCGGCGGCGACCACTCGGTGCCCCGCGCGAGTCCGGCGAACCCCAGCGCCAGCCCGGCGGCCACCAGCACGACCGCCACCACCAGCGCCCGCCGGGAGAACCGGGCCGACACCGGACCAGCACGCACCACGATCATCACAGCGCGGCCGCCCCGTACCGCCGGACCACCCAGATCAGCACCGGCCCGCCGAGCACCGAGGTCACGACCGCGACCGGCACCTCACCCGTCGGCAGCAGCACCCGCGACCCCACGTCCGACACCAGCATCAGCACCGGCCCGAGCACCATCGTGAACGCCACCAGCCACGGGATCGAGCCACCGGCCAGCCGGCGCGCCAGGTGCGGCACGATCAGCCCGACGAACGCGATCGGCCCGGCCACCGCCGTCGCCGCCCCGGCCAGCACCGTCACCAGCGCCACCACCGCGACCCTGGTCCGCGCCACGTTCGTGCCCAGCTCGCGGGCGACGTCGTCGCCGAGCACCAGCGCCGACAACGGCCGGGCCGCCGCCACCGCGCCGATCAGCGCGGCCGCGATCACCAGCAGCGGCACGGTCAGCGCCAGCTGCTCGCGGCCGGCCAGCGACCCGACCGTCCAGAACCGGTACCGGTCCAGCGTGTCCGGCAGCATCAGCCGCAGCCCCAGCGAGATCCCGGCCAGCACCGCGCTGAGCGCCACCCCCGCGAGCAGCAGCCGCAGCGGCGCCGCCCGCCCGACGGCGAACACCACCAGCGCCGCGCCGACCGCGCCGACGACCGCGAGCGTCAGCCGCGCGTACTGCGACCCCGCCACCCCGAGCGCACTGCCCACGGTGACCGCGAACCCCGCGCCCGCGGTCACCCCGAGCAGCCCAGGCTCGGCCAGCGGGTTGCGGGTCATCGTCTGCACCAGCGCGCCGCCGACCGCGAGCGCCGCGCCGACCGCGAGCGCCAGCACCATCCTGGGCACCCGCACCTCGTGCACGATCAGGTCCGCGGGCGCGCCCCCGCCCGACACGAGTGCCTCCCACACCCGTGCCGGGGACAGCGCCTGCGCGCCGACCGCCATGCTGAGCACCGCCACCACGGCCAGCAGCGCGAGGCACCCGGCCAGCAGTCCCGATCGTGCGGCCACCCGGCGGGTACTACTCCCGTTCAAGCCCGGCGACTCCGCGCTTCCAGTACCCGGTGATCGACGACGTCTCCTTCGGCCAGCTCCGCAGCGGCCGGATGTCCTCCGCCTCGCCCGCCGCGAACAGGAACGTGTCCGCCGGCAGGTCGAGCGCGCGCACCGTGTCGGCCAGCGCGGACCGGGTGCCGTCCCGGACCAGGCGCACGACCTCCAGCCCGGCCCGCTCGGGCAGCGGGTAGTCGTGCTCGGCCGGCTCGTCGGCCTCCACCACCAGGTGCGTGCCCGGTCCCGGCGGCGCGTCCTCCAGCCAGCGGGCCGCGGCCGGCAGCCCGGTGGGGTCGACGGCCAGGACGTAGTGCTCGTGGGTGTACCGGAAGGCCTTGCCGCCGGGCGGGCCGGCGACCGTGACGTCCTCGCCGACCTCGACGGTCTCCGCCCAGCGGGACGCGACGCCGCCAGCGCCCAGGTGACCGTGCAGCACCACGTCCAGGACCAGGGTGTCCTCGGCGAAGCGGCGGACGGTGTAGTCGCGGGTGGTCGGCATCGGGTGCGGCCAGTCCAGCTTCTGCCGCTCGTTGGGCACCGGTCGCCGCCAGGTGCCGTCCTGGTCCGGGAAGACGATCTTCACGTGGTCGTCGGCCTGGTAGGAGTGGAACCCGGCGAGGTCCGCGCCGCGCAAGGTCAGCCGCAGCATCCTCGGGGTCAGCCGCTCGCGGGCGACCAGCGGCACGGTCCGCACCCCGATCGGGTACGGCACCCGCACCGCGCCGGTGCCGGTCCGCTGGTGCTCGGCGACGCGGGCCTGGAAGTCGGGTTCGACGACGTGTCGCATGATCACCGGTCCAGCAGTGGCGCGAGGGCCTGGTCGATGGCGTCGAGGGTGCCGAGCGCCGACGGGTAGGTGGCGGCCTGGGTGTAGCGCAGCGGGAACACCATGCCGGCCTTGACCGCGGGCAGCTCCCGCCACAGCGGCGAGTCGAGCACGTACTGGACCGCCGGGCCGACCGAGCCGTCCGGCTCCAGCGTGTAGGTGATCGCGTCGGCCTCGCCGAGGCTCGCCGGCAGTTCCTCGATCGAGGGGTACTCGGACACGGCCATGCCGCCCTCGCCCTTCTCCCGCACCTCGCCGTAGTACTCCACGCCGACGTCCTGGGCGATGTTGGTGCCCCAGGAGCCGGCGAACTCGCGCTGGAAGTTGCCGGCCGAGACGTCGCCGTAACCGCCGACGTGTCCGAACGCCAGGCCACGCAGGGCGTCGGCGTACTTGGTCCTCAGCTCGGCGGCCTTCCGGTCGTAGGCGGCGCGGTCCTCGTCGAAGTCCGCCAGCCGCCCCGCGGCGTCGGCCTGCTTCTCGGACAGCTCGCGCCACTGCCACGGCTGGTCCGGGCCGATCGCCACCACCGGCGCGATCGACTCCAGCCGCTCCATGTCGACGTCGACGAGCACCGGCTGCGGCACTCCGACGACGATCAGGTCCGGGTCGGCCTTCGCGACCGCCTCGTAGTTGGTCTCCGCGGCGAGGTCGCCGGCGATCTTGGTCAGCTCGTCGTAGGTGGCGCGGTCCTCGTCGCTCATCATCTCCAGGCCGCGGCTCCAGGTGGAGATGCCGACCAGGGCGGCGTCGACCTCGATGAGCACGGGCACCGCGTAGCCGGTGGCGATCACGCGCTTCGGGTCGACGGGGATGGTGACCTCGCCGTTGTCGGCGGTGAACACGCGGGTCGGCACGTCGCTCGCGGCGCCGTCCGCGGCTCCGGTGCCACAGGCGGACAACAGGGCGACGGTGACGGCGAGCGCGCCGGCCAGGAAGGGGGTGGAACGGTTCTGCACGTTCCTTAGGCTAGCCTTACCAACTCGTCGAGGAATGTCGCTGAGAGGTCACCCGATGCAGAGTCCAGGCCACTTCGGGTCCGATCCGGTGGTGTGCGAGGAGTACGGCTACGGCCTCGGCAGCCCCGGTGGGATCCTGGTGCTGGTCTACCGTGGCGCCGGCCGCGTCACCTTCGGCGAGACCCGCGACGACTTCCTGCACCAGCTGTACTGGTCCCCGGACGGCGTGCTGTCCACGGTCGGCGGGTTCGCCGGCGGGCGGGAGGCGTTCTGGGCGCGGCGCGCGGTGACCCACGAGGTGGTGGCGGCGGGCGGCCGCACGGTGTACCGGGTGTTCCTGCGCGAGGTGCCGCCCGCGCTCGGCGGCGCGCGGTCCGGCGCGGTGTCGGTGTCCCCGGACGCGGCGCGGGCGATGGTGTCGATCGGGCGCGGCGGCGTCGGCGAGGCGGAGGCGCTGGCCGCCCGGTCGCGGATCATGGCCGGGCTGGCGGCGTCGACCCGGGAGTTCGTCGACCACCACGCGGTCGGCGCCGGCTTCGCGATGACGATCGCGCGGGCGGTGACCCGCGACCCGGGCGACGCGGTGGGCCTGGCGGAGTGGGCGACGCGCCTGCACACGAGTGTGAAGACGGTGCAGCGCGACTTCGAGCGGGAGTTCGGGATGCCGTACTCGCGGTGGCGCACCCTGGCCCGGCTGCGCGCGGCACGGGCGCTGCTGGAGTTCCACCCGGTGCACCAGGTGGCGCACCGGGTCGGCTACGCGAGTCCGTCGTCGTTCGTGGCGGCGTTCGCCAAGGAGTTCGGTGACACGCCGGGACGGCTGCGCGGAGGGTTGCGTGGTGCCAGGATGGGGTACTGAGGGAACCGGACATTTCGTCTACGAAGGGAAGCCCCCATGGCGCTCGACCCCAAACGCCGCTTCCGCCTGCTGGCGGTGATCGGCGCGCTGGCCGCGCTGCCGCTCCTCGCGGCCTGCAACGACAGCGAGGAGGACGACGACGATGACGACGACGACGGCATGCGCGCCCGTCCCGCCATCGTGATGATGGTGTCCCAGTAGTCGTACCGGCTTCGTGCCGGCGCCCGCGCGGCGCCGGCACGGTCATTCCTCGGGCAGGTACAGGCAGAACGGGTGTCCGGCCGGGTCGAGGCAGACCCGCACGTGTTCCTGCGGCTGGAACTCCGCGAGCCGGGCCCCCGCGGCGACCGCGTAGTCGGTCGCGGCGTCGAGGTCGGTGACCGCGATGTCCAGGTGCGCCTGGATCAGCTGCGATCCCGGCTCGCCCGGCCACACCGGCGGCACGAAGTGCGGCTCGGTCTGGAACGACAGCCGCGCGCCCGCGGGCGAGCGCAGCGTCACCCAGTGCTCTCCGTCGTCGAGCGGCGTCCAGCCGAGCAGCCGCCGGTAGAAGTCCGCCAGCTCCCGTGCGTTCGGCGCGTCCAGCACCGTCGCGGTGAGCGTCATCCTCGGGCGGTCGTCCATGTTCCGTCCCCTTCCTGTCGTTCCTCGTGACGGTCGTCGAGTTCGTCCTTCTTGCGGTCCAGGAACGCCATGACCGGGCTCGCGGACAGCCCGTGCACGACGATCGAGCCGACCACGACCAGCGCCACGATCCGCCACACCGCGCCCGCCTCGAGGAAGTCCCCGTGCTCGACGGCGTAGGCGACGTAGAACACCGAGCCGACGCCGCGCACCCCGAAGAACGAGACCACCACCCGCTCCCGCGTCGCGGCGCGCCCGCCGAGCAGGGCGAGCAGGCCGGCGACCGGTCGCACCACGAGCAGCGCCACCAGGGCCACCAGCACCTCCTCCCAGGTCAGTCCGGCCAGCAGGCCGCGGGTGACCGCCCCGCCGAGCAGGAAGATCACCAGCACGGTCAGCAGTCGTTCCAACTGCTCGACGTAGGTGTGCAGCACGCGGTGGTAGCCGTGCGATCGCTCGGCGGCTCGGATCGTGCACGCGCACACGAACACCGCGACGAAGCCGTAGCCGTGCACCAGCTCCGCCACCCCGTAGGTGAGGAACGTGGCGGCGAGCGCGACGAACCCCTCGGCGTGTTCGGCCAGCCGCAGCTTGTCCGACTCGGCCCGGAAGAACAGCTTGCGCAGCCCCCATCCGGCGACCAGGCCGACCAGCAGACCGCCGCCCACGCGCCACAGCACGTCCACGGCGAGCCAGTGCGCCAGCCACCCGCCCGGCGCGAGACCGGCCCCACTGATCGCGATGGCGGCGTAGGTGAACGGGAACGCCAGGCCGTCGTTGAGCCCCGCCTCGGAGGTCAGCGCGAACCGGGGTTCGTCCTCGGTCTCCTCCTCGGCGCCCTGGGCGGGCTCGCCGACCTGCACCTCGCTGGCGAGCACCGGGTCGGTCGGCGCCAGCGCGGCGGCGAGCAGCACCGCGCCGGCCACGCCGAAGCCCAGCACGCTCCAGCCGAGCAGGCCGAGGCCGACCATCGTGATCGGCATGGTGACGCCGAGCAGCCGCCAGGTCGTCGACCAGGCGTGCCGGCCGACCCGGCGGTCCAGCGCGAGACCGGCGCCCATCAGCGAGACGATCACGCACAGCTCGGTGAGGCGCAGGGTGATGTTGGCGTGCTCCATCGGCAGCGGGTCGGGCAGCGGTTCGATCAGGGCGAACGCCACCGCGCCGACCGCGAGGAAGATCATCGGCATCGAGACCGGGATCCGGCCGAGCAGCCGGGGGAGCAGGGCGGCGGCCAGAGTCGCGAGCCCCGCGGCCGCGTACACGACCGAACCAGGATCAGTCACGAGCTCCCTCCCGCCCCGCCGGTGCCGGCAGTGATGTACCCGGCCGGAATCGCGCGAAACGGTGGTTTCCCGGCACCCGCGTCGGGTACGTGGATCGGACGGA
Source organism: Actinophytocola gossypii (assembly GCF_025165815.1). Classification (GTDB taxonomy): domain Bacteria; phylum Actinomycetota; class Actinomycetes; order Mycobacteriales; family Pseudonocardiaceae; genus Actinophytocola; species Actinophytocola gossypii. The sequence goes on along the minus strand of NZ_JAFFZE010000012.1, from coordinate 220,525 downwards.
ACCGACTCGGGAAGGACGACGATGACTGTCGCGGAGATGGTGCGGACCTACCCGGCCGACCTCGGCGGAGTGGACCGGAACGCGCTGGTGCGCTGCATCGAGGAGTGCCAGGCGTGCGCCCAGGCGTGCACGGCCTGCGCCGACGCCTGCCTGAGCGAGTCGGACGAGGAACTGCCCGGCCTGCGCAAGTGCGTGCGCACCGACCTGGACTGCGCCGACGTCTGCGCCACCACCGAGCGGGTGCTGTCCCGGCACACCGGCTACGACGCCAACATCACCCGCGCCGTGCTGGAGGCCTGCGCCACGGTCTGCGCGTCCTGCGCCGACGAGTGCGAGCGGCACGCCAACCACCACGACCACTGCCGCGTCTGCGCCGAGGCGTGCCGCCGCTGCGAGCAGGCCTGCCGAGCCCTGATCGACTCCCTGTAGAAGGAGACCCCCGTGACCACCACGTCGACCGCGCTGACCAGGCCCCAGAGCCGCAAGATGATCGCCGGCGTCTGCGCCGGCCTCGCCGCTCGCTACGGCTGGCGAACCGGCCGGGTGCGGCTGGTGTTCGTGCTGTCCTGCCTGCTCCCCGGCCCGCAGTTCGTCGCCTACATCGTCCTGTGGGCCCTCATGCCCAGGAGCCCCTGACCGGCGTTCACCGGGCCGCGGCGGTGCGCAGGGTGAGGATGCGGACGACGCGCTCGCCGGTGTGCGCGTCGCGGCCGTGCCAGCAGCGGTAGTTGTCCAGCACCAGGACGTCGCCCTCGGCCAGTGCGAACCGGGGGAGCGTCGCCTCCAGCGCGAGCGTGGCCTCGGTGAACCGGGCGAGCATCGCGGTGATCCGGTCGGCGGCGGGGTCGCGGTGCAGCGGCACGGCGCCCTCGCCTCGGCGCACGATCCGCCGGCCGGTGCGGGTGTACTCGACGTGCCTGGCCACCCGCGGGATCGCCGGCAGGCCGCGCAGGCCGGTCCAGGCGCCGTAGAGGTCCACGTCGTCGCCGGTGAGGAACGCTACCAGCTCCGGGTCGGCGTCCTCGACGAACCGGTACGCGTCGGCGACGAACGACTCCCCGCCACTCGCCGGTCCGCGAACGCACTGCACGAGCACGGCGTCCTCGTCCGGATCGCGCCGCCGCACCGGCACCCCGCCGACGTCCACGACCTGGTCGAAGCTGTCCGCGTGCAGGTGCACCGCGCCGCCGTCCCGGGAGGCGCGTTCCCGGACCGGGAACAGCTCCCGCAGGTCGGCGCCGTGCACGGTCGCGGCGGCGAGCACCAACCCGTCGGCGGTCACCGGCAGGCCGGTGAGCACGACCGCGCCGTCCTCGGCGAGCGCGTGCCGGGCCTTGTCGGCGGCGTCGTCGGCGGCGGCGTCCACGCGGGCGGGGACGACTCCGGTCATGCGGCGAACCTCCTCGTACTGGGAACGAGCGCGGCGGCGGCCGGGGCGAGGAAGCACACGGCCGCGCACGCGCCGAGCACCGCGGTCACCCCGAACGCGTCGATGGCCGGGGCGATCAGCGCGAGCCCGACGGGCGCGAGCCCGTAGGAGAGCAGGAAGTCCAGAGAGGACACCCTGGCCAGCTTGTCCGGTGCGACCTCCCGCTGGGTGGCGGTGAACCACGGCACGTTGAACAGCTCGATGCCAAGCCCCGCGACCACGTAGGCGGCCACGACCACCACCCAGTGCACCGGCAGCAGCAGCGCCAGCGGCGCGAACCCGTAGCAGGCGAGCGCCGCGAGCGCGGCCCAGCCCTGCGCGCGCGGCCGCCAGCGCGCGACCACCACCGCGCCGATCAGCGCGCCCGCGGTGTAGGCGGTCAACGCCGCGGCGAGCACGAACTCGGTGTCGTACCGGTCGCGGCTGACCAGCGGCAGCGCGACGCCGGTCGCCGAGTAGCCGGTGGCGATCACCGCGGTGAGCGCGCCGAGCCCGGCCAGGAACCACGGGTGCCGCCGCGCCTCCCGCACCCCGTCGGCGAACTCCCGGGTGAACGGCACCCGCGCGACCGGCGCCGCCGGAGCCGCCGCGCCCGCCGGCGGGACCAGCGCCGCGACCAGCCACACCAGCCCGGTGCCGACCAGCAGCGCGCCCGGGTCGAGCACGGTGGCCAGCAGGGCGGTCAGCCCCGGCGCGGTCAGCGTGGTGACCCGCACGGCCAGCGCCATCGCCGCGTTCGCCTGCTGGCGCCGGTCGGGGTCGACCACTTCGGCGGTGAGTGCCTGGAACGCGGGCCGGCACGCGCCCTGCCCCGCGCCGACCACCGCCGCGGCCAGCGCCATCAGCAGCACCGACCGGCCGAGCCCGAACGCGATCACCGGCGACGCGAGCGCCGCGGCGAGCCCCGCCCACAGCACCACGGCCCGGCGCGAGTGCCGGTCGGCCAGCACCCCGCCGACCGGGACCGCGAGCAGGAAACCCACCGTTCGGGTGGCCAGCACGATGCCCAGCCCGCCCGCGGTCAACCCCCGGTCGAGCACCGCGAGCCCGAGCACGAACGGCAGTGCCCAGGTGGCGAGCCCCGAGGCGGTGGTGCCGGTCCACAGCCGCAGGAAGCCCGCCTCCAGCAGGATCGATCGGGGCGCTGTGGCCGTGGCGGTCACCGTGACTCCTTCCGCTGTCCAGCCGGGACCCTAGCCGCACTCTTGCCTCAGTCTGGCAAATGCAAGTTAGATGCGAAAGAGAACCGACCATGGTTAGTGAAACTGATTATCACTACAATGTGGCCGCTCGTCTGATCGGACCCCGCCTTGGAGGTTGTGATGGCACAGCGAGTCCTGGTCCGCGCCGCCGGGCTCGCGGCCTGCCTGGCCGTCCTCGCCACCGGCTGTGCCGACCCGTACGCGGCTCCCGACCGTTCCGGCGAGGGCGTCACCGTCACCTCCTGCGGCCGGGAGCTGTCCTTCCCGGCCACGCCGGAGCGCGCGGTCACCCTCGACCAGACGGCCACCGAAACCCTCCTCGAGCTGGGTCTCGCCGAGCGGATGGCCGGCACCTCGAACCTGAAGGTCCCGATCGCCCCCGAGTACGCCGCCGACTACGACACCGTGCCGGTGCTGAGTGAGAAGCTGCTCACCGCCGAGCAGTTGCGCGCCGCGGCCCCCGACGTCGTGCTGGCCTCGTTCGCCGCGCAGTACACGCCCGACCGGGTCGGCACCCGCGAGGAACTGGCCGAACTCGGCCTGCCCACGTTCGTCAGCGCGGTGGACTGCCCCCGGCACCACGAGAACCGGACCGCGTTCGACCGGCTGTTCGCCGACTACGAGACGATCGGCCGGATCTTCGGCGTCGAGGACCGCGCCGCCACACTGGTCGACGAGCAGCGCGCCGCCGTCACCCGCGCCGAGCGGGCCGGCGAGAACTCCGCCGGCGAGCCGACGGTGCTCTGGCTGTACTCGACGTTCAACGGCATCCCCTACGTGGCCGGCGGCACCGGGCTCCCGGCCGAGCTGAGCCGGATCGTCGGCGCGCGCAACGCCTTCGACGACGTCGACGAGGACTGGCCGGAGGTGTCCTGGGAGCGGATCGCCGAGCGCGACCCGGACGTCATCGTGGTCGGCGACCTGTCCGAGCGCGGCGCGCCGGGCGACAGCGCCGAGGAGAAGATCGCCATGATGAAGGAGCACCCGGTGGTCTCCCAGCTGCGCGCCGTCCGGGAGAACCGGATCATCGAGGTCCCCGGCATCGCCATGGACCCGTCGGTGCGCTCGGTGGACGCGCTCGGCCTGGTCGTCGACGGCCTGCGTGACCTCGGGCATGTCCGCTAGCCGCACGCGGGAGCCCGTGCTGCCCGCCCTGCTCCGCCCGGACGCGCCCGCCCTCCCGGCCGACGAGCCGGCACCTCCGCCAAGGCGAGTCCCGCCGGTGCCGCTGTTCGCGGCCGGGCTGGTGGCACTGGTCGGCTCGGTCGCCGGCGGCGTGCTGGTCGGCAGCGGCGACATCGGCCTCGCCGAGCTGGGCCGGGTGCTCGGCGGGCACCTCGGGCTCCACGTCGACCCGCTGCCCCGGCTGCTCGACTCGCTGGTGTGGGACCTGCGGATCCCACGGGTGCTGATGGCCGCCGTCGTCGGCGCCGCGCTCGCGATCTGCGGGGCGGTGCTGCAGGCGGTCACCCGCAACGCGCTCGCCGAGCCCTACCTGCTCGGCATCTCGCACGGCGCGTCCACCGGCGCGGTGGTGGTCGTGGTGCTGGGCGTCGGCGGCGGCGCGCTCGGCGTGTCCGGCGGCGCGCTGGTCGGCGCGCTCGGGTCGTTCGCGCTGCTGCTCGCGCTGCTCGGCAGCCGCGGCCTGAGCTCGGTGCGGGTGCTGCTCACCGGGATCGTCGTCGGGCTGCTGTTCGAGGCGGTCACCTACCTGGTGCTGATGGCCTCCAGCGACGCGGACACCACCCGCGCGATCACCTACTGGCTGCTCGGCTCGATGGCACCGTCCCGCTGGGACACGCTCGTGGTGACGGCGGTCGTCGCCGCCGTGGGACTGCTGGTGCTGTGGCTGTACTCGACCGCGCTGGACGGGCTCGCGTTCGGTACCGACACCGCCGCAGCGCTCGGCATCAACGTGCGGGCGACCAGGATCGTGCTGCTCGTGGTCACCGCGGTGCTGACCTCGGTGGTGGTGGCCTCGGTCGGCGCGATCGCGTTCGTCGGCCTGATCGTGCCGCACGGCGTGCGGTTCCTCCTCGGCCCGGCGCACCGGACGCTGCTGCCGTTCAGCGCGCTGGCCGGCGCGGTCTTCCTGGTGTGGACCGACGCGCTGGCGCGGGTGGCGTTCGCCCCGCGCGAGGTGCCGGTCGGCGTGTTCACCGCGCTGGTCGGCGTGCCGCTGTTCCTGCTGGTGCTGCGCAGGCGGGGTGACCTGTGAGGATCGCGGCGGTGGGGCTGGCCTGGGCGGCGGGCGGCCGGACGATCATCACCGGCGTCGACCTGGACGTCGCGCCGGGGGAGACCGTCGGCCTGATCGGCCCCAACGGCTCCGGCAAGTCCTCGCTGCTGCGCTGCCTGGCCGGCCTGCGCGCACCGTCCGCCGGCACGGTCCGCCACGGCGACGAGGACATCGCCGGCTGGAGCGCGCGGCGGATCGCGCGGCGGCTCGCGTTCGTCGAGCAGACCGCCGACAGCGACACCGACCTGCGGGTGGCCGACGTGGTCGCGCTCGGCCGCACGCCGTTCCGGGACCGCTGGCGGGGCGTGGACCGCACCGACCGCGCGATCGTCGACGCCGCGCTCGACCGGCTCGACCTCACCGAGCTACGGCACCGGCGGTGGGCCACGCTGTCCGGCGGGGAGCGGCAGCGCGCGCACATCGCCCGCGCGCTCGCGCAGCGGCCGCACGCGATCCTGCTGGACGAACCGACCAACCACCTCGACGTGCGCCACCAGCTGGAGCTGATGGCGCTGCTCACCGGCACCGACCAGACCGTCCTGGTCGCGCTGCACGACCTCGCGCTGGCCGCCCGCTTCTGCGACCGGCTGGTGCTGCTGCACCGAGGCGCGCTGGTCGCCGACGGCACCGCCGACGAGGTGCTCACCTCTGCGCGGCTGCGGGAGGTGTACGAGATCGACGCCGAGGTCGGCCGGGACGCGCTCGGCCACCCGGCCATCGCCTACCGCGGCGTCACCTGACTTGTGCGGCCATTCGCCGTAACCGGCCCCCACTTTCGTTGACCCTGAGCGAAAGTGCTCCTACTGTCCGTGACATGCGGTTGATACCCTCCCTGCTCGCCGCTGCCACCGGACTCGTCCTCACCACCGTTCTCGCCCCGACCGAAGCCCAGGCCCAACCCGACCTCCCGCCCCAGGAACCGGGCGTGACGTTGCGGGTCTTCGACGTCCAGGTCGGCCTCGAGGAACTGTGCGTGCTCAAGCCGGGGCAGACGCCCAACGTCGACAAGCTGATGCCGACCATCGACTGGAGCACGACCGACCAGTTCGAGATCGCCGACAACTTCGTCTCCGAGGTCACCGGCAACCTCGACGTCGAGAACGCCGGCACCTACGAGTTCCGGCTCACCAGCGACGACGGCTCCCGGCTGCGCATCGACGGGTCCGTCGTGGTCGACCACGACGGCCTGCACGCGCCGACCCCGGCCACCGGCTCGGTCGAGCTCACCGCCGGCTACCACGCCCTGCGCATCGACCACTTCGACGCCCAGTACGACAACGTGCTCCGGCTCGAGTGGCGCCCGCCCGGCGCCGCGGACTTCACGCTGGTGCCGAACTCAGCACTGAGCACCGACGCCGACGTGGTGCGGGTGACCGCGCCCGGCCGCAAGGAGTGCGAGGCCAGCGGCGACACCCCGGGCGACGGCATGCCGCTCACCGCCGTGCACCCCGACCACACGCTGACGAACCTGCGCCCCGAGGGCTTCGAACCGCAGGTCAGCGGCATGGACTGGTTGCCGGACGGGCGGCTCGCGATCACCACCTGGGGCGGCTCGGAGAACGAGCTCGGCGAGGTGTACCTGCTGAGCGGCGTCACCGGCGCGACCGACCCGTCCCAAGTGGACTACCAGCGGATCGCCAGCGGGCTCACCGAGCCGATGGGGATCAAGCACGTCGACGGCAAGCTGTACGTGTCCGAGAAGACCGGGCTGACCGAGCTGAACGACACCGACGGCGACGGCGTCACCGACGAGTACCGGACGATCGCGACCTGGCCGTACGGCGGGAACTTCCACGAGTTCGCGTTCGGCCTGCTGTACCGGGACGGGTACTTCTACCTCAACCTGTCCGTCGCCATCGACCTCGGCGGCGCCACCACCGACCCCCAACCCGCGCCCAACCGAGGCACGACGGTGAAGGTGCACAAGGACACCGGCGAGGTGTCCTATGTGGCCGGTGGGTTGCGGACCCCGCACGGCATCGGCTGGGGACCCGACGGCGAGGTCTTCGTCACCGACAACCAGGGCGGCTGGCTGCCGTCGTCGAAGCTGGTGCACATCAAGCAGGACAGGTTCTTCAACCACTACACGAACCCGGCCGGCCCGTTCGACTCCCGACCGGTCACCCAACCCGTACTCTGGTTGCCGCAGAACGAGATCGCGAACTCGCCCAGCAACCCGGTCCAGCTGACCACGGGCCCGTTCGCCGGCCAACTGGTGTTCGGCGACGTCACCTACGGCGGACTGCAACGCGCGTACCTGGAGAAGATCGGCGGCGAGTACCAGGGCGCCGTGTTCCGGATGACCCAAGGCCTCGAAGCCGGCGTCAGCCGCATCAGCATCGGCCCCGACGGCGCGATCTACACCGGCGGCATCGGCGCCGGCGGCAACTGGGGCCAACCCGGCAAACTCGACCACGGCCTGCAGAAACTCGCGGCGACCGGAAGCGACGCCTTCGACATCCTGGCCATGCGCGCGGTCGAGGGCGGCTTCGAGCTGGAGTACACCCAGCCGCTGTCCGCCGAGACCGCCGCCGACCTGGTGACGAAGTACGAGGTGTCGCAGTGGCGCTACGAGCCGACCGAGGACTACGGCGGCCCGAAGATCGACCAGCAGACGCTGACCCCGTCCTCGGCGACCCTGTCCGCGGACGGTCGGACGGTCGTGCTGCGCGTCCCCGGCCTGCTGCCCGGCCGCGTGGTGCACGTCCGCTCACCGCGCCCCTTCGCGGCCGAGTCCGGCGAGCAACTGTGGAGCACCGAGGCCTGGTACACGCTCAACCGCCTGGCCGGCGGAGGCGGCGCCGCCACGTCGTACGAGGCGGAGCGGGCCGCGCTGAGTGGCGGCGCGGCCGTCAACACCAACCACCCCGGCTACTCGGGTACCGGTTTCGTCGACGGCTACTGGAACTCGGGCGCGGCGACCGAGTTCACCGTGGACGTTCCGTCGGCCGGCGCGTACAACCTGGACCTGCGGTACGCCAACGGCCCGGATCCCTTCACCGGCACCAAGTCCCTGACCGTCCACGTCAACGGCGAGCGAGTCCGCCAGACCCACCTACCCAGCACCGGCGCGTGGTCGACCTGGGCGGACCACACCGAGACCCTCACCCTCGCCGAGGGGGTGAACACCGTGACGTACGCCTACGGGGCGGGGGACACTGGCAACGTGAACCTGGACAAGCTGACGGTGAGCGAGGCGGAACGAATCGTCCTGTTCGACGGCTCCGACCTGGACGCGTGGGAGGCCCGCGCGGGCGGCCCCGCGACCTGGCCCGTCGCGGACGGCTCGATGGAGTCGCTGGGCGGTGACATCCGCACGAAGGAACGTTTCCAGGACTTCCGCCTGCACGTGGAGTGGTACGAGCCGCAGTACCCGCCGGACGTCACCGGCCAGGCACGCGGCAACAGCGGCGTGTTCCTCCAGGAGCGGTACGAGATCCAGGTCCTGGAGTCCCACGGCAACCCGCTGGCGCCCAACGAGGCCGGTGCCATCTACAACAAGAAGGCCCCGGACGTGAACGCCGCCGCCCCGATGGGCGAGTGGCAGACCTACGACATCACGTTCCGCGCCGCCCGCTTCGACGCCGCCGGCAACAAGATCGAGAACGCCCGCGTGACGGTGGTGTGGAACGGCATTCTGGTCCACGACAACGTCGAGATCGACGGCGGCACCGGCGACAGCGATCCCGAGACCCCCGAACCCGGCGCCATCCGCCTCCAGGACCACGGCGACCCCGGCGACAACCCCCGCTACCGCAACATCTGGATCGAGCCGATGTAGACACCTCAGCGCGGTGCGGCGCTGTCCAGGTGCGCCCGGTGGTACGAGTGCGCGTTCGTCGGGTGGGCGTGGATCGTCGCGCGGGTCAGGTGGGGGAGGGCGTGGGTGAGGCGGTGCTCGGCGGCGTGGGCGATGGTGTGCGCGGCCACGACGGACAGGGTCGGCGCCACCTCCACGTCGGCTTCGGCGGTGAGGGTGTGGCCGACCCAGCGTAGGCGCACCCAGCCCACGTCATGGACGCCCTCGGTGTCGCGCAGGGCCTGCTCGGCGTCCGCGACCAGCGCGGGGTCGACGGCGTCGAGCAGGCGGCCGAGGACCTCGCGCGCCGCGCCGACCAGGAGCGGCACGATCGCGACGGCGATCGCCAGGCCGACCAGCGGGTCCACCCACTGCCAGCCCAGCGCCGCCCCGCCCGCGGCGGCGACCACCGCGAGGCTGGTGAACCCGTCGACGCGAGCGTGCACGCCGTCGGCCACCAGGGCGGCCGAGCCGATGCGGCGGCCGACCACGATCCGGTACCTGGCCACCAGCTCGTTCCCCGCGAAGCCGACGACGCCGGCCGCCGCTACCCAGCCCGCGTGGGTGACCTCGCGCGGGTCCACCAGCCGTTCGACCGCCTGCCACCCGGTCAGTGCCGCGGATGCCGCGATGACCAGCACGACCACCAGCCCGGCCAGGTCCTCCGCGCGCCCGAGCCCGTAGGTGAACCGGCGCGTCGCCGCCCGCCGGCCGAGTAGGAACGCGACCGCCAGCGGCAGCGCGGTCAGCGCGTCGGCGACGTTGTGCAGCGTGTCGCCCAGCAGCGCGACCGACCCGGTGAACGCCACCAGCACGGCCTGGACCGCCGCGGTCGCCGCCAGCGCCGTGAACGAGATCCACAGCGCCCGCATCCCCTGCCGGCTCGATTCCAGCGAACGGTGACCGTGCCCGTGACCATGTCCGTGACCCACGGCGCAACCGTACGCACCCGCCCTGGCCTGCGACAACGCCGCAACAGCCAGTGGCTGGCACCCGCCACCGACTCGTGCTACGGTGATACCCCCATAGGGTATATGGAGGCGAGAATGTCGACAGAACACGCCAGCTGGGGCATGGCGGCCTCGGCCACCCTGCACTGCCTCACCGGCTGCGCCATCGGCGAGGTGCTCGGCATGGTCATCGGTACCGCGCTCGGCTGGGGGACGATCGCCACCGTCGTGCTCGCGGTCGCACTCGCGTTCCTGTTCGGCTACGCGCTCACCATGCGCGGCGTGCTGCGCGCGGGGGTCGGCTTCCGTCGCGCCGTCAAGGTCGCGCTCGCCGCCGACACCGTGTCCATCGCGGTCATGGAGATCGTGGACAACGCGATCATCGTCGGCATCCCGGGCGCGATGGACGCCGGGCTCGCGAGCTGGCTGTTCTGGGCCGCGCTGGCGTTCGCCCTCGCTGTCGCGTTCGTCGTGACGCTACCGGTGAACAAGTGGATGATCGGCCGCGGCACCGGGCACGCTGTCGTGCACGAGTACCACCACTAGCGGGACAGCAGGGGCGCCACTCGGTGCACGATGCCGGTCAGGTCGCCGGCCAGTTCGGACAGTCGGGTGTCGGTGAGACGCACGGTCGGGCCCTGTACCGCGACCGCGGCCACCACCTCGCCGCCCGGCGAGTGCACCGGCGCGGCGATGGCCCGCACTCCCGGGTTGCGCTCCTCGTCGTTGAGTGCCCAGCCGCGCTCGCGAATCAGCTCCAGCTCGGCGCGCAGCCGGTCGGGGTCGGTGATCGTGCGCTGGGTGGCGCTGGCCAGCTCGCCGAGCCGCTCGATCTGCTCGTCCAGGTCACCGGCGCTGGCGAGCAGGCACTTGCCCATGGCCGACGCGTGCAGCGGCACCCGGCTGCCCTGTTCCTGGTCGAACCGCAGCGGCTGGCGGGACGCGACCGCGAGCACCACGTGCACGTCGTTGCCCGCGCGGATGCCCAGGTTGACCGACTCCCCGGTGGCCGAGGCCAGCTCCTGGAGCAGCGGGAGCGTCTGGCGGTAGCCGAGTCGCTCCTCGGCCTTGCGGCCCAGCGCGACCAGGGCGGGGCCGAGCAGGTAGCGCTCCGAGTCGGGGTCCTGCAGCAGCAGGCCCTCCTCGGTGAGCGCGCGGGCCAGCCGGTGACAGGTGCTCATGGTGAGGCCGGTCTGCCGGGCGAGTTCGGTGACGCCGAGTCCGCTCTCGGCGTCCTCGACGCGGCGCAGCACGGCGAGCGCGCGCTCGACCGTCTGCGCACCTGAGCGGGGCCGTGTCACGCCTCGCATCCTCGCACAGTCGATCACAGCCGGCCGAAACGAACCCCGCCACTGAATTAGTTCACCCAGGAAATCCCAGGCTGCGGACTTTTCCGTCCGGTTCCGTTAATGACGCGGACATTTCTGTCCATCCCTTGTTCGGGTGATGATCATGCCGTAGCGTCAGGGGTCGCCCCCGACTTTTCGCAATCGGAAGGTAATCCCCGATGCTATCCATGATTGCCGCTGCCGGCATGGCCTTGTCCATCGTTGTCACCCCCGCGGCCGCGCAGGACGACCGCCCGACCGAGCGGGTCACCGTCGACGTGGTCACGGTCAACGGCTCCGGCTGCCCCTCGGGCACCGCCGCCGTCGCCACCGCGACCGACAACACCGCGTTCACCGTCACCTACAGCGACTACATCGCCCAGGTAGGCCAGGGTGCGAACCCGACCGACCTGCGCAAGAACTGCCAACTCTCACTCCGTGTGCACATCCCGTCCGGGTTCACCTACGCGATCGCGCAGGCCGACTACCGCGGTTTCGCCCACCTGGCACGCGGTGCGGAGGCCAAGCAGCAGGCGAGCTACTACATCCAGGGCACCTCGCCGACCAGGCGGTCCAGTCACCCGATCGCCGGCCCGTACAGCGACAACTGGCAGTTCACCGACCGGACCGAGATGGCCGAGCTGGTCTACGCGCCGTGCGGCGAGGAGCGGAACCTGAACATCAACACCGAGCTGCGGGTCAACGCCGGTTCGTCGGGCGGTGCCAGCAGCTTCGTGACCATGGACTCCACGGACGGTTCGGCCAGCACGGAATACCACTTCAGCTGGAAGCGCTGCTGACTCACCCGAACGTGCCGCCGCGACCGGTCTTTGTCGAAGAAAAGGCCGGCCGCTGCGCGCGCTGAAACAAATCCTCCTTTCGATTCTCTCTCACAAATGTCGGGGGTCTTCAGCCTGCTCCAAAAGCCCTGGAGGTAAATACCATGCTCGCCACGCTCACCGCCGCGGTCGTCGCCATCGCCACGGTCGTCGCGCCCGCCGGGGCCAGATCCGGCCCCCACTTCACCGACCCGCCGGACGACAAGATCGTCATCGACATCGTGACCGTGAACGGCTCCGGCTGCCCGTCCGGTACCGCCGCCGTCGCCGTATCGAGTGACAACACGAAGTTCACCGTGACCTACAGCGACTACATCGCGCTGGTCGGGGTGGGGGCCGGACCGCTGGACTTCCGCAAGAACTGCCAGCTCAACATGATCGTGCACGTGCCGCAGGGCTTCACCTACGCGATCGCCCAGGCGGACTACCGCGGGTACGCGAACGTCGCCGAGGGCGCGAGCTTCACCGAGAAGGCGAACTACTACTTCCAGGGTATGTCGCAGACGACCCCGAGGTCCCACCGCTTCGAGGGCCCGATGGACGACAACTGGCAGGCCACCGACCAGGTCGAGGTCGACCAGCTCGTCTACAAACCGTGCGGCGAGGAACGCAACTTCAACATCAACACCGAACTCCGGGTGAACGCCGGCACCTCGGACACCACCGAGACGACCAGCTTCGTCACCATGGACTCCACCGACGTCGACATGAAGACCGAGTACCACTTCAGCTGGAAGCCCTGCCCGTAACGGGCCCGATCGGCAGCGCCCCGCGCAGCGTGACCCGCCGCGCGGGGCGCTCACCCGAGCAGTGGGCCGAGTTCCCGCACGACGGTGGTCAGCGGGGTGACGCTGCGCTGGATCCTGGCCGTCATGATCGCGCCCTCCAGGGTGCTGATCATCAGCGTGGCGAGGCGGCGGGCCCGGTGACGCGGGAGGTCCATCCGCACCAGTTGGTCGGTGACGGCGCGGTGCCAGCGGGCCAGGGCCGCGCGTACCTGGTCGTTGACCGGGGAGTCGCCGCCAGCCAGGTCCGCCGAGCCGGCCATCACCGGGCAGCCGCGTTCGAAGCCGCGGGTGGTGAACTCGTCTCGCCACTGGCGCACCAGGTGGGCGAACAGGCCGGCGGGGGTGGGGCGGCGGGTGGTGGCCGGGTACTCGGCTGCCCAGCCTGCGGCGAAGTCGCCGGACCAGATCAGGGCCTCGCCGACCAGTTGGTCCTTTCCGCCGGGGAAGTAGTGCTGGAACGAACCGCGTGGGGCGTTCGCGTGGGCCACCACGTCGCGGACGCCGGTCGCGGCCACTCCCCGTGAGCGAACCAGCTGCGCCGCGCTGTAGACCATGCGGTCTCTTGGTCCGCGTTCTGACATGTGTCATAGTATGACAGACGTCATAACGTGGAGGTGCATGTGGGTACGGGGTTCATCGGCTTGGGGCTCATGGGGGAGCCGATGGCGCGCAACCTAGTGCGTGCCGGGGTACCGCTCGTGGTGTGGAACCGGACGCCCGGCGCGTCGGTCGGCGCGGAGGTGGCCGGCTCGCCGGAGGAGGTGTTCGAGCGGTGCGACGTCGTGGTGCTCATGCTCGCCGACGGGGCGGCGATCGACGAGGTGCTGGGGCGGGGGACGACGCGGTTCCGGATGGTCGCCGGGCGCACGGTGGTCCACATGGGAACGACGTCGGCCGACTGTTCCAGGGAGCTGGAGGCTGACGTGCTCGCCGCCGGCGGGCGTTACGCGGAGGCGCCGGTCTCCGGGTCGCGCAAGCCCGCCGAGGACGCCGAGCTGGTCGCGATGCTCGCCGGCGCGTCCGACACGACCGAGGCGGTCCGGCCGCTGTTGGCGCCGATGTGTCGCCAGGTCGTCGACTGCGGCGCGGTGCCGAACGGCATGGCGATGAAGCTGGCGGTGAACCTGTACCTGATCACCATGGTCACCGGGCTGGCCGAGTCGTTCCACTTCGCCGAGCGGCACGGGCTCGACCTGGAGACCTTCCTCGGCATCCTCGACGCGGGGCCGATGGCGAGCAGCGTGTCCCGGGTCAAGTCGGACAAGCTCGTCGCCCGCGACTTCACCCCGCAGGCCGCGATCTCGAACGTGCGCTACAACAACGAGCTGATCGCCGCCTCGGCCAGGGCAGCCGGGGTCGCGTCACCGCTCCTCGACGTCTGCCACCGCCTCTTCGCCGAGACCGAGGCCCTCGGCCACGGCGCCCTCGACATGGCCGCCGTCATCCGCGCCGTCGAGCACCGGACGCGGGCACACCAGGTCGAACTCCCCACGGGCCCAGGACAGCACGAAGTCGCCGACCGGGGACCGGGGCAGTAGTTCGGCCAGGTCGGGTCGAGCCATCCGTTGGGTACGGGTGAGGGCGAGGGTCGAGAACAGCTCCACGTTCGGCAGCCAAAGAAGTGACCCCATCTCGGTCCCGGTCTCCAGGTACGGCAGGAAGACCAGGATCAGGTGTTCGAGTTGCCGTTGCCACCAGTTGCTGGCGTCGCTGAGGTCCTGGTTCTGGTAGAACCAGGACGACACCTGGTCCCACCACCGACCGTCGGTGATCCATGGACGCGGCGCGGCGATCAGGGCGGCACAGAGCCGGTCGTCATCGATCGGCGGGTCCAGGTGGAGCAGTTTGTGGACGACGGACGTGGGCGGGTTGCCGGGGAACATGCCGCCGAGGTAGAGCGGTTCCGCTCCGAACCGCTTGACGATGCTCGCCGGTTCCGCCTCGACCGCCAGACTTCCCCACCAGGTGTGCTCCTGCCAGTCGGACAGCGTCGTCCCGTGCCGGTCCCGCAGGTCGTGGTGAAGCTCGGGCCAGGTGCGCGCCAGGTGCAGGGCGACGAAGCCCGCCAGCTCACGGCCGTCCTCGATCTCACCACCCAACACCGTGCGCATGGTCGCGCGCACCGCCGACCGGTTGCCCGGCGAGGCATGGAGCATCAACACGCGCAGCGCCTCGTCGCGGTCGAGGAACTCGCGGGCGACTAGACCGTCGTAGCCGTAGCGGTCCACGAGGTCGACGTCGAGGGTGTCGCGCAGGGCGGCGGTCGTCACCTCCCGGATGACGTCGTGTCCGGGGTGGACGTAGCCCAGCGTGCGCGCCGCGAACGCCAGGTTCCGGGCGGGGTCCGCCAGCACGAGGCGGATCAACTCGTCGGCGCCACCGTCGATGTTGCGGTCCAGCAGCTGGATCGCGATCTGGGCGACGACCTCCCACTCACCGGCCAGCACCCTCGGCCGCAGGGCCGACCACAACCGCTCGGGGCTCGGGTTCGTTCGGACCAGGTGCTCGGCGGCGAAGTACTCCATGAACGTCCGATGCGTGAACCCGTACCGGGGCTCGGTCTCGGTCGCGCCGACGTCGGACAGGATCCATGCCCGTCCGGTGCAGAACTCGACGAACCGCTCCGCGCTGGCGATCGCCTCGTCCTCGTCGAAGCTCTTGGCCACCAGGTGCTCGACCAGTAGCGCCACGATCCGGTGCCTCGGCAGCGCCTTGCCGGACTCCTCGGCGCTGAACAGCCGCCACGCCAGGTGCTGCACCGCCCCGCGCAGCCGGCCGACGAACTGGGGCGCCTCGGCGATCCCGCGCATCACGTCCCAGCGGTCGAACAGCATCACCGCGCACCGCTCGTAGATCTGCGCCAGGTTCGCCGGGATGTAGTGCTCGCTCGAGTACATCGCGCACAGCAGGGCGAGCAGCAGCGGGTTCGACCGCAGCTCGGTGATGCCCGCGCTCTCCCGCAGGAACGACTCGGCCGTGCGCGCCCGGTCCGCCTCCGGGGTCGCGGCGTCCAGCGCGAACCACCGCTGCGCGTACCGCCGGACCTGCGCCTCGCTCAGCCCGGCGATCACGCCCACGGTGAAGTTCCGGTGGTCCAGCGGCGCTTCCGCGTACCCGATCCGACGCGCGGTCACCAGCACCGGCACCAGCGGGAACCGGCTGACGAAACCGTCCACCAGCTCCGCGAACTTCCGGCGCAGCTCCGGCTCGACCAACTCGTCGAGGCCGTCGAGCAGCACCACCGCCCGGCCGTTGCGCAGCAGGTACTCCACGGCCATCGACGGCGGCCGGAGGTTGTACGGGTCGGCGCAGACCAGCTCCAGGTAGTGCGCCAGCTCCTTCCCCCCGGTCCGGAACGAGCCGGTGAAGTTGCGCAGCACCAGCAGGAACGGCACCCGCCCCTCCGCCCCAGGCACCAGGTCCGCTGCCACGTCGTGCGCCAGCTTCGCGGCCAGCGTCGACTTCCCGGCGCCCGGGTCGCCGAGTACCACGGCCCGGTGCGCGGGCAGGGCCAGCCGCTCCAGATCGGGTGCCTCCCGGCCCTCCTGCTCGGGGCGCAGTACGGGCTCCACGTAGAGACGCCGGTAGGGGACCGAGCGGCTCACGCCAAGGTGCGGCAGGCGCATGTGCCCGTGCACGGCCACCACCTGCGCACGCAGTTGCTCGGCGAACTCGTGGACGGCGGCCAGGTCGCCCAGGTCACGCAGCAGGCGCGAGTTGACGGCCGCCGCCGCGGTCAGGTGGGTCGCGGACGCGAGGATGCCGGCCGTGGTGATGCGCTGCGCGGGCGGGATGTTCACGGCCGTCAGCGCGTCGAAGACCACATCCGTGGCGGTGACGAGCAGTTCGGGCGGGACGCCGGCGTGCCGCAGACCGTGCCGGAGCTCGTGGCGGATGTTGACCCGCAGCTCCTCCCACGGCTCGTCGGCCAGCGTCGTGCCGAGTACGAACTGGAGTGCGATCTCCTCGAAGTCCGGCGAGGTCAGGTAGGTGTGCAGGCGGTGCGCGCCCGCTTCGCCCAGTTCGGTGCGCAGGTCGTCCGCGACCCGGCTCGGTACGAGCGTCCGGGACGTCTCGCGCAGCTGCCGCTGGTGCTGGCGCTTGCGCACCTTGACGAAGACCTTCTGGCCCGCCTGCGCGAGCACCCGCGCGACGGTGGGTTCGACTCCGGACACGGGCCACAGCCAACCACGACCCACTAGCACGAGCACATTCCGATAACAACCAACTACCGTAGGTTGCGCGCTCAACCGCTGAACCGGTCGGATGGCGAACCATGTCCGGTCACACGCATGTCCTGGCCGCCGAGGGTGGGGCGCTGTCCAGCATCGAGGACGCGATCAACTCGGTCTTCGACCCGATCTCGGACTTCGTGTCCAATCTCGTGTTCGCCGAGGTCACGGTCTTCGGGGTGACGTTCCCGTGGATCGTCGCCTGGCTGATCATCGCGGCCTCGGTGTTCACCGTCTACTTCGGGTTCATCCAGCTGCGCGGGTTCGCGATGGCCCTGCGAATCGTCCGCGGGCGCTACACCCGCAACGACGAACCGGGCGAGATCAGCCACTTCCAGGCGCTCTCCTCGGCGCTCTCCGGCACCGTGGGACTGGGCAACATCGCCGGGGTCGGCGTCGCGATGACGATCGGTGGGCCAGGGGCGACCTTCTGGATGATCCTGGCCGGCCTGCTCGGCATGTGCACCAAGTTCGTCGAGTGCACGCTCGGGGTGAGGTACCGCGATCACCACCCGGACGGCACCGTCTCCGGCGGCCCGATGCAGTACCTGCGCAAGGGCGTCGCCGAGCGGTTCGGCAACGGGTTCGGGGTCGGGCTGGGCAAGGTGCTCGCCGGGCTGGCCGCCGCGATGATCCTGTTCTTCGGTATCGCCGGCGGCAACATGTTCCAGGCCAACCAGACCTTCGCCCAGCTCAAGGACGTCACCGGCGGGTCGGACGGGTGGCTCGGCAGCGACGGCGCCGCGCTGATCTTCGGGCTGGTGCTGGCCGCGCTGGTCGGCGCCGTGGTGATCGGCGGGATCAAGTCGATCGGCTCGGTGACCAGCAAGCTGGTTCCGGCCATGGGCATCATCTACGTCAGCGCGTGCCTGCTCGTGATCGGTGTGAACGTCACCGAGGTGCCGGCCGCGTTCGGGGACATCTTCTCCGGGGCGTTCACCGGCGAGGGCGTCCTCGGCGGCGCGATCGGGGCGCTGATCGTCGGGTTCCAGCGGGCCGCGTTCTCCAACGAGGCGGGCATCGGCTCCGCGCCGATCGCGCACTCCGCGGTGCGCACGAAGAACCCGGTCACCGAGGGCTACGTCGCGCTGCTCGAGCCGTTCGTCGACACCGTCATCGTCTGCACGATGACCGCGCTGACCATCGTCATCGCCAAGCCGCAGTTCTGGCTCGACGCCAGGGCCACGGTCGCCGCGGGCGGCGACGAGCCGGACGGCGTCACGGTCACCTCGGAGGCGTTCGCCACCGCGCTGCCCTGGTTCCCGTACGTGCTCGCCGTCGCGGTCGCGCTGTTCGCCATCTCCACGATCATCACCTGGGGCTACTACGGGCAGAAGGCGTGGACGTACCTGTTCGGCCGCAGCCAGACCAGCGTCCGGGTGTACTACGTGGTGTTCTGCGCCTTCGTCGTGATCGGGTCCGTGCTCACCCTGGGCAGCGTGCTCAACTTCGCCGACGCCGTGCTGTTCGCGCTGGCGCTGTTCAACATCATCGGCCTCTACCTGCTGATGCCGATGGTCAAGCGGGAACTCGACTCCTTCCGAGGCAAGGTGCGCAGCGGGGAGCTCGTCCAGGTCAAGTAGCGGTTTACAGCGTTGGCACAACGTTGTAAAAGTAGAGGGTGGCCACGCTCAAGGACGTAGCGGTGCTCGCCGGGGTCTCGGTGAAGACCGTGTCCAACGTGGTCAACGGCTACGACTTCGTGAAGCCGGAGAACCGGCGCCGGGTCGAGGACGCGCTGCACGCCACCGGGTACCGGCCCAACGTCGGTGCCCGCAACCTGCGCCGCGGCCGCACCGGGTTCATCGCGCTCGTCGTGCCGGAGCTCTGCATCCCCTACTTCGGCGAGCTGGCCGGCGGGGTCATCGCCGCCGCGCAGCGGCACGACTGGAGCGTGCTCATCGAGCAGACCCAGGGCGACCGCGACCGGGAGCGGGCCACGCTGGCCTCCCTCGGCCCGCACCTGGTCGACGGCGCGCTGGTCAGCCCGCAGGCGGTGGAGGCGAGCGACCTCACCGGCGTCGGGGTGCCGGTGGTCCTGCTCGGCGAGCACCCGCTGGCGCTCCCGCTCGACCACGTCGGCATCGACAACGTCCGCGCCGCGCACGCCGCCGTGCGGCACCTGCTCGACCTCGGGCGGCGCCGCGTCGCGGTGATCGGGCAGCACCCGACCCGAGGCACCGCGGCGCAGCGGCTCGCCGGGTACCGCCGGGCCATCGAGGAGGCCGGGCTGCGGTACGAGCCGGCGCTGGTCGCGGAGACCCTGCGGTACCACCTCGCCGACGGCGCCGCCGCGATGCGCGGGCTGCTGGACCGGCGGCCCGACGCGGTGTTCTGCTTCAACGACATGCTCGCCCAGGGCGCCATCCGCGCGATCGTCGACGCGGGACTCCGGGTGCCCCGCGACGTCGCGGTCGTCGGGTTCGACAACGCCGAGCACAGCGCGTTCACCGTGCCCTCGCTGACCACCGTCGCACCCGACAAGGCCGCGCTCGCCGAGGCCGCCGTCGACCTCGTGCACCGCCGCGCCACCGACCCGGACTTCCCACCCGAGGACGTCCCGATCCCGTTCACCCTGGAGATCCGCGAGAGCACCGCCCACAACTGAATACCGCACCAGGAACCCCTGCACCTGGAGCACACATGTCAGTACAGCTGGCCCTCGTCGCGGCGCTCGCGGCGGGGATCGTGACCGTACCCACCGAGTCGACGCGGGCGGCACCGGCACCGGCACCGGTCGCCGAGCCCGCCGCCACCGTCTGTTTCCTGCACTGCGACACGCTCGACCCGTCCCGCGCCGGGCAGGAGACCTTTCCCGTGCCGGAGAAGGACCTCAACGGCCGCCGCCTCGTCCTCCACGTGTCCGATGTGGACGGAATGGCCTGGGGCAGCATCGACGACGGGCGCCCCGGCGACTCCGTCTGGCTCGACCGCTCCTGGGACGGCGGCGCCACCTGGGAGGGACTGCTCGGCCGGGCCACCATCCCGGACACGTGGACCGGCACCCGCACGCTCATGTACAACATCTCCGACCCGCGCGGCCACCGCCGAGGCGTGATCCGCGCCTGCGGGGACGCCCAGGGCGTCGGGTGCACGGAGTGGGTGTACCCGGAGGTCTGCGACACCCGGTGCGACGGCGCCGACCCGGGCCTGGCCGACGGCGACACCCAGCCCGTGCCGCCGACCACGCTGTTCGGCCGCACGATCCGCCTGCACCTGGACCGCGACGGCATGGCCTGGGGCAGCATCGAGTCCGGCGCGCCCGGCGACGAGATCTGGCTGGACCGCTCGTGGAACGCCGGCGCGAGCTGGCCCGGCGGGTCGTCGCTCGGCCGCACCGCCGCGACCGGGACCTCGGCCAGCACCACGATGTTCGCCACCCACGACCCGCGCGCCAGGCACTACGGCGGCGCGGTACGGGCGTGCGGCCGGGCGGCGCCGTACCAGCAGGGCAGCTGCACGCCCTGGGCCCGCCCGGCCACCGACCGCGCCGCCGCGGCCGCCGACGCGCTGCTGTACGACTACGACCCGTACGACGGCTGGTGGCGGAGCAGCTGGTGGAACTCGGCGGCCACGCTCACCGCGCTGATCGCCTACGCCGCGCACACCGGCGACCGGAGCCACGACTGGGTCATCGCCCGCACCTTCGAGCGCAACCGGGGCACGTTCCCCGCCGGTGAGCGCGGCACCGATCCGATCGAGGGCGACTTCCGCAGCCGCGCCATCGACGACGCCGCCTGGTGGGGCCTGGCCTGGATCGCCGCCTACGACCACACCGGCGAGGCCCGTTACCTCGACATGGCCGGGAGGATCGCCACCTACGTGCACGGCTACTGGGACCCGAGCACCTGCGGCGGCGGGGTCTGGTGGAACCGGGAACGCACCTACAAGAACGCGGTCACCAACGGCCAGTACCTGCGCCTGACCGCGGCCCTGCACCTGCGAACACCGGGCGACACGGTCTGGCTCACCCGTGCCCGCAACGCCGCCGACTGGTACCTGGCCAGCGGCATGATCAACGCCGCCGGCCTGGTCAACGACGGCCTGACCGGCGACTGCCGCAACAACGGCCAGACGGTGTGGACCTACAACCAGGGCCTCGCGATCGGCGGCCTGGTCGAGGTGTGGCGGGCGACCGGCGACGCGCGCCACCTCGACGTGGCGCGCCGGCTCGCCGACGCCGCGATCACCGGTGACGTGCTGACCCGCGGTGGCGTGCTCACCGAGAGCTGCGACGTCGGGACCGCCAGGTGCGACGACAACCAGAAGCAGTTCAAGGGCATCTTCGTCCGCTACCTCGCCGACCTGGCCGACGTGACCGGATCGCCCGCGTACCGGCGGTACCTGCGGGCCCAGGCCGACTCGGTCTGGACGCGCGACCGGGACGCGCTCAACCGGGTCGGCCAGCGCTGGGCGGGTGGCGACCCCAACCAGGTCGACTGGCGCACCCAGGCCAGCGGCCTCGAAGCACTCACCTTCGGGAGCACCGGATGAGACGTCTCCTCGTAGCCGCAAACGCTTTCCTCATCGCCGCGACCACCGTCGTCGCGGTCGCCCCGGCCGCCTCGGCCGCCGAGTGGGTGCCCAAGCAGCCGCCGCTGACAACGCCGTGGACGAGCCAGGTCTCGCCGACGAACGCGCTGCCCGAGTACCCGCGCCCGCAGCTGGTCCGCGCGGACTGGCTCAACCTCAACGGCGTCTGGGAGTTCACCGGCACGCCGAACATCGACTCGCCGCCGGTCGGGCAGACGCTGCCCGAGGGCGTGCTGGTGCCGTACCCGATCGAGTCCGCGCTGTCCGGGATCATGCGGCACGAGGACAGCATGTTCTACCGCAGGACGTTCACCGTCCCGTCCGGCTGGGACGGCCGCCGGGTGAAGCTGAACTTCGGCGCGGTGACCTGGGAGGCCAGGGTCTGGGTCAACGGCGTCCTGGTGGGCACGCACACCGGCGGCTTCGACCCGTTCGCCTTCGACATCACCGACGCGCTCCGCGACGGCGCCAACGAGATCATCGTCGGCGCGTACTCGCCGATCGACGGCAGCACCTACCCGATCGGCAAGCAGCGCCGCGACCCGAGCGGGATCTGGTACACCGCCGCGTCCGGCATCTGGCAGACCGTGTGGTTGGAACCGGTGCACGCCAACCACATCACCCGGCTGGACACCACCCCGGACGTCCCGGCCGGCGAACTGGACCTCGTCGTCCAGGGCAGCCCCGGCCAGCCGGTCCGTGCCGAGGTCCTGAGCGGTGGGACGGTCGTCGGCACCGCGACCGGCACGAGTGGGCGGCACCTGCGGGTCCCGGTGCCGAACGCGCGGCTGTGGTCGCCGGACGATCCGTTCCTCTACGACCTGCGCGTCACCATGGGCTCGGATGTCGTCACCGGCTACTTCGGCATGCGCTCGCTGGGCAAGGCGATGGTCGGCGGGGTGATGCGTCCGCTGCTCAACGGCGAGTTCGTCTACCAGCTCGGCACGCTCGACCAGGGCTACTGGCCGGACGGGATCTACACCGCGCCGACCGACGAGGCGCTGGCCTTCGACCTGGAGCGGCAGAAGGCGCTGGGCTTCAACATGGTCCGCAAGCACATCAAGGTCGAGCCGGCGCGCTGGTTCTACCACGCCGACCGGCTCGGACTGCTGGTGTGGCAGGACATGCCGTCGCTGGACGCGGTGGACGACGTGCCGGCGCGGGCGCACGCGAACTTCGAGTCGGAGCTGCGGCGGATGGTGGAGAACCTGAAGCAGATCACGTCGATCGTGCAGTGGGTGCCGTTCAACGAGGGCTGGGGCGAGTACGACAACGGGCGGATCGTCGACCTGGTCCGCTCCATCGACCCGACGCGGCTGATCAACCACAACTCCGGCTCGAACTGCTGCGTGTCCGACCCGGAGCCGTCGAACGGCGACATCATCGACGACCACGCGTACCAGATGTCGGCGGGTACCCGGCTGCCGACGGCGACCCGGGTCGCGGTGCTCGGCGAGTACGGCGGGCTCGGACGGCGGGTGGAAGGTCACGAGTGGGAGCCGGGCGCCGGGTTCGCCTACGGGGACCTGTACCCGGACGAGACGTCGCTGACCAACCGGTACGTCGCGATCACCGAGGAGGTCGGCCGGTTCGTGCAGACCCGGGGGCTGTCCGGATCGGTCTACACCGAGCCGTACGACCTGGAGAACGAGGTCAACGGCTTCTACACCTACGACCGGCGGGTACTGAAGATGGACGCCGCCCGGGTGCGCGCGGTGAACCAGGAGGTGCTGGCGCGGGCCGAGGGCACCGAGGTCGGCCGCGGCGAGCTGGTGTCGCTGCGGGTCACCACGCCCGGGTACACCGACCGATACCTGCGGCACCGGGACAGCCTTGCGCGCACGGACCCCGACGACGGATCGGACGTGCTGAAGAAGGACGCCACGTTCTGGGCGCGGCCGGGGCTGGCGGACGCGTCGTGCCTGTCGTTCGAGTCGCGGAACTTCCCCGGCCGGTACCTGCGGCACGCGGACTGGCGGCTGCGGCTCGACGCGTCCGACGGCTCGGCGGCGTTCGCCGGCGACGCCACGTTCTGTGCCCGTTCCGGCTCGGGGGCGACAGCGCTGGAGTCCTACGACACTCCCGGCGCGTTCGTCCGGCACTTCGACGAGCAGGTGTACCTGGCGCGGAGCGGTGGCCCGAACCCGTGGGACACGGCCGCGAGCTTCGCCGAGGACACCACGTGGGCGGCGGTGGTGCCGCGCTGGCGCAGTGCGGTCGACCTGCCGCTGGACCAGGCGCGGTCACTGCGGGTGACGACGCCGGGGTTCACCGACCGGTACCTGCGGCACCGGGACAGCCTCGCGCGTACCGACGTGGTCACGGCGTCGAGTCCGGCGCTGCTCAAGGCGGACGCGACGTTCGTGGTGCGGCGGGGGCTGGCGGATCCGTCGTGCTACTCGTTCGAGTCACGGAACATCGCGGGGAACTACCTGCGGCACCAGTCGTTCCGGGTGCGGATCGCGGGAAGTGACGGGTCGGAGCTGTTCCGCCGGGACGCCACGTTCTGCGCGCAGCCGGGGTCGGGGGCGGGAACCGTCCGGCTGGCCTCGGTCAACGAGCTGGGCACGAACGTGCGGCACTACGCGGAGGAGGTGTGGGTCGCCTCCAGCGGCGGCGCGCACGCCTACGACAACCCGGCCTCCTACCCGGCCGACGTCAGCTGGGCCATCGCCCCGCCCTGGACACCCTGACGTCAGGGCGTCGGGGGCTGGTCGCCGCGCAGGGCGGCCAGGGCCTCGACGTGCCTCGGGTGCAGGCGGTGGACGCCGTCCTCGCCGACGGAGTCGAGGTAGTCGTCGAAGGTCAGGTTGTCGATCGAGAGGTTGCCGACGACGCTGCGGACGGCGTCGGCCGCGACGCGGAACGTTCGACCGGGCTCCGCCCTGACGTCGACCGCCAGGAGCGGGTGGTCGTCGCCGGCGAACGTCGTCGCGTCGGCCACCACGAGCACGGGTTGCGGGTGGTCCGGCGGCAGGAGGGACAGCAGGTCCTCGGGCGTGAGGTCCCGGTGGGCGGGGTCCGCGACGTAGGTCACGTACTCGTCGTCGACCTCCGCCGGCAACGCGGCCCAGGCGGCGTCGTCGGTGAAGTCGGTGCGCACGAGCAGCGGGTTCTCGGTGCGGGGGAGCGGGCTGGACGGCACGGGCACCGAGCCTAGCGGGGAAACCGTTGAGTACGCTCCCCGCTCGGGGGACGACCAGCCGGGCGACGGAAGCAGGGGGCGCGAGCGTGGGGGTGGCGGTCGAGGAGCGGCACGAGCCCGCCCCGTCCCGGAACACCGAGCGCCCTGCTCGTGGGTTCCGGCCGGACATCCAGGCGCTGCGGGCCGTCGCGGTGCTGGCGGTCGTGCTCAACCACCTGTGGCCGGAGTGGCTCACCGGCGGGTACGTCGGGGTGGACGTGTTCTTCGTCATCTCCGGGTTCCTGATCAGCTCGCACCTCGGCCGGGAGATCGGGACCACCGGGCGGGTGCGGCTCGGCCGCTTCTACGCCCGGCGCGTGCGGCGGCTGCTGCCGGCCGCGTTCCTGGTGCTCGGGGCCAGCCTCGTCGCCGCCTACCTGCTGCTGCCGTACCCGCGCTGGGAGGCGAACGCGCAGGAGGCGGTGGCCAGCGCGCTGTACTTCGAGAACTGGCTGCTGGCGATCAACTCGGTCGACTACTCCGCGGTCAACGCGGTGGCGAGCCTGGTCCAGCACTACTGGTCGCTGTCGGTGGAGGAGCAGTTCTACCTGTTCTGGCCGCTGCTGCTGGTGCTGCTGTTCAAGCTCAGGGCGCGGCTCGCCGGCATCGCGGTGGTCGGCGCCGCCTCGCTCGCGTACAGCGTCTACCTCACCGAAACGTCCCCCGAGCAGGCGTACTTCGTGACGCCCGTTCGGGTGTGGGAGTTCGCGCTGGGTGCGCTCGTCGCGTTGCTCGGAACGCGGCTGGTGCTGCCCAGGGCGGCCTGCGGGATCGCCTCGCTCGCCGGGTTCGCGATGATCGTCGGCTCGGCCGTGGCCTACGGGCACGGGACACCGTTCCCCGGCTACCTCGCGCTGGTGCCGACGGTGGGCACCGCGCTGGTCATCGTGGCCGGGAACCGGGACGGGCGGCAGTGGCACACGCCGGTCACCTCCTCGGCACCGGTGCAGTTCGTCGGGAACGTCAGCTACTCGCTGTACCTGTGGCACTGGCCGCTGATCGTGCTGGCGCCGTTCGCGCTCGGTGTGACCGAGCCGACGACGTTGCAACTGCTCGGCGTGCTCGCCGCGTCGCTGGTGCTGGCGTACCTGTCGAAGGTGCTGGTCGAGGACCGCGGGATGGCCTGGCCCCGGCTCACCCGCAGCACCGGGCTGACCTTCACCGGCATGGTCGCCGGAGTGGTGGCGGTCTCGCTCGCCGCGGGGTCGCTGAACTGGACCTACGACCGGCACGTCGCGCAGGCCGAGCGGGAGCTGGCGGTCCAGGCGGCCGACCGGTGCCACGGCGCGGGCGCGCTCGACCAGGAGAACGACTGCGCGGACCCGCTCGGCCCGGCGGAGGTCGTGACGATGGGCCCGGCGAACCGGTACTACTGGGCGCCGCCGGAGTGCGTGCCGGTCGACGAGTACCGGGCGGGTGACAAGCAGACCACGTCGGTGTGCGACTACAGCCGGGGCGCGTCGTCGGCCGAGACGGTGTGGCTGGTGGGCGACTCGCACGCGCAGCAGTGGCAGAGCCCGCTGTTCGAGCTGGCCGAGGAGCGCGGGTGGGTGCTCAAGTTCGCGGTGCTCGGCGGCTGTCCGTTCGCGAAGATCCAGTTCACCGGGTACCGGGTCGAGGCACCCGAGGCGCACACCCAGACCTGCATGGACTGGACCGAACGGATGGTGGACGTGATCGCCGCCGACCGCCCGGCGATGGTCCTGACGTCGTTCCACGCCCGCGAGGAGAACGCCGACGACGGTTCCGGCCGGTCGCAGGTCGAGCAGTACCGCGAGGGTCTGGAGCCGTACTGGCGGGTGTGGACCGACGCGGGCGCGCGGGTGGTGGTGCTGGCCGATCCGCCGCAGAGCGTGAGCGTGCGGTCGCGGGACTGCGTCACGCTGAACCCCGACGATCCGCTGGCGTGTGCGGCCGACCGGGCGGCGGCGCACCCGCCGGACCCGCTGACCGAGGTGGCCAGGACCACCGACGAGGTCACCCTCGTTGACCTGACCGACTACTTCTGCGACGCCCGCCGCTGCTACGCGGTGGTCGGCAACGTCGCCGTGTACTTCGACGGCGACCACCTGAACCGGGAGTTCAGCCAGAGCCTGAAGCCGATGCTCGCCGAGGCCCTCGACGCCGTGCGGTGAGTCTCCGCCCGCCGTTCAGGTCGGGGTGGGCTGCTCGACCTTCATGCGTTGAGCCGGGATGTCCGCCGGTCTCGGTCCTGGGTCGGGGTCGTCGTCCGGGTCGTCGGGCTGGAGCAGCGGGGCGGCGCCGGTCAGGATCTCGCGCGTGGTGCGGATGTGGTCGGCGAGCTGAGCGCGCAGGTCACGCAGCTCGTCGACCCGCCGCCGCGCCACCCCGACCCGCCGGTCCGCTTCGGCGGTGGCCTCGGTGACGAGGTGGTTCGCTCGGGCGGTGGCGTCGTCGAGCAGGTGATCGGCCCTGGTGGTGACGTCGTCGATCAGGGCCTCGGCGTGGGTGGTGACCTCGGCGCGTCGGCGGTTGGCTTCGGCGGTGGCCTCGGTGACGAGGTGGTTCGCTCGCGCGGTGGCGTCGTCGACGAGGTGGTCGGCCCTGGTGACGGCCGTGTCGACCAACGTCTCGGCGGTGGTCCTGGCCTCGGCTAGCTGACGGTCCGCGCTGGCTCGTGCCGCTTCGGTGACGCGGGTGGCCTGGATCTTCGCTTCGGCCAGGCGGCGGGTGGACTCCGCGGACGCGGCGGTGAGGGTGCGCTCCGCCTTCCGGTCCGCGTCGGTGATGCGGCGGGCCGCCTCGGCTTTTGCCCTGGTCAGCAGGGTTTCCGCGGCCTGTTCGGCGGCTTGCTTGCGGGCGGTGATCTCCTGGACGGCCTCCGTGCGTCGGGCGGCCATCGCGACCTCGAAGTCGGATTCGATGCGCTCGCGGCGGCGGGCTGCCCGCGCGTCCAGCTCCGCGACCTCGGCTTTCGCCTGGCGCATCAGGGTCTCGTGTTCGGACTCCATCGCGCGGCGGCGGTCGTCCAGTTCGGTCAACCGCTGCTCGTGGCGGGTGCGTAACCGCTCGGCCTCCTCCTGGGCGGTGGCCGAGCAGTGTTCGGCGGCGGCCTGCGCCCTGGCGATGATCTCGCCGGCCTCCTCCTTCGCCAGCTCGACCATCCGCCGCAGCCGCGGCGGTAACCGCTCGGGGTCCAACGGCGCCCGCTTCAGTTGGTCGATCCGTTGCGCCAGGCGGGAGTTCTCCGCGCGCAGCCGTTCCACCTCTCTGGTCAGGTTCTCGGCAAGGTTCGCGTTCGCATCCCGATCGGCGGCGAGCACGCGCAGCTCCTCCTCGACGCTCTGCACGTACTGCCGCACCGGACCACGCCGGTAACCGCGGAACACCACGTCGAATCCGGTGCGCAGCGGTACCAGTTCCCTGCCGTCGACCACCCGGCATCAACTCCCTCCCACTTGACCGTCCATTATGGACAGAGCGGGTAGACACCTTGCTGATTCCAGGTATACCAGCAAAAGTAGCAGGCAGGTAAGGCCCTTCGCGGAGTTCGTTGATCAAACTCGGGTGAGCAGGAACGGGACCAGCAACTCCGCGGCGGACAGCGAACCGTGTTGCCCCACCGCCGAGGACACCGCCGGCTCCGCGACCGACCTGATCACACCGGCACCGTCACGCGCGGCCACCACCACGTCACCGATCCGCCCGGCGAACGCCGCCGCCACCGGCCCGAACCAGCCCTCCTCGACGGCCTGCTCCCTCGGCACCACGACCGCCGCGTCGCCCAGCACCTCCCGCCAGGCCGCCAACACGGAAGCCGCCGCGCCCGGCTCCGCGTACACGTGCCGCGAACGCGGGTCGCCGGCCAGCAGCCGTACCCCCGCGCGCAGCTCCGGCACGGTGTCCACGTCGAACGTCCGGTCCATCGTGACCATGCCGTGGTCACCGGTCACCGCCAGCACCGCGTCGGCCGGCAGCGCGTTCGCCAGCGTCGCGACCAGCCGGTCCACCTGCGCCAACTGCACCCGCCACGGCAGCGAGCCCGGCCCGTACACGTGCCCCATCGTGTCCAGGTCGGCGTGGTAGCCGTAGACCAGCCGCCGGCCGGGCGCGGTCAGCGCGGTGATCATCTCGGCGGCCAGGTCGCCGAGCGCCCGGTTGCCCCGGTACTCGCCGCCGCGCAGCA
The DNA here is from genome assembly GCF_025165815.1 of Actinophytocola gossypii. Classification (GTDB taxonomy): domain Bacteria; phylum Actinomycetota; class Actinomycetes; order Mycobacteriales; family Pseudonocardiaceae; genus Actinophytocola; species Actinophytocola gossypii. The sequence continues at coordinate 191,855 of NZ_JAFFZE010000012.1, read as the reverse complement.
CCGCGCGGGTCAGGGGTGTGTCGCGGAACACGCGCCTGGACACGACCGTGACCGCGACCCCCGCCGCCCCCGCCCGCTCGAACACGGTCGGCGCCGGCTGCACCCGCTCGGGCGCCGGGTCCGCGTCCGCGCGCCAGTTCAGCCCGTCCAGCCGCGTTCCGTCCACCTCGAACGACGTACCGACCATGCCGTGCGAACCAGGCGGCAGGCCGGTGCCGACGGAGGCCAGGCTGACCACCGTGCTGGACGGGAACCCGACGGTCAGCGGTCCCGCGTCCGGCAGCGACGCGAGGAACGGCGCGTCGGCGGCGTGCTCGCGCAGCAGTTCCGAGCCGAGCCCGTCGACCAGCAGCAACGCCGCCGCACGGGCCGGCTCGACGGGCAGCGCCGGCGCGCCGCCGACGCCGAGCGCGGCCAGCAGCGACGGCAGCACCTCGGCCAGCGACCGCCGGCCGTACTCGGGGAGCATGATCCCCAGCAAACCACGAGTCAGGTGAGCGTGTGGTCGTGCTCGGCGGCCTCGCGGGCGATGTCGATGCGGGACCGGACGCCGAGCTTGGCCAGGATGTGCGACACGTGCGTACCGACCGTGCGCGGCGAGAGCACGAGCTGCTCGGCGATCTGCCGGTTGGGCAGCCCGGCGGCGACCATCGCCGCGATCTTGGTCTCGGTCGGGGTGAGGCTCTGCCAGCCCGCCTTGGCCTGGCGGTGCTTGGCCCTCGGCCCCCGGCGGATGCCGTGCCGGCGCAGCCGCGCGCGCAGGTGCGTCAGGTCCCAGTTCGCGCCGAGCTCGCCGTAGAGGTCGTCGGCGGTGGTGAACGCGGAGCGCGCCGCGATCCGGTCGCCCTGCTCGGCGTGGGTGAGCGCGGCCGCCTCCAGCGCCTTCGCGCGCAGCAGCGGGCGGCTGGCCCGCTCGTAGTGCTCGGCGGCGTCCCGGAGCATCGACGGGTCCCGGTCGAGCAGCCCCCGGCAGTACGCGGCGGTGGCGAGCCGGTGCGGCACCCGGGACTGCCCGGCCAGCGTGCTGGCCTGCGCGGCGATGTCGGCGGCCGCGCCCTCGGTGCCGACGTGCGCGGCCAACCGCGCCGCCTCGGGCAGCAGGTCCTCCATCTCGTCGAGCTCCTCGGCGTGCCCGGTGACGCACGCGGTGAGCTCGGCCAGCGCCTCGGCCGGCGCGTCGTTGATCTCGAGGTCCAGGCTGCGGGCCAGCTTCAACGACGCGATGACCCGGTTGCCGATCTTCTCCGCGCTCGGCGCGGCCAGCTCCAGATGCTGCCGCGCGGTCGCCGGGTCACCCCGGTGGAACGCGATCACGGCGGCGATGCCCCGGTCGCAGCACGTCACCCCGGGGTCCTTGAAGTCGTCGGACAGGTTCTCGATCTCGGCCTGGGCGTCGTCCCACCGGCCCACCTCGAACAGCAGCTCGGTGAGCGCGGTCTGGGCCTGAGCGAGCCGGACCAGGCTGCCGGAGCGGTCGGCCTGCTGGCGTACTCGCTCGGCGGCCCGGATCGCGTCCTCGTACCGGTCGAGGTCACCCAGTGCGACGGCCTTGTTGATCTGCAGCAACAGGGCGAGATCGGTGAGCGCGGTGTCGTCCTCGACGACCTCCAGCGCCCGCTCGAACAGCGGCACCGCGCTCGCGACGTCACCCTGCATCATCGACACGATGATCAGTACGTGCAGCGCCCAGCCGACCGCCCAGCGGTCCCCGGCCTGCTCAGCGGTCGCCAGGGCCTCCGCGGCGACCCGCCCGGCCACGGTCACCTCGCCGAGGTCCCGGTGAGCACGCGCGGTCATCACCAGCAGCCGGCCCCGGTGCTGGGCGGACAGACCAGGCAGGGTGAGCGCCCGCGCCAGTGACTCGAACGACTCGTCGGCCCGGCCCGCCAGCGCGCGGCACTGGGACACCGTCCAGTGCAGGTCGACGACCAGGTCCGGGTCGGTGATCACGGCCATCGTGCGGTGCGCGACGCGCTGGGCCCGGACGTGGTCGCCGGTCCGGAACAGCGCGTCCGCCAGCCGGCAGGCGAGCACCGCGCCGCGCCGGGTGTTCGGCGGCGAGCGGCGGGACGCCTGGCTCAGCAGGTCGATCGCCAGCTTCGGGGTCTGCGCGATCAGCGTCGGCGCGGCGTCGGCGAGCCAGTCGAGCAGTGGCTCGTCCAGCGGACCCGCGTCCGGCGATTTCGTGGCGGCGAGGAGTTGGCGGGCGACCCGGTCGTGCGGCACCCCGGCTTCGGCCAGGGCGCGGGCCGCGTCCCGGTGCCACGCGGGCCGGACCGCCTCGGCGATGTCGTCGTAGAGCGCGCGGCGGATCAGCGGGTGCCGGAACGCCAGCCGCTCGCGGACCTCCCGGAGCACGCCGGCGGCACAGGCCTCGTCGAGTGCGGGCACCAGGTCGACGATGCGGGCATTCCGCACGAGCGCGAGGTCGGAGACCAGGAAGTCCATCCCGAGCAGGGCCGCGGCCTGCAGCGTCGTGCGCAGGTCGCGGGGCAGGAAGTCGAGCCGGTGCGCGATCGCCGCGTAGAGCGACTCCGGCACCGGGCCACCGGTCACCTCGACGACCCCGGAGTCGTTGACCTTCAACCGGTCCGAGCGCAGCAGGGCCTCCATCAACTCGGTCACGTACAGCGGGTTGCCGGCGGCCCCGTCGGCGAGCCGCAGCAGATCCTCACCGGGCTCGCCCGAGGAGATCGCGGTGACCAGGTTCGCGATCGCACCCTGGGGCAGCCCGCCGAGGCGGACGGTGCCGGGCTCGCCGACCGCGCGACGGACCGCGTCGAGCTCGTCGCGCTGGGGGATCGGCCGGACGACGCCGATCAGCAGCAGGGCGGAGCGGTCGACCCAGCGGGTGAGCATCTCCCACACGCCGATCGTCGCGGCGTCCGCCCATTGCAGGTCGTCGACGACCAGGACGGTCGGGCCCGCGCTGCAGAGTTCGGTCAGCAGGGTGAGCATCTGCTCGGACGCGGCGGTCGTCGGATCGGCACCGCCGCTGACCTCGCCCCGCAGCAGTCGCTGGATGGTCGCGAGCCGGGGCTCGTTGTCCAGTTCCCTGGCCCACAACGCATCCAGCAACGGCCGCAGGGGGAGCGCCTGCCCGAGCTCGTCGCCTTCGGCCCAGAACACCTGGTAGCCGCGTTCCTCGGCGGCCGCCACCGCGGCCCGCGCGAGGGATGACTTGCCGATGCCGGGCTCGCCCTCGATGAGCAGCGCTCGCCCCGTGCCGGCGGCGAGGTCGTCGGTCAACTCGACGAGCCTGGAGAGTTCGGCGTCACGGCCAACAAGCGCAGACGCACCACCCGGCATGGTTCGACGATATGACGTGCCGTGGCCGAAGGCATCGGCCATCCGGGCGGTTGTGCAGGGTCCGCCCGTAGTGGGGGTCGCCACATCAACCACCGACCATGCGCGTTTCTTCGAACGGCCCAGTTGTTAGCCGCTCGTTAGCAGTCGGTTATTTCCTCAATTACACCTCACATGTCATAGTGGAATTGGTAAGAGGATATGTTGGGCCTCTTGTATACCCCACGCGAGCTCTCTGGCCAGTCGTCGCTTGGATGCTAGGCCCCTTTTCCGGTGCAGAGAAAACGGGAGGCACGATGAGAATCGCGCGAATGGCCACCGCCCTTGTTGCCTCGATTCTGTTGGTTTTCGCAGGTGCAGGTGCAGGTGCGGCGGAACCGCCGGACATGACGCACAACGGCGCTACACCTGGGATGACGCACAACTGACGGATCTTCATCGAAATCATTTCAGTGGATCGCGCACCTCGGTCGAATGAGGTAGCCGTCCGGTGCGAGCGGCGCCGGCCGCAGGTCTTCTTCGTCGATGGCCCCACCATCGCCGTCAAGGCCTGCGGCCCGGTGCACTGCACGATTCTGCAATGTGTAGCCGAGGTCGACGAGGCGCCCACCTAATGCGCATTCATCGGCCACGCCCACCTGCTCTCGTCTTCCGGCGTCCGCGTCGAGAAGCCGGAGTACGTACCGGGCAATCTGGTTGTTGACGCTGGACAGTTCGGCGACGAGCACCAGCTCGTCGTGCCAGTCCGGGTCGGTCACCGCTTCCCCATCTCCTGTGCTCACCACGTTGCTTGACCTGAGCAACTCTTGCCCTGTCGGGCCGTCGAGACATCGGTAGAACGACGTATGTCGTTGTGGCGGGTTCGGGGCGGGCACGCTACGGTAGGAGCAGGTTCAGCCAGCAGCCACGTCCGGTACGACCGAGACAGAGGTGGTTCTGGTGCTGCACATCCAACGAGAGATCCACGACTTCGCCGTGCTCACCCGGGTGATCGGGGAGATCGACCTCAACGTGTTCGACGAGCTGCGAAGAGCGCTGGACACCGCGCTCGCCCTGACCGCCGCCCCGTACCCCATGGTCGTCGACCTGGACGGCGTCTCGTTCCTGTCCTCCGCCGGCCTGGCCGAACTGGTCGGGATCGACGAACGGGCCAGGACCCGCGGCGTCGAGGTCCGCTTCGTCGCCACCCGCCGCGAGGTGCTGCGCCCGCTGCGGCTCACCGGGCTGCTGGACCACCTCGACATCCGTGCCGAGGTCGACGAGGCGCTGTCCCGGCGACATCCGGAACTGAACGTGTAACGCGCGCCGCTCCGGCGGCGATGACCCCAGTGACCCCGCGTTGCTGGCGGACCCCCGACCTGGCAGCAACTCGGGGTTCTCTCATGTCCGCCGTCGCGCGCTCAGGGCGTGCTGCCGGGGCCGGTGCGGAGTTCGTGGGCGCGGCCCCCGGGGACGGTGGGCTCCAGCGGCGGGGTGGGCAGGCCGCCGACGTCGCGCATCCCGGCCAGCAGCTCGCCGACCGTGGTGGCCGCGTCGTACCGCGGGGTCCAGCCGAGCTCGTCGCGGGCGCGGGTGGAGTCCATCAGCGGCAGCCGCAGGACCGCGTCGAACAGGTCCGGGTCGGCCGGCGTCAGGTGCAGCCGCCACGCCGCGACCAGCGGGCCGCGCAGCGCCCAGACCGGCAGTGGAACCACCCGCGCACCCAGCAGCTCGGCCAGCAGCGGCGCGTCCAGCACCGGCTCGGTCGCCAGGTTGTAGGCGCCGCGCGCGTGCCCGTCGAGCGCGGCCAGCCGGTACGCCAGCGCCGCGTCGTCGGTGTGCAGCACCTGCATCCGCAGGCCGGGCAGGTCCGGCACGACCGGGATCATCGACGGCCGGACGAGCCGCTGGGGGAGCAGCGGCCCGGCGAACAGCCTGCGCTGCTCGCTGGCCGCCTCCCACTGGAACAGGAACCCCGGACGCATCCGCACCACCCGCACGTCCGGGTGCTGGGCCTCGAACCCGTCCAGCACGCGCTCCAGGTAGGCCTTCTCCCGGGTGTAGGACGCCGCCGGCCAGCCGTGCGTCGGCCACGACTCGTCGACCATCGTGTCCTTCGGGCCGGGGGAGTAGGCGCCGACCGACGACGCGTACACCAGCGCCGGCACCCCGGCGGCCGCGGTGGCCTCGAACACCCGCACGCTGCCGATGACGTTGGCCTCCCACGTGGTCACCGGGGTGCGCGCCGGCTGGAGCAGCCACGCCAGGTGGATCACCACGTCCGCGCCGGCCAGCAGCGGGACCAGGTCGTCGGTGGCCACGTCGGCGACCGCCCACTCGGCCTTGTCGACCGTCCACTCCGGGCACCGCCGGGCGATCGCGACGATCGTGCCGACGTCCGGGTCGTCGTTCAGCTCGCGCAGCACGCTGCTGCCGACGTTGCCGCTCGCGCCGGTCACCACGACCCGCTTCGCGGGCCCCGGACTCATGCCGGCACCCCGTCGGTCCTCCTCGCCCACGCCCGGTGCGCGGCGATCCCGTCGGCGAACGCCTCGACGAACCGGGCCGACAACTCGCCGGTGAGGTCGCCGGCCGCGGCGGTGGTGGTCACCACGCCGAGGTCGGACTCGACGTTCGTGTCCTCGGCGAACCGCACCTCCCGCACCCCGATCCGGCGCAGCAGGTCGACGCCGGACCCGAACGCGGCCACCGCCTTGGCGTGCTTGAACGCCTCCAGCACGAAGTGCACCGCGTACCCGTCCGCCGCCAGCGTCTCCACACTGGACGGACCGCAGGGCACGAGCACCGCGTCGTAGAGCACCGAGGCCATCGTGTTCAGCGCCCGGTCCACAGGCACCTCGGTACCGGCCGAGTCGCGCACCGAGCCGTCGGCCGGCGCCAGCAGCTCCACGATCGCACCGCGCTCGCGCAGCCCGTCGACCACACCGGCCAGCCCGGTGCCGTCCACCCCGTCGGCCACCAGTACCGCGACCTTGCGGGTGGCGATCGTGGCGGTCGGCGCGTTCAGCTGGCTCAGCGCGGGCGAGCTGGCGCCGTGGTTGGGCCGCACCTCCTCGGCCGGCGCGGGCACCCCCACACCGGGGGCGACCCGGGTCGCCAGCTCGTGGTCCACGTGGTTGAGCTGCTCGACCACCCGCGCGCGCACGCCCATGTCGACGCACTTGCCGAGCTCGAACCGGAACGCGCTCACCATGTGCTCGCGCTCCACGTCGGACATGCTGTTCCAGAACAGGGTCGCCTGGCTGTAGTAGTCCTTGAACGACTCGGCCCGGCGGCGGATCTTGGCCCCCTCGACCTTCTCCTGGTAGTGCTCGAACACCTCCGGGAACGCGCCGTCGGCCACCGGGCAGCCGCCGGACAGCGCGTTCTTCGTGTAGCTGGTCTTCCCGGTGTTGATCGTCGACTGGTGGTAGCCGTCCCGCTGGTTGTGGTGCACCGGCGCGACCGGGCGGTTCACCGGGAGCTGGCTGAAGTTCGGCCCGCCGAGCCGGATCAGCTGGGTGTCCAGGTAGGAGAAGTTCCTCGCCTGCAGCAGCGGGTCGTTGGTGAAGTCGATGCCCGGCACGATGTTCGCCGTGTGGAAGGCGACCTGCTCGGTCTCGGCGAAGAAGTTCTCCGGGTTGCGGTCGAGCACCAGCCGCCCGACCGGCCGCACCGGCACCCGCTCCTCCGGCACGATCTTCGTGGCGTCCAGCAGGTCGAAGTCGAACGCGAACTCGTCGGACTCCGGGATCAGCTGCACGCCGAGCTCCCACTCCGGGTACTGCCCGGCCTCGATCGCGTCCCACAGGTCGCGCCGGTTGAAGTCCGGGTCCTTGCCGGCGATCTTCTGCGTCTCGTCCCACACCAGCGAGTGCGTGCCGAGCACCGGCTTCCAGTGGAACTTCACGAACGTGCCCCGGCCCGCGGCGTTCACCAGCCGGAACGTGTGCACGCCGAAGCCCTGCATCATCCGGTAGCTGCGCGGCAGCGCCCGGTCGGACATCAGCCACATCATCATGTGCAACGTCTCCGGCTGCAGCCCGACGAAGTCCCACAGCGTGTCGTGCGCCGACTGCGCCTGCGGGATCTCGTTGTGCGGCTCTGGCTTCACCGCGTGCACGAAGTCGGGGAACTTGATCCCGTCGTGGATGAAGAAGACCGGCATGTTGTTGCCGACCAGGTCGTAGTTGCCCTGCCGGGTGTAGAACTTGGTGGCGAACCCGCGCACGTCGCGGACGGTGTCGGCCGAGCCGCGCGACCCGGCGACCGTGGAGAACCGCACGAACACCGGGGTACGCGTCGACGGATCGGTGAGGAACTCCGCGCAGGTGTACTCGCGCAGCGAGTCGTCGTAGGGCTCGAAGTACCCGTAGGCGCCCGCGCCGCGAGCGTGCACCACCCGCTCGGGAATGCGTTCGTGGTCGAAGTGGGTGATCTTCTCCCTGGCGTGGAAGTCCTCCAGCAGGGTCGGGCCGCGCTCGCCCGCGCTCAACGAGTCGTCGTCCTGACCGATCCGCACCCCCTGCTGCGTGGTGAGGTGGGTGTCGGTCGGGTCCTCGCGGACCGGGTCGAGCTGCTCGTGCTTGTCGTTCACCGTGGCTCCCTCGGACCGGCGCTCAGAAGTCGTCCGAGGGGCCTACCCGCGATCGGCGCGGGCAATCCGGGTGCGCGGTCAATCCATCGCCCGGGTGTCCCTCGGTGGGAGGAACGGCTCGGTCTCCTCGGGGAGTCCCTCGGTGATCTCCTTGCCGCGGGCCAGCTCCGCGTCCAGCTCGGCGCCGAGCAGCACCGCCAGGTTCGAGATCCACAGCCACACCAGGAACACGATCACGCCGGCCAGCGAGCCGTACACCTTGTTGTACGAGGCGAAGTTGGCGACGTAGAACGCGAACCCGGCCGAGGCGACCACCCACAGCACCACCGCGAGCGCGCTGCCGGGCGTCAGCCAGCGGAACCCGGGGTGCCGCACGTTCGGCGCGGCCCAGTACAGCAGCGCGATCGCCAGGCTGATCAGGAACGCGAGCACCGGCCACTTGGCGATGCTCCACACCAGCAGGCCGGTGTCGCCGAGGCCGAGCATGTTGCCCACCTGCTCGGCGATGCCGCCGCTGACCACCACGCCGATCGCGCACGCGGCCAGCAGGACCACCATGGCCAGGGTCAGCCCGACCCGCAGCGGGAGCGTCTTCCAGACCGGCCGGCCCTCCTCCACCTCGTACATGGTGTTCGACGCCCGGATGAACCCGCCGATGTACCCGGACGCCGACCACAACGCGCCGAGCAGGCCGGCGATGGCGAGCGGCCCGGCGACCGAGGCCGACCCGGACAGCTCGCGGATCACGTTGACGACGGTGTCGCTGGCCTGGCCGGGCGCCACCTGCCGGACGTTGTCGATCAGGGTCTGGGTGGCCGACTCCCCGGCGAGGCCGACGAGCGCGGTGAGCAGCACGATCCCGGGGAACAGCGACAGCATGCTGTAGTAGGTCAGCGCCGCCGCCCAGTCGAGCATGTTGTCGTCGTCGAACTCGCGGACCGTGCGCTTGAGCGCCGCCCACCAGGAGCGCTTCGGCAGGTCGCCGGGGCCTTCGGTCGCCATGGGGTCGGTTACCCCCGGCTGCCGGTCCGACACCCGCTTTCGGGATCGGCCGCGAAGGGGTAGGAATCGAGGTTGGCGGCTGTCGATCACGCCTGGAGGCTTCGATGAAGAAGATCATCAACGACCCGGCCACCGTGGTCGCCGACTCGCTGCGCGGGCTGGAGCTGGCGCACGCCGACCTGGTCACGGTCGTGCCGGACCCGGCGGTGGTGGTCCGCGCGGACGCCCCCGTGCAGGGCAAGGTCGCGGTCATCTCCGGCGGCGGCTCCGGGCACGAGCCGATGCACGGCGGCCTGGTCGGTCCCGGCATGCTCGACGCCGCCTGCCCCGGCCCGGTGTTCACCTCGCCCACCCCCGACCAGGTGCAGGCCGCGATCGAGCGCACCAACGGCGGGGCCGGCGCGCTGCTGATCGTCAAGAACTACACCGGCGACGTGCTGAACTTCGAGACCGCGGCCGAGCTGGCGCAGGCTGAGGACGTCGAGGTCGCCACCGTCGTGATCGACGACGACGTGGCCGTGCAGGACTCCCTCTACACCGCCGGCCGGCGCGGCGTCGGCGGCACCGTGCTGCTGGAGAAGATCGTCGGCGCCGCCGCCGAGCGCGGCGACGACCTGGCCGCCTGCCTGGCGCTGGCCCAGCGGGTGGTCGCGAACGTGCGGTCGATGGGCATGGCGCTGGCCGCCCCGACCGTGCCGCACGTCGGCGAGCCCAGCTTCGACCTCGACGCCGACGAGATGGAGGTCGGCATCGGCATCCACGGCGAGCCAGGCCGCGCCCGGCTGCCCGCGGAGAACGCGGACGGCATCGTCGCCCGGCTGCTGGAGCCGGTCCTGGCGGATCTTCCGTTCCGCGAGGGCGACCGGGTGCTGCTGTTCACCAACTCGATGGGCGCCACCCCCCTGCTGGAGCTGTACCTGGCGCACGGGATCGCCGAGCGGATGCTGGCCGACCGGGGCATCGTGGTGGAGCGGCGCCTGGTCGGCCCGTACGTGACGAGCCTGGAGATGCAGGGGATGAGCCTGACGGTGTTGAAGCTGGACGACGAGCTGACCGGGCTGTGGGACGCCCCGGTCCGCACCGCCGCGCTGCGGTGGGGCAGCTGATGGCGTGCACGGCGGAGTCCGTGGCCGACGCGGTCCGCGCCGCGGCGGCGGTGGTGGCGTCCCACCGCGACGAGCTGGTCGCCCTGGACCGCGCCATCGGCGACGGCGACCACGGGGAGAACCTCAACCGGGGCTTCACGGCGGTCGTGGCCGCCCTGGACGAGGGCACCCCGGACACGCCTGCGGCGGTGCTCAAGCTGGTGGCGAGCACGCTGATCTCGAAGGTCGGCGGCGCGGCCGGGCCGCTGTACGGCACCGCGTTCCTGCGCGCGTCGGCGGTGGTGAAGGACGCCGCCGAGCTTGGCCCGGCCGAAGTGGTCGCGGCGCTGGAGGCCGCGCTCGGCGGCGTCGTGGCCCGCGGCAAGGCCGAGGTCGGCGACAAGACCATGGTCGACGCGCTGAGCCCAGCCGTCGAGGCGGCCAGGTCGGCCGACTCGGTGTCGGAGCTGCTGACGGCGGCCGCCGAGGCGGCCCGCGCGGGCGCGGAGTCGACGGAGCCGCTGGTCGCGCGCAAGGGCCGCGCCTCCTACCTTGGCGAACGCAGCGCCGGCCACGTGGATCCCGGTGCCCGGTCCACGGCCCTGATCCTGGGCTCGTTCGCGGCCGGGCCAGTGCGATGAAGGACGTCTTCGGCGCACTCGACGCTACGAAGGGAGCCTTCATTGCATGACGGGGCGGAGCGGGTCGGGCTGGTGGTGGTGTCGCACAGCGCGCGGTTGGCCGCCGGGGTGGCGGAGGTCGCGGGGCAGATGGCGCCGGACGTGACGGTCGCGGCCGCCGGCGGTACGGCCGATGGCGGTATCGGCACCGACTTCGACGCGGTGAGCGAGGCGCTCGCGCGGGTCGGCGCCGCGGCGGTGCTGTACGACCTCGGCAGCGCCCGGATGGTCGCCGAGTTGGCCGTGGAGTCCCTGGACGACCCGTCGAGGGTGGTCCTGGTGGACGCGCCGCTGGTCGAGGGCGCCGTGGCGGCGGCGGTGGCCGCGCAGGGCGGCGCCGACCTGGCCGCCGTCGCGTCGGCCGCGCGGGCCGCCGGCAGCGAGCCCGAGGTGGCCGCTCCCGCCGAGGGCGAGGAGATCCGTGTCCGGCTCACCAACGAGATCGGCCTGCACGCCCGCCCGGCGGCGCTCACCGCCCGCACGCTGTCCGAACTGGACGCCTCGGTCACCGTCCGATTCGGCGACAAGTCCGCCGACGGCACCAGCGTGCTGGCCCTGATGGCCCTGGGTGCCCGCGGTGGCGACGAGGTCGTCGTGTCCGCCACCGGCCGCCAGTCGGACGACGCCCTGCGCGCGTTCGCCGACCTGGCCGCCCGCGACTTCGACGAATAGGGGGATTCCCAGCGGGCGTCCTGGAACGTAGGTTTCTGACCATGCCCCTGCCTGCCCTGCGCCGCGCCGCGCTCCTGCCTGGGATTGTCGTGGTGCTGACCGGCCTGTCCGCCTCGCTGCTCTCGGCGCCCGCCGCGGTCGCGGCGCCATCGGCACCGCCGCATGTCGACGGGACCGAGACCGTGCCCGTCTACGACTACGCCGACGCCATCCGGGAGAGCGTGTGGGTCACCACGCCGCTCGACAACGACGGCGACGGTGCCAAGGACCAGGTGGTCGTCGACCTGGTCCGGCCGAAGGAGACCGCGCGCGCCGGGGTGAAGATCCCCGTGGTGATGGACGCCTCGCCGTACTACCAGTGCTGCGGCCGGGGCAACGAGAGCGAGCTCAAGGAGTACGCCGAGGACGGCACGGTCACCCAGTTCCCGCTGTTCTACGACAACTACTTCGTGCCGCGCGGGTACGCCTTCGCCGCCGTCGACTTCAACGGCACCAGCCGCTCCACCGGCTGCGGCGACGTCGGCGGGCGCGAGGAGATCCTCGGCGTGAAGGCCGTGATCGACTGGCTCAACGGGCGCGGGCAGGCCACCTACGCCGACGGCACCCCGGCCCGTGCGACCTGGACCACCGGCAAGGTCGGCATGATCGGCAAGTCGTGGGACGGCTCGGTCGCCAACGGTGTCGCCGCGACCGGCGTCGAAGGGCTGGAGACGATCGTGCCGATCGCGGCGATCTCCAGCTGGTACGACTACTACCGGGACAACGGGGCGCGCTACACCACCGACTTCGGCCCGGCCTGGTTGTCCGGCTACGTCAACGGCCGCCCGCCGGAGGTGTGCCAGCCGGTGCGGGACGAACTGCTCGCCGGGTCGGCGAACGAGACCGGCAACTACAACGCGTTCTGGCACGAGCGGAACTTCGTGCCGGACGCGCGCAAGGTGAAGGCCAGCGTGTTCGTCGTGCACGGCATCAACGACCTGAACGTCGAGACCAAGCACTTCGCGCAGTGGTGGGACGCGCTCGCCCGGAACGGCGTGCCGCGCAAGATCTGGCTCGGCCAGCCGGGCCACGTCGACCCGTTCGACTTCCGCCGCGCCGAGTGGGTGGCGACGCTGCACCGCTGGTTCGACTACTGGCTGCAGGACCTGCGCAACGGCGTCATGCGCGAACCGATGGCGACGATCGAGCGCGCCCCGGACGTGTGGGTGAACGAGCGGACCTGGCCGGCGCGCGGCGCGTTCCCGTTCCCGGTCTCGCTCGGTGCCGGTGACGGCACCACCGGCACCCTGGGCCTGGTCCCCGGCCGAGGCACGACGTCGATCACCGACGACCCGTCCCTGCGCGAGACCCGAGCGGTGTCCAACCCGAACGCGGAGGTGGCCGGCCGGCAGGTGTTCCTGTCCGCGCCGCTGAACCGCGACCTGCGGATCAGCGGTACGCCGGAGGTGACGCTGCGGGTGCGGGTGTCCCAACCGAACACGCAGCTGTCCGCGCGCCTGGTCGACTACGGCCGCGCGCCCAGGATCGACTCGATGGGTCCTGGCGAGGGCGTGCGCACCCTGTCCACCGAGTCCTGCTGGGGCGCGTCCACCGAGTCCGACGACGCCTGCTACCGCGAGACCGCGAAGAACGTGGTCACCTCGGACTACCAGGTGATGACCCGGGGTTGGCTCGACGCCGCACACCGCGACTCGCTGACCCGGCCGACGCCCCTGCGCCCCGGCCGCTGGTACACCGTGACGTGGCGGCTGAACGCCCACGACGCCGTGCTGCCGAAGGGCCGAGTGCTCGGCCTGGTCCTGACCCTGAGCGACACCCAGTTCACGATCCCGTCCAGCACCGGCGCCACCGTCGAGGTGGACCTGCGCCGCAGCCGCCTGCACCTCCCGGTGTCCCTGCACCCCGGCGCGACCGCGCTGCCCGAGGTCTCGGCGGCCCCGCAGGTGCACGCCCCACCGGCTCCGCGCACCGCCAGCACAGAATCGAGGTGGCACGACTTCCGCTGACCCGTCGGTTATCCACCTGACCGACCGGCCTCACCGCGCGTACGCTGCGGCGATGCGGCTCGAGATCGCGTGCGACGAGTCCGGGGCGGAGGGGGAGAAGCTCGTCGGCGGGGTGACCGATGTGTTCGCGCACGCCAGCGTCGCCCTGGACGTCGGGGCGGCGCAGGCGTGCGTGCGGGAGCTCCGGGAGTTGATCCGGTCGCCCGCCACCGAGTACAAGGCCAACCACCTGCTGCGGGAGAAGCACCGGGACGCCCTGCTGTGGCTGCTCGGGCCGTCCGGGCCGATCCGCGGGCACGCGGTGGTGCTGCTCGTCGACAAGTCGCTGTTCCTGGTGCGGCGGATGGTCGAGTTGCTCGCCGACACCGGGCCGGGCACGGCCGAGCTGCTGCACCGGCGCGGACCCCGGGAAGCCGGTGCGGAACGGTGGGCCGCGTTCCTCGCGTCGTTCAACGACCTGGCCCGGCCCAGGAACCGGAACGGCGGCGGGTCCGACTTCTTCGCCGACCTCGACCACCTGTTGCGGCTCGACCTCGACCCCGAGGTGCGGGCCACGCTGGCGTCGATCCGCACCGGGCGGGAGCGGATCGACGCCTACCGGGCGCGGGATCCGAGGGAGCTGCCGCTGCTGGACCCGATCGGGCCGGCGATCGTGGCGGCCGTCGCGTACTGGGGCGGGCCGGTGTCGATCGTGCACGATCGGCAGCTGGCGCTCACCGAGTACCGGATCGCCCGGCTCGTGGAGTTGTGCGGTGGGCGGCTGGACGGGGTGCGGCTCGTGGCCGCGCGGTTGGACGCGCGGGTGCAGGTCGCCGACTTCCTGGCCGGCGTGGCCCGGCGGATCGTGTCGGACGAGCTGGCGGGGCGGGGGGACGGGGAGCTGCTCGCGCTGCTCGCGCCCTTCCGGATCTAGCCGGTCAGACCCCGGCGGAACCACTCCGGCATGGCGTCCTCGGCGCGCGGGAACCGTTCCTGTTCGAGGCGGAAGTGCTCGGGTGCTGGTGGGGTCGGGTACGGCGGTTGGTCGTTCCAGTTGTACTGCACCGAGTACCGCGCGGGCGGGTCCACGATGAGCCGGAACGAGTACCACGTGCCCCGGCCCGCGACGTACATGCCGCCGCGGAGCCGGGAGAACAGCGGCGCCAGCTCGCGCGGGGCGCTCACCCGCGGCGTCGTGCCGTCGGCCATCCGGACCGCCGCGCCGACGTTGACCTTCTTGCCGAGTGCCATGTAGTCGAGGATCAGGCGGTGCCACCCCGCGGGCAGCTGGTCCACCAGGAGTTTCGTGGCCTCGCCGAGCAGGTCGTTCTGTTCGGGCGGGGTCAGCTGGTCGGTCATGGTTTTCCTGTCGTCGGGTTCAGTCCACGAATGATCGCAGCCACAGTTCCAGGGTCAGCACCAGCCACAGCTTGCCGCCCTGCCGGGGGAGCAGGGTGCCGTCGCCGCGCAGCCACGAGCGGATCGTGTCCTGGCGGAACAGGTCCCTGGCCCGGGCGGACGGGCCGAGCAGCAGGTCCTCGCTCAGCTCGCGGAGCGGGCCGTGCAGCCACTGCTGGACCGGAACCAGCATGCCGCTCTTGGGACGGTCCACGATGGTCGCGGACAGCAGATCGCGCACCGCCTCCTTGAGGATCCACTTCTCGACGGTGCCGTTCAGCTTCCACCGGGCGGGGATCCGGAACGCGTGGTCGACGACCGCGCGGTCGAACAGCGGCGCGCGGCCCTCCAGCGCGCTCGCGGCGGTCAGCCGTTCGACCTTGGTCAGGATGTGGTGGGCGCCCTTCGTCCGCAGGTTCGTGTGCAGCAGCTGGTTCAGCAGGCCGTGCATCCGGCCCTGCCGCAGGTACGGGGCGACGTGGTCGGTCAGCGGCGGCGCGCCGGCCAGCTCGGCGTGCGCCGACGGGGTCAGCAGCACCGGCAGGTCGGCGAGGCACTTGCGGTACGACTCCAGGTACGCGTCCGCCCGCGCCAGCGGTGACGGGTCGTCGCGGTGCAGCTCGTGGATGATCATCGGCAGGTTCTTGGGGCCACCCGTGCGGCCACCCGGCGCAGGCCGGTGGCGAGGCGTTCGCGCCAGTTCGTCGGCAGCGGTGGCCGGTCGTCGAGCCTGGTCAGCGCGGCGGCGAGGTCGTCGTCGCCGCGGTCGCGGGCCGCGTCGGCGGTGATCGCGTAGTCCTCGTGGTCGATGCCGTAGCCGGAGTTCGCGGCCAGGATCAGCAGCGGCCGGCCCGGTTGCCGAACGAGTGCGGCATCATCGCCGGGATCCGGACCAGGGTGCCCGGCCCGAGCCGCAGCGAGGTCACCCGGCGGCGCTCGGTGTCGTAGAGCCCGCAGGAGGCGTGCCCGAGGGACAGGACGAAGTGCTCGCCGCCGTGCGCGTGCGGGGTGAACGCGCTGTGCGGGGCGACCAGACCGAGCTTGTAGGTCGCGTTGCTTGGGCGTTCCGGCGAGGTCTTGGCGTCCCCGATGAAGTACCGGGCGAACTGCCCGTCGTCGATGAACCGCAGCAAGCTCCATGACCTGGCTCCTCCCACCCCGAACCAGGACGATCGTAAGCGATCATGGTGGCGGACCGGGGCGGATGTTCGCACTCGCTACCGCGTCGCGTGCGCCAGGTGCTCGGTCAGCCGCCGGACGCCTTCGGTCAGCCGGCGGAAGTAGGTGGCCTTGCTCATCGACAGGCCCCTGGCCGTCGCGGCCGAGGTGGCGCCCGGCTCGACGTAGCGCTGCCACAGCACCGCCCGCAGCTCCTCCTCGCGCTGGCTGGTGCCGAACGCCGCCGAGATGCCGGAGCGCAGCGTCGAACGCACCGACTCCGCGCGCTGCTCCACCCCGATCCCCACCGCCAGCGGGTGCTCGGCCAGCTCCGCCGCCACCGCGAACGACTCCAGCGCCGCGCGCACCTGGCCGACCGACAGCGCGGGCGGCAGCCCCAGCTCCCGGTACACCTGGTCGAGCTGGTGCGCGCGCAGCCCGCCCGGCCCGTAGTCGATCCAGTACGCGCACAGCGGCCGCCCGTCGACCGTGCGGTCCAGCTCCGGCACCACCGTCCCGCCCACCGCCAGGCAGAACTCGTGCAGCCGCTCGTTGTGCTGGAACAGCGGGACGATCGCGTGCCGGGGGTTGGCCACGTCGGCCCGCAGCGCGACCGCGATGTTCAGCATCGCCAGCGCGGCGCCCTCGTCGTCGGACAGGTCGATGCTGTCCCGCCAGATCACCACGTCCTCCGACGCGCACACGCGGGCGGCGAAGTCCAGGCAGTCGCGGCCGAACGCGTCGCCGGCGAGCACGGAACGTGGTGCCGAACCGGGTGTCAGCCACACCGCGTAGCCGACCGGGGTTCCGGTGTCGTCCCGCGCCACGACGACGTTCCGCGGCGCCAGCCGGTGGTACGGCTCGCTGGTCGCCCACCACTCGGGGTACCCGCGGGCGGTCAGCGCGGTGCCGAGCACCTCGGTGTCGCCCGGCCGGATCCGGTCGGCGTGGTAGCGCGCGCTGCCGTCCCAGCAGTACGTCCAGCGCAGCACCGGTTTGCGCACCAGGTGCGCCAGGTCGGTGAGCACCGACCGGTCGCCGAGCGTGCCCAGCCGGTACAGGTGGTCGGCGATGCGCCTGCGCAGCTCCCGCTCCCGGGCCGGGCGCCCGCCGAGCAGGTGTTCGCGCATCGGCTCGCGCACGGCGTCGTGCAGGGTGACCGCGTCGCCGACCTGGTCGACGAACGGCAGCCCGGCAAGCCAGCCGAACGCGCTCTCCGCGTCCGCCCGCCGGTCCAGCGTGTCGGCCAGCAGCTCCAGCGTGGTGCGCCGGGCGATCGCGCACGCGGCGAGCGCGTCGAAGCGGGTGGTGCCCCAGCGCACGGCCGCGGTGAGCCGGACCAGGGTGGCCACCAGCCTCGGCTCGGGCGTGATCCGGCCGTGCCGGTGCCAGGCGCCCGCGGCGAGCACCAGCGCGAGCGGCGAGCCGGCGGCCCAGCGGCCGATCTCCCGCGCCGGCTCCGCCGGGACGCCGTGCGCACCCAGCAACTCGACCGCGGCGGCCTGGTCGAGGGCGGCCAGCTCCAGCGCGAACGACACCCGCGCCCAGCCGCCGGCGAACCATCCGGCGTCCGGCCGGTCCCGGCCGGCGATCACCACCACGGCGTCGCCCGGCAGCCGGGGGACCACGTCGTCGCGCAGCTCCCTGGCGCCGGCCGCGATCCGCTCGAAGCCGTCGAGGAGCACCACCGTGCCGGCGCGGACGTCGGCCAGCGCGGCGGCGATGGCGGCCGGCTTCGGCTCGATCGACCTGGCGTCGATCCACCTGGTCGGGCGGCCGGCGTCGTGGGCGGCGTCGGCCCACGCGCGGAGCAGCTGGGTCTTGCCGATGCCGCCCGCACCGTGCACGAGCAGCACGTTCCGGTCCAGCTCGCCGGAGAGGATCCGGTCGAACAGGGCCAGCTCGGCGGCCCTGCCCACCAGCACGTCGGCGCGCCCGGCCACCCGGTCGCCGATTGTCACGTTCATGCCACCGCCTGTCTGCCCGGCTCCACCGGATGCACAATACGCAACCACTGTGCCCGGAAAACCGCCAAAGCGCAGGACCCGGCCCTGTCTAGTCTATTATGGACGGTCTACCGATTGTCCACTGTGGATGGTCAACGCCCGGTTCGCCGGGCAGCTGCCGGCCGCCTTGACCGTTGGGATAATCTCCTATCCCGCTGCTTATGGGGAAGCGCATACAGTGAGGAACCGATGAG
Source organism: Actinophytocola gossypii (assembly GCF_025165815.1). Classification (GTDB taxonomy): domain Bacteria; phylum Actinomycetota; class Actinomycetes; order Mycobacteriales; family Pseudonocardiaceae; genus Actinophytocola; species Actinophytocola gossypii. The sequence continues at coordinate 173,793 of NZ_JAFFZE010000012.1, read as the reverse complement.
CGAGGAACCGATGAGCGGCGACAACGGACCTGCGATCTGACAACTGGTGATCATGACCACTTCCTCACCCGTGTCGACTCTGCCCAGGCAGGCCGGCATGTGGATCAGCATCGTCGGCGTCACCGCCTACGTCCTCGCGTCCCCACTGCTGTTCAACGACTCGCTCGCGGATTCGTTGTGGTGGGTCGCCGCCGGCGTCGTCGCGATCGGCGTCGTGGCCGCCGGCGCGCTGCGGTCGGCGCGCGCCGCCCGCGACCACGTCGACGAACTGCACCGGCTCGACGACGAGGCCAGAGACCTCGCCGGCATCTGCGAGACCCGCCGGCTCGCGATGGAGAACATCGTCGAACTGCAGCTCCCGGCGCTGACCCAGGCCCCATCGCAGCCGCCGCTGCCCGAGGCGGGCGGCGACGACGTCTCCGCCGCGCTGCTCGTCCGCGCCGCCGGGCACCTGGCCCGCGTCCGCGAGGACATGCACGCGCGGACCGAGGCGGTGCAGGCCGCGGTCGTCACGCTCGGCCGGAAGGTGCAGGCCTCCGCGCACCGCATCCAGGAGGAGGCCTCCCGGATGGTGCAGCGGCACCCCGCCGACGCCGACGTGCTGCACACCAGCATGCGGGTCGACCACGCCGCCGCCCAGCAGGCCCGCAACGCGCAGAGCCTGGCCGCGCTGTGCGGCGAGTGGCCCGGCCAGCAGTGGCACCAGGCGCTGCCGATCGCCGACGTCGTTCGCGGCGCCGCCGGCCGGATCACCGCCTACCAGCGCGTCGAGGTCTCCGGCGACCCGGGCGTCGCGGTCTCCGCGCGCGTGGTCGAGCCGCTGATCCACGTGATCGCCGAGCTGCTCGCCAACGCCACCCAGTCGTCGCCGCCGACCACCCAGGTCCTGGTCTCGCTGCGGCACGTGCAGCGCGGCGCGGTCATCGAGATCGACGACGGCGGCGTCGGCCTCGACGACATCCGCCTGGAACAGGTCCGCGAGATCGCCTCCGGCCGCCACGTCGTCGGCCTCGCCGACCTGGGCGAGATCCCGCAGACCGGCCTGCCGGTGGTCGGCGCGTACGTCCGCCGGCACGGCTTCCGGGTCGACATCACCGAGTCCGTCTACGGCGGCCTGCGCGCCATCGTCCTGGTCCCGGCCGAGCTGACCGAGCCCGTCGCCCCCAGCGGCAGGGTCGCCGGCGGCCACGTCCTCACCCGCCGCACCGACCGCGTCGACGACCCGATCCTCCCCGAGCCGGCCCCGACCCCCCTGCCGGAAACCCTCGCGACCCCCGCGAGTCCCACGTTCCCGTCGCGGGAGTCCCACGTTGCGGAAGCCCCGGTGCCGCCGAGCCCGGAGCCTCGGCCGAGACCGCGCCCGGAACCCGCGCCGGCCGACTCCGCCGCCACGCCCGGCACCGGCACGGAGCCGTCCGAGCAGCTGCCCGAGCTGCCGCGCCGCCGGTCCCGCCGCGCGGAGGCCGCCGCCAACGCGGCCGAGCCCGTCGGCTGGCCGGGCGAGCAGCACGGCGAACTGACCGCCGACAGCGCCCAGTCCGCCGAGGAGGCAGGCCAGTGGATGGGAGCCTTCCTCAGCGCGGCCGGTCGCCCGGCGACCACCCGTTCGAACCACCAGGACCCGAGCCAGGACACGGAGGACCGATGAGCACCCACCCCGGCGACAACAGCTGGATGCTGGAGTTGATCAGGACGGTGCGCGGCGTGCGGCATGCGGTCGTCCTGACCTCCGACGGGCTGCTGAAGGTACGCACCGAGCACACCCCGGTCGACGTGGCCGACAAGCTCGCCGCCGCGTGCGCCGGCCTCAGCTCGCTCGGCCAGGGCGTCAGCAAGGAGTTCGGCTCCGGCGCCGGCCCCCGGCAGGTGATGGTCGAGTTCGACGGCGGGTTTCTGTTCGTCCGCGGCGCTGGCGACGGCTCGCGGCTGGCCGTGGTCACCGAGCAGCTCATCGACCCCGCGCTGATCGCCCAGCAGATGCAGGCCCAGGTGCTGACGATCGGCGAGCGGACCCTGAGCACGCCGACCCGCACCGGCTGAGCGCATGGACGAAGCCGACTTCACCGACCACCCGGTCCGGCCGTACGTCATCACGTCCGGCCGCGCGCACCCGTCGCGCAACACCATCCGGCCGGAGACGCTGCTGCGCGTCGACCCGGAGATGCCGACGCCGGTCACCGCCGGCCGCCAGGAACGCGCGCTGCTCGACGTCTGCCGGGGCGTGCTCTCGCTGGCCGAGGCCGCGGCCCACCTGCGGCTCCCGGTGAGCCTGGTGGTGGTGATCGCCTCGGACCTGGTCGACTCCGGTCACCTGTCGATTCGTTCCGCCGCACCGCGTCACGCGCTGCCCGACCGCGACCTCCTGGAGAAGGTGCTCAATGGTCTCCGCAAGCTCTGACGGTATCGCCGACCACAGCCGGTACGTCTCGCCGACGGTCGCGCAGTCGGTCAAGATCCTCGTCGTCGGCGCGTTCGGCGTCGGCAAGACGACGCTGATCGGGTCGGTCAGCGAGATCGCGCCGCTGCGCACCGAGGAGACCATGACCGTCGCCAGCGTCGGCGTGGACTCGCTGGCCGGGCTGGACGGCAAGACCACCACCACGGTGGCCATGGACTTCGGTCGTATCACGGTCAGCCCGGACGTCGTGCTGTACCTGTTCGGCACGCCGGGCCAGCGGCGGTTCTGGGACCTGTGGGAGGGCCTCGCCGACGGTGCGGTCGGCGCGCTCGTGCTGGTCGACCCGCGCCGGATCGAGGACAGCTTCGAGGTGTTCGACCAGCTGGAGCTGCGTACCGGGATGCCGTTCGCGGTGGCGGTCAACCAGTTCCCCGGCGCCCCGCGCTACACCGCCGACCAGCTGCGCGACGCGCTCGACCTGTTGCCGGACACCCCGATCGTCGACTGCGACGCCCGCTCCCGGGAGTCGTCGGCCGCCACGCTGATCACGCTCGTCGAACACGCCCTCCGCTTCCCAGCAAAGGCCTACGCGTAGATGACCACCACCCACCGGCTCAGGCTCTCGGAGATGACCGGCCTGACGCCGCTGATCACCACGACCACCGTCGCCGACCCGCAGGCCGCCTACCGGGCGCTGGCGGAGCGGTGGGGCACGATCGCGCCGGTCGAGCTGGAGCCGGGCATCAACGCCTGGCTCGTCCTCGGCCACCACGAGCTCTGCCAGGTCGTGCGCAACGAGCAGCTGTTCTCCCGCGACCCCAACAACTGGCGGATGTTCTACGAGGGCGTCGTGCCGCCGGACTCCGGCCTCGGCCCGATGATGTTCCCCCGGGACAACTGCTACTTCGCCGACGGCGACAAGCACCGCAGGCTGCGCGCGCCGCTCGACGAGGGTCTCGCCGGACTCGACGAGCACCGGATGAGCCGGTTCATCCGGGCCACCTGCGCCGACCTGATCCGCGGCTTCTCCAACCAGGGCACCGCCGACCTGGTGTCCGACTACGCGGCCGTGGTGCCGATGCTGACCGTCGCCGGTCTGTTCGGTCTGCCGCCCGCGCAGGGCCACCAGCTGCGGGCGGCGCTGATCGCGCTGTTCAGCTCCGCCGAGGACTCCCAGCCGGCCGCGCACGAGCTGGAGCGGATCCTCACCGGGGCGATGGAGGCCCGGCGGCAGGCGCCGGCCGACGACCTGACCACCGCGTTCCTCAACCACAACAACCTGCGCAACGACTACGAGATCCAGCAGTCGATGGTGCTGATGATCTCCGCCGGGTACGAGACCACGACGTCCTGGATCGCCCAGTCGCTGCGGCTGATGCTCGCCGACAACCGGTTCGCCGGCCGGCTGCGCGGCGGCCGGCTCGGCCTCGACGACGCGCTCGACGAGGTGCTGTGGCGCGACCCGCCGATGTCGAACATGCCGGCCAGGTACGCGCTGGTCGACTGCGAGCTGGCCGGCATGCCGATCGAGCGCGGCGACGCGCTGATCCTCGGTCTCGGCGCGGCGAACCAGGATCCGAGGGTGCACACCGACGACTCGTGGCTGGAGGTCGGCAACCGGTCACACCTCGCGTGGAGCGCGGGTCCGCACGCCTGCCCGGCGCAGCGGGCCGGGCGCATGATCACACGGATAGCGGTCGACACGGCGCTGCACCAACTACATGATGTGACGTTGTCGGTACCGGCTGACGAGATCCAGCTGCTTCCGTCACCCTGGACGCGGTGCCCCGCCAGCCTTCCGGTCAGGTTCACCCCGTCCGGCCCGGTCCCCAGATAAGCCAGGAGGCTCAGCCCGATGACCGACTCGGTCGCCGCACAGGTTCCCGTCATGCACCTCGACCCCATGGGCACCGACCACCACGGTGAGTCGGCCAGGATGCGGGAGCTGGGGCCGGTGATCCGGGTCGTGCTGCCGGGGGACGTCACGGTCTGGGCGGTCACCGACCACGCGCTGCTCGCCGACCTGGTCACCGACTCGCGGGTGAGCAAGGACTGGCGGAACTGGAACGCGATCAAGTCCGGCGAGGTCACCGACGAGTGGCCGCTGGTCGGCATGATCAAGGTGACCAACATGGTGACCAGCGACGGCGAGGTGCACCAGCGCCTGCGCCGACCGGTGACCCGCACCTTCACCCGCGGCCGGGTGGAGCAGCTGCGCCCGCGCCTCAACGAGATCGTCAGCGCGCTGCTCGACGACCTCCCCAACCACGCGGCCGCCGACGGTTCGGTCGACCTCCGCACCCACTACGCCTACCCGGTGCCGATGCAGATGATCTGCGAGCTGACCGGCGTGCCGGTCGACTGGCGCCCGAGGCTCCGCGAGCTGGTGGACAGCATCTTCCGCACCAACACGACGGCCGAGGAGGTCGTGGCGACCCAGCGCGACCGGCACGAGCTGCTGAACCGCCTGGTCGACCTGCGCCGCGAGGAGCCGGGTGCGGACCTCACGAGCGCGCTGATCGAGATCGGCGAGCAGGACCAGGAGAAGCTGACCCAGGAGGAGCTGATCGACACGATCTGGCTGCTCCTGACCGCCGGGCACGAGACCACGCTGTCGCTGATCGTCAACGGCGTGCGGGCCATGCTCACCCACCCCGACCAGCTCGAGATGGCTCGGTCGGGCGGCGCGGAGGTGTGGGCCCGCGTGGTCGAGGAGACGCTCCGCTGGGACGCCCCGATCGGCAACTTCCCGGCCAGGTACCCGTTCGAGGACATCGAGATCGCCGGCGTCCGGATCCCCAAGGGCGAGGCGATCCTGGCCCCGTACAGCGGCGTCGGCCGCGACCCCGCCCAGCACGGCGCCGAGGCGGACACCTTCGACATCACCCGCCCCGCCGTCAAGCACCTGGCCTTCGGCGGCGGCCCGCACATCTGCCTCGGCGCCCACCTGGCGCGGCTGGAGGCCCAGGTCGCGCTGCCGGCGTTGTTCGAGCGCTACCCGGACGTCCGCCTCGCCGCCGACGCGGCCACCCTGCCCCCGGTGCCGTCGTTCTTCTCCAACTCCGCCGCCCTGCTCCCGGTCCACCTGAGCTGACGGGGTCCTGAACGTCACCGTCAGGCATTGGCAGGCCTGACCTCCTTGTGGCAACGTTGCCACAATGGAGCTGGCCGTCGGGGTGTATCTGTTCCGGGACACGTGCAACGTGTACGTGCTGGTGCGGGACCGGGAGGCGGTGCTCGTCGATTTCGGGGACGGGGGCGTGCTCGACCACCTGGACGAGTTCGGTGCGGACCGGGTCACGGACGTGCTCGTCACGCACCACCACCGGGACCAGGTGCAGGGGTTGCGGCGCGCGGTCGCGCACGGGGCGCGGATCTGGGTGCCGCCCAGCGAGCGTGATCTGTTCGACCGGGTGGACGAGTACTGGCAGGCCCGGGTCCTCACCAACTACTACGACCTCCGGCAGGACCGGTTCTCGCTGCTCGAACCCGTCCCGGTGACCGGAACCGTGCCCGAGTACCGGACGCGGCGGTTCGGCGGGTTCGACGTCACGACCGTCCCCACCCCGGGGCACACGCTCGGCTCGGTGTCCTATCTGGTCGACGTCGACGGCCGGCGGCTCGCGTTCACCGGCGACCTGATCCACAGCCCGGGCAAGGTCTGGTCGCTCGCGGCCACCCAGTGGTCCTACTCCGCGCTGGAAGGGCTCAAGGCGACCGTCTTGTCGCTGTACGACCTCGCCGAGCGTGGACCCGACCTCGTACTGCCCTCGCACGGGGAGCCGATCGCCGAGCCACAGCCGGCGTTCGACCTGCTGGAGCGGCGGCTGCGGGCGTTCACCGACTCGCGCCGGGACTCCCCGTGGGACGCCCGCGGCCAGTGGGAGCATCCGTTCGAGGAACTCAGCCCGCACCTGCTGCGCAACCGGCACAGTTTCGCCACCAGCTACGTGCTGCTGTCCGACACCGGCAACGCGCTGCTGATCGACTTCGGGCTCGACATGATCGTCGACCTGCCCACCGGGGACGACCGGTCGTCGCGCCGGCCATGGTTGCCGTCGTTGCGGGTGCTGCGCCGGGACTTCGGGGTCGACCGGGTCGAGGTCGCGATGCCGACGCACTACCACGACGACCACGTGGCCGGGTTCAACCTGCTCCGCGAGGTCGAGGGGACTCAGGTCTGGGCCGAACGCACCGTCGCCGACGTGCTCGGTGTGCCGACCCGGTACGACCTGCCCTGCCTCTGGTACGACCCGATCCCGGTCGACCGGGTGCTCGAGGCCGGTCGCCCGGTCCGCTGGCACGAGTACGAGCTGGCCACCTACCCGCTGCCCGGCCACACCCTGTACGCGGTCGCCATCGCGTTCGAGGTGGACGGCCGGCGGGTGGTGGCGACCGGCGACCAGCAGACCACCACCTGGCGGCCGGGGGAGCGGGCCGAGGTGCTGAACCTCCAGTACAAGAACCGGTTCCGGATCGACGACTTCACCCGCAGCGCCGAGCTGTACCGCACGCTCGCGCCGGAGCTGATGATCTCCGGCCACTGGGCGCCGCGCCTGGTCGACGACGCCTACCTCGACCTGCTCACCGAGAAGGGCGCCGAACTGGCCAGGCTGCACCGCGACCTGCTTCCTTTGTCCGAAGTGGACTTCGAGGCCGAGGGTGTCGGCGCGTGGATCCGGCCCTACCAGGCCACTACGAGACCGGGCCGCCCGTTCGAGGTCGAGGTCGAGGCACGCAACCCGTTCGCCGACGCCGACGACGTCACCGTCCGGCTGGTCACCCCCGCCGGCTGGGCGGCCGAACCCGCGACGGCGACGACCTCGGTACCCGGCCGGGCCACCGAGACGTTCGGGTTCACCGTCACCCCGACCGACGAGCGTCGCCGCCGCGCCCGGCTCGGCGCGGACCTCACCGTCGGCGGCACCCGGTTCGGCCAGCACGCCGAGGCCCTGGTGGACGTCCGATGACCTACACCCTCACCCTCGACGAACGCCGCCTGACCGCCGAGATCCGCGACGAGCACGGCCTGTGGTTCCGACTGCGCCTCTTGTCCTCTTTGGACACGATGACCAGGCCGGACGAGACCCTCGGCGAACCCGTGGTGTCCCGTTCGGACGGTAGGATCGAGGTTCGCTGTGTCAGTTCACAGTGGACCGAACGGGTCACCACCGTCGAGCTGCACGACGACCGGATCGAACTGCGCACCACCGTCCGCGGCACCGGCCGGCTGCTCACCGCGCACCTGCTCGGCGGCCACCGCCCGCCCAACGGGTTCCTGCCCAGTGGCTCGGCACTGCGCACGGTGTACTCGCCCAACCCCGACCACCCGAGCCGGGTCCTCCGTCCCGCCGTCGAACCCGCGGTCATCGGCGTCACCGGCGACGGCGCCGAACCCGGCGTCGGCCGCTGGCTGTTCGCGCCCGCCCCCTGGTGCGTCGCCGGCCGGCGCGACCAGGGCGACTGGGTGTCGTTCGCCCTCGCCGCGCCGGTCGAGGAGCAGACGTTCACCTCGATGCACTACGCCGCGGGCACCGACGGTTTCGCCCTCCGCCTCGACTACGAGGGTCACACCGAAGTCGACGGCACCTTCACCACACCGACCCTGGTCGTCCACTTCGGACATACCGATCCGCCCGCCGCGCTGCGCGCACACCGGGACCTGCTGCTCACCCGGAGCCTTGCCCGGGAACCGGCGCCGCCGCACCGGTGGTGGCTGGAGCCGATGTTCTGCGGCTGGGGCGCCCAGCACCACCTGTCGCTGACCACCGGACGGTCCACGAAGGACTTCGCCACCCAGCGTCACTACGACGCGTTCCTCGACCACCTCGCCCGCCACGACGTCGTCCCCGGCACGGTCGTGGTCGACGACAAGTGGGCCGAGCACTACGCCACCTGCCGCCCCGACCAGCGCAAATGGCCCGACCTGGTTGGCTGGATCGCCGGCCGGCACGCCCTCGGCCAGCGCGTGCTGCTGTGGTGGAAGGCCTGGGACCCCGACGGCGCCCCCGCCGACGCCTGTGTCCGGCTCCCCGACGGCACCCCGGTCGCGCTCGACCCCGAGCACCCCACCGGCCGCCGGATCGTCACCGACGCCGTCGAGCACATGCTGGGGGACCTCGACGCCGACGGGCTCAAGGTCGACTTCCTCGCCCGCACCCCGAGTGGCACCGCCCTGCGGCACGCCGGCCGGAAGTGGGGCGCCGCGCTCCTGCACGACCTGCTCGCCCTCGTGTACACCACGGCGAAACGGGTGAAACCGGACGCGCTGATCGTCACCCACACGCCCAACCCCGCGTTCACCGACATCACCGACATGCTGCGGCTCAACGACATCCGCATGCTCGACGCGGTCGACCCGGACGGCCCGGTGGTGCCGCACATGCGCTACCGCGCCGAGGTCGTGCACGCGGCGTGCCCCGGCGTGCCGGTCGACGCCGACGGGTGGTGTCTGCCCGACCGGGCCGAGTGGGCCGCCTACCTGGCCGTCCAGCCCGAGTTGGGGGTCCCGGCGCTGTACTACGCCACCCACGTCGACCTCAGCGGCGAGGAACTGACCGCCGCCGACCTCGGAGACGTGTCACGAGTGTGGGCCGACTACCGCCGTGGTCTTGACGGGGCAGGTGAGCCGTCCTAGGTTGTGGCAACGATTCCATGTGGGATCGTTACCACACTTGTTCCCCTCGACGACGCGGAGGAACCTCGGATGTCCACTCGTTACGCACGCACCGTGGCCGTGGCCGCGATCGGCCTGCTCGTCCTGTCCGGCTGCGGCGGGGTCGGCGGGGACGACCAGCCAACCGAAGGCGAGGCCGTCACCCTGACCACCCTCGGCTTCGGTGTCGACGACGAGATCGCCTCGGTGCGCGTCGACCTGGCCAACGAGGCGATCGCGCCGAGCACGGTCAAGATCGGCGGCAACGCCTTCGACGCGCAGCAGTTCCTGTCCGCGGTGGCCTCCGGCACCGCCCCGGACCTGATCTTCATCGACCGCCAGCTGCTCGGCACCTACGCCGCCCGCGGCACCATCGAGCCGCTGGACAGCTGCGTCGAGAAGGAGCAGATCAACCTCGACCAGTACCGCGACCCCGCGCTCGAGGAGGTCACGCTCGACGGCAAGCTCTACGGGCTCCCGGAGTTCTACAACAACCGCGTCATGATGATCAACGACGACGCGGTGGCGAGCGCCGGCCTGACCGCGGACGACCTCGACCCGTCCGACCGCGACGGCCTGGCCGCGGCGACCACCAAGCTGACCAAGCGCAACGGCGCCGACCTCGCGCGCATCGGCTTCGACCCGAAGATCCCGGAGTTCCTGCCGATGTGGGCGAAGGCCAACGGCGTGGACATGATCAGCGCCGACGGCAAGACGGCCAACCTGGACGATCCGAAGCTGGTCGCGGTGCTGGAGTACGCGGTGGGCATGATCGACGCGCAGGGCGGCTGGGGCTCGTTCAAGGCGTTCCGCGACTCGTTCGACTTCTTCGGCGAGAAGAACCAGTTCGCCACCGACCAGCTGGCCGCGTTCCCGATGGAGGACTGGTACCTCAACGTGCTCGGCGAGGTCTCCCCGGACCTGAAGCTCACCGTGAAGCCGTTCACCGACCAGAACGGCGACCCGATCGACTGGGTCACCGGCAGTGCGTGGGCGGTCCCGGCCGGCGGCAAGAACAAGGACCTGGCCTGCCAGTGGATCAAGACGATGTCCGACGCGGACTCGTGGATCGCCGCCGCCGAGGCGCGGGCGGAGAAGCGCGAGGCCGAGGGGCTGGCGTTCACCGGCGTCTACACCGGCAACGAGGTGGCGGACGAGAAGATCTTCGGTGAGATCGTCGACCTGAGCGACACCCCCGTCTACGAGGACGCGGTCAACGGCGTGCTGGAGGCGCAGGAGTCCGCGTTCTCGATGCCGGCCTCGCCGGCCGGATCGGAGTTCAAGGCCGCCTGGGAGGGCGCGGTGAACCGGGTGCTGTCCGGCCAGCAGTCGCCGGCGGACGCGATGGCCCAGGCCCAGCAGGAGGCGCAGACCGCGCTGGACAACGCGGCCGCGGGGAACTGACCCCATGAGCACGGCCACCCGCCAGAGGAAGCGCCGGCCGCGCGGGAAGAATCAGCGACGGGAGACCCTGGCGGCGTTCGCGTTCCTGTCGCCGTGGATCATCGGGTTCCTGGTGCTCACCGCCGGGCCGATGATCATCAGCCTGGTGCTGTCGTTCACCAACTACGACGGCCTGCAGGAGACCAGGGGCGTCGGCTGGGACAACTACGAGAAGCTGCTGTCCGACCCGAAGGTCCGCAAGAGCCTCAGCAACACGCTGATCTACGCGGTGATGATCGTGCCGAGCACGATGATCGTGTCGCTCGCGCTCGCCTCGATGCTCTCCCGGATCGGCCGGCGCTCGGCCGGTGTGTTCCGCACGCTGTTCTACCTGCCCGAGGTGACCCCGAAGGTCGCGATCGGCGTGCTGTTCCTGCTGCTGTTCAACGGCCAGGTCGGCATGGTCAACTGGGCGCTCGGGCTGGTCGGCATCGACGGGCCGCAGTGGAGCACCGACGAGGCGTGGGTGAAACCCGGCCTGGTGCTGATGAACCTGTGGTCGGTCGGCGGAACCGTGGTGATCTACCTGGCCGCGCTGAACAACGTGCCGAGGGACCTGTACGAGGCGGCCGACCTGGACGGCGTGTCGCGCTGGCAGCGGTTCCGGCACGTCACCGTGCCGATGATCAGCGGCGCGCTGTTCTTCACCCTGATCATCCAGACGATCAGCGCGCTGCAGACCTTCGACGAGGCCTACGCCGCCTTCTACGGCAGCGCGGCGTCGGCGAGCTACTCCAGCGAAGCCGCCCTGTTCTACCTGATCTACCTGTTCCAGCAGGCGTTCCAGTTCCTGCACATGGGCTACGCGTCGGCGATGGCGTGGCTGCTGTTCGTCATCATCATGATCATCACGGCGATCCAGGTGAAGGTGAGCAAACGGTTCGTCTACTACGAGGGCGGTGACCGCTGATGGCCGCTCCGACCGTCGCACCGCCCGAAACGCCGAGGACGCCGCCGGCCCAGCCGGTGCGGCCCCGGCGCGGCCGCAAGAGCCGGGTGCTGTTCTGGATCGGGCTGCTCGGCGCGTCCGTGCTGTTCCTGTACCCGTTCTTCTGGGTGCTCAGCGCGTCGCTCAAACCGCGCTCTCAGGTGTTCGACAACGCGCTGCTGCCGAGCCAGTGGGCGTGGGAGAACTACGTCAACGTCTGGCAGGCGGCGCCGGTCCTCCAGTGGTTCCTGAACAGCGTCGTGGTGGCCGTCGCGGCGGCGACCGCGGTGACGATCGCCAGCGCGCTGGTCGCGTTCGGCTTCGCCTACTTCCGGTTCCCCGGGCGGAACTTCCTGTTCGGCCTGGTGCTGGCGACGATGATGCTGCCGGGCGCGGTCACGATGATCCCGGTGTACCTGATCTGGAACAGCGTCGGGCTGTCCACCACGCAGGTGCCGCTGTGGGCGGCGAACCTGTTCGGCAGTGCGTTCTACATCTTCCTGCTGCGCCAGTTCTTCCTGGGCCTGCCGCGGGACCTGTTCGAGGCCGCCAGGATCGACGGCGCGAGCTACTGGGGGCTGTTCTGGCGGATCGCGGTGCCGCTGTGCAAGCCGGCGATGATCGTGACGTTCGTGTTCGAGCTGAAGGCCAGCTGGTCGGACCTGCTCAAGCCGCTGATCTACCTGCGCGACGAGGAGCTGTACACGCTGCCGCGCGGGCTGAAGGCGATCTCCGACCAGTTCGGCCAGTCCGGTGAGCAGCAGTGGGAGATCGTCCTGGCCGGCAGCGTGATCACGACGCTGCCGATGGTGGTCGTGTTCTTCCTGGCCCAGCGCCACTTCCTCTACGGCATCGCGACCCAGGGACGCAAGGGATGAATTCCGCCGTGCTGGCACTCGACATCGGGGGGACCAAGCTCGCCGCGGGCCTGGTCGACCCGGACGGGCGGGCGCGCTCGTTCCTGGTCGCGCCGACCCCGGTCGGGGTGTCGGCGGTGCTCGAGGCGCTGTTCGCCCTGGGGCGCAAGGCGGTCGCCGACGCGGGGGCCGACCTGGCGGACGTCGCCGCGGTCGGCATCGGCTGCGGTGGCCCGTTGGACGCCGAGCGCGGGGTGCTGCTCGCGCCGCCGCACCTGCCGGGTTGGCGGGACGTGCCGGTCACCCGGCTCGCCGCGCGGGCGTTCGGGGCACCGGCGGCGCTGGACAACGACGGCACCGCGGCCGCGGAGGCGGAGTTCCGGTTCGGCGCGGGCGCGGGGAGCAGGCACCTGGTGTACCTGACGCTGTCCACCGGTGTCGGCGGCGGCGTCGTGCTCGACGGCCGGGTTTACCGGGGCACCACCGGCAACGGCGCCGAGCTGGGGCACGTGGTGGTCGACCGGCGGGGGCGGGTGTGCCGGGGCTGCGGCGGCCGGGGTTGCCTGGAGGCGTACGTGTCCGGCACGTCGATCGCCGAGCGGGCGGCCGAGGAGCTCGACCCGGCCAGCTCGCTGGCCACGGTGGACTCCTTCACCGCGGCGGACGTCGCCGAGCACGCGGCCGCCGGGGACGCGTTCGCCGCCGGGGTGTGGCGGGAGACGACGAGCGCGCTCGGCAGCGGGCTGACCTCGATCGTGAACGTGCTGGAACCGGAGGTCGTGGTACTCGGCGGCGGCGTCACCCGCGCGGGCGAGGCCCTGGTCGCGCCGGCCCGCGAGGTGGTCCGGACGACGGCGATGACTCCGGGCGGACGCGCGGTCCGGGTCGAACGGGCCGCCCTCGGCGACCGGGTGGGCGTGGTCGGCGCGGCCGCGGTGGGGATGCGACTGTTGGAGGAGACCAGATGAGCTTGGCCGACCAACTGGCCGACCACATCGGGGTGGCCGAGCGCGTGCGGGAACTGCTGCCGGAGCTGGACAAGGTGGCGGACCGGCTGATCGAGGTGTACGAGGCGGACGGGCGGCTGTTCACGTTCGGCAACGGCGGCAGCGCGGCGGACGCGCAGCACCTGGCCGGCGAGCTGATCGGCCGGTACAAGCGCACCCGGCGGCCGCTGCCGGCGGTGGCCCTGACCGTGGACCCGTCGGTGCTCACCTGCATCGCCAACGACTTCGCCTACGAGGACGTGTTCGCCAGGCAGGTGGTCGGGTTCGTGCGGCCGGGTGACATGGTGGCCGCGTTCTCCACCAGCGGCCGATCGCCGAACGTGGTGCGCGGGCTGGCGGCGGCCCGCCGGCAGGGGGCGACTACCGTCTACTTCGGAGGCTCGGGCGGTGGTCCGGCCGCCGCGCACGCCGACCACGCGCTGGTGGTCGACTCGACCGAGACCGCACGGATCCAGGAAATGCACCTGCTGCTCCTGCACCTGCTCTCCGAGCGGGTCGACGCGTGGGCAGCGGGCGACGACTAGGGAGACCAGTGTCCGACCAGCGTCTACTGCACATGATCGGGAACGCGCACATCGACCCCGTCTGGCTGTGGCAGTGGCCGGAGGGCTACCAGGAGGTCCGCGCCACCTTCGCCTCCGCCATCGACCGGATGACCGAGTACCCGGAGTTCGTGTTCACCTGCGACTCCGTGCTGTACCTGGCCTGGGTCGAGGAGCACGACCCGGACCTGTTCGCCGAGATCGGCAAACGGATCGCCGAGGGGCGCTGGCAGGTGGTCGGCGGCTGGTGGATCGAGCCGGACTGCAACCTGCCGTCGGGGGAGTCGTTCGTGCGGCAGGCCCTCTACGCGCAGCGCTACCTCAAGGACCGGTTCGGCGTCACCTGCACCGTCGGGTGCAACGTGGACCCGTTCGGGCACAACGCCTCCCTGCCGCAGCTGCTGCGCGGGTCCGGAATGGACGCCTACGTCTTCATGCGTCCCGGCCCGCACGAGATGGCGCTTCCCGGCCCGTACTTCTGGTGGGAGTCACCGGACGGGTCGCGGGTGCTGACCTACCGGATCCCGCACGAGTACTGCAGTTCCGGCGCCGACCTCGGCTACCAGGTCGACAAGTCGCTCGCGCAGCTGCCCGCCGACGCGCGCGAGCTGATGGTGTTCTACGGCGTCGGCAACCACGGCGGCGGCCCCACCAAGGCGAACCTGGACAGCATCCGCCGCCTCGACGCCACCGGCGGCCTGCCCCGGATGCGCTGCGGGCACCCGCGTGACTTCTTCGACCGGCTGGTCGCCTCCGGGGAGGACGTCCCGGTGCACGTGGGCGAGCTGCAGCACCACGCGGTCGGCTGCTACTCCGCGCACTCCGGGGTCAAGCGGTGGAACCGGCGGGCGGAGAACCTCCTGGCCCGCGCGGAGAAGTGGGCCACCGTCGCGTCCTCGGTCGCCGGTGTGCCCTACCCGGCCGCCGACCTGGAGCGGGCGTGGAAGCTGGTGCTGTTCAACCAGTTCCACGACACCCTCGGCGGCGCGGCGATCGAACCGGCCTACGAGGACGCCCGCGACCAGTACGGGCACGCGGTGTCGCTGGCCGTCGAGGCGTTCAACCGCGCGGTGCAGTCGATGACCCGGCGCATCGCGATCGAGCCAGAGCCCGACATGACCCCGCTCGTGGTCGTCAACCCGCACCCGTGGCGGCTGGTCGCCGACGTGGAGTTCGAGTTCGGCGGCTTCCCCGCGTTCGGCACCCGCGCGGTCGACGACGAGGGCCACCCGGTCGCCGTGCAGCGCACCCGCTCGAAGGCCACCGTCAACGGCTGGCGCCGCCGCCTGGTGCTCGCCGCCGACGTGCCGCCGCTCGGCTACCGGGTGTACCGGCTCTACCCCGGCGGCGACGGCGAGCCGGCGCCGGCGGTCACCGCGACCGACACCCGGCTGGAGAACGAGTTCGTCGCGCTCGAGGTCGACCCGGCGACCGGCTGGCTGCGTTCCCTGCGTGACAAGGTCTCCGGCGTGGACGTCGCCGCCCCGGGCGGGCACGCCGTCGTCATCGACGACCAGTCCGACACCTGGGGGCACCGGGTGCGGGCCTACGACTCCGTCGACGGCGTGTTCACCCCGCGCTCGGTGCGGCTGGTGGAGCACGGCCCCGTGCGGGCGGTGTTGCGCGTGACCAGCGGGTACGGGGCGTCGACACTGACCGAGGAGTACGTGCTCGGCGTACGGGACCGGCACGTCGAGGTACGGGTGACGCTGGACTGGCAGGAGCGGCGGAAGCTGCTCAAGCTGCGGTTCCCCACGGCGCTGTCCGACGTGCGGGCCACGTTCGAGATCCCGTACGGGCACGTGGAGCGCCCGGCGAACGGCAGCGAGGAGGCCGCGCAGGCCTGGGTCGACGTGTCCGGCGAGCTGCCGGACGGCCGGCGCGCCGGGCTCGCGGTGCTCAACGACGGCAAGTACGGCCACGACGTGCTCGGCGGCGACATCGGCGTCACCGCCGCGCGCAGCCCGGTGTACGCCTGGCACGAGCCGAAGGAACTGGACGACGACGAGCTGTACGTCTACCAGGACCAGGGCCGCCAGGAGTTCACCTGCCGCCTGGTGCCGCACGCCGGCGACTGGCGCGACGCCGCCGTGGTGCGGTGCGCGGCCGAGCTGAACCAGCCCGCGTTCCCGCTGCTGGAGTCCTACCACGACGGTGACCTGCCGGCGGTGCGGTCGTTCATGGCGGTGTCCGGGGCGTCGGTGCTGCCGACGGTGCTCAAGGCCGCCGAGGACGCCGAGGGCGCCGACGCGCTCGTGGTCCGCGCCTACGAGACCGCGGGCCGGGGCGGCGAGGCGACCGTCGAGGTGCTCGGCCGCACGGTCACCGCGACCTTCGGGCCGGCCGAGATCAAGACGTTCCTGGTGCCCCGCGACCACGACCAGCCGGTGGTGGAGACCGACCTGATCGAGTGGCTCCCGTGATTCCGTTCGACGTCACGGTCCTCTCCGCGCGGCCGGACGCCCTGTCGGTCGACCGCACGGTGTGCGACGTCGATGGCTCGCGGTTCGCCGTCCGGCTCGACGTCACCTGTGTCGCGTCCGAGCCGGTGGTCGCCGGCCTGCGGGTGTCGGTGCGCCTCGGCGAGACCGACGACCCCGGCTGGCTCGTGCCGGGCGCCTTCTACGGCGAGAACCGGGTCGCCGGGTGCCGGGTGCGGTACCCGAGGTTCACCCGCGACGCACCCGACCCGGCGCTGCTGGAGTCCGCCGAGTGGGGGTTGCGCGCCGACCGCTGCGCCACGCCCGCGGTGTTCGCCTGGGACCGCGAGGGCGGCGCGGCGCTGGTCACCACCGAGTGGTCGCCGCTCGGCCAGGCCGGCGTCGGGCTCGCGATGGACGGCGAGCACCCGGTGCTGCGCCTGCACTTCCCGTACCGCGAGGAGCCGGTGGTCTACGACGGCTCGCCGAACCCGCTGCCGGCCGACACCCCCGCGTTCGAGTGGTACCCGGGCCGGACCGAGACGCTGCGGTTCGACCTGCACGTGCTCGGCCCCGACCGGCACGCCTACGCCGGGGTGCTGTGTGACCTGCACCGCCGGACCGCGCCGGTGGACGCCGACACCGTGCCGTGGGTTTCGGTCGAGGATGCGGCCGCGCTCACCGCGTGGGGCCTGTACCGGTGGCACTACGTCGCCGAGGACGCGGTGCTGCTGGAGACCGCCGCGTTCGACCGGCACGCGCTGGGGGAGCACGGCGACCGGCAGGCCATGCACGTGTCGTGGATCAGCGGCGTCCCGTACGCCTACGCCCTGCTGCGGCACGGCAGACGGGTCGGCAACGACTCCTATGTGGACGCCGCGACCGCCGTGCTGGACAACATCGCCAACCACCTCACCCCAGGCGGCACGTTCTGGGGCCAGTGGACCCGCGCGAACGGCTGGAACGCCGGCTGGACCCCGGACCGGCGGCGCGTGCACGCCAGGACCCTCGGCGAGGCCACCCTGTTCCTCACCCGAGCGGTCGCCCTCGGCGGCCCGCCGCAGTGGCGCGCCGCGGTGGTGTCCAACCTGGACGTCGCGGTCAAGGGCCAGGCCGCCGACGGCTCGTTCGGCGCCGGCTACGACGTGGCGACCGGCGAGGTGCTGGACCGGAACGGCACCAGCGGCCTGGCGTGGATCCCGGCACTGGTCGAGGCCGCCGCCCTGTTCGACGAGCCGCGCTACCTCGACGCCGCCCGGCGGGCCGGCCGCTTCTACGCGGGCGCGGTGGAGCGGGAGTTCCTGTACGGCGCACCCGAGGACGTGGACCTGGCACCGTCGTCCGAGGACGGTTACCTGGCGATCATGGCGTACGTGTCGCTGTACGAGGCCGACGGCGCGGACGAGTGGCTGGCGCTGGCCCGGCGCGCGGCCGACTGGACGCTGACGTTCCGCTACACCTACGACGTCGACTTCCCGCCGCACACCCTGTTGGGCCACTACGACTTCCGCAGCCGAGGCGCGGACCAGGCGTCGCCGGCGAACCAGCACCTGCACTCCTACGGCCTGATCTGCGCCGCCGAGCTGGCCCGGCTCGGCGAGCACACCGGCGAGACGTACTACACCGCGTCGGCCGAGGAGAACCTGGCCTGCTTCCGCCAGTTCGTGGCCCGCGCGGACGGCGACTTCAACGCGTACCGGGGAATGGTGAGCGAACGCTTCTACCAGACCGCGTGCTACCAACCGAAGGGAATGCTGTTGACGCTGTCCCACGCGTGGTGTGTCGGCGTGCTGCTGCTGGCCTGCGAGGCGCGCCTTGGCTGAGCTGGTGGTCTACGGCGCGACGGCGGCCGGGGTGTGCGCCGCGGTCGCGGCCGCGCGGCACGGGGTGCCGGTGACGCTGCTCGAACCGGGCCGGCACGTCGGCGGGATGGTCTCCGGCGGGCTCGGCTACACCGACATCGGCGACCCGAGGGTCCTCGGCGGCATGGCGGGGGAGTTCGCCGCCGCCGTCGCGGAGCACTACGGCACGTCCCGCTACGCCGGCCCGGAGCCGCACGTGGCGGAGCGGATCTTCGAGTCGTGGCTGGACCGTGCCGGCGTGGCGGTCGTGTTCGGCGTCGGCGTGTCCGCCGTGGAGGGATCGATCTCCGTACTGCACGGCACCGACGGCCGGTCGTACCGCGCGGGCGTGTACGTCGACGCGTCCTACGAGGGCGACCTGCTCGCCGCCGCCGGCGTGCCGTACCGCGTCGGCCGGGAGAGCCGTTCCCTGCACGGCGAGACGTTCGCCGGCCGGCGGGAATGGGCGCCCGGCAAGCACAACTTCGAGCCGTACCTGTCCCCGTTCGCCGCCGACGGCTCGCTGCTCCCCCTGATCGACTCCTCACCCACCGTCGACGCGGGCGAGGGCGACGGCGCCGTGATGGCGTACGGCTACCGGGTCTGTCTGTCCACAGCGGACGACCGGCTCCCGTTCACCCGCCGCGACGGCTACCGCGAGGAGGAGTGGGAGCTGGCCCGCCGGTACTTCGCGATGCTCGCCGAGCGCGACCTGGAGCCGCCGGACGTGCTCGGCCTGGTCCGCAACCTCCCCAACGGCAAGTGCGACGGCAACTCCATCGGCCCGCTGTCGGTGAACCTGCTCGACGGCGCCAACCGCGCCTACCCCGACGCCGGCCCCGCCGAGCGGGCGGCGATCGTCCGCCGGTACCAGGAGTACACGGTCGACTTCCTGCACTTCATGAGCACCGACCCCGCCGTGCCCCGCCAGGTCCGCGACCGTCTCGGCGAATGGGGCTGGGCCGCGGACGAGTTCGACGGCGGCCTCCCGCACCAGCTGTACGTGCGCGAGGCCCGGCGGATGCTCGGCGAGTACACCCTCACCGAACACGACCTGCACACCGCCCCCACCCCCAAGTACGACACGATCGCCATGGGCTCGTACCACATCGACATCCGCGAGGTACGCCGCACGTGGCGCTGGGTGTACGAACACCCCGACCCGATCCCGTCGGTGTACAACGAGGGCTACCTGTCCGTGCCGGTGCGCCCGTACCAGGTCCCGTACCGCGCGATCGTGCCCCGCTACGCCGACTGCACGAACCTGCTGGTCCCGGTCTGCCTGTCCGCGTCCCACGTGGCCTTCAGCTCGGTCCGCATGGAACCCCAGTACGAGATGCTCGGCCACGCCGCCGGCCTCGCCGCCTGGCGCGCCCTCACCACAGACCGACCCGTCCAACAGGTCGACGTCGCCGACCTCCAACAACACCTCCTCGACGAACGCCAGATCCTCACGATCTGACCCGCGTCCGGCGGGTGGGACGATTGCGGAGTGATGCGCGTCAGCCCGGTAGCCGGCGGGTGGAGCCTCGGCGTTCGAAGGTGGGTTCGAGCCAGACGGTGCGGGGGTCGCCGGTGAGGGTGCCGGACAGGCGGGCCAGGAGCAGCTCCGCGGCCTTGGCGCCCATCGCCACCACCGGTTGGGAGACCGCGCTCACGGCCGGCTGCACCATGCTCATCCACGGGAGGTCGTCGAAGGCCACCAGGGAGACGTCCTTCGGCACCCGCAGCTTCCGGCGTTGCATCTCCTGCCACACGCCCTCGGCCATCAGGTTGTTCGCGGCGAACACCGCGGTCACGTCCGGGCGGACCTCCAGCAGGGACGCGATCGCTGTGGCCGCGCTGCCCTCGCCGAAGCCGACGCGGACCACCAGCTCGGGGTCGTAGTCGACACCTCGCTCGCGCAGGGCCTCGCGGTAGCCGGTCAGGCGACCCACACCCGTGGTCCACTCCAGTTCGTCGATCAGGAACGCGATGCGGCGGTGGCCCAGCTCCAGCAGGTGACCGGTCGCCGCCCGCGCGCCGTGCTCGGAGTCCACCAGCACGGCGTCGCACTGGCTCTCGGCCATCTGGCGGTCCACCTCGACGACCCGCACGCCCTGGGACGTCAGCAGCGCGCCTGCTTCCGACGACAGCGGGGTGACGATCGTGCCGGGTACCCGCATCGCCAGCAGCGTGCGGACGCCGGCCAGTTCGCGGTCGGTGTCGCCGTCGTCGTTGACCAGCACCATCTGGTAGCCGGCGGCGCCGAGCACCTGCTCGATGCCGGCCGCTAGGTCGGCGTAGAACTGGTTGCGCAGGTCCGAGATCACCACGCCGACCAGCCGGTTCGTCCGCCTTTTCAGGCTTCTGGCGAACTCGTCGGGCACGTAGCCGAGCTGGTCCGCGGCAGCCAGCACCTTCGCCTTGACCGCCGCGGCGGCGTAGCCCTGGCCGGTCAGCGCCCTGGACGCCGTCGACGGTGACACGCCGGCCGCCTTGGCCACGTCGCCGATCGTCGGACGGCGCTTCGGCTCGTCGAGGGTTGGCTCCTCCGACACGGGGCTCAGGCCGCTTCCCGCCACGGCCGGGCGGTCTCGTCGACCACCTCGGCGAGTGCGCGCAGCCGGTCCACCGACCGGGAACGCAGCAGCGGCACCGGATCGGCCAGCGTGTCGCTCCACACCGCCCGGCCGGCGAGGAAACCGGAGGCGCCGGCCGCGCACGCCGTGCGCACCGACGGCGGGAAGTCGGCGATCGACACACCCTGCGACAGCACCACCCACGGCACCGGCAGCGCGGCCGTCATCCGCTCGCACACCCGCCCGATCGCCACCTGGTCGCCCTTGCCGAACCGCGGCACCTGTCCTTTGTAGAGCGACGGGCGGAGCGCGCCCAGCTCGGCGGCCGCCTCCAGCAGCAGGGCGTCGAAGTCGTCACCGGGCCCTGGCCGGACCACGCCCTCCAGCACCGACACCAGTCCGGCGCCGGCACACCGCCGGATGAAGTCCTCGGCCAGCGCCAGGCACGCGTCGCGCTCGTCCGGGCGCCAGATCAGCAGGAGCTTCAACGCGTGCGCGCCACGCGCCGCGGCCGCCGCCGGGTCGACGGCGTCGTCGATCGCGGTGCGCACCACCGGGCCGCCCTCCGGCGGGTGGGTCAGCGCGTCGGCGGCGAGGATGAGCCCGCACGGCAGGCCGAGGTCCGCCACCTGCTCGAAGCCGTACTCGCGGTCGATCAGGAACCCGCTGGCGTGCGGGCCGAGCTCGGCGGCCACGGCCAGCTTGAACCGCACCAGGTCGGCGTCGGTCACCGGCCCGTCGGTGTGCTCGGCGAGCATCCCGCGCAGGCTCTCCCGCTGGTCCATCGCCACCATGGCGAGCCCACCGGACGGCCGGGCCAGGGAAGCCAACGAGGCCAGGGTCATGTCTCCTCCTGAACCCGGGACAGGAAGTCCCGGTACATCGTGTCGTACCGGTCGGCGAGAACGTCGTCGCGGGGCAGCTCGTCGCTACCGAGCGTTGGGGTGTCGAGGCCGATCGCGTGTCCGGCGAGCAGCGCCGCGCCGGTACGGGCCGCGTCGGCGGCACGCACCAGCCGGACCGGGCCGGGCAACACGTGCGCCTTGACCTCCATCAGCACCCGCCCCCGGCTGGGGCCGCCGAGGACGGTGACCCGACCGAGCTTCGTGCCGGCGTGCCCGGCCTGTGCCTCGGCCATCCAGCGGGCGTGGCAGCACGCGCCCTCCAGCACGGCGACCAGGACGTCGGGCAGGGCGTGTCGCGAGGCGAGGTCGTGCACGGACAGCCGCAGGTCCGGGTCGGGCGCCGGCGCGGCCCGGCCGGCGAGGTAGGGAAGCACGACGACACCGGTCGGACGGTCCACGGTCGCGGCCAGCGCGTCGACGTGGGCGTGGTCGCCGCCGGCCAGGGTGCACAGCCAGTCGACGAGCCGGCCGGCGTGCGGGAAGCCGGACACCATGGCCCAGTGCCGGCCGTCGGCGGTGCGGTTCCAGGACATCCCGGTGCCGGCAGCGTCCGGCCCCGGCGCCCGGTCGGACACGGTGACCACGGCCTCCGCGGTGCCCAGCGAGTCCGCCACCGCCCCCGGCGCGCGGACGCCGGCCGCGTGCGCGGCGACCAGGTGGTCGTGGCCGGCGACCACGACCGGGACCCCGTCCGTCGTGCGGCCGGTGCTCTCCGACGGCAGCCGCTCCTGGTCGACGCCGGCGAGTGCCAGCAGGTCCTGGTCCCACCGGTCGGCGCGCTGGTCGAACGCGCCGGACCGGCCGGCCAGGGTGCGGTGCCCGAGCGGATCGCCGCACAGCGCGGTCGCGACCAGCTCGGGGACGCCGACCCACGCCCGCATCCGGTCCAGGCAGGCCGGGTCGTCGCGGCGCAGCCACAGCCAGGTCGCCAGCGGGGTCTTCGCGGCGACGTCGACGCCGGTCCTGGTGAAGATCGCGGCCCGGCCGACGTCGCCGGCGAGCCAGCGGGCCTGCTCGGCGGCGCGGTCGTCCCACCACCACAGCAGGGGTCGCAGCGGCCGCAGGTCGGCGCCGAGCGGAACGCCGCCCTCGGCGACGCCGGTGACCCCGATCGCGTCCGGCGGCCCGGCCTCGGCGACGCAGCCGGCCAGGTCGGCGAGCACCCCGGCGACCAGGTCGTCGGCGTCCGGCGGGGTGGGGCGGCCGCGTTCGGCCAGCGCGGTGCCGTCGGGCGTGTAGAGGCCGACCTTGCAGTTGGTCGTCCCCACGTCGATCCCGGCGAGCCGCTCCGCCACGCGCCCGACCCCCTCCGACACCGGTGTGGCAACGTTGCCACATCATCCTCGCGACTCGAACCGGCACCGGTCAAGTCAGGTGTGTATCAGGCGGCGGCCACGTCCCTCTTGTCATTATCCGAGAGGAGGAGGACACGATGCGAACACCGGAGTTCCGACCCGTGGCCCGCCTGTCCGCCGAGTGGGCGCCGGCCGGGGAGTCGGCCGGCGAGTGGCACGCCGGCGACATCCTGCTCACCCACGGGAACTCGTTCTTCGCCAAGCTCATCGGGTTCGGCCAGCGCCTGCGGATCCACGGCGAGGACCGGAGGTACGCGTGGTTCACCCACGCCGCGCTGGTCGTCGGGCCGGCGGGTGAGCTGGTCGAGGTGATGGGCACCGGCATGGTGCGCAGCAGCGTGCGCGACTACCACCCGCGCGACTACGCCGTGGTCCACACCGGGATCGAGCCCGCCGACGTCAAGCAGGTGCTGGCGTTCGCCGACTGGGTCGTGGCGGCCCGCCCGAAGTACGGCTGGACGACGATCGTGAGCATCGCGCTGACCGTGCTCACCGGGTCGAAGTTCTCGTTCTTCGTCAGCGGTGAGCACATCTGCTCCGGGTTCGTCGCCCGCGCGATGGAACGCAGCGGCGCGATCTTCACCCGCGACCCGGTGCACATCACCCCGGCCGACCTGGCGAAGTACTACGCGGTCGAGCCGCGTTAGCCAGCAGCTCCGCCACGTCGGGCCGCGGGTCGCGCAGCGGCGCCCAGAAGCCGTCGTCCGGGACGGCCGCCAGCTCCAGCCTGGGCGGGTCGAGCCAGGGGGCGGCCAGGCCGAGCCGCCACGAGTGCAGGTACGTCCTTGGCTCCGCGGCACCGCCGAACAGCGGGTCGCCGGCGATCGGGTGCCCGATCCAGGCCAGGTGCACCCGAATCTGGTGCCGTCGCCCGGTGACCGGCACCGCGACGAGCACGGTGTGCTCCCCGTCGGTCCACAGTGACCGGATCAGCGTGGTGGACGGGTACCGCTTGGTGTCCAGCAGGTCCGCCTCGGACACCCACCACCGGCCGTCGTCGTGCCGGATCCGCTCCCTCGGGGCGGCGATCCGCACCCGGCCCTTGCGCCCGGCCGACAGCGGCAGCTCGATCACGCCTTCGTCCGGCAGGCCGGTGGAGCGGGTGACCGCCAGGTATGCCTTGTCGGCCTCCCGCTTGGCGAACTGCCGGGTGAGCCCGCCGTGCGCGGCCAGGTCCTTGGCGAACAGCACCAGCCCGGAGGTGGCCTTGTCGATCCGGTGCACCGGGTACAGCCGCTCGCCCGCCGCCTCGGCCAGCTCCACCAGGTCGACGTCGTGCCGCTCACCGGTCACCGCGATGCCGGCCGGCTTGTGCAGCGCGAGCACCGCGTCGTCCTCGGCGAGTACCGAGGCCGCGCGCAGCTCCGCCCAGCTCCACCCCACCAGCGGGAGCGTAGTGGGGTTTTCGAAGGTCGTTCCGGGGGCATCCCCCTGGTCATGGATCCGCTGGGAATGCCGACGCTGGAGCGGCTCGACGAGTTGACCCAGCTGATGGAGCACGGCGTCGAGCTGTACCTGCGCTACTCGCCGGGTCCGGTCGCCGACGCCCAGCACGCCAGTACCGACCACGAGAGCGGGCTGGTCATGCCCGGCCTGTCCGCGAACCCGATGCGGGTGCCCGCCTGGTGGTCGCTGCCCCCGGAGGACTGGCTCGCCCGTCGGATCTGCCAGTACCTACGCGAACTCCGGGAGGGCGCCCGGCCGTGGGTGCTGACCGGACGGGTCGTCGACTTCGGACCGGACAACGAGCCGTTGCTCGACGACGTGGAACCCATCGCCTGGCTCTCCGGCGAGCTGGTCCGGCACGCGCACCAGCGCTACCGGGACCGGCTCGACGCGGGCCGCGCGACGCATTGAGGAGTGGGACTTGACGAAGCGCAACATCGTGGTGCTCGGCCTCGACGAGGAGAACCAGCGGCTACTGGAGCGGATCCCGGACGCGGACCGCTACGCCTTCCACGGCCTGCTGACCATCCCGGAACTGCAGTTCGGCGACATCGAGATCGAGCGCCTGCTGGCCGAGGCCGAGAGCAGGATCGCGGCGTTCGACGAGACGATCGACGCGATCGTGGGATTCTGGGACTTCCCGGTCAGCACGATCGTCCCGCTGTTGTGCGAGCGGTTCGGCGTGCGCGGCGCGAGTCTGGACGCGGTGCTGAAGTGCGAGCACAAGTACTGGAGCAGGCTCGTCCAACGTGACGTGATCAAGGAGTACGCCCCGTTCGGCGTGGTGGACCTGGAGGACCCGGTGCTGCCGGCGGACGTCGGCTACCCGTGCTGGCTCAAGCCGGTGAAGTCGTTCTCGTCCAAACTCGCCTTCGAGGTCACCAGCGACCAGGAGTTCGACGAGGCCGTCGCCGAGCTGCGGGACGGCATCGGCCGGGTGGGGGAGCCGTTCGAGTACGTGCTCGCCCAGGCCGACCTGCCGCCGGAGATCGCCGAGGTCGGCGGGCAGGTGGCGCTGGCCGAGCGGGCACTGTCCGGGAACCGCGCGGCGGTCGAGGGCTACGTCCAGGACGGACAGGTCGTGGTGTACGGCGTGCTGGACTCGCTGATCTACCCCGGGGTGTCGAGCTTCCTGCGCCACCAGTACCCGGCGCGGTTGCCGGCGACCATGTGCGACCGGCTCGCCGACGTGTCCCGGCGGGTCATGGCGGGCATCGGCTACGACAACGCCACGTTCAGCATCGAGTTCTTCTGCGACCCGGAGACCAACGAGGTCACCGTGCTGGAGATCAACCCCCGGCACTCCCAGTCGCACGCGGAGCTGTTCGAGCAGGTCGACGGGTTCCCCAACCACCACTACATGGTGAAGGTCGCGCTCGGTGAGGACCCCGGCCAGAAGGGCGAGGGGGAGTACGCGATCTCGGCCCGGTGGTACCTGCGGCGATTCGAGGACGGTCTGCTGGTGCGTGGCCCGTCGCCGGCGGACATCGAGGCGGTGCAGCGGGACATCGACGGCGTGCACGTCCTGCGCCGCGCCGCGGACGGCGCGCGGCTGTCCGACGGGATGTCGCAGGACAGCTACAGCTACGAGCTGGCCGAGATCATCGTCGGCGCGGACAGCGTGGCGGAACTGGAGGACAAGTACGAGCGGTGCGTGGCGGCGCTGCCGTTCGAGTTCGCCGAGGAGTGAAGGGGGAAACCGAGCGGATGCGTGTCGTCACCTCACTGCCGTACGAGATCAAGGAGGACGAGCACGTCGTCGTCCCGACGACGGACGGAACCCGGCTGGCCGCCAGGATCTGGCGGCCGCTGGACTCCGACGAGCACCCGGTGCCGGCGATCCTGGAGTACATCCCGTACCGCAAGCGGGACCTGACCTCGGTCCGCGACTCGATCGCGCACCCGTACCTGGCCGGGCACGGCTTCGCCTGCGTGCGGGTGGACATCCGGGGCAGCGGTGACTCCGACGGCGTGCTCGTCGACGAGTACCTCGAACAGGAGCAGCGCGACGCCGAGGACGTGCTGGCCTGGCTCGCCGCGCAGCCGTGGTGCGACGGGACGACCGGGATGATGGGCATCTCCTGGGGCGGGTTCTCCGCGCTCCAGGTCGCCGCGCGGCAACCGCCGAGCCTCGGCGCGATCTGCATCGCCTCGTTCACCGACGACCGCTTCGCCGACGACATGCACTACATGCGCGGGTGCATGCTGTCGGACAACCTGGCCGAGTCCGGCACCATGTTCGCCTACTCCGTATGCCCGCCCGACCCGGCGCTGGCCGGCGCGGACTGGCGTCGCATGTGGACCGAGCGGCTGGACGCGGCGCGGCCGTGGGTCGCGGAGTGGCTGCGCCACCAGCGCCGCGACGACTACTGGCGGCACGCGTCGGTGTGCGAGGACTTCTCGGCTATCCGGGTGCCGGTGTTCGCCTCGTGCGGGTGGGCCGACGGCTACTCCAACGCCGTGCTGCGGCTGGTGGAGGGCCTGGACGTGCCGCGCAAGGGGCTGATCGGGCCGTGGTCGCACAAGTACCCGCACCTGGGCGTGCCGGGGCCGGCGATCGGCTACCTGCAGGAGGTGGTGCGCTGGTTCGACCGGTGGCTGCGGAACGGGGAGTCCGATGTGGACGAACCGGTGCTGCGGACCTGGATGCAGGACAGCGTGCCGCCGTCCACGTCCTACGAACAACGCCCCGGCCGCTGGGTCGGGGAGCCGAGCTGGCCGTCGCCGAACATCCGTCGCGACCTGCACCCGCTGGCGCCGCACCGGATCGCGCACCGGGACGCGAAGGTGCCGGTGGACGTGGTGACGATCGAGTCCCCGCTGTCGGTCGGGCAGTTCGCCGGCAAGTGGTCCTCCTACAGCGCGCCGCCGGACCTGCCCTACGACCAGCGCGAGGAGGACGGCGGCTCGCTGGTGTTCACCTCCGACGTGCTGACCGAGCAGTGCGAGATCCTCGGCTCACCGGTGGTGCGGCTGGACGTGTCGGCCGACCGGCCGGTAGCGATGGTCGCGGCCCGGCTGTCCGACGTGGCCGAGGACGGGCGCGCCACCCGGGTGACCTACGGCCTGCTGAACCTGTGCCACCGCGACTCGCACGACCACCCCGAGCCGCTGGTGCCGGGCCGCCGGTACCAGGTGGAGGTCCCGCTGAACGGCGTCGCGCAGGCGTTCCCCGCCGGGCACCGGATCCGGCTGTCGCTTTCCACGTCGTACTGGCCGCTGGCCTGGCCCCCGCCGGAGCCGGTGCGGCTGTCCGTGCACACCGCGGGGAGCTTCCTGGAGCTGCCGATCCGCCCGGTCGCCGCGCCGGACGAGGTCAGCCTGCGCCCGTTCGACGAGCCGGAGGGCACCCGGCCGCTGGCGACGACGGTGCTGGAGCAGGGGGACTACCGCTGGGACGTCGGCCGCAGCATGATCACCTACGACTCGGCGCTGGACGTGGTGAAGGACACCGGCGTGGTGCGCTACGAGGACACCGGCACCGAGATCCGCAAGGACGTGCGGGAGCGCTACAGCTGGACCGCCGACGACTACTCCTCGGTCCGCGGCGAGACCGAGTGGGTCATGACGTTCGCCCGCGGCGACTGGGCCACCCGGATCGAGACCCGCCAGGTGCTGACCTGCACCCCGACCGACTTCCACCTGCACGCCCGCCTGGACGCCTTCGAGGGCCAGACCCGCGTCCGGTCCCGCAACTGGACCATGACCTTCCCCCGCGACCACCTGTGACCACCCGGGACCTACGGCTCCACCAGGCCCGCGCGGATGGCGTACCGGGTCAGGTCCAGGCGGTCGCGCATGCCGAGCTTGGCGAGGATGTTCGCCCGGTGCCGGTCGACGGTCTTGGCGCTGATCATGAGCAGGTCGGCGATCTCCTTGGTGGAGTTGCCCTCGGCGATCAGCTTGACGATCTCCTCCTCGCGTGGGGTGAGCACGCTGTCCGGCAGCCTGCCCCGGCGCAGGTGGTCGCGGATCAGCGCGGTGACCGCCGCCGGGTACAGGAACGGCTCGCCGCGCATGGCGGCCCGGCAGGCGGCCATCAGGTCCTGGTCGGCCACCGACTTCAGCACGTACCCGGACGCGCCCGCCTTCAGCGCCTCGAACAGGTACTGCTCGTTGTCGTACATGGACAGCACCAGGATCCGCACGTCCGGTGCCCGCTGCGCGATCTCCCGCGCCGCCTGCAACCCGGTCATCCTGGGCATCGCGATGTCCAGGATCGCCAGGTCGATGCCGCCCGCGCCGACCAGGCTCACCGCCTCAGCGCCGTCGGCGGCCTCGGCCACCACGTCCAGGTCCGGCTCGGCGTCCAGGATCAGCCGCAGGCCCCGCCGGACCAGCGCGTGGTCGTCGGCCAGCAGGATCCGTGTGGCGGTCATGCCGGCACCACCAGGATCACGTCGGTGCCGTCGCCGCGCTTGGAGTCGATGGTGAGCGTGGCGCCGACCAGCAGCGCCCGTTCCCGCATGCCGCGGATCCCGGCGCCCTCGCGGAGCACGCCGCCCCGGCCGTCGTCGGAGATCCGCAGGGTCAGGCCGTCGAGCTCCTGGCGCAGGGTCAGCTCGACCCGGCTGGCTCTCGCGTGCCTGGCCACGTTGGTCAGCCCCTCCTGCGCGATCCGGTAGAGCACCAGCTCCACGTCGTCGTCGAGGACCGGCAGGTCCGAGACCTTCTTGGTCACCGGTACCCCGCTCATCTCGGAGAACTCGCTGCTCAACGCGCTCAGCGCGCTGGCGAGCCCCAGGTCGGACAGGACGCCCGGGCGCAGCCGTCTGGCCACCTGCCGCACCTCGTCCAGGCTCGCACGCACCCCCTCCTGCACGCCGTGCAGCTCCTCGCGCAGCTCGGCCGGCGCCTGGTCGACCACCCGCTTGAGCCCGAGCAGCACCACGGTCAGGCTCTGCCCGATCTCGTCGTGCAGCTCGCGGGCGATCCGCTGCCGCTCGCCCTCCTGCGCGGCCAGCGCGTGCGCGCTCGCGGCGCTGCGCTCGGCCTCGAGCCGGTCGAGCATCTCGTTGAACGTGCGGATCAGGTGGGTGAGGTCCCCGTTGCCCCGTTCGAGGAGCCGGTCGCCGTGCCGCAGCAGGTCCACCCGCTCCATCAGCGTGGCCAGTGAGCCGAGCGGCGCGAGACTGCTCCGCACCAGCACCGCGTTCGCCGCGAGGATCACCGCGAGGCCGACGATCAGCACCGGGATCTCGGTCACCAGCACCGGCGCGGACACCGTCGCCGGCGACAACGCGAGCACCACCGTACCGATGGTGAACACCAGCCCGTTGATCAGGAACAGCCGCCGGAACAGCGACCGCTCCGGCCGCACCGGTGCGGGGTTGACGCTCATCGCTCCAGGGTGGTCGCCCCGCGCGCGGATGTCCATGCGGGGCGGCCCCCATCCCGGCCTACATGCCGCACCCCACTCGAGTTGGGTGTCAGCCCCAATGGTTTCAAGGCCCTGACCAGCAAAGACTTGGAAGGTGACCACTTCGGAGACTTCACCACGGATCGAGGCCATGAAAGCACGCGACATCGCCGTCACCATGCCGACGGTCACGGCCGACGACCCGGTGATCCGGGTGGTACGGGCCATGGTCGTGCGACGGCTGCCCGGCCTGATCCTGGTGGACGAGTTCTCCCGGCCGTCGGTGGTGCTGCCCGGGACCCAGGTCCTCCGGCTCGCCGTGCCGTCGTCGTACCAGGACGACCCGGCGCTGGCGCGGACCATCGACGAGGAGCACGCCGACACGTTCTGGACCGAACTCGGCGAGCGCACGGTCGGCGAGTGCCTGCCCCGGCAGGCGGCCCGCCCGGTCACCGTCGCCGAGGACGCGACCCTGCTCGAGGTCGCCGCGGCGATGGCCAGGCTGCGCAGCCCCCTGGTCGCGGTCGTCGACGCGCGGGGCGTGCTGACCGGAGCGGTCACGCTCGAGCGCCTGCTGACCAGTCTCGCCGTCAACAACCTCGGCGACTGAGCCAGTGGGTTCCGCACAATGAGCGCGGTCCTCGCACTGGCGATCTTCTTCGTGGCGTTCTACTTCATCGCCACGGAGAAGGTGGGCAAGGTCAAGGTCGTGCTCGTCGCCGCGGGCGCGATGGCCGTGCTCGGCCTCGTCCCCGGCGCGGACGTGTTCTACTCCGAGCACGAGGGCATCGACTGGAACGTCATCTTCCTGCTGTTCGGGATGATGATCATCGTCGGGATCATCAAACCGACCGGGCTGTTCGACTACCTGGCGATCTGGGCGGCCAAGCGGTCCAAGGGCCAGCCGTACCGGCTGATGGTCATGCTGATGCTGATCACCGCGGTCGCGTCGCCGTTCCTGGACAACGTCACCACGATCATGCTGGTCGCCCCGGTGACGATCGTGGTCTGCAACCGGTTGCGGATCCCCGCGCAGCCGTACCTGATCGCCGAGGTGCTGGCGTCCAACATCGGCGGCGCGGCGACGTTGATCGGTGACCCGCCGAACATCATCATCGGCAGCCGGGCCGGTCTGACGTTCAACGACTTCCTGGTGCACATGGCGCCGGTCGTGGTCGTGATCTTCGCCCTGTTCGTGGTGCTGACGAAGTTCCTGTTCCGCAAGTCGTTCGTCTACAACGCCGACCGGGTCGCCGAGGTGCTCTCGCTGCAGGAGAAGCGGGCGATCAAGGACCCGAAGCTGCTCATCCGCTGCCTGGTCGTGCTCGGCCTCGTGGTGGTCGGCTTCGGCCTGCACTCGGTGCTCCACGTCGAGCCGTCGGTGGTGGCGCTGGTCGGGGCCGGCGTGATGTACCTGGTGGCCCGCGTCGACGCCGAGGAGGTGCTCGACGAGGTCGAGTGGGGCACGCTCGCGTTCTTCGCCGGCCTGTTCATCATGGTCGCCGGCCTGGTGCACACCGGTGTGATCGACACCGTCGGCGAGTGGGCGATCGAGCAGTTCGGCGACAACTACTTCGTGGCCGCCACGGCACTGCTGTTCGGCTCCGGTGTGCTCGGCGCGTTCTTCGACAACATCCCGTACACCGCGACGATGGCCCCGATCGTGGAGGGTGTGGTCGCCCAGGCGCCGAACCCGGCGACCGGCGAGGCGCTGTGGTGGGCGTTCGCGCTCGGCGCGGACTTCAGCGGCAACGGCACCGCGGTGGCGGCGAGCGCCAACGTGGTCGCCATCGGGATCGCCGCGCGGTCCGGTCACCGGATCAGCTTCTGGCAGTTCACCCGGTACGGCATCGTGGTGACGGTGTTCAGCCTGCTGCTGGCGTGGCTGTACGTCTGGCTGCGCTACTTCATGTAGGGAGGAGGGCCGGCCCGGCCGGCCCTCCTCGCCCGCTCAGCCGCCGTTGACCAGCGACATGTAGTGGTCCCAGTCCCAGTTCGGGCCGGGGTCGGTGTGGTCGTTGCCCGGCACCTCGCTGTGCCCGACGATCACGTCCCGGGTCTTGGCCAGCCCGTAGGTGTCGCACAGCCAGGCGGTCAGCGCCGCCGACGAGCGGTACATGGTCTCGGTGAACCACGCCGGGTCGTCGATCCAGCCCTCGTGCTCGATGCCGATGGAGCTGGCGTTGGCCGATCGGGCGTGCCAGGCGGTGTCCTGGTCGTGCACCATCTGGGTGATCTCGCCGTCCGAGGACCGGATGACGTAGTGCGCGCTGACCTGCGAGGCCGGGTCCTGGAACCAGCTGATCGAGCCCGCGTACGACCCCTGCGTGACGTGCACGACCACCGTCCGGATCGTGTCGGTGCGCCCGGCGGCGAAGTTCGCGCTGTGCGCGGGGTTCCAGATCGCGCCCGGGTAGTCGAGCGCACCGGCGCCCTCGTCCAGCGCCCGCACGGAAGCGAACCGCCCGAGCTCCGGCAGCACGTCCCGGGCCTCTGCGGTCACCCCTCGCGCGTCGACACCCGCGCGCAGCAGGTCGTACACCATGTCCGCGTACATCCGGGCGACCCGGTCGTCGGCGGCACCGCCGTAGCTCGCGACCACCGGGTACCAGGCGCCGAGCCGGTCCCGGTCGGCACCGGACAGCCCGTGCTCGTCGGCCATGGCGCGCAGCACCGCCGCGCCGCCCCGGACGTTCGCCGCCGTGTCGGTGCGCAGCTCGGCGACCGGTTCCCCGGTGAGCCGCGCGGCCCGCTCGAGCGTGTGCCGGGACGGGTTGCTGACCAGGTGCATGACACCGAACCCGTTGTCCTGGCTCGGCGCGCCGCCGTGCCCGTCGAGCCGGGTCTCGCCGTAGCCGACCGCGACGATCAGGTCCCTGGGCACGTCGAACTCGGCGGCCGCGGCCGTGAACGGGTCGGCCTGTCCGGCCTGCGCCGGCGTGGCGAGCCCCGCAATCACCGCGCCGACGATCAGCGCGGCCGCGCCGAGCGTGGTCCTGGCGCGCATCACCGCTCCCGGGAGCTCAGTGCGCCGACCTCGGCCAGCATCTCCAGCGCCTTCGGCTCGGCCTCGTCGTAGCGCTCCGGGCAGCACGACCGCTGCACCGTCTGGGCCAGCAGGCCGGCGGTCAGGTCCGGGTAGAGCGGCTCGTTGTGGATGGCCTGTTCGAAGAACTGGGTGGCGGCGTAGGTGACGTCCATGATCTCCTCCGGCGTGCCCCAACCCTGGCTCGGGCGCTGCTGGAACACGCCGAGCGAGTCCTTGTCCCCGCACGGCAGGTTGTTCATGTGCGACTCGACCCAGCCCGCCTCGAACGCGGCCAGCATGACCTTGTCCGACGCGCCGAGGTCGAGCCCGACCTGGTGGACGGTCTGGGTGACGGCGAGATCGCGGTCCGGCGGGATGCTCTCGCACTCGGCGGGTTCGATCGTGGCCGGAACGTGCGTGCCCGGCGCGGCGGGGTCGGCGGCCGGGCTGGCCATCGCCGAGCCGGTCACCAGCCCGACGGCGGCGACGGTGGCGGCGATCGCCCCGGCAAGCGCGAACCTCGACCGTCGTGCGGATGTGCGGGTAGTCATCGCTAAGTCTTCCCTTCCCCGAAAGGGTGTGCCCTCGACGCCAGCCAGTGTCCGCACGTGGCCCACTCACGACTACCGACGAAAGTCGGTCAACTATTCACGCGGCGAACAGGGGAGTCCGTGACCAGACAGAACCGGCGTGTCGTTCTGCGGAACAGGCCGGCGCACCGCATCGAGGCCGACACCTTCGAACTGGAGACCGCACCCGTTCCTCCGCTTCGGGACGGTGAGGCGCTGGTCGGCGTCCGGTGGCTCGGCATCGACGCGACCCAGCGGACGTGGCTCAACGCGGAGGCGACCTACACCGACCCGGTCGCGGTCGGCGACGTGATGCGCGGAAGCGGCGTCGGCGAGGTACTCGAATCGAGAAACCCGGCACTGCCCCGAGGACAGTGGGTCTACGGGACGCTCGGCTGGCAGGACTACGCGATCGCGTGCGGCGAGGGGCTCTTCGGCGTCAACCCCGTCCCGCCGGGCTTGGACCCGAAGCACATGCTCTCGGTGTACGGCACCAGCGGCCTGACCGCCTACGTCGGGATCACGCACGTGCTGAACGTGTCCCCCGGCGACACCGTGCTGGTCACCGGCGCGGCCGGCGGCGTCGGCTCGCTGGCCGGCCAGATCGCGCGCCTGCGCGGTGCCCGTGTCCTCGGGACCGCGGGCACTCCCGAGAAGGTCCGGTGGGTCACCGACGTCGCCGGGTTCGAGTGCCTCGACTACCACGACGACGTCCGAGCGGCCCTGCGCCGGTTCGCTCCGGACGGGGTGTCGGCCGTCTTCGACAACGTCGGCGGACCACTGCTGGAGGCCGCGCTCGACAACCTGGCCATCGGTGCCCGGATCGCCCTGTGCGGCTCGATCTCGTCCGGCTACACCGCCCAGGGCTACGGGAACGCGCCGGCGAACTACATGCGGCTCGCGTTCCGGCGCGCACGCATGGAGGGCTTCATCTTCCTCGACTTCCTCGCGGAGTTCCCCGCCGCCCTCGGCGAACTCGCCGGCTGGGTAGCCGACGGGAAACTGGTGTGGCGGGAAGACGTCACCACCGGGCTGGCCAACGCCCCCGCCGCCCTCCAGGGCCTGTTCGACGGGACCAACCTGGGCAAACGGCTCGTCGCTCTCGACCGCGCCACCGACGACGAACGATGACCGACCCGAGGCGGCCGACTGGTCATCGGGTCGTCGACCGGCGGCGGGACGTGGTGCCCTCGTCGCGGACCGTGAGAAGAACGGCCCTGGCCACGGTGCCGCCGGCGTTGTTGTCCAATTGAGACATCGCCCGTCCGGAGCCGGTTCGCGCCCGGTCCGGGACCGCTCGACGTCGTCTCGCGGGAGCCGGCCCCGGCCCACGGCGATCACGCGGGGTGCACACCGGCGACACCGGTGGCCGGGTCCGCGCGCGTGTGAAGTAGCGGTTAGGCTGCGCCCGGACGGGTGAACGAGCGGGTGCTCCTCACGGAGAGTCGCGAACGGCCGGATTTGATCAGGCGCCGAACGAACAGGCGGATCACCGGCCCCCAGGCACCCAGACCGGGTGGGGGTGCTCACTCCATTGAGCCATTTGGCCCTTAACTTTTGTCGCTGAACGACATAAGTTCGACTCGTTTGATCAGAAGCGGGCCGAAGGGCGTAACAGCATGACAAGGATGTCATCGCGGCGGGTGCACGGATGCGTTCCACTTCCGTGCTAGTCGCCACGGCGAGCCGACACGGTCGTGTCGCACCTTCCCACTCACCTCCGACGCGGAGTTCCGCGAGGTCGTCCGGCCATCACGCCTGCTCGTCACCAATCCCGCCAACTGGAGACCGATGATGGACAAACGCGCCCCAACGAGGGTTTCCCGGCGATCGCTGATCGCCGGTTCCGTGATGGCCGGCGGAGCGATCGCCGCCGTCGGACCCGCCGCCATGCTCAACCAGCCCGCGGCCAGCGCCGCCCGCGCGCGCACGAGGCGGCTCACGATGTACGCCGAGCGGATCGGCGACAACCTGATCGGCTACGGGCTCGCGCCGGGACAGGCGACCGTCCCCGGACCACTGCTGGAGATCTACGAGGGCGACACCCTCGAGATCGAGCTGGTCAACACCACCGACCAGCGGCTGTCGATCCACCCGCACGGCGTCAACTACGACACCAACTCCGACGGCGCCCCGCTCAACGGCTCGTTCAACGAGCCGGGGGAGACCCGGGTATACACCTGGCGCACCCAGGAGCAGTACCGGGCGAGCGGCGGCTTCTACATGCCGGGCAGCGCGGGCTACTGGCACTACCACGACCACGCCCTCGGCGGCGAGCACGGCACCGGCGGCATCCTGCGCGGCCTGTACGGCGGGCTGATCGTCCGCCGCCAGGGTGACCTGCTGCCCGACCGGCAGTTCACCGTCGTGTTCAGCGAGATGACGATCAACAACAAGACCGCGCCGAACACCCCGATGTTCGAGTGCCGCCACGGGGAGCGGGTCGAGTTCGTCTGCATCGGGCACGGCAGCCAGCCGCACACCTTCCACCTGCACGCACACCGCTGGGCGGACACCCGCACCGGCATGCTGCGCGGCGACAGCGACTACTCCAACGTGGTCGACAACAAGAACCTGGACCCGGGCAGCTCGTTCGGCTTCCAGGTGCTCGCCGGCGAGGCGGTCGGCCCCGGCGCGTGGATGTACCACTGCCACTACCAGGCCCACACCGACACCAACGGGATGGCCGGCATCTTCCTGGTGCGCAACGCCGACGGCTCCATGCCGCCCGGCGCGCAGGAGGCGATCGACCGCTTCCACGGCCACACGCACGCCGCGGCCACCACCCAGGCGCCGACCACCGGACACGGCGGCCACTGATTCCCCCGACAAGGCCCCTACCACCAACGAAGGAGTGAGGGATGGGACGAAGAGTTCCCACTGGCTTGTCCCAACGCCGATCCTGGCGAACAGCCGGGGTGGTGTTGCTCAGCGCGGCGATGTCCTTCGGGACACTGGTCGCGCCCTCGATCACCACGACCACCGCGCCCCAGGCGGCGGCGCAGACGGCCGCTCCGGTCAACGTGCTGGTCTTCCACGGACCGGCCGCCGACCAGAAGGACCCGGTCGTCCGGGCCACCGACGCGATCGCCGGGCTCGCCCAGCGCAACGGCATGAACGTCGCGGTCAGCTCGGACCCGGCCGTGTTCAGCGCGGAGAACCTCGCCCGCTTCCGCGGCGTGGTCATGCTCTCCGCCGAGGGCCTGTCGCTCACCGGGGCGCAGGAGACCGCGCTGCAGAACTTCATCAAGGCCGGCAACGGCTACCTCGGTGTGGCCGACGCGGCGAAGTTCCAGCCCAACTCCGACTGGTTCACCGGCCTGGTCGGCGCCCGCCCGGTCGGCGCGCTGACCCCGCCGATCCCGGTCGCCGACGTCGGCACGAGCGGGGAGAACCCGCCGCGGGAGACCGCGGTGCAGCTCACCGACAACGACGCCGACACCAAGTGGCTGACGTTCGCCGAGACCGGGTGGGTCACCTACACCCTCGACGAGCCGGCCGTGGTGACCAAGTACTCGATGACCTCGGCCAACGACTTCGACGGCCGGGACCCGGCGAACTGGACCCTGCAGGCCAGCACGGACGGCACCAACTGGGTCGACCTGGACGCCAGGACCGACGAGGAGTTCCCGGAGCGGTTCCAGCTCCGCGAGTTCGAGCTCGACAACACGACGGCGTACGCGCACTTCCGCCTCGACATCACCGCCAACCGCGGTGAGTCCGCGACCCAGCTCGCGGACTGGGGCCTGTACACCGCCGAGTCGGCGCCGCCGCCGGAGCCGGAGCCGCAGGAGTCGGTGGTCAACTTCACCGACCGGCACCACCCGGCGACCGCGGGCCTGCCGATGGAGGTCACCCGCACCGACAAGTGGACGAACTGGGACACCAACCCGCTCGGCCAGGTGCACACCGTCGCGCAGGTCGAGGAGCGGCACTACGACGCCGGTCCGGGCGCGAACGGCCCGTTCCACCCGATCTCCTGGTGCCGTGACTACGACGGCGGCCGGTCCTTCTACACCGGCATGGGTCACACGAACGGCAGCTACGGCGAGACCGCGTTCCGCACCCACCTGCTCGGCGCCCTCAAGTGGACGACCGGCATGGTGCGCGCGGACTGCAAGGCGACCATCGCGTCGAACTACAAGGTCGAGCGCCTGACCGCGGAGAACCAGCCCGGTGAGCTCGACCAGATCGGCGAGCCGCACGGCCTGACCATCGCGCCCGAGGGCACGGTGTTCTACGTCGGCAAGGCCGCCTGTGCCGAGAACGCCGTGCCCCAGCCGAACGACTGGACGAACCCGGACATCGGCCTCGGCTGCGGCACGATCCACCAGTGGGACCCGGAGGCCAAGGAAGTCAAGCTGCTGGCGACCCTGGACGTCATGGGCAACCGCGGCAGCGGTGGTGAGCTGGTCAAGAACGAGGAGGGCCTGCTCGGCCTCGTGACCGACCCGAACTGGGCCGAGAACGGCTGGCTCTGGGTCTACTGGATGCCGCACGAGTCGATCGACCGGGAGAACCGGATCGGCAAGCGCACGATCTCGCGGTTCACCTACGACCACGATGCGCAGACGCTGGATCTGGCGAGCCGCGTCGACGTGCTGGAGTGGGACGCGCAGATCCACAGCTGCTGCCACGCCGGTGGCGGCATGGCGTTCGACAAGGACGGCAACCTGTACATCGGGTCCGGCGACAACAACTCGTCGCAGGGCTCGGACGGCTACTCCGGCAACAACTGGACCGCCGAGTACAAGGGTGTCTCGTTCCAGGACGCTCGCCGCACGTCGGGTAACACCAACGACCTGAACGGCAAGGTCATCCGCATCCACCCGGAGGCGGACGGCACCTACACGATCCCCGAGGGCAACCTGTTCCCCGAGGGGACGGCCAAGACCCGGCCGGAGATCTACGCCATGGGCGTGCGGAACATCTCGCGCCTGCAGATCGACCCGGAGCACAACTGGCTGACCACCGGGTGGGTCGGTCCGGACGCGTCGGCCCCGAACCCCGAGCTCGGGCCGGCGAAGTACGAGACCGCGACGATCATGACCGAGGCGGGCAACCACGGCTGGCCGTACTGCATGGGCAACAAGCAGCCGTACCGCGACCGCAGCAACACCGACGCCGAGGTGCTGACCGGGTGGTACGACTGTGACAACCCGCTGAACACCTCGCCGCGCAACACCGGTCTGATCAACCTGCCGCCGATCAAGAACAACATGATCTGGTACGCGCCGGACGGCGGCGGCCCGGTGTTCCCGAACCGGCCGAACAGCAACGTCCCGACGTACAACGCCGAGGACGCGACCTACACCCAGCCCTACCTCAAGGGTGGCGGTCAGGCGGTCATGTCCGGTCCGACCTACCACTACGACCGGGTGAACACCGACAGCGGTGTCGCGTGGCCGAAGTACTGGGACGACAAGTGGTTCATCGGTGACCAGACGAACCCGCAGAACCGGGTCGCGGTCACGGTGAACCCGGAGGGCGTGCCGGAGGCCCAGCCGCCGGTGTTCGCCGAGGACCTGCGGAAGATCATTCCGCTCGGCGGCGGCGACAACCAGCTGAACCAGTGGATGGACGCCAAGTTCGGTCCGGACGGCGCGCTGTACGTGCTGGACTACGGCGGCGGCTTCTTCTCGGTCACCCCGAACCAGAAGCTGCTCCGGATCACCTACCAGGGCGGCGGTCCGACCCCGGCCACGACGACCTCGTCGGTCGCGGTGCAGGACCAGGCGCTGACCCACCGGTTCAACGGCCTGAAGGCCGGCGGTGTGTCCTGGCTGTGGGAGTTCGGCGACGGCACGACCTCGACCGAGGCCAACCCGACCCACACCTACAAGCGGGTCGGTCCGTACACCGCCAAGCTGACCGTGACCTACGCGGACGGCGAGACGGCGACGATCCGGCACGCGGTCAACGTCGGATGTGTGGTGTCCGACCCGAACACCAAGGTGACCTTCCTCGACGCCAACACGACGGTCAACAACAAGAACGTCGGCGCCGGGTGCAAGATCGACGACCTGATCAACGACGAGGTCACCTGGGACCGGCACCGTCCGTTCGTCCGGCACGTCAAGCAGGTGACCAAGCAGCTCCGGCAGCTCGGCATCATCAACGCCAACCAGAAGGCGAAGCTGGACACCGCGGCGGAGGAGTCGGAGATCGGCCGCAAGGGCGTCACCGGCTACGAGACGCTGTTCAACGGCACGCCGGAGACCCTGCGCGGCTGGGAACAGGCGCCGTCCGGATCGTTCTCGATCCAGGAGGACGGTTTCCTGCGATCCAGCGGCGGGCTCGGCATGCTGTGGTACGCGGACAAGGCGTACGGGGACTTCTCGTTCAAGGCGCAGTTCCGCGACATGTCGCCGGAGGGACACCGCGCCAACACCGGGATGTTCACCAGGTTCCCGGACCCGAGGACACCGCTCGAGGAGCGCCCGCCGGGCAGCTGCGGCACGGTCGGCTCGGCGCGGAACTCCGAGGCGTGGGTCGCGATCTACTGTGGACACGAGATCCAGATCTACGACGGTGAGTCCGGTGAGCCGCAGAAGACCGGGTCGATCTACAACTTCGACCCGGTGGACCTCGACGGCGCCAACCCGACCGACAAGGGCGTCTGGAACGAGTACGAGGTCCGGGTCGTCGGACAGCACTACACGATCATCCGCGACGGGATCGTGATCAACGAGTTCGACAACACCCCGGGCAAGGAGTCCTCGCGTGCGGGTGACCCGCCGACGGATCTGCGCCAGTTCCTGAGTGGATATCTCGGTCTGCAGAACCACGGCAACAACGATGTGATCGAGTTCCGCAACATCCGGGTGCGGGAGCTCTAGTTCGAGCGGGCCGGCCGGCGCACCGCGCGCCGGCCGGCCCTTTCCCGCCCCATTTGGAGGCACCCTGACATGTTCCGACCACTAGTCGCCGCGACGGCCGCGGCGCTGACCGTGCTGGGGCTGGTGGCGGCACCGGCCTCGGCGTCGCCGGAGCCGGCGTCCCCACGGCCGATCAAGACGGCGCCGGCCGCGCCCACCGCGCCGGACGAGGCCGCGCAGGAAGAGTCGGCCGCCGCGGCGCAGACGCTGCGCTGGACCGGCACCGACGACATCAACTCGTACGGCGAGGCCCCCACCACCGCGGTGGCGGGGGAGACCACGATCGTCTTCGAGAACAACGAGTCGACCGGCAACACCACGTACATGACCCACACGTTGACGTTCGACACGTCGACGCCGGGCTACAACCACGACGTGAGCCTGAACATCACCGCCAACCCGCTCGACGGGAACGGCGGTCTGCACGAGGCCACCGTCACGCTCACCCCGGGCACGTACCGCTACTACTGCACCGTCCAGGGCCACAGCCAGATGGCCGGCGAGCTGGTCGTGACCGGTGACGGTGGTGGCGAGGACACCACCCCGCCGACGGTGACCGCGGAGGTCACCGGCAGCCAGGACGCCGACGGCAACTACGTCGGCAGCGCGACCGCGACGCTGACCGCGGCCGACGACGGGTCCGGTGTGGACACCGTCGAGTACCAGTTGGACGGTGGCGCCTGGACCGCCTACACCGAGCCGGTGGTGGTGAACGCAGTCGGCGACCACACGCTGCTGTACCGGGCGACCGACGTGGCCGGCAACGTGTCCGAGGAGGGCACGACGTCGTTCTCGGTGGTCGAGGGCGGCGGTGGCGAGGACACCACCCCGCCCGCGGTGTCCGCGGAGGTCACCGGTGAGCAGGACGCGGACGGCAACTACGTCGGCAGCGCCACCGTCACGGTCACCGCGACCGACG
The DNA here is from genome assembly GCF_025165815.1 of Actinophytocola gossypii. Taxonomy (GTDB): domain Bacteria; phylum Actinomycetota; class Actinomycetes; order Mycobacteriales; family Pseudonocardiaceae; genus Actinophytocola; species Actinophytocola gossypii. The sequence continues at coordinate 132,682 of NZ_JAFFZE010000012.1, read as the reverse complement.
AGGGCTCCGGCGTGGAGCTGGTGGAGTACGAGATCGACGACACCGGCTTCCACCCGTACACCGAGCCGGTGGTGGTGACCGACCCTGGCGACCACGCGGTGCAGTTCCGCGCGACCGACGCGGCCGGCAACGAGTCGGAGACCGGCTCGGTGCCGTTCCGGGTCGTCGAGGGCGGCGGTGGCGAGGACACGACCCCGCCCGCGGTGTCCGCGGAGGTCACCGGTGAGCAGGACGCCGACGGCAACTACGTCAACTCCGCCGTGGTGACCCTGTCGGCCACCGACGACGGCTCCGGCGTGGCGTCGGTCGAGTACCAGCTCGACGGCGGCGAGTGGACGGCGTACGACGCGCCGCTCACCGTCAACGCCGAGGGTGCGCACACCGTGCTGTACCGGGCGACCGACGTGGCCGGCAACGTGTCCGAGGAGGGCACGTCGTCGTTCACCGTGGTGCGCACGGACAGCACCGCGCCGACCGTGTCGGCCACCGTCGTCGGTGAGCAGGACGCCGACGGCAACTACCTCGGCAGCGCGGTGGTCACGGTCACCGCCGAGGACGAGGGGTCCGGTGTGGACACCGTCGAGTACTCCCTGGACGGGGGCGAGTGGACCGCGTACACCGAGGCGGTCCAGGTGAGCGGGGCTGGCGCGCACACCTTCGCCTACCGCGCGACCGACGTGGCCGGCAACGTGTCCGAGGAGGGCACGGAGTCGTTCACCGTGGTCGACGACCCGAACCAGGACACCGTGCCGCCGAGCGTGTCGGCCCAGGTGTCCGGGAACCAGGACGCCGACTGGAACTACGTGGACACCGCGACGGTCACGTTGACCGCGTTGGACGTCGACTCCGGCGTGGCGTCGGTGGAGTACAAGCTGGACGACGGTGCGTGGACCGAGTACACCGAACCCCTGTCGGTCGGCGTCGGCGAGCACACGGTGTGGTACCGGGCGACCGACAACGCCGGCAACGTCTCCGCCGAGCTGTCCGGTTCGTTCACCGTGGTGGAGGCCGTCAACGACGAGTGCCCGAACTCGGACACGAGGGCGACGGTGTTCATCGGTGCCGAGAACACCTACGTGGCCAACCGGCAGACGGCCAACGGCTGCACGGTCGCCGACGCGATCGCGCAGGACGACTGGTACCGGACGCACAACGCGTTCGTCCGGCACGTGAAACGAACGACCAGGGAGCTGGTGGAAGCCGGCGTGCTGACCCCACGCGAGCGGGACATCATCGTCCGCGCCGCGGCGCGGTCGGACATCGGCGGCAACACCGCCAGCCGGGTCTAGCCGGCACCTGACGAGCGGGCCTCCGGTCAACCGGCGGGGGGCCCGCTCTCGTGCTGTCCGACACCTCCTTTCCGGTTCAGCGCCGGTTCGTGGCGACCAGGACCGCCAGCACCATGACCAGCGGCCAGACCACCGCCAGGAACTGGAGGTTCCAGGACACCGCCAGCACGATCGCGGTCAGCGCGGAGACGCCGAGCCCCGCGGCCGGCGACAGGTAGCAGAGCCCGAGCGGGCCGAGGAAGAACGTCCAGAGCAGTGCCGATCCGGCGCGCTTCTCGACCGGCCGGGGCATCGGGTACCGGCCGGGCCCGTGGATCTCCTGGTCAGCGCCCTTGTACCAGCCACCGGAGACCAGCGGCGGGTGCGGGGCGAAGACGACCGGCGTGGTGCCGAAGGACTTCGGCGTCTGCAGGGTCGGGCTCGGCAGGTGGCGCTGGTTCTCCAGCCGGCCGAGGGCCAGCTCGGCGCTTCTCATGGCGTCCTCCCCAAAGGTGGCTGGTGGTGTCGGCAATTGCCTGGCACAATCGTCGGTTGCGGTTCGTAAGTTTCGTTTCGTTGCCCAAGACCATGGTGGCGTCCCGACGATGCGGGCGATGCGTCAAATGGAACACTCGGCAGAACTGGGGAGGCCACGATATGGGAGCTCCCACCGCTGAGAATGGGGAACGGAGAGCCTGGTACCGGCTGACCGAGGAGGAACGCGCCGCGCTCACCCAGGCGGGGCATCGGAAGGTCTGGCGGCCGGGGGAGGTCCTCGCCCTCCAGGGCAGCCCCGCGGCCAGCATGTTCGTTGTCCTCCGGGGCTGGGTCAAGATCAGCGCGACGAACTACCGCGGCGACGACGCTCCGCTGGCCGCCCGCGGCCCCGCGGAGATCATCGGCGAGCTCGGCCCGATCAGCGGCCTGCCCCGAGCCGCCACCATGTCCGCGATCGACGAGGTGCACACGCTGGTCGTGGCCCGGGAGAAACTGCTCGGCGTGCTCCGCAGGCGCCCCCACATCGGCGAGGAACTGCTCCGCACGGCCGCGATCCGCCTCCAGCAGTCCGACCGGCTGCGGCTGGAGTCCGGCGGACCGGACTTCCCCCAACGACTGGCCGCGGTGCTGCTCGAACTGGCCCTCCAGTACGCCCCGGACTGGGCCGAGGGCAAGCAGGTGAACCTGCACTTCAACCAGGGCGAACTGGCGAGCTTCGCGCGGGTGTCACGAAGCACGCTGGCCAGGGGCCTGGAGGAGCTCCGCAAGCTGGGCGTGGTCGAGACGGCCAGACAGCGCATCACGATCATGCACCCGGAGACCCTGCGCGAACTCGCCGCCGGCCGCCCCCCACCCGGCTGATTGGTCTGGACCAAAGGCTGACAATGTCGGCTACCATGAAAATACTGTCCCCGCGCGGAGGGAATGGATACATGAATTCGTTCTCGGTGGATATCGAACCAGGTGTCGAATCCGACCTGATCGACCTGGACGACGTTCCATTCGCGACATTACGCGGGATGGACAGCGAACCCCTTCGCCGTTCCCTGGGCCACGTGGTTGAGCGGACTCGGACGGTTCGCGCACGGTATCGAAGCACACACGAGGCCGGCGGTGAACGGATCGACTGATGGCCGCGCCAGCAGAAGAACACCCGGCGTTCCATCGGTTGTCCTGGCGTGATTTCGACGCTTTCGCGCGTCTCGACGGTGATGCGAGCATGATGCGGCGGCTGCGGCGTGCGGAGCGGAGCCGCCGGAAGCTGCTGCTGCGTGCCCTGACCGAGGAGTCCGTGAAAGCACCGGCGTTGTGCGGACCGATGCCGTCTCTCGATCTGGCCTGGGAGCTTCTGGCACGGGTGGAGAGCAGGTCGCCGAAGGCACTCGACCGCATGCTCTCCCACCCATATACGGGTAGCTGGGCGGGGTACACGATCCGGTTGCTCCGCGCCGGGATCGACGGCGTGTGCCCGCTGTGGGTGCATCTGGGCCACCTGCACGCACTGGCCGCGGCCGCCGCGATCCGCGCGGGCCTCGAGTTCCGGGCCGAGGTGCCGGTCTGGGACGGAAACGTCATGCTGCCGTCGCTCGGCATGGCCCGGGTCGCCTGTGCGTCGCCGTTCTCGGTGGCCGTGGTCGGCGGTGGGCCGGGCCGCTACATGATCGGCAACGGGGACAGCGTGGTGGCGATCCCGAGCCAACCGGTCGACGGCCCGGACTGGTGGGGGATACGGCGGGTGCGCGTCAGCGTCGACACCCGCCGCTTCACACTGCGCCTCGACGACCTCGATCCCTACCGGGGGCTCTACGAGCCGGTGCCGCCGCAGCGGCTGCCGGGAGCGGAACTCGACGACTGGCGGCGTCTGATCGACGAGGCGTGCCAGCTCATCGTCCGGCACTCGCCGGCCTTCGCCGGGAGCATGCCGGTCGGCCTCGACTCGCTGGTGCCGAAGCCGAGGGTGCTCTTCCGAAACCCGAGCGCCTCGACCGGCGAGGCGTTCGGCAGCGCGGTGGTGGGCCGCCCGACCGACGGCGCCGCGCTGGCCTCGACGCTGATCCACGAGTTCCAGCACATCGTGCTCGGTGGCGTGCTGCACCTGGTCCGGCTGTACGACGACGACCCCCGGGAGCGGATCTACGTCCCGTGGCGCGACGACCCTCGGCCGCTGAGTGGTGCGCTGCAGGGGGTCTATGCGTTCTTCGGAGTCGCGGCGTTCTGGCGGGCCGTGGCCTCGGCGGACGGCGCGTCCCGCCGCGCCGCGTTCGAGTTCGCGTACTGGCGGCGGCAGAGCTGGCACACCCTGCGGGAGCTCCGCGCCGATCCGGTCCTCACCGACGCGGGCCGGCGGTTCCTCGACGGGATCGCCGAACGGCTCGGTCCGTGGCAGAACGACCCGGTACCCGCGGACATCGCGGAGCTGGCGGCCGTCACCACGGAGGACCACCGGGCGGGTTGGCGCGTGCGGCACCTGCGCCCGAGCCCCGCCGTGGTCACCGAACTGGCGGACGCCTGGACGGCCGGCCGGGTTCGTCCGCCGGTCACCGTCGACGTAGCCGACCTGCCGCCGACGCCGGTGCCGGACGGGTCGTGGTCGCGGGCCCGCGTCGACCTGGTCCGCCTCGCCCTCACCCCGGCGGACCTGGCCGAGCTGTCCGACGTGTGGCAGACCGTTCCCGGTGCCACCGGGGCGGATCTCGCCTACGCCAGCGGTAGGTATCTCGACGCGGCCCGGGGCTACCGGGCGGAACTGTTCGCCGACCCGGACCGCCCCAGCTCGCTGGTCGGACTCGGGCTCGCGCTGCGGGCAGGCGGCCCCCACCCCGCGGCCCGTGCCCTGCTGCACCGACCCGAGCTGGTTCGGGCGGTCCACCGGCGGCTGCGTGACGGGCACGGCGAAGCGCCGGCCATCGAGGACATCGCGTCCTGGATCGGCCGGCTCGTCTCCGAATAGTCCGGTTACATCAACATCGGGTCGATGTCGCACTCGGCCCTGACGCCCCGGCCGGCCGCCTGCGTCCCGGGGTGTGCCTCGCCGAGGACCGTGCGGTACTTGCTGATGACCGGTTCCCGATAAGGCCTCGCGTCGTCCTGGCGGCCCGCCGCGTCCAGAGCGAGCCCGAGGTTGAACGCCGCCGCCAGAGTTGTGGGGTGGTCCCCGCCCAACACCCGGCCGCTACGGTCCACCGCGTCCGTACCCAGCTCGATCGCCTTCTCCAGGTTGCCCAGCAGCGACAGGTCGCTCGCCAGGTTGATCGAGGCGACGATCGCGTACGGGTGATCCGGGCCGATCCCGGCCCGGAAGTGCTCCAGCGCGCGCTCGTCGAGTTCCCGGGCGGCCTCCACGTCCCCCTGCTGCCGCAGTGTGACGCCGAGGTCGACCGACACCCCGAGGGTGTGCGGGTGGTGTTCGCCGAAGTTGCGTCGGTACCGCTCGAACGTCTGCTCACCGAGCTCCCGGGCCGCGCCGAGTTCACCCGCGTGCCGGAGATCGATCGAGTGAGCGAGCGCGCAGGCCATGGTCGTCGCGTGACCTTCGCCGTAGGCGCGCCGGAAGGACGCGAGAGCATTGCCCGACAGGGCGAGCGCGCCCTTGTGGTCTCCGTCCTTGCGCCGGCTGATCGCCAGCAGGAAGGCGTGTGTCACCGCGTCCGGGTGGTCGTCGCCGTAGCGAATGCGGAACTGTTCGGCGTGTTTCTCCTGCATGACCCGTGCCTGGCCGTACTCGCCGGCCTCGCGGATGTCCACGACGCACGCCGCGCGCGTGTTGAACGTCCGTGGCTGGTCGGGGCCGAGCACCTCGGTCTGCCGCCGGTAGGTCTCCTGGTCCAGCTCCGCCGCCGCACGGTACTCGCCGGACAGGCGGAGGCTGATGCCGTGCTGGTAGGCCGCGTGCAGCGTCTCGGGGTCGTCGTCGCCGAACATCCGCCGGGACTTGAAGTAGATCTCCTCGCTGAGCTTCGTGGCCGCGGCGAAGTCGCCCTGGACGCGGAGATCGAAGACGATGTTGCGCTGGAGCGCGAAGACCTCCTCGTTCTCCTCTCCCGAGACCTGCAACCGCAGTGCGAGGGTGCGCTGGTTGAGCTCGGCGGCCTCCGAGTAGCGGCCCACCGCCGCCAGGTACCGGCCGAGGCGGGCGGAGACGTCCATGGTCTGCGGGTCGGTCGGTCCGAGCGTGCGGGTGAAGTGCTCGTGGGCGGCCAATGCGAGCTTCGCGGCTTCCTCGTGGTCGCGCCACTCGGACAGGAAGCGCATGAGGTTGATGACGAGCTGACGCGGCCAGCTCTCGTCGCAGTTCATCACGTTGGCGGCGATGGCGTGCGGCAGCAACTCGCGGTAGCGCGGCCAGGAGCGGCTCGACTCCGGGTCGTTCGGGTCCAGCGCGGCGAGCAGCTGGTGCGCTCCGTGCTGCATCTGGGCGTGCATCTGGGGGGCCATCACCCGGTTGCGCAGGACCAGCTGGACCAGCCGGTGCAGCTGGATCGTGTTGTTGCCGTGGTCGATCTTGGCCAGGCCGTACCGGTTGATGTCCCGGATCGCGCGTGCGAGCTTGATCGGGTCCCGCAGCGCCGCGTCCAGCTCGGGCGAGATGGACACCACCCGGCTGACCCCGGTGAACAGGTCGCGGGAGATCGGTTCCGGGGAGAAGAACGCGCAGATGTGCAGGATCTGGTGCGCGGCCGGGTTGCGGGTCCGGAGCTCGTCGAACGAGACGTTCCAGGCGGCGGCGACCGACACCTCGTAGTCCGGGGCCGACGCGGTGTCGAGGATCTCCGCCACCGACTCGTCGAACAGGCGCAGGTACTCGTGCACCGGCATGCCGGTGACCGCCCGCCACGCGGCGGCCTGCTCGATCGCCAGCGGTAGGTCGCCGAGCTTGTCCGCGAGTGCGTCCGCGTCCTCGGTCGGGATCTCCGGGCCGCGGCGGCCGAGCAGCTCGATGCTCTCCTCGCGCTTGAACACCGCGAGCTCGAGCGGGCGGGCCACTCCGGCCCAGTCCGCGTTGCGGGAGGTGATGAGGATTTCGCCCGGACCGTTGCGGGGGAAGTACGGCAGCACCGCCGACGGGCTGTCGGCGGCGTCGAAGACCAGCAGCCACCGGCGGAACGGGCGGCCGGTGCGCAGCGCCTCGAGCACCGCGGGTATGGCGACGTTCGTCTCGGCCGGCAGCCCGAGCATGCGGGCCAACTCGGTCAACCCGGCCCGGATCTGGGCGGTCTGCGCGGCGTCTATCCACCAGATGACGTCGTAGTCCTGCAGGTGCCGGTAGATGTACTCGGTCGCCATGTGCGTCTTGCCGATGCCGCCCATGCCGTGCAGGGCGGAGGGCAGCACCGCCGTCGTGCCGCCCGCGTTCAGCCGCTTCTCCAGCTGCTCCAGCAGTTCGTCCCGGCCGGTGAAGTTCGGGTTGCGGGGCGGGACGTTTCCCCACACCGGTGGCGGGTCGTCCGGTTGCCGCTCGGGGAACGTCCTGCCCGAGACCGACGGGTGCACGAGCGGTCGGGTCGCCTGTTCGGCGTCGGTGTCGCTGTGCCGGACGGGAACCAGGTCCTGGGACCGATCGACGCGCTCGGTCGTCGTCTCGCGCATGGGTTCGCTCGCAGTGGGATCGGGCCGGCTCTTGATTGGTTTCGTGATTGATTCAGAAGCCGGGATGACGGAAGGATCGCGCGGTTCGGCGTGACGTATCCGGTCGGCGCGGCTGAGGTAGGGCCCGGAGAGCGCGCGCATGACGACGCCCTCCAGGACCACATCGTCCGCCGAGTCGGGGGTGCGCTCGGGGTCCGGTGTGTTGTGCGGGTCGGCGATGGCGTCTCGGAGGTGGCCGAGCACCGGAATCCGTTCGCCGAAATGGGCGGCTGCCACTCTGACGACGCTGGCGGTCTCCGAACGCCGTGCGCCGCTGAGCAGCAATTCACGGACTGCCTGAGGAAATTCCAGAGTGCCACCAGTGTCCCAAGTGGACCCCTTTTCCCTGAGTTCCGGAGCGTACACCACCAGACCCGAGGCAACTAGCTCACCCAGGTGTTCCGATCCGGCCTCGGGCACGAATCGCCGGGCGATCACCTCGGCCACATCCAGACGTGCCGGCAGCGCGGCCAGCAGGGTCGCCAGTCGCAGCGCAGGCGGCGACGCGACGCTCCGGAACCGCTGCACCCGCTCGCGGGGCGACAGGGCCTCGTCGGCCGGCTCCCGGCGGGCGGCCCGCGGCCGGTCGGTCGCGAGCAGCACGGCCCCGTCGACCGCGCCTCGGTGCTCCCCGGCCACGAGTCGCGCCCACCAGCTCAGCCAGCGCGGTCGCAGCTCGATGACCGGCACCGGGACCGCCCCGGGCGGGGCGATCGGCTCGAACGCCAGCGACGTGTCGGAGAGCGTGAACGTCCAGCGCGCGTTGGGTTTCAGCGCGCCACCGACGTTCATCCGCGCCCGGTGCGGGTCCAGGCCGCCCTGGCCCCACAGCCACCGCGGGAGCAGGTTCACGACGGTGACCGCCATGCGCCTGCCCCACCTGGACAGCACCGGGTGCAGGACCTCCGGACGGCAGACCTCGCCGATGCCGTCGGTCAGCAGCAGCACCGCGCGCCGGCCGGAGGAGTCGAGCACCTCGGCGGGGTCCCGGGCCGGGGCGCCGGGCGTTCCGCCGCGGAGCACGGGCCGAGGACCGTCGGCGGAACGCTCGGTGTCGAGCAGCCGGACATGGATGCTGCGAAACGCCCCCAACTGCTCAAGCAGCGCCACGAACGCGGCCACCCGGGAATGCCACAGGGACATCGACGGGGAATTGTCGACGACCAGCGTGAGATCGAGCCAGCGTTCCATTCTCGATTTCGTGACCGGCCACCACAGGCCGGTTTCCGCCGCCTGTTCGGCGGTGGCCTCCTCGTCCAGTACGACATCGCCGTCGCGGCGGGACGGAATGTCGCGTTTCAGCGTGCGGAGCGCGCGGAAGAAGTCGAGCGACCTCGGCAGCGCGATCGCGGCCGGCGCCACGCCGTCGCCGGGCAGGAGTCGCAGCTCGGGGCGCGGCGCCCGGCCGGCGGGTTCGGCGGCGGTCTCGGGTGCGACCGGTTCGGGTGCCGGCGGCGGTGGGGGAGCGGGCACCGGGACGTCGGTGCTGTCGTACCTCGGCGGCTCGGGTTCCGGCCTCGGGACCGGTGGCGGCGGCTGCTCGTGTGGTTCGGGCGCCTCGGGCGTGGGAACCGGAGGCGGGGCCGTAGCGGAGGCCAGCCACAGGACGTCGGCCACGTCCGTCCAGGTGAGGTCCTCGATGTCCCGTCCGTGCGGGGTGGGCGACTCCGCCGGTGGTGCGGGACGCTGCTCGGGGACGCCGGCCGGCCTGACCACGGTCACCGCACCGTCAGTTTGTGCCAGAGGGCGTCGACGAGTCGTGGCCACGCCACCTGGTCGGGCTGGTAGGCGCCCGAGGTGGCGAGGTACACGGCGTCGAGGAGCCGGTCGGTGGGCAGGCCGCCGTCGGCCTTGCTGCGTTCGACGAACTCGCGGATCAGCCGGTCGCGGTGTTCGCCGTTCTGGTCGAGCACGTGGTTGGCGACGATCGCGGCGAGCTGCTCGAGGTCGGGGTTCTGGATGCGCAGTTGCAGGCACCGGCGGAGGAATGCCGGGGGGAACTCCCGTTCGCCGTTGCTGGTCATGACGACGACGGGGAAGGCGTGGCAGGCGACCCGGCCGTCGACGACGGCCGCGGTGCGGTGCGGGTCGGCGGTGTGCACGGTGACCTCGGGCGACCTGGTGCGGACCCTGGCCAGTTCGGGAATGGTGAACTCGCCGTCCTCGAACAGGCTGAGCAGGTCGTTGGGCAGGTCGGCCTCGGACTTGTCCAGCTCGTCGATGAGCAGCACGCGCGGCCGCCGGCTGGGCAGGAACGCGGTGCCGAGCGGTCCGAGCCGCAGGAAGTCGCCGACCGGAGGCTCGTCGGCGGGTTCGTCGCCCTGTCGCGCCGCGGCGGTGGTGGCGGTGGTGGCGGCGGCCTGGGCGCGGCCGATGGCGTCGTAGTCGTACAGGCCGGAGCGCAGCGTGACGTGGCTGGTGATCGGCCAGCGCAGCACCCGGCCGAGGCCGAGCTCGCGGGCGATGCGGTAGGCGAGGCTGGACTTGCCGATGCCGGGGTTGCCGGTGACGAGCAGCGGCCGACGCAGGTAGAGCGCGGCGTTGACCATGTCCAGCTCGTGCGGGTCGATGTCGGTGTCGGACAGGTGGTACTCGGTGCCGAGGCGCCGGTCGGCCTCGCCGTCGTCGGGCGGCGGCAGGTCGGGGTCGGGCAGCGGGCCGCCCGAGTAGGTCCGCCAGGACGGGGGCGGCGGCAGCAGCTCGGTGAGGTCGATGTCGTGCGGCGGCCGCCCGGTGCCTCGGTAGATCCACCAGTCCGGAGCGTCGTTGCGCGGCACGCGGTGTTCGGTGGTCCGCGCCAGGTCCTGGTCGTTCACGCTCATCCGCGGTATCCCCTTACTGTTGAGTCGGGATTAACGGCTGGTCGAGAACGATTACTCTTTTCGGATCGTCCCACATTACCACCAAATCGCGAACCAGAGAATCATTGAACGGTACAGTGAACGGCGTATTCGCCATTTTCCGGCGGTCCGGCAGCTCGAGGAAACCGCGCGCGCCGTCGAGCAGCCAGGTCACCAACTCGCGGAGGTCCTCGGCGGTGGCGTCCGGGTGCCAGAGGACCACGGGCAGGCCACCGCGCAGGGCGGCGGTCAGCCCGTCCGGCGGGGCACCCGGTTCTCGTTGGGAGAACGGAGGTTCCGCCAGTACCAGGCCCACCCAGCGCTCGGCGCTCAGCACGGCGTCGATGGGATGCTCCTCGGTCGGTACGGAATAGTGGATTCGGTCCGGGGACGGATCCTCCAGCATAGAGTCGAACCGGAGGTGCCAGGCACGGTGCCAATACCTGGCTTTCATCCGTTCGAGTGAACGCACACTGATTCTGTAGTCATACCGAAGCGGCCGCGGTTGGCCGGACGCGTGTTCCTTGTGCCACCGCTGCACGGGCAGGTGCAGCAATGCCCGGGGGAGCAGGAATTCCACGGCGGCCGAGATGCTCTGCCCGGACCACACGCCCTCCGCGTCGAGGATGACGTCGTCGACCCGGAACTCCACGTCGTCGAGCAGGACCTCGCGGACGGTGCCGAGCGTCGGCGGCCACACCTCCGGGTCGTCCTGCCGCCAGTACGCGAGCGTGCAGCGCTCCGGGTCGATCGGGTCCGGCTCCAGCATGATCGTCAGGTACAGGTGCGGGCGGTCCGGCAGCGGCGCCTGGGCCGCTCGCCGCTCCTCCACCGCGGACCCGAGCCGCATCCGGCGGGTCTGGTCGCCCAGCCATGCGGTGACCGACGCGGCGACGTCGGCCGGCACGTCGTCGACCTCCTTGACCAGCAGGGTCAGGAACGCGAAGGCGGGCGGGACCCCGTCCGGGCCGGCGTTGAAGTCCCGCAGGTAGTTGAACGCCTCCCAGGCGTCGCGCACCTCGTCCTGCCGGGGCGCGGGAATCGCCGGCCCGGCGGCGCGGCTCACGATCAGCGCGAGCCGAGGGGACTCGACGAGCGTGAGGCAGTCGCGCAGGGCGTTCAGCTCCGCGGGCGGGAGCAGTTCCAGCACGGGACCGGGCGGCTCGATCCGCATCCGTTCGGGTGACGGCGATTCCGGCGCGAGCGAGGCCCTGTCACCCAGTAGGCGTAGCCGGGCGGTCCCGGAGAAGGTCTTCACCGTCACGTCGATCCGACGGTACGACTCGGGCACCATGCCGGGGTCGACCTCGATCACCTCGGTGAAGAACTGTTCGGACGAGATGAGGGCGACCATCCGGTCGGACTCGGCCAGCATGGCCTTCGCGGCGGGTGCGTCCAGGATCCGGAACGCGAGGTCGACCGCGGCGCCCACCCAGCCGTTGCCGTCGTGCAGGACGTCGCCGGAGGTGATGCCGACCCGCAGCTGGAACTGCGCCTGGGGAATACGGGTCGAGTTGTACCGGCGGAGCGCGGCGACGATCCGGTCCGGCAGCCGGTCGGCGACCGTGCTCTTGGCCGTGTCGGGCGGGAGCAGGATCAGCATGCCGTCGCCCCGATCCTCGGTGGCGCACGAGTCGTAGTCGACACCCGACTCCGTGAACGCCTTGTTCAGCACGTCGTACATGCCGTTGCGCACGTCCAGCCGGTCGGGCAGGTTCCGCGCCTGGTGCGTGAATCCGGGGACGTCGACGACCACGATCGTGCGGTGGAGAGCCGGTGTCCTCAACGTCACTGGCCATCCCTCCCGGCAACGGCGTCGGAGCGATTATGGCGCCACGCGGCGCGGTGGATCACGTCAAATGACGAATTCGATTCGTCAGAACGAGATGTCGCCTCGGATGTCGCGGGCCTGGACGACCTTGCCGGAGACGGTTCCGGAGATCTGGTTGTTGACGCCGCCGTGCTGTTCGACCGAGGCGGTCCGCCAGCGTTCGCGCAGTTCCGCCGCGAAGTCGGGGTCCTCGGCCTCGGCGCGGGCCAGTTCCTCGCCGAGCGCGGCCACTTCGGGGGAGTCGGCTTCGGCCCCTGCCGCGGCCTCCAGGGTGCTCACCGCTCCCGGCCGGTCGGTGAACTTCCGCTTGACGAACTCGTAGAGGCCGCTCACCGCCTTTCCGGCGAGTGCGGCGGCGATCGAGATCAGGACCGGCTCTGGCATCTGCGTCTCCCCGGGTGTGCGCTCACACTCACGGTAGCAACGCGAACACGGGCGCCCACCCGCTTTCGCGAGTGGGCGCCCGTGTTCGCGCCGAAACTCCTGCCGGTACTCCGGTCAGTACGCCCTGGTGCGACGACGGCCGAAGAGTCGGCCGATGACCCGGAACGGCAGGGTCACGACGTTCACGACCGTGCCGATGACGGCGCTCAGTGCGCTCTTGCCTCGACGAGCTGGCCTGGTCATGGCTTGTCTGCCTCCTTCAACGGGATTCGGACAACTGCGGAATACCCGCACGGGTGTCACCCAAACGTGCCGAAAAGACGGCTCAGGAACGGATTGTCGAACTTGCCGGTGGGATCCACGGCGCGTCGGAGTTCCCCGAAATCACTCCACCGCGGGTATCGCGACGCCAGGTCCGTGCCGGCGAAGCACTTGCCCCAGTGCGGGCGCGCGCCAAGCGGGAGCAGGGCCGCCTCGAGGTCGGGCAGCAGGGCGGCGACGGCGGCCGGCCGCTGGCGCCAGGTGAAGTGCACGGCGATCGAGTCCCGGCCGTGTGCGCCGCTGAGCCAGAGGTCGTCGGCGGCGACGGAGCGGATCTCGGTGACGTGCAGGACCGGGGACACCCGCCCGGCCATGGCGCGCACCCGGGCGATCGCCTCGGGCGCGGCCTCGCGCGGCACCAGGTACTCGCTCTGCAGTTCCTCGCCGCTGCTCGGCTTGTGCGTCATCCGGAAGTGCGGCAGCCGGTCCAGCCACGGACCGGGCGCGCCGAGCTGCTCGGTGACGGCGTCCACCGACTCGGTCGGGATCATGTGCAGCGGCGCCGTCGCCGGGCCTGCGCCGAACAGGTCTGCCGGCGGCGCGGTTGTCGTGCTCTTCACCCAGACCTGGCGCAGGTGGTCGCCGGTCCAGTCGGTGAACAGGCTGACGCTGTACCCGGCCGACATCAGCGCGTCGAGCTCCGCCATGCCCGAGGGCCACGGCACCTCCGGGTACACCGTCTGCCGCACGTCGAAGGCCGGCACCACGTCCAGCACCACGCGTACCACCACCCCCAGCGCGCCGAGGGCGACCACCGAACCGGCGAACTCCGGGTCACCGCGCAAGACCCGGCGCGGCTCCCCGTCCGCGCCGACCACGTCCAGCGCCGCGACCGAGGTACTCAGGCAGCCGTTGCGGTCGCCGGACCCGTGCGTGCCGGTCGCCACCGCGCCGGCCACCGAGATGTGCGGCAGCGACGCCAGGTTCGGCAGCGCCAGGCCCCGCGCCCGCAGCACCTCCGCCAGGTCGCCGTACCGGGTCGCGGCCGGCACCGTGACCCGGTCGCCGGCCACCTCGACGTCCCCGGGCAGCGCGTCCAGCGACACCAGCACGTCCGGGGTGTCGGCGACGTCGGAGAACGAGTGCCGCGAGCCGAGCGCGCGGATCCTCGGCGTCCCGGCCACCAGCTCCCGCAGCTCGGCCTCCGTACGGGGGCGGGCGATCCGACTTGCCCGGTAGGTCAGGTTGCCGGCCCAGTTCCGTTCCATGCGCCCAAGTATCCGGGTGGGTTCGGTGGCCGGACGGGGTACTCCTCGCCAGGTGGAGCCAGTGAGGAGGCCGGCATGTCCGAGACGAACCTCAGTCCACTGTGGAAAGTCGCCAGCAGCGTCTGCGCCGTGGCCGCGGTCGTGGCGCTGCTGTTGTGGCTGGTCAGCCGGCTCCCGGAGCTGAACCCGTTCGCCGAGGAGACCGTGGACCGCAGCGGACCGGCGATCCTGCAGTCGGTGCGGGACCTGAGCCGGTACCACGCGGCTGCGGGGGACTTCCAGGTCGTCGTGGACCTGGAGCAGGACGTGCCGTGGCTGCCGGACATCATCGCCGGCGAGCGGACGCTGTTCGTGGCGGCCGGCTCGGTCGACGCCTACGTGGACCTCGGCGGGCTGGCCGACGACGCGCTGACCGTCGACGAGGAGCGCCGGACCGTGCGGGTCGAGCTGCCGCCGGCCGAGTTGGCGAAGCCGAACCTCGACCAGGAGCGCAGCTACGTCTACGACCAGGACCGCGGCGCGTACAACCGGATCGAGTCGCTGTTCAGCACGCCGGACCAGCGGGAGCTGTACGTGCTGGCCGAGGACAAGATCGCCGACGCGGCCGAGCGGACCAGGCTCACCGAACGCGCCGAGCGCAACACCAGGACCATGCTGACCGGCATGTTCTCCTCGCTCGGCTACACCGCCGAGTTCGCTGGGGAGCCGAGCGTGTCCTGAGCACGACCCGCTCGATACCGACTCCGTACCGTGCCGCTGTTGACGTGCACCACCCCTTGCATGTAAACACAGCAATACAAACATGAACGGCGGTAAAACCACATACGCGGGTGGTGCGGATTTGATCGTTACTCTCACACTCAATCCGAGCCTGGACCGCACGATCGAGATCGCGCGCCTGACCAGGGGATCGATGACGCGCGCGACGGCCACTCGGCTCGATCCGGGCGGCAAGGGGGTCAACGTCTCCCGGGCGCTCGCCGCGCACGGGGTGCCGACCCTCGCGGTGGTGCCGTGCGGCGGACCGGAGGGCGAGCAGCTCACCGAGCTGCTGAAGCTGGAGGGCATCGACGTCGGCGCGGTGCCGGTGTCCGGGCGCACCCGCTCGAACGTCAGCCTCGTGGAGCCGGACGGCACGGTCACCAAGGTCAACGAGCCGGGCGGGTCGCTGCGCCAGGAGGACCTGGAGCGGGTCGACGAGGCGGTACTGTCCGCGGCGGTGGACGCGGACTGGGTGGTGGCGAGCGGCAGCCTGCCGCCGGGGGTGCCGGACACGTTCTACGGCCGCCTCGGGCGCCAGCTCAACGAGTTGGGGGTCCGGTTCGCGGTGGACACCTCCGGCACGGCGCTGGCCGAGGCGCTGGAGGCGGGTCCGGCCCTGGTGAAGCCGAACCGGGACGAGCTGGCCGAGACAGTCGGGTTCCGGATCGACACGGTCGCCGACGCGATCCGCGCCGCGGAGGCGATGCGGGCGGCGGGGGCGGAGGCCGTGCTGGCCAGCCTGGGCGCGGACGGCGCCGTGCTGGTCGGTGAGCGGGGGGCGCGTTGGGGCGAGTCGCCCGTCGACCGCGGCCGCAGTGCGGTCGGTGCCGGCGACGCGATGCTCGCCGGGTATCTCGCGGCCGGCACGTCCGGCTCGGAACCCCTGGTGGAGGCGTTGTCCTGGGGCGCGGCGGCGGTTCGGTTCCCCGGCAGCCGCATGCCCGGACCGTCCGATGTGGACCGCGCGAGGGTGCGCGTCCACCCGACCCCCGATCTTCTGCGGCCGCTGTCCGGGCCGCACCACGAACACGGGATGGAGCAGATTCGATGACGAATGTGTCCATGGCTGAGATGAAGAACCTGCAGGGCAACGGCTTCCGGGCGAGAGTGCAGCGCTTCGGCGGCTACCTGGCCGGGATGATCATGCCGAACATCGGCGCGTTCATCGCCTGGGGCCTGATCACCGCGATGTTCATCCCGACCGGCTGGACGCCCAACGAGACGCTCGGCGGCCTGGTCGACCCGATGATCAAGGTCCTGCTGCCGGTGCTGATCGGCTACACCGGCGGCCGGATGGTGCACGGGCAGCGCGGTGCGGTGATCGGCGCGGTCGCCACGATGGGCGTGGTGGTCGGCGCCGAGCAGCCGATGTTCCTCGGCGCGATGATCATGGGCCCGCTGGCCGCGCTCGTGCTCAAGGGCTTCGACAAGCTCGTCGAGGGGAAGATCAGGGCCGGCTTCGAGATGCTGGTCAACAACTTCTCCTCCGGCATCCTCGGCGGCGCGCTCGCGCTGGTCGGCGTGGTCGGCATCGGCCCGATCATGGAGGCGCTGACCAACGCCGCCGGCAACGCCGTCGACTTCCTGGTGGACAACAGCCTGCTGCCGCTCGTGTCGATCATCGTGGAGCCGGCCAAGGCGCTGTTCCTCAACAACGCGATCAACCACGGGGTGTTCGGCCCGCTCGGCGCGGACCAGGCGCTGGAGACCGGCCAGTCCATCATGTTCATGATCGAGACCAACCCCGGTCCCGGTCTCGGCGTACTGGTCGCGATGTTCCTGTTCGGCCCGAGGAAGATCCGGCCGACCGTGCCCGGCGCCATGATCATCCAGTTCCTCGGCGGCATCCACGAGATCTACTTCCCGTACCTGCTGATGAAGCCGAAGCTGATCATCGCCGCGATCGCCGGCGGCATGGCCGGCGTCGGCACCGCGATGATCACCAACTCCGGTGTGGTCGCCGCCCCGGCGCCGGGCAGCATCTTCGCCTACCTGGCGGTCACCCCGCGCGGCGGTCACCTGAGCGTGCTGCTGTCGATCGCGGTCGCGGCCGGGGTCTCGTTCATCGTCGGTGCCATGCTGCTCAAGTTCGGCCGGGGCGCCGACGACGACGATCCGGCGCTGGCGGCCGCCGTCGGCTCCGGCACGCCGACCGTGCCGGACAGCGGCGCTGGCACCGATGCCGGGACCGAGTCCGCGGGCGGTAGTGGCGCGATCTCCACGACGACTACCACCTCGACCAGGCCGGTGATCTCCGGCAAGGAGGTCACGAAGCTGATGGTGGCCTGCGACGCCGGGATGGGCAGCAGCGTGATGCTGGCGAGCCAGCTGCGGACCAGGCTCAAGCCGTACGGCGTCACCGTCGAGCACGTGCCGATCAACGACCTGCCGGCCGACACCCGCCTCGTGCTGACCCACGCCGACCTCGCCGACCGGGCCAGGTCGACCGTGCCGCACGCGGTGGTCATCCCGTTCCAGATGTTCCTCGGCGACCCGATGTTCGACGAGGTGGAGAAGGCGATCAAGGAGGGCGGGGAGTTGCGTGGCTGACGCGGAAGTGCTGTCCCAGGAAGGGATCCGGCTCGGTCGGACCGCGACCGACAAGTGGGACGCGGTGACCCAGTGCGGTGCGCTGCTCGACGAGCTGGGCGCGATCGAGCCCGGCTACGCCGAGACGATGCACGAGCGTGAGCGCTCGATGTCGACCTACATCGGCGAGGGCGTCGCGATCCCACACGGGACCGACGCCAGCCGGGCGCTGGTGCGCCGGACGACCCTTGGCGTGCTCCAGTTCCCCGACGGCGTGGACTGGGACGGTCAGCGGGTGACCATCTGCGTGGCCATCGCGGCCAAGGGCGACGAGCACGTAGCGGTGCTCTCGTCACTGGCCCAGATCCTGATGGACCCGCAGCAGGCCGAGCGGCTGCGTACCTCGAGCAATGTCGAGGAAGTGCACGCGCTGCTCGCATCGATCGGGAAGGGCATCGAAGTATGAGGGTGGCGCGTTTCTACGCCCCTGGAGACCTGCGGCTGGAGGACGCCGAGGCGCCGAACCCGGGTCCGGACGAGGTGAAGATCCGGGTGCGGCAGTGCTCGACCTGCGGCACCGACGTGAAGATCTTCAACCACGGGCACCACCACCTGGTGCCGCCGAGGGTCATCGGTCACGAGATCGCCGGCGAGGTGGTCGAGGTCGGAGCGAACGTCGGCGGCTGGGCGAGCGGCGACCGGGTGCAGGTGATCGCCGCCGTGCCGTGCGGGAAGTGCTACGAGTGCACGCACGGACTGATGACCGTCTGCCCGAACCAGACCTCGGTCGGCTACCACTACGACGGCGGGTTCGCCGAGTTCCTGGTGGTGCCCAAGGCCGTGCTGGACGTCGACGGGCTGAACCGGATCCCGGACGGCGTCGACTTCGCCGAGGCGTCGGTCGCCGAGCCGCTCGCCTGCGTGCTCAACGGCCAGGAGATCGCCGGGGTCGGCGACGGCGACGACGTGGTGGTCGTCGGTGCCGGCCCGATCGGCTGCCTGCACGTGCGGCTGGCCCGCGCGCGCGGCGCCCGGCGGGTGTTCCTGGTGGAGCTGAACCGGGCCCGGCTGGACATGTCGGCCGCGGTGGTGCACCCGGACGCGGCGATCTGCTCGGCCGAGGTGGACGCCGTGGACGAGGTCCGCAAGCTCACCGATGGCCGGGGCGCCGACGTGCTGATCACCGCGGCCGCGTCCGGCGCCGCCCAGGAGGAGGCGCTGCAGATGGCCGCCCGCGGCGGCCGGGTCAGTCTGTTCGGCGGCTTGCCGAAGGACAAGCCGACGATCACGCTGGACGCGAACCTGGTGCACTACCGGGAGCTGAAGGTGGTGGGTGCCAACGGGTCCAGCCCGAGCCACAACAAGAAGGCGCTGGAGCTGATCGCGTCCGGTCAGGTTCCGGTGTCGGACCTGATCACCCACCGACTCCCGCTCGCCGACCTGCACGACGCCATCAAGCTGGTGTCGAGCGGGCAGGCCATCAAGGTGACCATCGCGCCGTAGGTTTCTCGGTAGGTGTTTCTCGAGGAGGAGACATGCCAAGCAGGGACGTCGTCGTCGGATCCAGGGTCGGGCTGCACGGGCGGCCGGCCAAGACGGTCGTGGGCGTCGCCGCCGCGCAGCCGGTGGCCGTGCGGATCAGTACCGCGGGCAAGCCGGCGGTCGACGCGAGCAGCATCCTCGCGGTGCTCTCGCTCGGCGCGAAGGGCGGTGACACCGTGACCGTCGAGGCCGACGGCGACGGCGCCGAGGCCGCACTGGGCGCCATGGTCGAGATCCTGGCCCAGGACCTGGACGCCGAGCCGGCCGATGCGTGACGCGCTCACCGGTCTCGGCGTGAGCCCGGGTCGCACGGCGGGCCCGGCGTTCCGGATGGCGGCGCCGCCGACCCTGCCGGACACCGTGCCGGCGGTCGCGGACGTCGAGGCCGAGAAGACGCTGGCCACCAAGGCGCTCACCCAGGTGTCGTCCGTGCTCGAGGAACTGGCCGCCCGGGTGGACGGCGAGGCCGCCGAGGTACTGGCGACCGAGGCGATGATGGCCGCCGACAAGACCCTCGCCGACGCGGTCGCGGCCGCGGTCGCCGGCGGCCGGCCGGCCCCCTGGGCGATCGCCGACGCGATCGGCGCCCAACAGGAGACGTTCACCCAGCTCGGCGGCTACTTCGCCGAGCGGGCGGCGGACCTGGCCGACATCCGGGACCGCGCGGTCGCGCACCTGCTCGACGAGCCGATGCCCGGCCTGCCGGTGCCCGGCCGGCCGTACGTGCTGACCGCCGACGACCTGTCGCCCGCCGACACCGCGCTGCTTGACCCGAACTCGGTGCTGGCGATCGTCACCCGGCGCGGCGGGCCGACCAGCCACACGGCGATCCTGGCCAGGGCGCGCGGGCTGCCGGCGGTGGTCGGCTGCGCGGGCATCCTGGACGTCGAGGACGGTGCGGCCGTGTCGGTGGACGGCACCACCGGCGAGGTCACCGAGATCGACGAGTCCGAGGTGGACGGCGTGCGGGAGGCCGCGGCCAGGGAGCGGGAGCGACTGGCGGCGCTCACCGGCCCTGGCCGCACCGCCGACGGGCACGCGGTGCCGCTGGTGCTCAACGTCGGCGGTGTCGCGGACGTCGTCGCCGACGCGGAGGGCGTCGGCCTGTTCCGCACGGAGTTCCTGTTCCTCGGCCGCACGTCCGCGCCGTCGGTGGCCGAGCAGGAACGGGCCTACGCGGAGCTGTTCGGCGCGCTCGGCGGCCGCAAGGTCGTGGTGCGGACGCTGGACGCCGGGGCGGACAAGCCGCTGCCGTTCCTCGGGCTCGCGGCCGAGGAGAACCCCGCGCTCGGCGTGCGCGGCCTGCGGGTCGCCCGTGCGCACCCGGAGGTGCTGGCCGAGCAGCTGGAGGCGATCGCCCGCGCCGCGAACGCGACCGCGGCCGACGTGTGGGTGATGGCCCCGATGGTCGCGACCACGGCGGAGGCGGAGGAGTTCGCCGCCGCCGTGCGCACCGCGGGCCTGCCGGTCGCCGGCGCCATGATCGAGGTGCCGGCCGCGGCCCTGCGGGCGAACAAGCTGCTGGAGGTCGTCGACTTCGTCAGCATCGGCACCAACGACCTCAGCCAGTACACGCTGGCCGCCGACCGGATGAACGGCGACCTGGCCGACCTGCTCGACCCGTGGCAGCCCGCGGTCCTGGAGCTGGTGGCGTCCTGCGCCGACGCCGGCCGCTCGACGCACAAGCCGGTCGGCGTCTGCGGCGAGGCGGCCGGTGACCCGCTGTTGGCCCTGGTCCTCGTGGGGATGGGCGTCACCAGCCTGTCCATGTCCGCGCCGAGCGTGCCCGCCGTGCGCGCGATGCTGGCGGCCCACACGCTGGCCGAGTGCGAGCACCTGGCCCGCCTGGCCCTCGACGCCCCGGACGCCGTGGCGGCCCGCCAGGCCGTCGCCGCCGCCACCAACGGCTAGGACGCGGTCGCCGCCTCGGTCTCGGCGGCGGCCCGCTCCTCGCGGCGGTCGGCCAGGTAGGCGCGGACCGAGTGGGTGATGGCGGCGGCCCAGACGACGAGGACGACGCCGTACACCGCGTACCGGAGGCCGTCACCCGCGTCGATCCAGTCGCTCTTGAGCAGGGTGCGGACGTTGGTCAGGATGATGACGCCGCCGACCGCCGAGCCAAGGATCCTCGGCGGCAGGTGCCGGACCAGCCAGGCGGCGATCGGCGCCGCGATCACGCCGCCGATGAGCAGCGCGAACACCCAGGTGAAGTCGATGCCCGCGGAACCGAGGCCGACGAGGAACCCCGCGCTGGCGGCGACCGCGATCAGGAACTCGCTGGTGTCGATCGACCCGATCGTCTTGCGCGGCTCCAGGCGGCCGCTGGCCAGGATCGCGGGCGTGCCGACCGGGCCCCAGCCACCACCGCCGGTGGAGTCGACGAACCCGGCCACCAGGCCTAGCGGGGCGAGGAAGCGCTTGCGCAGCGGCTTGCCCAGGTTGTGCTTGGGCAGCCCGAACGTGGTGAACCGGGCCAGGATGTAGACCCCGAGCGCGAGCAGCAGGATCGACATCACCGGCGCCGCCGCGTCGGTGGACAGCGAGGACAGGAACGTCGCGCCGGCGAACGCCCCGACCGCGCCCGGCACGCCGATCTTCGCGACGACCTTCCAGTCGACGTTGCCGAACCGCCAGTGCGCGAGCCCGGACACCAGCGTGGTGCCGATCTCCGCCAGGTGCACGGTGGCCGACGCGGCCGCCGGGTTCGTGCCGATGGCCAGCAGCAGCGTGGTGGAGGTCACGCCGTAGGCCATGCCAAGGCTGCCGTCGACGAGTTGTGCGCCGAGGCCAACCAGGGCGAGTAGGACGAGCTGTCGCATCGGGCCACCTGTTCGGTCGGGTCTTCTCCGATGCCATTGTGGGAGGTGCTTCCAGAAAATGGCAAGCACGACCACAATGTGAAATACCCGTCGTCAGCGCCAGAGCGCCGGGTACCAGATGAGGTCCATGAAGGCGAGCAGCCGCACGTCCCAGTACAGGACCGTGAACACCCCGGCCGCCACCAGCCCGGCCGCGGTGACCGTGCTCGCCCGGGACGGCGTCCTGGACAGCCAGCGCGCGAGCCGCCCCCCGAACACACCGGCGACCAGCGCCAGCAGCACCGCCATCACCACGATGTTGCCGAGCGACTGCAGCACGAACGCGCCCGCGCCGTAGAGCGGGTCGCCGCGCTCGGCCGCGTCCACGAACATGTGCCGGAACAGCGGGAACGGCCGGCCGATGAGGAAGCCGCCGACCAGCGCGCCGAGGAACACCATCCGGGCCGTCGGGCGCTCGGCGAACGGGTCGGGCACGATCCGCAGCGCCGCGAGCCCGAGGTACAGCATGGAGAGCCCGATCAGCCCGAAGACGACCATCGACTGGACGAGATAACCGGGCACCACGCCCGGCGTCCTCGGTCCGGAGGCGAACTGCGGCATCGAGGTTCCCACCAGCCCGACGAGCACCCCGTACAGCGCCGACACCGCGACCATGCCGACCGACAGCCACAGCAGCGGCCGCAGCGTCGCCCTGGTCCGGTCCCATCCGGTGGGTGCCCGCCCGAGCATCGGCGCCATCGTGCCGAACACCGCGATGTTGCACGCGGTGAAGGTGCCCGCGAGCCCGGAGATGAACGCGAACAGCACCCCGGCACCGATCCCGCTGATCGCGGTGTTCTCCGCGTCGTGCCCGAGCAGCGAGTTCGCCACCGTGTCCCCGATGACGCTGTCGACGAACCGCGCCGACCACAGCACGGTCAGCAGGAACCCGGCGACCGCGGACCACCACACGACCCGCCACCGCCGACGCGGCAGGGTCTCGTCCACCCCGGGCTGTTCGGGGCTTGCCTGGATCTCCGCGATGCTCATGACACGCTCTCCCTCGGCGGGGGCCGGAAACCGTCGCGAAACGACCGTACGGCGAGAAACCCGCCGTGCCGACGGCGTTCCAGGCGCGGGCCAGCGCCGTTCTATGCCTCGTGGAGCGGGACCACAGTGCCCGCGGCCCCGTCGACCCGCACGCGGTCACCGGTCCGGATCCGGGTGGTCGCGTTGCCACAGCCGACCACCGCCGGGATGCCCAGCTCCCGCGCCACGATCGCGGCGTGCGACAGCGGCGCGCCGACGTCGGTGACCACCGCGGCGGCCCGCGGGAACAGCGGCGTCCAGCCCACGTTCGTCAGCGGCGCCACCAGGACCTCGCCGGGGCGAAGCGCCTCCGCCTCCTCGACGGTCGACACGACCCGGGCGGTGCCGGTGACCACGCCTGCGCCACCCGGGTGCCCGGCGATCGCGTCGTCCGCCGGGGGCGGGGTCGCGGTCTCGTCCCACACGTCGCCGCGGCGGTCGTCGCCGGCGGCCCAGGACTCCGGGTCGAAGCGGCCGCGGATGAACGTCGGGTACGGCGGCAGCGCGCGGTACCGCTCGTAACGCGCCCGGCGCTCCTGGATCGCCGGCGCGGCGGTCCGGTCGCCGCCGAGCAGGGCCAGCGTTTCGTCCACGCTCAGGAAGAACGTGTCCTCGCCGGTCAGCTCGGCCGCGCGGAGGAAGAACGCACGGAACACCCAGAACGATCGGACGAACTCCGAACGGGCGCGCTCCCGGTTCCGGCCGGACGCCGCCGCGCGGGCCAGCGCCCGACGCAGGCCGGGGGCCTTGCGCGGGTGCCGGGACTCCAGCCGCCGCCAGGCCGCCGCGCGCACCTCGGCCTGCCTGGCCAGCAGCTCCTCCGGATCGGTGCCCTGCTCGGCGGTCAGCTGACGGTCCAGCCACCCCGGGTCCTCCGCCGGCCGGGGTGCGGACAGTTCGAACTCGTCCGGCCCGCGATGCCCCCACGCGGCGACGAACTCCGCGCGGGACAGCGTGCCCCGGCGCACCGCGGCCAGCCCGAGCACCGGGCCGAGGCTCTCCAGCGAGTCCCCGGCGCCGTGCAGACCGGTCAGCAGCGCCGTGGCGTCCTGGTCACCGACGAGCCGGCGCAGGCGGGCCGCGAGCCGGTGGCCGCCCAGCACCGAGCGGGCGCCCGCCTCGAAGGCCGGGCACCGTTCCCGCAGCAGCACCGCCACCTCCGACCGCCACAGCGCGCGCAGTCCGTCGGCGTCCGCGACCGCGATCCGCTCGCGCAGCGCGCGGCAGTGCGCCGGGTTCGCGGCCACCAGCTCCGGCAGCCGCCGCCGGTAGACCGCCGAGGCCCGCACCATGGGCACCGCCGCCCGGACCGCGGCCAGGACGATCGCCGCGCGGGACATCGGCAGCGGCGGTACCTCGACACCCGGCGGGAGCGGACCGAGCGTCGCCTCGTTCGCGCGGCGCACCAGCCGCCCGAGGCCGAGCGCGGCGCCGGCCGCCAGCGCGGTGCTCAGGTTCAGGTAGTACCGACCGCCGATCCGCCCGGCCGTCGGGTGCGGCCCGACCGGCGGCGGGATCAGCGGCAGCGCCACCGACCAGGTCGCCGGGGTCATCACGCTCGGGATGCCCTCGCCGAGGTTCGCCGACGTCCACATGTAGTCGCCGAGCAGGCTGTCGTTCCAGGACTCGCGCATGGTGGTCACCGGGCGGGCCTGGAGGACCGCGACCCGTCCGTCGTGCAGTGCCCACTCGACGTCCACCGGCAGGCCGTACAGTTCTTCGATCCGCCGGCCGAGCGCGGCCAGCTCCAGCGCCCGGGCCTCGTCGAGCAGCGGGTTCGTCCGGGACGTCACCCGCCCGCCGGACACCACCGCCGTGTCCGGGGTGACCTCCCCACCGACCAGCGTGTCCCCCAGGCCGGGCGCGGCGTCGATCACGGTCTCGTCCCGCGCGCCGGTGACCGGGTTCGCGGTGAACAGCACGCCGGACACCTCCGCCGGCACCATGCGCTGCACCACGACCGCGAGCGCCAGTCCGTCCTCGGGGATCCCGTTGCGGGCGCGGTAGGCCACCGCGCGCTCGGTCCACAGCGACGCCCAGCAACGGGCGACCGCGTCGGTCACCGCCTCGGTTCCCGTCACGTCCAGGAACGTGTCGTGCTGGCCGGCGAACGACAGCTCCGGCAGGTCCTCGGCGGTCGCCGACGAGCGCACCGCGACCGGGCCGCCGCCGAGCGCGGCGTAAGCCGCCGCGATCTCCGCCGCCGGCACCGTGCCCGTCCGGAACGCGTGCGTGGTGACGTGGAAGCCCGGCGACACCGGCAGCCCGGCCCTGGTCAGCCGGGCGAGCGAGGCACCCTTGCCGCCCACCGTCGCGAGGTCCGCGCGGTAGTCGTCGAGCGGCAGCACCGCCGGCTGGTCCATGCGCTCAACGGTCCTCGGTCAGCGCGTTGCCGGTCCAGATCGCGTGCGTGCAGGCGATGCCGCGGCCGCCCTTGGGCCGGAGCACGTCGTAGATGTGCATCCGCGGGATCTTCTCCGACAGGCCCCAGCCGCTCGGCCAGGTGATGATCCAGTCCATGTCCAGGTCGACCAGCAGCCCGAGCATCCGCGCGATCGTCGGCTCGTCCAGCCGCTCGAACGCCTCGTCCAGCAGGACCAGCCGGACCGGCGGGCGCTCCGCGCCGGCGCTCACCGCGTCGTAGAACGCCGACGCGGCCGCGAACAGCGTGACGTACGAGATCAGCCGGGTCTCGCCGGAGGAGAGCTGGCGCATCCGCCGGGTGCGCGGCGCGCCGTCGGGGCCGTCGTCGCGGACCCGCACGGTGAACCGGTACCAGGAGCGGTAGTCCAACGCCCGGCCGAGCACCTCGGCGTAGTCGCCGGAGTGGCCGTCGCGTTCGGCGGTGATCCGGTCGGTCAGCGCCTGGCGCAGCCGCTCGTCCTCACCCTGGCCCCGGTCGGCGAACGGCGTGCGGACCAGCGTCAGCGCGTGCCGCATCTCCTCGTCCAGGTCCGGCGCGGGCTGCCACTCCAGCCGCACGTGCACGCCCTGGCTGGAGCGGGCCACGTCGAGGGTGTCGTTCATCCGCCGGCACAGGTCGTCGGCGACCGCGATCTGGGTGGCCAGCTTGTCGGCCAGGTCGCGGAGCATGAACGCGTCGAAGACCGACTGGTACTCCTCGGACAGCAGGTCCCGCTGGGTGGCCAGCCGGGTGGCCACGTCCCGCGCCGCCTCGGCCACCGGCTGCGGGCCGTGCGCGCCGGTCACCGTCACGGTGAGGATGTCGGCGCTGCGCTGGGCCACGATGTCGTGGCTGCCGGCCAGCGCGGTCTGCAGCGCCTGCAGGTTGTTCAGCACCGCGTCCTCGCTGACCGGATCGCGCGGCGCCGAGGTCAGCGCGGCGAACGCCGCCTCGTCGTCGTCCGGGCGGGGCGCGTCCACCGCCGCCGCCCAGACGCCGTCGGCGCCCAGCGCGTCCCGGAACCGGCGGCGCGCGGCGGACTCCCGCTCCACCAGCTCGGCGAGCCTGGCCTCGCGGGTGTCGATCTGGGTCTGGGTCTTGCCGGCCTTCACCCTGGCCTCGGTGGCCTGCTGCCGCGCGCCGGGCAGCCGCTGCCGCACGCCGGTCCGCTCCTCCTCGGCCGACGCCAGGTCGCGCTCCAGCTGCTCGGCGGCGCCGCCGATGGCGCGGACCCGCTCGTCGTAGCCGGTGGACTCGTTGGCGTGGTCAAGGCAGGCCCGCTCCGCGCCGGCCGCGACCTCGGCCAGCTCCTCGGCCGCCCTGGCGTGGTTGGCCACCGCCTTCGCCAGCGTGTCGACCGCGCCCGCGCACCGCCGGGTCAGCGCGGTGACCAGCGCGTCCGCCGCGGACCGGGCGTCCAGCGCGGAGGTCCTGGCCTGGCGCAGCGACTCCGGCGACGCGTCCAGGCCGGCGGTCCGCGCGTCGGCGACCAGCTCGTCCTGCCGCGAGCGGTGCCGGTCGGCCGCGGCGCCGTGCCCGTCGCGGGCGGCGAGCGCGCGGCCGGCCGCGTCGTCGGCGGCGTCCGCGGCGCCGCGGACGGTGACGTGCGCGGTCAGCAGCGCCCGGTCGTCCGGGTACGCGTCGATGTGCCGCTCCCACGACGCCGCCTGCTCGCGCGCGGTGGCGAGCGCCGCCACCGCCTCGTCGCGCTCGCCGGTCAGCCGGTCGACGGTCGCCACCAGCTCCTCGATCCGCCGGTGCCGCGCCGACTCCCGCGCGCCGGCGCCGACGAACTCCGCCGCCGGCTTGGCCGACGCCCCGGCCAGCACACCCGCCCGCCAGCTCCCGTCCGTCGACACCGCGAGCCCGGTGGCACTCGCCCCGAGCGCGATCCGGTCCAGCAGCCGGCCGACGACCTCGGGGGAGACCGGCGAGTCCGGCGGCACGGCCGGCACCAGCACGTCGGCCAGCGACGGTCCGGACGCCGCATCGCCCGCCACCACCGCGGTCAGGTCGGGCCGCGCCGGGTCGGCCAGCGTGCCGTCGGCGGTGACCCACGCGGTCAGCAGCCCGGACGACTCCAGGGCCGCCTCGCACCCCGCCCGCGCCGGATCGTCCACATCGGACGCGAAGTCCACCAGCCGGTAGAACGCCGCCCCACTCGCCGGATCCCGCTCCGCCGTGGCGAACGCCGGCCGCTCCGGGTGGGTGTCCACACCGGACCGGAGCGCGGTCAGCTCCTCGGTGGCGACGGCGATCCGCTTGTCCAGGTCGTCGACGAGGTGCTTGGTGCGGCCGACCTCCGCGTGCAGTGCGGGCAGTCGGCCGCGCAGCCACGCGTGCGCCCGCTCGGTCGCCCGCCCGGACGCGTCCTGGTCGGCCACCAGCTCGGCCACCGGCGGCGGCGCCAGCTCCGGCGCGTCCTCCGGGATGTCGGCCGTCCACCGGGTGACCGCGTCGAACCAGGTGTGCGCGACGTCGTCGAGGTGCTGGGCCGCCTCGTTCCGCCGCCCGGCCGCCTCGGTCGCGTTGAGCTGCGCGGCCCGCGCCTCCTGCTGACGCCGGCCCAGCTCGGTGCGTTCGGTCTCCAGCTCGGTGGCCCGCTCCAGCAGCGACAGGGTCACCGCGCACCGCTCGGCGAGCGCGCTCGCGGCTCGGGACGCCTGCTCGCCCGCCTCGGCCAGCGCCGCCCGCAGCGCGTCCGGGTCGAGGGTGGGCGGCAGCCGGCGGGTCAGCTCGGTCGGCGCGGCGTCCGGGTCGAGGGTCGCGCGGCCGGTCTCGTGCACCTCGGTGGCCTCGCCGTACGGGGCCTGCGGCACGGTCGGCGTCAGGCGGGGGTCGAGGCCGGCCTCCCGCATCCGCTCGGCGATGGTCACCGCGAGGTCGACGGCCTGCGCGGTGTCGTCGCGGTACCGGTCCAGCTCGGCGAGCACCGAGTCGACCAGCTGCTCGGTGTGCTCGCGCTGGGTACGCAGCTGCCGCAGCGCGCTGACCGCGGCCGAGCGGGCGGCCTGCACCACGCGCTTGCGGTCGGCCAGGTCGCGCACGCTGTCGTACAGCGGGGAGGTCTTGAGGTCGTCGATCCGGCCCTCGAGCGTGGTCTCCCGCTCCTCCAGCTGGGCGACCTCGGTCTCCGACTTCTCCGCCGCGGCCTCCTCGTCGCGCAGCCGGGTGACCAGCCGCTCGATCTCGGCGCGGGCCGAACCCAGTTCCCGGGTGGCGTCGGCGGCGCGTTTCCCGGTGGTGCGCAGGGAGCCGTAGGCGTAGCCGGCGTACCCGGTGAGGAACCGGCCGAGCGCGGCGTCCGCGGCGGCGAGGCCGCGGATGTTGTCCCGAATGGACTCCAGGTCCTCGAACGAGCTGGCCAGCCGCTCCACCACGGCCGGGTCCAGCGGCGGCAGCGAGTCGGACAGGATCTGCTCCAGCTGCCCTTCCAGGACCTTCAGCCCGACGTCCGGGTTGCGCAGCGTGCGTTGCAGGTGCAGCAGGTCGGCGTAGCGGGTGGCCGGGATCCCGTACACCAGCTCGGAGATCCGCGCGCGGAACGGCTCCTCGTCGTGCAGGCAGTCCGCGCCGATCAGGTCGCGCAGCTGGGTCGCGCCGACCGGGGTTCCGTCGGCGACCAGCTCGAAGTCCCGGCCGACGCGGCGATCGGTGACGAACCGCCAGGAGTCGTTGATCTGCTGGGAGGTCGCCGACGCCTTGATGCCGATCCCCGAGGTGAGGTACTCGGGCCGCCCGTCGACCTCGCGGCGCAGCTCGATCCAGGCGTAGCCGATCCGATTCGGGCCGCCGGTGTAGTCGTCGAGCATCAGCCGGCGCATGCTGACCGTGTCGTAGCCCTTGGAGCCGATCTGGTGCAGGTCGCCGTCCAGGCACAGCGGCAGCAGCAGCTCCAGCGTCCTGGACTTGCCGGACCCGTTGGTGCCCTGGAAGATCACCCGCCCGCCGGACAGGTCGAACGTCTCCACCGAGTACTGCCAGACGTTGACGATCCCGCCGCGGTGCAGTTGCCATCTCACGTCGGTTCCCCCTCGTCGAACAGCGACCACCCCTGCACCGGCTCGGGGGCAGACTCCTCCGGCTCGCCGTGCCGGGGGGTGGCGTCGGGTGCGGGTGCCCAGCGGTGCGCGGCCGGGCTGATCCGCCAGTCGTCGCCGCCCGGTCTGGCCAGGCCGAGCGCGGCCAGCAGGTGCAGCACGTCGTCGACCAGGCGCGGCACGCTGGTCTGCTTGGACCACGCCGCCGGGTAGGTCTCCACCAGCTCCCGGCACACCCTGGCGACCCGCTCCAGCCGCACCGGCACCCAGCCGTGCTCGTCCCGCTCGCCCTCCAGCAGCCTCGGCAGGGCCAGCAGCGCGACCCTGGCCACCGTCGACTGCCCGGGGAAGGCGATGTCGGTCAGGTAGTCCTCCGGATCGGTGACCGCGACGCCCTCCAGCCGGGTCTCGGTGACCAGCCCGAAGCAGCGCTCCAGCAGCCGCGACTCCGACCGCGCGCGCCGGCGCAGCCAGGTGGCCTCCTCGTCGGTGAGGTCGGCGTAGTGCGTCACCGGGTTCTCCACCAGCCGGCGGCGCACGGTGTGCTCGACACCGCGAGGACCGGGCCGGGCGGCCAGCCGGACCAGCTCGGTGGCCGACCGCGCGGACCCGATCGGGCCGGTGACGAGCTGGCCGAGCAGCGTGGTGTCGACGGTCAGCAGGGCCTCGTCGGTGCCGTCGGACAGCCCGGTCACGGTGCCCTCGATCTCGGTCAGGATGCCGAGGGAGACCAGGTACCGCAACGCGGCCGCGATCGCGCGCAGGTCGCCCAGGTCGTCGGTGACCGCGATGCCGGCCTGGCCCGCGGCCGTGCGGATGTCGGTGACCAGGCGGGACAGCAGCGTCTGTTGGCCGACGGTGGTGAGCGCGGCGAGGGCGAGCGCGAGGTAGGCGTAGCCGCGCGGGCTCAACGTCGGCTCGCCGCGGGTCGGGTCCTGACCGGGGCCCGTCTTGTAGAGCCGCGCGAACCGCCGCTCCACGACCAGCCGGTAGCCCAGCGTGCCGGCGAACAGCTCGGTCAGCGCCGCCCGGTGCCGGTGGACCAGCGGGAGCAGGTCGGCCTCGGGTCCGCCCGTGCGCAGCAGCGGCCGCCGCAGCAGCACCCTGGCGCACCGCACCACGTCCGCCTGGTCGATCTCGCCGAGCCGGTCCAACACGTCCGCGCTCACAGTTCCGCCTCTCCGGACTTATCCCTGTTGGTCGCGTTGAGGAGGGGGTGTTCGGCCTGGTCACGTACTTGTGGCTGGCTTGCGTCCCGTTCCCCTGAGGTGACGGTTCCGGAGGTTGTCAGAAGGTGTCTCACGACCCGCTCCGCCTCACGAGGTCACCTCGACGGTGGTGTCGTGGAGCTGCAGGGTGCCGGTGCGGGTGCGGATGGTCTGGGTGCGGCCGGGTTCGGGGCGCACGGTGAGGCGCAGGCCGCCGACCGGGTCGCCGGAGGAGCCGGTGTCGGTCACCCGCTCGCGCTGCGCCATCGCGTCGGTGAGCAGGCCGCACAGGGTGCCCAGGGCGTCGGGGGAGAGGGTGACCCGGTCCAGCCGCCCGTGCGCGGCGGCCAGCTCGGCCAGCGCGTCGGCGTGCCGGGCGTCGTCGCGGCGGGCCTCGGCCAGCAGCTGCTCGCGGCCGAGCGGGTCGTCGAGGATCCGGGACGTGCGGCCGCGCGCGCCCCGGTCGCCCCGGCCGCGCACGCTCACCGTCACGTCGAGCACCGGGCCGTCGGCCCACGCGGTGCGTTCGTCGTCGCCGCCGTCGTGCTCGGGGGCGGGCAGCAGGGAACGCGCCGAGTACAGGCCGAACGCGGCGGCGGCCAGCGTGTTCGCCTGGTCGGGGGTGGCCTCGTCGAACCACTTGGCCAGCCGGAGCAGCTCGGCGCGCCGCCCGGGCTCGGGGCCCCCGCCGGAGGTCGCGCGCTTGACCGTGGCGAGCAGGGTGCCGATCGCGCGGGCGGTGGCCTCGCGCAGCGCGGTGACCTGGCTCGGCCGGCCGGGGCGGTCGACGAACCAGTCGGTCAGCTCCACCCAGTCCTCGTGCCGGCGGCCCCGCGCCCGTTCCAGGTCGGCGCCGAGCGAGCCGGCCGGGGTGAGCAGCGTCAGCAGCTCGCGGACCGCGCCGGCGAACTCGGCGCGGGTGAGCACCTCCGCGATCGCCGGGGTGTGCCGCAGCACGTCCTCGACGACCTTCTGGATGTACTCGACGAGCAGGTTGCGGAACCCGGAGATCTCGTCGGCCACCAGGTGGTACCGGGTGACCACCTGGCCGAGGTAGGCGTAGAAGTCCCGGACCGTCGCGGCCAGCTCGCCGTGCTGCAGGAACAGCGTGGTGACCTGCTCGGCCAGCCGCTCGGTGGCCCGGCGCGCGGCGGCCGAGCGCGGGTCGCGGCCGTGTTCGAGCGTGGCCGAGGCGAGCCGGCACAGCATCTCGTCCAAACCGGCGGCGATGGCCGGCAGCAGCTCGCGGGACACCTCGCGGGCGCCCTCCGCGGTGCGCAGCAGCTCGTCGGCGGCCCGCTGCACCCGCACCCCGAGCTTGGACACCTGGTACCGCACGCTGCCGTGCTGGAACTCCGCGATGCTCGACGCCACGACCTCGCGCCGGCCCGCGACCAGGTTGCCCCACTCGACCAGCTGCTTGAGCCGCACGATCACGGTCTCCACCCGCGCCTCGCCCGGCGGCACGTCACCCCGGCGCTCGGCGGCGGCGAGCGCGGCCGACACCTCCCCGGCGGACAGGTCGGCGAGCAGCGTCGACGCGAACAGCCGCATGATCGCCAGGTAGGTGCGGCGGTGCTCCCGCGCGTCCAGGTAGGCGTACAACTTGAGCCGGCGCGCCTCGTCCGCCGCCCGATCGGGCTCGAGCGCATCCGTGGACATGGCACGCCACCCTACCCGCGCGCCCCGACACCGACCGGGTGATACATGATCCGGGGCATGCCGACCCACACCGCCCGGCTGCGTGCCCTGCACGTGCCGGGCGACCCGCTGCTGCTGCCCAACGCCTGGGACGCGGCGTCCGCGCGCCTGGTCGAGCGGGCCGGCCTGCCCGCCGTCGCGACCGGCTCGGCCGCGGTGGCGGAGTCGCTCGGCTTCCCGGACCACGAGGGCACCCCGCCGGACGTGATGTTCGCCGCGATCGGCCGGATCGCGGCCGCGGTCGACGTGCCGGTCACCGCCGACGTCGAGGCCGGCTACGGGCTCGCCCCGGCCGAGCTGGCGGACCGGCTCGCCGCCGCGGGCGCGGCCGGCTGCAACGTCGAGGACTCCGTGGCCGGCGAGCTGGTCGACCCGGACCGGCAGGCGAGCTACCTCGCCGGTCTGCGCGCGGCGGGCGACCTGGTGCTCAACGCCAGGGTCGACGTGTTCCTGCGCGCCGAGGACCAGCGGACAGTACTGACCGACGGGATCGAGCGGGCCCTGGCCTACCTGGCCGCTGGTGCCGACTGCGTGTACCCGATCATGGTCCGGGACGCCGAGGTGCTCGCCGCGTTCGTCGACGCCGTCCGGCCGGCCCCGGTCAACGCCATCCTGGCGCCGGGCGGGCCGGCCATGGCCACCCTGCGGGCGGCCGGGGTCGCCCGGATCTCCCTCGGGCCGCACCTGTTCCGGCTCGCGCAGTCCTATGTGGACACAGTAGTACGTGACCTGGTGGCGGGGAACTCGCCCTTTTAGCAGGATTTCGCTCCCTGCTCACCGGGTCATCACCGGTTGTGCGCATCGGCGGGGGATCGTGCTCCCGTGCTGGTTGACGCGGTTCGGGCACCCGCCTCCGTACGGACCGTCGCCGTCCTCGGCGACTCGGTCGGCGTCGGCATCGGCGATCCGGCACTGGACGGCGGCTGGCGCGGGTTCGCGCCGCTGCTCGCCGAGGCGCTCGGCGGAGCGCGGCTGACCAACCTGTCGGTCAGCGGCGCCCGGGTCGGCGGGGTGCGGACGGACCAGCTGCCCGAGGCGCTGGCGCTGCGCCCGGACGTGGCCGTGGTGGTCGCCGGCATGAACGACACCATGCGCTCGGACTTCGACCCCGCGCGGCTCACCGCCGACCTCGACCACACGGTCGGGTCCCTGCTGGCCGCCGGCGCACTGGTGATCACCGTCCGGTACCACGAGCACCACCGGGTGTTCCGGCTGCCGGGTCCGCTGCGCCGCGCGCTCGCCGCCCGGATCGCCGAGCTGAACGCGGTCCTCGACGGCGTCGCCGCCCGGCGCGGGATCGCGTGCGTCGACCTGGGCGCGCTGCCCGGCATCTACCAGCCCGCGGCGTGGTCGGTGGACCGGCTGCACCCGTCCGAGCTCGGCCACCGGATGCTCGCCGGCGCCATCGCGGCCAGGGTCGCCGAGGCCGGCCTCTCGGCGGCCGAGGTGTCGCTGGACTGCGCGGGCGGCCGCCCGGCCGGACCGCTGGCGCACTGGTCGTGGCTGGTGTGCAAGGGCGTGCCGTGGCTGTGCCGCCGGGGCCGCGACCTCGTTCCCTACGCGCTCAGCACCCTTCTCACCGCTCTTCTCCGCGGCTGAGGTGCAGGTCCACCATCGCCGAGATGGTGGCCGACCACGGGAACTGCTCGGCCCGCGCGCGGGCGGCGGCGCGCCGCGCGGGCGCTGGCCAGGACAGGATCTCCCGCACCCCGCCGGCCAGCCCGGCCGCCGTCGCCTCGACCGCGACCCCGGCACCGGGCGCCAGCAGCTCCGGGGCGCCGCCGGTGACCGAGGTGACCACCGGGGTGCCGCACGCCATCGCCTCCAGGATGGACAGCCCGAACGTCTCCGCGACGCTCGGCGCGAACGCCACGTCCGCCCGGGACAGCGCCGCCGCCAGCGCGTGCCGGTCGCCGACGTGGCCGTGGAAGGTCACCGGCAGGTCCGCGGCCTGCCTGGTCAGCGGCGCGCGTTCCGGCCCGTCCCCGTAGACGTCCAGCCGCACCGGCGTGCCGGCCGCGACCAGCTCGCGCACCGCGCCGACGACCGCGGCCGGGTTCTTCTCCGGGGACAGCCTGCCCGCGTAGACCAGCCGCGCCGGCCCGGTCGTCGCGGCACGCGGGCCGGGCCGGAACGTCGCCAGGTCCACGCCGAGCGGCACCCGGCGCAGCGCGACCTCGATACCGGCGAACTCGCGCTCCGCGTACCCGCTGGTCACCACGACCGTGTCGAACCGGGACGCGATGCCCTTGTTCCAGCCGCGCACCGCGGGCGCGAGCAGCGCACCGCCGGCGCCCCACAACCGGGGCATCCGCGCGGCGATCCACCGGTCCAGCCGCTCGTGCGAGAACAGCACCGTGCCGACCCCGCGCGCCCTGGCCCACGCGCCGGCCGCGAGCAGCGTGGTCTTGTCCGACACCTCGACCGACATCCGGCGCACCGCCAGCGCGTCGAGCAGCCGCAGTACCGCCGAGGACCGGGGCATCACCCGGTACCCGCCGCCGACCGGCACGCCGGGCACGGTGATCACCAGCCCGGTCTCGGTCCGCCGCCGCGCGGCGCGGGTACCGGGCACCACGAGGACGCGCTCGTGGCCGAGTGCGGCGTAGCCGCGGCCGAGGGTGTCCACGACCGTGCGCAGCCCGCCGGAGATGGGGCTGTAGAAGTTCGCCAGCTGCACGATCCGCATACGCCGACGAGCATCTGCCGGCTCGGTGCCGGCCAGGCGCCGAACCGGCGCCGGTCCGGTGAACGACGCATGAAGAACCGCACGAACGGAACCAGCGGTCTGTTTCCGCCCGGCCCGTACTGGGCGAACGTGAATGGCCGTGCACGTAACCGATAACTGATCGTGTCCGGTTCACTAC
Source organism: Actinophytocola gossypii (assembly GCF_025165815.1). Taxonomy (GTDB): domain Bacteria; phylum Actinomycetota; class Actinomycetes; order Mycobacteriales; family Pseudonocardiaceae; genus Actinophytocola; species Actinophytocola gossypii. The sequence continues at coordinate 97,767 of NZ_JAFFZE010000012.1, read as the reverse complement.
GGCGGCGTGTCTGGTTCACCGCGATGTCCGGTTCGGTTGGTTCGACCCCCGATAGCCCGAGTGAAAGGTCGACCACACAGATCGGCAGGGGGACGACTTGTCACCGCGGTTCCGCTTCCGGCGATTAGCCGACGACTCCTACGGCTGGATGTTGCTCGGCGGCAACAACCGCCTCATCGGCGCCGCCCACGCGGGCGCGCCGACGCTGAGCGCGGCCGTGCTCGACGCCGAACGCGCCCGCGAGCTCGTGCCAGCCGCGGCCTTCACCTTCCACGTCGCCGAGGACCGGCAGTGGTACTGGCGCATGCACGACGAGGTCAGAACCGCCGGCCCGCTCGCGGCCTCCACGTCCGGGTTCGCCCGCCGCCTCGACGCCCAGCGGGCCGCCCGGCGGTTCTGCCGCGCCGCCGAGGGCGCCGACATCCAGCTCGGTCTTGTCGCCATCCCGGACCGGGTGCGGGAGCGCTACGGCCCGTCGCGGGGAGCGTGAACTCCGTGCTCCCGCGTTCGTGTCTCGTTCACCGCGTCGCCGGGGTCCGGCCACCGCGCCCCACTTCGCTGTGTGCGGCGCCGAAACCCGGTACCGGAAGGGCCTACCGTTGACCGACCTGATCGACCGTCCCCGCCGGCTGCGCGTCGGCCGCACCCTCGGTGACCGCGTCTTCCGTGGCATGGCACGGGGTTTCGGGGTGCTGGTGCTGCTCGTCATGGGCGGCATCGGCGTGTTCCTCGCCATCGAGGCGGTTCCCGCGTTCCGGGAGTGGGGCTGGGGCTTCTTCACCACCGAGGAGTGGAACCCGGAGAACGGCGTACTCGGCATCGCCGCCGTGCTCTTCGGCACCGGCGTGATCGCGCTGGTGGCGATGGTGCTGGCGTTCCCGCTCGCGCTCGGCACCGCGCTCTACATCTCCGAGTACGCCGCGCCGCGCGCCAAGCGCTGGCTGATCGCGATGATCGACCTGATGGCCTCGGTGCCCAGCGTCATCTACGGCCTCGTCGGCGCCTACCTGCTCCAGCCGGAGATGGTGTTCGTCTCCCGCTGGATCCACGACATGTTCGGCTGGATCCCGATCTTCGCGGTGGACACCGACCCGGACGCCGCGGTGTTCGCGCAGAGCCGCTACACCGCCTCCCCGATCATCGCCGCGATCGTGGTGGCGGTCATGGTGCTGCCCTACGCCTGCATGGTGATGCGCGAGGTGTTCGACCAGGCGCCGCAGGGGGAGCGGGAGGCCGCCTACGCGCTCGGCTCCACCCGCTGGGGCATGATCCGCTCGGTCGTGCTGCCGTTCGGGCGCGGCGGCATCGTCGGCGGCACCATGCTCGCGCTCGGCCGGGCACTCGGCGAGACGATCGCGGTGGTGCTGATCCTCGCGCCGCTGTTCGAGATCAAGGTGGAGATCCTGGAGAACGGCGGGATCACCGTGCCGACGCTGATCGCCACCCGCTACGGCGAGTCCACCGGCCTGCAGCTGTCCGGCCTGCTCGCCGCCGGACTCGTGCTGTTCGTCGTCACGCTCATCACCAACAGCATCGCCGCGGTCATCGTGACCCGCAGCCGCAGCGGCGCCAGCACGGAGATCTGAGAGCCCATGACCGCGACGTTGGCTCCACAAAGGACGGACGAACCCGCGCCACCCGAGGAGGTGCGCCGGGACCTGCGCGGCCGGACGCTCGACGACCGGGTCGCGCCGCTCGGTGCCGCGCTCGGCGCGCTCGCCCTGGTGTCGCTGCTCTACGACCGGCTGCTGCCGCTGTCCGGTGTGCTCGGCTTCGTCATCTGCTGGTACGTGGCGTTCGTCGCGCTGTACGCGCTGCTGTCCTGGTACCGGCACCCGTCGCCCGCGGTCACCGACCGGGTAGCCGGGGTGCTGATCCGCACCAGCGCGCTGCTCGTCGGCTCCGCGCTGGCCACCGCGATCGTCTACGTGTTCGTCCGCGGCGCGCCCGCCCTGGCGCACCTCAACCTGTTCACCCAGGACCTGACCGCCGGCCCGCAGGACCCGCTCGACATCGGCGGCGTGCTGCACGGGATCGTCGGCACCCTGATCCAGATCGGCATCGCCATCTCCATCACGCTGCCGCTCGGCATCGGGTGCGCGGTCTACATGACCGAGGTCGGCGGCCGGTTGTCGAAGATCGTCCGGACCATCGTCGAGGCGATGACCGCGCTGCCGTCCATCGTGTGCGGGCTGTTCGTCTACATCGCCCTGCTGCTCACCTTCGACATCCAGCGCAACGGGTTCGCCGCGGCGCTGGCGATCAGCGTGATGATGCTGCCGATCATCGCCCGCTCCGCCGAGGTGGTGCTGCGCGTGGTTCCCGGCGGGCTGCGCGAGGCGAGCCTGGCCCTCGGCGCGTCCCAGTGGCAGACCGTGCGCAAGGTCGTGCTGCCGACCGCGCGGCCTGCCCTGGTCACCGCGATGGTGCTGGGCATCGCCCGCGGCATCGGCGAGACGTCCCCGGTGCTGATCACCGCCGGCTACACCACGTTCATGAACGCCAACCCGTTCGAGGGCCCGATGGTGTCGCTGCCGCTGTTCGCCTACACGCTCGCGCGCTCGCCGGAGCCACTGTTCCAGACCAGGGCGTTCGGTGCTGCCGCGGTGCTGATGGTCCTGGTGCTGCTGGTGTTCCTGATCGCCCGGCTGGCCGCGTCCGGCCGGCGGAACCGGCGCTAGCCGTACCACGAGGAGAGGAAGAGAGTTCAGATGCAACGCTTCACCGCCTGGCGCCGCGCGCTGACCGTGGGGGCGGTCGCGGTGACGCTGCTGCTCGCCGGCGGCGGTGGTGCCGTCACCGCGCAACCCGCGTACGAGCCGATCACCGGCTCCGGGTCGACGTGGAGCCAGAACGCGCTCGACCAGTGGGTGCAGGACGTGCGCACGCGCGGCATGACCGTGTCCTACTCCGGCATCGGCTCCTCGGCCGGGCGCCGCGCGTTCGCCCAGGGGCAGAACGACTTCGGCGTCTCGGAGATCCCCTACCAGGGCACCGACCGGGGCCAGCCGGACAACTCCGACAACCGGGCCTACGCCTACATGCCGATCGTCGCCGGCGGCACCTCGTTCATGTACCACCTGCGGGTCGGCGGCCAGCTCTACCGGGGCCTGCGGCTGTCCGGCGAGACCATCGCGAAGATCTTCACCGGCGCGATCCGGAACTGGAGCGACCCGGCGATCACCAGGGACAACAACGGCCGCGCGCTGCCGAGCAAGCCGATCATCCCGATCGTGCGCGGCGACGGCTCCGGCACCACCGCCCAGTTCACCCGGTGGATGGACATCGAGCACCGGAACATCTGGCGCGGGTACTGCCGGTGCGAGGAGCTGACGTCCTACTACCCGGTGAACAAGGGCCGGGCGCCGCTGATGACCTCGCAGACCGGCTCGGACCGGGTGGCCGGCGCGGTCTCCGCGGCGGCGGGCGACGGCTCGATCACCTACGTCGAGTACTCCTTCGCCACCGCACGGAACTTCCCGGTGGCCAAGGTGCTCAACGCCGGCGGGTACTACACCGAGCCGACGCACTTCAACGTGGCCGTCGCGCTGACCCAGGCGCAGATCAACAACAACCCGCGCGACCAGGACTACCTCACCCAGGTGCTCGACCGGGTGTACCGGTTCGACGACCCGAGGACCTACCCGCTGTCGTCGTACTCGTACGCGATCATCCCGGTGGAGGGCAGGGGCGACCACCGGATCACCGCCGGCAAGGGCCGGACCATGTCCGACTTCATGTACTACTTCCTCTGCCAGGGCCAGCGCGCGATGCCGGCGCTCGGCTACTCGCCGCTGCCGGCGAACCTGGTGCGCGCCGGGTTCGACCAGGTGAAGCGGATCCCGCACGCGACGATCCAGGACACCGACGTCGCGCGGTGCGGCAACCCGACGTTCGACCCCGGTGACCCGACCAGCAACAAGCTCGCCCGCGAGGCGCCGATGCCGCCCGCCTGCGACCGGGTCGGCCAGGGGCCGTGCGCACCGGGCGGGGGCGGCGGTGGCGGCGCCGGCGGTGGTGGTGGCGGCGGCAACGCGGCCGGCGGTGGCGGCAACGGCGGCGGCGGGAACGGCGGCGCCGGCGGGAACGGGAACGGCGGCGGCGGGGACGGCGAGGTCCAGCGCGACCCGGAGACCGGGCTGCCGATCGGCGCGGAGGGCGACACCGGCGACGGGTCCACGCTCGCCGGCAGCGCCACCGAGCTGGCCGCGTTCCGGTCCGACGGCATGACCACCCTGCTCGGCGCGCTGGTCGGCGTGCAACTGCTCCTGGTGCTGCTGGTGCCGCCGTTCGTGGCCCGCGCGGCGCGCAGGCGGCGGGACGCGGCGGAGTGACGGGCACGTGACGAGGGGAGAAGACATGGGACGCCGCAACGGTCCTGCCCGGCTCGGCCTGGTGCTGCTGCTCGCCGTGGCGCCGGTCGCGGGTGCCGCGGTACTGCCCGACGCCGCGCCGGCGCACGCGCAGGCCGACTGGGCGTTCGAGCAGAGCAAGGACATCACCAACCAGGGCACCGGCGAGGTGCTGCCCGCGACCGTCCGGGTGAACCGGATCGCCGACCTGTTCGACCGCCAGCAGGTGGCGATCGAGCTGGAGGGGTTCAAGGCGAGTCACAACACGAACGCCTCGCAGGAGGTGCTCATCGAGTACCCGGTGGTCGTGATGCAGTGCCGCGGTACCGAGCCGACTCGCGAGACGTGCCTGAACCGGTATCGCGGGCGGTGGTACTCCGGCTTCGACACCGCCGCACCGCCCGAGCAGCGCGCGGTGTCCGACCTGCAGAGCCGGCCAACGGAGCCCCGCCCGTACCCCGGTGACACCCAGGACGAGCAGGTTCGGAACATGATCCGGGCCGAGCAGGAGCCCTTCGTCGCTGCGGACGGTGTCCGCTATCTGTGGTCCGGTAGGGAGAGCACCGAGGACGGCGGCCCGCTCATCAACACGCCGACCCTGAAGAGCTTCGCGCCGACCGACGTGACCTGGACCGGCGCGAGCCGGATCGCCACCCGCTCGGTGCCGATCCGGCCGGACGGCGGGAACGAGTTCCTGTTCGAGCTCCGTCAGCAGGCGTCGCAGCCGAGTCTGGGTTGCACCGACACCGTGGCCTGTTCGATCGTCGTCGTGCCGATCATGGACCTGCCCTGTGTCGAGGACGCGCGGGACGACTGCTCGGAGGGCCCCAGCGGTCCGGAGCCGGGCGGCCCCAACTTCACCAACAATCCCAACGAGTTCGTCGGCATTCATACCTGGCTCGCCGAGTCCAACTGGGGGAACCGGTTCGTCGTCCCGCTCTCGTTCGCCCCCGACCTGCGGGCCTGCGACGTGCGGGACAGCCGGCCGACGATCCCGGCCTACGGCTCCGAGTTGATCGACGTCGCCCAGCAGCGTTGGGGCGCCGCCTACTGCACCGGCGCCCGCCGCTCGGACTACCTGCCCGTCTACACGCAGGGCGGCGAGTACGAGGCCCGACGGCAGTTCACCACCCGCCTCGGGTCGGAGTACCAGCAGAACGCGATCTACACCACCCAGCCGGTCACCGGCTCTCCGAGGCCGGTCGCGCACGCGCCGAGCGCCCTGACCGGGTTCGCCGTGGCGTTCACCGTCGACGGCGCCGACGGCCGTCAGGTCCAGCGGCTGACCCTGTCCCCACGACTGCTCGCCAAGCTGCTCACCCAGAGCTACAACCCGACCGTCATCCCGCCCCGTGACCGGGAGGGACGACAGCCATACACCGGCGAGCAGGAGATCACCGACGACGCCGACGCCAGGGCCTACTACGTCGCCCACCCGTACCTGCTCGACAACCCCCGAGGGTTGTTCGCCGACCCCGAATTCGCCGAGCTCAACCCGGACGTCGCGCTCACCGACGAGAACGGGGCGCTCGCCGGGCACCTGATGAACCTCCGCAACCCGGTGATCTTCACCGAGGAGTCGGACATCGTCCTCGAGCTGTTCCGGTACATCACCAGCGACCCCGCCGCGCGTGCCTGGCTCGACGGCCGGCCGGACCGGTGGGGCATGCGGGTCAACCCGGCGTGGCGCGGGACGGCGGCCACGCAGCTCTACACCCTGCTCGACACCTGGGTGCGCACGCCGGCCCCGCGCAAGCCGAACTGGCTCGAGACTGCGGACCACAACCGCTACTTCGTCTACGGCGGCGGCGACACCTGCGACGAGTTCTTCGCCACCCCCTACCTCACCCGGCTGGCGAACATCACGGACTCGGCCGAGTCGTCCGCCACCTCCCTGCTCGACCGGCGCGGCTCGGCGACCCCGGCCTGCGCGTCCGACTCGGTGCCGATCCCCGAGGACGAGCAGGCGGACGAGCCGCAGTTCCCCGGTGACAACGTCACCAGGGACGTGGTGTTCGAGGAGGTCGAGAACAACCCGGACGAGTACGGCCAGCGGGCGCTGCTCGCGATCACCACCGTGGCACACGCGGCCCTGTACGAGCTGCCCACCGCGCGGCTGGTCAACTCGGCCGGCCGGCCGGTCGCCCCCACTCCCGGCACCATGGTGGCCGCGCTGAACGCCGCCGTGCAGGACCCGACGAGCGGCACCGTCCGCGTCGACCACCGCCGCGTCGCGGGCGGCGCCTACCCCGGCACCATGGTCGCCTACACCGCCGCGCCGACCTCGGGCCTGGACCGGACGACCGCCGCCCGCTACGCCGACCTCATCGAGTTCATGGCCACCGACGGGCAGACTCCCGGCGACACGCTGGCCGACCTGCCACCCGGCTACGACCCGCTGCCGCCCGCCATGGTCCGCCAGGCCCTGGACGCCGCGGCCGCGGTCCGCGAGCAGCAGGGCCGGGTGCCGGTGCCGCCCGCCGGCGGCCCGCTGGGCGACGGCCCGCCGGACGCCCTGCCGGCCGCCCAGGAACCCGGCCCGGGCAGCGGCGTGCCGCCCGAGACGACCACCAGCCCCCAGGACACCGGGCCGGAGTCCGCCGAGGAGGAGGTGGCGCAGGTCGCGCGGACCGAGGGCGAGGAGTCCTGGCTGGCCCGCTGGGCGATCCCGCTGCTCATCGGATTCGGCCTGCTGGCCGCGCTGGTCGCGTTCGGCACCCAGGTCGCCTCCCGCCCCGACCACCCGCTGCGCCGGGCGCTCGCCGGGCTGGTGCGCCGATGACCGTCCAGGCGAGCCCGCCGGCCGAGGCGGTGCCGGCGGTCGAGGAGGCGGTGGCACCGCCGCCGCCACCCGCGCCACCCGCGCCGCCCGCGCGGCCGGAGTCGTTCGCGGCGAAGGTCGTCACCCGGGTGTTCGCGCTGCTCGCCGCCGGTGTGCTCGGCTTCGCCGGGTACCTGGTGCTGCTCACGCCGCTGGAGCAGGACGCCAACCAGGACGTGCTGTACTCCGAGCTGCGCGGCCCGATCGCCGAGGCGGTGCCGCCCTACGCCGGCCGCGAGGAGAGCGAGGACGGCATCATCAGCCGGGCCGTGCCGCCGATCTACGCCGACGGCGAGGACACCCTGATCCCGGCCGGCGCGCCGATCGCGGTACTGGAGATCCCCGCGATCGAGCTGCGTCAGGTCGTGGTGGAGGGCACCAGCTCCGACGACCTGACGGCCGGGCCCGGCCACCGCCGGGACACGGTGCTGCCCGGCCAGCAGGGCGTGTCGCTGGTCTACGGCCGGGCCGCCACGTTCGGCGCCCCCTTCGCCGACCTGCCGCACCTGCGCCGGGGGCAGGCGATCACCGTGGTCACCTTCCAGGGCGAGTTCACCTACCGGGTGGAGGGCGTGCGGCGCGACGGCGACCCGCTGCCGGACATCGAGCCGGTCACCGAGGGCGGCAGCCGGCTCACCCTGGTCACCGTCGAGGGCGGCAACCCCCTGCAGCCGGAGCGGACCGTGTTCGTCGACGCGCTGCTCGACGGCGAGCCCCAGCCCGCGGCTGAGCGGCCGGGCCTGATCCCGCCGGAGGAGCAGTCGCTCGCCTCGGACCGGCCGGCACTGCTGCCGTTCGTGCTGTGGACCCAGGCGCTGGTCGTGGTGGCCGTCGCGCTGGCCTGGGCCAGGGTGCGGTGGGGCCGCTGGGAGACCCACCTGGTCGGCGTGCCGGTGGTGCTCGCCGTCCTCTGGTACGTGTACGAGGCCGCCGCGCGCCTGCTGCCCAACCTGGCGTGACCGGCCGCCGTCGCGCGGCCCTGCTGTGGACCCTGGCGGCGGTCGGGCTCGCCGGCCCGCTCGCGGTCGTCGGCGTGGTCGCCGCGACGCACTCGCCGGCGACCGTGCCCCTGGTGGTCGCCGGCGGCGTGCCGGCCGACGTGCCCGCCGTGGTGCCCGAGGTTCCGCCCGCGCCGACCGCCGCCGACCCCGCCGCAGACCCCTACGCCGCCTGGGCGTCCGAGGTCGGGGCCAGGACCGGGATCCCGCCGAGGGCGCTGACCGCCTACGCCGCCGCCGAGGTCCGGCTCACCGCCGAGCGGCCCGGCTGCGGGCTGAGCTGGGTCACCCTGGCCGGCATCGCGCGGGTGGAGTCCGACCACGGCCGGCACGGCGGTCGCGTCCTCGACGCGGACGGCCGGCCGGACCGCCCGATCGTCGGCGTCGCACTGGACGGCTCGCCCGGTGTCGCGGCGATCGCGGACACCGACGGCGGCGCGCTCGACGGCGACCCGGTGTGGGACCGGGCGGTCGGCCCGCTCCAGTTCCTTCCGTCCACCTGGGACACCTACGGCGTGGACGGCGACCGGGACGGGGTCGCCGAGCCGCAGGACCTCGACGACGCCGCGCTGGCCGCCGGGCGGTACCTGTGCGCGGCCGGCGGCGACCTGTCCACCGGCGACGGTTGGTGGCGGGCGGTGCTGGCCTACAACCCGTCGGCGGAGTACGCACGGGACGTGCTGGATGGCGCGAACGCCTACGCCGAGCGGAGTCGGTAGGCGAGGCGTTGGGCGGATCGGTAGGTGTAGATCACGCTTCGGACATGTCCGGACAACCAACCGTTCCGCGCTCGTTGCCCCGCCCCCGGCGGCGTTGGTCAAGACTTCCGGTCGGGAGATTTCCCTTACTCGGCAACAGAAAGATGGTGACATGAGCAGGAATCGGAACCTGGCTCGGGCGGCCGTGCTGGCGGGTGCCGCCGCGGTCGCGTCGATCGCGATGGCGTTGCCGGCGCAGGCGCACGGGTCGCACGCGGTCACGTGCGACGGCACGCTCGGCGAGCGGGTCGTGCGCGGTGGCGTGGTCGTCGCCGACGGTACCGCGTGCGTGCTGGACGGCACCTCGGTGCGCGGCACGGTCACGGTCGGTGCCGGCGCCTCGCTGGAGCTGGTGGACGCCAAGGTCTACGGCGGCGTGACCATGTCCGGCAGCGGCCGGGTGAACGTCACCGGCAGCTTCGTGGCCGGCGACGTCGACTCCACCGGCACCGGCGTGGTCCGGCTGACCGACACGCTCGTCGTCGGCGACGTCGACGTGCGGGAGCAGACCTCGTTCGCGGCCAACGGGCTCACCGCCGGCGGCGACGTGCGGGGCACCACGGTCAACCGGTTCGACGTCCGCGACTCCGCGGTGCTCGGCTCGGTCTCGGCGACCGAGTCCTTCAGCGGCGGCAACCTCTGCGGCAACGTCGTGTTCGGCGACGCCACGTTCGCCGGCAGCGGCGGCGCGGTGCTGGTCGGCGGCGCGGAGTCCTGCGCCGGCAACCAGGTCGGCGACGACGTGGTGGTGCGGGACAACGTCGCGTTCACCTCGATCGGCGGCAACACCGTCCGCGACGACCTGAGCTGCACCGGCAACGAGCCGGCCCCCCAGGTCGGCACGAACACCGTGAAGGGCGACCGGATCGGCCAGTGCGCCTGAGCGTCCACACAGGAGAAGGGGCCGGGATCACCGGCCCCTTCTCTGCTCTCAGCTCAGCGGGGTGTCGATCAGATCACGCCGCAGTCGGCGCCGAGGCCGCCGAAGCCCTGGCGGAACAGACCGCTGTCGAAGCGGTCGCACAGGTAGCCGTCCGGGCCGAAGAGCGCGGGCAGCGGCGAGCCGGGGGCGTCGTAGTCGTTCACGCGGACCACGTTGTAGATGGTCCGGGTGGTGTAGAAGACGCCGGCCGTCGGCGAGGTCGCGGCGATGTCCACCACGGCGCTCGGCGGGTTGGCCGGGTTCGGCGGGTTGCTCGACCAGCGAGCGGTGGAGAACGGCGCGATGGCGAGCGGGTCACCGTCCACAGCGGACGCGTCGTGCTCCTGCACGTTCTGGTCGACACACGGACCGATCTCGTTGTTCTCCAGGCCGATCTGCTCCAGGAAGAACGAGCGGGTGCCCGAGCCGGACTGCGGCAGCTTCGGGTTGAAGCCGCGGGTGTCGGTGCAGCGGTAGATCGCGGCCAGCTCGGCCGTGTCGAGGCTGCGGATGTCCGAGCCGGCCGTGTCGTCCACGACGTAGCTCAGCCCGTCGGACAGCGCCGGGATGAAGTAGAGGTCGTTCACCTCCTGCGGGTCGTCGGCGTCGGCGCCCCGGGACGAGCGGGCGAAGTCGACGTTCGGGTTGTTCAGCAGCTCGTTGATGCCGGCCGAGGAGCCGTTCGGCCGCGGGATGACGACCTCGTCACCCGAGCCGGCGACCTGGTCCGCGTCCCGGATGACGATGTCGTCACCGGTCACCGGGCCGTTGGCCTCGGAGCCCGGCTGGAACGCGTTGAACGACGCGAGCCGCACAGCCGGGTTCGTCGACGACTGTGCCTGGGCGGCGGTGTTGATGACGTACTGGCTGGTGTCCGAGCCGGTGCCGACGACGTCGTCGGAGTCCGGGAGGTAGCCGGGCAGCGCGCCGCCGGCGTTGTTCAGGTTGGGGTCGGCGACGGCGATGCCGCCGAGGGCCAGGCTCAGGATCGCCGACGCACCCACGATGGTGACGGCACCCTTGCGCAGGGTGGAACGCATGGAATGTTCTCCTTGTGTGTCAAGGACTTTTCCTAGCTCGCCCCGGTTGGGGCACTATCCACGATGCACGTGAGATCCGCCCGTGACCACGACGAAACCTGAGCGGGACAGCGAGCGGGACACGGCCTTTCGTTGAACAAGGCGCCAACCGGGCCGCCGCGACCGGACCGCAGTGTCCCGAGAACCCGCCGTTCACCTGCCGGACCGGCGGCGTTGTCCCGCGCCGACAAGGGTCACGGCGGGTATTTCGCGGACATCCAGGAGGAGATCCAGTGCACGCCAGATCCGAGTCGCGGCGCGGTCAGCTCGCCGCCGGGCTCCTCGTCCTGCTGATCCTCGTGGTCGCCGCGGTGGGCGTCGTCCTCGCGCGGACCGAACCGGCGAGTGCCCAGGAGGAGCTGCCGGAGATCGCCACCCTCACCGGCGAGTGCGTCGACGCGCGGGCACATTTCCACCTGGTGATGCCGAACCCCCAGGAGTCCACCTTCGCCTTCGCCTTCGAGATCGCCGCGGACGGCGCTGACGAAGGCACGGGTCAGGGGGTCGGCGAGGGCAGCGTGGCGGCGGGCGCGACGTTCACCCACGACTTCGCCCCGCTCGACACGCCCGCGTTCGGGCACCCGGCGTGGCGCGTCTACGTGTACAACATCCCGGCCTACCTCCGGGTCGGCCAGTCCAACGCGTTGCCCGACCCGTGTGCCGGCACCACAACGACGACGACCACGACCACCACCACGACGACGACCACCACCGACGAGTCGTCCGACCCGCCGACCACCTCGGACACGACGACGGACTCCACGACGGACACCCCGGACGAGTCCTTCCCCGAGACCACCACCGACCCGGACGGGTTCGGCGACCCCGACGGGTTCGGCGACCCGGCGCCCACCGACACCACCGACCCCGGCGCGTTCACCCCGACCGCCGCCGACGGTGACGGTGGCGGGCTGGCCCAGACCGGTGCCGCGATCGCCGTGCTGGTCGGCATCGGCGCGGTGCTGCTGCTCAACGGCGTCGGCCTGGCCAGGATCACCCGTCGCGGCTGGGGTTTGAAGGACTGACATGCACACCGCTCTCGACCTGGAACCGTTGGAGCCCCTGGAGCCGAGCGGCAACGGCCACCACCCGCCGGGTGGCGCGACGCTGTCCGCGCGGGACGTGTCCGCCTGGTTCGGCGACCGCAAGGTGCTGGAGCGGGTGTCGCTGGACATGAACGCCGGCTCGGTGACCGCGCTGATCGGCCCGTCCGGCTGCGGGAAGTCGACGTTCCTGCGGATCCTCAACCGGATGCACGAGCTGGTGCCGTCCGCGTCGCTGGCCGGCGAGGTCCGGCTCGGCGACGACGACATCTACGGCGCGGGGCGGCGGATCACCGACACCCGCAAGCGGATCGGCATGGTGTTCCAGAAGCCGAACCCATTCCCGGCCATGTCGATCGCGGAGAACGTGACCGCCGGGCTCAAGCTCACCGGCACCAAGGTGTCCCGAGGGGCCAGGGCCGACCTGGTGGAGGAGTGCCTGACCCGCGCCGGGCTGTGGGCCGAGGTGCGCGACCGCCTGCGCCAGCCGGGCGGCGCGCTGTCCGGCGGCCAGCAGCAGCGGCTGTGCATCGCGCGTTCGCTCGCGGTGCGCCCGGACGTGCTGCTGATGGACGAGCCGTGCTCGGCGCTGGACCCGACGTCCACCCGTCGGATCGAGGAGACCATCCACGACCTGCGCCAGGACGTGACGATCGTGATCGTGACGCACAACATGCAGCAGGCCGCGCGGGTCTCCCAGCACTGCGCGTTCTTCCTGGCCGAGCAGGGCACCCCGGGGCACATCGTTGAGGCAGGCCCGACCGAGCGGATCTTCGGGGACCCGGCCGACGAGCGCACCAGCGACTACGTCAACGGCCGCTTCGGCTGAGCCTCACGGCACCAGGATGAGCCGGACCGGATCGCCGGTCTTGTCCCGCAGCGCGGCCACCGCGTCCGCGGCGTCGGCCAGCGGAACGGTGCCGGAGACCGACCGGGCCAGGTCGAGCCGGCCGTGCCGGACGAGCGTGATCAGCTGCTCCACCGCGCCCGGCACCGACCCGTAGTGGCCGAGGACCTGCTGGCGGCGCACGCTCAGCGCGATGCTGTTCTCGATGGTCAGTGGTGCCGGCGCCAGCCCGGCCAGCACCAGCCGCCCGCCCGGCCCGAGACAGCGCACCGCCTGCTCGCGTACCGCCGGCACCCCGGCCATGTCGAACGCCACGTCCAGCCCGCCGCCGGTCAGCGCGGTCACCGTCGCGCGCAGCGCCGGGTCGGCCGGGTCGAGCGCGACGTCCGCGCCGAACTCCAGCGCCCGCTCCCGCGCCGCCGGCAGCGGATCGACCGCCACGATCGGGGCAGCGCCGATCAGCCGAAGCAGTTGCACGGCGTGCACGCCGAGGCCGCCGACACCCCACACCCCGGCCGGCCGCGCCGGTGCCGCCCGCCCGGTCCCGGTCACCGCGCCCCATGGCGTGGACACCGCGTCCGGGACGATCGCGGCCTGCTCGAACGGCAGCTCGTCCGGGATCGCGACCAGGGTGTGCTGGGTGGCCAGCGCGTACTCCGCCCACCCGCCGTCGTAGTCGACACCCCGGGTGCGCACGGCCAGGCACGGCTCGCGGAACCGCAGGCAGTTCGGGCACACCCCGCACCGCTCCCCGGCCTGCAACACCACCCGGTCGCCGATCGCCCACTCGTGGACGTCCGACCCGACGGCGTCGATCTCACCCGCCACCTCGTGACCCAACGTCACCTCAGCCGCGCCGAGAAAGGCCGGTGTGAGGTCCCCGTCGATGAGATGCACGTCGGACAGGCACACGCCGGCCGCACGTACCCGGACCAGCACCTCGCCCGGCCCCGGTTCCGGCACGGGCACCTCGCGGACGGTGAACGTCCGGCTCGCGATCTCCAACCGTCCGGCGAGCATCGGGCGCCCTCCCCGCGAGTCAGCGAATGGCTTCCTGGTGACCGTACTGGATGCCGAACCGCCCGGCGTGGCTCGTGATCGTCACCGACCGGACCGCGGCCGCGATCATCAGCAGCACGCCCAGGTTCTCGCCGAGCTCCTCCGCGTGCAGGACCAGCACGTAGATCGGCCCGCTCTCGCCCTGCGCGACCAGCAGGCCCTGCACCAGTTCCATGCCCATGGCCGACCCGAGCAACAGCCCGAGCCCGAGGATCATGCACCACCGCGTCATCCCGGACAGCCGCCACGCCAGCAGCCCGAGCGCCACCGCGATGACCACACCGGCGATGATCCCCGGCACCAGCCAGTACCCGGGGAAACGCTCGAAGGTCACCCAGTCCTTGCCGATCCGCTCCAGCCGCTCGTGCAGCGAGGTGTGGTCGTCCAGCGACAGGGCGCCGAGCACGACCGCGCTCACGAACCACGCCCACGCGCCCCGCAGCCGCGCCGCCACCGCCAGCCCGCCGGCGACCGCGTGGCTCACCGCGGCCAGCACCAGCAGTGCCACGCTCCACCAGGTCGGCAGGTTCCCCTCGGAGAACACGTCGAAGTACACCCGGATCTCGCCGCGCTCGGTGGTCAACGGGTGATCGATCAACGCGGGGATGGCCATGCTCAGCACGTTCAGCAGGACCGTCACGCCGAGCACCCACCACGCGACCTTCCGCAGCCGCACGACCCTCGGTTCGTCCTGGTCGGTGTCCCGGACCGCCGGGATCACCTCGGTCCGCTCGTCGCCGACGCTCGCCACCATGACGGGCCCCCATTCTGAACCAGTGGTGGCCAGCACATTAAGGCATGGCGAACACCGCTCGTCACTCACTTCCGGGAAGTGTGCCGGGCGACGATGAAGACCAGATGAGAAGACCGGCTCAGATCGGCTGGAGGTCCGGAGCGGGGGAGTAGCCGGCGAGCCGCTCGACGAGGTCGTCGTCGGCACCCGCGACGCGGAACGCGGGCGGCTCCGCCTGGCCGGGTCCGCTGCCGGACACCAGGTCAGCGGTGAACCGGGCGACCGTCCTCGGTGGCGGCAGGATGTCGACCCCGAGGTAGGACAGCACGATCAGGTCCTCGCCGGACGCCGTCTCGATCGCCCCGCACCAGCCGTGTCGCTCGTCCCACAGCAGCGCGAGGTCCCGGTCCGGGAAGGCGGGCACCCGCTCGTCCAGCGGAACGTAGACCGTGGCCGGTGACTCCGCGTGCACCCAGTAGGCGTCCCCGGTCTGGCCGAGCGCGTCGCTCACCAATGCCGCGTACCGGCGCAGCCCGCTTGCGGTCCGGCTCCGAGGCTCCAGCTCCATCGGTTCTCCTCCTGTGTGGTTGTGGCCCCCGGACGGGTCCTCCGATCATGGGTGTACCCAGCGTCAAACCTCTGGCGCCCGACCATCCGATCGGGCGCCAGAGGCTCACCGTCAGGCGTCGATCTGCTTGCGCTCCGTGTTGCCGTTGATCGAGATCCTCCGGGGCTTGGCGGCCTCGAGCACGGGGATGCGCAGGGTGAGTACGCCGGCCTCGTACGAGGCGTCGATCCGGCCGCTGTCCAGGGTCTCGCCGAGGAACAGCTGGCGGGAGAACGCGCCGAGCGGGCGTTCGGAGACCTGCATCTCGACCTGCTCGTCGGTGGTGGGTCGGCGCTCGGCCTTCACGGTGAGCACGTTGCGCTCGACCACCAGCTCGACGGCGTCCGGGTCGACGCCGGGCAGGTCGAAGACGACGACGAACTCGTCGCCGGAGCGGTAGGCGTCCATCGGCATCGCCGTGGGGCGCGACCAGGTGCCGGGGCCGCCGAACACCTGCTGGGCGAACCGGTCCAGCTCACGGAACGGGTCGGTGCGCATCAACATGGCTTTACCTCCTCGACTCGTTGGGGGATGTCAACGCGCTGATACCGTTGTAGCATGTCGTCATAAAGATGACAAGTGCGACGTCGTCGAAAGGGTGACGTGATGGCGAACACGGAACGCGACGTGCCGGCGGCTCGCGCGCTCGCGCTGGTCGAGGCGGTACTCGGGGACGTGCGCGGAGGCGGCGGCTCCACCCCGGAGGACGTGCTCGCGGGGCTCGAGGTGCTGCGTCGGCTCCGGGAGGAGCTGGCGGCCTGGGAGCCCGAGCTGATCACCGCCGCGCGCGAGCATGGCGCGAGCTGGGCCAGGATCGCGCCCGCGCTCGGCGTGACGAGCCGGCAGGCCGCCGAGCGCCGCTACCTGCGGCTACGCCCGTCGGCGACCGGCGAGGCGACCGGCGAGGAGCGGGTCCGCGCCGAACGCGACAAGCGCGCTGGCGACCGCGCGGTCGCCCGGTGGGCCCGGGTCAACTCCGCGTCGCTGCGCCGCCTGGCCGGCCAGGTCAGCGCGGTCGAGGGCCTGGGCACGGCCGGCCAGGCCACCGTCGACCAGGTCCACCAGGCCCTCGCCGAGGACGACGCCAACGCACTGCTCACGCCCCTCGCCGACGCCCACCCGCACCTGCGCGACACCCACAGCGCCCTGGCCGACGAGATCAGCTCGCTCACCCGGCGCACCGACCAGCTCCGCCAGGACACCCGCCAGCGCCGCGACCGCTGACCCCCGTCGGCCGGCGTAGCGTCAGTGGGACTCGCGGGCGACCTCGTTGCCGCTGGCGCCGACGAGGAAGTCCAGGTCGGCGCCGGTGTCGGCGCCGGTGACCGTGTCGACGTAGAGGCGTTCCCAGCCGCGGCGGGGCCGGGCGAGGGCGGCGGCCATCTCGGGAGCCGGCTCGCGGGTGGCCAGGTCGGACTCCGAGACCTCGACGTCCAGGCGGCGCGCCGCGACGTCCAGGGTGACCACGTCGCCGGTGCGGATCCTGGCCAGCGGACCACCGGCGGCCGCCTCGGGGGCGACGTGCAGCACGACCGTGCCGTACGCGGTGCCGCTCATCCGTCCGTCGCAGATCCGGACCATGTCGCGCACACCCGCACGCAGGAGCTTGCGCGGCAGCGGCAGGTTCGCCACCTCCGGCATCCCCGGGTACCCCTTCGGCCCGCAGCCGCGCAGCACCAGCACCGAGTCCGCGTCGACGTCCAGGTCCGGGTCGTCGATGCGTGCGTGCAGGTCCTCGACCGAGTCGAACACCACCGCCCGCCCCCGGTGCGCCAGCAGGTGCGCGGACGCCGCCGCCGGCTTGATGATCGCCCCGTTCGGCGCGAGGTTCCCGCGCAGCACGGCGATCCCCGCGTTCGGCAGCAGCGGCTCACCCCTGGTCCGGATCACCGACGGGTCCCAGATCGACGCGTCGCCCAGGCTCGCCACCAGCGGGCGGCCGGTGACCGTCACCGCGTCCGGGTCGAGCAGGTCGACGACCTGACCGAGCACCGCGTGCAGCCCGCCCGCCCGGTGCAGGTCCTCCATCAGGAACCGGCCGGCCGGTTGCAGGTCGACCAGCAGCGGCACGTCGCCGCCGATCCGGTCGAAGTCCTCCAGGGTCAGCGGGATCCCCAGCCGTCCGGCGATCGCCA
Source organism: Actinophytocola gossypii (assembly GCF_025165815.1). GTDB lineage: Bacteria > Actinomycetota > Actinomycetes > Mycobacteriales > Pseudonocardiaceae > Actinophytocola > Actinophytocola gossypii. Next base: position 80,413 of record NZ_JAFFZE010000012.1, on the reverse strand, counting down.
GCAGGTGCACCACCGCGTTCGTCGACCCGCCGATCGCGGCCAGCGCCACGATCGCGTTCCGGAACGAGCCCTCGGTCAGCACCTGACTCGGCCGCCGGTCGGCCCGCACCATCTCGACCACCTGCCGCCCGGTCTCCTGCGCGTGGGCGAGCAGCCTGCTGTCCGCGGCGGGCGTGCCGGCGACCCCGGGCAGCGTGGTGCCCAGCGCCTCCGCGAGCAGGCCCATGGTCGACGCGGTGCCCATCGTGTTGCAGTGACCCCGGCTGCGGATCATCGACGACTCGGACTCGAGGAACGCCTCCCGCGTCAGCGTGCCGGCCCGGACCTCCTCGGACAGCCGCCACACGTCGGTGCCGCAGCCCAGCGGCGTCCCCCGGAACGTCCCGGTCAGCATCGGGCCGCCCGGCACGACGACCGCCGGCAGGTCCACCGACGCAACCGCCATCAGCAGCGACGGGATCGTCTTGTCGCAGCCGCCGAGCAGCACCACGCCGTCGACCGGGTTCGCGCGCAGCATCTCCTCGGTCGCCATCGCGGCCATGTTGCGCCACAGCATCGCCGTCGGCCGCACGTTCGTCTCGCCGAGGGACACCACCGGGAGGTTCAGCGGCACGCCGCCCGCCTCCCAGATTCCCTGCCGGACGCTGTCGGCGACCTCGTTCAGGTGCGCGTTGCACGGCGTCAGGTCCGACGCGGTGTTGGCGATGGCGATCTGCGGCTTGCCGTCGAAGCTGTCGCCCGGCACGCCGCGGCGCATCCAGGCACGGTGGATGTAGGAGTTGCGGTCGTCACCCGCGTACCACGCGGCACTGCGCATCGGCTGCCCCTCGATCTACGTTGCACTGGTGGACAACGCTACCTCCGCCGGCAGCATGCGGGCCTTCGTCGTGACCGGACCGGGAACGGCCGAGGTCCGGGAGGTGCCGGTGCCGGTCGCCGGTCCCGGCGAGGTCGTCGTGGACGTCGAGCGCGCCGGCGTGTGCGGCACGGACACCGAGTTCTTCACCGGCGAGATGTCGTACCTGCACACCGGGCAGGCGGCGTACCCGCTGCGGATCGGGCACGAGTGGGCCGGCGTCGTCTCGTCGGCCGGACCGGGGGTGGATCCGGCGTGGCTCGGCCGGCGCGTCACCGGGGACACCATGCTCGGCTGCGGACACTGCCCCCGGTGCGCGGGCGGCCGCCAGCACCTCTGCGCGGACCGGTACGAGATCGGCATCCGGCGCGGCTGGCCGGGCGCGCTGGCCACCCAGCTCCCGGTCCCGGTCCGCGCCCTGCACCCGCTTCCGTCCACTGTGGACTCGGTGGCCGGTGCGCTGGTCGAGCCGGGCGGGAACGCGCTGCGGGCGGTGCGCGGCGCGGCGCTGTCCCCGGGCGAGCGGCTGCTGGTGGCCGGCCCCGGCACGATCGGGGTGCTGTGCGCGCTGCTGGCCGAGGCCGACGGGATCGAGACGCACCTGCTCGGCGTGTCGGCCGAGTCGCTGGCCTTCGCGCGGTCACTGGGAGTCACCGCGACCTGGACGGCCGAGACGCTCCCGCCACTGCCGTTCGACGCGGTGATCGACGCCTCGGGCGCGCCGTCGCTGCCGGCTCGGGCGGTGGAGCTGGTGGAGCCGGGGCGGCGGGTGGTGTTCATCGGCATCGCGGGGGAGCCGAGCCCGCTGGACAGCCGGGAGCTGGTGTTCCGGGACGTCACCGCGGTCGGGGTGCTCAGCGCTTCCGGCGGCCTGGCCGGCACGATCGACCGGTACGCCGCCGGCGCGGTGGACCCTCGGCCGCTGGTCGCGGCCACCGTCGGACTGGACGAGGTGGCCGCCGTGCTGGCCGGCGAGCGCCGCCCGGCGTGGGGCGCGGCACCCAAGATTCACGTCGATCCCCGGCGGTAGCAGTCACCCGATGGGGCGCCGTTCACCGCGATTCGGTTTGCTGGTCCAATGTGGAGGCACACAGCCAACACCGATCGACGTCTCAAAGGAGAGGCAGGGGTCATGACGATCCAGGACGCGGTGCCGGACATCCGGCCCAGGGCCGGGCACGATCTGCTGAAGGGGATCGACACCGTACTGTCGAGACTCCCCGCGGACACCGACCACGACCGCGCCGCCGAGGATCTGATGACCGCCCTCGTCCGCTGCGCCACCTGCGGGGACATCTCCCGGGTCCGCACCCAGGCCGAGGCCGTCCGGCTCGCCGCCGCCTACCTGCGCGAAGGCCGCGCCGACCACGCCGGAACCGTGCTGAACCTGGCCCGCGCCGACCTGCTCCCGTAACGCGACGAAGGACGCCTTCACCGCGTTGAGCGCGGCGAAGGCGTCCTTCACTGCTCTCACTCGTCGGCCAGGGGCTCCGCCCGCACCCGCCGCAGCGCCGGCGCGCACACCGACGCGGCGATCAACGCCACCAGTGCGCCGAGCACCACCGGCGCGGCCAGCCACGGGCTGAACACCGCGGGACTGCCCGACACCAGCCCGAACAGCCCGACGCCGACCGCCGTACCGAGCGCCCCCGCGCCGACCGTCGACACCAGCGCGGGCAGCGCGGCCTCCGCCCGCAGCGCGCGGGCGAGCGTGCGCACCGGCGTGCCGGCGGCCATCAGCGCGCCGAACGTGCGCCGCCGGTCCATCACCGAACCCGCGGTGGCGATCGCGGCGCTGACGCCGGCCAGCAGGGATGCGGTGACCAGGCCGATCACCGTGACCCGGCGCAGATCCGCGAGCTGGGTGTCCTGCTGGCCGAGCTTCATCTCCTTGCTCACCACCTGCTCGCCGCCCGATCCGGCGAGCAGCGCCGTGCGCACGGTCTCCCGGGTCCTCTCGTCGGCCGGCACGGCGACGTTCACCTCCAGCAGCGGCGCGTCCGCCGGCCACAGCGCCGGGTCGACCAGCAGGAGCCCCGCGGTGTCGGTCGACACCACCGGCGCGTCGGCCGGCAGCGGCACGGCCGAGCCGGTGCTCGCGTCCGGCACACCGGCGTCGGCCACGTCGAGCGCCGGGTCGACGTAGATCGCCGGGGTGTCCCGGCACGGCAGGTCGCCGACGCCGGCCAGCAGCCGCTCGGCGTCCGCGCAGGTCGCGATCGTCGCGGTGTGGTACTGGTCGCCGCTCACCAGCTCCGCCTGGTCCACCCGGGAGGCGCGGGCGTCCAGCCCGTACCGGGCGAGCTTGTCGTCGACGGCCGCGGCGATCGGCCCGGCGCGGTCCTCGTTCGTGTCGAGGTACAGCACCTCGTCCCGGAACTGGCTGTAGTACCCGGCCTCCGACTCCAGGCTCGGCATCAGCGTCAGCGCCATCGACCCGGCGAACGCGGCGAGCACCACGCCGGCGGACGCCCGGTACGCGGCCTTCGGGTCGTCGCGCAGCCGCCGCCCGGCGAGCAGTGCCGCTGGCCGCCGCCACGACCGCACGAAGATCCCGCCGAGCGCCGAGGTGGCCCACGGCCCGACGACCGTCGGCGACCACATCAGCACCCCGAGCGCGACCAGGATCGGCAGCGCGCCGTCGCCGGTGTTCGCCCGGCTGAGGGTCCAGAAGAACAGCGCGAGCGCGGCCGGCACCAGCAGCAGCCGCCAGCCGGACAGCGGCTTGCGGGTGTGCCCGCCGGTCGCCATCAGCGGCGTGCTCACCACCCGGCGCAGCCCCACGACCGCGGCGCCGACGACCAGCACGGCGACCGTCACCGCGATCGCCGCCACCAGGCCGGGCCCGAGCACGAAGTCGTGTGCGAACCAGGTGCCGCCGTCCCACGGCACCGTCGTCGCCGCCCGGTGCAGCAGCGGCGAGATCGCGACGCCGAGCGCGCCACCGGCCACTGCGGCGATCCCGGTCTCGGCCGCGACCATGGCGGTGACCTGCGCGGGCGTCGCGCCGGCGAGCCGCAGGGCCGCGAGCCGCCGCTCCCGCCGGGCGGCGATCAGCCGGGACGCCGAGGCCACCAGCACCAGGCTGGGCACCAGCAGCACGACCAGCCCGACGCCGGCGAGCAGCGTGAGCAGCTGGTCCGGCCGCGGGTCGCCCGTGCCGAACGCGGTCAGCTCCAGCGCGTTGGCCGGCATCGTGTCCGGTGTGTGCCCGACCAGCACCACGAGCTGCTCGGGGAACCGCAGCGCCTCGTCGCCGAGCACCCCCACGGGCTCGGCGGCGAACCGGTCGGCCAGCTCGGCGGGCGGGCGGCTGTCGGCGAGCGCGGCGAGTTCGGGGGAGCGGAGCAGCTCGCCCGGCTCTGGCAGCCGGTCGATCCCCGGCGGCAGGGCGATGTCGCCGTCGGTGAGCGGAGCGATGTCGACCCGGGTGATCTGCCGGCCGTCGATCTCGTCCACGCTGAAGCTCCAGGCGATCGTCGGAGCCACGCCGGTGGACAGCTCGTACCGTGGCTCCTGCCACAGGGCCCGCTCGGCGCGGGACTCGGTGGCGAACGGCAGGCTGGCCAGCAGCAGCACCAGCGCGGTGGCGACGGCGACGCCGGCCGCGGTGAGCAGCGTGGCGACCTGCGTGCGGCGATCGGCGCGCAGCACCTTCCACGCCAACTGGACCGGGTTCATGCCGCCGGCACCGCCTGGTCGATCGCGCCGTCGCGGATGGCGACCGTGCGCGGCACGGAGGCGGCCAGCTCCCGGTCGTGGGTCACGATGACGACGGCGGTGTTGGTGGTGCGCGCGGAGTCGATCAGCGCGTGCACGGTGGCGTGCCCGGTCCGCGTGTCCAGCGCCCCGGTCGGCTCGTCCGCGAAGATCACCTTCGGCCGGTGCGCGATCGCCCTGGCGATGGCGACGCGCTGCGCCTCGCCGCCGGAGAGTTCGCCGGGCCGCCGCTGCTCCTTGCCGGCGAGCCCGAGCCGGCCCAACCACTCCCGCGCCGCGTCGGTGGCGGTGGTGCGGTCGCGCCCGCCGAGCAGCAGTGGCAGCGCGACGTTCTCCTCGGCGGTGAGCTCGGCGACGAGCATCCCGGACTGGAAGACGAAGCCGAACTCGGTGCGCCGCAGCTCGCTGCGCCCGGCCTCCCCGAGCTGGTCGATCCGCCGCCCGTCGAGCGCGATCCGCCCCTCGTCGGCGCGCAGGATGCCGGCGAGCACGTGCAGCAAGGTCGTCTTCCCCGACCCGGACGGCCCGACGATCGCCAGCACCTCCCCGGCGGAGACGTCGATGTCGACGCCGGCGAGCGCGTGCTGCTGGCCGTACCGCTTGACCAGCCCCCGCCCCGTCAGCAACGGTGTCGGTTCGGTGTGCACCTGAGTTCTCCCTGAGTAATCGGATGTGTCGGCGCACAGCCTGGGGGAGAGCGGCACGGTCGGGCTTCGGGCAGATGGCCATGCCCGGCCCGCACGAGGTCAGCCGATCGGCCGAGGACTCCCAGCCGATCGGCGCGTGGCCGCCGCCGGCGGGGCAGTCCCCGGCGACCGGAAGGACACGGCGTCCGGCGGGAGTTCCGTAGCGCGGGTCGGTTCGCGCCGTGCCCCCGGCAGCGCACGTAGGCGTGCCAGTGCACGCCGACCGACTGCCACTCGTCCGACGGTCGAACCCGGCAACCGATCGGACAAGAGTGACAGCTGATCACGTTGCGTGACGGCGTGGTCGGGACCGGTGGCAGGTTCCTGCTGAACTGGACGAAGTGGACACGCTGGGCGTGCGCGTTCCGGTGTTCCAGGCGTACTCTCCCTGGTCCAACGCGAATTTTTCTTACCTGACGTTTGAACACTTGGTTGCTGGGTATCCTGCGCAACGCTTCGTGTGTCCGAACTACCAGCGGGAGGCAGGTCATGGCAGAACGATCGGAGGGCGGCTCGACAACGGCGAGCGAGCCGGACAAGAAGACGTTGCACCGGGCGATCGCCGCCTCGGCCATCGGAAACATGACCGAGTGGTTCGACTACGGTGTCTACGCCTACACCGCTGTCCACATCGGAAACACGTTCTTCCCCAGTGAGAACGACGCGGCGTCCACTTTGGGCAGTCTGCTGGTGTTCGCGGTGTCCTTCCTCATCCGGCCGCTCGGTGGGCTGGTCTGGGGGCCGCTCGGTGACCGGCTCGGCCGGCAGAAGGTGCTGGCCACCACGATCCTGCTGATGGCCGGTGCCACGTTCTGCGTCGGTCTGCTCCCCGGTTACGTCAGCATCGGCATCCTCGCGCCGATCGGCCTGATCGTGCTGCGGATGATCCAGGGCTTCTCCACCGGCGGCGAGTACGGCGGCGCGGCCACGTTCATGGCCGAGTACGCCCCGGACCGCAAGCGCGGCCGGTACGGCAGCTTCCTGGAGTTCGGCACGCTCGGCGGGTTCACCCTCGGCGCCGCGCTGGCGCTGGTCGTCGAGCAGGTCGTCGGGTCCGCCGCCATGGCCGACTGGGGCTGGCGCCTGCCGTTCCTGGTCGCCGGGCCGCTCGGCATCATCGGCCTGTACCTGCGGTCCAAGCTCGAGGACACGCCGGTGTTCCGCGAGGCCGCGGCCGAGGGCAAGATCGACCACGAGGCCAAGACCCACCTGCGTGACCTGATGAGGTACTGGCAGCCGCTGCTGCTGCTCGTCGGTCTCGTGGTGACGCTGAACATCGTCAACTACACGCTGCTCGCGTACATGCCGACCTACCTGGAGACCGAGATCGGCCTGTCCTCGACCGAGGCCCTGATCCTGATCATCATCGGGCAGACGGCGATGATGTTGTTGGTGCCGTTCGCCGGAGCCTGGTCGGACAAGGTCGGTCGCAAGACACTCTGGTGGATCTCGCTGATCGGCCTGTTCGTACTGGCGATCCCGATGTTCCAGCTGATGGCGTCCGGCTTCACCGGTGCGATCATCGCGTTCGCCGTGCTCGGCCTGTTCTACGTGCCGCAGCTGTCGACGATCTCGGCGATGTTCCCGGCGATGTTCCCGACCCACGTGCGCTACGCGGGCTTCGCCATCGCCTACAACGTGTCCACGTCGATCTTCGGCGGCACCGCGCCGGTGGTGAACCAGGGGCTGGTCAACGCCACCGGCGACCTGCTGTTCCCGGCCTACTACATGATGGCCGCGTGTGTCGTCGGCGCGGTGGCGCTGTACTTCGTGCCGGAGACCCGCGCCTGCTCGATCCGCGGCCGCGGCATCCCGGGCATCGACACCAAGCCGCAGCTGGAGCCGGTGAAGGTGGGCGCCTGACCCGCGATCGGGAGCCTGGGCCGGGGCCGCCGCACGTCGAGTTGACAACGTCGTGCGGCGGCCCCAGGCTTGGCGGAGTGAAGATCCACCGGACGTGTGGGGCCGGGGCCATCTTGGTGGTCCTCACGCTGCTGTGCGTCGGCTGTGCCGCCGGGGAACGCGCGGCCACATCGTCCACTGTGGCCGACGACTTCCTGGCCGCGGTCGAGGCAGGCGACGCCCGGGCGGCGTGCGCGCTGATCGCTCCGAAGACCCGCGAGGCGTTCGAGTTCGGCGAGGGTGAGTCCTGTGTGGACAGCCTCGGTTCGTTGGACCTGCCCGCCGGCGGCACCGTGGACGAGGTCGAGGTCTGGGGTGACCGCGCCCAGGCGATCGGCGAGACCGACACCCTCTTCCTGGTCGAGACGCACAGCGGCTGGCGAGTCGCCGCCGCGGGCTGCCTGCGCACCGAGGACGAGACCTACGACTGCCTGCTGAGCGACTGACGGGGGGGAGCGATGCGGCGCACGATCTTCGTGCTGTACCTGGGTTTGATCGTCGCCGGTGTGGCGTACTTCATCGTCGTCGGTCTACTGCGGATGTAGGAGGACGGGCATGAAGCGCTTTCTCCGGGACAACGGACTCGGCATCGCGTTCGGGTTGCTGTTCCTCGGCACGCTGGTCGGCCAGGCCGTCGCCGGGCACGCCGACTTCAACAACCGCCAGATCGTCGACGGCGGCTCGGAGATCTCGTTCTGGTCGTTCCTGACCACCTCGGAGTTCGCCGTGGACGTCGCGGAGAACTGGCAGTCCGAGTACCTGCAGTTCCTGCTCTACATCTTCGCCACCGTGTGGCTGATCCAGCGGGGTTCGCCGGAGTCCAAGTCGCCGGAGACCATCGGCGTGGAGACCGACGAGCAACAGCAGATGGGGCGGTACGCCACCGAGGACTCCCCGAAGTGGGTCCGGGCCGGTGGGTGGCGCACCGCCGTGTTCTCCCGCTCGCTCGGGATCACCATGGGCGTGTTGTTCCTGCTGTCCTGGATCGCCCAGTCGATCGCCGGGTTGGCCGCCTACAACTCCGAGCAGCTCGCCCAGCTGACCGACCCGGTGACCTGGCCGCAGTACGTCGGCAGCGCCGACTTCTGGAACCGGACCCTGCAGAACTGGCAGTCCGAGTTCCTCGCCATCGGTTCGATGGCCGTGCTGAGTGTCTACTTGCGACAGCGCGGGTCGCCGGAGTCCAAACCGGTCGGCGCCGCGCACGCGGTCACCGAGGACACGGGCTAGCCGATCCCGCCCGGCGGGATGCTGCGCGCGGAGTTGCCGCCGACGTCGCCGGTCTCGTGGCCCTCGCCCCGCTGCGGTGCACGGGTCACGTCACCGCGCCACTCACCGGTCTCCTGACCGCGGCGCTCGATGAATTCCTTGAAGCGCTTGAGATCGCCCTGGATCCGCGTGGACACCACGCCCAGCGCGGAACCCGCCTTCTCGGTGAACGACTCGGGCGAGTACTCCATCTGCAGGTGCACCCTGGTCGTCCGGTCGTCGATCCGGTGGAAGGTGACGACGCCGGAGTGCGGCGGGCCGTCGACCGTGCGCCACGCCACCCGCTCGTCCGGGTGCTGCTCGGTGATCTCGGCGTCGAACTCGCGGGCGACCCCGCCGATGCTGGTCTGCCAGTGGGTACGGGTCGCCGACTCCTGGGTGATCCGGTCGACGCCCTCCATGAACTCGGGGAACGACTCGAACTGCGTCCACTGGTTGTACGCGGTGCTCACCGGCGCGGTGACGTCGACCGACTTCTCGATGGTGGTCATCGTGGGCTCTCCCTGTTCCAATCGGGTACCCCACCGGCTACCCGTACCGGACGGGGCTGACACGTCCGGTACGGGGGTTGCGTCGGGTCCGTCCGGGTATCCGCAGCTCATGCCCAGCATCGGATACTTCCTGTCCTGCGAGGAGTTCGGCCCGCGCGACCTGGTCCGGCAGGCCAGAATGGCCGCCGACGCCGGTTTCGAGCGACTGTGGATCTCCGACCACTACCACCCCTGGAACTCCGAACAGGGCCAGAGCCCGTTCGTCTGGTCGGTCATCGGCGCCATCTCCGAGGCCGTCGACCTGCCGGTCACCACCGCCGTGACCTGCCCGACCGTGCGGATCCACCCCGCCGTGATCGCCCAGGCCGCGGCCACCGCCTCGGTACAGCTCGACGGGAGGTTCGTACTCGGCGTCGGGTCCGGCGAGGCGCTCAACGAGCACATCTTCGGCGACCCGTGGCCACCGGCGGCCGTCCGGCTGGAGATGCTGGAGGAGGCGGTCGAGGTCATCCGCGAGCTGCACCGCGGCGGCGTGGTCAACCACCGGGGCAAGCACTACACGGTCGAGGGCGCCCAGGTCTTCACCCTGCCGGAGCGGCCGGTGCCGATCTACGTCTCCGGCTTCGGCCCGAAGGCGGTGAAGCTGGCCGCCCGGATCGGTGACGGCTACGTCGCGGTCATGCCGTCCGGGGACCTGGTGCGGATGTTCCGCGAGGAGGGCGGCGGCGACAAGCCGGCCCAGGGCGGGTTCAAGGTCAGCTACGCGCCCACCGAGGACGAGGGCCTGGACACCGCGCACCGGATCTGGCCGAACACCCAGCTGCCGGGCGAGCTGGGTCAGGTGCTGGCGCAGCCGAGCCACTTCGAGCAGGCGTCGCAGCTGGTCACCCGGGACATGATGGCCGGGACGCTGCCCTGCGGCCCGGACGTGGAGGCCTACCAGCGGACCCTCCAGGCGTACACGGACGCGGGCTTCGACGAGGTCTACGTGGCGCAGATGGGCCCGCGCCAGGAGGAGTTCTTCGACTTCTGGCGCACCAGGGTCCGGCCGTGACGGCTACCCGTGCTGTTGGCGCTGTTCCTTGCGCAGGCGCTTCCCGGTTCCGGCGCGGAACCCGTGCTTGACCAGCCGGGCCTCGGTCAGCTCGTCGGCGCTGGTCACGGTGAAGAACAGGCTGGTGACCAGCGCGAGCGCCAGCGCGGCGAGCACGAGTCCGACCGGCACCGGCGTGACCAGCACCAGGACAAGGAACCCCAGCACGAGCCACGGCAGGGTCTCCACCACCACCCGCAGCGCGAACCGCAACAGCCAGTGTCGGGAGGTGGTGTCGTACAGCACCCAGTCCCGGTACCGGTCCGGGAGCCGCCCGCCGAATGCGTAGCGTGTCCACTGCACGGGATTCGGTCGTTCCATGCCGCCCGGGTACCCGCTCGGCCGGGCGACTACCCGCCGACCTCGCCGGTCTCGGTGACGGTCCGGGCCACGTCGCGCAGCTTGATGTTGCGGTTCTGCGACTCCCGGCGGAGCAGGTCGAAGGCGCGCTCCTCCGGCATCTTGTACCGCTCCATCAGGATGCCGACCGCCTCGCCGATCTCCTGCCGGGTCGCGACGGCCGCGCGCAGCTGGTCGTCGGTGCGCGCGTTGGCGAAGGCGACCGCCGCGTGCGAGGCCAGCAGCCAGCCGGCGTGCCCGGTGTCCTCGGGGAATGCGTGGGTACGCCGGGCGTACATGTTCAGCGCGCCCAGGTTCTCGTCCTCGGTGAACAGCAGGAACCCGAGCGCGCTGTGAATGCCCAGGTCGACGGCCCTCGGACCGTACTTCGGCCACCGTTTGTCATTGGCGACGTCCGGGATGCGGAAGATCTGCTCCGCCCGCAGCGTGGCGTCCAGGCACGGGCCCTCGCCCACCTCGCCCTGCAACATGTCCGACTCGCGGGCGAGGTCGTCGGTGGCGGCGAGGGACTGCGTCTCGCCGCGGCGGACGATCAGGATGCCGGCCGACTCGCAGCCGTCCACGAGATCGACCGCGTGCGCGACGATGCGGTCCAGGGTCGCCTGCAGCGTCGGCTGAGCCAGCAGGTCGCGGGCCATGTCGGCCAGCGCGGTCGAGAGGTCGTCCGCCATGACGTACCAACCTACCCGCCTACGATACGCGCGTGCGTGGCTACGAGCAGCGAGCGAGCGCGCATACCGCGTCGACCGCGACGGGCACCGAGTCGTAGGTCGGCAGTTGGTCACGCAGGCCGAGCAGGTCGAGCGGGCGGATCACCGGCCGGGTGTTGGCCACCACCGCCCAGGCAAGGTTCTCCCGGCCGGCCCGGTGCTCGGTGTCGGCCAGCACGGTCACCCCGGCCGCGGCCAGGAAGCCGACCCGGCTCAGGTCCAGCACCATCCCGTTGCCGTCGGCGCGTGAGCCGTGGATGCAGTCCTCGACGCAGACACGCAGCGCCGGGGCGGTGAGCAGGTCGATCGAACCGGTCACGTGGGCGATAACCGGCTGTTCCGGTTGTCGTTCGACGGCGATGTCGAAGTCGAGGACTTGGGTACGACGATTGCCGTGGGTCTCACGCTCGCCCGGCCTCCTCGGACTGGGCGTGCGGACCTCACCTTCCGTCCACAGGGAGTAGTTGTGCACGACGACCGCCCTTCTCGTTGGATGACGAGTAGCGGTGAACGCCTGCTTCACAGTGCGCCGCCACCACGGGAGCCGACCCGCTCCCGAATCTGAGCACGGCTACGTGCTGAACCGCACTGCAATCCACCGTAGGCCCGTTGCCGGTCCTTCTCAAGTCGGCAAGTGAAGGCGAAGCCTATTGAGGGACAAGCCAATCGCACACACGTTCCGTCCACAGAGGACGTATCAGCGCCCCTCGGCGGCCGCCTGGTCGGCTTCGGCGAGGGCCGCCGCGATCCTGGTGACCACGTCCGGATGGCCGAGCGGCAGGGGGGCGGCCACCCGGTCCAGGTCCGGGTCGATGTCGCCGGCGTGGGTGTCCCCGCCCTGCCCGGTGCTCCTGGCCACGACCGTCGCCAGCGCCGAGTCGGGCGTGTCCTCGCCCGGGTCGACGAGCAGCACCAGCTGGACCAGGTCGTCGAACTGCCCGGCCAGCGCGACCGCCGCCGCGCACGCCTCACCCGTGGCGACCAGCGCGACCCTCGGCGGCCGGCGCTCGGCCAGCGACTCCAGCACGTCCTCGACGTCCTCGAGCGATCGCTGGCTCGCCGGCAGCCGGCACCAGGCGATCTGATGCGTCCGCTCCAGCGTGTGCCAGGTCGCGGGCAGTTCCGCGTGCTTGGCGGTGCCCATCGGGTCGATCACGACCAGCGCCGGTCCCAGGTCCGGGCCGGCCCACACCACCGGCGGCCCCTCCGCGCGGGGCCCTTCGTCGTCGAACTCACGCACGTGCATCACCTCGGTGGCGGAGTACCCAGAATCAACCCCACCTACCGGGTCTCCCGGACGACCTCCTCGGCCGGCTTGTCGGTGCGCAGGCCGCCGTAGCGCGGGTGGCGCAGCCGGCCGATCCGCGTCCACTCGGTGAACCCCACCTGCACCACCAGCTCCGGCCGGACCCAGTGCGCGGTCGGCTCGGGCACCTCGTCGGCGAACGGGCACCTCTCCTGGGCCATCGTGTCCAGCCGGGCCCGCAGTTCGCGCAGCGTGGCGTGGTCGTAGCCGGTACCGACCTTGCCGGCGTAGCGCAGCCGGCCGTCCTCGTGGTAGCCGATGAGCAGGGCGCCGAACCCCGCGCGGGAGCCCTGCGGGTCGGTGAACCCGCCGACCACGAACTCCTGGTCACGGACGCACTTGAACTTCAGCCAGTCGCCGGACTGCCCGCCCCGGTACGGCGAGTCCGCGCGCTTGGCGATCAGGCCCTCCCAGCCCTGCGCACAGGCGTGCCGGTAGTAGTCCTCGCCGTCGCGGTCGCGGTGCTCGGAGTAGCGCAGCGGGTCGCGGAAGTGGAAGGCCCTGCGCAGCAGCCGCTTGCGCTCCCGCAGCGGCCGCCCGCGGAGGTCCTGGCCGTCGAGGGAGAGCAGGTCGAACAGGTAGTAGTAGATCCGGGTCCCCGGGCCGCGGGCGTGCAGTGCCGCGAAGCTGTCCGTCCCGTCGAACGCGACGATCTCGCCGTCGGCGACGAACCGGGGCCCGCCGAGCTCGGCGAGCGCATCGACCAGCTCCGGATGGGCGGCGTCGACGCGCTTCTGGTCGCGGCTCCACAGCTGCGGGCGCCAACCGTCCCGTATGGACACCGCGCGCAGGCCGTCCAGCTTCCGTTCGAAGACCCAGTTCTCGTCGGAGAACCGGCGGTCGGTGATGGTCGCGAGCATGGGGTTCCGCCAACCGTTCATGACACGACCCGCCGGCAGCCGGACATGCACGTACGGTACCCGCTCGCGCAAATTGCGAAACGCACATTCCTCTCAACGAGGTGGTGACCAGAAGGATACGAACGGTGACGAAAACCGCGGTTTTCGTCTCAGACCGGGTCGGCCGAGCTGATGCCCGGGATCTGGCCGCCGCGGAAGGCGTCGACGAACAGCCGGTGGTCGGCGCGGGTCTGCACCGCGTAGGCCATCGCGAACGACGTCACCGCCTCGACCAGCCGGTCCTCGTCGTCGATCACCGCCGCGATCGCCTCCTCCACCTGGAAGTCCACAAGGGACTGTTCGGAGTCGGAGTCCGACACGCAGTGCGTCTTCGCCGTGGCCCGGCCGAGGTACTCCAGCACCGGGTCCATGTCGGCCGGTTCGGTGAGCTCCGACCAGTCCAGGTCGTTGGTGTACGGGGACAGCTCGGCGACCACGAAGCCGACGCCGCCCAACTCGGTGTGCCCGAGCCACGGGTCGGCGTGCGCCTGCAGCGCCCGCTGGGAGACGGCGGTGCGGTGGCCCTCGTGCTCGAAGTAGTCGCGGATCCGCCGCTCGTCCACGATCCGGCTCGGTGCCGGCACGTTGCCCTGCTTCATCGACAGCACCACGTCGTTCTCCAGCGCCTGCGTGTTGCCCTCCACCAGCACGTTGTACGCGGGCAGCCCGGCCGACCCGATCCCGAACCCGGAGCGGCCGACGATGTCCTTGACGTGGTAGGTGTTCCGCCCGAACCGCTTGCCCCGCGGAATGGTGTCCAAATAGGACTCAAAGGCGCTGGTGACCCGCGTCCGCTCGTCGTCACCCAGCTCCCGCACGCCCATGCCGCGGGTGAAGCGCCGCTCGTAGGCCTCCACCGCGGTCATCGAGTCGAGCAGGTCGATCCGGGTGCGCAGCCGCGCCCGCAGGAGCACGTCGTGGATCACGCCCTCGGTCGAGTCGAGGTGCAGCCGCACCATCTCGTCGCCGGGGTTCGCCACGAACGCGCGCACCTGCCGGACGTAGGCGCGCACGAAGGTGCCGATCAGCGCGGCGATGTCGCGGTCGGAGATCGCCTTGCTCCACGCCATCAGCGCCACGCTCGCCGCGAGCCGTTTGAGGTCCCAGGTGAAGCAGCCGAGGTAGGCCTCGTCGAAGTCGTTGACGTCGAACACCAGCGTGCCGGAGGAGTCCATGTAGGTGCCGAAGTTCTCCGCGTGCAGGTCGCCCTGGATCCACACCCGGCTGGTGCGCTCGTCGGCCCACGGGTCGTCCTCGTGCGCCATGTCGGCGTAGAACAGGCAGGCCGTGCCCCGGTAGAACGCGAACGGCTCCGCGGCCATCTTGCGGAACTTGCGCCGGAACGCCACCGGGTTGGCACGCATCAGCTCGTCGAACGCGTCGACGAGCACCTCGACGATCTCCTTCTCCCGCGCCTGCTCGCCGCGCTCCCGGATCCGCTCCACCGCACGTGCCATTCCCGCACCCTCCCGGGCTCGTCGATCAGTCGTGTGCCTCCACACTGCCATCAGGAGCCGGTCGCGACCAGGACGATCGCGCGGTGCTTCAGCTGGGCGGTTCGGCGTCGCGCAGGTGGCCGAGGTCCTCGACCGCGGGGGCGGCCAGCAGCGCGCCGGTGACCAGGTGGTTCTGCAGCACGCGCAGGTCCTCGACCATGTCGGCGAGGGCGTCGGCCGGCTTCCAGTGCTCGCCCCGGTCGTCGACGAGCCGGCCGGCGTCCACGGCGGCCACCCGCTCGGCCAGCCGCCCGCACAGTTCGGCCAGATCGTTGGCCTGCGCGACCGCCGCGTCCAGTGCCGTCCGCAGGTGGGCCAGGGTCGGCGCGGTGTCCGGCCGCTCCGGCGGTGCGACGAACCCGCTGAGCGCGGCGGTGAGGTTCGGCCGCAGGCCGAGCGGCTCGCGCTGCTCGGTGGCGTCCAGCACCCGCAGTACCGCCGTCTCGGTGGCGACCACGCGGAGTAGCGCACCGCGCGCGTGCACGTCCGCCCCCGCCTCGACGAGCACGGACACCCCGGAGCAGGCCAGGAAGCCCACCCTGGTCAGGTCGCAGACGACGAGCCGGAGCTCGGGGTCGGCGGCGGCCGAGGCGAGTGCCTCGGCGAGCGCGTGCCGGTTGGCGAGGTCGACCTCGCCGTCGACGGAGATCAGCACGACGCCGCTGTCCACGGTGGACGTCCGAAGATGGAGCCTGGTGTCCGGCGAGGTGAGCCGCTGGCGGCGCCGGGTCCTGGAGCGGACCTCGTGCCGGACGAGGGGGAACGGTTCGGCCATGTGAACCTCCATGCTGCGGAAGGACACACGGCTGGCTGCGTAACCGTGGAGATGTGCCACCAACCCTAACTCCGGTTCCCCAGGGGAGAAAAGACCGGCTCTAACGCACCCGGCGCCCGTCGGCCAGCCGGCTCGACCCGGTCTCGAGGGCGGCACGATCGAACGGACCTAGCGTCGATGTGTGACCCGTCACAGGGAGGCCGACATGGGATCGTCCCGGCACGTGCTGTTCCTCAGCCGTCCCGACACCGACCACCTGTACCTGACGCTCGCCGTCGCCGAGGAGCTCGGCCGGCGCGGGCACGCGGTGACGTTCGCGACCAGCGACCCGTTCGCCGACGAGGACGCCGACGCGGGTGTGGTGCTGCTGCGGTACGGGCGGGACGAGCGGGCGTTGGCCGCACTGCCGGCGTTCCGCGCGCGGGGGCCGGTCGACCTGGTCGTCGCCGACCCGCGTACCCGCGACGCGGCGGTCGAGCTCGCCGCCGGCTGGGGCGCCCGGGTCGTGGTGGCGCACGCGAACCTGGCGGTCTGGCCGGGGGAGCGCCAGTTCGGCGAGAACGGCGAGGGCCACGTCTACGTGCACCCGGCCGGCCGCGGCACCGTGTTCGGCGACTGGACGCCGGCCGATCCGCGCCCGGTGCTGGTGGTGGCGCACGACGGCGTGCCGCTGCCGGTGCTCACCTCGGCGTTCGGGCCGGTGTGGCAGGTCGTGCTGCTCACCGACACCCCGCCGGCCGACCTGCCGGAGCACGTCACCGCGGTGCCCCCGGGCTTCGCCGCGCTCGCGCACGCCGACGTGCTGCTCGCCGACGGCGGGCTCCCGGCCATCGGCGCGGCGGTGCGGCACGCCACCCCGGTGGTGCTCGTGCCGCGGTCGCCGGAGGAGCACCGCAACGCCGCGCGGGTCACGGCGCTCGGCCTGGGCGAGGTACTGCCCGAGCTGACACCGGAGTCGCTGCGCCGGACGGTGTCCCGCGTCGCCGCGGACGAGGCGACCCGCGCCGCGGCCCGCCGGTTCCGCTCGGTACTGCGCGAGGCGGGCTCCCCGACCCGTGTCTCGGACACCATCGAGTCGGCCCTGGACGCCGAGACCCGGCGGGCGGCCTAGGCGTACGGCCGTCCCGGCATCGGCCGGCCCTGGTGTGTGGCGGCGCGTCGCCACCGCTTGGCGACCATCGCCCGGGAGGTCGGCGGCAGCCACCAGAGCAGCGTGAGCACGAGCGCGGGGACGGTGAACACCAGGGCGAACGCGTTCTCCGGATGGCCGTCGGCGATGTCGTGGATGACCCCGAAGGTGACCACCACGACCGCCGGGAGCATGAAGACCGTGGCCAGCACCCGCGCCCAGCCGCGGCCACCGAGCGCGAGCAGGCCGGCCACCACGAGCGGGATCGTGAGCGCCGCCCCGACACCGAACACGACGGTCGCCAGCTCGTTCTCCTCGACGGACGCCGCGAGGTCCTCGTAGGTGTTCGTGATGTTCGCGGAGCCGTTCTCCTTGAGCCGGACGAGCTTCTCGATCGTCTCGATCTCCGCGGCGGCGCTGATCGACATCAGCACGAAGAGACCGACATAGGCCAGTCCCGCGATCGCGCTGAGCACCGAGGTCACGGTGAGCATCGCCGTGGACGGTCGCCCGCCGGGTCCGGTGGGCGCCGGGGGCGCCATGCCACCCGGTGGCCACCTTTGCTGCGGGTGGGCATGGCTCATCGTCGAAGTTCCTTCCGCCGCTGGTGTGGCGGCCACGATGCGCGCGCCGCTTTCCCGGCGCTTTCACCGCGGTGAAAGCACTAGCGCCACACGGCCGCCGGCGTTTCCCGCACCCGGCCGTCCGGACCGAAGTGGAGGTACCGGTCGAAGTCGGCGGCGAACCAGCGGTCGTGGGTGATCGCCAGCACCGTGCCGGTGAACGCGCGCAGCCCGTGCTGCAGGGCGTCCGCGCTCGCCAGGTCCAGGTTGTCGGTCGGCTCGTCGAGCAGCAGCAGCGTCGCCCCGGTCAGCTCGAGCAGCAGGATCTGCAGCCGCGCCTGCTGCCCGCCGGACAGCGTCTCGAACGGCTGGTTCCACGCCGGCGCGATCTCGTACCGCGCGAGCGCCGACATCCCGTCGTCACGGTCCAGCCCCAGGCCGTCGACCACGACCTCCGCCGGGGTGCGTCCGTGCAGGTCAGGGCGGGTGTGGGTCTGCACGAAGTGCCCCGGCTCCACCCGCGCGCCCAGCTCCACGGTCCCCGTGTTCGGCACCTCCCCGCCGGCCAGCAGGGTCAGGAACCGGGACTTCCCGGTGCCGTTCGCGCCGAGCACCGCCACCCGCTCGCCGAACCACACCTCGAGGTCGAACGCCTCGGTCAGCCCGGTCAGCGCGAGCCCCGTGCAGGTCAGCGCCCGCTTCCCGGTCCGGCCGCCGCGCAGTCGCATCCGCACGTTCTGCTCCTTCGGCGGCCGGCGCGGCGGCCCGGCCTGCTCGAACCGCGCCAGCCGCGAGCGCGCCGCCTTGTACGCCGAGGCGACCGAGTCGTTGCGCGCGGCCTTCTGCCGCAACGTGTTCGCCACGTCGCGCAGCCTGCGGTGCTCGTCCTCCCACTGCCGTCTGCGCGCGTCGACGCGGGCCACCCGCTCGGCTCGCGCCTGGGCGAACGTGCCGAACCCGTCGCCGTGCACCCACACGTCCCGGCCCTCGACGGCGACGACCCGCGAGGTCGCGTTGGCCAGCAGCGCGCGGTCGTGCGACACCAGCAGCACGGTCTTGCCGCACGCCAGCAGCTCGGTCTCCAGCCACTCCTTCCCCGGCACGTCCAGGTAGTTGTCCGGCTCGTCGAGCAGCAGCACCTCGTCCGGCCCGCGCAGCAGCGTCGCGAGCACCAGCCGCTTGCGCTCGCCGCCGGACAGCGTCCCCACCGGGCGCCCGGCGGCCGCGTCGAACGGCAGGCCGAGCGCGATCGTCGTGCAGGTGTCCCACACGACCTCGATGTCGTACCCGCCAGCGTCGACGTGCTCGGCGATCGCCGCCGCGTAGGCCAGCTGGCTCTCCTCGTCGTCGCCGAGGGCCCGTTCGGCGTCCGCGAGGGCACGGGTCGAGGCCCGCAACCGCGCCGGCGCCACCGAGAGCAGCAGCTCCCGCACCGTCGTCGTCGGCGTGGCGACGAACTGGCGCAGCACGCCGACCCCGCCGCTGGTGCCGACCTCCCCGGCGGTCGGCGTGAGGTCGCCCGCGATCAGCCGCAGCAACGTCGTCTTGCCGGCGCCGTTCGGGCCGACGACGCCGGCGATCACCCCGGCGGCGACGCGGAACGACACGTCGTCGAGCAGCGGCCGGCCGTCGGGGAGCGTCTGGGTGAGGTGCGAGACCTCGACATGGCCCACGAACGTTGGTCCTATTCTCGAACGTTGGTCTAGTGGTCGAGCGTCATACTAGTCTCGGAGAGTGAACGAGTCACGGGCCGGCGGCCGAGGCGGCCGCAGCAGTGGGATCGCGGGCGAGGTGTGGCTGCGCGAGCCGCGCGCGTACCGGTCCGCGCCACCGCTGACCCGGGACCGGATCGTCGCCGAGACGGTGGCGCTGCTCGACGAGGAGGGCGCCGCCCGGCTCACCATGCGGCATCTCGCCGAACGCCTCGGGGCCGGGTCGACCACCCTCTACTGGCACGTGCGCACCAAGGACGACGTCCTCGACCTCGCGCTCGACGCGATCTTCCGCGACGTGCCCCTGCCCGCCGCGCCTGGCCACTGGGCCGACGACGTGCGCGGCCTGATCACCGCCTGGTACGCGGTGATGCTGCGGCACCCGTGGGCGCCGGGCCTGCTCGGCCGCCCCATGCTCGGCCCCAACGTGCTGGCCCGCACCGAGTTCCTGCAGGCGACCCTGGCCCGCGGCGGCCTCACCGGCGTGGACCTGGCCGCCGCGACGCACGGCCTGGCCAACTACGTCATCGGCTCGGCACTGACCAGGACGGCGGGCGGCCCGGAAGATGTGGCCGACCAGCACGTGCGCGCGCACGCCGACGAATATCCGACGCTCGCGGCCACCGGCCACCTGGGCGAGCAGGACTGGAACGAGCTGTTCCGGCGGGGGCTGGACGCCCTGATCGCCGGACTGACCGGGAGTGGTGCATGAGACAGTTGCTGAACTGGACGGTCGCCGTCCCGCTGCTCGCGATCGTCGCGCTGGCGCTGACCTGGGGGCGTGACCTGGGCGCGGTGCTGGTGGTGGTCGTCGCGCTGCTGCTGGCCGGGGCGGTGCTCGCCGCGGTGCACCACGCCGAGGTGGTCGCGCACCGGGTGGGGGAGCCGTTCGGTTCGCTGGTGCTGGCCGTCTCGGTCACCGTGATCGAGGTCGGGCTGATCGTCACGCTGATGGTGTCCGGCGGCCCGGAGACCGCCTCGCTCGCCAGGGACACGGTGTTCGCCGCGGTGATGATCACCACCACCGGGATCGTCGGCCTGTCGCTGCTGGTCGGCGCCCGGCGCTACGGGATGACGCTGTTCAACGCCGAGGGCTCCGGCGCGGCGCTGGCGACCGTGGCCACGCTCGCCACGATGAGCCTGGTGCTGCCGACGTTCACCACCAGCCAGCCCGGCCCGGAGTTCTCGCCCGGTCAGCTGGCCTTCGCCGCGCTGGCCTCGCTCGCGCTCTACGTCGCGTTCGTGCTCACCCAGACCGTCCGGCACCGCGACTTCTTCCTGCCGGTGGGCCAGGACTGCGGCGAGGACGAGCACGCCGCGCCGCCAAGCGACCGCACCGCGCTGACCAGCCTGGGACTGCTGGTCGCCGCGCTGGTCGCGGTGGTCGGCCTGGCCAAGATCGAGTCCCCGGCGATCGAGGACGCGGTCGAGGCGGTGGGCTTCCCGCACTCGTTCGTCGGCGTGGTGATCGCCATGCTCGTGCTGCTGCCGGAGACCCTCGCCGCGGTCCGCGCCGCCCGCCGGGGCCGGATCCAGACCAGCCTCAACCTGGCGTACGGGTCGGCGATCGCGAGCATCGGCCTGACCGTCCCGACGATCGCGCTGGCCTCGGTCTGGCTGGACGGCCCGCTGGTGCTCGGCCTCGGACCGACCCAGATGGTGCTGCTCCTGCTGACCGTCGTGGTGAGCGTGCTGACCGTGGTCCCCGGCCGCGCGACCCGCCTGCAGGGCAGCGTGCACCTGGTCCTACTCGCCGCGTTCCTCTTCCTCGCCATCAACCCGTGAGAACTGTCGTACCCCGAGGCTAGGTTCCGACCATGACCACGTACGTCGCGTTGTTGCGGGGCATCAACCTGGGTGCGAAGCGGCGGGTGGCGATGGCCGACCTGCGGGCCTGGCTCGCCGACCTCGGCTACACCGACGTCCGCACGCTCCTGCAGAGCGGCAACGCCGTGTTCGGCACCGACAAGGACCCCGACACCGTCCGCGCCGAGTTGGAGCGGCGCCTGGCCGACGGCGCGGGCTTCCCGATCGACTGTGTCGTCCGCACCGCCGACGAACTGCGCGCGGTCGCCGCGGCCGACCCGTTCGGCCACGTCGCCGACGACCCGTCCCGGTACCTGGTGTCGTTCCTGCGCGGCCGGGTCGTCCCGCCGGACCACGCGCCGGACGCCTTCGCGCCGGAGCTGTTCCACCTGGGGGAGCGGGAGGTCTACTTCTGGGCCCCCGGCGGCGTCCGGAACTCGAAGGTGCTCGCCGCGTTCCCGGACCGGAAGGGTGAGGTGGCCACCGTGCGGAACTGGAACACGGTGATCAAGCTGCTCGCCATCACCCAGGAGTGAACCCCGGACCCACCTCTACCATCAGGCTTCATGTCCGGTCTCAGCCTGATGACCTTCAACATCGGTAGCCCCTCGGAGGAGCGTGCACACCGCCAGCTGGCCTGGCTCGCCACCCGGCACGAGGACGTGTTCGTGCTCACCGAGACCCGGCAGTCCGACGGCTGCCGCCACCTGGCCGACGCGTTCCGCACGGCCGGCTGGGCCGTGGTCTACCCGAAACCGGGCCCGACCGAGTACGGCGTGATGATCGCCAGCAGGCTGCCGATCCAGCCGGACCCGATCGCCGCGCACCTGTCCTTCCTGCCCGAGCGGGTGGCCGGCGTGCTGATCTCCACCGCCATGGGCCTGGTCCGGGTGATCGGCGCCTACGCGCCCACCAGGGACGCCACCGCAGAACGCACCGAGCGCAAGCGCCGCTGGCTCTCCGAGTTCTCCACCGCCCTCGGCGCCAACGGGCTCAGGGACTCGGGGGCGGAGACCGTACTGCTGGGTGACCTCAACGTGCTCGAACCCGACCACCAGCCGAGCTACACCACGTTCCGCTGGTTCGAGTACGACTTCTACCGAGGACTGACCGACAAGCACGGCCTCGTCGACGCGTTCCGGCACACCGAGCCCGACCTGGTGGAGCACAGCTGGATCGGCCGCACCGGCGACGGCTACCGCTACGACCACGCGCACTGCACGAAGAAGCTCGCCGCCGAGATCGAGGAGTGCGAGTACGTGCACGAGCCGCGCACCACCCGGCTGTCCGACCACTCCGCGCTGACCCTCACCTTCTCCGCGCTGCCGTCGGACGAGCTGAACACCATGGACCCGTTCGAGGCCGCGAGCCCGCCGACGTTGTTCTGACCGCCTCGCATACCGTGCGGGGGTATAGTACGCTGTGGTCATGACGACGACAGCTACTTACACCGTGACCGGGATGACCTGCGAACACTGCGTCGGCGCGGTGCGCGAGGAGGTGGGCCGGATCGCCGGCGTCACCGACGTCTCGGTCGACCTGTCCTCCGGGCGGGTCACCGTCACCAGCGACGGCCCACTGTCCACCGACGACGTCCGCGCGTCGGTCGACGAGGCCGGCTACGAGTTGGCGAGCTGAGATGGCGGCGGCGAGACTCGGCGGGTTCGCGCTGGTGCTGGCCGTGGCGTTCGCCGGCGCCTACGGCATCGGGCAGGCCTTCGGGCCGGTCGACTCGATCGACTCAGGCGACTCCCCCGCCGAGCCCGCCGCCGCCGGGCACGGCCACGGTGGCGGCGGGGAGTCCGGCGGGGAGTCCGGCGGGCACGCCGAGGGCGAGCCGCTGCCGGCCGGGCTGCGGGTCACCGCGGACGGCCACACCCTCGAGGTGGTCGATCCGCGCGGGTTCGCCTTCCGGATCCTCGACGAGTCCGGCGATCCGGTCACCCGCTTCACCCCGAACCACGACAAGCTGATGCACCTGATCGTGGCGCGCCGCGACCTGTCCGGCTTCCGGCACGTGCACCCGGAGATGTCCGCCGACGGCACCTGGCGCGTTCCCCTTGACCTGCGCGACGCCGGTGACTACCGGATGTTCGCCGACTTCGTACCGGCCGGCCGCACCGAGCCGGTCACGCTCGGCGTCGACGTGCCGGTGCCCGGCGACTACCGCCCGGTGCCAATGCCGCCGCCGGCGCTGACCGCCGAGGTCGACGGCTACCGGGTGACCCTGTCCGGCCACCTCGACGCGGGCACGACGAGCAGGCTCACGCTCACCGTCGACAAGGGCGGGGTGCCGGTCACCGACCTGCAGCCCTACCTCGGCGCGTACGGGCATCTGGTCGCGCTCCGCCAGGGCGACCTCGCCTACCTGCACGTCCACCCGCACGATGGCGCCGCGGCCGGGCCGAGTGTCACCTTCGACACCGAGGTACCCAGTACCGGTACCTACCGGCTGTACCTGGACTTCAAGCACGGCGACGTGGTGCGCACCGCGGAGTTCACCGCGGTCGCCGAGCCGCACGAGGAGAGATGATGGATCGGGTCGAGCTCGTGATCGGTGGGATGACGTGCGCCTCGTGCGCCGCGCGCATCGAGAAGAAGCTGAACCGGCTCGACGGTGTCGAGGCGACCGTCAACTACGCCACCGAGCGGGCCAGGGTGAACGCGACCGCCGAGGTGTCCACAGAGGACCTGGTGGCCGTGGTCGAGAAGCTCGGTTACACCGCCGCCCCGCCCGCCCCGGCACCGGTCGCCGCCGACGAACCGGAGGACCGGGGGCTGCGCACCCTGCGCACCAGGCTGTTCGTGAGCCTCGCACTGGCGGTGCCGGTGGTGGCGATGGCCATGGTGCCGGCGCTGCAGTTCGAGTACTGGCAGTGGGCGTCGCTCACGCTGGCCGCGCCGGTCGTGGTGTGGGGCGGACTGCCGTTCCACCGGGCCGCGTGGACGAACCTGCGGCACGGCGCGGCCACCATGGACACGCTGATCTCCATGGGCACGCTGGCCGCGTTCGCGTGGTCGCTGTACGCGCTGTTCCTCGGGACGGCCGGGATGCCCGGGATGACCCACCCGTTCCGGCTGACGATCGAGCGCACCAGCGGCGAGGGCTCGATCTACCTGGAGGTCGCCGCCGGGGTGATCACGTTCATCCTGGCCGGCCGGTACTTCGAGGCGCGGGCCAAGTCCCGGGCGGGATCGGCGCTGCGCGCGCTGCTGTCGATGGGCGCCAAGGACGTCGCCGTACTGCGGGACGGCGTCGAGACCAGGATCCCGGTGGAGAGCCTGGCCGTCGGCGACCGGTTCGTGGTGCGGCCGGGGGAGAAGGTCGCCACCGACGGCGAGGTCGAGGACGGCTCGTCCGCGGTGGACGAGAGCATGCTTACCGGCGAGTCGGTGCCGGTCGAGGTCGGCCCGGGCGACCGGGTGGTCGGCGCGACCGTGAACGCCGGCGGCCGCCTGGTCGTTCGGGCGACCCGGGTCGGCGCGGACACCCAGCTCGCGCGGATGGCTGAGCTGGTGGAGCAGGCGCAGACCGGCAAGGCGCGCGTGCAGCGGCTGGCCGACCGGGTGTCGGCGGTGTTCGTCCCGGTGGTGATCGGGCTTTCCCTTGCCGTGCTCGGCTTCTGGCTCGGTACCGGGGCGTCGGCCGCGTCGGCGTTCACCGCGGCCGTCGCGGTGCTGATCATCGCGTGCCCGTGCGCGCTCGGCCTCGCGACGCCGACCGCGCTGCTCGTCGGTACCGGCCGGGGCGCGCAACTCGGCATCCTGATCCGCGGCCCTGAGGTACTGGAGTCGACCCGCCGGGTGGACACCGTGGTGCTGGACAAGACCGGCACCGTCACCGCGGGCGAGATGTCCCTTGTGGACGTCGTGCCGGCGCCCGGCGTGCCCCGCCAACGCCTGCTGCGCCTGGCCGGTGCGCTGGAGGACGCCTCCGAACACCCGATCGCCCGCGCCATCGCGACCGCGGCGGCCGAGTCCGGCCCGCTGCCCGCCGTCGCGTCGTTCCAGTCCGTCGCCGGCCTCGGCGTGCGCGGCACCGTCGACGACGTCGAGGTCGCCGCCGGCCGGGCCGGCCACTCCTGGCTGCCGGACCTCCCGCCCCCGCTGGCCGAGGCCCGGTCGGCGGCGGAGTCCCGCGGCCACACCGCCGTGGCCGTCGCCTGGGACGGCGAGGTGCGGGGCCTGCTGGTGGTGGCCGACACGGTGAAGCCGACCAGCGCCGAGGCCGTGCGCCAGCTGCGCGCCCTCGGCCTGACCCCGGTCATGCTGACCGGCGACAACGAGGCCGCCGCCCGCGCCGTCGCCGACGAGGTCGGCATCGACGAGGTGATCGCCGGCGTCCTCCCCGCCGACAAGGTCTCCGAGGTCCGCCGCCTCCAGGAGTCCGGCCGCGTGGTGGCCATGGTCGGCGACGGCGTCAACGACGCGGCCGCCCTCACCCAGGCCGACCTCGGCCTCGCGATGGGCACCGGCACCGACGTGGCCATCGAGGCCAGCGACCTCACCCTGACCCGAGGCGACCTCCGGGCGGCGGCCGACGCGATCCGCCTCTCCCGCCGCACCCTGAACACCATCCGGGGAAACCTGTTCTGGGCGTTCGCCTACAACGTGGCCACGATCCCACTGGCCGCCGCCGGCCTGCTGAACCCCATGCTCGCCGGCGCGGTGATGGCCTTCAGCTCGGTCTTCGTGGTCACCAACAGCCTGCGCCTACGCGCTTTCCGTACCCTGCCCGGCAACGACACGACGCCACCGGTGCCCGACCGGGAAACCCGTGAACCAGTCGCGACCGCGGCCTAGGACTCGGCGAGGAGACGTACGTCACGTTGGGTCGGGTCACAATTCCGCCGACTGTCTCGTCGAGGGTGTGTAACCAACGTCGACGGCGGAGGAGTCCACAATGGAAGCCCGACTGAACATCTTCGGCAACCAGGTCGCGGGCAAGATCATGAAGCACCTCAACATGGCGGGCAGGGCGGTGACGGACACGTCGCTGCCACTCGCCACCCAGGAGCTGGTGCGACTGCGCGCGAGCCAGATCAACGGCTGCGGCTTCTGCACCGACATGCACACCAAGGAGGCCATCGCGGCCGGGGAGACCGCGACCCGGCTGCACCTGGTCGCGACCTGGCGGGAGGCCACGGTGTTCACCGACGCCGAGCGCGCCGCCCTGGAGCTGGCCGAGCAGGGCACCCGCATCGCCGACGCGGCCGGCGGCGTCCCGGACGAGGTCTGGGCGAACGCGACCAAGCACTACGACGAGGACCAGCTCGTCGCCCTGGTGTCGATCATCGCGATCATCAACGCCTACAACCGGCTGAACGTCATCATCCAGCAGCCGGCCGGCGACTACCAGCCCGGCCAGTTCGGCTGAGCCGGCGTGGCCGGGGCGGCGGCGAGTCGTTCCCACTGACCATCCGCCCCGGCCACGCCTCGCGGCGAGGGGGTCGTTCGCCGCGGTCCTGTGGCGTCAGTCTGGCACTGGTGCTGTCGGCCGGGTCGGGCCCGGGCGAGCAGTGCGATGACGGACGCCTTCCGCGCGAGCCCGGGCGTCCCGCCGAACGTCGTCGGTCACCGCACTAGTCGGGGCTGTTCGCGCTCGCGCCGCTGTTGGCGCTGTTGCCGCTGTTGGCGGAGTCCGCGCCGCGCGGGGGCGCCGGGCTGTTGCCGGAGTCCGCGCCACCGCGGACCGGCGCCGGCGCGGGGCTGTTGGCCGACGCGGCGGCCGGGCTGTTGCCCGAGTCCGCCACCCGCACCGGCGCGGGCGCGATCTTCGCCGGGGCCGGGCTGTTGCCGGAGTCGGCCGCCGGCGCCTTGTGCCTCGGACCATCGGGCGAGTCCGCCGACCGGGCCGAGTTCGCCGACTGGGCCGACCGGGCGGAGTTGGCCGACTGGGCCGACGCGTTGGCGGTGTCGGCCTTCATCCCGCCGGTGTCGCCCTTCAGCTCCACCGCCGGCACCGGCTGTCGGTCCCGCAGCTCCACGTCGTCATTGGCCATCGCGATCCCCGCGCCGGCGAAGCCGGCCACGGCGATCGTCGCGCTGGCCACGATCCAGGTGCGCTTGATGTTCATTCTTCCGTTCCTCCTTCTATCCACGGTGGAGCCAGCGTTCGGCCAGCTCCACCCGGTCGGTGGTTGCCTGCTGCCACCCCGGCTCCTGCACCCGGTGCGGACCGGTGGCCAGGGACAGCACGACCGCGGCGGTACGCCTGGCGAGCGCCGCGGGGTCGAGGTCGCGAACGAACCGCCGGTGCAGCGACAGCCGCAGCCGGTTCAGCTCACCCGCGTGGTCCGGGTACATCAGGGCGAGCACCGCCAGGTGCGCGAGCAGACAGCCGGCGTCGTCGAGCCGCTCGCCCCGTCCGGCGGTGTCGATGTCCAGCACGCCGCTGACCCGCCCGCCGGTGACCATCAGCTGCGCCTCGTAGAAGTCGCCGTGCACCGGCACGTCCGGGCCCTCCGGCGTGTCGTGGTCGACGGCGGCGGCCACCGCCCGCGCCCGCGCGCCGAGCGCCGGCACCGACGTGGCGAGCACCTCCGCGTAGTGGCCCGCCTTCTGCCCCCACGTCACCCGCCGCTCCCCGGCGGCGAGCTCCGCCGGCAACCCGTCGAGCACCGCGACCACGTCGTCCGGGTCGAGGTCGACCCGCTCACCGGCCAGCAGCCGGTCACGCAGCGTGCGCCCGGCGAGTCCGGCGAGCACCAGCAGCCCGTCCTCGGTCCAACCCAGCGGTGCCGGCGTCGGGCAGCCCGCGTCGGCGGCGACCCGGTGCAGCTCGTACAGCGCGCGTACCTTCTCCGGCCGCAGCACCTTGACGAACACCGTCCCGCCCGGGGTCGCGACCTCGACGACCGCACGCCGCCGCGGCCGGTACGTGCGCACCCGCAGGGTCGCCGGCCCGCCCAGCCCGAGCCCGGCGACGAGCCGGCTCATCCGAGCGGGGTCGCACGCGGCCGGCAGCCCGGGAAGGTCCGGGTCGAACGGGAACCGCCACATGCCGACCTCGGTGTCGCCGTCGGTCAGCCGGGTGACCCCGTCGGGCAGCCGCCCGGACGCGGCCCCGAGCGCCTCGTCGGTGACCGACCCGTCCGTCCACACGACGCGCACGTCGTAGGAGACGGTGGTCCGCCCGCCCGGCTGGTGGTCGACCTGCCCGACGCTCCACTCCAGCGGTCGCCCACCCGCCTGCGCCAACACGGCGGCGACCAGGTCACCGGCGTCCGGCCCGGTCAGCAGGTCCTCGTTCGCTCTCACGACTACCAGAGTGCGGCCCGCGAATGACCCCCACCTGAGCCGGATGTGAAGGGACCTTCATCCGGGAGTGCGTCAGCGGCCGACGGCGTAGCCCATGCCGCGGATGGTGGAGACGCTGTCGTGGCCGAGCTTGCGGCGCAGGGCGCGGACGTAGACGTCGACGATGTTCGAGCCGGGGTCGAAGTCGTAGCCCCAGACGTGCGACAGGATCTGCTCGCGGGACAGCACCTGTCCCGGATGGCGCAGGAACAGTTCCAGCAGGGTGAACTCGCGCGCGGTGAGGTCCACCGTCCGGTCGCCGACCTTCGCCCGGCGGGTGCGCAGGTCCAGCGACACGGCACCGGAACTGAGCACGGTGGCCTCCGGGGCGTTGTCGGTACCGCGCAGCCGCAACCGGATCCGGGCCAGCAGTTCCTCGAACCGGAACGGCTTGGTGACGTAGTCGTCCGCGCCGCCCTCCAGCCCGGCCACCGTGTCCCGCACCGAGTCCCGGGCGGTCAGGATGATCACCGGTGTCGTCACCCTGGCCTCGCGCAGCCTGCGCAGCACGGCGAACCCGTCCATGTCCGGGAGCCCGAGGTCGAGCACCAGCAGGTCGAAGTCACCCGTCATGGCGAAGTCCACGGCACCGCGCCCGTTCCCGATGACCGTCGTCGAGAACCCGTTCGCCGACAGTCCCTTGCGGACGAACGACGCGATCCGCTCCTCGTCCTCCACGATCAGGATCCGGTTCACCGTGCACCCCCTGGCAACTCGATTCCGAACGTCGCCCCCGAGCCAGGGGTCGACAGCACCTTCACCGTTCCGTGGTGTGCCTCGGCGATGGCGCGGACGATCGCCAGGCCGAGGCCGGCGCCGCCGCGGTGTCCCCGGCCGCCGCCGGCGCGGGTGAACCGGTCGAAGATCACCTCGATCTCCGCGGGGGTCACGCCGGGCCCGGTGTCGGTCACCCAGAAGGACACGAGACCACCGGTCCGGGCGGAACCGACCATGATCCGGTCACCCGGTTCGGTGTGCTGCACGGCGTTGTGCGCGAGCTGCACCACAGCCTGGGTGACCCGCTGCGGGTCGACGTGCACGATGCCGACCCCGATGCCGTCCAGCCGCCAGTCCCGGTCGCCGAGTGCGCGCACCTTCGCGTCGACGTCGCTGGTCAGCTCGGCCAGCTCCACCGGCTCCGGCCGCACGAAGTCCGGGCGCTCGGCCTTCGCCAGCAGCAGCAGGTCGTCCACGATCCGGCTCATCCGGTCCAACTCGTCGGTGCACAGCCGCACCACCTCGGCCCGCTCGGCCGGGTCGCCGCCGGCGGGGTCCATCAGCTCCAGGTGCCCGCGCACGATCGTGATCGGCGTGCGCAGCTCGTGGCTCGCGTCGTCGAGGAACTCCCGCTGGGTGGCGAACGCCTGCTCCAGCCGGTCGAGCATCGCGTTGAACTGCTCGGACAGCGCGGCGATGTCGTCGTTGCCGGCGACCTGGATGCGGCTGGTGAGGTCGCGTTCGGTGATCTCGGCGGCGGCCTGCCGCACCAGCCGGACCGGCGCCAGGATCTGCCCGGCGACCACCCAGGCCGCGCCACCGGCGAACACCAGGCCGAGCAGCGACACCAGCGCGAGCGTGCGGATCGTCGCGTCGATCTCGGCGAGGTCCCGGTCGATGAGGTAGCCGACGACGTAGGCGCCGCGCCCACCGTCGGGCGCGGTGGTCACGACCTTGATCCACTGCATGTCGCCGGCGGGGGTCGACACCACCCCGGCCGACGCCGGTGAGGCGATGATCGTGTCGGTGATGTCCTGGTGTCGGTTGAGCGGGATCGGGCCGGTACGGGCCTGGTGCAGGTAACCGCCGCCCTCGATCCAGCCGAAGATGACCTCGTCGTCGTCCGGGTACTGCATCCGGACGTGGTTCTCCAGCAGGGCGTTCACGGTGGGGAACGGCTGCCGGGTGGTCTGGTCGACCCCGGTTCGGGCGACCTCGTGGTACTCCAGCGCCTCCTGCTCGAGGGCGGCGGTGGCGTCGGAGAACGCCTCCTGGCGCAGCAGGTTGCGGGTGATCAGGCAGACCGCGACGAGCACCACGGTCATCAGCACCAGCAGCCAGCACATGATCAGTACCCGTGCCGGCACGCCCCGCGTGCGCCGCTCCGGGGGAGCCGGGGGCGCCGGCCCGACCGGCGTGACCCGCTCAGTCGTCGTCGTCATCGTCGTCATCGTCGTCGTCGTCACCATCGTCGTCGTCGTCATCGTCGTCGACGACCGGTGGGGGCGGTACGACCTCCGTGCGCGGCGGCCGGGCCGGCGGCGGCGCCGGTGCCCGGGTCGTGGTCGTCGTGGTGGGTGAGGGTGTCGGGGTGGTCTCGGTCGAGGTCTCCGCCGAGCCGCTCACCGCTCCCTCACCGATCTCGACGACGTTCGGCACCCGCGGTGTCGGCGGATCGGCGGTGAGGGCGAAGGTGGCCAGGACGGCACCCAGCGGCAGCACGAGCGCCGCCGCCAGCACCGCCGTCCGGCTGGTGAACCGCATGTCACCACTATTCAGGCCGGTCGGGCGGCCGCCCATGAACCGGGGATGAGAAATCCTTCATCTCCGGATGGTCACCGCCCCGCGCTCCGCCGGCAACCCGAGGCGGGCGCCTTGCGGATAGTCAGATCATCGGTATATAACACTCACATGAGCGATGCTCCGATGCGCGAGCCGACCTTCCTGATCCTGACCGCGCTGGCCGCCCGCCCACAGCACGGGTACGGCATCCAACGTGACGTCCAGGAGATCTCCGGCGGCCGGGTCACCCTGCGCGCCGGCACCCTCTATGCCGCGCTCGACCGGTTGAGGGAGGACGGCTGGGTCGACGTCGACCGGGAGGAGGTCGTCGACGGCCGGCTGCGGCGCTACTACCGGCTGACCGAACCCGGCGCCACCCGGCTGGCCGCCGAGGTGGAGCGACTGCGAGCACATACCCGCGCCGCGCACAACCGCCTGCGCGCGCGCCTGACGGGAGGAACGGCATGACGGGCCTGGAAACCGGCTACCACCGACTGGTCGCCCTGTACCCACGCGACCACCGGGAACGCCACGGCGAGGAGATGCTCGGCGTGCTCATGGACGGAGCCACCGAGCACGCCCGGCCGGGCCTGCGGGAGACCGTCGACCTGCTGTGGGGCGCGGCCCGACTGCACCTGCGCCGAATGGTGACCGCGGACGGCAAGCCCACCCGGGACGTCTGGGCCGCCGTCGCCCTGCTCGGCCCGCTGGCCGTGCTGCTCGGCGCCGCCGGAGCACTGAACGAACTGCGCACGAGCTCGCCGGCCTCGTTGCTGGGACCGTCCCTCTCGCCCGGCGCCATGCGGTGGCAGGGGTCGCTTCCGGACCTGCCGGTGTGGGTGGTCTGGTTCGTCGTCGCCGTGCTCGCCCTGTTCCGGCTGCGGCGCACGGCCGCGGTCGGCGCCTGGCTGGGCACCGTCGGCTTCCTGAGCGTCCCGTTCATCGCCCCGGACCCCTCGATGCGGTGGTTGGCGTTGCACGCCGGATCGGTGGTGGCCGGCGTCGTGGTCGCGGCCGCCCTGACCTGGTCGCCCGGTCCGGCCAGGGGCTGGGAACTGGTGGGCGCCAAGCGTTTCACGGTGTTCGCCGGTGTCGTCGCCGCGACCGTCGTGCTGTTCGCCATCGCGCCGGGGCGGTACCACGACTCGGTGCTGACGTCGATCGGTTCGGTCCTGCTCGTCGGGGTCGCCGTGGCGGCTGGCGGGGCCTGGTCCAGGACCGGTTACCGGGCGGTGCTGATGCTGGGGCTGCCGGTCGTCCTGCCGGTGGTGCTGCTGTGGACACTGCGCATCGACCCGAAGACGGCGGTGCTGGCGGCGGGTTGCTACGGCCTGCTGGCGGTCGTGGTGCTGGCGGTCATCGGCACACCCCGCGCGCGGTCGGTGTGAGCCGAGCCCGGGGCCCGCGCGGGACGGGCCCCGGGCTCGCCGTCACGGCCGGCCCGGGAGCCGGTAGTTCTCGCCCAGCGCGGCGCCGCGGTGCGGCTTGTACTGGTCGTACCCGCGCGGGTCGCACTGCAGGCCGCCGTTGATGCAGTGCGAGACGAGGGCGGCGAGCGTCGGCGGGTCCCAGGCGTTGAAGAAGTCGTAGTGCCAGGAGTAGCCGCGTCCGCTGGCCAGGCGCACCCGCGAGGTGTCGCCGTCGACCGGGAACGCGATCTTGAACTCCAGCATCGGCACCGGGTTCGGGTGCGTCGACGGGCAGACCCCTTCGACCGGGTAGGCCATGTGGCTCTTGTGGTCGGCCGAGTCCAGGTGCACCCCGTCCCAGCAACTCGGGGCCTGGTAACGGATGTTGAGTTGGCTGCCCGCCATGCAGTGGGTCGGGAAGTCCCAGTTGAAGAAGTCGTTGCCGCACTCCCAGCCCTCGACCCGGCCGGGCGCGGTGCGGAACTCGTCGAGCGAGGCCATCGGGCTGCCGACCACGTACCGCAGGCCCGGCGGGAACGGGCGAACCGAGGTGTAGTCGAGCACGCCGGACTTGTAGTAGATGACCTGCCGCCCGATCGGCACGACCGGCTGGTCGCCGTCGAACATCGTCGGGAACCAGTACGCGGACAGGTCGTCCGGCGCGAGGCAGGACGTCGCGCCGAGCCCGGCGCCGCGCAGTGACTCCAGCGTGGAGTGGGCGTCGGTGGTGATGTTGCCGGCGAAGCTGTGGTCGTGCGACGCGCCGGGCAGGCCGGGGAAGACGATCGGGTCGTCGGGCGCCCGGTGCGTCACCGAGCAGTTGACCTGGAACTCGTGATGGGTGACGTCGTCAACCCGGAGATCGGCCTGGCTGGTGGGGGCGAAGGTCAGCAGCGCTGCGGTGGCCAGGCCGGCCGCCGCGGCGGCGAGATGTCGTCTCATGTACTCCTCCTCGGCAGGGTTCGAGGGAGAGCGCTCTCCCACAGCGTGGCACACCTGTCAAGGCGCACCCTTGACACCGGAAGGGGTGCCCGTACGATCGGAGACGAGTGGGAGAGCGCTCTCCGAACCCACTCGACCCTGCTGAGGAGACCGCGATGACGCGCGTTCGCGCCACCACGACGGTGGCGATCCTGGCCCTGCTGCTGGGCCTGCTGACCGTGCCCGCGCAGGCCGCACCGAGCGTGGTGCGGGTGACCGGCTCGCACGGCGACTGGCAGCTGACCGTCGACGGCAGCCCGTTCACGGTGCGGGGCCTGACCTGGGGCCCGCCGGTCGGCGAGGCCGCCGCCCGGATGCCCGACCTGCGCGCGATGGGCGTGAACACGGTCCGCACCTGGGGCACCGACGGCACCACCCGCCCGCTGCTGGACGCGGCGACGGCCAACGGCGTCAAGGTGATCAACGGCTTCTGGCTGCAGCCCGGCGGCGGCCCCGGCAGCGGCGGCTGCGTCGACTACGTGACGGACACGAACTACAAGTCCACCATGCTGGCGGAGTTCCTACGTTGGGTGAACGAGTACCGCGACCACCCTGGCGTGCTGATGTGGAACGTCGGCAACGAGTCGATCCTCGGCATGCAGAACTGCTACTCCGGTACCCAGCTGGAGGACCAGCGCGTCGCCTACACCCGGTTCGTCAACGAGGTCACCCGCGCGATCCACGCCGCCGACCCGAACCACCCGGTCACCTCGACCGACGCGTGGACCGGCGCGTGGCCGTACTACCGCGACCACGCCCCCGACCTGGACCTGTACGCCGTGAACTCCTACGGCGCGGTCTGCGACATCCGGCGCACCTGGACCGACGGCGGCTACACCAAGCCCTACATCCTCACCGAGGGCGGCCCGGCCGGCGAGTGGGAGGTCCCCGACGACCACAACGGCGTCCCCGACGAGCCCGGTGACGTCGAGAAGCGCGACGCCTACCCCGCTGCCTGGGACTGCCTGATGTCCCACGACGGCGTGGCGCTGGGCGGCACGATGTTCCACTACGGCACCGAGCAGGACTTCGGCGGCGTGTGGTTCAACCTGCTACCCGGCGACGAGAAGCGCCTGTCGTACTACTCGGTCGCCCGAATGTACGGCGGCGCCACACCGTCCAACACGCCGCCGGTGATCAGCGCGATGTCCGACCTCGGCGAGGTCCCCGCCGGCGGGAGGTTCACCGTCGACCTGTCGGCGTCCGACCCCGACGGTGACGCCATCTCGTACTCGCTCATGCTCAACGGCAAGTACATCGACAACGCCGGCGCGCTGGTGCCGGCCCAGTTCACCGGCACCGGCCCGTTCACCGTCACCGCGCCGGACCGGCTGGGCGTCTGGAAGCTGTACGTCTACGCGCGCGACGGCCGAGGCAACGTCGGCATCGAGTCCCGTTCGTTCCGCGTCGTCCCACCGACCGCGCCAGGAACCAAGCTGTCCCAAGGAAAGCCGACCACGGCGTCCTCCCACCAAACCCAGGGCGACGGCGCTCCCTTCCCGCCGTCCCTGGCCACCGACGATTCCCTGACCACCCGCTGGGCCAGCGACTGGAGCGATCCACAGTGGATCCAGGTCGACCTGGGTTCGGTGCGGCGGTTCGACCACGTGCAGCTGGTCTGGGAGACCGCGTACGGCCGTGCGTACGAGATCCAGGTCTCCGACGACGGCTCGACCTGGCGCCCGGTGCACTCGACCACCACAGCCGACGGGGGTGTGGACGCGATCGACGTGTCCGCGTCCGGTAGGTACGTGCGCGTCCACGCCACCCAGCGGGGAACGGGTTGGGGCTACTCGCTGTACGAGTTCGGCGTCTACCGCCGCTGAGCCGCCTCGACCGCACCGGCGCACCGGGCACGCACGGCGTCGGCGGCGGCCACCGGGTCCGCCCGCGCGACGAGCTCATCGACGTCGTGCAGCCCGGCCCGGGCGAGCAGGCCCTTCTCGTTGGTCACCCACTCACCCCGCGCGGCCAGGACCGCGTGTGCGGTCTGGGTCGCGGCCTGCACGACCAGCGCCGTCGCCTGGGCGGTCCGCCCGTGCGCGGCGTGCCCGTCGCGCGCGTACCCGAACACCAGCTCGGCCATGCCCCACCACACCCCGGGCGCCTCGCGCCGCAAGGCGTCCGGGTAGTCGGGCCGGGGCAGCTCCCCGCGCAGCACCCGGTGCGTAGCCAGCTCGCCGACGACCAGGTAGCTCGGGATTCCCGCCAGGTGGAACAGCAGCGGCTCGACCCGGAACCGCCCGGCCCGCGCCTCGACGATCTCGCGCTCGACGACGTCGAGGTCGCGGTAGTGCACGTCGACGTGCTCGCCGTCGACGGTCAGCCACGCGCCGCCGTTGAACACGCCGCCACCCCAGGCACCCAGCTCGGACACCTCGCCCGCCCACCCGATGTCGCGCAGGTCCCGGGGGTCGAACGCACCGCGGTAGTAGAGGGCGAGGTCCCAGTCGCTGTCGGGCCGGTGCGTGCCCCGCGCTCGCGACCCGCCGAGCGTCACGGCGCTCACCCCGGGCAGCGCGCCGAGCCGATCGACCACGGCGTCGAGGAAGGACACGACGGTTCCTCCAGGTCGGGTCGGGCGGCGCTTCCTGGCCAGATCGTACGGTCCCGTGGTCATGGCGGCTCCCGGTTCAGACCGGTGAGCCGGACGACGGCGGCGAAGCCGTCGTCGGTCCCCGGCCAGTGCGCGCGAACCGCGTCGAGCCCGGCGCGGCGGACGACGCCGCGCAGGACGACGGCGACGACGATGGCGTCGTCCGCGTAACCGAGAACGGGGATGAAGTCCGGGACCAGGTCGATCGGCACCGCCAGGTAGGCCAGCAGCAGACCGAGCCGGACGCGGACACCGCGCGGCAGCGTCCGGTCACCGGCGAGCCGGCGCACGAGCCGCAGCACGTCGGGCAGCAGCCGCAGCGTCTCGCGCAGTTCGTCGCCGCGCGGGCGGGCGACGAGCAGCACGACGACCAGGGCCAGCCACGCGACCACCAGCCCGGCGGCCACGCCGATGAGCAGGTCCCACCAGAACGAGCCGGTCATGCCACGCTCCCACCGGGATGACAGTTCAGTGCTTGCTGTTATATCAGCGGGCACTGTAATGTTCCATCCATGCTGACGTGTGAGACGCGGGAGTCGGCGCTGGCCCGCCTCGGTCGTGCCCTCGCCGACCCGACCCGCTGCCGGATCCTCGTCGCGCTGCTCGACGGGGTGAGCTACCCCGGCCTGCTCGCCACCCAACTCGGGTTGACCCGCTCGAACGTGTCCAACCACCTGGCCTGCCTGCGTGGCTGCGGCCTCGTGGTCGCGACCTACGAGGGGCGCCAGGTGCGCTACGCGTTGGCCGACGACCACCTGGCCCGCGCGCTCGGCGAGCTGGTGCAGGTCGTGCTGGCCGTGGACACCGAGGAGCCCTGCGTCGACGACGAGGCTCGGGCCTCGGACGTGGTTGCGGCGGGCAGCTGATGAGCGAGCGGGCAGCGTCGGCGACCGAGCGGGACGAGTGCTGCGCCCCCGCGAGACCCGATCCCCGGCGGACGTTGTTGACGCGCCGGGTGCGGCTGCTGGTCGGCGCGACGATCGT
Source organism: Actinophytocola gossypii (assembly GCF_025165815.1). GTDB lineage: Bacteria > Actinomycetota > Actinomycetes > Mycobacteriales > Pseudonocardiaceae > Actinophytocola > Actinophytocola gossypii. The sequence goes on along the minus strand of NZ_JAFFZE010000012.1, from coordinate 43,872 downwards.
CTACAACGTCGTCGAGGCGGTCGTCGCGATCTCGGCCGGAATGGTCGCCTCGTCGACGGCGTTGATCGGGTTCGGGTTGGACTCGGTGATCGAGGTGGCGTCGGCCGCCGCGGTCGCCTGGCAGTTCTCCGGGAAGGATCCCGAGGCGCGGGAGCGGACCGCGTTGAGGGTGATCGCGGTGTCGTTCTTCGCGCTCGCGCTCTACGTCACCGTCGAGTCCGTCCGCGGTCTGCTGGGCGGGGAGCCGGCCGAGCACTCCACGGTCGGCATCGTGCTGGCGGCGGTGTCGTTGCTGGTGATGCCGTTCCTGTCCTACGCCCAGCGCCGCGCCGGCCGCGAGCTCGGCTCGGCCAGCGCGGTCGCGGACTCCAAGCAGACCCTGTTGTGCACCTACCTGTCCGGCGTGCTGCTGGTCGGGCTGCTGCTCAACTCGCTGTTCGGCTGGTCCTGGGCCGACCCGGTCGTCGCCCTGGTCATCGCCGCCGTCGCGGTCAGGGAAGGCCGCGAAGCCTTGCGCGGCGAACACTGCTGCTGACCGGGGTCGTGCTCCCGCTGGGACGGCGGCAGGAACCGGCGGACGATGCCATACCCCGGTAGTTCGCCGGTGCGGTGTAGGAGACGTGCTCCACGCCAGGACAGCCGGCGCGGCGCGCGACGACCTGACCGAACGGCGTGCCCCACCAGCCGGCAGGCGGCTCGAAGCGATCACCCGGGTGGAGCGCGGCGATCAGTCGGGCGGCGCACATCACCGCCGCGGTCTGATCCGCCCCGAGCAGCCGTTGCCGCACCACCGCGACCAACTGCTCGACCAGTGCGTCGTGCGAAACCGACACCGGAGGTGGTTCCGGACTCAGTGCCCGCGCACCCGGCGGATCGTGTCGCGGTACCAGAGGGCGCTCTGCTTCGGGGTGCGGACCTGGGTCTCGTAGTCGACGTGGACCAGGCCGAAGCGCTTGGCGTACCCGTAGGACCACTCGAAGTTGTCCATCAGCGACCACGCGAAGTACCCGCGCACGTCCGCGCCCCGCTGCCGCGCCGCCGCCACCGCGGCGATGTGCGACGACAGGTACGCCGTCCGGTCGTCGTCGCGGACGTACCCCCCGGCGTCGGCCACGTCGTCGAACGCCGCCCCGTTCTCGGTGATCACCATCGGCACCCCGGGGTAGTCGCGGCTCAGCCGTACCAGCAGCTCGGTGAAGCCCTCCGGCACGATCTCCCAGTCCATCGCGGTCACCGGGCGACCCAACGGAACAGTCGTCTGCACCGGATTGCCCTCGTCGTCCTCCGTCCGGCCCTGGGCGTCCACTCCGGACAGCCGGTGGCTGGAGTAGTAGTTCACCCCCAGCACGTCGATCGGCTCGCTGATGACCGCCAGATCCCCGTCCACCACGGGCAGCTTGACCCCGCGCACCGACAGGTCGTCGAGGATGTCGCCGGGGTACTGGCCGCGCAGCAGCGGGTCCAGGTAGATCCGCGCGCCCAGACCGTCCGCGCGCCGGGCCGCCTCCCGGTCGGCCAGGCTCTCGGTCGCCGGCATCGACGTGCCCATGTTGAGCGTGATCCCCAGCTCGACCGGCGCTGGCGCGGCGGCGCGCATCCGGCCGGCGGCCAGCCCGTGGCCGAGCAGCAGGTGGTGCACGGCCGCCATCGCGGCGGCGAAGTCCCGGCGTCCCGGCGCCTGCCGGCCCTCGTAGTAGCCGAGCATCGCCGAGCACCACGGCTCGTTCAGCGTCGTCCACGTCCGCACCCGGTCGGACAGCGCGTCGAACACGAGCATGGCGTAGTCGGCGAACCGGTGCGCGGTGTCCCGCTCCGGCCAGCCGCCGGCGTCCTCCAACTCCTGCGGCAGGTCCCAGTGGTACAGCGTCACCCACGGGTCGACGCCCTTGCCGAGCAGCTCGTCGACCAACCGGTCGTAGAACCCGAGCCCGGCCGCGTTCGCGGGACCGCGGCCGCCCGGCTGGACCCGGGGCCAGGCCACGGAGAACCGGTAGGTGTCCACGCCGAGCGACCGGATCAGCTCCACGTCGGCCGGCATCCGGTGGTAGTGGTCGCAGGCGACGTCCCCGTTCTCGCCGCCCTCGACCATGCCCGGCACCCGGCAGTAGGTGTCCCAGATGGACTGTCCACGACCGTCCTCGCCTGTCGCGCCCTCGATCTGGTACGCCGAGGTCGCCACGCCCCACCGGAAGTCCGCCGGCAGGCCGGCGATCAGCTCCGCCTCCGCGGCCGGCGCCATGGTCGCTGTGCTGTCCAAGATCCCATCCTCCGTTGTGTCGTTGAACCGGGTCAGGGTGTGACCCGCTCCGCGGTGTGCAGCCAGCAGGCCACGCTCCGGCCCGCGTCCTCCCGCCCGGCCGGCTCGGCCAGCTCCGGCGCCCGGTCGGCGCACGGGTCGAACGCCTTCGGGCACCGGGGGTGGAACGCGCACCCCGCGGGCATCGCGCGCAGGTCCGGCGGGGAGCCGGGGATACCGCTGAGTTCGCGGCGGGGGCCGCGCAGCGCGGGGAAGGAGTGCAGGAGCCCGTCGCTGTAGGGGTGCAGCGACGACCGGTACAGCTCGGCGGCCGGAGCGGACTCGACGATCCGCCCGCCGTACATGATCGCGATCCGGTCGGAGAACTCGACCAGCAGCGACAGGTCGTGGGTGATGAACAGCACGGAGAACCCGATCCGTTCGCGCAGCTCGACCAGCGTGGCGAGGATCTGGCGCTGCATCACGACGTCCAGCGCCGTCGTGGGTTCGTCCATCACCACCACGCGGGGTTCGAGCGCGAGCGCCATGGCGATCATCACCCGCTGCCGCATGCCGCCGGAGAGCTGGTGCGGGTAGCTGCCCAGCCGGTCGGCGTTGATGCCGACGAGCTTCAGCAGCTCGACGGCCCTGGCGCGGCGGGCGGCGGCCGTGGTGCGCGGCTCGTGCGCGGCGATCACGTCGGTGAGCTGGGTGGCGACCGTGTGCACGGGGTTGAGCGAGTTCATCGCGCCCTGGAACACGATCGCCACCTCGGCCCAGCGGAACCGCCGCAATCGTTTGCGGGACAACGACAGCAGCTCGATCGGCTCGCCGTCGCGCGGGTGGTAGGTGACCTGCCCGCCGCGGATCACCCCGGGCGGGGGCAACAGCCGCAGCATCCCGTAGGCCAGCGTGGACTTCCCGCTGCCGCTCTCCCCGGCCAGGCCGAGCACCTCGCCGCGGTGCAGGGTCAGGCTCACGTCCCGCACCGCACGCACCGCCGCGTCGCCGAGGCCGTAGTCCACCGACAGGTTCCGGATGGAAAGCACCGGCTCGCGGGTCATCGGGTCTCCTTCGCGGCGGGCAGGACCGGGGTGAACCCGACCCGCATCGTCACTCCGCGCGCCCGCTGCGGGCCGCCGCGCAGCCGAGGGTTGACGTACTCGTCGATGCCGAAGTTCACCAGGGCCAGCCCGGTGCCGAGCAGCGCGATCGCCAGCCCGGTCGGCACGAACCACCACCAGGCGCCCTGCGCGAGGGCCTGCTGGCTCTGTGCCCAGAACAGGATCGCGCCCCAGTTCCACTCGGACACCCCTGGCACGCCGATGAACGCGAGCGTGATCTCCGACAGCACCGCGAAGATCACCGTGGACACGAAGCTGGCGGCGATCACCGCGGTCAGGTTCGGCAGGATCTCGAAGCCGAGGATCCGCCAGGTGGATTCGCCGGTGGCCCGCGCGGCCTCCACGTAGTCGCGGCGGCGCAGGGACAGCGTCTGCGCGCGCAGCACCCGCGCGCCCCACGCCCACGAGGTGAACCCGATGACCAGCGCGATCGTCAGGTCGTTGGTCTCCGGCAGCGACAGCGTGATGATCAGGATCAGCGGCAGCGCCGGGATCACCAGGAACACGTTGGACACCGCGGACAGCGACTCGCCGCCCGCGCCGCCGAAGTACCCGGAGGTGACGCCGAAGACGATGGCGAGCACGGTGGCGACGACACCGGCGACGATGCCGACGAGCATCACGCTGCGGGTGCCGTCGAGGATCTGGCTGAACACGTCCTGGCCGAGATGGGTGGTGCCGAACCAGTGCTCGGCGCTCGGCCCGACGAGCAGGTCGTCGCCGCGCTGTCCCGGGTCGTAGGGCGCGATCCACGGTCCGATGACGGCGATCACCAGCAGGAACCCGAGGATGACCAGACCGGTGAGCACCTTGCCGTTGCGCAGGAACGACGAGCGGCGCCCGCGCTTGGCCGCCGGCTCCTCGGCCGGCGCGCTCAGCACGTCGGTGGGCACTGCCATGCGGTCAGCCCTCCTTCCTGGTGCGCGGGTCGAGCAGCAGGTAGACCAGGTCCGCGACGAGGTTGGCGACCAGCACGGACAGCGTGATGATCAGGAAGATGCCCTGGATCAGCGGGTAGTCCTTGGCGCCGACGGCGGAGAACAGCTGGAACCCGACGCCGGGGTAGGAGAACACGATCTCCACCAGCAGGGTGCCGCCGACGATCAGGCCGAGCGCGAGCGCGAACGACGACACGCTGGGCAGCAGCGCGTTGCGTGCGGCGTAGCTGACCATGACCCGCCGCTCGGACAGGCCCTTGGCGTGCGCGACGGTGATGTAGTCCTCGGCGGCGACGGTGAGCATCATGTTGCGCATGGACAGCACCCAGCCGCTCATCGAGGTGATGAGGATCGTGATGGCCGGCAGGATGCTGTGGTGGATCGCGCTGCCGATGAAGCCGAGGTCCCAACCGGGCACCACGCCGGGGTCGAACCCGCCGGAGGACGGGAACGGGCCGCCCTGGCCGGCGAACAGGGTGATGGCGATCAGGCCGAGCCAGAAGTACGGGATGGACGACAGGAACGTGGTCACCGGCATCACCAGGTCCACCCAGGATCCGCGCCACCAGCCGGCGAGCACGCCGAGCCCGGTGCCGAGCAGGAAGCTGATCACGGTGGTGATGCCGACCAGCGCGAGCGTCCACGGCAGGCTGTCGGCGATGACGTCGGCGACCGGGGTGGGGAAGAACGTGAACGACAGCCCGAGGTCGCCGCGCAGCAGCTGGCCCCAGTAGTCCCAGTACTGGGACAGGATTCCCTGGTCGGTGTCGAGCCCGAACAGGATGTAGAGCGACTGCACGGCATCCGCGTCGAGCTGCCCCCTGGCGCGGCTGATCAGCGCCTGCACCGGGTCGCCGGGGATCGCGCGGGGGAGGAAGAAGTTGATGGTGATCGCGGCCCACGCGGTGAACAGGTAGAACGCGATCCGCCGGAGCACGTAGGTCATGTGGCCGCCTCCGCGACCGTCGGTGCGTCGTAGAGCCAGCACGCGGCCCAGTGCCCGGACCCGTTGCCGTCGACGGACAGCCGGGGCGGCGCCTCGGTGCGGCAGCGGGCCATGGCGTGCGGGCAGCGCGGGTGGAACCGGCACCCGGCCGGCGGGTCGATCAGGCTCGGCGGCTCCCCGCCCGACTCGGCGGTGTCCTCGTCCGCCTCGCCGGCGATCCGGTCCGGGTCGGGCGCGGAGGCGATCAGCAGCCGGGTGTAGGGGTGGGCGGCGCGCTGGGTCACGGCCTCGCCGTCGCCGCCCTCGACGACCTGCCCGGCGTACATCACCAGCACGTCGTCGGCGAAGTAGCGGGCGGAGGCGATGTCGTGGGTGATGTAGAGGATCGCCAGGTCGAGCCGGTCCCGCAGGTCACGCAGCAGGTTCAGCACGCCGAGCCGGATCGACACGTCCAACATGGACACCGGCTCGTCGGCGAGCAGCGCCTCCGGCCCGGCGGCGAGCGCCCGCGCGATCGCGACCCGCTGCCGTTGCCCGCCGGAGAGCTCGTGCGGGTACTTGGCGAGGAACTGTTCGGGCGGGGTGAGCTGCACGCGGGTGAGCAGGTCGTGCAGGGCCGCGGTGACGTCCCGGTCGCGGTGGTGGATGCGCAGCGCCCTGGTCAGGTGGTAGCGCACGGTGTGCACGGGGTTGAGCGAGGCGAACGGGTCCTGGAACACCAGCTGCACCCGCCGGCAGTAGGCGCGGAACGCCCGGCCGCCCCGGGTGCGGACCTCGTCGCCGTGCAGGCTGATCCGCCCGGAGGTCTGCCGGACCAGCTGGGCGAGCAGCCTGGCCACGGTGGACTTCCCCGAGCCGGACTCGCCGACCATGGCGGTGACCTGCCCGCGACGCAGCACGAGGCCGACGTCGTCGACCGCGCGGACGGCGCGCCGGGTGCGGGTGAGCAGGTCGCGGGGCCGGCGGCGGACGGGGAAGTGCTTGGTGAGGCCCACCGCCTCCAGCACCACGTCGGTGGCGCCGGGGGCGGTGGGCTTCGTGCTCGCGGTCATCCCCGTCACTCGGCGGGCTTCAGGTGCAGGACCACGTCGAGCGAGTTCAGCAGCGTGGGCTGCGGCGGGGCGTACTGGTTGTTCTCGTCCGGCCAGCCGACCCAGTTCCTCGTGCTGTACTCGGCGCCGGCGTTGGCGGCGCCGGTGACCAGCACCGGCTGCTGCTCGACGAAGATCCGCTGCAGCTCGTGCATGGCCTCGGTGCGGGCGGCTTCGGACTCGGCGTTGGCGTACGCGTCGAGCGCGGCGGTGGCGTCGTCGTCGCGGAACCGGCCCCAGTTCCCGTTGACTCCGGGCGTGCCGACCGGCTTGTACAGCGCACCGTCCATCATGGACTGGTAGATGTCGTACGGGGTCGCGCCGGGGTTGGTCCAGTGCATGGCGGCCTCGAACTGGCCGGTGTCGACGTTGGTGGTCCACGCGTCGGCGTTGGCCTTCTCGACGGTCGCGGCGATGCCGAGCTGGGACAGGTTGTCCTTGATGATCTCCAGCGTGGTGATGTAGTCCGACCAGCCGGACGGGTTGGACAGGGTGATCTCGACCGGCGCGCCGGTCCTGTCCAGCAGGGTGTCGCCGTCGTAGGAGTAGCCGGCCTCGGTCAGCTCGCGCTTGGCGCCCTCGACGTCGACCTCGTAGGTCTCGCCCTGGAACTCGTCGGCGATGAACGACTCGCCCGCGGGGGTGGGGATGCCGGTGACGTTGGTGACCTCGGGGTAGAAGTAGCCGGCCTCGGCCTGCTCGAAGACGTCGCCCCGGTCGATCACCTTGCTCATCGCGCGGCGCAGCACCGGGTCGTCGAACGGCTTGTTCTCGGTGTTGAGGAACAGGCCGTGCACGGCCAGCGTCGGCGGGAACCAGAGCTTGTGGTGCTCGGGGTCCTTGTCGACGTAGACGGCCTCGTAGTTGGAGATGAACGTGAACGCCCACTCCGCGGAGCCGTTGGCGAGCGCGGTGGTCTGGGCGTTGTTGTCGTTGTAGGAGGTGTAGCGGAGTTCGCGGACCTCGGGCAGGTCCTGCCAGTACTCGTCGCGGCGGGTCAGGGTGACGGTCTGCGGGGTGAAGGTCTTCAGCTCGTACGGCCCGGTGCCGACCGGGTTCTTGACGGTGTCGGTGGCCGGGTCGTCCATCGCCGACCAGAGGTGCTCTGGCACGACGATCGAGCTGAGCACGTCGACCTGGTTGACGAACTGGGACTTCTCGAAGGTCAGCGCGACCGTGTTCCCGCTCGCGGTGATGTCCCTGAAGGGGATCGCGTTGATGTTCAGCGCGGGGGTGTCCTTGAGCAGGGTGAACGTGTAGGCGACGTCGTTCGCGGTCATCGGCTTGCCGTCGGCCCAGGTGACGCCGTCGCGGATGGTCAGTTCGAGGGCGCGGTAGTTGTCCGACCAGGTCCACTCGGTGGCGAGCCAGGGTTTGCCCTCCTCGTCGGGCTTGATCTGGCTGGTCATCACCAGGGGTTCGTAGATCATGTGGCGGTAGCCGAGCGAGGCGCCCGCGGAGGAGGGCAGGAACGGGTTGTGGTTCTCGGTCTGGGGCCCGTTCGGCATGCCGACGTTGAGGACGCCGGCCGCGTTGCCTCCTTGGCCGCTCTCGCCGCTGCCGCACGCGGCCAGGCCGGACAGGGTCATGGTGAGCGCGGCGATCAGCGCGGCGGTGCGCCTGAGTCGCATCGAATCCTCCTCGTGGACAAGGAAATCGACCGGAAACACCTTTCGGCCGTCGTCGAGTGAACCGGGGTGAGCCAGGTCACGTCAATAACAACTAAGTAACGAATTTAGACTAATTTTAAGTCGCAAATTAAGGCACCCGCCGAACTATGCTGACCGCTGTTTAGGCTGACGGCCCGGTTCGGAGGAGGGACGGGACTCATGGACTCGAAGCGCGCCACCGTGCGTGACCTGCGCAGGCGCAACCGCTCGACCCTGCTGTCGACACTTTTCTTCGACGGCCCCCTCAGCCGCTTCGAGCTGGGCCAGCGCACCGGCCTGTCCGCCGCCACGGTCAGCACCGTCGTCGCCGAGATGGCCGAGGACCGCCTGGTGGTCGAGGCCGGCCTGGTCGAGTCCGACGGCGGCCGCCCGAGGGTTCTGCTGCGCGTCAACCCCACCTACGCCCATGTGGTCGGCGTGGACGTGGGGGAGACCGGCGTGACCATGGAACTGTTCGACCTGGCACTGACCAGGCTGGCCGCACACACCCGTCCGCTACCGCCCCCCAGACCGGCCCCGGCCCTCGTGGGCCCCCTGATCGCCGCCGGCCTGACCGAGCTGCTCGACCAGGCAGGCGTCCCCGAGTCAAGTTTGCTGGGCATAGGCATCGGCGTCCCCGGCACGGTAGAACAGGGCGCCACGGTCCGCGTGCACGCCCAGGCGATCGGCTGGGACGCCATCGCCGTGGCCGAACTGCTGGGCGACAGCGGCGTCACCGCACCCCTGTTCGTCGAGAACGGCGCCAAGACCCAGGGCCAGGCCGAGATGTGGTTCGGTGCCGGGCGCGGCGCCCGGCACGCCGTGATCGCCCTGATCGGCTCCGGCGTAGGTGCCACGGTGATCACCGACGGCACCACCTACCGGGGTTCGACCAGCAGCGCGGGGGAGTGGGGCCACACCAGCCTGATCTACGGCGGCAGAGCGTGCCGCTGCGGTGCCTTCGGCTGCCTGGAGGCGTACGTCGGCGCCGAGGGCATCCTCGACCGCTACCGCAAGGCCCGCGGCGGCCGAGCGATCCCCCGCCCCGACGAACAGTCCCAACTCGACTTCCTGCTGACCGCCGCCGACCGCTCCGCCCCCGCGGCGGCGATCATCGAGGAGACCGTCGGCTACCTGGGCGCCGGCATAGCGAACCTGATCAACCTCTTCAACCCGGAACGCATCGTCCTCGGCGGCTGGGCCGGCCTGGCCCTGGGCACCCGCCTCCTCCCCGACATCCGCCGCGCCACCGCCGACCACGCCCTCCGCCACGCCTACGACCGCACCTCCATCGACCTCTGCCGCCTGGGCCCCGACGCGGTGGCCGTCGGCGCCGCCACCCTCCCCGTCGAAGCCCTCCTGACGTCCGGCACCGACCCCCGCACCCGATCCCGCCTCCAGGACGCCCAGCAGAACGCCTGACCCCGATCCCCTGCTTGTCCACAACCCGCCCAGTTGTCCTGGCCTGCCTCGGCGGGATCGAGTGGGTGCCTGGCCGAACCGGGTTCACCGCGGCCAGTCGGAGAGCGCTCTCCCGTAGCATGTCCGCATGAGTGACAGTGCGCCGACGCTGGAGGACGTGGCGCGGGTGGCCGGGGTGTCGCGGGCGACTGTCTCCCGCGTGATCAACGGCATCCGCAACGTGGACACCGAGATCCAGAAGGTCGTCCGCCGGGCCATCGAGGAGACCGGGTACGCGCCCAACCGCGCCGCTCGCTCCCTCGTCACCCGCCGCACGGGGGCTGTCGCGCTGGTCGTCTCCGGGGCGGGCGAGCCGGCCGAGCACGTGTTCGGCGATCCCTTCTTCGGCCGGGTCGTCGCCGGGGTCGTCGCCGTCCTGCGCCGGCACGGCTCGCACCCGCTGCTCATGCTCGCCGACACCGCCGACGCCCGCGCCGACGTCCTCGCCCACCTGCGGCAGGGTGGCGCGGACGGCGCGCTGCTGGTGTCGACACTCGCCGAGGACCCGCTGCCGGGGATGTGCGTGCGGGCCGGCGTGCCGGCGGTGCTCTTCGCCCGGCCCAACCCGCCCGTCCCGATCAGCTACGTCGACGTCGCGCACCGCGCCGGCGCCGCGCTCGCCGCCGACCACCTGCGAGCCAGAGGGTGCGAACGTCTCGGCACGATCTCGGGGCCGCTCGACGTTCCAGCTTCCCGGGAGCGGCTCGACGGGTTCCGCGACGCGCTGCGGGGGCACGGGCCCGTTCCGAACGAACCGGGCAACTTCACCCACGCCAGCGGCGAGACCGCGATGGCCCGCCTGCTCGCCGCGCACCCCGACCTCGACGGCGTCTTCGCCGCCAACGACCTGATGGCCCAGGGCGCGCTCGGCGTCCTGCACCGCGAGGGCCGCCGCGTCCCGGACGACGTCGCGCTGGTCGGGTTCGACGACTCCAGCCCGGCCCGCTCCTGCCGGCCCGCGCTCACCACGGTCCGCCAGCCCGTCGAGGACATGGGCGCCGAGCTGGCCCGCCTGCTGCTCGCCCACATCGACGAGCCGGCCCGGCCGTCGGTGTCGGTGGTCTTCGACCCCACGCTGGTGGTCCGCGAGTCCGCATAGGATGGCCGGGTGCCAACCCACAAGGAACGCATGCTCGCCGGCGAGTGGTACCTCGCCGACGACCCGGAGATCGCCGCCGAGCTGAACAGGGCGATCGAGCTGAGCGCCAGGTTCAACGCCACCGGCGCGCACGAGGACCTGGTCGCGATGCTCGGCGAGGTCGCGGACGACGTGGACGTCCGCACCCCGCTGCGGCTCGACTACGGCTACCAGATCTCCATCGGCGCCCGCACGTTCGTCAACTACGGCTGCGTGTTCGCCGACGTCGCCCGCATCACGATCGGCGCCGACGTCCAAATCGGACCGAACGTGCAGCTGCTGACACCAGTCCACCCGATCGACCCCGAGCAGCGGCGCGCGAAGTGGGAGGCGGGCAAGCCGATCACGATCGGCGACAACGTGTGGCTCGGCGGCGGCGTGATCGTCTGCCCCGGCGTCACGATCGGCGAGAACACCGTCGTCGGCGCCGGCGCGGTGGTGCCGAAGGACCTGCCGCCGAACGTCGTCGCGGTCGGCAACCCCGCCCGGATCGTCCGGGAGATCTGAGCGGGGCCGCCGAGGACCGCGGTTACGGGTAGTTCCGCACGTAGCTCACCTGGTGCGGCTGGTTCACCGTCTCCCCGGTGTCGTTGATGACCCGGTTGATCGTGCCGACACCGCCGAGCGACACCGTCACCAGACCGTGGAACCGCACCCCGGACCGGTCCGGCACCTCGAACCCCCGGCTGGCCACCACGGACGGGTTGGCGTTGAAGAAGCAGTACACCCCGACGCCCCACGCCTCGTGCGTGGTCACCGAGTCGGCCACCTTGTACGCGGCCCAGCCGAGGTTCCCGCCGCCACTGGACCAGGACGCGTTGTCCGGCGGGTCGTAGGGCATCTCGTTCTGGTAGAAGTACGTCCGGCCGCCGTTGCCGTTCCAGATCGTGTTGTACTCCTGGTAGTGCTCGACGAACAACCCGTACATCGTCACGTCGTCGCCGTTGACGACCAGGCCGTTCGCGGCGGTGTTGAGGTTCCAGCCGATGCCGTCGCCGTGATCGCCGCGCCACAGCCACATGTGGTCGCCGATCACGTCGTCACTGTTGATGCGCAAGGAAACCGACGCGCGGCCGACGTGCGCGCCGCCGACCCGGAAGAACACGTCGTGCAGCGACGTCGGGTTCGCCGAGTGGTCAGCCGACGACCCCGGCTCACCGATCTCCATCAGCACCGGCGAGTTCACCGGCCCGGCGTCGATCAGGAACCCGGCCAGCTTCACGCCGTCCACATCGGACACGGTCATCGCCGGGAGTCCGGTGTCCGGCACCAGGGTGGTGATGCCGAGACCGAGTACGACGGTGTTCGGGTTCGTCACCCGGATCGTGTCGTCGAGGTGGTGCACGCCCGGTGTGATCAGCAGGTGCTTGCCCTCGGCGAGTGCCGCGTTGATCTCCGACGCCGGCGTGCCGAGCTGGACGACGAAGAAGTCGGCCAGCGAGATCGACTCACCGGCCGGTGCCCCGGAGCCCCACGAGGTGCCGCGGGCGTTGGTCCGCAGCGCCGGTACGAACACCCGGTACTCGCCGTCCGGCGCGACGTACAGGAAGGGCTTCTCCCGGATCGTCGGCGTGGTGTCGACGACGGTGTGCGAGGGGTTCGGGAAGTTCGGCGGCGGCGTTCCGGTGCTGCCGGTGAACACCATGTTCCACACCGAACCGGACCAGCCGCCGCGCAGCTCGCTGTTGCGGGTGAAGAACTGCTGCTGCGAGCCGGACACGACGACGCCGTCGATGCGCGAGTCGGCGATCAGCCCGCCGGAGGCCCAGCCGTCGGCGCCGTTCCACAGCTGGACCTGGCCGCGCAGGTGCATCCGGCGGTAGGGCGCGGCCTGGGAGACGGCCCAGCGCTCGATCTGACCGGCCGGCAGCGTGACCGACAGGTTCTCCGCGGCGCGCCAGAAGTTCTGGGTGGCGTTGCCGAGGTTGTCCGGGTTGTCGCCCTGCTGGAGCCAGTCGGCCTCGACCCGGATGTGCCCGTTGATTTCGACGTCGTCCGGCAGCATTCCGAGACCGGCGACCTGGGTGTAGAAGCGGAGGTTGACGTCGGCGTCGTAGCTGCCGGGCTTGAACAGGACCGCGTACCGCTCGGTGCCGAACTGGTTGGTCTTCATCCGCGCGGCGATCTGGTCGAGCCGGCTCTGGATCGTGCTCGTGGGGGTGGACGGGTCGAAGACGTAGGTGTTGGGGCCGAGGTCCGGGTTGTAGGGGTCGGTGTCCGGTACGCCGGGGCCGGTGCTGTCGGCGGTGAAGACGCGCAGCTCCCAGAGCGAGTAGCCGTACCCGGTGGCGCGGGCGGTGCCGTGCACGCGCAGGTAGCGGCCCGTGCCGGTGACGTCGATCGTCTGGTCGCCGCCGGTGCCGGTGGTGGTCTGGTGGACCGTGGTCCAGGTGCCGCCGTCGGCGGACGTCTGGAGCTGGAAGGCGCGCCCGTAGGCGGCCTCCCAGTCCAGCTCGACCCGGCAGATGTCACGCGCGGCGCCCAGGTCGACCCGGAGCCACTGCGGATCGCTGAACGCGGACGACCAGCGGGTGCCGGGATTCCCGTCGACCGCGGCGGCGGCCGGCGTGCCCGCGTTCTCGGTGGAGGACGCGGTCGCGGGCCGGTTCAGAGCGGCGTTCGTGGTGCCGCAGGCCGCCGCTGGGCCGGCGGAACCCGCGGTGGCGTTTCCGGAAGAGGCGGTCGCCGAGTGGGTGGGGGAGGGGCTGGAGCTGGCGGCGGCCGTGGCGGGCAGGACGGTGAAGACGGTGGCGGCGATCGCGAGTAGGGCCGGCCACCTGCGAGGACGTCGTTGTCTGCGGTGCGGATTCATGCTGGTCCAACCTGTCGCAGGGAGGGTGGATCGATCCAGTCGGTATCAGAAACCGGTACCGGAACCGGTTTCGGAGACGTGATGCATTTAACAATCACCCGCTCGCGCTCGTCAAGGGACGCGGCCGGGCCGGGAATGTCCTGAAGGTGACCTTCAGGACGCCGCGCGTCTCGAGGTCACCTTCAGAGCACTTGTCAGGCCGGCGCGGAGTCGCGCACCACCAGGGAGGTGGGCACCACGTGCGGGGTCTCCGGCAGGGCGACCCCGTTCAGGTTGTCCAGGAGCATCGTCGCCGCCGCCTCGCCCATCTCGCGGGAGGGCTGGCGGACCGTGGTGAGCGCCGGCCGGGTGTGGGCGGCGACCGCGATGTCGTCGAAGCCGATCACCGCCACGTCGTCGGGAACCTCGCGGCCCTCGGCGCGCAGGGCGTCCAGGACGCCGACCGCCATCAGGTCGTTGTGCGCGAACACCGCGTCGAACGGAACCCCCGTGGCCAGCAGGTCGGCCACCGCCGCCCGGCCGCCCTCGCGGGTGAAGTCGCCCTCCACCAGCAGTCGGCCGTCGAACTCGACCCCCGCCTCGGTCAGCCGCCCGCACAGCCCGGCCGTGCGGTCCCTGGTGCACCCGAACGCCGCCGGCCCCGACACCATCGCGACCCGCCGACGCCCGGTCGCCAGCAGGTGCGCCGCGGCGTCCGCCGCACCCTCGCGGTTGCTCGTCGCCACCGACGGGAAGCCGGGATGGTGGCCCCGGTCGTCGATCATCACCACCGGCAGGCCGGACTCGTGCAGGCTCGTGATGTAGCTCAACGTGTCCGGCGGCTCCACCAGCAGCAGCCCGTCGAACGCGTTGGACGACACGTGCCGGGCGAACTGCGTCAGCGAGTCCTCGCCGCGGTTCATCGTGTTCAGCAGCAGCCCGTACCCGCGCGCCTCCAGCACGTCGGCCACGCCCTGCAGCACGTCGCCCATCCACGGCCAGGTCAACCCTGGCACCAGCATCCCGACCGTCTGCGTGCGACCGCGCGCCAGCCCGACCGCGCCCGCGCTCGGCGTGTACCCGGTGGCGGCGATGACCTCCCGCACCCGGATCGCCGTGCTCGCGTCCACGTCGCCCTTGTTGTTGAGCACCCGCGACACCGTCGTCTTGCTGACCCTGGCCCGCCTGGCGACCTCGGCGATCGTGACGCGCATGCGGCAACAATACGCGTCAGCGCGCGATCAACAGCAGGCTCAGCCCGCCCAGCAGCACCACCGCCGCGGTCAGCACCAGTGCCGGCAGCGCGAAGTCGACCGGCCGCTCCTCCCGCAGCGCCCTGGCCGTCCGCCGGTACCGGTCGTGCGACCACCCGAGCGCACCCACCGCCAGCACCGCCGTCGCCAACGCCGCCCCCACCGCCCACGGCGTGTCCCGCACGATCGCGAGCCGCCCCGCGAGCACCGCGCACCCGGCCAACCCCAGCGCCGTCCGCACCCACGCCAGCGACGTCCGCTCGTTCTGCACCCCGGGCGGGGTCACAGGTTCGCCACCAGTACGAGTACGAACACGGCGAGCGCGATCACCGCGACCCCGTACGACAGCCAGGGCGCGATCCGGGGCGGCGGCAGTGAGCGTTCCTCCCGCATCGCCACCTCGCTGCGCAGCCAGCGGCGGAACGCGAGCGCGCTGGTCGCCACCCCGGCCAGCACCAGCAGCGCGGCCAGCACCTGCCGCAGCCCCGGCACCGCCAGCTCCGGGGCGAACGCCTCCAGCCCGATGCCCCCGGCCAGCAGGGCCAGCGCGGTGCGGATCCACGCCAGGAACGTGCGCTCGTTGGCGAAGCTGAACCTCGGGTCCGGGTCCGAGCCGGTGTCGCGCAGACGGGTCGGCCAGCTCACCCGCCCCACGCCCCAGCGGGCTGGCCGGACACCCCCGGCTCGCAGGCGAACACCGCGCCCGCGTGCGGCTGCCGGTCCGGGTCGGACAGTCCGACCCGCGCCGACGTGACGTAGAGGGTGGACAGCCCCGGCCCACCGAACGCGCAGCTGGTCACCCGCCGCGCCGGCACCTCCACGGTCCCCGCGAGCCGGCCGTCCGGGGTGTACCGCAGCAGGCCCCAGCCGTCCCACAGCGCCACCCACACCCCGCCCTCGGCGTCCACGGTCAGCCCGTCCGGCCAGCCGCGGTCCACGTCGGCGAAGCGGCGGCGGCCGGTGAGCGCGCCGGTCCCGGGATCGTGGTCGAACGCGTCCACGCCGCCGGTTCGGGTGTCCACGTAGTACATGGTCCGCCCGTCCGGCGACCAGCCGATGCCGTTGGACACCGAGACCCCGGTCAGCACCGTGTGCAGCGAACCGTCCTGGTCGAGCCGGTAGAACGCGGCCGCGCCGTCGCCCGGTTCGAGCATCGTGCCGGCCCAGAACCGGCCCCACGGGTCGGCCTTGCCGTCGTTGAACCGGCCGCCCGGCGGGTCGGTGACCTCGTGCAGGCGCCGACGACCGCTGCCGTCGGCCGCGCAGGTCCAGATGCCGGTGGCGGTGGCGAGCACCAGCCCGCCGGACGCCCGCGCGGCGACCGTGCCGACCCGCTCGCCGAACTCGAAGCAGGTGTCCTCGCCGGTGCCGGGGTCGAACCGGTGCACCAGGCCGGGGATGATGTCGACCCAGCGCAGCACGTGCTCGCGCTGGTCCCACACCGGACCCTCGCCCAGCGTCGCCCGCGCGTCGAGCACGACCTCCACACCACTGTCCACACCGGCAACCTACCTCGCGCGCGCCATCCGCAGCTGCCACACGTCCAGGTAGCCGGACGCGAAGCCGGCCTCCGAATAGGCCAGGTAGAACTCCCACAGCCGGCGGAACGTCTCGTCGAACCCGATGGCGGCGACGTCGGCGGCCAGGAACCGGTCGCGCCAGCAGCGCAGGGTGCGGGCGTAGTGCTCGCCGAGGCTGCGGCGCGCGGTGATCGCCAGGCCGGTGTGCGCGCTGACCTGCTGCTCGATCGCCGGCACCGACAGCAGCATGCCGCCGGGGAAGACGTACTCGTGGATCCAGTTGTGCGACCTGAGGGTGGCCAGCATCCGGTCGTGCGGCAGGGTGATCGCCTGCAGCGCCACCCGGCCGGCCGGCTCCACCAGCCGGTCCAGGGTGGCGAAGTAGGCCGGCCAGAACTCCTCGCCGACCGCCTCGATCATCTCCACCGACACCACCGCGTCGTACCGGCCGGTCGCGTCCCGGTAGTCGCACAGCCGCACGTCGACGCGGTCGGCCACGCCTGCCTCGGCGACCTGGGCCAGCGCGAGGTCACGCTGCTCGGTGGAGATCGTCAGCGTGGTGACGTGCGCGCCCCGGCGGGCGGCGCGGATCGCCAGCGCGCCCCAGCCGGTGCCGATCTCCAGCACCCGGCTGCCGGCGCGGACGCCCGCGTAGTCCAGGATGCCGTCGATCTTGCGCAGCTGCGCGGCGTGCAGGTCGTCGCCGGGCCGGAACCAGGCCGACGAGTAGGTCATCGACTCGTCGAGGAACGCGGCGAACAGGTCGTTGGACAGGTTGTAGTGCCGGTGGATGTTCGCCCGCGCGCCCTCCGGCGTGTTCCGCTCGGCCGCCGGTCGCGCGGCGTCGACGAACCGGCGCAGCACCTGCAGCGGACGCGGCACCAGCCGGGCCATCCGCGCCGCGAACGGGGTGAGCACGGCGGCCGGGTCCGGGCTGGTCCAGTCACCGGCCATGTACGCCTCGCCGAACCCGATGTTGGCCCGGACCCCGAGCCGGTGGAAGAACTCCGGGCGCCGCACGGTCATCGTCGGCGCGTCCGGGCCGCCGCGGCCGAGCACCTCGCCGCCCGGCAGCCGAACCCGCACCGGCAACCGGCGCGCCGCCAGCCGGAACAGCCGCTCGGCGGCCCAGGCGCGGGCGGGGGAGTACGGGGCGCGGAGCTCGACGGACGTGTCGGGCCGTGGTGTTGTCGCGGTCACTGGACACCCTCCTGTGCGACGTGCGGTCGGCGCGGCACGACCGGCAACCGCCGCAACCACAGTGCCACTCCGTGCCGCTGGATCAGCGCGCGAACGCGGTGCGGCTGCAGTGCCTGGGCGAGCAGGGTCCCCGGCCCCGGCCGGCCGGCCCGGCGCCCGGTGAGCACCGCGCTGAACACCGGACGGCCGTCCTGGTGCAGTACGACCGACAGCGCCAGCCGGTCGGTGGGTGGGGGGAGGCGCATCCGGTAGTCCCCGGCGACCTCGAGGAACGGGGAGACGTAGAACTCCTTGGCGGTGTCGGCGTGGCCGTCGTCGTCCGGGTGCAGGAGGTAGCAGTGCCGTTCGCCGTAGGTGTTGTGCACCTCGGCGACCGTGCAGAGCGGGTGGCCGGCGCGGTCGTGGCACCAGTAGACGGTGAGCGGGTTGAACGCGTAGCCGAGCGTGCGGGGAGTGGTGAGCATGAGCACGCGGCCGCCGTCGAGGTGGACGTTCCGGGTGGCCAGCCAGCGTTCGAGGTTCCGCCGGATCGTGCGGCCCGGGTCGCCGAGGTGGTCGCGCGCCTCGAACGTGGCGAACGGCGGCCGGTGCGGCAGGTGGTCGAGGTCGACCAGCCAGGGCCGCAGGGGACTGGTGAAGCGCCGGGTCATGCGCTCGCGCCGGACGTGCACCAGGCGCGCCCGGTAGGTGGTGGGCGTGGCGGTCAGCAGCCCACCTCCGGTGCTCGGCTTGCGCGGTGGGTGCCGAACGCGTGGGGTGGGCGTGTGGGTCACCAGCCGGCTCCGAAGTGCTCCGCTGCGCGGACTCCGGCGGCGCAGCCGTCCTCGTGGAAGCCCCAGCCGTGGTAGGCGCCGGCGAACGCGGTGCGCGGGCCGGCGAGTTCGGGCAGCCTGCGCTGTGCGGCCACCGACTCGCGGGTGTAGACCGGGTGCTCGTAGGTCATGCGGGCGAGTACCCGGTCCGGCGCGATCCGATCCGTCGCGTTCAGGGTGACCACGTGCCGTGTGCGCGGGTCGAGCCGCATCAGGCGGGTCAGGTCGTAGCTGACCAGCACTCGCTCGCCGCCGGCGCAGGTCGTCTTCAGGTAGTTCCAGGACGCCCGGGCGCCGGCCGTGCGGGGCAGCAGGGTGGCGTCGGTGTGCAGCCAGGTCTCGTTGCGCGAGTACCGGAACGCGCCGAGTACCTCGGTCTCGGCCTCGGTCGGGTCGGCGAGCAGCTCGAGCGCCTGGTCGGCGTGGGTGGCCAGCACCACCCGGTCGACCCGGTGCGGCTCGTCGGCGTCGTCGCGCACCTCGACGTGGTCGGCGTGCCGGTGGACCGCGCGGACCGGGGTGCCGACCCGCACGGCGGTGAGGTTCTTGACCGCGCGTTCGACGTACTCACGCGATCCGCCGGTCACCGTGCGCCACTGGGGCGATCCGCCGACCGACAACAGCCCGTGGTTGGCCAGGAACTCGAACAGGTACCGCGCCGGGTAGTCGCGGCTGACGTGCTCCGGCGCCGACCACACCGCGGACACCATGGGCAGCAGGAAGTGGTCGCGGAAGTAGCCGGAGTAACGACCGGTGGTCAGGAACGTGCCCAGCGTGGCGCCGTCGTCCCGCTCGGCGAGCACCCGGCGGGCGTGCCGGTGGAACCGGGTGACCTCGGTAAGCATCCGCAGGTACCGGGGACGGCCGAGCGAACCCGGTGTCGGGAACAGGCCGCGCGGCCCCCGCGCCCCGGCGTACTCCAGCCCGCAGCCGAGGCAGCGGACGCTCATCGACATGTCCGAGTCCTGGGTGCGCACGCCGAGCTCGCCGAACAGCCGCAGCAGGTTCGGGTAGGTGCGCTCGTTGTGCACGATGAACCCGGTGTCGACGGCGAGGGTGTCGGTGCCGGTGTCCACGTCGTGGGTGTGCGCGTGCCCGCCGAGACGCGGCTCGGCCTCGAACAGCAGCACGTCGTGGCGGCGTTGCAGCAGGTGGGCGGCGGTCAGGCCGGCCACCCCGGCGCCGACCACCGCGATTCGTTCCCGGTTCACGGGGTTCTGTTCGGCGCGGCCGGGCGAGCGCATTGGCCTTCGCGCTCCGGCCGGAGCGGGGCCGTCCGGCCCAGTCCCCGCTACGACGAACGCACCACCCGCCTGTTTCCGTTGCACCACAAGCCGACTCCCTTCCTGTGTCCACAGTGGACGTACACGTTCGGATGCCGTTGAATTCCGGGCGCCGAGGGTGAGGCGCTGATCACCCATCGCTAACATGTGCTGGTGGCAGCTACAGACGCGGGCAACGCGGCGACGCCGCACCGGCCGGTCAGACGCGGGGACAAGGTGTCCGAGGCGATCGCGCGGGACATCGTCCGGCGGATCGGGGCCGAGGGCATGGCGCCGGGTACGCAGCTGCCGCCCGAGGCCAAGATGCTCGAGGAGTACCGGGTCGGCCGCGGGTCGCTGCGGGAGGCGCTGCGGATCCTCGAGGTGCACGGGCTGATCTCGATCAAGCCGGGTCCGCGTGGCGGGCCGACCGTCGACCAGGTGCACACCCGCAACTTCGGCCGGATGGCCTCGCTGTACTTCCAGATGGAGGGGATGACCTTCCGCGAGCTGCTCGAGGCCAGGTCGATCATGGAGCCGATGCTCGCCCGCGCGGCCGCCGAGCGGCACGAACCAGGACTGGCCGACGAGCTCGCCCGGTTCGACGGCGTCGTCCGCGGCGAGGACGAGTACCTGCGGCTGGCCGGCGACTTCCACGAGCTGGTCGCGGTGCTGTCCGGGAACCGGATCCTGGCGCTGTTCGGGCAGTCCCTCGCGGACGTCCTGCGGGACCGGCTGCACGACGCGCTGTTCCCGAAGTCCCGCCGGCGGGAGATCCTCGGCGTCCACAGTGACATCGGCCGGGCCATCGTCGCGGGCGACGGCGACCTCGCCGAGCGGTTGATGCGGGCGCACATGGAGGATTACGTCGCGCAGGTGAAACGCCGTCACCCTGGGCTTGTGCAGGAAGTCGTCGACTGGCGCTGAAAACAGCGTATCGCCTTTGCCACTCACTCGTTCATGGTTCAACGGGGCGGCGCGGGTGTCCGTTTCCTCGGGGGTTCCAGTACGACGGTGGGGCTCGCCCGGAACGGGGCGGGTCCGAAAGGGAGTTCGGTGGCCGAGACTCTCGAAGAGATGCCGGACGCGGAGCTGATCGCGTCCGTGCGGCAGGGTGACGTGGCGGCGTTCGGGGAGCTGTACGCGAGGCATCTGGACTCCGCGAAACGGGCGGCGGCCTACCTCGCGCGAACCCAGGCGGAACGGGAGGACCTGGTCGCCGAGGCGTTCACCCGGGTGCTGCGGATGCTGCGGGAGGGTCGGGGCCCGGACGCCGAGTTCCGCCCGTACCTGCTGGTGACGTTGCGCAACGCGGCGATCCAGGGGAGTACCCGGGGCGCGCCGGTGGCGCTGTACGCCGAGCTGCCGGACACCTACGTCACGGAGGAGTACGTCGACCCGGTCGTCGAGCGCTGGCACGCCGGCGTGGCCGCGGAGGCGTTCGCGAGCCTGCCGGAGCGGTGGCGGATGGTGCTCTGGCACACCGAGGTCGAGGACGAGTCGCCGGCCGTGGTGGCGCCGAGGCTGGGGATGCGGCCGAACAGCGTGGCCGCGCTCGCGTACCGGGCGCGCGAGGGTCTGCGGCAGGCGTACCTGCGCCAACACGTGCCGGGCCCGCTGAGGCGCGAGTGCGCGGCGACGGTCGACAAGCTCGCCGGGTACGTGCGGCGCAGCGTGCCGCCGCCGTTGTCGCGGAAGATCACCCGGCACCTCGACCGCTGCGCGGACTGCCGTGGTCGGGTCGACACCCTGACCAAGGTGAACGCCGAACTCGCCGGCGTCTTCGGCCCGCTCGCCGTGGGCGTCCCACTGGCCGCCGGAGCGACCGCCGCCGAGAGCGGACTGAGCGGTGTCCTGCTCATGAAGGTGGGCGCGGCGGTCGCGATCGCGGCCACTGCCGTGACCACCTCGGCCTCCGCCCCGGCGATCGTGGCCGAACCTCATCCCCCGACCGCCGTGATCGCCGAGGTGACCGGCGGCGAGCACGGGTCGACGTTCACCGTCGAGCCCCGCCCGCCGGTCCCGACCCCGGCTCCGGCCGCGGCTACGGCCACGACCCCGGCTCCGGCCAGGACCCCGGCCCCGGCCACGGCCCCAGTTCCGGCCCGGGCTCCCGTCTCGCCCTCGCCAACCCCGGCCACCACCGTCGCGCTCCCCACCCGATCCGCCGCCACCCCCGCGGCGCAAACCAACAAAGGGAACGAGCAATCGGAGAAACAAGCAACCAAGCCCGACAGTTCCCAACAGAAGCAGGCAAACTCGGAAGCAAAGACGGCAAAGAAGCAGGCGAAAGCCGCTGACAAGGAAGCTCGGAAAGCCACCAAAAAGGAACAAAGAGCCGCGAAAAAGGAACAAAAAGGCGGGAAGTGATGGCTCGGAACCGGATTCCGGTCCGGCCCGTTCCAGCGGTCCGCTAGCCGATCGTATGGCCGGATAAGGCCCCCGCCGACGCGTCGTCGACCTCCCGTCGCGCGGCGAGCGTTCGGGCCGGCACGGGAACCAGGTCCAGGCTGTCGTTCATGCGCGAAACGCTACGCCCGCCCGATCACGGTCTTCTCGCGTCCGAAACGCGGCTGGCCGGGGGCTGACCACCCGCCGGCGGCGCGGCTACATACCGTTACCGCGCGGGTCGGAACTCGCCGCGACCCGGTGCCTTCGCGACCGGGTGCCTTCGCGACCGGGTGCCTTCGCGACCGGTGCCTCGCGCCCCGGTGTCTTCGCGACCGGTGCCTTCGTGGCCGGTGCCTTCGTGGCCGGTGCCTTCGCGCTCACGGTGTCCGAGCGCTGAGCAGCCGAAAGTGCTCGCCTCCCGTCACCGCCACCAGAAGCCCTCGCCGCCGTTCGGACCAGCCGGGACCCGGGCCTGAGGGCACGCAGGAAAGCCTTTTCCTTGCGGTAATCCGCCTCCGCGATAGACCACGTCTATGGCCCCCGACGGTCTTGCGGTGTCGACACCGAGATCGTTAGGCTTCCAATGGTTCCGACATGCCGAACCGGCATTCCCGTGCTCCCACCATGTCCACGCCGGGCAGCGGCAGCGGCTCCGATAGTCCACTGTGGAGGGAGAGCGGGATGCGCAGAGTACTGTTGGTTCCGGCGTTGCTGGCCGCCATGGTCGCGTGCGGCGCGCCGGAGGAGAACACCCCGGCGAGCGCACCCAGCTCGGTCCCGGACAAGCCGTCCCAGCCGGTCGAGCTGAACATCCTCGACGTGGCCGGGAACCTCCAGCTGACCCAGGGCATGATCGACGAGTTCGCGCGCGAGAACCCCGACGTCGTCAGCGCCGTCGACTACACCAAGGCCACCTCCCCGGAGATGCCGGGCAAGCTGCAGGCCGAGCAGCGCGGCGGCAACGCCCAGACCCACCTCGTGCTCACCGGCACCGACGGGCTCGCCTCGGTGATCGAGCAGGAGCTGGTGCTGGAGCTGCTGCCGACGTTCGCCGACCGGTTCCCCGGCCTGGAGGAGAACTACCTGCCCGCGGCCGCCGCCATGCACGAGCTCGCGCAGGGGCAGGGCGTCACCATCACCTTCTACCCGTCCGGCCCGCTGCTCGAGTACGACCCGCGACGCGTGGCCGATCCACCGGGCACCGCCCAGGAGCTGCTCGACTGGGCCAAGGCGAACCCGGGCAAGTTCCAGTACGCGCAGCCGGCGAACTCCGGACCCGGCCGCACGTTCCTCATGGGGCTGCCCTACATCCTCGGCGACGAGGACCCGAAGGACCCGGAGAACGGCTGGGACAAGACCTGGCAGTACCTCGCCGAGCTCGGCCAGTACGTCGACTACTACCCCAGCGGCACCACGGACACGATGAAGAACCTGGCCAACGGCACGGCGAACATCGTCGCCACCACCACCGGCTGGGACATCAACCCGCGCGTCCTCGGCACCGTCCCGGACCGGATGGAGGTGACCACGCTGGAGGGCTTCCACTGGGTCACCGACGCGCACTACGCCGTCGTTCCGCGCGGCGTGAGCGAGGACGTGCTGTCGGCGAACCTCGCGCTGATCGAGTGGATGCTGCGACCGGAACAGCAGGCCAAGGCCTACGACAAGGGCTACTTCTACCCCGGCCCGGCGGTCCGGGACGTCACGCTGGACATGGCGCCGGCCGAGTCGCGGGAGGCGATCGAGCGGTTCGGGCGGCCGGAGTACGACCAGCTGATCGCCGACAACCCGCAGGAGACGTCACTGCCGGCGCAGCAGCAGGTGGCGGCGTTCCAGCGGTGGGACCGCGAGATCGGCAGCGGGAAGACGGGATGAGCGAGAACTTCGCCGAGCTGCGCATCGAGCGGGTGCGCCGCGAGTTCGGCGACCACGTCGCGCTCGCCGAACTGGAGCTGACGATCAAGGGCGGCGAGTTCGTCGCGCTGCTCGGGCCGTCCGGGTGCGGGAAGTCGACCGCGCTGAACTGCCTCGCCGGGCTGCTCCCGCTCTCCGGCGGGCAGATCCTGGTGGACGGGAAGCGGATCGACACGCTGCCGCCGGAGCGGCGCGGGTTCGGCATGGTGTTCCAGAACTACGCGCTGTTCCCGCACATGTCCGTGCACCGCAACGTCGCGTTCGGGCTGAGCATGCGCGGGATCGGCCGCGCCGAGCGGACCAGGCGGGCGGACGAGGCGCTGCGGCTGGTGCGGCTGTCCGACCACGCGCACAAGTTCCCGGCGCAGCTGTCCGGCGGGCAGCAGCAGCGGGTGGCGATCGCGCGGGCGATCGTGCTGGAACCGCGGCTGGTGCTGATGGACGAGCCACTGTCCAACCTGGACGCCGCGCTGCGACTGGAGATGCGCACGGAGATCCGGCGACTGCACCAGTCGCTCGGCCTGACCACGGTGTACGTCACGCACGACCAGGAAGAAGCCCTGGCCCTGGCCGACCGGCTCGTGGTACTGCGCGACGGCGTGGTGCAGCAGGTCGGTTCGCCGGAGGAGGTGTACGCCCACCCGGCGAACCGGTACGTCGCCGGCTTCATGGGCTACCGCAACATGATCCCGGCCACCGTGTCCGATGTGGACGAGGAGGTCGTCACCGTCGCCGCCGGGCGATCGGTGCTCCACGGAGTGAACCGGGACGGCCTCACGGCGGGTTCGGCGGCCGTGGTGGCGATGCGCCCGTCGGACGTCACCGTCGGCGAGGGCGAGAACGCGCTGCGGGCTGAGGTGGAGATCGTCGAGTACCACGGGCGGGAGCAGGCCGTACAGGCCCGCCTCCCGGACGGCACCGCCCTGCACGTGCGAACCGGAAGCCGCCTCGCCCCGGGCGACACGGTGTCCCTGACCGTACCCGCCGACCGCGTCCTGGTCTTCGCCGAGGAGCACCCACCCGGGGAGGAGTCGTGAGCGACCGCCCGCACGACGACCCCGCCGCCCCCGAGGAGCGCAGCTCGCGAGTCGTACCTTCCGGGCCGGCGGGTCGGCCCCGCCGGGCGGCGGCGCCGCCCGGGGGGGGGGGGGGGGGCGGGGGGGGGGGCCCCCCCCCCCCCCCGCGACGGGAAGGTACGACTCGCGCGACGGGAACGTACGACTCGCGGGGCGGGGCGGGTGGCGGCATCGGTTGGCGGAGCGTGGGGTCGACCGGGTGCTGTGGTTGCTGGTGCCGGGTGTGGTGTTCGTGGTGGCGTTGTTCGCGTATCCGGTGCTGTACGGGTTGCAGCTGTCGTTCCAGCCGGAGGAGGGGGGCGGGGTACTCGCGAACTACGAGCGGTTCTTCGCCGACCCCTACCTGCGGGACACCATCTGGATCACGTTGCGGCTGGCGGTGCCGGCGGCGTTGATCAACGTGCTCGCCTCCATCCCGATCGCGTACCGGATGCGGGGGCGGTTCCGGGGCAAACGGCTGCTGACCACGATCCTCGTCGTGCCGATCACGTTGGGGACGGTGCTCACGGCGGAGGGGCTGATCAACTACCTCGGGCCGGTGGGTTGGTTCAACAAGATCCTGATGGGGATCGGGCTCACCGACGAACCCGTGCGGCTCGTGCACAACTACTGGGGCGTGCTGTTCTCACTGATCATCACCGGGTTTCCGTTCGCGTTCCTGCTCATCCTGAGTTACCTGTCGGGGATCGATCCGACGTTGGAACAGGCGGCGGCCACGTTGGGCGCGGACCGGCGCAGGCGGTTCCGGTACATCACGTTGCCGCTGCTCGCGCCCGGGCTCGCGATCACGTTCTGTCTGACCTTCGTGCTCGCGTTCTCGGTGTTCCCGTCGGCGTACCTGGTCGGGCTGCCGCAGGGGGAGACCCGGGTGATCTCGATCGCCGCGTACGAGTCGGCGTTCCGGGACACCGACTACCCGCTCGGCTCGGCCATCGCGATGATCATGGCCGTGGTGATGCTCGTCGTGGTCGGGCTGGTGCTGCTGTGGCGGTCGACGTTGTACCGAGGCGCGACAGGGGGCAAGGGATGAGGGTGTCGACCTGGCTGGTGTGGGGCGCCGTCGCGTTCTTCCTGGTCAACCTGTTCGGGTTGGTCCTCGCGGTGGTGGTCAACTCGTTCTCCGTCGAGTGGTTCGGCACCTGGTGGCCCAACGGCCTGACCACCTCCTGGTACGTCACCGCCTGGCGCGAACTGGACCTGCTCGAGGTGCTGGTCGTGACCGTCCAGGTGGCGCTCGCGGTCGTGGTGCTGTCCGTCCTGATCGGCGTTCCGACCGCCTACGCCCTGGCCAGGCGAACGTTCCCCGGCAAGCGGCTGGTCACCGTGCTGTTCCTGCTGCCGATCCTGCTGCCCCCGATGACCTACGGCATCCCGCTGGCGACCGTGCTCTACAAGTTCGACCTCGCCGGCGGGATCGCGGGCGTGATCATCGCGAACCTGGTGCCGTCGGTGCCGTTCGTGGTGCTCACGATGACCCCGTTCATCGAGCAGATCGACCCGAAGATCGAGGCCGCCGCGCGGATGTGCGGCGCGCGCACGAGCGCGGTGTTCACCCGGGTGCTCGCGCCGCTGCTGGTGCCCGGCATCCTCGCCGCGTCGATCCTGGTGCTGGTGCGCACCGTCGGCATGTTCGAGCTGACCTTCCTCACCGCCGGGCCGGGCAGCCAGACCCTCGTGGTGTCCCTGTACGAGGCGATGTTCTCCGCCGGCATCCGCGCCCAGCAGGCGGTGGACGCGATGGCCGTCATCTACACCGGCTCCATGCTGGTACTACTGGTGGTGGCGTTGCGGTTCGTGAACCCGACGCAACTCGTCACCAGACTGAAGGAGCCGGCGTGACCGAACGGATCCTGATCACGGGAGCGGCCGGGCGGATCGGCACGATGCTGCGCAGCCGGATGGCCAGGACCGGCCGGCTGCTGCGGCTGCTGGACGTCGTCCCGGTCGAGTCGGGCGCCGGGGAGGAAGTGGTCACCTGCTCGGTGTCCGACCTGGACGCCATGGCCGAGGCGAGCGCGGGGATGGACGCCGTCGTGCACCTCGCCGGCCACCCGGGCGAGACCGCCTGGGCCGACATCCTGGCCGACAACATCGACGGCACGTACACCGTGTTCGAGGCCGCCCGCCGGGCCGGGGTCCCCCGCGTGGTCTACGCGAGCAGCAACCACGCCGTCGGCTTCCGCCCCGCCGACGACGGCCCCGACTACGCGTTCCCCCGCCCCGACACCTTCTACGGCGTCAGCAAGGTCGTCGGAGAGGCCCTGGGCAGCCTGTACCACGACCGGCACGGCCTGCACGTCGTCTGCCTGCGGATCGGCACCTGCGCCGACCGCCCGACCGGCGAACGCGCCCTGGCCACCTGGCTGTCGCCCGACGACTGCGCCCGGCTCGTCGAGGCCGCGATCGCCGCGCCGGACCCCGGTTTCCGCGTCGTCTGGGGCGTCTCCGCCAACACCCGGGGCACCTGGTCGCTGGCCGAGGCGAGGGCCATCGGGTACGAGCCGCGCGACGACGCCGAGATTTACGCATCCGACGTCACCCCCGCGAGCGATCTCGACCGCACGTACCTCGGCGGAGACTTCTGCGGCGACGCCCCGTGATCACCGGGCACGCCTACCCCTGGGACGTGCTCGGCGACCCCGCGTTCCCCGACCGCGCGCACGCGGCCGGCGTGACGACGGTGGCGCTGGCCTCGGCGTACCACTCGGTCCGCGCGGCCACCCCGCTGCACCCGGACCGCGCGCTCGTCAAAGCACGGCACGCGGCCCTGTACCGCCCGGTCCGCGAGTCCGCGTGGACCGGGCGGCTCCGCCCGGCCACCCCCGACTGGATGTCCACCCAGGACTCCTTCGGCGAGGCGGCCGAGACGCTCCGGGCGGCCGGGTTCGCCGTGTCGGCGTGGATCGTGCTCACCCACAACACCCGGCTGGGCACCGAACACCCGGACGTGGCGGTCGTGAACTGCTTCGGCGAGCGGTACCCGTACGCGCTGTGCCCGTCCTGGCCGGAGGTCCGCGAGTACGCCGCCACCCTCGCGACGGAGGCGGCCGCCGGCGCGGACGCGGTGTCGCTGGAGGCGTGCGGCCAACTCGGCCTGACCCACCAGTGCCACCACGAGAAGACCGACGGCGCGTACTCGCCCGCGGCGACCCGCTGGCTGTCGGTCTGCTGCTGCCCCGCGTGCCGCCGTGGCTGGAACACTCGCGGCCTCGACCCGGCCGAGGTGGTGTCCCGCCTGCGCGCCGCCGTCCGCGAGGACACCGAGTCGCTACCCGGCGAGGCCGAGTTGCTCGCCACCCGCCACGCGTCCACCGACGAGTTGCGTGCCGGTGTCCTGGCCGGCCTGGACGTCCCGGTCACCCTGCACGCCCACCCCGACCCGTGGGCCACCGGCGCGTCCCCCGGTCTCACCCCGACCGCGGCCGACGACGTGTCCGCCCTGGTCGTTCCCGCCTGGCCAACCACGCCGGTCAGCGCCGAGGTGGTGGCCGGCGCCGCGGCCACCGGCCGCCCGGTGGACGCGTACGTGACCGTGCTGCCCCCCGCCGACCCGGCCGGACTGCCCGACCACTGGCGCCGGCTCCGGGCCTCCGGTGCGACCGGGGCGGCGCTGTACCACCTCGGCCTGGCGCCCCGATCACGTCAACCGCTGTTCCGGGTCTTCGATTAGGGGTGTCGCGTGTGGAATGCTCTCCGCCATGGTGGCTGAGGCGGTCGAGCGGTTGGACACCTACCGGGTCGAGCTGACCGGATACTGCTACCGGATGCTCGGATCCGGGTTCGAGGCCGAGGACGCCGTGCAGGAGACGTTCGTGCGGGCGTGGAAGGCCGAGCACGACCCGAACCGCGGGTCGGTGCGGACGTGGCTGTACGCGATCGCGACCAACGTGTGCCTGGACATGCTTCGCAGCGCCCAGCGCCGGGCCCGCGCCATGGACCTCGCACCGCCCGCCTCGCCCGGCCCGGACGTCGGGGCGCCGCTGCCACCATCGGCGTGGGTGCAGCCGGTGCCCGACCACCGCGCGTTACCCGGCGACCCGGCCGAGGTCGCGGCGCTGCGGGAGACGATCCGGCTCGCGTTCGTCGCCGCGTTGCAGCATCTGCCGCCGAGGCAGCGGGCCGTGCTGATCCTGCGGGACGTGCTGCGCTGGTCGGCCGCCGAGGTAGCCCGCCTGCTCGACACCACCGTCACGTCGGTGAACAGCGCCCTGCAACGCGCCCGCGCCACCATGGCCACCCGCGCGCCCGAACCCGCCGAGCCGTTGACCGACGAGCACCGCGACCTGCTCGCCCGGTACGTCGACGCCTTCGAGCGCTACGACGTCGCCGCCCTCACCGCGTTGCTGCACGAGGACGCCACCATGTCCATGCCGCCGTTCGCCTGGTGGCTGCGCGGCCGCGACGACATCGCCGCCGCGCTCGCGCACTCCGACGGGACCTGCGAGAACGCCCGCCTGGTGCCGACCATGGCCAGCGGCACACCCGCGTTCGGCCAGTACCGCTGGAACGGCACCGAGCACGAGCCGTTCGCCCTGGTCCTGATCGAGGTACGCGGCGGCCGGATCGCGTCGGACACCACCTACCTCGACCTGGCCCACGCGTTCCCGATGTACGGGCTGCCGATGAGTTTGCCGGCCGCGGACCGTAGTAGTGGGCATGAGTGAGTTCCAACAACGATCAGAGCAGCCGTACGTGTCCATCCCCGCCCGTGCCACGCTGCGCGAGTGGGGGACGGTGAACGCCCTGGTACCCGAGGTGTACGGATGGCTGGCCGCGCGGGACATCGCACCCGCCGGCGCGCTGTTCTACCGGCACAAGATCGTCGGCGGGATGGACGAGCCGTTCGAGGTGGAGGTCGGCGTGCCCGTCGCCGCGCCGGTCGAGGGTGACGGCCGGGTGCTGGCCGGTGCCAAGCCCGCCGGCCGGTACGCGGTCCGGATGCACCGCGGGCACCCGGACCGGATCGTCGAGACCCACCAGGCGCTGCTCGCCTGGGCCGAGGAACAGGGCTTCCCGGCCGCGCGGGACGGCGAGGCGTGGGTCGGCGTCTACGAGTCCTACCTGACCGACCCGGAGGACGAGCCGGACCCGGTCAAGTGGGAGACCGAGGTCGCCTACCTGGTCAGCCAGCCTCGTTGATCCGCACCAGGGCCGTCGCCGCGTCGGCGGCGGCCCTGGCCAGCAACTCGCCGACCCGCGCGTCGCCGACCAGGTTCGGATTGCCCCGCTCGACGAGCGCGGCGGCGAGTTCGGCCACCTCCGTCGCGGCGGCGGCCACCCGGCGGGGGACCTCGGTGGCCTCGGTCATCGCGTCGGCGATCCGGGCCGCCCGGTTCGGGTCGTCCCTGGGCAGGCGGCGAGCGGCGAGGACGGCGGTGTAGGCGGCGGCGTCCGCGTCGGCCAGCGGTTCCAGCTCCGCGCGCAACGCCTCGGCCCGGTCGGCCGGTTCGCCGCTGAACCGGGCGGCCATCGCGACCAGGGCGGCGGCGGAGGCGCCGGTCAGCGCGGCCACCGCACCGCCGCCCGGCGCGGGCGTACGGGCGGCGACCCGCTCCAGCAGGCCGCCGACCGACAGCTGAAGGAAGCTCACGACCACCCCTCGCAGGCTCGGTGTCGCCGCTCGCGGTCGCCCTGTGTCGATGGTTCGCTCGCAAGCTCGCTCATGACGACCCCTCGCAGGCTCGGTGTCGCCGCTCGCGGTCGCCCTGTGTCAATGGTTCGCTCGCAAGCTCGCTCACGACAGGCCGACGATCTCGCCGTCCGCGTCCAGGTCGATGCGGGTCGCGGCGGGGGAGGAGCCAAGGCCGGGCATGGTGCGCATGTCGCCGCAGATCGGGTACACGAACCCGGCGCCGACGGACGCGCGGACCTCGCGGACCGGCAGCGTCCAACCCGTCGGGGCGCCCAGCAGCTTCGGGTCCGACGAGATCGACAGGTGCGTCTTCGCCATGCACACCGGGAGGTCGCCGAAACCGTTGCGCTCGAAGGTGTCCAGCTGCTTGCGCGCCGCCGCCGAGTAGGTCACGCCGTCCGCGCCGTACACCCGGGTCGCCACGGTCTCGATCTTCTCCCGCAGCGGCGCCGACGACGGGTACAGCAGCTGGAACTCCGACGGCTCCTCCGCCGCCTCGGCCACCGCCTCGGCCAACTCGGTGGCACCCGCGCCGCCGTCGGAGAAGTGCGTGCTCACCGCCACCCGCGCGCCCATCGCCTCGGCTACCTCGCGGATCGCGGCGTGCTCGGACGGGTGGTCGGTGGGGAAGGCGTTGACCGCCACCACCGGCGACACCCCGTGCATCCGGATGTTCTCGATCTGCTTGCGCAGGTTCGCCGCGCCGGCGTGCACGTCGTCGGGGTTCTCGGCCAGCAGCTCCTCGGGCAGCGGCTTGCCGGCGACGATCCGGAACTTGCCGGAGTGCGCCTTGAGCGCCCGGACCGTCGCGACCAGCACCGCGGCGTCCGGAGCCTGCCCGGACACCCGGCACTTGATGTTGAAGAACCGCTCCGCGCCCATGTCCGCGCCGAAGCCGGCCTCGGTGATCAGGTAGTCGCCGCAGCGGATGCCGACCAGGTCGGCCACCACCGACGAGTTCCCGGTGGCGATGTTGCCGAACGGTCCACAGTGGACGATTGCGGGCGTGTTCTCCAACGTCTGCATGAGGTTCGGCTTGATCGCCTCGCGCAGCAGCACGGTCATCGCGCCCGCGGTGTCGAGCTGCTCGGCGGTCACCGGCTCCCCGGAGCGGGTGTAGCCGACCACGATCCGGCCGAGCCGGGCGCGCAGGTCCTCGATGCCCGTCGTCAGCGCGAGCGCGGCCATCACCTCGGACGCGGCGGTGATGTCGAACCCGGTCTGCCGGGTGACTCCGTCCGCCTTCGGTCCGAGCCCGACGACGACGTTGCGCAGCGCGCGGTCGTTCATGTCCAGCACCCGCCGCCAGGTGATCGACTCGACGTCCAGGCCGAGCGCGTTGCCCTGGTACAGGTGGTTGTCGACCATCGCGGCCAGCAGGTTGTGCGCGGCGGTGACCGCGTGCATGTCGCCGGTCAGGTGCAGGTTCAGCAGCTCCATCGGCACGACCTGGCTGTAGCCGCCGCCGGCCGCGCCGCCCTTGATGCCGAGCGTCGGGCCCATCGAGGGCTGGCGGACGGCGACCGTCGCCCGCTTGCCGAGGTGCTTGAACCCCTGCCCGAGCCCGACCGTCGTGGTGGTCTTGCCCTCACCGAGCGGGGTCGGGGTGATCGCGCTGACCAGCACGTACTTGGCCTTCGGCGCGTCCGCGAGCTCGTCGACGGCCCCCAGCCCGATCTTCATCACGTCGCGGCCGTAGGGTTCGAGCAGTCGCGCGGGCAGGCCCATGTCGGCGGCGATGTCCTCGATCGGCTTGAGTTTCGCCCCGCGGGCGATCTCCAGGTCGGACGGGAAGGCCATGGGGACTCCTTCGAGGTCGGCGCCCGGTCGGATGAGCCTCGACGGTACTACTCCGTGTTGCGTTTCGCGCCTTCCGTTGCGCATCAAGGAACCGCGCGGGCCAGCTCGGTGCGGTTGGCGACCCCGAGCTTGGCGTAGGCGCGGGCGAGGTGCGTCTTCACCGTCCCGCGCCCGATGAACAGCTCCGCCGCGATCTGCGGGTTGCTCAGCCCGCGGACGGCCAGCTCGGCCACCGCCCGCTCGGCCGGCGTGAGGCTCGCCCACCCCGTCACCGGCCGCGCGGCCCGCCGGCCCCGCAGCGCCCGTTCCGCCGCCTGCTCCAGGGTCAGCGCCCGGCCCCGGCGCAGTACGGCCCCGTCCGGCAGCGCCGGCCGCCCGGCCTCGTACCCGGTCTCCTGCCGCGCCCGGTCGGCCGCGCCCAACAGCAACCCGGCCCCGTCCGGCGTGCCGGCCAGCGCCGCCAGCGCCTCCAGGCTGTCGACGCAGCCGAGGACCAGCCCGTGGTCGAGCCGGATCCGCAGCGCGTCCCGGTGCAGTGCGGCCGCCGCCGTGGGGTCCTCGCGCGTGAGCTGGTGCGCGCGTTCCGCCACCGCGGCAGCCCTGAGCAGCGGCATCCCGGCGAGCGTGGGGGAGCCCTCGGCCAGCGCCAGCGCGTCCCGGGCGCCCGTCCCGTCGCCGGCGAGGCGCAGCGCGGCCGCGTGGGTGAGCAGCAGGTCGGGCGTGACCGCGTGCCGCTCCCGCGCGCACCAGTCCAGCGCCGCCGGCACGTCACCGCGCCACAGCGCCACCTGGGCCCGGGTCGCCGACCAGCCGGGGACGTACGGGGTCGTGGCCGCCTCGTCGATCACCCGCTGCGACTCGTCCATGATCGTCTCGGCCTCGTCCGGCCTGCCTCGCAGCGCGACCACCCTGGCCAGGGTCCAGGCCGCGGTCCCACTGCGGGCGAAGTCGCGCAGCGGCGCGGCCGCCTCCCTGGCCCGGATCGCGACCCGCTCCGCCTCGGCCAGGTCCCCGGTGTTCGCGCGGCCGATGGCGAGCGCGGCGAGCCCGGTGGTGGCGATCCCCCGGTCACCGCGGGCCAGCAGGGCCGGCGCGGACGTCTCCAGCCGGGCGAACGCGTCGGCGTGCCGCTCGCCGAGCTGGTCGATCAGGCCGACCAGCACCCCGCCGGCGTCCCGGCTGAACTCGTCGCCCGCCTCGGCGGCCTCGTGGTGCGTGCGCAGCGCCAGCTCCCGCGCGGCCCCCAGGTCCGAGCCGAACAACCCGATCGCGACCAACTGCTGGGCCAGCAGCCGGGTGCCCGGGTCGCCGGCCAGCTCCACGGCCCGTTCCGCCGCCGCGAACGTCTCCGCGTCCGGCCGCACCACCTCGCCGACCAGGGCGAGCGACACCAGCACCCTGGCCCGCGCCGCGTCGTCGCCGCCCGGGTCGAGTTCGGCGGCGCGCCGGACCAGCTGCCAGCCGACCCGGTCACCGGTCAGGTGCCACCACCACGCCGCCTCCACGCACAGCCGCCGGCCGAGTTCGAGGTCACCACCGTCGAGACACCACCGCGTCGCGGCCAGCAGGTCGGCCCGGAACTCCCGCACCCGCTCCCGCCACCGGTCCTTGTCGGTGGCCACCAGCGGCCGGAGGGCCGTCAGCAGGTCCAGGTGGACCCGGGCGTGCCGGTGCCGGGCCTCGGTCTCCTCGCCGGCCTCGCGCAGCCGGGCCAGCGCGTACTCCGCCACCACGGCCAGCATCCGGTGGCGCGCCCTCGGGCCGGCGACGTCGCACACGACCAGGGACTTGTCGACCAGGCCACGCAGCGCGCGCAGGAGTCCGTCGCCGCCCAGCGCCCGCACCGCGTCGGCGCCGAACCGCTGGAACGGGGCGAGCCGGCGCAGCAGCACCCGTTCGTCGGCGGTGAGCAGCCGGTGGCTCCAGTCCATCGAGTCGGCCAGCGTCCGCTGCCGGAACGGCGCCGACCGCTCGCCGCCGTCCAGCAGCGGATGGCCGCCGTCCCCGCTCACCGTGTCCGCGATCTCGTGCAGCGACAGGGTTCCGGCCCAGGAGGCGACCAGCTCCAGGGCGAGCGGCAACCGGTCCAGCCGGTCGCAGATCCGGCGTGCGGCAGCGCGCGCCGCCGCGTCCGACGGCTCGCCGCCGGACCGCGCCAGCAGCAGGTCGATCGCCTCGGCCAGCACCATCGGCGCGACCCGCCACACCCGCTCCCCGGTCACCCCCAGCGGTTCCCGGCTGGTCGCCAGCACCGTCAGCCCGGCGGACCGCCGGAGCGCGACCTCGACGAACCCGGCCACCCCCGTCCGCACCTGCTCGCAGTTGTCCAGCAGGACCAGGCCCGGTCCGTCGCCGAGCGCGGCGACCACGGCGGCCGGATCCGATCGCGGCACGGGCACCCCCAGCGCCTCGGCGACCCGCTGGACGATCTGGTCGTCGCTGGTCTCCTCGGACAGGTCCACCCACACCGCCGCGCCGGCGACCTCCCGCGCGGCCCGGACCGCCAGCCGGGTCTTGCCGCAGCCGCCCGGCCCCGCCAGCGTGAGCAGCCGGGTGCCGGCCAACGCCTGGACGACCGACTCCAGCTCGGCCGCCCGGCCGACGAACGACGACAGGTCCGCCGGCAGGGGAATCGCCATGGCTGGGAAGTCTGCCACCCGGTTCGCGAAACCTCTGCCACCTGGCAGATGTCCCGGACCGTCCCGGCGACCACGATCGTCCTCATGCGAAACGAGAACGCGAAGCGAACAGTGGTGGCGAACGTCAGTGTGTCGCTGGACGGCTACGTCACCGGCCCCGACGGCCCGGCCGACATGAGCTGGGTCGCCAGACACGCGGTGAGCGACCAGGCCAGGGAGATCCTGACCCGGATCGTCAACGGCGGCACCACGGCGCTGCTGGGCCGCCGCAACTACGAGGGCTTCCGCGGCTACTGGCCCGCGGTCGGCCGGGACGAGACCGCCGACCCGCGCGACCGGGCGTACGGGCAGTGGCTGGACACGGTGGAGAAGGTCGTCTTCTCCACCACCTTGACCGACACGGACTGGACCGGCGCCCGGATCGTCTCCGGCGACCCCGCCGAGGTGGTCCGCGAGCTGCGCGCCCAGGACGGCGGCGACATCGTGGTGCAGAACAGTCTGAGCCTGATCCGCGCCCTGCTGGCCGCCGACGAGGTCGACCGGATCACCATGTTGCTCTGCCCGGAGCTGTCCGGCGGCGGCGTCCGCCTGTTCGAGGGGACCTTCCCGGCCACCTCCTGGAGCCTGACCGACGTGACCAGTACGGACACCGGCGCCCTGTTCCTGGTCTACGACCGCCCGCGCCGATGACCCGGCTCCTGGTGCGCGTCGAACAGCGCTCGCACCACCGCGCGTGAATGTGCGAGGGGAGAGGTCTCGTCGTCCGGGCGCAGGCCGGCGATGCCGGCTGGTGACAGCAGTTCCAGGTACACGTAGTGCAGGCAGGCGCCGATGATCATGGACGCGCACACCACCCACGGCCCACGGCCGGGCAGGCGTCCTGCCTCGTGTTCGTGTTCGAGGTATCCGCTGACCTCGACGACGCCGGTCAACGGAGTCAGGGGCCCGCCCTCCTGGCCCGGCACCTTCCCCTCGGTGAACCAGGACCTGAGTTCGGGATCACCGACGATCGAACCCACGATGGGCGCGATCTCCCGGAAGAAGTCGATGACCGCCGCCATGAGTGTCACCAGGTTCTCCTCCACGGAGCCCGTGCCGACCAGGTGCTCGAGCTCCCTGGCGCGGCCGCGGATCGCCTCCGTGGCCAGCCCGAACGCCTCCACGATCAGCTCCGATCGATTGGCGAAGTGGTTGTAGATGCTGCCTTCGGAGACGCCGGCACGTCGAGCGACGCTCCTGGTCGTCGTGCCGCCGACGCCCCGTTCGCGCATGCATTCCAACGCCGCCGTGACGATGCGGTCGCGCATCGGTGCCTTGGGGTCCACGCCACGAGCTTAGCTGGGTGAGTACTCACCCATGTTATGTTGAGTGGGTACTCACTCAGCGGCGTTTGGAGGAACCATGGGCACTCGTGCTCCGCTCCCCTTGGTCGAGCCGGAGCCGTACGGCTTCCTCTACCTCGGCCTGCACGTGGACGAGCCCCAGAAAGCACCCCTGTACCACCAGTCGGAGTCCCGCCGGCGAGCGGCGACTCACCTGGTCGAGGCGGCCCGGGAACTCGAACACCGACCGGACGTGCACTCGACGCGGGTTTTTCGAACGCACCTCGTCCCGCCGTTGTCGGGCGCTCCCCGGCACGATCTGGCCATGCTGATCCGGACCACCCGGGTCGACGACCTGGCAGGGGTTCGCGACAGCGACCCGGTCAGAGCGCTCGGCGGGACCGAGCTGCTCGCCGGATCGAACGCCGCGCGCATCGGCGACACGGAGCCGGACGAGGAGGCAACCGAGGACGCGGTCATCCTGTTCAACCACTTCACCTCGGCCGGCGACGCCGATCCGGTCGAGGCCTGGCTCGGCCTGACGGACTGGTACACCTCGACGATCGGCGTCGACAACTCGACGGCACTCCGCCCGATCGACGACGGATCGGAGTTCGCACTGGTGAACTACGTGCGGCTGCGTTCCAACCCGCCGCGCTTCCTGCTGAACCAACTACTGAGACCGAGTTTTCACCGCGTCGTACGAGGCACGTTGAAGCGCAACGAGCTGCGTGCTCTTCCCGGCTTCTACCGGATGATCCGCTGAGCCGAGTCCAGCCGGTCGGCGATCTCGGCCATGCCCCGCCTGATCAGCTGCCCGTACTCGTCGTCGCCGAGGGCGTCGACGGTGGCCTCCGCCCGCCGGAGGTGCTCGCGGGCCTGGTCGAGATCACCGAGCTTGCGGTGGCACTCGCTCAGGTTCAGGTGCAGCGACGGGTACAGTCCGGCCACCGAGAGCGGCACCCCCGCCTCGGCCACCCGCTCGTCGGTGACCAGGTCGGCGGCGACCAGTGCCCGCTGGTCCCAGACCAGATCCTGGTGCACGTCGTCCTGTGCGTCGGCCATCGAGTGCGCGAGCGTGCGTGAGCGGGTCGGTGAAGACGAGGCCGGGCAGCTCGGTGTACTCCTTCAGGTCCGCGATGTACGAGTTGTCAGGCCGGTTGTCGGAGGCGGGCGGCGGCCGCGGCGGCCAGTGGGTCGAGGTCGGCGCCGCCCGCGTCGACGTGGGTGAGCAGCGCGTGCAGCATCCGCCGTTCCCAGAACGAGCGCAGGTGGTTGGCGATGAACGCCGCCGCCTCGTCCGGGTCGAGGTGCCGTACCTGGTCGGCGATCTCGTTGGCCAGCCGCACGTGTGGTGGGAGCGTCGACATGTCAGTTCCCCGCCACCGGGACCGGGGCCCGTTCCGCCCGTTCCTCGGTCGGCGCCGTGACCGACAGAAGGCCGACCTGGACCGCGGTCACCTTGTACTCCGGGCAGTTCGTCGCCCAGTCGGAGTGCTCGGTGGTGACCACGTTCGCGCCGGTGACCGGGTGGTGGAACGTCGTGTAGACCACGCCCACCGGCATCCGGTCGGACAGCTTCGCCCGCAGCGACGTCTGGCCGACCCGGGACGCCAGCGACACCATGGCGCCCTCGGTGATGCCGCGGACCTCGGCGTCGTGCGGGTGGATCTCCAGCACGTCCTCCGGGTGCCAGGCCACGTTCGCCGTCCGCCTGGTCTGGGCGCCCACGTTGTACTGGGACAGGATCCGGCCCGTGGTCAGGATCAGCGGGAACTTCCTGGTGCTGCGCTCCTTCGTCGGCACGTACACCGTCGGCATGAACCGGCCCTTGCCGCGCACGAACGTCTCCTCGTGCATGATCGGCGTGCCGAGCGGCGCGTTCTCGTTGCACGGCCACTGCACGCTGCCGACCCGGTCCAGCAGCTCGAAAGACACCCCGCTGAACGTCGGCGTGGTCAGCGCGATCTCGTCCATGATCTGGCTGGTGTTCTCGTAGGTCATCGGGTAGCCCATCGCCTGCGCGATCTCGCAGACGATCTCCCACTCGTGCTTGCCGGTCTTCGGCCGCATCACCGGGCGCACCCGGTTGATCCGCCGCTCGGCGTTGATGAACGTGCCGTCCTTCTCCAGGAACGACGTGCCGGGCAGGAACACGTGCGCGAACTTGGCCGTCTCGTTGAGGAACAGGTCCTGCACCACCACGAGCTCCAGCGACTCCAGCGCCTTGTGCACGTGCTGGGTGTTCGGGTCGGACTGCGCGATGTCCTCGCCCTGCACGAACAGCGCCCGGAAGCTGCCGTCGATCGCCGCGTCGAACATGTTCGGGATCCGCAGGCCCGGCTCGGGCAGGATCGGCGTGCCCCACAGCTTCTCGTAGATGTCGCGCACGTTCTCGTCGGCCACGTGCCGGTAGCCGGGCAGCTCGTGCGGGAACGAGCCCATGTCGCAGCTGCCCTGCACGTTGTTCTGGCCGCGCAACGGGTTCACACCGACGCCGTCCCGGCCGACGTTGCCGGTGGCCATGGCCAGGTTCGCCATGCCCATCACCATCGTGGAGCCCTGGCTGTGCTCGGTGACCCCGAGGCCGTAGTAGATCGCCGAGTTCGGGCCGGCCGCGTACAGCCGGGCCGCCGCGCGCACCTCGGCCGCCGGCACGCCGGTGACCTCCGCCAGCGCCTCCGGCGAGTTCTCCGGCCGGGCGATGAACTCCCGCCACTCGTCGAAGTCCTCGCACCGGTCGGCGACGAAGTCCTCGGCGACCAGGCCCTCGGTGACCACCACGTGCGCGAGCGCGTTCACGATCGCCACGTTCGTACCGGGTGCCAGCGTGAGGTGGTGCTGGGCCTCGACGTGCGGGGAGCGCACCAGGTCGATCCGGCGCGGGTCGATGACGATCAGCTTCGCGCCCTCGCGCAGCCGGCGCTTCATCCGGGAGGCGAACACCGGGTGCGCGTCGGTCGGGTTCGCGCCGATCACCATGATCACGTCGGACTCGGCCACCGACTTGAAGTCCTGGGTACCGGCCGAGGTGCCGAACGTCTGCTTGAGGCCGTAGCCGGTGGGGGAGTGGCACACCCTTGCGCAGGTGTCGACGTTGTTGTTGCCGAACGCCGCCCGCACCATCTTCTGCACCACGTACACCTCCTCGTCGGTGCACCGCGAGGAGGTGATGCCGCCGATCGCGCCGGTGCCGTGCCGCTCCTGGATGTCCCGCATCCGGGTCGCGACGGTCGAGATGGCCTCCTCCCAGGAGACCTCCCGCCACTCGTCGGCGATCGTGTCCCGCACCATCGGGTTGAGCTGGCGGTCGGGGTGGGAGGCGTAGCCGAACGCGAACCGGCCCTTGACGCACGAGTGGCCCTCGTTGGCGCCGCCGTCCTTGTACGGCACCATCCGGACGACCTCGTCGCCGCGCAGCTCGGCCTTGAACGAGCAGCCGACGCCGCAGTACGCACAGGTGGTGAGCACCGTGCGGTTCGGCATCCCGAGGTCGACGACGGACTTCTCCTGCAGCGTCGCGGTCGGGCAGGCCTGCACGCACGCGCCGCAGGACACGCACTCCGAGTCCATGAACGGCTGGTCCTGGCCGGGGGAGACGTGCGAGTCGAAGCCGCGGCCGGAGATGGTCAGCGCGAACGTGCCCTGCACCTCGTTGCAGGCGCGCACGCACCGCGAGCACGCGATGCACTTGCTGGCGTCGAAGTCGAAGTACGGGTTGGACGTGTCGGTCGGCGCGTCCAGGTGGTGCTCGCCCTCGCCGACGCCGTAGCGCACGTCCCGCAGCCCGGTCACGCCGGCCATGTCCTGCAGCTCGCAGTCGCCGTTGGCCGAGCAGGTCAGGCAGTCCAGCGGGTGGTCGGAGATGTAGAGCTCCATCACGCCGCGCCGCAGCTTCGCCAGCTTCGGCGTCTGGGTCCGCACGGTCATCCCCGGCCGCACCGGCGTGGTGCAGGACGCGGGCGTGCCCTTCACACCGTCCACTTCGACCAGACACAACCGACACGAGCCGAACGGCTCCAACGAGTCGGTGGCGCACAGTTTCGGCACGTCCACCCCCGCCAGCGCCGCCGCGCGCATCACCGACGTGCCCTCCGGCACGGCGACCCCGACGCCGTCGATCTCCACCTCGACGGTCGGCTCACCCTTGCGGCCCGGCGTCCCCAGATCGGGTTCCTTCAACAGACTCATGACGCACTCCCGTTCGGTCCGAAGGTCGGGGTGGGCAGCGGCACCGGACTTCGGTGGAAGTCCTCGCCGAAGTGCTGGACCGCGCTGCGCACCGGCATCGGCGTCAGGCCGCCCATCGCGCACAGCGAGCCGTCGGTCATCAGCTCGCACAGGTCCTCGAGCAGCTCGAGGTTCGCCTCAGCGTCGATGCCGGCGCGGATCTTGTCGATGGTCTCCCGGCCGCGCACCGCCCCGACCCGGCAGGGCGTGCACTTACCGCACGACTCCTCGGCGCAGAACTCCATCGCGAACCGGGCCATCGCCGCCATGTCCACGGTGTCGTCGAACACCACCACGCCGCCGTGCCCGACCATCGCGCCGGCCGCGGCGAACTCCTCGTAGTCCATCGGCAGGTCGAACCGGTCCACCGGCAGGTACGCGCCGAGCGGCCCGCCGACCTGCACCGCGCGCACCGGCCGCCCGGTACGGGTGCCGCCGCCGTACCCGTTCACCAGCTCGCCGAGGGTGATCCCGAACGGGGCCTCGACGATGCCGCCGCGGGCGACGTTCCCGCCGAGCTGGAACACCTGCGTACCGCGCGACCGGCCGACCCCGAACCCGGAGAACTCGGCCGCGCCCTCGGCCAGGATCATCGGCACCGAGCCGAGCGTGAGCACGTTGTTCACCACGGTCGGCCGCCCGAACAGGCCGGCCAGCGCGGGGATCGGCGGCTTCGAGCGCACCTCCCCGCGCTTGCCCTCCAGGCTCTCCAGCATGGAGGTCTCCTCGCCGCAGATGTAGGCGCCGGCGCCGACCCGCACGTGCAGGTCGAACGACAGGTCCGAGCCGAGGACCGACTCGCCGAGCCAGCCGTGCGCGTAGGCGGCGTCGATCGCCTGCCGCAGCGTGGCGATCGCGTCCGGGTACTCGGAGCGGACGTAGACGTAACCCTCGGTCGCGCCGACCGCGTGCGCGGCGATCGCCATGCCCTCGATCAGGGTGAACGGGTCGCCCTCCATCAGCATCCGGTCGGCGAACGTGCCGCTGTCGCCCTCGTCGGCGTTGCAGCAGACGAACTTCACGTCTGCGGTCGCGCCGAGCACGGTCTTCCACTTGATCCCGGCCGGGAACCCGGCACCGCCCCGCCCGCGCAGGCCGGACGCGGTGACCTCCTCGACGACCTGCTCCGGGGTCATCGCGAGCGCCTTGCGCAGGCCCGCGATGCCGCCGTGCCGCTCGTAGTCGGCGGCCGAGAGCGGATCCACCACGCCGACCCGGCGGAACGTGATCCGCCGCTGGTCACGCAGGAACGGGATGTCCTCGGTGAGCCCGAGGGAGTGGTCGGTGTCCGCGCCGTCGAGCATGCCGGCCGCGACCAGCCCGTCGACCTCGTGCGCGGCGACCGGGCCGTAGGCCACCCGGCCCCGGTCGGTGGCCACCTCGACCATCGGTTCCAGCCACAGCAGCCCGCGCGAGCCGGTGCGCACCACGCGCACGCCGTCGCCGCCGGCCGCCGCGATCCGTTCCGCGACCTCGTCGGCGCCGACGGAGCGGGCCGCGGCGTCGCGGGGTACATAGACGATCGTTTGCGTCGTCATACTGTATGCACCTTACGCTCGAACGGATCGGCGCTCGCGACGAGGGCGTCCAAGCGGGCCGCGTCGACCCGCCCGGCCAACTTGCCGTTGACCTCGACCGCGGGCCCGAGAGCGCAGTTGCCCAGGCAGAACACCTGCTGGACGGTGACGCCGTCGCCGAGGTTCCGCTCGGCGTGCGCCATCAGCGCCTCCGCGCCGTTCGCCTGGCAGGCCTCCGCGCGGCAGACCCGCACGACCGTGCCGGGTGCCGGACTCTCGCGGAAGTCGTGGTAGAAGCTGATCACACCGTGCACCTCGGCCCGGGACAGGTTCAGCTCCTCGGCCAGGACCGGCACCACCGCCGGGTCGACGTAGCCGAACTCGGCCTGGAGGTCGTGCAGGATCGGCAACAGCGCCCCGCGTTCCCCGCGGTGGGCGGCGACCGCCGATCGTGCCCGCGCTGCCACGGGCGATTCGCCGGATGTCATGTCCTCACTCTGGAACGCGTTTCCCGACAGGTCAAGGCGTAGCTACTTATGCCTTGAGAACTTTCGTTTATCGCCGGGCGCGCTACCGGATGCCGCGGAGCCGTTCGGCCACGGCCTCGGGCAGCACGTCGGTGATGAAGGCACCCATCGCCGACTCCGAGCCGGCCAGGTACTTCAGCTTGTCGGCCGAGCGCTGGATCGAGGTGAGCTGCAGGTGCAGGTAGGCGTGCTCACGGCCGGGCCCGGTCGGCGCCTGGTGCCACGCGGCGATGTAGGGCAGCGGCTTGTCGTACATGGCGTCCAGCCGGCGCAGCACGTCGAGGTAGAGGTGGGTGAAGTCGTCGCGCTCGGCGTCGGACAGGGACGGGATGTCGGGCACCCGGCGGTGCGGGTACAGGTGCACCTCGACCGGCCACCGGGCCGCCGCCGGCACGAACGCGGTCCAGTGCTCGGTGGCCGCGACCACCCGCGCGCCGGACTTCCGCTCCCCGGCCAGGACGTCGGCGAACAGGTTCCGCCCGGTGCGCTCGGCGTGCGCGGCGGCGTTCCCCAGCATCTGCCGGGTCTTGGGGGTGACGAACGGGTAGGCGTAGATCTGCCCGTGCGGGTGCGACAGCGTCACCCCGATCGCGGCGCCCCGGTTCTCGAAGCAGAACACCTGGGCGACCCCGGGCAGCGCGGACAGCTCGGTCGT
This sequence comes from Actinophytocola gossypii, assembly GCF_025165815.1. GTDB lineage: Bacteria > Actinomycetota > Actinomycetes > Mycobacteriales > Pseudonocardiaceae > Actinophytocola > Actinophytocola gossypii. Next base: position 748 of record NZ_JAFFZE010000012.1, on the reverse strand, counting down.
GCGGTCGGCCCAGGCGTCCACCACGAGCCGGGCGTGCGCGGGGGAGAGGGTGGCGAAGGCGGCGTTGTGGTCGCTGGTGAAGCAGACGACCTCGCAGCGCCCGATCCCCGGCGCCGAGTCGACGAGTTCCGGCAGCCCCGGCACGTCCACCGGATCGGCGTGCGTGGACAGGCTGGGGAACCGGTTCTCGAACACCGCCACGTCGTAGTCCGACGAGGGGATCTCGGTGTGCCGGCCGTCGGTGGAGGGGCACAGCGGACACTCGTCGGCCGGCGGCAGGAACGTCCGGTTCTGCCGGTGCGAGGCGAGCACCACCCACTCGTCCAACACCGGATCGTGCCGAAGCTGCGACGCGGTCGACACCGGATCCAGCTCGCGCGGGTCGGTCGCCGTGCGCGCGGGCGCCCCGGGCAGGTCGAAGTAGATGATCTCCCGCCCGTCGGCGAGGAGGGAAACGGTTCGCTTCCCTCCAGCGCTCCAGCCGGCGGACGCTTCGTCGCTCCCGCTCACGGTGGCTTCGGTTCGCTCCGCTCCTGCGCTACCCGCCGGCTTCCCTCCTGTGCTGCTCGCCGTTCGTTCCTCACGGCTGCGCTGCTCGTCGGTCCAGCCGGCGGACGCTTGGTCGCTCCCGCTCACGGTGGCTTCGGTTCGCTCCGCTCCTGCGCTACCCGCCGGCTTCCCTCCTGTGCTGCTCGCCGTTCGTTCCTCACGGCTGCGCTGCTCGTCGGTCCAGCCGGCGGACGCTTGG
>NZ_JAFFZE010000011.1 GCF_025165815.1 Actinophytocola gossypii | reverse complement strand
ATAGCCCCAGCACGTCCTTGCGGCCGTCGACGGTCACGCCGATGGCGGCGTAGACGGGTCGGTTGGCGACCTGGCCGTCACGGACCTTCACCACGATCGCGTCGATGAACACCGCCGCGTACACGGCGTCCAATGGCCGGTTGGCCCAGTCATTCATCTCGGCGACGACCTTGTCCGTGATCCGTGAGATCGTCTCCTTGCTGACCGACACACCGTAGATCTCGGCGAAATGCGCGGAGATCTCCCCGGTTGTCATCCCTTTCGCATACAACGACAGCACGATCTCATCCACATCGCCGAGCCGCCGCTGCCTTTTCTTCACGATCTGCGGCTCGAACGTGCTCTCCCGATCCCGCGGCACGCTGATCTCGACCTCGCCCGCGGCATCCGAAATGACAGTCTTCGACCGGCTACCGTTTCGCACATTCGCCGACTCGCGCTCGGGCTCGGCCCGGTTCTTCTCATGCCCGAGATGCTCGGTCATCTCTTCGTTGAGCGCGGTTTCCAGCACGTTCTTGGTAAACAGCTTCAACAGTCCGTCCGGGCCGGTCAACGCCAGCCCTCGAGCCTTGGCCTCGGCCACCATCGCCGCCGCGGCGGCCTGCTCCGGCGACAGCTCCCGCGCCGGCTTCCGGTCACTCTTGCGTGGACTCACAAGGTCCGATGTCATCACTCACAGTGCCCATCCCGCCGGACCTCAGCCCGGCGTGTCGGGCCGGAAACACCGATCTTGGAACAGTCCCCGGCGTTACGTCGACTCGATGTGTGTGCGGTGGCTGAGGCGGCGATGGCGGCGGCGCCGGTGTTCCCCACGTCGACGACGTTGCACACTTGGGACCCGTTTTATTGCTTCGTGGAGGGGCCGGCAGGAACTTTCGTCGTGGAGGTTGTCGGGCTGGATCAGAAGATGCGTGACCGGATGCTGGGTCGGGCGGTCGGTGGGGCAGCTGCGTTCGTCAAGGACGACGGTTACGCGTGCGACGTCTTCCTGCCGGTCAGTTCCGATCTGGCGATTCGGCTTTCGTACAACCCGTACAAGAAGGCCGGCGCTTGCCGGACCGCCTCCGATCTCGCGGGCGCCGCGGCGTCCGTGCTGAGCAGGCCGGAGGCGGTTCGCATGGATCCGATGTGGGACGCGTGCTCGGTGCTGGCCGCTGCGGTGGATCCCGACGTCGACCGATCCAAGCTGCTCGGGAGCAAGCTGTCGAACTGCGGGGACCTCTCCACGGCGCATTCTGGATTCGTCACGTTCGACAACGTCGTCCGCTCACAGGAGCGGCCCGAAACGAGGACCATCGGCGGCAAGTCGGTCCGGATGTACGAGGAGGACGAGTCCTGCGACATCTACTGGCGTCAGGGCCCGTTCCCCGCTCGTTTCGCCGAGACCCCCGACTACCAGGTGCGCGTGAGCGCTCCCGACTGCGCCAAGGTGGTGACCCTCGCCGAGTCCGTCATCGGCGTGCTCGACCAACCGCCATCGGCGGACGTGGAGCCGCAGCGGCCGTTGCTGTACCCGGCGAACTGACCGAGATCAGCGGTCGACGTCGCGGACCGCGCCCTGTGCGGCGTCCGTGGTCAGGCGGGCGTAGGCACGCAACGCCGCGGTCACCGGGCGTTGGCGGTCCTTCGGCTGCCACGGCCGTTCGCTCGACTCCATCTTGGCTCGGCGGTCGGCCAGGACCTCCTCGGGGACCTGGAGCTCCAGGCGGCGTTCGTGCACGTCGATGACGATGTGGTCGCCGTTCTCGACCAGGCCGATCAGGCCGCCGCCCGCCGCTTCGGGGGAGATGTGGCCGATGGACAGCCCGGACGTGCCGCCGGAGAACCGGCCGTCGGTGATCAGGGCGCACTTCTTGCCGAGGCCGGCGCCCTTGAGGAACGCGGTCGGGTGCAGCATCTCCTGCATCCCGGGACCACCGGCCGGGCCCTCGTAGCGCACGACCAGCACCTCGCCGGGCTGGACCTCCTTGCCCAGGATCGCCGACACCGCCTGCTCCTGGCTCTCCACGACCCTCGCCGGGCCCTCGAAGCGGAACAGCTCCTCGTCGATCCCGGCCGCCTTGATCACCGCGCCGTTCTCGGCCAGGTTGCCGCGCAGCACGGCCAGGCCGCCCTCGGCGGTGTACGCGTGCGCCTTGTCCCGGATGCAGCCCCCGGCCGCGTCGGTGTCCAGGGACGACCAGCGGTTCTCCGTCGAGAACGCCTTCGTGGTGCGGACCCCGCCCGGCGCGGCGTGGTACAGCTCGATGGCCTCCGGCGACGGGGACTCGGCGCGGATGTCCCACGCCGACAGCCACGACTCCAGCGTCGGGCTGTGGATGGTGTGCACGCCCTCGTTGAGCGCCCCGGCACGCCACAGCTCACCCAGGATCGCGGGGATGCCGCCGGCCCGGTGCACGTCCTCCATGTGGTAGTCGGAGTTCGGGCTGACCTTCGACAGGCACGGCACCCGCCTGCTGATCGCGTCGATGTCGGCCAGGGTGAAGTCCACCTCGCCCTCGCGGGCCGCGGCCAGGATGTGCAGCACCGTGTTCGTCGAGCCGCCCATCGCCATGTCCAGGGCCATCGCGTTCTCGAACGCCTCCCTGGTGGCCACCGCGCGCGGCAGCACGGACGCGTCGTCCTCGCCGTAGTAGCGCTTGGCCAGCTCCATCACGGTCGTCCCGGCCCGGGAGAACAGGTCGCGGCGGGCGGCGTGCGTGGCCAGCGTCGAGCCGTTGCCGGGCAGGGCGAGGCCGAGCGCCTCGGTCAGGCAGTTCATCGAGTTCGCGGTGAACATCCCCGAGCACGAACCACACGTCGGACACGCCGACTGCTCCACCGCGGACAGCCCCAGCTCGTCGACCCGCTCGTTCGCCGACGCGGCGATCGCGGTGATCAGGTCCGACGACGGGTGCGTGACGCCGTCGACGACGACCGCCTTGCCGGCCTCCATCGGGCCACCCGAGACGAACACCGTCGGGATGTTCAGGCGCATCGCGGCGTTGAGCATCCCCGGCGTGATCTTGTCGCAGTTCGAGATGCACACCAGCGCGTCCGCCGCGTGCGCGTTGACCATGTACTCCACGCTGTCGGCGATGATCTCGCGGCTGGGCAGCGAGTACAGCATCCCGCCGTGGCCCATCGCGATGCCGTCGTCGACGGCGATGGTGTGGAACTCGCGCGCGGTGCCGCCGGCCTCCTTGACGGCGTCGGCGACGATGTCCCCGAGGTCGCGCAGGTGCACGTGACCCGGCACGAACTGGGTGTAGGAGTTGGCGATCGCCACGATCGGCTTGCCGAAGTCGCCGTCGGTCATGCCGGTGGCGCGCCACAGGGCGCGGGCGCCGGCGGCGTTGCGGCCGTGGGTCGTGATGCGGGAACGGAGCTCTGGCACGGCTCCTCCAGTCAGTTCTCGTCTTCGGGATCTGCGGCCTTCTCGGGCGCGGCAGCGCGCGGCTCGGTGGGATCGTCCAGCCGGCCGCCGCTGATCAGGGCGAGGGCGGGCAGGTGCCGCGTGCGGACCGTGGGCAGCGGCTGCTCCTTCCCGTCCGCGAGCACCGCGCGCACCCAGGACCGCTCGGACACCCGCAGCGCCCTGATCTCGCCCCACGGCAGCTCGTGGCGGCCGAACGTGGTGCGCGCCACCAGGCCGTCGGCGTCAGCGGTGGTGCGCAGCCGCAGCACCAGCACGATCGCGGCGATCGGCACCAGGAAGACGAGGAACAGCCAGGGCGCGGCGAACGCGAACGGGATCGCGGCCACGGCGAGCAGCAACGCGCCGAGCACCGCGGTCGCGGGTGTCCGGAACACGAGACGGGACGGCAGCTGCCGCTGCTGCGTGGTGGTCACCCCACCGATTGTGCCACTGCCCAAGTAGTGGGATGCGCGTCCCACTGAGTTGACGCTGTACTGCGAACGCACTAACGTCTGCTGGCGTGCCCCAGCAGACCGGTCTCGTACTTCCCCAGCGCGTTCGACGCTGAGGAAGCTCAGGCTGCGTCGAACGCGCGACCCTCGTACGACCACTGGTCGGCGGGGGTTTTTTCATGCGTGAGAGCCTGAGTCGCGAGCCCACTACACCCCAGAGGCAGAAGCCGATGACCAGTGCGACACAGCGTCCGACACCGGGCCCGACTCCCGGTCCGACCCCGGTCGCCACACCGGGACCGGTCCGGTCCCCGGGAGCCCGACCCAAGCCAGCGCCGCCGACCGGAACACCCGTTCGGGTGACGGGTGCCCAGTCGCTCGTCCGGTCGCTCGAGTCGGTGGGTGTCGAGGTGGTGTTCGGCATTCCCGGCGGCACGATCCTGCCCGCCTACGACCCGCTGCTCGACTCGACCAAGGTCCGGCACGTCCTGGTGCGCCACGAGCAGGGCGCGGGCCACGCCGCCACCGGGTACGCACAGGCCACCGGCCGGGTCGGCGTCTGCATGGCGACCTCGGGCCCCGGCGCGACCAACCTGGTCACCCCGCTCGCCGACGCCAACATGGACTCGGTCCCGGTCGTCGCGATCACCGGCCAGCAGTCCCGCGCGCTGATCGGCACCGACGCCTTCCAGGAAGCCGACATCTGCGGCATCACGCTCCCGATCACCAAGCACAACTTCCTGGTCACCGACCCCGCGGAGATCCCGAAGACCATCGCCGAGGCGTTCCACCTCGCCGCCACCGGCCGGCCGGGCCCGGTGCTCGTCGACATCCCGAAGGACGTGCTGCAGGAGACCACGTCGTTCTCCTGGCCGCCGGAGCTGCGGCTGCCCGGCTACCGGCCGACCACCCGCCCGCACGGCAAGCAGGTCCGCGAGGCGGCGAAGCTCATCGCCGGTGCCCGCCGGCCGGTGTTCTACGTCGGCGGCGGCGTGCTCAAGGCCGAGGCGTCCGCCGAGCTGCGCGCGCTGGCGGAGCTGACCGGGATCCCCGTGGTGACCACGCTGATGGCCCGCGGCGCGTTCCCCGACTCGCACCGCCAGCACCTCGGGATGCCCGGCATGCACGGCTCGGTGGCCGCGGTCGCCGCGATGCAGAAGGCGGACCTGCTGGTCGCGCTCGGCGCCAGGTTCGACGACCGGGTGACCGGCCAGCTGTCCTCGTTCGCGCCGGACGCGCGGATCGTGCACGCCGACATCGACCCGGCCGAGATCTCCAAGAACCGCCGCGCCGACGTGCCGATCGTCGGTGACTGCAAGGAGATCATCACCGAGCTGACCGCCGCCGTGCGCACCGAGCACGGCGGCGGCGACGATGGCGGCCGGACCGACCTGACCGCGTGGTGGCAGCAGCTCGACGGGCTCCGGGAGACCTTCCCGCTGGGTTACGAGTGGCCGAGCGACGGCGCGCTGTCCCCGCAGTACGTGATCGAGCGGATCGGCGCCATCGCCGGCCCGGAGGCGGTGTACACGGCCGGGGTCGGCCAGCACCAGATGTGGGCCGCGCAGTTCATCTCCTACGAGAACCCGTGCACCTGGATCAACTCCGGGGGCCTCGGCACCATGGGCTTCGCGGTGCCGGCCGCGATGGGCGCCAAGTTCGGCCAGCCGGACAAGGTCGTGTGGGCGATCGACGGCGACGGCTGTTTCCAGATGACCAACCAGGAACTGGCGACGTGCGCGATCGAGGGCGCGCCGATCAAGGTCGCCGTGATCAACAACGGCAACCTGGGCATGGTCCGGCAGTGGCAGAACCTGTTCTACTCGGAGCGCTACTCGCAGACCGACCTCGGCACGCACAAGCACCGGATCCCGGACTTCACCCTGCTGGCGGAGGCGCTCGGCTGCGCCGGGCTACGCTGTGAGTCCAAAGAGGACGTCGACACGGTGATCCAGCGCGCGATGGAGATCAACGACCGGCCGGTCGTGATCGACTTCGTGGTGGGCAAGGACGCCCAGGTGTGGCCGATGGTCGCCGCGGGCACCGGCAACGACGAGATCATGGCCGCGCGCGGCATTCGACCGCTGTTCGACGAGGACTGATACCCATGAGCACACACACTCTGTCGGTTCTGGTCGAGAACAAGCCGGGTGTCCTCGCCCGGGTGGCGGGACTGTTCTCCCGGCGCGGCTTCAACATCGAGTCGCTGGCGGTCGGACCGACCGAACACGCCGACGTGTCCCGGATGACGATCGTGGTCGCGGTCGACGAGCTACCGCTCGAACAGGTGACCAAGCAGCTCAACAAGCTGGTGAACGTCATCAAGATCGTGGAGCTGGACCCGGCGGTGTCGGTCCAGCGGGAGCTGCTGCTGGTGAAGGTGCGGGCGGACGCGACGGTGCGCACCCAGGTGCTGGAGACCGTGCAACTGTTCCGCGCCAAGGTGGTCGACGTGTCGCCCGAGGCGCTGACCGTGGAGGCCACCGGCACCGCGGACAAGCTGGAGGCGCTGCTGCGCATGCTCGAGCCGTACGGAGTGCGCGAGATGGTGCAGTCCGGCATGGTCGCCGTCGGTCGCGGCCCGCGCTCGATCACCGCCGGCCCGCCGCTCCGGAATTGAAAGTGTCACAGGGAAGGAAGTTATGGCAGTCGAGATCTTCTATGACGACGATGCGGACCTCTCGATCATCCAGGGCCGCAAGGTCGCGGTGATCGGGTACGGCAGCCAGGGGCACGCGCACGCGCTCTCGCTGCGCGACTCCGGGGTGGAGGTCCGGATCGGGCTGCCCGAGTCGTCGAAGTCGCGGTCCAAGGCCGAGGAGGAGGGCCTGGCCGTCGGAACTCCGGCGGAGGTGTCCGCGTGGGCCGACGTGATCATGATCCTGGCGCCGGACACCAAGCAGCGCGAGATCTACGCGGAGTCCGTGGCGCCGAACCTCGCCGACGGTGACGCCCTGTTCTTCGGGCACGGCTTCAACATCCGGTACGGCCTGATCACTCCGCCGTCCAACGTGGACGTCGCGATGGTGGCGCCGAAGGGGCCGGGGCACCTGGTGCGCCGGCAGTTCGTGGACGGCAAGGGCGTGCCGTGCCTGATCGCGGTGGAGCAGGACGCGTCCGGCAACGGCCAGGCGCTCGCGCTGTCCTACGCCAAGGGCATCGGCGGCTCGCGGGCCGGCGTCATCAAGACGACGTTCAAGGAGGAGACCGAGACCGACCTGTTCGGCGAGCAGGTCGTGCTGTGCGGCGGTACGACCGCACTGGTGCAGGCGGGCTTCGAGACCCTGGTGAACGCCGGGTACGCGCCCGAGGTGGCGTACTTCGAGTGCCTGCACGAGCTGAAGCTGATCGTCGACCTGTTGTACGAGGGCGGCATCGCGCGGATGCGGTACTCGATCTCCGACACGGCCGAGTTCGGCGACCTGACCCGCGGCCCACGCCTGATCGACGACTCCGTGCGCGGCGAGATGCGCAAGATCCTCACCGAGATCCAGGACGGCAGCTTCGCCAAGGAATGGGTGTCCGAGGACGAAGCCGGCCGCCCGAACTTCGCCAAGCTCGTCGAGCAGGGCGAACAGCACCCGATCGAGGAGGTCGGCCGCAAGCTCCGCGGCCTGATGAGCTGGGTCGACCGCCCCATCACCGAGACGGCCTGAGTTCGTGCCCACTCGCTCCGGGGTGTGACTCCGGAGCGAGTGGGTTGTCGATCACCGGCGAGAGATACCGGCGATCCCGCGTCATCCACCCGACCGTCCCGGCAGGTTGGTACCGTCCAGGATTGGCTACACCCTGGCTGGTCCGAGTAGGGGAGGGCGGCAGTGCCGGACTTCTACACCGACAAGCAGGGCCGGGTCAGACCAATCCGTGGCGGTGGCAAGGGCGCCGTGGTCGTGGGCGCCGTGGTGCTGGGCATGATCGCCTCGGGTGGTGGGATCGCCTCGGTGGGCGTTGGCGGCGGCACTGCGGGTGGGCAGGTCAGCGTTCAGACCGGAGTCGGGTCCGTGCGGTTGGGTGGCTCGTCGGCGCAGTTGCGGGTGCGAAAGACCGAGGGGCAGAAGTCCGCACGTCGAGGCGAGCCAGGGCGGGCCTGGCAACGCATGGGGCTGCGGCAGGTCAAGCGCACACCCAGACAGCAGGTCTCCTGCGTGGTGGCGTCGTTCGGGCAGGTGCGAACTTTCCTCGCCAGGCATCGCTGCACCTTCCTGGAGCGCGTGTTGTTTGCGGTGGCAGACGAGGCGGGGAACGTCGCGGTGGTGTCGGTGGCCTGGATCGGCCTGCGTAACAGTGCGACCGCGCGTGCGTTCCGCGAGCTGATGGACGTGCACGGCAGCGGCGATATCACGCCGCTCGGCGGGCCGCTGCTGGATCTGGGCGAGATCACCTTCACGGGGCTTCGGTACGGCAGTGATCGCGACGGGACAGCTGTCACCGTCGCCGAGGCCGAGAACGCTCTGGGCGGACAGTTCGACCACGACTCCCTGGACGCGATAGCCGAGGTCGCCGCCTTCCTGCCGAGAGTGTGACCAGGCGCGGTCACGGGCCTCGGGCCACCAACCCTGGACTTCCGTTGTAGGTTGGTCGCCGTGAGTGACGAGGGGACGCGCGCCAGCGCGCCGATCTACGACGACAAGGCCCACGTGCGCGGCAAGCTGGACCTGACCGACGCCGAGTGGCAGCGGGCCGCCGAGCCGGACGCCGATCCCGACGGGGAGTACGTCGAGATCGCGTTCGTGCCGCACACCGACGGCAAGACCTACATCGCCATGCGGAACTCGAAGCACACCGGCCCGGACGACACCGTGCTGGTGTTCACCGAGTCCGAGTGGGACGCGTTCGTGGCGGGCGCCAAGGCCGGGGAGTTCGACGAGCCCTGGTGACCGACCGCGGTCGATGTACCAGTACGTGGGACGCCCCGGAAGGGCGTACCGCAGGTCACGGACGCCGCGCACCGGACGGCTGTCGGTTGGCTCACCACATGGTGGGACGGTTCGGCGCACCTCCTAGACTCATCGACTGGTTGGTTACAGCGCTGTAACCGCGCCCCCAACAACCGGCAATCCATGGAGCCAGCAGCCGTGACCCAGTCAGCCCGTCCCGTTGTCCTGATCGCCGAGAAGCTCGCCCCGTCGACGGTCTCCGTGTTCGGCGACGAGGTCGAGGTACGCCACGTCGACGGCACCGACCGCGCCGCCCTGCTGTCCGCCGTCGCGGACGCGGACGCGCTGCTGGTGCGCTCGGCCACCAAGGTCGACGCCGAGGTGTTCGCCGCGACCAACCGCCTCAAGGTCGTCGCCCGCGCCGGCGTCGGACTGGACAACGTCGAGGTGCCGGCCGCGACCGCGCGCGGCGTGCTCGTGGTCAACGCCCCGACCTCCAACATCGTCTCGGCCGCCGAGCACGCGGTCGCGCTGCTGCTGTCCCTGGCCAGGCGGATCCCCGCCGCCCACGCGAGCCTGCAGGGCGGCGAGTGGAAGCGCAGCGCCTACTCCGGTGTCGAGATCAACGGCAAGACCGTCGGCGTCGTCGGCCTCGGCAAGATCGGCCAGCTGTTCGCCCAGCGCCTCGCCGCGTTCGGCACCCAGCTGATCGCCTACGACCCCTACGTCTCCGCCGCCCGGGCCGCCCAGCTCGGCATCGAGCTGGTCGAGCTGGACGACCTGCTCGCCCGCGCCGACGTCATCTCCATCCACCTGCCCAAGACCCCCGAGACCAAGGGCCTGATCGGCGCCAAGGAACTGGCCAAGACCAAGAAGGGCGTGCTGATCGTCAACGCCGCCCGGGGCGGGCTGATCGACGAGGAGGCGCTGGCCGAGGCCGTCCGCGACGGCCAGGTCGGCGGCGCCGGCGTTGACGTGTTCGCCACCGAGCCGACCACCTCGAGCCCGCTGTTCGAGCTGCCCAACGTGGTCGTCACCCCGCACCTCGGCGCGTCGACCGGCGAGGCCCAGGACCGGGCCGGCACCGACGTCGCCAAGTCCGTGCTGCTGGCGTTGCGCGGTGACTTCGTGCCGGACGCGGTGAACGTCGCGGGCGGCGCGGTCGGCGAGGAGGTCCGGCCCTACCTGCCGCTCACCCAGAAGCTCGGCGCCGTGCTGGCCGCGCTCAGCAGCACCCCGCCGACCTCGATCAGCGTCGAGGTCCGCGGCGAGCTGTCCAATGAGGACGTTCAGGTGCTGCCGCTGGCCGCGATGCGCGGGGTGTTCACCGGCGTGGTGGCCGACCAGGTCACGTTCGTCAACGCGCCGCGGCTGGCCGAGGAGCTCGGCGTGGAGGTGACGCTCGCCAAGGAGTCGGAGAGCGCGCACTACCGCAGCCTGGTCACGCTGCGCGCCGGCTACCCGGACGGCACGATCCACTCGGTGTCGGGCACGCTCAGCGGCCTCGACCAGGTCGAGAAGATCGTCGAGGTGAACCGCCGCGGCTTCGACCTGCGGGCCGAGGGCGTCCTGCTGCTGCTCGAGTACACCGACCGCCCAGGCGTGATGGGCAGCGTCGGCACCCTGCTCGGCGGCGCGGGCATCAACGTCGAGGCGGCGCAGATCAGCCAGACCACCGATGGCACCGACGCGCTGATGCTGCTGCGTGTCGACCGCCCGGTGGACCAGTCGGTGCTCGAGTCGATCGGCGCCGGGGTGAAGGCGTCGTTCATCCGTGCGGTCGACTTCGGGTGACGGTTTTCGGGTCCGACACCACCTAGTCGGGTGGCCAGGGGCGGCGTTCCGCCGCAATCCCGGTAACCTTCGCCTGAACTACTGAGCCCGTTATTCCGGGAGGTGTGTGCATGCGGCTCGCGGTGATCCCCGGTGACGGGATCGGGCCCGAAGTGATCGCCGAGGCGCTCAAGGTCCTCAACGAGGTGGTGCCGGACGTCGAGGTCACGAAATACGACCTCGGTGCCGCCAGGTGGCACTCGACCGGGGAGCTGCTGCCCGAGTCGGTCCTCGGGGAGCTGCGCCAGCACGACGGCATCCTGCTCGGCGCGGTCGGCGACCCGTCCGTGCCGAGCGGCATCCTCGAACGCGGCCTGCTGCTGCGGTTGCGGTTCGAGCTCGACCACCACGTGAACCTGCGCCCGGCGCGGCTGTACCCGGGGGTGGCGAGCCCGCTCGCGAACCCCGGCGAGGTCGACATGCTGGTGGTCCGCGAGGGCACCGAGGGCCTGTACGCGGGCAACGGTGGCCTGCTGCGCAAGGACACCCCGCACGAGATCGCGACCGAGGTCAGCGTGAACACGGCCTACGGCGTGGAGCGGGTGGTCCGGGACGCGTTCGCGCGGGCGGTGGCGCGCCCGCGCAAGCACCTGACCCTGGTGCACAAGACCAACGTGCTCACCCACGCGGGTGGACTGTGGTCGAGGGTCGTGGAGGAGGTGTCGCTGCAGCACCCGGACGTCACGGTGGCCTACCAGCACATCGACTCCGCGACGATCCACCTGGTCACCGACCCCGGCCGCTTCGACGTGATCGTCACCGACAACCTGTTCGGCGACATCCTCACCGACCTGGTGGCCGCGGTGACCGGCGGCATCGGCCTCGCGGCCAGCGGCAACATCGACATCACCAGGCGGAACCCGTCGATGTTCGAGCCGGTGCACGGCAGCGCGCCGGACATCGCCGGCCAGGGCGTTGCCGACCCGACGGCGGCTGTGCTGTCGGTGGCGCTGCTGCTCGACCACCTCGGTGAGCAGGAGGCCGCCCGGCGGATCGAGGCGTCGGTGGCCTTCGACCTGGCGACGCGGGACCACCCGTCGCCGGGCAGCACCTTCGCCATCGGCGACCGGCTGGCCGCCCTGGTCTCCTCGAACAACCCGGCGACCGGGGTCGAACTCTGACGCCCCGAACGGCTCTCCTGGGACCCTGACCGTCCCAGGAGAGCCGTTCGGCCATTCCCGGATGGTGGGACGATCGGACCGAGGGCTGGTACGGGCCGTCGGCGGTATGGCAGTATGCCCGCATGACCACTTTCGTGATCATTATCGACGAGCGCGCCGGGTAGCCGAGCTACCTTCCCGGCGCGCTGACCTCTCGCATCCCGCGGGAGGTTTTTTTGTGCCCAGCCAAGCCCAGCCACCGCCCAGATCGCCCTGCCATGCCATGAAGGGACCACGTCGTGACTCGCACGGCTCCTGCCGAGACCCCGCTCGGCGACTCGTTCCACGTGTTCGACACGACCCTGCGGGACGGCGCCCAGCGGGAGGGCATCAGCTACTCGCTGGCCGACAAGTTCGCCGTCGCGCGGTTGCTCGACGAGGTCGGGGTCGGGTTCATCGAGGGCGGCTGGCCGGGCGCGCTGCCGACCGACACCGAGTTCTTCGCCCGCGCTGCCGCGGGGGAACTCCGGCTGCGGCACGCCGCGCTCGTCGCGTTCGGGTCCACCCGGCGGCCCAACACTCCCGTCCACGAGGACCAGCAGGTGCGGGCGCTGCTCGACTCGCTGGCACCCGTGGTCACGCTGGTCGCCAAGTCCGACGTCCGGCACATCGAGCGGGCCCTGCGCACCGACGTCGACGAGGCCTGCGCCATGGTCCGGGACACCGTCGCGTTCCTGGTCGGCGAGGGCCGGCGGGTGTTCGTCGACGCGGAGCACTTCTTCGACGGGTTCGCCCACGACCCCGACTGCGCGCTGCGGGTGCTGTCCGCCGCCGTCGAGTCCGGCGCGGACGTCGCCGTGCTGTGTGACACGAACGGGGGACAGCTGCCGCTGCGGCTCGCGGACACGGTCGGGGAGGTCATCGCCAGGACCGGGTTCCGGGTCGGCATCCACTGCCAGGACGACACGGGTTGCGCGGTGGCCAACTCCCTGGCCGCGGTGCAGGCCGGCGCCACGCACGTGCAGTGCACCGCCAACGGCTACGGCGAGCGCGCCGGCAACGCCGACCTCTTCGCCGTGGTCGGCAACCTCGTCACCAAGCTCGGCATGCCGGTGATACCCACCGAGTGCGTGCCGGAACTGTCCAGGGTCTCGCACGCCCTGGCCGAGATCGCGAACCTCGCACCCGACACCCACCAGGCCTACGTCGGGTCGTCGGCCTTCGCCCACAAGGCGGGGCTGCACGCGAGCGCGATCAAAGTGGATCCGTTGCTGTACAACCACATCGACCCCGAGGTGGTCGGCAACGACATGCGGGTGCTGGTCACCGAGATGGCCGGCCGGGCCAGCCTCGAGCTCAAGGGACGCGAGCTCGGGGTCGACCTGGCCGGCCAACCCGCCGCGCTGACCAGCGCCGTGCGCCGGGTCAAGGAGCTGGAGTCGCGCGGCTGGTCGTTCGAGGCGGCGGACGCCTCCCTGGAACTGCTGCTGCGCCGGGAGCTGGCGGAGTCCGTCGTGGACAACCCGCCGTTCGCGCTGGAGTCCTACCGGGTGATCCTCGACCACCGCCTCGACGGCGAGATCGTCGCCGAGGCGACGGTCAAGGTGCACGTCGGCGGCACCCGGGTGATCGCCACCGAGGAGGGCATCGGGCCGGTGCACGCGCTGGACGCCGCGTTGCGTGCCGCACTGCGCGGCCACCTCCCGTGGCTGGACGACGTCCGGCTGGCCGACTACAAGGTGCGCATCCTCGCCGACCAGCCGGGCACCGACGCGGTGACCAGGGTGTTGGTCGAGTCCACCGACCGCGAGCACGAGTGGACCACGGTCGGCGTGCACGGCAACATCGTCGAGGCGAGCTGGCTCGCCCTCTGCGACGCCCTGGCGCACAAGGCGATGCGCGTGGGTCAGCCGGTCAGCAGCGTCAACCCGTAGGCGGCCAGGATCGGGTTGACCGGCTGGAACCAGCTGGTGCCGCCGGTGGTGCAGGTGCCGGACGCGGCCACCGGCACGCCCTGCGCCTGACCGCCGCTGAGGAAGGCCACCGCGTGGGCCGAGGCGCAGACGTTCGTCCTGGTCAGCCCGTAGACCGCGCCCTCGGGGAAGACGATCGTCTGGTTCCTCGCGGTCACCGTGCCGCACTGGTACCCGAGCGCGTGGTCGACCAGGCACACCGGACCGCCGACCGGGGTCTCCCGCGAGCCGGTGATCAGGACCTTCCCGGAGCCGGTGTCGATCCACGGCACCAGTTCCCAGTCGGTGGTGTTGGTGACCTGCACGAGCGCGTAGGTCGAGGTGGTAGCGACCACCTTCCCGACCGGGACGTGGTCGCCGCTGTACAGCTCGCCCGCGCCCGCGCAGGCGCGTTCGGTGATGAGCAGCCACTCCGAGCCGCGGACGGCGGCGAACGAGGCGGTGCACCGGCCGGTGCCGACGGGGTCGTAGAGCACGGCGCCGCCGCCGAGCGGGGCCGGTGCGGCCGCGCCGGCGGTGGCCGGCAGGCCGAGCAGGCACGCGAACAGCACGGTGAGGGTGGCCAGCAGTCTTCGCATGGGTACTCCGATGTCGCAGGGGTCGGAACCCTTCGACGTAACCAGCGCCGTGGTGCCCTGCCTAGCCGGCAACCGGCGTATCAGTACGCTGCCGACGTGCGTATAGCCCGAGTCGCCTCACCCACCGGGGTCGCCTTCGCCGCCATCCACGGCGAGGGGGACGACCTGGTCGCCGCCGAGATCGCCAACGACCCGAAGACCACGCCGTGGACGGACCCGACGTTCACCGGCACCAAGTGGCCGCTGGCCGACGTCCGCCTGCTCACGCCGTTCCTGCCGCCGAAGATCGTCTGCATCGGCCGGAACTACGCCGCGCACGCCGAGGAGCTGGGCAACGCGATCCCGGACGCGCCGATCATGTTCCTCAAGCCGAACACCGCGGTCATCGGTCCCGGTGCGGAGATCAAGCTCCCCCCGGACTCCACCCGCGTCGACTTCGAGGCGGAGCTGGCGGTCGTGATCGGCACCGGCGGCCGCGACATCCCGGCCGACCGCGCCATGGCCTCGGTGCTCGGCTACACGATCGCCAACGACGTCACCGCCCGCGACCAGCAGAAGAACGACGGCCAGTGGACCAGGGCGAAGGGCCACGACACGTTCTGCCCGCTCGGCCCCTGGATCGAGACCTCGTTCGACCCGTCGGACGTGGGCATCCGCACCGAGCTGGACGGTGAGGTCAAGCAGGACTCCCGCACCTCGCTGCTCCTGCACGACGTCCCGGCGCTGATCGAGTTCATCTCGAGCGTGATGACCCTGCGCCCGCTCGACGTGATCCTGACCGGCACCCCCGCCGGCGTCGGCCCGATGGAGCCCGGCCAGACCGTCTCGGTCACCGTCGAGGGCCTCGGCACGCTGACCAACCCGGTGGGCCGCCGCTGACCCTCAGCCGGCGATCACGCAGGTCGGGGTGCCGGTGGGGAACCGCCGGGGCTCGCCGTCGGGCAGCGTGAACGACACGATCGCGTCGTCCCGCTGCGCTGCGGTGTGGCAGGTGCCGTCGACGATCGTGAAGTGACGCGGGAACTCGCCGCACGGACGCTCGTCCACCGCGCGCGCGGTGGACCCGGTCAGGTCGAACGTGGTGATGGTGTCCGGACCTCGGTTGGACACGTACAGCCGGTCGCCGTGCACCTCGACGTGGGCGACGTGGTTCGTGCCGTCCGGCCGGGACGACGCCGGGGTCACGTCGAGCACCGCGAACGTGCCGGCCGGCGACTCGCGCACGGTCACCAGGGTGCCGGCCAGCTCGCCGGGCACGTAGGCGAGGTCGGTGCCGGGGCGGCGGACCAGCTGGCGCGGGCCGGTGCCGGGCGGCAGCGCGGACACCGCCAGCGGCGACAGCGAGCCGTCCGAGGACAGCAGGTAGGTGTGGATCTCGTCGGTGCCCAGGTCGACCGCCGACACCAGGGTGCCCTGCGGGGTCTCCACCGGCACGGCCATGTGCACGTGCGGCCCCTCCTGCCGGTCGGGCACCGGGCCGCTGCCCGAGTGCTCCACCAGGTCGGTGCGGCCGGTCACCCGGCCGTCCGCGGCCAGGCCGAACACCGCGAGGCTGCCGCTGGAGTAGTTCGAGCACAGCAGGAAGCACTCGTCCGGGGTCACCGCCAGGTGGCAGGGGTCCGCGCCGCCGGACGGGACGGTGTCCAGCGCCTCGAACGGGTCGAGCGACACGGTCGTGATCGCCCCGTCGGCCGACTCGTTGACCGCGTACACGACCGGCGCCGTGGGGTGGCGGACCAGCCAGGACGGCGAGGTCATCGGCAGCTCGGCGACCGCGACGAGCCCGCCGGAGGAGTCCTCGCGCAGCGCGGTGATCCCGGTGCCGTCGCCACCGCTTGCGGAGGTGTAGCAGCCCACGTAGAACATGGGGTCACCCTAGAGGGTTGACGTGCCGGTCCCCGCCTTGCGACTGTTGCGTAATGCTCCGCGCGTTGTGGAGGAGGGAACGATGGCACTGCCTCGGGTGGTCATCATCGGTGCCGGGATCGTCGGGTGCGGGGTCGCCGACGAACTGACCGCGCGCGGATGCACCGACGTCACGGTGCTGGAGCAGGGCCCCCTGTTCGCCACCGGCGGTTCCAGCTCGCACGCGCCGGGGCTGGTGTTCCAGACCAACCCGTCGAAGGCGATGACCGACTTCGCCCGCTACACGGTGGAGAAGTTCACCGCGCTCGGCGTGTTCACCCAGGTCGGCGGGCTCGAGGTGGCGACCACGCGGCAGCGCTGGGCCGACCTGCACCGCAAGCACGGCTGGGCCACGTCCTGGGGCGTGCCCTCGGCACTGCGCACCCCGGACGAGTGCGCGGCGATGCACCCGCTGCTCGACCGCGACCGCGTCCTCGGCGGCCTGCACGTGCCGACCGACGGGCTGGCGAAGGCGGTCGCCGCGGGGGAGACGCAGGCCGAGCGCGCCACCGCCAGGGGCGCCCGGTTCCTCGCCCACCAGGAGGTCGTCGAGGTCCGCACCCAGGGTGGCCGGGTCACCGGCGTGGTGACCGCGACCGACGAGTTCGCCGCCGACGTCGTGGTCTGCTGCGCCGGGTTCTGGGGGCCGAAGGTCGGTCGCCTGGTCGGGCTGACGATCCCGCTGCAGCCGCTCGCGCACCAGTACGCGGTGACCGCGCCGGTGCCGGCGCTCGCCGGCGCCACCGTCGAGGCGAGCGCGCCGATCCTGCGCCACCAGGACCGCGACCTGTACTACCGCGAGCTCGGCGACCGGATCGGCATCGGCTCCTACGCGCACCGCCCCATGCCGGTCGACGAGTTCGCGCGGCACGGCGAGACCGACGCGATGCCGTCGATGCTGCCGTTCACCGAGGAGGACTTCGCGCCGTCCTGGCGGGACTCGGTCGAGCTGCTGCCCGCGCTCGGCGAGTCCAAGGTGGAGGACGCGTTCAACGGCATCTTCTCCTTCACCGCCGACGGGTTCCCGCTGATCGGCGAGTCCCGCGACACGGCCGGGTTCTGGGTGGCCGAGGCGGTGTGGGTGACGCACTCGGCCGGCGTCGCCCGCGCGGTCGCGGAGTCCATCGTGGACGGCCGGTCGTCGGTGGACGTGCACGAGTGCGAGCTATACCGGTTCGAGGAGGTGCAGCTCGGCCCGGAGTACACCGCGATGCGGGGCGCGCAGAACTTCGTCGAGGTGTACGACGTGGTGCACCCGTCGCAGCCGATGGCGGAGCCGCGTCCGTTGCGCACGAGCCCGTTCTATCCGAGGCAGCGGGAGCTCGGCGCGTACTTCCTGGAGGCGTCCGGGTGGGAGCGGCCGCACTGGTTCACCGCGAACCCGCCGGCCGAGGTGCCCGAACGCGGCGAGTGGGCGTCGCGGTACTGGTCGCCGATCGCGGCGACCGAGGCGCTGGCGACCCGCGAGCGGGTGGCGCTCTACGACATGACCCCGTTGAAGCGGCTGGAGGTCAGCGGGCCGGGCGCGCTGGACTTCCTGCAGCGGATGACGACGAACAACGTGGCAAGGCGGGTCGGGTCGGTCACCTACACGCTGCTGCTCGACCACGCCGGCGGCGTGCGCAGCGACCTGACCGTGGCCCGGCTGGAGCCGGCGAGGTTCCAGGTCGGCGCGAACGGCAACGCCGACCTGGACTGGCTGACCCGGCACGCGCCGCCGGACGTCGCGGTGCGGGACATCACCGGCGGCACGTGCTGTGTCGGGGTGTGGGGGCCGCTGGCGCGGGAGCTGGTGCAGCCGCTGACCAGGCAGGACTTCTCGCACGGGGCGCTCGGGTACTTCCGCGCGACGCGGGCCTACGTGGGGCACGTGCCGGTGGTGGCGCTGCGGGTGTCGTACGTGGGGGAGCTGGGCTGGGAGCTGTACACGTCGGCCGAGCACGGGCTGGCGCTGTGGGACACGCTGTGGGCGGCCGGGCAGCGGCTCGGCGTGGTCGCCGGTGGGCGGGCCGCGTTCAACAGCCTGCGCCTGGAGAAGGGCTACCGGCTGGCGGGCGTGGACATGACGACCGAGCACACGCCGTTCGAGGCGGGGCTCGGGTTCGCGGTGAAGCTGGACAAGGGCGAGTTCGTCGGACGGGACGCGCTGGCGGCGCTCGGTCCGCCGGAACGGCGGCTGGCCTGCGTGACGATGGACGAGCCGGAGTCGGTGGTGCTCGGCAAGGAGCCGGTGTACCTGGACGGCCGGCCGGCGGGGTACGTGACCAGCGCGGCGTTCGGGCACACCGTCGGCAGGCCGATCGCGTACGCGTGGCTGCCGGCGTCGGCCGTGCCAGGCACGCGCGTCGAGGTGGAGTACTTCGGGGAGCGGCTGGCCGGGACCGTGGCCGAGGAGCCGCTGGTGGACCCGAAGATGGAGCGCATCCGCCGCTGAAAACCCGGTTGAGCCGACCGGCCGCGTGCGGGACCTTGGGCCGCGTGGACGGCGAAAGGGGACCCGCGGTGAGCTACCGGCCGAACATGTCCGCCGAGGAGGAACGCCGGATCCGGGACTGGCACGAGTCGGCCTACCGGTCCGTCCACGCGCTCGGCGAGGAGACCGTCGAGTACCTCGGTCGCACGTTCGTCGTCCCGCCCGGTGTGTTCCCGCCGGCGCAGGCGTCGCGGCTGCTCGGCCGCGCGGTGCTCGACGAGGTGCGGGAGACCGACCGCGTGCTGGACCTGGGCACCGGGTGCGGGGTCAACGCGATCCTGGCCGCGTCCCGGTCGACCGACGTGCTCGGCGTGGACATCAACCCGGCGGCGGTCGCCTCGGCCGTCGCCAACGCCGAACGCAACGGCGTCGCGGACCGCACCACGTTCCGCGAGAGCGACGTGTTCTCCACCGTCGCGGGAGCGACGGAGCGTTCGCCGGCTGGACCGAGGAGCGCGCGCAGGCGCGCCGGCACCGAGCACGTGACGAGGGAAGTCGGCGAGTCGGCGGATGCGCGGAGCGACCCGTCCAACACCGGCGACGGCCGTTTCGACCTGATCGTGTTCGATCCGCCGTTCCGCTGGTTCGCCCCGCGCGACCTGCTCGAGGCGAGCATGACCGACGAGAACTACGCCGCGCTGACCCGGTTCCTCACCGAGGCCGGCGACCACCTCACGCCGGACGGCCGGATCCTGATGTTCTTCGGCACCTCCGGCGACCTGGACCACCTGTACCGGGTCGCCGCCGAGAACGGGTTCCACCGGGAGACGCTCGCCACCGAGGACCTGACCAGGCAGGACACCACGATCACCTATGTCGCGTTCCGGCTACGCCGTCCGGTCGGGTAGCGGCAGCGGGATCGCGGGCAGGCCGTCGATGCTCGTGCCGTTGTACGGCTTGCGCGCGCAGTACGCGGCGAACTCCTGCTCCGACTTGCGGCCGAAGTGCTCCGCGTGCTGCGTGCGCTCCTCGCGGTAGTCCATGAACGGCACCGCGAACCCGCAGCTGTCGCTGACCATCGTCGCGTGCACCAGCACGATGGACCGCGCGCCAGGGCCGTCGACCTCGGCGAAGTGCCGGATCAGGTCCGGCCAGCGCGGGTCGTCGCGGAAGACGGGCTCGCCCCGGCCGTGCACCCGCAGCACCTTCGGCGGACCGGTGAACGCGCACCACATGAGCGTGATCCGCCCGTTCTCCCGCAGGTGCGCGACGGTCTCGGCGTGGCTGCCGCCGAAGTCCAGGTACGCCACCGTCAGGTCGTCGAGCACGGCGAGCGTGCCCGACCGCCCCTTCGGCGAGACGTTGACGTGCCCGTCGCCGGCCAGCGGCGCGGACGCCACGAAGAACACCGGCTGCTCCTCGATGAACGTCCGCAGCCGCGGCTCGATCCGCTCGTAGACCTTCCCCATGCCCTTCAACCTACCGAGTGAACGCGTTAACCCCGGTGAGTGAAGCGGACACCGTCCACAGCCGACGCGCCGACTCGGGGTCGACCGCGTACGGCCGCACCCCGGGAGCGTCGTCGGTGGCGACCTCGGCGACCTCGCAGTCCTCCAGGTACACCCCGCCCATCCCGGCCAGCGCGGGCGAGGTGGCCGCCCAGGTCTGGGTGGCCGCGCCCTGCTCGGGGGTCTTGAACCGGACCAGCGGGGTGCCGTTCTCGTCGATCCAGCCCAGCGCGACCATCTCCTCGGTCGGCAGGTGGCGTTGCAGCGGGGTGAGGATCCCGCCCGGATGCAGCGCGAACGCCCGCACCCCGGCGTCGGCGCCCAACCGGTCCAGCTCGACGGCGAACAGGACGTTCGCGGTCTTCGCCTGGCCGTACGCCGCCCACTTGTCGTAGCCGTGCTCGAACGCGAGGTCGTCCCAGCGGATGTCCGAGCGGCGGTGCCCGGCCGACGACACCGAGACCACCCGCGCGCCGCCACCGGAGACCAGCCGCGGCCACAGCCGGTTGACCAGCGCGAAGTGGCCGAGGTGGTTGGTGGCGAACTGGGCCTCCCAGCCCGGGCCGACCCTGGTCTCCGGGCAGGCCATGATGCCGGCGCTGTTCACCATGATGTCGATGTCGCGGCCGGTGGCGAGGAACCGGTCGGCGAACGCGTGCACGCTCGCCAGGTCACCGAGGTCCAGCTCGTCGATCTCGACCCGGTCCCCGACCCGGTCCTCGCCCAGCTCGCCGACCGCCGCCCTGGCCTGCTCGACCCGGCGGGCCGGCACCACCACGTGCGCGCCGGCCTCCGCGAGCGCGCGGGTGGTCTCCAGGCCGAGGCCGGAGTAGCCCCCGGTCACGATCGCGAGCCGGCCGGTCAGGTCGATGCCGGCCAGCACCTCGTCCGCGGTGCTCGTGGCACCGAACCCCGACCCGATCCTGTGCTGTGGAGTCGTCATGGCCCCGACGCTAGGTCCTGGTCCGCGCTCCAGGTCAAACTCAGCGCCGCCCGTACCCGGCCTTGCGCAGCGCGTCCGCCATCGCACCGCCGCCACCCTGGTCACGCTGGCCGCCCCGGCGCTGCTGGCCGCCGCGCTGGCCCCCGCCACGTTGACCACCCCGCTGGCCGCCCTGCTGACCACCCTGCCCGCCGCGCCGGTCCTCGGACTGCGGGCGGCCCCGGCCGGTGGTGTCCTCCTCCAGCCGCAGGGTGAGCGAGATCCGCTTGCGCTGGGTGTCGACCTCCAGCACCTTCGCCCGCACGATGTCGCCGGACTTCACCACCTCGCGCGGGTCCTTCACGAAGTTCCTGGACAGCTGCGACACGTGCGCGAGCCCGTCGCAGTGCACGCCGACGTCGATGAACGCGCCGAACGCGGCCACGTTCGTGACCACGCCCTCGAGGACCATGCCCACCTTGAGGTCGTTGAGGGTGTGCACCGCGTCGTTGAACGCGGCCGTCTTGAACGCCGGGCGCGGGTCGCGGCCCGGCTTGTCCAGCTCGGCCAGGATGTCGGTGACCGTCGGCAGGCCGAACGTCTCGTCGACGAACTGCTCCGGCGACAGCGCCGTGAGCACCTTCGTGTTGCCGATCAGGTCGCCGAGTTCCCGCCCGGTCGACGACACGATCCGGCGCACCACCGGGTACGCCTCCGGGTGCACCGACGAGGAGTCCAGCGGGTCGTCGCCGCCGGGGATGCGCAGGAAGCCCGCGCACTGCTCGAACGCCTTGGGCCCCAGCTTCGGCACGTCCTTGAGCGCGGTGCGCGCCCGGAACGGCCCGTTGGCGTCGCGGTGCGCCACGATGTTCGCCGCCAGCGCGGAGCCGATGCCGGACACCCTGGTCAGCAGCGGCACGGACGCGGTGTTGAGGTCGACGCCGACGCCGTTCACACAGTCCTCGACCACCGCGTCGAGCGAGCGGGACAGCTTGGACTCGGAGATGTCGTGCTGGTACTGCCCGACCCCGATCGACTTCGGGTCGATCTTCACCAGCTCCGCGAGCGGGTCCTGCAGCCGCCGCGCGATGGACACCGCGCCGCGCAGCGACACGTCCAGGTCCGGCAGCTCCTGCGAGGCGTAGGCCGACGCCGAGTACACCGACGCGCCCGCCTCGGACACCATCACCTTGGTCAGCTTCAGCTCCGGCGCCTTCGCCAGCAGCTCGGCGGCGAGCTTGTCGGTCTCCCTGGACGCGGTGCCGTTGCCGATCGCGATCAGGTCGACGTCGTGCGCCTTGGCCAGCTGGTGCAGCTTGACCAGCGACTCGTCCCAGCGCCTGGCCGGCGCGTGCGGGTAGATGGTGTCGGTGGCGACGACCTTGCCGGTGGCGTCGACGACCGCGACCTTCACGCCGGTGCGCAGGCCGGGGTCGAGGCCCATCGTGGCGCGGGTGCCGGCCGGCGCGGCGAGCAGCAGGTCACGCAGGTTCGCGGCGAACACCCGC
Organism: Actinophytocola gossypii; assembly: GCF_025165815.1. Taxonomy (GTDB): domain Bacteria; phylum Actinomycetota; class Actinomycetes; order Mycobacteriales; family Pseudonocardiaceae; genus Actinophytocola; species Actinophytocola gossypii. The sequence goes on along the minus strand of NZ_JAFFZE010000011.1, from coordinate 148,164 downwards.
ACCGCCTCGTCCTCGGCTGCCTGGCGCAGCCGGGTGCGCAGGTCGATGCCGAGGTGCACGAGGATCCGGGTGCGCCAGGCCCAGCGGACGGTGTCGCCGAGCCACTTGTCGGCCGGGCGGCCCTGGTCGTCGATGCCGAACCGGGCGGCGATCGCCACCTCGTAGTCCGACGGGCCGGGCGGCTGGTCGTCCTCGGCGTGCGGGTCGAGGGTCAGCTCCAGCATCTCCTCCTTCTCCCCGCGGAACATCGCGAGGATCCGGTGGGAGGGGAGCTTGGTGAACGGCTCGGAGAAGTCGAAGTAGTCGGCGAACTTCGCGCCCGCCTCCTGCTTGCCGTCGCGGACCTTGGCGACCAGGCGGCCGTGACCCCACATGCGCTCGCGCAGCGACCCGATCAGGTCGGCGTCCTCACCGAACCGCTCGACCAGGATGGCGCGGGCGCCGTCGAGCGCGGCCTGCGCGTCGGCGACGCCCTTGTCGGCGTCGACGAAGACCGCGGCCGCGGCCTGCGGGTCGGTGGTCGGATCGCCGAGCAGGCCGTCGGCGAGCGGTTCGAGGCCTGCCTCGCGGGCGATCTGGGCCTTGGTGCGGCGCTTGGGCTTGTAGGGCAGGTAGATGTCCTCGAGGCGGGCCTTGGAGTCGGCGGCCGCGATCTGCTTGGTCAGCTCGTCGGTGAGCTTGCCCTGGCTGTTGATCGACTCGAGCACGGCGGCGCGGCGCTCCTCCAGCTCGCGCAGGTAGCGCAGGCGTTCCTCGAGCGTGCGGAGCTGGGCGTCGTCGAGGGCGCCGGTGACCTCCTTGCGGTACCGGGCGATGAACGGGACGGTCGACCCGCCGTCGAGCAGCTCCACGGCCGAACGCACCTGGCGTTCGGCCACGTCGAGCTCCTCGGCGATGCGCGAGAACACGGAGGGCGGAGTGGCAGTCACGGTCACGAGAGGCATTGTGCCGCGTGGCACCGACAGCCGGGGTTTCGGCGTGCCTACCGACGGGTAGCCGCAGCCCACGCAACGGGAAGGTACGACTCGCGCGACGGGAACGTACGACTCGCGATAGGTGGTGGTTGTGGTGGGTGCGCGGCCGGAGGTGAGCGAGGAGCAGGCGCGGGCCGTGGCCGAGGAGGCGCGGGAGGCAGGCTGGTCGAAGCCGTCGTTCGCGAAGGAGCTGTTCCTCGGGCGGTTCCGGCTCGACCTGATCCACCCGCATCCGACGCCGGAGCCGGAGGGCGAGGCGCGGGCGCGGGAGTTCCTCGGCCAGCTGCGTGCGGCCTGCGCGGAGATGGACGGGCGGGTCGTGGAGCGGGAGGACCGGATCCCGGACGAGTGGGTGCGCCGGCTGGCCGGCCTCGGCTGCTTCGGGATCAAGATCCCGGCCGAGTACGGCGGGCTCGGGCTCTCCCAGACCGCCTACAACAGGGCGCTGATGCTCGTGGGCAGCGTGCACCCGAGCCTGGGTGCGCTGCTGTCCGCGCACCAGTCGATCGGCGTGCCCGAGCCGCTCAAGCTCGCCGGCAGCGAGGCGCAGAAGCGTGAGTTCCTGCCCCGCTGCGCACGCGGCGCGATCTCCGCGTTTCTGCTCACCGAGCCGGACGTCGGCTCGGACCCCGCGCGCCTGGCCGCCACCGCCACCCCGGACGGTGACGACTACCTCCTCGACGGGGTGAAGCTGTGGACCACGAACGGGGTCGTGGCCGAACTCCTCGTCGTCATGGCCCGCGCCCCCGGCGGCATCTCGGCGTTCGTGGTCGAGGCCGACGCGCCCGGCATCACCGTCGAGCGGCGAAACGCGTTCATGGGTCTGCGCGGCATCGAGAACGGTGTCACGCGCCTGCACCAGGTGCGGGTGCCCGGGGCCAACCTCGTCGGGCGCGAGGGCGACGGGCTGCGGATCGCGCTGACCACGCTCAACGCCGGCCGGCTCGCCATCCCCGCGATGTGCACGGCCGGGTCGAAGTGGGCGCTGAAGATCGCCCGCGAGTGGTCGGCCGAGCGGGTGCAGTGGGGGCGGCCGGTCGGCAGGCACGCGGCCGTGGCCAACAAGATCTCCTACCTCGCCGCGACCACGTTCGCGCTGGAGTCCGTGCTGGAGCTGTCCGCTCAGCTCGAGGACGAGGGCGCGAAGGACATCCGGATCGAGGCGGCGCTGGCCAAGCTGTGGGCCAGCGAGATGGCCTGGGAGGTGGCCGACGAGCTGGTGCAGATCCGCGGCGGCCGCGGCTACGAGACGGCCGAGTCGCTGGCCGCGCGGGGCGAGCGCGCCGTGCCGGTCGAGCAGCTGGTCCGCGACATGCGGATCAACCGGATCTTCGAGGGCTCCAGCGAGATCATGCGGCTGCTGGTCGCCCGCGAGGCCGTCGACGCGCACCTCGCCGCCGCCGGTGACCTCGCCGACCCCAAGGCCGACGCCGGCCGCAAGGCCAGGGCCGCGGCCAAGGCCAGCGGGTTCTACGCCAGGTGGCTGCCCCAGCTCGTGACCGGCAAGGGTCAGCTGCCGACCTCGTACCGCGAGTTCGGCCCGCTCGCGGCGCACCTGCGCTATGTGGAGCGGACCGCGCGCAAGCTCGCCCGCGCCACCTTCTACGGCATGGCCCGCTGGCAGGCCGCGCTGGAGCAGCGGCAGGGGTTCCTCGGCCGGATCGTGGACATCGGCGCCGAGCTGTTCGCGATGTCCGCGGCGTGCGTGCGGGCCGAGATGCTGGGCGAGAGCGCGCCGGAGCTGGCCGACGTGTTCTGCCGGCAGGCCCGGCTGCGGGTGGAGCGACTGTTCGTCTCCCTGTGGGCGAACACCGACGACGCCGACCGCCGCCTCGCCGCGGCCACCCTCGACGGCCGGTACGCCTGGCTGGAGGCCGGGGTGCTGGACCAGAGCGAGGGGACCGGTCCGTGGATCGCGCCCTGGGAGCCGGGTGCGTCGAGTGAGCAGAACGTCGCTCGTCGCTATCTGTCACGACAGAGTACCTAGAGGTCGCCTCCAGTTCCGCTGATCGTGAACTGAGTTACCGCTCACAGTTACTTGCAGTTAGTTTCGCCACTGCGATGATTGCAAGCGTGAAACCAATCGGGTCCTCGGTCGAGTCCGTGACCGACGATGTCGTCGGTTTCCTGTCGCACCTGAAGAAGAGCGGCGAGGCGCAGATATTGGGTGTCGCCGCCGGACTCGATCTGTCATTCTCCCAACTGCGTACCTTGTTCGTGCTAGCCGACTGCCAGGAGGAACTGGCCGTCAACGAACTCGCCGAACGTCTCGCGCTGTCAATGGCGACCGCCGGTCGCGCCGTGCAGGCGCTGAGCCGGGCCGAGATGGTCACGCGCCGGGAGGACGATCAGGACCGCAGGGTCAAGCGGGTTCGCCTGTCCGAGCAGGGCCGCGCGTTCGTGGCCGGCTGTGTGCAGGCCCACCGCGCGGCGGTTCGCGAGTGCGTCGAGTCGCTGAGCGCCGACGAACGGGAGGGGCTCTCCCGTGCGCTGGCGCCGATTCTCGCCCGGGGGAACGTGGACCCGGTCACGACGGGCTGTATGTAGATGCCAAGCAAGGGGATAAGGCTTTGATGGAACCACTACCTCCGACTCCCGCCGCGGGGGCGGCGCCGGCAGCGGGGGACCTGAAGCTCGACCGCCGGGTCCTGATGATCGGCTCGGTCGTCATTCTCGGCGCGATCATGGCGATGCTCGACATCACCGTGGTGAACGTCGCGCTCGATCACCTGATCGTCGAGTTCAACAGCACCCTGGACCAGATGCAGTGGGTCGCCACGGGCTACACCCTGGCGCTCGCCACCGTGATCCCGCTGTCCGGTTGGGCCGCCGACCGGTTCGGCACCAAGCGGATCTACCTGGCCGCGGTGTTCCTGTTCATGCTCGGCTCGGCCGCCGCGGGCACCGCGTGGTCGGCGGAGTCGCTGATCCTGTTCCGCGTGCTGCAGGGCCTCGGCGGCGGCATGCTGATGCCGCTCGGCATGACGATCCTGACCAAGGCGGCCGGCCCGGAGCGGGTCGGCCGGGTGATGGCCGTGCTCGGTGTGCCGATGCTGCTCGGTCCGATCATCGGCCCGATCCTGGGCGGCTGGCTCGTCGACGACGTGTCCTGGCGCTGGATCTTCTTCATCAACGTGCCGATCGGCCTGGTCTCGCTGGCCATGGGCGCCAAGATCCTGGAGGCGGACGACCCGAGGCCGGCCGAGAAGCTCGACGTGGTCGGCCTGGTGCTGCTGTCCCCCGGTCTGGCCGCGCTGATCTACGGCCTCGCGCAGGTTCCGGCGAACGAGGGCTTCGGTCACCCGGAGGTCTACCTGCCGGCGGGCATCGGCGCGATCCTGGTGGCGACGTTCATCTGGCACGCCGCCAGGACCGAGGGCGCGCTGATCGACCTGAAGCTGTTCCGGGACCGGGGCTTCTCGGTCGCCATGGTCACCATGGTGCTGTTCACCGTGGCGTTCTTCGGCGCGATGCTGCTGTTCCCGCTGTACTTCCAGCAGGTGCGGGCCGAGGGCGCGCTGAACGCCGGTCTGCTGATCGCCCCGCAGGGCATCGGCGCGATGATCATGATGCCGCTCGCCGGGATGCTCGTGGACCGCGGTTACGCGGCCCGCACGGCGCAGCTGGGCATCCTGGTCATCGTCGGGTCGATGTTCGTGTTCACCCAGCTGGGTGCGGACACCTCCTACTGGACGATCGGGATCGCGCTGTTCGTGATGGGCTTCGGCATGGGCATGTCGATGATGCCGATCATGTCGATCGCGCTGAAGACGCTGCGTCCCCAGGACGTGGCGCGGGCCTCGACCAGCCTGAACATCATCCAGCAGGTCGCCGCCTCGATCGGCACCGCGATGCTGTCGGTGATCCTGTTCGACGAGATGAAGGGCCGGATCGCCGAGGTCATGGCGCAGCTGGGCGTGCAGCCGGGCGGCGAGGCGCCGGCGCCGACGTCCATGCAGGACGTGCCGCCGGAGCTGCAGGCGATCATCGCGCCGCCGATGGCCGACGCCTACTCGGCGACGTTCGTGTGGGCGCTGGTCCTGCTGGCGCTGGCGTTCCTGCCGGCGCTGCTGCTGCCGCGCGGCAAGGGCACCCCGCCCTCGGTCGCGAGTTCCGACGACGCCGAAGCTCCTGAGCTTCCGGAGGCGCCGAAGGAGCGCGTGCCGGAGGGTGAGCTCAGCTAGCTCGAGTTCGAGAACGGCGCCGGGAGTCCCGAGGACTTCCGGCGCCGTTCGCTATTCCCGGGCGGTCACCACGTCCCGGGCGGCCACCCGTACGTCCGGGTGGCCGTGTTCGCGCAGGCCGGTGACCAGCTCCCGCCACTCGGGTGTCCAGCCGCGCATCGACCCGTCGGCCTCCGCGAGGGCCAGCGCGAGCAGCTGGGCCGCCGGCGCGTGCTCGTCGCCGGCCAGCGCGGCGGCCAGTCCGTGCAGGTAGGACGGTGGCAGCCGGTCGGCCCGCCGCCGGACCCGCGCGTGCAGGGCGTGGTGCGCGTGCCACGCCCACACGGTCTCGTCGGCCAGCTCGGCGACCCGCGACAGCCGCGCCTCGTCCTCGGCGGTCCGGTCCAGGCCGACCGCCGCCACCGCCAGCTCCACCGCGGGCCGGCGCAGCGTCGGGTCCCCGGCCAGCACGTCGGCCAGGCTCGCGGCGGCGGCCCGCAGCACGGCGGAGGTCGCCGCGCCGTCCTGGACGGCGTTCGCGACGGCCAGCAGGCGTTGCCGCACCGGCAGGTCGCGGTCCGGGGTGACCGGCGGTTCGGGGGTCGCGAGCAGCGCGGTGGCGGCCGTGACCAGCGGCGCCGGGTCCTCGACGGCCACACAGCCGGCGACCAGCGCGGTCAGCGCCGGTCGCCAGGCGGCCGTGCCGGTCAGGTCGGTGACCCGGCCGATCAGCAGGCCGGCGCCGTCGTCGTCCCAGCGGGCCCACGCGGCGAGCGCGGCCAAACCGAGGCGGGCGGTGTCCGCGTCCGGCGAGTCGGCGACGGCGTGCACCAGCGTGGCGTAGCGCGGGCGGTGGCGAGTGGCGATCGCGTACGGGTCCACGTCGAGCACCGACGTCGCGACGTCGGGCGCGGCCCGGGACGCCTCCGCCAGCACGGTCCACGCGCGTTCGTCGTCCAGGCACCAGCGGGTCGCCCACACGACGGCGCGGCGCACGTCGCGGTGCTCGTCCGGCCGCCGCCACACGTCGGTGAGCAGGCCGGCGACGTCCGGGGCGTGGTGGGCGGCCAGCAGCCGCACGGCCTCCTTGCGGGAGGTCACCTTCCGGCTGTCCAGCGCGGCCGCGAGGGTGGTGCGGAGCCGGTCCGGCGGAACGAACCGGGCGCACCGGGCCGCCGCGTACACCGCGACCCGCGCCCGGTCGGTGTCGGCGTGCGCGAGCAGGTCGGCCAGTGCCTCGGCCGGCACGTCGGTCCAGGCCAGCGCGCCGAGCGCCGCTTCCACGACGGGTACCTCCGCGTCGGCGAGGTAGCCGCGCAGCCGGTCCGCGGTGCCGGGCACCTGGCCCAGCCGGGCGACCGCGGGCACCCGCTCCCAGACCTGTACGCCGCGCCGGTCGGCGACCGCGGCCAGCCGGTCCGCGTAGGTCGCGCACTGGCGGGGCAGCCAGCGGCCGAAGCAGCCGGCGAAGTACGGCACGTACCGGATGCCGCGCTTGATGAACCGCCCGTGCAGGGGCTTGGCGAGCGCTTCGTCCACCAGGTCGGTGCGGCGCAGCCCGATCCCGTTCCGCACCGGGTCGAGCGAGATGGTGGAGCGGTCGTCGTGGAACACCTCGGCCAGCCGCTCGTCGCGGGTCGCCGGCGGGTCGAGCCACAGGGCGATGGCCCTGCGCACGGTGACGTCGTCGGTGGCCTTCCTGGCGCGGCCGACGAGTTCCTGCAGCTCCGGGAGGTGCCACGCGCGCCGCCCGAGCCCGCCGGCCAGCGACAGCGCGATCCGGAACCGGCCGTGCCGGGCGTCCTCGGTGAGCCGGGGTCGCAGCGCCGCGAGGACCAGGTGTTCGGCGCCGCGCGGCAGCTCGTGGTCGAGCTTGGTCAGGTTCAGCCACTGGTGCGCCTCGCCGAACCGGCCGAGCGCCGTCAGCCCGGCCTCGACCAGCTCCACCTGGCGGGTCAGCGCGCCGTGCCGGATGAGCCGGTCGATCAGCGTCCGCACCCGGCCCCTGGTCTGCCAGGAGCAGTCCCTGGCCGCCAGCGCGTCGGTGACCAGCCGGAGCAGGTCCGGTGCCTGGTCGGGACGGAACAGCCACGGCGGCACCGCGGCCAGCGCGCCGAACGCCTCCAGCCGCACCGGGTCCTGCTCGTTGGCGAGCCGGTCCAGCGAGCCGAGCACGGCACCGACGGTTTCCGGGTCGCGGGTCGCCGCCGCCGCGGCCACCAGGAGCCGGTAGCCCGTGCCGCGCTCGTCCGCGGTCGGCCGCCGGGTCTCCGCGCGCAGCGTCTCCCGCGCCGCGGGCCACGACAGCCGGGCGGTGACCGCCAGCCTCAGGTGCCGGTCGTCGGCGACCTCGCGACGGCCGAGCAGCCGCTCCGCCTCGGCGTGCCTGGCCGCCGACGGCAGCAGGTCCAGCGCGTCCAGCGGCACCGTCGAGTCCGGCAGGTCCCGGTCGCCGAGCACGCCCGCGTACACCGCCGGCCGCCGCGCCGGCGGGAACACCCGCAGGAACCGGGCGAACCGGTGGGGCTCGAGCGCGCGGCCGAACCGGACCAGGTCCTCGTCGGGCAGTGCCAGCACCGCCCGCCACAGCTTGCGGCCGTCGGGCACCTCACCCCGCCGGCGCGGGTCGAGCAGCACGGCCAGCACTCCGGCCGGATCGTGCCGGGCCAGCGGCGTCAGCGCGTCGCGCAAGGTCGACGGCAGCCGGGTCCTCGGCGCCACTCCGGTCAGCAGCGCGAGCACCCGCGCCGGCTCGACCCTGGCCGACGCGACGATGCCCCTGGCCACCCTCGGCACCAGGTGCGCGGGGTCGGCGCGGTCGAGTTCGTCGTCGAGCCAGTCCAGGAACAGCGTGGGGTTCCGCTGGGCGAGCCGGCCCCAGCCGGTGACCGCGTGTTCCAGGTCGGGCAGTCGGGCGGCGACCGTGGCCGCGCCGCACACCGGCAGCAGCACCGCGGCCTCGACGTCACCGAACCGGGCCAGCACCGCCGGCAGCAGTGCGTCGGCCACCGCGCTCGCCCGGCGCCGGCCCACCTCCCGGTACAGCGTCCGGCGCAGCGCCGTCGACAGCCCCGGCAGCGCCTCGACCAGCGTCGCCGGCGGCAGCTCCAGCCGCACGGCGAGAACCAGCGCGCGGGCGACGACGGCACCCTGCTCGGCGGTCAGACAGCGGGCGACGTAGCCGGTGTCGCCGGCGACCTGGGCCAGGTGCAGCGCCACCCGCGGGCCGAAGCCGCCGCGGCCGTGCAGGTCGTCGAGCAACGCCGCCAGCTCGGCGGTGCCGGCCAGCGCGCGGGCGTGGCTCGCCAGCTCCTGCTGCCGGGCCGCGTACGGGAGTCCGTCGATGCCGGCGAGCAGCCGGCGTGCCGTGATCACGGGCCGTATTCTGCCCGCGACCGGTGCCCCGGAATCAGCCGATTCGCAGGGTTCCCACCCGGCCCTGCTCGCCGGAGGCCCAGCAGGCGCCGTCCCGGCCGCAGTCGACGCTGTCGAACGAGCCGTCGTCGAACGGCCACCAGTGCCGGCCGCCGTCCAGGCTCAGGTCGCTGCCGGTCGGGCCGACCGCGATCAGCGCCGAGGGCAGGAACGGGTGGTAGGTGACCGCGGACCGGTAGCCGGCGGGGGAGTTCCCCGGCTCGCGCCAGGTGTCGCCGCCGTCGCGGGTCAGTGCCAGGTTGTCCGTGCCGGCGGTCGGGTCCAGGTAGTCGCCGCCGATCGCCACGCCCTGCCGTGGGTCGCGGAACGCGACCGCGAACACGCCCGCGCTCTCCCCACTCGCCAGCGGGGTGTCGCTCGCGGTCCAGGTGCGGCCCCGGTCGGCGGAGTGCAGCACCCGCGCGGCGTCCGAGCCGCCGGTGGCGATCCAGGCGTGCTCGCGGCCGGCCACCGTGACGCACTGGCCGCTCGCGGAGAACTGGTACTCGCCGGGCAGCGCGTCCGGGATGCCGTCCCCCGGCACCATCCGCCAGGACCGCCCGCCGTCCGATGTGGACAGCACCCGGAACTCCCCGTCCACCGGGTCGCCGACGACCAGCCCGTGCCGCCGGTCGAAGAACGCCGCGCAGTTGTAGAACGCGGCCTCCTCGGTGTTGCGGAACGTCTCGGTCCAGGTGGCGCCGCCGTCGGTGGTGCGGTAGACCCGGGACGACGCGCCGGTGCCGATCGACAGCGCCACCGCGGTCCGCGCGTCGAACGCCTCGATGTCGCGGAAGTCGAGGGCGTCGGCGCCGGGCGGGCCGACGTCGGTCCAGGTGCGGCCGCCGTCGACCGTGCGCAGCACCGTGCCGCCCGAGCCGCTGGCCCACGCCACGTGCCGGCTCACCGCCGACAGCCCGCGCAGCTGCGCGTCGGTACCGGTCTCGGTCAGCCGCCAGGACAGCGGGTCGGCCGCGGCGGTGCCGGTCGGCACGACCAGCGCGGCGAGGATCAGCAGGACGACGGTCACGGCGCGGCTCATGGGTCGGGAAGATAGCCGAGTGGGGTCAACCGAGGGAATGACCAGTGGGATCGTTCTTCCGGGCGACGCGGGGGCACACGGCCCGTCCGTAGCGTGTCAGCCATTCACGTTCGGGGAGGACAAGTGAACGAGGTGGTTCGGCTTCGGCCGCCACGCAACCGGGTGGAGCGGCGCGCGGTCACGTACTGGCTCACCAACGAGCTGGCGACCGTCGCGGTGCCGGCGGTGGTCCTGGCCGTGCTGGCGCTGCTGATCGGGCCGGCGCGGCCGTGGCTGCTGCTGGCGATGGGGATCGTCCTGGCCGTCGGGGTGCCGTACGGGATCGCGGTGCCGTTCTGGCGGTACCGGGTGCACCGCTGGGAGGTCACCGAGGACGCCGTCTACACCAGGTCCGGCTGGCTGTGGCAGGAGTGGCGGATCGCGCCGATGTCGCGGATCCAGACCGTGGACACCGCGCGCGGGCCGCTGGAGCAGCTGTTCCGGCTCTCCAGCGTCACGGTCACCACGGCGTCGGCGGCCGGCCCGCTCAAGATCCAGGGCCTGGACCACGAGCTGGCCGCCGAACTGGTCGAGCGGCTGACCGAGACCACCCGGAGCAACCGCGGAGACGCGACGTGACACCCCCTGTGCCGCACTCCGAACCGCCCCGCTCCCAACCGCACCCGAGGGGAACCGCACCAGTCCCGTCCCCCGCGACCACAAGTAGAAAATCCGGGGAGGCGGGACGGTGGGAGCAGCTGGACCGGCACACGGTGTGGGCGTCGGCGATCACCGTGGCCGGGTTCGGGGCGGGGGTCGCCGTTCCGTTCGTCGCGGGGTTCGTGCGGGGCGGCACCTCGCCCGTACCGGTGCTGCTGATCTCCGGGGGCGGCGTGGTGCTGCTGACCGTGCTCGCCACGGTCGCCGACTGGATGCGCTGGCGGCACACCCGCTACCGGATCACCGACGAGCGGGTGGAACTGCGCTACGCCTGGGTGCTGCACACGCTGCGGTCGATCCCGAGGGACCGGGTGCGCACGGTCGACCTGGTGGCCAACCCGCTGCTGCGGATGTTCGGGCTGACCAAGGTCAAGATCGGCACCGGCCAGCAGGTGACCGGCCAGCAGAGCCACCTCACCCTGGACCCGGTGCGCCGCGCACGGGCCGAGGAACTGCGCCGGGTACTGCTCGAACGCGCCCCCGCCGCCGGAGAGACCACCGAGCCGGACACCGGGCCGGCGCTCGCCACGCTGGACTGGTCGTGGATCCGGTACGCGCCGATCGGGGTGACCACACCGATCCTCGGCACCGCCGCGTTCGGCGCGGTGATGCAGGTGTCGGACTGGATCGGCGTGCAGAACTCGGTGATCCAGTACGTCGGGGACCTGTTCGCGAACACCTCGATCGTGGTGCTGGTGCTCGTGCTGGTCGCCATCGGCGTGCTGATCGGCGTCGTCGGGTCGCTCGGCCTGTTCGTCGAGATGTGGTGGCGCTACCGGCTGACCCGGGAGAACGGCACCCTGCTGGTCCGCCGCGGCCTGTTCACCACCCGCTCGCTGTCGCTGGAGCAGCGTCGGCTGCGCGGGGTGGACGTGTTCGAGCCGCTGGGCGCCCGGCTGGTCGGCGCCGCCCGGGTCGACGTGGTCGCCACCGGCCTCAAGGTCCGGTCGGACAAGGACAACACCGACCCCAAGACCCTGATGCCGGCCGCGCCGATCGCGCTGGCCCGCCGCGTCGCGGTCGACGTGCTGCGGGCCGACCCGCTGGCCGGCGTGGACATCCGGCCGCACCCGACGGCCGCGCGGAACCGGCGGATCGCCTGGGCGCTGTACGCGGCGCTCGGGATCGCGGCCGTGCTCGCGGTGCTGGGCCTGCTGCTCACCACCGTGCTGCTGCACCTGGCGTGGATCGCCGCGCTCGTGCTGACCCCGGTGGCGATCGCGCTGGCGCTCGACGACTACCGCAACCTCGGCCACGGCCTGTCCGGTGACTACCTGGTCACCCGCTACGGTGCCGGCAGCCGGCACACCGTCGCCCTGCTCCGGGGCGGGATCATCGGGTGGAACGTGCGCCGCTCGCCGTTCCAGCGCCGGTCCGGGCTGGTCACGATCGCCGCGACGACCGCGGCCAACGACGGCCGGTTCTTCGTGCGCGACGTCGGCGAGCAGGAGGGGCTGCGACTCGCGGAGGAGGCGGTGCCCGGCCTGCTCACGCCGTTCCTGGAGCCGGTGACCCCAGCACGGCCGTGACGTCGACCTCCAGCAGCAGGCCGGGGCGGAACAGCCGGGACACCTCGACGGTGGTGCTGGTCGGTCGCGCGTCGCCGAGGTAGGTCAGGCGGGTGGCGCCGTACTCGGCCAGCCGGTCCAGGTCGGTCAGGTAGCTGCGGATGTTGACCACGTCGGCGAACGTGGCGCCCCGGTCGGCGAGCAGCGCGCCGATGGCGTCGAAGGTGAACCGGGTCTGGGCCGCCATGTCGTCCCCGCCGACCACGGTGCCGTCGGCGGCGAGGGCGGCCTGCCCGGACAGCACCAGCAGCCGGCACCCGCCCAGGTCGACCTCGGCGAGCTGGGAGTACGCGGCGGCCGGCGGCGGCGCGATCGGGGGATTGTGGAACGTGGTCATCGGGTGCTCCTCGGGTCGGCCAGCGCGCCGGCGTCCTGGCCGGTCGGCTGGGTGTCGGCTCGGTCGCGTGCGGCGGCCAGCAGCGGCAGGCGGTCGCCGTGACGGATCGCCAGGTCCAGGTCCTTCACGGCCAGTTCGGTGCCGAAGTGGACGCCGGTCGCGCCGGCCCGGGCGGCCACCATCGCGAGCGGGCCGGTGCCGAGCAGCGGCTCCGGGTCGACGCCGAGCGCGGCGGCCAGCTCGCGGACCTCGCCGAGCAGTGCGAGCCCGCCGACCATGGCGGCGTTCAGCACGAGCTTGGCGGCGGCCGCGCTGCCGGACCCGCCGGTGCGCCGCACGTCGCCGAGAGCCGCGAGCACCGGCGCCACCCGGTCCACATCGGACTCCGCGCCGCCGGCGAGGACGATCAGCTCGCCGGCCTCGGCCCGGTCGATACTGCCGCCGACCGGTGCGTCCACCACCGGGCACGGCAACCGGGCCGCGATCGCGGCGACCGCGCGCGGGCCGATCGTGGACAGCTCGACGAGCACCGCGTGCGGTGTCATCGCCGGCGCGGCGCCGTCGTCCCCGAACAGCACCGCCTCGACGGCTTCGGGGCCGGTGAGCATGGTCAGCACGAACTCCGCGCCGGCGACCGCGTCGGCCGGGGTGGTGGCGGCCCGCGCGCCGGCGAGCCGCCTCGGGGTTCGGTTCCAGGTGGTGACCTCGTGGCCGGCGGCGACCAGCCGGGCGGCCATCCGGCTGCCCATGTGGCCGAGGCCGAGAAACGCGACGGTGGACATGCCCGCGACGCTAGGCTCGACCAGGACATGCGACAAGCGAATGTCTCGCATGGCTCCCATGCGTTCCCGGAAGGAGTCCGTTGTGGACGTCGCGCACCTGACCGTGTTCCGCGAGGTGGCGCTGCGCGGCTCGTTCACCGCGGCCGCCGCCGCGCTGCGCTACACCCAGTCCGCGGTGTCCCGGCAGATCGCCGCGCTGGAGGAGGACGTGGCCGCGACCCTGTTCGACCGGGTGCCGCGCGGCGTTCGCCTCACCGACGAGGGCCGCTGCCTGCTCGGGCACGCCGACGCCGTGCTCGACCGGCTCGACGCCGCCCGCCGGGACCTCGCCGCGCTGCGCGAGGTCGACAGCGGCCGGCTGCGGATCGGCGCGTTCGCCACCGCCGAGGCGGTTCTGGTCCCACGCGCGATGGCGGCGTTCCGGGCCGCGCACCCGAGGGTCGAGCTGTCCCTGTCCGACGGGCTGTCCGCGACCCAGGAGGCCCGGCTGCGCGCGGGCGAGCTGGACGTGGCGGTGCTGTCCGTTCCGACCGGCCAGACCGCGAACCCGCCTGACGGACTGGCGCTGCGCCACCTGCTCGACGACCCGCCGCTGGTCGCGCTGCCCACCGGGCACCGGCTCGCCGCGCGGCACACGATCCGGCTCACCGAACTGGCCGAGGAGAGCTGGATCGCCGGCTCCACCGCGGTCGAGGACACCCTGATCGGTGCGTGCCTGCGATCCGGGTTCCGCCCGGCGGTCCGCTACGTCGTCGGCGAGTGGACCGCCAAGCAGGGCCTGGTCGCCGCCGGCCTCGGCGTCACCCTCGTGCCCGGCCTCGCCGCGACCGCGCTGCGCCAGGACGTCCTGGTGAAACGCCTGCGCGCCGAGGAGCTGACCCCGCGCCGGGTGTACGCGGCGACCGCCGAGCGGGTGCCGCCCGCCCCGGCCCGCTTCCTCGACCACCTCGCCGCGAGCGCCACCGAGCTGCGCCGCGAGCTGGCCGCGCTCACGACCCGGTGACCGGCCGGCGGCGTTCCATGTACGTGGCGTCCGGCTCGGCGAACCCGAACCCGCGGTACAGCTCGTGCGCGTCGGCGGTATGCAGCATCCACCGGAAGTGCCGGCCCGGCCCGTCCTCGATCATCGCGCGCACCAGCGCCTTGCCGACACCGTTGCCCCGTGCCTCCTCGACCACGAACACGTCGGCCAGGTACGCCGCGGCCTCCCCGTCGGAGAAGGCCCGCGCGAACCCGAGCATGGCGCCGTCGTCCGTGCGGTAGGCCGCGACGATCCGCCACGCGCCGTCCAGCTGCCGCTCCACCATCGCGCGGTCGCGGAACCTGCCCCAGTAGGCCTGAGTGGACATGAACTCCCACAGCACGTCCCGGTCGACCCGGCGCCGGTCGTCATCGATCTCGAACTCGCCCATGCCCCGAACCTAGCGCGCGGGGCAGCGGCGGCGGGCTGACCGCACGGTCGCCGGCGAGAGTGGTCGCCACCGCGGTCCAGTGTCCGATCCGGACCTCGCCGGCCGGCGTGGCCGGGTCGGTGCCGTGCGCGCGCAGCACGCGGTGCGCGAGCCGGTGGGCGACCAGGTCGCCGAGCACGTGCCGGGCCGGCGTGTCCGGCCGCCGGTACACCGCACCCAGCAGCGTCCACAGGACCGCCTGGGTCCGCCTGTCCACAGGGGAGCGCCGGATCGACAGGTGCGCGGCGTCCACCCCGGGCGCCGGGGTGAAACACGACGCCGGGATCCGCCGCACCAGCCGCAGGTCGAACCGCGCGGCCCACCACGCCGCCTCCAGGTCCCTCGGCCGCGCGGCGGTCAGCCGGCGGGCGAGGCCCCACTCGACCACCACGTCGGCTCGTGCGAGCCGGCTCGGCACGGGGGTGAGCAGCCGGCGCAGCAGCGGGGTCGTCACGGCGAACGGGATGCTCGCCACCACGGCGAAGTCCCGCCCGGGCAACCGGACCCGTCGCAGGTCGTCGTGCACCACGCGCACTCTCGGCTGGTCGGCGAAGCGTCGGCGCAGGGCGCGCACGAACGCCTCGTCCCGCTCCACGGCGAGCACGCGCGAGCCGGTGCCGGCCAGCGGGGCGGTGATGGACCCGGGGCCGGCACCGAAGTCGATCACCAGGTCGTCCCGGCCGAGTCCGGCGTCGCGGACGAGCCGGTCGGCCACCCGGCCGGACAGCAGGTGCACCCCGGATGAGGACGGGCGGAGATGGGCGGCACGAGGCCGCCGGGAAGAAGGCATGGGAGAGCCGCTCCAGGCACGAGGAGAAACAGGAGGTGCGTGGAGACAGCGACAGCCGACCCGTCAGACGGGGTCAGCGCGGAACGCGAACCAGAAGGCCATCGCTGTCAGCGACGGCGCTTCTTTATCATCGCAGCCATACCCATACCGACCACGGTAACCGCCACGGCAACCGAATTACCCTCGACACCATGGAGCGGGTCGACATCCTGGTGATCGGCGGCGGCATGGCGGGCGTGTCCGTCGCCTACGAGCTGGCCGCCGACGCGTCGGTGCTGCTCGCCGAGGCCGAGCCGACCCTGGCGGCACACACCACCGGCCGCTCGGCCGCCGTCTACGCCCCCAGCTACGGCGGCCCGGTCGTCCGCGACCTGACCGCCGCCAGCGCGGCCCGCTACCGCGAGCTGGAGACCGAGCTGGACACTCCGCCGCTGCTCACCCCGCGCGACGTGCTCTGGCTCGCCGCCGACGACGAGGCCGCCACCCACCTGGCCGGCCTCCCCGCCACCCCGGTCACCCCCGCCGAGGCAAGAACCCTGTGCCCGGTGCTCGCCGAGGTCGTCGCCGCCGCGCACGACACCAGCGGGTCCGACATCGACGTGATGGCCCTGCACCAGGCCTACGTCCGCGGCCTGCGTGCCCGCGGCGGCCGGATCCGCACCGGCCGCCCGCTCACCGCCCTGCGCCGCGACGGCACCGGCTGGCACGCGACCCTCGACACCGATGACGTCCTGGCCGGCACCGTCGTGAACGCCGCCGGGGCCTGGGCCGACACCGTCGCCGCGCTGGCCGGCGTGCCGGCCGCCGGCCTGCGCCCGCTGCGCCGCACGGTCGCGCTCGCCGCCGGCCCCACCCCGGTCGACCCGGCCTGGCCGATGGTCGCCGACGCCGCCGACCGCTTCTACTTCCGCCCCGAGGGCACCCGCGTGCTGGTCTCCCCGGCCGACGAGACCCCGACCGAGCCGTGCGACGCCCGACCGGAGGAACTCGACGTCGCGCTCGCCCTGGACCGGGTCAACGCGGTCACCACGCTCGGCCTGCGGTCGGTGCACACCGCGTGGGCCGGCCTGCGCACGTTCACCGCCGACCGCGCCCCGGTGGTCGGTGCGTGGCCCGACCACCCCGGGTTCGTGTTCGTCGCCGGCCAGGGCGGCTACGGGATCCAGCTGGCGCCCGCGCTCGCCGTGCTGGCCGCGGCCGTGGTGCGCGGCGCGACCCCACCGGCGGGCGTGTCGCCGCGGTGATCGGAACAACTATTGTGGCGCCAGGGGCAGAGCTGGGAGGAATCCGATGGCGGACCTCGGTACGAGACTCGGTGAGATCGTCGGCGCCGAGCACGTGTCCTCCGGCGACGCGGTCGCCGAGGACTACACCCACGACGAGACGCTGACCGCCGAGCCGGCCCGGCCGGCGCACGTGGTGCGCCCGGCGGACGCCGAGCAGGTCGCCGCGATCCTCGCGCTGGCCGCCGAGACCGGCACCCCGGTCACCGCGCGTGGCAGCGGCACCGGCCTGTCCGGCGCGGCCGTCCCCCGCGCGGACGGCGTCCTGGTGTCGTTCGAGCGGATGAACCGCGTGCTGGAGATCGACACCGAGAACCACGTCGCCGTGGTCCAGCCCGGCGTCACCCTCGCCGAACTGGAGGAGCGCACCAAGGCCGAGGGCCTGGTCTACCCGGTGTACCCGGGGGAGCTGTCCTCGAGCCTCGGCGGCAACGTCGGCACCAACGCAGGCGGGATGCGCGCGGTCAAGTACGGCGTCACCCGCCACCACGTGCTCGGCCTGCAGGCGGTGCTGCCCACCGGCGAGGTGATCCGCACCGGCGGCAGGTACGTCAAGGCCAGCACCGGCTACGACCTGACCCAGCTGATCGTCGGCTCCGAGGGCACCCTCGCGCTGGTCACCGAGGCGGTGCTCAAGCTCCAGCCAAGGATGTCCCACCAGGCCACCGTGCTGGCCCCGTTCCCCGACCTGGCGACCGTCGCGCGCGCCGTGCCCAGGGTCGTCGGCAGCGGCATCGGCCCACTGATCCTCGAGTACATCGACGCGCTCACCATGGGCGCCATCACCCACACCGCGCAGCTCCAGCTCGGCGTGCCGGACGAGATCCGCGACACCGCGCAGGCCTACCTGGTGGTGATGCTGGAGAACAACGCGACCGAGCGGCTCGACCAGGACGTCGAGGCGGTCGGCACGCTGCTCGGCGAGCTGGGCTCGCTGGACACCTACGTGCTGCCCGGCCCGGCCGCGCGCAAGCTGATCGACGCCCGCGAGAAGGCGTTCTTCACCGCGAAGGGCGCCGGCGCCGACGACATCATCGACACCGTGCTGCCGAGGGCCGCGCTGCCCGAGTTCTTCTCCGCCGTCATGGAGATCGCCCAGGGCAACCAGACCCTGGTGGTCGGCTGCGGCCACGCCGGCGACGGCAACGTGCACCTCGCGGTGTTCCAGAAGGATCCCGAGGTGCGGCACAAGGTGCTGCACGAGCTGTTCGCCACCGGCATGCGGCTCGGCGGCGCGATCTCCGGCGAGCACGGCATCGGCCACGAGAAGAAGCGGCACTTCCTCGAGCTGGAGGACCCGAACAAGGTCGCCCTGATGCGGCGGATCAAGCAGGCGTTCGACCCGACGGGGATCCTCAACCCCGGCGTACTCTTCGACTGAGGGGACTATCCGATGAACGGCGCACAGGCCCTGCTGCGCACCCTGGTCGACGGCGGCGTCGACGTGTGCTTCGCCAACCCGGGCACCTCCGAGATGCACTTCGTGGCCGCGCTGGACGCGGTGCCGGAGATGCGCGCGGTGCTGAGCCTGTTCGAGGGCACCGTCACCGGCGCCGCCGACGGCTACGCCCGGATGGCCGACCGCCCGGCCGCCACCCTGCTGCACCTGGGCCCCGGCATGGCCAACGGCCTGGCGAACCTGCACAACGCCCGCCGCGCGCACACCCCGATCGTCAACGTGATCGGCGACCACGCCCGCTACCACAAGGGCTTCGACGCCCCGCTGGAGTCGGACATCGACGCGCTGACCGGCTGGCTGCGCGGCTGGACCCGCACCTCGAAGTCCCCGGACGAGCTGGGCGCCGACGCCGTCGCCGCGATCGCCGCCGCGCGCACCGCCCCCGGCCAGGTCGCGAACCTGGTGCTGCCCGCCGACGTGTCCTGGGCCGACGGCGGCGAGCCGGGCACCCCGGCCGACCCGCCCGCCCCGGTCCCGGTCGACGAGGACCGGATCGCCGAGATCGCCAAGGTCGTCCGCGCAGGCGAGCCGACCGTGCTGCTGCTCGGCCACGGCACCACCCGCGATCGCGGCCTGGTCGCCGCCAGCCGGATCGCCGCGGCCACCGGCGCGAAGCTGTTCGCCGAGACGTTCCCCGCCCGGATCGAGCGCGGCGCCGGCCTGCCGAACGTGGAGCGCCTCGGCTACCTCGCCGAGCAGGTCCAGTGGCAGCTCACCGACGTCAAGCACCTGGTCCTGGTCGGCGCGAAGGCCCCGGTGTCGTTCTTCGCCTACCCGGGCAAGGCCAGCGAGCTGGTTCCGGACGGCTGCCAGACGCACGTGCTGTCCGTGCTCGGCGAGGACGGCACCGGCGCGCTGGAGCACCTGGCCGACGAGGTCGCCGCCGGCGTCGACCCGGTCCGGCAGGAGGCCACCCGCCCCGCGCTGCCGTCCGGCCCGCTGACCCCGCAGAACTGGACCGAGGTGATCGGCGCCCTGCTCCCGGAGGGCGCGATCGTCTCCGACGAGGCGAACACCTCCGGCCTGATGATCCCGATGACCACCGCCGGCGCCCCACGGCACGACGTGCTGACCCTCACCGGCGGCGCGATCGGCCAGGGCCTGCCGGTGGCCCTCGGCGCGGCCGTCGCCGCCCCGGACCGCCCGGTGGTGTGCCTGCAGGCCGACGGCAGCGCGATGTACACGGTGTCGTCGCTGTGGACGATGGCGCGCGAGGGCTCGGACGTGACCACGGTGGTGCTGAACAACCGCGCCTACGCGATCCTGCGGATGGAGCTGTCCCGGGTCGGCGCGGAGGCCGCCGGCCCGAAGGCGAACGAGCTGCTCGACCTGTCCGGCCCCGACCTGGACTTCGTGCGGATGTCGGAGGGCATGGGCGTGCCCGCGACCAGGGCGACGACCGCGGAGGAGCTGGCCGACCAGTTCGGCAAGGCGCTCGCGGAGCCCGGCCCGCACGTCATCGAGGCCATGGTCCCGCCGCTGCTGTGACCGACCATGGCCTGTTCGGCCCGTCCTCGGTGACCTGGCAGCTGCACGCGGAGCCGGCGATGTGGCTGGCCGGCATCCGCGGCCTGTACCTGCAGGCGCTGCACCCGAGGGCGGTCGCGGGTGTGGTGCAGAACTCCGACTTCCGCGGCGACCCGCTCGGCCGCCTGGTCCGCACCGCGAACTTCGTCGGCGCCACCACGTACCTCACCACCGAGGAGGCCAGGCGCGAGGCCCGCGCGGTCCGCGAGGTGCACCGCCGGCTGCGGGTCACCGACCGGGAGACCGGCGAGCGGTACCGGGTCGACGAGCCGGAGCTGCTGCTGTGGGTGCACTGCGCGGAGGTGTCGTCGTTCCTGGCGGTGGTCCGCCGGGCGGGGTTCCCGCTGACCGCCGCGCACGCCGACCGCTACCTCGACGAGCAGCGCCGCTCGGCCGCCCTGGTCGGCCTCGACCCCGACGAGGTCCCCGGCGACGTGGCCGCGATGCGCCGCTACCTGGCGGACCGGCGCCCGGAGCTGCGCCGGACCGAGGACGCCGACGAGATCTACGACTTCCTGCACCGCCCGCCGGTACGCGGCACGCTCGCGCTCGGCCTTGCGGTGTACGAGCCGCTGGTGGGCCACCTCGGGTACTCGCTGCTCCCACGCTGGGCCACCGAGCTGTACGGCCGCCGCCCGTACCCGGACCCGGTCGCGACCGCGATGCTGCGTGGCCTGTCCGGCACCCTGCGCGTGGCCCAGCGCACGGCCCGCGCGTTGGTGCGCGAGCCGCGACTTGGACCGCTCCAGCCGCACCCGGTGCTCGCCGTGCGGCGGCTCGGCACCTGGGCGACCCCGTCGGCGAAGCGACTCCCCTAGGAGTGCGCCTCCTGGAACCTGGTCAGCAGCGCCTGCGGGACGCGGCCGCGCTCGGCGACCTCCTCGCCCTGGCTGCGGGCCCACTCGCGGACCGCCTGGGTGTCCGGCTTGCCGTTGGCCGCCGGGGTCGCCTTGCCGCGCTGCTTGCGGCCGCCGGTGCGCCGCGCGTGGCCGACGAACTCGGCGAGCGTGTCCCGCAGGCGCGCGGCGTTCTCCTCGGAGAGATCGATCACGAACTCGACCCCGTCGAGGGCGAAGGTCACGGTCTCGTCGGCCCGCCCGCCGTCGAGGTCGTCGACCAGTTCGAGAACGGTCTTCTGCGCCACAGGGTCCTCCGGAGGTGGGTTCACGAGACGAGCGGGAACGAGGATAACGGCCGGACGGTCACCTTCCGGTGAAGGTCGCCGGTGTGGCGAGGAGTCCGATAGCGACGTCACATTCAGACGGGGGCCCGGATGTCCAGCGCGAGGGTGGCGAGCCGGGTGAGGTCCTCGTCGTCCGGTGTGGACGGCGCGTCCATCCACACCGCCTGCGCCAGCTTGAGGCTGCTGCCCTCCAGGTCGCTGGCGTAGGCCGCGGACTCGAAGGCCGGTTCGTCGCCGTGGGGCCACGGCTCGTCCTCGGTGGCCGGATCGGTGATCGCGCCGCTGCCCGGCGTGTCCACGACGGTACGCAGCTCCTCGGCGAGCACGCTCTCCGGGAAGCGCAGCACGGCCACCATGACCGCGGCCCGCTTGCCGTCCGCTGTGGACTCGAAGCGCATCCGCACCAGCTCGCCGCAGCGGTTGCGCTCCAGCCAGGCCTGCACGTCGCCGTAGGCGTGCGCGGCGCAGTCGGTGTCGGAGACGGTGCCGGCCGGAACGAAGTCCTGGCCCTCCACCTCGACGGCGCTCGGCGGCGTGGTCGTGGGGCCGGCCGCGCGCTGGTCGTCACCGCCGGACGACGCGACCGCGTAGACGATGCCGGTGAGCAGCAGCATCGCGACCAGCACGGCCGCGCTGACCGGGAGCCAGTGCAGCTGACCGGACCGGCGGGCGGCGGCCGCGGGCGGACGGGCCGGGACCTTGGGGATGAGCGTGGTGCTGGCCGTGCTCAGGCCGGGGGCGGCGGTGTCGGCGAAGCCCTCGGCGGCCAGGTCGAGCCCGGCGAGCGTCGCGTTCCCCGGGGCCAGGGCGTGCAGGATCGCGCGCGCCTGCGCCACCGTGCACGGCCGCGGGTGGGTGGCGAGCTCGCGGGCGGCGGTGAGCAGCTTCCCGGGCTCCGGGTGCAGCACGCGGACGCCGCGCAGCAGGTCGGAGGTGGGCTGGTGGACCTGCGAGACGTACGGGCCGACGGCGATCACCGTGCCGACCGGCAGCGGTTCGACGTCGGCCTGCTCCAGGTGCCGGGTGATCGCGGCGATGGCCTCGGTGACCTCGGTGGCCGGGTTGACCACGCCGTCGGCGCGGGTGAGCGGCCAGCCGTCGGTCTTCCACTGGCCGGTCAGCGGCGCGTCGAGGCGCATCGCCGGGTCGGGCAGGTCCACGCCGGCGACGACCAGCACGCCGCGGGGGAGCAGCACGACCGCGTCCACCCCGGGGGGAGTGTCACCCGGCGGGGGGCCGATGAGCGCGACGCCGCCCACGACGTGGTCGCCGCGGCCCCAGGAGGCGAGCGCGGCCCGCACGTCGGCACCGACCTTTGAGGACTCGTCGCCCAGCCGGACCAGTCGCACCTGCCACCTCCCTTCCCCCGCTCACCGTAGCCGGACGGTCGCCCCCGGTCGGTGCGGGTTCGCCGAATTCGTGCCTGGTGTGGCGGAAGCGTCGGTGGTCAGGGCAGAATGAGCGCCAACAACCTAAAGGGAGTGCGTGCCGTACCGCCGTGACGAGGGCGTAGGGGAAGACGGTTCCTCGTCGAGCAGCGGAGGTCAGCAGTGAGCACTCGTGGCGTGGTGTACGTCCACTCGTCGCCGTCTGCGGTATGTCCGCACGTCGAGTGGGCTATTTCGGGCACCCTTGGAGTCCGGGCGAACCTGCAGTGGACCGCACAGCCGGCGGCGCAGGGACAGCTCCGGGCCGAGTGCGGCTGGACAGGTGAGGCCGGAACCGGTGCCAAGTTGGTGACCGCGTTGAAGGCGTGGCCGATGACCCGGTTCGAGGTGACCGAGGAACCGAGCGAGGGCGTCGACGGCGAACGTTTCTGCTTCGTACCGACGCTGGGCCTGTGGCGCGCCCGCACGTCCGCGAACGGCGACATCGTGGTCGGCGAGGACCAGCTGCGCGCGATGGCGACGGCGAGCCGGGCGGGCGAGGCGTTCGCCCACAAGGTCGACGAGCTGCTCGGCGCGTCCTGGGACGCGGCGCTCGAGCCGTACCGGCGGGCCGGGGACGGTGCCCCGGTCACCTGGCTGCACCGGGTGGGCTGAGTAGTCTCTCCGCGTGGCCCCTGAACGCGGCCGCCAGCCGTGGTTGCTGCCGGTCCTCCTCATCACGGTGATCGCGACCGCGATCGGCGGGTTGCTGGCGCGCACCGTGTACGAGGATCGGGAGGTCGCCGACGTCGTGCCGGCTCCCAGCACGTCGGTGCCGCCCGAGGAGCAGCCAGGCCCGACCGTGGTGCTCGGCACCCAGGACGCGGGCGCGCACCCGCTGTTCGAGCCCGTACGCGCGGTCCTGCAGACCTACTTCGACGCGATCAACGCCCGCGACTACGAAGCGTGGACCGCGACGGTGACCCCGAACCGGGTGGACCGCCAGCCGAGGGAGGCGTGGCTGCGCAGCTACCGTTCGACCCGGGACGGAAGCATCGTG
Source organism: Actinophytocola gossypii (assembly GCF_025165815.1). Taxonomy (GTDB): domain Bacteria; phylum Actinomycetota; class Actinomycetes; order Mycobacteriales; family Pseudonocardiaceae; genus Actinophytocola; species Actinophytocola gossypii. The sequence goes on along the minus strand of NZ_JAFFZE010000011.1, from coordinate 125,065 downwards.
GTGCACCGGATCGAACTGGCCGCCGAGGGCGAGGCACGGGTGCTGATGAAGTTCACCAGCGTGCAGGACCCGGCGGACGCGCCGCAGGAGCTGCGCGTGCCCTGCATCAACTGGAACGTGGTCTTCCCCCTGGTCGAGACCGACGCCGGTTGGAAGATCGACAGCGGTACCACGGCCGCCAGCCCCCAGCACGAGGCCTGCGCCTGACCGCGGTCAGCGGCCGCGCTCGTACAGGACGTCCATTTCGGACACCGCCTGCGCGCTGACCTCGGCCAGCCTGCGCATGGTCGTGGCGTCGAGCTGCAACTCGATACCGCCGTCCTCGCCGATGATCAGATTCGCCATGTCGCTGCCCTCGACGCCGCACCGCAGCGGGCAGCCGTCCTGGACCGCGGCCCAGATCCCGGTGGTCAGATGGGTGGTGGTCATGCCTGCGAGTGTTACGTATGGTCCTACAGGTCGCCATACCTCGATCGGTTGATGAGGCTCGTTCGGTCCCGGCATGGCCGGGCAGACTGGACGCCGCACGAAGGAGGATCGAGACGAGTGGCAGATCGCGAGGACCCGTCGGCGGTGCGCTGGCTGGTGGGGGTCGAGCTGACCCGGTTCCGGGAACGCGTCGGCAAGAAGATCACCGAAGCGGCCAAGGTCATCAACTGCTCCGCAGGCAAGGTCGGCCACATGGAGAGCGGCCGCAACCAGCAGCAACCGGCCGAGGTGCGCGACCTGCTCCGCTTCTACCGCGCCGACCAGGCCGACATCGACCGCCTGTCGTCGCTGGCTGGCAGCGCCGGTCAGCAGACCTGGTGGGCACCGTGGACCGATGTCGTTCCTGACTGGTTGCGGACCTTCGTCGGCCTGGAGGGGTTGGCCTCCCGGTCGTCGATCTACGCACCGTTGGTTCTCCCGGCGCTGCTGCAAACCGAGGCCTACGCCCTCGGCGTCACTGCCGGCAACCTCCGCGTCCGTCCGGATCACGACGAGCGGACCGTGAGCCTGCGGATGGAACGCCAGCGTCGCCTGTTCGACGAGGAGCACCCGCTACGGCTGGCCGTCATGCTCGAAGAAGTCGTCCTCGACCGGCCCATCGGCGGGGCCGGGATCATGCGTGCGCAGCTTGAGCGCCTGGTGGAACTCGGGCAGCGTGACAACGTCGAGCTTCGGATCCTGCCGACCGCGCTCGGTGCGCACGACGCCCTCGTCGGGCCGTTCACCGTGCTCGACTTCGCCGAAGCCCAGAGCATCGGCTACGCGGAGATGGTCAACGGGGCCGTCTACGTACAGGATCAGGCCCAGGTCGCTGGCTATACTCGGATCGTCCACCGGCTGCGTGAGGTAGCGCTGTCGCCGGAGCAGACCGCCGATCTGATCCGTACGCGCCTCACGGCGTTGACCTGATCACGGAGGAACCATGTCCACCGCAGATCGCCGCGACGGATGGCGAAAGTCCTCGTTATCGGACACCGGCAACGGCTGTGTCGAGGTCTTCCGCACGCTGGGGGCGTTGCGTGACTCCAAACAGCCGGGCGGGCCGGAGCTGGTGGCCGACGTGCCCGGGCTGGTCGGGATGGTCAAGGGCGGCCGGCTCGACAGCTGAGCGACCGCCCTCGAACGTCAGGCCGCGGTGAAGGCCAGGGCCACGTTGTGCCCGCCGAAGCCGAACGAGTCGTTCACCGCCGCGGTCAGTTCCAGCTTGCGCGGTTCGCCGGCGACCACGTCCAGGGTGACCTTCGGATCCTGGTTCTCCAGGTTCCGCGTCGCCGGGATGATGCCGTGGTAGATCGACAGCAGCGTCGCGATGCTCTCCACCGCGCCGGCGCCGCCGACCAGGTGGCCGAGCGCGCTCTTCGGCGCGGTCAGCACCACGTGCTCGCCGATCGCCTTCGAGATCGCGACCGCCTCGCCGATGTCGCCGACGACGGTCGACGTGGCGTGCGCGTTCACGTGTCCGATGTCGGTCGGCGACAGACCGGCGGTGCGGATGGCCTGGGTGATCGCGTTGATCTGCCCGATGCCCTCCGGGTGGTTGCCGGTGATGTGGTACGCGTCGGACGTGATGCCGGTGCCGGCCAACCGCCCGTAGATCCGCGCGCCCCGTGCCCGCGCGTGGTCCTCGCGCTCGAGCACCAGCACGCCGGCGCCCTCGCCGAGCACGAACCCGTCGCGGTCGACGTCGAACGGCCGGGACGCGCGCTCCGGCTCGTCGTTGCGCAGGCTCAGCGTCCGCGACTGGGCGAACCCGGCGACGGTGATCTGGTGGATGCACGCCTCCGCGCCACCCGCGACCACCACGTCGGCCCGACCGGTCTGGATCATTTGCCACGCGGTGGCCAGGCCCTCCGCGCCGGACGCGCACGCCGACGCGGGGGAGTGCACCCCGGCCCTGGCCATCAGGTCGATGCTGACGTGCGCGGCCGGGCCGTTCGGCATCAGCATCGGCACGGTCAGCGGCGACACCTTGCGCAGCCCGTGGTTCTCCAGCAGGTCGTCCTGGTCGAGCAGGGTCACCGGGCCGCCGATGCCGGTGCCGATGGCGACGCCGAGCCGTTCCGGTTCGACCGACTGGTGTTCCTCGGTCGGCCGTTCGAACCCGGCGTCCGCCCAGGCCTCGCGCGCCGCGATGATCGCGATCTGTTCGCAGCGGTCCAGCCTGCGCAGCTGGACCCGCGGCAGCACCTCGGACGGTTCGACCGCAAGCGGCGCCGCGAGCCGTGTCGGCAGGTCGAACTTCGACACCCATTCGGCGTCGTTGGCCCGGATGCCGTTCTTGCCGGCGAGCAGCGCGTCCCAGGTGGACGTGACGTCGCCGCCGAGCGGAGTCGTCGCACCCATGCCGGTGACGACCACATCGACCGTGCTCATGTCCCCCTCCGAGGTGGGTTCAGTTCCTGATGGCTCAGGCGTTCTTGGCGACGTAGCTGACCGCGTCGCCGACGGTCTTCAGGTTGGCGAGCTCCGCGTCCGGGATCTTCACCTCGAAGCGGTCCTCGGCCTGGACGGCGATCTCGACCATCGACAGCGAGTCGATGTCCAGGTCGTCCACGAAGGACTTGTCCGCGGTGACCTCGTCGGACTCCACACCGGCGACCTCTTCGACGATCTCGGCGAGACCGGCGAGGATCTGCTCTTCGGTGGGCTTCTCGGCCATGGGGTTCACTCTCTCTTTCTGGTAGGGAACTGCGGAAATCACGGACAGATCACGACTTGGCCGGCGTAGGAGAGCCCCGCGCCGAACCCGATCAGCAGGGCGACGTCGCCGGAGTGCACCCGGCCCGCCGCGCGCATGTGGTCCATCGCCATCGGGATGGATGCCGAGGAGGTGTTGCCCGAGGTGACGATGTCGTCGGCGACGACCATGTCCTCCCGGGCGCCCTTCTGCCGCAGCTTCTTCGCGATCGCCTCGACGATGCGCAGGTTCGCCTGGTGCGGGACCAGGACGTCGATGTCGGCCGGCGTCAGCCCGGCCAGTTCGACGGCACGCAGCGCGATCGGCGCGATCTTGGTGGTCGCCCAGCGGAAGACCGACTGGCCCTCCTGGTGGATGTGCCGGCCGTTGGGCATCCGGATCGTCTCGGCCAGGTCACCGGCGGTGCCCCAGGCGACCGGCCCGATGCCCGGCTCGTCGCTCGGCCCGACGACCGCGGCACCGGCCGCGTCGGCGAAGATGATCGCCGTGGACCGGTCGAGGGGGTCGACGATGTCGGTGAGCTTCTCCGAGCCGATCACCAGCACCCGCTCGGCCGAGCCGGCGCGGACCATGTCCGAGGCCGACGCGAGCCCGTAGCAGAACCCGGCGCACGCGGCGTTGAGGTCGAACCCACCGGCCGCCCTGGCCCCGACCAGCTCGGCGATCTGCGCGGCGGCGTTGGGCATCGGCACGGTGTTCGTGCAGTTCGCGACGATCACGGTGTCCACGTCGGACGGGGTCAGCCCGGACGCGGCGATCGCCTTGGACCCGGCCTCGACGCCCATCGACACGACCGTCTCGTCCGGCCCGGCGAACCGCCGCTCGGCGATGCCGACCCGCTCGCGGATCCACTGGTCGTTGGTGTCCATCTTGGTGGACAGCTCGTCGTTGGTGACCACGCGCTCGGGCTGGCTGCTGCCGATGCCGAGGATGCGGCTGGCCGCGGCACCTCGGGACTGCTGGATGCGGGTCATGCGGCGTTCTCCTCGCCGAGCAGGTCGGCGACCTTCGCCAGGTCCTCCGGCTTCTTCAACGCGACCGGCTTGACGCCGTCGAGCTCGCGCTTGGCGAGCCCGGTGAGCGTGCCGGCCGGCGGCAGCTCCGCGACCGCGCCCACCCCCCGCTCGGCCATCGCGGCCATGCACAGATCCCAGCGCACTGGCCGGGTGACCTGCGCGACCAGCCGATCGAGCACGTCCTGACCCTCGGTGACGACCTGTCCGTCGGCGTTCGACAGCAGCGCACGACTCGGGTCGCTGACGGCCACGTTCTCGGCCCGCTTCCCGAGCGCGTCCTTGGCGGTGGCCATGAACCGGGTGTGGAACGCCCCCGCGACCTTCAGCTTGATGACCTTCTTCACCCAGTCGGGCTTGGCCGCGATCATCTCGTCGACCTTGTCGAGCGGCCCGGCCGCGACGATCTGCCCGGCCCCGTTGCGGTTCGCCGGCGTCAGGTCGAACTCCGCGAGCCAGTCGACGACCTGCTCCGGCTCACCGCCCATGACGGCCGCCATCCCGGTCGGCTCCAGAGCGCAGGCCCGCGCCATCTCCGCGCCCCGCACCGCGGCGAGCACGACGGCGTCGTCGGCACTGAGCGCCCCGGCCATCGCGGCCGCCGCGAGCTCACCGACGGAGTGCCCGGCGACCAGCACGTCGCCCGGAAGTTCGTGCCGCCGCTCCAGCTCCTCGAAGGCCAACAGCGCGAGCGCGACGACCAGCGGCTGGGTGACCGAGGTGTCCTGGATCGCCTCGGCGTCGGCGACCGTGCCGAGTTCCAGGAGGTCGAGCCCGGTCAGCTCCGACCAGCCGGCGACCCGTTCGCGAGTGCCGTCCAGTTCGAGCCACGGAGTGAACATGCCTGGCGTCTGGGAGCCCTGGCCTGGGGCGAGCAGTGCGAGCACATGACAACTGAACACGGTCGGGGGCCTTCGAAGGCATGCCGCCACTCACGAAGTCGAGGCAGCCGATTTGTAGGAACCCCACAAAGGTTACCCCCAGATGAACGGTACAACGCCGTTTGTGTTGTCTGTACCACTTACCACAGGCCACGCGCGCGCGACAGCCGCCCCACCGCGAGCGCGATCCGGAGCACGAGCGCGTCCCGAGGAACGCTCGCGTTGTGCCCGGTGACCTCAGCCGCCTTGCGCAACCGGTACCGCACCGTGTTCGGGTGGACGTAGAGCTCCCGGGCGCAGGTCTCCAACACCCCACCCGCCTCCAGAAAGGTCTCCACGGTCTCCAGCAACGCCCCGCCCGCGTCCTCCAACGGCCGCGCGATCTGGTCCACCAACTGCCACTCCGCCTCCGGATCCCCCGCCAACGCCCGCTCCGGCAACAGATCGGTCGACCGCACCGGCCGAGGCGCCGAAGGCCACGCCACCACTGCCCGCAACCCCGACAAGGCGTCCGCCGAACTCCGATGCGCGTCCGCGATGCTGTCGACAGTGGGCCCAACCACCACGGCTCCCTCCCCGAAAGAGGTCGCCATCCGCCGCAAGACGTCCCCAGTAACCCCCGTATCCCCCGCAAGCACGACAACCAGCCGAGACCCCTGCACCCCCAGCAAAACGGACCGATTGGCCCGAGCCGCCCGACTACGCACCTCGTAAAGCACGGTAGGCGGATCGTCCGACGGAGAATTCCCCACAAGAACGGTAGCCGCCGCGTCCAAATCCCACCCCAACGCCGCGGCCCGACTCAGCAAAGACTCCTCGGCATCCCCCCGCACGATCGCGTCCACCACGGACGCCTCCAACCGAGCGTCCCAAGCCCCCCGAGTCTCAGCAGCGGTCGCATAAGACATGGCCGACGTAAAAGCCACCTCCCGCCCATACCGAAGCACCGCCTCGGTAAGAACCCGCCGCTCCTCCTCATCCGCCGCGAGCCCAGGCACCTCCCGCTCGATCACCTGCACAGCGACCCGAACCAGCTCCACCGTCTGCCGCAAACTGATCCACCGCGACAAATCCCGAGGCGCCTGCCGAAACGCGTCGGCAGTGAGCCGAATGGCCTCCCCCTGATCCCGCAGGTAGGAGGTGAACCCGGCAGCCCCCGTCTGCGCGATCAGGAGAACGGAAGCCCGCTGATCCGCCGGCATCCGCCCGAACCAGGCGAACTGCTCCTCCATAGAAGCAACCGCAACCGAAGCCAACTTCCCCGAAGCCCGCTCCAGCGCCCCCAACGTCCCCTCCGAAACCCGAACCACCCTCCCGACTCTAACCACCCCACCACCCCTAGACCGCCCGACCAACGCAAAGCCCCCCAAACCCACCCCCAACGCCATATGCAATTCGCAGCAAGAAAGACGCCAGCTCCCGCAGGGCGCCACAGAACATGTGCCTCGCCCACCTAACGAAAGTGACCTCGGCTCGGCCGGTAGCCGGACTCGCGCTACACAAGCCCCGATCCCAGCCAGGACGCCAGCGGGTCCGGCAGTCCGAACCCGCGGACCGCCCAATCCGGGAGCGTGACACACACAGCCCACGACGCGAACATACGACTCGCGCGACGCGAACGTACGACTCGCGCGACGCGAACGTACGACTCGCGCGACGCGAACGTACGACTCGCGCGACGCGAACGTACGACTCGCGCGACGCGAACGTACGACTCGCACGTCAGGCTCGGGAACCTCGCGCGCCTTGAAGGAAGCCAGATGGCCAAGGGGACCAAAGGCCAAGGCCCCCAAATGGCGCGAAGCGCCAGCGCTGGTCACTCCAAAAAGCAACCACGCCGGGTCGCAAGAAGCTCGCACCGTGGGGGTCTGGGGGGTCGCCCCCCAGGGCATAGACCCCCGCATCCGCCTCCGGGAAGGTGCGCAGCACCGAACAGGAGATACCGGATGCGGGGCCCCCCGGCGTGGCGGTGCGCACGCCGCCGGGCGGCCCCTTCTCCCCGGTCCCCACCGGTAGCTCCACTATGGACTCGCCAACGGCACCGCCGCCAGCGCTGTCCCCCTATCGTGCTACCGGTTCATCATCGCAGGTCAGCTGGGTCACAGAGAGTCAGGCGACTCCGGGGTCGGACGTCTGCGGGCCGGCCGCCGACACGTCGTCGATCCGGTACTTCCGGGCCGCTTCGGTGACCGTCGACTTCTCCACCTCGCCGCGCCGGGCCAGGGCGGCGAGCACACCGACGGTGATCGACTCCGCGTCCACCAGGAAGTGGCGTCGCGCGGCCGGCCGGGTGTCGGAGAAGCCGAACCCGTCCGTGCCCAGGGTGAGCATGTCGGTCGGCACCCACGGACGGATCAGGTCCGGCACCGCCCGCATCCAGTCCGTCGCCGCCACCACCGGGCCGGCACCCTCGGACAGCACCCTGGTCACGTACGGCCGCCTCGGCTCCGCCTCCGGGTGCAGGAAGTTGTGCCGGTCGGTCTCCACCGCGTCGCGCCGCAGCTCCGACCACGACGTCGCCGACCACACCTCGGCCCGCACGTTCCACTCGTCGGCCAACAGCTCACGTGCCCGCAGCGCCCAGGGCATCGCCACGCCCGACACGAGAATGCGCGCGCGCGGGCCGTCGCCCAACGGGGCCTTCTCGTAGCGGTACAGGCCACGCAGCAGACCCTCGACGTCCAGCTCGGACGGCTCCGGCGCCTGCACGTACGGCTCGTTGTAGACCGTCAGGTAGTAGTAGATGTCCTCGGCCTGCTCGCCGTACATCCGCCGCAGCGCGTCCCGCACGATGTGCGCGATCTCGAACGACCACGCCGGGTCGTAGGCCACCACCGCCGGGTTGGTCGCCGCGATCAGCAGCGAGTGCCCGTCGTTGTGCTGCAGGCCCTCGCCGGTGAGCGTGGTCCGGCCGGCCGTGGCCCCGAGGACGAAGCCGCGCGCCATCTGGTCGGCCGCCGCCCACAGGCCGTCACCGGTCCGCTGGAAGCCGAACATCGAGTAGAAGATGTAGATCGGGATCATCGGCTCGCCGTGCGTGGCGTACGACGTCCCCGCGGCGGTGAACGACGCCGTGGACCCGGCCTCGTTGATGCCCTCGTGCAGGATCTGGCCCTGCTCGCTCTCCTTGTACGACAGCATCAGCGACGCGTCCACCGACGTGTACAGCTGCCCCTGCGGGTTGTAGATCTTCTGCGTCGGGAACATCGAGTCCATCCCGAACGTGCGTGCCTCGTCCGGGATGATCGGTACCAGCCTCGGCCCGATCTCCTTGTCCTTCGCCAGGTCGCGGACCAGCCGGACGAACGCCATCGTGGTGGCGACCTCCTGCTTGCCCGAGCCCTTGCGGACCACGTCGTAGACCTTGTCGCCGGGCAGCACCAGCGCCTTGGACTTGGTCCGCCGCTCCGGCAGGAACCCGCCGAGCTGGCGGCGGCGCTCCAGCATGTACTGGATCTCCGGGCTGTCCGGGCCGGGGTGGTAGTACGGCGGCAGGTACGGGTCGCGCTCCAGCTCCTCGTCGGAGATCGGCACGCGGGTCGAGTCCCGGAACATCTTGAGGTCGTCCAGGGTCATCTTCTTCATCTGGTGCGTGGCGTTGCGGCCGGCGAAGCTCGGCCCGAGCCCGTACCCCTTGATCGTCTTCGCCAGGATCACCGTCGGCTGGCCGTGGTGATCCTTGGCCGCCTGGTAGGCCGCGTAGACCTTGCGGTAGTCGTGCCCGCCGCGCTTGAGGTTCCAGATCTCCTGGTCGCTCATCGGCGCCACGAGCTCCTTGGTGCGCGGGTCGCGCCCGAAGAAGTGCTCGCGGACGAAGGCGCCGTCGTTGGCCTTGTAGGTCTGGTAGTCGCCGTCCGGGGTGGTGTTCATCAGGTTGATCAGCGCGCCGTCCCGGTCGGCGTGCAGCAGCGAGTCCCACTCGCGGCCCCAGATGACCTTGATCACGTTCCAGCCGGCGCCGCGGAAGAACGACTCCAGCTCCTGGATGATCTTGCCGTTGCCGCGCACCGGCCCGTCGAGCCGCTGCAGGTTGCAGTTGATCACGAACGTGAGGTTGTCCAGGCCCTCGTTCGCGGCCACGTGCACCAGACCGCGGGACTCCGCCTCGTCCATCTCGCCGTCGCCGAGGAACGCCCAGACGTGCTGGTCGGAGGTGTCCTTGATGCCGCGCGCGTGCAGGTAGCGGTTGAACCGCGCCTGGTAGATCGCGTTCATCGGCCCGAGGCCCATGGAGACCGTCGGGTACTCCCAGAAGTCCGGCATCAGCCGGGGGTGCGGGTAGGACGGCAGTCCCGCGCCCGGCCCGCCGTGGGACAGCTCCTGGCGGAACCCGTCGAGCTGGTCGCCCGACATCCGGCCCTCGAGGAACGCCCGCGCGTACATGCCGGGGGAGGCGTGGCCCTGGAAGAACACCTGGTCGCCGCCGCCGGGGTGGTTCTTGCCTCGGAAGAACCAGTTCATGCCGACCTCGTACAGCGTCGCCGAGGAGGCGTAGGTCGAGATGTGCCCGCCGACGCCGACGCCGGGCCGCTGCGCGCGGTGCACGGTCATCGCCGCGTTCCAGCGGATCCAGGCGCGGTAGCGGCGCTCGACCTCCTCGTCACCGGGGAACCAGGGCTCCTTCTCGGTGGGGATCGAGTTGACGTAGTCCGTGCTGGTGAGCGAGGGCACCCCGACGCGGCTCTCGCGGGCCCGCTCCAGCAGGCGGAGCATCAGGTAGCGGGCGCGTTGCTGCCCGCCCGAGGAGAGCATCGCGTCGAACGACTCCAGCCACTCGGCGGTCTCGTCCGGGTCGATGTCGGGAAGGTGGGCGGCCAGCCCGTCGCGGATCACCCGTACCCGCTCGGGCGACCTGCTGTTTCCGCTGTTCTGCGTAGCCAAGGGATCTCCAGTGCCTGCGCTCATGGACCGATTCCGGCCCTGTTCCGGCCCCTACTGTGCCATCGTCGTCTCGATGGCCGCTCGCGTCATCGTTACTGGTGAGTAAGGCTGCTCACGCGAGCGGCGGTTGGAAGCGTCGGGGGCGGGAAACCCGGCGTGGGTGGTTGCGCAGGTGGGCACGCTCAGTGTTCGCTATCCCAATACCGTTGGGCGGTGGCCGAGGTCCGATCACCGCGATGGCGTCAAGGAGGAGTGAAAGCCGTGGTCGCCGCGGGAGACGCCGGCAAGGCCGGTGTCGCCGAGAGGCTCGGGATCGAGCCTGGCATGGTCGTCCAGGAGATCGGGTGGGACGAGGACGTCGACGACGTCGTGCGTGCCGCCGTCGAGGAACGCGCGGGCGGTGAACTGCTCGACGAGGACGCGGACGATGTCGTCGACGTGGTCCTGCTGTGGTGGCGTGACGACGACGGCGATCTTGTCGACGCACTCATGGACGCCATGGGTCCGCTCGCCGACAACGGCGTGATCTGGGTCCTCACCCCGAAGACGGGCCGCGACGGCCACGTCGAGCCGAGCGAGGTCGCCGAGGCGGTGCCCACGGCGGGCCTGTCCCAGACGTCGAACATGTCGGTCGGCTCGGAGTGGTCGGGAAGCAGGCTGGTGTCACCCAAGTCGGCCAAGACCAAGCGCTGACCCCTAAGCTCTGCCCGAACACTCGGGAGAAGCCAGGGGAGGAGCTCGGATGGTCGTCCAGGTCGGTGCCGAGGCGCCGGACTTCACGCTCGCGGACCAGAACAACCAGCAGGTCACGCTGTCGTCGTTCCGCGGCGAGAAGAACGTGCTGCTGGTGTTCTACCCGTTCGCGTTCAGCGGGATCTGCACCGGCGAGCTGTGCCAGCTGCGGGACGACCTGGGCGCGTACGACTCGGCGGGCGTGCGGGTGCTCGGCGTGTCGGTCGACCACGTGTTCGCGCAGAAGGCGTGGGCGATCCAGGAGGGCTACCAGTTCCCCCTGCTGAGCGACTTCTGGCCGCACGGCGAGGTGGCGAAGGCGTACGGGGTCTTCGACGCCGACCGCGGCATGGCCGTGCGCGGCACGTTCCTGGTCGACCGCGCCGGCGTCCTGCGGTTCGCCGAGGTCAACGCGCCGGGCGAGGCCCGTGACCAGGACGCGTGGAAGCGGGCGGTGGCGGCACTGCCCGTCTGACCCGTACGGTGCTGGGTGGTGTCCTGGCACCCCGGGCACATAGCTCAGCGGGAGAGCACTCGGTTTACACCCGAGCGGTCGCAGGTTCGATCCCTGCTGTGCCCACCGAATCGGCCTGTTCAACGCTAGTTGGCAACGATTCCCCCTGGCCGTGGCTGTCAGGGTTGCGACCGGGGGCGTGCTTACCGGCGTGTCGGCCACGACGCCCGTGCGGTTGCCGCCGGGACGCGGGCCGTGGCGGCTCGCCAACCTGCCGTCGGCGCGCGACCCGCGGCCGTCCCTCACGCTGCTGACGTTCGCCGGCTGACCCCGCCCGGGTCACCGCGCCTCCGTCCGGGCGGCGAAGTCGCGGACGAAGCGGGTCAGCAGCTCGGCCAGGGCCGCTCGGTCGTCGGCCGACCAGTCGGCGGTGGCGTCGGCGACGGTTGCCCGCCGGAAGGCGCTGATCCGGTCGAGGGCGGCGTGTCCGTCGGGGGTGAGCGCCAGGATGGAGCGACGGCCGTCCGCCTGATCGGGTTCCCGGCGGGCCAGCCCGGCCCCGATCGCCTGTGCGGCCAGGCGGCTGGCCCGGGCCTGGTCGACCCCCAGCGCGGCGGCGGCCTCGGTGACCGTCAGCCGCTCGGTGCGGTCGGCGAGCGCGTCGAGCAGGTCGAACACCGCGTCGGGTGGGCCGGTGCGTTCTCCGCGTCGTTCGGCCAGCCGCGCGAGGGCGCGTCGGGTCTGACTGCGGCGCAGCGCGACGAGGGCGCTCGCGATGTCGGCGATGTGCGCCTGCGGCGACATGCCGGCCGCCGCGGCCCTGCCACGCAGGATCGCGGCTTCCTCCTCGGAAGGTCGCGTCGCCGCAGCGCTGGTTGAGCGCTACCGGCAGTCCTAGTTCGCGCGCTCCAGCTCCGGGTCGCTGTCGCCGCGAGTGGGGGACTTCTCCTCGGGGACCACCACGACCGGCGTGCGCTTGGCCTTGCGGCGCTTGTGCACGACGATCGTGATCACCAGGGCCAGCGCCAGACCGCCGACGATGACGCTGCCGCCGACGCCCATGGCGCTCTCGATCTGCTCGGCCGCCTCGCCGAGCAGGGCACCCAGCGTGATGTGCAGGGCCGACCAGCACGCCGCGCCGGCCACCACCGCGGGCAGGAACTTCCGGTACGGCAACTGCGACGTCCCCGCCGCCGCCGGGGTCAGGGTTCGCACCACGGGCAGGAACCGCGCGAAGAACACCGCCCAGGCACCCCGCTTGCGCAGGATGCCGGTCGCCTTGTCCCAGCCTTCTACGCCGTACTTCTGGATCAGCTTCGTCTCGCGCAGGGACGGGCCGAACCGCCTGCCGATGGCGTAGCCGATCGAGTCGCCGATGCCGGCGGCAACCGTCACCACCAGCCACAGCAGGATGCCCTTCGGCACGTTGGTCACCACCACCGCCGACGCGATGAGCAGGCCGCTCTCGCCCGGCGCGATGAACCCGAGACCGATGGTGCACTCGAGGAACACCAGCAACCCCGTTGCGCCGAACAGCGCCGGGTGTGGCAGTTCCCGTAGCCACTCCAGGACATCGGTCAGCACAGCGAGCTCCCCTCGACGAAGATCCACAACCCCCGGACGGGTGAAAGTCTGGCAGTTGGACCAACGCTGACACATCGGGGTTCCCCCGGACATCAACCCAGGGACTGACCCGCCGCACCTACTGGCGGCTGAGGACCGCGCCGATCTCCTGGTTCGCCGGGCCGGTCTCAGTGAGGTGCCGCAGTGCCTCCGGGACCTCCTCGCCGCGGTGCGCGATCGCCTGCGCGTACAGCCGCCCGGCCCGGTACGACGAGCGGACCAGCGGCCCGGCCATCACCCCGGCGAAGCCGATGCGCTCGGCCGACTCCTTGTGCTCCAGGAACTCCTCCGGCTTCACCCAGCGGTCGATCGGGTGGTGGCGCACCGACGGACGCAGGTACTGGGTGATCGTGATGATGTCGCAGCCGGCGTCGTGCAGGTCGCGCAGCGCCTCGGTGACCTCGTCCGGCGTCTCGCCCATGCCCAGGATCAGGTTCGACTTCGTCACCAGGCCGAACTCGCGCGCCCTGGTGATCACCTCGAGGGAGCGCTCGTAGCGGAACGCCGGGCGGATGCGCTTGAAGATCCGCGGCACGGTCTCCAGGTTGTGCGCCAGCACCTCGGGCCGGGAGTCGAACACCTCGGCCAGCTGTGCGGGGTCGGCGTTGAAGTCGGGGATCAGCAGCTCGACGCCGGTACCCGGGTTCATCGTGTGGATGCGGCGCACGGTCTCGGCGTACAGCCACGCGCCGCCGTCGGGGAGGTCGTCGCGGGCGACACCGGTGACCGTCGCGTACCGCAGGCCCATCGCCTGCACCGACTCGGCCACCTTGCGCGGCTCCTCGCGGTCGAGCGCCGCGGGCCGGCCGGTGTCGATCTGGCAGAAGTCACATCGCCGCGTGCACTGCTCGCCCCCGATGAGGAACGTGGCCTCGCGGTCCTCCCAGCACTCGTAGATGTTGGGACAGCCGGCCTCCTCGCACACGGTGTGCAGGCCCTCCCGTCGGACCAGGCCCTTCAGCTCCCGGTACTCGGGACCCATCTTGGCGCGGGTCTTGATCCACGACGGCTTCTTCTCGATCGGGGTCTGGCTGTTGCGTACCTCGAGACGCAGCAGCTTTCGCCCCTCCGGCGCAATGGTCACCTCGCCAGGCTACGCCCCCTCGACCGGACGCCAGCAGGCCCGACGCTCACCTCCCGCCCAGCTCGGCCGCGACGAGCCAGGCGCGGGCCGGCGCGGCTTCCGGTGGGGTGGGGCGGCCGTAGCGGGCGGCGATCTCGGCGACGTCGTGCACCTGGGTGGCCCAGCCGCGGGCGGTGAGCCAGTGTGCGAGGTCCTGGTCGGGGCCACCCTGCCAGAGGTCGACGAGCTCGGCGGCGAGTGCGCCGCGGGCGGTGCGAAGCCTGGCGGAGTCCTCGACGTGGTCGAGCGCGAGCACGCTGCCTGGCGTGGACGCGGCGGTGACCCGGTCGATGAGCAGGTCCGCGGCGGCCGGTGGCAGCGCGTAGAGGATGCCCTCGGCGAGCCACGCGGTCGGGCGGTCCGGATCGTGGCCGGCGACTTGCAGGGTGGTCGGCCAGTCCCCGCGCAGGTCGGCGGCGATCTCGACGCGGCGGCAGCGGGCAGTCGCACCCTGCTGGGCGAGCACGCCGTCGCGAAAGGCCAGTACCTCGGCCAAATCGAGTTCGAGGACCGTGGTCGCGGCGGGCCAGCCGAGCCGGAACGCGCGGGTGTCCACGCCGCAGGCCAGCAGCACGACCTGGTCGATCCCGGCGTGGGTGGCGGCGAGCAGCATGTCGTCGAAGAACCGGGTGCGGACGGCGACCTGGTCGGCCATCAGCGCCAGGAAGTGCGGGTCGGCGGTCCACGGGTCGCCGAGGTGCCGGGCGAAGTGCCCGGCGTAGGGGTCCTCGACGATCCGGTCGGGGCGAGCGCTCTCCCTGGCCCGCAGGAGGGCTACGCCGAGGGCGGTCGCGCCGACACCGGTGAGTTCCATGACGCTCCCTTGTAAAAACGAATGTTCGTTCTTTTATTTCACCAGGTTCGTCCGCACGTCGTCAAGGCAGGACGTTCAGGACAGCAGCGCGCGCAACCCGTTCCGGAACGCGTCGGCATCGGCGTCGCCGTACACCGCGCGGCGCACCAGGAATCCGTGGACCAGGGCGATCAGCACGTCCGCCACCTGCTCAGCCGGAACGTCGGTGGGCAGCAGGCCGCGTTCCCGGTGCCGCTCCGCCCAGCGGCCGAGCATCCCGCGGGTGCTGGCCAGGACCTCGCCGAGTCGTGCCGCCAACGCCGGCGAGCGCAGCGCTTCCGTCCAGATCTGCACCAGCAGCCTGGCCGACTCGGTCGAGGTGGCCAGGGGCGGTGTCTCAGTTCCCAGGACCAGGTCGACGATGCCGTCGAGCGGCGGGAGGTCCGTGTCGTCTGGCGCGTCGAAGGCCGCCGTGACCTCGGCGAGCGCTTCCGCCGCGATGGCGTCGACGATGTCGTCCTTGCCCCGGAAGTAGCGGTACACCGCGCCCGCCGACAGGCCGGCCTCGCCGAGCAGGTCCTGCATGGAGGTGGCGTGGAAGCCGTCGCGGGCGAAGCACCGCCGGGCGGCGTCCAGGATCTGGCGGCGCCGGGCGTCGAGGTGTTCCTGGGGCATGCGGGCCATGTCCCGGAGCGTAGAACGACGTTCCGGCGTGCTTGGAGGTCCTGTCGGCTAAGCGGAGGGGACGAGGCGGCGGAGCAATCGCTCGACCGGGTTGCGGCGCTCGGCCCGGCCCGGCCGGCTGCGCACCAGGGCGAGGAACGCCGCGCCGACCGCGGCCTGCTCGGCCGCGCCGTCGGCCTGCTCGGTGAGCCCGGCGGCGCGGGCGAGCATGGCCTGCTCGGCCAGTGTGACGGCACGCAGGGCGGGGTGCTCGGCGTGCTCGTCGAGCAGGCGGCGCAGGTCCGGCTCGGACTCCGCGGTCGCCCGCCAGGCGGCGCCGACGGCGTCCACCGGGTCGATGTCGGGGTCGCGCTCGATGTCGTGCACGGCGAGGTCCACCCGGCCCGCGAGGCGCATCGACCAGCGGTGGTGCAGCGCCAGGAGCACCTCGTCCTCGCCGTCGAACCCGGCCGGGACGGTGAGCCCGTCCGCGACCACCGTGTCGAGAGCCGCCTTGCGTTCGTAGTACTCGTGCCAGCCCATCGTCGCCCCCTGTGCCGGTGAGGTGGGTCATACCGCAGGTCTTCGACATACCATCGGTATGTTCACCACCATACCACCGGTATGTGGGCCGGGTGTGTCGTACGGTTGTGAGCGTGGTGACAATGCGGTCAAGACGCAGCGACTACACCGAGTCCACCCGGCACGCGCTGGTCGACTCGGCCCTGGAGCTGTTCACCAAGCGCGGCTACGCCGGCACCTCGCTCGACGCGATCGTCAAGCGCGCGCGGGTGACCAAGGGCGCGCTGTACCACCACTTCTCCGGCAAGCAGGCGCTGTTCGAGGCGGCCTTCAACCAGGTCGAGACGGCCGCCATGGACCGGCTGTCGGCCGCCATCGACGGCGACGGGCCGGCCTGGGACCGGGCGATGGCCGGCATCCGCGGCTACGTGCGGGTGTGCCTGGACCCGGCCTACCAGCGCGTCGTCATCCACGAGGCGCCGGTGGTGATGGGCTGGGAGCGGTGGCGCGAGGCCGAGGAGCACTTCAGCTACGGGCTGGTGCGCGGGACCGTCGAGGCGCTCGTGCAGGCTGGCGAGATCGAGCCGTTGCCGGTGGAGGTGACCGCGCGGATCCTGTTCGGCGCGCTGTCCGCGGGCGCGGAGGCGATCGCTGGATCGTCCGACCCGAAGGCGACGGCGGCGGACGTGACCCGCACGATCGTCGCGGTGATGACCGGGATGCGGCGCGCCGCTCCCTGACTCAGCGGTGCTGGGCCAGCTCGAAGCTCACCCCTGGCGAGCTCGGCGACCAGCGGGGCAGCCAGCGGTCCTCCACCGGCAGCGCGCCGTCCAGCGCGGCGAGCACGTGCTTCTCCGCCAGCGGCTGGACCTCGGCCACGGTGACGCGGCGGTCCAGCTCCAGTGACAGCGACGTCACGCCGGCGTCGCGGATGCCGCACGGGACGATGTTGTCGAACGGGGTGAGGTCCGCGTCACAGTTGATCTCGAAGCCGTGCATGGTCACGCCGCGCTGCACCCGGATGCCGATGGCGGCGATCTTGCGCTCCGGACGGTGGTCGGCCGGCAACCACACGCCGCTGCGGCCCTCCACCCGGCCGCTGGTCAGGCCGAGGTCGTCGCACACCGCGATCAGCGCCTGTTCCAGCAGGCGGACGAACCGCACCACGTCCACCGGGTCGGCCAGCTTGACGATCGGGTACCCCACCAGCTGCCCCGGGCCGTGCCAGGTGATCTTGCCGCCGCGGTCGACGTCGATCACCGGGGTGCCGTCCTCGGGACGCTCGTCCGGCTCGGTGCGCTTGCCGGCGGTGTAGACCGACGGGTGCTGCAGCAGCAGGAGCGTGTCCTCGGCGTCGGCTGACCCGGCGCGGGTGGCGACCAGGTCGCGTTGCAGCGACCACGCGGCCTGGTAGTCGATCGTGCCTAGGTCGCGGACGTGCACGGGAGCGCTGGACGCGCGGCAGGAAGCGTGAACCACGATGGCGACACTACGCCTTCGTCATCCGGTCGTCGTCCGTCCTCACTGGAGCGCGGCCCGGAAGGCGTCCTCCAGCTTCGGGTAGCCGAAGACGAACCCGGCCTCGCGCAGTGCCGCCGGCACCGTGCGCTGGCTGTAGAGCACCTCGCCGCCGCCGTCGCCGATGGCCGCGCGCAGGGCGAGACCGGGCACGAACCACGGGGTGGGGCGGCGCATCACCCGGCCGAGGAGCCGGGTGAACTCGCGGTTGGTGACCGGGTTCGGCGAGCACGAGTTGACCGCGCCGGCCAGGGACTCGGTTTCGATGGCGAAGCGGATCGCGGCGACGTGGTCGGACAGGGCGATCCACGGCATGAACTGGC
Source organism: Actinophytocola gossypii (assembly GCF_025165815.1). Taxonomy (GTDB): domain Bacteria; phylum Actinomycetota; class Actinomycetes; order Mycobacteriales; family Pseudonocardiaceae; genus Actinophytocola; species Actinophytocola gossypii. Next base: position 107,352 of record NZ_JAFFZE010000011.1, on the reverse strand, counting down.
GGCCGTCGCCGAGCCGGCCGCCGAGCAGCAGGAACACCAGCGGGCGCAGCGTGCCGAGCAGCCCGCCCCGGCCGGACAGCACGTGTCCGGTGCGCATCCGGACGACCCGCGTCCCGGCCTCCTCGGCGCGCTGGGTCGCCGCCTCCCAGTGCCCGCACAGCGCGGCCAGGAACCCCCGGCCGCGCGGCGCGCGCTCGTCCAGGACCCGGTCGCCACCGTCGCCGTAGTAGCCGACCGCGGACGCGTTGACCAGCACCTTCACCCCGTGCTCGGCCACCGCCGCGGCCAGCACCTCGGTCGGCTCGACCCGGCTGTCCAGCAGGACCTGCTTGCGGGCGTGGCTCCAGCGGCGGCTGCCGATGCCGGCGCCGCACAGGTTCACCGCGGCGTCGGCGCCGGCCAGGGCGTCGTCGTCGATCCGCCCGGCCGGCGGGTCCCAGGTCCGCTCGTCCGGCGCGGTCGCCGGGCGCCGGACGAGCCGGACGACGTCGTGGCCCGCGGCGCGCAGGCCGCTGACCAGTGCCGTGCCGACCAGGCCGGACGAGCCGGCGACCACGACGCGCATCTACAGGCCCAGGTCGCCCTCGAAGTTCCCCTCCTGCAGGCGGTTCTTGATCGAGGTCAGGAACCGGCCGGCGTCGGCGCCGTCGACCAGGCGGTGGTCGTAGGTCAGCGCCAGGTAGGCCATCGACCGGATCGCGATGGTGTCGTTGCCGTCGGCGTCGGTCACCACGACCGGGCGCTTCACGACCAGGCCGACGCCCAGGATGCCGACCTGGGACTGCGGCTGCGGGATGATCGGCGTGTCGAACAGCGCGCCCTGGCTGCCCAGGTTGGTCAGCGTGAACGTCGCGCCGAACAGCTCGTCCGGGGTGACCTTGTTGGCCCTGGTCCGGTCGGCCAGGTCGGCGATCCGGTGCGCGAGACCGGCGACGCTGAGGTCACCCGCGTTGTGGATGGTCGGCGACAGCAGGCCGCGGTCGGTGTCCACCGCGATGCCGAGGTGCTCGGCGCCGTGGTAGGTCACCTCCTTGGTCTCGTCGTTGATCGACGCGTTCAGCTTCGGGTGCGCCTTGAGTGCCTCGACCGTGGCCTTGGCGAAGAACGGCAGGAACGTCAGCTTCACGCCCTCGCGCTGCTCGAACGCCGACTTGGCTCGCGACCGCAGCTTGGCGACCTTGGTCACGTCGACCTCGACGACCTGGGTGAGCTGCGCGGCGGTCTGCAGCGACTCGACCATTCGCCGGGACACCGTCTGGCGCAGGCGGCTCATCTTCTCGGTCTTGCCGCGCAGATCGGACGCGGGCGCGGGCGCGGCAGGGGCCTTGGCCGGCGCGGAGGCCGCCGGAGCCGGCTGCTTGGCGGCCTCGGCGGCGGCCAGCACGTCCTGCTTGCGGATCCGGCCGCCGACACCGGAGCCGGTGACGGTGGCCAGGTCGACCTTGTGCTCGGCGGCGAGCTTGCGGACCAGCGGGGTCACGTAGGGGGCGTCGCCGCCCGCCCGCGCGGCCGGCTTCGACTCCTGGCGGGGAGCGTCCTGCGGCGCCGGCTGCTTCGGTGCCTCCTGCTTCGGTGCCTCCTGCTTCGGCTCCGGCTCAGGGGCCTCCTGCTTCGGTGCCTCCTGCTTCGGGGGCTCCGGCGCTGGCTCGGGCTGGGGCTCCGGTTCCGGCTGGGGCTCCGGCTCGGACTTGGCGGGCGCGGCGTCGCCGGAACCGACGATCGCGAGCTGGCCGCCGACCTGCACGGTCTCGTCCTCGGCAGCGGTGATCTCCAGCACGGTGCCGGCCACCGGGGAGGGGATCTCGGTGTCGACCTTGTCGGTGGACACCTCCAGCAACGGCTCGTCCACCTCGACGGTGTCGCCGACCTGCTTGAGCCACCGCGTGACGGTGCCCTCGGTGACACTCTCGCCGAGCGCCGGCATCTCCACCGGCGTGCCGCCGCCACCACCGCCGCCGCCACCACCACTGGACGACGGCTGCTCGCGCGCCGGCTCGGGCTCGGCCTGCTGCTGGGGTTCCGGCTCCGGCTCTGGTTCCGGCTCCGCCTGGGCGGACTCGTCGGAGCCGCCGCCGGAGTCACCGGAGTCACCGGACTCGGCGCTGTCGCCGATCACCGCGAGCTCGGCGCCGACCTCGATCGTCTCGTCCTCCTCGGCGACGATCTTCTGCAGCACACCGGCCGCTGGCGACGGGATCTCGGTGTCGACCTTGTCGGTGGACACCTCCAGCAACGGCTCGTCCACCTCGACGGTGTCGCCGACCTGCTTGAGCCACCGCGTGACGGTGCCCTCGGTGACACTCTCGCCGAGCGCCGGCATCTGGACGGAGAAGGCCATGGTTTCGCTGACTCCTTGTTCCTCGTGGCTTCAGCCGTGCACGTGCAGTGGCTTGCCGGCCAAGGCGAGGAAGGCCTCGCCGAGCGCCTCGGTCTGGGTGGGGTGGGCGTGGATGAGCGGCGCCACGTCCTCGGGGTAGGCCTCCCAGTTGTAGATCAACTGGGCCTCGCCGACAAGCTCGCCGACCCGTTCGCCGACCATCGTGACGCCCACCACGGGGCCGTCCGGGGCCTTCACGAGCTTCACGCCGCCCGAGGTCTTGAGGATCTGGCTCTTGCCGTTGCCGCTCAGCGCGTAGGTGTAGGTCTGGGCGTCGCCGTAGCGCTCCTTGGCCTGCGCCTCGGTCAGCCCGACCGACGCGACCTCGGGCTTGCAGTAGGTGACGCGTGGGATGCCGGCCTCGTCGACCGGGCGCGGGTCGCGGCCGGCGATCTCCTCGGCGACGAAGATGCCGTGCTGGAAGCCGCGGTGCGCGAGCTGCAGGCCCGGCACCAGGTCGCCGACGGCGTAGACGTTGTCCAGGTTGGTGCGCAGCCGGTCGTCGGTGAGCACGAAGCCGCGCTCCATGGCGATGCCGGCCTCCTCGTAGCCGTGGCCAGCGCTGTTCGGGCCGCGGCCGACGGCGACCAGAAGGGTCTCGGCCTCGATGGTCTCGCCGGACTCCAGCGAGACCGTGACGTTCGAGCCGTCCTGCTCGGCGCCGGTGAACTTCACCCCGGTCTTGTAGGCGATGCCGCGCTTGCGGAAGGCGCGCTCCAGCTGCTTGGACGCCCACTCGTCCTCGAGCGGGACCAGGCGGGGCAGCGCCTCGACGATGGTGACCTCGGCGCCGAACGACGCCCACACGCTGGCGAACTCGACGCCGATCACGCCGCCGCCGAGCACCACGACGCTGGACGGGACGTAGTCGAGGTTGACCGCCTGGTCGCTGGTGATGATCCGGCCGCCGATCTCCAGGCCGGGCAGCGAGCGCGCGTAGGAGCCGGTGGCGAGCACCACGTCGCGGCCGGTGTACCGCTCGCCGTTCACCTCGACGGTGTTCGGGCCGACGAACGTGCCCTGGCCCTCGACGACGGTGACCTTGTTGGCCTTGGCCAGACCCTGGAGTCCTTTGTAGAGCCCGCCGACGACGCCGTCCTTGTAGGAGTTGACGCCGGCGATGTCGACGCCCTCGAGCGAGGACTTGACGCCGAACTGGTCGCCCTCCCTGGCCAGGTCGGCGACCTCGGCGGCGTGCAGCAGCGCCTTGGTGGGGATGCAACCGCGGTGCAGGCAGGTGCCGCCGAGCTTGTCCTTCTCGACCAGGATCACCGACAGGCCGAGGCCGGCGGCGCGGAACGCACAGGCATAGCCTCCCGACCCGCCACCCAGGATCACCAGGTCAGCGGAGGTATCAGTCACGGGTTCTCCTCGACGTACGGCTGGGTCTTGACAGGGCCATGTCGGCGGCCACCACACATCATCTTGTCACTACGTCCTGCAGGCTTGCGAGGTGGCCGGACAGGCACAATGGAGGGGACGACTTTCCGCTACGGAGGTAGCCGCTGTGGGCGTTTTCGACTCGCTGCGCAGGAAGCGCAAGGGTGGGAAGGGCGGGACGGGCCAGGTCCGGACCGCGAGCAAGCAGGACACCGCACACCTCGACGAGTGGGCGTCGCAGCGCCGTGGGGTGGAGGCGTTCGTCGAACCGCGAACCCATGTGACCGAGACGACGGTCCTACTGGTCGCGCACGACGGCGAATGGACGCGACGGCGCATCTCGAGCCCGGACGCGGCGTTCGAGTTCGCCAAGAAGCGCTCCATGCCGGTGTACGAGGTGGAGCGGGTCGGCTACCCGAAGCGGATGCGGGAGTACCAGGCCCGGCAGAAGCGCGAACGCGGTTGAACCCGCACCGCCGATGCCGCCGTATCTGAAGGTCGGTACGACTTTCCGGAGCGGGAAGGGTGTGGCGTGACCGCTGTCACTGTCGTCGTCGACTTCGGCGGTGCCGACACGGTCGTCGTGGCCACCCCGCCGGAGCGGCTGGTCGCTGTGGAGCCGTCGGTCGTGCTGCTCGACCGCGACGACCGGCTGGTCGCCGGCCACGAGGCGACCAGGGCGGCCGACCCGGCCTTCGCGCCGACCTTCGAGCCGACCACGGTGGCCGACCGGCTCGACGAACGCGAGACGCTGGTCGGCGAGACCGTGCTGCCGGTGAACGCCCTGGTGCGGGCGCTGCTCGCCCGTGCCGTCGGGCCGGTCGACCGGATCGACGAGCTGGTCGTTGCGCACCCGGCCGGCTGGCCGCCCGCACGGGTCGAGGTGCTGGCGAGGGCCGCGAGCGGCCTGGCGCCGCGGGTGTCGACGGTCGCCGCGCCGGTGGCCGCCGCGGCCGGCGCGGACCTGGAGCCGGGGGCGACGCTGCTGGTGGTGTCCTGCGACGCGGCGACGTGCGAGGCGACGGCGGTCCGGCGGACGGAGGCCGGTGAGCTGGAGGTGCTGGCGCACGGCGCGGCGGAGCCGGGCGATTCGGGCTCCCTGGTCGAGCGGGTGGTCGCCGAGACGCCGGTGGACCGGGTGCTGCTGGTCGGAGCCGGCCCGCTGCCGGTGGTCGGCCGGCGGGTGTCGGAAGCGGTCCGCCGCCCCGTACGCCTGGCGGCCGACCCGGAGCAGGCCGTGGCCCGCGGCGCGCTGCGACTGGCCACGCCGGTGCCCGTGTCGGTCGAGGAGTCCGTGCCGGCGGCGCCGCGTCCGCTGCGGCTGCGCCGCCGGGTCGTCGTCGCCGCGGCGCTCCTGGTGATGGCGGTGGCCGCGGCCGCGGTGACGGTCGTCGGGATCGGACCGGGCCGGCTGACCGCGGGTCTGCCGGGTCCCGCCGCCGCGTCGTCGTCGCCGGGCCTGCCGCCGGTGGTCGACGGCCGCGAACTGGTGGCCGACGGCCGACAGCCGTTCGCCGGGGGACGGATGGGGACGCCCGTCCGGCACCGGCACCCGTCGGGGACGACGCTGGAGTTGACGGTGTCCGACGTGCGGGTGGAGTCGCGCGCCCCGGCGCCGCTGGGGGAGGCACCGCTCGGCTACCGCTGGGTGACCGTGGTGCTGCGCGGCGTGCACGTGTCCGGCCCGGCGTGGCGGCAGGACGTCGCCGACACCGTGGCGGCCATGGACGACCGGGGCCAGTGGATCCGGCCGCTGGCGGGTACCCCGGTCGGCTGCGCGTCGCCGCTGCCCGACGTCGTCGAGCCTGCGTCGTCGTTCGACGCCTGCGTGCCGCTGCCCGTGCCCGAGTCGACCCCGGTCACGGCGGTGGTCGTCGGCGCGCCGGGAACCACGCCGCCGGTGCGGTTCCCGGCGTCGGTGCCGTCCGCGTCGGATGCGCCGGCGCCCGCCCGGGACGTCGGCCGGTTGGGCGAGCCCCTGGTGGAGGTGGCGGTCGACGGCGTGGACGTCCGCGCGGGTGCCGACCTGGTGCTGACCCCGTCCGGCTATCTGGGTGACCGGAGTCCCGCGCCGGGTCATCGGTACGTCGTCGTCCGCGCGCGGCTTCCGGCCGAACACCTGTACCTGCGCGACGACCGTGGCGTGTTGACCGGGGCCAGGACCGGCTTCGACACCATGCTGGACTGCCCGTCGTTCACGGCGCCGCCCGAACCGGGCACGGCGGTGTACGCGTGCTTCGTGTACGAACTCGCCGCCGAGGCGACGGTCGCCGGCGTGACCCTGGGCGGCCCGCTGACGACCGGCCGCGACGTCGAGACCTGGCCCACGTGGACGGTCGACTGAGTAGTCCACAGGGTTCGCGCGGTCCTGGTTGTCCACAGGCCCGCGCCTCGACGCCCGGAACCGTCGGAACTGCCGGGTAGCCTGAAAACAGGGGTCCCCCATGGCGGTTGCGCATGCCTGTGGCCACGAGTGTTTGCTATCGCACCCGCCGGCGGTGCTGGTTCACATGGTTGTCCGACGGTGGGTGCTTGGCCGCCTATCCGGCTGTAGTCAGCCGTTGTCGGCGATGTCCGCGAGCAGCGCCGCCAGCGTGCGGACCGGGACGCCGGTGCCGCCCTTGCCGTTGTAGCCCCACGGGCCGCCGTTGTTGTAGGCCGGGCCGGCGATGTCGATGTGCGCCCACGGCAGCCCGTCCGGCACGAACTCGCTCAGGAAGTGGCCCGCGGCGAGCATGCCGCCCCACCGGTGGCCCGTCACGTTGGCCAGGTCGGCCAGCTTGGAGTCCAGGTCGCGGCGGAGTTCGTCGGGTAGCGGCATCGGCCAGCCGCCCTCGCCGGTGGCCTTCGCGATGGCGGCGACGCGGTCGCGGAACTCGTCGGAGCCCATGATGCCGGCGGTGCGCCTGCCCAGCGCCACGACCTGCGCGCCGGTCAGCGTCGCGGTCTCGACCAGGTAGTCCGGGCCGTCCTCGCAGGCGCGCACGATCGCGTCGGCCAGGATCAGGCGGCCTTCGGCGTCGGTGTTGAGGACCTCGACGGTCTTGCCGCCGTACATCGTGAGCACGTCGCCGGGGCGGTAGGCCGCGCCGGAGGGCATGTTCTCCGCCATCGGCACCGTCGCGCTGACCTCCAGCGGGTACTTGAGCTTCGCGGCGAGCACCGCGGTCGCGACGATGGCGGCGGCACCGGACATGTCCGAGGTCATCTCGTCCATGTTGGCGGCCGGCTTGATCGAGATGCCGCCGGTGTCGAACGTGATGCCCTTGCCGACCAGCGCCACCTTCTTGCGGGCCTTCGGGCCGCGGTAGGTCATGCGCAGCACCCGCGGCGGACGGGTGGAGCCCATGCCGACGCCGAGCACGCCCCCGAAGCCGGCCTTGCGCAGCGCCTTCTCGTCGAGGATCTCGACGTCGAGGCCGGCTGCCTTGCCCAGCGCGGCGGCGCGCTCGGCGAACGACGCCGGGTACAGGTCGTTCGGCGGGGTGTTGACGAAGTCACGGGCGGTGTTGACCGCCTCGGCGATCGCGGTGGCCGCCTTGACGGTGGCCCGGTGCTCCTTGGCGGTGCCCTCGCCGGGGGACGCGAGGTCGACCCGGGCGAGCGGGGCGTCGCCGGGCTCGGAGCGGTAGGTGTCGAACCGGTAGGCGCCGAGGATCGTGCCCTCGACCGTAGCCTGGAGGTCCACAGTGGACAGCGTGCTGAGTGCGCGGGTCGTCCCGGCGAGCGCGCGGGCGGCGGCACCGGAGGCGCGCCGGACCCGCTCCGCGGTCGCCTCGCCCGACCCGAGCCCGGCGGCGACGAGCACCGGGGCGGCGAGCCGGCCCATGGTGGGGACCTTGACGACCTCGTCGGTCTTGCCGGTGACGCCCAGCGTGGAGAGCACGTCGACCAGCGACCCGTCGAACGCGGCGGCCACCGCCTCGCTGCCCGGTGCCAGCACGAGGTGCTCACCGTCCTGCCGGGTGCCGATGATCACGGCGTCAACGGTGGCCTCGTCCGCCGAGGTGGCGGTCAGGGACAGCTTCGGGGCGGTCAACGATGTACTCCCGTCGGTCGAGTTGCTGACGCATGCTAACGACTTGCCGCGAGGGTGCCCACCGTCAGGTCGGTCCGGCGCGGTCTGCGACGGTTGACCGGTGGTTGCACGGAGAGTGGACTTCCTCGCCGCCGGAGTGGTGTCGACGTTCGGGGCGGGATTGTTCACCGGGCTCGCGCCGGCCGCGTCGCTGGCAGGGCCGTGGTTGCTCGTGGCGCTCGTGGTGGCCGGCGGGCTGGGGTACCTGACCGTTCTGTCCAGTTGGGAACGTCCACTGGCCACGGCGCCGACGCCGGTGCGGCGCGTGCTGTTCGGCGTGGGGGTACTCGGCCGGCTGGCCGCGGCGGTGGCGATCGCGGGGACGTTCGGGCAGTACCTGACACCGGCGCGGGAACGTCTCGGCGCCGTGGTGCTGGCCGTGCTGGTGACGGTGGTGACGGTCGCGGTGCCGCGGGTGCCGGCGTTGGTCGTGCGAGCCGGGGCGGCGGTGGTGCTGGGGTCGCTGGCGCTGGTGGTGCTGGCGTGCTTCGCGATCGAGCCGGTGTCGCCGGCGGTGGCGCTGGAGCAGGGTGGCAGCGCGCTCGGGCTGGTGGCGAGCGCCGGCTTGTTGACGGTGTGCTTCCTCGGGGTGGGGCCGCCGGCGCGCCCGGGCGAACCGGGGATGTCGCCGTTCGGGACGAGGCTGTCGGCACGCGGAGTGGTCGACGTGCACCTACCGGACTCGCCGCGCGGTGTCGCGACCAGACGCACGGGCGAGGACGGCGACGGTGGTTCGGATGCGGGCTCGGTGGGGGCGTCGTCGGGTGGAGACGAGGACGGTGTGAGCGGTCCGCGTGCGGGCTCGGTGGGGGCGTCGTCGGGTGGAGACGAGGACGGTGTGAGCGGTCCGCGTGCGGGCTCGGTGGGGGCGTCGTCGGGTGGAGACGAGGACGGTGTGAGCGGTCCGCGTGCGGGTTCGGTGGGGATGTCGGCGGGTGGAGACGAGGGTGGTGTGATCGACTCGCGTGGTTCCGGGCGGGTTCGGCGGTTGGGGGTGCTCGCCGTCCTCGCGGTGGTGTTGGTGATGTGTCTCGCGGTGGGGGCGGCGGTGTTGCGGCAGCTCGGCGCGCCTCGGTTGGGGTTGTCGCCGGTGCCGGTGCTCGACGCGCTCGCCGCGGCGGACGCGGGGGCGTTGCGGCCGTTGGTGCTCGTGGGGGTGGCCGTCGCTACGGGGTTCGCGTTGTGGGGGATCGTGCGGGGGCTGGTCGCGTCGGTGGGTGGGGTGCCGAGCCTGCGGGTGGCGATCGCGGTGGGGGGAGTGGTGGCGGTGGGCGCGGCTGTCGTGGAGCCGAGAGTGGCGCTTACCGTGGCTGCGGTACTGCTGCTGGGTGACGCGGCGCTTCGTCTGGTCGCGGTGCGTCACCGGCGCGTCCGGTAGCCGGATGGTTGGACGACAGAAGGTCCGATTGCCGATTCTCTGCGCGCCCCACGACAGCTACCGTGCACCTATGACGTCCACATTGTCGTTCACCAGGACCCCGCACCCGTCACCGGCGACCCCGGAGCGGATCGCGGAGGTATTGGCCAACCCTGGGTTCGGGCAGTTCTTCACCGACCACATGGTGACGGTTCGCCACGACACGACCAGGGGCTGGCACAGCGCGACGGTCGAGCCCTACCGCGCGGTGACGCTCGACCCGGCGGCCATGGTGCTGCACTACGGCCAGGCGATCTTCGAAGGCCTCAAGGCCTACCGCCAGCCGGACGGCACGATCGCGTCCTTTCGGCCCGAGGCGAACGCGGAGCGGTTCCGCCGGTCGGCCCGGCGGCTCGCGATGCCGGAGCTTCCGGACGAGCTGTTCCTCGGCTCGCTGCGTGAGCTCCTCGCCGTCGACGGGCGGTGGGTGCCCGAGCAGGACGAGGAGTCGCTGTACCTGCGGCCGTTCATGATCTCCACCGAGGTGGGGCTCGGCGTGCGTCCGTCGGCCGAGTACCTGTACCTGCTGATCGCCTCGCCGGCGGGGTCGTACTTCGCCGGCGGGATCAAGCCGGTGAGCGTGTGGCTGTCCACGGAGTACGTCCGGGCGGCACCGGGCGGCACCGGGGCGGCCAAGTTCGCCGGCAACTACGCGGCCTCGCTGGTCGCCCAGGCGCAGGCGGCTGAGCAGGGTTGTGAGCAGGTCGTCTGGCTGGACGCGGTGGAACGGCGCTGGGTGGAGGAGATGGGCGGGATGAACCTGTTCTTCGTCTTCGGCTCCGGGAAGGACGCGCGGGTGGTCACGCCGGAGCTGTCCGGCTCGCTGCTCGCCGGCATCACGCGCGACTCGCTGCTCAGGCTCGCGGCCTCGCTCGGCCACACCATCGAGGAACGGCGCGTCTCCACCGAGGAGTGGGAGAAGAAGGCCGAGTCGGGTGAGCTGACCGAGGTGTTCGCGTGCGGCACCGCCGCCGTGATCACACCGGTGGGTTCGGTCAAGCACGCCGACGGCGAGTTCACGGTGAGCGGCGGTGGCACCGGTGAGGTGACCTCGCGCCTGCGTGCCGCGCTGACCGCGATCCAGCGGGGCACCGCACCGGACCCCGAGGGCTGGATGGTTCCGCTCGCCTGACGGGCGACCGGGCCCGCTGAGTCAGACGAGGGTGCAGGTGACCGCCACGACGGTGGTGGTCACCTCGCTCGCGGCACCGAGCACGTCGCCGGTGATGCCGTTCAGGCGGCGGCGGGTGTGGGACACGAACGCGGTCGTCACGCCCGCGCCGGCGAGGACGGCGACCGGGCCGAGCCACGGGTGGTCCAGGTCGACGACGGTCGCCGCCATGGTCAGCATGGCCAGCCACACCACCGGCACGGCCGCGGGCTGGGTGCCGGCTACCAGTGCGCCAAGGCCGTCCGGGCGGGCGGCTTGGATGCCGCGGACGCAGCAGGCGGTGAACGCGGCCCGGCCTGCCGTCACCGCGACGACCACGGCCCACCAGTGGTCGCCGGACAGGGCGTCGAAGGCCGCGGCTTGGGCGCCGATCGTCACGATCAGCGTGACCACGGCGAACGGGCCCGTGCCGCCGTCCCGCATGACGGCCAGGGCGCGTTCTGGCGGGCCGTAGCAGCCAAGACCGTCCGCGGCGTCTGCCAGACCGTCGAGATGCATGCCCCTGGTGAGGACGGCCAGCAGACCGACGGTGAGCAGGCCGGCCAGGAGTCCCGGCATGCGGGTGAGGTCCAGGACGAACAGGACGCCGGCGGCGACCAGACCCAGCAGCAGGCCGACGAACGGCGCCAGCGTGATCGCCCGCGTGGCCAGGGCGCGGTCCACCTCGGACTGCCGCACCGGCAGCACCGTGAGCCAGGACAGCGCCAGGCGCGCGCCGGCGAGCACGGGGTCAGGGCCCGGTCGGGCCGCTGATGCCGGCTTCGTCGAACGTCGCCATCTCCGCGAGCACGCGCACCGACATGGACAGCAGCGGGATCGCGGCGGTCGCGCCGGTGCCCTCGCCGAGGCGCATGGCCATGTCGAGCAGCGGGTCCAGGTCGAGCTGCTCGAGCACCAGGGCGTGCGCCGGCTCGGGCGAACGGTGACCGGCGACCCACCACGCGCGGGCGCCCGGCACCAGTTCCTCGGCGACCAGCGCGGCGGCACCGGACACGACGCCGTCGAGCACCACCGGGGTGCGGCGAACGGCGGCCTGGGCGAGGAACCCGGCCATCGCGGTGATGTCCGCGCCCGCGACCGTGCGGAGCAGCGCCACCGGCTCGGCGGTCACCGGCTTGGCGCGCCGCAGGGCGTCCCGGATCGCGGCGGTCTTGCGCATCCAGGTCGCGTCGTCGATCCCGGTGCCCCGCCCGACCACGGCCACCGGCTCGGTGCCGGTCAGCGCGGCGACCAGCACCGCGGCCGCGGTGGTGTTGCCGATGCCCATGTCGCCGGCGACCAGCAGGTCGGCGCCCGCGTCGACCTCCTCGTCCGCGATCGCCCGGCCGGCGGCGAGCGCCGCGTGGGTCTCGTCGTCGGTGAGCGCGTCCTCGGCGTCGATCGAGCCGGAGGAGCGGCGTACCCGGTACGCCGAGCCGGCGGTGTCACCGGCGTCCGCGGCATCCGCGTCCGCGGCATCCGAGTCGACGGCCAGGTCGACGACCCGGACCTGCGCGCCCACGCTCGCGGCGAGGACGTTGATGGCCGCGCCGCCGGCTCGGAAGTTCGCCACCATCTGGGCGGTGACCTCGCTGGGGTAGGCGGACACCCCGCGCGCGGCCACGCCGTGGTCGCCGGCGAACACCACGATTCGCGCGCGCTCCAGCGGCCTCGGCGGGCACTGGCCCTGGCAGGCCGCCAGCCACGCACCGAGCCGCTCCAGCCGGCCGAGCGAGCCCCGTGGCTTGGTGAGCCGCTCGTGCCGGGTGAGCGCGGCCTCGCGGGACGGCTCGTCGGGCGGGCTGACGGTGTCGAACTCGACCGGGTCGGTCATCCGGCTACCTCCTGCGCGACTGATCGCCGAAAGCCTGCCAGAGCGGCTCCCGGTCGCGACGGAGAGGCCGCCGGACAGCCGTGGCGCTGACGATGTTCGGTTGTCCAACCGGCCGCGGGGATCGGACCCACGGTCAGCGCAGGCGCAGCGGGATGCCCGCCACCAGGAGGAACACCTCGGCGCACTGCTCGGCCAGCGCGGCGTTGAGGGAACCAAGCTGATCGCGGAACAGCCGGCCGGCGCGGGTGGCCGGAACCACGCCGAGGCCGACTTCCGCCGACACCAGGACGACCTCCGCGCGGCAGGCGCCCACCGCGGCCGCCAGGCGTTCGCACTCGTCCCGGACCGGGTCCAGGGAGCCGTCCGCCCAGGCGTCGGTGTCGTCGAGCAGAGTCGCGAGCCAGGTGGCGATGTCGTCCACGAGGATGGGGGCAGCTGTCTCGGGTACCTCCTTCAGCAGTCGGGTCAGGTCGTGCGGGGTGGCGAGCTCGATCGTCCGCCAGCCAGGCGGGCGGCGGGCGGCGTGAGTGGCGATGCGGGCCTGCCACTCCGGGTCGGTGGGGTCGGCTCGGGCCGTCGCCACGTAGGTCGCGCGCTCGGCCGGAAGGAGGCCCTCGGCGTGGGCCGACTTGCCGGAGCGGGCGCCGCCGAGCACCAGGGTTGCCACGGCGCGCACGCTATCGTGAACGACCGTGGGATACCGCTGGAGCTGCGACGACAGCCCGTCCTTCGGCGACCAGGGCGACGCCGAGGACTGGCTGCGCGACAACTGGGCGGACCTGCTGGCCCGCGGCGTCGACGACGTCACCCTCGTCCGCGATGGTGATCGCGATGGCGGAGACGGCGAAGTCGTCTACGGGCCGATGAGCCTGCACCCACCCGATTAGCCGCCTAAGCGGGGATCGGTCACGATCGCGCCGTCCAGGACCTTGTCGATCGCGGCCAGGACGTCGGCGTCGAGCGTGACGCCGGCCGCCTTGACGTTCTCGGTGACCTGCTCGGGACGGGTGGCGCCGATGATCGCCGAGGCGACGTTCCGGTTCTGCAGCACCCAGGCCACCGCCAGCTGTGCCATCGACAGGCCGACCTCGTCGGCGATCGGCCGGAGGCCCTGGACCTTCTCCAGCACGTCGTCGCGAAGCAACCGGGAGATGAAGTTCCGGCCGGACTCGTCGGTGGCGCGGGAGCCGGCCGGCACCGGCTGACCGGGCAGGTACTTGCCGGTCAGCACGCCCTGCGCGACCGGCGACCACACGATCTGGCCGATGCCCTCCGCCTCGCTCGCCGGCACCACGTCCGACTCGATGACCCGCCACAGCATCGAGTACTGCGGCTGGTTGGAGATGAACGGGACGTTCAGCTCCCGCGCCAGCTCGGCGCCGCGGCGGATCTGGTCGGCGTTCCACTCCGACACCCCGATGTAGAGGACCTTGCCCTGCCGCACCAGGTCGGCGAAGGCCAGGAACGTCTCCTCCAACGGCACCGACTTGTCGAACCGGTGTGCCTGGTAGAGGTCGACGTAGTCGGTGCGCAGCCGCTTCAGCGACGCGTTCGCCGACTCCATGATGTGCTTGCGGCCGAGCCCGCGGTCGTTCGGGCCGGCGGGGCCGGTCGGGAAGAACACCTTGGTGAAGATCTCCAGGCTCTCCCGGCGTTGGCCCTCGAGCGCGCGACCCAGGACGGACTCCGCCGCGGTGTTCGCGTAGACGTCGGCGGTGTCGAAGGACGTGATGCCGGCGTCCAGTGCGGCACGGACGCAGGCGCGCGCCTGTTCCTCCTCGATCTGGGAGCCGTGGGTGAGCCAGTTGCCGTACGAGATCTCACTGATGTTCAGGCCGCTGCGGCCGAGTCGACGAAATTCCATGGCTCGAAGATATCCATGGAGCGGGTTCGGACCGGGCCAGTGACGTGAGTTGTCCACAGTCGGGTCGGTTGTGGACAACTCGCGGTCACCAGCGCCGGAAGCCACCCTCGGTGTTGACGACCTGCCCGGTGATCCACCTGGCCTCGTCGGTCGCGAGCCAGGCCACCAACCGCGCCGGATCGTCCGGCATGCCCCACTCGCCACCCGGGAAACGCCTGGCCACGGCCTCCCGCACGGCCGGCGGAGCGTAGCCGGTGTCGACCGGCCCCGGGTTGACCGTGTTGACGCCTATACCAGAATCCGCGAGCTCGTCGGCCAGGGTCGCGGTGATCGCGGTGATCGCGCCCTTGCTCGCCGCGTACGCCACCTCGTCGCGCATCGGACCCAGGTCCTGTCCGGAGGTCATGAACAGGATCCGCCCCGGACCGCCGAGCGCGGCGAACGCCTTGGCCAGCAGGATCGACGCCCGCGCGTTCACCGACCAGTGCCCGTCCAGCTTGTCCGCGTCCATCTCCGACAACGGCCCGTCGCCGCCGCTGCGGGCCTGGTTGCACACCAGGACGTCCAGGCGCCCGAACGCCGCCACGGCGGCGGTGACCAGCGCGGACGGGGCGTCCGGCGCGGTCAGGTCCAGCGACAGGTGGTCCACGCCGGCGCCCGGCGCGGCCAGCGCCTCGGTCACCCCGGCGACGACCGCCTCCGCCCCGCCCGGGTCCGCGCCCCACGGCTGCTCGGCGTCGTGCGGACTGAAGTGGTGCACGAACACGCTCGCGCCGTACGCGGCGAGCCGCCGGGCGATCGCGTAGCCGATGCCGATCCGCCTGCTCGCGCCGGTGACCAGCGCCACCCGTCCGCGCAGCGGCAACGGGTCACGCCGCAGCTCCTCGGTCACACCTTGGCACCGGGTCGCACCCGCGGCTTCGGCACCCGCAGCTTGCGGATCTGCGAGGCGCGGATGAACGCGTACCAGCCCACGGACAGGCCGCGCACGTGCTCCTTCGGGTACTTCTCGCGCACCAACCGGGTGATCCGCCGACCCTGCAGGATGCCCTCGAAGATCATCGCCAGCAGCATCAGCAGGCAGACCAGCGTGGTCAGGCTCTGCACCTCCGGGCTCGGGGACAGCAGCGCGACGAAGATCACGATCGCGAGCGGCATGAACAGCCCGAGCAGGTTGCGCTTGGAGTCGACCAGGTCACGGATGTAGGCCTTGACCGGACCCCGGTCCCTCGGCATCAGGTACTGCTCGTCGCCGGCCATCATGCGTTCGCGCTGCTTGGCGCGTATTTCGCGGCGCTTGGCGGCGAGTTCCTTGCGCTCCTCCTTGTTGCCCCGCGCTCGCTTCATCGCCTCGCGGGTGGTGCGCGGCGGCGGCGCGACCGGACCCCGCCTGCGGCCCTCGGCTTCGCGGCGCTTCGGCGTCGGACGGCCCTTGCCCGGGGTGTGCGCCTTGTTCCTCGGCTCGTCCAGCACGGTGTCGTCGCCGGTGTCGATCTCGGCGTCGGCGGACTCGGCGTCTTTGCGTCGAAGGAACCTCACAGAGGAGAGACTAAGGCAGAGCCAACTAGTCTCTGACCATGCGGGTCCTGATCGCTCCTGACTGTTTCGGCGGCACGTTGACCGCGCCGGAGGCCGCCGAGGCCATCGCGGCCGGGTGGCGCGGCAGCGCGCCGGACGACGAACTCACCCTCTGCCCGCTCGCCGACGGCGGGCCGGGCTTCGTCGACGTGCTGCACTCCGCCCTCGACGGAACCCTGCACCGCGTCTCGGTGACCGGTCCACGGGGTGAAGCCGTCGACGCGGTCTGGCTCGAGCACGACGGTACCGCCTACCTGGAGTGCGCGCAGGCGTGCGGGCTGCACCTGGTCCCGAAGGGGGAACGGGACGCCCTCACGGCGACGACGCTCGGCGTCGGCGAACTGGTGGCCGACGCCCTGCGGGCGAACGTGCACACGATCGTCGTCGGTCTCGGCGGCTCGGCGACCACGGACGGTGGAGCCGGCCTGTTCCACGCCCTGGGCGCGGTGCCCACCGGTGAGAACGGCGGGCCGCTGCCGCCGGGCGGGGCGGCGCTGGTGGACGCCGTGCGGCTCGACGGCGGCGTCGACCTCGGCGGGGTGACCCTGGTCGCAGCATCCGACGTGGAGAACCCGCTGCTCGGCAAGGACGGCGCGGCGCGCGTGTTCGGCCCGCAGAAGGGCGCCGACGACCTCGCGGTGCGGCGGCTGGAGCGCTCGCTGACCCGCTGGGCGGACGTGCTCGCCGAGGTCGCGGGCCGGGACGTCCGTGACGAGCCGGGAGCGGGAGCGGCCGGTGGCCTCGGTGCCGCGCTGATCGCCCTCGGCGCGACCGTCGAGTCCGGTGCCGGCATCGTCCGCCGGCTGACCGGCCTGGACACCGCCCTGGACACCGCCCAGCTGGTGATCACCGGTGAGGGCAGCTTCGACTTCCAGTCGCTGCGGGGCAAGCTCGTCACCCGGGTCGCCGCCGCGTCGTCCGAACGCGGGACGCCGTGCCTGGTGCTCGCCGGCGTGGTCAGCGTCGGGCGGCGGCGGGCCGCGGCGGCCGGGGTCGACCGCGCGTACTCGGTCGCCGAGCACGTCGGCTCGCCGGAGGCCTCGCTCGCCGACCCGGAGGGCACCCTCACCGCGCTGGCGAAGCATGTTTCGGCGCAGTGGCGTCGGTAACACCGTCCCTTGAGCGACGTGTGCGACCATGGGTGGAAGAAAAGGCGGACGATCCCGGTTGTCCACAGGTAGTAGGAGTCCAAGGTCGAGGGAGAACCATGACGACCGCACAGGAGAACACCACGGCGACCGAGACCCACGGGGTGACGTTGTCCGACGCCGCGGCCAGCAAGGCCAAGGCCCTGCTCGACCAGGAGGGTCGGGACGACATGCACCTGCGCATCGCCGTCCAGCCGGGTGGCTGCGCGGGCCTGCGCTACCAGCTGTTCTTCGACGAGCGCGCGCTCGACGGCGACCTGTACCGCGACTTCGGTGGCCTCAAGGTGGCCGTTGACCGGATGAGCGCCCCGTACGTGCAGGGCGCGACCATCGACTTCGTCGACACGATCGAGAAGCAGGGGTTCACGATCGACAACCCCAACGCCGGCGGGTCCTGCGCCTGCGGCGACTCGTTCCACTGACGAGCCGGAGCGCACGAGAACGGGGTCCGAAAACAGGGCCCCGTTCTTGGTGAGCGCGGAGCACTGCGACTAATCTTGACGACTTCCGTTCACTCCATCTGACGACAACCAGACAGGGGAAGCCCTCGTGCCCGTCGCCGTCTCCGGAAGTATCGCCACCGACCACCTCATGCACTTTCCCGGCAAGTTCGCCGACCAGCTCGTGGCCGAGCAGCTGCACCGGATCTCGCTGAGCTTCCTCGTCGACGACCTGGTCGTCCGCCGCGGCGGGATCGGGGCCAACATCGCGTTCGGCATGGGCGTGCTGGGTGCGTCGCCGGTGCTGGTCGGCTCGGTCGGCAACGACTTCGGCGACTACCGGTCCTGGCTGGAGCGGCACGGGGTGGACTGCGCCGGCGTGCGGGTGTCGGAGAACGCCCACACCGCCCGGTTCGTGTGCACCACCGACGACGACATGTGCCAGATCGCCTCCTTCTACGCGGGGGCGATGGCCGAGGCGCGCCTGATCGAGCTGGCCCCGGTCGCCGCCAAGGTCGGCGGCTTCGACCTGGTGCTGATCAGCCCGGACGACCCGGACGCGATGATCCGGCACGCCGACGAGTGCCGCCAGCGCGGCTACCGGTTCGCCGTCGACCCGTCCCAGCAGCTCGCGCGCATGGACGGCGCCCAGATCCGGGCGTTCGTGCAGGGCGCGGACTACCTGTTCAACAACGACTACGAGTGGGAGCTGCTGCGCCGCAAGACCGGCTGGACCGAGCGCGAGGTGATGGACCGGGTCGGGATCCGGATCACCACGCTCGGCGAGAAGGGCGCGGAGATCGTGCACAAGGACGGCACGTCCGTCAGCGTGAACGCGGTACCGGAGACGGTGAAGGCGGACCCGACCGGTGTGGGCGACGCCTTCCGTGCCGGTCTGCTCGCGGGCCTGGAGAAGGGGCTCGGACTCGAGCGGGCGGCGCAGCTCGGCAGCTACATCGCGGTGCTGGTGCTGGAGACGGTCGGCCCCCAGGAGTGGACGTTCGACAAGGCCCAGGCCGTCTCCCGGATCGGCGAGGCGTACGGGCCGCAGGCCGCCGAGGAGATCACGCCCGTCCTGCCGGACGCGTAGGCGCGCTCAGCGGAGGTCCGCGAGCGCCAGCAGCGCACGGGTGAGGACCTCCGCGGCGTCGTCCCGGTCGAGCAGTACGCGGTGCAGCTGCGCCTCGGCGGCGTGTACGAGCAGGGCGGCCGTCCGCTCCGGCTCGGGACGGCCGAACCGGCGCAGCTGACCGGTGACCTCGGCGACCAGCGCGTCGTGCAGCGCGTGCAGCCTGGCGACGCCTTCCGGGGCGCGGGGCGCGTACTCGTACATCAGCGTTTGCAGCCGGGGCCGGTCGCGGTGCAGGTCGACGAACGCGGTCACCAGTGCCCGGACGGTCTCCTCCCAGCCGGGCCGTTCCGCCCGGAGCCTGGCCGACACGGTGGCCAGCGTGCGGTGGGCGGCGTCGAGGTGCCGTTCGGCGAGTGCGTACAGCAGCGCCTGCTTGTTCGGGAAGTACTGGTACAGGGTGCCGATCGAGACCCCAGCACGCTCGGCGACGCGGTTGGTGGTCGCGGCGAGGCCCTCGCGCTCGAAAAGCTGAGCAGCCGCCTCGACGACCGCGTCGACGGTCTCCCGGGATCGCTGCTGACGGGGTGTTTTCCTGGGCGTGTCGATGGGCGTGCCAATGCGAGTTGTCGTGGGCGTCGAGGCGGCCAAGACTACCGGTGTGCACGACGTCTACCTGGCCCAACTGCCCGCCGAGCTGCGTCCGAGCCCGTTGCCGGCCCGGGTGTCCACCTGGTGGCGCTGGCGGGACGTCGACGTGCACGTGGAGCGGGTCGGCGAGCCGGACGCGCCCCGGGTGCTCCTGCTGCACGGCGCCGGCGGGCACGCCGCCGCGCTGTGGCCCTACGCCGCGCTGGCGGCCGAGCGCGGCTACCACGTGGTCGTGCCCGACCTGCCCGGGTACGGCCGGACGCGGGTGCCCCGGCGGCGTGACGTGCGCTACGGCGACTGGGTGGAGCTGGCCCGCGCGCTCGCCGTCGCCGAGCGGCCGTCGCTGCTGATCGGCGCCAGCATGGGCGGGATGCTGGCCTACGAGGTCGCCACCCGGGCCGGGGTCGTGGACCGGATCCTGGTGACGTGCCTGCTCGATCCCCGGGACCCGGTGGCCCGCCGGCACATCTCGCGGCACCGGTGGCTGGGTGCCGCCGCCCGGCCGCTGCTGCGGGTGGCCGCGGGCCCGCTGGCCGGCGTGTCCGTGCCGATGCGCCGGCTGGCGAACATGCGGGCGATCGCGAACCGGCCGGAACTGGTCGACGTCGTGCTCGCCGACCGGCGCGGCGGCGGCACCCGAATGCCGCTCGGCTTCCTGCGGAGCTTCCTCGACTCTGCGCCGGCGGTCGAGCCGGAGGACGCCACCGGGGTGACGGTCGTGCTCGCGCACCCGGCGGAGGACCGGTGGACGCCCACCGAGGTGAGCCTGCGGTTCTTCGACCGCATCGCCGCGCCGAAACGGCTCGTGCCGCTGCTCGGTGCCGGGCACTACCCCGTGGAGCTGCCGGGTGCGCGGCAGCTGGTCGACGCCATCGGGTCACCGCGCTGACCCTCGGACGTCGGTACCGCGCGGCGTCACGGTCTGGTAGCTGTGAGTGCATGCGCGCACTCGCGGCGGCGGCCGCCCTGTCGTTGACCCTGCTCTCCGCCGGTGTGGCCGGCGCGTCGACCGGCCCGTGGCAGCCGGTCGGCTCGGACGTCGCCCGGCCACTGGACGAGTCGCAGGGCCTGGCCGTGGTGGAGCGGCCGGACGGCACGACCGTCCGGTACACGGGCGTCGGCACGATCCCGCCCGACGTGGCGGCGCGCGGGTGGAACCACGTGGGCGACCCCGGCGCCGGGCACGGGTACTACGTGGAGCCGTACCAGCGCGACGACCGGGGCGCGAAGCTGTTCCGGGTGCAGGCCCCGGACGGCTCGTGGGCGGAGTACACGCACGCGCTGGAGTCCTGGGAGGCCCCGAACAACTCGTTCGCCGCGGTGTCGCCGGACGGGCGGTGGCTGGTCGCGGGCGAGTGGGGCACCATGGACCGCCTGCTGGTGCACCCGATGCCGGGCGTCGCCCACCAGGATCCCGCCGCGAACCTGCCGTACGCGTCCTCGGTGCGGCTGGACCGGCCGGTGCGGGACGTCCAGGGCTGCGACTTCGTGACCGACCGGCGGCTGCTGTGCTCGTCCGACGACCCGGCGGGCGACCTGTTCGGGATCACGAAGCCGCTGCTGCGGGTCGACCTGTCGGCCCCGGTCGGCGCGGCGGACGTGACCGGCACGGTCACCGCGCTGGGGCAGCTGCCACTGGAGAGCGCGTGCTCGGGCGAGTTCGAGGCGGAGGGCATCGACTACGACGAGCGGGACGGCACCCTGCGCGTGGTGGTGCTGTCGCCGAGCGTCTGCCTGCTGTTCGACAGCAAGACCTGGCGGTTCCAGCGCGGGTGAGGAGGACCTCAGAGCTTCACCGGGTAGTGCGGCTCCGGGATCCTCGGCTGGATCGTGCGCTCGACGAAGATGCCGTGCCAGATCATGTAGACCAGCAGCGCCCAGATCCGCCTGCTGTGGTCGAGCGTGCCGGCCCGGTGCTCCTCGAGCAGTCGCAGCACGGCGTTCTTGTCGATCTCCTCGTCGGTCTGCGACTTGAGCACGATCTGCCTGGCCCAGTCGTACATCTCGTCGCGCAGCCACAGCCGGATCGGCACCGGGAAGCCGAGCTTGCGCCGGTTCAGCACGTGTGCCGGCACGATCTGGCGCAGCGCCTGACGCAGCGCGTACTTCGTGGTCTCCTTGGTGACCTTCTCCTCCATCGGGATGGTCGCCGCGACCCGGAACACCTCGGTGTCCAGGAACGGCACCCGCAGCTCCAGCGAGTTCGCCATGGTGACCTTGTCGGCCTTGACCAGGATGTCCCCGCGCAGCCAGGTGAACAGGTCCACGTGCTGCATCCGGGTCACCGGATCCCAGCCGGCCGACTCCCGGTACGGGCCGGCCGTCACGTCCATGTGCCCGACGGCCGGGTCGAACGTCCGCAGCACCTGGCGCAGCTGGTCGTCCCGGAAGATGCGGGCGTTGCCGTAGTAGCGCTGCTCCAGGTTCAGCGCGCCCCGGCGCAGCAGGTCCTTGCCCCGGGTGCCCTCGGGGATCTTCGTGGACAGCGAGCCCATGGCCTTGCGCAGGGCGCCCGGCACCTTCTCGAACGCCGCCAGCGACAGCGGCTCCCGGTAGATCGTGTACCCGCCGAACAGCTCGTCCGCGCCCTCACCGGACAGCACGACCTTCACGTGCCGGCGTGCCTCCCTGGCGATGAACCACAGCGGCACCAGCGCGGGGTCGGCCACCGGATCGTCGAGGTACCAGACGATCAGCGGCAGCGCCTCCATCATCTCCTGCGCGCTCACCGTGCGGACGACGTGCTTGACGCCGATCGCCGCGGCCGACTCCGCCGCCACGTCGACCTCGGAGTAGCCCTCGCGCTCGAAACCGGTGGTGAACGTGATCAGGTTCGGGTTGTGCTCGCGGGCCAGCGCCGCGATGGCGGTCGAGTCGATCCCGCCGGACAGGAACGCGCCGACGGTCACGTCCGCCCGCATGTGCTTGGCCACCGAGTCGCGCATCACGTCGGCGATCCGGTCGTACAGGCGCTCCGGGGTGTCCTTGCCGCGCAGCGCGGTCGGACGGAACGTGTGGAAGAAGTAACGGTCCGTGGTCAGTCGGCCGCCGGGGGAGATGGTGAACGACGTTCCGGACTCGATCCGCCGGATCTCCTGGTGCATGGACTCCGGCTCGGGCACGTACTGCAGCGTCAGGTAGTGCTGCAGGGCCGTGCGGTCGAGCGTCGCCGGCACCCGCAGCCGGTGCGCCAACTCGAGAAGCGACTTCTTCTCGCTCGCGAACGCGACCCCGCCCGGGCCGGCCGAGTAGAACAGCGGCTTGATCCCGAACGGGTCCCGCGCGCCGAACACGACCCGCCTGCGCCAGTCCCAGATCAGGAACGAGAACATCCCGCGCAGCTTCGACACCGCGGCCGGGCCGAGGTAGTGGTACAGCGCGACGATGACCTCGCCGTCGCCGTGGGTGCGCATGGTGGCGCCGTGCTGCTCGATCAGCTCCTGGCGCAGCTCCAGGTAGTTGTAGATCTCCCCGTTGAACAGCAGCGTGTAGCGCTCCTGCACACCCTCCGGGCTCCAGTGCAGCGGCTGGTGGGAGTTGTCGACGTCGATGATGGACAGCCGGTTGAAGCCGAAGACGACCTCGTCACCGGCCCACGTGCCGCTCTCGTCGGGGCCGCGGTGCCGCTGGCAGCGCATCGCGGAGGCCACCGCCTCCCGGCTGGCACTGGCATCGGCTTCGGTGGGGCAGACAAGGCCAAGCAGACCGCACACGTCTCCGGCACAACCTCTCGCGTCGAGTGCTCGTCGAGTCCAAGTATGGCCCGGGCGGACAGGACCGCCCCTACGCGGTGCGGCCTGTACCGCTCGGCTAGGCTCCGGGACCAGATCACGGAAGTCTGAGGAGGGGCGCGCAGTGGGCGACAAGAGGCGCACGCCGACCAAGCGGGTCGCGGGTCTGGTAGGCCTGATGGTCCTGGTGTCCGTCGTCGTTTCCGGGTGCTCCACCAGCGAGGTGTTGAACTTCGGCTGGCCGGAAGGCGTCACCCCGCAGGCCGACCGGATGCGTGAGTTCTGGACGTGGACGGTGATCGCGTCGCTGGTCGTCGGTGTGCTGGTCTGGGCACTGATCCTGTGGCCGGTCATCGCGCACCGCAAGCGCGACGACAAGCTGCCCAAGCAGTTCCAGTACAACCACTTCCTGGAGTGGGTCTACACCGGCATCCCGGCCGTCATCGTGGTGGTGCTCTTCTACTTCACGATGACCACGCAGAACTACGTGCTGGCCGAGGAGGAGCCGGAGGACGTCGACGTCACCGTCAACATCCTGGCCTTCCAGTGGAACTGGCAGTTCGAGTACGAGTCGTACAAGGACACCACCGGCGCCTCGGTCGCGCCGCGGGTGCCCGAGGGTCCGCTGGTCAAGACCACCGGCACCTCCGACATCATCCCGCTGCTCGTGCTGCCCACCGAGAGCACCATCCACTACAACCTGCGGGCGCGGGACGTCATCCACTCGTTCTTCGTGCCGGAGTTCAACTTCAAGCGGGACGTCTTCCCGTACCCGGAGAAGAACAACCAGGACAACACGTTCCAGAACGAGATCGACCAGGAGGGCTCGTTCGTCGGCCGCTGCGCCGAACTGTGCGGGACCTACCACTCGGCGATGAACTTCGAGGTCCGCGCGCTCAACCCGGAGCGGTTCGACCGGTACATGATCCTGCGGCGCACCGTCAACGAGGACACCGGCCAGCCGTACACCGCGGGTGAGGCGCTCGCGGTGATGGGTCAGGAGGACCCGAGCTGCGGCGACCTGTGCAGCCCGACCGCCAACACCACGAGCCCGTTCAACACCGACCGCACGGCCCGTACCTCGTCGAACTGAGTTCCTGAGGTCTTCGAGAGTGAGGACAGCATGAAGGTCGAAGCCAGGCTCTTCGACGTGACGACCGCGTTCTTCTTCCTTGCCGCGATCGTCTACGGGTTCTGGGCGAAGGAGCCGGTCGGCCTCGTGGCGCTCATCCTGACCGGTGGGCTGTCGCTGATCGTCGGCTCCTACTTCCACTTCGTCGCGCGGCGCGTCGAGCGGCGGCCGGAGGACAACCCGGACGCCGAGATCAGCGACGGCGCGGGCGAGGTCGGGTTCTTCAGCGCCGGCTCGTACTGGCCGGTGGGTATCGCGGCCGCCGGCGGGATCGCGGCCATCGCGCTCGCGTTCTGGCAGATCTGGCTGCTGGTCATCGGGCTGGTGCTGGTGCTGGTCGCGGTCGGCGGCCTGGTCTTCGAGTACCACACCCGGCCGAACGTCACCGACTGACGCTCAGCCAGCCCTCAGCCCTCCGCGCGCAGGTGCGGAGCCTGCGCGGCGAGCATCTCCAACTGGGCGCGTACCCGCACGAAGTCGGTCTCGTCGCGCAGGTCCAGGGCGATCGACGCGGCCCGCTCGGTGGTCTCCGCGAACGACCGCTCCGCCGCCCGCAGCAGGTCGGCGGCCTCGAGCGCGGCACCGGTGAGCCGGGCGCCGTTCGAGACGTCCGGCGCCAGGCCCTCGCCGAGCCGGGCCAGCCGCAGCGCCTCCGCCAGCTCGAGGTCCAGGGTGTCGCCGATACCGGTGAACCAGTCCTGCCCGGCGCCGTGCCGCAGCGTGCCGACCACCGCGTGGAACGCCGTGACCGACTTCGCGCACCGCTCGTAGGCGCCGGCCCACCAGCCGGACGCGCGCAGGCCGTCGGCGACGAACCGGGTGGCGTGTTCCTCGGCCGCCCGCGCGGCGCGCCGCTCCAGCTCGGTGGGGGTGCGCAGCCACGACCGGACGGCGAACTGCGCCGGCAGCCCGAGCAGCGCACCGATGGCGGCCCCGATCGGCACGAAGGCGATCAT
Source organism: Actinophytocola gossypii (assembly GCF_025165815.1). GTDB lineage: Bacteria > Actinomycetota > Actinomycetes > Mycobacteriales > Pseudonocardiaceae > Actinophytocola > Actinophytocola gossypii. The sequence continues at coordinate 82,547 of NZ_JAFFZE010000011.1, read as the reverse complement.
GCCGCCGATGAAGTTCGCGCCGGTGGAGTTGTCCGCGCCGTTCTCGCCGGGGTTCGCCGCGTACAGCACGGCCACGCCCACCATGAGCACGGCACAGAGCACGGCGAACACTCCCCAGCCGGCTCGCGCGATCATGTGCGTCACCGGGCCGCCGCGCAGGGCCATCCTGGCTCGCCAGTCCCCGAACGCCGGGGCCGCCTGCTCGCCGTTCGCGTGCCGTCCCATGGTCACCTCCGCCGCCGCCGGTAGCCTCTGGTGGGACGGCCGCGCGCCGGCGCGGGTTCCTGGTGACCGGATGTCGTCAGCTCACCGCGGCGGGGCTCCGCTCCTCGCCGGCGCGCAGTGTCGTCGACAGCGTCGCCCACTGCTCCAGCAGGCCGGTCGCCGCGCCGCTGTCCACCGCTTCGGCCGCGCTCGCCAGCGCCGCGCCAAGGTCGGCGTGCAGGTCGTCGGACAGGCCGCGGAAGGCCGCGATCGCGCCGGCGGCGTTCAGCAGCACCGTGTCGCGCACCGGGCCGGGCCGGCCGGACAGCACCTCCCGCAGCACGGTGGCGTTCCGCGCCGCGTCGCCGCCGGTCAGCTCGTGCGGCTCACACGTCGCCACGGACAGGCGGGCGGGGTCGATCTTCTCCACCCGGACCGTGCCGTTCGTCACCACCCAGGCGGTGGTCGTCGTGGTCGTGGTGATCTCGTCCAGGCCGTCGTCGCCGCGGACCACCAGGACGCTGAAGCCGCGGGCGGCCAGCACCTCGGCCACGACCGGGGCCAGCCGCTCGTTCGCGCAGCCGACCAGGGCCGCCCTCGGCTGCGCCGGGTTGGTCAGCGGGCCGAGGATGTTGAACGCCGTCGGGATGCCCAGCTCCTTGCGGGCCGGGCCGACGTGCCGGAACGCCGGGTGGAACGCCGGCGCGAAGCAGAAGCCGATGCCCAGGGTCCGCACGCACTCGACCACCGACGCGGGGGACAGCTCGATGGCCACCCCCAGCTCGGCGAGCACGTCGGCGGCACCGCAACGCGACGACGCCGCACGGTTGCCGTGCTTGACCACCGGCACCCCGGCCGCCGCGGTGATCAGGGCGCTCATCGTGGAGATGTTCACCGTGCCGGACTGGTCGCCGCCGGTACCGACCACGTCGGCGGTCGCGATGTCCAGGTCGACCAGGCGGGCGTGGGACAGCATCGCCTCGGCCATGCCGGCCACCTCGGCGGCGGTCTCGCCCTTGGCCCGCAGCGCGACCGCGAACGCGCCGATCTGCGACGCGGTGGCGTTGCCGGACATGATCTGGTCCATCGCCCAGGAGGTGTCCTCGGCGGAGAGGTTCGTGCCCGTCACCAGTGCGCCGAGCAGGGCCGGCCAGGTCTTGCCCACGATCGGATCACCCCTGGTGGACGGGTAGCCGCTTGTTGCGCAGCACGTCGGCGACGGTCTCGGCGGCGGTCAGCGGGTCGAGCGGGTGCACGATCACCGCGTCGGCCTGCGACCAGGTCGCGAGCCAGCGGTCGTCCTTGCGCCGGATCGCGATCACGATCGGCGGGCAGGCGTTGATCTCGTTCTTGAGCTGCCGGCACAGGCCGATGCCCCCGGTGGGCTGGGCCTCGCCGTCCAGGATCGCCAGGTCGACGGTGCCGCTGTCCATCTCCATCAGCACCTCGGAGATGGTGGCCGCCTCGTGGTAGTCGACCCGGCCGATGTCGGTCGCCGGGCGGCGGCCGACCGCTGTGACAATCGTCTCCCGGACCTCGGGCCGGTGGCTGAACACCAGGATCTTCAGCGGCGTGCTCATCTCGGGGGCCTCCGGAAGACGGAAACGGGACGACCCGATGCTATCCGGAAGCCCCTGGTGACCATCAGGTGCCCGGTGGTTCGCCGGTAGTTCCCCCGGCGGTTCTCGGAGATCACTCGAGGACCCGGGCGCGCCGTGGACCCGATCAGGTGCACCACGTCGCGACAGGCCATAATGCCCGCGTGACGACAGCAGCGCCTTCCATCAGCCAACGTGTGCACTCGCTGAACCGGCCCAACATGGTCAGCGTCGGCACGATCGTCTGGCTGGCCAGTGAGCTGATGTTCTTCGCCGGCCTGTTCGCGATGTTCTTCACCGTCAAGGCGCAGAACGAGACCGAGCACTGGCCGCCGGAGCCGACGCACCTCAACGTGCCCTACGCGCTCGTTGTCACGATCATCCTCGTCGCCTCGTCACTCACATGTCAGCTGGGAGTGTTCGCGGCGGAGCGAGGTGACGTGTTCGGACTTCGGCGGTGGTACACGATCACCCTGGCCATGGGCACGATCTTCGTGCTCGGCCAGGCCTACGAGTACTACCAGCTGATCCAGGACGGCACCACGATCCCGTCCTCGGCGTACGGCACGGTCTTCTACCTGACCACCGGGTTCCACGGTCTGCACGTGACCGGGGGGCTCATCGCCTTCGTGTACCTGCTGATCCGCACGAGGATGAGCAAGTTCACCCCCGCCCAGGCGACGTCCGCGATCGTCGTGTCCTACTACTGGCACTTCGTCGACGTGGTCTGGATCGGCCTGTTCAGCGTGATCTACTTCGTGAAATGACGGTGGCCGCACAGATGATGAAGAAACGCAGGGCGCGCACCAAGCTCCGCCGCCGCGTGGCGGGGATGCTCGCGATCGCCGTGGCGCTCGTCGGCGTCGGCACGCTGTACAGCGTGCTCGTTCCCGAGCCGCAGACCGCGCAGGCGCAGGACGACCCGATCATGGTGCGGCAGGGCGAGCAGATCTACAACACCACCTGCATCAGCTGCCACGGCGCGAACCTCGAGGGTGTCGAGGACCGCGGTCCCAGCCTGATCGGCATCGGCGAGGCGTCCGTCTACTTCCAGACGTCGACCGGGCGGATGCCGGCCGTGGTGCAGGGCGCCCAGGCCGAGGAGAAGCCGCCGGTGCTCACGCCGGAGGAGATCGAGCAGATCTCGGCGTTCATCCAGGCCAACGGCGGCGGCGTGGAGATGCCGGAGGAGAGCGGCGCGGAGCTCGTCGGCGACAACCCGGCCCGCGGCGGTCAGCTGTTCCGGCTGAACTGTGCCTCCTGCCACAACTTCACCGGTCAGGGCGGCGCGCTGTCCTCCGGCAAGGCCGCCCCGCCACTGGAGGGCGCGACCGAGGACCAGATCTACGCGGCGATGCTCTCCGGCCCGCAGAACATGCCGCGCTTCTCCGAACGACAACTGTCGCCGGAGGAGAAGAAGGACATCATCGCCTACGTCAAGTCCGTGGCGGACGGGGACAACAGCCCCGGCGGCAACCCCCTGGGCGGCCTCGGCCCGCAGTCCGAGGGTCTGATCAGCTTCATTGTGGGGATGGCCGCGCTGCTCGGCATCACGTTGTGGATCGGGGCTAAGCAATGAGCGTGGACTATCCGGAGCACCCACCCAAGACGCCGAGCGACGAGGAGCTCGGCCGGATGAGCCGGGACGAGCTGAGCAAGCTCGGCATGAAGCTCGACGGCGTCGAGCTGGTGGAGTACCCGGACCCGTGGCCGGTGAAGGGCACTCGCGCGGAGAAGCGGGCCGAGCGGGCGGTGGCGTTCTGGTTCGGCCTGTCCGGCCTCGCCGGCCTGGCGTGCGTGGCGGCGTTCATCTTCTGGCCCGCGCAGTACGTCGCGGCGAACGAGCCGGGCCACTTCTGGTACTCGCTCTACACCCCGGTGCTCGGCCTGACCTTCGGTGTGGCGGTCCTCGCGATCGGCATCGGCGTGCTGGTCTACACCCGCAAGTTCATCCCGCACGAGATCGCGGTCCAGGAGCGCCACGACGGCGGCTCGGCCGAACTGGACAAGGCGACGATCACCGCGCAGCTGGCCACCGCGGGCAACGACAGCACCTTCGCCCGCCGGCCGATGATCAAGCGGTCACTGGCGTTCGGTGGTGGCGTGCTCGGCCTCGCGCTCACCGTGATCCCGCTCGGCGGGTTCCTGCGCAACCCGCACGCCCAGTCCTCGAACGAGGACGGCCTGCTGCACACCGGCTGGATGCAGCACGGCGACGAGAAGGTCTTCCTGCGCCGCGACACCGGCGACTCCAGCCAGGTCGAGCTGGTCCGCCCGGGCGACCTCGACGCCGGCGCGATGGAGACGGTGTTCCCGTTCCGCGAGTCCGAGCGGGGTGACCACCATGCGCTGGTGCACGGGCTCAAGCGGGCCGACAACCCGGTCATGCTGATCCGGTTGCGGCCGGAGGACGCGGCGAAGGTCGTCAAGGCCGAGGGCCAGGAGGACTTCAACTACGGCGACTACTACGCCTACACCAAGATCTGCAGTCACCTGGGGTGCCCGACGTCGCTGTACGAGCAGCGCACCAACCGCATTCTGTGCCCGTGCCACCAGTCGCAGTTCGACGCGCTGCAGTACGCGAAGCCGGTCTTCGGCCCGGCCACCCGCAAGCTCGCGCAGCTGCCGATCACGGTCGACCCGGACACCGGCTACTTCATCTCGACCGGCGACTTCACCGAGCCGATCGGACCGGCCTACTGGGAGCGGAAGTCATGAGCGGACTGACGACACCGACGAAGCCGGACAACCTGCTGATGCGGGCGACCGGCGGCGCGGCGAAGTGGGCCGACGACCGGTACCACATGGCCGGCGGCATGCGGCGCCAGCTGAACAAGGTCTTCCCGACGCACTGGTCGTTCCTGCTCGGCGAGATCGCGCTGTACAGCTTCATCGTGCTGCTGCTGTCCGGCACGTACCTGGCCCTGTTCTTCGACCCGTCGATGGCCGAGGTCACCTACCAGGGTTCGTTCGTGAACCTGCGTGGCCTGGAGATGTCGCGGGCGTACGAGTCGACGCTGTACATCTCGTTCGACGTGCGCGGCGGCCTGTTCGTCCGGCAGGTGCACCACTGGGCGGCGCTGCTGTTCATGGCCGCGATCGTCGTGCACATGTTCCGCACGTTCTTCACCGGCGCGTTCCGGCGGCCGCGTGAGGTCAACTGGGTCATCGGCGTGGTGATCTTCATGCTGGGCGCGCTGGAGGGGTTCGCCGGCTACTCGCTGCCGGACGACCTGCTCTCCGGTGCCGGCCTGCGGATCATGTCCGGCCTGATCCTGTCGATCCCGGTCATCGGCACCTGGTCGCACTGGCTGGTCTTCGGCAGTGAGTTCCCCGGCATGGAGATCATCCCGCGGCTCTACACGGTGCACATCCTGTTGATCCCGGGCATCCTGCTCGCGCTGATCGGCGTGCACGTCGGTCTGGTCTGGTACCAGAAGCACACCCAGTTCCCCGGTGTGCGGCGCAAGGAGACCAACGTCGTCGGCGTCCGGATCATGCCGACGTTCGCGCTCAAGGCCGGCGGCTTCACCGCCGTCGTCATCGGCGTGACCGCCCTGCTCGGCGGCCTCTTCCAGATCAACCCGATCTGGAACCTCGGCCCGTACAACGCGGCGCACATCTCCGCGGGAACGGTGCCCGACTGGTACATGGGCTGGACAGACGGTCTGATCCGACTATGGCCGGCGTGGGAGGTCTACCTCGGGAACTACACGATTCCCGCGCCGTTCTTCCCGTTCATGGCCGGACTACCGTTGCTCATCGGGCTCGCGGCGGTCTACCCGTGGCTGGAACGGATGTTCACCAAGGACTACGCACACCACAACCTGCTGCAGCGGCCGCGGGACGTGCCGGTGCGCACCAGCCTCGGCGTCATGGCGATCACCTACTTCATGGTGTCGCTGCTGTCGGCGGCCAACGACGTCCTGGCGGAGAAGTTCGACATCTCGCTGAACGCCACCACGTGGATCGGCCGGATCACGCTGCTGCTGGCGCCGCCGGTGGCCTACGCGATCACCTACCGCCTGTGCCTCGGGCTGCAGCGGTCGGACCGGCAGGTGCTCGAGCACGGCGTGGAGACCGGCATCATCAAGCGGCTTCCGCACGGTGAGTTCATCGAGGTGCACCAGCCACTGGGTCCGGTGGACGAGCACGGCCACCCGATCCCGCTGGAGTACCAGGGCACCCCGGTGCCGAAGAAGATGAACAAGCTGGGCTCGGCCGGCGAGCCGGTGGCCGGGTCGCTGCTGCGGGCCGACCCGCCGGAGGAGACCGCGGCGCTCGCCAAGGCCCGGGCCGCGCAGCACGGCCACGCGCCGGAGCAGCTCGAGTCGGGCGAGACCGAGACCGGGTCCACGGTGGCCACCAGCCAGGAGGACCCGACCAAGAAGCTGTAGCCAGCCCGTACGAGGAGGGCCGTCGCGTTCGCCGCGGCGGCCCTCCTTTTGCCGTGATCGTCGGGGGCGTGTGCGAGGGGCGCCTGGTGCGGGGCGCCGACCGGCCGGTGGACCTCGCGCTGCCGCGCGGGCTCATCGTCGACGGCGAGGTCACCCCGGTCGTCGGCCGCACCTACCCGCTGGCCGACCCGCGCTGCGGTACGTGCGTGCCGGACACGCCACCGGCGAGGTCGCCGTCACGATGTGAACGGCAGCCTCGGGTCGACCTCCTCGTCGGCCCAGGTGTCGCGGATCCAGGTGTGCGCCGGGTCGTCGCTGATCCGCCAGGCGCGTTCGGTGCCGGGCCCGGCCATCACGTTCAGGTAGTACAGGTCGTAGCCGGGCACCGCCATCGACGGGCCGTGCCAGCCGTGCGGGATCAGCACGACGTCGTCGGTGCGGACCTCGGCCAGTACGTCGATCGAACCGGCGGTCGAGGCGTAGACCCGCTGGTAGCCCATGCCGCCGCCGGCCACCTGGAAGTAGTAGATCTCCTCCAGCTCGCACTCGTCCGGCCCGGCCTCGTCGTGCTTGTGCGGCGGGTAGGACGACCAGTTCCCACCCGGGGTCAGCACCTCGCAGGCGATGAGCTTGTCCGCCTCGAACGCGTCCGGGATGCAGAAGTTGTTGACCTGGCGGCTGCACCGCCCGGCGCCGCGCAGCTCGACCGGAACGCCGGTGGCGGACGCGTACCGGGCGGGGAGGCGGCGGGTGCACACCGCGGACGGCAGCGCCAGGGTGGCCGGCGCGGGGGCCGACAGGGTCGCGGTGGCCTCGCGCGGCAGGTACACGAAGTCGGTGGGGCCGGAGAAGACGTCGGGCCGGCCGGTGACCTCGAAGGTCTCACCGCCGGTCTCGACCACGCAGCCGCCGGACAGCGGCAGTACGAGCGTCTCGGCCTCCCCGGTCTCGACCACGCGGCGCTCGCCCGGCGCCAGGTCGAGGACGGCGAGCCCGCAGTGCGCCCAGCCGGCCGACTCCGGCGTGACGGTCACCCGGTCGGACCCGGTCGACCCGGCGGGCAGGTAGTGGTGCCCGGTCACAGCAGCCCCGCGGCGGTGTCGACGGCCTTCAGGTGGTCCCCGTCCGGCGGGTAGAGCAGGGAGCGGCCGACGACCAGGCCCCGCACGTTCGGATGGGCCAGTGCCCGTTGCCAGCGTGCGTACGTGGCGTCGGCGTCGGTGGAGACCTCGCCGCCGAGCAGGAGGGTCGGCAGGGTGGTGGCGGACAGGACGCGGGCCATGTCCTCGCCGCCGTCGCCGATCACCGGGACCTTGAGCCAGGTGTAGGCGGACGTGTGGCCGAGGCCGGACGCGATCGTGATCGCCTTCGTGGCGGCCTCGACCGACAGGTCGTTGCGCAGCCGCCCGTCGACCCGGCCGGACACGAACGGCTCCACCATGGCGATCAGGCCGTGGTCGGCCAGTTCGTTGACCGCTCGGGCGCACGACTCCAGCGTGTCCGCCGTCCGGTCGTCGGACAGGTCGACGCGCAGCAGCATCTTGCCGCCGTCGAAGCGGAAGCGGCTCAGCGCGGGCGCGGTGTAGCCGGTGAACCGGTCGTCGAGCTCGAACGCCGCTCCGGCCAGGCCGCCGCGGTTCATCGAGCCGAACACGCTCCGGTTGTCCAGGGCGCCGAGCAGCAGCAGGTCCTCCAGCACGTCGGCGGTGCCGAGTACCCCGGCCACCCCGGGGTGCGCCAACGCCTCCCGCAGCCGGCTCAGCAGCTCGCCCCGGTCGGCCATCGCCATCGGGTCCGCGCCAGCGGCGAGCGAGCCGCGTGCGGGGTGGTCCGCGGCGATGATCAGGCCGCGGCCGAGCGGGGATTCGGGGCGCCGGCGGGCGATGGCCAGCTCGGCGATCTCTCTCGGCCGGCGCAGCCGCCGGTCGGTGATCTCCTCAGTCCACACCGGACATCAGCTCCTCGACCTCTCGACTGGTCGGCATGGCGTCCGAACACGACAGCCGGGACGCCACGATGGCCCCGGCCGCGTTGGCGAACCGCATCGTGCGCTCAGTGTCCCAGCCGGACAGTAGCCCGTGGCACAGTGCGCCGCCGAACGCGTCGCCCGCACCGAGGCCGTTGACCACGTCGACCGGCACCGGCGGCAGCGTGACCTCGCCATCGTCGTCCACGGCGAGCACGCCCGCCGGACCCTGCTTGACCACCGCGAGCCGCACGCCCATGTTCCGCAGCGCGGCAGCGGCCGCCCTCGGCTCGCGGGTGCCGACGGCGATCTCGCACTCCGCCAGGTTGCCGACCGTCACGTTGACCTGCGCGAGCGCGGTGCGCACCCAGTGCCGCGCGTCGTCCCTGGACGTCCAGAACATCGGCCGGTAGTCCAGGTCGAGCACGGTGATCGCGTCCGGGTCGTCGGCCTGCCGGGCGGCCAGCGCGGCGAGCGTCGCCGAGCGGCTCGGTTCCTGGCACAGGCCGGTCACCGTGGCCCAGAAGATCCGCGCGCCGCGCACCGCGTCGAGGTCCAGCTCGCGGGTGTAGATCTCCAGGTCGGGGGCCTTGGGATAGCGGTAGAAGTAGATCGGGAAGTCGTCCGGCGGGAAGATCTCGCAGAACGTCACCGGGGTCGGCAGGCCGGACACCCCGGTGACGAACCGGTCGTCCACGCCGAACTCGCGCAGCGCCCGGTGCAGGTACGCGCCGAACGGGTCCTCCCCGGTCCGGCTGATCAGCGCCGTCCGGCGCCCGTGCCTGGCCGCCGCGACGGCCACGTTCGCCGCGCTGCCCCCGAGGTACTTGGCGAACGAGGTCACCTCGGCCAGCCCCACCCCGGTCTGCTGGGGATAGAGGTCCACCCCCAACCGCCCCATGGCGACAACTTCGAAGGTCAACCCGGCACCTCCACCCGGCTCGACAGTGCGGCGTCGGCCCTGGCAAGCCAGCCACGCCAGCTCGCGGCGGCCAGTGCCGGCTCCGCCCAGGGCTGCGAGCATCGAACCATCCGGGTGCCCGGCTGATCCAGCCAGCGCAGCACGACGCCCACCTCCTCGGCCGGGGCGCCGGCCAGCGGGCCCGGCCCGGGCAGCACGGTCTCGGCCGACGCGGCGAGCAGGTCGACCACCGGCATCGGCGGCACCCCTCGGCGGGCGACGCCGGCGGAGGCCAGCCTGCCGTGCCGGACCACGGCGAACTGCCAGCCGCCGGCACCGTCCGGGCGGGCGGCGATGAGCTCGGCCACCGACGCGAGCGCGGCCAGCCGCTGTCCCCGGTCCAGCGCGCGCACGAGCACCCGCAGCCGGTCGCGGTCGAGACCGGCCTGCTCGAACCGCTCCGCCTCGGCCAGCGCGGTGAGCCGGGCCACCAGCCGGGCCAGCGGGTCGGTCCGCCGCCCGGCGACCAGGCCGAGGAACGCGACCGGTGCCGGCGCGTACTCCTCGACGCTCTGCCGGCCCGCGCACGGCGCCGCGCACCGGCCGAGCTCGGCCAGCGCGCACGGCCGCGCCCGCGCGTGCCTGGCCGGGATCCGGACCGTGCACGGCCGGATGCCGGTGGCGTCCTGCAGCGCGATCATGGCGTCCTCGGCCAGCCCTCGGGAGCGGAACGGGCCGACCGCGCGATCGCGGGGCTCGCGCACCAGCGACAGCCGGGGGAACGCCTCGTCGGTGAGCGCGACCCACCACGCCTGCCTCGGGTTCTTCGAGCGCCGGTTGTAGGCGGGCTTGTGCGCCGCGAGCAGCCGCAGCTCCCGCACCTGCGCCTCCAGCGCGTGCGCGCACACCACGTGGTCGACGCGGGTCGCGAGCGCCACCATCTCGCGCAGCCTGCGGCGGGTCTCGCTCGCGGTGAAGTACTGCCGGACCCGCCGCCGCAGGTCCGACGCGGTGCCGACGTAGAGCACCTCGTCGCCCGGCCCGCGGAACAGGTACACGCCCGGCTCGGTCGGCAGGTCGGCGGCCAGGGTGCGCTTGCGCCGCTGCTCGGGGGTGACCTCGGGGATGTAGTCGAGCAGTTCCTCGAGCGACTGCACGCCGAGCGAGCCGACCCGTTCCAGCAGCGCGTGGAACACGTCGACCGTGGCGCGCGCGTCGGCCAGCGCGCGGTGGATCGGTTTGGTGCCGGCTCCGAACAGCTCGGCGAGCGCGGACAGCCGGCAGCTCGGCGCCTCGTCCCTGGTCAGCACCCGGCGGGCGAGCTGGACGGTGCACACGACGGCGGGGCGGCGCCACCGGTAGCCGTGCCGCTGGCAGGCCTTGCGCAGGAAGTTGACGTCGAAGCCCGCGTTGTGCGCGATCAGCACCGTGCCGGAGGTGAACTCCAGGAACGCCGGCAGCACGGCGTCCAGGCGCGGCGCCGTGTGCACCATCGCGTCGGTGATCCCGGTCAGCGACACCACTTCCGGCGGGATGCCGCGACCGGGGTCGACCAGCGTGGCGAACTCGCCGAGCACCTCGCCGCCGCGGATCTTGACCGCGCCGATCTCGGTGATCGTGTCCTCGTCGCTGGTGCCCGTCGTCTCCAGGTCGAACACCACGAACGTGGTGGACCGCAGCGGGGTGCCCAGCTCGTCGAACGCGAGTTGGCCCTGTCGTTCCGGCATGCCGGGCAAGGTAGGGGAGGGCACCGACAAAGTTGGTCGGGTGGCCTCGAGCACGCCCGGCTAGCCTGTGGGGATGACACCGTCGCTGCACCCGATCGGACCGGACGGGCCGGGGGACTCTCCCGAGCCGGCCGAGTCCCATGGGTCCGACGGGTCTGAGTCCACTGTGGACTGGACGGCGTTGCCGGACGCGGTTCGCGCGCGTGTCGCCGAACTGGGTGCCGGGGCGATCGGCGCGCTGCCGCCGGTGGACGTCCCGCAGCAGCTCCGCGCGGTCGCCCGGTTCACCCCGGCCAAACGCGCGCGGCTGGGCAGCGGGCCGATCATCGCGAACCTGCGCGACTCGACGGCGTTCCGCACCGCCGTGGTGGAGTGGTGCCGCAAGCACCGGCCGGCCGCGCTGGACCTGAGCGCCGACGACCCGGTGGCGGTGGCCGCGGCGGCCGTCCTGCTCGGCGAGGAGTCCGCCGGGCACTACCTCGAGCTGGTGGCCCGGCGCGCCTCCGACGCGAGCTTACGGGCGCAGCGGGACGCGGCGGTCGTCCGCGCCGACCGGGCGGAGGCGGAGCTCGCGGCGCTGCGTGGCGAGCTCGAGTCGGTGCAGGACGCGGTCGCGAAGGCCCGCCAGGAGGCCGAGGTCGAGCTGGAGCGGCTGCGCAAGCGGTTGCGCGAGCAGGGCGTCCGGGTGCGGGAGGCCAAGGACGAGGCGGCGCGGGCGTCGTCGGAGATCGAGCGGGTGCGGGCCGAGGCGGCGGCGGAGGTCGCGGCACTGACCGAGCAGCGCGACCGCGAGCACGACCGCGCCGAGGCCGAGCGCGGCCGGGCGGGCCGGGCGGAGGCGGACGCGGAGATCGCCCGCCAGTCGGCGCGCGAGGCGCGGCAGGCCGACGAGGTGCGGCTGGCCCTGCTGGTCGACACGCTGGACGGCGCCGTCACCGGGCTGCGCCGCGAACTCGCGCTCGGTGGGGCCGGGCCGCGGCCCGCCGACCTGGTGCGCGGCGCGACCGAGGCGCAGGGCTCGGTGAGCCGGGTCGAGGACCCCGCCGCGCTGGAGCGGCTGCTCGCGCTGCCGTCGGTGCACCTGGTGGTCGACGGGTACAACGTCACCAAGACCGGCTACCCGGAGCTGTCGCTGTCCGACCAGCGCGAGCGGCTGATCCGCCAGCTGGCCGCACTGGCCGCCCGCACGTCGGCGGAGGTCACGCTGGTGTTCGACGGCGCGGGCGTGGTGGCGGTGCCGACCACGTCGCCGCGCGGGGTGCGGGTGCTGTTCAGCGATCCCGGCGTGCTGGCCGACGACGTGATCCGCGCGTTGGTCACCGCCGAACCGGAGGGCCGCCCGGTGGTCGTGGTGACCTCCGACCGCGCGGTCGCCGACTCGGTCCGCCGCCGGGGCGCGCACCCGGTGCCGTCCGCGGTGCTCCTCGCCCGGCTCGGTCGTTCCTAGTCGAATTCACCCGTCCGGGTTGCCCGGACGCGCCGAAACTGTCGGTGCCTCCTTCTACCGTTGTCTCCAGTGGGACATCTGTTCGAAAGGAGTGGGACATGGTCATCGACTGCGACAGCTGTGTGGTGCGGGGGCTGGCCTGTGACGACTGCGTGGTGAGCGTGTTGCTCGGCGCGCCGCCCGCTGTCGAACTCGACGCCTCGGAGCGGCGGGCCATCGACGCCCTCGGCCGGGCCGGCATCGTGCCCCGGCTCCGCCTCGAACCCCGCCTCGAGCCCCGCCTCGAGCCCCGCTTGGGGAGGATGGACAAATCGGCCTAAGGCGGCGAAACGACGCGCCGGGTCGGCCAGTCGCCGAACGGTCGTTCCCGGTCGCCGAACGGGCGACACTAAACATCATGACCGGGTGAACTGCGGTGTTGTGATCGTCACAGACGGGAGTTAAGACTGCTCCATTCGGGTTCCAAGGGGTCGGAACCACTTTTTCGGGTTGCCCCGGTAGACGCGCGGACTCACTTTTCGTAACCTGTCCGAGATCTCGCGGCCGGCAGGGCCCACCCCGAGGGCCCGACGCGGGATCACCGCCGAGTCAGCCTTGTCGGGGGGCTGGACCGGATACCCCCAAATCGGTGGGGTGAACGCATCGATCGCGGGCCGTTGTTGCGGCCCCACGCGGTCCGGAGAGATGCGGGCGCCCCGGCGGCGGTCGAGGAAACGAAGGAGACCCGCGCGACGTGGCGTCGCATCGAATGAAGCGCGCGTTTCGGGCTGCAGCCAGTGTCACCGCCGCCATCGCCGTGGTGACCGTGTCCCCATCTCCGGCCCTCGCGCTCCCCCCAGCTCCCCATCAGCAGCCCCCACCGGACACCGCGTCCGAGGCCCTAGAGCAGTACCAGAAGCTGACCGACCGGGCCGAGAAGGTGAACGAGGACCTGCTGGCCGCCAAGGACGACCTGCGGAAGAAGCAGGACGCACTGAAGAAGGCCAACGCCGACCTCGCCAACGCGAAGAAGGCGCAGGAACAGGCGGAGGCCGACGAGGAGGCCTTCCGAGGCAGGGTCGACCAGCTCGCCGCCGCGTCGTTCCAGGGCGCCCGGTTCAACAAGCTGTCCGCCCTGCTCACCGGCTCCTCGTCCGAGGACTTCCTCGAGCGCGCCGCCGCACTGGGCGTACTCGCGTCGGACAGCGAGCAGGCCCTGACCAAGCTGACCAACGCGGTCGACATGGCCGCCGGCGCGAAGGCCAAGGCTGCCGACGCGACGTCCCGTGCCGAGCAGGCCACCGTCGCCGCCCGCAAGCTGCGCGACAAGATCCAGAAGAAGGCCGACGACCTCGACGCCCGGGCCGACGAGGTCAAGGAGGCCTACGACGAGCTGAGCGGCGCCGACCAGGAGACCCTGGCCGGTGGCGGTGACAACAGCGTCTTCCTCGGTGGTCCTGGTCTCGGCGGTGCTGCCGCCAAGGTCGCGATGGACCAGCGCGGTGACATGTACGTCTACGGCGCCGAGGGTCCGGACGAGTTCGACTGCTCCGGCCTGACGATGTTCGCGTACAACGCGGTCGGCATCTCGCTGCCGCACTCCAGCCGCGCGCAGTACGGCTACGGCGTCGCCGTGGGCTACGGCGAGTGGCAGATCGGCGACCTGCTGTTCTACGGCAGCAGCCCGGGCTCGATCCACCACGTGGCGATGTACATCGGTGGCGGCCAGCTGGTGCACGCCTCCCAGTCGGGCACGCCGGTGCAGACGGCCTCCGCGCCCGACGGCGGCGGCTCGGACTACCTGGGCGCCCGCCGCATCGCCGGCTGAGCGCTTGGACCAACGGACCGGGGGCCGGTACGCGACACCCGCGTACCGGCCCCCGGTCCGTTGTGGCCCCGGCGCCGGATGGACCTAGCATCTACTCGTGACCAACCGGGCTGGTGTGCGGACGTGGCTGGCTGCCGCGATCGCCGCGATCTTCCTGCTCGGACTCGCACTGGTCTCCGTGCCGGGCACCGGCGAGCCGCCGCCGGCCGGCCCCGCGCAGCCGCTGGGCGCGCCAGCCCCGCCCACCGAGGCCGACGTCCGGGACGCCGATACCCGCGCCGCCGCCGTCACCGACCTGCTCGACCGCCGCGCGGCGGCCCTGCGTGACCGGGACGAGCAGGCGTTCCTCGCCACCCTCGACCCGGAGGCCGACGAGGCGTTCGTCACCACCCAGCGCGAGCTGTTCGACAACCTCGCCGGGGTCCCGCTCGACGAGTGGTCCTACCGGCTGCACCCCGGCGACGCGCTCGACCTCACCGACCTGCCCGACGAGGCCGCCGCCGGCGCCGACGAGGTCTGGGCGCCCGGCGTCGACCTGCGATACGCGTTGCGCGGCGGCGACGTCGTGCCGACCAGCCGCGCGATGGGCTACCTGTTCGCCCGCCACGACGACTCCTGGTACCTGCGGTCGGACACCGAGCTGGACCGGCTCGGCCGCCGCACCTGGCGCGGGCCGTGGGACTTCGCGCCGTGCCAGGTCGCGGCCACCGGGCACGGCATCGTGCTGAGCCACCCCGGCAGCGAGCCGATGGTGGAGCGGCTGGTCGGCGAGCTGGACTCGTCCGTGCGCGCGGTCAGCGAGCTGTGGCCGACCTCGTGGTCGGAGCGGGTGGTGCTGATGCTGCCGGACTCCGCGAGCGAGATGCGCGCCCTGGTCGGCGCGAAGGACTTCCCGGTCGACTCGGTCGTCGCGGTCGCGGTCGCCGACCGGGTGAACAACGCCAGCCGCGAGGTCACCGGCCAGCGGGTGGTGCTCAGCCCGACCGGCGTGCGGGCGCTGTCGCTCACCTCGCTGCGGGTGGTGCTGCGTCACGAGATCACCCACGTCGCGGCCAGGGCGGACACCGTCGACGGCTCGCCGACCTGGCTGCTTGAGGGCTTCGCGGACTACGTCGGCTACCGGGACAGCGGCGTCACCCTGGACGAGGGCGCGCCGGACCTGATGCGGCAGGTCCGCGACGACGGGCCGCCCGGATCGCTGCCGGAGGACCGGTCGTTCTCCTCCAGCGGCCCCGAGCTGGACCGGGCGTACCAGGAGAGCTGGTCGGTGGCCAGGTACATCGCCGCCGAGTACGGCGAGGACACCCTGATCGACCTGTACCGCACGCTCGCCGCGGCCGGTGCGGTGTCCGCACGGGAGACCGACGACCTGCTGCGCGACGTGCTCGGCGTGGACCGCGCGGAGCTGGTGCGGGGCTGGCAGGACTACCTGCTCGGGGCGCTCGAGTAGGGTTCGCTGGTGCCCCGGACCCTGCTGGTGACCAACGACTTCCCGCCCCGACCCGGCGGGATCCAGTCCTACCTGCACGCGCTGGCGACCCGGCTGCCCGACCACGACCTGGTGGTCTACGCGCCGTCGTGGGAGCAGCACACCGGCTCGGACCGCGCGTTCGACGCGGCGCAGCCGTTCCAGGTGGTGCGCCACCCCGGCGGGCTGATGCTGCCCACCCCGGACGTCGCCCGCCGCGCGAAGGAGATCCTGCGCGGCGAGGGCTGCGACACGGTGTGGTTCGGCGCGGCGGCGCCCCTCGGCCTGCTCGGCCCGTCGCTGCGCGCGGCCGGCGCCGAGCGGGTGATCGCGAGCACGCACGGCCACGAGGTCGGCTGGTCGATGCTGCCGGTCGCGCGGCAGGCGCTGCGCCGGATCGGCCGGGGTTCCGACGTGGTGACGTTCGTCAGCAAGTACACCCGCTCGCGGTTCGCCGCCGCGTTCGGCCGAATGGCGGCCCTGGAGTACCTGCCGTCCGGCGTGGACACCGAGCAGTTCCAGCCGAACCACTCGGCGCGCAAGGAGATCCGCACCCGCTACGGCCTCGGCGACCGGCCGACCGCGGTGTGCGTGTCCCGGCTGTGGCCGCGCAAGGGCCAGGACATGCTGATCCGGGCGCTGCCGATGATCCGTCGTCGGGTGCCGGAGGCCGCGCTGCTGCTGGTGGGCGGCGGTCCGTACGCCGACCGGTTACGCGCGATGGCCGACCAGCTCGGGGTCGGCAAGGACGTGATCCTCACCGGCCGCGTCCCGTGGGAGGAGCTGCCGGCGCACTACGCGGCGGGCGACGTGTTCGCGATGCCCTGCCGCACGCACGGCCGCGGCCTGGACGTCGAGGGCCTGGGCATCGTCTACCTGGAGGCGTCGGCGGCCGGGCTCCCGGTGGTCGCCGGCCGGTCGGGAGGAGCCCCGGAGACCGTGCTGGAGGACGTGACTGGGCACATCGTCGACGGCCGGGAGGTGGAGCAGATCGCCGACCGGGTCGCCACCCTGCTCGCCGACCCGACCTGGGCCACCGAGATGGGCGAGGCCGGCCGCCGCTGGGTCTCCCGCCACTGGCGCTGGCAGGACATCGCCCGCCGCCTGTCCCGCCTCCTGGACGGCTCCGCGTTCTAGTTGCCAGAACGGCAACAAGGTTTGCGCGTTCCGCGGGTGCGGGCGCATGGTTGCCGTGGAGGTGGTCACGGTGACCGATTTGTTGGGTGATGGCTACGACGTGGTGGTGGTCGGCGGTGGCGCCGCCGGCCTGAGCGGGGCGCTGATGCTGGCCAGGTCGCGGCGCTCGGTGGCGGTGATCGACGCGGGCGCCCCGCGCAACGCCCCGGCCGACGGCGTGCACGGGCTGCTGGCCCGCGACGGGACGCCGCCGGCCGACCTGCTGGCGCGCGGCCGGGCGGAGGTCCGTGGCTACGGCGGCCACGTGGTGACCGGCGAAGTCGAGTCCACGCGTCGTGACGGCGACGGGTTCGCGGTGGCGCTCGCCGACGGCCGGGCGGTCCGGGCGCGGCGGCTGCTGGTCACGACCGGCCTGGTCGACGAGCTGCCGGATGTGCCGGGGCTGGCGGAGCGGTGGGGCCGGGACGTGGTGCACTGCCCGTACTGCCACGGCTGGGAGGTCCGCGACCAGGCCATCGGCGTGCTGGGGACCGGTCCGATGTCGGTGCACCAGGTGATGCTGTTCCGCCAGCTGAGCGCGGACGTCGTGTTCTTCCCGAACGACGTGGTGAAGCCCACGGACGAGGAGACCGAGCAGTTGGCCGCCCGCGGCGTCCGCGTGGTGCCCGGCGCGGTGGCGGCCGTGGAGGTCGTCGACGACCGGATCGCCGGCGTGCGGATGGTCGACGGCTCGCTGGTCGAGCGCGCGGTGCTGGCGGTCGGGTCGCGGATGGTGGCGCGCGGCGGGGTCCTGGCCGGTCTCGGCCTGCGGTCGGTGCCGCACCCGTCCGGCATGGGGGAGCACGTGCCGGCCGACCCGACCGGGCGGACCGAGGTGCCCGGCGTGTGGGTCGCCGGCAACGTCACCGACCTGGGTGCGCAGGTCGGGCTCGCGGCGTCGGCGGGGGCGACCGCGGGGGCGCACATCAACGCCGATCTGATCGCCGAGGAGACCAGGGCGGCGGTCGCCGCCCACCGGGAGACGGCCGTCGCGTGAGAATCAGGCGGGCGACTCGATCAGCGACACCGCCGGCAGCGCGTGCACGCGGATCCCGATGCCCCGGTAGAACCGCTCCAGCTCCGGCTCGAGCGGTGTGCCCGAGGTGATCGCCGCGACGCAGCGTCCGCCGAACCGCGCCCGCAGCTTCGGGTACACCACGGCGTCGGCCACCGCGTGCCCGAGCCGCAGCGCGAACGACCGCCGGCCGGTGCCGTACGCGACCGCGACCGACTCGGCCGCACCGAACACGCGGGTGCGGCCCTCGGCGGCGGCCTTCTCCTTGGCCGAGGCGTGCAGCGCCCGGAGCAGGTCGGTGCCGGCGACGATCACCCTCGGCCGGAAGATGCCAAGGTCGGTGCTCAGGTGCTCGGTGTCGGGCACGTGCCCCAGCGTGGTCCTGGTGTAGACGCACGCGATCGACAGGATCCGCGCCGCAAGGTCGGCCGGCGGGAGCAGCACCAGCAGTGAGCTCCCGGACCGCAGCATCGGCGCGCTCGCCGCGATCGTGGCCCGCACCTCGGCGAGCAGCTCGCCGTGGGTCAGCTCCACCCGCTTGGGCCGGTCGACCCCGGCCGGGTAGACCAGCGTCGCGACCGCGTCGGCGCCGACCGCGAGCCGGCGCGCGTGCGCGGTGTGGTCGTCGACCTCAGCACCCAGCTCGGTCAGCTCCGCCACCGCGGGCACGACCTCGTCGGTGTCGTCCGCGCCGTCGGCGTCCAGTTGCCAGACCCAGCCGATCTCGGGCAGCCGGTCGACCATCCGGCGCAGCGTCTCCCGGTGCCCGGAGTGTTCGAGCACCACCGCGCACGCGCCGGAGTCGGACAGGATCCACTCGATCTCCTCCGGCGACGCCGCCGGGTCGACCGGCACCGTCTGGCAGCCGGCCGACCACACCGCGAAGTCGAACAGCGTCCACTCGTACCGGCTGCCGGCGAGCAGCGCCACCCGGTCGCCCGCCCGCAGCCCGGCGGCGATCAGCCCGCGAGCGAGGTCGTGCACCTGCCCGGCGAACTCCCGGGTGGTCACGTCCACCCACGAGCCGCCCCGCCGTCGGCGAACGCCGACAGCTCCCCCGAACCGCTCCGCGTTCGCCCGGACCATGTCGGTCAAGCTCTCCTGGTCGGTCACACCGAAAAACTAGCGCGTCCCGGTCCGTGACATGCTGCACGGGTGCCCGAGGTGGACGTGATCGACGAGACCTTCCTCGCCGTGCCGCCCGCGACCGTGGCCAGGGCGTTCACCGATCCGGGCGCGTGGCGGCGGTTCTGGCCGGACCTGCGGCTGGAGGTGTACGCCGACCGGGGCGACGAGGGCCTGCGCTGGACCGTCGGCGGCGCGCTCGTCGGCACCATGGAGGTGTGGCTGGAGCCCGTGCTGGACGGCACCGTGCTCCACTACTTCCTCCGTGCCGACCTCCCTGCGGGCACCGCGACCCGCCGCGGCCGCCTGACCAGGGAGAAGACCCGTCGCCAGCTCGCGGCGAAGGCCGTCGCGCTCGATCTGAAGGCCCTGCTCGAGGACGGGCGCCGCCCGGGATGCCCGCCGGGCAACTAACCTCGACTCCGTGCGGGTACACGTGGTGTCAGACGTGCACGGCAACGCCGAGGCGTTGGCCAAGGCCGGGGACGGCGCGGACGCGCTGGTGGTCCTCGGCGACCTGATCGACTTCGTCGACTACCACGACCACACCGGCGGGATCATGGGCGCGGTGTTCGGCCCGGACACGGTCGCGGAGTTCGCCCGGCTGCGCAGGCGGGGCAGGCCGGGGGAGCTGGCCGAGTACACCAGGACCCTGTGGACCGGCCTGGCCGACCCGGCCGCGGTGGTCGAGGAGGCCGTGCGCGACCAGTACCGGCGGCTGTTCGACGCGCTGCCGGCGCCCGCCTACGCCACCCCCGGAAACGTGGACGTGCCCGCGCTCTGGCCCGAGTTCGCGGGCGAGGGCGTGCGGGTGCTCGACGGCGAGGTGGTCGAGCTCGGCGGGCTGCGCTTCGGGTTCGTCGGCGGCGGACAGCTCGCTCCCGGCGTGCCGAGGCGGCGGGCCGGGGTGTTCCGCGCGTACATGCGCACGCCGGAGGAGTTCGCGGCCGGGGTCGACCGGCTCACCGACGTCGACGTGCTGTGCAGCCACATCCCGCCGGACGTGCCGGAGCTGACCTACGACGTGGTGGCCAGGCGGACCGAGGTCGGCTCGGCCGCGCTGCGCGAGCTGATCACGGCGCAGAAGCCGAGGTGGGCGCTGTTCGGGCACGTGCACCAGCCGCTGGCGCCACGGATGCGCGTGTCCAGGACCGAGTGCGTCAACGTCGGACACTTCCAGCGCACCGAGCGCCCCTACGTGCTGCGCTGGTGACCCGGGTAACCTCCCCCGCATGGCCGACGAGTCCACCCAGTCCATCGAGGTCGACGCGTTACCGCAGGAGATCATGGCGGTGATCGCGGACTTCCCCGCGTACCCGGAGTGGGCCAACGCGGTGAAGAAGACCGAGGTCCTCGAGGACGGGCCGGACGGCAGAGCCCGGCAGGTGCGGTTCACGCTCGACGCCGGCGCGTTCAAGGACGTCTACACGCTGGCCTACGACTGGGCCGGCGACGGGCTGTCGGTGAGTTGGACGCTGGTCAAGGGCCAGATGCAGCGTGCGCAGAACGGCCGCTACCTGCTCACCCCGGCCGGCGAGCGGACCAGGGTCACCTACACGCTGTCCGTGCAGCTCGCGGTCCCGATGATCGGGCTGTTCCGCCGCAAGGCCGAGAAGATGATCATGGACATCGCGCTCAAGGAGCTCAAGCGCCGGGCCGAGGGCGACTAGGCGGCGGTGGAAGGCCGGTCGCGCGTCCTGCTGTTCACCGGCAAGGGGGGAGTCGGCAAGACCACCCTTGCCGCGGCGACCGCTGCCCGCCTGGCGGTCGGCGGGCGCAAGGTCCTGGTGTGCTCGGCGGACCCGGCGCACTCCCTCGGCGACGCGTTCGACCTGTCGCTGACCGGCGAACCGTCCGAAGTGGACACCTGCCTGTACGCGGCGCACGTGGACGCCAGAGGGCTGGTCGACAAGGCGTGGCAGGACATCCGCCGGCACCTGCGGCACGCGCTCGCCGGCGCCGGCCTCGACGAACTGGACGCGGCCGAGCTGACCGTGCTGCCCGGGGTGGACGAGCTGCTCGCGCTCACCGAGGTCGCCCGGCTCGCCCGCGAGGGTCAGTGGGAGGTCGTGGTCGTCGACTGCGGCCCGACCGCGGAGACGCTGCGGCTGCTGGCCCTGCCCGAGGCGGTCGCCGGCTACCTGGCCCGGCTGTCCACCGTGGACGCCACCCACCGGCTGGCCGAGCACCTCGCCGGGCTGCGTGCCCTGCTCGTCGACCCGGCCACGACGAGCGTGCGGCTGGTGCTCACCCCGGAGCGGCTGGTGGTCGCCGAGACCAGGCGGACGCTGACCGCGCTGGCACTGCGCGGGATCCAGGTCGACACGCTGGTCGCGAACCGGCTGGTGCCCAGGGCGAGCCGGTGGCGCGGCCCGGCGGCGAGCTGGCTGCGCACCCGCCGCGCCGAGCAGGACGCGGTACTGTCCGAACTGGACGCGTCGACGCCGCTGCCGGTGCGGGTGGTGGAGCACCGTCCGGTCGAACCGGTCGGCCGGGGCCCGCTGCTGTCGCTGGCCGAGGAGCTGTACGGGGACGCCGACCCGCTGGCGGTCCCGTTAGGGGACGCCCGGCCGCTGATGAGCATCCGGACGGTGTCGGATACCGCGCACGAGCTGCGGATCGCGCTGCCGCTGACCGACGCCAGCTCGCTGGACCTGGCGCGGGTCGGCGACGAGCTGGCGATCACCGTCGACGGGGTGCGCCGGCTGGTGGCGCTGCCGGTGCTGCTGTGCCGGCACACCGTGGTGGACGCGACCGCCGACGGCGACGGGCTGGTGCTGCGGTTCGAGTCGGGGAAGTCAGGAGGGCCGGCGTGACCGACCGCGCCGAGCCGGGGAGCCGGCTGGTGGAGGAGCTGCGGCTGCTGCTGGATTCGGTGGCCGAGCGGGCCGGGCCGTGGCTGGACCAGGTGGCCGCGGAGCCGTCCGGGTCGTGCGACTGGTGCCCGGTGTGCGCGGTGGTCGCGCTGGTGCGCGGGGAGCCGAACGCGCTGGCCGCGCGCGGCCTGGAGCACGCCGCCGAGCTGGTGGCGTTGCTGCGCGCGGTGCTGGCCGACCGGTGGGAACCGGGCGCCCCGCACATGCCAGGGTTCACCCCGCCGCCCCGGCCCCGCGGCGACGGGCCGACCGTCCAGCCGATCCCGGTGCGACGCACGTGAGGGCCAGGACGACGATCGGGGTCGACATCGGGGGGACGAGCGTGCGGGCCGGGGTCGTCGACCGGTACGGCACCGTCCTGGACACCGCGCGCGCTCCGACCCCGACGAGCGAGGCGGCGCTGGAGGCCGCGATCGTGTCGGCCGTCGGGGGGCTGGCGGCGCGGCACCGGGTGACGGCGGTGGGCCTGGCCGTGGCTGGCTTCGTCGCGACGGATCGCCGCTCGGTGATGTTCGCGCCGCACCTGGCGTGGCGCTCGGCGCCGGTCGCCGACCGGATCGCGTCCCGTCTCGGGCTGCCCGTGGTGCTGGAGCACGACGCCAACGCGGCGGTGGTCGCCGAACAGCGGTTCGGGGCGGCCCGGGGAGCGCGGGTGGCGCTGCTGGTCGCGATCGGGACCGGGATCGGCGGCGGCCTGCTGCTGGACGGCAAGGTCTTCCGCGGCGCGTACGGCGTGGCCCCCGAGCTGGGTCACCTGTCGCTGGTGCCGGGTGGGCGCCCGTGCCCCTGCGGGAAGACCGGCTGCTGGGAGCGCTACTGCAGCGGCACCGCCCTGTCCACCACGGCCGTCGAGCTGCTGGCCCGCCACCCCGGCCGCTCCACCGTCCTGGACCGCGAGGTGGCCGGCGACAAGCGGGCCGTCACCGGCCGGAAGGTCGCCGCCGCCGCCCGCGAGGGCGACCCCCTCGCCCAACGCGCCATGGCCGAGCTGGCCACCTGGCTCGGCGAGGGCCTGGCCCTGGCCGCGGACATCTACGACCCCGAGATCATCGTGATCGCCGGCGGCGTGTCCGAGTCCGCCCCCCTGTTCCTGGACGACGCCCGCGACCACTACAAGAAGCGCGTCACCGGCGCCGGCTACCGCCCCCTCGCCCGCATCCGCACCGCCCAACTGGCCGACGACGCCGCCCTGGTCGGCGCCGCGGCCCTGGCCGCCGACCCCCGCTGACGCTCCCGGAACGTACGACTCACCGGCCCGGAACGTACGACTCGCGGGCTTCGCGAGTCGTACGTTCCCGTTGCGCGAGTCGTACGTTCCCGGTGGCCGGTCAGATCTGGGCGCCGTCGTCCCGGCCGTCGTTCGGATCCTCGGGGGTCTTGCGCACACGGAGCAGCAGCAGTACGCCGCCGCAGGTCAGCGCGATCAGCGCGATCGGGGTACCGACGCGGGGCGCCAGGCCGATCACGCCGGGCACGATCAACAGCACCACCGACACCACGATCAACACCAGCGCCACGATCGTCATCGGGCGAAGCCTCGGCAGTGGCGGCGGCTCCGGCGGGACGTAGTGATCCTCGTCGGTGCCCCAGGTCCAGTCCCACTCGGTGTCCGAGCCGCGCCACGCGGTCGGCGGCGGCTTCGGCGGCTGGGTCGGCGGTTCTGGCTCGGCGCGCTCCTCGGCCGCCACCACCCCGCCAGGGGGAGTGTCGTCCGGATCGTCCAGTTGGGGCGGTCGGCTGCCCACGCCTTCGCGTTCGAGCCCCGCCACGATCTCGGCGAACGCGGCGTCGACATCCTCCGGCCGGTCGGGCACCTGGACCTCCTCGCCTCAGGCACGTACAGGTGGTGTGGCCATCGTCGCACGAACTGGATGGGCTGTGGCCGGATCCCACCGCCTTGTTTACTCGTTGGGTACCGTGGCGTCGAAGAAATCTGTCACACCGTGGCCGCTGTTACAGGTTCCGACATTCGGGTGGCGCGGCATTGTGCCGGTCGGACACCCTTCGTACGCTCGACGAACGGCCGGGAGAACTCAGGAGGCGCGGGTAGCGGTGCTGTACTGGTTGATGAAGCACGTGTTCCTCGGACCACTGCTCAAGCTCTTCTTCCGCCCCTCGATCGAGGGCGAGGAGAACGTTCCGGCCACCGGCGGAGCGCTGCTGGCCAGCAACCACCTCGCCGTCGCCGACTCGTTCTTCCTCCCGCTGATGCTCAAGCGCCGGGTGACGTTCCCGGCGAAGCTGGAGTACTTCACCCAGCCCGGGATCAAGGGCCGGTTCAAGAAGTGGTTCTTCACCGGCATGGGCCAGATCCCCATCGACCGGTCGGGCGGCGCCGCCGCGCAGGCCGCGCTCGACACGGGCGTCCGGCTCCTCGGCGAGGGCCACCTGCTCGGCATCTACCCCGAGGGCACCCGCTCGCCCGACGGCCGGCTCTACAAGGGCAAGACCGGTCTCGCGCGGATGGTGCTGGAGTCGCGCGTCCCGGTGGTCCCGGTGGCCATGTTCGACACCGACAAGGCCAACCCGATCGGCTCGAAGATGTGGCGGCCGCGCAAGATCCGCATCAAGATCGGCAAGCCGATGGACTTCTCCCGGTACGAGGGCCTGTCCGGCGACCGGTTCGTCGAGCGGTCGATCACCGACGAGATCATGTACGCGCTGATGGAGCTCTCCGGCCAGGAGTACGTCGACATGTACGCGGCGAAGGCCAAGGAGCTGCTGGCCGCGCAGGACGCGGGCGAACCGGCCGCGCTGCCGACCCAGCAGCGGCACGCCGCCGACGACGCCGACCGGATCCCCGAGACCGAGGCGGGCTGAACGCCACCACTACCCTCGCCGGGTGCGGTACTTCTACGACTGCGAGTTCATCGAGGACGGGACCACCATCGACCTGGTGTCGATCGGTGTCGTCGACGAGGACGGCCGCGAGTTCTACGCCGTGTCCACCGAGTTCGACCCGAACCGGGCCGGCCGCTGGGTGCGTGAACACGTCCTGGACAAGCTGCCGCCGCCCTCCGACCCGTCCTGGTGCGACCGGCAGGCGATCCGCGACCGGCTGCTGAAGTTCCTCCGGCGGGGCAAGGACCGCATCGAGCTGTGGGCGTGGTTCGCCGCCTACGACCACGTCGTGCTCGCCCAGCTCTGGGGTGACATGCCGGCCCTGCCGCGCGAGCTGCCCCGGTTCACCCGCGAGCTGCGCCAGCGCTGGGAGGACGTGGGGAAGCCGGTGCTCCCGGACCCGCCGGCGGACGCCCACGACGCGCTCGCCGACGCCCGGCACAACCTCGCCCGCTGGAAGGTCATCGAGGCCGAGTGGGTCAGGCGAGGTTTCCCGGAACGTTAGCCGGGGGCGGTTGCTGCACCGATCCAGAGGATGGAAGGCTACGGGCGGACCTGCCCGTAAGACCCAGAGCTCAAGCAGCCGGATGGAGGATCAGCACATGCGCGTCGGCCTGCTCACCGGTGGCGGTGACTGTCCAGGACTCAACGCGGTCATCAGGGCCGTCGTCCGCAAGGGGATCGAGGCCCACGGTTGGGAGACCGTCGGCTTCCGCAACGGCTGGCTCGGGCCGATCGAGGGCCTGGTCAAGCCGATCGGACTCGACGACGTCGAGGACATCCTGACCCGCGGCGGCACGATCCTCGGCTCGTCGCGCACCAACCCCTACAAGGTCGACGGCGGCGTCGACCGGATCAAGGCGACGCTCGCCGAGCACGGCGTGGACGCCCTGGTCGCGATCGGCGGCGAGGACACCCTCGGGGTCGCCAAGCGGCTCACCGACGACGGTGTCGGCGTGGTCGGCGTGCCGAAGACGATCGACAACGACCTCGGCGCCACCGACTACACGTTCGGCTTCGACACCGCCGTGCACATCGCGACCGAGGCCATCGACCGGCTGCGCACCACCGCCGAGTCGCACCACCGTGCCCTGGTCATCGAGGTCATGGGCCGGCACGCCGGCTGGATCGCGCTGCACTCCGGCCTGGCCGGCGGCGCGAACGTGATCCTGGTGCCGGAGCGGCACTTCAACGTCGACCAGGTCGTCGAGTGGGTGGAGCGCCGGTTCGAGCGCGAGTACGCGCCGATCATCGTGGTCGCCGAGGGCGCGCTGCCCGAGGGCGGCGAGGAGAAGCTGCTGACCGGCGAGAAGGACGCGTTCGGGCACGTCCGGCTCGGCGGCATCGGCAACTGGCTCGCCGACGAGATCGCCCACCGCACCGGCAAGGAGTCCCGGGCGGTCGTGCTCGGCCACACCCAGCGCGGCGGCACGCCGACCGCCTACGACCGGGTGCTCGCCACCCGCTTCGGCCTGCACGCCGTGGACGCGGTGCAGGACGGCGACTTCGGCGTGATGGTCGCGCTGCGCGGCACCGACATCGTGCGGGTCAAGCTCGCGGAGGCCACCGCCGAGCTGAAGACCGTACCGCTCGAGCGGTACCAGGAGGCCGAGGCTTTCTTCGGCTGAGCACTAGAGTTCCGGCATGGAACTCGAGGAGCTGCTCTGGGCCGGCGCGGACGCACAGGCCCAGGCGTTGCGTGACGGCACCGTCTCGGCACCGGACCTGCTCGAGGCGGTGCTGCGCCGCGTCGAGGCGGTCGACCGTCGGCTGAACCTGTTCCGCGTGGTCTACGCGGAGGCGGCGCGGGCCGCGGCCGCCGACGCCCAGCGCAGGATCGACGCGGGTGAGCGCACCCCGCTGCTCGGCGTGCCCGTCGCGGTCAAGGACGACCTCGACGTCGCGGGCGTCGCCACCGGCGTGGGCGGCCGCCCGCAGTTCGCGCCGGCCGAGCAGGACGCCCCCGCGGTGGCCCGGCTGCGCGCGGCCGGCGCGGTGCTCGTCGGGCACACGCACGCGCCCGACCGGTGCCTGTGGCCGTTCACCGAGTCCCTCGCCCACGGCGCGACCCGCAACCCGTGGCACCTCGACCACACCCCGGGCGGCTCGTCGGGCGGCTCGGCCGCGGCGATCGCGGCCGGCGTGGTCGGCGTCGCCACCGGTTCGGACGGCGGCGGCTCGGTACGCATCCCGGCGAACCACTGCGGGGTGTTCGGGCTCAAGACCACCCGCGGCCTGGTGGACATGGGCCCCGAGGAGCACTGGCACGGTCTGGCCGTGCTCGGCCCGCTCGGGCGCAGGGTGGCCGACGCGGCCGCGATGCTCGACGTGCTCGCCGACGACGACCACCCCGGCGGGCTGTACCGCGACTCGGCGGCCGCGGACCCCGGACCGCTGCGGATCGCGCTGTCCTGGCGCACCCCGCTCGGCAGGCCGCCGATCGAGGCGGAGCGCAAGCGGGCGGTGCTGACCGTGGCCGACCGGCTGCGCGCACTCGGCCACCAGGTCACCGAGGCCGACCCGCCGCTCGGGATCCGGCCGAACCCGCAGTTCCTCACCCGCTACCTGCGTGGCGTGGCCGACGACGTCGCCGCGCTGCCCCATCCGGAGTGGGTGGAGCCGAGGACCCGCCGGATCGCCGCGGTGGGACGGCGGATCCCGGACAGCGTGCTGGCCAGGGCGCGGGCCGCGGAGTCCGGCCTTGACGGCGTGATGCGCACCTTCTTCCAGGACCACGACCTGCTGCTGCAGCCCGGCTGGACCGGCCGGCAGCCGAGGATCGGGCGCTACCACGGCAGCGGGGCCGCGCACACCCTCGGCGGGGTCGCGCTGGGTATCCCGTACTACCCGACCTGGAACGTGCTGGGCTACCCGGTGGCCGCCGTGCCGGCCGGCCGGGACAAGGTGGGGCTGCCGATGGGCGTGCAGCTGGTCGGGCCCGCGTTCGGCGAGCACCTGCTGCTCTCGCTGTCCGGCCAGTTCGAGCGCGCCCACCCGTGGGCGGACGCCCGACCGGCCGGCTAGCTCAGTTACGCAGCATCTCGGCGACCAGGAAGGCCAGCTCCAGGCTCTGCTGGGTGTTCAGCCGCGGGTCGCAGGCGGTCTCGTAGCGGCTGTTCAGGTCCGCGTCCGAGATGTCCTGGGCGCCGCCGAGGCACTCGGTGACGTCCTCGCCGGTCAGCTCGACGTGGATGCCGCCCGGGTGGGTGCCGATGCGCCGGTGCACCTCGAAGAAGCCCTGCACCTCGTCCACGATGCGGTCGAAGTGGCGGGTCTTGTAGCCCGTCGACGACTCGTGGGTGTTGCCGTGCATCGGATCGCACTGCCAGATGACCTGGTGCCCGGACGCGGTGACCTTCTCCACGATCGGCGGCAGCGCCTCCCGTACCTTGCCGTTGCCCATCCGGCTGATCAGGGTCAGCCGGCCGGGGGTGTTGTGCGGGTCGAGCCGCTCGACGTACTCCACCGCCATCTCGGGCGTGGTCGTCGGGCCGATCTTGACGCCGATCGGGTTCGACAGCATCTCCGCGAACGCGACGTGCGCTCCGTCGAGCTGACGGGTCCGCTCGCCGATCCACAGGAAGTGCGCAGACAGGTCGTAGAGCCGCGCCTCGTCGCGGGTGTCCAGCCGCAGCATCGCGCGCTCGTAGTCCAGCAGCAGCGCCTCGTGGCTGGCGAAGATCTCCGTCGAGTGCAGCGAGTAGTCCTCGACGCCGCAGGCCGCCATGAACCGCAGGCCGCGGTCGATCTCGGTGGCCAGCGCCTCGTAGCGCTCACCGGCCGCCGAGTTCTTGACGAAGTCCTTGTTCCACTCGTGCACCTTCGTCAGGTCCGCCATGCCGGCGGCGGTCAGCGCGCGCACCAGGTTCATCGTCGCGCCGGCGTTCGCGTAGGCGCGGAGCATCCGGCCGGGGTCCGGCACCCGCGCCTCGGGCTTGGGAACCAGCGAGTTGATGATGTCGCCCCGGTACACCGGCAGCCCGAGCGCGTCGAGCGTGTTCGAGCGCGGCTTGGCGTACTGCCCGGCGATCCGGCCGACCTTGACCACCGGCAGGCTCGCGCCGTAGGTCAGCACGATCGCCATCTGCAGCAGGGTGCGGATGTTGCCCCGGATGTGCGGCTCGGTGTTGTCGACGAACGTCTCGGCGCAGTCGCCGCCCTGCAGCAGGAACGCCTCGCCGCGCGCGACCTCGGCGAGCTTGTCGTGCAGCCGGTCGATCTCGTTGGGCACGGTGATCGGGGGCACGCTCTCGAGCAGCGTCCGTACCTGGCGCACCTGCTCGGCGTTCGGCCACTCCGGCTGCTGCGCCGCCGGCCGGGCCAGGGCGTGGTCCAGGCGCGCGCGCATCTCACGCGGCAGGGGCGGCAGCTCGGGGAGGGTGTCCACCGGGACGTCGACAGTCCAGTTCACGACCCCCAGCGTATCGGTGCGGCCCGCGGCGTCCGCGTGGTGGCCCGCCGCGTCCGCGTGGTGGCCCGCGGCGTCCGCGTGGTGGGGGCGAACCGTCAGGGGATCGTGAACACGGTGATCGTGGCGCCGGCCTCGACCCGGTTGCCGGGGGACGGGCTCTGGCCGAACACGCGACCGGTGCCGCCCAACGCCTGGACGTTGATCTGCAGGCCGAGCTCGGCCAGCGCGGCGGTCGCGTCCTCGGCGCTGCGGCCGCTGAGGTCCGGCACCGTGATGGCGTTCGACAGCACCACGCCCACGTCGGTCCCGGCCTCCAGCACCTCGCCCACCGCCGGCTCGGTGCGCACCACCGCGCCGCCGTCCACGCCGGGGTCGAACTCCTGGCCCAGCTCGACCGGGTTGAAGCCGAGGTCCTCGAGCGCCTGGAACGCCTCGTCGCGGGATTTGCCGCGCAGGTCGGGCACCGGCTTGGGGGCCGGGCCCTTGCTGACCACGATCTCGACCCGCTGGTTGACCGACACCGGCGTACCGGCCGCCGGTTCGAGCCGGATGACCCTGCCTTCCGCCACGTCGTCGCTGTGCTCGTTGATCCCGTCGTCCAGGCCGGGTTGCAGCTGCGCGTCGCGGATGGCCTGTTCGGCCTCCTCGACCGTCGCGCCCGGTCGCACGTCGGGCACCTTGGGCTTGCCGGAGGACACCACCAGCGTCACCGGCTCGCCGCGCAGCACGTCGGTGCCGCCGGCCGGTTCGGTGCCGATCACGACCCCGGACTCGATCTCGTTGTCCGCCCGGTACTCGACCTTCGGTTGCAGGTCGTTCTCGCGCAGCACCTCCTGCGCCTCGCTGTTGAGCTGGCCGGACACGTCCGGCACGGTGCTCCACCGGCCGTCGACGAACCACCAGGTCGTGACCGCGACGATCGCCACCACCAGGAACGCGGCGATGCTCCACAGCACGACCGTGCCGCGCCCGCCGCGCGGCTGCCCGTTCGGCGCGGTCGGGCGAGGTCGCCGGGGCGGTGGGGGCATCGGCGGGGGTAACGGCGGTGCCAGCTGCTGGTGCATCTGGGGTATGCCGGCGCTCGGCGGCCCCTGCTCCTGCTGGGCGAGCTGGTCGAGGTCGGTCCGCAGCATCGCGCGGGTGCCCTGCGGCCCGGCCGCCTGGAACCCCGCCGGCACCTGCCGCACGACCGTCGCGTTGCCGAGTGCGGCGGCCGCGGGCACCGGGGTCGCGGGCCGGGTCGACTCCGCCAGGTCGAGTTCACCCGATCGGGCGGAGTCGTCGGCCGGTGGCGTCCACGCGCGGGCCCGTTCCAGCTCCACCGGGGTCACCGGGACCGTCCGGTCGGCCAGCGTGGGTTCCGGCACCGGGATGCCGACCGCCGGGACCCCGAGCTGGGTGCGCAGATGGGTCAACTCCGCCAGGAACGCGGCACCGTCGGCCGGGCGTGCCACCGGGTCGCGCCTGGTCGCGCGGACCACCAGCTCGTCCAGCGCTGGCGGCAGGCCGGGCACGGTCCGGCTCGGCGGCGGCACGTCGTCGTTCACGTGCCGGTAGGCCACGGAGAGCGGATTGTCGCCGGTGTACGGGGTGACGCCGGTGAGCATCTCGTAGAGCAGGATGCCGGCCGAGTACACGTCGCCGCGGGCGGTGGCGTTGCCGGTGGTGACCTGCTCGGGGGACAGGTAGGCGACCGTGCCGAGGATGACGTTCGCACTGGTCGTCCCGGCACTGGACACGGCCCTGACCAGGCCGAAGTCGCCGACCTTCACCATGGTCCCGTGCTCACCGGAGTGGCCGATCAGGACGTTCTCCGGCTTGACGTCCCGGTGCACCAGTCCCACCCGGTGCGCGGCGGCCAGCGCGGACAGCACCGGCTCGAGGATCGCCAGTGCCAGCGGGACGTCCAGGGCGCCGCGGGCGGACACCAGGTCGCGCAGGGTGCCGCCGTCGACCAGTTCCATCACCAGGTACACCAGGTCACCGCCGGCACCCCGGTCGACCCCCTGGTCGTGCACCGCGACCACGTTCGGGTGGTGCACCTTGGCGGCGGAGCGTGCCTCCCGCTCGAACCGGTCGACGAAGGAGCGGTCGGCGGCGAACCGCTCGTCCATCACCTTGATCGCCACGCGGCGGTCCAGCCGGGTGTCCAGGCCGCGGTACACCGACGACATCCCGCCGCGCGCGAGCAGCGCGTCCACGCGGTAACGCTGCTCGAGCAGCGCACCGATCAGGCCGACTCCCCTTTCCTCCACGCCCGTGATGGTACGGAGGGGAACGAGCGCGCGTGGTGAAGCCGCCCAACTCGGCCCCGCACGGCGGCCCGGTCTGTGGCATCGTGATGGTCGTGAGTGCGACACCCTCCGCCGACGACGTGCTCGATCCCCAGGTTGAGGTGCTCGCTCTGCCCGACGTGGCGGAGCGGCTCGGGCTGCCGGTCACGAAGGTCAGGCAGGCGTTGCGGGACGGTCAGCTGGTCGCGGTCCGCCGCGACGGCGTGCTGTGCGTCCCGGCCGCCTTCCTCACCGACGACGGCGCGATCGTCAAGGGCCTGCCCGGCACGATCACCGTGCTGGCCGACGCCGGTTTCACCCCCGAGGAGATGGTCCGCTGGCTGTTCACCGCGGACGACACGCTCCCCGGCCGTCCCGTCGACGCCCTGCGGGCGACCGGCGGGCGGGAGGTCAAGCGCCGCGCGCAGGCACTGGCCCTGTAGTCCCCACCCGACTGGCGTAGGCGCTGACCAGACCGGGCAGCGCCACGCCGAGTCGCCGGTGGGCCGGGACCACGACCCGGTGGCCGAGGACGCGGTAGTCGCGGTCGACGATCTCGTCCAGGATCCGCCGGTAGAGCGTGCGCGCCACCCGCACGCACGGACGTGACTCCCGGCGCAGTAGCGCGATCCCCGGCTCGGCCCGCCGGTACACCGACCGCGTGTACGACACCAGGTGCGCGAGCGCGCGCCGCACCGCCGGGTCGTGCCGGCCGGTGCGGTGCGCCCACTCCAGCCGCGCCCGGTCGACGCCGAACGCGGCCAGCTCGTCGGCCGGCAGGTACACCCGTCCCCGGTCGAGGTCCTCGCCGACGTCACGCAGGAAGTTGGTCAGCTGGAACGCCTCGCCCAGCGCCTCCGCGAACGGTGCCGCCTCCTCGGTCGGGCCGTCGGTACCGAGCACCGGCAGCAGCTGCAGGCCGATCACGCCGGCCGAACCCCGCATGTAGGCGGCCAGGTCGGCGAAGCTCGCGTAGTCGGTGACGGTGAGGTCCATCCGCATGGACGCGAGGAAGTCCGCGAACAGCCCGCGCGGGATCCGGTACCGCGCCACGGTGTCCGCCACCGCGACTAGCACGGGGGTGGCAATGCCATGAAGGTCACCGTCGAGGCATTCGGTCAGGGCGTGCTCCAGGCCGGTGAGGGTGTCGGCGCGGTGGGGCACGTCGGCGGCGTCGACGATCTCGTCGGCGAGGCGGGCGAAGGCGTACAGGGCGTGCACGGCGGGGCGGCGGTCGGCCGGGAGCAGGCGGGTGGCCAGGAAGTACGTGCGGCCGTGCCGTGCGTTGATCCGCCGGCACTCCCGGTAGGCGTGGCTCAGGCCGGGACGCAAGCGACCCACTGTCCCGCCGGGCACTCGCCGTTCTCGTCGCGGTAGTCCGCCACCAGCTGGGTGAGCAGCGCGTGCGCCGACGCCGACCCGTCCGCGGCGGTCACCAGGGACGCCGAGCACGCCGACTCGGTCTGCGTCAGACAGCCGGGGAGCTGACCGTCGGTGTGGTCGCGCCAGAACTGCTGGGACACCACTCCGTACTTCCACACCGTGCCCGCGTGCACGATCTGGTAGACCGCGTGGCTGCCCTCGGTCCTCGCCGGGTCCGCGGTCGCCGGTTCGGCCCGCGCGGCGGCGGTCAGCTCGGTGGCCTTCGGCGGCTCGGCCAGCACCAGCGCCGACCACTGCGCGCCGTACGGGTGCGTCCCGGGCACCGAGTTGGCCCGCTGGTAGAAGTCCACCCACGCCTGGGTGGTGATCTTGCACCCGATCGTGCTCGCCGCGCCGGGTGCCACCGGCCCGACCTTGGCCTCGCAGCTGCCGAGCGGGGCGCTGTCGCCGGTCCAGTCGGCCTTGAGGTGCACCCGGACCGCGCTCTTGCCGGTGTTGCGGATGTCCACGCGCAGCGTGCAGCTCGGCGCGCCGCACGCCTCGAACCGGTGTTCGCCCTGCTCGATGCCGACCAGCGCGTCGACGGCCGTGGTCAGCTCGGTCCTCGCGCGCTTGGCCAGGTCCCGGTAGATGGTCGGTGCCGAGGGCGAGGCGTCCGCGACGTCCAGCACCACGTCGGTGACCGCCGTGGTGTCCGCGCTGCCGATCCGGTCGAGCTCGAAGCGCAGCGGGCCGTGCGGGGCCTCGGCGGCGAGGTAGATCTTCCCACCGTCGACCTGGACGACGTACACCTCGGTCCCGGCGACGCTCTCCCTGGGGTTGGCCGACAGCTCGCTCCGCGCGTCCGACTCCACCACCGGGCCCGCCGTCCGGCTGATCACGTCGGGGGCGAAGACCTCGCCGAACTCGACGCCGATCAGCGACGTCGGCAGCTTCACCCAGCGGTCGGCGAACGCCTCGCCGTTGCCGCCGGCGACGCCGAACCTGGCCGCCATCCCGTTCCAGAACCGCCCGTCACCCTTGAGGTAGAGCACGTCGTCGATCACGGTGACCGCGGCGCTCATCCCGTTGACCGAGATCCGGCCGAACACCGCGCCGGTGGCCAGCGCGTGCACGTCCACGGTGAACGCGGCGCCGTCGGCGGCCACCAGGCTGCCGGTGTAGTGCACCGCGCCGACCTCGGTGAAGTCGAGCAGTGCCTGGGCGGTGCCGGCCTCGGTGGTCAGCGGTCCGATGTCGACGCCGTCCGGCGTGCCGGCGACCGTGCTCGTACAGCCGGTGACCAGCAGCACGAGCCCGACCAGCAGGCCCGCGAGCGTGGCCCGGCCCGGTCGTGAACGCATGCTGTCCCCCATCCGGCTGGCGCGAGTCTGCGTTGGAGTATCGCAAGTCACCGAACGGACATGTGGGGCGCACGCCTGACGGATTCGCTACGAATCGGTGTCCCCACGATCCGCGCCGCGGCGAGCCGGCCGGACACCAGCACCGGCGGCACGCCCACGCCCGGCGTCGTGCCGCAGCCGGCGAGCACCACGTTCCCGGCCCCGCGCACCAGGTTGCGCGGCCGGAACGGCCCGGTCTGGCGGAACGTGTGCGCCAGGGAGAACGGGGTGCCCGCGGCGAGCCCGGCCGCCTCCCAGTCGGCCGGCGTGACCAGCAGCTCGGCCTCCACCGCGTCGTCGAACCCGGTGAGCCCGCGCGCCGCGAGCACCCGGCCGAGCTCGGCGCGGTAGGCCGGCCCGACCCTGGCCCAGTCGATCGGGCCGACCTCGGTGTTCGGGCACGGCGCGAGCACCGACACCAGTTGCCGGCTGGCCGGCGCGAGCCCGGGGTCGGTCGCGGTCGGCCGGCTGACCAGCAGCGACGGGTCGCTCATCAGCCTGCCGTGGTCGAGGATCTCGTCGAACGTGCGCTGCCAGGCGGCGCCGAAGAACACCGTGTGGTGCGCGAGCTCCGGCCACGTGCGGTCCAGGCCGGCGTGCAGCACCACCGCCGACGGCGACCAGCGCGGCCGCACCGGCCTGCGCGGCGCGCCGCCGAGGAGCCGGTAGCTGACCGGCAGATCGGGGGTCAGCACCACCGCGTCGCACGGGATCCGCTCGCCGTGGCTGGTGCGCACCGCGGTGACCCGCTCGCCGGTGCGCTCCAGCCAGGCCGCGGCGGTGCGGTAGTGGATCCGGCCGCCGGCGCGCACGGCCGCGGCGGCCATCGCCTCGGCCACCGCGCCGATTCCGCCCTGGGGGAACCACACGCCGGCGACGGTGTCCATGTAGGCGATCACGCCGTACGCGGCGAGTGCCTGCCGCGGGGCGAGCCCGGCGTAGAGGGCCTGGAAGGAGAACACCCGGCGCAGCCGCTCGTCGCGCAGGTACCGGCCGACGGTCGGGCCGAGCCGGCCGAACCCGCCGATCGCGGCGAGCCGGGCGAGTTCGGGGGAGACGATGCCGAGCGGGTTGTCGAAGTTGCTGCCGATGAACTTGTCCCGCTGGAGCCGGTACAGCTCGGTGAGCCAGCGGCGCAGCCGCAGGTAGCCGTCGGCCTCGCGCGGGCCGGCGAACCGGCGGACCTCGTCGGCCATGGCCTCGGCGTCGCTGCGCACGTCGAGGCTGGTGCCGTCGGCGAAGTGTGCCCGGTAGGCGGGGTCGAGGCGGGTGAGCGTGACCCGGTCGGTCATGGACTCGCCGACCGCGGCGAACGCCTCGTCGGCCAGCTCGGGCATGGTGAGCACGGACGCCCCGGTGTCGATCCGGTAGCCGTCCAGACGCGCGCCGCCCGCGCGCCCGCCCGCGGTCTCGCCGGCCTCCACGACCGTGACCGAGCGGCCCGCGCCGAGGAGGTGCAGCGCGGCCGAGAGCCCGGCCAGACCCGCCCCGACCACCACCACGTGGTCGGTGGGTCCGGTGACCTGCCTCACCGGTCCCGCCGGGTCGCCGCAACCGCCAGGTCGGCGAGCCGGGTGACGCCAGGCTCGGCCAGGCCGGCGCCGGTCAGCGCGGTCATCGCCGACGTGGTCAGCGCGTCGATCCGGCGCTCCAGCTCGGCCACCGCGCCGACCTCGACGAGCAGGTCCCGTACCCGCTCGATGGTCACCTGGGGCAGGTTCTGGTCGCCGAGGGCACCGCGCAGCATCGCCGCGTCCGAGTGCCGGCCGTCCCGCTCGGCGTAGGCCAGGCCGAGCGCCACGAGCAGGGTGCGCTTGCCCTCGCGCAGGTCGTCGCCGGCCGGTTTGCCGGTGACCTCGGGGGCGCCGTACACGCCGAGCACGTCGTCGCGGAGCTGGAACGCCACCCCGATGTCGGTGCCGAACGTGCGCACCGCGTCCACGGTCGCCTGGTCGGCACCGGCGAACGCGATCCCCATGTGCAGCGGCCGCTCCACGGTGTACGCGGCGGTCTTGAGCCGGGCCACGCCCAGGGCACGCTCCTCGGACTCGTCGCCCTCGGCCTGCGCGAGCACGTCCAGGTACTGCCCGGCGAACATCTCCGCGCGCATCGCCTGCCACGGCCCGCGCGCCGCGTCCCGCATCTCCGGGGTGAGCGGGGCGCTCTCGAACAGGTCGTCCGCCCAGGCCAGGGCCAGGTCGCCGAGCAGGATCGCGGCCGCGGTGCCGAACCGCTCCGGTTCGCCGAGCCAGCCGCCCGCGCGGTGCGCCTCGGTGAACCGCACGTGCACGGTCGGCTGCCCCCGGCGCAGCTCGGAGGCGTCCATGATGTCGTCGTGCACCAGCGCGCAGGTCTGGATCAGCTCCAGCGCCGACACCGCGCGCAGCACCGCCCGCGCCTCCGGCCCGTCCGCGTCCCCGCCCGCCGCGCGCCAGCCCCACCAGGCGAACGTCGGCCGCAACCGCTTGCCGCCGCGCAGCGCGAAGTCCGACAGGTGGTCGACGGCCTTGGCGAACGTGCGCGCGAGCTCGGGCAGCTCGGCCCGCCGTTCGGCGAGGTAGGTGGACACGACGTCCTCGACGTGCCGGTGCACGGCGGCGTCGATGGGAGCGTCGATGGGATCGTCGACGGACTGGTCGGTGGTCGGCACGCGACCAATGGTGCGTGGTGGCGTGAACCCGCATACCAGCGGGGGTCGACTGGGACTTGCTCGGGAGTCTGGTTGGACCGGACGCGTCCTCATTACCCTGGTTGTCATGACTTCGGTGGTGGATCGGATCCCGGGTGACCGGCCGGTGTTCTCCGTCGAGTTCATGCCCCCGCGGGACGACGCGGACGAGCAGCGGCTGTGGAACGCCATCCGCTCGCTGGAGGGCCTGGACCCGGCGTTCGTCTCGGTGACCTACGGGGCGGGCGGGTCGAGTCGTGACCGGACGATCCGCACCACCGGGCGCGTGGTCAAGGAGACCACGCTGGTGTCGATGGCGCACCTGACCGCCGTCGACCACTCGGTCGCGGAGCTGCGCAACGTCATCGGCTGGTACGCCTCGCTGGGCATCCGGAACGTGCTCGCGCTCCGCGGCGACCCGCCCGGCGACGTGATGGGCGAGTGGGTGCGCCACCCGGAGGGCCTGGAGTACGCCGAGGAGCTCGTGCGGCTGGTGCGCGAGCTGGGTGACTTCTGCGTCGGCGTGTCGGCGTTCCCCTACGGCCACCCGCGCTCGAACGACCTGGACACCGACACCGAGTACCTGGTGCGCAAGCTGCGCGCGGGGGCGGACTTCGCGATCGCGCAGTTGTTCTTCGAGGCCGACGACTTCCTGCGGATGCGGGACCGCGTGGTCGCGCGCGGGTGCGACGCGTTGCTGCTGCCCGGCGTGATGCCGCTGACCACGCCGAGGATCCTGGCGAAGACCGTGGAGCTTTCCGGGGCGCCGGTGCCCGCGTCGCTGGCCGCCCGGCTCGACCCGCTGGCCGACGACCCGAAGGCGTTCCGCGCCGAGGGCATGGACGCGACCGCGGAGCTCGGTGAGCGGCTGCTCGCGGAGGGTGTGCCGGGGCTGCACTTCTACACGTTCAACCGGGCGAAGGCGACCAAGGAGATGGTGGCCCGGCTCGGCCTGCTGGACACCCGCCCGGCGACCGCCGTGGGCTGAGTCCGGCTATCGCCTCGCCGCGGCGAGGCGTTCGGCGCGGAGCGTGCGCCGGTGGGCGGACAGGGCCAGCACGACCACCAGCAGCGCCACGAGCACGGCGCCGCCGCCGACCATGGCCACCCACTGGATCCAGGAGACGCCGGAGGAGTTCGCGTACTGGGTGGTCGCGTTGAACTCGGTCACCGCGCCCGGCTTGGGCTCCCAGGTGACCGTGCCGTCGGTGTTGTCGCCGGTCGTGCGGGTGACCGTGCCCGGGAAGGCGACCTTGAGCTGCACGTCCGCGCGGTCCGCCGGGACCCGGGTGAGGTCGATCGAGCCGGCGAGCGACACCAGGCTCCCCGAGCGGTGGAACGCGATCCGGTACTGCTCGGCCGTGGAGATCGACTCGACGAGCACGGCGAACTCGGTGAACCCGACGTTGTTCAGGGTGAGCTTCTGGCCGACGTACCCGTCCGCCGAGTACGGCTCCATGGTGACCTTGTCCGCGAGCTCCGGCGGGATCGTCAGCGTCGGGCCCTTGTCCTCCCGGTCCCGGGGCAGCGCCGAGACCACGACGTCACCGGAGACCACGTCGTCCTGGGAGACCGCCAGCGCCGCGTGGATCCGCAGGCAGCCGGTCAGCGACGTGGTCAGGAGCCCGAGCAGCACGAGGAGCCCGAGCACTCTGCGGACATGGTGTCGGCCGGCGCTGCGCACCGCGCCATCCTGCCAGAACCGCACCGAGGGGAAATTCGGGTGACGGGTTGGGTAGCGTCGCCAACCATGGACACCCCCGTGCACCGCGTCTGCGACTCCTATGTGGACTCCTACGTGCGGCTGGAGCCGACCGTGGCCACCGAGCTGGGCATCCCCGGCCACGACGACCGGCTGCCGGACTTCTCCGCCGCCGGCCACGCCGCCCGCGCCGAGCTGGCCGCCGCCGCGCTGCGGGAGGTCGCCGCACTGGAGCCGGTAGACGACGGGGAGCGTGCCGCCAAGGCGGTGTTCACCGAGCGGCTGGGGGTCGAGCTCGAGGCGCACGAGGCCGGCCTGATGGCCGGGTCGCTGAACGTGCTGGCCAGCCCGCCGCAGGGCATGCGCCAGGTGTTCGATCTGATGGCGACCGAGACCGTCGACGACTGGCGCACGATCGCGCGCCGGATGGCGGCCATGCCGGAGGCGATCGCCGGCTACCGCGAGGGCCTGCGGCACGCCGCGAGGAA
Source organism: Actinophytocola gossypii (assembly GCF_025165815.1). Classification (GTDB taxonomy): domain Bacteria; phylum Actinomycetota; class Actinomycetes; order Mycobacteriales; family Pseudonocardiaceae; genus Actinophytocola; species Actinophytocola gossypii. The sequence continues at coordinate 43,692 of NZ_JAFFZE010000011.1, read as the reverse complement.
CGGAGTGGTGTCCGCCGCGCGGCAGGTGTCGAAGGTCGCCGAGCAGTGCGACACCTGGTCCGGCCGGGGCGCCGAGCCCGCGTTCTTCACGACGTTCGCCTCGGGCGGGCCGGACGAGGTCCGCGCGGAGCTCGACGCGGGTGCCGCCGCGGCCGACCAGGCCTACGCCGACCTGGCCGACTTCCTGCGCGGGGAGCTGCTGGCGAAGGCGCCGGCCGAGGACGCGGTCGGCGAGGACGTCTACGGCCTGTGGTCGCGGACGTACCTTGGCGCGCGGCTGGACCTGCGCGAGGCCTACGAGTGGGGGTGGGCGGAGTTCACCCGGATCGAGACCGAGATGACCGAGGTCGCGAACCGGATCAAGCGCGGCGCGACCATCCCCGAGGCCGCCGCCGCGCTCGACGTCGACCCGAGATACCTGGTCAGCGGCCGGTCGGAGTTCCGCGACTGGATGCAGCGGCTGTCCGACCAGGCGGTCGCCGACCTGCGCGGGACGCACTTCGACATCCCGGACGAGATCGTCCGGCTGGACTGCCGGATCGCACCGCCCGGCGGCGGGGCGGGCGCGTACTACACGAACCCGTCCGACGATTTCACCCGTCCGGGGACGATGTGGTGGGCGCTGCCGCCGGACAAGGACGAGTTCTCCACGTGGCGTGAGGTCAGCATCGTCTACCACGAGGGTGTGCCGGGGCACCACCTGCAGATCGCGACCGCGCAGCACACGTCGGACCTGAACAAGTTCCAGCGCATGCTGGCGTGGGTGCCGGCCCACAGCGAGGGCTGGGCGCTGTACGCGGAGCGCCTGATGCAGGAGTTCGGCTACCTGTCCGACGACGGCAACCTGTTCGGCATGCTGAACGAGAACCTGTTCCGGGCGGCGCGGGTGATCATCGACATCGGCATGCACCTCAAGCTGGAGATCCCGCGCGGCACCGGCTTCCACGAGGGCGAGCGGTGGACCCCGGAGCTGGGCCTGGAGTTCATGCTGACCCGCACGATCAGCGAGGAGGCCCACGTCCGCGACGAGATCGACCGCTACCTGGGCTGGCCCGGCCAGGCTCCGGCGTACAAGCTCGGCGAGCGTCTGTGGCTGTCCGCCCGCGAGGAGGCCAGGTCCCGTCCCGGCTTCGACCTCAAGGACTTCCACATGCGGGCGCTGCGCATGGGCCAGATGGGCCTCGACACCCTCCGCGAACGCCTGGCCGCCCTGTGACCCGTGCGCGGGCGCGGGCGGCCGGAGCCACCCACGCCCGCGCGGGGAGGGTCGTCAGCGGTTGACCTGCCAGTGCAGGTCGACCTGGTAGCGGCCGTCGAAGCCGTCGTAGGTCAGGGTGCGGGACGGCAGGCGGTAGTCGGATTCGGCCGGCCCACCGATGATCTTGATCGGCAGCTCGGCCTTCTCGACTCCCTCGGCGAAGGTGACGGTCGACCGCACGGGTCGTAGTGCTTCCCGGCCACCGCGGTCCCGTCCTTGGCGTACAGCCGAACCGTGATCGGCGCCTTCGGGGAGACGTTCAGCCGGAGCGGAAGCGCGACCTGGTCGTCCGGCCACCAGCAGATGCCTCCCTGGGCGATCGCGGTCTCCACCCCGGGGAAGTCCGCCTCGATGAGCTTGTCGTCGTTGAACACGGTCGCCGTGGCGCTCGAACCGGCGATGACCGCGTTCCACGGCGCGGACAGCTCGACGCTGAAGTCCTCGGTGTACTCGGGCTGGTCGTCCCGCGCGACCGGCACCACGAGCTCGTGCGACCCGGGGCTTTTCCAACTGACGGTGCCGGCCTCGGCGGTGTAGTCCGACCCGGCTTCCGCACTTCCGTCACGCGTTCGGTACCGCACCGACCCCGGCATGGAGCAGTCCTCGCCGGACGCCGTGACCCGGACGGTGAACGTGAACTCGTTCGTACCACCGCCGGAGCCTTCGTACCGGTCCGTGGTCGCCACCGACACCCTCGGCAACGCGCACTCCGCCGCGGCGGCCGTGGGCGTCGAGGCACCGCCCAGCAGGGCGACGACGGCGGTGACGACGGTGGTGACGACGAGCAGAGCCGCTGATCTCATGTCTCTGGCACACATGCGGTCTGTGTAGCCCGGCCTGGTTGTGGTCCGGTTGTGCGCGCGGCCCCCGTTACAGCGGCAGGGTCCGGCCGAGCACGCCGAACGGGCGCGGGTCCCCGGTGAACCGGTAGTTCCGCAGCACGTCGGTGAAGCCCACCCGGTAGTACAGCCGCCACGCGCGCGACGGGCCCTCCGGGGTGGACAGCAGCACCTTGCTCGCCGGCACCGTGGCCAGCAGCCGCCGCAGCAGGTCCTCGCCGACCCCTCGGCCCTGGGACGCCGGGCGCACGTGCACCTCGGTCAGCTCGAAGTAGTCGTCGAGCCAGCTGTCCGCGAACTCCTGGCCGGAGCGTTCCACGACACCGCGCCGCACCTGCTCGTGCCACCACTGCCCGGCCGCCCCCCGGTAGCCGTAGGCGATGCCGACCATCGTGTCGTCGGCGTCCAGCGCGGCGACGCAGCGCCAGTCCGGGCGCAGCATGTGCGCGAGCCACATCGGCGCGCGCTGCTCCGCCGTGCCGGCGGGGTAGCGCATCGCCGTGACGTACAGCGACAGCGCTTCGTGCAGCCGACGGCGCAACTCGTCCTGGTTGAGGTCGACGAAGCGTTCGACCCGTGGCGGAACCGAGGTCACACCACGGAATTGTCCTCCTCGCCCGCCACGTCCGCAGCCACGCCCCCCGTCAGCTCCACCAGATCGGCGAACGTCGTCGGGAACACCGCCTTCGGATGACCGGCGGCGGCCCACACCACCTCGTACCGCGCCAGCGCGGTGTCGACCAGCGTGCGCACCGGCCGGGGGTGGCCGACCGGCGCCACGCCGCCGATCGCCTGCCCGGTGTGCTCGCGCACGAACGCCGGGTCCGCACGACCCACCGCGCTCGCTCCGGCCAGCCGGGCCAGCGCGTCGGTGTCGGCCCGGTGCGCGCCGGAGGTCAGCGCGAGCAACGGGAACACCCGGTCACCCTCGGTAGCCCGGAACACGAGGCTGTTCGCGATCGCGCCGACCGGCACCCCGACGGCCTCGGCGGCGGCCGCCGCGGTGCGCACGTCGTCGGCCAGCACGCGGATGCCGTCGGCGGCGGCGGTGAGGCCGGCCTCGCGCAGGGCGGCGGCGGTCTTGCTGATCGCGGGGTGGTCCAGAGAGCTCATACGCACATCAGAGCACAGGTGTGGCCCGCGTCGCCGCCCAAATTCCGTACCGAGGTTGAGTCTGCCGGTGGCCGGAGTTAAGCTCGGAACGTGTTCGAACATGCGTTCGAGCACAGGCTCGGTGGCGGGGCGGGGGAAGCGCCTCGCCACCGAGCGCGCCGGCTTCCCCACGGCATGACGTCACGCCCAGTGACGATCTCGGACCGCGAGGAGGAGTCAGGTGACCACAACCCTGGACCATCGGGACCAGCTGCCGAACGCGCCGGAGTCCGCGCTCACCCTGCTCTCCCAGGCCGAACGGGGGCTCGCCGAGGCCGAGGTCGACCCCGACGCCGCGCAGCGGTTCGCCCAGGCCTACCTGTCCGCCCTGCGTGCCGCGGCGGCGCTGCTCGCCATGCGCGGCCGTCCGCACCGGGCCAGGGCGCGGCCGATGAGCGTGTGGACGCTGCTCGCGTCGGTGGCGCCGGAGATGCGCGAGTGGGCGGCGTTCTTCGCGTCCTGCTCGGCCACCCGCGCGTCCGTGCAGGCCGGCATCACCCGCGCGGTCACCGCCCGGTCCGCCGACGACCTGGTCCGCCAGTCCGGCCAGTTCCTCGAGCTGGTCACCCGCGCGATCCGCGGAAGCGGCACCCGATCCGGTTCACGATGACGGGTCGGGCACTGGCCGGCTACGGTCGCCTGCTCGAGGTGCTGGTCTCCGAGGGGGAACTGCTCGCGTCGTCGGCCCACGGCGCCGACCCCGGTCTCGCCGTGCCGAACGCGCCCGGGATGACGCTCGGCGGCACCGTGCGGCACGTCGGCAGCGTGTACCGGATGGTCACGGCGTGGCTGCGGGCCGGCGACCAGCCGACCAGGTGGCAGCGCGCGCCGGCGCCGGGGGAGTCGCTCGAGGACTACCTGCGTGCCGGGCACCGCGAGCTGGTCGCCGAGCTGGCCGCGCACGACCCGGAGGAGGGCTGTCCGACCTGGTGGCCGGTGCACCAGGCCTACGGGTTCTGGTACCGCAGGCTCGCGCACGAGACCACGGTGCACCGGATCGATGTGCAGCAGGCGGCGGCGCGGATGACCGTGGGCGGCATCGACGACGAGGTGGCGCTCGACGGCGTCGACGAGGCGCTGACGCTGTGGTTCACCCACCGGCTCGGCGTGCTCGGCGTGACGAACGCGTGGCGCGGACAGGTCGCGGTGCTCACCGGGCGCCGGCGGTGGATCGCCAGCATGACCGCCACCGGCACGTCGGCCTGGCGGGCGGGGGAGGACGAGGTCGACGGCGTGGACGCGACCGTGGCGACCGACCCGACCGGTATGTACCTGTGGCTGTGGGGCAGGCGGCCGATCCGCACGGTCACCCCCGCCGGCGACCGCACGGGCATCGGGCAGCTGTGGCACCTGCTGCGGCTCGCGACGCACTGAACTGTCGGTGCCGTCGGCTAGCGTCTGGATCATGTCCACGCGACTGGTCAACGTGGTCGTCGACGCGGCGGATCCGGCGGCGCTGGCGGAGTTCTGGTGCGCCCTGCTCGGCTGGCGGGTCAGCCTGTCGGCCGGGGAGGTCGACGGGGAGGTCGACGGGGAGGTCGAGGTCCAGGCCCCGCCCGGCGACGGCTGGCGCTGGGACCTGGTGTTCGTGCCGGTGTCCGAGCCGAAGACGGTCCGGAACCGGCTGCACCTCGACCTGGCGAGCGCGTCGGCGGACCAGCAGATGGCGATCCTCGACCGCGCGCTCGCACTCGGGGCGAAGCGGGTCGACATCGGCCAGCGCAACGTGCCGTGGTTCGTGCTCGCCGACCCCGGCGGCAACGAGTTCTGCGTGCTGGAGCCGCGTCCCGAGTACGCCGACACCGGCGCGGTCGCCGCCGTGGTCGCCGACGCCGCGGACCCGCCCGCGCTGGCCGGGTTCTGGTCGGCGGCCAGCGGGTGGCCGGTCGTGCGGGCCGACCCTGCGCTGGCCTCCCTGCGCGACCCGGACGGCCGGGGCCCGTGGCTGGAGTTCGTCCGCACGACCGAGCCGCACACGGTGAAGAACCGGGTGCACCTGGACGTCGCGCCGCCTCCGGACGGCACGATCGCGGCCGAGGCCGACCGCCTGCGCGCCCTCGGCGCCGAGCCGGCGGACGTCGGGCAGACGGGCGTGCCGTGGCGTGTGCTCGCCGACCCGGAAGGCAACGAGTTCTGTGTGCTGACCCCGCGCTGAACCGACCGCGCGGGCCGGGTCAGTCCGCGCGCACGCCGAGCAGGGCGCGGAGGCCGGCGAGCACGTCCGCGCCGGTCGGCGCCGTGTCCGGGTCGCTGAGCCACTGGACCGCGATGCCCGAGATCAGCGCCAGCTGCACCGCGCCGACGGTGCGGGCCGCGTCGTCGGGGACCTCGTCCTCCGGGACGCCGAGCACCATCGCCGCCAGCCCGCGGCGTCCGTCCGCCTGACCCGTCGCGAGCTGTTCCCGCAGTTCGGGGGACCGCTGTGCCTGCATGAACGCCTCGAAGCTGGCCAGCCAGAACTGCCGGTTCTCGCCGAGGGACTCCGTCATCCGCGCGATCCTGGCCGCGAACCGCTCCGCCGACGAACCCTCGTCCCCCGAGTCGGGCGCGAGTGCCCGGCCGACCCGGTCGCCCCAGTCGTCCATCGCCTCGAACAGGGCTTCGTTCAGCAGGGCCTCCCGCGAGCCGTAGTGGTAGCCGATCGCGGCCATGCTCACCTTGGCCGCCGAGGCGATGTCCCGGACCGTCGTGCGGTCGTACCCCTTCTCGAGCAGGCAGTGCTTCGCCGCGGCCAGCAGGTCCTCCCGGTTTCCCATGCCGGCAGCCTAACAAGCGCCTGACGCATTCGCCTTAGGCAAACGTCTTGCTCGATTGCCTAAGGCGTTTGTACAGTCCTCGTCGTCAACAACCGGTGGAGGGGACATGAAGAAGATCGGACTCGGCCTGGCGCTCGCCGCGCTCGTCGCGGGCGGTGTCTACGGAACGGCGGCGGCGTTCGGCGAAGCGCCGCCGGCCGGGGACCAGGTGAACGCGGGGAACGTGCTCGTCGACACGACCAGCGGCACGGTGCGCGGCTCGCGTGCCGACGGGGTACGCACCTTCCAGGGCATCCCGTACGCCGCCGCCCCGGTCGGCGAACGACGATGGGCGCCGCCCGCGTCACCGGCCGACTGGACCGGCGTGCGCGACGCGACCAGGCAGGGCAACGCCTGCCCCCAGCCAACGGACCTGCCGATCGCCGCCGAACCGCAGGGCGAGGACTGCCTGAACCTCAACGTCACCGCACCCACCCGCGGCCGGGACCTACCGGTACTGGTGTGGGTCCACGGCGGCAGCCTCGTCTACGGCGCGGGCGACAGCTACGGCGCCGCCGACATGGCGTCCCGAGGTGACGTCGTCGTCGTGACGGTCAACTACCGGCTCGGCACGCTCGGCTTCCTGGCCCACCCGGCGCTGCCCGACTCGGCCAACCTGGGCCTGGCCGACCAGCAGGCCGCGCTGCGCTGGGTGCGGGACAACATCGCCGCGTTCGGCGGCGACCCGGACGACGTCACGCTGGCCGGCCAGTCCGGTGGCGGCTACAGCGTCTGCGCACAGCTGACGTCACCGGCGGCCGAGGGCCTCTTCGACCGGGCGATCATGCAGAGCGCGCCCTGTACCGGCGGCACCACCCACACCCGGGCGGCGGCCGAGCGGCAGGGCCTCGCGGTGGCCGAGGAGGTCGGCTGCGACGACGTGGCGACCGCCGCGCGCTGCCTGCGGGAGACGTCCACCGACGCGCTCGTCGCGGCGGGCGGCAACGCTCACGACGACTTCCACCCGGTCGCCGGCACCCCGCTGCTGCCGCGCGACCCCGCCGCCGCGGTGCGTACCGGCCGGTTCCACCGGGTGCCCGTGCTGGTGGGCGCCAACCACGACGAGGACGGCGGTCGGCTCGGCGGCCTGGAGCTCGTGCCGGGGGCGGAACCGCTGACCGCCGAGGACTACGTGCGCGAGGTGCGGGCGATCGCCGGCCGGCACGCGCACGAGGTGTTCGAGGCGTACCCGCTGTCGGCCTACGGGTCGCCGAGCGAGGCGTTGACCGCGGTGCTCACCGACCGGAACTGGGCCAGGTCCACGTACGACACGCTGCGCGCGTTCTCCCGCCGGGTACCGACGTTCGGCTACGAGTTCGCCGAGCGGGACACGGGGTGGTTCCCCGGCCTGCCGCGTCCGAGCTTCCCGGTTGGCGCGAGTCACATGGCGGAGCTGCCGTACCTGTTCGAGGTCGACTACATCGAGCCGGCCACCCGGACCTACCTGCGCGCCACGATGATCGACTACTGGACCGGCTTCGTCGCCGACGGCGACCCGAACGGCCGCGACGACCTGCCCGGGTGGCCGTCGTTCCGGCGGGGTGAGTACGTGCAGTCCCTGGCCGCCGAGCGCATCGGCCGGACCGACTACCCGGAGGACCACAACTACGTCCTCTGGCGCCGCCTGTCCCGTTGAACGGGTTAACCTGATCTTCGAGCGACCAGGGAGGTTGATGACCATGGCTGCCAGCGGCCGTTCCTCAGCCTGCCCTCTCCCGGTCCGCGCGACGCTGAAGCGCGGTCCGGGGTCCGACGGCGACCAGGTCGTCGCCGGCCTGTTCGCCGAGCACCCGGCCTGGCTCGGGGAGTTCGGCCACCGGCAGCTCGTCGAACGGGCCACCGGCCTCGTGGTCGGGTCGATCGGCCTGTTCTGGCCGCCGACCGACGGCGCCCTCGAACTCGGGTACCGCGTCGTGCTCTCCCGGTGGGGACGTGGTCACGCCACCGAGGCCACCCGCGCGCTGACCGCGTTCGCCCTCACCGCACCCGGTGTGTCCTCGGTCTCCGCCACCGTGGAGCCGGCCGACCTCGCCTCGGTGCGGGTGCTGGAGAAGGCCGGCTTCCGGCTCGCGGGCACCGACGTGCAGCAGGGCACGGCCCGGTACCACCGCACGGCCTGAGCGTCAGCCGATCCTCGCGACGGCGGCGGCGACCAGGGCCGTCAGTTCCGGGCGGTCCAGGTCCGCCTCGTCGTGGATCTTGACGTGGCGGTGGATCTTCCCCGATCCGGCCAGCACGCCGGCCGGGTCGGGGAGGTCCACGCCGCGCGCGAAGCCGATCGTCACGTGGCGGCTGTGCGGGAGCACGGTGAACACCAGGTGCCGATAGCCCGGACCGGTGCCGAGCCCGATGCTGTCGGCGTCGGCGGTGACCACCGCCTCGGGCAGTGCGGCGTGCAGGCGGTCGAACACCGTGCGGGCCAGCGGGCGGATGTCCTCCGCGCAGGTGGACAGCACGGTCTCCGCCGGCTCAGTCACCGGCTCAGTCCTCGGCCGGGGGGTTGTGGCGGCGCAGCCGGTCGTGCAGCACGCGGCGGACCAGCATGGTCGCCCTGCTGACGTCGCGGGTCTCGGCCTCCGCCTCGGGCCGCAGCGACTGGACGAGGGTCAGCAGGGCCTCGTTCGTCTGGGTCCACAGGGGCACGAACCGGCCGGCCAGCGGGCCGGTGGCGCGGATCGGCGCCGTGGTCAGCTCCTGCACCGTCCGCGCGAGCGCCAGCGTCGCCTGGTCGCGGAAGACCAGGTGGACCTCGTCGCCCTCGACCCGGAGCTCCATCTTGCGCGCGGCGGTCTCCTCCGGCGTGGCGTCGGTGGTGGCGTCGGAGTCCATCGCGTCCACCTTGCTGGCGACGGCTTCCGGGTTGACGCCGAGCTGGGCGAGCACGGTGGCGGCCATGCTGCCCTCGGCCCGGATCAACGCCTCCAGGAGGTGGTGGCTGCCCATCGGTGCGTCGCCGGCCAGCGCCTCCGCCGCCGCGACCACCTCGTCCGCCGCCGTGGTGCGCGTCGGCCGCGCGGCGCCCTGCGTCGACTGGCCGGCCAGCATCGCCTTCACCGTCCGCCGGATCTCGCCCAGGTCCGGCACGTGCCTGGCGAGCACCTTCGCCGCGAGGCCGCCGCCCTCGCGTTCCAGGGCCAGCAGGATGTGCTCGGTGCCGATGTAGTTGTGGTGGAGCTGCAACGCCTCCCGCAACGACAGCTCTAGCACCTTCTTCGCTCGCGGGGTGAACGGCGCGCGTCCCGACGGGTCCTCCGCGCCGGTGCCGACGACCTCCTCGATGTCCGCCCGCACCTGCTCGGCGCTGATGCCGAGCTGTCGCAGCGCGTGCGCGCCGATCCCGGTGGGCACGGCGAGCAGACCGAGCAGCAGGTGCTCGGTGCCGATCCGGTTGTGCCGCAGGCCGCGGGCTTCCTGCTGGGCCTGGACGACGACGTTGCGGCTGTCCTCGGTGAGGCGCTCGAACATGTACTCATGCTCGACCTGCGCACAAAGCCTGTCAATACCATGTCAGTGATAGGGTATCCAGGTGACGACCTCGGACTGGGACGACCGCGTCGCCCGCTGGCAGGACGAGCTGGAGCTGTTCGCGCAGCTGGCCGACACCCCCTGGGTCACCCTCGCCAGGGCCGAGCAGGAGACCGGGGTCTCCCGCTCCGCCCTGCGCTCCTGGTACCGCACCGGCGAGATCCGCTCCCGCCTGGTCGACGGCCCCAACGGACCACAGCGCCTGGTGCCGCTCGACGCCGTGGTCGAACGGGCCGCCCGCTCACCCCGGATCCAGCGCCGCGCCGAACGCGAACTCGGCCTCGAAGCCCAGGTGACCCTGCTGCGCAGCCGCGTCGACCAACTCGAACTCCGCCTCGCCGCGCTGGAGAACGGTTCAGGCGCGCAGGCGTAGCCCGTTGGGCGTTGCGCGGAAGCCGGCGTCGCGCAGGATGGCGGACAGGTTCGAGGTCAACGCGACCTCGCCGTCCGCCTTCCGCACCGCCAACTGCCCGAGCCAGCCCTCGCGCACCGCCCTGGACAGCGCCTCGGCCGCCGCCCGCAACGCCGCGTCGTCCTCGGTGAACGACAGCAGCGACCGCCCGCCGCGCTCCACGTACAGCGCGGGCTCCCCGTCGACCAGCACGGCGAGCGCCCCGGCCTTGCGCCCCGGCCGGTGCTTCCCGTCCCCGACCGGGTCCGGCCACGGCAACGCCGCCCCGTACGGCTGCGCCGGATCGGCCGCCGCCAGCACCCTGGCCACCAGGTCCGCACCCGGCGCGGGCGTGCCGTCGGACCGGGACAGCGCACGCAGCCGGTCCACCGCCCCCCGGGCCGCGAACTGCGCCGCGCCGAGCCCCTCCACCACGTAACCGCGCACGATCTGCCCCGACTCCTCCATCGCGCGCAGCACCTTGTACACCCCGCTGAACCCGCCCGACACCCGCTCGGTGTCCAGCGCACCCCTGGTCAGCACCCCGTGCCGCTCCAGGAACGACTCCGCGCGGGCGTGCGCGCGCCGCGTCGGATCCAGCTCGCGCGGCGTGACCAGCGACCACCGCCCCGCCGCCGTCGGCGGTCCGGTCCGGCTCGGCATCGCCGGCCGGGCCCCGCGCAGCCGCGCGTACCGCCCACGCGGCGCGGACGCGCGCGGCTTGTGCGCCGCCCCGCGCCCGGCCACCAGCGCACGCAGCGGCGCGATCGTGTCGTTGGTGACCAGTCCCGCCCACACCAGGTCCCACAACGCCGCGACGACCTCCGCGTCCGCCGGGACCTCCGCGCCGCCGTCCACCAGCGCCGCGCCCACCCGCTCGGCGAGCTGCCGGAAGAACAACGCGCCTCCGTCCATCGCCGCCAGCACCGCCGTGTGCAGCGGCGTGTCCGGCACCGCCTCCTCCACGTCCGGCAGCAGCAGGTCGGCGACGTCCGTCGGGGCCACCGCGACCCAGCCGTCGCCGCCCGCGAGCGCACCCGTGCCGCACCAGGTGACCTCGCCGGCCGTGGTCAGCTCGTCCAGCAGCGCCGGGGTGTACCCGGGCAGCCGCGACGGCAGGACCAGCGACTCCAGCGCGCTCGCCGGCAGCGGCGCCCCCGCCAGCTGCTCCACCACCGACAGCACGTCCTCGGCGCTCGGCGCCGCCCGCAACCGCTTGCCCACCCCGTGCCACACCGGCAGGAACCGGCCCAACGCCGCCGGCTCCACCGGCTCCACCTCGGCTCGCAGCCGGGCCAGCGACGCCCGCCGCAGCCGCCGCAGCACGTCGGCGTCGCAGTACTCCATGTGCGTCCCGCCCGGCCGCAGCTCCCCGCGCACCATCCGGCCGGTGCCGACCATCCGCTCCAGCACGCCGGTGACCACCGCGACCCCCAGCCCGAACCGCTCCGCCGCCACCGTGGCCGGGAACGGCCCGTGCGTCCGCGCGTACCGGGACAGCAGGTCACCCAGCGGGTCGGCGACCGGCTCGGTGAACGCCTCCGGCACCCCGACCGGCAGCGCCGTGCCCAGCGCGTCCCGCAGCCGCCCGGCGTCCTCGACGATCGCGAACCGCTCCTCGCCGGCGATCCGCACCCGGATGATCCGCCGCTGCCGCTCCAGCTCCGCCAGCCACTCCGGCCGCACCCCCCGCGCCCGCGCCTCCGCCGCCGACAGGTCACCCAGGAACCGCAGCAGGTCGGCCGCGTCCTCGGCGTGCCGGGCCGCCCGCTCCGGCTCCAGCCGCTGCAGCGACCGCTCCACCTCGGCCAGCACCTCGACGTCCAGCAGCTCCCGGATCGCCTCCGAGCCCAGCAGCTCCGCGAGCAGCGAGCTGTCCAGCGACAACGCCGCCGCCCGCCGCTCCGCCAGCGGCTGGTCGGCGTCGTAGAGGAACATGCCCGCGTACCCGAACAGCAGGCTCCGCGCGAACGGCGACGCCGACGGCGTCTCCACCTCCACCACCCGCACCCGCCGCGCCCGCACGTCGGCCATCAGCTCCCGCAGGCCGTCCACGTCGTACACGTCCCGCAGGCACTCCCGCATGGCCTCCAGCACCACCGGGAACCGCTCGTACTTCGCCGCCACCGACAGCAGCTGCGCCGACCGCTGCCGCTGCCGCCACAGCGGGGTCCGCCGGCGAGGATCACGCCGGGGGAGCAGCAGCGAGCGCGCCGCGCACTCCCGGAACCGCGAGGCGAACAGCGCCGAGCCGCCCACCTCCGCGACCACGATCTGCTCCACCTCCTCCGGGTCGAGCAGCACGTCCTCCGCGTTCGCCACCACCTCGCGGCCCTCGTCGTCGACCGTGTCCGCCAGCTGGATCACGATGCCGTCGTCGGAGTGGGCCACCCGGCCCTCGACCCCGCGCCGCTCCCGCAGCCGCGCGCCGATCGCCAGCGCCCACGGCGCGTTGACCTGCGCCCCGAACGGCGAGTGCACCACCAGCCGCCAGTCGCCAAGCTCGTCGCGGAACCGCTCCACCAGCACCGTGCGGTCGTCCGGCACGTGCCGGGTGGCCGCCTTCTGCTCCGCCAGGTACGCGATCAGGTTGTTCGCCGCCAGCGGGTCCAGCCCCGCGTCGCCGGCCCGCGCCCGCGCCGCCGGCTCGGCCATGCCGGACACCTCGCGCAGGAACCGCCCCAGCGCGCGCCCCAGCTCCAGCGGCCGCCCCGGCGAGTCGCCCTTCCAGAACGGCATCCGCGCCGGCTCGCCCGGCGCCGGCACCGCGATCACCCGGTCGTGGGTGATGTCCTCGATCCGCCACGCCGACGTGCCGAGCAGGAACGTGTCGCCCACCCGCGACTCGTACACCATCTCCTCGTCCAGCTCGCCCACCCGCGAACCGGGCCCGCTCTCGCCCGGCGGCGTCATCACGGTGAACAGGCCACGGTCGGGGATGGTGCCGCCCGAGGTGACCGCCAACCGCTGCGCCCCCGGCCGACCGCGCAGCTCCCCGTTGATCCGGTCCCAGGTGATCCTCGGCCGCAGCTCGCCGAACTCCTCGCTCGGGTACCGCCCGGCCAGCATGTCCAGCACCGAGTGCAGCGCGTTGTCCGGCAGCCCCGCGAACGGCGCCGCCCGGCGCACCACCGCCGCCAGCTCCTCGACCGGCCACGGCTCCAGCGCCACCATCGCCACCACCTGCTGGGCCAGCACGTCCAGCGGGTTGCGCGGGTACCGCATCGACTCGATGGCGCCCTCGGCCATCCGCTCCGCCACCACCGCGCACGACACCAGGTCACCGCGGAACTTCGGGAACATCACCCCGCGCGACACCGCCCCCACCTGGTGCCCCGCCCGGCCGATCCGCTGCATGCCGGACGCCACCGAAGGCGGCGCCTCGATCTGCACCACCAGGTCGACCGCGCCCATGTCGATGCCCAGCTCCAACGACGACGTGGCCACCACGCACGGCAGGCGCCCCGACTTGAGGTCCTCCTCCACCGAGGTCCGCTGCTCCCGCGACATCGAGCCGTGATGCGCCCTGGCCACCGTCGGGTTCGCCACCCCCGCCGCCCAGCCCGACTCCGCGATCGCCTCCGCCGGGAACCGCCCCACGTCGGCCGGGTACACCGCACGCTCGGTGGTCTGCTCACTGGCCAGCTCGTTCAGCCGCGACGTCAGCCGCTCCGCCTGCCGCCGCGAGTTCGTGAACACGATCGTCGACCGGTGCTCGCGGACCAGCTGCAGCACCCGCTCCTCGACCGCCGGCCAGATCGACGGCCGGCGCGGCGGCTCCGGATCGTCCGGGTCGAGATCCGGGTCCGGTGTGCGGGGCCCGTCCGGCGGTGGCCGGGTGTCCAGCTCGGTCATGTCCTCGACCGGCACCACCACCCGCATCTCGATCGTCTTGCCGATCGACGGCGCCACCACCGTGACCGGCCGGGGCCCGGCCAGGAACGAGCTCACCTCGTCGATCGGCCGCACCGTCGCGGACAGCCCGATCCGCTGCGCCGGCGCCGGCAGCAGCTCGTCGAGCCGCTCCAGCGACAACGCCAGGTGCGCCCCGCGCTTGGTGCCGACCACCGCGTGCACCTCGTCCACGATCACCGTCTCCACGCCGCGCAGCGACTCCCGCGCCGCGGACGTGAGCAGCAGGAACAGCGACTCCGGTGTGGTCACCAGCACGTCCGGCGGCGTGCGGGCGAACGCGCGCCGCTCCTCGGCCGGCGTGTCCCCGGTGCGCATGCCCACCGTGATCCCCGGCTCGCCGAGCCCGAGACGGTGCATCGCCTGCCCGATGCCGGCCAGCGGCGCCCGCAGGTTCCGCTGCACGTCCACCGCCAACGCCTTCAGCGGCGACACGTACAGCACCCGGCACCGCCGCGTCCGCTCGGCCGGCCGGGGGCTCGACGCCAGCCGGTCGAGCGCCCACAGGAACGCCGCCAGCGTCTTGCCCGACCCCGTCGGCGCCACCACCAACGCGTGCTCACCCGCCGCGGCCGCCCGCCACGCACCGGCCTGCGCACCGGTCGGCGCGGCGAACGCGCCGGTGAACCACTGCCTGGTCGCCGGCGAGAACAGCTCGAGCACGTCGTCGGAGGAACTCACCAGACCATCATGACCCCACCCACCGACAGTTTCCCGAACAGCACCTCGTCACGTTTCGTAGCGCATCCGCGACACAGTGACGGATGTGCGGGACCCGTCCCACCGCTTCGGCCCCGCATGGCAGCATCTTCCCCACATGACGGGGACGAGGGGAGAGACGTGAACGTCCTGTCGGTGGACCTCGGCACCTCCAACACGGTCGCCGTGCTGGCCGCCTACGGCCGGCCCCCGCGGGTGGTCGACGTGGACGGAGCGTCGATGATGCCGTCCGCGGTGTTCGCCGCCGAGGACGGGAACCTGGTCGTCGGCCGGGACGCCGAACGGCGCGCCCGACTCGACCCGGCCCGGTTCGAGCCCAACCCGAAACGGCGCGTCGACGAGGGCACCCTGCTGCTCGGTGACCAGGTCGTGCCGGTCACCGACGCGCTCGCCGGCGTGCTCCGCCGCGTCGCCGACGAGACCTCCCGCCAGCTCGGCGGCGGCAAGCCGGACGAGGTGCGGCTGACCCACCCCGCCCAGTGGGGCCCGGTCCGGCGCAACGTGCTGCTGTCCGCCGCCCGCCAGGCCGGCATGGGCGCCAACCTGGTGCTCGTCCCCGAACCGGTCGCGGCCGCCGCGCACTTCGCCTCCTTCCCCGGCCAGACCCTCGCGCCCAACCAGGCGCTCGCCGTCTACGACCTCGGCGCCGGCACGTTCGACGTCGCCATCGTCGGCGCCACCCAGAAGGGCTTCGTCGTCCTCGCGGAGGCGGGTCTGCCCGACCTCGGCGGCCTCGACGTCGACCAGGCCCTGCTCGAACACGTCGGCCGCCAGGTCTCGCACCGCGAACCGGGCCGCTGGCAGAGCCTCCTGCGCCCGGTGTCCACCGCCGACCGCCGTGCCCAGCGGGCGCTGCGCGAGGACGTCAAGGCCGCCAAGGAGTCGCTGTCCCGGCACCCGCAGACCGAGGTGCCGCTGCCGGAACCGTTCGACGACGTGCTGGTCACCCGGGTCGAGCTGGAGGCGCTGATCCGCCCCGGTCTGCTGCGCAGCGTCGAACTCCTCGCCGGCACCATCCGCTCCACCGGCATGACCGCCGACCGGCTCGTCGGCATCTACCTGGTCGGCGGCTCCAGCCGGATCCCGCTGATCGCCACCCTCATCGCCGAGCAGCTCAAGGTCGTGCCCACCTCGCTCGACCAGCCGGAGACCGCCGTCGCCCTCGGCGCCCACCACGTGCCCCGCGACGGCGCCACCATGCGCACCAGCGACATCAGCAACACCATCGAGGACGTCCAGCGCACCGCCAAGGTCGTCCCCCCGCCGGCCGCGTTCGCCGCGCCACCCACCGGCGCCACCCCGGCACAGAACCCGTTCCCGGCCAGCGGCCCCCAGCGCGTGCCGACCGGTCCGCCGTCCGGTCCCCAACAGCTGCCGCCCCGCCCGCCGACCGGGCCGACCCCCGCCTTCGGCCCGCCGCCCCCGCAGCCCGCCGCGACGGGGTCGAACAACAAGCCCTGGTACATCGCCACCGCGGTGGTCGCGGTCGTCGTGGTCGCGGTGGTCAGCATCCTCATCGCCACCTCCGGCGGCGGCGAGGGCGAGGGCGACACCGCGGCCGGCGCCTGCTCCGACCGCAAACCAGACGACCAGGGCTTCAGCCCGTGCATGCGCGACCTCGCCGGTTCCGTGCCGGAGCACAACGACTGCCAGGAGGGCGCGACCAACCCGATGGGCGGGGGGAACCTCGAGACCCCCGGCGCGACCGTGGCCTCCTGCACCATGCAGGACGACTACACGGTCATGTACATGCACTTCGGCTCCTCGGAGAACGCCGACGGCAGCGAGCGGTCGGGCGTGGACAACGCCAAGACCTACGTCGACACGTTCAACCAGCAGTTCGAGAACCTCGGCATGGGCACCGACCCGACGAAGGGCGACTGGGACGGCAACGGGCTCAACGGCACCTACACCGCGTACGAGGCGGGCGGCGCCGGTGTGCTGCTCTTCCAGGTCGACGACGCCCCGCTGCTCGGCGTGCTCATGCGCGTCGACCTGACCAGCAGCGGCGGCGGCTCGCTCACCGACTTCTACGACGAACACGTCAAGCCGGGCAGCGACGGAGGGGCCTAGTGACCGTCCTGTCGGTCGATCTGGGCACGTCCAACACCGTCGCCGTCCTCGCCGCACACGGCCGCCCGCCCAGAGTGGTCGAGGTCGACGGCTCCGCGACCATGCCCTCCGCGCTGTTCGCCGACGACGACGGCGGTCTCGTCGTCGGCCGGGACGCCGAGCGCCGCGCCCGACTCGACCCCGCGCGGTTCGAGCCCAACCCGAAACGGCGGGTCGACGAGGGCACCCTGCTGCTCGGGGACAAGGTCGTGCCGGTCACCGACGCGTTCGCCGCCGTCCTGCGCCGGGTGGCCGACGAGACCTCCCGCCAGCTCGGCGGGGCCAAACCCGACGAGGTGCGGCTCACCCACCCCGCCCAGTGGGGCCCGGTGCGCCGCAACGTCCTGCTCGCCGCCGCCCGGCTGGCTGGCCTCGGCCCGAACCTGGTGCTCGTACCGGAACCGGTCGCGGCCGCAGCGCACTTCGCCTCCTTCCCCGGTCAGGCGCTCGCGCCCAACCAGGCCATCGCCGTCTACGACCTGGGTGCCGGCACGTTCGACGTCGCCATCGTCGGCGCCACCCAGACCGGGTTCGCCGTGCTCGCCGAGGCGGGCCTGCCGGACCTCGGCGGCCTCGACGTCGACCAGGCCCTGCTCGAACACGTCGGTCGCCAGGTCTCGCACCGCGAGCCCGGCCGCTGGCAGGCGATGCTGCGGCCGGAGACCACCGCCGACCGGCGCGCCCAGCGTGCGCTGCGCGAGGACGTCAAGGCCGCCAAGGAGTCGCTGTCCCGGCACCCGCAGACCGAGGTGCCGCTGCCCGAGCCGTTCCCGGACGTGCTCGTCACCCGCGCCGAACTGGAGGCGCTGATCCGGCCAAGCCTGCTGCGCAGCGTCGAGCTGCTGGCCGGCACCGTGCGCACCACGGGCCTGTCCCCGGACCGGCTCGCCGGCATCTACCTGGTCGGCGGTTCGAGCCGGATCCCGCTGGTGGCGACCCTGATCGCCGAACAGCTGAACGTCGTGCCGACCTCGCTCGACCAGCCGGAGACCGCCGTCGCCCTCGGCGCGCACCACGTGTCGCAGGAAGGCATGAGCATGCGCACCCGCGACATCGGCGGCATGCCGGCGCCGCCACCGCAGCTGCCGCCCCCGGCCACGCCGACCGGCCCGCCCACCCCGCCGACACCCCGGCCACCCCTCGCGTACCCGACGACCCCGCAACCCGCCCCGCAACCCCCGGCTCGCCCCCGGCGCAACCGGGCACTGCTCGGCGTCGCCGCCGTCGTGGTGGTCGCGGCCGTCGCCGTGGCAGCCGTGTTCCTGCTCCGCCCGGACAGCGACCTGCCCACCGCGGAGAGCTGCCAGCAGAAGGGCGAGACCGACGAGAACGGGTTCAGCTCATGCCTGCGCCAGCTCGCCGGCCAGGTCGCCGACACCGAAGAGTGCCAGCCGGCGGGCGACGACTCCAACGCGGACGTGGTGTGCGCGCTGCCGGAGGACTACCGGGTCAACTACGCCCACGTGGCGTCGGTGGACGACGCCAGCCAGGTGGCGAACGCCCAGCTCGGCAGCATGAACGAGGGCGAGCACGTGACGGCGCGGTGGCGCGGCAACGGCCTCGACGGCAGCTACCGGGCCGGGGTCAGCGGTGGCACCGGCGTGCTGGTGTTCACCGTCGAGGACCGGCCGCTGGTCGGCTGGCTCACCAAGACCGACCTGCGCGCCGGCGACGACTTCACCCCGGACGTGCTGGCGGACTTCTTCGAGGCCAGCGTCCAGCCAGGAACCTGACGTGCCACACCTCGGACTGGTGACGCTCGTCGTCCGCGACTACGACGAGGCGATCGAGTTCTACACCCGCGCGGTCGGGTTCGAGCTGCGCGAGGACACCCCGCTGGGCGACGGCAAACGTTGGGTCGTGGTCGCCCCGCCCGGTGCCCGGGAGACCGGCGTCCTGCTCGCCAGGGCCGTGGGGGCGGCGCAGGAGGCCCGCGTCGGCGACCAGACCGGCGGACGGGTCGGCCTGTTCCTGCACACCGACGACTTCGCCCGCGACCACGCCAGGATGCTGGCCAACGGCGTGCGCTTCGACGAGCAGCCGCGCCGGGAGCCGTACGGCACGGTCGCGGTGTTCCGGGACCTCCACGGCAACGCCTGGGACCTGATCCAGCCCGCCTAGCGGCGGTTCCGCAGCGCCCGGATGCCGAGCACGATCGAGGTCACCAGCACCGCGATGATCGCGATGTCGAGCAGGATGGCCTCGAGGCTGGTCGGCTGCATGCCCGGGATTCTCCAGGTCTCGTAGGCTGGTGTCGATGCGTATCACCGTCTTCCGCAAGATGATGGCCGACGAGTTCGGCGAGATCCGGGCCGACGTGCTGGCCCGCGACCACGTGTTCGGCGTACTGGGTGGCCGCACGGTCGACCAGGCCCTGGAGGCCGGCGTGCCAACCAAGGAGATCTGGCGCGCCGTGTGCGACGCGTTCGAGGTCCCGCCGGACCGCCGCTGAAGCCCCTGATCCGAGCCGGCGCATCATACGCCCCGGCGTGTCGCGTGAGCCTCGAACAAGCGTTCGGCTAGCCTGGTTGTCCACAACCGGGTCGACTGTCCACAGGCCGCCGCCCGCGGCCCGAAATTGTCGCCCCTTCCAGATAGCGTCGAAGCGTGAGTTCGAAACGGCCTCGAAGCAACCAAGGTGGATCCCAGATGGCACCAGCAGCACCCGATCGCGCGAAGGCGCTCGACCTGGCCCTCGCGCAGATCGACAAGAACTTCGGCAAAGGCTCGGTCATGCGCCTCGGCGACGAGAGCCGGGCACCGATCGAGATCATCCCGACCGGCTCCATCGCCCTGGACGTGGCGCTGGGCATCGGCGGCCTGCCCCGCGGCCGCGTGGTGGAGATCTACGGCCCGGAGTCGTCCGGTAAGACGTCGCTGGCCCTGCACGCGGTGGCCAACGCGCAGAAGGCGGGCGGCATCGCCGCGTTCATCGACGCCGAGCACGCGCTCGACCCCGAGTACGCGAAGGCCCTCGGCGTCGACACCGACGCGCTCCTGGTCTCCCAGCCCGACACCGGTGAGCAGGCACTGGAGATCGCGGACATGCTCATCCGCTCCGGCGCCCTCGACATCCTCGTCATCGACTCGGTCGCCGCGCTCGTCCCCCGCGCCGAGATCGAGGGCGAGATGGGTGACAACCACGTCGGCCTCCAGGCCCGCCTGATGAGCCAGGCCCTCCGCAAGATCGCCGGCGCCCTGAGCAGCTCCGGCACCACCGCGATCTTCATCAACCAGCTCCGCGAGAAGATCGGCGTCATGTTCGGCTCGCCGGAGACGACGACCGGTGGCAAGGCGCTGAAGTTCTACGCGTCGGTCCGGCTCGACGTGCGGCGGATCGAGACGCTCAAGGACGGTGGCGAGCCGGTCGGCAACCGTACCCGGGTCAAGGTCGTCAAGAACAAGGTCGCGCCGCCGTTCAAGCAGGCGGAGTTCGACATCCTGTACGGCAAGGGCGTGTCCCGCGAGGGCTCGCTCATCGACATGGGCGTCGAGCAGGGCATCCTGCGCAAGTCCGGTGCCTGGTACACCTACGAGGGCGACCAGCTCGGCCAGGGCAAGGAGAACGCGCGGAAGTTCCTGCGCGACAACCCCGACGTCGCCAACGAGATCGAGAAGCGGATCAAGGACAAGCTGGGCATCGGCGCCAAGCTCGACGCGGAGTCGGAGCAGCCGGCTCCGGCACCGGTCGACTTCTAGGCCCGTGGCCACCCCGCGCCGCCGGAGGACGAGCGGCGACGACTCGTCCTCCGGTAAGGCCCCCGAGCGGCCCGCGTCTCCCGAGGAGCAGGCCCAGCGGGCGAAGGACACCTGCCTGCGCCTGTTGACCGCCCGCCCGCGCACCCGGGCGGAACTGCGCCAGGCGTTGCTGCGCAAGGAGGTCCCCGAGGACATCGCCGACCAGGTGCTCGGCCGCCTCGACGAGGTGGGCCTGATCGACGACGCCGCCTTCGCCGAGGTGTGGGTGCGCTCCCGCCACACCTACCAGGGCCTCGGCCGCCGCGCGCTGGCCGTGGAACTGCGCCGCAAGGGCGTCGACGACGAGGTCGCCGCGGAGGCGGTGGCCACAGTGGACCCCGAGGCCGAGGAGGAACGCGCGCGCCAGCTGGTGCGCAAGCGGATCCGCTCCCTGACCACCGCCGACGAGGCCGCCCGCATCCGGAAGCTGGTCGGCATGCTCGCCCGTCGCGGCTACCCCGAGGGTCTGGCCTTCCGTGTCGTCCGCGACGAGCTGCGGGCCGCGGGGGAGGAGACCGACCTCCTCGACGGCCCGCTCTGAACCATCCGCTCCCGGTCTGATGTGGACACGGCGACCGACGGGTTACTGCAGCGATTCAGTTCGCCGTTCGGGCGGTGCCGGCGAAATCGCCGACTAATCAGCGGCACTGTATACAAAACCGTCATTCGAGTGGGCTGCGCAACACCCGGACGGAGGCCGTCTCCGGGCGTCCGCACGCAGGGAGTACGGTCAGCGGGTGACCAGCCGGACGTGCCGCACACCACTCCGATGCGGGCCGCCCACCGGCGGATTTCCACCATGTGGTAGTTCTGCACGCGCCACCGACGGCACCGTTGGCGGCATGGCGCCGTCCTGCCGGTGTGACACGCGGAACGCCGCCATCCACGCTGATCACCGTTAGTCTCGAACAAACAAATCTGTCGTTCTGGAGTCGAGGACAACCATGAAGGCTGGCGTCGGTGCCCCCGGTCGGGCGCAAATGTCCGAGCGCACGTTTCGAACCGACCGCTGGCGAACCTACCCGATAACCACCGGCGCCATCCTGCTGTTCTTCATCGCCTACGCGACGGTTCGCATCTTCATGAACCAGTGGTACTGGGCGCCCGAGGAGCACTACCTCACGCCCCTGTACTCACCCTGTCTGAGTGACTCGTGCGTGCCGGGATCCAGTCACTTCGGCACCCCGCTGCCCGAGATCCCGTCCTTCATCCCGATGGCGTTCATCACGTTCATCATTCTCGCCGGGTTCCGCGGCACCTGTTACTACTACCGCAAGGCCGGGTACCGGTCGCTGTTCCTCGCGCCGGCCGCCTGCGCGGTCCCGGAGCCGCACAAGAAGTACACCGGGGAGAGCAAGTTCCCGCTGGTGATCCTCAACTCGCACCGGTACTTCTTCTACGGCGCCCTGATCTTCGCGCTCATCAACATCTACGACATGGTTCTCGCCTTCCACGGCAAGGACGGCGGGATCGGGATGGGCCTGGGCACGCTGATCATCGTGATCAACGTGGCGATGCTGGTCTGCTACACGCTCTCCTGCCACGCCTGCCGGCACATCGTCGGCGGCAGGCTGAAGAACTTCTCCAAGCACCCGCTGCGCTACCGCTACTGGACCTTCGTGTCCAAGCTCAACGCGCGGCACGGCCAGTACGCCATGATCTCGCTGGTCACGGTGATCCTGACCGACGCGTACATCATGTCGGTGGCCGCTGGCTGGATCACCGACCTGCGTATCTTCAACTGAGACTGAGAAGGACTCATGGTTCAGGTTCAGGTCGAACGGTTCGACTTCGACGTCGTGGTCATCGGTGCCGGCGGTGCCGGCCTGCGGGCCGCCATCGAGGCCCGGCAGCAGGGCAAGCGCACCGCCATCGTGAGCAAGTCGCTCTTCGGCAAGGCGCACACGGTGATGGCCGAGGGCGGCTGTGCCGCCTCGATGGGCAACGTCAACGCCAAGGACAACTGGGAGGTCCACTTCCGCGACACCATGCGTGGCGGGAAGTTCCTCAACAACTGGCGGATGGCCGAGCTGCACGCCAAGGAGGCGCCGGAGCGGGTCTGGGAGCTGGAGACCTACGGCGCGCTGTTCGACCGCACCAAGGACGGCAAGATCAGCCAGCGCAACTTCGGCGGCCACACCTACCCCCGCCTGGCGCACGTCGGTGACCGCACCGGCCTCGAGATGATCCGCACCATGCAGCAGAAGATCGTGTCGCTGCAGCAGGAGGACTTCGAGGAGCACGGCGACTACGAGGCCATGCTCAAGGTCTTCCCCGAGTGCACGGTCACCGAGCTGATCAAGGACGGCGACCGGATCGCCGGCGCGTTCGCCTACTGGCGCGACAGCGGCAAGTTCCTGCTGTTCCGGACGCCGGCGATCGTGCTCGCCACCGGCGGCATCGGCAAGTCCTTCAAGGTCACCTCGAACTCCTGGGAGTACACCGGGGACGGGCACGCGCTCGCCCTGCGCGCCGGCGCGACCCTGATCAACATGGAGTTCGTCCAGTTCCACCCGACCGGCATGGTCTGGCCGCCGAGTGTGAAGGGCATCCTGGTCACCGAGGGCGTCCGGGGCGACGGTGGCGTGCTCAAGAACTCCACCGGCGAGCGGTTCATGTTCGGCTACATCCCCGACGTGTTCAAGGGGCAGTACGCCGAGACCGAGCAGGAGGCCGACGGCTGGTACAACGACCAGGACAACCACCGCCGGACGCCCGACCTGCTGCCGAGGGACGAGGTCGCCCGCGCGATCAACTCCGAGGTCAAGGAAGGCCGCGGCTCACCGCACGGCGGTGTGTTCCTGGACATCGCGAGCCGCCTGCCGGCCGACGAGATCCGCCGCCGGCTGCCGTCGATGTACCACCAGTTCAAGGAACTGGCCGATGTGGACATCACCGCGCAGCCGATGGAGGTCGGGCCGACCTGCCACTACGTGATGGGCGGCGTCGAGGTCGACCCGGACACCACGTCCTCGACCGTGCCCGGCCTGTTCGCGGCCGGTGAGGTCGCCGGCGGCATGCACGGCTCCAACCGGCTCGGTGGCAACTCGCTGTCCGACCTGATCGTGTTCGGCCGCCGCGCCGGGCTCGGCGCGGCGACCTATGTGGACTCGCTGGAGCGCAGGCCGACGGTCGCCGAGTCCGAGGTGGACGCGGCGGCGCACCGCGCGGTGTCGCCGTTCGACTGGCCGTCCGACGGCCAGGCGGAGAACCCGTACACCATCCACGCCGAGCTCCAGCAGTCGATGAACGACCTGGTCGGCATCATCCGCAAGGAGGACGAGATCCAGCAGGCGCTGGACAAGCTCGTCGAGCTGCGGGAGCGGGCCAAGTTCGTCGCGGTGGAGGGCCGCCGCGAGTTCAACCCGGGCTGGCACCTGAGCCTCGACCTGTGGAACATGCTGCTCGTCAGCGAGTGCGTCGCGAAGGCCGCGCTGATGCGCACGGAGAGCCGAGGCGGCCACACCCGCGACGACTTCCCGAGCATGGAGTCCCGGTGGCGCAACAAGCTGCTGGTCTGCTCCTCGGACGAGCGCGGCGAGTACGCCGTGGTCGTGGAGAAGCCGCAGGAGCCGATGCGCGAGGACCTGCTCGAGCTCTTCGAGCTCTCGGAGCTCGAGAAGTACTACACCGACGAGGAGCTGGCGCAGCACTCGGGGAGGGCCGGTCAGTGAGTTACAAGGGCAACTTCAAGATCTGGCGGGGCGACGACGAGTCCGGTGGGCTGGAGGACTTCATCGTCGAGGTGAACGAGGGCGAGGTCGTCCTCGACATCATCCACCGGCTGCAGGCCACCCAGGCGCCCGACCTCGCGGTCCGCTGGAACTGCAAGGCCGGCAAGTGCGGCTCGTGCTCGGCGGAGATCAACGGCAAGCCGCGCCTGCTGTGCATGACCCGGATGTCGGTGTTCACCGAGGACGAGACGATCACCGTCACCCCGCTGCGCACGTTCCCGGTGGTGCGCGACCTGGTCACCGACGTGTCGTACAACTACCAGAAGGCACGGGAGATCCCGTCGTTCGCGCCGCCGAAGAACCTCGGCCTCGGCGAGTACCGGATGAAGCAGCAGGACGTCGAGCGCTCGCAGGAGTTCCGCAAGTGCATCGAGTGCTTCCTGTGCCAGGACACCTGCCACGTCATCCGTGACCACGAGGAGAACAAGGAGAACTTCGCCGGCCCCCGGTTCCTGATGCGGGTGGCCGAGTTGGAGATGCACCCCCTCGACACCGAGGACCGCGTGCGGGAGGCGCAGGACGAGCACGGCCTCGGCTACTGCAACATCACCAAGTGCTGCACCGAGGTCTGCCCGGAGCACATCAAGATCACCGACAACGCGCTGATCCCGATGAAGGAGCGCGTCGCCGACCGCAAGTACGACCCGATCGTCTGGCTCGGCAACCAGCTCTTCCGCCGCGGCAGCCACAAGCGCTGATCCGCCGACGAAAAGAGGGCGGCTCCCCGAGTGGGGGCCGCCCTCTTCCGCGTTCGGTGCTAGTTCATTCTGTGGCCGGTGCTCTCGTCGGTGAGGTGCATGCCGGGTGCCTGCTCCTCGACCATGTCTCCGCCCACGACCGCTCCCGTGCTCTTCTTGCCTCGCCGCAGGCGGCGCTCCAGCCAGTTCGCGAACGACGTGAGCAGGTAGTTGAGCACGATGAAGACGACCGCGATGACCACCAGCGTGGCGATGGTGTTCGCCTGGTAGAACGACGCGGCCGGCCTGGCCTGCGCGAGCAACTCGTCGAAGCCGAGGAGCGCGCCGCCGATCGTGGTGTCCTTGACGATCACCACGATCTGACTGACGATCGCCGGCAGCATGGCGGTGACTGCCTGTGGCAGCAGCACGTTCGTCATCAGCTGGCCCTTGCGCATGCCGACGGCGAGCGCCGCCTCGCTCTGGCCCTTGGGCAGGGAGAGGATCCCGGCCCGGACCACCTCGGCGAGCACCGACGAGTTGTAGATCACCAGTCCGGTCACGACCGCGTACAGCGGCCGCACGTCCGAGTCGATGTCGGTGAACTCGGCGTAGGCCGCGTTCGCGAAAAACATCATGACCAGCACCGGAACCGCGCGGAAGAACTCCACGATCATCCCGGCCGGCCGCGCGATCCACCAGTGGTCGGACATCCGGGCGATGCCGAACAGCGCACCGATGGGCAGCGCGATCAGGATCGCCAGCCCTGCCCCCTTGAGGGTGTTCACCAGCCCGGGCAGCAGGTACGTCGTCCACGCCTCGGTGCCGGCGAGGTAGGGCTCCCACTTGGCCCAGTCGAGCTGACCCTTCTCGTCCATCGCGCCGATGACCCACCACATCAACGCGGCGAACGCCACCACGAACAGCACGGTGTAGAGCAGGTTGCGCCGCTTGGCGCGGGGACCGGGAGCGTCGTAGAGGACCGAGGGCGCGCTCATCGCTTCACCGCCACCTTCTTGGCCACCCAGCCGAGCAGCAGCCCGGTGGGCAACGTCAGCACCACGAAGCCGAACGCGATGACCAGGGTGATCAGGAACAGCGCCTGGCTCTCGATCTCGATCATCTCGTCCATCAGCAGTGCGGCCTCGTCGACCCCGATCGCGGCGGCCACCGTGGTGTTCTTGGTCAGCGCGATCAGCACGCTGGCCAGCGGCGCGACCACCGAGCGGAACGCCTGCGGCAGCACCACGATGCCGAGTACCTGGGAGAAGCCGAGGCCGAGCGCGCGCGCCGCCTCCGCCTGCCCGACCGGAACCGTGTTGATCCCCGCACGGAGCGACTCGCACACGAAGGTCGAGGTGTAGACGATGAACCCCAGCACGGCGAGCCGGAAGCCCATCTGGTCGAAGTCCTCACCGCCCAGGGTCACGCCCAGGGTGGAGTTCAGTCCGAGCGAGGTGGCCACGATGAGGACCGTCAGCGGCGTGTTGCGGAAGACGTTGATGTAGGCGGTACTGAACGCCCGCATCACCGGGACCGGGCTGACCCGCATCCCCGCCAGGATCGTGCCCCAGATCAGGGAGCCGATGGCCGAGTAGACCGTGAGCTGCACGTTCGTCCAGAACGCACCGAGCACGTCGTACTCACTGAGGAAGTCGAACACGGGCTATCGCACCCTCACCCTCTGTGTGAGAACGGTGGCGCGCCGCGAACCGCGACGCGCCACCGCGTGTCTTTCGAACCGGCCGGTCAGGAAGCGGAGGTCTCGGTGATCTCCGGGGGCTCGGGGGCCTCGAAGCCGGCCGGGCCGAGGTGCTTGTCGATGGCCGCCTTCCACGCGCCGTCCTCGAACATCTTCGTGATGGCGTCGTTGATCTGGGTCTGCAGCTCGGCGTCGCCCTTCGGGATGCCGACGCCGTAGTTCTCGTCGCTGAAGCCCTCACCCACGACCTTGAACTTGCCGGGGTTGGCCGCGGCCAGGCCCGCCAGGATCACGTCGTCGGTGGTGATCGCGTCGACCTGCCCGTTCTCCAGGGCGGTGAGGCACTCCGAGTAGCCGCCATACTCCAGCAGGTCCACCTGCTGGGCGTACTCGTCCTTCACCCGCTGCGCCGAGGTGGAGCCGGACACCGAGCAAAGCTTCTTGCCGTTCAGCGAGTCCGGGCCGGTGATCGCGCTGTCGTCCTGGCGGACCAGCAGGTCCTGGTGCGCGATGTAGTACGGGCCGGCGAAGCTGACCCGCTCCTTGCGCTCGTCGGTGATCGAGTAGGTGGCGACGATGAAGTCCACGTCCCCGTTGTCGATCATGTTCTCGCGCTCGGCGGAAGGTGTTTCCTTCCACTCGATGCTGTCCTCGCTGACGCCCATTTCCTTGGCGATGTAGGTCGCGACGTCGACGTCGAAGCCCTCGTAGCCGTCCGGCGTCTGCTGCCCGAGGCCCGGCTGGTCGAACTTGATGCCGATGGTGAGCGAGTCGCCAGAACCGCCCTCGCCGCCACCGCCGCCGTTGCCGCCCTCGTCGTCACCGCCGCCGCCGCAGGCAGCGAGCGCGAGGCTCGTGGCCGCGACGAGCGCGCCGGCGCGCAGTACTCGGCTGAACCGCATCTTCCGTTCCTTCCGATCGGTCACCCGCGAACGCGGGTCGTCCCTGTTTCCGTACTTTTCGTCAGTGCGTGAGGATCTTGCTGAGGAAGTCCTTCGCGCGGGCCGACTTGGGCGCGGTGAAGAAGTCCTGCGGGGTGGAGTCCTCGACGATGTCGCCGTCGGACATGAAGACCACGCGGTTGGCCGCGTTGCGGGCGAACCCCATCTCGTGGGTGACCACGAGCATGGTCATGCCCTCCTCGGCGAGGGTGCTCATCACGTCCAGCACCTCGTTGATCATCTCCGGGTCGAGCGCCGAGGTGGGCTCGTCGAAGAGCATGACCTTCGGGCGCATCGCCAGCGCGCGGGCGATCGCGGCCCGCTGCTGCTGACCGCCGGACAGCTGCGCCGGGTACTTGTCGGCCTGGTTGGCGATGCCCACCCGCTCCAGCAGCTCCATCGCGGTGCGGCGGGCGTCCGCCTTCGGCGTCTTGCGGACCTTCACCGGCCCGAGCATGACGTTGTCCACGATCGTCTTGTGCGCGAACAGGTTGAACGACTGGAACACCATGCCGACGTCGGCGCGCAGGCTGGCGAGCTCCCGGCCCTCGGCGGGCAGCGGCTTGCCGTCGATCTCGATGCTGCCGGAGTTGATCGGCTCCAGCCGGTTGATCGCCCGGCACAGTGTGGACTTGCCCGAGCCGGACGGCCCGAGCACCACCACGACCTGGCCTCGCGGCACCTCGATATTGATGTTCTTGAGCACGTGCAGCTGCCCGAAGTACTTGTCCACCTCGACCATCCGGATCATCGGTGGAGCGGTGTTCGCTTCGGTCATCTATCTCCTCCACACGCGCGCATCAGGTCAGGGGTGCAGACTAGCGGCCGGTTAATGGCGGAAACCTACCCTCCTTCGCGGCCCGAATCATGCGGTCGGACCACATCCAAGGTTTCAACTAGGTCACACGTACCCTTGGCGGTTGAGATGAGCACGCGCACTTACCAGGTCCGCACGTTCGGTTGCCAGATGAACGTGCACGACTCCGAGCGGCTGGCCGGCCTGCTGGAGGACGCGGGCTACGCGCCGGCCACCGACAACGCCGTGCCCGACGTCGTGGTGCTGAACACCTGCGCCGTCCGGGAGAACGCCGACAACAAGCTGTACGGGAACCTTGGCCACTTGCGGCCAACGAAACTCGCGAACCCGGGCATGCAGATCGCCGTGGGCGGCTGCCTCGCGCAGAAGGACCGCGGCGACATCGTGCGGAAGGCGCCGTGGGTGGACGTCGTGTTCGGCACGCACAACATCGGCTCGCTGCCGGTGCTGCTGGACCGCGCCCGGCACAACGAGCGCGCCGAGGTGGAGATCCTCGAGTCGCTCGACGTGTTCCCCTCGACGCTGCCGGCCCGGCGCGACTCGGCGCACTCCGGCTGGGTGTCGATCTCCGTCGGCTGCAACAACACCTGCACGTTCTGCATCGTGCCGTCGCTGCGCGGCCGGGAGAAGGACCGCCGGCCGGGTGACGTGCTGGCCGAGGTGGCAGCCCTGGTCGCGGAGGGTGTCCTCGAGGTCACCCTGCTCGGGCAGAACGTGAACTCCTACGGGGTCGAGTTCGGCGACCGGTTGGCGTTCGGGAAGCTGCTGCGCGCGTGCGGCGAGGTCGACGGCCTGGAGCGGGTCCGCTTCACCTCGCCGCACCCCAAGGACTTCACCGACGACGTGATCGCCGCGATGGCCGAGACCCCGAACGTCTGCCACCAGCTGCACATGCCGCTGCAGTCCGGCTCGGATCGGGTGCTCAAGGCGATGCGCCGGTCCTACCGGCAGGCGCGCTACCTGTCGATCATCGACAAGGTGCGGGCGGCGATGCCGGACGCGGCGATCACCACCGACATCATCGTGGGCTTCCCCGGCGAGACCGAGGAGGACTTCGAGGAGACGCTGAACGTGGTGCGGGCGGCCCGGTTCTCCAGTGCCTTCACCTTCCAGTACTCCAAGCGACCGGGCACCCCCGCCGCCGTGCTGCCGGACCAGCTGCCGAAGGAGGTCGTGCAGGACCGCTTCGACCGGCTGATCGCGGTGCAGGAGGAGGTGTCCTGGGCGCAGAACAAGGAGCTGGTCGGGTCGACGGTCGAGGTGCTGGTGTCGGTCGGCGAGGGCCGCAAGGACGCCGACACCCGGCGGATGAGCGGCCGGGCGCGGGACGGGCGACTGGTGCACTTCGCACCGTCCGGACTGGACGTGCGGCCCGGTGACATCGTGGAGACCACGGTCACCTACGCGGCGCCGCACCACCTGGTGGCCGACGGTGCGCCGCTGTCGCACCGGCGGACCAGGGCCGGGGACCACCACGAGGCCGGGGTGCGACCGAAGACGTCCGGGGTCGGGTTGGGGCTGCCGTCGTTCGGGCCGCCCGAGGTGAGCGAGCAGGTGACCGGGTGTCCGACGCCATGACCGAGCCGGAGGACGAGCTGCGCCGGGAGATCGACCAGGTGGAGCGCAGGGCCGCCCGGACCGTCGACCTGGGCGCCCGTGCGGTCGTCATCGCCGTCGCCGTGTTCGTGTTGATCGTGGGCCTGGTGCTGCCGTGGCTGGGCGGCGCGTCGGGGTTCGAGGTGCTACTGGGCATCGGCGACGCCACCGGCCGGGCGAGCTGGGTGCCCCGCCTGTTCGCGGCGACCTCGGTGCTGTTCGGGGTGCTGGCCTCGGCGCTCGCGCTGATCACCCGGCTGTGGGCGGTGACCTGGGTGTGCGCGCTGGGCGGCTGGTTCGCCTGCGTCGACGGCGTGCTGGCGATCTGGTCCCGCCAGTCCTCCGACGGCGACCTCGGCATCGGCATGGTCATCGCCGAGGTCGCGATGATCGTGGTCGCGGCCCAGTGGTTCCGCACCGCCTGGTCCCGTCCATCCACGGACCCGACGCCCTGACGGTCCCCGACGCGCGGGGACCGTCAGGAGGGAACTAACGGCTGGCGACCGCGTTCTCGGCGGCGGCGAGCCACTCGCGCCACTGGGCGGCCTGCGCCTCGGCCTGCTCGGCGCGGCGCTTGTCGCCGGCCGCGCGGGCCTTCTCGGCCTGGGCCTCGAACTGCTCGACCCGCTCGCGGAACTGCGCCGCCCGCGCCTCGGCCTCCGGGTCGGTGCGGCGCCACTGCGCGTCGGCGGCGTTGCGGACCCGGTCCTCGATCGCGCGGAGCTTGCCCTCCAGTTCGCGGATCCGCTCGCGCGGGACCTTGCCGATCTCGTCCCAGCGCTCCTGGATCCGGTGCAGCTGGCTGCGCGCGGCGTCCAGGTCGGAGCCAGGGTTGATCTTCTCGGCCTCCGCCAGCAGCGCCTCCTTGCGCTTGGCGTTCTCCACCAGCTCGGCGTCCCGCTCGTTGAACACCGCGGACCGGCGGCTGAAGAAGGTGTCCTGTGCCGCCCGGAACTGCTGCCACAGCGCGTCGTCGGCCTCCTTGGGGGCCCGGCCGGCCGCCTTCCACTCGGTCATCAGCTCGCGGTAGCGCGCCGCGGTGGCGCCCCAGTCGTCGGAGCCGGAGATCTCCTCGGCCAGGCGTACCAGCTCCTGCTTGCGCTCCTTGGCGGCGCCGCGCTGCCGGTCCAGGTCGGCGAAGTGCGAGCCGCGCCGCCGGTTGAACGTGTCCCGTGCCTTGGAGAACCGCTTCCACAGCTGGTCGTCGGTCTTGCGGTCGACGCCCTTGATCGTCTTCCACTCGTCCAGGATGGCGCGCAGCCGGTCGCCGGCCGCCTTCCACTGCGTGGACGACTCGGCGATCTGCTCCACCTCGGCGACCAGCTCCTGCTTGCGGGCCAGCGCCTGGTTGCGTGCCTCGTCCCGGGCGTGCTTGACCGCCTCGACGGCCTGCTGCGCGCGGGCCAGCACATGGTCGACCCGGTCCGACAGCCCGGCCAGGTCACCGACCAGCGCCGCGTCGGTCAGGCTCTCCTTGATGTGCTTGGCGCTGGTCTGGGTGTGCTTCGGGTCGCCGGAGCCCGCGGTCAGCCGCGCCTCCAGCAACTCGACCTCGGTGCGTACGTCGTCGAACCGGCGGGCGTAGTGCGCCAGGCCCTCGGCCGGGTCGCCCGCCTGCCAGGAGCCGACCGCACGCTCGCCGTCGGCGGTCTTCACGTACACCGTGCCGTCGGCGTCGACCCGCCCCCACTTGCCGGGGTCCGCCGACGCCTCCGCCACCGGACCGGCGTGCGCGGTCGCCAGGGGAGCGGCCGGCATCACCGCGGCGGGTGGCGGCGCAGCGGGGGCGGCTGCCTCCTCCGCTGCCGGCGCCGTGGTCCGCGCCGTGGTCTGCGCTGTGGCCTCCGGCTCCGGGGCTGCGCTCGTGTCCTGGCTCGTGTCCCTGTCCGTCATGGCCGGCTCCTCCCGCCTGCGTCGCCCGCTACCGTGCGGGCGCCCCGCTCCCACGGGGCCTGGCAACGTCGGTACCCGACCCGCCCAGGGTCGTAGAAACTCGCGCGGTACCCGCGCGCATTCAAACAGGTCATGGCCCGGCCCGGTACTCCATGGTGGGCACCGACAGCACAGGGTGACGCCTCGAGTCCGGAGCGTTCACCTTCCGGGGGAATGGGTAGCCTCGAACACCGTGATCGCCCGCGTCGCCGTCGTCCCGCACCCGCCGCTGCTGGTGCCCGAGCTCGTCGGCGGCGACCACCCGGAGGTGCGCGTCGTCCGCGACGCCACCGTCGCCGTGGCCGCCGAACTGGCCGCCGCCGCGTCCCGCTGGGTCGGGCTCGGCGCCGACCCGGCCGGTGCCCGCGACCTCGACGCGCACCAGGCCGGCACGTTCGCCGGGTTCGGCGTCGACGTCGTCGCCCGGTTGTCCGCGAACCCCGCGCGTACCGCGGTGCCGGACCCCGCCATGCCGCTGCCCGCGCTGGTCGCCGGCTGGCTCCGCGAGCGAGCGGGGGCCACCGAGGTACCCGTCCGGCTCGTCCCGCCCGACCTGCCGGCCGCGGCCTGCCGCGAGTACGGCGAGCGCCTCGCCCGCGAACTCGCCGGCCCGGAACCCGTCGGCCTGCTCGTCCTCGGCGACGGCTCGCACCGGCACGGTGAGCGCGCGGTCGGCCGGCCCGACCCGCGAGCCGCCGCGTTCGATGACGCCGTGCACGCCGCCCTCGCCGCCGCCGACCCCGCCGCCCTGGCGGCCATCGACCCCGCCCTGGCCGCCGAGCTTGGCGCCGAGGGGCGCGCACCGTGGCAGGTGCTCGCCGGGCTCGCCGCAGGCGACCCGCGCGGCTGGAAGAGCACCGACGCCCGCCTGCTGGTGCCGTTCGGCGTGGCCTACCACCTCGCGGTCTGGGAGCCGTCCCGATGAGGCCCGTGGCGATCGTCGGACCCACCGCGACCGGCAAGTCCCGGCTCGGCATCGCCCTGGCCGAGGCCCTGGGCGGCGAGGTCGTCAACGCCGACGCCATGCAGCTGTACCGGGGCATGGACATCGGCACCGCGAAGGTCACCGACGCCGAGCGCCGGGGCGTGCCGCACCACCTGCTCGACGTCCTCGACGTCACCGAGACCGCCTCGGTCGCCGCGTACCAGCGCGACGCCCGCGCCGTCGTCGAACGCCTGCTCGCCGCCGGCCGGCGCCCGATCCTCGTCGGCGGCTCCGGGCTCTACGTCCGCGCCGTCCTGGACGACCTGGAGTTCCCCGGCACCGATGCCGGCATCCGAGCCCGCCTGGAGGCCGAGCTGGCCGCGACCGGCGCGGAGACCCTGCACGCGCGGCTGACCGAGCGCGACCCGATCGCGGCCGCCGCGATCCTGCCGAGCAACGGTCGCCGCGTGGTCCGCGCGCTCGAGGTCATCGAGCTGACCGGCCGCCCGTTCTCCGCGACCATGCCCCGCCCGGGACCGGCCCGCTGGGACACCGTCCAGCTCGGCCTCGACCTGGACACCGACACCCTGGACGCCCGGGTCGACGAGCGGGTGACGGGGATGTTCGCCGACGGCCTGGTCGACGAGGTCCGCCGGCTGGAGAAGGAGGGCCTGCGGGAGGGTCGCACCGCCGCCCGCGCCCTCGGGTACCAGCAGGTCCTCGACGCCCTCGACGGCCACCACGACCTCGCCGAGGCGGCCGACGCCACCGCCAGGGCCACCCGCCGGTTCGTCCGCCGCCAGCGCTCCTGGTTCCGCCGCGACGAGCGCGTCCAGTGGCTCGACGCGACCAGGAGCGACCTCGTCGCCGCTGCTCTAGGCTCTGCCGGGTGAGCATCCCGTTCGTCAAGGGGCACGGCACCGAGAACGACTTCGTCCTGCTGCCCGACCCCGACGACGCCCTCGACCTGACCCCCGCGCGGGTGCGCGCGTTGTGCGACCGGCGCGCCGGCATCGGCGCCGACGGCGTGCTGCGGGTCGTGCGCGACGAGACGCAACAGCCGGACGGCACGTGGTTCATGGACTACCGCAACGCCGACGGGTCGATCGCCGAGATGTGCGGCAACGGTGTGCGGGTCTTCGCCAGGTACCTGCTCGACCAGGGGCTCGTCGAGCGCCGGGAGTTCCCGGTCGGCACCCGCGCCGGCGTCCGCGACGTCCGGGTGGACGAGCGCGGCGAGGTCACCGTCGACATGGGGCCGGCCCGGGTGACCGGCGAGTCGGCCGCGACCCTCGACGGACGCCGGTTCCCCGGGGTCGCCGTCGACGTCGGCAACCCGCATCTGGTGTGCGTCACCGACCGGATCCACGATCTCGACCTCTCCGTGCCGCCGGTACACGATCGGGTGGTCTTCCCGGCCGGGGTGAACGTGGAGTTCGTGGTGGTGGAGGCACCGGACCGGATCCGGATGCGGGTGCACGAGCGCGGCGTCGGCGAGACCCGCTCCTGCGGAACCGGCACCGTCGCGGCGGTCGCCGGGGTCCTGCACCGTGCCGGGCACAAAACGGGCACCGCGGACGTTGACATACCAGGTGGGCGGGTGCGGGTCGTCGTCGACGAGGACACCTGCACCCTCACCGGCCCGGCGGTGTTCGTCGCGCGCGGCGAGCTGGATCGCGGCTGGTGGGACTCGGTCGGCGGGTAAAACTGGTCGATCCGCCCGCCGAACCGTGCGACCATTTCCGGTACACGGATCGACCAACGGGAGGAATTCACCACGTGACAGAGAACCTCAATCAGCGGCAAACCGAAGACGGGTTGACTGACCTGGCTGAGCTCTCTGCGGGTGAACTCGAGCTCTCCGACCGCGCCGCGCTGCGGCGGGTCTCCGGTCTGTCGACCGAACTCGCGGACATCACCGAGGTCGAGTACCGGCGGCTCCGACTCGAACGGGTCGTACTGGTCGGCGTGTGGACCGAGGGCAGCGCCGCGCAGTCCGAGGCGTCGCTCGCCGAGCTCGCCCGGCTCGCCGAGACCGCGGGCTCGGAGGTGCTCGAAGGCCTCGTGCAGCGCCGCGACCGCCCCGACCCGGCCACCTACGTCGGCTCCGGCAAGGTCACCGAGCTGGGTGACGTGGTCGCCGCCACCGGCGCCGACACGGTCATCTGCGACGGGGAGCTCTCGCCGTCCCAGCTGCGCCAGCTGGAGGCGCGGCTCAAGGTCAAGGTCATCGACCGCACGGCGCTGATCCTCGACATCTTCGCCCAGCACGCCCGCTCCAAGGAGGGCAAGGCCCAGGTCGAGCTGGCCCAGCTGCAGTACTTCCTCCCGCGCCTGCGCGGGTGGGGTGAGGCGCTGTCCCGGCAGGCCGGCGGCCGGGCGGGCGGCGCGACCGGCGGTGTCGGTCTGCGCGGTCCAGGTGAGACGAAGCTGGAGACCGACCGCAGGCGCATCCGGACCAGGATCTCCAAGCTCCGCAAGGAGATCACCGCGATGAGCACCGTGCGGGACACCAAGCGCGGCCGTCGCGTGGCCAACGCGGTGCCGAGCGTGGCCATCGCCGGCTACACCAACGCCGGCAAGTCGAGCCTGCTCAACGCGCTGACCGGGGCCGGGGTCCTGGTGGAGGACGCGCTGTTCGCCACCCTGGACGCCACCACCCGCCGCGCCGCGACGCCGGACGGGCGCACCTACACGCTCACCGACACCGTCGGCTTCGTGCGGCACCTGCCGCACCAGCTGGTCGACGCGTTCCAGTCCACCCTGGACGAGGTGGCCGACGCCGACCTCATCGTGCACGTCGTCGACGGTTCCGACCCGAACCCGGAGTGGCAGGTCGAGGCGGTGCGCGAGGTGCTCGGCGAGATCGCCGACCGCCGCGAGGAGAAGCTGCCGACCGAGCTCGTGGTGGTCAACAAGACCGACGCCACCGACGAGCTGGCCCTTGCCAGGCTGCGGCACCTGCTGCCGGGCGCGGTGTTCGTCTCCGCGCACGCCGGCACCGGCGTCGACGCGCTGCGCGAGCGGATCGCCGAGCTGCTGCCCCGGCCGGAGGTCGAGGTCGAGGTGCTGGTCCCGTACGCGCGCGGCGAGCTGGTGGCCCGCGTGCACCGGGAGGGCGAGGTGCTGGCCGAACGGCACACCGAGCAGGGCACCGTGATGGCCGCGAAGGTCAAGGCGGACCTCGCCGGGATGCTGGAGGGCTACGCGGTCAACGGCACTTCCGCCTGACACCCGCTCCGGCGCCTGGCGCTGCGGGAATGCGGGCCAGTGCGCCGGGCTTCAGTCCGGTGGTGAAGGCCGCGCGGGAGGCCGGTTACGGTCGAGCGTGCTCTAGATCGGGCGGTTTTTGCTGCTCGATATAGGGTGGGGTGGTGCGGCTCCGGTACAACTACCGTGTCGAACCGACACCGGCCCAGCGGCAGGCGTTGGCGCGGGCGTTCGGGTGCGCGCGGGTCGTGTTCAACGACGGGTTGCGCGCACGTCAGGACAACCACCGGTCCGGGTTGTCTTATCTCTCCGATGGCGAGCTGTCCAAGCGGGTGATCACCCACGCCAAGGCCACGCCGGAACGGGCGTGGTTGGGTGAGGTGTCGGCGGTGGTGTTGCAGTAGGCCTTGGCCGATCTGAACGTGGCGTACCGTAATTTTTTCGCCTCCGTGTCGGGCAAACGCCGGGGCCGCCGGGTGGCACCACCACGGTTCCGGTCACGCAAGGACAACCGGCAGGCTGTCCGGTTCACCGCGAACGCTCGGTTCCGGGTGCTGGACAATGGCAGGTTGCGGTTGCCGAAGATCGGGGATCTGCGGGTGCGGTGGTCTCGGGAACTCCCGGCCCCGCCGTCGTCGGTCACGATCGTCCGGGATGCGGCGGGCCGGTACTTCGCCTCGTTCGTCGTCCAGGCCCCTGACGCCTCGCTTCCGGCGGTCGAGCCGGAGGTCGGGATCGATCTGGGGTTGACTCACTTCGCGGTGCTGTCCGACGGTACGAAGATCGCCGCGCCGAAGTTTCTGCGCCGGGCCGCCCGGAAGTTGCGTCGTTTGCAGCAAGCTCTGTCCCGTAAGCAGCGGGGTAGTCAGAACCGCAGAAAAGCCGTTGTGAAGGTCGCCAGGGCGCATGCCCGGGTCGCCGACACTCGCCGGGATTTCCACCACAAACTGTCGACCAGGATCATCCGTGACAACCAAGCGGTGTTCGTGGAGGACCTCGCGGTGGCTGGCCTGGCGCGTACCCGGCTGGCCAAATCGGTTTACGACGCCGGTTGGACGTCGTTCACGGCGATGTTGGGGTACAAGGCCGCCCGGCACGGCCGCGTGTTCGGCCGGGTGGACCGGTGGTTTCCCTCCACTCGCCGGTGTTCGACCTGCGGGGTGATCGGCGAGAAGCTGTCGTTGAATGTCCGGTCGTGGACGTGTCCGTGTGGGACCGTTCATGACCGGGACGTCAACGCGGCGGTGAACATTCTGGCGGCCGGACGGGCCGACAGACCAACGCCTGTGGAGCCGGTGTCAGTCTCGGGGCGACCCGAGCAGTCGGCTGCGAAGCAGGAACCCACCGGAAGCGCGGCCTAGACCGCATTGACCGGAATCCCCCACGTTCACGTGGGGGAGGACGTCAACGTTGACGCGGGAGGTGCCAAGCCAGGTGCGGGGAGCTCTACTCGGGGTGTTGCTGCTGTCGGGGCTGGTGTCGGCCACCCCGGCGGCCGCCGCGACCGCGGAACCGGCAGCACCGGTGGCGCGGTGCACCATGACCGACCCGAGGCTCGCCGAGCTGTCCGGTCTCGTCGCCGACGCCGACGGGTGGTACGCGGTCAACGACGGTGGCACCTCGGTCACCGTGTACGCGGTCGGCCGGGACTGCGTGGTCCAGCGGGAGATCGGCGCCGACCTCGACCCCTACGACGTCGAGGACCTCGCCCGCGCGCCGGACGGCACCTTCTGGCTGTCCGACACCGGAGACAACGACCGGGACCGGGAGACGATCGCGCTCATCGCACTCACCCCGGACGGCGACGGGACGCTGTACCGGCTCACCTACCCCGACGGCGCGCACGACGCCGAGGCGCTGCTGCTGGACCGCGCCGGCACCCCGTACGTGGTCACGAAGTCGACCTCGGGCAACGCGAAGGTGTACCGCCCGGCGGCGGAGCTCACGAGTCCCGGGCCGACCCCGCTGGAGCTGGTCGGCTCGGTGCGGATCAGTCCGACCACGACGTCCGGCGGACCGGTGCCGGGGTTCGTCGGCTCGGTCACCGTCACCGGCGGGGCCACCAGCCAGGACGGCTCGGTGGTCGCGCTGCGCACCTACACCGACGCCTACCTGTGGCACGTCGACGGCGACCTGGTGGCCGCGCTGTCGACGGAGGCGACCCGCGTGCCGCTGCCCGACGAGGCCCAGGGCGAGGCGATCGCGTTCGAGCCGGACGGCACGCTGGTGTCGGCCTCGGAGGGCACCGGCGAGCCGGTGCGGGTCGTACCGGGGGCGGCCGACCTGGTCGCACCGCCCCCGCCGTCGTCCCCACCAGCGCCGTCGCCGGAGCCCGAGCCGGTCGCCGAGGACCCCGCCGACGATCCCACCGACCCGGGGCTCCCGGTCCTGCCGGCCGCCGTGGTGGCCGTCGCGCTGGTGGGTGGCGTGTTCCTGCTCCTGCGCCGAGGGTCCCGGCGCTAGCGGGCCAGGTCAGAGGCGGCGCAGGACCGCGACGACCTTGCCGAGGATCGTGGCCTCGTCGCCCGGGATGGGCTCGTAGGCGTCGTTGTGCGGCATCAGCCAGACGTGGCCGTCCCGGCGCTTGAACGTCTTCACCGTCGCCTCGCCGTCGATCATCGCGGCGACGATCTCCCCGTTGTCGGCGGTCGGCTGCTGGCGCACCACGACCCAGTCCTGGTCGGTGATGGCCGCGTCGACCATCGAGTCACCGGTGACCCGCAGCAGGAACAGCGAGCCCTCGCCGACGATCTCCTTCGGCAGCGGGAAGACGTCCTCGACGGCCTCCTCGGCCAGGATCGGACCACCGGCGGCGATCCGGCCGAGCACGGGCACGTACGCGGCCTGCGGGGAGGTGTCGCGTTCGGCGGCGGCGGCGCCCTCGGTGGCCTGGTCACCGACCAGCGCGGCGGCCACCTCCGGCTCGGCTGGCACGGGGATCGCGTCCGGCGGCAGCACCCCGATGGCCCTCGGCCGGTTGGGGTCGCGGCGCAGGTAGCCCTTCTGCTCGAGGGCACGCAGCTGGTAGGCGACCGAGGAGGTGGAGGTCAGGCCGACCGCCTCGCCGATCTCCCGGACGCTCGGCGGGTAGCCGAAGCGCTCCACCCAGGTGCGGATGACCTCGAGGACCTCCCGCTGCCGGACCGGCAGCTCCGTGTCGTCGCCCGGGTTCACCTCCGGGAAACTGCGCAGGTTGCCCCGCAGCGGCTTCCGCTTGGGTACGCCCTTGGGTATTCCTCCGGGTTTGCGTGGCACTGCCCTGCCTCCCTGCGCGCCGGACCTTGTTCCGGTCCGGGTGTTTTCACTGCTACTTCGACGTTAACCGTCCACCAGGTGGAGATCAAACACCTGTTCGACGACACGCCGGGTGGGTGTCGTTTTCCGTCGGTGTCCTGTGCTACAAATTCGCACGGAGGTTCGATCGAACGACTGTTCGAGGAGACGGCATGAGCGTGACGGCCCACAGGACCGAACACACAGATCAACGCCCGGCCGGGGTGCCCGCGCCGCGCGTTCGTCCGGCGGCCGAGCGGGTCGCCGCGCCACCGCGCCGGGTCCGGGTGCACGGCTACTCGGGCCCACCGACCCGCCGGCGCGTGGCCGGCGCGCCCAGGGTGGTCAGGCACCGCGCGTGCCCGCCGAGGCAGCGCCTGTCGATCCCGGCGATGCTCGCCGTCGGCGCGTCGGTGTGCCTGGCGGTCGTCGGGCTCGGCCTGCTCGCCGACTCCGGTGCCGGCGCGGTCCCCGAACGGACCGAGGTCGTGCGTGTCCAGCCGGGCGAGAGCCTGACCGAGCTGGCCGCCCGGATGGCTCCGTCCAGCGACCAGGCCGCGGTCGTCGATCGCATCCGCGACCTGAACGGCGCCCTCGCCGAAGACCTCCAGCCGGGCCGTCCCCTGCGCGTCCCGTCCGAAGGCTGACCAGCGGCATTTTCGTCCCGCGCCGAGCGCTCGCTCGCGCGTCACCGAGCCACGCCCGTGCTCCGGTCTCCCTGGTACGGACCGTGCTTGACGTCGCCGCCGCCCGCCGTCCCGCGGCCGCGACTCGCCGGTCCGTCGCCCGACTTGCATCATGTGGCGTCTAGGCATACCGTCGACCCCAACATCTAGTAGTTACAGCGCTGTAGTTAGTCCACAGGTTGGGGCAACTTGTCCACGGGTTGTCCACCGCGCATCCACAAGATGATCACCAGTTGGGTTGACGCGCGCCACGAGGGGTACGAGGGGTGGTTCGACATGCGGTGCCCGTTCTGTCGTCATTCGGACTCCCGGGTCGTCGACTCACGTGAGGTGGACGAGGGCCAGGTCATCCGCAGGCGGCGTTCGTGCGCCAAGTGCAGCCGGCGGTTCACCACGGTCGAGGAGGCCGTGCTCGCGGTGGTGAAGCGGTCCGGGGTCACCGAGCCGTTCAGCCGGGAGAAGGTCGTCACCGGCGTGCGCCGGGCCTGCCAGGGCCGGCCCGTCGACGAGGACGCGCTGCAGCAGCTGGCCCAGCGGGTGGAGGACGCGATCCGCTCCACCGGGGCCGCGGAGATCCCGAGTCACGAGGTGGGCCTGGCGATCCTCGGCCCGCTGCGAGAGCTCGACGAGGTGGCGTACCTGCGGT
Source organism: Actinophytocola gossypii (assembly GCF_025165815.1). Taxonomy (GTDB): domain Bacteria; phylum Actinomycetota; class Actinomycetes; order Mycobacteriales; family Pseudonocardiaceae; genus Actinophytocola; species Actinophytocola gossypii. The sequence continues at coordinate 3,111 of NZ_JAFFZE010000011.1, read as the reverse complement.
TCGCCAGCGTCTACCGCTCGTTCTCCTCGATCGAGGACTTCGAGAAGGAGATCGCGGGACTGCGCGAGGCGATCGCGAGGAAAGCGGAGCAGGAGTGAGCCGGACGAGGCGGCGGGCCGTAGTCAGGCAACGCGCACGGCAAGAGGCAAGACAGCAGGCACACCGAGCAGTGCGGCCGGTGGCGGGGAGAGCGAACAATGAGGGAGAGGGACTGGTCATGACGGAAACCGTCGACGCGTCGGAGAGTGGGCTGGTTGAGCGGGGGCTCACCGTGCGCCGGGTACACACCACCGAGGGGGTGCACCCCTACGACGAGGTGACCTGGGAACAGCGCGACGTGGTGATGACCAACTGGCGTGACGGGTCGGTCAACTTCGAGCAGCGGGGCGTCGAGTTCCCCGAGTTCTGGTCGGTCAACGCGACCAACATCGTCACCAGCAAGTACTTCCGCGGCGCCGTGGGCACCCCGGTCCGCGAGCACTCCCTCAAGCAGCTGATCGACCGCGTGGTCAAGACCTACGTCACCGCCGGCGTCGAGCACGGCTACTTCGCCACGCCCAAGGACGCCGAGATCTTCGAGCACGAGCTGATCTGGATGCTCATGCACCAGGTGTTCAGCTTCAACTCCCCGGTCTGGTTCAACGTCGGCACCAGCTCTCCTCAGCAGGTCAGCGCGTGTTTCATCCTCGCCGTCGACGACACGATGGACTCGATCCTGAACTGGTACCGCGAGGAGGGCCTGATCTTCAAGGGCGGCTCCGGTGCCGGCCTCAACCTCTCCCGGATCCGGTCGTCCAAGGAACTGCTGTCCTCCGGCGGCACCGCGTCCGGCCCGGTGTCGTTCATGCGCGGCGCCGACGCCTCCGCCGGCACGATCAAGTCCGGCGGCGCGACCCGGCGCGCGGCGAAGATGGTCGTGCTGGACGTCGACCACCCGGATGTCGAGGAGTTCATCGAGACCAAGGCCAAGGAGGAGGAGAAGATCCGCGTGCTGCGCGACGCGGGCTTCGACATGGACCTCGGCGGCTCCGACATCACCTCGGTGCAGTACCAGAACGCCAACAACTCGATCCGCGTCTCCGACGAGTTCATGCACGCCGTCGACGCCGGTAACGAGTTCGGCCTGCGCGCCCGCACCACCGGCGAGGTCATCGAGAAGATCGACGCCAAGACCCTGTTCCGCAAGATGGCGCAGGCCGCGTGGGAGTGCGCCGACCCGGGTGTGCAGTACGACGACACGATCAACGACTGGCACACCTGCCCGGAGTCGGGCCGGATCACCGCGTCCAACCCGTGCAGCGAGTACCTGCACCTGGACAACTCGAGCTGCAACCTGGCGTCGCTGAACCTGATGAAGTTCCTGCGCGAGGACGGCATGTTCGACGCGGAGCTGTTCGCCCGCTCGGTCGAGCTGGTCATCACCGCGATGGACATCTCGATCTGCTTCGCCGACTTCCCGACCGAGCCGATCGGCGACACCACCCGCAAGTTCCGTCAGCTCGGCATCGGCTACGCCAACCTGGGCGCGCTGCTGATGGCCACCGGCCACGCCTACGACTCCGAGGGCGGCCGCGCGCTCGCGGCGAGCATCACCTCGCTGATGACCGGCACCGCCTACCGGCGTTCCGCCGAGTTGGCCGGTGTGGTCGGCGCGTACGAGGGCTACGCCCGCAACGCCGACGCGCACCAGCGGGTCATGCGCAAGCACGCCGCGGCCAACGACCTCATCCGCACCTACCACCACAACGACGTCGCCGTGCAGCGCCTGGCGACGCGCGAGTGGCAGGAGGGCATGCGGGTCGGCGCCGCGAACGGGTGGCGCAACGCGCAGGCGTCGGTCCTCGCGCCGACGGGCACGATCGGTCTGATGATGGACTGCGACACTACCGGCATCGAGCCCGACCTGGCGCTGGTGAAGTTCAAGAAGCTGGTCGGCGGCGGCTCGATGCAGATCGTCAACCAGACCGTGCCGCGCGCGCTCAAGGCCCTGGGCTACCAGGACGAGCAGATCGAGGCGATCGTCGAGTTCATCGCCGAGCACGGCCACGTCATCGACGCGCCCGGCCTGCGTCAGGAGCACTACGAGGTGTTCGACTGCGCGATGGGCGAGCGCTCGATCGCGCCGATGGGCCACGTCCGGATGATGGCCGCGGTGCAGCCGTTCATCTCCGGCGCGATCTCCAAGACGGTGAACATGCCGGAATCGGCGAGCGTCTCCGACGTCGAGCAGATCTACTTCGAGGGCTGGAAGCTGGGCCTCAAGGCGCTGGCGATCTACCGCGACAACTGCAAGGTCGGCCAGCCGCTGTCGGCAGGCAAGGGCGCGAAGGGCGCGGCCGAGCCCGAGAAGGTGGTCGAGTACCGCCCGGTCCGCAAGCGCCTGCCGAAGAAGCGCCCGTCGCAGACCGTGTCGTTCACCGTGGGCGGTGCCGAGGGCTACCTGCACGCCGGCTCCTACCCGGACGACGGTCTGGGGGAGATCTTCGTCAAGCTCGGCAAGCAGGGCTCGACGCTGTCGGGTGTGATGGACGCGTTCTCGATGTCCATCTCGGTCGGTCTGCAGTACGGGATTCCGCTGGAGTTCTACGTCTCGAAGTTCCAGAACCTCCGCTTCGAGCCGGCCGGTATGACCGACGACCCGGACGTGCGGATCGCGACGAGCGTGCTGGACTACCTGTTCCGGCGGCTGGCCCTGGACTACCTGCCGTACGAGAAGCGTGCCCAGCTGGGCATCTTCACCGCCGACGAGCGCTCGGCACAGGTCAACAACGACTACGGCACGCCGTCCGATGTGGACCTCGAGGGCATGCGCAGCTCGGTCGAGGCGACCCCGTCCCGTCCCGCGGTGGCGGCGGCGGAGCCGGAGGTCGTCGAGGCGCACAGCTCCACGGAGCTGCTGGAGCTCCACCTGGGCAAGGCCGCCGACGCCCCCCTGTGCATGACCTGCGGGACGAAGATGCGCCCCGCCGGCTCGTGCTACGTCTGCGAGGGCTGCGGCTCCACCTCGGGCTGCAGCTGATCGGAACCCTCCGCGCCAAGTACGTCACGTACTTGACGTACATTGCGCGGCGGGGGGGGCAGGGGGGAGACCCGGGGGGCTGGCGCTTACGC
>NZ_JAFFZE010000010.1 GCF_025165815.1 Actinophytocola gossypii | reverse complement strand
TCTCTCCCCCCCCGGCCCCATCTTCGCCCTTTACTCGCCGCCCGGCCGGCGGAGGGGGAGCCTGGTGGGACACCGGGGAGGCTGGCATGTCCGCTGTCCACTACGACAGCTACACCGAAGCTCGCGCACATCTGAAGGACCTGTTGGACGCCGCGGAGAAGGGTCTGGTGGCCACGGTTCGGCGGGACTCCGCCACCACGGCCGTGGTGGATGTCGAGCGGCTGCGTCACTTCCTCGCGTCGATCGTTCCGTCCCGTGCCCAGGTCGTTCCGGAGGCCGGCGGTTGGTCGGTGTTCGTTCCTGGATTGCCGGTGGCCGCTGATGGCGCGTCGTTCGACGAAGCCGTCACCAAGATGGTCGTCGCCCTGCGGGAGTACGCGGAAGACTGGCAGCAGCGGCTGCTCGACGCTCCGAACCACCGCGACAACTGGGGACTGGTACAGCTGATCAGCTTCAGTGACGACGAGCAGTTGCGCGACTGGCTTGTCGGTGCCGCACGGTGACGTCCTGGCCACAACCGACGCGCAAGGATCACGAAGCGTTCTGTCGGACCGAGGAATGGCGCGTGGTGCGCGACGCTCTAGGCCGGAGCGGAACAGACCACGTCACCTACGAACTCGACCTTGTTGACGGGAGGATCCTGCGCAGTCGCGTCTCGCACCCGGTGGACCGCACCGGATACGGGCAGGGCATCTGGAAGCACATTCTGCGCGATCAACTCGACGTCGACGAAGCAGCGTTCTGGTCATGCGTGCGGGACGGCGTCAAACCTCGCCGCGGGACACCGGAGCCGCCCACGGCCGCGCTGCCGGCCGATCTGGTGCACCTGCTGATCACACGTGTCGGCCTCGACGAGTCCGAGATAGCCGCGATGAGCAAGGACGAGGCGATCGCCAGGCTTCAGCGTTACTGGACAGCGGGCGGCTGATCGAATGAGGGCAGGATGAACGGAGCGATCACCGAAAGGACGCCAGTGTTGCGGGTGGCCACGAGGTCGGACGTGCCGGGGATCGCCGAGTTGATGCGGCGGTCCGTGCTCGACGTGTTCCCGCACTTCCACGACGAGCGTGAGACGGCCGCCGCCGCCCGGTACCTCACCGAGCCCGACACGGCGCTGATCGACGACGGCACCTACTTCGTCTGCGAGAGCGACGGGCAGATCGTCGCCTGCGGGGGCTGGAGCAAACGGGACAAGCTCTACACCGGTTCCGGCGACCTGCCGACGGACGACCGCCTGCTCGACCCGGCCACCGAGCCGGCGCGGGTACGAGCGATGTTCGTGCGGGGTGACCGGACCCGCCAGGGGCTGGGGCGCGCGATCCTCGCCGAGTGCGTTGCGGCGGCCAGGGCCGAGGGGTTTCGGTCGCTGGTCCTGATGGCCACCATGCCTGGGGTGCCGCTCTACCGGTCGTTCGGCTTCCGCGACGTCCGGCGCACCGAGGTGCCGCTCCCCAACGGGGTCGTCCTCGACGGACTGTCCATGGAGTACCCGCTGTCCGGCTGAGCGGCCACTACCAGTGCCAGTGCCGCCTGCCGTCGGTGTCGGCGATGAAGACGACCGCGTCGACCCCGTCCAGCTCCGCCGGGTCCAGCGGGAGGTGGCCGGGCACGATCGGTTCGCCCTGCCCGGTCGACGGGGGCAGGGCGGCGCGCAGCTCCCCGGTCGGGAACAGGGAACGGCGCGTGGTCGCCTCGGCCAACACGCCCTGCAGGGTGCCCGGGGCGCCGTCCGGGTTCCCGTCGGTCGCCACGAACACGTAGCGCCCGTCGAGGGCGAGCGCCGCGAGCGCGCCGGCGCTGCCCCAGCCCTCCCCGGTGTCGGGCCGGAGGATCGCGTTGTGCGCGAACACCAGGGTCGGGCCACGCCGCCGCTCCTGGTCGACGATCGCGAGCAGGTTCTCGGCCATCATCTCGGCGCGCACGCTGAGCAGGGTGCCCATCCGGTCCGGTCCGGACCCGGCCATGGCCGCGTGGTAGCGCAGCAGCCCCTGGGCCGTGCGCGCGTGCGCGCGGGCCTCGTCGCTCGGGCGCAGGCCGGGGGCCGCTCGACGCAATGCGCTGGCGAGGTCGTCGGCGACGACCCGCAGGGCGCGGGCACGGTCCGAGTCGCCGATGGACGCCGACGGGTCGAACATGGCCGCCTCGTTCGTCCAGTCCGCGTCCTCGCCGCACAGCTCGTCGAGGTCGCGGGCCGACTCGGGGCGCAGTGCCGAGGGCAGGTGGTCGGCGACCGAGGCCAGCGCGTGTCGTGGGCTCGGCGCGTAGGCGTACTCGGTCGGCGGGTCGAAGCCGTGGAAACGAACCCGGTCCGCGGGCGGCCGGCCGGCGTTGTGCGCGCGCAGCCACTCGAGGAGCTCGCGGTTGCCTGGTACGGACCCGAACCCGTGGCTGAACCCGGTCGCGAGCACGGTGTCGATCTCCGCCGTGCCCCCGGCCACGTACTCGTCCACGATGGACGCGGCGAAGACGTCGGTCTCCAACGCGATCGACCGGTACCCGCGGTCCACCAGGTGGCCGAGGAATTCGTTGCGCAGCAACGGAAACGCGGTGATCCCGTGGGTCGGCTCACCGAGGGCGAGCAGGGCGGGCGGCTCTGGCCGGGCCGCGAGCAGCTCGTCGACGGCACGGCCCAGGCCGGCCGGGTCGTCGAGTGGGCGGCCGATCCCACGCAGGGCGGTGGACATAAGTTCCCCTTCCGAACGAGCCTTCCCCTTCGACCGTATCGCTGAAGGTTCGAGTGAAACTTCGCCGAAGCCGACCTGGGTTCGATACCGTGAAGTCTCAAACGGAGGTGAGAGTGCGACCCATCGACCTCGCCCGCGAGCACGGGTTGTCCGCACAGGCGGTGCGCAACTACGAGGACGCGGGCATCCTCCCGCCGGCCGAGCGCGGCGAGACCGGCTACCGGCGCTACACCCCCCGGCACGCGCAGGCCCTGCGCGCCTTCCTCGCGCTGCGCCGCGGCCACGGACACCAGCAGGCCACGGAGATCCTGCGCGCGACCAACCGCGGCGACACCGAGTCCGCCTACCGGCTCATCGACGCGGCACACGTCGAGCTGCTCGCCGAACGCGACACCCGCGCCGAGTCCGCTACGGCACTGGGCAGCCTGTCCGCCACGCCACCCGAGCCGATCGGCGGCCGCCCGCTGACCGTCGGCGAGCTCGCCCGCCGGCTCGGGGTGCACCCGGCGACGCTGCGCACCTGGGAGACCGAGGGCATCCTGCGCCCCGAACGCGACCGCGCGACCGGCTACCGCCAGTACGGGCCCGACCGCGTCCGCGACGCCGAGATCGCCCGGCAGCTGCGCCGAGGCGGGTACCCGCTGCGGCAGGTCGCGCGGTTCCTCGAATCGCTGCGTGCGGCGGGCGGCGCGGACGCGTTGCGTGCCTTCCTCGGCGCCTGGCAGGACCGGCTGGCCAGACGCGGCCGCGACCTCCTCGCCGGCGCGGCCCAGCTCGACGCCTACCTCACCCTGCTCGACCAGCCGTAGCGGTCAGCGGTCCGCGACCGGCCGGTCCCCGGTCACGATCCGCCCGATGTTGTCCACCGACTCCTCGCGGTCCCAGTACGCCCCGGTGTGGCCGTACTCGATACTGGGCCCGTCGCCACCCGTGCCGGTCTCGAACCGGTAGGCGCCGTAGTCGTCGGACATCGGGTCGTTGCCGTGCATCCCACTGAGGCCGGAGCCGACGAAGTCCTGCTCGGTGCGCCCGGCGTACACGGTCGACGAGTCGCCCCGCACGGTGTCGCCGTCGCCGGTGACCAGCCGCAGGTCGCTCGCGTCGTCGACGGTGGTGCCGACGCTGCCGACGAACGCGATCTGGTCGGTGTGCAGTCTTCCGCTGCCCGCGGCCTCGCCGACCACGGTCGACCCGTAGCTGTGCCCGAGCACGGTGTTGTTCGACGGCGGACCGTCGTGGCTCGCCCGCAGTCCTTCCTGGAACCGGCGCAGGTCCGGCGCGGCGTTCTCGGCGTACGAGCCGTCGAGGACCTCGCCGCCGATCGGCGCGTCGTACCCGTACCAGGCGATGGAGGCGGTGCTCTCCGATTCGTCCGCCCGGTTCGCCGCGTCCACGGTGGCGTCGTTCTGCTCCAGCCAGGTGCCGATGTTCCCGTCCACCGTGGAGTTGATGCCGTGCACGTTGGTCACCACGTTGTCGGCGGTGTCCGGGTTGCCGGTGGCGATGACGAACCGGCCCGGGTTGTCCCGGTCGGTGACGTCCTGGGCGTCGAAGTGGATCAGGTACGCGCGGTCCGGCTGGTCGCTCGCCAGCCGCTCGTCGATGAGCTCGATCGCCGCCAGCCGGTCCTGGATCCTGGTCCGCTCACCGCTGCCCTCGGGGTACTGGCCGAGCTGGGTCTCCAGGATTGCCTCGTGCTCGTCGAGCACGATCCGGTTGGCCCGGTCCCGTGCCACGACCGGGATGCCGTCCGTGCTGCCGATCAGCGCGCTGTTGCCGTGGATCAACGACTCCTGCTCGATCGCGCTCAGCCCGTCCCACCACTGGCGTATCTCCTCGGGCGTGCCGTTCTCCGGGAAGTCGGCCAGCGCGTCCCGGTTGGCCGCGTCCGTCACCGCCTCGCCGAGCCCGATCTCCACCGGGTTCAGCTCGCGCAGCGTCGACGCCGCCCGTTCGTCGGCCTCGGTGGCCTGCCGGACCGCCCGGTCGATCCGGTCCTGCAGGTCGGTCAGGTCCCCGGCGATGTCGCCGGTGAGGTCGCCCGAGGGCTGGACCGTGCCGTCCGCGGTGATCCGGAACCGGTCGCCCGCGTCGGCGATCGCCTCGTCCAGCAGCCGCTTGGCGCCACCGATCTCCTCCTCCGCCGTGCGCAGTGCCGGCGCGATCCGCTCCAACAGCCCGACCGAGTCGGCCAGGTTGCCCTTCAGGCCGTCGAAGTGCGTCCTGGCCGCCTCGGCCGCCTCCCCGCACCAGTCCGACAGGGAGTCCACCTCGGTGCCGAGCGCGGTCCGCTGGTCGCCGAGGTTCGTGGCGTGCGCCTCCCAGGCGTCGGCGGCGTCGGCGAAGACGCCCGGCTCGAACTCGTTCAGCTGCGCGAAGTTCACCATCTCAGGCACCCAACCCGTGGCTGAACACGTCGGTGTTCGCGTCCTCAGTGGACGCGTAGGTGTCCGCGTTGACGTCCATCGTGTCGCCGGCGAGCGAGATCCTGGCGGCGATCGCGTCGATCGCGGTCTCCCAGTTCCCCTCGAGCGTCCGCGCCGCCGCCTGGGTGTCGAACCCGCCGTTGGCACCGAACGCGGCGACCGCCGAGGTCTGCCCGGACAGCTCGCTCGCCGTGCGCTGGATCTCGCTCGCGATGTCCACGATGTTGCCGCCCGCCGTGCGCAGCTCCGCCGGGGTGACCCGCATCCCGTCCATTAACCCGCTCCCCACATCGCCCGTGTCACGATTCCTCCCGTCACCAGACTCGCGGCCTGACGCCCGTGGCGGAACACGTTTTCCTCCACGATCCGTGCGAGAAACCGGGGAACCAGACGTGACGAGAGGACCTGGGCGGCCACCCGCCGACCGGCGCGACGCGGTCGCGCGACGCCTGCTGACGCTCGCCGCCGAGGACATCGACGGCTTCCTCGCCGGCGAGGGCCGGGCCGGGGCGACCCCGTTCCCGCAGGTGCTGAGCCACCTCGATCCGGTCGCGATCCTCACCAGGGCCGGCTACTCGCCGGACCGCAGGACGATCACCAGCCGGTGGGGCTCGGTCGAGGCGTTCCGCACCGACGCCGCCGTGTGGGCGCTGTCCAAGCTGGACCGCGCGGCGGAGCCCCCACCGGTGCGGATGGCCGGCGACCTCGCCGACACCGGGGAACCGACCACGGTGGTCGACGCCACGATCCGCACCGCGGACACGCTGCTGCACGAGTTGGTCGCCGACCCCCGCTCGTACCTGATCGCCCACCTCGCCCCGCTGCTGTCGTCGAACGCCGACGGTGCCGACGCCGTGGTCGACGGGCTGCGGGCCGAACAGGACAAGTGGACGGCCACCTACGCGGCGCTGATGGAGGTGACCGGATCGCGGCTGCGCGCCGGGTGGAGCCCGCACCGGCTCGCGCTCGCGCTGCAGGCGATGATCAGCGGGTTCATCATCCACCAGCGGGTGCAGCCCGACGACTACGACTACGCCCGCTCCAGCAGCTACGACAAGCTGAGCCTGTTCGCCGACTCGGTGCTGACGTTCATCATCGGCGTCATCGACTTCTCCGACGAACGCCGCACCAGCCGCCAGGAACTGCTCGACCGGTGGGGCCTGTCCTGAGTCGGGTCACCCCACCTGCCGCCACAGGAACTCGAACACCAGGCCCCACTTGAACGCGGCCTGCTCGTTGTCCGCCGCGCCGCCGTGGCCGCCCTCGATGTTCTCGTAGTACCGCACGTCGTACCCGTGCTCGGCCAGCCGCGCCACCATCTTCCGCGCGTGCCCTGGATGCACCCGGTCGTCGCGGGTCGAGGTGAGCAGGAACGTCGGCGGGTAGGGGCGGTTCGGCCGCACGTTCTGGTACGGCGAGTACTCGCGCAGGAACGCCCAGTCCGCCGGGTCGTCCGGGTCGCCGTACTCCGCCATCCAGGACGCGCCGGCCAGCAGCTTGTGGTACCGCCGCATGTCCAGCAGCGGCACCTGGCACACCACCGCCCCGAACAGTTCCGGGTACCTGGTCAGCATCACGCCCGTCAGCAGCCCGCCGTTCGACCCGCCCTGCACCGCCAGCCGCGCCGGCGTCGTGATCCCGCGGTCCACCAGGTCCCGTGCCACCGCGGCCAGGTCCTCGTACACCCTCGGCCGCGCCTCCCGGAGCACCGACTGGTGCCACGCCGGCCCGTACTCGCCGCCGCCGCGGATGTTCGCCACCACGTACGTGCCGCCGCGCGCCAGCCACCCGCGGCCGATCGTGCCGCTGTACCCCGGGGTCAGCGACACCTCGAACCCGCCGTACCCGTACAGCAGGGTCGGGCCGTCCGCACCGGGGCGGCCGACCACGAAGTACGGGATCCGGGTGCCGTCGTCGGATACCGCGAAGTGCTGGTGGGTCTCCAGCCCGTCGGCGTCGAAGAACGCGGGCGACCGCTTCAGCACCTCGATCCCACCGTCGACCTCGCCCCGGTACAGCGTCGCCGGCTGGGTGTACCCGCTCGCGTTCAGCAGGTACTCGTCGTCATCGTCGGGGTTGGTGTCCAGTACGTCCGCCGAGCCGACCTCCGGCACTCCGGCCAGCGGCGCCCTGGTCCAGCCGGACGGCCCCGGTGTGAGCACCTCGAACCGGCTCTTCACGTCGTGCAGGGTGGCCACCAGCAGGTGGTTGCGGGTCCACCGGAAGTACGACAGCGACGTGTGCTCGTCCGGTGTGAACAGCACGTTCAGCGCCCGCGAACCCGCCAGGTACTCGTCGAACCGCGCGGCGAGCAGCGCCCCGCTCGGGTAGGTCACCTCGCCGACGGTCCACTCCGACCGGGTCGAGATCAGCAGCCACTCGCGGTGCGCCGAGGCCTCCGCGTCGTCCGGCACCTCGATCCGCACCAGCCCGGACGGTGTGCGCAGGAACCGCTCGGTGCGGTAGAAATCCGGGCTGCGGTAGACGATGTCGCGCTCGTAGCCCTCCGTCGGGTCGTGGTAGGCGCCCGCCGCCACGTCGTCCGGCTTGCCCTCGAACACCGTCACCGCCTCGGTCAGCGGTGTCCCGCGCCGCCACTCCTTGGCGATCCGCGGGTAGCCCGACGAGGTCAGTGAGCCCTCCCCGAAGTCGGTGCCGACGTAGATCCGGTCCTCGTCGATCCAGCCGACCTGGCTCTTGGCCTCCGGCAACACGAACCCACCGTCCACCTCCTCCACAAAGGACAGTGAGACCAGGTCGAACTCCCGCACCACCGCCGCGTCCGCTCCGCCGCGGGACAGCTCCACCAGCGCCCGCCGGTAGCCGGGCCGCAGCACCGCCGCGCCCTGCCACACCCAGCTCTCGCCCTCGGCGGCGGCCAGCGCGTCGACGTCGAGCACGACCTCCCACTCCGGCTCCGGTGACCGGTACGACTCCAGCGTCGTGCGCCGCCACAGCCCGCGCGGGTGCGCGGCGTCCTGCCAGAAGTTGTAGAGGTGCGTGCCGCGCCGGCGCGGGTACGGGATGCGGTCGTCGGCGTCGAGCACCTCGCGCACCTGGTCGCGCAGCTCGGTGAAGCGGGCGGAGCCGGTCAGCTCGGTCATGGTCTCGGCGTTGCGCTCCCGGACCCAGTCCAGGGCGGTGTCGCCGGTGACCTCCTCCAGCCAGAGGTACGGGTCGTCATCGGTCATGCCGTCGAGTCTGCCTCAGTTCCGGTCGAAGGCGAGGCGGATGAACGTGTAGTCCAGCCTCGTGCGGTTCCAGTACACCGGCCGTTCGGTGTGTTCGAGCTCGAGGTCGCCGCGCAGCATCAGCCCGTGGTCGGTCGCCATCCACACCAGGTCGCGGATGTCGTCGGGGGAGAAGATGCGCACCGGCTGGCCGTAGGCGGTGATGCCGGTGGTGTCCGGCGGTTCCATGTCGTAGTCGGTGGCGACCACGAGCACCCCGCCCGGCCGGATGATCCGCGCGCACTCGGCGACGAACGGCTCAAGCGCCACGCCGTGCTCGATCACGCTCATGCAGGTCACCGCGTCGAACCGGCCGTCAGGGAAGTCGGTGTCGGTGATGTCGCCGTAGCGGAACAGCACGCCGTCGCGGTGCACCTCGCGGCCGAACTCCAGGTTGTTGCCGACCAGGTCGGTGAGCCCGTACAGGCGCAGCCACGGCAGGATCGAGGAGTACCGAGCGGCACCCGCGTCGAGCACCGACGCCTCGCGGCCGACCGTGCGCAGGATCGTGCCGACCGCGCCGAGGGCGTCCCAGTTCTTCGGGATGTCGCGGTGCAGCGGCAGCCGGAGCCGCTTGCACTCCTCGACCGCCGCCTGCCAGGACGCGGCGTCGCGAAGCAGGTCGGTGTCCGGCATCGGCGGAGGCAGCGGCCGCGGCTCGCCGGACCGGGACTCCAGCCGTCGCCGCAGCGCGACCCTTGTCCACAGGACGCGCTCGGCGATCCGGCGGGCGACGGCGAGCGCGACCCCGCCGGGGGGATCGGCCTGGGTCATGGTCGGAGTCCCTTCGTCCGTCCCCGCGCCCGCAGCCGCGGACGCCGCTCGGCCCAGACCGCACCCGCGAGGACGAAGTCCAGCACCGTGAGCATTATCCGCGAGATGAGCGCGACGGCGAGCGACGCGCCGGGCCCGAGCACCGGCGCGAACGCCAACACCAGCGCGACCTCCCGGACCCCGGCGCCCGCCGGCGCGGGAACGACGATCAGCCCGAGGCAGAACGCCAGCGTGAGCCCGCCGACCGCCACCGGCAGCGACGTTCCGGCGGGCGCGCCGAACCCGAGCATCAGCAACCAGCAGTGCAGCCCGAGCAGCAGCCAGCTCAACGCGTACCACCCGGCCGCCGTCACCATCCCCCGGTAACTGGGCCGCCGCACCAACGGCTCCCGCCGCAACAGCCGCAACACCCGGTCCAACAGCGGCCCGATGACCCGAGGGTGCAGCAACACCAGCCCGGCCGGCACCACCAGCACCACCCACCAGTACGCCACCAGCGCGCCCGAGCCCCCACCGAGCGGCAGCGCGACGAACGCGGTGACCACCCCCGTGCCCACGGCGAGCAGCAGCCCCAGCACGCCGCCGGTGACCGTGACCCGCCGGGAGACCGCGTGGTCCCGAGCCAACTCCGCCTGCGCGACGAACGACCACACCGAGCCGGGCAGGTACTTGCCGAGCTGACCGAGCAGGTACACCCGCCCCGCGACCCGCGCCGGCAGCGGTGCCCCGAGGTCGGCGAGCATCGTCCGCCACCCCAACGCGGTCAACAGGATCCCGCCCGCCGCCGGCACCCCCGCCGCGACCACCAACCCCCACGACGGCCGCTCGAGCGCGACCCGCAACTCACCCCACCGCCCGACGACGACCGCGGCCCCGAACGCCAGCACCGCGACCAGAAACCCACACCGAACCCACCTCAAGGTCCCGCCCCAGCCGGCGGACGCTGCGTCGCTGCGCTCACGGTGTTCATGGTTCGCTGCGCTCCTCCGCTACCCGCCGGCTTCCCTCCTGCGCTGCTCGCCGTTCGTTCCTCACGGCTGCGCTGCTCGTCAGTCCAGCCGGCGGACGCTGCGTCGCTGCGCTCAGGGTGTTCATGGTTCGCTGCGCTCCTCCGCTACCCGCCGGCTTCCCTCGTCACGTGCTCGGCGCTTGGCGCGCCCGCGCTCACTGGCGATCTTCCGCGAACGACGTCAGCGCCTTCAGGTAGCGGCTCCACTGCGGCTCGGCGTCCGGCGGGCAGACGGCGGCGCGCAGCCGCAGCGCCGTGTCGTCGGTGTAGAGCCGGCGCAGTGCCGAGGTGAGGGAGTCCACGTCGTCGGGTACCACCAGCAGGCCGTCGACACCGTCCTGCACGTCGTCGGGCAGCGTGCCGATCCGGCTCGCGATCACCGGGACGCCGTGCTCGAACGCCAGGTACGGGTTGACCGACGCCGTGACCGACCGGTACGGCAGGGCGAGCGCGTCCACCCCGCGGAACAGCGCCGGCACCTGCTCGGCCTCCACGTACCCCGGCCGCAGCTCGACCCGCCCGCTCAGCCCGAGCTCCCGCACCATCCGGTCGGCCACCGCCGGCGTGTCGCCCCAGAACTCGCCCGCCACGGTCAGCGCCACGTCCGGCGGGCCCGCGGCCAGCGCCCGCAGCAGCACGTCCACCCCCTTGTACGGCCGCACCAGACCGAAGAACAGCAGCCGCCGGTGCAGCGCCCCGTCGTACACCCGGCTCGTCGCGCGCGCGACCACCAGCGGCGCCAGCTGCTCGGCCACGACCGGAACGCCGGTCAGCGAGGTCGCGATCCGCGCCTGGTCGTCGGAGTGCGTGAGGACCCCGTCGACCCGGGTGAGCAACCCGCTGATCAGTGCCTCGTCGGACGGTCGCCGCTCGTGCGGGAGCACGTTGTGGCACTGGGTGACCACGCGCGCCCGTCTTCGCCTGCCCAGGCCGGCGAGGACACCGCGGTAGGCGGGCATCTGCACCGGGCTCGCCACGACGAGCACGACCAGGTCGTGGTCGCGGAGGCGGCGGCCGCAGGCGTACCAGGAGTCCGGCCGCCGCCAGGACAGCCGGCGGTGGGTGCGGGGGAACGGGGGCAGCTCCGGCTTGTCGATGGTCAGCCGGCCCGGGTACAGGCGCGACGGGTACTGGTGCGACCACGACTCCAACCGCACCTCGTGCCCGAGCGCGGTCAGCCGGTGGGCGAGCTCGGTGGTGTACTGAGCGATTCCGCCCTTGTAGGGGTGGGTGGGTCCGATGACGGCAATCCGCATGGCAGCTTGGTCCCTGCGTCCGGGTGAACCTCTCCACGGCAGGTGCGACAGAGTAGCGCAGCTGTTATGGCGTCGTTATCGAGGTATGTACACCGCGGTACACCGAACTCACTGTCCGTAGTGGGCGGAGTGTGGGCCATGATCCCGGACCCACGTCGGCCCTGCTCCAGCGGGTACCGAGCCTGGTCACGCTCGGCAGCGGTTCACTCCGTCGGGCCCGGACGGCGGCGTTGACGGCGTAGCAGCAGCTGGTCGAGCACCACCAGGCCGACGAGCACCACACCGGTACCCACGGTCAGCCACAGCCCCGCGTTGTCGTAGGGGGCGGCGTAGCGCAGCGACACGGTGTGCCGGCCCTCCGGCACCGCGACCGCCACCACGCCGTGGTCGGCCGGCACCAGCTCCGCCGGCTCGCCGTCGACGGTGACCTCCCACCCGGCCTGGAGGGCGTCGGCCACCACCAGGTACCCGGCGCCCCGGGCATCGACGGTGGCCTCGATGACGTCGAAGCCGTCCTGGGTGACCTCGACGTCGGCCGGTTCCCCGTCGGTCGGAGCGCCGTGCTCGTTGAGCACGACCTGGTCCGGGTCGACCGCGCCACCGGCCAGCAACCGCACCCGCTCGTTCGGGTAGGGCGTGCTGATCGCGGACGAGGCCCAGCGGATCCGGGGGAGTGCCGTGGTCCGCTCCCAGACCACCGACGACCCGGCGTGCGCCACCGTCAGCCCGTCGTCGGCCGGCATCACCTTCGACACGGCCATCGCGCCGTCCGCGCCCCGGACGGTCAGCGCCGCGCCGGTGTGCAGCGTGAACGTCGCGGTGAGCTTGGCGTCGGCGGGAACGTCGTCGGCGTCCACCGGGATCAGGAACGGCTCGTTCGCGGTCATCTCGTGCGTGAGGCGTTGCGCGGTCGCGACCGTCGCGCCGCTGGCGTCGGTGACCACGACCTCGACCAGCCGGTCCGGGTCGACGTCCTGCTCGGGGATCGACGTGGTCGGAACGAACCCGACCGCGCGGACCGGCCCGGTGCCCGGCACCGGCCGCGACACGGCGGTCCCGTCCGCGACGGTGACCGGTGACCCGTCGCCGCGCGCGATCCTCGGCGCGCCGAAGATCCAGCTCCGCGGCGAGGTGACGAAGTACCGGACGCCGAGCCGGTCGAGGACCGGACTGCTGGCGACGTCCATGGTCGGCTTCAGCCTGATGTGCGTCGGGTAGGGGATCGGGTCGCGCGGGATGCCGCGCACCAACTCGGCGAAGTTCTCGTCGATGAACGTGTGACCGGTCAGCGCGCGCAGCTTCTTCGCGGTGTCCACGCCCATGATCATCGCGTTGCCCGTACCGGTGAACCGCTGGTGGCCGAGGTTCTCCGCGAGGAAGGCGTGCACGTCGGTGGTCGGGTAGAACGTGTCCTTGTCCACCCGTGGGTAGTAGGCGTTGGTGAGGGAGAACCCCTGCACCGCGACCAGCACGGGCAGGACCGCGGCCGCTCCGAACCGGGTCACCCGCCAGCCCAGACCCGTCCGGCCCGCGGTGGCGTAGAGCAGGACGGCGCCCAGCACCGCGAGCCCGAGGAAGCCGAGCCCGATCAGCATCTGCTCGTTGAGGTGGTCGACCCGGCTCACCGGATCGGTGCCGGCCGCGGCGTCCCGGCTGCTCGCCGCTTCCAGGCCGGCGCGCCACACGACGACGATCCCCGCCACGGCCCCCAGCACCACGAGCACGCCGTAGACCACGCGCAGCTTCGCCGCCCGCAGCGCGGCGACCACCCGCGTGCGGTTGCGCAGCAGCAGTTCGAAACCGATCGCGGCGAGGGCGGCGAGCAGCATGCCCAGCACGCTGCGGGCCCGGCCGATGTAGTTGCTGGAGAACACCGGCAGGTCGTTCACGAGCGCGAGCGGGCCGGGAAGGTAGATGAGAGCGAACCAGGCGACGGCCATGCCGACCAGTACCCACCAGGCACCGCGCGGCAGCAGCGACCGGCCGGTCCGCGCCAGCACGACGCTGACGAGCACGAGCACGACCGCGGCCGCGCCCACGTAGGACATGGCCTCGACCATGTTCCGCCCGAAGTGCGGCAGGTACCAGATCGGCGGGTCGGACCGGCTGATGCTGCCCATCGCGTGCGGAGCGATCGCCGTGGTCAGTTCGGGCAACCCGAGGTGTTCGTCCGCCCCCTGCGAGCGACCCTCGATCAGCCACCCTCCGTAGAACTTGGCGAACGGGAGCAACTGGACGGCCGACAACGCGGCACCGGCCGCGACCGCGCCCGCCGCCCCCGCCGTGACCCCGAGGAGCCGCCGCCATTGGCCCCAGTACTCGGCGAACACTCGGACGAGGAAGTACACCCCGACGGACATCAGCGTGAGGGCGGTGACCGCGGGGAAGCCGGCCAGCAGCATGAACGCGACCGGGAGGGCGAGCAGTACGGCGTCGGTCGGCCGTCGCCGCTGCACCAGCCGCTCGGCCGCCCAGAAGACCCACGGGATCATCGCGGCGACCCGGGTCTGCGGCCAGTTCGTCCACATGATCATGAAGGCCGAGCTGGTGAACACCATCCCGCCCAGGATCGCCGCGGGCCGGCTGAGACTGAGGCGGCGCAGGAAGAGGTAGCCACCGAGGAGGGCGACGGCGAGTTCGAGCAGCTTGGCGTAGGCGGGCGCGAGCCAGTCGGGGAGCAGGTAGTAGGGGATGGTCAGCGGGGAGAAGACCGCGTAGGTGGGGATCGCGCCGAGCGGGGTGCCGCCGGAGTTGTACGGGTTCCACTGCGCCGGGTTGCCGTCGAGCACGGAGTCGACGTACAGCATCGTGTTCGGCATGATGGCGTCGTACGTGTCGTCCATGTACGTGTTCTGCACCGGGATCCCGGCGAGCCCACTGTCGTAGTACGGACTGAATCTGGACAACTCGTCCGTGGCGGCGAACACCGAGGTACCGAGCAGCGGCGTGCCGATGCTCGCGAGCATGAAGAACACCGCGGCGATGAGCGTGATCCCGGTCAGCGGACGCGGAAACCGTCTCCGCCGAGTCGCGGCGGGCGCGCCGGTGTCCTCGGTCGAGTCCCCGGCCGCGACAGCACCCGGCGATGACGGTACTTCGGTCCGTTCGGACATCCTTCTCAGCTTCCGGCTCGGTACGTGACGCCCGCCGCGGTAGAACGCGAGGCCGAATCATCGCGCGCGACGCGGACCGGGCGACTCTACCGGGCGTCCACTCTCGACCTTCCTGGCGCCCGCCCGGCCCCACACTGGCGGCACCCGTCAGCCCACGACGTAGCCCCGATTCGTGCGGCGTACTCCCGCCGACGGCACCTGTCCGGCGTCGGCCCACCGCCGTCGGATGGCGGTGTCCTGGGCGTGCGCGGTACTCCCGCCGATGGCTCCCGCCGGCCCCACGTTCGGCCCGGTCACCGTCAGCCCACGATGGTCAACCCACGACGGTGTCCCCCTCGTGCGCGGCGTACTCGGCCGAGCGGACCTCGGCCACCCGCCGGTACCGGGTCAGTTTGTCCTCCCACCGGTCACGCACGCCGAACGCGGCGTCCGCGAACCCCACCTCGCGGATCGCGTCCGCCAACTCGCCAGCACCGTCCGCCGGCAGCACCCGCACCGGGTCACCCAGCGCCGTCGTGTGCGGCGGGACGAAGAACTCCGCCGGTACCACGCTCCGCGCGTGCACCAGCGCGCCGACCGCCACGCACGCGCCGTCCCCTATCCGCGCGGCCTGCAGCACGGTCGCCTGCGCCGCCAGGTACACGCAGCGCCCGACCGTCGCACCCAGCACGGTCGCGTGCGGACCGACGAACACGTGGTCGCCCAGCACCACCGGGCGGTCCTCGTCGGTGACCGCGGTCGCCCGCAGCACGGCGTGCTCGGACACCACCACCGACTCCCCGATCGTCACGCTCGCGCCCTCGGCGTCCAGTACCGCCCCGTACAGAACACGGGCCCTCGGACCCAATCGCACGTCGCCGACCAGCGTCGCGTTCGGCGCCACCCAGGCGGTCGGGTCCACGGTCGGCTCGGCGTCCCGGTGTCGAATCAACATGCTCCGATGCTCGTCGGCCCAGGCACGCCGGGCTGGCGGATTTCGGACACCGTCGCCGGTCGCCCGGGGCGCGGCAGGGTAGCACCCACCACCGACATTTCCGCCCGTCACGGCCACTCTCCGACCGAGTTGTCCACAACCCCTCCGGTTGTCCACAGTTCGCGGCCGCCCACCCCCGAACCCGCCCGTTCTCCCGCATGGTGAATGCATGACGTCTCCACTCGCACCCCCGTTCCCACCGCCCACCGTGATCCGCCTCGACGAACTCGGTGAGCTGATCGCCGGCATCCCCGGCCTGCTCGGCTTCCACCCGACCGACTCGCTCGTACTCGTCACCTTCTCCCACGCGGACGGGTACCGCATCGGCCCCACCGTCCGCATCGACCTGCCGGATCCCGCCGACGGACGCGACCTGGTCCACCAACTGTGCGGCGCGCTCGACCAGAACGACGTCGTCGCCACGGCCGTCGTGGTCGTCGGCGGCGGCGACGCCGATCCACCCGACCTGCCGCACCGCGAGCTCGCGCGGATCCTGACCGAGGAGCTGTCCGGCCTCGGCATCCGCCTGGTGCACTCCGCGTGGGTGCCGCTGATCGCCCGCGACGCGACCTGGTGGTGCTACGAGGAGGAGGAGTGCACCGGCCAGGTGCACGATCCCCGGACCTCGACCCTGGCCGTGCTCCAGACGATCGACGGTTCGGTCACCTACCCCAGCCGCGCCGACATGGCCGCCCTGCTCGCCCCCGACCACGAGGACCGCGTGGCGCACCGGGCCGACCTGCTGGCCGCCCTGGCCGACAGCGACCCACACCCCGACGACCTCACCGCCGACGTGCTGGCCGCCGTCGAGGCGACCACGTCCCGAGCGTCCCCCGCCATCGACGACGAACGGCTCGTCCGCCTCGGCGCCGCCCTGTGCCACGCCCAGGTCCGCGACACGTGTCTCGCCCTGTCGATCACCGAGTGGGCGCTACCGGCCGAACGCCTGTGGCTGGTCCTGACCAGATCCATGCCCGTCCCAGAACGCGCCGAACCGGCGTTCCTGCTGGCCCTGTGCGCCTACCTGCGCGGCGCGGCCGTACTCGCCGGCATGGCCCTCGAAGTCGCCATGGACGCCGACCCCGACCACCGCCTGGCCCCACTCCTCCGCGAAGCCCTCGACCGAGGCACCCCACCCGACGTCCTCCGCACGATGCTCGGCAAGAGCATCGAACGCGCCCACACCCGAACGGAGCCGACCCGAGATGTTCCCGACAACTGACCGCCCCCACCGCCGATCGCCCGAAGCCGAGGCACCACGAGGCGCCCCCACGTCCACAGCCGACTCGCCGCACCCGACCCCGTCTGCCCGCGCCGAACGAGCCACCCGGCCACGGGCGTCCGGCATCGGTCATCGAGCGGGGCCGGACGGAACCGGCGAGCGCGTTCGAGTAGGGACCAGGTGGACGCCTCGCTGCCTCCGCGGGCTCGCGCGGCGATGCTTGATCGACCGACGAGCTCGGCCTCAGGTCAGCGCTCGGCCCGGGAACGCGCGAACTCCCAGGCGTCCCGCACGATCCCCTCGAGGTCCGTGTGCTGCGGCTTCCACCCGAGCTCGGCCTTCGCCAGCTCACTGGACGCGACCAACGAGGCCGGGTCGCCCGCCCGGCGGCCCTTCACCTCGGCCGGCACCGGGTGCCCGGTCACCGACCGGCAGGCCTCGACGACCTGGCGCACCGAGAAGCCCGTGCCGCTGCCCAGGTTGTAGATCCGGTGCGTGCCGGGCGCGGCGTGCTCCAGTGCCAGCAGGTGCGCGTCGGCGAGGTCGCTGACGTGGATGTAGTCGCGGATGCAGGTGCCGTCCTCGGTCGGGTAGTCCTCGCCGTACACGTGGATGGCCGCACGCTGCCCGAGCGCCACCTGCAGCACCAGCGGGATGAGGTGCGTCTCGGTGGTGTGCCGCTCCCCGTAGGCGCCGTACGCGCCGGCGACGTTGAAGTACCGCAGGCTCACCGCGGACAGACCGTACGCGGTGGCATAGGAGGTGATCGCGTGATCGATGGCGAGTTTGGACGCGCCGTAGGTGTTCGTCGGCCGGGTGGCGGCTCCCTCGGGGATCGGCACCTGCTCCGGCTCGCCGTACACCGCGGCCGTCGACGAGAAGACCAGCCGGGGCGTCCCCGCCCGGCGGACGGCCTCCAGCAGGCGAAGTGAGGTGAGCACGTTGCCCGACCAGTACAACGCGGGGTCCTGCATCGACTCGGCCACCAGCGACTTCGCCGCGAAGTGCAGCACCCCGTCGAAGCCCTCGGCGAGCAGGTCGCCGGCCGCCTCGGCCAGGTCGCCCCGCTCGAACCGGCAGCCCTCGGGCACGGCGTCCGCGTGGCCGGTGCTCAGGTCGTCGAGCACCACCACCTCGTGGCCGGACTCGACCAGCCGCGCCGCGCAGACGCTCCCGACGTACCCGGCCCCGCCCGTCACGAGCAGCTTCACCGCGGTCCTCGCTTCCTCAGGTTCGCGGGCCGACGCCCGCTCGGTCAGTGCGGTGCACAGTGTGCCGGTCGCCCCAGGGGTCAGCGATCCCGCCCCGCGCCCCGCGCGGGCACCGCCGTGAACAGGCCTGGCGCGGGCAGCGAGCGTTCCGCGAACGCGGCGAGCACCTTGTCGCCGACGGCGTCCCGCTCCGCGTGCGGCACCAGCGCGATCGCGGAGCCGCCGAACCCGCCGCCGGTCATCCTGGCACCGAGCGCTCCGGCGGCGAGCGCGGCGTCCACGGCCACGTCCAGCTCCAGGCAGGACACCCGGTAGTCGTCGCGCAGGCTCACGTGCGAGGCGCTGAGCAGGTCGCCGGTGTCGGCGAGCCGGCCGGCACGCAGGAGCTCGACCGTGCGCCGCACGCGGTCGTTCTCGGTCACCACGTGCCGGACCAGGGGACGGAGCTCCTCGGGCAGCCGGGCCAGCGCGTCGTCGAGACCGGCCGGATCGACGTCGCGCAGGGCCGCCACCCCGAGCAGTTCGGCGGCGCGCTCGCAGCCGGCGCGGCGCTCCCGGTAGCCGGACTCGCCGTGCGAGTGCCGGGCCCTGGTGTCGATCACCAGCACGTCGAAGCCGGCCGCGGCCGCGTCGAACGGCACCTGCTCCATGGCCCCGGAGCGGACGTCGAGGAACAGCACGTGCGACTCGACACAGCACAGCGACGCGGTCTGGTCGAGCAGGCCGGTCGGTACGCCGACGAAGTCGTTCTCCGACCGTTGCACCCAGGAGGCGACCTCGGTCCTGCTCGGCGCGCCCGGCTGGTCCAGCTCGACGCCCGACAGACCCAACAGCGCCAGCGCCGTGGCGCACTGCAACGCATGGGAGGAGGACAACCCCGCCCCCGCCGGCACGTCGCCGGCGATCACCAGATCAGCTCCGGAAAGGAAGCCCTCGTGACGCAGCACCCAGCTCACCCCGGACGGGTACGCGGCCCACCCGGTGACGACACCTGGCTCGAGCGCGTCCACCGCCACCGGCTCGGCCCGCTGCGGGCGGCCGTCGTCACCGATCGTGGTGACCGCCAGCTTCCCGTCGGCGCGGGCCCGCGCCGCCACCGCGATCCGGAACGGCAGCGCGAACGGCAGCACGAAGCCGTCGTTGTAGTCGGTGTGCTCGCCGATCAGGTTCACCCGGCCCGGCGCGGACCACACCCCGGTGGGGGCCTGCCCGTGCAGCTGCTCGAACACCGTGGCGGCGCGCTCAGGTACCCCGCCGCTCCCGGCGGGTTCGCTCACTCGGTCCACCCCTGGTCGTCCTCCCGGTCGTTCCTCCGGTGCCGCTGGTCGTGCCGCTGGTCCACCCGTTCACCCGCCCGCTCACGCCAGCGGGTCACCTGCCAGACGGTCACCCGTCGGCCGGTCACTCACGGTCAGGGCACTCGCGGTCAGGTCACTTGGCCCGGGCGAGCACGGCGTGCAGCACGCTGGGCGGAACCTCAGTGGAGGAGTGGTCGCTCGAGACCTCGATGGTGTGGCCGTCGCCCTTGGACGGACCGACGTTGACCGTCTGGCCGGGAACGACGCCGACGGCCTTCAACTCGGCCATCAGGTCGGGGTCGAGCTGGACGTGTTCGGCGATGCGGCGGATCTCGACCTTGCCGCCGCCTCGGCGGGCCACGTCGTCGACCCGGACGAGGTCGGCGTCGACCGGCGGCGCCGGCTCGCCCTCGCCGAGCTTGTCCAGGCCGGGGATCGGGTTGCCGTACGGGGACGTGGTCGGGTGGCCGAGGAGCTTCACCAGCTTGCGCTCGACGGCCTCGCTCATCACGTGCTCCCAGCGGCACGCCTCGCTGTGGACGTGCTCCCACTCCAGGCCGATCACGTCCACGAGCAGCCGCTCGGCGAGGCGGTGCTTGCGCATGACGGTGACAGCGAGGGCGCGACCGTGGTCGGTGAGCTCGAGATGCCGGTCACTGGAGACGACGACCAGCCCGTCGCGCTCCATCCGGCCCACCGTCTGGCTCACCGTCGGACCGCTCTGGCCGAGACGTTCGGCGATCCTGGCACGCAGCGGGACGACGCCCTCCTCCTCGAGCTCGTAGATCGTCTTGAGGTACATCTCGGTGGTGTCGATGAGCTCGTTCACGCCATTCCCCTTCGTCGACATCCATGGTAGTCGTTCGCCCGCCCGGACCAGGTGTGTGGTCGCACAGGGTGAGCGCGCAACGCCCGAACCGGCACGAAAGCCACGACCGATTGGACCGAACGGCGGAAAGGAGGATGCCACCGGGTCGGTCACGGCGAGAATGACGCGGTGACCACTCCTCTCGTGTCCTGCACCGAACTCGCCGCCGCACTCGCCGGCCCGCAGCCGCCCGTCCTGCTGGACGTGCGCTGGCGCCTGGGCGGCCCGCCGGGCCGCGAGGACTACGACCGAGGCCACCTGCCCAACGCGGTCTTCCTCGACCTGGACGCCGACCTGGCCGGACCGCCCGGTGCCGGCGGCCGGCACCCGCTGCCCCAACCGGACGCCCTGCAGCGCGCGCTCCGCGCCGCCGGCGTGCGCCACGACCGGCCGGTCGTGGTCTACGACGCCGACAACGGCTCGGTGGCCGCGCGGGCATGGTGGTTGCTGCGCTGGGCGGGACACGAGCGGGTGAGCGTCCTCGACGGCGGCTTCGCGGCCTGGAGCGCCGAGCACTGCCCGGTCACCACCGCGACGCCGAACCCGGAGCCGGGCGACCTGACCGTGCGTCCCGGGGGCATGCCGGTCCTCGACGCGCCCGGTGCGGCCGCCCTCGCACGCGACGGCGTGCTGGTCGACGCCCGCGCGCCGGAACGCTACCGAGGCGACGTCGAGCCGATCGACCCGCGGCCCGGGCACATCCCCGGAGCGGTCAACGCACCGTTCGCCGGCCACGTCGCCGACACCGGCCGCTGGCATCCACCCGCCCGACTCGCGGAGCGGTTCGCCGCCGCGGGCGTGTCCGCCGGCACACCCGTCGGCGCCTACTGCGGCTCCGGCGTGACCGCGGCGTCGGTGGTCCTGGCACTCGAGGTCGCCGGAATCACGACCCCGCTGGCACCGGCACACCTGTACGTCGGCTCGTGGTCGGAGTGGAGCGCCGACCCCGACCGCCCCGCCGCCACGGGCCCACACCCCGGCTGACTACCGAACGCACACGGTTCGCCCGACTCGCAACGGGGCGATGGGTTCGACACCGCCGGCCAAATGCCGAATCGGACGTGCGAACACCGGCTGGCCCGGTACCGGTTGACTCGGTACCGAGCGTCGACGGTTCCCGCGACGACTGCCACACGCCGAGACGGTTCCCGCGACGACTGTCACGCGCCGACCACTCGTGCAACCGGCCGGCACCGCCTTGGCCTGCCAGCCCCGGCTGGCACCGCCTTGGCCGGCACAGCCTCGGCCGGCCAGCTCCGGCTGGCACCGCCTTGGCCTGCCAGGCCTGGCTGGCACCGTCCTGGCTGGCACCGCCCCTGGCCGGCACCGCTCCGGCTGGCACCGCCTTGGCTGGCTAGCCCCGGCCGGCACTGCCCCGGCCGGCGAACCCGGCGACGCTCACCTTCGCGGGCCACCGTCCGCGTGAAACCGGCCGGGGGCGGCGGGCACGGATAAGGTGGCCGGCATGGTGTTGCCAGCCGCGATTGTCTGGGATTCGGCGTTGCTCGGCTACGACCTGGGTGGGGAACACCCCCTCAACCCCATCCGGCTGGAGCTGACCGTTCGGCTGGCGCGCGCTCTCGGTGTCCTCGACGGCGTCGAGTTGCTCGTGCCGGAGGCGGCGCCGGAGGAGGAGATCCGCCGCGTCCACGACGCCGGCTACATCGACGCCGTCCGGGAGGCGCCGTTGGCGGGGTGGGACGTCGGCCACGGGCTCGGTACCTCGGACAACCCCATCTTCGACCGCATGCACGAGTCCTCCGCCATGGTCGTCGGCAGTTCCCTGCTCGCCGCCCGCCAGATCGCCTCCGGCGCCACCAAGCGCGCCGCCAGCATCGCCGGCGGGCTGCACCACGCCATGCGTGACCGTGCCGCCGGGTTCTGCGTCTACAACGACACCGCGATCGCCATCTCCTGGCTGCTGGACAACGGCTACGACCGCATCGCCTACGTCGACACCGACGTCCACCACGGCGACGGCGTGCAGGCCGCCTTCTACGACGACCCGCGCGTGCTCACGATCTCTCTCCACCAGAACCCGCTCACCCTCTTCCCGGGCACCGGGTTCGCCGACGAGACCGGCGGCACGGGAGCCGAGGGCACCGCCGTCAACGTCGCTTTGCCGCCCTACACCGACGACCGCGCCTGGTTCCGGGCCTTCCACGCCGTCGTCCCCTCGCTGCTCGCGGCCTTCCGGCCCCAACTGCTGGTCAGCCAGTGCGGCGTCGACACCCACGACGAGGACCCGCTCGCCGCGCTCTCCCTGTCCGTCGACGGGCACCGGCGGATCTACCAGACCGTGCGCGACCTCGCCGAGACCCACGCCGGCGGCAACTGGCTCGCCGCGGGCGGTGGCGGATACCAGCTGCTCCGCGTCGTCCCGCGGTCCTGGACCCACCTCATCGCCACCATGCTCGACCGTGACGTCGACCCCAAGACCGTGCTGCCGCCGGAGTGGACCTCGACGATCGACCGGATCGCCCCCACCGCGGAGCTCCCGCTCGCTATGGGCGACGGCAAGGACACCGACCACGATCCGTGGGACGGCACCGTCGACCAGCCGGTCGACAACAGCATCCGCGACACCCGCCGGGCCGTGTTCCCCCTGCACGGCCTGGATCCCGACGACCCACGGGACTGACATGGACCCGTTCGACTACCCCCGGCGGTGGGAGGCGGACGTGGTGCTGTCCGACGGCGGCACCGTCCACCTGAGACCCATCGTGCCGACTGACGGCGACGCGCTGCTCGCCTTCCACGGGCGCATGTCCGAGCGCACCCGCTACCTGCGGTACTTCGGGGCCTATCCGCAGATCCCGCCGCGCGACCTAAAACGGTTCAGCACCGTCGATCACCACGACCGGGTCGCCTTCATCGCCCTGCTCGGCGACGACATCGTCGCGGTCGCCCGGTACGAGCGCATCGACGGCGGCCCCTCCGCCGAGGTCGCGTTCGTCGTCGAGGACGCCCACCAGAACCGGGGCCTCGGCCCGATCCTGCTCGAACACCTCGCCGCGGCCGCGCGGGAGAGCGACATCCGCACCTTCGTCGCCGAGGTGCTGGCCGAGAACTCCGCCATGCTCGGGGTCTTCCGCGCCGCCGGCTACCAGCTCACCCGCGCCATGGACGAGGGCGTCTTCCACCTCGAGTTCGCCATCGACCCCACCGAGCAGTCCGTCGCCGTCGCCCACTCCCGCGAACAGGCCGCCGAGGCACGCAGCGTGCACAACCTGCTCCACCCCGGCTCGGTCGCGCTCATCGGCGCCTCCGCCGACCCCGACAAGATCGGCTACGTCGTGCTGGGCAACCTGCTCCGCGCGGACTTCAGCGGCCCCGTCTACCCGGTCAACGCCGAGCGCGGCTCCGTCCGCGGCGTCCGCGCCTACCCGAGCGTCACCGACATCCCAGGCCCGGTCGACCTCGCCGTGGTCGCGGTGCCGGCGGCCAGCATCGACGAGGTGATGGACGCCTGCCTCGCCAAGGGCGTCAAGGCGCTCGTCGTCATCTCCTCCGGCTTCGGCGAGACCGGCCCCAGCGGGCGGGGCGCCGAACGCCGCCTGGTCACCGAGGCCCGCGCGCACGGCATGCGCGTCGTCGGCCCGAACGCGCTCGGCGTGGTCAACACCGACCCGTCGGTGCGGCTCAACGCCACCCTCGCACCCGTGCTGCCCGGTCAGGGCCGCACCGGGTTCTTCTGCCAGTCCGGGGCACTGGGCACCGCGATCCTCGCCGACGCCGCCGCGCGAGGGCTCGGGCTGTCCACCTTCGTCTCCGCCGGCAACCGGGCCGACGTCTCCGGCAACGACCTGCTCCAGTTCTGGGAGACCGATCCCGCCACCGACGTCGTGCTGCTCTACCTCGAGTCGTTCGGCAACCCGCGCAAGTTCGCCCGGCTCGCCCGGCGGCTCGGGCGGGTCAAGCCGATCGTCGCGGTGAAGTCCGGCCGCAACGCCGTGCTGCCCGCGCTCGCCGCCACCTCCGTCCCGGTCGACGAGGCCAGCGTCGACGCGCTGTTCGAGCAGGCGGGCGTGATCCGTGTCGAGTCGCTCGCCCAGCTCTTCGACACCGCGCTGCTGCTCGCCCACCAGCCGTTGCCGCGCGGCGGGCGGGTCGGGATCGTCGGCAACTCCTCCGCGATCGGCGTGCTCGCCGCGGACGCCGCGCTCGCCCGTGACCTCGAGCTCGCCGGTGGCCCGGTCGACGTCGGCGCGTCGGCCGGCCCGGACGTGCTCGCCGGCGCGGTCCGCGACACCCTGCGGCGGCCGGACGTCGACGCGCTGGTCGTCGTGTTCGTGCCGCCGCTGACCACGCCGGGCGCCGCCTACGCCCGCGCGCTGCGGGACGCGGTCGCCGAACTGGACGAGCGCAAGCCGATCGTGTCGACGTTCCTCGCCACCGAGGGCATCCCGGCCGAGCTCGCCGTGCCCGGCCCCGGCGGCGCACCCGGCCGCGGCTCGATCCCGAGCTACCCGAGCCCGGAGCGCGCCGTGCTCGCGCTCGCCCGCGCCACCCGCTACGCCGCCTGGCGGTCCGCGCCGCAGGGCGAGCCGGCCCGCCCGGAGAACCCGGACACCGACCGGGCCAGGGAACTCACCGCCGCCGTCTTGTCCGATGTGGACGGAATGGTGGAGCTGGCCGACGCGGATGTCGTGGCCCTGCTGTCCTGCTACGGGATCGACGTGGTCGACTACCGGGTCGCCGGCAGCGCAGAGGACGCCGTCACGGCGAGCGCGGAACTCGGCTTCCCGGTCGCGGTCAAGGCGACGGGGGAGCGGTTCTGGCGCCGCGCCGACCTCGTCGGTGTCCGGCTCGACCTGGCCACCCCGGAGTCGGTGCGCACCGCCTACGCCGAGCTGACCGAGCTGTCCGGCGTGGACGACGTGTACGTGCAGCGGATGGCCCGCCGCGGCACCGGGTGCGCGATCGGCGTGCAGGACGACCCGTCGTTCGGCACGCTGGTCTCGTTCGGACTGTCCGGTGTGGTCAGCGACCTGCTCGGCGACCGCGCCTACCGGGCCGTGCCGCTCACCGACGTCGACGCCGCCGCGCTCGTCCGTGCCCCCAAGGCGGCGCCCCTGCTGACCGGGTACCTCGGCGACGAACCGGTCGACCTCGACGCGCTCACCGACCTGGTGGTCCGGGTCGCGGCGCTCGCCGAGGACGTGCCGGCCGTGCGCTGGCTCGCCCTCGAACCGGTCCTCGCCACGCCGGTGGGAGCCGCGGTGCTGCGCGCGCGGGTGCGGGTTGGCGCGCCACCGTCGAAGCAGGACACCGGACCGCGCCGGCTCCGGTCCCTGTCCTACGAAAGTAGGGTTTAGCGCCCGCGTGCAACGCGCCCCGCCCGACGGCCCGTCCTCCACACATGAAACGCCTAGGAACCGTCGTTGGCGCAGGCGTTCTGCTCTTGCTGACGAGCGCTTGCGCCAACCCGCAGGAGAACCAGGACAGCGCGGGCGACACCCGCCCCACCGAGACCTCCCAGACCTCAGCGCCGCCCGACACGGAACCGGACAAGCAGCCGGCGCGGACCCCGCCGTCCGGCGGAGAGCGGGTCGAGTCCGGCCGGATCGACGCCTCCGGGCTGCCCAAGGGCTACCCGGTGCTGGTGTGGACCGAGGACGACGGCCGCAGCGTCGGCGTCGTCGCCCAGGAGGGCGGCTGCGGCAAGGCCAGCCTCGAGGTGCCGGTGCAGAACGAGACACAGGTCGTGATCACCATGATCGAGACCGTGCCGAGCGAACCGAAGATGTGCACGATGGACCTGCGCTACCCGAAGCTGACCACCCAGCTCGAGCAGCCGCTCGGCGACCGCACGGTGGTGCTGAAGAACGACCAGCGCGAACGCTGACCTTCCCCCGTGGTGCCCGGCCGCGTATGCCCCTGCGCGGCCGGGCACCTTCCCGTGCAACCGGCGAGGCGGCCGCTACCGTCCTGTCCCCATGAGGGCATTGCTGATCGCGGCCGCTGCCGCCGGCCTGGTCGGCCTCGCCGGCTGCGGCCAGGGCACCGGGGACGGTGGGGACGACGTGTCGGCGGGAACGGACCGCAGCTCCGTGGTGGCCGAGCCGACCCCGCCGGAGGTCACCCGGACCCCGCCGGAAACCAAGCCGCAGGACCCGCCGGGGGACACCGAGGCGAAGGGCA
Source organism: Actinophytocola gossypii (assembly GCF_025165815.1). GTDB lineage: Bacteria > Actinomycetota > Actinomycetes > Mycobacteriales > Pseudonocardiaceae > Actinophytocola > Actinophytocola gossypii. The sequence continues at coordinate 373,201 of NZ_JAFFZE010000010.1, read as the reverse complement.
CCCCCGCCGCCCGGGTGACCTTGTCGCCGTCCGGCCCGGTGGTGCCGCCCGACGTGCGGCAGGTGCCGGCCGAGCAGGTCGACGCGAGCGCCGTGCCCGAGTACAACGAGCACCGCGGCCTGGTGTGGGTGTACGACGACGGCTACTCGCTGCAGACGTTCGCCATGGCGACCAGCGGCTGCACTGGTGTCGAGGGCGAGGTCGTGACCGAAACGGCGAGCGAGGTCGTGATCGCCACGCGCCCGCTGCCGCAGCCACAGGGCGGCCCCGCCGACGGTCGGATGTGCACGACGGTGATGACCCCGCGCCCGGTGACGGTCACACTGGACGCGCCACTGGGCGACCGAACGGTTCGACTCGAAAGCGGGCGCTGACCAGCGGAAACGCGGGCAGGCGCGGCCTCCGAGGCCACCGGGTTGCGGGGCCACCGGGTTGCGGGTCATGGGGGGCAGCGCGGCCAGGCCCGCTGGTCAGCGGCGGAAGGCGATCTGCAGGGTCGGCTGGGAGGTGCCGGCGAAGAAGTCGTTGCCCTTGTCGTCCACGACGATGAAGGCGGGGAAGTCCTCGACCTCGATCTTCCACACCGCCTCCATGCCCAGTTCGGGGTACTCGAGCACGTCGACCTGCTTGATGCAGTCCTGGGCCAGCCGGGCCGCGGGGCCGCCGATCGAGCCGAGGTAGAAGCCGCCGTGTGCCTGGCACGAGTCGGTGACCTGGCGGGACCGGTTTCCCTTCGCCAGCATCACCTGCGAACCGCCGGCCGCCTGGAACTGCTCGACGTAGGAGTCCATGCGTCCCGCCGTCGTCGGGCCGAAGGAGCCGGAGGCGTAACCCTCCGGGGTCTTCGCGGGCCCGGCGTAGTACACCGGGTGGTCGCGCAGGTACTGGGGCATCGGCTCGCCGGCGTCCAGGCGCTCCTTGATCTTCGCGTGGGCGATGTCGCGGGCCACCACCAGCGGGCCGCTCAGGGACAGGCGGGTCTTCACCGGGAGCCGGGTCAGCGTCGCGCGGATCTCGTCCATGGGGCGGGTGAGGTCGATGCGGACGACCTCGTCGGTGAGGTCCTCGTCGACCACGTCGGGCAGGTACCTGGCCGGATCCCGTTCCAGCTGCTCCAGGAACACGCCGTCGGCGGTGATCTTGGCCTTGGCCTGGCGGTCGGCGGAGCAGGAGACGGCGATGCCGACCGGGCAGGAAGCGCCGTGGCGGGGGAGGCGGATCACCCGCACGTCGTGGCAGAAGTACTTGCCGCCGAACTGGGCGCCGATGCCGAACTGCCTGGTCATCTCCAGCACCTGCTGTTCGAGGTCGACGTCGCGGAACGCGTGGCCGCCCGGCGAACCCTGCGGGGGCAGGGTGTCCAGGTACCTGGCGGACGCCAGCTTGGCGACCTTGAGGTTGTACTCGGCCGACGTTCCGCCGACGACGATCGCCAGGTGGTACGGCGGGCACGCGGCGGTGCCGAGGCTCCGGAGCTTCTCGTCCAGGAACTTGGCCAGCCGCGTCGGGTTCAGCAGCGCCTTGGTCTCCTGGTACAGGAACGTCTTGTTGGCGCTGCCGCCGCCCTTGGCCATGAACAGGAACTCGTACTCGGCCTTGCCGCCGTCCTTGTGGAACAGCTCGATCTGCGCCGGTAGGTTCGTCCCGGTGTTGCGCTCCTCCCAGAAGCTGACCGGCGCGAGCTGGGAGTACCGCAGGTTCAGCTCCTGGTACGCCTCGAAGATCCCCTTCGCCAGCGCGGCCTCGTCCGCCCCGCCGGTGAGCACGTTCTCGGTCCGCTTCCCCATCACGATCGCGGTACCGGTGTCCTGGCACATCGGCAGCACCCCGCCGGCCGAGATGCAGGCGTTGCGCAACAGGTCCATCGCCACGAAGCGGTCGTTGCCGCTGGCCTCCGGGTCGTCCACGATCGTCCGGAGCTGGGCCAGGTGCGAGGACCGCAGCAGGTGCTGGATGTCCCGCACCGCCTCCTTCGCCAGCGTCGTCAGCGCGGACGGCTCCACCTGCAGGAAGGTCCGCCCCGCGGCCTCGACCGTCGACACGCCGTCCGGCGACACCAGCCGGTACTCGGTGTCGACGTCCTGGCCGATCGGCAGCAGCTCAACATGGTCGAAAGAGGCGGTCACAGCGGGGACTCCCTTGTCACGTGGTGGGATTCCCCGACGTTACCGCGCCACCACCACGCCGTCCCCGAGGTGGTGCGCAAGACCACCAGTTGCCGGAAGGCCGGGGCGGCCCCCGGCCGTCCCGACCTCCCGTGGAATGCGCTACGGGCCGTCACCGACCGCCCGCAGCGCGTAGTCTCGTGCATCGACCGTGCCCCCATCGAGGGAACATGTCAATGGCTTCCGCGAAGGCTTCCACAGAGCAGGACGGAACGGCGGCGGAAAGGGTTGCTCTCAGCTCGCGTACGCGCGCAGCTTCTCCGCCCGCTCACCCTGGCGCAGCTTCGACATGACCTCGCGCTCGATCTGGCGCACCCGCTCGCGCGACAGGCCGAAACGCTTGCCGATCTGGTCGAGCGTGTGCGGCTGGCCGTCGTCGAGTCCGTAGCGCAGCCGGATCACCGACTGCTCGCGGTCGTCGAGGGTGGCGAGGACGCGGCGCAGGTCGTCGTGCAGCAGGCCGGAGATCACCGCGCTCTCGGCGTCGGTGGCCTCGCCGTCCTCGATGAAGTCGCCCAGCGGGGCGTCCTCCTCGGAGCCGACCGGCATGTCCAGGCTGACCGGGTCACGCGCGTGGTCGAGCAGGTCGGCGACCTTCTCCGGGGTCAGCCCGACCTCGGACGCCAGCTCCTCGTTCGTCGCCTCGCGGCCGAGCTGCTGGTGCAGGTCGCGCTTGAGCCTGGCCAGCTTGTTCACCTGTTCCACCAGGTGGACGGGCAGCCGGATGGTGCGGCCCTGGTCGGCCATGCCACGGGTGATGGCCTGCCGGATCCACCAGGTCGCGTACGTGGAGAACTTGAAGCCCTTGGTGTAGTCGAACTTCTCGACCGCCCTGATCAGGCCCAGGTTGCCCTCCTGGATCAGGTCGAGCAGTGGCATGCCGCGCCCGGTGTACCGCTTGGCCAGCGACACCACGAGCCGCAGGTTCGCCTCGAGCAGGTGGTTCTTCGCGCGGTGCCCGTCGCGTACGAGTGCGCGCAGCTCGCTGCTGTCCGTGCCCTCCGGGCTGTCGGACGAGTCGAGCATGTGCTGCGCGAACACGCCCGCCTCGATACGCTTGGCCAGGTCGACCTCCTGGGCCGCGGTCAAGAGCGCGGTCCGGCCGATGCCGTTCAGGTACACGCGGACCAGATCGGCCGCGGGGCCCTGCGAGTCGAGATCGATCTCGTTGGGCTCCGGCTCGCGCTGTTGTGGGACCGTCATGCTCTCCCTCCCCCTGTTCGCGGGTCGGTGTGCTGTGTGTCACACACCGGCGCCTACGTCCGGTGCGCCGGTCTCGGGCTCCAACGGTGGCTGTGGTTGGGGTTCCCCGTGTTCGGCTGGACACTCTGCAAAACGCTCGGGTGGTTCGTTTCGTTCCCGGGTTCTCAACTGGATGACGTCACGCGCGCCACACCGGTTGCTCCACCAAACCTGAGGTTTCCCTGAGAGTGCTAGACCTCGACGAGCACCGTGAACGGCCCGTCGTTGACCGACTCCACGGCCATCATCGCGCCGAACCGGCCGGTCTCCACCCGCGCGCCGCGCGCGCCGAGTTCGGCCACCACGGCGTCGACCAACGGCTCGGCGGTCTCCGGCCGGGCGGCCGCGGTCCAGGACGGACGGCGTCCCTTGCGGGTGTCACCGTAAAGAGTGAACTGGCTGACGACGAGCAGCGGCGCGTCCGCCGTGGCGCACGACTGCTCGTCGCGCAGGACGCGGAGTTCGTGCAACTTGCGGGCCATGGTCGCGGCGTGCTCGCGGGTGTCGTCGGTCGTCACGCCGAGCAGCACCAGCAGGCCGGGCTCGTCGATCCGCCCGACCACCTCGTCGCCCACGGTCACGCTCGCCGACGTCACCCTCGCCACCACCGCACGCACGGCGATGATGATGGCAGGCGCTCGACGGGGATCAGCGGCGGGCGACCAGGTGGAAGTACCGCGCGGTCAGCAGCTGCGGCATCCGGTCGGCCATCGCGACCTCGAGCCGGGTCAGGTCGGCCAGGAACACCGGGTCCTCCACCCGCGCCAGGTCGACCAGATCGGCCGCGCAGCGCACCCCGTAGCGGACCACCTCCGCGAACCCGACGCCGGCCAGCAGCGCGATCAGCTCCGCCGCCGGCGCCTCGCGCTCCCCGGACAGCGCGTGCACGGCCTGGTCCGGGTCGAACTCGCGGACCACCGCGTGCAGCGGGTCGAAGTCCGCGTTCGGGCCGAGGATCGACAGCAGCCCGCCCTCGCGCAGCGGCGCTGTCACCGCGGCCAGCACCTCGTGGCGGTCGTCCCGGTCGTCGACGAAGTGCAGCAGGTTGTGGCACAGCACCAGGTCGAACTCGTGCCCGCCGAGCACCTCCGGCGCGTCCAGCGCACCCGCCTGGACCACGTGCAGCCGGTCGGCGACGTCCTGGCTCTCCGCGGTCTCGATGGCCCGGTGCAGCATCGCGCCGGCCGGATCGAGCACGGTGACCTCGTGGCCGAGCGCGGCAAGCCGCACGGCCTCCACGCCGTTGCCGCCGGCCACGTCGAGCACCCGTTGCGGCGCGGGATCGAGGTGCCGCAACAGGTTGGCCTCGGTGACCGCGTACCGGAGACGTTCCAGCGGGCGCTGCTGGAACAGGTCCAGTCGGGTGTCGAACCCGCTCAACGTCATGTCACCTTCATACCTGGTTCACCCCGCCCGGCGACCCATCTCCACCCGGATGGCGCAATCCCGGCGACGGAGTGGCAGCATGGACCCCGGGAGGTGGTGTCGTGAAGGGCGATCAGGACGACACCCCGGTACTCATCACCGAGGCGGCGCCGTCGTACGAGGAAGAGTTCGCGGCGCGCAAACGCAAATACCTGACGATGATGCTGCTGCGTTTCCCGTGTCTGGTCCTCGCGGCCCTGTTCCACGACACGTGGTGGCTCGCCCTCGGGTTCGTGCTGCTGTCGATCCCGCTGCCGTGGATCGCGGTGCTGATCGCCAACGACCGGGCGCCGCGCAAGGCCGAGGAGGTCAACCGCTACCAGCGGGAGGCCAAGGCCATCGAAGGCCCTGGCCACACGGTCATCGACGGTCAGTCGGACGGTCGGTAGGGGGCTGCGCGCCCACCCGCCCGACCGCGAGCGCGCCCAGCCGCACCCCGGCCAGCAGGCTGTCCGCCGGTGACTCGCCGGCCAGCCACGCGGTCAGCACGCCCGCGTCGAACGCGTCGCCCGCGCCGGTGGAGTCCACGCAGTCGCCCGGCGCCGCCGGCACCGACGCCCGCGCGTCCCGCCCCACCCAGCTCGCCCCGTCCGGCCCGGTGGTGACCGCCACCGCGCCGAACGCGTCCAGCAGCTTCGCCGCGCTCTCCGGGTCGCGGGAGCCGGTCAGCGCCGCGAGCTCGTCGAGGTTCGGCAGCAGCAGGTCCACCCCGGACAACCGCTCCACGAACGCCTCCGGATCGGTGATCAGGCCGGCCGACTGCGGGTCGACCGACGTGGTCAGGCCGGCGTCGCGGGCCGCGGCCAGCATCGCCAGACCCGCGTGCTCGGTCGAGGCGTCGAGCAGCACGTAGCCGGACAGGTGCAGGTGGTCGGCCTCGGCGAGCAGCGCCGGATCGAGGTCGGCCGGCGCCAGCCTGGCGCCCGCGCCCCGGTCGGGCAGCATGCTGCGCTGGCCGCCGCCGTCCACCAGCACCACGACACAGCAGGTCGCGGCGTCGGGGTCCAAAGCGAATGCGCACCGCACCCCGGCTTTGGTTAGCTCCTCGCGTGCCTGCCGCCCCGCCACGTCGTCGCCCACCCGCGCGACCAGCACCGCGTCCGCCCCGCACCAGGCCAGCCACGCCGCCGTGTTCGCGCCGGCCCCGCCGGTCGTGAGCGCGATCCGCGCCCGCGAGTCGCCGCCGTGCACGACCGGTGCGGCATGAGCGGCGACGACGTCCACCCCCGCGTCCCCGACCACGACGATCGTGCTCATGATGTCCCCCTCGACGGTCCGAAGCGGACGGAGGCTACCCGTGTGACCGGGGCGAACGCCAGCCGGTCGGCTCGGGTCGTGCTCGCGGTCGCCGGCGCGGGGTTCCGGCGGTACTCGACCTACCGGCAGGCGACGGTCGCCGGTGCGTTCACCAACACCGTGTTCGGGTTCATGCGCTGCTACGTGCTGCTGTCGGTCGCCGGCGTGGCGGGGGAGGCCGGCGGGTACGACCGCGCGCAGCTCGCCACGTTCGTCTGGGTCGGGCAGGGCCTGCTCTCGGTGGTGAACTTCTGGAACCAGCTCGACCTGGCCGAGCGGGTGCGCTCCGGCGACGTCGTGTCGGACCTGCTGCGGCCGATGGACCTGATGACCACCTACGTCGCCACCGACGCCGGCCGCGCCGCCTACGCGATGCTGACCCGGTTCGTGGTGCCGGTGGGAGTCGGCATGCTCGCGTTCGGGCTGTACCTGCCGGCGAACCCGGTCGCCTACCTGGCGTTCGCGGTGTCGGTCGCGATGGCCGTGGTGATCTGCTCGCTGTGCCGGTACCTGGTGGGGCTTACCGCGTTCTGGCTGCTGGACGTGCGCGGCGTGAGCATGCTGTGGATGTTCGCGGCCGGCGCCGGCAGCGGCCTGTACTTCCCGCTGCCGCTGCTGCCGGACTGGCTGGTCACGCTGCTGTGGGTGGCGACCCCGTTCCCCGCGCTGCTCCAGGCGCCGCTGGACGTGCTGGTGGAACGCGGGCCGGCGGGTCCGCTGCTCGCCGGGCAGCTGGCCTGGCTCGCGGTGACCGTGGTGCTCGCCCGAATCGTGCAGCGGCGGGGGCTCCGGCGGCTGGTGATCCAGGGTGGCTAGCCCGTACTGGCACCTGCTGGTCGCACAGGTGCGCAGCCAGACGCAGTACCGGTTCTCGTTCACGCTGGAGCTGGTGTTCAGCACGGTGCTCACGCTGCTCGACGTGGCCACGGTGTTCGTGCTGTTCACCGTGAACGACAGCCTCGGCGGGTTCGGCGGGGGTGAGGTGTTCCTGATGGTCGGCATCTGCGCGCTCGGGTTCCCGCTGGCCGACTTCGCGGTCGGGAACGTGGAGCGGCTGCGGATCTACGTGCGTGGCGGCCTGTTCGACGCGGTGCTGCTGCGCCCGCTGTCGGCGCTCGGGCAACTGCTGGCGATGGACCTCAGCGCGCGCCGGGCCGGCCGGGTGGTCCAGGGGCTGGTGATCTACGTCGTCGCGCTCGTGGTGGCACCGATCGCGTGGTCGCCGGCGGCCGCGGTGCTCGTGGTGCTCGCGCCGCTGTCGGCCGCGGTGTTCTTCGGCGCGATCTTCGTCGGGGCCGCCACCGTGGCGTTCTGGTGGATCGAGTCCGGCGAGTTCGCGAACGCGTTCACCTACGGCGGCCGCGACTTCGCCTCCTACCCGACGACCGTCTTCGGCGGCCTGTTCCGGCGCGTGTTCGCCTACGCCCTGGGGTTCGCCTTCGTCGCCTACCTGCCGGCGCTCGCGCTGCTCGGCCGGTCCGACCCGCTCGGCGTGCCGGACTGGCTGCGCTGGTGCTCGCCGCTGGTCGCCCTGTTCGCCGCCGGGCTCGCCGCGCTGTTCTGGCGAACCGGTGTCCGCCACTACCGGAGTACCGGATCGTGATCATCCAGACATCAGCGCTGCGCAAGGACTTCACCGTGTGGCGCAAGCTCGGCCGGCTGCGCCGGGAGCGGCGCGTGGTGACCGCCGTGGACGGCGTTGACCTGACCGTGGCCGAGGGGGAGCTGCTCGGCTACATCGGCCCGAACGGGGCCGGGAAGTCCACCACGCTGAAGATGATGACCGGCGTGCTCACGCCAAGCGCGGGCGAGGTGTCGGTCTGCGGGCTCACCCCGGTGCCGCAGCGCACCCGGCTCGCCCGGCGAATCGGGGTGGTGTTCGGGCAGCGGTCGCAGCTGTGGTGGGACCTGCCGCTCACCGAGTCGTTCTCCCTGCTGCGGCACGTCTACCGGGTGCCGCCGGCCGACCACGCGGCCCGGCTGCGGCGGTGCCGGTCCCTGCTGGACCTCGACGCGTTCCTGGACACCCCGGTGCGCCAGCTGTCGCTCGGGCAGCGGATGCGCGCGGAACTGACCGCCGCCCTGCTGCACGGGCCGCGCGTGCTGTTCCTGGACGAGCCGACGATCGGACTGGACGTGCTCAGCAAACAGGCCGTGCGGGGCTTCCTCGGCGAGCTGCACGCGACCGGCGACACCACGATCGTGCTCACCACCCACGACCTGGCCGACATCGAGAAGCTGTGCCGCAGGCTCGTGGTGATCGACCACGGGCGGGTGGTGCACGACGGCACCGTGGAGCAGCTGCACGCCGCGTACCGGTCGAAGCGGCGGGTCGTGGCCGACCTCGACACCGCGTGGCCGGACGGCCTCACGCTGCCCGGGGCGTCGGTGGAGCGGGTGGAGGCCGACGGGCTGCGGGTGACGCTGTCGCTGGACGGCGCCACCGCGGGCGAGGTGGTGGCCCAGCTGGCCCAGGTGGTGCCGCTGCGGGACCTGTCGGTGCTCGAACCGGAGATCGAGGACGTGGTCGCGCGCCTCTACACCGGTCGCTGAGCGGCCAGCTCCACCGCGATCTCGGCGGCCACCCGCACGTTGTCCAGCACCAGCGCCTCGTTCGCGTCCAGCGACGCGCCGCCGCTCGCGGTGTGGAAGTGCTCCAGCAGCACCGGGGTCACGTCGCCGCCACGCACGTCCGACGCGGCCACCCGCGCCATGCCCTCGGCGAGCAGCCGGTCGTGCAGGTCGGCGTCCAGCTCGTGCTCGGCGGGCACCGGGTTCACCACCAGCACCCCCGAGCCGGGCCCGCGGCTCCGGTGCGCGGCGACCACCGAGGCCGCCGACGCCGGCGTGTCCACCCGCCACGGCACGCCGAACCGCGACTCGCGCCGGTAGAACGCCGGGAACGTGTCGGTCCGGTACCCCAGCACCGGCACCGAGCGGGTCTCCAGCACCTCGATGGTGGCCGCGATGTCCAGCACCGACTTCACCCCGGAGCACACCACCGCGACCGGTGTGGACCCCAGCACGTCCAGGTCGGCGGACACGTCCCAGGACGCCGTCTGGCCCGGTGCCGGCAGGTGCACCCCGCCCAGGCCGCCGGTGCCGAACACACCGATGCCCGCCGCGTTGGCGATCAGGGTCGTGCTGGCGATCGTGGTCGCGCCGTCCCGGCCGAGCGCGAGCGCCGGGCCGAGATCACGGGCCGACAGCTTCGCCAGGTCGGCGTCCGGGTCGCACACCCGGTCCAGGTCGGCCCCGTCGAGGCCCACGCGCAGGCGGCCGTCCAGCACGGCGATCGTGGCCGGCACCGCGCCGGCCGCGCGTACCGCGTCCTCGACCGAGGCGGCGACCTTCCGGTTGCGCCCCGGCGGCAGCCCGTGCGCCAGGATCGTGCTCTCCAGCGCGACGACCGCGCCGCCGCCGGCCAGCGCCGACGACACCTCCTCGGCTACCCGCATGCGCCCGCTCTCCACCTCAGACATCACCCCGAGGATACGGATGGGAACGTCCAGCGGGTCGGGGAGCCGTCGAAGTCGGTCGACACCACGCCGAACGCCCGCTCCGGGTTGACCTTCGCGACCACCGCCTGGTCCGGCGTGAAGTACGAGACCGGGTACTCGGTGCGGTACTTGACGTTGACCACCGCGACGAACCGGACCAGCCGCTCGTGGTCGGTCACCAGCTCCGCGACGCCCTCCAGCACCACCGGGTTCTCCGGATCCTCGGTCGACATCGAGACCCGGCAGCCGGCCCGGATGTTGCGCACCTTGCGGGAGCCGGGGCTCGCCGAGAACCACAGGCCGCCGTCGTCCCACACACCCCACACCGGCGTCAGGTGCGGGCGGCCGTCCGGCCAGACCGTGGCGAGCCAGAAGTCGTGGCTGTCCCGCAGCCGGGACAGCGCCCAGGTCCACGGCAGCAGCCCGGTGCCCTGCTCGGAGGGCCGCACGCCGTAGCCCGGCATGTACGGCCGGGACGCCTCCGGCTCGGTAGCGGGGTCGCTCGCTGGATCGGTCATCCGACGATTGTCGCGCGTCACACCGGTTCCGGCGACGGCTCAGTCGAAGATGCCCCTCGGCTTGGCGACCTCGCGCAGCCACCCCTCGATCTGCTGCTCCCAGTTGGTGCGCCCGAGCGCGGCGTACTCGACGACGAACATGCCGACCATCGCCCTGCCGCGCCCGCCGAGGCCGCCGCCCTTGGCCACCCGGACCCGCTTGTTCACGTCGAGCACCACCTGCACGTCCCTCGGCCGGGCCAGGAAGGTGACCGCGACCTCGTTGAACACCGGCGCGAACGCGGGCGACGGCGCGAAGTCGACCTCCTGGAAGAACGGCAGCTGCTGTTCGGCGCCGTCGACGCGGTCCTGCACCAGGTTCGCCGAGCGGAACTGGAAGCCGAGCCGGCTCATCGCGTCCAGGACGCGGTGCTGGGCGGGCACCGGCTCGATCGGGATGGCGTCCACGTCCTGCGGGTCGACCACGGTCCTGGCGAGGTTCAGGTTGGTCTGCAGCCCGACCGCCATGCCGGTGAGGTACTTGCCGAAGACCGTGGTGATCGGCGTCTCCCACGGCATCTGCACCTCGAACGGGACGGTGATCCGCGCGCCGGCCCGGACCAGCTCCCGGCCGGCGAGGTGCACGTTCTGGAACGGCATGTCCACCAGCGTCGGCTCGGCCCCGTTGCCGCCACCACGTTCGACCCTGGCCAGCAGGGTGACCCCGAGCGCCTCGACCTCCTGGTCGACCTGCCCGCCGATGAGCCGCACCTCACCGCGCAGCGTGCCGCCGGGGCGCACGTGCCGGTCGAGGAGCTGGGCGTCGACCGTGGCGCCGCCCTGACCGAAGCTGGCCAACACCTTCTGGAACATGCGGGCATCCTGCCAGGTGGCGTACGGCCGCGCCGCCGTTTCCGGCATCATGGACGGCGTGAGTACGCAGACACTGCCCGAGGTCGACACGCGCCCGGAGGGCACGGAGACCACCGGTGACGACACCCCGGACATGTTCCACTACGTCCGCAAGGACAAGATCGCCGAGAGCGCGGTCACCGGCTCGATGGTGGTCGCCCTGTGCGGCGAGGTGTTCCCGGTGACCAAGTCGCCCAAGCCCGGCTCGCCGGTGTGCCCGGAGTGCAAGCGCATCTACCAGCGGCTGCCCGGCGACTGAGGCGCGCTCAGGGCGTTCCGGAGCGTGGAACCCCGGGGTCGGGAGCGGGGGACTCGCGCGACGGGAGCGGGGGACTCGCGGGGTCGGCCGGCTCCTGGGCGGGGGTCGGCTCGGGGGTCGGTGTGTCGCGGGCGCGGTCCATCTCCAGGCGACGCCAGCGGCGGCGTTGGCGGCGGGTCATGCGCGCGGGCCACATCTCCTGGATGGCCGCGTTGAAGTACGCGCCGATCACGATGGCCAGGCCGATGAAGAACGCGAACAGCAGGAACGCGATCGGGGTGGCCAGCGCGCCGTAGGTGTAGCCGGTGGTGGTGATCCAGGCGATGTAGAGGCGCAGGCCGATGCTGGAGAGCAGGAACACGATCATCGCCAGTACCGCGCCGGGCAGACCGCGGTGCCAGGGGAGCTTGCGTGGCAGGGCCAGCTTGTACAGCGTGGCCAGGGCCAGCACGATCAGCACGGCCAGTGCCGGGTAGTAGAAGGCGTCCACCCAGAACCCGATCTCCGGGCGCCAGTCCGTGGGGAACAGCTTCGGCAGCAGCTCCGGGCCGAGCGCCAGGATCGGCAGCCCGATCACCAGCAGCACCAGCGACACCAGGTACAGCAGCAGCGCGAAGATCCGCTGCCACACCTCGTTGCGCACCCCGTACTGGTCGTGCGCGACGGTGATCGCGTCCACGAACGACGACATCGCCGACGAGCCGGCCCACAGCGAGATCAGGAAGCCGACGGTCAGGATCTCGCCCCGGCCGTGCTGCAGGATGTCGTCGACCGTCGGCTGGATGATCTGGTCGACCACGCTGGTGCTGAACGCCGTGCGGGACCACTCGATGATCGCGTCGTGCACGGACTGGATGACGTCCTCGCCGAACCAGTCGGCCACGTAGCCGAGGCTGCCCAGCAGCCCGAGCAGCAGCGGCGGCAGCGACAGGATCTGCCAGAACGCGGCCTCGGCGGCCTCGGAGAAGAGGTTGCCCTCCCACGCCTTGGCCATCGTGCGCCGGACCAGCCTGAGCGGTCCGCGCCGTGCGTGCGCGCCGGGCGGCTGCTCCCCGTCATGGGTCGGGTGCTGTGGCTGCGGGCTCATATCACGGTCAAGCATGGTCCATCGGGTCGCGATCGGCGCGATGCGCCCGGTGAACTGGACGGACGTGTCGCGGGGGCGCACCCCGGCGGCGCTCCGTTGGCGAGAGTAGAGTCATGACGCCCTCAACGGAGCCGGACCGGTCACTTTGAGGGCATTGGTTTGCCGGGAGTTCGTGTGGGGGAAGGGAGCGGTTGGCCGGTGACGTCGGAACCGATCGTGCACGGGGCCGGGGACCGGTCGGCTGCGCGGCCGTTGCGGGCCTGGCAGCGCCGGGCGATCACCAAGTACCTGGCCTCCGGGCCGAAGGACTTCCTGGCGGTGGCCACCCCGGGGGCCGGCAAGACCGTGTTCGGGCTGCGGGTGGCCGCGGAGCTGCTCGCCGACCGGATCGTCGAGCGGGTCACGATCGTGACGCCGACCGAGCACCTCAAGCACCAGTGGGCCGCGGCGGCGGACGCGGCGGGCATCCCGATCGACCCGAACTTCCGCAACGGCGACGGCGCCACGTCCGGCGACTACCGCGGTGTCGCGGTCACCTACGCGCAGGTCGCCGCGCACCCGATGCTGCACCGGGTACGCACCGAGAGCCGCAAGACGCTGGTGATCCTCGACGAGATCCACCACGGCGGGGACGCCAAGTCGTGGGGCGACGCGATCCGCGAGGCGTTCACCCCGGCGGTGCGCCGGCTCGCGCTGACCGGCACCCCGTTCCGCAGCGACGACTCGCAGATCCCGTTCGTCGGCTACGAGCCGGACGGCGCCGGCTTCCTGCGCAGCAAGGCCGACCACACCTACGGCTACGCCGACGCGCTGGCCGACGGCGTCGTCCGCCCGGTGATCTTCCTGGCCTACTCCGGCGAGGCGAGCTGGCGGACCAGCGCGGGCGAGGAGTTCACCGCGCGCCTGGGCGAGCCGATGACCGCCGAGCAGACCGCCCGGGCCTGGCGCACCGCGCTCGATCCGATGGGCGAGTGGATCCCGTCCGTGCTCGGTGCCGCCGACCTGCGGCTGCAGCAGCTGCGGCAGTCGGTGCCGGACGCCGGCGGGCTCGTCATCGCCTCCGACCACGACTCGGCGAAGGCCTACGCGACGATCCTCGAGCGCACGACCGGCGCGAAGCCGGTCGTGGTGCTCTCCGACGACCCGAAGGCGTCCAGCCGGATCGGTGAGTTCGCCGAGTCCGACGACCGGTGGCTGGTGGCCGTGCGGATGGTGTCCGAGGGCGTCGACGTGCCCCGGCTGGCCGTCGGGGTCTACGCGACCAGCGCGTCCACCCCGCTGTTCTTCGCCCAGGCGGTCGGCCGGTTCGTCCGCGCCCGCCGGCCAGGGGAGACCGCGAGCGTGTTCCTGCCGAGCGTGCCGGTGCTGCTGGAGCTGGCCAGCCAGCTGGAGGCGCAGCGCGACCACGTGCTCGGCAAGCCGCACCGGGAGAAGGACGGCTGGGACGACGAGCTGCTCGCCGACGCCAACCGGGTCAAGGACGAGCCCGGCGAGGAGGAGAAGGCCTACACCTCGCTCGGCGCGTCGGCCGAGTTGGACCAGGTGATCTACGACGGGTCCTCGTTCGGCACCGCGGCGTTCGCCGGCTCGGCGGAGGAGCAGGAGTACCTCGGGCTGCCCGGGCTGCTGGAACCGGACCAGGTGCGGGCACTGCTGCGGCAACGGCAGGCCGACCAGGTAACGGATCGGTCCCGTCGCGCGAAGGAGGAGCAAGCGGCGCCGGCCCAGCCGGAACCGCGACCACGCAGCGTGGCCGAACGGCTGACCGCGCTGCGCAAGGAGCTCAACACCCTCGTCGGGCTGTACCACCACCGAACGGGCAAACCCCACGGCATGATCCACAGTGAGCTGCGCAGAGTCTGCGCGGGTCCGCCGACGGCGATGGCCTCGGTGGAGCAGCTCGAGGAGCGGATCGCTACTCTCCGTTCCTGGTAGCGACCCCCGGTCGGGTGAGCGGCAGGTTTCCGGTTCGTTGCCGAATCGTGTCGCTTGCGAGTCGTAAAAAGCTGGTTCGTGGCTTCCATCACTGCCCGTCCGGGCATATGTTGTGCACCGCAACATTTGCCCGGTGGACCGTGAAGGGACCGTTGATGCGCAGTACAAGGCTTGCTCTGCTGGCCGCGGGGATGGGTCTGACCCTTGCCCTTTCGGCCTGCGGCGCCAATCAGGAGACGCCGAGCGAGGGCGGTGGCGGCGAGGGAACCGAGAGCGAGTCCTCGGGCGGCATCCCGGTGGGGGTGATCCTTCCGGAGACCGCGAGCTCGGCCCGCTGGGAGGGCTTCGACAAGCCCATGCTGGAGGAGGCCCTGCGGGCCGAGGGCCTGGACCCGGACATCCAGAACGCCCAGGGTGACGTGCAGAAGTTCAGCACCCTAGCCGACGGGATGATCAACGCCGGGGTCAAGGTGCTGATCATCGCCTCGATCAACAGCGAGGTCGGCGGCACGGTCGCGCAGAAGGCCAACGCCCAGGGCATCCCGACCATCGACTACGACCGGCTCAACCTCGGCGGCAGCTCCGAGTACTACGTGTCGTTCGACAACGTGAAGGTCGGCGAGCTGCAGGGCCAGGGCATGGCGGACGCGCTCGCCGACGCGCCGGACGGCGCCGAGATCATCGAGATCGAGGGCGCGCCGACGGACAACAACGCGACCCTGTTCCACCAGGGCCAGCGCAACATCCTCGACCCGCTGTACGAGTCCGGCAAGTTCGAGCTCGTGCAGTCGCAGGCGATCGACGACTGGGACAACCAGACCGGCGGCGTCACCTTCGAGCAGATCCTGACCGGCAACGGCGGCAACGTCGACGGTGTCGTGGCCGCCAACGACGGCCTGGCCGGCGCGGTCATCACCATCCTCAAGAAGAACGGCCTGAACGGCAAGGTCCCGGTCACCGGCCAGGACGCCACCGCGGACGGCCTCAAGGCCATCCTCGCCGGCGACCAGTACATGACGGTGTTCAAGCCGATCAAGGAGGAGGCGGAGGCGACCGCCAAGCTCGCCGCCGCGCTCGCCGACGGTGACACGGCCGCCGCCGACGAGGTCGCCACCGACACGATCAACGACCCCGAGGGCAAGCGGGAGGTCAAGTCCCTGCTGCTGGAGCCGTACCTGATCACCCGCGAGAACGTGAAGCGGGTCGTCGACGAGGGTTACGTCAAGGCCAGTGAGATCTGCACCGGCCAGCTGAAGGCCGAGTGCGACGAGCTCGGCATCTCCTGACCGGTTCCCCGGGGAGGGCCGCCCGCCGGGGTGGCCCTCCCCGGGCTTGGAGGAATCATGAGTGAACCCCTTCTCGAGCTGATCGGGGTCAACAAGAGCTTCGGCCCCGTGCACGTGCTGCACGACATCGACTTCACCGTCCGGGCCGGCGAGGTCACCGCGATGGTCGGCGACAACGGCGCCGGCAAGTCCACGTTGATCAAGTGCGTGGCCGGGATCCACCCGATGGACACCGGCGAGGTCCGCTTCCGCGGCAAGCCGGTCACCATCCACAACCCGAAGGACGCCGCCGACCTCGGCATCGAGGTCGTGTACCAGGATCTGGCGCTGGCCGACAACCTCGACGTCGTGCAGAACATGTTCCTCGGCCGGGAGCGCGGGTCGCGCTGGCTGATGGACGAGTCGAGCATGGAGCGCGCGGCCCGCGAGACCCTCGCGTCGCTGTCGGTGCGCACGGTCAAGTCGGTCCGCACCCCGGTCGCGGCCCTGTCCGGCGGGCAGCGGCAGACCGTCGCGATCGCCAAGGCCGTGCTGTGGGACAGCAAGGTCGTGCTGCTCGACGAGCCGACCGCGGCGCTCGGCGTCGCGCAGACCCGCCAGGTCCTCGACCTGGTCCGCAGGCTGGCCGAGCAGGGCCTCGGGGTCGTGCTGATCAGCCACAACATGGCCGACGTGTTCGAGGTCGCCGACCGCATCGCCACCCTCTACCTCGGCCGGCTGGTCGCCGAGGTACCGGCGAAGGAGACCACGCACGGCCAGGTCGTCGAGCTGATCACCGCGGGTCGCTCCGGCGACCTCGGTCTCGCCCGGCCCGAGGCCGTCACCCTCTGATTCACCACGCGAGGACCTCATCCATGACCGATTCCCCGGCCAAGACCGAGAACGCGCCCGGCGCGATCTCCGACTTCGGCATCGACACCACCTCCCAGTCCACCGGTGAGGCGATCCGGGACTACGTGGCCAGGTTGCGCGGTGGCGAGCTCGGCTCGCTGCCGGCGCTGCTCGGCCTCGCCGCCCTGGTGATCGTGTTCACCGCCCTGTCGGACAACTTCCTGACGCTCAACAACACGGCGAACCTGCTCGCGCAGGGCGCCGGCAAGATGATCATCGCGATGGGCCTGGTCTACGTCCTGCTGCTGGGCGAGATCGACCTGTCCGCCGGCACGCTGTCCGGTGTCTGCGCCGCGGTGATGGCCATGCACTACGTCCGAGGCGGCAACCTGCTCGGCGGCATGGGCAGCACGGTGTTCTACGTGTTCATCGCCGGCCTGCTCGCCGCCGCCGTCCTCGCGGTGCTGATGCGGATCTGGGCCGGCGCCGCGCTCAGCCTGGTCGCGGTCGCCATGGCGCTGCTCGGTGTGCAGCCGAACGCGTGGCTGGAGATGCTGCTCGCGGTCTGCGTCGGCGCCGCCATCGGCTGCATCACCGGCTACCTGGTCGCCAACATCGGCATGCCGTCGTTCGTGGTGACGCTCGCGCTGTTCATCACCTGGCAGGGCGTGATCCTGCAGTTCATCGGCGAGGGTGGGGTGCTCGGCATCCGCAACTCGCCGGTGCTGTTCAACGTCGCCAACGGCAGCCTCTCGGTAGTCGGCTCCTGGCTGCTGTGCCTGATCGCGGCGGGCGGTTACGCGGCGGTGGTGCTCGGCGAGCACTTCGCCCGGCTGCGCAAGGGCCTGGTCACCCAGCCGACGCCGATCGCGCTGTTCAAGGTCGGCACCGTCGCGGTGATCGCGGTCGCGTCGACCTGGGCGCTGACGCTGAACCGCTCGCCGAACCCGGACCTGGTCACCATCCAGGGCGTGCCCTACGTGGTGCCGATCATCCTGGGCCTGCTGGTGATCGGGACCTACGTGCTCAACCGCACCCGCTACGGGCGGCACATCTACGCTGTCGGCGGCAACGCCGAGGCCGCGCGCCGCGCCGGGATCGACGTGAAGAAGATCCGCGCCAGTGTGTTCGCCGTCTCCGCCTGCGCGGCCGCGATCGGTGCGATCGTGTACTCGTCGAAGGCCGGTTCGGTCGACCCGCAGGCCGGTGGGCTGAACACGCTGCTGTTCGCCGTCGGCGCGGCGGTGATCGGCGGCACGTCGCTGTTCGGCGGGCGCGGCAAGGTCGCGCACGCGGTCATCGGCGGGCTGGTGCTCGCGGTCGTGGAGAACGGCCTCGGGCTGTTGCGGCAGCCGGCGGCGGTGGTCAACATCATCACCGGGCTGGTACTGCTGCTCGCCGCCACGGTCGACGCGCTGTCCCGGCGGAGGGCCGCCGCGGCATCGCGGTGATCAGGGCGGTGATCGGACAGGAGCGAGGGGTTTGACCAGCACACCAACGGGCGCCCGGCCCGACGAGGTGCGCCGGCACAACCGCACGGTCCTGATCCGCAGGCTGCACGTCGGCGGCCCGTGCACCAGGGCGGCGCTCGCGACCGAGCTCGGGCTCAACCGCAGCACCATCAAGGCCCTGGTGGACGGGCTCGCCGAGTCCGGCGTAGTCGAGGAGCGGGTGCCGAGGCAGCGCAGCGGCGCCGGCCGGCCGTCGCTGCTGGTACTGCCGCAGGCGCACGCCGCGGTGGTGCTCGCCGTCGACATCCGGGTGGAGCAGGTGTCGATCGCGCTGGTCGGCCTCGGCGGCGCGATCCTCGGCCGGAACAGCTGGAACCTGCGGGTGCGCACCCGCGAGCCGGGCGAGGTGATCACGCACGTGGTCGACTCGGCCGTCGTGCTCGCCGCTGACCTCGGGGTGACCATCGTGGCCGCCGGGATCTCGGTGCCCGGCGTGGTCCGCCGTTCCGACGGGCTGGTGCACGAGGCGCCGAACCTGCACTGGACCGACGTTCCCCTCGGCGAGCGGCTCGCCGCCGTGCTCGACCTGCCGGTCGTGGTCGGCAACGACGCCGAGCTGGGCGCGCTGGCCGAGCACCTGCGCGGCACCGCGCGCGGCAGCTCCGACGCGGTGTACGTGGCGGCCGACGTGGGTGTCGGCGGCGGCGTGATCTCCGACGGCTCGGCGCTGCGCGGCACCGCCGGCTACCTCGGTGAACTCGGCCACATGGCGGTCCACCCCGGCGGGCGGCGGTGCTACTGCGGCAGCCGGGGGTGCTGGGAGACCGAGGTGGGCGAGCGGGCGCTGTGCCGGGCGCTCGGACTGCGCGAGGGATCCCCCCGCGGCGCGGTGGTCGCCGAGCTGCGGTCGCTGGGAACCGACGCGGAGCGGGTGCGTGAGCGCCTCGGGGAGTTCACCGAATGGCTCACGCTGGGCCTGGTGAACGTGGTGAACGTGCTCGGCCCGGAGCTGGTGGTGCTCGGGGACCTGTTCACCGCGCTGCCCGGATCGCTGGTCGCGGACGTGGCGGCGGAGGTGCGCACCAGGAGCCTGGTGTCACGCGCCGTGGGCGGCGTCCGGATCGTCGCGTCCACGCTGGGTGGCGACGTGACCCTGCTCGGCGCGGCGGAGCTGGCCTTCGAGCCGGTGCTCGACGCGGTCTGATTCCCGCGATGTGATAAGCGTCATGTATGAGCGGGCGGGATCCGGTTCGTCCGGATCCCGCCCGTCAACGCCTCGTGACCGCCTCAGCTGGTGAGCTCTTCCTGCCCCTGCTGAATGTTCGCCTCGAGCTCCTTCAGGCGGTCCTGGTGCTTGCGGGCGTGGTGCCCGCAGAAAAGGAGCTCCCCTCCGGAGGGAAGGACGGCACGTACCTTCGCGGCTGCTCCACAGCGGTCGCAGCGGTCGGCAGCGGTCAGGTCGGGGCGGGCGAGTGTGGTGTTCATGTCAGATCTCCCTCCGTCCCGGCACCGGTTGGCCCGATGCCGTCTCCGGCCGCGATCACCCGGAGAGGTGCTCGCGCCGTCTACTCTTCCAGACGTTTGAGCTCCCGTCAGTGTTCCCCGATGCGATGAGAGATCACTCGACGAGAGATTTAACCCAGTTGTCGTACCGGTCGTCCCGCGATGCAGGATCGGTGGCATGAGTGCGGTCGGTCGGCTACTCCGGGCCCGTCAGGTCCCCGCGCCGCTACTGTTCGTCACCGGCGGCCTGTCCATGTACCTCGGCGCCGCCGCGGCCGTGTGGCTGTTCGCCGAGATCGACCCGGCGTCCGTGGCGTGGCTGCGCCAGCTCGGCGCGGCGCTGGTGCTGCTGGCCTGGCGCCGGCCGGGGCGGGCGGCCTGGCGCGGCCGGGTGTTCTGGCTGGCCGCGGTGTTCGGCGTGGTCACCGCGGGCATGAACGTGGCCTTCTACGAGGCGATCGCCCGGCTCCCGCTCGGCACGGCGGTGGCGCTGGAGTTCGTCGGCCCGGTGCTGGTGGCCGCGTTCGGCTCGCGGACCAGGCGGGACGTGGCGGCGCTGCTGCTCGTGCTGTGCGGAGTGGTGCTGATCGCGGACGTGCAGTGGTCGGGGAGCACGCTGGGGGTGCTGTTCGCGCTCGCGGCGGCCGTGCTCTGGGCGGGCTACATCGTGCTCGGCAAGCGGGTCGCGGACGTGGGGCTCGGCGTGGACGGTCTGGCGGTCGGGTTCGCGGCGGCGACCGTGCTGATGGTGCCGCTGGCGTTCGGCACCGGGCCGGTGTGGTCCTCGCCACGGCTGTTGCTGCTGGGCGTCGGTGTCGGCGTGCTGTCGACCGTAGTGCCCTACGTGCTGGACCAGGTGGTGCTGCGGCGGCTGGGGCAGGCGTCGTTCGCGTTGCTGCTGGCGCTGCTGCCGGTGACGGCGACCGTGGTCGGGCTGGTCGTGCTGCGTCAGGTGCCGACGCTGCCGGAGGCCGCCGGGATCCTCGCCGTCGTGGTCGGGCTGACCCTGCGCTCCCGCGAGCCGGCCCGCCCGGAGCCCCTGTGAGCGGAACGCCCGCCAACCGGGACGGCTGGCGGGCGTTCGCACGTGGAGCACGTGGAGTCTCGGCTCACTCGAGGTAGTCGCGCAGAACCTGCGAGCGCGACGGGTGCCGCAGCTTCGACATGGTCTTCGACTCGATCTGGCGGATCCGCTCGCGGGTGACGCCGTAGACCTGGCCGATCTCGTCGAGCGTGCGGGGCTGGCCGTCGGTGAGGCCGAAGCGCAGCCGCACCACGCCCGCCTCGCGCTCGGACAGCGTGGCCAGCACCGACTGGAGCTGGTCCTGCAGCAGCGTGAAGCTGACCGCGTCGACCGCGACGACGGCCTCGGAGTCCTCGATGAAGTCGCCGAGCTGGCTGTCGCCCTCGTCGCCGATGGTCTGGTCCAGCGAGATGGGCTCACGCGCGTACTGCTGGATCTCCAGCACCTTCTCCGGCGTGATGTCCATTTCCTTCGCCAGCTCCTCCGGCGTGGGCTCACGGCCCAGGTCCTGGAGCAGCTCGCGCTGGATGCGGCCCAGCTTGTTGATGACCTCGACCATGTGCACCGGAATACGGATGGTGCGGGCCTGGTCGGCCATCGCGCGGGTGATCGCCTGCCGGATCCACCAGGTCGCGTAGGTGGAGAACTTGTAGCCCTTGGTGTAGTCGAACTTCTCGACCGCACGGATCAGACCCAGGTTGCCCTCCTGGATGAGGTCCAGGAACGCCATGCCGCGGCCGGTGTAGCGCTTGGCCAGCGACACCACGAGGCGCAGGTTCGCCTCCAGCAGGTGGTTCTTGGCCCGCTCACCGTCGCGCACGATCCAGCGCAGGTCGCGGCGCATCTGCGGGAGCAGCTTCTCCGAGGACTCCTCCTCGGCCTTGCGCACCCGCTCCGCCGCGTACAGGCCGGCCTCGATCCGCTTGGCGAGCTCGACCTCCTCCTCGGCGTTGAGCAGCGCCACCTTGCCGATCTGCTTGAGGTAGGCCCGGACCGAGTCGGCGGACGCGGTCAGCTCGGCGTCCTTGCGCGCCTGGCGCAGCGCCTCGGACTCCTCCTCGTCCCAGACGAAGTCGCCGTCCTTGGTTTCCTTGGTCGGCTTCTCCTCCGCCGGCTCCTCCTCGGCGACCGTGTCGTCGACGAGGTCGACCTCCACGTCCTCCAGGTCCGAGAGGTTGGGGGACTCGAGGTCCGGCTCCTCGCCGTCCTCGGCGGCCGCGCCGTCGGCCTTCTTGTTGGCCTCGGCGGCCTTCGACTTGTCCGCGGTCTTCCTGGCGGGCTTCTTCGCGCCGGCCGCGGGCTTGCGGGGTGCCCGCGTGGTGGTCTTCGCGGCCGGCTTCTTCGCGGTCTTCAAGGCAGGCTTCTCAGTCGGTTCGGTGTCCGGCTGCGCTTCCGCCGACTTGGCGGCGCTCGCCGAGGCGGTGGAGCGTCGGGTTGCGGTTCGTGCGGCTGCCACGTACGCCCTTTCGCTGCTGCGGTCGATCACGGAAACCAAGGAACGAAGCCCTGGTCAACCGGATTGCGGGGAAGTCCCGGGCCGCTGTGAGCCGCGGGCACTGTTCCATTGTAACGACGATACTCCTCCCCAGGTGCGCACCCGGGGCGAAGATCCACCCTGACGTCGGCGAACGTGTCAGCCGTGATGGCCCTGCCGGGCGGCCACGGCGGCCCCCACGATTCCCGCGTCGTTGCGCAGCTCGGCCGCGACGACCCTGGTCCGCACGTCCAGCAGCGGCAGCCACTTGTCGGCCTTCTTGCTGACCCCGCCGCCGGCGATGATCAGGTCCGGCCAGATGAGGTCCTCGAGACTGCGCACGTAGCGAGTGACCCGCTTGGCCCACTCGGCCCAGGACAGGTCGTTCTCCTCCTTGACCGAGGCAGCCGCGCGGGTCTCCGCGTCGTGGCCGTCGACCTCGAGGTGGCCGAACTCGGTGTTGGGAACGAGCTTGCCGTCGCGGAACAGCGCGCTGCCGATGCCGGTACCGAACGTCAGCAGCACCACCACGCCCTCCCGGTCGTCCGGCCAGCCGTAGGAGATCTCGGCGATGCCGGCGGCGTCGGCGTCGTTGAGCACGACCACCTCGCTCGGATCGAGGTTGAGCCGCTCGGCGAACAGCGCGGCGGCGTCGGTGCCGAGCCAGGTCTTGTCGATGTTGGCCGCGGTGTGCGCGATGCCGCGCTTGATGACCGCGGGCAGGGTGATGCCCAGCTTGCCGGTCCAGCCGAACTCGTCGACGATCTGCCGGACCACGTCCGCCACCGCGTCCGGCTTGGACGGGTCGGGCGTCGGGACCCGGATGCGCTCGCCGTGCAGCTTCCCCGCGTCGAGGTCGACCATGCCTCCCTTGATGCCAGAGCCGCCGATGTCCACGCCGAAGCCGAGGGTTGCACCCATCCCCACGGATCCCTTCGTACTCGATTCAGTTCACCTTCCCACGGAGATTAGCCGGATGTGGTCCGATAGGTCCCGTGGGTGTTGAAGAGGGTGACCTTCTCGAGATCGCGGTGTCGGTCGCGTCGGCGGCAGCCGAGCTGGCCAGGACCGCCCGGGAGGACGCGATCCGGGACGTCGGAACGAAGTCCAGCGAGACCGACGTGGTGACAGCGGCGGACCTCGCGGTGGAGCGGCTGGTCCGGGAGCGGCTGGCCGAGCTGCGGCCAGGCGAGCCGGTGCTGGGGGAGGAGGCGGGCGGCTCGACCCCCACGCCCCACGACGGCGTGTCCTGGGTCGTCGACCCGATCGACGGCACGGTGAACTACCTGTACGGCTACCCCTGGTACGCGGTGTCGCTGGCCGCGCAGGTCGGCGGTGAGTCGGTGGCCGCGGCCGTCGTGGAGCCGGTGTCCGGCCGCCGGTGGACGGCCGCGCGGGGTGGCGGCGCGTTCCTCGACGGGCGCCCACTGCGGGTGTCGGCGTCGACGAGGCTGGAGCTGTCGCTGGTCGGCACGGGCTTCGCCTACCGGCCGGAGCGGCGGGTCCGGCAGGCGGCCGGGGTGCCGGGACTGCTGAGCCGGGTGCGGGACATCCGCCGGGCCGGCGCGGCCTCGCTCGACCTGTGCGCGGTCGCGGCCGGCTGGCTCGACGGGTACTTCGAGCACGGCCTGAACCGCTGGGACTGGGCGGGCGGGGCGCTGATCGCGGCCGAGGCGGGCGCGGTGGTCCGGTTGCCGGAGTCCGACGACGACACCGACGGGCTGACGTTCGTGGCCGCGCCCGGGATCGCCGACGACCTGTGGGCCGCGCTGGCGGAGACCGGGTACCTGGACCTCTAGCAGCGGGTGCTGCGGGCGCCGGCGAGCAGTTCGGGGTCGAGGTCCGGCTGGGGGCCGTTGGCCTGCAGGCCGCCCTTGGTCTCCGGGTGCTCCTCGGCCCACTGGGTCAGCTGTTCCAGCGCGGTGCGGGCCTGCGAGTTCGGGGTGAGGGCGTCGAAGTCGGCGCCGATGACCAGGTCGACGGTGGCGTCCTTGCGCTCGTCGCGGATCAGCTCGACGCACGGGTCGAGCAGGCTCAGCGTGCGGGCCGAGGACGTGCCCTGCGGGCCGAAACGGATCTGGCCCCGGCACTCCATCGTGTCGCCGTACAGCGGGTCGTTCCCCGGGTCGGCGACCTTGGCGAAGCCGAGCTCGCGCAGGCGGGCGGTGACGATGCCGGCGGCACCCCGCTGCGAACTCGCGTTGCTCACCTTGACCAGGACCTGACCGGGTGGTGCCGGCACGGTGCGGTCGAGTGACGCGAACTCCAGCTGCTGACCGAGCGTGGTCGGCGGCGTGGTGGGCTTCTCGGTGCCCTTGCGCGGCGCGGGCGGCTCGCACCTGGTCGCGCCCGCGTTCTCGGCCGCGTCGGTCATCACGTTGATCCACACCACCGTGGCCGTGACGCCGAGCACCAGGATCAGGATGAGCGCGGGCAGCGGGCGCCGCTTCCGATAGCGCTGCGGACCGTTGTTCGGCCACACGTTCCGGGACGCCACGCGCTCCGCCTCCTCCGGTCCCCCAAGGACCCGCCGCACCCAGTTCGTTCGTTGCTGATCAGCCTAGGCGCTCGCGGGCCGGTCGGCGGGTCGGGGCGCGTCCTGTTGGCGCATCGTGTCGAGATTGAGTCATCCGTGGCGCGGACACACCCGATCGGGTGAAGTGCTGGATGCGCGCTCGCCGATGGGCTACCCTCCCCGCGCTCCGGTCGTCGAGGGTTCGAGCGAATCGATTCCGAAGCACGAGACCTGCGTCACGTGAGATGGCGGGCACAAACTGGGCCGCTGGGACGTTGTCCAGCGGCACGAACACATCCTGAAGTGGGGGTGCTAGACCAATGGCCACCGACTACGATGCGCCACGCCGAAACGAGGCGGACGACCTCGCGGAGGACTCGCTCGAGGAGCTGAAGGCGCGTCGCAACGAGAACCAGTCCGGCGTCGTCGACGTCGACGAGTCGGAGACCGCGGAGAGCTTCGAGCTGCCCGGCGCCGACCTGTCCGGCCTGTCCGGCGAGGACCTGACCGTTCGCGTCGTGCCGAAGCAGGCCGACGAGTTCACCTGCTCCAAGTGCTTCCTGGTGCATCACCGCAGCAGGCTGGCCGAGGAGAGCAAGGGCCAGTACATCTGCCGCGACTGCGCCTGACCGGCCGGCGCGAGCACACGGCTCAACCCGCGCGCAGCACCTCGGCCAACCGGTCCGGGTGCCGCGTGCTGAACACCCAGTAGGGGGTCGGGTCCTCGGGGTCGGTCTGCCGCAACCGGACGAGCGGACCGACCCAGCCCCGGTGCAGCACGTGCGCGGCGGGGTCCAGGTGCGGGCCGAGCACCTTCCGCTTGTCCTTCGCGGCCACCACCTGGACCTCGCCGACGAACTCCAGCGGCAGGTGCGCGCCGCCGACCCACAGCTCGCCGTCGCGCACCTCGACCTTCGTCCGGCCGGCGCGGTGCACCAGCAGCGCGGTCAGCGGCAGCAGGACGACGTAGGGCAGCCACGCCCGCACTCCCGGGTAGCCAAGGTGGACCTCCGCGGCCAGCAGCCCGGCCGCGAGCAACGGCAGCAGCCACCAGTACCACGTGACGTACAGCCGTTCGGAGTACCGCGCGGACGTCCGCTCGGTAGCGTTCTCGTGCTCGGCGCGCGCACCGGAAGACGTGTCGCTCACACCCCCAGGGTAGTCTCGCCGCTCGTGTCCGACGTGGAGGTCCTGCTGACCCGGATCGATCCGGGTGTTCCCCTGCCGTCGTACGCCCGGCCGGGCGACGCGGGCGCCGACCTGGTGACCACCTCGGACGTGACGATCGCGCCGGGGGAACGGTCGACGGTCGGCACCGGTGTCGCGATCGCCCTGCCCGACGGGTACGCGGCGTTCGTCCATCCCAGGTCCGGCCTCGCCGCCCGGGTGGGGCTGAGCGTGGTGAACACGCCGGGCACCATCGACTCCGGGTACCGTGGCGAGATCCGGGTCTGCCTGGTCAACCACGACCTCCGGGAGCCCGTCGAGCTGCGCCGGGGCGACCGGATCGCGCAGCTGGTGGTGCAGCGGGTGGAACACGCGGTGTTCCGCGAGGTGGCGGCGCTGGCCGACTCGCCGCGGGGCTCCGGAGGGTACGGGTCGACCGGTGGACACTCGGTGCTGAGCGGGTCCAGGGCCACGGAGGAGTAGACGCACGTGGGACTGTTCGGACGGCGGAAGCGGGACCTCGACGACGAGGAGCCCGGGTTCGCGGACGACTACGACGGTGACGCCGAGTACGGCGAGCTCGGTGGCGAGGTCGGCGGCGACCTGTTCGACGACGCCGGCCCGTACGACACCGAGGACGCGCCGGCGGACGGCGTGCCGCGCCTCGACTTCGGGGCGGTCCGGCTGCCGGTGACGCCGTGCGTCGGGTTCCGGCTGACCCCGGGCAACGGGCTCGAGCCGGTCCGCGGCTCCCGGTTCGCGGCGAAGATGAGCCAGGACGGCGCGGTCGCCAGCGAGCTCAACTTCGCCACCGAGCTGTGCCTGGTCACCCTCAGCGCCTACGCGGCGCCGCGCTCCGGTGAGCTGTGGCGCGAGGAGTGGTGCGGCGAGCTGGCCGACAACATGCGCGCCAAGGGCACGAAGGTGCAGAGCACCGCCGGCGCGTGGGGCCAGGAGCTGCTCGCCACCTACCCCGGCGAGGTGTGGCGGTTCGTGGGCGTGGACGGCCCCCGGTGGCTGCTGCGCGCCGCGGTCTGCTCGGCGCCCGACCGGGTCGACAACGCCGCCGCCGCGCTGTACGAGCTGATGCGCGGCACCGTCGTGGTGCGCGGCACCACCCCGATGCCGGTCGGCATGCCGCTCCCGCTGACGCTGCCGCCGCCGGTGCTGGCCTACGTCCAGGCGCAGGCCAGGGCCAGGGCACAGGCGCTGGCCAACGAGCAGGCGCGGGCAGCGCAGGGCTGACATGCCCACGTCCGCCGAGTGGCTGGTGTTCCTCGGAGCGTCGGCCCTGTTCGCGATCCTGCCCGGCCCCGGCGTGCTGTACGTGCTCGCCCGCAGCCTGCGCGGCGGCCGCGCGGACGGCGTGCGCTCGGTGGTCGGCAACGGCATCGGCGCCTCGCTGCACGTGCTGGCGGCGGCGCTCGGGCTGTCCGCGGTCCTCGCCACGTCGGCGACCGCGTTCACCGTGGTGAAGCTCGCCGGCGCGGCGTACCTGGTGTACCTGGGGGTGCGGGCGCTGCTCGACCGGAACGCGGGCGAGGTGGCGGTCCCGGCCGCGCGGCCGAGGCGGAGCGCGCTGCGCCAGGGCGTCGTCGTGGAGGCGCTGAACCCGAAGACGGCACTGTTCTTCCTGGCGTTCCTGCCGCACTTCGTGCACCGGGGCGAGGTGCCGGCGGCGGTGGTGTTCGTGGTCCTCGGGCTGATCGTGGTGGCCATGGCCATGGCGGTGGACCTGCTGGTCGCGTTCTTCGCCGGCGCGCTGTCCCGGCTGGTCGCGGCGCACCCGCGCTGGCAGGTGCGGGAGCGGATCGGGAGCGGCCTGACGATGATCGGCCTCGGTGGCGCGCTCGCGCTGGCCGAGCGCTAGCCGGGCCGCCCACCAGCGTGCAGCCAGGCGAGCACCGCCGCGCGCCCCAACGCCTCGGGATCCCGGCCGACCACCGCCAGCCGCGTGGTCCGCACGGCCGCGTGCGGCAGCGCACGCGCCCACGCCTCCGCCACGCCCACCGGATGGACCGGATCGTCGACACACGCCGCGATGCCCACCGGGACCCGTAGCGCCGCCAGCCCGTCCGGTGTGGGCGCCGCCCGGCCCGCGGCCAGCTCCAGCGAGCCGGCGAGCCCGTCGCCGTAGCCGGGCCAGGCGCGGGCGAGCTCCTCGGCGAGCCAGGCCGGAGCGGACGCGGCCACATCCGTCAGCGCCCCGTCGACGCCCCGGCGCCGTACGTCGGCCGCCGAGGCCCTGGCGGAGAGGGCGGCCGGCGCGTCCTCCGGCTCGCCGTTCCAGGCGGGCAGCGCGAGCACCAGGCCGGCGCACCGGCCGGGGTTGCGCAGCGCCCACTCGGCGGCCAGGTGCGCGCCGAACGAGACGCCCCCGACCAGCACCGGCTCGACCGCGGCGGCCGCGTCGACGGCGGCCAGGTGCGCGTCGGCGAGCCGGGGGCCGGGAACGGGAGTGGGCGCGAGTGTCCGCACACCGACCGCCGCCAGCGGGATCTCGAACACAGATCGGACGAATATGTCGTCGGATCCGGTGCCGGGCAGCATAATCGCCGTCCGTGGAGCGCCGTCCCCGGCGAAGGGGCATACCGAGACATTCACGTGCCACTTCCTCCACCCAGCGCGGCTTCGCGTGGTTACGCTGGAATTGTCCGGGCCGGGTGTCGGGGCCGGCCCCCAGCAGACTGGAGCGTCAGTATGGCCACCGGAGCCGGACGCGGTCCGATACGACGCCTGGTCAAGCGCCTGACCAGCGATGTCGACGAGCTCGACGCCGAGAGCCTCTCCGACAACGTCGAGGCGGTCGGCGCCCGCAAGGCGTGCGACTGCCGGTCCGGCGACGAGGTCACGGTCCTCGGACGACTCCGTACCGTCGAGCTCAGCCCGCGTGACGCTGTGGCGACGCTGGAGGCCGAGCTGTTCGACGGAACCGAGGGTGTGACACTAGTCTGGCTCGGTCGACGGCGTATTCCGGGCATCGAGCCCGGCCGGACCATCAAGGCCCAGGGCCGGATCGCGCTGCGCGACGGGCAGAAGGTGCTCTACAACCCCTACTACGAGTTGCAGACGGCTACATGACGGAACCTGACAGGTCCCCCAGTCCCCCCACCTCCACCGAGGAGCCGGAGCAGGAGAAGGAGAAGCAGCCCACCCTGCTGGAGCAGATGGGCGGCATCACCGGGCTCGTCTACTCGACGATCCCGGTACTGGTGTTCATCCTGATCAACTCCCTGTTCGGGTTGACCGCGGCGATCTGGAGCGCACTGGGCAGCGCGGTGGCGATCACCGTGATCCGGCTGGTGCGCAAGGAGCCGCTGCAGCCGGCGATCTCCGGGTTCTTCGGCGTGGCGATCGCGGCGTTCATCGCCTACCGGACCGGGGACGCCAAGGGGTTCTTCCTGTTCGGCATCTGGACCAGCCTGGTCTACGGCAGCGTGTTCCTGGTGTCGGTGCTGGTGCGCTGGCCGCTGGTCGGGGTGATCTGGTCGTACCTCAACGGGCACGGGATGCTCTGGCGCGGCGACCGCAGGGCCGTGCGGGTGTACAGCATCGCGACCCTGACCTGGATGTCGGTGTTCGCCGCCCGGTTCGTCGTGCAGCGCTGGCTCTACGACGAGGACCAGACCGGCTGGCTCGGCTTCGCCCGGCTGGCCATGGGCTACCCGCTGACCGCCGTCGCACTGCTGGTCACCGTGTGGGCGGTGCGGGCGGCCGGACACCGGCAGAAGGACATCCAGGCCGCCGCGGAAGCCCGCGCGGCCGAGGAACGCGAACTCGAGGCCAAACTGCGCGCCAAGTACGGCGGCCCCGCGCCGGAGAGCAGCTGAGCCCTCACGGCTCCTCGAACCGGCGGGTCGCGTCGGACTCCTGGGCCATCATGCGCAGGGCCGACATCATGGCGTCGCCGAGCACCGACATGGTCACGAGGGTCTCGGACATGCTGTCGACGTTCTCGCGGCTCAGCACCACGTCCACCTCGGAGACCGCCAGCAGCTCGGCGGCCGAGGCGTAGTGTCGCAGCAGCGGGAACAGGTCCCCGTGGCCGAGGCGAGTCAGGTACGCCAGGGCCTCGGCGAGTGACGCACGCGCCGGGTTGCTGTCCCGAACCTGCCAGCCCCGCTCCGCGACGAGTTCGTCCACCCGGCGGACGGCGTCGTGCCACGCCTCGTCCTCGTGCGGCTCGACGGGATCGGCGATGGCGAACTGGGCCTTGCCGATCGAGTGCAGCGTGTTGGTGGCGGCCCGCATCCGCGTGAGCACCTCGCGGGTCGCCGAGATCGACAGCCCGCCCACCTCGACAAGCGCGCGCACCAGGCGGAGCCGGTGCACGTGGGTCTCGCCGTACTGGGCCTGGTTTGGGCTCGTCAGCTCGCCGGGCGGGAGAAGGTGCTCGCGCAGGTAGAACTTGATCGTCGGGATGGGCACGCCCGTCCGCTGGCTGAGCTCGGCGATTCGCACATTGAGAATTCTCTCAGAAAGATAGTTCTACTATCCGTTACGGACAGCGAGGCTATCCATTCCGAAGGGATCCCATGAGTGAGAACGTAGGCCGCCGTACCGTGCTGGGCGGAGCCGCGGCCGGTCTGGCGGCCCTGGCCGCCACCTCGGCCACCGTCGGCACCGCGTCCGCCACCCCGCCCAGTTCCGCCGAGGGCCGTGGACGGCGTCGAGGCCGCTTCGCCGGAAAGGTCGTGCTGATCACCGGCGCCACGTCGGGCATCGGCAGAGAGACCGCGGTCGCGTTCGCGGCGGAGGGAGCCAGGGTCGGCTTCTGCGGCCGCCGCGAGCAGCTCGGCCGCGAGGTCGAACGCGAGATCCGGCGCGCGGGCGGTGACGCGTTCTACCTCAGGGCCGACGTGCGGGTGCCGGAGCAGGTGCGGTCGTTCGTCGACGCGGTGGCGCGCCGGTACGGCCGGCTCGACATCGCCTTCAACAACGCCGGCATCCACCTGGGCAAGCCCTTACACGAGACCACCGTCGACGAGTGGGAGGACGTGCACCGCACGAACGCGCGCGGCGTGTTCCTCGCGATCAAGTACGAGGTCCCGCACCTGCTCAGAGCGGGTGGCGGCGTGATCATCTGCACGGCGTCCTCGCAGGCCGAGCACACCCGTCCCGGCCACGCGACCTACTCGGCGAGCAAGCGCGCCGTGCAGGGCATCGTCCGCGCGGCCGCCCTCGATTACGGCGCGCAGGGCATCCGCGTCCTGTCCGTCGACCCGGGCACCACCGACACCCGCCTGGTCCGCCCCCCGGGCATCCCCGACGACCTGTGGGTGCAGTTCAAGGAGGCGTGGGGCCCACTGAACGTCCACGGACTCCCGCGCATGGCGGAACCGGAGGAGATGGCGACCGCCGTCCTGGCCCTGGCCTCCGCCGACTTCGGCTACCTGTCCGGAACGGAGATCCTCATCGACGGCGGCATGAGCGCCGGCCGGCCCATGACCATGCCCCCCGGCTTCCCGCCCCAACCACAGTGATCATCGTTCCGATCCGGCGAGCTCCCGCGGGTGCGTGGTCGCCGCGAAGAACGTCCGTCCCGATACGACGACGACAGTGGAGGTAGGGACGACAGTGGAGGTAGGGCTGAGCGGAGAAACTCCTCGCCACCCATGAGGCTGGCGTCGATCAGGCCGGCGTCGCCCCGCCTCAGTAACCCAGCGCCGTCCTGATCTCGTCCTCCACGTTCGCCGACGCGACGAACAGCAGCTCGTCGCCCGGTTCCAGCGGGTCGTCCGGCTGCGGCACGATCACCCGGCCGCCGCGCAGGATGGTCACCAGTGCGGCGTCCCGGGGCAGGTGCACGTCGCGCACCGGATGGCCGGCCAGCGGGGTGTCCTCCGGCAGGGTCAGCTCGACCAGGTTGGCCTGGCCCTGCCGCAGCGTCAGCAGCCGCACCAGGTCGCCGACGGAGACGGCCTCCTCGACCATCGCGGCCAGCATCCGCGGGGTCGACACCGCCACGTCGACGCCCCACGCCTCGGTGAACAGCCACTCGTTCGAGGGGTCGTTGACCCTGGCCACCACCCGCCGCACCGCGAACACCGTCTTCGCCAGCAGCGACACGACCAGGTTGACCTTGTCGTCCCCGGTCGCCGCGATGACCACGTCGCACAGCTGCATGCCGGCGTCCTCCAGCGAGGACAGCTCGCACGCGTCCGCCAGCACCCACTCCGCCTGCTCCACGGTGTGCGGCTCGAAGTGGGCGGCCAGCCGCTCGATCAGCATCACCTGGTGCTCGGCGGCCACCAGCTCGGCGGCGATGGACCGGCCGACGGCGCCGGCCCCCGCGATCGCGACCCGCATCTAGGACGCCTCCTCGGGCGATTGGCCTGCGGCGCTGGTGACGTCGGAGATCGTGCCGGACAGCGCCGCCACGTAGACCAGGTCGTCGGCCTGGACCACGGTCTTCGGCGTCGGCAGCACGCCGGTGCCGAACCGCATGACGAACGCGACCCTGGCCCCCGTCGCCTGCTCCAGCGAAGCCACCGTGTGCCCGACCCAGCCCTCGTGCATCGGCAGCTGGACCACCGCGACCTTGCCGGTCGGGTCCCGCCACGCCGACGCGACACCGTCCGGCAGCAGCGTGCGCATCAGCCGGTCGGTGGTCCACGGCACGGTCGCCACCGTCGGGATGCCCAGCCGCTCGTACACCTCGGCCCGCTTGGCGTCGTAGATCCGGGCGACCACGTGCTCGACGCCGAACGTCTCCCGCGCCACCCGCGCCGAGATGATGTTGGAGTTGTCCCCGCTGGACACCGCGGCGAACGCGGCGGCCTCCTCGATCCCGGCCTCGACCAGCACGCGCCGGTCGAACCCGCCGCCGACCACCTGCCGGCCGTGGAAGTCGGTGCCCAGCCGCCGGAACGCCTGCGCGTCCTTGTCGACGACCGCGACCGAGTGGCCGAGCCGTTCGACCGCGGCGGCGAGCGACGAGCCGACCCGCCCGCAGCCCATGATCACCACGTGCACGTCCAGGCCTTCCCTTCTCCTCCGGGCGGACCCCGCACGGATCGCCGGGGTGCAACCTACCGGCCGCTGCTCCGTTCCGGTGACGCGACCGCATACGCTTTGCATCCGTGCCCAAGCTCGCATCGGTGGCGAAGCGCCTGCTGGTCGGCCGACCGTTCCGCACGGACCGGCTGGCCCACACATTGTTGCCCAAGCGCGTCGCCCTGCCAGTGTTCGCCTCGGATGCGATGTCCAGCGTGGCCTACGCGCCCGAGGAGATCCTGCTGACGCTGTCGGTCGCGGGCATCTCCGCCTACGCGTTCAGCCCGTGGATCGCGATCGTCGTGGTCCTGCTGATGACCGCGGTCGTGCTGTCCTACCGGCAGAACGTGCACGCCTACCCGTCCGGCGGCGGCGACTACGAGGTGGCCACCGTCAACCACGGGCGCCGCTGGGGCCTGGTGGTCGGCAGCGCGCTGCTGGTCGACTACGTGCTCACCGTGGCCGTGTCGATCTCCTCGGCGGCGGCGAACATCGGGTCGGTGGTGCCGTTCGTGGCCACGCACAAGGTGGAGTTCGCGGTCGGCGCGATCGTGCTGCTGACCGCGATGAACCTGCGTGGCGTGCGCGAGTCGGGCACGCTGTTCGCGATCCCGACCTACGCGTTCGTGTTCGGCATCCTCGCCATGATCGTCTGGGGTGTCACCCGGGTGGTGCTGCTCGACGACGAGGTGCGCGCGGAGAGTGCCGACTTCACCCTGCTGGAGGAGGGTGACCAGCTCACCGGCATGGCCCTGGTGTTCCTGGTGCTGCGCGCGTTCTCCTCCGGCAGCGCGGCGCTGACCGGTGTCGAGGCGATCAGCAACGGGGTGCCGGCGTTCCGCAAGCCGAAGTCGAGGAACGCGGCGACGACGCTGCTGCTGATGGGCATCATCGCGATCACGATGTTCCTCGGGCTGATCGCGCTGGCCGGGATGTCCGGCGCGAAGATCGCCGAGCACCCCGCCGAGCAGCTCGTCGACGCCCCGCCGGACTACGAGCAGAAGACGCTGGTGGCCCAGCTGGCTAACGCCGTGTTCACCGGGTTCGACCCGGCGGTCTGGTGGATCATCTTCTTCACCGGGCTGATCCTGGTGCTGGCCGCGAACACCGCGTTCAACGGCTTCCCGGTACTCGGCTCGATCCTCGCGCAGGACCGGTACCTGCCGCGCCAGCTGCACACCCGGGGTGACCGGCTGGCGTACTCGAACGGCATCGTCGGGCTCGCCGCGTTCGCGATCATCCTGGTGGTGTCGTTCGACGCCGAGGTCACGCGGCTGATCCAGCTCTACATCGTCGGCGTGTTCGTGTCGTTCGTGCTGAGCCAGAGCGGGATGATCCGGCACTGGAACCGGCTGCTGCGCGACGGGCCGGACGAGGCAGCGGCCAGGCGGATGCGCCGCTCCCGCGCGATCAACGCGTTCGGGCTGACGATGACCTCGGCGGTGCTGGTGATCGTGCTGGTCGCGAAGTTCACCCATGGGGCGTGGATCGCACTCGCCGCGATGGGCACGATCTACGCCCTGATGACCGCGATCCGGCGGCACTACGACCGGGTGGCGGCCGAGCTGGCCGAGGCCGAGCGCAACCGCGACCCCGCGGTGCTGCCGTCACGCAACCACGTGATCGTGCTGGTGTCGAAGCTGCACCTGCCGACCCGGCGCGCGCTGGCGTACGCGCGGGCGACCCGGCCGGACGTGCTCGAGGCGGTCACGGTCAACGTCGACGACGCGGACACCAGGGCGTTGGTGGCGCAGTGGGAGAAGGAGGACTTCTCGGTGCCGCTCAAGGTGGTCGAGTCGCCGTACCGGGAGATCACCAAGCCGGTGCTGGACTACGTGAAGCGAATGCGCACCGACAACCCGCGCGACGTGGTCACCGTGTACATCCCGGAGTACGTCGTCGGCCGGTGGTGGGAGCAGCTGCTGCACAACCAGAGCGCGCTGCGGCTCAAGGGCAGGCTGCTGTTCCAGCCGGGAGTGATGGTGACCAGCGTGCCGTGGCAGCTGGCGTCGGCGCAGCGGGTGCGGGACCGGGACGTGACCGCGCCCGGTGCGGTCCGCCGGGGCCTGTCCGGGAAGGACAAGCGGTGACGTCCTGGGTCGGCCGCCGGTTCGAGGTCACCGTCGGCCCGGTCGCGCACGGTGGGCACTGCGTCGCGCGGCACGAGGGCCGGGTGGTGTTCGTGCGGCACACGCTGCCCGGTGAGCGGGTGGTGGTGTCGGTGACCGAGGACCGGGGTGGCTCGTTCTGCCGCGCGGACGCGGTGTCGGCGCTGGACGCGGCGCCGTCGCGGGTGCCGGCACCGTGCCCGTTCTCCGGCCCGGGCCGGTGCGGCGGCTGCGACTGGCAGCACGTGTCGGCCGAGGGCCAGCGGGCGTTGAAGGCGGCCGTGGTGGCCGAGCAGCTGTCGCGGTTGGCCGGCGTGTCGGTTCCGGTGGAGGTCGAGGAGCTGGCCGGCGGGCTGCTCTCCTGGCGGACCAGGGCCAGGCTGACGGTGGACCGGCTGGGCCGTCCGGGGTTCCTCGCGCACCGCAGCCACCGGGTGGTCCCGGTCGACAGCTGCGCTATCGCCGCGCCCGGCACGGTCGACGCGGTCGTCGACCGGCGGTGGCCGCCCGGGGCGTCTCTGGCCGTGGCGGTCGACTCGACGGCGCACACGCATGTCGTCGAGGACGGGCGGGTGGTGGCCGGCGGGGAGGCGGTGGAGTCCGCGGCGCGCCGGAGCTGGCGGGTGGCGGCCGACGGGTTCTGGCAGACCCATCCGGACGCGGCCGACGTGTACGCGGAGGTGGTCGCGGAGTGGTCCGGCGCGCGGGGTGGGGACGTGGCGTGGGATCTGTACGCGGGGGTGGGTCTGTTCGCGTCGGTGCTGGCCGGGCAGGTCGGCCCGTCCGGGCGGGTGCTGGCCGTCGAGTCGGTGGGGGCGGCCGCCGCGCTGGCGAGGTCGAACCTCGCGGACCTGCCGCAGGTGGAGGTGGTCACCGGTCGGGTGGAGCGGACGTCGTTGCCGGCGCCGAGGGTGGTCGTGCTGGACCCGCCGCGCAAGGGTGCCGGCCGGGCGGTGGTCGACACGATCGCGTCGGCCGGGCCGGAGCGGATCGTCTACGTGGCGTGCGACCCGGCGGCCCTGGCCCGTGACGTGGCCACGTTCGCCGGGCACGGCTACGGGCTCGCCGAGCTCCGGGCCTTCGACGCGTTCCCGATGACCCACCACGTGGAGTGCGTCGCGCTGCTCATGCGATGAAGGACGCCTTCATCGCATCGGCTACCAGGCCGGGCGGGCGGGTGTGGTGCCGTGGAACTGCTGGCCGCCGTGGGGCGGGGTGTGCGGCGGTCCCGGCTGGTGCGGCTGGCCGGGTTGGTGCGGCGGACCCGGCTGGCCGGGTCGGCCGGATTGGTGCGGTGGTCCCGGCTGGTGCGGTGGTTGCGGGGCGCCGTGCGGCGGCGTCGGGTGGGCCGGTTGTTGCTGGGGAGTCGCCGGCGCCCCGGCCGGTGGGGTCGGCGGCGCGTTCGGGGGTTGCTCGCCGCCGGCCGGGGGGAGGCCGGCGCGTTGGCGGAACCAGTCCGGGATGTGCTCGTCCGCGCGCGGGAAGAAGCGCAGCTCGTCCGCGAAGCCGATCGGGGGCGGGACGCGGCGCCAGCGCGGCTCGACGTCCGGTTCGAACTCGGCGCTGAAGCTGCTCGGCGGGTCGAGCAGGTACAGGGCGGACAGCCAGGTTCCGCGGCCCGGCCGGTACATGCCCTGGCGCAGCCGACCGAGTCCGTCGACCACCTCCTGCGGCGGGCGCACCGGCCGCGGCTGCCCGTCCGGGCCGCTGACGAACACGTCGACCTCGACGTGCCGTCCCGCGGACCGGTACTCGGCGCGTACCTGCGTCCAGTCCTGGCCGGCCACGGTCAGCAGGGCGCGCCCCACCTGCCGCGTCAACCGGTCCTGCTCCGCCTGCTCCATCACCGGCTGCGGCTCGGTCACTGCACTGTCCCCACCCTCTGATCACTCATCGTGAGAGTTGACCTTACCGCGTCGGTGTCTCACTGAGCGTGGGGTTTGGCCCGAACGTCAGCCCGAGCTGGAACGGGTGCAGCGACCACGTTCCGACGGCGAACCTGGTCAGCAGCCCGGCGGCGCGGATCGTCCGGTCCGTCGCCGGGGAAACCAGTAACTGGGTGTCGCCGTCAACCGGTTGTTGGTCACGCCACACGGGAGCGTCCACCGGAACAGGGGACGCCTCGACTACGGAGTGCCATTCCTCTCCGTCCGTCCGCAAAGTGACCTCGACCCGAGGCGACGCCGTGGCCGTCCACCCGCCGACCTCGACCGCGACGAGCTCGTCCCGCTCGCCCGCGGCCAGTGCCACCTCGCCGAGCCAGTGGTACAGCGCGGAGATCGCCTTGTCGTCGGCGGCGCGCCTTGCCTCGTCCTCCGTGGCGGGTTCCAGCGCGGTGGTCGGACCGCCGAGCCGGCCGGTGCTGTCGCGGAACCGGTCCGCGAGGAACAGCGTGTTCGCGTCCGGGTCGAGCAGCGCGGTCTCCCGGAACCGCCGGTCCTCGACCTCGGACCGCGCCTCGATCCCGGCCCCGAGCCGGGCGCGGACCGCGTCGGGGTCGGCCAGGCGCCAGTAGGTCAGCTCGTCGTTCACCCAGAGCGAGAGGTAGTCGCCCACCGGCAGCCCGACGAGGACGGTCCGCGTGGTCTCGGCCGGGCTGGCGTGCCGTGGTCTCGGCCTGGGGGAGCCGTTGGTGGCGGGCGAAACCGGGTCGGCGGGCGGTGCCTGCCAGACGGCGGCGGGTTCGTCCAGCGGAGGCACCGCGCGAAGACCGTTGGTGACCGGGTGCAGGGCGCGGACGGGTGGGGGTTCGGGTGGCGGCGGGCTGAGTTCGAGCGACTCCGGCTCAGGCGGCAGCGGAGACCGGCGGAACGGCCCGGCCGCGCTGTCGAGCGTGGCTCGCGGGGGGAGTTGGAACGGGGGCAGTTCGTCGGCCAGCGGGGGAAGGGAGAACGCGTGCGTCGGGCGCGGCGGCCCGTGGCTCGGCTCGTCTTCGACCGTTGGCCGCACCTCGTCGGAGTCACCCGATGAGCTGGAATCGATCGAGTGATCGCCCGATGTCGGGTCGGGCACGTCGGGCGGCGGCCCGAGCGTGGGCGGCGGCCTGAGGTCGGTAGGCGGCCCGTGGAGCGCCGCCGGTGAGAGGTCGGATTCGGAGATCGCCGGCACCTGCGGGTCGCCGCCCGGCTCGGTGGCTGTCGGCTCCGGCGCGTCACTGCGGGACTGAAGCCCGGCGAGCGGCGCGAGACCGTGCGGCTGGTCGTCCGATGCCGAAGATGCCGCCGGTACCGAGCCCATTTCGTCGATCGACGCCGGTGGAGTCTCGTCGACTCGCGGGGCGTCGGCCGGCGCGGGACGGGGTTCGTCGGCAGGTGCCGGGAGATCGTCCGGCGCCGGATCAGTTTCACCCTTCGCCACCGGTGCCTGGGGTTGGTCGCCTGGCGGTGGCACGTCGGGCAGTGCCGGATGTGATTGGTCGCTCGGCGCCGGAAGGTCGGCCGGTGCCGGGTGGGGTTGGTGGGCCGGCGGTGAGAAGCCGGCCGGTGGCGGATGGTGTTGGTCGCTTGGCGGTGGAGGATCGGCCGGTGCCGGGTGGGGTTGGTGGGCCGGCGGTGAGAAGCCGGCCGGTGGCGGATGGTGTTGGTCGCTTGGTGGTGGAGGGTCGGCCGGTGCCGGGTGGGGTTGGTCGCCTGGTGGTAGGAGGTCGGCCGGTGCCGGGTGGCGTTGGTCGTCTGGTGGCGGGTGCTGCTGGTCGCTCGGCGCCGGAGGATCGGCCGATGCCGGCTGAGGTTGGTCGGCTGACGGTGCGAGGCCGGCCAGTGCGTGGTGGGGTTGGCCGCTTGGCGGTGGGAGGTCGGCCGGTGCCGGGTGGGACTGCTGCTCGGCTGGGGGTGAGAGGTCGGCCAGTGCCGGGCGCGATTCGCCGGGTGGTGGTGGGACATCGAGTAGTGGCGGGCGGACCTCGTCAGCTCGTGGCGAGAGCTCGACCGGCTCTGGATGAGGTTGGTCGGCTGGTGAACCGTCGGGCACTGCCGGTCGCGGTGCGTCGGCTGGTGGTGGGACGTCGGGCAGCGCCGAGTGAAGTTGGTCGGCCGGCGGTGGGAGTGCCGCGCCCGCCTCGTCGGCCCATGGCGAAAGGTCGGCCGGTCCTGGACGGGGTGCGTCGGCTGGTGGCGGGGGGTCGGGCAGCGCTGGACGAACCTCGTCGACTGGCGGAGGCAGATCGGCTGGTTCCAGGTGGGGTTCGTCGGGTGGCGCGAGGCTGGTCGGTGCCGGGCGGCGTGCGTTGGTTGGTGGTGGGACGTCCCGCGGTGCTGGGCGAGGTTCGTCGGCTGGTGCGAGGGTGGTCGGTGCCGGGCGGGGTGCGTTGGTTGGTGGTGGGACGTCCCGCGGTGCTGGGCGAGGTTCATCGGCCGGCGCCGGGTGGGGTTGGTCGGCTGGTGGTGCGAGACCGATCGGGCGGGGTTGGTCTGGCCGTGGTGGAAGGTCGGCCGGTCCTGGTCGGGGTGGGTCGGGTCGGTGTCGGACCTCGGCCCGTGCCGGCTCGTCGGCCGATGGTCGCGGGGTGGGACGCGGCGCGTCGGGAACCGGTGTCGCCGCGTCCTCCGCTGACGACGTGGCCGGATGTGGGGGGCCGAACGGAGGTACCGACGTCGGCTCGGTCCACGAGCCCGTCGGCTGCCTCGGTTTCGGTGACGGCGGTACCGGTGCGGACCGCTCCTGGGCGAAAGGCGTCGGCGGCGCGGGGGGCTGGGACGGGGGTTTGGGCGACGGCGCCCGGTCCGTCGAGCCGACCGCCGGCGTGTACACCGTCTCCTGTCTCGGCAGGGTCTCCGTCTGGTCCGGGCGGAACGGGGCCAGGCGGGCGAACGCCGGGTCAACCCGAGCCGTCGCGATCGTGTGGTGGGCCCAGGCTCGGGCTCTGGTCAACGGGTGGTCGGGGAAGTTCGCGTCCCACCTCGCCTCGTCGGCCACGTGCCAGGGGAGCAGACCCGTCAGATCCGGCGCGTACGGGTGCGGGCGCAGGTAGTTCTCCGGGCCGACCTGCCCGGCCACCGTCGCCTCTCGCACGCCGGTCGTGGCTCCCTCGGCGCACTGGATCCGCAGCACCACGCTGCACGTCGCCTTCGGCAGGGTGAACGCGGCGATGAACGCCTGCCCCGTCTCCTGGTTCGGGATCGGCACCTTGAGCAGCTGAAACAGCGCCGGCACCTGGTCGATGAACACCGTGTGCGCCTCGATCAACCCGCCGATCTCGGCGGTCTCCAGCGCTAGCCGGTGGCGCAGCAGCGGCAGCGCGTCCAACCCCGCCGGCAGGTCGGGCACCATACCGATGTACGTCAGGCTCACCTGGTCGCCGGTGCGCGGGTCGAACCACGTCCGCTCGTCGTACTGCTCCATCCCGGCGGAGTCGAAGGCAACGGGCACGGGGGGAGTCTAGGCGCGGAGCCGCATCGAGTGGACGCTCGTAGACTTGCGGGGACCGCCGGATGGCCGAACGCCCCGAAACGAAACCCGAAACCGAGGTGACCATCGGTGACCGACCAGCTCGAGTCCCTGCACGGCCCCGCCGACCTCAAGCGGATGGCCGGCGAGGACCTCCCCAGGCTCGCGGCCGAGATCCGGGAGTTCCTGGTCGACAAGGTCACCACCACCGGCGGCCACCTCGGCCCCAACCTCGGCGTGGTCGAGCTGACCATGGCGATCCACCGCGTCTTCGACTCCCCGCACGACCCGGTCATCTTCGACGTCGGCCACCAGGCCTACGTGCACAAGGTCATCACCGGCCGCCGCGACGAGTTCGAGCACCTCCGCCAGCAGGCCGGCCTCTCCGGCTACCCCAGCCGCGCCGAGAGCGAGCACGACCTCGTCGAGAACAGCCACGCCTCCACCGCCCTCTCCTACGCCGACGGCCTCGCCAAGGCCTACGAGTTGCGCGGCGAGCACCGCCACGTCGTCGCCGTCGTCGGTGACGGCGCGCTCACCGGCGGCATGTGCTGGGAAGCCCTGAACAACATCGCCGCCGGCAGGAACCGGCCAGTGGTGATCGTGGTCAACGACAACGGGCGCTCCTACTCGCCCACCATCGGCGGCCTGGCCGACCACCTCACCTCGCTGCGCCTCACCCCCGGCTACGAGCGCGCGCTGGAGGGCGGCAAGCGGGTCCTGCAGGGCACTCCGGTGGTCGGCAAGCCGATCTACGCCGCCCTGCACGCAGCCAAGCGCGGCATCAAGGACGCGCTCAGCCCGCAGATGATGTTCGAGGACCTCGGCCTCAAGTACCTCGGTCCGGTCGACGGCCACGACTTCGCCGCCCTCGACGCGGCGCTGCGCCGGGCCAAGGAGTTCGGCGGGCCGGTCATCGTGCACGCGGTCACCTGCAAGGGTCGCGGCTTCCCGCTCGCCGAGAACGACGAAGTCGACCAGATGCACCAGACCGACCCGATCGACCCGGTCACCGGCAAGCCGACCACCGCCAAGAGCGCCACCTGGACCTCGGTGTTCGCGAACGAGATGGTGCGGATCGGCGAGACGCGGCCGGACGTCGTCGCGATCACCGCGGCGATGCTGCGCTCGGCCGGACTGGCGCCGTTCGCCGACGCCTACCCCGACCGCTGGTTCGACGTGGGCATCGCCGAGCAGCACGCCGTCACCTCCGCGGCCGGCCTGGCCATGGGCGGCCTGCACCCGGTGGTGGCGATCTACTCGACGTTCCTGAACCGCGCGTTCGACCAGATGCTGATGGACGTCGCCCTGCACCGGCTGCCGGTCACCGTCGTGCTCGACCGCGCCGGCATCACCGGCCCGGACGGCGCGAGCCACCACGGCATGTGGGACCTGTCGATCCTCGGTGCCGTGCCCGGTATCCGGATCGCCGCCCCGCGCGACGCCGGCACCCTGTCCGAGGAGCTGAGCGAGGCGGTCGCGGTGTCCGACGGGCCGACCGTGCTGCGGTTCCCGAAGGCGTCGGTCGGCGCCGACATCCCCGCGCTGGAGCGGCGCGGGGTCGTCGACGTGCTGCGTCACCCGGCCGCCGACGAGAGCGCCGACGTGCTGCTGGTGACCGTCGGCGCGTTCGCCGAGCTGGGCCTGGCGGCGGCCGAACGCCTCGCCGACCAGGGCATCGGCGTCACCGTCGTCGACCCGCGCTGGGTGCTGCCGGTGCCGGCCGAGCTGGTCGCCCTGGCCGCCGGGCACCGCCTGGTGGTCACCGTCGAGGACGGCGGCCGGCACGGCGGGTTCGGCTGGGCCCTGGCCGCGGCCCTGCGCGACGCCGACGTGGACACCCCGCTGCGCGACCTGGGCGTCCCGCAGGAGTTCCACGGCCAGGGCACTCGCGCGGAGGTACTGGTCCGGCTCGGACTGACCGCGCAGCAGGTGGCCCGCCGCGTCACGGAGTGGACGGTCGACCGCATCGGCGACCCGGTCGCCGGGGACCGCGCCCGCACCGAGCTGAACCAGGGCTAGTGGCGAGCGCCGCCGCGCTCCTCGCCGACCTGCTGGCGAACGCCACGGCCGAGGACCGTGAGAAGACCAGCGCCCGCCTCCCGGACGGCTACCCCGTGCTCGGCGTGCGGATGAGGACGACGTTCGACCTCGCCAAGGCCCACGCCGCGATGCCGCTGGACGAGGTGGCGTCGTTGTTCGACGAGCCGGTGTACGAGGCCCGGCTGTGCGCGGTGTGCGTGCTGGACTTCAAGGCCCGGTCCCCGAAGCTCACCGACGACGACCGGAGCGCCGGGTACGAGCTGTACCTGGCGAAACACGCGCGGATCGACTCCTGGGACATGGTCGACCGCGCCGCGCCCCGGGTCGTCGGCCGGTACCTGATGGACCGCTCGCACGACCCCCTGTTCACCCTCGCCCGGTCGACGAACCAGCACGAACGCCGGACGGCGATCACCGCGCCGCTCTACTGGGCGCGGTACGGCGCCCCCGCGCACCTGCCCGACCTGTTCCGGCTGGCCGAGGTACTCCTGCC
Source organism: Actinophytocola gossypii (assembly GCF_025165815.1). Lineage (GTDB taxonomy): Bacteria > Actinomycetota > Actinomycetes > Mycobacteriales > Pseudonocardiaceae > Actinophytocola > Actinophytocola gossypii. The sequence goes on along the minus strand of NZ_JAFFZE010000010.1, from coordinate 330,607 downwards.
GGACGACGACGTCGTGGTGTCCAAGCCGGTCGGCATCGCGCTGAAGTACGCGGGCCTGCTCGACGAGCCGGCCCTGCTGTCCTTTCTGGACCAGCACGCCGCCGCGATGCACCGCCCGACCCTCCGCTACGCCGTCGAGAAGCTGGCCCCGCCGTTGCGCGCCCGGTACCTGTAGCGGCCGGGCTGACGGCGACCGAACGTGGCCTCTGGCATCGTGGGGCCGTGCGGATACTGATCGTCGAGGACGAGGAGGCCCTGGCTGAGGCCGTGGCCAGAGGGTTGCGTCGTGAGGGCATGGCGGTGGACGTCGCGCTGGACGGGAACGAGGGGCACGAGAAGGCCACCGTCACCCGGTACGACGTGGTCGTACTGGACCGGGACCTCCCGGGTATGCCCGGCGACGAGCTGTGCCGGGAGATCGTCGCCTCCGGGGCGCTGACCAGGGTGATCATGCTGACCGCCTCGGGCACGGTGGCCGACCGGGTGGAGGGCCTGTCCCTCGGCGCCGACGACTACCTGGCCAAGCCGTTCGCGTTCGACGAGCTGGTCGCGCGGGTCCGGGCGCTCGCCCGGCGTTCGACCCCGGTCACGCCGCCGGTGCTGCGCGCGGGTGACCTGGAACTCGACCCCGCCCGTCGCACGGTGACCAGGGCCGGCGCCCCGGTGGAGCTGACCCGCAAGGAGTTCGGCGTCCTCGAGGTACTGCTCGCGGCCTCCGGGTCGGTGGTGAGCAGCGAGGAGCTGCTGGAGCGGGTCTGGGACGAGCACGCCGACCCGTTCACCACCACCGTCCGGGTGACGGTGATGACACTGCGCAAGAAGCTCGGCGAGCCGGGGATCATCGACACGGTCGTCGGTTCGGGGTACCGGGTGCCGTCCGCCGCCGGAGCCGGGTCAGGGTGACCGGCCCCAGGCGCGGTCCCGGCCTGCGCGCCCGGATCACGCTGCTCGCGACCGCGCTGGTCGCGGTGGTCGCCGCGTTGCTGCTCTGGCTGGCGTGGATCCTCGCCGCCGGCGCGGTCACCGTGCCCTCGCTCCCGGCGGGCACCACGATCGAGGTCGACGGTGTCGCGGTGCCGGCCGAGAAGCTGGCCGAGGTGCTGCGCGACAACGCGCGCTTCCGGGTGCTGGTAGCGGGTTCGATCGCGTTCGTGTGCGTGTTGGTCGCGACCGCCCTGCTGGCGTGGACGTTCACCGGCCGGGTGCTCAAGCCGCTGCGGGACGTCACCGGCACCGCCCGCCGGCTGTCCGCGGAGTCGCTCGGCGAGCGCATCGCCCTGCGGGGCCCGCGCGACGAGGTCGCCGAGCTCGCGGACACCTTCGACGCCATGCTCGACCGGCTGCAGGCCACGTTCTCCGCCCAGCGCCAGTTCGTCGCGAACGCCTCGCACGAGCTGCGCACCCCGCTGTCGGTGATCCGCACCGAGCTCGACGTCACCCTGTCCGACCCGAACGCCGACGCCGACGAGCTGCGCCGGATGGCCGGCGTCGTGCGCGACGCCACCCTGCGGTCCGGTCAGCTGGTCGAGGCGCTGCTGCTGCTCGCCCGCACCGACGGCATGGGCCTCGGCGTGGTGGAGCCGGTCGACCTGGCCGCCGTGGTCGCCGCCGCGTGGCGCCCGATCGCGGCGGACGCCACCCGCCGGGGCCTGTCCACGGCGTTCCACGACCTGCCGGCGCCGGTCGCGGGTGACCCGGCCCTGCTGGAACGGGTGGCGGGGAACCTGCTGGAGAACGCGGTCCGGCACAACGTCGACGGCGGCTGGATCGAGGTGTGGACGGGAGCGACCCCGGAACGGGCGAGCCTGCGCGTGTCCTCGTCCGGTGCGGCGGTCGACCCGGACCGGGTGGACGAGCTGTTCGAGTCGTTCCGCCGAGGCGGCGTGGACCGGACCGCCCAGACCGGCACTGGCCTCGGGCTGTCGATCGTGCGCGCGGTGGTGCTGGCGCACCGCGGCATGGTCACCGCGGAGGCGGTACCCGGCGGCGGCCTCACGGTGACCGTGCACCTGCCGACCCTCCGCTGACCGGCTCCCACCGCATCGCCACCCGGGGATCCTCGACCCGCACGACCTCGAATCCGAGGCGGGTGTAGAGCGCCCGCGCGGGATTGTCGACGAAGACGCTGAGCCGGACCGGAACGCCGCGCCGCTCGGCGGCCAGCAGGATGCCCCGCAACAGCTCGGTGCCGATGCCACGCCCCTGCGCCTCGGGCAACAGCGCGATCTCCTCGATGAAGTCGTACTCGCTCCGGTGCAGGACACACACGTAGCCGATGGGCCGACCGTCCTCCTCGACCACGGAGAACGGCAGGACGGCGAACTCCCCATCGGCGACCACGCGCTGCTCGGCGTCGTCCCAGCCCGACGTCTGTTCGACGTAGGTGCGCAGAGTTGCGCGCCGCACCTCGAAGAGGAACTCCCGGTCGCCGGGCAGCGCCGGCCGAACGTTCATGACGTCGCCCCGTAGCGGTCGGCGATCGCGGCTGCGCGGTCGTGCAGGGAGGCGCGTAACCACTGCGGCGCAAGGGCTTCCGCGTTCGTGGCGAGTTGCCATATGGTCCACTCGGCGTGCCGCGCGTCCTGGAAGGTCACCTCCAGGCGCAGCCAGCCGTCCGCGTCGACCTCCTCCGCGCGGACGGCGAGCGCGGTGTTCACCAGGTCCGACCGCCGTGCCGGGTTCAGCCGTACCAGGACGGCGACCTGGTCCCCACCGGTCCGGAACCGGGTGCCGCGTTCCTGCCACGCGCGGTCCAGGTCGACCCGCTCCGGCCGGTCCGCCGGCTCGTCCAGTTCCTCGGCGGCCAGCACCCGGGACAGCCGGTAGGTGCGGTCCGCGCCGGACCTCGTGGCCAGCAGGTAGCCCTGGTCGCGCACGGTGACCAGCCCGATCGGGTCCACCGTCCGCCACGCCGGCGCCTGGTCCACTGCCGCGTACCGGATCCGCAGCTTGTGCCCGGCGAACACCGCCCGCCGGATCTCGGCCACCGTCGCGTCGGGCACCTCGTCGGCGACCACCCGCCGCGCGAGCAGGTCGGACTCCGGGTCGATGAGCAGCCGCCGCACCGCGCCGGCCGCGGTGTCCCGCTGGCCCGCCGGCAGCGCGTCGACCACCTTCAGCATCGCCGAGGCGAGCGCCGAGCCGAGGCCGAACACCTGCGCCCCACGCCGCGACCCGGCGACCAGCAGCGCGAGCGCCTCGTCGTGGTTCAGCCCGGTCAGCTCCGCCTGGAAACCGGGCAACAACGCGAAACCGCCGTGCCGGCCGCGTTCGGCGTAGACCGGGACACCCGCCGAGGACAGCGCCTCGATGTCCCGCAACACCGTCCTGGTGGACACCTCCAGCTCCCTGGCCAGCGTCGCCGCGGACAGCCGACCGCGCTGGCGCAGCAGCAGCACCAGCGAGACCAACCGGTCGGCGCGCACCAGAAGACCGTACCGAATACACGACACAGGGTGTCGTGATTCCTTGCCAGGCTCGCACCACTGTCGATGAACCGAACGGAGCCTGATGTGACAGTGGAACGTACGACGGTCAACCCGTGGACGTGGTCGAAGGAACTGGGCTACAACCAGGGCGAACTCGTCTCCGGGCACACCCGGACCCTGTACTGCGCGGGACAGACCGCGCTGAGCGCCGACGGCACGCCCCAGCACGCCGACGACCTGGCCGCGCAGCTGACGCTGAGCCTGGACAACCTGGAGGCCGTTCTCGGCGCGGGCGGCATGTCCCTCGGGAACCTCGTCCGGCTCAACGTCTACACCACCGACGTCGACCTGCTCATCCAGCACTACGGTGTGCTGGCGTCCCGGCTGGACGCCGCCGGGGTGGCCCCGACCAGCACGATGCTCGGCGTGACCCGGCTGGCTGTCCCCACCCTGCTGGTCGAACTCGAAGGCACCGCCGTCGCTTAGCTGTGATGTCCAGGGAGGTTGGTCAGGCGGCCCTGGACAGCGAGCCGGCGGGGAACCGCGTCACCTCCGCCGGCTCGCGCCGCACCGCGAGCGCGGACGCGAGCGCCCCGAGCAGCGCGACCGCCGCGAACACCCCGACGTTCACCGTCAGCCCGGCGCCGACCAGCAGCCCGCCGAGCACCGGCCCGATCGCCGCCCCGAGCCGGCCGATGCCCGAGGTGACCCCGAGCGCGGTGGCCCGGTGTTCGGCCGGGAAGTGGGTCGCGACGTACCCGTAGACGACGATCTGGTTCCCGATCGTCGCCGCCCCCGCGACCGCGACGACCAGGTACACGAGCACGACCGGCATCGGCAGCGCCACCAACGCGAGCGACACCGCCGCTACGACGAACAGCCCGGTCGCGACCCAGCGCCCGCCCCACCGGTCCGCCAGTGCCGATCCCGCCAGCCCCCCGGCGACGGCACCGAGGTTCAGCACGAGCAGGAAGCCGAGCGCCGACCCGAGGTCGTACCCGGCGAGCCGCATCAGCTGCGGCAGCCAGGTGTTGAGCCCGAACACGAGCAGGAACCCGGCGAAGTTGGCGACGGCGAAGTAGGTCAGCGGCCCGAGCGGAATCCCGCGCAGGCTCGACCGAGCGCGCCGGAACTGCGGCGACTCCGGCAGCAGCCACAGCGCCAGCGGCACGAGCGTGACCAGCGGCAGCGCGCCGATCAGGAACAACACCCGGAAGCCGTACGGTTCGAGCATGGCGACCGCCAGCACGGCCGCGAGCACCCCGCCGACCGGGAACCCGGCGAGCATGACCGCGTTCCACAGGTTCTTCCGCGACGCGGGAACGGACTCCACCACGAGCGCGATCGCCGTCGGCGCGATCCCCCCGAACCCCAGCCCCGCCAGGAAGCGGAACACCCCGAGCAGTTCCGGGTTCGGCGCCAACGCCACCCCGATCATCATCACCGAGAACCACGCCAGGCACCCGACGAACAGCCGTCGCCGCCCGAACAGGTCGGTGAGCCACCCCGAGCTGATCGCCCCCACGAGCATCCCGATGAGCGCGTAACTGCCGATCGCCCCGACCTGGGCGGCGGTCAGGTCCCATCCCGGATGCTCCAGCAACGCCGGCACGACCGACCCGAAGACGATGAGGTCGTACCCGTCGAACACGATGGCGGCGAACCCGAGCGCGACCACCAGCGCCGGCGAGCCGTGGCGTAACGGCATGTGCGTCCTCCCGGTCAGGTTGGGGCGAGTGTGTTCGCGTCCGCTGACGGTGCGAGCAACACCCGAGCAACGCGAGCGTCCGCGGAACGGCGTGCCGGGCGCGCGGCGATCTTCGGCCGTCGCACCCGCTAATCGGGTTCGACCGCCGCGGCCAGGCGTGCGGCGTCCTGCGCGGCCCGGTCGCCGACGTCGATGGCCAGCTCGCCGGCACCCCGGTACACGGCCCACCCCGGCCTCGGGTCGTCGATGATGCCGACGATCGGGCGCACCGCGGCCTCCGGGCGTTGGCCCACCAGTCCACGTGGATCTCGAGGATGCCTCGCCCACCTCACGCAGATCGGTCAGCAAGCCGTCGACCGCTGCGACCGATCCATCGCTCCCGGCGTGACCGCGAACGACATCGCCCAACTGATGCCCGACCCGGCGCCGGGCGCGATCGAGCACCTGGTGGAACTCACGCTCCGGGCCATCGCACGTCCAGGCGTTCGCTGAGCGCCAGGGCGTCGAACGGCGCGCGGACCTTGGCGTCGTTGTCGAAGTAGGCGTAGGTGTCGACGCCCGCGGCGGTCCAGCCGCGGATCCGCTCGGCCCACTCGTCGAGTGACTCGGGCGTGTACCCGCTGGTGTACAGCTCTGTGCTGCCGTGCAGGCGCACGTAGGCGAAGTCCGTGGTCACCTGCTCCAGGTACGGCCAGTCGGCGGCCGCGTCGGCGATCACCAGGCCGACGTCGTGCGCGCGGAGGACGTCCGGGAACCCCGGATCGGTGAAGCTCGGGTGCCGGACCTCCAGCGCGTGCCGCAGCGGCGCCCGGAACTCCGCGACGGTCAGCGCCCGGCCGTCCAGGCGCTCGTCGTGCCGGGCGGCCAGCTCGGCGGCCTCGACCGTGCTGCGCGGCAGCATCGCGAAGAACCTGGTCAGCTGCTCCCGGTCGTACGGGAGGTTCGGCGGGAGCTGCCACAGGAACGGACCGAGCTTGTCGCCGAGCGCCAGGACTCCGGAGGCGAAGAAGTTCGCCAGCGGCGTCTCGACGTCGCTCAACCGCTTCATATGGGTGATGAAACGCCCGCCCTTGACCGCGAACTCGAACCCGTCCGGGGTCTGCCCGCGCCAGGACAGGTAGCTCGACGGCCGTTGCAGCGAGTAGAAGCTGCCGTTGATCTCCACCGAGTTGAGCCGGCCGGACAGGTGCTCCAACTCCCGGCGGTGCGCCAGCTTCTCCGGATAGAACACCCCGCGCCACGGCGGGTACACCCACCCCGAGGTGCCGATCCGGACCCGCCCGGCCATGCGCTCAGCCGGTGCCGTTGAGCGCGGTGGCCAGCGCGTCGACGGTCAGGTTGATCTGCCACTCCCGTGCCCCACCGGTCCGCAGCGCGTCGGCGACCGTGTCGGTGCCGAGCGGGTCCGGCGGCCGCCAGCAGGTGCGCCGCACCAGGTCCGGCTGGAGCAGGTTCTCGATCGGGAGCCGGTTGTCCTGGGCGATCGTGGTCAGCGCGCCGCGGGCCGCGGCGAGGCGGGCGGCGGCGGCCGGGTCCCGGTCCGCCCAGCGGTTCGGCGGGGGCGGGCCGTCGTGCGGCGGTGACGGGTCGGGCAGCTCGGAGCGGGACAGACCGGCCGCGGTGCGCAGGGCACGTACCCACAGGTCGGCGATCCGGCGCTGGGCGCGGCCCTTGAACACCGGCAGCTGGAGCAGGTCGGCCTCGCTGGTCGGCGCCGCGATCGCGGCCTGCACGATCGAGCTGTCCGGCAGCACCCGGCCGGGTGCGATGTCCCGCTGCCTGGCCAGCGCGTCCCTGGCCTCCCACAGCGCCCGGACCGCGGCCAGCCCGCGCGGGGAGCGCACCCGGTGGATCCCGGACGTGCGGCGCCACGGCTCTGCCCTCGGCGGCGGGGGCGGTGCGACGCGCAGTGCCTCGAACTCCTCCAGCGCCCACGCCAGCTTGCCCTGGTCGGCCAGTTCGGTCTCGAGCGCGTCGCGCAACTCGATGAGAAGCTCGACGTCGAGGGCGGCGTAGTCCAGCCAGTCCTGGGGGAGCGGGCGGCGAGACCAGTCGGCGGCGCCGTGACCCTTCTCCAGGTGGTAGCCGAGCAGCAGCTCGACCAGCGTGCCGAGGGCGACCCGCTCGAACCCGGCGAGCCGGCCGGCCAGCTCGGTGTCGAACAGACGCGCGGGCGCCAGGCCCAGCTCGGCCAGGCACGGCAGGTCCTGGGAGGCGGCGTGCAGCACCCACTCGGTGTCGGCGAGCGCCGCGATCAGGGGGTCGATGCGGTCGTGCAGCGCGACCGGGTCGACCAGGACGGTGCCCGCGTCCTCGCGGCGCACCTGCACCAGGTAGGCGCGCTGGGAGTAGCGGTAGCCGGACGCTCTCTCCGTGTCCACCGCGATCGGTCCGCGCCCGGCGGCCAGCGCGTCCGCTGCCGCGCGCAGTGCCTCGGACGTCTCGACCACGTCCGGTGTGCCGGCCACAGGCTGGGTCAGCAGTACCGGCTCCGGTCGGTCCTCCCCGTCAGTTTCGGTCCCCGATTCGCCCACGGCGGATGACCATACGGGACCGAGGGTGCGGGTGTCCCTCTAACCTGGAGCTATGCGGTCGAGCTGTGATCAAGGCGGGACCGAACACCGGCGGACCGGGGAGCGCACTGTGCCCCGCGCCCCGATCCGCCGACGTTCCGATCATGTTCCGCTCAGCGGATCACGCCCGCGCGCATGGCCAACGCGACCATCTGCGCCCGGTCACCGGTGCCCAACTTGCGGCCGATCCGCGAGAGGTGGCTCTTCACCGTCAGTGCAGACAGGTTGAGCCCCTCGCCGATCTCCTTGTTGGACTGGCCGTCCGCGACGAGCTGGAGCACCTCGACCTCGCGCGCGGACAGCTCGCGCGGGGTGTTGTCGGTGCCGGGGACCCTGGTGCCCGTGGCGAGGATCGGCGCGACACTCGGGTCGGCGTACACGCCGCCCTCGAGCACCCGCCGCACCCCGTCGGTCACCACCACCGGCGAGGCCGACTTCAGCAGGTAGGCCTGAGCCCCTGCCTGGAAGGCCGAACGCACGGCGTACGGGTCGTCCGATGACGCCAGCACCACGATCCGCGGCCAACCATGGCCGCGCAGCTCGGTGACCAGCTCGATACCGCTGCCGTCCGGCAGACCGAGGTCGAGGATCGCCAGGTCGCACGGCCCGGTGGCCAGCGCTCGCGCCCTCGCTTCGGCCACCGTGGCGGCCTCGTGAACGGTGCCCGCACCCATCTGGGTCAACCGGGCAGCTATCGCCTCCCTCAACAACGGATGGTCATCGACCACCAACACCGAGAACAGCTCTTCCCGCGGGTGCGGGACCATGTTCGCCGGCAAGACGCCGGCTGGCGTGGTTCGAACGGCCTGACCTAAGCCGACGGCAGCCACGTCACTACCTCCCTGGAGTCGGTCGTGCCCCCCGACCTACACCGGGACCTTCGGCCAAACAGCCGCGCCGCCATTGGACCGAAAGTGGTGTCGACGAGGGCAGCCTAGCCCCCCAAGCGGGTTAGCGGGATGATCAATTCGTTATCTATCCAATCGAGACATCACTCTGGCGTGCAGACGTCACACGATCGGGTGACATCTTGTTGGTGACGTAACGAATAAGAGTCGGTACACGATGAAACGGGGTCGTGGTTGTGCAGAACGGTTACTTCGAGCGGGCGCGGCAGTTGCTCGGCGCCACTCCACTGGTCGATGGACACAACGATCTGCCGTGGGCGCTGCGGTCCCTGCCGGGTGTCGACACAACCCGCGCGGACGGCTTCGGCGTCGACCTGACCGAGCACCAGCCCGGGCTGCACACCGACCTCGCCCGGCTGCGCGCCGGCGGGGTCGGGCTGCAGTTCTGGTCGGTGTACGTGCCGTGCCGGTTCACCGGCGACGCCGCGGTCACCGCCGTCGTGCAGCAGGCGGAGCTGGTGCACACCCTCGCCGAACGGTACCCCGAGCACCTGCGGGTGGTGTCCACCGCCGCCGAGGCCAGGGCCGCGTTCGCCGACGGCCGGGTCGCGTCGATGCTCGGCGCCGAGGGCGGCCACTGCATCGACTCGTCGCTCGGCGTGCTGCGCGCGCTGTACCGGCTCGGCGTGCGGTACATGACGCTCACGCACAACGAGAACGTGCCGTGGGCCGACTCGGCGACCGACGAGCCAGCGGTGGGCGGCCTGACCGACTTCGGCCGCGAGGTGGTGGCCGAGATGAACCGGATCGGCATGCTGGTGGACCTCTCGCACGTCGCGGCCACGACGATGCGGGACGCGCTGGACGTGAGCACGGCTCCGGTGATCTTCAGCCACTCCTCGTGCCGGGCGGTCACCGACCACCCGCGCAACGTGCCGGACGACGTGCTGGAACGTCTGGCCGGGAACGGCGGGGTGTGCATGGTGACGTTCGTGCCCTACTTCGTGTCGGACGCCCTGGTGGAGTGGGACAAGCGGGTGCACGAGGCGATGACCGAGGCCGGCCTGGACCACAACGACGTCGACGAGCGGAACCGCTTCGCCAAGACGTGGTCCGGCCCGCCCATGCCGCACGTGGGCATCGACGAGGTGGTCAAGCACGTGGAGCACGCCCGCGAGGTCGCCGGCATCGACCACATCGGCCTGGGCGGTGACTACGACGGCGTCAGCGCGCTCCCGGTCGGCCTGGAGGACGTGAGCCGCTACCCCGCGCTGTTCGCGGCCCTGCTGGAGCGGGGCTGGAGCGAGCGGGACTGCGCCAAGCTCGCCGGCGAGAACGTCCTCCGCGCCCTGGCCGCCGCCGAGGACGTCGCCCGCTGAGGAGCCCCGAAGGTGACCTTCGAGACGCCCGGCGTCCTCGAGGTCACCTTCAGGGCGTGCCCTGCCGCTGGGAGAAGACGGTGACGCCGACCGGGGGCAGGCCCACCACGCTCGCCATCAGGTCGCAGAACGCCTCGCCGTGCGGGACGAGGTTCGCGTCCACCGGGGTCCAGGACGCGCGGAGCTCGAGGTCGTCGGTGCGGGCCGGGCCGGAGATGTCGCCGAACCGGGCCGAGGAGGTGTCGGTGACGGTTCCGCCCAGCGCCGTGTACTCCGCGCCGGTGGCGGCCAGCGCGTCGGTCAGCCAGGACCAGCCGACCGTCGGCAGCAGCGGGTCGTCGGCCAGCTCGGCGTCGAGCTCGGCCCGGACGTAGGCGACCAGGCGCAGCACGCCGTCCCAGGACTCCGGGCCCTCCGGGTCGTGCAGCAGGACGAGCCGCCCGGTGGCGAGCACGTCCGCCGGCCCGTTGACCTCGGCGGTGATCGCGTAGGCCCACGGTGCCAGGCGTTGCGGTGCGCGCACCACACCGAGCTCCAACTCCGGCCGCGGACGCAGCGACTTCAGGGCTGCGACGGCCTGAGTGAACAGTTCGGGCGGTGCCGACGTTCTGGTCACGACTCGTAACTGTAAGACCACCCGAGCTAGTGAGCGTGTACGCCGCGCCGGAGGTCACCGTGATCTTCCTACGTACCCAGGGTGGCGGGAGGTCAAACCAGGGCCGCCGGCGCCCCGTGGCACGATTCGTGTCGTTATGACTTCCGTGCCCGATGCCGCCCCCCGCACCACCACAGCGCCGCTGCTGGTGGCCGCCGCGGGTGGTACCCCCGCCCGCGTCCCGGTCTGGTTCATGCGCCAGGCGGGTCGGTCCCTTCCCGAGTACCGCGAGGTCCGCAAGGACATCCCGATGCTGCGGGCGTGCTTCACCCCCGACCTGGTCCGCGAGATCACCATGCAGCCGGTCCGCCGGCACGGCGTGGACGCGGCGATCCTGTTCAGCGACATCGTCGTGCCGCTGGTGGCCGCCGGGCTCGACGTCGACATCGTGCCCGGCACCGGCCCGGTGGTGGCCGAGCCGGTGCGCACCAGGGCGGCGGTCGACGCCCTGCCCGAGCTGCACGCCGAGCAGGTCGCGCCGGTCGCCGAGGCCGTCCGGCTGCTGCGTGCCGAGCTGGGCGAGACACCGCTGATCGGGTTCGCCGGCGCGCCGTTCACGCTGGCGTCGTACCTGATCGAGGGCGGTCCGAGCCGCCACCACGAGCGCACCAAGGCGCTGATGCACTCGGAGCCGGAGACCTGGCACGCGCTGCTCGGCGCGCTGGCCGGCATCACCAGCACGTTCCTGGCGGAACAGGTCGCGGCCGGCGTGCAGGCGGTGCAGCTGTTCGACTCGTGGGCCGGCGCGCTGTCCGAGCGGGACTACCGCGAGTTCGTGCTGCCGCACTCGACCCGCGTACTGGACACGGTCCGCGAGGTACCGAAGATCCACTTCGGCGTCGGCACCGGCGAACTGCTGCCGGCCATGCGCGACGCCGGCGCGGACGTCGTCGGCGTCGACTGGCGGGTGCCGCTCGACGAGGCGGTGCGCCGGCTGACCGTGCCGGGCCGGCCGGCGCCGGTGGTGCAGGGCAACCTCGACCCGGCGGTGCTGCTGGCCGACTTCGACGCCGTGGAGCGCGAGGTCCGGCGGATCGTGGCGGAGGGCCGGGCGGCCGGTGGGCACGTGTTCAACCTGGGCCACGGGGTGCTGCCGGAGACCGACCCGACCGTGCTGACCAGGGTCGTGGAGCTGGTGCATAGCCTGGAGCCGTGAGGCATGTCGTTGTCGTGGGTGGGGGCGTGTCCGGGCTGGTGGCCGCGTACCGGTTGCGTGCGCTGCTCGGGCCGGACGCGCGGATCACGCTGGTAGAGCAGGCGAACCGGCTCGGCGGGAAGCTCCGGACGGTCCCGGTCGGCGGGGTGCCGACCGATGTCGGGGCGGAGGCGTTCGTCCTGCGCAACCCGGCGGCGGCGGCGTTGGCCGGGGAACTGGGGCTGGAGCTGATCCACCCGGGGCCGGCGGGGGCGACGGTGCGGGCCGGTGGACGGACGGTCCGGCTGCCGAGGCGGACGTTCCTGGGCGTGCCGGCGGACGCGGGCGAGGTACGCGGGGTGCTGTCGGCGGACGGGGCCTCGCGGGTGGCGGGGGAGGCGTCCCTGCCGCCGCTCGAGCTGCCGGCGGACGGGGATCGCGCGGTGGGTGAGGTGCTGGCGGAGCGCTTCGGCCGCGAGCTGGTGGACCGGCTGGTCGAGCCGCTGCTGGGCGGGGTGTACGCGGGCCGCGCCGACGAACTGGGCCTGCGCGCGACGATGCCCGCGCTGGTGGCCCGGCTGCAGGCCGCCGGTGGCTCCTTGACGAGGGCGGCGGCCGGGATTGTCGGCGGGACGGCGAGCGGACCTGGGGGCGGGGCCGGGTCCGGCGGCGAGCGGCGACCGAAAAGCCCTGAAGGTGACCTTCGAGACGCCCAACGTCCTGAAGGTCACCTCCAGGGCACTCGACCTCCCGTGTTCGGCGCGTTGCGGGGTGGGATGGGCGTGCTCGTCGACGCGCTCGCCAGGGCGGCGCGGGCCGACGTGCGGCTCGGGTACCCGGTGCGGGAGCTGGCCCGGGAACTTGACGGGTGGCGGCTCGAGATCGGCAGCCCCGGACGGGCCGAGGTCCTGCACGCGGACGCCGTCGTGCTCGCGGTTCCGCCGCCAGCGGCCCGGCGGCTGCTCGAACCGGTCGCACCCGAGGCGGCCAGGGGGTTCGCGGGCATCGAGGTCGGCTCCATGGCGGTGCTGAGCATGGTGCTGCCCGACACCGTCACCCTCCCCGACAGCAGCGGCGTGCTGCTCGCCGTCGGGCAGCGGCACTCGGACGGGACGCCGTTCACCGCCAAGGCGTTCACCCACACGAGCGTCAAGTGGGGCTCCGCGCCGGTGCGGCTGCGGGCCTCGATCGGCCGGGTCGGCGAGACCGAGCTGCTTCGGCGGGACGACCAGGAACTGCTCGCCGGGGTACTCGGCGACCTCCGGGAGTTGACCGGGATCGACGCCCGCCCGCTCGACTGGGTGATCACCCGATGGGGTGGGGGCCTGCCGCAGTACGGCGTCGGGCACGTCGCCGCCGTCGAGGCGATCGAACGGGCCGTCGCGGCGGTGCCGGGGCTCGCGGTCGCCGGTGCGTCGTTCCGCGGTGTCGGCATCCCGGCCTGCGTGGAGACCGCCACCGCCGCCGCCGAGCGTGTCGCCGCGCACCTTCTGGAGCACACCGCCGCGCGCTAGTGGAAACATGGGCACATGGCCCGCCTGAACTACGCCGAGCTCAACGACAAGATCGTCTACACCATGTGGTCGGTGTTCCGCGCCGAACCAGGCCGCCTGGAGGACCGGGACGCCGCCGCCACCGAGGCGCAGCAGTACCTGGACGCCCTCGGCGACAAGGGGGTCACCGTCCGCGGGGTGTACGACGTCGCCGGCCTCCGCGCCGACGCCGACTACCTCGTGTGGTGGCACGCCGAGGAGATCGAGCAGCTGCAGGCCGCGTACAGCGGGTTCCGCCGCACCGCGCTCGGCCGCGCGTCGACCCCGGTGTGGAGCCAGGCGGCGCTGCACCGGCCGGCCGAGTTCAACAAGAGCCACCTGCCCGCGTTCGTGGCCGGCGAGCCGGCGCGCAAGTACGTGTGCGTCTACCCGTTCGTGCGCTCGTACGAGTGGTACCTGCTCCCCGACGACGAGCGTCGCGGCATGCTCGCCGAGCACGGGCTGATGGCGCGCGACTACCCGGACGTGCGGGCGAACACGGTGCCGGCGTTCGCGCTCGGTGACTACGAGTGGATCCTCGCGTTCGAGGCGGACGCGCTGGACCGGATCGTCGACCTGATGCGGCACCTGCGGGGCAGCACCGCGCGCCGGCACGTGCGCGAGGAGATCCCGTTCTACACCGGGCCGATGGTCGCGCCGGCCGAACTGGTCGCGAACCTGCCCTGAACGTGGACGCGCTCGCCGCCCTCTGGCAGGAGGTGACCGGTGAGCCGTTGCCGCCGGTCACCTTCACCGGCGACGAGCACGTGCTCCCCGGCCGGTACCGGGTGGCGCACGCGGCCGCCGTCTGCGTCGCCGCCACCACCCTCGCGGCCGACGCCGGCTCGAAGGTCCACATAGGACACGCGGCGGAGGCGTTCCGCAGCGAGCGCCACCTGCGCCCGCCGGCCGACCTGTGGACACCACTGTCCGGCGACTACCGCACGGCCGACGGCTGGGTTCGCCTGCACGCCAACTACCCGCACCACGCGGCGGCGATCCTCCGGGCGTTGGGCGTGCCAGAGGACGGCGTCCGCGCCGAGGCGGCCCGCAGGCGGGCGGTCGACGTCGAGGAGTCGGTACTGGCCGAAGGCGGCGCGGCGGCGGCGATGCGCACCCGCGAGGAGTGGCTGACGGACGGACCGGGCGCCGCGATCCGCACGGAACCGCTGGTGGCGATCGAGCGGATCGACGAGACGGGACAACGGGACTCGGTCGTCGGCGCGCAGCGACCGGCGAACGGCCCGGGACCGGCGGCGTTGGCCGGGGTGCGGGTACTCGACCTCACGCACGTCATCGCCGGGCCGGTGGGTGGACGGGCGCTCGCCGCGCACGGGGCCGACGTCCTGCACGTCGGTGCGGCGCATCTGCCCGTGCTGGAGCAGCTCGTGCTGGACACCGGGTTCGGCAAGCGCTCGTGTCATCTCGACCTGCGTGCCGAGCCCGATCGGTTGCGCGCCTTGGTTTCCGGTGCCGACGTCTTCCTACAGTCCTACCGGCCCGGTGCCCTGGCCGCCAAGGGGTTCGGGGCGCGGGACCTCGCCGCCATGCGGCCGGGCATCGTCGTCGTCGAGTTGGCCGCGTACGGGCACACCGGGCCGTGGCGGGATCGGCGTGGGTTCGACAGTCTCGTCCAGATGTCCTGCGGGATCGCGGCCGGCGACCCGCCGGCGCCGCTGCCCGTGCAGGCGCTCGACCACGCGACCGGGTGGCTCGCCGCGTTCGGCACGATCGCGGCGTTGCGGCGGCGGGCCACCGAGGGCGGCTCGTGGCGCGTGCGGCTCTCGCTCGCCAGGACCGCGGAGTGGTTGCACGACCTGGGACGGCGGGACGACGTCCCGGTTCGCGAGGTCGACGTTCGGCCGTTCCTCGACGAGACCGACAGCGACTTCGGCCGGCTCACCCATCTCCGGGTGCCGGGGGCGCGGATCCGGCCGGCGGGGCCTCGCCGGCCGGGCCGGGATCCGGCCGAGTGGTGGTGAACTCCGCGATGCGGGCCTCGATGCCGTCGAGGATGGTGTCCAGACCGAACGCGAGCGCGTGCTCGGGGCTCTGCGCCGCGTCGAACCGCGCGCCGACCGCGCCGCCGACCCGCGCGGACAGCACGAGCTCGTCGTCGACCATGACCTGTTCGAGGACCGGGGCGACGGCCGCCCACCACTCGGCGTCCGACATCCCGGACTCGGCCCTGGTCCTGGAGACGTTCCGGTGCGCGCGGGCGGTGCTGTCGACGTGGCTGAGCACCAGGGTCAACGCGGCGTCCATCTCGACGTCGGGCAGGCCGATCCCGTCCAGCGGCCGCAGCTCCGTCTCGTACTTCCGGCTGAGGTTCGGCCCGAGGGACGGCCGGGCGGAGCGGATGTCGAACAGCCACGGGTGTCGTTCGTACAGGGCCCAGTTCCGCGCGGCGACGAACCTCATCGCCGCGCGCCAGTCACCGACGCGGGTCGCCGCCTCGACGTCGTTGTCGTAGAGCTCGCCGTAGACCGAGTCGACCATGAGCGCGGTGAGGTCGTCCTTGCCCGGCACGTGCCCGTACAGGGACATCGCGCCGACACCCAGCCGGTCCGCCACCTTGCGCATCGAGACGGCGTCGAGCCCCTCGGCGTCCGCGAGTTCGATGCCGGCACGGACGATCGCGGACACGGTGAGCCCGGAGCGCCCCGGGCTGGGGTGGTGACCCCACAGCAGGTAGATGGTGCGGGCCAGGTCCGGGGCGCCTCGAGGCACTGGTGAACCTCCAACGGTACGGTGTACGGTACAGCGTATGGCGAACGAGACGACCATACCGCTGCTGCCCTGCCGGTCGATCGACGACATGGCCGAGTTCTACGAGATGCTGGGATTCACGCAGACCTACCGTCAGATCCGTCCCAACCCCTACGTGTGCGTGCGGCGCGAGGACGTCAACCTGCACTTCTTCGGCATGCCGGAGTTCGTTCCGGCGGACTCGTACGGGACCTGCGTGGTGCTCGTCCCCGACACCGGAGCGCTGTTCCGGGCGTTCGCCGACGGGATGCGCGCGGCCCACGGCAAGCTCCTGGTCTCCGGGATCCCCCGGATGACCCGGCCACGCAAACGCAAGAACGCGGACGACCTGTCCGGGTTCACCGTCATCGACCCCGGCGGGAACTGGATCAGGTTCATGGCCGACAAGGCCGAGCCCTCGGCTGAGGAACCGGCCGAGGAACCGGCCGGGGGCAAGCTCACCTCGTCCCTGCGGAACGCCGTGGTCATGGGCGACTCCCGCGGCGACGACGGCCAGGCCGTCCGGATCCTGGACACCGCCCTTCGCCGCGACCGGCACACCGCGGCGCCCGGGGAACTGCTGGAAGCCCTCGCCTACCGCGCCGAACTCGCGGCGAGGACCGACGACCAGGCAGGCGTCCGCGCCTTCCTGGCCCAAGCAGGCGAGGTCCCCCTCACCGATGCCGAACGAGCCGCGTACGCCGAGACGCTCACCAGCCTCGACGACCTCGCGGCCACCCTCGCGGAGTGAGGGCCCGCGGCCGCACACGCGACCGCGGGCCCGGAAACTCACCTGAGGTCGTACGCGTCCACGATCGTCTGCTTCAGCGTGTTGCCCTCGCGGTCGGTCGCGGTCGCGCGCAGGGACACCGTCTCCGCGTCGGCCGGGTGGTGCAGTACCGCCACCAGCTTCAGCAGCACCGGCACCCGCTGCCACGACGCCCCGCCGTCATAGGACACGTCGACGCGCAGCGACCGGGGCCGCGCCCGCTCGCCCGACTCGTCCTGCACCGTCAGCGGCACCAGGTAGGACCGGCCGGCCGGGGCCGCGTTGTTCTCGTCGAGCCTCGGGGTGAACCGGACGGTGTTCAGGTCGACCGCGGTGGGCTCGCTGCCCTCGGCGTGCTCAGAGGTGAACGTCCACTCCGCCGTGACCGCCGTGGTCAGGTCGAAGATCGCCGGCCGGTGGGCCGTGCTGACCAGGCGGTACTCGCCCGGCTCCGGCGGCAGACCGGTCAGGTAGCCGCCGCCGGCCGGAAGCTCGCCGATCAGCTCGTCGCCCCGGTACAGCTTCGTCGACCCGGACTCCACCACCGAGAAGCCGGCGTGCCCGGCACCGTCGCTGAACAGCGGCACCGACACGGCCAGGTCGTCACCGACCCGGTACACCCACGGGTACTCGGTCTCCGGCAGCGCGGGCCCGAACACCGCGTGGTTGAACCGATCCTGGTACGTCCGGCCCGCCCGGTACGCCGTCGGCGGCGAGTCGAGGGACGAGATGCTGTCCCCCTCGGCGTCGGAGATCCACATGGTGCTCGCCCAGCGCACGCCGCCCTCGGTGCTGAGGTACTCGGTGCGCGAGCCGGGCAGTGCCAGCTCGCTGCCGAGACCGAACACGAACCCGGCGCCGGACGGCGGTTGCGGGAACATCGGCCGTGACGCCGTCGTCCCCTCGACCGCCTGCGCGAACTCGGCGCGCACGGTGGCCAGGTCGCCCTGCTCGACGTGCCGGGTGAACCCGGTCGGCATCCCGCCCTCGGGGAACCACGACAGCCCGTAGAAGTCGCCGTTCGCGCCGAGCCACTGGGTGTTGATCTTCGCGGTGAACCGGACGTCGGGCGACGCCGAACCGATCTGCCCGATCGACAGCGTGCTCAGGTCGTTGGTGAGGAAGGCGCTGCCGAACGAGCTGGTGTCGGTCGCCGCCTCGTACCCGAGGTCACCGAGGCCGAGGGTCACGTCGCCCGGCGGGGTGACCTCCACCGGTCCGGCCTCCCGCGCGTCGACGGTCACCGTGCGCTCCTGGTCCACCACCAGCCCCGGCTGCGGGAGCAGGTTGTAGTGGTCGCCGCCGGCGGTGAACACCATGTGGTCGGCGACGTACCGGCCCTTCGGCAGCCGCACCTCGACCGAACCGTCCTCGTCGTACGGGAAGGCGAACGTGTCGTTGTCCAGGCCGATCAGCAGCGTGGAGTACTCCCCGGTCGGCTGCCCGTTGTCGTCGAGGAAGTTCAGCGTGACGTCGTAGCTCTCCACCTCACGGGTGATCGCCACCGGCGTCCTGGTCACCGACTCGCCCGAGGTGGCGAGCACGGCGCCCGAGTACGCGCCGTCGACACTGCCGAGCGTGGTGTCGCCGGTGACCGACACGCTCGCCTCGCCGCCCGCGGGCACGGTGACCTCGTCGTCGCTCAGCGAGAACAGATCCGCCGGCGCGCCGTCCGGGCCGGTCGCCTCGACCGACAGCGCCAGCGTGACGTCGGTGTCGCCGAGGTTGCGGTAGGTGAGCTCCTTGGTCACCGGCTCGTCGTCGTCGTGCGGCCAGGCGACGGTGCCCAGGCTGACGTTCGTCGGCTCGGTCACCAGGGTCTGGGTCATCGCCGCCGCGACGTCGACGCGGCCGGAGCCCTGCTCGAACGCGGTCAGCGACTCGTGCGGGGTCGCCGAGCCGGTGAGCACGGCCTTGAGCTGCTCGCCGGTCCAGTCCGGGTGCTGCTGGGCGAGCAACGCCGCCGCGCCCGCGACGTGCGGGGCGGCCATCGACGTGCCGGACAGCGCGGTGTACCCGTCGACCACCGGCGGGCCGATGGTGCCGGCGGCGTGCAACGCGGCCACGATGTCCACGCCCGGCGCGGTGACGTCCGGCTTGATGCCGCCGTCACCGATCCGGGGGCCGCGGCTGGAGAAGTCGGCCAGCTCGTCGTCGCGGTCCACGGCGCCGACGGTCAGCGCGGCCTCCGCGCTGCCCGGCGAGCCGACCGTGCCCGCACCCGGGCCGGAGTTGCCCGCGGCGATCACGAACAGCGTGTCGGTCTCGGCCGACAGGCGGTTGACGGCCTCCTCCAGCGGGTCGATGTCCGCGGTGTCGCCGCCGCCGAGGCTCAGGTTCGCGACGTCGGCACCCTGCTCGGCCGCCCACTCCATGCCGGCGATGATCCACGACTCGAGGCCGCCGCCGAAGTCGTCGAGCACCTTGCCGTCCAGGATCGACGCGCCCCACGCCACGCCGCGGTACTTGCCCTCGGACTTCGCGCCGGTGCCGGCGACGATCGAGGCGACGTGGGTGCCGTGGCCGAAGTTGTCCACGTTGTCCGGCGCCTCGGTGAAGTTCTGCTCGGCGATCTCCCGGTCGGCGAGGTCGGGGTGGGTCTGGTCGACGCCGGTGTCGAGCACCGCGACCGTGATGCCCTCACCGGTGTAGCCGGCCTCCCAGGCGGTCGGAGCGCCGATCTGCGGCACGCTGTGGTCCAGTGTGGACGTTCGCTTGCCGTCCAGCCAGACCTTCGACACGCCGCCGGCGGTGCGCCTGGTCGCGGTGCCGTCGGTCAGCGCCTCCCAGGTGGTGCCGCCCTTCTCCGCCGTCATCGCGACGGCGTCGATGCTGTCCAGCGCCCGGGTGTCGGTGGCGCCGGCGACCCGCGGCGCGGCCCGATCCTCCGGATGGGTGACGATCAGCGGCACGCTGTCGCGGTGCGCGTCGTCGTAGCCGAACTCGATCAGCGTGGTGACGTCGAACAGCCGACGGTCCACGCGCCCGGTCGCGACGAGCCGCCGAGCGTCGGCCGGGATGACGTAGGTGTGGTCGTCGTGGGTGAACGCGGAGAACGACATTCCGTCGCGGCCCGGGCCCGGCCGCACGGATCTCGCCTGGCCGTCGTGCATGACGACCTGGTCACCGGTGATCAGGGTGACCGTCTGCACTGTCGAGTTGGCTGTGGTGTTGGCTGTTGTCTCCGGACTCGCGGCCGTTGACGGGGCCGCCGCGGCCGCGGGGGCGGTGGCGAGCACCGTCCCCAGGACCACGCCGCAGATCCCTGCTTTTCCGCCGATTCGCACCTGACACCTTCCGGTCGGGACTGGCGGCGCGGATCAGCTATACACAGGGCGTATAGCTGATTGCGTCTCGGGTGAGCAAGCCCCGACGCCCCCAGTCGTGCACGCACTGAACGTATCCATCACCTCACTGGGTGGCAATAGTCCGAGTGAACGACGCGGGAACCGTTGACTTTGAGTAGCCGATGGGCAACTCTTGACCTAATCATCGCAAGAATCGAGCAAACCCCTGCAAAACTCGTACAGATGAGAGCGACGCTATGAGAGCGAAGCGTTTCGTGTCCTGGCTGACCGCCGCGACCCTCCTCACCGGCGTGCTCGTCGCGACCGGTGCCACCACCGCCATCGCCGACCCGCACCCCGACGACCTGGCCTACGGCAAGCCGGTCACCGCGAGCAGCGCCACCGGGCCGGCGGCCAACGTGAACGACGGAAACCCCGAGACCTACTGGGAAAGCTCGACCGCGAAGCAGCAGTGGCTGCGGGTCGACCTCGAACGACAGGCGCGGCTCGGCACCCTGGAGCTGAAGGTGCCGGCCGGCTGGGACACCCGCTCCCAGGTGCTGACCGTGCGGACCAGCACCGACGGCGCCACCTTCACCACCGCGACCGGCTCGGCCACCCGGACCTTCGACCCCGACCGGGGCAACGCCGTCCGCCTCCCGCTCGCCGGTGTCCAGGCCCGCTACGTCGAGCTGGGCTTCCTCAACGACGGCGGCCGCGACACCACCCAGCTGTCCGACCTTCGGGTCTTCCCGGCCGAGGTGTCGACCACGAACCTGGCCCGGACGGCCACCGCGAACAGCGCGCTCGGCGAGTACCCGGCCGGCAACGCCACCGACGGCGACCAGGGCACCTACTGGGAGAGCGCCAACCACGCCTTCCCGCAGTGGATCCAGGTCGACCTCGGCGCGGTCGTCGCCACCAACCGGATGGTGCTGAAGCTGCCCGCCCACTGGGAGGCCAGGACCCAGACCATCGCCGTCCAGCGCAGCGAGACCGGCTCGGCCTTCAGCGACCTGGTCGCCGCCGCCGGCCACCGGTTCGACCCGGCCGGCGGCAACACGGTCACCATCGACTTCGGCCAGACCAGCACCCGGTACCTGCGGCTCGTCATCACCGCGAACACCGGCTGGCCCGCCGGCCAGGTCGCCGAGATCGAGGTCCACGGCCCGGCCGGCGGCGACACGCGGGCCCCGACCGCGCCCGCCGACCTCGCCTACACCCAGCCCGCGACCGGCCAGATCCGCCTCACCTGGGCCGCGAGCACCGACGACGTCGGCGTCACCGGCTACAACGTCTACGCCAACGGCACGCTGCGTACCAGCGTGGACGCGGACAGCCGCACCTTCACCGACAGCCAGCCGGCGAGCGCCACCGTCACCTACTACGTGCGGGCGGTCGACGCGGCCGGCAACGAGTCACCGAACAGCAACACGGTGACCCGCCAGGGCACCACCCAGGGCACGAACCTCGCCGAGGGCAGGCCGATCACCGCGAACGGGCACACCCACGGCTACGTCGCCGCCAACGCCAACGACGGCTCGCTGGCCACGTACTGGGAGGGCGGCGGCTACCCGAACGAGCTGACCGTGAGCCTCGGCGCGAACGCCGCGATCACGTCGGTCGTGGTGAAGCTCAACCCGGACCCGATCTGGGGCCCGCGCACCCAGACCTTCGAGGTGCTCGGCCGCGACCAGGACGGCGGTTCCTTCGCCGGCATCGCGCCGCCGGCCGCCCGCGAGTTCGACCCGGCGACCGACAACACGGTGACGATCCCGGTCACCGCGACCGCCGCCGACGTGCGGCTGCGGTTCACCGGCAACACCGGCGCCCCCGCCGGCCAGGTCGCCGAGCTCCAGGTCATCGGTGCCCCGGCGCCGAACCCGAACCTCGAGGTCACCGGCCTGACCTGGTCGCCGTCGACGCCGTCGGAGAGCGACGAGATCACCCTGTCGGCGACCGTCCGCAACAGCGGCGAACGCCCGGCACCCGCCACGACGGTCGGCTTCACCCTCGGCGACGACGAGGTCGGCACCACGCCGGTCGACACCCTCGCCGCCGGCGCGACCGCGACCGTCACCGCCGACATCGGCGCCCGCGAGGCCGGCAGCTACACGCCAGGCGCGACCGTGGACCCGGCCGAGCAGGTCACCGAGACCGACGAGTCCGACAACACGTTCACCAGCCAGAACGAGCTGGAGGTGACCGCGGTGCCGACCTCGGACCTGGTCGCCGCACCGGTCAGCTGGGCGCCGACCAGCCCGCGACCCGGCGCCACGGTGACGTTCTCGGTGGCGATCCGCAACCAGGGCACCGTCGCGTCGGCGAGCGGCGCGCACGGCGTCACGCTGACCGTCCTCGACGCGAACACCGGCGAGACGGTGCGCACGCTGACCGGCGCGCACGACGGCGTGATCGCGCCGGGCGCGGTGACCGGCCCGGTGCGCCTGGGTACCTGGCAGGCCGCCACCGGCCGGTACACCGTGCGGGTGGTGCTGGCGAACGACGCCAACGAGCTGCCGGCCAAGCGGGACAACAACACCAGCACGCACACCCTGTTCGTCGGTCGCGGCGCGAACATGCCGTACCAGATGTACGAGGCAGAGGACGGCCGCGTCGGCGGCGGCGCCACCGTCGTCGGTCCGAACAGGACGGTCGGCGACCTCGCCGGCGAGGCGTCCGGCCGGCGGGCGGTCACGCTGAACAGCAACGGGTCCTATGTGGAGTGGACGACGACGGCGCCGACCAACACCCTGGTCACCCGGTTCTCCATCCCGGACGCGCCGGGCGGTGGCGGGATCAACTCGACGCTGAACATCTACGTCGACGGGCGGTTCCACAAGGCGATCGACCTGACGTCGAAGTACGCCTGGCTGTACGGCAACGAGGCGAAGCCGGTCAACTCGCCGAGCGCGGGCGGCCCGAGGCACATCTACGACGAGGCCAACGTGCTGCTGGACTCGACGGTGCCCGCGGGCAGCACGATCCGGCTGCAGAAGGACCCGTCGAACGGCACCACGTACGCGATCGACTTCGTCAGCCTGGAGCAGGTGGCGCCGACCGGGAACCCGGACCCCGCGCGGTTCACGATCCCGGACGGGACGTCGCACCAGGACGTGCAGAACGCGCTGGACCGGGTGCGGATGGACCAGACCGGGAACCTGGTCGGCGTGTACCTGCCGCCGGGTGACTACCAGAGCCACACCAAGTTCCAGATCTACGGCAAGGCCATCCAGGTGGTCGGCGCCGGGCCGTGGTACACCCGGTTCCACGCGCCGTCCGGCCAGTTCAACACCGATGTCGGCTTCCGCGCCGACGCCTCGGCGAACGGCTCGGTGTTCTCCGGTTTCGCGTACTTCGGCAACTACAACGACCGGATCGACGGGCCGGGCAAGGTGTTCGACTTCGGCGCCCACTCCGGGTCGACGATCGAGAACATCTGGGTCGAGCACTTCGTGTGCCTGTTCTGGGGCATGAACACCGACAACATGACGATCAGGGACAACCGGATCCGCAACATCTTCGCGGACGCGGTCAACATGACGAACGGCAGTTCGGGGAACCTGGTCGCCAACAACGAGTCCCGGGCCACGGGTGACGACAGCTTCGCCCTGTTCAACGCCCAGGACGGCGGTGGCGGGGAGGTGACCGGGAACGTCTACGAGAACCTGACGTCGATCCTGACCTGGCGGGCGGCGGGGATCGCGGTGTACGGCGGGTACGACAACGTGTTCCGCAACATCTACGTGGCGGACACCCTGGTGTACTCCGGGATCACGATCAGCTCGCTGGACTTCGGCATCCCGATGAACGGCTTCGGCGCCGACCCGCCGACGAGGTTCGAGAACATCTCGATCGTGCGGGCGGGCGGCCACTTCTGGGGCGCGCAGACGTTCCCCGGAATCTGGGTCTACTCGGCGACGAAGATCTTCCAGGGGATCCGGGTGTCGAACGTGGACATCGTGGATCCCACATACAGCGGCATCATGTTCCAGACCGACTACGTGGGCGGCCAGCCGCTGTACCCGGTGGCGGACACCGTGTTCACCGACGTCACGATCAGCGGCGCCAGGAAGAGCGGCGACGAGTTCGACGCCAAGTCCGGGTTCGGCATCTGGGTGAACGAGCTGCCGGAAGCGGGGGAGGGGCCGGCCCGCGGCTCGGTCACGTTCAACAACCTGACGCTGCGGGACAACGCGGTCGACATCAGGAACACGACCGACACGTTCACGATCATCCGCGACTGACCCGGCAAGGGGGAACAGCGGTGCCGCCGGTCCTGCTCCGGCGGCACCGCCGTTTCCGGCTGACGAAGCGGGATCGTGTCGATCGTCTCCGGCGTGACGGCGGTCCTGACCCAGCTTCCGTCCGCCTGCCGGCCGGGGATACGGCGCGCCCAGCAGCGGTACCCGTCGCGGGGTGCCTCACGCCGGCCGGAGCGCGTGGTCGATGAGGACCTCGGCGGCCGCGCGGGCCTGCTTCGCCGGCTCGGGGTCGCCGGCGATCGCCGCGGTCGTCTGGGCGCCCTCGGCCAGGATCGCGAGCTGCGGGGCGAGCGAGGAGGGCGCGCCGGCCGCGGTGACCAGGTCCGCGACCGTGGTCTGGAAGCCGACCTTGTGCGCGCGCACGATTTCGGCGACCCGCGGCGACATCGCGCCGAGCTCGCCGAAGGAGTTGATGAAGAAACAGCCGCGGAAGTCGTCCTGGGTGAACCAGCGGGCCAGCATGTCGTAGATCGCGAGCAGGCGCGATCGCGGGCTGCCGGCCGCGGTGGCCTCCGCGATCCAGGCTTCCCAGGTCTCGTGCCGGCGTTCGAGCACGTGCTCCACGATCGACTCCTTGCCGGCGAAGAGCCGGTAGAGCCGCTTGAGCGACACCCCGGACTCGGCCCGCAGGTCGTCCATTCCGACCGCCTGTACGCCGCGCTCGTAGAAGAGGCGGTCGGCCGCGTCGAGTACGCGCGTCGCGGCCGCCTCGTCGTCGAGCCCGCGCTGTGCGGATGGAGTGCTCACGGTCCTGGCCCTTTCGTGTGACGACCGCCACGGCACCACCCGGAATGACGGTGCGAGAACGGTCGTTTTCCACGATACGCGGAGAACGAAGGTTCTCCATGGAAGCGGAGGAAGTCAGATGCCATACATCACCGTCGGCACCGAGAACAGCACCAGCATCGACCTCTACTACGAGGACCACGGCCAGGGTCAGCCGGTCGTGCTGATCCACGGCTACCCACTCGACGGGCACTCGTGGGAGAAGCAGAGCGCCGCGCTGCTCGACGCCGGCTACCGGGTCATCACCTACGACCGCCGCGGGTTCGGCCGTTCCAGCCAGCCCACCACCGGCTACGACTACGACACCTTCGCCGCCGACCTCAAGGTCGTGCTGGATACCCTCGACCTCACCGACGTCGTTCTCGTCGGCTTCTCGATGGGCACCGGCGAGGTCGGTCGATACCTGGGCACCTACGGGTCGGCGCGGGTCGCGAAGGCCGCCTTCCTCGCCTCGCTGGAACCGTTCCTGCTCAGGACCGACGACAACCCGACCGGCGTGCCGCAGGAGGTGTTCGACGGCATCCTCGCCGCCGTCAGGTCCGACCGCTACGCCTACTTCGACGACTTCTACCGGAACTTCTACAACACCGACGAGACGCTCGGCACCCGCCTGTCCGAGCAGGCCCTGCGCAACAGTTGGCAGGTCGCCGCCGGGTCCTCCTGGTTCGCCTCCAGTGCGGCGGTGCCGACCTGGGTGACCGACTTCCGCGCCGACATCCCGAAGATCGACGTTCCGGCGCTGATCCTGCACGGCACCGCCGACAACATCCTGCCGATCGACGCCACCGGTCGCCCCTTCCACCAGGCGTTGCCCTCGGCGGAGTACGTCGAGATCGAAGGCGCTCCGCACGGTCTGCTGTGGACCCACGCCGACGAGGTGAACGAGGCGCTGCTCCGGTTCCTCGCCAGATAGGTGCCGACGGGGCCCGGGTCCTCAGCCGGTGATTTCGTCCAGGCGGTGCAGTAGCCGCTGCCGGGCGTCCTCGCCAAGGGCGAACGGGGAGTCGGGCCCCTCGTCGGCGTCGTGCTCGTCGAGGAGGTCCGTTGCCTCCAGGACCCAGGTCGTCGAGCCGGCGGAGGCCAGACCGGGGGTCTCGGCCAGTGCCTCGATGCCGCCCGCCTGGTGCAGTTGCTGCAACGCCTCGCTCAGGTCCGTCACGTCGACCGGCTCGTCCCCGTCCTCGGCCGAGTCGTGGTAAGCCTCCTTACCGGCCTGGACGACCGCCGGCTCGTCGGTCACGACGAAGTCCGCCCGGTGCAGGACCGTCAGCCGGAACGACGGCTCGCCGGTGAACTCGAGCTCCTCGGTGCCGTCCTGGTCGACGTCCTCGTCCTCCGGCTCGCCTTCGTCCTCCTCGGCGAACTCCGCCAGATCCTCGTCCTCGTCTTCGTCGAGGTCCTCGTCTTCGTCGACGTCCTCGTCCAGGCCGAGGGGCGGCACGGTGCCGGTGAGCTCGAACTGCGCGTCGGCGTAGGCGGCGGCCGCGGCTTCGAGGTGCTCGTCAACCTCGGCGACGGTGTCGTCGTCCTGCTCCGCGCCGGTCAGCTCCAGCAGTGTCGCGCTGTGCTGGCGGATCGCCTCGACCAGGTTCGTCGTCGCTACCCGGAACGACTCGCGGGCCTCGTCGGTCCACCGCGGGTCGTTCTCGTCCAGCTCCGTCATCGGCGTGCCCGTTCCTCACCAGCGGCTCCCGGGTGGAGCCGAACCGGGCGGGACGCTACCGGAGTACCACCGGACCCCCGACGGCCGGTCGGCTCGAAACCGTTCCGAGACCAACGAAAACCCGGAACCGGCGTGCCGTCCGAAATGTGGGAATGTGCTGTTCATTGCGCCAATGACGCTTGATCGACGTCCGCACTGCCACCTCCACGCGATTTTCCGCGACCTCCAAACGGGTGAAATAGCTGGTTGTGCATCCCGGCGCGCCGTACGACCGGTGGCACCTGACCCGTATTCCAGCCATCACCGAATCGTGATGTACGGGCATTCCGCTACCTCGGGGTCAGCCGTAATGTCGTCTGCGAGTGACCAAAGAAAAGCATCCGGACCGCACCCGCAAACGTTCGCTACAAACGCAGCCGCAAACGCAATTGCAAGCTCCCTCGCCGAGCGTCACAGGACCCCGGCGGCGAACTCCTGCGCCCCCTCCAGCAACGCGGATCAGGTCGCCGTCCTGCGTACCGCGCCGCGGTTCGCGTCCTGCCGCCCTGTGGGGCTGTCCAGCTGGAGGCCGGCATGAGGCCGAACCATGTCGTCGGGCGGAACTCCCCGCCCTACCGAGTCCTTGTTCCGGCCCGACCGTCCGGCGCGGGCCTGCACCGGGGGGCGCGCCGGCGCCGTCCGCCGACCACCGGAGTTCCCGTCGAGGGCGCGCGCGTCGCGTTGTCGATCTCCGTTCTCGTCGCCGTTCCCCTGCTCGCGCTGAATCTTCGCCCGGCCGTCACCAGCGTCGGCGCCGTGCTCAACGACCTGCGGGCCGGCACCGGGTTGTCCGCGGTGCTCGCGTCGGTGGTGGTGTCCGCGCCGGTCTGGTGCTTCGCCGTCGGCGGCGCGTTGTCCTACAAGCTGCGCTCGGCGTGGGGCACCTCGCGCACGGTCACGGTCGCGCTCGTGGTGCTGGCCGCGACGCTGGCCTCCCGGGTCGCGTCCGGCCCGTACCTGCTGCTCGGCGGCACGGTGCTGGCGTGCCTGGCGATCGCCGTGCTCGGCACCCTGCTCCCGGTGATCACGCACGCCGCGCCGACGAAGGCGTGGGCGCTGCTGACCGGGTGTTACGTCGCCGCGATGGGCGGCGGCAGCGGGCTCGGCGCCCTGATCACGCCGCAGGTCTCCGACCGGATGAGCTGGCAGTGGGGGGTCAGCTCGTGGGCGCTGCTCGCCGCGGCGGCGCTGGTGGCGTGGCGGGTGGCGGCTCGCAGGTTCACCGAGCCGCCCGTCGCCGCTTCTGGCCCTCGGCCGAGCCCGTTCAACCTGCGGCCGCCGAGCACGGCCTGGACCACGACCATCCATTTCGGACTCACGTCCGGGTTCACGTTCACCATCATGGGCTGGCTGCCGAGTATTCTGCTCGACCACTCGCACGTCGACGAGTCGATGGTCGGCTGGATGTTCGGCGTGGCGATGGCGCTCGGCGTGCCGATCGCGTTGCTGGTGCCGAAGTGGGCGCGCGGCGCGCAGAGCCAGTCCGCACTGGCGATCGCGCTGTGCGCGCCGAACCTGCTGGCGATGGGCGGGTTGCTGCTGTATCCGCAGATGACGCCGTGGGTGTGGGCGGTGGGACTAGGGCTCGGGATGCCGGCGGTCGGTCTCGCGCTCGCGCTGATCTCGCTGCGCGCGGCGCCGGACGGGGACACGGCGGCGGCGTTGTCGTCGATGGTGCAGGGTTTCGGTTACGCGATCGCGGGGGCCACGACGCTGGGGGCGGGGCTGCTGCACAGCTCGACGCAGTCGTGGGAGTGGCCGCTGATCGCGCTGTTGGTGGTGCTGTGTGGACAGTTGATCACGGGGATGCACGCCGGCCTGCCGACGACGGTGTACTCCGGGCGGAAGCCCGAGCCGCCGGCGCCGCGCCCCACGCCGAGGCCGTCGCCACGCCCGCGCCGCGAAGCGCCGGTGGTGGCGGCGGTGTCGGGGAACGGGTCGGCGCCGGTGCCGGGGAACGGTTCGGGTGTGGTGCAGCGGGTCCCGGTTCCGGCGCCGATCCTGCTGCCGATGCCCGCACCGCGGGTCGGACGCGGAACGTGGGAGCGCGTACCGGGGCTGGAGCGGGTGCCGGAGTTGGAGCGGGTGCCGGAGTTGGAGCGGGTGCCGGAGATCGAGCGGGTGCCGGAGTTGGAGCGGGTGCCGGAGTTGGAGCGGGTGCCGGACCTGGAGCGTAGTCCGGCGGCCGCGGGAGCCGATGGCGTGGCCTGGGAGCGAATGCCGGAGATCGAGCGCGCACCCGAAGCGTCTCCCGATCCTGTTCCGGGTTCGGCGGACGCGCGGGGTGAGCCGGAGGTGCCGTCGGCCGACGTGGCGCCGGCGGCAACGGACTCCGAGCAACACGTCGAGGCGTTCGAGGTCCCGCTCTCCGCTCCGCGTCAGGAGGCGCTGTTCGACCTACCGCGCCAGGAGGCATTGTTCGAGATCCCGACGCAACGGCAGCCAATGACGTAGGCCGGGGCGGCGGGATCGCCGGTGGCCGTGTCGACGGGGCAGCCAGCTCCGCCGGCACGGCCATCGCGCTCCGGGGGTGGTCGGTGCGCGTCTGGTCGGGCTATTGACAGTCAATCACCAACCCCGCACCCTGGTGGGAAATCGATTACTCACCAGAGGTGGATGCGGTGAACCGAACCATGGCCGCCGTCCTGGCCGCGGCGACGCTCGTGACGTCCCTGCTCATCGCACCCGCCGCCGCCACGGCCGCCGAGCTGCCCACCGTGTCCGCCGGTACGTTCGTCCACGTCTACGACCCCTCGGTCGGCGAGTCGGAGCCCTGGTACTACAACGACCACACCCTCGTCCGCGACGTGCGCACCGGTACCTGGCACGTCTTCGCCATCACCCACGCCGAGCCGGCCAACCCCCTGGACGAGAAGAACTTCGGCCACGCCACCGCACCCACCCCGAACGGCCCGTGGACCAAACAACCGTTCGCGCTCACCGCCGACCCCGCCGCCGGCGAGAGCCACATCTGGGCCCCGCACGTCATCCACCACGACGGCGTCTACCACATGTTCTACGCCGCCGGCACCCCCGACCACGCCGCCTACCGCATGCACCTCGCCACCTCGACCGACCTGACCACCTGGACCCGCAGCCCGGCCAACCCCCTGTTCACCGACGGCTTCGACGCCCGCGATCCGATGGTCACCAGGATCGGCACCCAGTGGGTCATGTACTACACCGCCAACAGCACCCCCACCGGCGGCAACCACCAGGTCGCCTACCGCACCAGCACCAACCTCACCGACTGGAGCGCCAAGCGGGTCGCCTTCCAGCACCCGGCCTCCGGCACCTTCGGCGGCCCCACCGAGTCGCCGTTCGTCATGTGGCGCGGCGGCTGGTGGTACCTGTCCGTCTGCTGCGACCCCGGCTACAAGGACACCCGCGTCTACCGCAGCCGCGACCCGTTCCACTTCTCCGTCGACGACCTCGCCGGCCGGATCGACGCTCACGCCGCCGAGATCGTCACCGAACCGAACGGCGCCACCTGGATCACCGGCGCCGGCTGGGGCCAGGGCGGGCTGCACGTCGCGCCGCTGCACGTCAGCGAACCGCAGGCCCGCGTCTTCACCGGCACACCGGCCGACTTCGACGGGGACGGCCGGGACGACATCGTGACGTTCACGCACGGGCCGCTTGCCGACGTCTACGTCGCGCTGTCGGACGGCGGCCGGTTCGTCGGCACCTCCCGGAAGTGGAACGACTTCTTCGCGCTCGACGGCGAGACCCCGCTGACCGGGGACTTCGACGGCGACGGCCGGGACGACATCGTGACCTTCACCCACGGGTCGATGGCCGACGTGCACGTGGCGCTGTCCACCGGCTCCGCGTTCGCCGGCGCCACCAAGTGGCACGACCACTTCGCCCTCGACGGCGAGGTCCCGGCGGTCGGCGACGTCGACGGGGACGGCCGGGACGACATCGTCACGTTCACCCGCGACGCGCTCGGGGACGTCTACGTCGCCCGCTCCACCGGCTCCGGCTTCATTGCGTCGGCGAAGTGGCACGACTTCTTCGGCATCGCCGGCGAGTCGCCCGGGGTGGCCGACGTGAACGGCGACGGCCGCGCGGACATCGTCACGTTCACCCACGGCGGCGACGCCGACGTCTACGTGGCGCTCTCCACGGGCTCCGGTTTCGGCCCGTCGGCGAAGTGGCACGACTCGTTCGCGACGGGCCGGGTGACCCCGAGGCTCGGCGACGTGAACGGTGACGGCCGGGCCGACCTCGTCGCGTTCGACGGCGACCCCGCCGAGGTCCAGGTGGCGCTGTCCACCGGCTCCGGCTTCGGCGCGCCGTCGACCTGGCACGACTTCTTCGCGCCCACCGGCGAGTTCCCCTACGTCGGCGACTTCGACGGCGACGGCCGCACCGACATCGTCACGTTCACCCACAACGCGGGCGCCGACGTCTACACGGCGCTGTCCACCGGCTCCGGGTTCGGGCCAGGCACCCGCTGGCACGACTACTTCGGCCTCCCCGGCGAAACCAGCCTCTAGGCGCGGTGGCGATCACGTGGACGAGATGGGGCCTTCCCTGGACACGGTCGTCGACCAGTCCCGGTCCGTGGCCGACGCGGGCTTCGCCGGGGTGTGGGTCGGCCAGCGCACCGGTCGGGACGCGCTGACGACGCTCGCGGTGGCCGGGCGCGAGGTGCCCGGGATCGAGCTGGGCGTCGGCGTGGTGCGACCTATCCCCGGCACCCGCTCGCCCTCGCCGCGCAGGCGCTGACCGTTCAGGAGGCCGTCGGCGGCCGGCTCAGCCTGGGGCTCGGCGTGAGCCATCAGCACATCGTCGAGGACCAGTTCGGGTACTCCTTCGACCGCCCCGCTCGCCACCTGCGCGAGTACCTGTGCGCGCTGGTTCCGTTGCTATGTGGGGAAAGCGTGACCTACCGGGGTGAGACGCTCACCGCCGTCGGCGGCGTCGACCTGGCCGGGGTCGCGCCGCCGTCCGTGCTCGTCGGCGCACTCGGGCCGGCGATGCTCCGGTCGCCGGCGAGCTGGCCGACGGGACCATCACGACCTGGGCCACCGCGGCCGGTCTCGCCGAGCACGTGGTGCCCACGATCACCCGGGCGGCCGGCTCGCGCACGCCGCGCGTGGTCGCCGCGACGGTCGTCTGCGTCACCTCGCACGAGGAGGACCGCCGGACGTGGGTCGCGGAGAACTTCGGCATGGTCGGGCAGCTGCCCAACTACCGCGCGATGCTCGACCGGGGCCGTGCCGCCGGCCCGGAGGACACCGTCGTCATCGGCGACGAGCGCCGGGTCGAACGCCGGCTCCGCGAGCTGTTCGACGCCGGGGCGACCGACCTGGTGGTCATGCCGCTCGGCCCGGAGGACGAACAGCCAGGACCACCGCGCTCCTGGCCGACCTCACCTAGGGCATCGCGGTGGGTGGGGCGAAGCGGGCGACCAGGGCGGTCAGCGCGCCCCACACGCCGGGCAGCAGCAGCACGCCGGCGACCGTGGCCGCCGGCACCACCAGGTGCTTCTCCACCCCGCCGCCGGTGCGGAACCGCAGCCACTTCGGTGGCCGCAGCTCGTACCAGGTCTCGCCGGCGATCGGGATCGGCCACAGGAACGGACAGCCCGACTTGGTCGCGGCGTCGCCGAGGCAGTGCACGACGCAGCCGAGCGCGACCGCCACCCCCACCCAGCCGGTCGACGCGGTCAACGCGTCGTCCAGCCCGCCCGTGTACGCGGTGAACCCGGCCGCGGTGACCGACACCACCAGCAGCCAGTCGCCGAGCACGTCCGCGGCCAGGAACAGGCCGAACGCGATGATCCCGCCGACCGCCCAGCCGCCGCCCAGCTCGGAGATCCCGGTGGCGAGCCAGCCGAGCAGCAGCGCGAACGCCACCGTGTGCGTCATGTGCCGGTGCGTGCCGGTGCAGTTCTCGTCGCGCGGGCCCTTGGTCAGCGCGTACAGGCCGCGCGAGCACGCTCGCAGGATCTTCGACAGCAACCCGGTGACCGGCCCGAGGAACCGCGACGCGGTGGCGTGCGGGTGGTCCAGGTCGGGCAGCAGCGCGTAGCCCGCCGACGCGGTCGCGAACGGCAGCACCTCGGGCAGCGTGTGCAGGCCGACCAGCGGCGCCACGGCAAGACCGGCGCACCAGCCGGTCAGCGCGTGGCTGTGTCCCATCATGTCTCGCGGCTCCAGAAGGCAGGGTGGGCAGCCAGTTGATCTTACGGACCCGGAACGGTCCGGTCGGTACGCCACGCCGCTGCTCGATCCCTTCGGACCCGGATGGGAGGATCGCCGTCGTGCTCGAATCCCGTCGTCCGGCCGGACCACCCGCGCGCCGGGTCGCGTGGGCGCTGCTCGCCACCGCGGTCGTCACCATCGGCCTCACCGGTGCGATCAGCGCGTCCTCCGGCGATCCGGCGGACGCGCTGCGCCTCTCGACGGTGTCCAACCCAGACCCCGACCTCGTCAGCGGTGGGGACGTGCTGGTCCGGGTCACCAACCTCGACGCCGGCGAGCCGCTGGCGGTGCACAGCAACGGCGAGGACGTCACCGAGCGCTTCGTCGAGCAGCCGGACGGCTCGCTGCTCGGCCTGGTCACCGGCCTGGACGAGGGCCGCAACACGATCACCGCGACGTCCGGGATGCGGCACACGGCGCTGACCGTCACCAACCACGACCGCTCCGGGCCGGTCTTCTCCGGCGAGCAGCAGACGCCGTTCTACTGCGAGACCGCCGCGTTCGGTCTCGAGCCGGCCGAGCAGCCGGACTGCGCGGCGGAGACCGAGGTGTCCTACCGCTACCGCACCACCGACGGCGCGTTCCCGCGGCTCGACGACCCGGACCACCCGCCGGACGACGTCGCCACGGTGACCGTCGACGGTCGGGAGCGCCCCTACGTCGTGCGGGTCGAGATCGGCACGATCAACCGCGCGGTGTACGAGACCGCCGTCCTGTACGACGGCGGCGACCCGTCGCCGACCGACCAGGACGACGGGACGGCGTGGAACGGCAGGCTCGTCTACACCTTCGGCGGCGGCTGCAACGGCGGCCGGCACCAGGGCGTGGCCACCGGCGGCGTGCTGGAGGACCTGTTCCTGTCCCGCGGCTACGGCGTGGCCTCGTCGACGCTGAACGTGCTGGAGACCAACTGCGGCCCGGTCGTCTCGGCGGAGACCGCGATGATGGTCAAGGAGCGGTTCGCCGAGGTCAACGGCCCGATCCGGCACACCATCGGCTGGGGCGGCTCCGGCGGCGCGATCCAGCAGTACACGATCGCCGACGCCTATCCGGGGATCCTCGACGGCATCGTGCCCGGCATCTCCTACCCCGACCCGCTGACCGTGATGACCCCGATCGCCGACTGCGGCCTGCTGACCGCGTTCTTCGCCGGCCCCGGCGCCGACTTCACCACCGAGGAGCGGCACGCGGTCACCGGCTACGTCACCGGCAACACGTGCGCGTCCTGGACGACCTCGTTCCTGAGCCGGCTCAGCGCGACCGGCAGCTGCCCCGACGCGATCCCCGAGCAGGAGCGCTGGGACGAGCACACCAACCAGGACGGGGTGCGGTGCGGCGCCGCCGAGCAGTGGGCCAACCAGCTCGGCCGCGACCCGGCGACCGGGTTCGTTCGGTCCACACTGGACAACACCGGCGTGCAGTACGGCCTGGCCGCGCTGGAGTCCGGGGCGCTGTCGGCCGAACGGTTCGTGCGGCTCAACGCCGGCATCGGCGGCTACGACGCGCACGGCGAACGGGTGCCGGAGCGGATGTCCGCCGACCGGGAGGCGCTGCGCGCGGCCTACGCAGGCGGCCTGCTCAACACCGCCGGGCTCGGCCTGCGCTCCACGCCGATCATCGACCAGCGCACCTACCTCGACCGCTCCGGCTCGATCGCCGACATCCACACCTTGGAGATGTCGTTCGTCCTGCGCGAGCGCCTGCTGGCGGCCAACGGCACCGCCGACAACCAGGTGATCATCGTCAACCCGCCGGACCCGGCGCGGGAGGCCGAGGCCAAGGCCTACGCGCTGGACGCGATGGAGCGCTGGCTCACCGCGATCGCCGCCGACCCGTCCGACCGAGGCCGCGCGGCCAAGGTCGCCGCGAACAAGCCGGCTGACCTGGCCGACGGCTGCTACCCGCCGTCCGGCGAGCGGATCACCGAGCCGCTGACCCACGACGGTGACGGCCGGTGCGCCCAGCTGTATCCGATCGGCGCGAACCCCCGGCTGGTGGCCGGCGCCGACCTGGCGATGACCACCCTGACGTGCGAGCTGCGCCCGATCGACTTCGCCGACTACCCGGTGCGGTTCACCACCGAGCAGCAGGAGCGCCTGCTGACCGCGTTCCCCGACGGCGTGTGCGACCACTCGCGGCCCGGGGTGGCGGAGCGGCCCGCGGAGCACGCCTGGCGTTCGTACTGACTGGCAGCATCCGGCCCGGACGGGACCGGTCCCGTCCGGGCGGCGGCATACTGCCGGCATGACCTCGACCCCACGTCCCCGGCCGCTGGTCGGCGCCGTGGTCGCGGTCGCGCTGGCGGCCCTGCTCTACGCGATGACCGCCACCTCGACCGGCGACACCGCCGCGGGCAGCGGCCTCGCCGTCGTCGCGATCGGCGTCGGGCTGGCCGCCGCGAAGCACCACTGGGCGCGGATCACCGTGACCGTCCTGCTCGGCGTGCAACTCCTGTACTGGTTGCCGCTGCCGCTGAGCGGGGAATGGGAGTTCACCGACAACCCGGTGGTCTACGTGCTCGTCGCCGCGCTGCTCAGCGTCGCCGGAGTGGTCCTGCTGTTCGGGCCGTCGTCGAACGCCTACTTCGCCGCGCGCCGGGCCGAGCGGGCCGGCCGCGTTCGGTAGAGTCCGAGGCGTGGCGACCGAGACCTGGCTGATCCGACTGCGGATCGTGCTGGCCGTCGCCCTGCCCGGCTTCCTCGCCCTGCTCACGCAGTCCGGCGGTCCGCTCGGGCTCGCCGCCGCCGTCTCGGCGTTGACCGCGGGCCTCGCGGTGGCCGTGGTCGCCGCGGCGCTGTTCGTCCGGCTCGCCCCGCCGGCCACGCCCGTCCTGGTGCGGACCGTGCGGATGCGCGAGGCCGCGTGGGCGGCCGCGTTCCTGCGGCTCCGCGACCCGGACGCACCCGGTCGCACCCGTCCACGAGCACCGGGGTCGCGCAGCACGGCTGCGTGACCGGTTCCTTTTTCGCGCAGCCGTTCCGCTGTCCCCCCGATGACCTCGGCCCACGGAGCGCTCGCATGTTCGACCTCGTCCTTTACCCTGTCTCGGCCATCCTCTGGTGCTGGCACACGCTGTTCTCCGGCCTGCCGCCGGCCGCCGCCTGGAGCCTGTCGATCGTCTTCCTCGTGTTCACCGTCCGCGCGCTGCTGGTCAAACCGGCGATCAACCAGCTGCGGGCCGCCCAGCGGGCGCGTGAGCTCGCGCCGAAGGTGGAGAAGCTGCGCGCCAGGTACGGCCGCGACCGGCAGCGCTTCGCCAGGGAGGTCCAGAAGCTGCACGCCGACGCCGGGACCAGCCCGTTCGCCGGCTGCCTGCCCGCGCTGATCCAACTGCCGGTGTTCCTCGGCCTCTACTGGGTGCTGCGTGGTTTCACCGAGGGCGCGGAGTCCAACCAGGTCTTCGACCGGGCAGCCGTCGCGGACTTCGTCGGGGCGGACCTGTTCGGCGCGCCACTCGGCGACTGGATCGCCGAAGGCGCGACCCCCGCGATGCTGGCCGTCGGTGGCGTCCTGATGGTGGTGGCCGCGACCGCGACGTTCCTCACCATGCGCGCGTCGCTGCGTCGTCAGCCCTCGTCGGACCCCCGGTTCGCCACCGTCGGCCGGGCGATGCTGGTCCTGGCGCCGGTCGGGATCGTCACGTCCGGAGCGTTCTTCCCGGTGCCGATCGCGGTGCTGCTGTACTTCGCGGTCAACAACGTCTGGTCGCTCGCACAGCAGCACATCCTCGCCTGAGGTTTTTTTGGTGGAGGGTGTCGATCCGCCCCGAGGGTGTCCGACGCACTGGTGACAGCGAGTTCCGCACCAGAAGGGCCCCCGCGAGATGATCGTCAACGCCACCACCCCAGCCGACGTCCGCACCGCCGTCCTGACCGCGCACGAGCGGCGCCTGCCGCTGACCGTGTACGCGACGGGCCACGGCGGCCCGATGCCGACCGGCGAGGACACCGTAGTCGTCACCACGTCCGAGATGACCGGCGTGCTGGTCGATCCCGACCGCCGCACGGCACGGGTCGGTGCCGGCACGCGCTGGGCCGACGTGATCGCCGCCGCCGCCCCGTTCGGCCTCGCGCCCCTGTCCGGCACGAGCCCGACCGTCGGCGTGGTCGGCTACACCCTCGGCGGTGGTCTTGGCTGGCTGTCCCGCCGCTTCGGCTTCGCCGCCGACAGCGTCCTGCGAGCCGAGATCGTCACCGCCGACGGCGAGTCGCGGACGGTCACCCCCGACCAGAACCCCGACCTGTTCTGGGCCATCCGGGGCGGCGGCGGCAACTTCGGCGTGGTGACGAGCCTGGAATTCCGCCTGCACCCGGTGCATACCGTGCACGCCGGAACGGCCAAGTTCTCCCTCGACCGAGCCGCCGACATCCTCACCCGCTACCGCGAGACAGCCCCGGAAATGCCAGACGCCCTCACCGCGAACATCGTCCTCACCAAGGATTCCGTGGCGATCCGCGGCATGTACGCCGGCTCGGCGTCGGATGCCCGCCGAGCCCTCGCCCCCCTGTTCGAGGTGGCCGGAACCCCCCGCGAGACCACCTGGCAAACGATCCCGTACACGGAGAGCGGCACGGTCGGTGGCATGGCGCCCCGCCAGTTCACCTACCAGGCCGCCCTGCCCGACGCCGTGATCGAAGCCGCCATCGAGGCCGTCCACGGTGAGGCCAACGGCGTGGAGTTCCGCACCTGGGGCGGAGCGATGTCCCGTCCCGGGGCCGACCCGGCCCCCGTCGGCCACCGCGACGTCCCGTTCTCGGTGGTCATCGACGGCCCGCCGGTCCCCACGATCACAGCGGCCGCAACAGGTGGTGCGTTCCTCAACTGGCTCCCCGACCCGACCCGAGTGTCCACCGCGTACACGCCGTCCG
Source organism: Actinophytocola gossypii (assembly GCF_025165815.1). GTDB lineage: Bacteria > Actinomycetota > Actinomycetes > Mycobacteriales > Pseudonocardiaceae > Actinophytocola > Actinophytocola gossypii. The sequence continues at coordinate 292,709 of NZ_JAFFZE010000010.1, read as the reverse complement.
ACTACGCGCGCCTCCAGAACGTGAAACTGACCCACGACCCGGAGAACCTCTTCCGCCCGGTGAAGCACATCGCACCCGCGACACCCGCACTCGCCCGGCTGGGCGCGTAACCGGGTGCGCGCTGAACCGGACAAAGCCAGCCCATGGGGACGGGCTGAATGACGAGGGTGAAGGTACGCGATGCTACTGAGCGCCGGCCCGCCCCACAGCGAGGCCACGGACTACGAGGTACTGCACGTTGGCTTTGGAGGTCTCCACCAGCACCGTTTGTAGGTCAGTGCTGACACCACCCGGACCAGGAGGGCACCCTAGTGTTGGTGGGAGTTGACACCACCCTGGCGGGCGCGCAAGCGGAGCGAGTCCGAGCAGATTGAGCGGAGGTGGGCGCATGTCGGCGACGAAGCTCCTGGTACTCGGTATCGTGCACCTCTCCGGCGGCGCGCATGGCTACCAGGTGCGGTCCGAGCTGCAGAGCTGGCGTGCGGAGATTTGGGCCAAGATCAAGCCCGGCTCGATTTATCACGCGCTGAAGAAGGCGGCGGCTGATGGCCTCCTCACCGAACACGCCGAGCCGGGCAACTCCGGGCCGGAGCGCGTTCTGTACCGGGTGACAGCTCGGGGACGTGACGAGATAGTCGAACTGGTCCGCGACGGTCTGCGGCGCACCCATGACCCCACCATGCTCAACGCGTCGATCGCCATGTTGCCCATGCTGACCAGGACAGATGCCATCGCGCACGTCAACGAGCGGGTCGCGCGCCTGGAAGCGGAGCTCGTAGAGCAGGCCAAGTGGCGGGAGCACCCGAACCCCGACATTCCCGAACACGTCCGCGATCAGGCCGAACTGTGGGCGGGATATGCACGCACCGAACTGGAGTGGGCGAAGAGCCTGAGCAAACGACTGGCTGAGGGCGCCTACACCATGGCCGATGATCCGGGTTCGTGGCGAACGGTCCCCTAATCAACCTTGACTAGACGCTCCTCCTTGTGTACTTTGGCCGAGTAACCAAACTTGACTAGTCGGCCAGGTCGGACGCGGCAAGGAGAGCCGAATGAGCACCATCCTCAAGAACAGCTCGGAAACCGTTGCGCACACGCCCGGGCGGGCGAGCAGCATCGGAATCTGGATTCTGCATGTCGTGCTGGCGGCGATCATCGCCGGCGGCGGAATCTCGAAGCTCGCCGGCGACCCGGTCATGGTGGACATGTTCGCCGACATCGGGGCTGGCCAGTGGCTCCGGTACCTGGTCGGAGCGCTGGAGGTCGCGGGAGGGGTTGGACTTCTGATCCCGGCTCTGGCGGGCCTGGCCAGTCTCGGGTTGGCGGCATTGCTGACCGGTGCTGTCATCACCGATCAGTTCGTGCTCGAGCAGAGCCCTTGGCTGCCGCTCGCCCTTCTCGTCGTGGCGGCCGTGATCGCAAGGGCGCGGTGGTCGCGCACCGAGGCCGTCGTCGGCACGCTGCTCAGGCGCTGAGACAAACCTCTCGAACGGAGATGTGAGATGAACGAGATGGCCTTTCGCGTGACATCAAACGATGGCACCACCATCGCCTACGACCGGAAGGGAAGCGGCCCGGCTGTCGTCCTGGTAGGCGGCGCACAGGACGACGGAGCCGAGAACGCTCCCTTGATACCTGCTCTCGCCGAGCACTTTACGGTTTACAACTATGCCCGTCGGGGACGGGGCGCGAGCGGCTTCACCGAGCCCTACGCCGTGGAAAGGGAGATCGAGGACCTGGATGCGTTGATCGCGGAGGCGGGCGGCTCGGCACACCTGTTCGGGGCGTCCTCTGGTGGCGCTCTGGCGCTGGAAGCCGCCGCGGCCGGGTCAGCCATCGACACGATCGCCGTGTGGGAGGTGCCCTACGCGGTCGGGGACGACATACGCCCGCGATTCGAGGAGTACGTCGCGGACACCCGACGCGCCTTCGACGCCGGGCGAGACGAGGAGGTTCTCGAACTGTTCATGCGCATGACCGGCGCCTCCGACGACAACATCGCGGCCAGGAAAGCGGCAGGCAAGCAGACGGCGCACTGGGCGGATTCGGTCGCCCTCGCGCCCACGCTGGTCCACGACAGCCTCTTCCTCAACCGCTACCAGTTGCCGGCCGATCGACTGGCAACGGTCACCCAACCGGTCCTGGTCACCACCGGAGGACCGATCACGGTCCCCTACATGGCAGGCCTGCCCTCGGACTTCTTCGACCGCGCAGCCGACGAGCTTGCAGACCTCCTACCCCACGCTCAACGGGAGACCCTCGAGGGGCCGGATCACGTCGTCGACCCACAGATCGTCGGCCCGCTGTTGCTACGGTTCTTCAGCAGCGAACACTGAGGGGCCCGCGAGGTGTTGCGGGAAGACCGATTAGGCACCGCGCAAGCAGATCTTCGTCGCGCCAGGGACACGGGGCGGACAGGTGGTGTCGAGGTTGATGTCGTCGGCGGCATCACAGGCCTGATCCTGGGCGTGCTCGTCACCAACGTCTTCGTCACCACGCAAGGCCGGGCCGTCGTACTGACCTGGGCTTCAGTGGGACTCGACCTGGCCTACTCGCTGCTCATCGGCTCCGTCGTCGGTCGTACCCCGCACTCCGGGCCGACTCAGTACCGCCCTCCGAAGCCCTGCGCAGCACATGACCAGGCACCTCGGTAGGGCCAGTGATTCCGGGCTTTGGTCGCATGCGGTCACCGTTCCCGGGCGGTGGCCCGGTGCCGAAAGTCGTGCCCACGGCGTGCTCACGTCAGGAGTGCCACCGATGACGCAGCCGCGTTCCCGGGTCGACCTGTACGCGGCGATCCGACGGGATGCCCGATCTGGGATGTCCAACCGCGCGCTGCAGCGCAAGCACGGCGTCGGCTTCCGAACCGTGACAGCGGCGCTGGAATCTGCATGGCCGAAGGAGAGAAAGCAACCGCCCAAACGCGGCTCACGGCTTGACGCGTACCGAGTGGTGATCGACGACTGGCTGCGCTCGGACGTCGACGCGCCGGAAGCAGCGACACACGGCGAAGCGGATCTTCGATCGACTGCTTGACGAACATGACGGGGCCGGGGTGGTGTCGTACTGGATGGTCCGCGAGTACGTCGCCACCCGACGCCGTGAGATTCGCGTCGAGGTCGGACGGGAACCTGCCAACGCGTTCATCCCGCAAGAGCACCTCCCGGGCCGCGAGGCCGAGGTTGACTTCGGCGACGTCGCCATCCGCCTGCGCGGCGAGCTCGTAACCTGCGCGCTGTTCAGCCTTCGGCTCTCCTACTCGGGCAAGGCCGTGCACAGGGTCAGTGCCTCGGCTGGGCAGGAAGCCTTCTTCGAGGGTCACGTCCACGCCTTCAACGTGCTCGGCGGGGTGCCGACCGGGAAGATCCGCTACGACAACCTCAAGGCCGCCGTCGCGAGCGTGATCGGGTTCTCCCGCCAGCGGGTCGAGGCCGACAGGTGGACCGCCGTCCGTTCCCACTACGGCATCGAAGCCTTCTATTGCCAGCCCGGAATCCAAGGTGCGCACGAGAAGGGCGGCGTCGAGGGGCAGATCGGCTGGTTGTGACGCAACCACCTCGTCCCTATCCCCGAGGTCGACTCCCTAGACGAGCTCAACGCTATGGTCGACGCCTGGGACGAAGCCGACGATGCCCGGCGGATCGGGTCCCGCGCCCGCACGGTCGGGGAACACTTCGCCACCGAGCAGCCACTCCTCGCGCCCCTTCCGACCGAGCCGTTCGAGACCGGCCGCTGGTTCACCCCGCGCGTGGACAGGTACGCCCAGGTCACGGTCCGGATGAACAAGTACTCCGTGCCCGCGCGCATGGTCGGCCGTCAAGCCCGGGTGCTCCTGAACGCCAGCGACCTGGTCGTGTTCGACGGCAGGACCGAGATCGCCCGCGACGAACGGCTCATGACCAAGGGCTCGACCCGGGTCGACCTGGACCACTATCTCGAGGTCCTCCTCCGCAAACCGGGCGCGCTACCCGGTGCGACAGCGCTGGAGCAGGCCAGGGCATCCGGGCGGTTCACGCCCGTTCACGACGCCTGGTGGGCCGCGGCCTGCAAGGCCCACGGTGACGCCGACGGCACCCGTGCCCTCATCGAGGTCCTGATGCTGCACCGGCACCTTCCACACGACCACGTCGTCGCCGGACTCGCGACGGCGCTGCGTGCAGGCGCGCTCACCGCGGACGCTGTCGCGTTGGAAGCGCGCAAGTACAACGACACGGCAGATGGCGGAGCCGACGACACGACAGCGGACCACCAGTCCCTGATGAGCGGCGCCAGGGCACGCGGAGAAGGCGAGATCCCTGCCGTGCGATCGCTGACCGAGCGCCGGCTCCGCGCCCACATCCCGGCCGACACTCGGCCGCTGCCGAGCGTGGAGAAGTACGACCAGCTGTTGGCCAGCCGACGTGACACCCCGAACGAAGGAGCCGCACCGTGACCACCAAGCGCCGTGGAATGACCGAAGAAGCAGCCGACGCCGCGATCGACCAAGCGTGCCGGATGCTGCGAATGCCCACCATCCGCAACTCCTTCACCGACTACGCCGACCGGGCAAGGCGTGAGCAGATGTCTTACCGCGGGTTCCTCGCCGAACTATTGCTTGCCGAGTGCGACGATCGCGCCCGACGCCGGTCCGAACGCCGGATCAAGGCCGCCAAAGTTCCCCCGCGAGAAGTCCCTGCGGGCCTTCGACTTCGACGCCAACCCCAACATCGATCCCGCCGTGATCCACACCCTCGCCAAGTGCGAATGGGTCCAGAAGGGACAGCCGCTGTGTCTGATCGGGGACTCCGGCACCGGCAAGTCCATCTGCTGATCGCACTCGGCACCGAGGCCGCCATGGCCGGCTACCGGGTCAAGTACACCCTGGCGACCCAGCTTGCCAACGAGCTCGTCGAGGCCGCCGACGAGATGACGCTGGCGAAGACCATCGCCCGCTACGGCCGCGTCGACCTGCTGTGCATCGACGAACTCGGCTACATGCAACTCGACCGCCGCGGCGCGGAACTCCTCTTCCAGGTCCTCACCGAGCGTGAGGAGAAGGCCTCGGTCGCGATCGCGTCCAATGAGTCCTTCGGCGGCTGGACCAAGACCTTCACCGACCCCCGGCTATGCGCAGCCATCGTCGATCGACTCACCTTCGGCGGCACCATCCTCGAGACCGGCACCGACTCCTACCGTCTGGCCCAAGCCACAAAGCAGCGGACAACCTGACACCCGTCGGGCGCGGAAGCGGTGTCGACGCAAACCAACATCCGCGGCACCGACACGTGCCCGGCGGTGTCAGAACTCGCCAACAAGCGGTGTCGGACGAAACCTCCGCAGCCAGCACGTCTCACCCGGACCGGAGGCCAAGGGCTCCACAATGGACCGCTAGTCCTCCTGGCGGGCGCGGGACGGCTGCACGCGCTTGGGCTCACCCTTCATCTTCGGGTACTCGGGGGGATACGGCAGGTCGCCCAGGCCGTCGCGTTCGTCGCGGGACACCAGGGCCAGCAGGGGTTCCAGGGAGAACGCCTCGGTCGCCACGCCGGCGTGCAGGTCGCCGACGCGTTCGAACCGGGCGGGCATGGTGTGCACGTCGAAGTCCTCCGGGTGCACGTCGCCGAGTTCGTCCCAGGTCAGGGGAGCCGACACGAGGGCACGCGGGGTCGGGCGGATCGAGTACGCGCAGGCGATCGTGCGATCGCGGGCGGCCTGGTTGAAGTCGACGAAGATCCGCTCGCCGCGTTCTTCCTTCCACCAGTCGACGGTCACCTGGTCGGGCATGCGGCGGGCGAGTTCGCGACCGAGCGCGATCAGAGCGCGCCGGGCCTCCACGAACGTCCAGCGCGGCTCGATCGGCACGTACACGTGCAGGCCCCGGCCACCGGAGGTCTTCGGGTAGCCGGTCATGCCCAGCTCGTCGAGCAGGGCGCGCAGCTCGTTCGCCACCACGACGGCGTCGGCGAAGTCCGTTCCCGGCTGGGGGTCGAGGTCGACCCGCAGCTGGTCCGGGTGATCGACCTCGGGGCGGCGCACCGGCCACGGGTGGAACGTGAGCGTGCCGAGGTTCGCCGCCCAGGCCACCACGGCCAGCTCGGTGGGGCACACCTCGTCGGCCGGCCGGCCGCTGGGGAACGTGATGCGGGCGGTCTGCACGTACTCCGGCGCGCCCTTGGGGGCCCGCTTCTGGTAGAACGCGTCGCCCCGCTGGTCCGCGCGGGTGGCGAGCTTCGCGCCCTCGAACACCCCACCGGGCCATCGCTCCAAGGTGGTAGGGCGGTCACGCAGCGCACCCAGGATCCCGTCGCCGACGGACAGGAAGTACCGCACCACGTCGAGCTTGGTGACGCCCTTCTCCGCGAAGTACACCTTGCTCGGGTTCGACACCCGCACCGACCTGCCGTCTACCGTGATCTCCGTCGCCTCGGCCACCCCGCCAGCCTAGCCGCCCGGACCGCCGCGTCCGCCCGATCGCGACCCTCAGCGACTACCGTGGAGCCATGCCCCTCAAGACCCCGGACGACGACCGCAGGCCGGCGGACCCGCTGGCCAAGCGGTTCGACGACGACCTGGTCGGGCTCGACCCGGACGACCCGGAGGCCAGGGCGTTCGCCGAGCACCTGGAGCGCCAGCAGCGGGTCCGGCCCAGCTACACCGTCGAGGGGTACATCTCGGGCATGAGCGAGTTCGCCGGCTCCGCGAACCGCCTCGGCGGGCACCGGCGGCTCATGGCCACCCTGCTGGTCGTGCTGATCCTGCTCGGCGTGATCGTCGCCGCCTGGGACGCCATCGTCTACGTCCTCACGGTGTTCTTCGGACCGGGTTAACGTGGAGGCATGAGTACCGACGCACACGCCACCCCGCGCGTGGTCAAGTCCGATCAGGAGTGGCGCGAGCAGCTCACCGCCGAGGAGTACGCGGTCCTGCGGCAGGCCGGCACCGAGCGCCCCTGGACCGGCGAGTACACCGAGACCAAGACGACCGGCGTCTACCGCTGCCGGGCGTGCGACGCCGAGCTGTTCCGCAGCGACACCAAGTTCGACAGCCACTGCGGCTGGCCGTCCTTCTGGAGCCCGCTCGCCGAGGACCGGGTGATCCTGCGCCAGGACAGCTCCCTTGGCATGGTCCGCACCGAGGTCCTCTGCGCCAACTGCCACAGCCACCTCGGCCACGTGTTCGAGGGTGAGGGCTACGGCACGCCGACCGACCAGCGCTACTGCATCAACTCCATCTCGCTGACGCTGGTCCCCGTCGACAGCTGATCACCGCCGCGCCTGCCGGACCGACGTTCAACCCGGCCGAACCCGGGTACGGCTGACCGCATGCCGTGGACCTACGCCCTGCTCGCCCTGAGCTTCGTCATGATCCTCGCGGGTGCGTTCACGTTCACCAACGCGGTCGAGTGGGCCGGGGTGCGGCTCGGTCTCGGGCACGCCGCGGTCGGCAGCGTGCTGGCGGCGGTGGCGACCGCGCTGCCGGAGTCGACGATCCCGGTGATCGCGATCCTCTCCGGCGAGCAGGCGGGGCAGATCGCGATCGGCGCGATCGTCGGGGCGCCGTTCCTGCTGGCCACGCTGGGGATGATCGTGGTGGGCGCCTCGGCCGTGCTGGCGCGGGGCCGGCGGGAGCAGGGCACCCGGCTGCGGCTGCACCGCGCGTCGACCGTGCGGGACCTGGCGGTGTTCCTGGTGCTGCTGGCCGTGGCGCTGCTGCTCGGGGTGCTGGACGTCGGCAAGGTCGTGCACGTGGTCGCCGCGGTGCTGTTCGTGCTGGCGTACGGGGTGTACGTGTGGCGCACGGTGACCCGGGGCGGCGAGGCCGGCCAGGAGGAGGACCCGTCCGGGTTGTTCTTCGACCCGTCGAAGAACAACCCGCCGCGCAACGTGCAGATCGTCCTGCAGGTCGTGGTCAGCCTGGCGCTGATCGTGGGCGGGGCGGAGCTGTTCGTCACCGAGGTGGAGCACGTGGCGCACGCTCTCGGCGTGACCGCGCTGGTGCTCGCGCTGGCGCTGGCGCCGCTGGCGAGTGAGCTGCCGGAGAAGCTGAACAGCGTACTGTGGGTGCGGCAGGGCAAGGACTCCCTGGCACTGGGCAACATCACCGGTGCGATGGTGTTCCAGACGGCGATCCCGGTGGCGATCGGCATGGTGTTCGTGTCGTGGCGGCTGGAGCCCGCCGCGCTGTTGGCGATGGCGTGCGCGCTGGTCGGGGGCGCGCTGGCGCTGGTCAACATCTGGTTCGTCCGGCGGTTCACGGTGCCGTGGCTGCTCGGCTGGCTGGTGCTGTACGGCGGCGTGGTCACCTACCTGTTCACCGCCGCCTGACCGCACCCGCCCTGAACGACACTCTTGCGACACTCAACGTCCTGAACGGGTCGTTCAGACCATGGTTGATTTCCACCAGCACAGCAGGAAACATCGGACGAGGAGCGCGTCGAGCCGGAGGGAGGCGAGGTCATCGTGACGGAGCCGTACGTCGTGCGCTACGTCGGCGGGCCGCTCGACGGTCGGGTGGACACGCTGACCGAGCTGCCCGAGCAGCCACGCTCGACCGTCACCCACGTGCACCTGCACGAGGGTCCGAAGATCGTGCACCACTACGACCTGTGCTACGCCGTGGAATACGGCTGCGAGTACCGGGTGCGGGCCGAGGACTGAACACGGACTGAACACGGTCTGACGCGCGGCGGTAACATCCCGCATGCGCGATCGAGCCCCGGTCGGGGGGCGCCACGAGTACTGGTTACCGCTTGCGCTGCTGGGGCTCGGGCTGCTCGGCCTGCTCGGCTGGGAGTACATGCGACCAGGTTCGCCGTTCGGCTGGTTCGCCTACGCGCCGCTGTCCGCCGACCAGAGCGTGTCGGGGCACCTCGGGTCGGTGACGTTCTACGACCATTCGTTCCCGGCGCGGGACTGGCCGTGGGTGTTGGTGATCACCGCGGTGCTGGTCGCCACGGTGGCCCGGTACGGCGTCCTGGCGCGCCGGGCGGGCGGCTCGGCGCGTACCCACGTGACCCTGGCCGTGTGCGGTGGGGTCGGCCTGCCGCTCGGGTACGTCGTCGCGGGGATGGCCGGGACGACCGACGATCCGGCGGGGCTGATCACGTCGGTCGCGTTGCCGGTGCTGGGACTCGCCGCGGTCGCCGCGGCGTGGGCCGGACTTCGGCTCGGGCCGGGGCGGCGCTCGGCGACGCTGATCGGTGCCGTCAGCCTGGTGGTCGGGGCCGGTGTCCTGCTGGGCGCGTTGGCGGGGCCGGGACTGCTGGAGCCGGTGGTCGTCGCGGGCGGCCTGCTCGCCCTGGCCCGGCACGAGCGCAGCCTCCCGCTCGCGATCCTGGCCGGTGCGGTGCTGGTCCCGATGGTGCTGTTCCCGATCGGCGCGCAGGGCCTGCTCATCCCCGCCGTGCTGGTGTCGGCAGCCGCGGTCGTGGCACTGGTCCGGCGCCGCCGGCTGGCCGAACCGGCCTGATCAGGGCGGGCAGACGGTCCCGTCGCGGGGCACGGTGGCCTCGGTGAGGAAACCCACGGCCGCGTCGGTCGCGCAGGGGGAGAAGCCGAGGGCGCCGTGCCCGCTGCCCTGCCAGGACAGGAACACCCCGGAGTCCAGCTGTTGGGCCGCCCGCTCCGCGCCCTCGTGCGGGGTGACCGCGTCGGCCGCGGTGCCGAGTACCACGATCGGGGGCGCGCCGTTCGCCGTCGGGGTCGGCAACGGCTGGTTCGGCACCGTCCACGGGCCGCACTGCGCGAGCCGCTGCGCCGACAGCGGCCCGAACAGCGGGAACCGCTCCGACCAGTCCGTGCCGAGCTGCTCGATCCGCTCCGGCGACAGCCGGGTCTTGGTGTCGTTGCAGGTGGTCACCAGGGTGCCGTCCATCGTGGGCACCCGCACGGGCGAGCCGTACCGCACCGGCTCCAGGATCGCCGCCACGCCGGTCGGGTCGCCGTTCCCGGCGTCGGCCAGCGCGGTCGCCAGGGCGGGCCACCCGCGCCGGTCCGCCAGGCCGATCCGCACCGCGTGCAGCACCGTGCCGGCGGTGATCTCGCCGTGCACCCCGACCAGCGGGTTCGCCCGTACCTCGCCGAGCAGTTCGAGCAGCGTCTGCTTCGGGTCCTCGCCCAGCTCGCAGCCGCGGCTCACACAGTCCTCGGCGAACGCGTCGAACGCCGCCTCGGCGCCCTTCGCCACGCCCTCCTGGGCGATCGCCGCGTCCTGGGTCGGGTCGGGCAGTCCGTCGAGCACCATCCGGCCCACCTGATCCGGCCAGCGGTCGGCGAACACCGACAGCACCCGCGAGCCCTCGCCGTGCCCGATGCCGTTGAGCCGCGTCTGGCCGAGCGCCGTACGCAGGTTGTCCAGGTCGGCGGCGGTGCGCCAGGTGTCCAGCGCGGGTAGTTGCTCCTCCAGCTGGATGGAGCACTGCTGGCCCGCGGTCTGCGCGCTGTCCAGCCAGGTGTCGATCGGCAGGCCGGCCGGGTCGGTGTCGAGCAGCGCGTCGCGGACCTCCTGCGGCAGGCAGTTCGCGGCCGCCGAGCCGCCCGTGCCGCGCCGGTCCATGCCGATCAGGGAGAACGTGTCGAAGAACTCCTGCGGCAGGGTGGCGGCCAGGCGCGCCGCGTACACCGTGCCCGGCAGCCCACCGATGTCGTTGACGACGGCGATCGGCACCGCGCCGTGACCCGCGCGCAGCAGCTGGACCCGGGCGACGCCGCGACCGGGCGCGTAGGGCGAGTCGAGGACGCTGTTGAGCCGTTGGCACTCGATCCCCAGCCACTCGGGCGGCGGCTGCTCGTCGAGCATGGTCTGGATCTCGATCGGGCAGGGCCGCCACTCCGTGTCCTGCGGCATCTCCTCGAGCGGCGGGACCTCGGTGGCCTGCTCGTCGGGTCCCCGGCTCGGCGCGGGGGCGTCGTTGACCACGATCTCCGGCCGCGGCGACGGCCCGGGCGTGCACGACGCGACCAGGCCGGCGAGGACGCACACCACGGCGATCCGACTGCGCCAGCGCCTCACGTGCTCCTGTCCTCCCCTGAACTCACCCGGTCACACCGCAGCGTCGCACATACCGAGTGTGGGTTCCGTGAGCCATCTTCCGTCGCCCCGACGCGACCCAGCCACAAGTGCGTGACCAGGCCGAACACAGACTCCCAACGCGACCAACAGAGATAAACCCCCGGGGAGGCGGGACTGTGAGTAACAATGGCTCGGTGCAGCTGCCTGTGATGCCACCCGTGCCCCCGATGCTGGCCAAGTCCGTGTCCGGGATCCCGGCCGACCAGTTCTACGAGCCCAAGTGGGACGGGTTCCGGTCGATCATCTTCCGTGACGGCGACGAGGTCGAGATCGGCAGCCGCAACGAGCGGCCGATGACCAGGTACTTCCCCGAAGTCGTCGAGGCGGTCAAGGCCAACCTGCCGCCGCGGTGCGTTGTCGACGGCGAGATCGTCATCGCCAGTACGGAGAAGAAGGGCCTGGACTGGGACGCGCTCCAGCAGCGCATCCACCCGGCCGCGAGCAGGGTGGCGCTGCTGTCCGAGCAGACCCCGGCCAGCTTCATCGCGTTCGACCTGCTCGCACTCGGTGACGAGTCCTACCTCGACCGCCCGTTCGGGGAGCGCCGGGCCGCGCTGGAGCGGGCACTCGAACCGGCGAAGGCACCGGTGCACCTGACGCTGGGCACCACCGACCGGGACAAGGCGGCCGAGTGGTTCGAGCTGTTCGAGGGCGCCGGGCTGGACGGGCTGGTCGCCAAGCAGCTGGACGAGCCGTACCAGCCGGACAAGCGGATCATGCGGAAGATCAAGCACGAGCGCACCGCGGACTGCGTGCTCGCCGGGTACCGGGTGCACAAGTCCGGCCCGGACGCGATCGGGTCGCTGCTGCTCGGCCTGTACGACGAGGCCGGCAAGCTCGCCTCGGTCGGCGTGGTCGGCGCGTTCCCGATGGCCCGCCGCAAGGAGCTGATGGTCGAGCTGCAGCCGCTGGTCACCACGTTCGACGGCCACCCGTGGGCGTGGGCGGCGCACGAGGCGGGGGAGCGGACGCCGAGGAAGAACGAGGTCAGCCGGTGGAACGCGGGCAAGGACCTGTCGTTCGTGCCGCTGCGGCCGGAGCGGGTGCTGGAGGTGCGCTACGACCACATGGAGGGCGTCCGGTTCCGGCACACCACCCAGTTCGTCCGCTGGCGCCCGGACCGCGAGCCGCGCTCGTGCACCTACGACCAGCTGGAGCAGCCGGTCCGCTTCGACATCGCGGACATTCTCACGTAGGGCTCCTGCGGTAGCGGAGCATCAGGAAACCGTCCTCGGTCAGCACCGACGACAGTTCCAGGCCGAGTGGTTCCTGGCCGGGCACACCCTCGGCGATGCGAGGTGCGCCGGCGCCGGTGAGCAGGGGGGCGACGGTCAGGCACAGCTGATCGACCAGGCCGGCCGCGATCAGGTCGGCGAACAGGGTGGGGCCGCCCTCGCAGCACACCCGCAGCAGGCCCCGCTCGGCGAGGGCGTCGAGCGCGCGGTGCGGGTCGACCTTCTCCGCGCCGGCCACGACGACGTCGGCGCCGGCGGCGGTCAGGTCGGCGCGGCGGGCGGCCGGCGCGGCCTCGGTGGTGAGCACGATCGGCGGCACCCGGGTGTCGGCGATCACACTCGCCTCGGGTCCGATCGAGCAGCGGCCGGTGACCACGGCGATCGGGGGCAGCTCGGCCAGTCCGAGGCGGGCCCGGCGCTCGGCGCGGACCTCGGTGCGCTTGATGCCCCGGTAGCCCTCCACGAGCACGGTGCCCGCGCCGACCAGCACGACGTCGGCCAGGTCACGGCCCAGGGCGAAGATCTTCTTGTCGGCCGGATGGGAGAGACCGGCCGACTTCCCGCCGGAAGTCGCCGCGCCGTCCGCGCTGGCGATGAAGTTCACCTGCACGAACGGCCGGCTCAGCGTCTCCGGGTAGGCGTAGAGGTCCTCCAGTGCACGGTCGTCCAGGGTCTCGTCGGGCCGCAGCAGGTGCATGGGGACATCACAGCACGCCGATCAGTGGCGCTTCCCGGAGCGGTGCTGGTTCACCAGGGACCACACGGACACGCTCTGGCTCGGCTCGTCGGCCGCCCTCGACCGGCGGGCGGAGGGGCGTTCGGCTCGTTTCCCGCCGGACTCGAGCTCCTGGCGAATCTGGTCGTAGATCGGGGTGTCGGTCACGCCCATCCCTTCCCGTCGCAGGTAGCCCTCGCAGGCTACGCAGCGTACCGCTTCGGATCCGGACAGCGGTACCGGCACCCCATTACCACTTCGGCGAAAACAGAGTCGCACGAATCGGTGATTTCCCGGACGATCGCGGCGTGGCTACCGGACACCTCGAAGCGAACGGGCTCGGCTACCGGCTCGACGACGGACGCCGACTGTTCGGTGACGTGTCGTTCCGGGTGAGCGCGGGGCAGGTCGTGGCCCTCGTCGGCGAGAACGGCGCGGGCAAGACGACGCTGCTGCGGATCCTCGCCGGTGAGCTGGCGGCGCGCGACGGCGGCGTCGCCGTCCAGGGCGGGCTCGGCGTGATGCCGCAGTTCATCGGCTCGGTGCGGGACGACCGCACCGTCCGTGACCTGCTCCTCGCGGTCGCCCCGCCCGCGCTGCGAGCGGCCGCCGAAGGCCTGGACGCCGCCGAACTGGCGATGATGGACACCGACGACGAGCCGACCCAGCTGCGGTACGCGAACGCGCTGCACGCGTGGGGCGAGGCGGGCGGCTACCAGGCCGAGGTCCTGTGGGACACGGTGACGGTCGCCGCGCTCGGCGTGCCGTTCGACCGGGCACGGTTCCGCGAGGTGCGAACCCTGTCCGGCGGCGAGCAGAAGCGTCTGGTGCTGGAAGCGCTGCTCACCGGCCCCGAGCAGGTGCTGCTGCTCGACGAGCCGGACAACTACCTGGACGTGCCGGGCAAACGCTGGCTGGAACGCAGGCTCGCCGAGTGCGCCAAGGCGGTGCTGCTGGTCAGCCACGACCGCGAACTGCTCGCCTCGGCCGCGAAGCACGTCGTCACCCTGGAAGGCGGCACCGCCTGGGTACACGGCGGCGGCTTCACCACCTGGCACGACGCCCGGGTGGCCCGCTGGGAGCGGATGGCCGAGCTGCGCCGCCGGTGGGACGAGGAGCACGAGAAGCTCAAGGAGCTGGTGCGGTCACTGCAACAGGCCGCGAAGATCAGCGACGCGATGGCGGCCCGGTACAAGGCGGCGCAGACCAGGCTGCGGAAGTTCGAGGAGGCCGGGGCGCCGCCGCTACCACCGCGCGAGCAGCGGGTCCGCCCGAGGCTGCGCGGTGGCCGAACGGGCCTGCGCGCGATCACCTGCGCGGACCTGGAGCTGACCGGCCTGATGAAGCCGTTCGACGTCGAGGTGTTCTTCGCCGACCGGGTGTGCGTGCTGGGTTCGAACGGGTCGGGCAAGAGCCACTTCCTGCGCCTGCTGGCCGGTGACGAGGTGGCGCACACCGGGTCGGCGCGGCTGGGCGCGCGAGTGGTGCCCGGGTTGTTCGCCCAGACCCACCAGCACCCGGAATGGCTCGGCCGGACGCTGACCGACATCCTCTGGCACGGCGACGGCGAGCGTGCCGGGTTGGACCAGGGCCGTGCGTCGGCAGTCCTGTCCCGGTACGGCCTGGCGCCGGCTCGCGAGCAGCGCTTCGAGACGTTGTCGGGCGGTCAGCAGGCCCGGTTCCAGATCCTGCTACTGGAGTTGTCCGGCGCCACCCTGCTCCTGCTCGACGAGCCGACCGACAACCTCGACCTGACCTCGGCCGAGGCCCTCCAGGACGCCCTGGAGGAGTTCACCGGCACGGTCCTCGCGGTCACCCACGACCGCTGGTTCGCCCGCTCCTTCGACCGCTACCTGATCTTCCGCTCCGACGGTGTGGTGTCCGAAGTGGACTATCCGATCTGGGACGAGGGCCGCGTCGACCGCGCCCGTTGAGCGATGGTCAGCTGCTGTGGAAGCCGCCCGGTGAGACCGTGTCGCCGATGGCGAGTAGGTCGTAGTAGGCGCAGACACCGAGGAAGGCGGCCGCGGCGACGGTCATCGCCAGGTAGCCGGTCCAGCCGCGGGCCCGCCACCAGGACTTTCCGATGCCGACCACGGCCAGCACCACCATGCCCGCGAAGGTCACGAGCATCGCGGCGGGCAGGTAGGGGAGCACGGTCAGCAGCGGCGAACCGGTCAGGATCACCTCGTTCATGACGTTGCCGTCCGCGACCAGCACCACGAAGCCGACGAGGAACGCCACGCCGACGGCACAGTTGAGCCAGGCGACCACCCGCGCCACGCGCAGCGGCCAGGTCGTGCCGGCCCCGCGCCGGCGGCGGACCAGCGCGGCGACGGGGAACCAGACGAACCCGGCCAGCAGCCCGACCACCCCGACCACCAGCAGCAACAGGTGCGGCGCCGGGCTCTGGTACCAGGCGATCGGCACGTACACGACCGCCTCCGGGCCGGAGCCGCCGGCGAGGATCCCGTCGGGGCCGAACACGATCCGCTCGGACCCGCCGACCTCGGCGAACTCGCCGTCGCCCACGTGTACCCACTCCTGGGTCGCCTGGGCCGGGTCGGCGCTGATGCCGCTGGTGCGCAGCCTGCCCTCACCCGCCTCCTCGACCGAGACCGGCGTGGTCAGCGCGGTCACCTTCGCCAGCGAGTACTCACTGGTGTTGGACGCCCGGTAGCTGCCGGCGTACTGGCCGACGTCGCCGGGCGCCGGGTCCGGCGTGGCCGACGGTGTGCGCGGGGCGAAGTGGTCCAGCACCGCGGCGCGTACGACCTTGGCGTCCCAGTACGCGGCGCCCGCGTCGCCGTCGCCGTTGAAGCCGACGTAGACACCGACTCCCCGGTCGGGCAGCAGCGCCAGGTCGTGGTGGAACCCGGGCAGGTCACCGTCCTTGCTCAGCACCCGTTCGTCGCCATGGCTGCCCTCGACCAGCAGGTACCCGATGCCCGGCACCCTCGGGTCCTGCGTGAAGTGCTGCCGCTTGACCAGCCGCGCGACGCCGTCGCCGAGGCGGGGATCGTCGCCGAGCAGGGCCAGCATGAGCGCACCCAGGTCCGCCGCGTTGATCACGGTGCCGCCCCCGGTCGGGGTCCAGGGGCCGTACTGCCCCGACGCGACGTCCTGGCCCGTGCCGGCCGGCCGGTGCCCGGTGGCCAGGCGGGCCGCGAGCGCGGTCGGCGTCGGCTGGGTGAAGGTGGTGCTGTCCATGCCGAGCGGGCGCAGGACGTGGTCGGCGACGTACCGGTCGAACGGTTGCCCGGATACCACCTCGACGAGGTGGCCCGCGAGCGCGGCGCCGTAGTTGTCGTAGGCCATCGCCTCGCCGGGTGGGCGCACCCGGATCGGCTGCTTGTCGGCGAGGCTGCGGCCGAGTGCCTCGATGCCCTCCGAGCCGGTGCTGTTCAGCCCGACGAAGTCCTGGTCGAAGCCCGCCGTGTGGGTGAGCAGGTGGTTCATGGTGACCGGCCGGCCGGGGAAGGTGTCCTCGATCGTGAAGTCGGTCAGGTACCGGTTGACGTCCGCGTCCGGGTCGATCCGGCCGGACGCGATCAGCTGCGCGGCGGCGATCGCGGTCAGCACCTTCGCCTCCGAGGCGCCGAGCAGGGTGGTTCGCACCGGGTCCATCGGCGTCCCGTCGTGGACGTCGGCGAGCCCGTACCCCTTGGACAGCACGACCCGGCCGTCCGCGACCACCGTCACCACCGCACCCGGGATGTGGTCGTCGGTCAACTGCCCGCCGACCAGGTCGTCCAGCCGCCGTTCGAGGTCGGCCGGCGGAGCCGGTGCGGGCTGCGCGGCGGCGGCCGGCGCGGCGAGCAGCATCGCGGCGAGCGCGAGCGCCACAGCGTTTCGGTACATGCCGCCAGCCTGTCGATCCCGGCACCGTGCCCGACAGTGCCTGGCGCCCGAGTCCGATGTGCGCAACGCACGAACCGGACAGCTGGCTACAGTGGACACCCGTGCTGGTCGTCCTCGTGCTGGTCGCGTTCGCGGTCGGTCCGGGACTGTCGTCGCCGGACTGGGCGACCGCGCTGACCTTCGCGCTCCAGGTGCTCCACTGTCTGCCCAGGACACGGCGCCTGCGGGGGTGGTGGACGTTGGCCGCGCAGGCCGCGCTGTTCCCGTGGGCCGCGCTGCCGGGATTCCTGTCCGGCTCGGTGCTGCTGATCGTGCCGGACCGCCGGCTGCGCTGGGCGCTGTTCGCCGCCGTCGTGCTCGCCGCCGGCCTCAGCACCACGACGAGCCTCTACGACTGTGCGAACGCCGTGGGCAACACGATCTCGCAGGGGCTGGTGATCTTCGCGCTGACCAGGCTCGACGAGGTGCGCGCCGAGTTGCACGCGACCAGGGGCGAGCTGGCGGCCCGGTCCGTGGCGACCGAGCGGGCCGAGGTGTCCCAGGAGCTCGAGGCGACCGTCGGCAGCGCGCTCGCGGAGATCATCCGGCAGGCCGAGCGCGGCGACCTCGGGCGCGTCGCGACGCTCGCCCGTCAGGCCGCGGAGCGGGTGCGCCAGGACCTCGCCCGGCCGACGGGAGCGGTGCCGACGGACCTGACCCCGAGGATGATGCTGCCGATCCTGGTCGTCGTGCACCTGTCCTACCTGGTGGTGGCGACGCTGTTCGTCCAACGGTCGCACCCGCCGGCCGCATGGTTCGCCGGCGACCTGCTCCTGTTGACCGCGGTCGTCGCCCTGCAACTGCACCACTCCCTGCCGAGGACCCCGCCGGCCAGGGCCGCGCTGGTCGCGTGGACGCTGCCCGTGCAGGTCGTGCTGGCGTGTCTCCCGTTGGTCCAACCCGGCACGCCGTACCCGCAGCTCGTCGGTCTCGCCGCGGGCGCGCTGCTGATCCAGCTGCCCGGCAGGATCGCGTGGCCGCTCTGCGCCGCGCTGCTGGCCGCGGTGCCGGTGGTCCTAACCACCCGGGGCGTCGCGGCCTTCGACGTGCTCTCGCTCAGCCTGGACACCGTGGTGATGGCCGTGATTTTCCACGGGATCGCGCTGACCACCGGACTCGTCCACGAGGTGCGGGAGACCCGGCGGGAGCTAGCCGAGATCGCCGTCGCGCGGGAACGGCGGCGGATCGTGCGGGACACCCACGACCTGCTCGGCCACGGCCTGTCGGCGATCGTGATCAAGGCCGGGCTGGCGGTACGGCTGCCGGACCGGGCCGGGCGGGACGCGGCCGAGATCGCCGGCATCGCCCGTCGCTCGCTCGCCGACCTGCGCGCGATCCCCGGCGACAGCGTCACGTTGTCGCTGGACCGCGAGCTTGGGTCGACCGGTGACGTGCTCGCCGCCGCGGGCACGTCGCTGCGGCTGACCACCCGGCACGGCCGGCTGCCGTCCCGGGTGGACGGTCTGCTGGCGACGGTGCTGCGGGAGGCGGTGACCAACGTGCTGCGCCACAGTCGGGCGCGGCTGTGCGTGATCGACACCGATCGGGCCGGCGACGAGGTCCGGTTGCGGGTGGCCAACGACTCGACCGTCGCCGCGGAGGGCCACCGGGCCGGGCGGGGGATCGGGAACCTGGCCGAGCGGGTGCGCGCGTCGGGGGGCGCGCTCACCACCCGTGCCGACGAGGACGGCTTCGCGCTGACCGTCCGGCTGCCGGTGGAGCCCAGCGCCTGAGGACGCGTCAGAGCCAGTCGTGTTCGACGGCGATGCGGACCGCGTCCAGGCGGTTGCGGGCGTCCAGCTTGGTGACCACGGCACCGAGGTAGTTGCGGACCGTGCCACTGCTCAGGTACAGGCGGCGCGCGATCTCGGCGGTGTCGGCGCCGTCCGCGGCGAGCCGCAGCACCTCGACCTCGCGCTCGCTGAGGGGGTTGTCCCGCAGCCTGAGCGCGGCCGCGGCGAGCGCCGGATCGAGCACCCGCTCACCCGCCACGACGGCGCGGATCGAGGGGGCCAGCTCGGTGGGCGCCGCGTCCTTGGCCAGGAACCCGTCGACGCCGGCCGCCATCGCGTTGCGCAGCACGGTCGGCCTGCCCAGCGCGGTCAGCACCAGCACGCGACAGTCCGGCGCCCGCTCCCGCAGCGAGGCCGCGACGGCGATGCCGTCCATGACGGGCAGGTCGACGTCCAGGACCACCACGTCCGGCCGGTGCGCGAGCACGGCCGGCAGCACACCGTCACCGGTGGACACCTCGGCGACCACGTCGAGGTCGGGCTCGTTGTCGAGCAGTGCCGCCACCGCGCCGCGCACCAGGTGCATGTCCTCGGCGAGCAGCACCGAGATCGGCCCGGCCGCGGGCGTCACCTCGTCCTCACCCGGCCAGGGCGGCGGCGATGGTGTCGATGCCGTGGTCCAGGTCGTCCTTGGCGATGACCAGGGGCGGGGCGATGCGCAGGGTGGTGTCGTGGGTCTCCTTGCACAGGACCCCGCGCGCCATCAGGGTCTCGCTCAGCTCGCGGGCCGTCCGCCCGCCGGGGGCGATCTCCACGCCGGCCCACAAACCGCGGCCGCGGACCTCGGCCACCCCGTGCCCGACCAGCTCGCCCAGGCGCGTGTGCAGGTGCGCGCCCAGCGTCCGGGACCGCTCCTGGAACTCGCCGGTCGCCAGCAGCCGGATGACCGCGCGGCCCACCGCGCAGGCCAGCGGGTTGCCGCCGAAGGTGGAGCCGTGCTCACCCGGACGCAGCACACCCAGGACGTCGCGGCGGCCGACCACCGCGGACACCGGCATGATGCCGCCGCCGAGGGCCTTGCCCAGGGTGTACAGGTCGGCGCGGACGCCGTCGTGCTCGGAGGCGAGCAGGGTGCCGGTGCGGGCCAGGCCGGACTGGATCTCGTCGACGATCAGCAGGGTGTTGTTCGCGTCGCACAGCTCGCGGACCTCGCGCAGGTACCCGGCCGGCGGCACCAGCACGCCGGCCTCGCCCTGCACCGGCTCGATCAGGACCGCCGCCGTGCGCGGCGACAGGGCCGCCTCCAGCGCCTGGGCGTCGCCGTACTTGACGACCTGGAAGCCCGGGGTGAACGGGCCGAAGTCGGCGCGGGCGGTGTCGTCGGTGGAGAACGAGACGATCGTCGTGGTGCGGCCGTGGAAGTTCGAGCCGGCGACCACGATCTCCGCCGTGCCGTCGGGCACGCCCTTGACCTGGTACGCCCACTTGCGGGCCACCTTGATCGCGGACTCGACGGCCTCGGCGCCGGAGTTCATCGGCAGCACCATCTCGGTGCCGGTCAGCTCGGCCAGCTCCCGGCAGAACAGGCCCAGCTGGTCGTGGTGGAACGCGCGGCTGGTCAGCGTGAGCCGGCCCAGCTGCGCCACCGCGGCCTCGACCAGCGCCGGGTGGCGGTGGCCGAAGTTGAGCGCCGAGTAGCCGGCCAGGAAGTCGAGGTACCGCTTGCCGTCCACGTCGGTCACCCAGGCTCCGTCGGCCTCGGCGAGGACGACCGGCAACGGGTGGTAGTTGTGCGTGCTCCACGTCTCGTCGAGCGCGATGAGGTCGGCGGCAGTCTTCGACATGTGAACAGGTTAAGCCCAGTCGGCGGCGGTTTCATCCGCGAACCATTGCGCATACCGAGCAATCGTTGCGTGATCCGCCGCCGACCCGGCGAATCGTTGATCAGGCGGTGAGCTTCGGGATGATCTCGTTGCCGTAGGCCGCCAGCGTCTGCTCCTTCGCGTCGTGCATCAGGTAGATGGCGAACTGGTCGACACCCAGCTCGGCCAGCTCGGTGAGGCGGTCGACGTGCGCCGACGCCGGGCCGAGCAGGCAGAACCGGTCGACGATCTCGTCGGGCACGAAGTCGGTCGACGGGTTCCCGGCCTTGCCGTGGTGGGCGTAGTCGTAGCCCTCCCGGCCGCGGATGTAGTCGGTCAGCTCGCGCGGCACCGGGCCGGACTCGCCGTACCTGGCCACCAGGTCCGCCACGTGGTTGCCGACCATCCCGCCGAACCAGCGCAACTGGTCCCGCTGGTGCGCCAGGTCGTCACCGACGTACGCGGGCGCCGCCACGCACATCGTGATCCCGCCCGGGTCACGGCCGGCATCACGGGCCGCCGCCCGCACCGACTCGATCGTCCAGCGGGTGATCGCGGGGTCGGCCGTCTGCAGGATGAAGCCGTCGGCGTGCTCGCCGACCATCCGGAGCGCCTTCGGCCCGTACGCGGCCATCCACACCTCCAGCCGCCCGTCCCGCACCCACGGAATCCGCACCGGCGCCCCGTGGTGGTCGACCTCCCGGCCCTCGGCCAGCTCGCGGATCACGTGCATCGACTCGCGCAGCACCGACAGCGACGCCGGCTTCTGCCCGATGACCCGGCGCGCGGAGTCCCCTCGGCCGATCCCGCACACCGTGCGGTTGCCGAACATGTCGTTGAGCGTGGCGAACAGCGACGCGGTGACCGACCAGTCCCGGGTGGACGGGTTCGTCACCATCGGCCCCACCACCATCGACCGGGTGCTCGCCAGGATCTGCGAGTAGATGACGAACGGCTCCTGCCACAGCACGCACGAGTCGAACGTCCAGCCGTACCGGAAGCCCTGCTCCTCGGCCGAGGTCATCAGCCGCACGACGTCCCGCGCCGGCGGGTCGGTCTGCAGCACCACTCCGAAGTCCATCGTGGACCCTCCTAAACCAGGTACTGCGACAGATCGCGGGACAGGAACTTCCCGTGGCCCTCGCGGCCGTGGAACTCGCCGTCGGCGATCACCACCGAGCCCCGGGACAGCACGGTCTCCACCCGGCCGGTGACCGACATGCCCTCGTACGCCGAGTAGTCGACGTTCATGTGGTGCGTCTCGACCGACAGCGTCTGGGTCGCCGCCGGGTCGTACACCACGATGTCCGCGTCCGCCCCGGGCGCGATCACGCCCTTGCGCCCGTACAGCCCGAACATCCGTGCCGGCGTCGCCGACGCGACCTCCACCCAGCGCGCCAGCGACAGCTCGCCGGCCACCACGCCCTGGTGCAGCAGGTCCATCCGGTGCTCCACGCCGGGCATGCCGTTCGGGATCTTGGAGAAGTCCCCTCGGCCAAGTTCCTTCTGGTCCTTGAAGCAGAACGGGCAGTGATCCGTCGACACCACCGACAGGTCGTTGGTGCGCAGCCCGCGCCACAGGTCGGCCTGGTGGTCCTTGGGCCGCAGCGGCGGCGACGCCACGTACTTCGCGCCCTCGAACTCCGGCTTGGCCAGGTCCTCGATGGACAGGTACAGGTACTGCGGGCAGGTCTCGGCGAACACGTTCTGCCCGGTGTTCCTGGCCTCCGCCACCGCCTCCAGCGCGTGCCGGGCCGACAGGTGCACGATGTAGAGCGGTGCGCCGGTGACCTTCGCCAGCCGGATGGCCCGCGACGTCGCCTCGCCCTCCAGCTCCGGCGGGCGGGTGATGCCGTGCTCGACCGGATCGGTGCGGCCGGACGCGATGGCGTCGGCGACCAGTTCGTCGATCGCGATGCCGTTCTCCGCGTGCATCATGATCATCGAGCCGGTCTCGGTGGCCTTGTTCATCGCGCGCAGGATCTCGCCGTCGGTCGCGTAGAACACGCCGGGGTAGGCCATGAACATCTTGAAGCTGTTCACGCCCGCGTCGATGCAGGACTCCATCTCCTTCAACGACTGCTCGTTGACGTCGGAGACGATCATGTGGAACCCGTAGTCGACCGCGCAGTGCCCGTCGGCCTTCTCGTGCCACTTGTCCAGGGTGGACAGCAGGGAGGTGCCCTTGGCCTGCACCGCGAAGTCGATGATCGTGGTCGTCCCGCCCCACGCCGCCGCGGTGGTGCCGGTGGCGAAGGTGTCCGCCGAGAACGTGCCGCCGAACGGCATCTCCATGTGCGTGTGCGCGTCGATCCCGCCGGGCAGCACGTACCGGCCCTCGGCCTCGATCACCCGGTCCGCGGTGTCGAACAGGCCGGGCGCGGTGACCGCGGCGATCGTCTCGCCGTCGACCAGCACGTCCGCGGCCAGCGCGCCGCCGGCATTGACCACCGTGCCGTTGCGGATGAGCGTGCGCATCGGCCTCACGCCCCGGTCAGCGAGTCGTAGGTGTCCGGGCGGCGGTCGCGGTAGAACTGCCACAGGTCGCGGACCTCGGTCAGCCGGCCCATGTCCAGGTCGCGCACCACGACCTCGTCGTCGGTGTCCGACGCGGCGTCCCCGACCAGCTGCCCGCGCGGGTCGGCGAAGTACGACTGACCATAGAAGTCGTTGTCGCCCAACGGTTCCACCCCGACCCGGTTGATCGCGCCGACGAAGTACTCGTTGGCCACCGCGGCGGCGGGCTGCTCCAGCCGCCACAGGTACTGCGACAGGCCCCGGCTGGTCGCCGACGGGTTGAACACGATCCGCGCGCCGCCCAGCCCGAGCGCCCGCCAGCCCTCCGGGAAGTGCCGCTCGTAGCAGATGTAGACGCCGATCTTGCCGACCGCGGTGTCGAACACCGGGTAGCCGAGGTTGCCCGGCCGGAAGTAGAACTTCTCCCAGAAGCCCTTGACCTGCGGGATGTGGTTCTTGCGGTGCTTGCCGAGGTAGGTGCCGTCCGCGTCGATCACCGCGGCGGTGTTGTAGTAGACCCCCGGCTGCTCCTGCTCGTACATCGGCACCACGAGCACCACGCCGTGCTGGTCGGCCAGCTCGCACATCAGCTGCGTGGTCGGACCGTCCGGGATCTGCTCGGTGTAGGAGTAGTAGTCGGCGTCCTGCACCTGGCAGAAGTACGGGCCGTAGAACAGCTCCTGCAGGCACACCACCTGTGCGCCCTGCGAGGCCGCGGTCGCGATGTGGGCCACGGCGGCCTCGATCATCGACTCCTTGTCGCCCGTCCAGCGCTGCTGGACCAGGCCGGCCCGAATGATTTCCGACATCAGACAACTCCTTCCGCGCGCCGCTCGTGCGACGCGGCCTCGTCGCGCCGGCCCGCGGTCAGCACCAGGTACGCGACGAATGCTGCCACGAATCCGACCATCCAGCTGTAGTCGTAGAGTCCCTTGAGGAACGGGATCAGTCCGTCCACCGGGAACGGTCCGGTCTTCACGCCCTGGGCGTCGACGTTCGAGTACGCGCCGCCGACGGCGAGCAGGGCGCCGATCAGGGTGGCCGCCAGCGCCGGCCAGTGCCAGCCCCCGGTGTACCAGTACCGGCCCCGCTCCTCGTACAGCTCGCGGAGGTCGAGGTGGGTGCGGGCGCGGATCCAGTACCCGGCCGCCAGCACGCCGGCCACCGGGGCGAGCAGCCCGCCGTAGGTGTTGAGCCAGGCGAAGATGTAGATGTCCGGGTCCTCGAACAGCTTCCACGGCAGGATGACCACGCCGATGATGCCGGTGATCAACCCGCCGGCCCGGAAGCTGATCCGCTTCGGGAACGCGTTGGAGAAGTCGTAGGACGGGCTGACGACGTTCGCCGCGAGGTTCGTGGAGACGGTCGCCACGATGACCACGATCAGGCCGAGGAACACGGCGAACGAGCTGTCGAACTGGTTGACCAGGTTCACCGGGTTGAACAGCGCGCTGAGATCGTCGCCCATCTCATCGGCGTAGAGCTCCCTGGCGCTCGAGGTGATGATGATCGACAGGATGGCGATGAAGGCCATGCTGGTCGGCAGGCCGAGGGCCTGGCCGATGGTCTGCTTGCGCTGGCTGGCGGCGAACCGGGAGAAGTCCGGGATGTTCAGCGACAACGTGGCCCAGAACGCGATCATGCCCATCAGCGAGGGGGCGAAGACCTTCCAGAAGTCGGCGCCCCAACCGAGCTGGGACTCCTGGGAGAAGATCGTGCCGATTCCGCCTGCCTCGCCGACGATCCACACCGCCACCGCGACCAGGCTCAGCGCCAGCACCGGCGCGGCCCAGTTCTCGAGCATCTTGACCGCGTTCATTCCACGCCAGATCAGCACCATCTGGGCGGCCCAGAACAGCGCGAAGCACAGCCACAGCGTCCACGGCTTGCCCGCGATCATCCCCGCGTCGACCCAGACCGGCCCGGTCAGCCGGCCGATGATCGAGTACATGGCCGAACCGCCGATCCAGGTCTGCACCCCGAACCAGCCGCAGGCGACCAGGGCACGCAGCAGGGCGGCCAGGTTCGCGCCGCGTATCCCGTAGAAGGCGCGCGAGTACACCGGGTACGGAATGCCGTACTTGGTGCCCGCGTGGCTGTTGAGCAGCATCGGCACCAGCACGATCACGTTGGCGAGGGTGATCGTGAGGAAGGCCTGCAGCCAGTTCATGCCGAGCAGGATCAGCCCGGCCGCCAGCGAGTAGCTGGGCACGCAGAACGCCATGGCCATCCACAGCGCGGTGTAGTTGTAGGTGTTCCACGTGCGAAAGCCGACCGGGACCGGGGCGAGCTCGGCGTTGTAGAAGCGACTGTCGCGTATCGCGGAGTGATCGGGTAGGTCGACCCGTCCGTCCGGATGAGTCGTCATGGTCGTGCTGACAGTGGTCATAGCTACTCCGCCGCTTTCAGCCTGCCGATAGGAGGGCGATCTTGACACCCGGGCATGTTTGAGGGTTGGAAGCCGGGACGGGAGTGTCAGATTGTCAAAAATTCGCGGTGCTTGTGAACAGTCTGCTTCTTGACTCGAACGTCGGAAGCCCTCTAGGCCCAATCCCCCGGGTTGGGCCATTCGAGGTAATTATCCCGCCTGTTTCGGACAAAGCACTTGTGCGGCGCGTGATCTTCGTCAATTGTCGTGCGCCGACCGGGTCGGTGTAGCGCGACGGGTAGGGGACATGGCGAGCAGTCAATTGCCGGGGCTGCGGCTGGCCGACGAGTTCTTCCTGGCCGCGCACGACCACGAAGCGACCCGGATGCGCCCCAGGCTGCAGCCGGTCGTACTGAGCCTCGGGCTGACCGGCGCGCTGCTCACCGAGCTGATGCTGGACGGGCGGGTCGGGCAGACCGACGACTACATCCTCGCCGCCAACCTGCGGGCGGCCCGAACCGGACGACACCGGGCCGACGGCCACGGGTCGGACGA
Organism: Actinophytocola gossypii; assembly: GCF_025165815.1. GTDB lineage: Bacteria > Actinomycetota > Actinomycetes > Mycobacteriales > Pseudonocardiaceae > Actinophytocola > Actinophytocola gossypii. The sequence continues at coordinate 266,775 of NZ_JAFFZE010000010.1, read as the reverse complement.
GATCAGCGAGCAGATCACCGAGCGGATCGCCCGCCACCCGGGGCAGCCGGTCTCGGCATGGCTCAGCGAGCTGCGCCACGACGTCACCGACGGCGTGGTCGCCCGGCTGTTCGCCGCCGGGCTGCTGCGGGAGGTCCGGGCGCGACGCTGGTGGGGTGGTTCGAGTATGGAGTACCACGCCGTCGACCCGAACCGGGCGATGGGCCCGGAGGCCCGGATCTTCGGACTGATGCGCAACCGGGGCGCGGACACCAGCCTGAACGCGGTGCTGCTCGCCGGGCTCGTCGACGCCACCGGACTCCGCGAGAAGCTTCCGGCGTGGGACCTCCCCGCGACCGAGGTCAGGACGATGATGTCCCGGCTGCGAGCCGGCCTGCCCGCGCCGCTGCACCACCTGCTCGCGGACGTGGAGACGTCGGTCGGCGCGGCCCTGCTGTCCACCGGCCACCACTGACCCGGGGGCATGGCCGGTCTCGGTGGGGTCGACCCGGCCGTCCGGTTGAGTGCTCTGCGCCATCACGGCATCGTCGTCGTGTCCCGGGGCGGTAAGGCAGTGTCACGGTGTTCGCCGTTGGCGCGGACGGTGGGCACTGTGTCAGTTGCGTCGCGGCCGCACAGCGGGTCGAGGGTGACGGCGACGCCCTGGACGGCGACGTCGATCGCGCGGCGGAGGGCGTCCGGCAGGTCCGGCTCGTGCGCCGCGAGACCGCTCAACGTGGTGCTGACCACCGCGCCGACGAGCGCGCCGACGGTCGCCGAGGCCGTGACCCGGTCGACCTCGGGATAGGCGTCGTGCAGGGCGTCGGCGAGGCGTTGTTGGGCGTCGGCGAACCGGTGCACGGCGCGGGCGCGGAGCGCGGGTACCGAGTTGAGCAGGCGCAGCCGTAGTGGGCCGAACTCGGCGGCGTGCGCCAGCGCGGCCGAGTGGGCCACCGACATCCGCTCGACCGCCCGGACCAGCACGTCGAGCGGCCGCTCGCCGGCCGCGCGTGTGGCCAGCACGCCGAGGGCCGCGTCGATGCCCTCGTCGTTCGAGGCGAAGAAGACGTCGTCCTTGGTGGGGAAGTGGGTGAAGAACGTCCTGGTCGACACCTCGGCGGCGGCCGCGATCGCCGCGACCGAGGTCTCGTCGTACCCCTGCTCGTCGAACAGGCGCATCGCCGCGTCGACCAGCGCTCGACGGGTGCGTTGCTTCTTGCGCTCGCGCAGGCCGGGCTCGGTCATGTGGACAGCCTACTGCAGCGTCTGCATACTTGCAGTGAGTGTAATTAAGCATCAACTGCAACCAAGGAGTGCGTATGGACACGTTCGACGGCAGGACGGTGTTCGTCACCGGCGGGGCTCGCGGGATCGGGCTCGCGATGGCCCGGGCGTTCGCCCGCGAGGGCGCGAAGGTGGCCGTCGCCGACCTCGACGCGGCCGAGCTCGACCGTGCGCGGGCCGAACTCGCCGAACTCACCGAGGTCGCGGCCTTCGAGCTGGACGTGCGGGACCGAACGGCATTCGAGCGCGTCGCCGACGAGGTGGAGAGCCGGCTCGGGCCGGTCTCGGTGCTGTGCAACAACGCCGGCGTCGGCAGCGGGCTCGGCCTGGCCGAGATGACCTACGCGCACTGGGACCTGGTGCTCGGGGTCAACCTCGGCGGCGTCGTCAACGGCGTCCAGACGTTCCTGCCTCGGATGCTCGCCCGCGGCGGGCCGGGCCACGTCGTGAACACCTCGTCCGGCGCCGGGCTGGCGGTCATGGCCGGCACCGAGTTCATGTACCACACGGCGAAGTACGCGGTGGTCGGCATGTCGGAGGCGCTGCGGCTGCTGCTCGAACCACACGGGATCGGGCTCACCGTGCTCTGTCCCGGCCTGGTGGCGACCGGCATCGCGGCCACCAGCCGGGCCAGCGAGCCGGCGGCGGCGCGCACAGCCGAGGAGCAGGTCGCGGTCGACCAGGCCTGGACAGTCCGGGAGACGCTGCTCGGCGAGCTGGGCCTCGACCCGGAGCAGGTCGGCGACCAGGTGCTCGCCGCGATCCGCGCCGACCAGCTCTACCTGCACACCGACCGGATGATGGTCGACGCCATCGCCGCCCGCACCACCGCCCTGCTCGACGCGATGCCCGAGGAGACCGACCACGACCGGGCGGTCGCCGCGGCCATGCGCCGGCATCTCGGTTAGCCGAACGCTTGCCCTTCGATGAAAGCGTCAGGAAAGCGCCGACGGCAGGATCCGTTCCGGCGTCACAGGGAGTGACGCGGGTATGTGACGAAGGGGGACTCATGCGACGTTTTCTCGCCACGGTCGTGGCCTCGGCCGCGGTACTGGTAGGACTCGGCGCTTCCACCACCACCGCGGCGGCGGTGCCATCCGTGCCGCCGACCGTGTCGCCTGCCGTGGCGGCGTCGGCCGACGGCTGGTGCGACTCGTGGAAGAAGCTCTCGGTCGGCAGCTACGTCCTGCACCAGCCGATGATCAAGGCCACGGGCAGCCGGAACTGCCTGCTCGCCGAGGGAGCCTCCGGCAGCGTGGTGCGGATCCTGCAGCTGACGCTCAAGCAGTGCAACTACGCGTCCGGCCTGGTCGTGGACGGGGACTTCGGGCCCAGGACCAAGAAGGCCCTGGCGTACGCGCAGTACAAGCGCGGCGTCGACGACGACGGCGTGTACGGCCCGAACACCCGCAAGGCCCTGCTGTGGCCGGTGTACTACCCGAACGGGGGAACGGTCGGCACCTGCCGGCCCTCGCCGTCCTGATGGGCCACCGCTCGCCGGAAAGCCGGCATCAGGGGACATCCCTGATGTGCGGGCGGACGAACTCTCGTTAGTTTCGCCCGCATGATCAGGTTGTGGCGACGATGAGTGACGTCTCCCGGCGCGTCTTCCTTGCGGGTGCGGCGCGGTCTCGGCCGCCGTGCTGGCCTCCGGGGGCTCCGGCACGAGTGCGGCGGCCGCGGACACGACGTCGGCGGCCGCCGACACCGTGGACGTCGACACCTGGCTGTCGCGCTGCGGGTGAACGGCCGGGTGCACCACCTCCAGCTGGATCCGAGGACCACGCTGCTGGACACCCTGCGGGAACGGTTGGAACTCACCGGCACGAAGAAGGGCTGCGACCGCGGCCAGTGCGGCTTCTGCACGCCCGGACAGATCATGTCCGCCGTGGCCCTGCACCGCGAAGGACTTCCCGCGTCGGACGAGGAGATCCGCGAGCGGATGTCCGGAAACATCTGCCGGTGCGGTGCCTACCCGAACGTCGTCGACGCGGTGCGCCGGGGCGGGGTGCGCTGATGCGGCCGTTCACCTTCACCACCGCGGCCACTGTGGACGAGGCGATCGCGCTGGCCGGCGAGCACGGCACCTACCTCGCGGGCGGCACCACGCTCGTCGACTGATGAAGCTCGAGGTGACGACACCGGGCACGGTCGTGCACGTCGACCAGTTGCCGCTGCGGGAGATCCGAGGTGACGACGGAGGGCCGCACCTGGGTGCCATGGCCAGGATGAGCGAGGTCGCGGCCAACCCACTGGTCACCACCCCCTACCCGGTGATTTCCCAGGCCCTGCTGCGAAGCGCGTCGCCCCAGCTGCGGAACATGGCCAGCATCGGCGGGAACCTGTTGCAGCACACCCGGTGTGGCTACTTCCGCGACGTCACCACGCCGTGCGACAAACGATCCCCCGGCTCCGGCTGCTCCGCCATCGAAGGCCACAACCGGACGCGCGGTCCTCGGCGGCAGCGAGCACTGCGTGGCCACCCACGCTGGACTGAGTCGCGTCGCGCCCGACCCGCCGGTGGCTCAGAGCTGGTTCAGCAGCCAGCGGGGGCCGGTGACCTCCGCACCCTCCGCGCGGACCCGGGCCTTCAGCGCCCGGTCCGCGGTGACCACCAGGCACGGCACGCCCGGCTCCCGGGTGGCCTCCGCGACGGTGGCCACGATCTGGTCGTCGCCATCGCCGGGTGCGGCGACGACGCGGACGGACGTGTCGCCGGCGCCGATGTCCCTGGCCCTGCCCTCGACGACCAGCACCCGCTCCGGATAGGCCACGTCGAACGGGGCCATCCCGGTCAGGCCGTCGATCGCGGCGATCTCGTCGCGCAGGCGGGCGGCGGCGCCGGCCCGGTCGCGCCACCAGCCGTCCGCCCGCGAACCCATCACGTTGGCCACGTCCACCACCAGCACCGGGCGGCGCAGAACCGGCCGCAGCCGGGGCCACGCGGCGGCGAACGGCGGGAACAGGTCGTGGTCGGCCACCGCGTCGACCGGCACCCACGCGGCGTCCTTCGACTCCCACGACGCGGGCTCGACCACGAGCAGCGACGGCACCGTCGCCAGCACCGTGTCGTAGGACCAGCCGCCGTGGTCCTCGCGCATCACGCCGTGCACGGTCACCTCGGCGGTGTCCAGCGTGGACTCCTCGGCGGTCTCCCGCAGCGCCGCGTCCACCGACGGTTCGTCCCGGTCACGCGCGCCGCCGAAGATGCCCCAGGTGCCGCCGCCGATGGTCAGCTTGGCCCGGTGCTGCAACAGCACGTGCCCGTCGGCGTACGGCAGCAGGCCCGCGGCGCCGTAACGGCCCCAGTGCGTGTGGCCCTGTCCACACCGGACAAGCCGGTCGCCGCTCCTCATCGTGCTCCGATCTCGTTCACCAGCAGGGCCACGTGCAGGGACAGCACCGACTCCGGGTCGTCCAGGGAGACGCCGAGGACCTGCTCGATCCGCGCCAGCTGCTGGTAGTACGCCGTCCGCGACATGTGGGCCGCCGCGGCGGCCGCCGACTTGTTGCCGCCGTGCTCGCAGAAGTGGCGCAGCGCGTCGACCAGGCGGCTCGCGTGCGCCGTGTCCCGCGCCAGCAGCGGGCCCAGCTCGCGCTCCGCGAACGCCGTCACCCGGTCGTCGTCCGCCAGCAGGTGCAGCAGACCGCGCAGCCGCACGTCGTCGAGGCGGTGGTAGGGCCGGGCGTCCGGGAACCGGGACGCGGCCTTCGCCACGTGTGCGGCCTCCACCAGGCTCCGGCGCGCGTCGGGCACCGCCTGGACGGTCGTGCCCACCGCCACCACCACCGGCGGGCCGGCGGACGCGGCCTGGTGCAGTTCCTTGGCCAGCCTGCGCACCACCGACGTCGCGTCCGCCTGCGGGGTCAGCGACAGCAGCGCGCGCACCGAGATGTCGTCGACCACCCCGACCAGCGCCGCCACCCGTGCCCTCCGCGCGGCCAGCGCGGTCGCCTCGGCGAGGTCGCGCAGCACCTCCTGGGTGGCCATCGTCGGTGACGACGTCACCGTGCTCGGGCGCACCGACACCCCGACCAGCTGACGGCGGTACAGCGGCACGCCGAGCGCGTCGGCCCGCGCGGTCAGGTCCGCCGGCGGCGTCGGCGACGCCAGCAGCTCGGTCAGCAGCGTGCGGTGCGCGTGTCGCTCCAGGCCCTCCCGGTCGCGGGCCACCAGCCGGTGCACGGCCAGCGCGGACGCCGCCCGCTCGGCGATCACCACCACGCGGTGCGCCGGCTCGTGCGGGGTCACCAGCACCAGCCTGCCCCAGTCGTTGCCGCGCGCGCCGACCACGGTGACCAGCCAGCCCGGGCCGGCGTGGTAACTGGTCCGCGTCGCGCCGGCGACCGCACGCGAGCGCGCCGCCCAGTCGGCCACCAGCTCCGCGGGGTCCGCGCCGGCCGCGTCGTAGGCCAGCACGTCGTGCCCGAGGGTCTCCAGCACGACCGGCAGCCCGGACGTCCTGGCCACCTCGCGCAGCACCTCCGACGGCTCCGCGCCAGCCACGGTCAGCGCGGTGAACGTCTCGTGCACCCGCTCCGCAGCGCGCAGCTCCGCCACCTGCGCCTCGACGATCAACCCGACGACCGCCTCGGTGACCGCGACGAACCGGGTCTCCCGGGACAGCGTGACCAGCGGGAGCCCGTGCCGGTCGGCCGCCGCGAGCAGCGCGGGCGGCAGTGTGTGGCTCCAGTGCCGGACCAGCTCCACGACCAGGCCGACGACCCCCGCCCCGGCCAGCTCGTCGACGTAGGTGGCCAGCGCGTCCGCGTCGTCGGGCAGGGCGATCCCGGTGGTCAGCACCAGCTCGCCGCCGCGCAACAGCGGCGCGATGTCGGCGATCTCGGCGACGTGCACCCAGCGCACCCGTCGGTCGAGGCCGCCCGCGCCGGCGACCACGGTGGCCACACCCTGCCGGATCACCGGCAGCGCGAGCACGTCCGCGACGGTCGGGTACATAGTGTGCACAGCCTACGGCCGCGCCGATACACACTGTCCATGGCGCGCCGGCAGCCGCGCGGCCACACTCGGGGGCATGGCCGAACCGCCCCTCGTCGAACGACACCGCGCCGTCATGCCGTCCTGGCTCGCCCTCTACTACGACGAACCGCTGGAGATCGTGCACGGGCACGGCCGGCGGGTCACCGACTCGACCGGCCGGACCTACCTCGACTTCTTCGCCGGGATCCTGACCAACGCGATCGGCTACGACGTCGCGGAGATCAGCGACGCGGTGCGCAAGCAGCTCGACAGCGGCATCCTGCACACCTCGACGCTGTACCTGATCCGCGCCCAGGTCGAGCTGGCCGAGCGGATCGCGAAGCTGTCCGGGATCCCGGACGCGAAGGTGTTCTTCACCAACTCCGGCACCGAGGCCAACGAGACCGCGCTGATGCTCGCCACCCAGTACCGGCGCAGCAACCAGGTGCTGGCCCTGCGCAACTCCTACCACGGCCGCGCGTTCGCCACGATCGGCGTGACCGGCAACCGCGGCTGGTCGGCGTCGTCGCTGTCGCCGGTCAAGGTGTCCTACGTGCACGGCGGGTACCGGTACCGGAGCCCGTTCGGACACCTGTCCGACGCCGACTACATCGCCGCGTGCACCGACGACCTGCGCGACGTCCTGCACACCGGCACCTCCGGCGACGTCGCCTGCATGATCGCCGAGCCGATCCAGGGCGTCGGCGGGTTCGCCGTGCCGCCGGACGGGCTGTTCACCAGCTTCGCGCAGGTTCTCGCCGAGCACGGGATCCTGCTCGTCTCCGACGAGGTGCAGACCGGCTGGGGCCGCACCGGCGAGCACTTCTGGGGCATCCAGGCACACGACGTGACCCCGGACATGATGACCTTCGCCAAGGGGCTGGGCAACGGGCTCGCGATCGGCGGCGTGGTGGCCCGCGGCGACGTGATGGACTGCCTCGGCGCGAACTCGATCTCCACGTTCGGCGGCAACCCGGTGGCCACGGTCGGCGCCGGTGCGGTGCTCGACTACGTGCTCGACCACGACCTGATGGCGAACGCGGCGACTCTCGGTTCGGCGCTGCTCGGCGGCCTCCGGAAGATCGCCGAACGGCACCCGGTGGTCGGTGACGTGCGCGGCAAGGGCCTGATGGTGGGTGTCGAGCTCGTCGAGCCGGGTACGACCACGCCGGCACCGGCCGCCGCGACCGCCGTCCTCGAGGAGACCCGGCGGCGTGGCCTGCTCGTCGGCAAGGGCGGGCTGCACAACAACGTCATCCGCCTGGCGCCGCCGATGACGTTGACGGCCGAGGAACTGGACGAGGCGCTGGACATTCTCGCCGCGGCGATCGCCGTGGCGGACGGGGAGCGGTGATGGCGCGGATCAGCCACTGGATCGACGGCAAGACCTGGTCAGGGGTCACCCAGCGGAGTGGCGACGTGTACGACCCGGCGACCGGTGCGGTCACCGGGCAGGTCGACCTGGCCGCACAGTCCGAGGTGGACGAGGCGGTCGCCGCGGCGGAACGCGCCTTCCCGGCGTGGCGGGACACCTCGCTGGCCGCCCGGTCGCGGGTGCTGTTCGCGTTCCGGGAGCTGCTGAACGAGCACAAGGACGAGCTGGCCGCGATCGTCACCGCCGAGCACGGCAAGGTGCTCGACGACGCGGCGGGCGAGGTGCAGCGGGCGATCGAGAACGTCGAGTTCGCGTGCGGGATCCCGGCGCTGCTCAAGGGCGGCTTCTCGGAGAACGCGTCGACCAGGGTGGACGTGTACTCGATCCGGCAGCCGCTCGGCGTGGTCGGGGTGATCTCGCCGTTCAACTTCCCGGCGATGGTGCCGCTGTGGTTCGTGCCGAACGCGATCGCGTGCGGGAACACGGTGGTGCTCAAGCCGAGCGAGAAGGACCCGTCGGCGGCGAACTTCGTGGCCGGGCTGTGGGCGCGCGCCGGGCTGCCGGACGGGGTGCTGAACGTGCTGCACGGCGACAAGGTCGCGGTCGACGGGTTGCTCACCCACCCGACCGTGCGCGGGATCTCGTTCGTCGGGTCGACGCCGGTCGCCCGGTACGTCTACGAGACCGGCACCAGCCACGGCAAGCGGGTGCAGGCGCTCGGTGGGGCGAAGAACCACATGGTCGTGCTGCCCGACGCCGACCTCGACCTGGCGGCCGACGCGGCGGTGTCGGCCGGGTTCGGGTCGGCGGGGGAGCGGTGCATGGCCGTGTCCGTGGTGGTCGCGGTCGACCCGGTAGGCGACGAGTTGGTCGACAAGGTGCGTGCCCGGATGGGTGACCTCCGCGTGGGTGACGGCCGCCGGCCCGGGTGCCAGATGGGTCCGCTGGTCAGCGCCGCGCACCGGGACAAGGTGGCGTCCTACCTCGACGCCGGGGTCCGGGCCGGCGCGTCCCTGGTCGTCGACGGCCGCGGCCACGAGGTCGACGGCGATGCCGACGGCTTCTGGCTCGGCCCGACCCTGTTCGACCGGGTGGAGCCCGGGATGTCCCTGTACACCGACGAGATCTTCGGGCCGGTGTTGTCCGTGGTGCGCGCACCGAGCTACGACGCGGCGGTCGAGCTGGTGAACGGCAACCCGTACGGCAACGGCACGGCGATCTTCACCAACGACGGCGGTGCCGCGCGACGGTTCCAGCACGAGGTCGAGGTGGGCATGGTCGGGGTGAACGTGCCGATCCCGGTGCCGGTCGGCTACTACTCGTTCGGGGGATGGAAGGACTCCCTGTTCGGGGACACCCACGCCTACGGCCCGGACGGGATCCACTTCTACACCAGGACGAAGGTCGTCACCGGCCGCTGGCTCGACCCGTCCCACGGCGGGGTGAACCTGGGCTTCCCACGCAACGACTGACGCGCCGGAGCGGCCGGCCGGGGTGTGAGGCTGCGGGGATCACGACGTAGGGTGCCCCTCGGGAGATCCACAGAGGGGGAACACCATGCCTGATTCGACGGCCTATTCGATGTCGGACGCCCGCCGCGCCGAGGCCGAGGACGCACCGTACGCGGAGGTCGACGAGCTGGAGTCGGCCAGGCCGCCCCGGCACGCACCCCCGCGCCCGGCCCGGCGCCGAGGCCGCCCGACCGGGGACACCCACGAGGATCGCTGAGCCCGGGCGGCCGAGGGCCCGCACAGGAAGTTCTCGGACAACCCTGTGGTGCTTCACAGCTGATTCCCAGCCTGCCCCCGCAATGTGAGGGCATGAACGAGAACCACCTGCCGCCAGTGCCCCCGCAAAGCCCCGCCTCGACCCCACCGCCGGTTCCGCCGGGGAATCCGGGGCAGTCACAGCCGTCTCCGTGGCGCCCACCCGCGCAACCACAGCATGTGCCGGCGCAAGCGCCGGGACCGACGGGATCGCGGGCGTCGGAGTCGGGGCAGTCGCCTCAGTCTCCGTGGCATCCGCCAGCGCAACCGCATCCATCGCCGGAAGTGCGGGCGCCGGAGCCGGGGCAGCCGGTCCAGTCGCCGCAGCCGCCGCAGTCTCACTCGCCGCGGGTGCCACTGCATCAGCAGCCACCGCAGCCGCCGGTGGCGTTGCGGGCGCCGAAGTCGGCGGGTCGGTTCCGGCGGAGCACGGTCGCCCTCGTCGCCGCGGTCACGCTCGCCGCCGGGGGGATCGGGGGGTCGGTGGGGGCGCTCGTCGGCGGGGACGACAGCTCGAGCACGGCCGCTCCGGCCGCGAACGCCTCCGCCAGCGCACCGACCGACATCAGCTCCGTCGTCGCCAAGGTGCGGGACAGCGTCGTGCGGATCGACACCGCCAGCTCGTCCGCCCAGGGGTTCGGCTCCGGTGTCATCGTCGACGGCGACGGGCGCGTCCTCACCAACAACCACGTCGTCGCGGGGGCCGAGCAGATCCGGGTGACGCTCGCGGACGGACGTACCGCGGCGGCGACCGTTCTCGACGCCGACCCGGACGCCGATCTCGCGGTCCTGCGGCTCGAGGGCGTCGACGACCTCACCCCGGCCCCGCTCGGCGACTCCGACGACGTGCACGTCGGCGACCAGGTCATCGCGATCGGCTCGCCCGGCGGGCTGGACGGCACCGTCACCACCGGCATCGTCAGCGCGCTCGACCGCGAGGTCACCGTGCCGAGCGAGCAGCGCACCTCGCCGTGGCAGGGCCAGGACGCGGGCACCAACACCTACCGCGCCATCCAGACCGACGCCTCGATCAACCAGGGCAACTCCGGTGGTCCGCTGTTCAACTCCGCCGGCGAGGTCATCGGCATCAACTCGGCGATCTACTCACCGCTCTCCGGCCCGGACGGGTCAGCCGGCAGCGTCGGCATCGGGTTCGCCATCCCGAGCAACGACGCGCAGCAGTTGCTCGACCAGCTGTGACCCGCCGACCGTGACGCTCGCCCGGCGAGCCTCGGCCATCGCCTCGGTGGCGCGGGTGAGCAGCCACGACGCCCGCCGCACCCGGACCCGCAGCCGCCGCGCCGCCACCAGCAGCGCGGCGGCGCAGGCGACGAACACGACGCTAAGGACGGCGAGCAGCACGGTGCAACCTCACCTCCGCTCGGACGCCGGCGTCGGCGAGACTCCGCCGCACCCGGCCGATCAGGCGACGGTGCACGACATCCCGCAGCAGCCGGGGGGTGAGCGCGGTGAGGGGCCTGGTCAGCGCGCTCTCCCGGTGCGCCAGCTCGAACAGGTTCAGCAGCTCCACCGTGATCAGGTGCCGTGCGCCCGTACCGAACGTCCCGGACAGCTCCGGCGGCAGTGCGTCCAGTCGCTCGGCCACCTCGTCGGCCCGGACGCCCAGCGCATCCACCTCGGACCGCAGCCGCAGCACCTCCCGCACCGCGAACGCCAGCACCCCGAAGCCGACAACCACCAGAACCAGACCGACGACCGCCATACCCGCACCTTAAGGTGCTGGAGTGACCAACTCTTTCCTACGGCTGCAGGCCAGGACCCAGCGGTTCACCCTCGGCACCCCGCGCGGCTTCCAGGTCTCCCCGGACGGCGAGCGGGTGCTGTTCCTCCGCTCCGCCTCCGGTGAGGACCGCCAACACATCCTGTGGCGGCTCGACCTCGCCACCGGGCAGGAGACGCGGCTCGGCGACCCGGCCCGGCTGCTCGACGGGAGCGCGGGCGACGAGGAGTTGCCGCCGGAGGAGCGTGCCCGCCGCGAACGCAGCCGCGAGCAGGGCGGCGGTGTCGTCGGCAACGCCACCGACGCGGCCGTGCGGATCGCCGCGTTCGCGCTGTCCGGGCGGCTCTTCGTCGCCGACGCGGTCACCGGCGACGCCCGCGAACTGCCCACCGCACCCGGCGTGATCGACCCGCGCCCCGACCCGACCGGCACGCACGTGGCGTACGTCTCCCAGGACGCGCTGCGCGTGGTCGGCGTCGACGGCACCGGCGACCGCGCGCTCGCCGAGCCGGACGGGCCGGACCGGGCGTGCGGGGTCGCCGAGTTCATCGCCGCGGAGGAGATGGGCCGCGCTCGCGGGTACTGGTGGTCGCCGGACGGAGAACGGCTGCTCGTCGCGGTCACCGACCGCCGGCCGGTCCGCCGGTGGCACATCGCCGACCCGGCGAACCCCGAGGCCGCGCCGAACGTCGTCGCCTACCCGGCCGCCGGCACCGACAACGTCGAGGTCCGGCTGGTGCTCGTCGGCCTGGACGGCACGCGCGTCGACGTCGACCTGGAGACCGACGTCCTGCCGTACCTGGTCACCGTGCACTGGTCGACGGGCGGCCCGCCGCTCGTCCTGCTCCAGTCCCGCGACCAGCGCCGCACCCAGATCCGCTCGGTCGACCCGGACACCGGCGCCACCGAACTGCTCGCCGAGCACACCGACGAGCGCTGGGTGGAGATCGTCCCCGGCGTGCCGGCGTGGACGCCGGACGGGCGGCTCGTCCACGTGTCCACTTCGGAGGGTGTGAACCGGGTCGTGGTGGACGGCAAGGAGATCACGCCGCCCGACCTGCACGTACGAGCCGTGCTCGACGTCGCCGACGACGTGCTGTGCACCGCGTCCGAGCAGGACCCGACCCAGGTGCACGTCTACCGCGCCGGAGACACCGTCACCCGGATGTCCACATCGGACGGTGTGCACGGCGCGGCCAGGGCGGGCGAGGTGACCGTGCTGTCCTCGTGGTCGCTTCAGCACTCGGGCCCGGTCGTGCGGGTGCTGCGCGGTGACACCGAGGTCGCGCGGGTCGACTCGCACGCCGTCGACCCCGGCGTGGTCCCGAACCTGCACCTGTTCACCCTCGGCGAGCGCCGGCTGCGCGCAGCGGTCGTCTACCCGACCGGGCACGTGCCGGGCAGTGGGAAGCTCCCCGTGCTGCTCGACCCCTACGGCGGCCCGCACGCGCAGCGCGTGCTCGCCAGCCGCAACGCCTACCTGGGCCCGCAGTGGCTCGCCGACCAGGGCTTCGCCGTGCTGATCGCCGACGGGCGCGGCACGCCGGGCCGGGGTACCGACTGGGAGCGGGCGATCGCGTTCGACTTCGCCGGCGTCACCCTCGACGACCAGGTCGACGCCCTGCACGCGGCGGCCGAGGAACACCCGGACCTCGACCTGTCCACAGTGGCCATCCGAGGCTGGTCCTACGGCGGGTACCTGTCCGCGCTCGCCGTGCTGCGCCGCCCGGACGTGTTCCACGCGGCGATCGCCGGCGCGCCGGTCACCGACTGGCGGCTCTACGACACCCACTACACCGAGCGCTACCTCGGTCATCCCAACGAGCACCCGGACGTCTACACCCGCAACTCGCTGATCGACGACGCGCCGAACCTGCGGCGCCCGCTGCTGATCATCCACGGGCTCGCCGACGACAACGTCGTGGTGGCGCACTCGGTCCGGCTGTCGGCCGCGCTGGTCGCCGCCGGCCGACCGCACGCGCTGCTGCCGCTGCCCGGCGTCACCCACATGACCCCGCAGGACGACGAAGTGGCGGAGAACTTCATGCTGATGCAGGTCGAATGGCTGCGCGACGCTCTGGGGGTGGCGAAGTGAACCGCTGGGGCATCACCCTTCCGCTGACCGGCGTGCCGTTGGCCGCGCACCGTGACCTGGTGCGTGAGCTGCCCGACCTCGGCTTCACCGACGTGTGGTCCGCCGAGACCGCCGGCACCGACGCGTTCACCCCGCTCGCGCTGGCCGCCGAGTGGGCGCCTGGCCTGCGCCTGGGCACCGCGATCGCGCCGGTCTACACCCGGGGGCCCGGGCTGCTGGCGATGCAGGCGGCGACCATCGCGGAGCTGGCACCGGGCAAGTTCGTGCTCGGCGTCGGCACCTCGACGCCGGCGATCGTGACCGGGTGGAACGCGGTGCCGTTCGAGGAGCCGTACGCACGCGCCCGCGACACCCTGCGGTTCCTGCGCGCCGCCCTCGTCGGCGACAAGGTCACCGAGACCTACCCGACGTTCGCGGTGTCCAAGTTCCGCCTGGAGCGCCCGCCGACCCCACCACCGCCGATCCTGCTCGCGGCGCTGCGTCCCGGGATGCTCCGGCTCGCCGCCCGCGAGGCCGACGGCGCGATCACCAACTGGCTCGCCCCGACCGACGTGCCGACGGTCCGTGCCGAGCTGGGATCCGACCGCGAGCTGGTGGCCCGGATCTTCGTGTGCCCGACCGAGGACGCCGACGCCGCCCGCGGCCTTGGCCGCCTGCTGATCAGCAGCTACCTGACCGTGCCGGTGTACCGGGCGTTCCACGAGTGGCTCGGCCGCGGCGACGCGCTGGCGCCGATGCACGAGGCGTGGGCGGCGGGCGACCGCGCGGCGGCCAACGAGGCGATCCCGGACTCGGTGGTGGACGAGCTGGTCGTGCACGGGCCGGTCGAGCACTGCCGGGAGCGCGTCGCCGCGTACGTCGAGTCCGGACTGGACACGCCGGTGATCTCCGTGCTGCCCACCGGCGCCGATCCGCTGGACGTGGTGCGGTCGCTGGCACCCTGAGGCCCGGCCGTATTCTGAGGTTCAAGTTAGGTGAACCTAAGAATGGGGTCAGCCTTGATCGACTCGGGCAACTCCGCCGGCGGGCCGCTGCTCGCCGGCGGAGCAGCCGGCGCACACGAGGTGCGCGAACTGGTAGCGGTGGCCCTGGACGCGGTGGCCGAGGCCGCGGCGTCCCGCACCGGCCCGGTCCCGGCGGGCGGCCCACCGGCCGTCGCCGCGGCACTCGCGGCCGCGCTCGGCGCCCCGAACACCGGTAGTGGTTCGGGTGAGGGGCCGGACGCGAACGGTACCGGTGGCCCGGGCACGTACGGCGCCGGCGGTTCGGGTGGTGGCGCGGGTGCGGGTGGCGTCGATGGTTCGGGTGGCGGCCCGGGCACGTACGGCGCCGATGGTTCGGGTGGTGGCGCGGACACGTACGGCGTCGATGGTTCGGGTGGTGGCGCGGGTGCGGGTGGCGTCGGCGGTTCCGGCGCGGGCGGTGGCGGGTTGGCGCGTGGTGCGTCCGGGATCCTGCCCGAGCACGGCGTCGGGCCCGCCGCCGCGCTGGGGGAGCTGACCCGGCTGCTCACCGCCGGCTCCGTCGACCCGGCGCACCCCTGGTGTGCCGCCCACCTGCACGGCCCGCCGCTCGCCGTGTCCGCCGCGGCCGACCTGGTCGCCAGCATGCTCAACCCCTCGCTGGACTCCTGGGACCAGGCCCCGATGGCCAGTGAGCTCGAACGCGAGCTGACCGCCGCGCTCGCCCGCCTCTGCTTCCCCGACGGCACCCCGGACGCGGTGATCACCAGCGGCGGCACCGAGTCCAACCTGCTCGGCATCCTGCTCGCCCGTGAGGCGGGCGCCCGCAACGTCGTCTGTGGACCGACCGCCCACCACAGCGTCGCCCGCGCCGCCTGGCTGCTCGGGCTGCCCACCCCGACCGTCGTCGATCTCGATCGGCCCGACCGGATCAGCCTCCCGGACCGCGCGATCGTCGCCTGTACCGCCGGCACCACCGACACCGGCGCCATCGACCCGCTGCCCGGCCTCGCCGCGCTCGCCGACCGCGCCGGCGCCTGGCTGCACGTCGACGCCTCCTACGGCGGCGCGACCCTGTTCAGCGACCGGCTCGCCCCGCTGCTCGACGGGCTCACCCGCGCCGACTCGGTCGCCGTCGACCTGCACAAGTTCGGCTGGCAGCCGATCGCCGCCGGGGTGCTCGCCACCCGCGAGCCGATCACCGCGCTCGACGTGCGCGCCGACTACCTCAACCCGGACGACGACATGGCCGCCGGGCTGCCCGACCTGCTCGGCCGCTCGCTGCGCACCTCACGCCGCCCGGACGCGTTCAAGATCGCCGTCACGCTGCGGGCGCTCGGCCGCACCGGCGTCGCCGCGCTGGTCGAGCGGTGCTGCCGGATGGCGCGCGACCTCGCCGCCGAAGTACGCCGGCACGACGGGCTGCGGCTGTGGGCCGAGCCGACGCTGTCCACGGTGCTGCTGCGGCCCTCGGTCGCCGACGACCACCCGGACGGCGACGAGCTGGTGGCCGAGGTGCGCCGGCGGCTGCTCAACGCGGGCACCGCCGTGCTCGGCCGGGCCACGATCGACGGGCGGGTCTGGCTCAAGCTCACCCTGCTCAACCCGGAGGCCGACCTCGCGGGCTACGTCGACCTGCTCGACCTGGTGATCACGCACGCCGCGGAACTCGCCGGGGTCCCGCTGCCGTGACCCTCGACCTCGCCGGGGTGGGGATCGGGCCGGTCAACCTGTCCCTCGCCGCGCTCGCCGCCCCGGTGCCCGGCCTGCGCGCCGCGTTCTTCGAGCGGGAGCCGGAGTTCCGCTGGCACCCCGGGCTGATGATCGAGGGCACCACGCTGCAGGTGCCGTTCCTCGCCGACCTGGTGTCCCTGGTCGACCCGACCAACCCGCTGTCGTTCCTGGCCTACCTGCGTGACCTCGACCGGCTGTTCCCGTTCTACTTCGCCGAGAGGTTCCACATCCCGCGCGCCGAGTACGACGACTACTGCGCCTGGGCGTCCCGCCGGCTGCCGAGCTGCCGGTTCGGGCAGCGGGTGCGGGCCGTGCGCTGGGCCGGGGACGCCTTCGAGCTGGACGTCGAGCCGGCCGGCACCGTGCGGGCGCGGAACGTGGTGCTCGGCGTCGGCACCGAGCCGGTGCTGCCCGAACCGCTGGCACCCCTGGCGGGCCCGGACGTCCTGCACTCGGCCGACTACCTGCCCGCGCGGGACCGGCTGCTCGCCGCCGAGGACGTCACCGTGGTCGGCTCCGGGCAGTCCGGCGCGGAGGTGTTCCTGGACCTGCTGCGCGCCCGACCACGCGGGCGGCTGCGGTGGGTCACCCGCACGCCCGCGTTCGCGCCGATGGAGTACTCCAAGCTCGGGCTGGAGCAGTTCACCCCGGACCACACGCGGTTCTTCCACGGCCTCGACGAGCCAACCCGCGACCGGCTGGTGCCCGCGCAGTGGCAGCTCTACAAGGCGATCGACGCGGACACCATCGCCGAGATCCACGACGAGCTGTACCGGCGCACGGTCGGCGGCGGCTGGCCGGACGCCACGCTCCTGCCCGGCGTGGCGGTCACCGGCGCGACCGCGCGGCCCGACGGCGTCGAGCTGACGCTGCGGCACGTCCAGCAGGACAGCGTGGCGACCGTGGTCACCGGCGCGGTGGTGTGCGCGACCGGGTACCGCGAGCGGGACCTCTCCGCGCTGCTCGCGCCGCTGGCCGACCGGATCGAGCGGGACGCGGCCGGCCGGATCGCGGTCGACGCCGACCACCGGGTGCGGCTGGACGCGGGCGGGTCGCTGTTCACGCAGAACGCCGAGCGGCACACCCACGGCGTCGGAGCGCCCGACCTCGGGTTGGCCGCCTGGCGGTCGGCGAGCATCCTGAACTCGGTCTGCGGGCGGGAGGTCCACCGCCTGCCGGAGCGGACCGCGTTCACCACATTCGGACTCGGAGGAACCCCATGAGCGGCTGGAGCGACGCCGGATCACTCGTCGTGCACAAGATGCTGGGCGAGCTGAGCTACGAGGGCCTGCTCGAACCGGTCCGCGACGGCGACGACTGGGTGCTGGCGCTGCCGGCCGCCACCTACCGGTTCCGCGCCCGGCGCGGCGCGTTCGAGTCCTGGCACGTCGAGCCGGGCAGCGCCACCCGCGACGGCGAGCCGGCCCGCGACCCGCGCACGCTGGTCGTCGACGCGCGGGAACGGTTGGGGCTCACCGGGTTGCGGCTCGCCGACGTGCTCGCCGAGCTGACCGCGACGGTCACCAACGAGGCCGCCCGGCTCGACCGCGCGCCCACCGCGGCGGAACTGGTCGCGATGGACTACAACACCGCCGACGGGCATCTCACCGGGCACCCGAGGCTGGTGCTGAACAAGGGCCGGGTCGGCTTCTCCGCCACCGACCGCGCCCGCTACGCGCCGGAGTCCGGGCGGGAGTTCCCGCTGCGCTGGTTCGCCGTGCACCGCGACCACGCGTCGTTCCGCTGCGTCGCCGAGCTGACCGAGGAACAGCTGCTGCGCGAGGAACTCGGCGACCAGCTCGACGCCTTCCGCGCTGGGCTGCCCGGTGACGACTACGTGCTGGTGCCGGTGCACCCGTGGCAGGCCGACGAGATCCTCGGCACCCTCTACGCCGGCGAGTTGGCCGAGGGCGTCGTCGTCCCGGTCGGCGAGAGCCGCGACCACTACCGTCCACACCAGACGATCCGCACGCTCGCCAACGTCACCCGCCCGGACCGCCGGGACGTCAAGACCGCCGTGTCGGTGCGGAACACGCTCGTCTACAGAGGACTCGCGCAGGCCGCCACGCTGGCCGCCCCGGCGGTCACCACCTGGCTGCGCGAGGTCGGCGCCGCCGACCCGCTGCTCACCGAGAAGTACCGGTTCGAGCTGCTCGGCGAGGTCGCCAGCGTGTCCGTGCGCCACCCGCTGCTCGGCCACCTCGACGAGCTGCCGTACCGGTTTCACGAGACCCTCGGCGCGCTGTGGCGCGAGCCGATGGTGGCCCGGCTCGCGCCGGGGGAGCGGGCGATCTCGTTCGCCGCCCTGCCCTACCGAGGCCCGGACGGCGGGGCCGTGCTCACCCGGCTCATCGCCGAGTCCACCCTGGACGCAGGGGAGTGGCTGGGCCGCCTGCTCGACCTGCTGCTGACCCCGCTGCTGCACTGGCTGCTGCGCTACGGCGTCGGCTTCTGCCCGCACGGTCAGAACCTGATCCTCGTCACCGACGAGCACGGCGTCCCGCTGCGCGTCGCGATCAAGGACTTCGCCCAGGGCGTCGACCTGATGGACGCCGACCTGCCCGAGTACGCGAGCCTCGCGCCGGAGGCGAGCGCCGACATGCTGCGCTGGCCCCCGCACCTGCTCGCCCAGTCGCTGTTCAGCTCGGTGTTCGCCGGCCAGCTCCGGTTCTGGGCCGAGATCCTGCTCGACGACCTCGGCCATCCCCGCGCCGACCTGTGGCGGCGGGTCCGGGAGATCGTCGGCCGGTACCGCGACGAGCACCCGGAGCTGGCGGACCGGTTCGACGCCTGCCAGCTCTTCGCGCCCGACGTCGAGCGGGTGACGCTGAACCGCGAGCACCTGGCCGGCCAGGGCTTCGACAAGGTCGACCGGGACGACGAGTTCGACGTCCGCTACGGTCGCGCCCGCAACCCGCTGGCCGGCCCCGACCCGGACGGCGCGTGGTGATCGACCACCAGCGCCCGCGCGGCCCCCGCACCCTGGCCGCCCGCGCGGCACCCGACCTCGCGGCCGCCCTCCGGTCCGACGTGGGCAGCGGCACGGTCCGCTCGCTCACCCTGCTGGTGCCCGACCCGCACGCCCGTTTCGCCGCGGTGACCCTCGGCGCGCGGTTCTTCGTCGACACCGTGCTGGCCGACGGGTACGGCGTCTGCTCCTACGTGTTCGCCTGGGACCCCGCGCGGGAGCCGGTCGCCGCGCCCGTGTTCGAGCCGTACACCGCCACCTACGGCGACCTGCGGATGCGCCCCGACCTGGCCACGCTCGCGCCGCTGCCGGGTGAACCGGGCAGCTGGCTGGTGGTCTGCGACGTCGAGTGGCCCGACGGCCGCCCGGTCCCGATCGCCCCGCGCACCGCCCTGCGCGACCAGCTCACCGCCGCCGAGGCCGCCGGCCTGGTCCCGTCCGTCGGCATCGAGCACGAGGTGACCTTCACCGACCCGTCCGGCACGCCGCTCACCCCCGGCGGCCTGGACTACGCCACCCTCGACCCGCTGCGCGGCCTGCTCGCCGCCGTCGAGTCCGACGTGGACGCCGCCGGCCTCGGCGTGGAGTCCCGCCGCGGCGAGTGCCACCCCGGCCAGTACGAGAGCGTCCTCGGCCACCGTGACGCCCTGGCCGCCTGCGACGACGCCATGCTGCAACAGCTGGTCATCCGCCGCGCCGCCGCGGCCCACGGGGTGCGCGCCGGCTACCTCGCCGCCGAGCGTCCCGGCACCGGTGGCTCCTGCCACGTGCACCTCTCGCTGTCCGACGCGGACGCACTGGACCACTTCGTGGCCGGCGTCCTGCACGCCGCGCCCGACCTCACCGCGATCTGGGCCCCGACCTGGAACTCCTACGTCCGCCTCCGCACCGCCCCGTTCGCCCCGCGCGAGCTGCGCGCCGGCGCCGACGACCGCACCGCCGCGCTCCGCATCGTCGGCCGGGGCGACTCCCGGCGCGTCGAGGTCCGCCTCGCCGGCGCGGACGCGCAGGTGCACCTCGTGGTGGCCGCGATCCTCGCCGCCGGCCGGCACGGCGTCCGCGAGTCCCTGTCCGTCCCGGCCGGCGCCCGCCTGCACGACACCCCCTGGGCGGCCCGGCACGCCCTGGCCGGATCCGCGCTGGCCCGCGCCCTGCTCGGCGACGCCATGGTCGACGCCAGAGTGGCCCTGCTGGACGAGGAACTGGCCACCGGCCTGGACTCGGTGTCCGACTGGCAGCGCACCCGGGGCGACCTGCGGCGCTGACCCGTCCAGTCCTGTCCCAATCCGTCCAAGCCCGCCGCGGCCCGCGCCGGCGGGACACCATGTCAGCCATGGTTACTTACCGGCAGCTCAGAGAGGCGAAGCCGGACGTAGAGCCGGCGGAGTCCGCCACACGTCCGGGTCCCGACGGCCCTGCTGATGTCCACCCAGGCCGGCCGCCGACCGGACCAACCCGGCTGCGCGGGATGGCCCCGGCGCCGTTCGGCAGGTCGGACGGACACGGCCAGGCTCGGGCCATCCCCGATCCGGAGGGGTGTACGTTGCCGAACCCACAGGCACGACTCCCGATCTCCATCACGAAGGCAGGCCCCGTGTCCGGAAAGCTCAGCAGACGACAGGCCCTCGCCCTCGGCGGCGGAGCCCTTCTCGGTGCCGCGGCCGGCACCGGCACCGCCGCCGCGGCGACCGACTGGATCCGTCTCCCCGTGGTCACCGCCAACATCGGCCGCACGAACCTCGGCGCACGGGACGACGCGATCCACGACGTTCGCGACGCCGACCCCGGACACCGGCCGCTGGTGGGCTGGCAGGAGATCTGCGAGGGGGACACCGGCGAGCGTCCGATGATCACGAGGTACTTCGGGAACCTCTACCAGAACGCGTTCCTGTGGCACGACAGGTCCTACCGGGTGCCGCTGTCGGTCCCGAGGCCGTGGAAGGTCGTCAGCTCCCGCGCCACCCGCGTACACGGCGGCATTCCCAAGGTGACGCCCCCGCGCTGGATCAACGAGGTCGTGGTCCGGCACGAGTCGCACCCCGACCTGCGGTTCGCGTTGATCAACACCCACTACATCGCCAACGCCTACAACGGCGACAACCGCGCCGACCTGCGGGACGAGTGGAACCTGCACAAGCGCGTGCACAAGGAGCGGGTGCTCGCCCAGCACCGGCTGGGCCGCCTGGTCATCTGGACCGCCGACACCAACCGTCGTGACTACCGGGATGCAACCGGATGGCAGGCGGAGCAGCAGGTCTTCACCGGCGGCATCGACCGGATCAACTGGTTGCCGGGAAACGGTGACGTCCAACTCCAGCTCCGCGGCACCAGAACGGTTCCCATGCGGGTGGACACACACGACGCACGGGTCGCGATCTTCCGGATCCGTCTGACCTGACGAAGCGGGCACGCGCTTGGTGGCCGAACACCCGGCCGACGGTGCGTGGCGCCTCCCTTGCCGCCGCGGTCGTCCTTCACCGGGGATCGGACCGCAACCAGTCGAGCATGGCGTCGTAGACGGCGTCGTGGCACAAGAGGTCGAAGTGGTGCATGCCGCCGAACCACCGGAGGTCCGCGCCCTGTGTGCTGTCGCCGGCGCTGGCCGGGGCCACCAGTAGGTCGCCGAGGAACCGGGCCAAGAGGCTTTCTCGCGAGCGGGTCAGGGTCGCGGCGACGAAGTACTGCCGGACCTCGGTGGGAAGCGTGGGAACGGGCGCCACGGTGGCGGTGGGCTCGGTGGCCCATTCGGTGCGGTGGAGGCTGCCCCGGGCGAGGTCTTTGATGCCGTCGCTGCGCAGGGCCAGGAGCCGGACCAGCGGTGCGGCGACCGCGAGCTTGTCGAGCAGCGCGGTCACATGGACGACCCCACGTTCGAGGGGCGCGCCCGTGTGGGGGGTGCCCAGGCACACCAGCCGGGTCACCGTCGAGAACCACGGAATCGGCTGTTCGGTGGCCTGGAGCAACGCGCTGCGGGCGACCAGCCCGCCCATGGAATGTCCGATCAGGACGATCTCGGTGACCTCCACAGGCCAGCCCGCGACGAGCTCGGTGAGCAGGTCGACGAGCTCGCCACCGTTGTCGGAGACGCGGCGGCCGGTGTTGTAGCGCACGTAGACGGGAGTGCAGGGCAGGTCTTCGGCGAGCCGGCTGCCGAAGTCCGTGCCAGAGCGGGACCTGCCTGGGGCGTGCCGGTGGAACCAGGAGCGCTCGGTTTCGACCAGTCCGTGCAGGAACACCACCAGGCGCCCGGTCGCGTCGGGGAAGGCGGCCGTGAGTGAGTCACCGTCCAGGTCGATCCGGCGGTGGTCCAGCCGCACCGTCATCGCGGCGGGCAGCGCGCCGCCGCGGGCGTCCGCCTTCTCGCCGAACATGCCGTTCGCGATGCCGAGGGCGCGCTGCCCCACAGGAGAGTCGATCAGCATTCGGGGCGGCCGTGTCGCGGTGGCCGCGAGCGAGCCGAGCACAGCACCGGACCTGCTGACTCCTGTGCGCGCCGTTTCGTGGATCAGCGCGGCGAGCCCGTGGTGCACCTTCTCCGCGCCGTGCACCACGTCCCCCAGCAGTTCGGTCAGCAACGTGTCTCCCCGCCCTCGTCTGCCCGGCCGGAGGGCGGGCAGGTGGCGAATACCCCGGCGACGGCTCCGCACACCGCCCGACCACCCGGTGTGACCGAGGTCAATCCTGAGGTGGGGTGCTGAGCCTCAAGTGTCGGGTTGCCGGGGCCAGCCGGCGGGAACACTGCGGGAGGAGCGTTCACCCAGGAGGGGCAGCCATGGCCGAGGACCAGTACACGCAGCGGAATCCGCGTGACCAGTACCCGCGACCGCAGGAACAGCGCGGGCAGGAGCAGGACCATCCGGGCACGGGTGAGGCGATGGGACCGGAGCCGGACCACGGCGAGGACTCCTACCGCGGGAGTGGCCGGTTGGCCGACCGCAAGGCGGTGATCACCGGTGGCGACTCCGGGATCGGTCGGGCCGTCGCGGTGGCGTTCGCCCGGGAGGGCGCGGACGTGTTGCTGTCCTATCTGGCCGAGGAGCAGGACGACGCCGAGCGGACCGCGGAGTTGGTTCGGGAGGCGGGACGCGAGGTCGTGCTGGTGGCCGGTGACATCCGGGACGAGACCCATTGCGAACGGATCGTCGAACGTGCGTTGGCGGAGTTCGGCCGGATCGACGTGCTGGTGAACAACGCCGCCTACCAGATGTCCCAGGACGACGGACTCCTCGGCATCTCGACCGAGCAGTTCGACCGGGTGTTCAGGACGAACGTCTATGCGATGTTCTGGCTGTGCAAGGCGGCCGTGCCGCACATGCGGGCGGGGTCGAGCATCATCAACACGTCGTCGATCCAGGCGTTTCAGCCGTCACCCGAGCTGCTGGACTACGCGTGCACCAAGGCCGCGATCGTGAACTTCACCAAGGCGTTGTCCGCGGACCTGGCGTCCAGGGGTGTTCGGGTCAACTCCGTGGCGCCGGGACCGGTCTGGACTCCGCTGATCCCGGCGACGATGCCCGCGGAGAAGGTCGACTCGTTCGGCGGGCAGACGCCGCTCGGCCGTGCCGCCCAACCCGCCGAGCTCGCACCGCCGTATGTGTTCTTCGCCTCGCAGGAGTCGAGCTACGTCACCGGCGAGGTGCTCGGGGTGACCGGGGGTCAACTGCTGACCTGAGCATCGGCTCGCGTCCCCTCGCGGCCCCGGACCACGTCCTCCCGGACCTCCTCGGGGATACGGCTCCCCTGGTCAGGAGCAGCCGCCTCCGCCGCCCCACCGCCGGAGGCGGCCGAACTACCACCGGCTCGGGGGCCCGGCGGCATGGCTTGGCGGCAGCGCTCACGAAAAGTGACCTGTGCCCCACTGTGGAGGGAATCTATTTGGGTAGCGTCGACGACAACGGCTACCGAAAACTCGCACTTCGAACAGGTTTCAGTTGCGATTATCCGCTCGACCTGCTGTCCCACGGCGTTTCTGCACTTTAACCGAATGGGTGTCGTTGTGCTCCTTCCGGTACCTCCGGTACCCACTACTTTGGGACGCGTCACCCGTTGGGACCAGTCCCCGGAAGCGGATAAACAGAAACGAGGCTTGTAATGTCTACCTGGACGATTCAACGTACTCGCCTTCGCTACAAGTGGTTCACGGACAAGACAACTCGACCGTCCGATGCTCCACAACTGTCCGACCCGACTGGCCAGCTGATCCTGCGTAGCGCACAGGAGGCTTATCTGCCTGCCGGGCGCTTCCGTGTCGATCAGGTCTCGGCTCTGCTCAACGAGTTGCTCACCCAACCGGATCGGCTGGAGGAGTCCCGAAAACAGCTCGCGAGCCAGGCCGGCCCCGCGCTCTACAGCGAGCTCCAGGGCCTTCAGGCGTGGATGCTGCGGACCGGTCGGGGCGACGACCTCTATGACGTCGTTCCCGTGCACAACGACGACTTGCCGAAGGTCTCCGTGCCGAAGCAGTCGCGCCACGAGGAGTCGTGGAACGAACCGGCCGACTACACCCCCACACCGCCGCCCCCCAAGCACGACGCCGGTATCTTCCCGCCGCCCAGCTACGACGAGCAACCTGTGGTGGACGACCGAGGCGTCAACGTGCCGTACCCGAGCTCGTCGTTCCGATCCTGAGCGACTGACCACGCCGCGGACGCCGAGCCCTCCCGTTCGGAGCCGGCGGGATTACCGCCGTGGCCGTTCACCGGCGGGCCCCGCGGAAGAGAATGCCAGTACCGGAGCGCTGGCCGGTCTCGCCAGCCGCGACGACCATGACACCGGCCGCCGTGGGTACCGTGATGTTCGGGCCGAACCGGGGTTGGCGAGGTATCGGGGAAGCGCCCACCGGCCCCACCGGGGCGCTGGCCCGTTCCGGCAGGTCACGCGGGACGCGGGTCATCGGGGCGACCCAGACGTGCCGCACCACGGGCTGAACCGCCATGTCCCATGGTGCGATTCCCACCGTCGTCGTGCGTGCAGGACACCGAGCCGGCTCACTCGCCTCGCCGGTCCGAGCCGCCTGGTTCTCCGCGACAACCCGACCATGGAGTCGCGTCCCATGGCCCGGCTGGCGCGCGCCCGGCGGGCCATCGTGTCGAGCTGGCCGGATGACCGAGCAGTGCGCCGAGGTCCTCGCCGGCACGTCCACCGCGGCGCCCCGTGCGTGGCTGTCGCGCCTGGACGGATCACCTTTCGTGTGCCGGGCCACGCTCCGCTTGTGGTGCTTTCACTCCGCGGGATGACCGATGTCGCACATGGGTGTGCGGCAGGTTGGACGTCCACCTGGGACGGGCATGCCTGGATGCGCAAGGCAGTCCATCTCAACGGAAGGAAGTGGTGACGATGCGGCGGATGGCGTCGTTCGCAGGTGCTCTGGCTGTCACAGTCGGGGTGATGGTGGGGCTGGCGGGGACCGCGTCAGCCCGACCCGATCCCATCCCCCCGGAGCAGTGCGAATGGGGTGGTGGATCCACTGTTTTCAACCCGCACAGCGAGACCGGCCTGACGTGCCAGGGCGGGTTGTTCGACGGTTGGCCGGTGCTCGTCGACTGAGCCATGAGCTCGTGACACGTCGGGTAGGCGGCCGGTCCGGGGCGAGCGGTCGCCTACCCGCTCGTGCCGCTCCCACTGGAGAACCGCCGGAAGCCCGCCTCGAACCACCGTGGGGTCCGGTTCGGGTGACGTGGGAGTGTCCGCGCCAACGGCGTCGGCAGCCTGGTGGAGTAGGCGCGGGCTACCCGCAGCGCCACACGGTCGGCACCAGGGCTCCGGCACTGGTCCTGGTCTGGCCGCCGACGGTGGTACCGTCCGAGCTGAGCGCGCCGGCCGAGGTGATCGTCGACCCCGCCGGCGGTGCCAGGTCGGTGCTCGTCCCGTCCCGGAACAACGCGTACCCGTCGGCACTGTTCGCGAGGATCGTGCCGTTCTTCAGGGAGATGCCTCGGTAGCCGGTGCTCCCGGGAACGGCCGTGACGTCCCCGGACGCGAGGTCGATCAGGGCGATGTCGTCGTGGAGGGCGCGGTTGACCAGGACCGTACCGGCGTCGATGTCCTCCGGGTCGAGTTCGTCGGCTGGACCGAGGTCCTGCGGCGCGCCGCTCGCGCCGTCGCGCCACACCGCGGCGGTGCGGACACCGTCCCGGTCGTAGTCGCTGCGTCCCAGCACGTCGCCGTTGTCGTCGACGGCGAGCGCGGCGATCGGTACGTCGAGCGAGGACTCCAGGGCATAGCCCGTCCACGTGTCGGCACTGCCGACGAACGCGATGCTGAAGTAGTACGGCCAATGCCCGACCGTGCCGCTGCCGACGTACGTGCCGGCGTCGTTGATCTCGTGCACGGCGTCCTGCGTCGAGCCGATGTCCACGGGCTCCTCGCCCGGCCGCTGCCCGACCGGCTGGGACCAGCGGGTGTCGGGGGTGTACCGGTAGCCGATGAGCACGCCGGAGGCGTTGGCGTCGACGGGATTGAACGCGAGGGCGTCCACGATCGCCCCGTCCCGCCACACCACGCCCGACCCGTTCCCGACCGGCGAGACGGAGCCGTAGAACGTGGTGTTCCCGGTCATCGCGGTCACGGTCGCGGTCCCGTCGGCGGGGTTGGGCAGGGTGGACACCGCACACGCGGACGCGTCGGCCTCGGCTGTCGCCTGTCCCGCCGCCGGCAGCCCGAGGGCCACGACGGTGGCGGACAACAGGACGGCACTGGTTCTTCTCACGGCGCTCCCAGGGAAGTTACGGGTGATGACGGTCTGTCGCACCGTAGGAGCCGGCGCTCAACTCATCGTCGCGGCGAACTCGGGAACCAGGCACCATAATCCTCACGGTGCGGATCACCGTGAAGATTGACGATGACCTAGCCCAGTTGATCGACGACGTGGCACGGCGGGAGCGCCGCCCGAAGAAGCAGGTCATCAACGACGCGCTCCGGCGCGGCTGGCTGACGCCACACGAGTCGGACGTACGGCCGGGATTCGATCCAACCGGGTTCAACCGACTGGTCGACGAGCTTGCCCGGCGGTCGCCCCCGTTCCGGGGCCAACGCTGTTGCCCCTGCGATCGACCCGACCAGCGGAAAGGTGGGGCGAGCCGAACACGCCGGCCCGCCCCACCTCGGTCCTACTGGTTGACGCCCTGCCCGTTGAACAGCAGCTCGTCGAGGGACAGCAGGTCGGCCTTGTCCGGGGACCAGTCCGGGTTGACGAACACCGCGTACAGGGTGATCGTCCGGCCCGGGTCGGTCAGCGGGACGTCCAGGTCCACCGTCGTGCCCCAGCCGCCGGTGTTCGGCACGTCCACCGAGCCCACCAGTTCGCCGTCCGGTGCGTCGGCGCGGAACTCGATCCGGCCGCCGATCCCGCCCGACGACGCCGTCACCGTCACCGAGTCGATCGCGGTCAGGTTGATCGGGTCGTAGGCGACCCAGTCACCGTGCTCGATCTCGCCGAGGCGCTTGCCGGCCGACGCGTCCGACCGGTCCAGCACCTCGACCCCCTCGGTGTCCTCGAAGTGCTCGGCCTCCTTGTGCTTCGGCTCCAGCACCAGGTGCGCGGACCCGACCAGCTCCGGCGCGTCACCCGTGCCGCCACCGTCGGTGTACTGCGCGCTCACCGCGGCGTAGAGGTTCTGCCCCGGCCCGTGGCTGTCGCCGGTGTCCGTCCGGACCGTGCCCGAACAGCCGGTGACGTTGTCCATCGGGTGCAGGTGGTCGTCGTGCCCGAGCTGGGACTGCACCACGACCCGGGAACAGTCGATCTCCGTGTCCTCCGCGTCGGTGACCTCGACCTCGAACGGGATCGTCGTGCCCCAGTCGAACATGCCACCGTCCGGCGGGAACACGATCCGCACCTGCGGCCGGGTGTTCCCCGACGTCACCGTGGTGGCCGCGACCGCGGTGAGGTCCGTGGTCGTGCTGGTCACCGTCAACAGCACCCGGTACTCGCCCGGCTCGGTGTAGGTGTGCGTCGGGTTCGCCTCGGTCGAGTCGACCGTGCCGTCGCCGTCGAAGTCCCAGGCGTAGGTGACCGGCTCGCCGTCACCGCCGCCGGAACCCTCGCTGGAGAACTCGACGGTCAGCGGCGCCGGACCGGAGTCGACCGACGCGGTCACCGCCGCGGTCGGCGCGCGCCCGTTGGCGACGTAGTCGATCCGGTAGATGCCGGAGCCCTCGTTGGTACCGCCCCGGCCGGTGCCGCTGCCGGCGCCGAAGTCGATCACGTACAGCGAGCCGTCCGGCCCGAAGTCCGCGTCGAACGGCTGGATCCACGACATGTCCCCGAACACCCCGTTGATCGACAGCAGGTCGCCGGCGTGCGCGTCCGGGAACCGGGGGTCGGTGAACGACTGGTCCCGCTCCTGCACCGACATGGCCTTGAACCAGCGCCGGGTCAGCTCGTAGGCGAAGAACTTGCCGTCGAAGTACTCCGGGAACTTGGTGACCAGCGGGTTCTTCCTGTCGTACTGGTACACCGGGCCGGCCATCGGGCCGCCACCGCCGGAGCCGAGCTCGGGGAACTCGGCGGAGGTGTCGTAGCTGTACCAGACCCAGGCCGGCTGCACCGGCGGCAGCTCCCGCAGCCCGGTGTTGTTCGGCGAGTCGTTCACCGGCGCGGTGCAGTCGTAGGCCGGGCCGGAGGTGCCGGTGGCGAAGTCGTAGTCGTGGAACGGCGTGTTGTTCCCGGTGCAGTACGGCCAGCCCTGGTTTTCGGCCTCGGTGATGCGCAGGTACTCGACGGTGCCGGCCGGGCCGCGCTCCGGGTCGGCCTCCCGCGCGTCCGGTCCGTAGTCGCCGACCATGAGCGCGTCGGTGGCCGGGTCGACGGTGATCCGGAACGGGTTGCGCATCCCCATCACGTAGATCTCCGGCCGCGTCTTCGGCGTGCCGGGCCGGAACAGGTTGCCCTTCGGGATCGTGTACGTCCCGTCCTTGCGCGGGGTGATCCGCAGGATCTTGCCGCGCAGGTCGTTGGTGTTGGCGCTGGTGCCCTGCGCGTCCCAGGCCGCCCGGCCCGGCCGCTCGTCGGTCGGCGCGAAGCCGTCGGAGTCGAACGGGTCGGTGTTGTCGCCGGTGGCGACGTACAGGTTGCCCTTCGAGTCGAACGCCAGCGAGCCCGCCATGTGCGAGTTCGCCCGGCCCTCGCCCCGGAACGTCGGGATCTCCATCAGCCGCTTCTCCGACGCCAGGTCGACGGTGTCGTCGGCCGAGACGGTGAACCGGGACAGGTTCAGCCGCGACTCCTCGGTGTCGGAGTACAGCAGGTACAGCCAGTTGTTCCGCTCGAAGCGCGGGTCGAGCGCCAGGCCGAGCAGGCCGTCGGACTGGCTGGTCATCTCCGGCGTGTACTCGAAGTCCAGGGCGGTGGTGACCGTGAGCGTTGCCTGGTCGATCACCTTGAGCGCGCCGGTGCGCTGGATGTAGAACACCCGGCGGTCAGGGGCGACGGCCAGCTCGAACGGGTCGGCGAGGCCCTCGGTGACCAGCGGAACCCGCTGGAAGTTGCCGGTCTGGGTGGCCGAGCAGTCGCCGTCCTTGGCGCCGGCCGCCCACTCGATGCCGCCGAGCAGGTGCGTGCGGAACCAGCGGTCGTCGAACTTCTCCGGCGCGTGCCCGCCGGCGGTGAACCAGGACCGGCCGCCGTCGTAGCGCTGGCACCAGGACCACGGGTGGTCGACGCCCTCGTTCAGGCCGGTGACGCCGTCATCGGTCTTGATCTGCACGAGGGTGTGCACCTTGCCGGTGGGGTTGGTCCGCCAGTTGTACCACTCCTCCTGCTGCTCCCACAGCTCCGGAAGGTGCTTTGTGGACGGATGGGCGCGGTCGAGCACCTTGACGCGGCCGACCTGCGGCGCGGGGTGGTTCTCGAAGATGGCGCCGACCAGGCCCTCGTACCACTGCCAGTCTCGTTCGGTGGCGGAGGCGGCGTGGATCCCGGTGAACCCGCCGCCCGCGCGGATGTACCGCTGGAACGCGGCGCGCTGGTCGGCGTCGAGCAGGTCCCCGGACTCCGGGGTCGAGTTGGTGTTGTTGAAGACGACGGCGTCGAACCGGGCCAGGTTGTCGTCGGTGAACGCCGAGGCGTCGTCGGTGGCCTCCACGGTGAACTGGTGGCGCTCGCCGAGTTCGCGGATGGCGTCGATCCCGGCGGGGATGGAGTCGTGGTAGAAGTTCGTGACCTTGGAGAACACGAGGACGGAGAACCTCGTGTGCGCGGTCGCGGTGGCCGTGCCGAGCAGCCCGGCCAGCATGGTCAGAACTACGAGGGTGGCGACTCTTCGTGAGGCGGGCATGCGCGTCCCTTCACGGTCAGCAGGGGAACCGGCCGACCCAGTGTGATACGCGCCCGTAACTCAGGCAAGGGCTTTCCTAGTGGCGGTCCACGCGCTATGCTGAAAGAAAGCCCTTTCCTGTCATCGGTCGCTCGAACCGCAGTCCCACACCAGGTCGAGCGGCGTGATGACGCTGAACCGCCGGTGCGCCGCCTCGACGGAGGCGTGCACCGAGAAGGTGCCGTGCCCGGCGTGGTCCCGCCGGAAGGTGATGACGTCCCGCCCGGACGGAAGATCGATGTCCAACCCGTAGGCGAAGATCATGTTCCGGTCGTCCGGGTCGACCAGGGCGAACGGTGTTGCCGTCACGGTGTGGGTCCCATCGGTTGGAATGGCCAGCAGTGCGGGGTGTCGGCGTCGAGGCGTTCCTGTTCATGCGCCCGTCGTTCGTTCCGCCGGGCGACCGCGGTGGCACAGCCGCGAGAGCCACCCCGACCGGCGCTGCGGTGCCGCGAGTTCGCGTGGCCGGAAGCGAGCGCGCCGGATCGTCCGGCAGCGCGCGCACCGGTGCAGCGGCGCGGCCTCCATGGCGGCGGCCAGGAGCACGGTCCCGCACTCCGCCTCGTACCGCCCGTCGCCGGCGTCCCGCGCGGCCTCCTGCGCCACGTCGGTCACCGCGTGCTCGGTCCCATCCTCCTGCGCGGTGATCCACGAGGATCGGATACTGTTCGTGTTCACTCCGGTTGTCTCCGTCTTCCTGGTCCTGATCGGTGCTGGTCAAGACCGTATGCTTCCTTTTGGAAGCGTGCTGACACTTCCGACTTCCGGGAAGGCATGAGCGTGGCGAAGAAGCGACAACCCCCGAGGCCGCGAGACCGCATCGTGGGCGCCCGCCTGCGCGCGATCCGCAGGGAACGCTCGGGCATGAGCCTCGAAGCGGCGGCGAAGGCGGTCGGCTGGGGCCTGTCCACGATGTCCAGAACCGAGAACGGCCAACGACACATCACCACCGAGGACGTGTCGTCGATCCTGACGGTCTACGGGCTGCCCGTGTACGAGCGCGAAGCGATCATCGCCGAGGCAAGGGCGGACAACGCGGCGGGTTGGTGGGACCGCCCACTCCCCGGCGTCCCCACCGAGATGGGCACCCTGGCGAGCTACGCGGCGGACGCCAACGGCATGACCAACTGGGCCGTGTCGCTGGTTCCGGGCTTGCTCCAGACCGAGGAGTACGCCATGGCGCAAATGCTCTCCCAGGACGTGCCATCGGATGTCGCCGAGTTGCGTTGGATAGCCAGGCGCCGACGACAGAAGATCGTCGGCACGTTGGACTATGCGGCTTACATCAGCGAGACGGCGTTGCGGACTCCATTCGGTGGTCCTCAAGGTCACCGGAAGCAGATCCAACACCTGCTGGACGCGCGGGAGCGTGGTATTCCGGTTCGCGTGGTGCCGGAGCATCTGCCGGTAGGGCTGATCAGTCACTCCTGGCTCTACATGACGTTCCCTCACACCCCGCCGGTAGTGAACGTCGAGGTCTACTCCGGCGGCTTCTACCTGCACGATGACCAGGCGGAGCCGTATACCAGGATGATTGCCAAGCTGGATCACATAGCCCTTCCGATCCGCGAGAGTCGGGCTAGGCTTGAATCGATCCTGAAGGAGGCGTGATCATGGATTGGCGCAAGTCGAGCTTCAGCGGTGACAGCGGCGAGTGCGTGGAGATCAGGCAGGACCTGGCCGCCGTGCGGGACAGCAAGAACCCCGGATCCCTGTCGCTGCTGGCGGACCTGTCTCAGCTGGTGGCGACGGTGAAGTCCGGCAGCCTGGACCGCTGACCAAGAATGATCAACCACTCGGCTCCCGCACCTCCCCGTGTCGGGAGCCGAGTGGTCGCCAACAAAGGAGCGATCATGGACTGGCGCAAGTCGAGCTACAGCGGAACCGGCGGCGACTGCGTGGAAATCAGGCAGGACCTGGCCGCCCTGCGGGACAGCAAGAACGACACTGGCCCCACCCTGGTCGCTGACCTGTCCCGGTTGCTGGCAACGGTGAAGTCCGGCGACCTGCACCGCTGACCCAGAACGCGATCGTCCAGCACGTCGTGGATCGGCGCGTCAACGCCGGCACCTAGATCAGGCGGCTGGTGAAACCCGCGCCGACGAGGCGTTGGTAGGCGGCGTGGACGTGGCCGGGTACGTCTTGCTCGACGGCGAAGCCACGGTGGGCGTATTCGGTGATGCGCTGGGTGTCGCCGACGAGCATGTTGATCACTCGGTCGACGTCGCCGATGCTCGCGACATACTCGTCGAGTGGCAAAGGCCGGGAGGCGCACACGACGTCGGCCTCGGGCCAGACCTTGCGGCAGGTCGCGTAGGCGCGTCGTTGTTGGTAGGGCCGGGAGATCAGCATGACCGATTCGGGGTGAATGCCGGTGTCGGCGAGAACGTGACGGCTGTTGGTGAGGTTCTGGCTGGTGTTGGTCGCCTCGGTCTCGATCAGAATCGCCTCGGCCGGCACGCCGATGCTGATGGCGTGTTCGCTGTAGTGGATGGCCTCGCCTCGGGGAAACCGTTCGATCGTGGTGGGCGCGTTCGCGCCAGTGAACACGATGCGCGGGAACATGCCGCGCTGGTACAGGTCGGCGGTGTGGATCGCGACCCCGAGGTCGTGCGAGCCAAGGCCGATGCCGACGTCGCAGCGGCGTGGCTGGTGGCCCAGGTCGTGGTAGCCCCACAGGGTCTCCACGTCAGCGCGCAGGTCCGGGGGAAGCGTCCTGCTCGCCATGGCGAGGCACTTTAGGCCGGCGTGGATCGGTGCCGTGTCCGGCACGCCGGGCGGAGGTTCGGTGACGAGCCGGGGCGGGACCTGTCGGCGGCGATGGTGCCGAGACGAAGGCTCCGGAGGTTGGTCACGCCGCGGGCGAGGTCGAGACCGACGTTTCCAGGGGCCGGAAGAGCATCGCCTCGCGCGAGGTGTTCCTGCCAGCCCGTGAGTAGCGATGCTGGTTCCACAAGATCGCCAACGTGCTGGTCGCACCGCCCAGATGCGCGCATCCTGGAGATCGTGACTACCCCCGGAACACTGGATCCATCCGCGTACCACCGATCTCGTCGAGTCGACCTTCGCCATACACTGCGGGGCCCCACCAGGTCAGGAAGGAAACGATGACGGCCATAGACAAGATCGCGTGGATTCGGCTGGAAAGCGGCAAGATCCTCAGTACGCGGTCGCACGGCAAGGACGTCTACTACCTCCCCGGCGGCAAACGCGAACCCGGCGAAACCGACATCCAGACCCTCGTCCGGGAGATCGACGAAGAACTCGCCGTCACCATCGCTCCCGCCACCGCGGCACACGCCGGGACCTTCCGAGCCCAAGCACACGGCCACGCCAACGGCATCACGGTGCGCATGACCTGCTACACCGCCGACTACCAAGGCACCCTGACCCCCAGCAGCGAGATCGCGGAGCTCATCTGGCTGACCTACGCCGACCGCGATCGCGTGTCCCCCGTCGACCAAATCATCTTCGACCATCTACATCAGACCGGACAACTCACCTGACACTTTCTTCGCGGACATCCTTCCCCTGTTCGGCGAACTCCTTGAAATCCTGCATGTGCTGTTGTGACTGCTTGTGAAAGGCGCCGGGCATCAGACGCCCCACCAGTCGCATCAACAGGCCGCTGAACCGGTACTCGCTCTCCTGCTCCCAGTGCGTCGTTCCCGGATCGGCTTCGGTCAGCCGGTCGCGCACGACGCTCCACATGCCCGCGCCGACGATCTCGCGGTCGAAGTGCACCACGGTCCCTTCGGGAATCTCGTGCAGGTCCGCCGGGTCCCGGCGGGTGATCGTCTCGGTGCACTCGATCTTCCGCTTCCCCGACTGCATCACGACCCGCGACTTGGTACCGAGCTGCCCGTGTACCCCACTCAGCGGCTCGTGCACCACCATGCCTCGCAGCCACTTCGGCAGGTGTGCCGGGTCGGCGAGCAGTTGGGCCGTCTTCTCCCGCGGCAGGGCGATCTCGATCGAGTTGGTGTACTTCACAACGCGCATTCCTTCTGAGGTGGAAGTCAGGTCGGGTCGGGTGCGTAGAACTTCGTCGTGGCCTCGACCGCGGCCGCGACGTGCTTCGGGTCGCCACCGGCGGCCAGATGGGCCTCGCCCCAGGCCGCGGCGCTGCGCCGGATGAACTCGCGCATTTCGGGCGACTTCTCGAGCGCCTCGTGGTCGGCGGTCTCGCCGTCGGCCAACAGGCGGGCCAGGGCGAGGAGACGCAGGTCCCAGCCGACGCCGCCGGCACCGGGGCCGTAGGTCGGGAAGAGGGGCTCCTCGACGACCGCTGCGTGGATCAGCTCGAACTCGGTGTCGCCGGTCGGGCCAGGGGCCAGGCGCACTTCCACCTCGCTCGTGCCGGGCCAGGCGTCGCCGTCCGGCCCGAAGAGCCAGGACACCTTCAACAGGCGCGGCGGGTCGCACCGGAGGATCTCGCCGTGTTCACCACTGTCCAAGTCGAACTTCCCGCCGAGCCGCAGGTCTCCGGTGACCGGGTTCAACCAGCGACGCAGCCGTTCGGGGCTGGTGACGGCGTCCCAGACGTCGTCGATCCGCGCGTCGTATCGCCGCCGCACCTCAATGGTGTATGCGTCGCCGGCGGGCACGCTGCCCTTGCCCAGTGCCCGGCGCGCGGCGGCCAGTTCGTCCAGTACGTCTTTCATGTCAGGTTCCCTTCGCTGATGGATCGGTCCTGCCCCGGGCCAGCTCGGTTCCCAGAGCGTCGAGGCGTTGTTCCCAGAACCGGCGAAACCGGTCCAACCACGCGTCGACCTCGCTCAGCGGCGCGGGCTCGACGGCGTAGAACCTGCGAGCGCCCTCGGCCCGCACCGACGCGAACCCGCTGTCACGCAGCACGCGCAGATGCTGTGAGACGGCCGGCTGGGAGAGTCCGAACTCGGCCCGGATCACATCCGTGATCGCGCCGGAGGTCTGCTCACCGTCGGCGAGCAGCTCCAGGATGCGCCGGCGACGAGGGTCGCCGAGGATGTCGAACGCGTGCACGATCGAATCATACCGGCCCTCACTTATATAAGTCAGACCTGGTGTCCTGATGGTGGCTAGGGTGTCGCAGGTGACCGAATCGGAGTCCGCCGCACCCGCTGCCGGCGCCATGTTGCCCGTGGAGCAGTACGTGGCGAGGTTGGCCAGGAAGCGGATGGCCGCCGGGATCGTGTTCCGTGACGGCGCGGGCCGGGTGTTGCTGGTCGAGCCGTCGTACAAGCCGAACTGGGAGATGCCCGGCGGTGCGGTCGAGGCCGACGAGTCACCGTGGGCGGCGGCGTCCCGCGAGCTCGCCGAGGAGCTGGGCTGGGACCGCCCGGTGGGTCGGCTGTTGGTCGTCGACTACGTGCGCCCGCGGGAATCCCGCCCGGAAGCCGTGGTGTTCGTCTTCGACGGCGGCGTGTTGGACGAAACGGGCCTGGTGGATCTGGCGTTCCCCGACGGGGAGATCCTCTCCGCCGGCTTCTACACACTGGCGGAGGCCAGGGGCAAGGTGAAGCCGATGTTGGCCGACCGGATCGCCGCCGCGCTGGAGGCCGTGGAACAGGGTGTGACCGTGTTGTGCGAGCAGGGTCAGCGCATCGCTTGACGTGCCGCGCGTGCCCGCGACCTGGTTTCTCGCCACGAGCACACGACTGTGAAGACCTAGCGGAGCGGACCTCGTTCGTCGACCAGGTGGGTCGGTGCTCCCAGAAACACGTCGGCATGGACCGGGCCGTAGGCGATGTTGAAGGTGTCCAGCCAGTAGGACCAGTCCTGCATGCCCGCCGCGCTGCTGAACCGGTAGTTCAGCTGCCAGCGGACCCACTGCCCGGGTGCGAGCCGCACCGCGGGCGGACGTCGCGGTCGTGGGGGCAGGCCGAACAGCGGGTTCACGCGCGGCAGTACCCGCAGCCTGCCGTCGGCCTCGTGCAGGCTCACCTCGACACGTGTCACCTCGGCGACGGTTTCTTCGGGGTGGAAGTCCTGTCGTTCGCTCATGGTGACCAGGTGCGCGAAGGGGATCGGCGCGTTGGGGACGACGAAGCCGATCGGCGCGGTGTTCCGCCGTGTCGCCGCCGCGCCACCGCGTGACCTCTTGGTCCAAGAGGTGTGCACCCACTGCACGGTGACATCCACCATGCCTCCCACCGCTGTTCCGTCGATGCCGGCGGCATTCGACCCGTCGTTGCCGATATTCGGTAAAAGCACCCTTTCGAGTGATGGGGTTGTCCCACGATCGTTTGTTGAAGCTTACTCGTCCAAGATCACGATCTTACGTTGGGCGTCGTGACGGACAGAGAATTGGCGCTGCCGATCCTGATGTTCCCGCATTTCCTCGCGCGTGCCCTGACCGCGGCACTGGACGCGTTGGGATGGCAGATCCGAGAGCACGCGACCGCGCTCAGCCGGCGAATCGTGCTCGTCGCCGATGACGACGGGGCGTTGCCCGTGTCGCCGGCGGTCGCCGCGCAGGTCGTCGTGGTCGGAGGGTTGAACAGTCTGGACTCCCTCGTCGGCCTGTGCGCGAGTGCCGCGGTGAACGCGGACCTGCCGTTCGGGGAGGTGGTCCGAGGTGTCGACGCGGCGCTGCGGGCCGGGCCGGCGCCGGTCGCCGACCGGGAGCGGCGGCAGCACGTGCTGCGTGCGCGGCGAGCCGAGTCGGCCAGGTTCGAGCGGTTGACCGACCGGGAGGCCGCCGTGCTCGCCGACCTGGTGCGGGGGTTGTCCGCCGCGGAGATCGCCAGGGGGCGGCCGGTGGCGCTGGCGACGGTCCGCACGCAGATCGCGGCGGTGCTGCACAAGTTGCGGGTTCGGTCGCAGGCCGCGGCGATCGCCATGGCCTACCGGTCCTGTTGCGACCGGCGGGTCCTGCCCGCGATCCGGTTTCATCAAAATTACTGATGACGTCCGCCTCCGTCGAGAACACTCTGATGGCTGTTACTCGACCTTACAAAGGAGGACGTTATGAGTGACAAATCCCTGACCGTCGCCATGACCGAGGCGACCGCCGGATGGTACTACGCGTTGTGCGACGGGCTCCATCTCGACGACCGGAAGTTCCAGCTCGCGCAGGGCAACGGCATTCCGTTCGGCACGACCTCCGACTACCTGTGGTCGGTCATGGACACCATTCCACCCTATTCCGCGACGAACGTGTGGGGCGGGTCCAGAGACATGTTCTCCAGCGGCTACGGCGACGTCCTGCAGAGCCTGCAGGACCCGCCGGACAGCGAGTTCCAGCAGGCGCTCGGCGACAACTACGACGCCTGGCAGCAGTACCTCGGCTCCTACACCTGGGGCCCGAACGACACCTACGAGTCCGTCTTCCGGCAGTGGGCCCAGCGGTACTACCCGCCCAACCAGGTCGACGAGCTCGTCGGCGAGCTGGACCAGGACACCCCGATCACCTCGGCGCGGGCCATGTGGGCCAAGGTCGGCACCTCGGGCACCAAGGCCTACGTCCCCTCGTACGACATGATCGCGGACAACATGAAGACCGCGCCAGGCGCCACGGTGAAGTTCACCAACGCGCAGTCGACGAAGACGTTCAGCGAGACCTGGGCCAAGGGGCAGGCCGAGATGTGGTACGACATCTTCGGCGGCGAGGGCAGCGCCTCGTACAAGCACACCAGCGAGCACGCCTTCAACGGCTCGATCGACATCGAGATGGACGTCGCGCACGCCCTCTCGGTCGACGTCATCCCGCTGTACGAGAAGAACGACGATCCAGAGCTGGCCAAGTTCACCCCGTGGTACGACGGCGCGGTGCTCAGCCAGGCCTACCGGAACCAGTCCAACCAGGACGAGATCTGGAACACCCGGGGCGAGACCGACTGGGACGACGCCTTCGGGCCCAAGGGGTTCATGCGCTACGTCACCACCGGCATCGTGATCGTCGACGGGGTGAACATGACGATGACGGTGAAGGCCGAGTTCGACGACCAGGACCAGACCAACATCGAGGGCCAGTACGCGACCGGCGTGTGGCCGTTCTTCTACAGCGAGGGCGACGCGGGGTCGAAGTACAAGCTCAACCACGTCGACTCCGCCGGGTTCTCGATGACCTTCACCAGCCTGGAGGGCAACTACCTGATCCTCGGCGCCAACGTCGAGGACGCGGCGACGGCGCTCGGGAGCTGACATGGACTGGACACCGAGGACCAGGTCCTCCGGCGCGACGCTCAGCGAACCGGTGGTCGGGGTCGTCTTCCCCGGCCAGCCCCGCGCGCGGGTCGCCGACACCACCGTCCCACCGTCCTGTTGGGTGGGCAGGCTGGTCACGTCCTGGCCGGACGGGAGCCGGACCTGGGGCACGGCGACGCTGCTCGACGACCGGCATCTGATCACCTGCGCGCACAACTTCTACAACACGCGGGTCGGCGTCGGTGCCGCGCAGGCGACCTTCTGGCC
The DNA here is from genome assembly GCF_025165815.1 of Actinophytocola gossypii. Taxonomy (GTDB): domain Bacteria; phylum Actinomycetota; class Actinomycetes; order Mycobacteriales; family Pseudonocardiaceae; genus Actinophytocola; species Actinophytocola gossypii. The sequence goes on along the minus strand of NZ_JAFFZE010000010.1, from coordinate 228,178 downwards.
GGGGCTCAACCGGGACGCCCACGGCGGGCTGGTGCAGCCGTACAACGCCCTTCCGGTGCTGCGGTACCGGGTTCCGGACATCTACCAGCGGATCGGTGGACCCCCGCCGGGCCCCGGCGGCATCCCGAGCAACGAGATCACCAGGTACCTGTACGACTACGCGGTCGCCCGGCTGGGCACGGCGATCTCCGACCCGCCCGGCGATTCCCAGTTCGACACCAGCTGGCCGGGTACGAACGTGGTCGACGGACTCCAGTGCACGATCCTCGGCTACTCCGGCGACCTCGACACCACCGGCTGCACCCAGTACACGCGCTCCGGCGCGGTGCGGGTCGACGACGGGGAGAACTTCCTCCTGTACCAGATGTCGACCTACCACGGTGACAGCGGCGCACCGGTGTTCTACCAGCCCCCTGGCCGGCACTTCTGGCGGATCGTCGGCGTGCACGTCAGCGGGGTGCCGTCCACACCGGGCACCACCAACGGCCGGAACTTCGCGGTGGCGCTGACCGAGGACGTCATCGCGCACCTCCAGCAGATGCTGAACCAGGTCGACAGCTGAAACACGGTGAAGGACGTCTTCGCCCGAGGCGTCCTTCACCGCACGGCGTAGGCGGCCATGAACATGTCCAGCAGGGCGTCCACGGCCGCCTCGTCGACGAGGCGGGTCGACAGCAGGTGGCGGTAGTACAACGTGCCGCACAGCACCTCGGCCGCGAACTCGAGATCCACGTCCGGGACCAGTTCGCCGGCCCGCTGCGCGCGGGTGATCCGGTCCAGCGTGCTCTGCTCCACGGTGTGCAGGAAGCGCTCGTGCAGCGTGGCGCGGAGGGCCGGGTCGGACTGCGCCTCGGCGATCAGCCCGCGGTAGACCGGGCCGATCGGTGGGTCGGTGAGCGCGGGGGCGGAGCGCAGGAACTGCTCGCGCAGGTCGGCCCGGACGTCGCCGGTGTCGTGGTAGTCCAGGTCCGTGGTCCAGGCGCGGCTCAGGGCGTCGAGCAGGAGTGCCGACCTGGACGACCAGCGCCGGTAGATCGTGTGCTTGCCGACGCCGGCCCGGCGGGCGACGGCCTCGATGGTCATGCCCGCGTAGCCGACCTCCGCGGCGAGGTCGAGGGTCACCTGGAGCAGCTCGTCGGTGCGGGCGGCGCCTCTGCGTCGCGGGGTGGCGGGCTGGTCGGCCATGACCGTCACTATATCGGCACGGAGCGTGCCGTTGACATCCGGGGTTCTCGCGTGCATCATCGGTCTCGATCGGCACGCCGCGTGCCGATGTTGTGATCACCGAAGGGAACCGCTGTGGGAAGCAGTAGGAGCAGCACGCGCGAGGGCTTCAGCGCCGAGGAACGTGCCGCGATGAAGGACCACGCCAAGGAGCTGAAGGCCGCGGGCCGCCGCGGTACACGCGCGGAGAAGGCGGCGCTGGCGGAGCAGGACGTACTCGCGAAGATCGCCGAGATGCGGGAGTCGGACCGGGTCATGGCCGAGCGCGTGCACGCCGTCGTCATGGCCAGCGCTCCGGTCCTGGAACCGAAGCTGTGGTACGGGATGCCCGCCTATGCGCTGGACGGCAAGGTGGTGTGCTTCTTCCAGAGCGCGGAGAAGTTCAAGGCCCGCTACGCGACGCTCGGGTTCAGCGACCTCGCCACGCTGGACGACGGTCCGATGTGGCCGGCCGGCTTCGCGCTGGCCGATGTGACGGCGGAGGTGGAGGCGCGGATCGGAGCGCTGGTGGAGCGGGCGGTGCGACCGGTCAGGAATCGAGAAGCCCTCGCAGCCGCGGCGGACGTAGCGTGACCGCCATGAACATCGAATCCGTCACCCTCGACGTGGACGACCCCGCGGCCGCGAAACGCTTCTACGTCAAGGCTTTCGACCTGGAGTCCCAGATCCGGGTGCGGGCGTCGGAGGCACCGACGAGCGGCTTCCGCGGGTACACGCTGTCGCTCACGGTGTCCCAGCCGTCCACTGTCGACAGTCTCATCGGTTCCGCGCTCGACGAGGGCGCCACCACGCTGAAGCCCGTGTCCAAGTCGTTCTGGGGCTACGGCGGGGTCGTCCGGGCCCCGGACGGCGCGATCTGGAAGGTGGCGACCTCGGCGAAGAAGGACACCGGCCCGGCCACCCGGCGGATCGACCAGCTCGTGCTCCTGCTGGGCGTCGAGGACGTGGCCGCGAGCAAGCGGTTCTACGTCGACCAGGGCCTGGTCGTCGGCAAGAGCTTCGGCCGCATGTACGTCGAGTTCGCCGCCGAGGCGAGCGCGGTGAAGCTGGCGCTGTACCGGCGCCGCGCCCTCGCCAAGGACGCCGGCGTCGCTCCCGATGGCACCGGCTCGCACCGGCTCACCATCGACGGCTCCGGGTCCTTCACCGACCCGGACGGCTTCGCCTGGCAGCCCGCGACCGCACTCACGTCCTGAGGAAGGGAGAAGCATGACGAACGCGCCGCCACGGGAACCCGGTCCCAGAGCGCGGGACACCCGCGCGAAGCTGGAGCACGACGTCGATGTCTGGGTCGCGACGTCCGGTTCCACGGGCGGCGCCCATCTCGTTCCGCTCTCGTACTTCTGGGACGGCGCCACCTTTCTCATCTCGACCCCGCGAACCTCGGTCACCGCCCGCAACCTGCTGGCGGACGGCCGGGTGCGGCTCAGCCTTGGACCGACCCGGGACGTCGTCATGGTCGACGGCACCGCCGAGCCGGTCGACCCGGACACCGAGACCGGCGACGCGTTCGCGACCAGGACGGGTTTCGACCCGCGCGGGCTCGCCGAGCCCTATCAGTACTTCCTGATCCGGCCGCGGCGCATCCAGGCATGGCGTGAGGAGAACGAGCTACGCGGACGCGACCTCATGCGGGACGGCCGCTGGCTCGCCTGACGGGGTCGGGCAGGCGGGTCAGGGGTCGCCGAGCAGGGGGCCGAGGGGACCGAGGTCGATGTTCAGGTCCTCCGGGGTCAGGCCGAAGTGCTCGCGCAGCTCCTCCATGCGCTCCTCCAGGCGCATCAGGGTGAGGCCGAGCCGTTCCACCTGGTCGTCGGTGAGGTTGCCCTCGTCGACCCGGCGCAGTGCCTGGCGTTCGACCAGCTGCCGGAGTAGCTCGACGATCGTCAGGACCAGGCTCACCAGGCCGCGTTCCACGTTGTCCGGGTCGGCGGCGATCCGGTCGGCCAGGACGTTCCGCTGCTCATTCGTCATCGGCGGCGCTCCGTTCCAGGGTGCTGAGCGAGGTGATGAGCGCCCGGAGCGACACGTGCACCAGGTCGATGTCGGCCACCGCGATCCGGATCTCGCCGGCGAGCACAACGCCGCCGGCGAGTACCCGGTCGAGCAGGTCGACCAGGGCGATCCGCCGTTCCGGGGACACCTCCCGCTCGGTGCTCAGCTCGGTCGTCATCGCTGGTCGACCCCGGCGAACGAGTACGGCGACCACGGGCCGGTGCACTGGACCCGCACGCCGGGCAGCTCGTCGGACAGCCGTTCCGCGGCCGCCGCGATCTCGGCCGCTCCCGCGTCGTCGACGAGGTAGGCGCCGTTGAGCACCATCCAGCCCGGCTGCCCGGACAGCTTGCGGTCCTGCGGCGGGTGCCGGCGCGCGGCCACCGCCAGCGCGGCGAACGTGTCGTGCAGGCGGTCGCCATGGGCGACGGCGGCCTGCTGGGCCCGCTCGCTCGCGGACAACCGCGCCCGGCGGCTCTCCTGTGGATCTCAGTCGAATTTCATTCGGTGGGACGCAGACGACTACCACCGAGGTGTTACCCAAAACCGACAAGGCGCCGTGGCCGGCGCAATTACTCCATGTGGCGCAAAGCCTCCCGACGAAAAAAGCAAGCGTGCTTGCTTGTAACTCCGGCCCGTGTCATGGTGGTGCCGTGGTGGAGCTGAACGCGCTGGTCGCGGACCTTCGCGACGAGGGAGCCGAGATCGACGAGCTGGTCGCCGGCCTGGATCGGGACGGGTGGGCGACCGCGACCCCCGCCGCCGGCTGGACGGTGGCGCACCAGGTCGCGCACCTCGCGTGGACCGACCAGCGGGCGCTGCTCGCGATCACCAACCCCGCCGGTTTCCAGGCCGAGCTGACCGAGCTGGCGTCGACCACGCCGCTGGAGCGGATGGACGCCGTGGTCGACGAGGCCGCTGCCGACGGCGTACGGAAGCCGCCCGCCCAGCTGCTCGACGACTGGCGCCGGGGCCGCGCGGACCTCGCCCACGCCATCGAGCAGGTGCCGGACGGGACGAAGCTGCCCTGGTACGGCCCGCCGATGTCCGCCGCCTCCATGGCCACCGCCCGGCTGATGGAGACCTGGGCACACGGCACCGACATCGCCGACGCGCTCGGCGTCGCCCGCGCTCCGACCCGCCGGCTACGGCACGTCGCGCACATCGGGGTGCGCACCCGGGACTGGGCGTACGTGGTGCGCCAGGAGCCGCCGCCGGGGGAGCCGTTCCGGGTGGAGCTGACCGGACCCGACGGCGACGTGTGGACCTGGGGGCCGGCGGACGCGGCGCAGCGCGTCACCGGGCCGGCGCTGGACTTCTGCCTGCTCGCCACCCAGCGCGTCAACCGGGCCGACACGGCACTCACCGCCACCGGCGCGGACGCCGACCGGTGGCTGGACATCGCGCAGGCGTTCGCGGGTCCGCCGGGGACGGGCAGGGCGGCCACATGATCCGGATCGGGAACGCGTCGGGGTTCTACGGGGACCGGTTCGACGCCGTCACCGAGATGCTCACCGGGGGTGAGCTGGACGTGCTCACCGGGGACTACCTGGCCGAGCTGACCATGCTCATCCTCGGCCGGGACCGGATGAAGGACCCGGACCGCGGGTACGCGCGCACCTTCCTCCGTCAGCTCGAGGACGGGCTCGCGCTCGCCCTGGACCGCGGCGTCCGGATCGTCACCAACGCCGGTGGGCTCAACCCGGCGGGGCTCGCCGCCGCCATCCGGGAACTGGCCGCACGACAGGGGCTCGACGTGCGGGTGTCCCATGTGGAGGGTGACGACCTGCTCGGCCGCGGCATTGACGGTGCGCTCACCGCCAACGCCTACCTCGGCTGCTGGGGCATCGTCGAGTGCCTGAACGCCGGCGCGGACGTCGTGGTCACCGGCCGGGTCACCGACGCCTCGCTCGTCGTCGGGCCGGCCGCCGCGCACTTCGGGTGGCGCCGCGACGACCTGGACGCGCTCGCCGGGGCGACCGTCGCCGGACACGTCGTGGAGTGCGGAACCCAGGCCACCGGCGGGAACTACGCCTTCTTCACCGAGCTGGCCGACCCCGTCCACCCCGGGTTCCCGATCGCGGAGGTCGCCGCGGACGGCTCCGCGGTGATCACCAAGCACGCCGGTACCGGTGGCGCGGTCACCGTCGACACCGTGAAGGCGCAGCTGCTCTACGAGATCGCCGGCCCCCGCTACCTCGGGCCCGACGTCACCAGCCGGTTCGACACGGTCACGCTCATCCAGGACGGACCGGACCGGGTCGGGATCAGCGGCGTTCGCGGTGAGTCGCCGCCGGACACGGTCAAGGTCTGCGTGAACACCCTCGACGGGTTCCGCAACGCGATGACCTTCGTCCTCTGTGGACTCGACATCGACGAGAAGGCCGCGCTGGCCCGTCGTCAGCTCACCGACGCCGTCGGTGGAGACGGCCTGCACTGGACGCTCGCCCGCACCGACCACCCCGACGCGGACACCGAGGAGGCGGCGAGCGCGTTGCTGCACGCCACCATCCGGACCACGGACGCCAAGCGCGCCAAGGCGTTCTCCCGCGCCGCGGTCGAGCTGGCGCTGGCCTCCTACCCGGGGTTCACCCTCACCTCACCGCCCGGCGACCCCAGCCCGGTGGGCGTCTACCGGCCGGAGTACGTGCCGCAGCGCGACATCGAGCAGGTCGCGGTCCTCCCGGACGGCGAGCGGCGCCCGATCGCCCCGCCCACCGCGTTCGGCACCGGCACCGACGACCCGCCCGCCGAACCCGCGTACACCCCCGGCCCGACCCGCCGCGCCCCGCTGGGCACTGTCGTCGCGGCCCGATCCGGCGACAAGGGCGGCGACGCGAACCTGGGCGTGTGGGTGCGCGACCCGGCCGCCTACCCGTGGCTCCTGCACGAGCTGACCACCGACCGGCTGCGCGACCTGCTGCCCGAGGCCAGGGATCGCACGATAGACCGGCACCCGCTGCCGAACCTCGGCGCGATCAACTTCGTGCTGCACGGCCTGCTCGGCCAGGGCGTCGCCGCCTCCACCCGGTTCGACCCGCAGGCCAAGGCACTCGGCGAGTGGTTGCGCTCCCGGCACGTCGACATCCCGGAGGCGCTGCTGTGAACGAGACACCGGAGCGCCGGACCTTGCGGGAGACCACCCGCCGGTTCGTCGAGAAGGAGGTCCTTCCGCACCTCGACGACTGGGAGCTGGCCGGCGAACTACCGCGTGAGCTGCACCGCACGGCAGGTGACCTCGGCCTGCTCGGCGTCGCCTTCCCGGAGAGCGCGGGTGGCGGGGGCGGTGACCTGCTCGACGCGCTCACCGTCACCGAGGAGATCCACCACGCCGGCGGGTCCGGCGGGCTGGTCGCCGGCCTGTTCACCTCCGGCATCGCGCTCCCGCACATCGTCGAAGCCGCCGATCCAGCGCAGATCGACCGCTGGGTCCGGCCGACACTCGCCGGCAGCACGATCGGCTCGCTCGCCGTGACCGAACCGGACGGCGGCTCCGACGTCGCCAACATCCGCACCACCGCGCGCCGTGACAAGGACCACTACGTCGTCAACGGCGCCAAGACGTTCATCACCTCCGGCTGCCGCGCCGACTTCGTCACCACCGTCGTCCGCACCGGCGAGCCCGGCGCCGGCGGCCTGTCGCTGCTGGTCGTCGAGCGGGACACGCCCGGGTTCACCGTCAGCCGTGGTCTGCGCAAGATGGGCTGGCACTGCTCCGACACCGCCGAACTGTCCTACGTGGACGCTCGGGTGCCGGTGGCCAACCTCGTCGGCGCCGAGGGCGCCGGGTTCGCCCAGCTCGCCACCCACTTCGTGACCGAACGGCTCGCGCTGGCCACCCAGGCGCACGCCACCGCGCGGCGCGCGCTCGACCTCACCGTCGAGTGGTGCCGGCTGCGGGAGACGTTCGGCCGGCCGCTGATCTCCCGGCAGCTCGTCCGGCACACGCTCACCGAGATGGCCCGCCGCGTCGACGTCGCCCGCACCTACACCTGGGACGTCGCCGCCCGGCACGCCGCGGGCGAGCCGGTGGTCGCTGAGGCGTGCTTCGCGAAGAACACCGCGGTCGAGACCGGCGAGTGGGTGGTCAACGAGGCCGTCCAGCTGCACGGCGGGCTCGGCTACCTGAGCGAGTCTGAGGTGGAGCGGCACTACCGGGACGTCCGGATCCTCGGCATCGGTGGCGGCACCACCGAGATCCTCACCGGCCTGGCCGCGAAAGTGTTGGGGTATACGTGAGCGAGAGTGACGCAGCGTTCGCCGTCTGGACGAGGGAAGACGGCGAGTAGCGGAGGAGCGAAGCGAACCAATGGGCACAGCATGACAGTTCTCCAGTCCACCGTGGACACCCGGTCGGCCGAGTACGGGGCGAACCGGGAGGCGATGCTGGCCAAGCTCGCCGAGATCGACGCCGAACACGCCAAGGCCGTCGCCGGCGGCGGCGAGAAGTACGTCGACCGGCACCGGTCGCGGGGGAAGCTGCTGGTCCGGGAGCGGATCGAGCTGCTGCTCGACCCGGACTCGCCGTTCCTCGAACTCTCCCCGCTCGCCGCGTGGGGCAGCGACTACCGGGTCGGCGCGAGCGTGGTCACCGGCATCGGCGTCGTGGAGGGGGTCGAGTGCCTGATCTGCGGCAGCGATCCGACCGTCAAGGGCGGCGCCAGCAACCCGTGGACGGCCAAGAAGTCCTTCCGCGCCGCCGACATCGCGGCGCAGAACGGGCTGCCGACGATCAACCTGGTCGAGTCGGGCGGCGCGGACCTGCCGACGCAGAAGGAGATCTTCATCCCGGGCGGCCGGATCTTCCGCGACCTCACCCGCGCCTCGGCCGCCCGCACCCCGACGGTCGCGCTCGTGTTCGGCAACTCGACCGCGGGCGGCGCCTACCTGCCCGGAATGTCCGACTACGTGGTCATGGTCAAGGAACGCGCGAAGGTGTTCCTCGGCGGCCCGCCGCTGGTCAAGATGGCCACCGGCGAGGAGTCCGACGACGAGTCGCTCGGCGGCGCCGAGATGCACGCCCGCACCTCCGGCCTCGCCGACTACCTGGCCGCCGACGAGCAGGACGCCATCCGCATCGGCCGCCGGATCGTCGCACGGCTCAACTGGCGCAAGCAGGGGCCCGCCCCGGACGAGGACTACGCCGAGCCCCGGTACGACCCCGAGGACCTGCTCGGCATCGTGCCCACCGACCTGAAGACGCCGTTCGACCCGCGCGAGGTGATCGCCCGGATCGTCGACGGCTCCGACTTCGACGAGTTCAAGCCCCTGTACGGGACCAGCCTGGTCACCGGTTGGGCGCGGGTGCACGGTTACCCGGTCGGCGTCCTCGCCAACGCCCGCGGGGTGCTGTTCAGCGAGGAGTCGCAGAAGGCCGCCCAGTTCATCCAGCTCGCCAACCAGATCGACACCCCGCTGCTGTTCCTGCACAACACCACCGGCTACATGGTCGGCAAGGAGTACGAGCAGGGCGGCATCATCAAGCACGGCGCCATGATGATCAACGCGGTGTCCAACTCGCGCGTCCCGCACCTGTCGATCCTGATGGGCGCCTCCTACGGTGCCGGGCACTACGGCATGTGCGGCCGCGCCTACGACCCCCGGTTCCTGTTCGCCTGGCCCAGCGCCAAATCCGCGGTGATGGGCCCGCAGCAGCTCGCCGGCGTGCTGTCGATCGTCGCCAGGCAGGCCGCCGCCGGCCGCGGCCAGGACTACAGCGAGGAGCACGACGCGGCCATGCGCGCCATGGTGGAGAACCAGATCGAGGCGGAGTCCCTGCCGATTTTCCTGTCCGGCATGCTCTACGACGACGGCATCATCGACCCCCGGGACACCAGAACCGTGCTCGGCCTCTGCCTGTCGACCATCCACAACGGACCGATCAGTGGCGCCGGCGGCTTCGGCGTCTTCCGGATGTGACCGCCATGATCACGCGCCTCCTGGTCGCCAACCGGGGTGAGATCGCCCGCCGGGTGTTCCGCACCTGCCGCACGCTGGGCATCGCCACCGTCGCCGTGTACTCCGACGCGGACGCCGACGCCCCGCACGTGCGTGAGGCCGACGCCGCCGTGCGCCTGCCGGGCACCGCGCCGGCCGACACCTACCTGCGTGCCGACCTGCTCGTCGCCGCCGCCAGGACGGCCGGTGCCGACGCCGTGCACCCCGGATACGGGTTCCTGTCCGAGAACGCCGGTTTCGCCCGGGCGGTCACCGACGCCGGGCTCACCTGGGTCGGCCCGCCGGCCGCCGCGATCGAGCGGATGGGCTCGAAGGTCGAGGCCAAGCGGATCATGGCCGAGGCCGGCGTGCCGGTGCTGTCCGAGCTGGACTCGGACGCGGTCACCGAGGCCGACCTGCCGGTGCTGGTCAAGGCCTCCGCTGGCGGCGGCGGACGCGGCATGCGGGTCGTGCGTTCCCTCGACGAGCTGGCCGAACAGGTGGACGGCGCGCGGGCTGAGGCCGAGTCGGCGTTCGGTGACGGCACCGTGTTCGTCGAGCCGTACCTGGCGACCGGCCGGCACATCGAGGTGCAGGTCATGTGCGACGCGCACGGCGCGGTGTGGGCGGTCGGCGAGCGGGAGTGCTCGATCCAGCGCCGGCACCAGAAGATCGTCGAGGAGTCGCCGTCGCCACTGGTCGAGCGGCGCCCGGAGATGCGCGAGGAGCTGTTCGACGCCGCCCGGGACGCCGCCAAGGCCATCGGCTACGTCGGCGCCGGCACCGTCGAGTTCCTCGCCGACGACTCCGGCCGGTTCTACTTCCTGGAGATGAACACCCGCCTGCAGGTCGAGCACCCGGTCACCGAGTGCGTCACCGGCCTGGACCTCGTCGGCCTGCAACTCGGCATCGCCGAGGGCCGCCCGCTGCCCGCCGGGCCGCCGCCCTCGCTCGGCCACGCCATCGAGGTGCGGCTCTACGCCGAGAACCCGGCGCAGGACTGGCGCCCGCACAGCGGCACCCTGCACCGCTTCGAGGTCCCCGGCGTCGGCGCGGAGTTCACGATCCCGCTCGGCACCGGCATCCGCCTCGACTCCGGTGTGGAGTCCGGCGACGTGGTCAGCCCGCACTACGACCCCATGCTCGCCAAGGTCATCTCCGTGGCGCCGACCCGCGACGTCGCCGCCCGCGCGCTCGCGTCCGCGCTCACCCGGGCCCGGATCCACGGCGTCACCACCAACCGGGACCTGCTCGTGCGGATCCTCACCCACCCCGCGTTCCTGGCCGGCGACACCGACACCGCGTTCTTCGACACCCACGACCTCGGCACGCTCGCCACCCCGCTGGCCGACGACGACGCCGTGCGGCTCTCCGCGCTCGCGGCCGCGCTGGCCGACGCCGCCGCCAACCGGGCCGCCGCCCGCGTCCAGGGCCGGCTCCCCAGCGGGTGGCGCAACGTCGTCGCCGCGCCGCAGCGCAAACGCTTCACCCACGGCACCGCCGAGCACGAGGTGACCTACCGCCTCACCCGCGACGGCCTGACCGGCCAGGACGGCGTGGACCTGGTGACCGCGACCCCGGACACCGTGGTCCTCGACGTCGCCGGGCTGCGCCGCCGGTTCGACGTCGCCGCCTACCCCGGCCTGTCCTGTGTGGACTCCCCGCTGGGGTCGGTGGCGCTGGTCCCGGTCGGCCGGTTCACCGACCCGGCCGCCCAGGTCGCCGCCGGGTCGCTGCTCGCGCCGATGCCCGGCACCGTCGTCCGGGTCGCCGCCGCCGTCGGCGACGAGGTCCGGACCGGGCAGCCGCTGCTGTGGCTGGAGGCCATGAAGATGCAGCACCAGGTCAACGCCCCCGCCGACGGCGTGCTCACCGAGCTGGGCGTGGCGGCGGGGGACCAGGTCGAGGTCGGTCGCGTACTGGCCGTGGTGAGCAAGGAGGTCCCGTGAACACCTTCACCGAGTCCGAGGAGCGGCAGGCGCTGCGGGCGGCGGTCGCCGACCTTGGCCGGCGCTACGGCGGCGAGTGGTTCCAGCGCAAGGCCCGCGGCGGCGAGAAGACCACGGAGCTGTGGACCGAGGCCGGCAAACTCGGCTACCTCGGGGTGAACGTGCCGGAGGAGTACGGCGGCGGGGGCGGCACGATCGGCGACCTGGCCGCGGTGTGCGAGGAGCTGTCCGCCGCCGGCTGCGGCCTGCTGCTGATGGTCGTCTCCCCGGCGATCTGCGCCACGATCATCACCCGGTTCGGCACCGACGAGCAGAAGCAGGCGTGGCTGCCGCGGTTCGCCGACGGGTCGCTGCGGATGGCGTTCGCGATCACCGAGCCGGACGCCGGCTCCAACGCGCACAAGCTCACCACCACCGCCCGCCGCGACGGGGACGACTGGGTGCTCAACGGCCGGAAGGTGTTCATCTCCGGGGTCGACGAGGCCGCCGCGGTGCTGGTCGTCGGGCGCACCGAGGACGCGAGGACCGGGCGGCTCAAGCCCGCGCTGTTCATCGTGCCCACCGACGCCCCCGGCTTCGAGTACCAGCCGATCGAGATGGACATCGTGTCGCCGGACAAGCAGTTCATGCTGTTCCTCGACGACGTGCGGCTGCCCGCCGACGCGCTCGTCGGCTCCCAGGACGCCGCGCTGATGCAGCTGTTCGCCGGGCTCAACCCGGAGCGGATCATGGCCGCCTCGTTCGCCGTCGGGATGGGCCGGTACGCGCTGGACCGCGCGGTCGCCTACGCGGGGGACCGGTCGGTGTGGAGCACCCCCATCGGCGCGCACCAGGGCATCGCGCACCCGCTCGCGGTGGCGAAGATCGAGCTGGAGCTGGCGAAGCTGATGACGCAGAAGGCCGCCGCGCTCTACGACTCCGGCGACGACGCCGGCGCGGGGGAGTCGGCGAACATGGCGAAGTACGCCGCCGCCGAGGCGTCGATCAAGGCGGTGGACGCCGCCGTGCAGGCACACGGTGGCAACGGGCTGACCGCCGAGTACGGCATGGGCGCGCTGGTCGCGGCGTCGCGGGTGAACCGGATCGCGCCGGTGAGCCGGGAGATGATCCTCAACTTCGTCGCCCAGAACACCCTGGGCCTGCCCAAGTCGTACTGATGGACGTCGTCCGCGAGCCCCGGCAGGACCGCAGCCGCGCCACCCGCCAACGGCTGTTGGAGGCCGCGATCGAGTGCCTGGCCGAGGTCGGCTGGTCGGGCAGCACGGTCGCGGTGGTGGCCGAGCGCGCCGGGGTGTCGCGCGGCGCCGCGCAGCACCACTTCCCGACCCGCGAGGACCTGGTGACCTCGGCGGTCGAGTACGTGTCCCAGGAGCGGCTGGCGCGGCTGCGGGAGCTCGCGGTCGACCTGCCGAGCGGGCCGGGGCGCACCCAGGCCGTGATCGAGCTGGTCGAGCACATGTACACCGGGCCGGTGTTCGGCGCGGCCATCCACCTGTGGGTGGCCGCCTCCGCCGACGAGCGGCTGCGTGAGCGGGTGCTGGTGCTGGAGGCGCGGGCCGGCCGGGAGACCCACCGGGTGGCGCTGGAGCTGCTCGGGGTCGACGAGTCGGTGCCGGGGGTGCGGGAGACCGTGCAGGCGACCCTGGACCTGGCGCGCGGGCTGGGGCTGGCGAACCTGCTCAGCGACGACAGCCGGCGGCGCGCGAAGGTGCTGCGACAGTGGGCGCGAATGCTCGACGCGAGCTTGACATCCGGGTCATAATCGACGATGCGACAATTTCAGAAATACTCTGAATTGTCGCGCTGACGTGATGATACCGGATGAGGGGCTCTTTTGTCAAAAGCACTGGACAAGGCACGGCACGAGACGGAACTGGCGGCTGAACGAGAGCACATCGCCTTTCTGTACGGTCGGCTGGATGCCGAGCGGGCCGCGGCCGCTGGGGAGTTGTCGGGTGTCCTGGCTCACGGTTCCACCGAGACCACCGAGGACCTGTGGCAGCGCGAGGTCGCGGCCAACGCGGCGTCCGGGCGGATCAGCCGGCTGAAGGTGGCCGACAGCGGCCTGTGCTTCGGCCGGCTGGACGGCGGTGACGAGGGTCCGCTCTACGTCGGTCGAATCGGGCTGTTCGACGAGGAGGACGATTACCGGCCGCTGCTCACGGATTGGCGGGCGCCGGTGGCTCGCCCATTTTACACCGCGACCGCGGCGAATCCGGAAGGGGTCACTCGAAGGCGTCATTTCCGCACCCGGGAACGCCGGGTCCTCGATTTCCACGACGACGTCCTCGACCACGGCGTCGCGGACGGCGACGAGGTGCTCCTGGCCGCGCTGAACGCCCCCCGCGCGGACACCATGGGCGACATCGTGGCCACCATCCAGGCCGAGCAGGACGAGATCATCCGGCTCGGGCAGACCGGCGTCGTGGTCATCGACGGCGGCCCCGGCACCGGCAAGACCGTCGTCGCGCTGCACCGGGTGGCGTACCTGCTCTACGCGCACCGCGAGCGGATGTCCCGGCGCGGCGTGCTGATCATCGGCCCGAACACCGGCTTCCTGCGCTACATCGGCGACGTGCTGCCCTCCCTCGGCGAGACCGACGCCGTGTTCGCCACGCCCGGCGAACTGCACGTCGGCCTGGAGACCTCGGTCGCCGACGGCTCGGCCGCCCGCCGGGTCAAGGGCGGCCTGGCGATGGTCGACGTGCTCAAGGCCGCGGTGGCCGACCGCCAGGAGCTGCCGGAGACCCCGATCGAGATCGAACTGGACGACGTGACGGTCGAGATCGACGCCGAGGTCGCCGCCAGGGCCCGCGCCAGGGCCCGCGCGAGCGGCGTGCGGCACAACCAGGCCCGCCCGACCTTCCGCGACGCGCTCATCCTCGACCTGGCCGAGCAGGCGATCGACCGCATCGGCGGCGACTGGCTGGACGCCCGCGAGGTACCCGAGCTGGCCGGCGACCTGCGCGCCGACGTGCGGTCGGAGCTGGCCCGCAGCCGCGCCCTGTCGGTCGCGGTGAACCGGCTCTGGCCGCGGCTGACCCCCTACGGCCTGCTGGTCGAGCTGTACGGCTCGCCCGAGCGCCTGGCCGCGGCCTGCGACGGCATCCTCCCGCCCGAGGACCGCGACGCCCTGCACCGGGAGGCCGGCTCGGACTGGACGGTGTCCGACGTGCCGCTGCTCGACGAGTCCCTCGAGCTGATCGGCCCGCTGACCAGGGAGGACACCGTCGCCGAGCGCCAGCGGCGGGCCGAGCGCCGGTACGCCCGCGGTGTGCTGGAGATCCTCGACACCGAGGAGGACCCGGACGAGGAGACACTGCGCGCGGTCGACCTGATCGACGTGGAGCGGCTGGCCGAGCGGCAGGAGGAGCGCGACCACCGCACGCTCGCCGAGCGCGCCGCCGCCGACCGCGAATGGACCTACGGCCACGTCGTGGTCGACGAGGCACAGGAACTGTCCGAGATGGACTGGCGGGTGGTGATGCGCCGCTGCCCCAGCCGCTCGATGACGATCGTCGGCGACCTCGCCCAGCGGGAGTCGCCGGCCGGCGCGCGCACCTGGGCGCGGATGCTGGAGTCCTACGTGCCCGGCCGCTGGACCTATCGGCAGCTGACCATCAACTACCGCATGCCGTCGGAGATCATGGACGTCGCCGGGCAGGTGCTGTCCACGATGGATCCGTCGCTGCAGGCCCCGAAGTCCGTGCGCAGCAGTGGGGTCCAGCCGTGGGCCCACCACTGCGACCCGGCCGCGCTGGCCGCCACGGTCGCCGAGCTGGCCACCGCCGAGGCCCTCGACGAGGGCACCCTCGCGGTCATCGCCCCGGAGGGCCTGCCGCTGGACGTCGGCCACCCGGTGGTGACTCCTCGGGAGGCCAAGGGCCTGGAGTACGACGTGGTGATCATCGTCGAACCCCAGCGCATCCTGGCGGCGGAGCCGTCCGGCCCGGCGGACCTGTACGTCGCGCTCACCCGCGCGACCCAGCGGCTCGGCGTCGTGCACACCGAGCCGCTGCCGACCGAGCTGAGCGGCCTGCGCCGACCGGACGTCCCGACGACGTAGGGCCGGTCAGGGGTCACGCTCGCGGTTCCGCCAACCGGTGCTTCCCTGACGCGGCAGCGCATCCGGAGGTTGCTCCGCCCCCGGCGGAGCGGAACTTTCCGGTGACCCGAGGGGTTTCGCGTCATTACAGTGGTGATCGTGACGCGACGGGTTGCCGTTCAGCTGGTGGGTACGTTCGCACTGATCGCGCTTGGCCTGTGGGTGGCGGCGTTGGTGGTCACCGACTTCGTCGTGGCCGGCCGGTGGTTGCCCTCCCTGCTCGTGACCGCCGTGGTGCTCACCGCGATGGTGGGGCTGGTCACCGCTGGCGTGTCGGCGGTGGTGCGAGCGGCCCGACGCGCGGACGGGACGGACCGCGGCGAGGGACACGCGGGGCGGCTGCCCACCGCCGGGTGGGTGCTGGTGGTGCTGGCGTGGCTCGCCGCGCCGCTGCTGCTGTGGTTGTCCGTGCGGATCTCGGCCGCGCTCGGCCTTCCCGTGTCGCTGACGGGTTTCTGGCCGACGGTGCTGACCGGCCTGGTGATCCTGGTCGTGCGACGTGCCGTCGCCGAGCTGGTGCGCGTCGTGCTGCGCCACCGCCGCCCGGGCGTGCTGGTGATCACCGGCCTGCCGGTGGTCCTCTGCGTCGGCGTGCTGTGGCTGGCCGATGTCGTGTTCGACGGCGTCCGCCTCGGTTCCGGACCGGAGTGGCAGCGGTGGCTGACCCTCGTGGTGCTGGCCGCGGTGATGGCGGTGATGGCGTCGGCGGTCGACGTGCGCGGTCCCGGCATGTCGATCGTGCTGGTCGGTGCCGTCTGGCTGCTGCTGTGGCTGCTGACCTCGCTCAGCACCCTGCTCGACGTGACGTTGAGCGTGAGCGGGTTCTGGGCGTTCGCGGTGACCGCGATCGCGCTCAGCGTCGCGACCTGGCCGGGCCGGCTGGCGCACGCGAACGCGAACCAGCCGACCGGCCCCGACCCGTTCTTCGACGACCCGCTGCCCGGCGCGAGGTTCTAGTCTGGTTCAGGTCCCGTTCGAACCGTGGAAGGGATCTGGATGCGAATCAGCACGAACCTGCCCACCGCACGGTCCGGCGTGCCCGACATCGCGATGGCGCCACGTCTCGAGGATCTCGGGTACGACGCGCTCGGCGTGGCCGATCTCGTGGTCGGGGACGGGTCGCCCGGTTTCGACGCGATGCTCGTGCTCGCCGGGGCAGCGACCGTGACCTCGCGGATCAGCCTCGAGTTCGGCGTGCTCAGTCTTCCGTCGCGTCCCACCGCGTGGGTCGCCACGCAACTGCAGACACTCCAGCACATGTCCGGTGACCGCGTCGTCCTCGGCGTCGGGGTCGGCGGATTCCCCGGCACGCCGTTCTGGCGCGCGGTCGGCGGCCCGCCGCGGGAACGAGGGCGCCGGACCGACGAGGCACTGCGCGCGTTGCCGGGCCTGGTCCGTGGCGAGCCGACCGACCTGGGCGGCGAGGAGGTCACCCTCGCCCCGGCCGCCCCGGTCCCGCCGATCCTCGTCGGCGGGAACTCCGAGGCGGCGATGCGCCGCGCCGTCCGCTACGGAGACGGCTGGGTGCCCTCCCTGATCACCCCGACGGCTCTGGCCGGGAAGGTGGTGCGGCTGCGGGAGATCGCCGACGAGCTGGACCGGCCGGTCCCGTCGATCTACGTGGGTGGCCACGCGATCCTCGTCGACGACCCGGGTGCGGTCGAGTCCTTCACCCGCGATCTCGTGACCGAGCACGGCATGTCGCCCGAGGAAGCGGCGGCCGTCCCGGTCACCGGTGGACCGGCCGAGGCGGCGGAACGCCTGCACGCCTACGCGGAGGTCGGCGTCGACACCGTGTGGCTCGTCTTCGACGGCAGGGACTGGATGCGACAGGCGGAGGCCCTGGTCGAGGCCAGAGCAGCGCTCCGGTGACCTGACCGGCTACCTGCGGCGCAGGGAGATCGGCAGGCCGTCCTTCGGCAGCGGCAGCGCGGTCGGGTCCCAGCGGACCTCGTACCCGTCCGGCACCGTCCACTCGAAGCGGCGGAGCAGCTCGTGCGCCAGGGTCTTCACCTCGTAGGTGCCGAAGTGCATGCCGATGCACTTGTGCACCCCGCCGCCGAACGGCATGTACGCGAACCGGTGGGACTTGTCCTCGCGGCGGTCCTCGTCGAAGCGGTCGGGGTCGAACTCGAACGGGTTCGACCAGTGCTCCGGCAGCATGTGGTTGAGCCACGCCAACGTCACCACGATCACGCCCGCCGGCACGTGGTGGCCGAGCAGGTCGGTGTCCCGCACCGTCTTGCGGACCATCCACGGCACCGGCGCGACCAGGCGCATCGACTCCTTGAGGACCAGGTCCAGGGTCGGCAGCGCGGCCAGCGACTCGACGGTCAGCGGCTCGTCGCCCAGCGCCAGGGACTCCGCGCGGGCCCTGTCCTGCCACTCCGGGTGCTTGCCGAGGTAGTACACCAGCGCGGAGGTCGCGATCGTCGACGTGTCGTGCGCGGCCATCATCAGGAAGATCATGTGGTTGACGACGTCCTCGTCGCTGAACGTCTCGCCGTCGTCGGTCCTGGCGTGGCACAGGGCGGCGAACAGGTCGTCGGAGTCCGAGGCGCGCTTGGCCGGCAGCGCGCCGCGGAAGTAGTCCTCCAGCATCCGCCGGCCGCGCAGGCCGGCGCCCCACCGGCCGACCGGCAGCCGGACCAGCGCGGTGCCGGCACGCACCGTGTCGACGAACGCCCTGGTCAGCCGGTCGCTGTCGGCACCCATCGAGGACGCCATGAAGATCGTCGTGGCCACGTCCAGGGTCAGCTGCTTGAGCGCGCGGTAGACCGGGAACCGGTCGCCCGGGCGCCAGGTGTCCACGCCGCTCCGCACGACCTCGCCGACCCGCCCCATATACCCGGACAGCCGGTCCGCGGTGAAGGCGAGCTGCATCAGCCTGCGGTGGTAGAGGTGCTCGTCGAAGTCGAGCAGCATCAGGCCCCGGTTGAAGAACGGGCCGATGAAGTACTCCCACCCCTGCTGCGAGTACGCCTTGTCCCGGTTCGCCAGCACCACCTGGGTCGCCTCCGGGCCGGACGCCGACACCACGCGCACGCCGAACGCGCGGGCCCAGGACACCGGGCCGATCGTGCGGTACCTGCGCATGGCGTAGTCGAGGCCGAGGCGCAGCATCTCCAGGCTGTGCCCGAGCACCGGGAGGCCGGCGTCGCCCGGCACCGGCCGGAGCCCGCTGCCCGCCGGCGGCGTGGCGAGGTCGCGCAGCGGCCATTCCTTGCGGAACAGCCACTCGTCCAGCGGGTTCCGGTCGAGGGCGTAGGGAGCACGAACCGCGGTGGACATGACGAGCACCTACTTCCTGTGTCGAATGGTCGCTTCGCTCCCGCTCCGCGCCGACAACACTGTCTCCGCGAGCGAGGTCAGCTCGGCGGCGATCCGGGGGCGGGCGAGGACGCGCGGCGTGCGCGCGAGGTCGTTGACGATGGTCAGGGCCGCGTGCACGGTCACTCGGGCGTCCGGTTCGGACAGTCCGGGTGCGACAGTGCGGACCAGGCGCACCCACTGCGCCACGTAGTCCCGTTGTACGCGCACCAGTTCCTTGCGGTCGCGGTCCGGCAGGTTGCCCAACTCGCCGGCGAACGTGGCCATCAGGTTGTCCGACCGCAGTACGGTGTCCACATAGGACGCGGCCAGCCGGGCGAGCGCGTCGGCCGGGTCGGCGGCGTCCCCGATGGCTGCCTCGGCCGTCCGCGCCAGCCGGTCGCCCATCCGGTAGCCGGCCGCCACCAGGATGGCCGCCTTGCCGGGGAAGTACCGGTAGATGCTCGGCCCCGCGATCCCGGCCGCCGCGCCGATGTCCTCCATCGACACCGCGTGGTACCCGTGGTCGCGGAACAGCCGGGTGGCCGCGGCGAGCAGTTCCTCCCGCCGCGAGGACGGCGCCGTCACCCGCTGCCAGGACGCGAGCGGGGCCGGCGCCGGCGGCTCGGCGCCGGCCGGGACCGGCCAGTCGAGCACGGCTCGGCCCAGGGTCGCGAGCAGCGCCTCGAACCGGCGGCGCGGCGGGCTCACGTGGTGCACCGACACCGAACCGAACACGCTCAGCGCCGCCCAGCACAGCAGCTCGGCGTCGGCGGGGGACAGGTCCGGGCGCGCGTCACGCAGCGTGACACCCCACCGGGCCATCAGGTCGCCGCCGCGGTGCCGGATCTTGGTCTGGTCGGCCCGGTCGAGGTGACGGCCCTCCCACCGCCAGAGCGCGGTCACCTCGCGCCGGTCGACGGCCAGCGCGGCGACCGCCCGCAGCAGGGCGTCGAGCTGCTCGTTCGGGGTCCCCGGTTCGGCCAGCGCCTCCTCGGTGACCAGGCCGAAGACGTCCATGCCGGACAGCAGCACATGCGCCAGGATGTCCTGCTTGCCGCGGAAGTGCCGGTACACCGCGGGCCCGGTGACCCCGGCCGCGGCGGCGATGTCGTTGACGCTCACCTGGTGGTAGCCGCGCTTGCTGAACAGCTCCGCCGCCGCGTCGGCGAGCTGCGCCTTCCGGTTGCGTGGTCGACGGACGGTCACCACATCCTCCCGAAGTGAAGCGTCGTTTGCGACGGTAGACGAGCGTCGAAGCCGTTGGCAATCGGCCGATCCGGGCCGACATGTGAGCGACGATTAGCCTGGGGGACGACCCGGTGTTGCCCGCGCCACTATTTGCCGTGCGAGTCGTTGACAACCACGGAGACGGTGCCAACATGTTAATGAGGATTAGCACCAGGAGAGGACGCTGAGCGTGCCTACCGACGCCCCAACCGAAGCCTTCGTCTACGACGCCATCCGCACCCCGCGCGGCCGGGGCAAGAACACCGGCTCCCTGCACGGGACCAAGCCCATCTCGCTCGTCGTCGGCCTGCTCGACGAGCTGCGCAAGCGCAACCCCACGCTGGACCTGGACCGGGTGTCCGACCTGCTGCTCGGCGTGGTCACCCCGATCGGCGACCAGGGCAGCGACATCGCCAAGACCGCGGCCATCGCCGCCGGGCTGCCCGACACGGTCGGGGGCGTGCAGCTCAACCGCTTCTGCGCCTCGGGCCTGGAAGCCGTCAACATCGCTGCGCAGAAGGTGCGCTCCGGGTGGGACGAGGTCGTCATCGGCGGCGGCGTCGAGTCGATGTCCCGGGTCAAGATGGGCACCGACGGCGGCGCCTGGGCCATGGACCCGGCCACCGCCTACGACACCTACTTCGTGCCGCAGGGCATCGGCGCCGACCTGATCGCCACCATCGAGGGCTTCTCCCGCGAGGACGTCGACGCCTACGCGGTGTCCTCCCAGCAGCGCGCGGCCAAGGCCTGGGCCGGCGGCTACTTCGACAAGTCCGTGATCCCCGTGGTCGACCAGAACGGGCTCACCGTCCTCGACCGCGACGAGCACATGCGGCCAGAGTCGACCGTGGAGACCCTGGGCAAGCTGCCGGCGTCGTTCGCGGCCATCGGCGACATGGGTGGCTTCGACGCGGTGGCGCTGCAGAAGTACCATCACGTGGAGAAGATCGACCACGTGCACTCGCCGGGCAACTCCTCCGGCATCGTCGACGGCGCCGGCCTGGTGCTGGTCGCGAGCGAGGCCGCCGGCACCGCGATGGGCCTGACCCCGCGCGCCAGGATCGTCGCCACCGCCACCTCCGGCGCCGACTCGACGATCATGCTCACCGGCCCGATCCCGGCCACCGAGAAGCTGCTCGCCAGGACCGGGCTGACCGTCGAGGACATCGACCTGTTCGAGCTGAACGAGGCGTTCGCCTCGGTGGTGCTGAACTACCAGAAGAAGCTGAACATCCCCAGCGAGAAGTTGAACGTCAACGGCGGCGCGATCGCGATGGGCCACCCGCTCGGCGCCACCGGCGCGATGATCCTCGGCACCATGGTCGACGAGCTGGAGCGCCGGGACGCGCGCCGGGCGCTGGTCACCCTCTGCATCGGCGGCGGCATGGGCGTCGCGACCCTCATCGAGCGCGTGTAAGGAAGCCAATGACCACCAACACCATTCGCTGGGAGAAGGACGCCGACGGGATCGTCGTCCTCACCCTGGACGACCCGAACCAGTCGGCGAACACGATGAACCGCGCCTACGCCGAGTCGATGGCGGCCACCGTCGACCGGCTGGAGGCGGAGAAGGACGACATCACCGGCGTGGTGATCACCTCGGCGAAGAAGACGTTCTTCGCCGGCGGCGACCTCAAGGACATGATCCAGACCCGGCCCGAGGACGCCAAGACCGTCTTCGAGCACATCACCACGATCAAGTCCCACCTGCGCCGGCTGGAGACGCTCGGCCGCCCGGTCGTCGCCGCGATCAACGGCGCCGCGCTCGGCGGCGGCTGCGAGATCACCCTGGCCTGCCACCACCGGATCGCCGCCGACGTCAAGGGCTCGCAGATCGGCACCCCGGAGGTGACGCTCGGCCTGCTGCCCGGCGCCGGTGGGATCTCCCGGACCGTGCGGCTGCTCGGCATCCAGAACGCGCTGCTGAACGTGCTGCTGCAGGGCCAGCGGCACAAGCCGGCCAAGGCGCTGGAGCTGGGCCTGGTGGACGAGCTGGTGTCCGGTGTGGACGAGCTGCTGCCGAAGGCCAAGGAGTGGATCAGGGCCAACCCCGAGGCCGCGCAGCCGTGGGACGTCAAGGGCTTCAAGATCCCCGGCGGCTCGCCGTCCAGCCCGTCGTTCGCGGCCAACCTGCCGGCGTTCCCGGCGAACCTACGCAAGCAGCTCAAGGGCGCGAACATGCCAGCCCCCAAGGCGATCCTGGCCGCGGCGATCGAGGGCGCGCAGGTCGACATCGACACCGCGCTGGTGATCGAGTCGCGCTACCTGGTCGAGCTGATGACCGGACCGATCGCCAAGAACATGATCAAGGCGTTCTTCTTCGACCTGCAGCACATCAACTCCGGCGGCTCGCGCCCGGACGGCTTCGAGAAGTACACCGCCCGCAAGGTCGGCGTGCTCGGCGCCGGCATGATGGGCGCCGGCATCGCCTACGTGTGCGCGCGCGGCGGCATGGAGGTCGTGCTCAAGGACGTCTCCGCCGAGGCGGCGAACAAGGGCAAGGACTACTCGGTCAAGCTGTTCGACAAGGCCGTGTCCCGGGGCAAGACCACCCGGGAGAAGGCCGACGAGACCCTGGCCCGCATCCACCCCACCGACAAGGCCGAGGACCTGGCCGGCTGCGACCTGGTGATCGAGGCCGTGTTCGAGAGCCCCGAGCTCAAGCACAAGGTGTTCGCCGAGATCGAGGACGTCGTCGAGCCGGACGCGCTGCTCGGGTCGAACACCTCGACGCTGCCGATCACCGGCCTCGCCGAGGGGGTGAAGCGGCAGGAGGACTTCATCGGCCTGCACTTCTTCTCGCCGGTCGACAAGATGCCGCTGCTGGAGATCATCGTCGGCGAGCGCACCAGCGACGCGGCGCTGGCCAAGGCGTTCGACGTGGCGCAGCAGATCAAGAAGACCCCGATCGTGGTCAACGACTCGCGCGGGTTCTTCACCAGCCGGGTGATCGGCACGTTCATCAACGAGGCGGTCGCCATGGTCGCCGAGGGCGTGCACCCGGCGTCGGTGGAGCAGGCCGGTTCGCAGGCCGGGTACCCCGCCCCGCCGCTGCAGCTGCTCGACGAGCTGACCCTGACCCTGCCGCAGAAGATCCGCAAGGAGACCAAGGCGGGCGTCGAGGCCGCCGGTGGTGAGTGGGTCGTGCACCCGTCCGAGCCGCTGGTGGACCGGATGGTCGAGGAGTTCGACCGCAAGGGCCGCTCGTCCGGCGCCGGCTTCTACGACTACGAGGACGGCAAGCGGGTCGGCCTGTGGCCGGGGCTGCTGGAGCACTACACCAAGCCGGGCCACGAGATCCCGTTCCAGGACATGCAGGAGCGGATGCTCTTCGCCGAGGCGCTGGAGACGGTGAAGTGCTTCGACGAGGGCGTGCTGCGCTCCGTGCCGGACGCCAACATCGGCTCGATCATGGGCATCGGCTTCCCGCCGTGGACCGGCGGCGTGATCCAGTACATCAACAACTACGCCGGGGGCGTGGCCGGTTTCGTGGCCCGCGCCAACGAGCTCGCCGACCGCTACGGCGACCAGTTCCGCCCGCCGGCGTCGCTGGTGGAGAAGGCGGAGAAGGGCGAGATCATCGAGTAGACCGCGCTCGACCGATGCCGCCGTCGCCCTCCCGGGTGACGGCGGCATCGTCGTGTCCGGGAGCTTGTTCGGCCACTGAACGAAACGCGGATCCGGGTCCCGTGCTCGGCCGTCCGGCGGAGGGCGTTGCGGCAAACGTTTGACTTTGTCAGGAAAACGCTTTCCTGATGTTGTCTTTTGGCGAAAGTCGTCCTTCACTGTGAGCTGGCGGCTGTCGCGCACCCCCGAGCACCGGCCGCCTCGGCCCTCAAGGAGGAGGCCCATGCGGCCGTTCGTCGCCCTGCTCGCAGGACTGCTGGCAGTCTCGATAGTCCCTGGCCAGGCCACCGCACAGCCCGACATCCCGCCCCAGGAACCCGGGGTGACGATGCGGGTGTTCGACGTGCAGGTGCCGCTGGAGGACTTCTGCACCCTCAAGCCCTTCCAGACCCCCAACATCGACAAGCTGATGCCGACGATCGACTGGTCGGACACCGACCAGTTCGGGATCGCGGACCGGTTCGTCACCGAGGTCACCGGCTACCTCGACATCGACACCGCCGGCACCTACGTCTTCCGCCTGATCAGCGACGACGGCTCCCGGCTGATCGTCGACGGCGACGAGATCATCGACAACGGCGGCGTGCACGGCCCCACGCCCAAGGACGGCTCGGTCGACCTCACCGAGGGCCTGCACCCGTTCCGCATCGACCACTGGGACGGCGACTTCGACCAGCAGCTCACCCTGCAGTGGCAGCCGCCGGGCGCGGACGGGTTCACCGTCGTGCCCACCTCGGCGCTGAGCACCGACGCCGAGGTCACCCGGGTCACCTCACCCGGCCGCAAGGAGTGCGAGGGCGTCACCGAGTCGCCGGGCGACGGCCTGCCGCTGGTCGACGTGCACCCCGACTACCAGCTGACCAACCTGCGCCCCGAGGGCTTCGAGCCGCAGGTCACCGGCATGGACTGGCTGCCGGACGGCCGGCTGGCCATCTCCACCTGGGGCGGCGACCGGGAGTCGATCATCGGCGAGGTGTACCTGCTGGACAACGTCACCGGGAACACCGACCCGTCGAAGGTGACGACCAAGCGGATCGCCTCGGACCTGCAGGAGCCGATGGGCATCAAGTACGTCGACGGCACCCTCTACGTGTCCGAGAAGCACGGGCTCACCGCGCTGATCGACAAGACCGGTGACGAGGTCACCGACGAGTACCGCACGATCGCCACCTGGCCGTTCGGCGGCAACTACCACGAGTTCGCGTTCGGCCTGCTGTACCGGAAGGGGTACTTCTACCTCACCACGGGCATCGCGATGGTTCCCGGCGGCGCGACCGCCGACCCGCAGCCGGTGCTGAACCGCGGCTCCACCCTCAAGGTCAACAAGAAGACCGGCGAGGTGACCTTCCTGGCCGGCGGGCTGCGCACGCCGAACGGCATCGGCTGGGGTCCGGAGGGCGACATCTTCGTCACCGACAACCAGGGCGCGTACGTGCCGACGTCGAAGCTGGTGCGGATCAAGGAGGGCGCCTTCTACGGCCACCACACCAACCCCGACGGCGTGTACGACGACCAGCCGGCCACCGAGCCGGTGCTCTGGCTGCCGCACGGCGAGATCTCCAACTCGCCGAGCAACCCGCTGGTGCTGCCCGACGGCCCGTTCGCCGGCCAGATGGTCTTCGGCGACGTGACCTACGGCGGCCTGCAGCGGGCGTACCTGGAGAAGGTCGGCGGCGAGTACCAGGGCGCGGTGTTCCGCATGACGCAGGGCCTGGAGTCGGGCGTGAGCCGGATCTCGCTCGGCCCGGACGGTGCGATCTACACCGGCGGCATCGGCTGGCAGGGCAACTGGGGCCAGGCGGGCAAGCTCAAGTACGGCCTGCAGAAGCTCTCCCTCAGTGACGAGGACGCCTTCGACATCCACGCCATGCGGGCCGTCGACGGCGGCTTCGAGCTCGAGTACACCCAGCCGCTGTCCGGCGAGACCGCCCAGGACCTGGCGTCGAAGTACAACGCGGCGCAGTGGCGGTACGTGCCGACCCCTCGGTACGGCGGTCCGAAGGTCGACGAGGAGGAACTCGACGTCACCTCGGCGACCCTGTCCGCGGACCGCAGGACCGTCACGCTGAAGATCGACGGTCTGCTGCCCGGCCGGGTGGTGCACGTGCACTCCCCGCGCCCGTTCGCCGCGGAGTCCGGGGCCGAGCTGTGGAGCACCGAGGCGTGGTACACCCTGACCAGGCTGGCCGACGGCACGGAGGCACCCGAGGTGTACGAGGCGGAGTCCGCGCGGCTCGCCGGCGGCACCGGGTTCAACGACAACCACACCGGCTACTCCGGCGCCGGCTTCATCGACCGCAACTGGGAGGTCGGCACCAGCACCACCTTCTCCGTCCGCACCGACCGGGCCGGCCGGCACGACGTCGCCCTGCGCTACGCGAACGGTGTCAACCCCGACGACCCGGGTCCGCAGGCCAAGGCGATGAGCCTGTACGTCAACGGCAGGAAGGTCAAGCAGGTCTGGCTGCCCAGCACGGGTGCCTGGAACAAGTGGGCGACGCACATCGAGTCGGTGCCGCTGCGCCGGGGTGAGAACACGATCGGGTACGTGTACGAGCCGAGGGACGACGGCCACGTCAACCTCGACTACCTCACGGTCGAGCCGACGAAGCGGATCCAACTGTTCGACGGCACCGACCTCGACGCCTGGGAGTCGACCGACGGCAGCGCGGCGGACTGGCCGGTGGCGAACGGCTCGATGGAGTCGCTCGGCGGCGACATCCGCACCAGGGAGAAGTTCGACGACTTCCGGATGCACGTCGAGTGGTACCAGCCGCACTACCCGCCGGACGTCACCGGGCAGGCCAGGGGCAACAGCGGTGTCTACATCCAGGAGCGGTACGAGCTGCAGATCCTGGAGTCCTTCGGAGCCAGGCCGCCGAAGGACGACGACGCCGGTGCGATCTACCGGCAGAAGGCCCCGGACGTGAACGCGGCGCGGCCGTCTGGCAGGTGGCAGACCTACGACATCCTGTTCCAGGCCGCCCGCTACAGCAGTGACGGGACCAAGATCGCGGACGCCCGGGTGACCCTGTGGTGGAACGGCAGGCTGGTGCACCGCGACGTCGCCATCGAGGACAAGACCGGGAACGGCAAGCCGGAGGGCCCGGCACCGGGTCACATCAAGCTGCAGGACCACGGTGACCCGGGGGAGAACCCGAGGTTCCGCAACATCTGGATCGAACGGCGCTGACCACCGCGCTCAGCGGACCCGGCCGGGCACGCCCGGCCGGGTCTGCCACGGGTGCGGGCCGGAGCGCGGCCGGTACTCGACGCCGAGCGCGTCGAGGCGGGGCAGGTGGTGGCGGTCCAGCCGGCGCTCGAACTCGGCGAACGAGCGGCCCGCCGGCGGCGACCACACGACCTCCGCGAACGCCGCCAGCCGGGGGAAGGCGGCGTAGTCGACCCGGCGCTGGCTGTCCAGGTGCTCGGTCCACACCTGCGCCTGCGCGCCCAGCACCCGCTCCACCGGCACGGTCGGCGGCGCGGGGTCGTAGGCGTACACGTCGGACAGTGTGCGGTGGAAGCCGACCGGGATCGGCTCGTCCGGGTGGTCGGACTGGCGGTGGTCCAGGTAGACCTCCTGCTCCGGGCACATCAGCACGTCGTGGCCGGCCGTCGCGGCGCGGACGCCGAGGTCCTCGCCGCGCCAGGCGCCGACGATCGTGTCGCGGGCGACCTCGCCGGTGTCGAGCACCTCGTCCCAGGCGAGGGTCCGACGGCCCAACGTCGCCAGGTGCGCGCTCAGTCGGCCGACGAACCAGCCGTGCAAACCCGTCACCGACGGCAGGCCCAGCTCGGCGGCCCGGTCGCGGGCGACCGGGCTCGCCTCCCACTGGGTGACCGGTACCTCGTCGCCGCCGACGCAGATCACCTCGCTCGGGAACACCGACGCCACGTGGGTGAGCACCCGGCGGTAGAAGTCGAGCGTCTCGTCGGTCGGGCTCAGCAGGTTGTCGCTGACGCCCCAACCGGTGCGCACCTCCAGCGCCGCGCCGGTGACGCCGAGCCACGGGTACGCGGCGATCGCGGCCTGGCTGTGCCCCGGCACGTCCACCTCGGGCACCACGGTGACGTGCCGGTCCGCCGCGTAGGCGACGATCTCCCGCAGGTCGTCGGTGGTGTAGTAGCCGCCGTGCGGGCGGCCGTCGTGCTCGGTGGTGCCGTCCGGCTGGCGGCCGACCCACGAGCCGTGCCGCCACGAGCCGACCTCGGTGAGCCTGGGGTACTCCGGCACCTCGATCCGCCAGCCCTGGTCGTCGGTCAGGTGCAGGTGCAGCACGTTCAGCCGGTGCGCGGCCATCAGGTCGAGGAACCGGAACACGCCGGCCTTCGGCATGAAGTGCCGTGCCACGTCCAGCAGGCAGCCCCGCCAGCGGAACCTCGGGTGGTCCTCGATCTCGCCGCAGGGCAGCTCCCACGGTCCATCGTGGATGTTCGCGGCGCGGTACGCGTCCGGGCCGAGCAGTTGGCGCAGGGTGGTCTCGGCGTGGAACGCGCCGGCCGGGTCCGCGGCGGCCGTGGTGACCCCGTCCGGCGTGATCGAGACCCGGTAGCCCTCGCGAGGAATCGCCGGGTCGATGCTGACCACAGTGGACACGTGGGACGGGACACGGTCCGAGGTGAACCGGTAGGTGCCCGTCGCGGGCCGCACCCGGACCGGGCGGGGGAGCAGGCCGTCGAGCGAAGTCATCCCTTCACCGCACCTCCGAGTCCGGACACCAGATGCCGTTGCACGGCGACGAAGAACACCAGCACCGGGACGGTCATCAGCGTCGCCCCGGCCATGATCGCGCCCCAGTCCTGCTCCTCCGGCTTGAAGAACACCAGCAGCCCGAGCGGGAGCGTGCGGTTGTCCGTTCCGGAGATCAGGAACGTCTTGGCGAACAGGAAGTCGTTCCAGGCGTGGATGAACGACACCACACTCGCGGCCACCAGGCCCGGCGCGACCAGTGGGAACAGCACCTGCCAGGTGAACCGGAACCGCGATGCCCCGTCGAGTGCGGCCGCCTCCTCCAGGTCGTCGGGCACCGCGGCGACGAACCCGCGCAACATCCAGATCGCGAACGGCAGGCTGAACGCCAGGTGCACCAGCACCAGCGAGCCAAGCTCGTTCAGCCCGACCGCCGGCACCACGTCGCCGAACGAGCGCACCAGGAAGAACAGCGGGATCGTCAGCGCCTCCACCGGCACCATCTGCGCCACCAGCAGCATGACCAGCAGCACGGTCCGGCCGCGGAACCGGAACCGGGTCAGCGCGACCGCCGCGAGGAACGACGCCACCAGCGACAGCGCCACCACCGCCACCGCGACCACCAGGCTGTTCAGGAAGTACAGCCCGAAGTCCTCCACCGCGAGCACCCGGCGGAAGCTGTCCAGCGTGGGCGCGAGCGTCCACGGCCTCGGGTCGGCCGCCTGGATCTCGCCGGCCGGTTTGAGCGCGGAGAGCACCATCCAGTACAGCGGGAACGCCACCACGAGCGCGATCAGCACGCACGCCAGATCCGCCGCCCGTTTTCTCACGACGTCCTCCGCTGCGCCCGCACGTACAGCCCGGTGATCGACAGCAGCAGCACGGTCATCACCACGCCGATCGCCGCGCCGAGCCCGTACTGCTCGCCCGCGAACGCCTTCTGGTAGGCGAACACGTTCAGCACCAGGTTCTGCCCCGCCACCCCGCCGCCGCCCGTCATCACATAGATCTGGGTGAACACCTTGAAGTCCCAGATGATCGACTGGATCGTGGCGATCATCAGCAGTGGCCGCAGGATCGGCAGGATCACCGACGTCGCCGTGCGGGTGGCCGACGCGCCGTCCAGCGCCGCCGCCTCCAGCACCTCCGGCGCGATCGCCTTGATCCCCGCGTACATCGTCACCATGACGAACGGGAACGAGCACCAGACGATCTCCGCCGCCACCAGCCCGAACGCGGAGAACCGCTCGAACGTCCAGGAGTGGCCGGCCAGCCCGAGCACCTCGTTGACGATCCCGAAGTCCTGGTCGAACATGAACAGCCACACGTACGAGCCGGCCATGGCCGGCGTCGCCCACGCGCCGAGCGCGGCCAGGAACAGCAGCATGCGCGGCAGCGGGTTCGCCCGGCTCGCCAGCACCGCCAGCGCCGTCCCGACGAGCAGGCTGCCGACCACGCACACCGCGGCGAACACCACGGTCGCGGCCAGCACGTCCCAGAACTGCGGGTCACCGAGCAGGGTGACGTAGTTGTCGAAACCGAGGAACACCAATGGCGCCGCGCCGGACGCCTGCGGCTGCCCGTAGTCGTAGAACGAGATGACCACGAGCTGGTAAAGCGGATACGCCAGCAGACCGAGCAGGATCACCGAGGTGGGCAGCAGGTAGAGCGCCGCCGCGCGTGCCTGGCCACGCTGGGGCCCCCGCCGCGCCGGTCGGGTGCGGACGCCCGGCGCGGCAGGGGTGACCTGGGGGAGCACCACTCCTACGAGCCCGCGAAGGCCGCGTCCATCTCGGCCGCGGCGGCCGAGGTGGCGGTGTCGACGTCCTGCCGGCCGGTGGCGACCTGCTGCACGGCGGTGGGCAACACGGCCTGCGCGTCGATCCGCGTCCACGCCGGGGTGGCCGGCACGAACCGGGTGCCGGCCTGGACGGTCTCGATGAACGGCGCCAGGAACGGGTCGTCAATGGCGATCTCGTCCTGCACGTCGGCGAACGTCGGCATGGTGCCCATGGCGTCGTACATCTTCCGCTGGTACTCCTTGCCGCCGAGGAGCGTGACGAACTCCCAGCCGAGCGTGCGCCGCTCGCTTGAGCCGAACACGCCGAGCAGGTTGCCGCCGGCGAACGCGGGTGCGATCGAGCCGGGTTCGGTGCCGGGCAACGGAACCACCGCGTAGTCGTCCTTGACCGCTCCCGCGTCCACGGCCGCCCGGTTGAAGTCACCGCCGATGGCCATCGCCGCCTTGCCGCCGGCGAACGCGGCCACCGTCTGGCTGCCGGTGAGCTGCGCGCACTGGGCCGGCGGGCAGATGTCGGGCCGGAGCAGCTCCGCGTACTGGGCGAGCCCGGCGCGTGCCTCCGGGGTGTCGATGGTGGCCGACCACGCGTCGCCGTCCCGTTCGGCGATGTCGCCGCCGTTTGCCCAGACGTAGGGCAGCAGGGCGAACAGGTACTTGCCGCCGACCGCGATCCCGTACATGTCGGGTTTCGCCGCGCGGATCGCGCGCGCCGTCGTGGTCAGCTCGGCGAGCGTGGCCGGCGGCTCGAGCCCCAGCTCGGTGAAGACGTCGGTCCGGTAGTAGAGCGCCCGGGTGCCGGTGAACCAGGGGACGCCGTAGGTCCTGCCGTCGATCTTCGCGGTGTCGAGCACCTCGGGGACCAGGTCGGCCGCATCCGGCCACTGGTCCAGGTCGCCGCTGAGGTCGGCGAACCCGTTCGAGGCGACATAGCCGGCGAGGTCGGTGTTGCCGAACTCGGCGACGTCCGGGGCGCTGTCCGGGTCGTTGAAGGCGCCGTTGAACCGGCTGGCGCGGCCGTCGACCGGGAGGTACTCGACGTTGACCTTCACGTCGTCGTGGGCGGCCTCGAACTCGGCGATCGCCTGGTCGACGACGTCCTCCTTGGGACCGTTGCTGGCCTCCTGGAACAGCCAGACCTTCAGCTCGCCGGAGCTCCGGTCGGCGCCCTCGTCGGTGGTGTCGGCCTGCGGCGGAGCACACGCGACGGCCGTGGCGACGATCGCCGCCGCGGCGATGGCACGCTTGAGCATCGTCGGACCCCCGTTCGGTCTGGCGTCCTCGATGCTATTGCGCCCCAGGGGATCCGCACAAGGTCTAAACCAATCTCAGCGCGCGCCCCCCACCGCCGCGACGAACCCGCGGGCCCGCTCGGCCACCTCGTCGAACCGCGACTCGGCGGCGAGCGCCGGCCCCACGACGCCGCTCCCGGCCGTGACCGCGAGCGCGCCCCCGGCGAGGAACTCGGCCGCGTTGTCCGTGGTGACCCCACCGGTGGCGACGAGCGGCACGTTCGGGTAGGGCCCGTGCAGGTCGCCGAAGTACGCCGGCCCGAGCCGGGCGGCGGGGAACACCTTGACCGCGGTGGCCCCGAGATCCACGGCGGCCGCGACCTCCGTCGGCGTCATCGCCCCCAGTACGACCGGAACGCGCTGCCGGACCGCCTCCGCGGCCACCTCGGGCCGCAGCCCGGGCGTGAGCAGGAACCGCGCCCCGGCGTTGATGGCGTCCCGCGCGTCGGCCGCCGACATGACCGTGCCGGCCCCGAGAACCAGACCGTCCACTCCGGACGCCCGCTCGATGAGCCGGGGCGCGTCCGGCGTGGTCAACGCGAACTCGACGATCGGCAGCCCGGCGTCGACGAGCGTTCCGGCGAGCCCGACCGGGTCGGGAATGGCCGGCGCGCGAATGATGCACAACGCACGGCGGGCGGTCAGCTCGGCGAGCAGGTCCATTGTTGCCTCCTGGTCGAACGGAATTCGTCCTGAGTGGAAGTGCGACCCGAATTGTCCGCCGGGTCCGGACTCACCCGTGTTTTCGCTCGCACTCCGACCGGTAGACCATATTGTGTCGTTTCCGTGATCAACGATGGCGTGCCCCGCGTCACGTCGGATCGATCCTCCGGCCGTACGCACGGCAAACGGGTGGTTTCACCGACGCCGCCAGCTGGAAACACTGCGTGATCCAGTGACCCAGCGGGGTCCTTTGACGACCCAAAGTGGTGAAGCCGTGGTCCGCGCTAGCTACAGGGCCGTAACGGCCTGCCCGGGTGACTGCCCGTCGCTGTCGGACTTGTTAGGTTGCCATGCGTGGTTCGGCCCGGTCGTCACTGTCCGGAGCCGGACCGGACCGCTCCGAGGACGTCTACGGCAAGAGTGGCGTCCACCCCCGAGAGGTGAACCTGCCAGTGCCATTGATCGAGCTGTCCGAGATCTACAAGGTCTTCGGCCGCCGCCCGCACCGTGCGGTCGCCCGATTGCGGGACGGCGCCACCCGTGAAGAACTGCGTGCCGACGGCTTGACCGCCGCGGTCATCGACGCCTCCTTCTCGGTCGATCCCGGGCAGATCTACGTCGTCATGGGGCTGTCCGGTTCCGGCAAGTCGACGCTGATCCGGATGGTCAACGGCCTGCTGGAGCCGACGTCGGGCGAGGTCCTCATCGACGACCAGGACATCACCAAGCTCGACGCGCGCGGCCTGCGGCACGTCCGCCGCGAGCGGATCAGCATGGTCTTCCAGCACTTCGCCCTCCTGCCGCACCGCACGGTCGGCGAGAACGCCGCCTACGGCCTCAAGGTCCGGGGGATGAACCGCGCGGACCGCGAGCAACGCACCGAGAAGGCCCTGGGCATGGTCGGCCTGGGCAGCTGGGGCGGCTCCTTCCCCGGCGAGCTGTCCGGCGGCATGCGCCAGCGGGTCGGCCTGGCCCGCGCGCTCGCCGCGGAGACCGACATCATGCTGATGGACGAGGCGTTCAGCGCGCTCGACCCGCTGATCCGCCGGGAGATGCAGGACCAGCTGATCCAGCTGCAGCACGACCTGGACAAGACCATCCTGTTCATCACCCACGACCTGAACGAGGCGATGCGCCTCGGCGACCGGATCGCGATGATGCGCGACGGCCGGATCGTGCAGCAGGGCACCGCCGAGCACATCCTGAACGACCCGGCCAACGACTACGTCGCCCAGTTCGTCCAGGACGTCGACCGCACCAGGATCCTCACCGCCTCCTCGGTGATGGAGAAGCCGGTCGCCGTGCTCGGCGCGGAGTCGGGCCCGCGCGCGGCGCACCGGCTGATGCGGGAGAACCAGCTCAACGGGATCATGGTGGTCGACCGCAAGCGCAAGCTGCAGGGCGTGGTCGGCGAGTCCGCCGCCGCCGACGCGGTCGCCGCCGGCCGGGACGACCTCGCCGGCGTGCTGGAGCAGCCGGCCACCGTCTCCCCGGACACCGCGGTCGCCGACCTGTTCGCCACCTCGGCGAACAGCGCCATCCCGATCGCCGTCGTGGACGCCGAGCGGCACCTGCTCGGCGTGATCGCCCGGGTCACCCTGCTCAGCGCGCTGGGCAGCATCTCGCAAACCGCCGAACCCCCGGATCCGGCCTCCGAGCTGGTCCTCGACCACACCGGGGAGGCGGCCCGATGAGCGGCTGGCTGCGGGACATGTGGGAGGACCGGGTCGACGGGGTCGTGCCCCGGGTGCCCATCGGCGACTGGATCGAGAACGCCTTCGACTGGGTCAAGGAGAACCTCGGCGCGTTCTTCGACACGCTCGCGGAGCTGATGCAGGACTCGGTGAACGGGATCGCCGAGCTGCTCAACGCGCCGAACGCGCTGGTACTGGCGGCGGTGTTCGCCCTGCTCAGCTGGCTGGTCCGGGACTGGAAGGTCGCGGTCGGCACGCTCCTCGGGATGGCCCTGGTCGTCTCGATGGAACAGTGGGAGAACGCGATGGAGACCCTCGCGCTCATCGTGGTCGCCACCATCGTGGCGCTGGTGATAGCCATCCCACTCGGCATCCTCGCCGCGCGCTCGGACCGGTTCAGCCGGATCATCCGCCCGGTGATGGACCTGATGCAGACGATGCCGGCGTTCGTCTGGCTGGTGCCGGTGGTCACGCTGTTCAGCATCGGCGTCCCGGCCGGCCTGGTGGCCACCATCATCTTCGCGCTGCCGCCCGGCGTGCGGCTCACCGAGCTGGGCATCCGCCAGGTGGACGCCGAGGTGGTGGAGGCCGGGCACGCGTTCGGCGCCACACCGCGCCAGATCCTCCGCGAGGTCCAGCTGCCGCTCGCGATGCCGACCGTGATGGCCGGCGTCAACCAGGTGATCATGCTGGCGCTGTCCATGGCGGTCATCGCCGGGCTGGTCGGCGGCGGCGGCCTCGGCAGCGAGGTGACCAGCTCGATCTCCCGGCTGGACATCGGGCTCGGGTTCGAGGCCGGCATCTCCGTGGTGATCCTGGCGATCTTCCTCGACCGGGTCACCGCGTCCGCCGGTACCCCGCGTCGTGGCCTGCTGCGCGCCCTGCGCACCAGGGCGACGCGGCCGCGGACCGAACCCGCGGCGACGGACGAGACGCCCGCCGAGGTCGCCGACGACCAGGAAGCCGTCAGGACCGGATCCCCCTGACCTACACACGGTGCACGAAACGAGAGGACGACGAATGACGAGAAAGATGACCGGGAAGCGAGTCGGTGCGGTTCTGGCGGCACTCGGCCTGAGCTTCGGGCTGGCCGCGTGCGGATCCGAGAGCGACAGCGGTGACGGCGGAAGCAGCGGCGGCGGCGGTGGCGACGCCAAGCAGATCACCCTGGGCATCATCCCGTCCTGGACCGACGGCCTGAGCACCGCGCACCTGTGGAAGAACCTCCTGGAGGAGGACGGCTACCAGGTGGAGATCCAGGAGCTGTCCGAGGCCGCGCCGCTCTACACCGGTCTGGCCGAGGGCGACGTGGACATCTACCCGTCGGCGTGGCCGGAGGTCACGCACAAGTCGTACATGGAGCAGTACGGCGACCAGATCGAGGACCTCGGCGCGTACTACGACAACGCCAAGCTCACCTTCGCGGTGCCGGAGTACGTCGACATCGACTCGATCGAGGACCTGACCGGCAACGCGGACCGCTTCGGCGGCAAGATCATCGGCATCGAGCCGGGCGCCGGCCTGACCGAGGTCACCAAGACGTCGGTGATGCCGGAGTACGGCCTGGAGGGCGACTACGAGCTGGTCACCTCGTCGACCACGTCGATGCTCGCCGAGCTGCAGAAGGCGGTCGACGACAAGCAGGACATCGTGGTCACGCTGTGGCGGCCGTTCTGGGCCAACAACGCCTTTCCGGTGAAGGACCTGGAGGACCCGAAGGGCGCGCTCGGCGAGTCCGAGGCGCTGCACATGCTGGCCCGCAAGGGCTTCAGCGAGGACTTCCCCGAGGTCGCCGAGATGATGGGCAAGGCCAAGCTGGACGACGCGCAGTACGGCACGCTCGAGGACCTGGTGGTCAACGAGTACGGCGAGGGCAAGGAAGCCGACGCGATCACCCAGTGGCTCGAGGACAACCCCGACTGGAAGTCCACCCTCGGCTGACCGGCTCAGCACGACACCGCGGCCCGCACGGAACCTGTCCGTGCGGGCCGCGGCTTTTCGCGCTCACTTCACGACGCGGAACCGCAGATGGGTGGCGGCCGGGGTGATCACCGCGTCGACGCGCTCCAGCGTGACGGCGGAGTCGAGCGAGCCGAACAGCGGGGTGCCGCCGCCGAGCAGTAGCGGGACCACGTGCACGAAGAGCTCGTCCACCAGCCCGAGGGGAAGGCCCTGCTGCATCACGCTCGCGCCGTGCAGGCCGACGGACTTGGTGCCGGCCGTGTCCTTGGCCTGCTTGATCGCGCTGGCCACGCCGTCGGTGACGAACGTGTAGACCGACGGGTGCGACTCGGTCGGCGCCTCATGGGTGACCACGTAGCACGGGACGCCGTTCGTCGGCCCGTTCTCGCCCCACATCTCGACGCACTTGTCGAACGAGACCCGGCCCATCACCACGGCGCCGGTGCCCTCCAGGCCGCCCTGGAGCAGGGCGCGGTCCTCGTCGGTCGCGGCGTCGAACAGCCAGTCGTGCAGGGTGTCGGCGCCGTCGCCGAAGGGGTTCTCGCGGCTGTCGTTCGGGCCGGTGACGTAGCCGTCGAGCGACATCGACATGTCGCAGGTCACAAGTGTCATGGGGTACTTCCTACCGTCCCCGGCGCGGAAGGAAAACCTCGTTGAGGTCGGTGGCGAAGTTCCCGCCCGTCCTGGTCGAGCCGCCGAGGGTGTGGATCCGGTCGCCGACCGTGGCCGCGCCGAGTCCGTGCCGCGGCGTCGGCAGCGGCGGAAGGCTCCGCCACTCGTCCGTGCGGGGGTCGTACACCCAGGCGTCGTCGAACACGCGCTGCTCGGGGACCCACTGCTCGCCGCCGAACACGTACAGCTTGCCCCGGTAGGTGGTGGCGGCGAGACCGCCACGCGCCTCGGGCATGGGGGCGCGGGTCTCCCAGGTGTCCGTCGCCGGGTCGTAGACCTCGAGCGTGGGCACGTTGACCTGGCGCGCGGTGCCGTCGGGGTTGAGGGAGAACTGCCGGCCCCCCACGACGTAGATCTCGCCGTCGATGACCGCCGAGGCGGCGCTGTTCCGCGCGGTGGGTGCCGCGGCGCCGGCCGTCCAGGTGCCGGTGGCCGGATCGAGGACGTCGGTGCGGGTCGTGTCGACGTGCTCGTTGAAGGTCCGCGCGTCCGGGTGGGCGGGGATCCGGCCGCCGAGGTAGAAGATCCGGCCGTCGACGGACTCGGAGACACCTTCCGCGCGGGCGACCGGGAGGTCGGCGCCTCGGGTCCAGCGGTCGGCGGCGATGTCGTAGACGAAGGTGTCGGACTCGGCCCGCCAGTTGGGGAACCCGCCGGAGAAACCGCCGACCCCGTAGATCAGGCCGTCCTCCTCGGCGAGCGTGATGTGGTGCCGGGCCTCGGGCAGCGTGGCGAGCTGGTTCCAGCGATCCCGCCTAGGGTCGTACGCCTCGAAGTGGGCGGACAGGCCCGTGTTCGGGTTGAGCAACCCGCCCGCCACGTAGATCCGGCCGTCGACCACTTCGGGGTACAGCTCCTGCCTTTCGACGGCCATGGGTGCCGCTGTTCTCCAGCGGGCGCGCTCTCCCGGCGCGCCTTCGGTCGCACCGGTGGCCACCGCCGTGGCCGGCACCGCGAGAAGCACCGCGAGGACCGGGACGGCGCGACGGACGTGACGTGTACCGAACATGCTTGCTCCATCGATCGTTACATCAGTGACCATAACGACGTTAAGGTAACGAAAGTAAAGTCGATGTGATCGATTCGTGTATCGCCGTTACACGGTCCGGATGGTGTGGCCGGGGAGAGCGTCGGTGCGCTGGTGGTCGTCGATGACGAAGGTGCCGTTGACCAGGACGTACGGGATGCCGGCCGGGGCTCGCCGAGGGTCGGCGAAGGTTGCGGTGTCGGTGATCGTCGCGGGGTCGAACAGGACCAGGTCGGCGGCGTGGCCCGCGCGGACCAGGCCGCGGTCGCGCAGGCGCAGGCGGCGCGCGGGGCGGCCGGTCAGGTGGGCGACGCACTCCTCCAATCCCAGCACGCCCAACTCCCGGACGTACCTGGCCAGGTACCTCGGGAAGGTGCCCCAGCCGCGCGGATGGGGCCGCTCCCCGACCAGCAGGCCGTCGCTGCCGCCGGTGTGCGCGGGGTGGCGCATGATCGCCCGCACGTTCGCCTCGTCGCCGACGTGCATGAGGCACGACGTACCGAGCCGGTCGGCGACGAGCAGGTCGAAGTACAGGTCGGCGGGGGCGACACCGCGCGCCGAGTCGGCGATGGTGTGCCCGACCAGGTGCGCGTTCGCCGGGTCGCGGACGCCGCTGACCTCGATCGTCGACCAGTCGACCGGGACGCCGTGGCTGCCGTCGGTGCCGGTCTCCTCCAGTTCGTGGCGGATCCTGGCCCGGAGGTCCGGTGTGGACAGTCGGGCCAGGGTGGCGGCCGGGCCGCCGGCGGCCGCCCAGCTGGGCAGGAGCGCCGAGAGGTAGGTGGCGCCCGGCAGGTACGGGTAGGTGTCCAGGCTGACGTCCACGCCCGCGGCCACGGCGTCGTCCACCAGTGCCAGCAGGTCGCCGGCGCGGCCGGCGTTGACCGGGAAGTTCATCGTGGCGTGCGCCAGGTGCAGGGGACAGCCCGAGCGGCGGGACACCTCGACCACCTCGGCGTACGCGGCGAGCGCGCCGGCGCCGTAGCCCCGGGTGTGCGTGCCGTGGAACCCGCCGGCGGCGCCCACCACCTCGCACAGTGCCACCAGTTCGTCGGTGCTCGCGTACGTGCCGGGCGGGTAGGTCAGCCCGGTCGACAGGCCGAACGCGCCCTCCGCCAAGCCGATACCCACCAGCTCCCGCATCCGGTCCACCTCCGCGGGGGTCGCCGGCCGGTCCGCCCAGCCGGTCACGAGCATCCGGACCGTGCCGTGCGGGACGAGGTACACCGCGTTGCAGGCGATGCCCCGGTCCAACCGGTCCAGGTACTCGCCCACCGAGCGCCAGTTCCAGTCGAACCCGGGCGGGTCGCCGTTCCAGCCGGCGAGCTGCTCGCGCAGACCGTCCAGAGTGGACCCGTCGACCGGGGCGTAGGACAGGCCGTCCTGGCCGAGCACCTCCAACGTCACGCCCTGCGCCACCTTCGCCAGGTGCTCCGGCTCGGCCAGCAGCCGCAGGTCGGAGTGGGCGTGCATGTCGATGAACCCCGGCGCCAGCACCAGCCCGCCCGCGTCCACCACCCGGGTTCCCGACAGGCCGTGGCCGAGCTCGGCGATCCGCCCGTCCCGCACCCGGACGTCCGACGCGAACGCCGGCGCGCCCGTCCCGTCGACCACGGACGCGCCGCGGAAGACCAGGTCGGGCATCAGAAGTACGTCCGCACCAGGTCCACCACGGTCTCGCCGTCGACCACCGGGATCAGCGCCCACTTGTCGAACGTCGTGCACGGATGGGACACGCCGAGGCCGACCCAGTCACCGACCTCGAGCTTGTCGTGTCGGACGAACGCGTGCTGGTCGTTGACCGAGAACACCTCGGCGTCCAGCGGCACCGTGGCCCCGTCGCGACGCAGCACCTCCGGGGTCGGCAGGTCGATGTCGTAGGGCAGGTCGC
This sequence comes from Actinophytocola gossypii, assembly GCF_025165815.1. Lineage (GTDB taxonomy): Bacteria > Actinomycetota > Actinomycetes > Mycobacteriales > Pseudonocardiaceae > Actinophytocola > Actinophytocola gossypii. The sequence continues at coordinate 189,110 of NZ_JAFFZE010000010.1, read as the reverse complement.
GCTTGCCGGCGGCGAGCAGCGCCAGCCCGGGCTCCGGCGCCGAGTTCACCTGCGCCCACGCGCGCAGCGCCGGCCGCAGCGGAGGCGCGTCGTCGAGCCTGGGATGCCGGCCGAGCGGGGACTGGCGCGCGTAGAGGCCGGAGTCGTGCGTCAGGTACGCGCCGCCGCGCACCACCGGCAGCACCGACAGACCGTCCGGCCACGGCGCGCCCAGCACCTCGGCCACCACGTCGTAGTACGCGCTGCCGCCCGCGGTCACGATCACCCGCTCCGCGCCGAAGAGGCCGCGGTCCGCCAGCTCCACCGTCAGCGCACGCAGGTCCGACAGGTACGCGCGCACGGCGTCCAGCGCCTCGGGGTGCGTGTCGTGGGTGACCGCGCCCTCGTAGCCGCCGACCCCGACCAGCCGCAGGGCCGGGCTCGCGGCCACCGCCTCGGCGACCCCGGCCGCGGCCGGCCGCCCGCGCGCGCCGGTCCGTCCCCCCGGGAACCCCAGCTCCACCAGCACGTCGACCGGGCGCGACACCCCCCGCAGCGCCTCGGTCATCCGCGCCACGCCGGCGACCGAGTCGACCCAGCAGGAGAACTCGAACGTCTCGTCGCGCGCCAGCTCGCCGGCGACCCAGGCCAGCGCTGTCTCGTCCACCAGCTCGTTGGCGAGCATCACCGGGCTCACCCCGAACGCCCGGTACACCCGCAGCTGGCTCGCGGTCGCGCAGGTCAGCCCCCAGGCGCCGTGGTCGAACTGGCGCGCGAACAGCTGCGGGGCCATCGTGGTCTTGCCGTGCGGGGCGTGCGCGAGGCCGCGACCGGCGCACCACGCGGCCATCGTGGCCAGGTTGTGCTCGAGCGCGCCCGCGTCGATCGTCATGACCGGCGGGAGGAAGCCCTCGCGGAACAGGTCGGGGCGGGCGGCCAGCGCCTCGGCGATGGTCATGCCCGTCAGCGACGGCGGCATGCCCTTGAACCGCCAGTCGATGCGCTCCTCGCGGATCGCGGCGACGGCCCTGCGGTCGATGCGCCCGGCCATACGGCTCCCATTGCGGTGTGTGCAACGACTGTTGCGCTGTACGCTATGAACTTGTGTAGCATCCCCTTACCCGGCCAGTCAACGCGAGTCCGGAAGGGACGAATCATGGACGTGCTCTGTCTCGGCGAGTCCATGGCGCTGTTCGTGCCGGCCGAGGACGGCCCGCCCGAGCGAGTACGCGCGTGGACCAGGACCGTCGGCGGCGCGGAGTCCAATGTGGCCTGTCACCTGGCCGGTCTCGGCGCCGCCTCGGCGTGGGTGAGCGCGGTCGGCGACGACGCGTTCGGCCGCGCGGTGGTCGACTTCGTGTCCGGCCACGGCGTCGACGTCTCCGGCGTGCGCGTCGACCCGAGCCGCCCGACCGGGCTCTACATCAAGGAGAGCGACGCCTCGGGCAGCCCGGTGCGCTACTACCGGCGCGGCTCGGCGGCCTCGGGCATGGGGCCCGCGCTGCTCGCCGGCCTGCCGACCGAGGGCGTGCGGGTCGTGCACACCAGCGGGATCACGCCGGCGTTGTCGGACAGCTGCCTGGCGCTCATGCGGGAGCTGGTGGCCGCGCCGCGCACGTACCTGCTGGCGTTCGACCTGAACTGGCGGCCCGCGCTCTGGGCCGGCCGGGACACCTCGGTCCTGCGCGAGCTGGCGGCCGCGGCCGACATCGTGCTGGTCGGCGCGGACGAGGCCGCGACCGTGTGGGGCGCGGGCGACCCGGCGGCCATCCGCGCGGTCCTGCCGGAGCCGCCGACGCTCGTGGTCAAGCAGGCCGAGCACGGCGCGACCCTGATCGAGCGCGACCCGGCCACCGGCGCCGACCGGGCCGAGGTCTTCCAGCCCGCGCTCCGAGTCGACGTGCTGGAACCGGTCGGCGCGGGCGACGCGTTCGCCGCCGGCTACCTCGCCGCCACCCTCGCCGGCGCGCCACCCGCGCACCGGCTGCGTGCCGGGCACCTGCAGGCCGCCGCGGTGCTGCTCACCCGCGACGACGTCTGCGCCCCGCTGCCGGGCGACCTGGTCGCCGCCCTGCTGGCGGCGGACGACACCGGCTGGGCGGCGGCGCACATCCGGTGAGCCAGAGCGTGGATCGGGCGTTGACCCTGCTGGACGAGCTGGCCGGCGGGCAGCGGACCCTCGACCAGCTGGCGCACCGGGCCGGGGTGCACAAGTCCACGGTGCTGCGGCTGCTGCGCACGCTGGAGGCACGCCGGTACGTGCAGCGCGCCGGCCGGCACCACTACCGGCTCGGCACGACCCTGTTCGAGCTCGCGTACCGGGCGCTGGACGAGCGGGACGTGCGCCGCGCGGCCGAACCCGCCGCCCGCGAGCTGAACGCGGCCACCGGGCACACCGTGCACCTCGCGTCCTACGAGGACGGTGAGGTCATCTACGTGGACAAGTACGAGTCCAGGCACAACGTGCGGATGTACTCCCGCATCGGCCGGCGCGCCCCGCTGCACTGCACCGCGGTGGCGAAGGTGCTGCTCGCCGCGCTGCCGGACGGCGAGCGCCACCGGGTCGCGGCCACCATCGGGTACCCGAGGTTCACGGCCAACACCATCACCGGCCCGGACGCGTTCCTCGCCGAACTGGCCCGAGTGGCCGAACGCGGGTACGCCGTGGACGACGCCGAGCACGAGGACGTCATCCACTGCGTCGCCGCGCCGGTGCGCGGGCCGCGTGGTGAGGTGCTCGCGGCGCTGTCCTTGTCGGTGCCCCGGGTCGTGCTCGACCTCGACGGCCTGCTCGAACTCGTCCCCGCGCTGCTCGGCGCGGCGGACCAGGCGTCGGCCGAATGCGGCTGGCCGGCCAACACGAAGGAGAACTGAGTTGCCGAAGAACGTGATCGCCCTGCCGAACGACCGGCGCATGGCGGTGCCGTTGAGTCACGGGATCCGCAAGGGGAACATCCTGCAGGTCGCCGGCCAGGTCGCGTTGGACCCCGCCACCGGCGACGTCGTCGGCGCCTCGGTGGCCGAACAGACCGTGCAGTGCCTCACCAACGTCGAGGCGATCCTCGCGGCCGGCGGGGCGACCTGGGACGACGTGGTGATGGTCCGGGTCTACCTCACCGACACCGAGCACTTCGCCGAGCTGAACGAGGCCTACGCCAACTTCCTCGCCGAGCCCTACCCCGCCCGCACCACCGTCTACGTCGGCCTCCCACCCGGCTTCCACGTCGAGATCGCCGCCCGCGCGGGGCGGGCTTGTGGACGGGGGCGGGGCGGGGGCCCCCCCCCCCGGCCCCGGCCACCGGGCTCAGCCCTGGTCGGCCAGGAACGATGCGATCCAGGCCAGCGCGGAGTTCCAGTTGATGGCGACCTCGTTGGTCGAGTACGACTGGATGTCGTCCACGTAGCAGAACTGCGGGGCGCAGCCGGCCAGCAGGTCGGCGGCGAACGGGTCCTCCAGGTTCGCGTTCGCGCCGCCGGCGATCGAGCCGGACGGCGGGTTCGGCGAGTTCGGGTCGAGCTGGGCGCCGAAGATCCGGCTGTGCTGGTTCTGCGGCGTCGTCGTGCCCCAGTCGGTGACGTAGGAGTGGTTCAGCGCGTTGCGGCCGAAGATGTAGTCCACCGACTGCAGCGCGCCGTCCCGGTAGCGGGTGTCACCGGTGAGGTCGAACGCGGTCGCCAGGACCACCGCGTTGTTGATGATGTTGCCGTTGCCGCCCCAGAAGTAGCTCTCCGGCTCACCCGGGATCGGCAGCCCGTACGCCTCGCCGGCCAGCGTCGCGAGGTACGCGTCGGCGCCGTCGACCACCGACTGCCGGACCCGGTCCAGCTCGTCCGCCGGGAGTCCACTCGGGACGGTCGCGAGATCGAGCCGGGCGAGCGCGGCGGTGGACGGCCAGCTGAACCCGGTCGGGGCGAACACGTCGTCGGTGTGGTGCGGCGACGCGCGCAGGTCGTTCAGGAAGCACCGCTCTCCGGTGGTCAGGTAGAGCTCGGCGGCGGCCCAGTAGAACTCGTCGCTGACGTCGGCGTCGCTGTACGCGCCGCCGCCCACGCCGTCGTTCGGGTCGGCCAGCAGGTCCGGGTTGGCCTGGGCAGCCGCGTAGGCGGTGCGGGACGCGTCCAGGCAGGTGGCGGCGAGGTCCTGGTCGTACGGCTCGAACAGCCTGGCGCACTGGGCGGCCGTGGCGGCCAGGTTCAGCGTGGCCGCGGTCGACGGCGGGTGCAGCTCGCGCAGCTCCGGGTCGTCCTCCGGCGCCAGCGGCAGACCGGTCCAGTTCTCGTCGTGGATCTTGTGGTGGGCCATGCCCGCGAGCGGCTCGCCGGCCGGAACCTGCATGCGCAGCAGGAACTCCAGCTCCCAGCGCGCCTCGTCGAGGATGTCCGGCACGCCGTTGCCGCGCTCCGGTACCCGCAGCGTGCCGTCGTCCAGTGCGCCCGGGGTGGCGGTCGGCGCGGTCAGGACGCGCTCGTAGGTGCTGAGCAACTGGTAGGTGGCGATGCCGCCGTTGACCACGTACTTGCCGTGGTCGCCGGCGTCGTACCAGCCGCCGCGCACGTCCAGCCGGTAGTCGCACACGCCGGGCTGGCACGGCACGTCGATGTCGCCCTGGTTCGGTGCGACCCCGAGGTGACCGGCCGGGCGGGCGTACTCCGCGCCGACCAGGGAGCCGTCGATGGCGATGCCGCTGCGCTGGATGTAGAAGAACTGCAGCGAGTCCGAGCGCAGGCGGTCGTACACGTCGCCGATCGTGAACGGGTAGCTGGTCTCGCCGTCCGCGGTGAGCGTGTAGCCGGTGCCCTCGGCGGTGACGGCGGAGAAGTCGATCGTGTGGGTGTTCTGGCCGGACGCGGGGTCGACACCGCGCGGGGTGGAGGTGCCTTCGGCGACGACGGTGCCGTCACCGGAGGCCACCGACCACGCGAACGGCTCGGTGGCCTCGGTGACGACGGTGGCGTTCTTCGGGCCGTCCGGCAGGTAGCCGACCTGGTTCACCCGCACCCGGGGGCCGGTGTCCGGTTCGTATACGGGTGGCTCAGCCCCTCCGGTGAGCGAGACGTTGTCCAGGCAGAACGTCCACGGGTCGGCCGATCCGCCGACCTGGAACGCCAGCTGCTCGGCGGCGCTGTCCACGTCGGAGGTGAACGTGTACGAGAAGTGCTGTGGCTCGGTGTCCAGGATGGTCGGCTCGGACAGCCGTTCGGTCCACGGCTCGACCTGCAGCTGCACCTTGGCCAGCACACCCACCGGGGTGGAGGCGGACGCGTCGAAGGACAGCTCGTAGGTCTCGCCTGCCTGTAGCGGCAGGTCGTTCTGGCCGACGATGGCGTCCCACGGGTTGACGGTGCCGCCCTCGATCTCGGCGCACAGTTGGCCGTCGACGACGGCGGCCGGGGCGTTGGCGGTCCACCACCAGGGGGCGGTGTCGGCGGTGTCGAAGGTGCCGTTGTCGATCAGTTCGGGTGGTTGCGCGGAGGCGGTCGGAGCGAGCAGGGCGGCGGTGACGAGCGCGGCGGCGGCTGCCGCGACGATCGACGCCACGCGCCGGTGGTGGCGGGGCACGGCGGATCCTCTCCGTGGTTGACGACGGTGACGAACCACGGTCTGGGAGCGCTCCCAGACGCGAGTACCGATAGTGGTCACGTCGTGACGCAGTTGTCAACACTCCCGCCGTGATCGTGGATTGGGGCTGGTGCGACAGCCATGCGGGCGTGTACGTTTGGGAGCGCTCCCAGAACCCTGCCCCCCGAGGAGCCCCGCGATGTCGCGAGTCCTGACCCGTGTCGCCACCACCGCAGCGGCCCTCGCCGTGCTGCTTCCGGCCGCCCCGGCAACGGCCGCCCCAGCAACGGCCGCGCGCCCGAACGCCGAACCAGCCGCCACCACCGTGACCGCTGCCGGCGCCACCGGCACCGCCGCAACCGGCACCGGCACCGCCGCCACCGCGCCCGGGTCGCCGGGCAGCGTGCCGCTGGCCGAGCTCACCGTCGGCACCGAGCAGGTGGCCTTCGGGCTCCGCCGGCCCACCGCGATCGCCGGGGTACCCGATGGCCGGCTGCTGATCACCGAGAAGGACGGCATCGTCCGCGCGTACCACCCCGACACCGGCCTCGCCGCCGAGCCGGTGCTCGACATCACCGACCGGGTCGACAGCCTCGCCTACAACGAACGCGGCCTGCTCGGTATCGCCCCGGCCCCCGACTTCGCCCGCTCGAACGTCGTCTACGTCGCCTACACCAGCGTCGACGAGGGCACCCTCACCCTCTCCCGGATCCCGCTCGACGACCCGGACCGCGAAGAGGTCCTGCTCACCCAGGCACACGCCGAGTACGGCAACCACAACGGCGGCGCGCTCGCCTTCGGCCGCGACGGCACCCTGTTCTGGTCCCTCGGCGACGGCGGCGGCGCGGGCGACCCGTTCGGCACCGGCCAGGACCTTGGCACCCTGCTCGGCAAGATCGTGCGGATCGACGTCTCCCGCGAGTGCGGGACGCTGCCGTACTGCGTGCCGTGGACCAACCCGTTCGTGCACACCCCCGGCGCGCGCCCGGAGATCTGGGCCTACGGCGTGCGCAACGCGTGGCGGTTCTCCGTCGACGCCAACGACGGCTCGCTGTGGATCGGCGACGTCGGGCAGGGCACCCGCGAGGAGGTCAACCACCTTCGGCCGTGGCAGGGCGGGGCGAACCTCGGCTGGTCGTGCCGCGAGGGCACCACGGTGTTCGACGAGACCCGTTGCGACCCCGACGCCCACTACACCGACCCGGTGTTCGAGTACAACACCTCGCTGGAGGGCTGCTCGGTGATCGGCGGGCACGTGTACCGGGGCAGCGAGTACGCCTCACTCGCCTGGGGGACCTACGTCGTCACCGACTACTGCTCGGCCACCGCGTGGGCGGTCCGGGAACGCCCGCACGGCGACTACGAGTCGGCAACCGTCGGTGCCTTCCCCGGCCAGGTCACCGCGTTCGGCGCGGACGCCGACGGCGAGCTGTACGTGGTCAACGACCTGCCCGGCCAGCTGCACAAGGTGACCTTCGCCCGCGGCTGAATCGAGCGTCCAGCAGGGCGCGAGCGGTTCGGGCATCGGGTAAGTACAGTTCCAGGGATGTCCGATCACCTGCGAGCGTTCAACCGGGCCGAGCCGGCCGAGGCCGAGCGGGAGCTGCTCGCCTGCTGCGCGTCCCGGCGCTGGGCGCGTGAGCTGCTGGCCCGGCGGCCCTACGCCGACCTGGCCGGGCTGCGTGCCGTCTCCGCGCGGGTGCTCGCCGGGCTGACCTGGGCCGACGTCGAGGAGGCGCTCGCGGCGCACCCGAGGATCGGGGAGCGCGCGGCCGGTCAGGACCGGGAGGCCGCCTGGTCACGGGAGGAACAGGCCGGTGCGGAGACCAGGGAGGATCTCGCCGCCGGCAACCGGGTCTACGAGGAACGTTTCGGTCACGTCTTCCTGATCCACGCCACCGGGCTGTCCGCGGAGACGATGCTGACCAGCCTGCGCGCGCGACTCGGCAACGACCGGGAGACCGAGCGCGAGGTCGTGCGCGCGGAACTCGGCAAGATCGTCGATCTGCGACTGGGGAAGGCGTTCGGCACATGAGTCTGTCCACCCACATCCTCGACACCACCGCCGGCCGCCCGGCACCCGACGTGCCCGTGCGGCTGGAGGCCCGCACCGAGGGCGGCTGGCAGGCCCTCGCCGACGGCTGCACCGACGCCGACGGGCGACTCGGCGGCTGGGGCGTGGAGGCCCCCGGCGTGTACCGCCTGGTGTTCGGCACCGGCGACTACCACGGCCCGGACGCCTTCTACCCGGAGGTCGTGGTCGCCTTCCGGATCACCGACCCCGGCGAGCACCACCACGTCCCCCTGCTGCTCAGTCCCTTCGGCTACTCCACGTACCGGGGGAGCTGACATGATCAAGCTCGGAGTCAACCAGTACGGGAAGGCCGAGACCCGCCTGGTCCGGGTGGACCGGGGCGACCGGCACGCGATCACCGACCTGAACGTGACCACCACGCTCGCCGGTGACCTGGACGCCACCCACCTCACCGGCGACAACAGCGGCGTGTTGCCCACCGACACGCAGAAGAACACCGTCTACGCCTTCGCCCGCGACGGTGTCGGCGAGCCGGAGGAGTTCGGGCTGCGCCTCGCCCGCCACTTCGTCGACACCACGCCCACGATCACCCGCGCCAGGGTGCGCGTCGAGCAGTACCGGTGGGAGCGGATCACCGTCGACGGCGAGCCGGCGCACCACTCGTTCGCCCGCGCCGCCGGCACCCGCACGGCGACCGCCACCTACGACGGCACCACCGCCTGGGTGGTCTCCGGTGTCGAGGACCTCACCGTGCTGAACACCACCGGCTCGGAGTTCCACGGCTTCCACCGCGACCGGTACACCACCCTCGCCGAGACCACCGACCGGATCCTCGCCACCGCGGTGTCCGCGAACTGGCGACACGAGTCGACGGACTCGCCGTGGGCGGAGAGCTTCCGCGACGCCCGCGCGCACCTGCTGGCGGCGTTCGCCGAGACGCACTCGCGGTCGCTGCAGCAGACCCTGCACGCCATGGGCGAGCGGGTGCTGCGCCACCGGGACGAACTCGTCGAGGTCCGGCTCGCGCTGCCGAACAAACACCACTTCCTCGTCGACCTGGAGCCGTTCGGGCTGGACAACCCCGGCGAGGTGTTCTTCGCCGCGGACCGCCCGTACGGGCTGATCGAGGGCACCGTGCTCCGCGACGGCGCGCCAGAGGAGGGCCTGGCGTGGTGGTGAGCATGGACTTCCTGCGACCGGCCTCGCTGGCGGAGGCCCTCGAACTCAAGGCGGCGAACCCGGACGCGGTGCCGATCGCCGGCGGTACCGACGTCATGGTCGAGCTGAACTTCGACAAGCGCCGCCCGGCCGCCCTGCTCGACCTGGGCCGGGTGCCGGAGCTGGCGACCTGGCGGGCGGAGAACGGGCGCGTCCGGCTCGGCGCCACCGTGCCGTACACGCGGATCGTCGACGAGCTCGGCGACGTGCTGCCCGGCCTGGCTATGGCCGCGCGCACGGTCGGTTCCCCGCAGATCCGCAACCGTGCCGGTGTCGGCGGCAACCTGGGCTCGGCGTCCCCGGCCGGCGACGCGCACCCGCCGCTGCTGGCCACCGGCGCGGACGTCGAGGTCGCCTCCACCCGCGGCACCCGCACGGTCCCGATCGGCGAGTTCTTCCTCGGCCCCAAGCGGTCCGCGCTCGCCGCCGACGAACTGGTTACCGCCGTGCTGGTGCCGGTCGCCGCGGGCCCGCAGCAGTTCGCGAAGGTCGGCACCCGCAACGCCATGGTGATCGCGGTCTGCTCGTTCGGCCTCGCGCTCGACACCACCCGGCGCACGGTCGGCACCGGAATCGGCTCGGCCGGCCCGGTCCCGCTGCGGGCGGCAGCCGCCGAGGACTTCGCCGCCGAGGTGCTCCCGTGGGACGAGCCGGCGGCGAACACACTGACCGACGACACGGCGAAGGAGTTCGGCGAGCTGGTCGCGGCCGCCGCGCGACCCATCGACGACGTGCGCGGCAGCGCCGCCTATCGCCGGCACGCGCTGGCCGTGCTGGCGCGGCGGACACTGCGCTGGGCCTGGCAGGACGTGAGCGGGAGGTAAGGGTTGCGGGTCACCATCGAGGTCAACGGCGAGCGGCGCACGGCCGACGACGTGTGGCCGGGGGAGAGCCTGCTGTACGTGCTGCGCGAACGGCTCGGCCTGCCGGGCGCGAAGAACGCCTGCGAACAGGGCGAGTGCGGCTCGTGCACGGTGTACCTGGACGACACGCCGGTGTGCGCGTGCCTGGTCGCCGCCGGGCAGGCGGAGGGCCGGTCGGTGCGCACGGTCGAGGGCCTGGCCGGCGGGGACGGGCTCGATCCGGTGCAGGAGGCGTTCGTGGCCACCGGCGCCGTGCAGTGCGGGTTCTGCACCCCGGGCCTGATCGTCGCCGCGCACGAGCTGGTGCACCGCGACCCGGGCGCGACCGACGCCGAGATCCGCGAGGCACTGGCCGGCAACCTGTGCCGCTGCACGGGATACGAGAAGATCCTCGACGCCGTCCGGCTGGCGGCCGCGAAGAAGGCGGGGGAGCGGGCATGAGGACCGTCATCGAGAACGCGGCGGTCGTCACCGTCACCGGCGAGGAGTACGCACCGGGACACCTGGTCGCCGACACCGGCGTGATCACGTCCGTCGGCGCCGGCCCGGCACCCGAGGGCCGCGTGGACCGGTACATCGACGGCACCGGCTGCCTGGTCACACCCGGCCTGGTGAACACCCACCACCACCTGTACCAGTGGGCGACCAGGGGCCTGGCCCAGCAGTCGACGCTGTTCGAGTGGCTCACCGAGCTGTACCCGGTCTGGGCCGGCGTCGACGAGCAGATCACGCACGCCGCGTCACTGGCCGGCATCCTGCGCCTGGCGCTGACCGGCTGCACCACGGTCGCCGACCACCACTACGTCTACCCGCGCGACGGCGGCGACCTGCCCTGGGCGATCGTCGACGCGTCGGCCAAGGTCGGCACCCGGCTGCACCTGGTGCGCGGGTCGATGGACCGGGGCGAGTCCGACGGCGGGCTCCCGCCGGACTCCATCGTGGAGGACATCGACGAGGCGCTCGCGGGCACCGCCGACGCCATCGACTCCTACCACAACACCGAGCCGGACGCGTTCGTCCGCGTCGCGGTCGGCCCCTGCTCGCCGTTCACGGTGACCGAGGACCTGATGCGTGAGACCGCCGCGCTCGGCCGGGACAAGGGCGTCCGGCTGCACACCCACCTCGCCGAGACCCTCGACGAGGAGCGGCAGTGCCTCGACGAGCACGGCTGCACGCCGGTGGAGTACGCCGAGCGCACCGGCTGGCTCGGCGACGACGTGTGGCTCGCGCACGGCGTGCACCTGTCCGACAGCGCGATCGCGCGGGTCGGCGCCACCGGCACCGGGGTCGCGCACTGCCCGACCTCCAACGGCCGTCTCGGCACCGGCATCGCGCGCGCGGCCGACCTGCTCACCGCGGGTGGCCCGGTCGGGCTCGGCGTCGACGGCGCGGCGTCCAACGAGGACGGTGGGCTCGTCGGCGAGCTGCGTGCGGCCACCTACGCCGCCCGCGCCACCGGTGGCCCGGCCGCGATGTCGGCCAGGGACGCCTTAGGGATGGCCACGATCGGCGGCGCGCGCTGCCTCGGCCGGGAGGACGAGCTCGGCTCGCTCGAGGTGGGCAAGCTCGCCGACATCGCGGTGTGGCGGGTGGACGGCCTGGCGCACGCCGGCATCACCGACCCGGTGGCCGCGCTGGTGTTCGGTGCGCCGCCGCCGCTGGTGCTGCTGCTGGCCGGCGGCCGGGTCATCGTCCGGGACGGCTCGTGCGCCACGGCGTCCGAGGAGGAGGCCACCGCGATGCTGCGCCGGGAGAGCGCGCGGCTGCTGGCGAAGGCCGGCCGATGAGCCGCGCCACCACGGAGTCGTTGACGGCGACCGGCGGCGGCCGGGTCGGCGACAGCCCGCAACGCCCGGACGGCAATCTCAAGGTGCGCGGGGAGTTCGCCTACTCGTCGGACCTGTGGCACGAGGACATGCTGTGGGGCGCCACCCTGCGCAGCCCGCACCCGCACGCCCGCATCCGCGGCCTGGACGTCGGGCCCGCGCTCGCCGTGCCCGGCGTGTACGCGGTGCTCACCCACTCGGACGTGCCGGGCGAGAACCTCTACGGCCTGGAGCACCCCGACCAGCCGGTGCTCGCCGGGGACGTGGTCCGGTACCAGGGGGAGCCGGTCGCGATCGTGGCCGCCGACCACCCGGAGACCGCGCGCCGGGCGGCCGCGCGGGTGCGGGTCGACTACGAGGTGCTGGAGCCGGTGACCGACGCGGAGACGGCGCTGCGGGCGGACGCGCCGGTGCTGCACCCGACCAACCCGGACGGGAACCTGGTGCGGCACGTACGGATCCGGCACGGCGACCCGGCGCCGGCCGCCGACGTGGTGGTGTCCGGCGAGTACACCGTCGGCATGCAGGACCAGGCGTTCCTCGGGCCCGAGTCGGGCCTGGCGGTGCCGGCCGAGGACGGCGGCGTCGACCTGTACGTGGCCACCCAGTGGCTGCACGCCGACCAGCGGCAGGTGGCCCGCGCGCTCGGGCTGCCGGCGGAGCGGGTGCGGCTGCACCTGGCCGGCGTCGGCGGCGCGTTCGGCGCCCGCGAGGACCTGTCCATGCAGGTGCACGCGTGCATGCTGGCGCTGCGCACCGGGAAGCCGGTGAAGATCGTGTACGGGCGGGAGGAGTCGTTCTTCGGGCACGTGCACCGCCACCCCGCGGTGCTGCGCTACGAACACGGCGCCACCCGCGACGGTGACCTGGTGTACGTGCGGGCGGAGATGATTCTGGACGGCGGTGCGTACGCGTCGACCACCGCCGCGGTCACCGGCAACGCGGCCACCCTCGGCGCCGGCCCGTACCGGGTGCCGAACGTGCACGTCGACTGCTACGGCGTCTACACCAACAACCCGCCGTGCGGGGCGATGCGCGGGTTCGGCGCGGTACAGGCGTGCTTCGCCTACGAGTCGCAGATGGACAAGCTGGCCGCCGCGCTCGGTATGTCCGAAGTGGACGTCCGGGTGCGGAACGCGGTCGAGCAGGGCTCGGTGATGCCGACCGGCCAGGTGGTCGACTCGGCCGCGCCGGTCGCCGAGCTGTTGGCCCTGGTGCGGGACCGGCCCATGCCGCCGGCGCCCTCGGCCCCGTACGACCTGCGCGAGCTGCCCGGCGGGGTGTCGAACACGACCCACGGCGAGGGCGTGGTGCGCGGGGTCGGGTACGGGGTCGGCGTGAAGAACGTCGGCTTCTCCGAGGGCTTCGACGACTACTCCACCGCGCGGGTCCGGCTCGAGGTGGTCGGCGGCGAGCCGGTCGCGTCCGTGCACACCGCGGCCGCGGAGGTCGGCCAGGGGCTGGTGACGCTGAAGGCGCAGATCGCGCGCACCGAGCTGGGGGTCGAGCGGGTGGTGATCCTCCCGCCCGACACCAGTGTCGGCAGCGCTGGCTCCAGCTCGGCGTCCCGGCAGAGCTACGTGACCGGTGGTGCGGTCAGGGCCGCGTGCGAGGAGGTCCGCGCGGCCGTGCTCGCCCGGGCCGGCGCGGGAGCCGGGCTCGCCGGCGGCAAGGTCGTCTCGGCCGGCGGCGACGTGCTCGCCGACCTCGTCGAGGTGCTGGGCGGCGAGCCGGTGGAGCGCACCGTCGAGTGGCGGCACCGGCCGACCGAGGCGTTGGACCCGTCGACCGGCAAGGGGTTCGCACACGTGCAGTACGCGTTCGCGGCGCACCGGGCGGTGGTCGACGTGGACGTGGAGCTCGGGCTGGTGCGGGTGGTGGAGTTGGCCTGCGCGCAGGACGTCGGCCGGGCGATGAACCCGGACGCGGTGCTCGGTCAGATCCAGGGCGGGTCCGCGCAGGGTCTCGGGCTCGCGGTGATGGAGGAGATCCAGGTCGTCGACGGCGTGGTGCGCAACCCGTCGTTCACCGACTACCTGATCCCGACCGTGCTCGACATGCCGACCATGCCGATCGACGTGTTGGAGTACGCCGACCCGCACGCCCCGTACGGGCTGCGCGGCGTCGGTGAGCCGCCGACGCTGTCCTCGACCCCGGCGATCGTGGCCGCCATCCGGGCCGCGACCGGCCGGGCGCTGACCCGGGCCCCGGTCCGTCCCGAGCACATCGTCGGCTAGCCCGGATTTCTCCGGTTTCTTCCACGATCAAGAGGGCCGTTCGGGTCGCATTTCACCCGTTCGGCGCAGTCGCGAACACATAGGGTATGTATCGGCCCGGACACAAGGTGCCCGTTTGGGTGCAGAGCGAGTGACAAGTCCACTGGTAACGTCAACCAGCGGCTCACCGGAGAAGGACGACGAGAAACCCGATGACTTGGCCTATGGATGGCTCCGGTGGATCGATCTGAGCTGGTCAGTGAGTGGGCGGGGGCGCTGGCTCGGGTCATCTACATCGCGCGGTCAGCCGACGAAGTCGAGCATGAGCTGAAGGCCGCGCTCGACGACGTCCTGCACACGCTGACGACGGCACCGTTCGACGCGGAGCCGGTGTCGGCCGTCGCGAAACGGTTGGTGGGACTGGGGCTGACCAGTTCCGAGTGTGTCGAGAGGTCGATAACGGTACTGGGGACGGGAATGCCTCAACTGCCTGAGCTCGCTGGCATCGACGACGCCGCCGACAAGCTCGTGCACGTCTTCAGCGCGATGGCCCGCGGGTTCAGCGACGGCATGCGCAAGAAGCTCTACGACGAGCAGGAGGGCCTGACCCGCGCGCTGATCCAGGCCAGGGAGAACGCCGAGCGCGCGCTGTCGGACAGCGAGGCGCGGTTCGAGGAGATCTTCACCAGCTCGTCGGTGGGCATGGCGATCAGCGCGCTGGACGGCACGCTCATCCGCACCAACCGCGCGCTGGCCGACATCCTGGGCCACCGCAGGGGAAAGCTCCCCGCCAACCGGGTCGAGGACCTCTTCCACGCCGAGGACGCCGACTACCTCAAGATGCGCTACCAGGTGCTGCTGGAGGAGGACGCGCTCCCGTTCCGCGAGCGAAGACGACTCCTGCGCCAGGACGGCGACGACGCCGTGGTCTTCCTGTCCGCGTCCGTGCTGCGCGACCCGGACGGCACCCCGCGCTACTACGTCACCTCCGCCGAGGACGTGTCGGACAAGCAGCTGCTGGAGGGCCAGCTCCAGTTCCAGGCCACCCACGACGCCCTGACCGGCCTGGCGAACCGGCCCCGGTTCCTCGGCCGGCTCGAGGAGGCGTTGCGCGGCAAGCGATCGCACGAGGACGTGACGGTCTTCCACCTCGACCTCGACGGCTTCCGCGCCATCAACAACGGTCTCGGCCGTGAGGCGGGCGACCGCCTCCTGCACGCCGTCGCCGCCCGCCTGCGGGACGTCTTCGACGGCGAGAAGGCGACGGTCGCCCGGTTCGACGGCGACGAGTTCGCCGTCCTGGTGGAGAACACCGCGACCACGCCGAGCGTCGAGATGCTGGCCGCGCGGATCAACGACGACCTGGCCGAGCCGGTCTACCTGGGGGAGCGGGGCATCGCGGCCACCGCCAGCATCGCGGTCATGCACCGCCCGCCGCCGGACACGCTGCCGGTGAACGTCCTGCGCGCCACCGACATCACGTTGCAGCGCCTCAAGAGCAGCGGCCGTCGCCAGTGGGGCCTGGTCGACCTGGAGGCCAACGAACGCGACCGCGCGCGGTTCTCCCTCGCCAGCTCGATGCCCGGCGCGTGGGAGAACGGTGAGATCGACCTCGAGTACCAGCCGCTGGTGTCCAGCGAGACCCGCGAGCTGGTCGCGGTCCAGGCGCTGCTGCGCTGGGACCACGAGGAGCAGGGCCCACTGGACCACGAGCAGTGCCTGGACGCGCTGTCCGAGACCGGCCTCGCGCTGCCGATCGGCCGGTGGATACTGGAGCGTGGGTGTGCGCAGCTGCGTACGTGGAGCGACCGGCACGACAGCGGGGTGCCGAAGCTGTACGTGGAGCTGAGCTCGGACCTGGCCGCCGACCCCGACCTGATCGCGACCGTGCGCGATGTGCTCGCCGACACCGGCGTCGAGCCGGACCGGCTGCGGCTGGGGATGCCGGTGCGGGCGCTGTGCCAGCACGACGGGATGGCCGAGGACAACCTGGAGGTACTGCAGGACGTCGGCGTCGCCGTGGTGCTCTACGAGTTCGGCAACACCCGGGGTGACCTGGCCTGCCTGGAGGACCTCCCGGTGGTCGCGGTGAAGATGTCGTCCGGCGTGGTGTCCCGGGTACGGCGGCAGGGCGAGGACTCGCTGTTCACCCGGTCGATCCGGCAGCTGGTTCCGCTGGTCCGGGAGAACGGCACCCAACTGATCGTCGGCGACGTGCACACCGGACCCCAGCTCGACTGGTGGCGCGACATCGGCGCCGACCTGGTCCAGGGCGAGCACACCGGAGCCGCCGGCACTCCGGGCGAGACCGAGCGCCGCTTCGACCGCTGAGCCGAAACTCGGGTGCGCGCAACCGGTTCGGCTGGCATGCTCGCCCGCATGTTCCTGGCAGGCACGGCCGATACATCCGCGGGCTTCGGCCTGCCGGGTGCGGTCGTGGCCGCATCGTGGCTGGCCGGCGCTCGACGCTGACCCTCCTCGCGAACGCATCCGTCCGGGAACCCACCGGGGAGGGTGGGTCCTCCCGTGGGTTCCCCCATGTCTTTCACCCAAGGACTTTCGCGATGCGCAAGCAGGAGTACGTGCGGACCAAGCCGCACCTGAACATCGGCACCATGGGCCACGTCGACCACGGCAAGACCACGCTCACCTCGGCGATCACCAAGGTGCTCGCCGAGCTCGACCCGGCCACCACGGAGGTCGTCGCGTTCGCCGGCATCGACCGCGCCCCGGAGGAGCAGGCCCGCGGCATCACCATCAACATCGCCCACGTCGAGTACGAGACGGCCACCCGGCACTACGCCCACGTCGACATGCCCGGCCACGCGGACTACGTGAAGAACATGATCACCGGCGCCGCCCAGCTGGACGCGGCGATCCTGGTGGTCTCCGCCGAGGACGGGGCCATGCCGCAGACGCGGGAGCACGTGGTGCTGGCCAGGCGGATCGGCGTGCCGCACGTGGTCGTCGCGCTGAACAAGGCCGACCTGGTGGGCGACCAGGACCTGCTGGACCTGGTCGAGCTGGAGCTGCGTGAGCTGTTGTCCCAGTACGGGTACGACGGCGACACGGTGCCGATCGTGCCGGTGTCCGGCCTGGGCGCGCTGAACGGTGAGCCGAGGTGGACCAGGAGCGTGGTCGAGCTGCTGGCCGCGGTCGACGAGCACGTGCCGCTGCCGGTGCGGGCGCTGGACCGGCCGTTCCTGCTGCCGATCGAGAACGTGCTGACCATCAGCGGCCGGGGCACCGTGGTGACCGGTGCCGTGGAGCAGGGCGCGATCGCGATCGGCGACCCGGTCGAGGTCGTGGGCCTCGGAGCGGGACGGACCACGGTGGCCACCGGGCTGGAGACGTTCGGCAAGTCGCTCGCTCGCGCCGAGGCGGGGGACAACGCGGCGGTGCTGCTGCGCGGGGTGCGCCGGGAGGAGGTGCGGCGCGGCCAGGTGCTCTGCGCGCCGGGCAGCGTCGCGCCGCACACCACGTTCGGTGCGCACGTGTACCTGCTGTCCGCCGACGAGGGCGGCCGGCGCACCGGGTTCGGGTCCACCTACCGGCCGCAGTTCCACTTCCGGACCGCCGACGTCGTCGGCGAGGTCACCTTGAGTGACGCCCGGGTCGCGCTGCCGGGTGACTCGGTGGAGCTGACGGTCCGACTGGGCCAACCGATCGCGATGGACGTCGGGCTCGGGTTCGCGATCCGCGAGGGCGGCCGGACGGTTGGCGCCGGCACGGTCGCGGCGTTGCTCGACTGAACCCCGGGGGCGGTTCCCACGCGGGACCGCCCCCGACCCGGCATGCTGGGAGCATGGAGTTTCTTCGCAGCCGGATGATCGTGCGGCCACTGGACCCCGAGCGGTCACTCGCCTTCTACCGCGACACCCTCGGCCTCGCGATCTACCGGGAGTTCCCGGGTGGCACCGTGTTCTTCCTCGGCAACGGGCTGCTCGAGGTGTCCGGGCGCGGTTCGACCGGGCCGGGGCAGGACACCGTCCTGTGGCTCCAGGTCCGCGACCTCGACGCCACCGCGCGCGAACTCGCCGAGCGCGGGGTGCCGATCGTGCGGGAGCCGAGGGAGGAGCCGTGGGGGTTGCTGGAGATGTGGATCGCCGATCCGGACGGGTTGCGCATCGTGCTGGTGCAGATTCCGGAGAATCATCCACTGCGGGTCGACCAGCGCTCGTAGACCGCTCTAACGGAACGTGCTCAAACGCCACCGAAGGGTTACACGCGAAAGGGGCGCCCTCCCGAGGGGCGCCCCTTTCGAGTACGAAGAAAAAGTTTCAGGCAGCCGCGGGCGCCGGCTCCAGCGCGGCCTTGCCGGCCTCGGTCACCCGCGCAGGCACCAGCTCGCCGAGCGCGCCGCGGGTCGCCGGCTCGATCAGCCCGGCGTGCGCGAGCGTGTGCGCCGTGTACTGGTCACAGCAGGGAACGTCGTCGATGAACAGGTCCGGCTCACTGCTGCAACTGATCGTCGCCCGGCCGTCAACCGCCGCGCGGAGCATCGACAGGGCACGGTGGTTCAGACCTTCTGGCAGTGCGGCTCGGGCGCGCATGGTGTTCCCCGGTCCTACTCGGCTCTCCTGCGAGTCTGTTGTAGCACTCGACACTGACAAATCGTTGGACGTTCACTGATCCCCGTAGGTTTCATCGAAACTTTCCAACCGATTGTTACTAACAGGAGTACCCCCGGTCCACCCAGATACGCCCGGCCGAAACGGCGAACCTCAGCGGTCCAGCTTGGCCTTGAGCCAGACCGGCCACCCGCGGGGCCGGCGCGCGAGGGCGCCGAGCAGCCGCAGCCCGTCGAAGTTGGCCGTCCGCTCCGCGACCAGACCGTCCCGGAGCACGATCTTGTCGACCGTGATCCACTCGATTGGGCGACGCCCGAAGGTGCCGGACAACCGCAGCTCCACGAACACCGTGTCGTCCCCGGCCGCCGCCCAGTTCAGCACCTCGCCGCGCAGGTCCGGAATGGTCTGCAGCAGCTCGTCCAGGACGTTCGACAGGCGGTCGTGCCCGCGCGCGACGGTGAACAGCGGCTGGACGAACGTGGCGTCCGGATGGGTGAGTGCGACCAACCCCGCCACGGTCGGCGCCGACCACGCGTCGGCGAACCGGCGGACGAACTCGGCCGTGTCGGTCTGGAGCATGCGGTCACGCTAACGGATTCGGCCAGCGCCCCGGCGTCCGGAGCACGGTCAGGCCGGGGCGGGCGAGCGGTCGGTGGCGAGCCGGACCGCGAGCGCGCCCAGCACGCCGCCCATCAGGTAGCGCTGGACCCGCAGCCACAGCGGCCGGGCGGCCAGGAACCGGGCCAGCGAGCCCGCGCCGAGCACGATCAGCCCGTTCACCAGCAGCGCCACCGCGATCTGGACCGAGCCGAGCGTCAGGCTCTGCAGTGCCACCGATCCGCGCGTGTGGTCGATGAACTGCGGCAGCAGCGCGACGTAGAGCACCGCGATCTTCGGGTTCAGCAGGTTCGTCACCAGTCCCATGGCGAACAGCCGACGCGGCCGGTCCGCGGTGAGCTCCCCCGGCTCGAACGCGGAGCGGCCGCCGGGGCGGACCGCCTGCCACGCCAGGTACAGCAGGTACGCCGCGCCGGCGATCTTGAGCGCGGTGTACGCCGCCGGCACCGCGAGGAAGATCGCGGTCAGCCCGGCGGTCGCGGCCGCCAGGTAGACGAGGAACCCGACCGCGACGCCGAGCAGCGACACCAGGCCCGCGCGCCTGCCCTGGGTGATGGACCGGGACACCAGGTAGATCATGTTCGGCCCCGGGGTGAGCACCAGGCCCAGCTCCACCAGCGCTATCCCCGCCACCGCAGCCCAGCTCACCATGCGGCCAGCCTACGACCGGCGCCCGGGCCCGTCCCACGATCCGGTCAGCGGCGGAACACCGCGTAGCCGAACCGATCAAGGTGCAACCGGTCGCGTTCGTGGGTCGCGCCCCGGCCGATCACCTGCGCGCCCGGCATCGGGATGTCCACGGTCGCCGGGGTGAAGCTCGGGTTGACCGCGACCGTGAACTCCCCGCCCCGCCGGTACACGAACGGGTAGCCCGGGTTGACGATCTCCACCCCACCCGTCGGACCGAGCGCGGAGTTCGCCCGGCGCAGCGTGATCAGCTCGCGCACCAGGTTCAGCAGCGAGTCCGGGTCGGCCCGCTGGTCGGCGACGTTCGGGCGATCCGGCGACGGGTGCGGCGGCAGGTAGGTAACCTCCGGGTCGGTCGCGTCCCACTGCATCGGCGTGCGGGAGCCGGCCCGGTTGTGCCCGTCGGCCAGCGCGCCGATCGCGCTGCCCTCGTGGTCCGGCAGGCCAGGCTGGTACTGCATGCCGATCTCGTCGCCGTAGTAGATCGCCGGCAGCGTCTGCCAGGTCAGCAGGAACACCAGCGCCGCGCGCGCCTGCTCTGGCGTGCGGGTGCCGGCGACCAGGCGCGGGAAGTCGTGGTTGGACGTCGGCAGGATGACGTGCCCGTCCGGGCCGATCACGCTCGTCGCGGTAGCCCACTCGGCGAGGAAGTCGGCGATCGAGCCCGCACCGGAGGCGTCGAAGAAGCACGGCCGCGGCCGCCAGGTGTCGTCGTACACGGCTCCGTTGTGGAACAGCGAGCGGTAGGCCTGGCTGGACCCGAAGTGCAGGAAGAAGTCCGCGTGGAACCCCGCCGGCACCGACACCTGCGGCTGCGCCCA
This sequence comes from Actinophytocola gossypii, assembly GCF_025165815.1. Lineage (GTDB taxonomy): Bacteria > Actinomycetota > Actinomycetes > Mycobacteriales > Pseudonocardiaceae > Actinophytocola > Actinophytocola gossypii. The sequence goes on along the minus strand of NZ_JAFFZE010000010.1, from coordinate 168,716 downwards.
CTCGCTCAGCAGCGCCGCCTCCGGGTGCGCGGTGTCGATCCAGCCGCGCAGCTCCCGCCACAGCTTCGCCGTCTCCGCCTTGCCGGCGTCGTCCTTCACCAGCGAGGACGCCATGTCCACGCGGAAACCGGACACGCCGAGCGACAGCCAGTGGTCCATGATGTCGCGCAGCGCCTGGCGGTTGGCCCGCGGGCCCTCGGCGTCCACCGGCTGGCGCCACGGCTCGGCGTCGTCCATCCGCGCGTAGCCGAAGTTCAGCGCGGGCTGCACCGGGAAGAAGTTCGGCAGGTAGAAGCCCTCGCGGCTGCCCGGCGACGGCTGGAACCCCTCGGTCTGGCGGTCCGACCAGATGTAGCGGTGGTCGTCCGGGTCGTTCGCCGAGTGCCGGAACCACGGGTGCTGGTCGGACGTGTGCCCGGCGACCAGGTCGAGCAGCACCCGGATGCCGCGCCGCCCGGCTGTCTCGACCAGCTTGCCCAGGTCGTCGTTGGTGCCGTAGCGCGGGTCGATCGTGTAGTAGTCGGCCACGTCGTAGCCGGCGTCGCCCATCGGCGAGACGAAGCACGGGTTGAGCCACACGGTGTTCACGCCGAGCCAGGCCAGGTAGTCCAGTTTGGACTCCACGCCGGTCAGGTCGCCGATGCCGTCGCCGTTGCTGTCCGCGAAGCTCTGCGGGTAGATCTGGTACAGCACGGCGTCGGACAGCCAGGCGGGCATGCGCACTCCTCGCGGGGTCAGCGCCGGGTCAGGCGCAGGGACCGGATACCGGGCATGGGCAGCTCGACGGTCACCGACACGGTTCCCGCCGACCCGGCCACATCAGCAAGGTACTCGACCGGCAGCGTGTCGGCGCCCCGCAACGCCTCCCACTGCTCGGGCGTCGGCCACTCCGCACCAGCCAGCTCGCGCCACACCCTGGCGATGTTCCCGTGCTCCTCGTCCACCCGGCGCGACGCGACGGCGTAGCCGCCCGGCTCGAGCCCGGACACCGTGACGGTCACCGTCCGGTCCAGCACGGACGCTCCGTCCACCTTGGACTGGTCGAGGGTTCCGTTCCACACCAGCACGTCCACGGTCCGCTCGGCGCGGGTGGCGAGGGCCTCGACCGTCGCCCCGGCGCCGTCGCCGGTCACCTCCGCCGGCACCCGGCCGCCCTCGAGCGCGGAGAGCAGGGCCAGCGCCCAGAACCGCGGCTTGCGCAGGTTGCCGACGGTGAGCAGGCCGAACCCGCCGTGCAGCAGCGCGGGCGGCCAGCCCAGCTCCTCGAACTGGTCGGAGGCGACCCAGTAGGACAGGGCGTCGGTGCTGGCCAGCGCGCTCCGCATGCCGCGCAGCAGGAACGGCGCGGCGAACACGGCGTCGTTGACCCGGTGGAAGTGCGTCGGCGTGACGCCCCACTCGGTCCACAGGATCTCCGGCTCCGCCCGCCCGGTGACCTCGGCGAACGACCGGGTCAGCGGCCGCAGGTCAAGCGGCGCGTTGCCGTAGGTGTGGGTGGAGACGAAGTCGATCGGCACGTCGTTGGTCCGGCAGTGCTCCAGCAGCGCGCCCACCCAGCCGGCCGCGGCCGACGACGGCCCGCCGACCCGGATCCGCTCGTCGACGCCCTTCACCGCGCGCGCCGCGACCTCGTACAGGCGCAGGTAGTCGGCCCGGGTGCCGTTCCAGAACACCTCCAGGTTGGCCTCGTTCCAGACCTCGAACTCCCAGGTCGCCACCTCGTCCGCGCCGTACCGGTTGCGCAGGTGGACGGTCAGCTCCCGCACCAGGTCGCCCCAGCGGGACCAGTCGGCGGGCACGGAGACCTGGGCGCGGTAGGCGAACACCGTGTGGTCCGGGTCCGCGCACAGCTCACGCGGCATGAACGACAGCTCCACCACGGGCCGCAGCCCAAGCGCGAGGAACCGGTCGTACACCGCGTCCAGGCCGGTGAAGTCGAACGAACCGTCCGCGCGCACGGTGACCGTCTCCGGCAGGAACGTGCCGTGTGCGCGCACCGTCCGCACCCCGACCTCGTCCCGCATGATCCCGAGCGCCTCGGCGTACTCGGCGGCGACGTCCGACCCGCCGGGCCCCGGCCCGTCCCAGACGAGCAGCGACAGGTGCTCCGCGCCGATCATCCGCCGCCACACCGCCGGCAGGGGGACCGGCGGTGCGGCGGCGTCCACCGCGACCTCGACCCGCGCCGGCGCCGGACCGGCGGGCAGCGGGGTGGCCGAGGTGGTGTCCGACAGCGGTCCCGGTCCGCCGTCGAACCAGGTGGCGACCCGGTAGTGGTAGGTGACGCCCGGGTCGACCAGGGTGTCGGCGTAGGGCGGGTGCGGCACCGCGAGCACGTCGCCGCCGAGGTGGTCCAGCGGCTCGAACGGCCCGTCCTCGCTGGTGGCGCGGTGCACGAGGTAGCCGAGCGCGCCGGCCACGGGCGGCCAGTCCAGCCGCACCAGCCCGGTGCCCGCCTCGGCGATGAGGCTCGTGGGGGCGGGCAGTGCGCCGGTCCCGGTGAGCCGTTGGTCGCTGGGCTGCCCGATCCGTTGCTCCCAGTCGGCACGTGCACCGGTCAAAGATCGTCCTCCCGGGATCGCGGGCGTGTTGTAAGCGCATACACTAGGTCTCGTCGCGCACTCTCCGCAAGCACTGAGAAATCGGTGACACCTGCCGGGTGATGCCCAAGTCGCCTGATTAGGCTCGCCTTAACTGGGAGGAGCGTTCGTGCGCGAGCTGACGGGCGGTCGCCTTCTGCGCAGGTCGATCGGCCGTCATCGCGGCCGCCTGCTCGCGGGCGTGCTGCTGCTGTGTGGACACCAGGCCGCCGAGGCGCTGGTGCCGGTGATGATCGGCGTGATCATCGACCAGGCCGTCGGCACCGGCGACGTGCTCGCCCTGCTGTGGTGGGTGTTCGTGCTCTGCGTGCTGTTCGCGTCGCTCACCACGTTCTGGCGGTTCGGTGCCCGCAACGTCGTGGTGGCGATGCAGCGGGAGACCCACCAGTTGCGGATCGAGGTCGTCACCCGGGTGCTCGATCCGCGCGGGCACCGCACCGGCATGCGCGCCGGCGAGGTGCTGCAGGTCGGCACGTCCGACGCGGAGAAGTCCGCCACGGTCATGCAGGCCGGCTCGATGGGCGCCGCCGCGGTGGTCGCGCTCGGGGTGTCCGCGGTGTCGCTGCTGACCATCGACGTGCCGCTCGGGCTCGCCGTGCTGGTCGGCGTGCCGGTGCTGGTGGCCGGGCTGCAGTCGCTGAGTCCGCTGCTGACCCGCCGCGCCGCCGCCGCGCAGCAGGCCGCCGGCGAGACCACGGCGCTGGCCACCGACCTGGTGCGCGGCGTACGGGCGCTGCGCGGCATCGGCGCGCAGGCCAGCGCCGCGGACACCTACCGAGGGTCCAGCCGCGCCTCGCTGCGCGCCTCCCTGCGCGCGGCCACCACCAACGGCGTCTACCTCGGGATCACGGCCGCGATCAGCGGGCTGTTCCTCGCCGCGATCGCCGGGTTCGCCGGCTGGCTCGCGCTCGACGGGCGGATCAGCATCGGGGAGCTGATCACCGTCGTCGGGCTGGCCCAGTTCATCGCCGAGCCGGTGCGGCTGCTCGGCGTCGCGGGGCAGATGGTGGCCAACGCCCGCGCCTCGGCCAACCGGCTGGTGCGGATCCTCACCGCGCCCGCCGTGCTCACCCCCGGCCCGCGCGCCGACGTGCCGGGCGCCGGCGTGCGGCTGCGCGAGGTCTCCTGCCGGTCGCTCGCCGGCCTGTCCCTCGACCTGGCGCCCGGCGAGACCGTCGGCGTGCTCGGCTACGACCAGCGCGACTGCGACGCCCTGCTGGACCTGTTGTCCGGCGCCGTTCCACCCGGCGAGTACACCGGCAGCGTGGAACTCGGCGGCGTCCCGCTGGCCGACCTGGACCTGGACGCCCGCCGCGCGGCCGTGCTCGTCGAACAGCACGACGTTGCCCTGTTCGAGGGCACCGTGCACAGCAACCTGCACGCCGGCAGGGAGCGTCCCCGGGACCGGGTCGAGGCCGCGGTCGTCGCGGCGGCGGCCGACGACATCCCGCTCGACCACGCCGTCACCGACCGCGGCACGACGCTGTCCGGCGGCCAGCGCCAGCGCATCGGGCTGGCCAGGGCACTCGCGGCCGACCCGCCGGTGCTCGTACTGCACGAGCCGACCACCGCCGTCGACGCCGTCACCGAGGAGCGGATCGCGCACGGCATCGCCCGGCTGCGCGCCGGCGGATGCACCCTGCTGGTCACCGCGAGCCCGGCCCTGCTGGCCGTCGCCGACCGGGTCCTCGTCCTCGACGGCGGCCGCATCACCGCGACCGGCACCCACGCCGAACTGACCGACACCGACGGCAGGTACCGCGCGGCGGTGCTGCGGTGACTCACCGCCCGTCAACCTCAGGAACCGTCACCTCAGGGGAACGTGACGCAACCCAGCCACAAGTACGTGACCGAGCCGAAGTTGTCCTCCCCCACGCGACCAACAGGCAAGAATTCGGGGAGGCGGAACTGTGACTCGGGGGCTGCTGCCGATCGCGTCCGCGCGCCGGACCTGGGCCGTGCTGTGGGTCGAGGTACGCCGCCTGCCCTGGCTCGGCGTCGCCACCCTCGCCACCTCGGTCGCCGCCAGTGCCGGCGGCCTGGTCGCGCCCTGGGTGCTCGGCGCGATGATCGACGACATCGCCGGGGGTGCCGACCACGGCGACGTGGTGGTGGCCGCCGTGATCATCGCCGTCGCGGCGCTCGGCACCGGGCTGCTCACCGGCGTGTCGGCCGCGCTGCTCAGCCGGCTCGGCGAGACCGTGCTGGCCCGCCTGCGCGAGCGGGTGCTCGACCGGACCCTGCACCTGCCGGCCACCACGCTGGACCGGGTCGGTGCGGGAGACCTGCTCTCCCGGGTCGGCGACGACGTCTCGGCGGTCACCACCGCCCTGGTCACCACCGGGCCGCAGCTGGTGTCCGCGCTGCTGACGATCGTGCTGACCGCGGGCGGCCTGTTCGCGCTGGACTGGCGGCTCGGGCTCGCCGGGCTGCTCGCCGGGCCGATGTACGTGCTGGCCGTGCGCTGGTACCTGCCCCGCTCCGGGCCGTTCTACGCGCGCGAGCGGGTGGCGATCGGCGAGCGCGCGCAGGCCATGGTCAGCTCCCTGCAGAGCGGCGCGACCGTGCGCGCCTACCGCCTGGAGGCCGCGCACACCGCCCAGGTCAACGAACGGTCGCGGGTGGCGATGGACCTCTCGATCGGGGTGTTCCGGCTGTTCACCCGGCTGGTCGGTCGGCTGAACCGGGCCGAGCTGGTCGGGCTCGCCGCGATCCTCGTCTGCGGCTTCCTGCTGGTGCGCGCCGACCTGGTGACCGTCGGCGCGACCACGGCGGCCGCGCTGTACTTCCACCGCCTGTTCAACCCGGTCGGCGCGGTGGTGCTGGAGTTCGACGAGATCCAGTCGGCCGGCGCGAGCCTGGCCCGGTTGGTCGGCGTCGCCGAGCTGGAGCGTCCCCGTCCGCCGGCCGTGCTGCGCGAGCCCGCCGACAGCGGCCTCGAGCTGACCGGCGTCGCGCACCGCTACGACGGCGGGCCGCTGGTGCTCGACGACGTCTCGGTGCGGATCGCCCCGGGCGAGCGGCTCGCGGTGGTCGGCGCGACCGGCGCCGGCAAGTCGACGCTGGCCGGCATCGCGGCCGGTCTGCTCGACCCGGCCGCCGGCAGCGTGTGCCTGGGCGGCGTGCCCGTCGGCGAGCTGGACCGCGGCCGGCACATCGCGATGCTCAGCCAGGAGGTGCACGTCTTCTCCGGTCCGCTGGTCGCCGACCTGCGACTGGCGAAGCCGGACGCGACGGTGACCGAGGTCGAGCAGGCGCTGTCACTGGTCGGCGCGACGGCGTGGGTGCGGGCGCTGCCCGACGGGCTGGACACCGTGGTCGGGGAGAGCGCGCACCGGCCGACCGCGGCCCAGGCCCAGCAACTCGCCCTGGCCCGGCTCGTGCTCGCCGACCCGACGGTCGCGATCCTGGACGAGGCCACCGCGGAGGCGGGCAGCGCGGGCGCCCGCGAGCTGGAGCGCGCCGCCGCCGCGGCGACCAAGGGCCGGACGACGCTGATCGTCGCCCACCGGCTGACCCAGGCGGAGCTGGCGGACCGGGTGCTGGTGCTCGACCACGGCCGGGTGGTGGAAACCGGCACGCACGCGGACCTGGTCGCGGCGGGCGGCCGGTACGCCGAGCTCTGGCGCAGCTGGACCGGCGCCGGCCGCTGAACCGGTCGTCTCAGCGGGCGCGGTGGTCCCGCGCCAGTAGCCGGCCGAGAACCCGCTCGAGTTCGTGTTCCGGGAGGGGCGCCGGGCCGTCGGCGCGCCAGGCGACGAACCCGTCCGGGCGGACGAGACTCATGCCGCCGGCCGTGATGCCGTACGCGTCCAGGAAACGACCTTCGGGGTCGTGCAACTCGATCCCGACCTGATGGACGTCCAGTTCGACGCCCAGCGACGCGGCCACCGTGCGGGCGGCCGCCGCCCACTCCCCGCCGTGGGGTCCGACCAGGACGGTGAACGCACCGGTGAACAGGTCGTGGCTGGACAACCGTGTCCCGGCCCGGTCCAGCCACACGTGCGGAGCGCGCAGGCCCGGGCGTCCGCTCGGCTGGCGCGGGTCCTCGACGGGTCCGTCCGGGCCGGGGGGCTCGACCAGGACGGCCGCGGAGTCGTACCAGTACCCGAAGATCATTGCCAGGTCGTCGATCGCGGTGAGCTCGTCCGTGGTTCCGTGGTGGCGGGCCCGCAGCAGCCGCATCGTCTGGTCCAGCGTGAGCTGTGCGACCGGCCGGCGTTCGTCCTCGTAGGTGTCCAGCAGGGACTGTCCGGCCTGGCCGCCGAGGACGGCGGCGAGCTTCCACGCCAGGTTGTGCGCATCCGCGATCCCGGTGTTCGCGCCGTAGGAGCCCGACGGCGGTACGACGTGGGCCGAGTCCCCGGCGAAGAACACCCGGCCGGCCCGGTAACCGCGGGCCACCCACCCGCCGATCCTGACCTCCATCAGCGTCCGGCTCGAACCGGGCACCAGGGGGACCAGCGTGCTGTCGAGGTCCTCGACGCCGACCGCGCGACGAACCAGCTCGACACAGCGCTGCTCGGTGAAGTCCTCGACGCGCTGGCCGTCCCGCGGCTCGAAGGGAACCCCCAGCATCCACCGGCCGCGCTGTCGCAACGGCGCCAGAACGGTGCCGGTCGCCGGTTGGTCGAGGTAGGCGAGCAGGAATCCGGGACCCCGCAGCGCCTCGCCGAGGTCGGCGTCGAAGACGAAGTGCGCGGAGTGGCCGAGGACGCCGGGACCGTCCGCACCGACGCCGAGCTGGTCGCGCACGCCCGCGCGGCTGCCGTCCGCGGCGACGAGGTAGTCGGCGTGCACCCGGTGCTCGGCGCCGGTGCCGAGATCGCGCACGACGGCCCGCACGCCGTCCTCGGGGGGGTTCGGGGAGCCCTGCGGGGGGCCGACCCGTCCGCCCGCGCCGCGGCGTTCGGCGGCGGCGCGGACGACTAGCTCCAGCTCGTCCTGGTCGATCAGTCCCCAGTCCGTCGGACTGAGCGACGTCGGCGGCCGGACCTGGGCGAGCAGATCGACGCGGAAGCGCTCCTGCCCGGTCAGCGTGTCCGCGCCGATCATCTCCGGCAGGTCGGCCAGGATCGAGGTGCGGGCGCGGATCTCCTTTTCGAGGCCCAGGGTGCGGTAGATCTCCATCGAGCGGGGGTTGAACGCCCTGGCCTGCGGCATGATCGCCGTCGACGGGTGCCGTTCCACCAGCGTCGAGCGGACCCCGAGCCGGGTGAGGAACAGCGCCGTGGACAGGCCGGTGATGCCTCCTCCCACGATGAGCACGGCGGTGGTGTGGTCGTGCGGTCCGGTCATTCGTGCCTCCTTGGTCCACTTCACTTATCAAGTAGATTCTTGACTAGTGTAAGCACACAGTTGATGGCGTTGAGTGGGACTACACTTCCCGGCGTGCCCACGTCGAAGCCGCGCCGCTCACCCAAGCCACCGGAGCGGCAGCGCGACCCGGAGCGCACCCGCGGGCTCATCCTCGACGCGGCGGTGGCCGAGTTCGCCGCCCACGGATACGCGGGTGCGCGGACCAGCACGATCGCGGCGAGGGCCGGGGTCAACCAACAGCTGATCTGGTACTACTTCGACAGCAAGGAAGGCCTCTACCAGGCCATCTCCGAGCGCTGGCGGCAGCGTGACCGCGAACTGGTCCCGCCCGACACGCCCCTGCCCGAACAGATCCGCCGGTACGCGCTGGAGGCGCTGAACAACCCGGACGGCGTTCGACTGATGGCCTGGGGCGGTCTGGAGTACACGGGCCCGGACGACGACCCGGACCACGCACCCCGCGGTGAGCGGCTGCGGCACTTCGTCGACCAGGTCCGCGCGCACCAACAGGCCGGTCGGCTGGCAGCCGAGCTGGACCCGGCCTGCCTGGCGATCATGCTCGTGGCGGCCGCGATGGCCACCACCAGCCTCCCGCACGTCATCGAGGGCGTCTGCGGGGTCGACCCCCGGGGAGCCGAGTTCGTCCAGCACTACGCCGACCAACTCAGTGTGCTCGCCCGGCTCCTGGGTCTCGACGCGCCATGACGACGCTCTCCCCGCGCCTCGCCGCGATCGTCGACGCCCTGCCGCTGCGGCCCGGAGCGCGCGTGCTGGAGATCGGCGGCGCTCCCGGCGCGGCCGCGAAGGCCGTCTGCGCGCGCATCGCTCCCGGCGGGCACATCCTGGTGATCGACCGGTCCGCGAAGGGCGTCGCCGCCACCGAACGCAACGCGGCTGGGGAGATCGCCGACGGGCTGCTGAGTGTTCGCCACGTGGCCGCCGAGGACTTCACGCTGTTGCCCGGCGAGCCGCCGTTCGACCTGGCGTTCGCCGTCCGGGTCGGCGCGTTCGACGGTCGGCATCCCGACGCGGGCCGCCGCGCCATGGAACGCGTGCGGCGAGCGCTGGTGCCGGACGGTCCGTTCCTCGTCGACGGCGGTGCGCCGTTGCGCCTGGCGTGAGCCGCTCCGCTGCTTGCCCTTGCATTGGCAAAGCGGTAACGTGGCGCGGTTGAATGCGCTTACAGGAGGGTCATGGGCGCCCCGACGGTCTACGACGTCGCCGAGCGCGCACGGGTGTCCATCGCCACCGTGTCGCGGGTGTACCGCAATCCCGACACGGTCCGCGAGCAGACCAGGGAACGCGTGCTCGCCGTGGCGCGCGAGCTGGGCTACGTGCCGAGCGGCAACGCCCGCGGCCTGGCCAGCCGGAGTACCGGAGTACTCGGCCTGTGCTTCCCCGACCACGGGGACCCCGAGGTGGAGGACGGTGACGACGACGCCACCGACCCGGAGCGGATGCTCTACGCCGACGAGATCACCCGCGGCATGGAGCGGGCGGCGCGCCGGCACGGGTACGCCCTGCTGATCGCCGCGTCGCTCGCGGGCGGTCCGGAGAGCCTGGTGGCGAAGGTGGCCGGTCGGGTCGACGGGTTCGCCGTGCTGGCCAGGACGGTGCCCACCGAGGACCTGGAGATCATCTCCCGACGGCTCCCGGTGGTGATGATCGCCGGCCCGCGCGAGATCGACCACCTCGACCACATCGAGGTCGCCAACGCCGACGGCGAGTTCACGATGACCACGCACCTGATCGCCGACCACGGGCTCCGGCGGCTCGCGTTCCTCGGCGGCACGGCCGACTCACCCGACGCGGAGGCCCGGTTTCTCGGGTACCGGCGCGCGTGCGCGGCGGCCGGCCTGCCGGTGCCGGACGAGCCGGACGCTCGGGGCGACTTCACCCAGTCCGACGGCCGGGCCGCGGTCGACCGCCTGCTGGATCGCGTCGGCCGCCCGCCCGAGGCCCTGGTGTGCGCGAACGACCAGATGGCCCTGGGCGCGCTGCGGTCGCTGGAGCGGCGGGGGATCCGGGTGCCGGAGGACGTGGCCGTGGTCGGGTTCGACGGGATCCCACTCGGCCGGGTGGTGCGCCCCAGCCTGACCACCGTGACCCAGCCGATGCGCAAGCTCGGCGAGACGGCGGTGGACCTGCTGGTGGAGCGCCTGGGCGAGCCGAACCGCGAGCCGCGTTCGGTGCTGCTGCCGGTGCTCCAGACCCGCCGCCACAGCTGCGGTTGTTCATAACCCCTTTTGGGGGTACAAATGGGGTCATGCCGAAAGTCAACGTGTACCTGCCCGATGACCTGGCCGAAAGCGTGAAGGACACCGGGTTACCGGTTTCCGCGATCTGCCAGCGCGCCCTGGAACAGTCAGTCAAGCGGGTCACAGCCATCCGGGCGGTGGCCGTCGGCGACCTGGAGGGTCTGGACCCCACGGCCGGGCTCACCCACTTCACCCAGCGCGCCAAGGAGGTCGTGAAGCTCGCCATCGCCCGCGCGCAGGAGCGCGAGGCGGCCGAGATCGGCACCCGCGACCTGCTGCACGCCCTGCTCGCCGAGGGCACCAACCTCGCCCTGCACGTGCTGCGCTCGATCGAGGTCGAGCCGGCGACCGTACTGCGCGAGGTCGAGCGGGCCGGTGCCGGCGAGCGCGGCCGGGCCGTGCGACTGAGCTCCACCGCCGCGAACGCGCTGGAGCTGACCGTCGTCGAGGCGCTCCTGCTCGGCCACAACTACATCGGCTGCGAGCACCTGCTGCTCGGGCTCATCGCCGAGCCGGACGGCACCGCCGGCGAGGTGCTGCGCGGCCTCGGCGTCGAGTCCCGGTCCGCCCGCCAGGCGGTGTCCGCCGCACTGGCCGGCTACGTGCACCTGCGCGCGAACCAGGGTGGCGCGGATCCGGTGGCCACCGCGCTCGGCAAGGCGTTGGAACCCGTCCTGCGTCGGCTCGACCGGCTGGAGGAGCGAGCGGGCCTGAACCAGCCCGGCGCCGAGGGATAATCTGCCTGGTTGTGCACCGAGGCATCACGGTCCGCCGCACCGACGCCATCCAGCTCGGCCGGCACGCGCACCGGCTGGAGACCCTGTACCGGCGATGCTTCTCCGCGCCGCCCTGGCAGGAGTCGGCCGAGCGCCTGGCGGGCTTCCCGGGACGCCTCACCGCCCACCTGGGCCGCGACGGCTTCGCCGGCCTGGTCGCGATCTCCGGCGGCCACCTGGTCGGCGCCGTCTACGGCTGGCCGGCCGGCCCGCACCTGGCCACCGGCACGGCCTTCGACGACGCCCTGGCCGCCGCGGTCACCCCCGACGTGGCGAGCCGGCTGGTCGCCCCCGCACTGGTCGTCGCCGAGCTGATGGTCGACCCCGAGCACCAGCGGCAGGGCATCGGCCGCGCCCTGCTGATCCGCTTCACCGCCGGCTGGCCGTCGGCATGGCTGTGCACCCATGCCGACGCCCCCGCCGCCGACCTGTACCGCCGCACCGGCTGGCACGAGGAGGCGGCGTTCGTGGTCGAGGAGTACCCGCTGGTCCTGTTCACCTGGCGCGCGTAACGGCTTCCGCGAACGACCGCTGATCGGTCAGGCGTAGGCGGCCAACTGTTCGTCCAGGGGCGCGTCGGTCAGCCTGTTGGCCACTGTGGACAGTGTGTAGGCGCCGATGCCCAACACCACCTCGAGCGCCTGGCGGCGGGTGAAACCGTGCGCCAGAAAGGCCGTCAGCCGGTCCTCGGGCACCGCGCCGGCCGACGCCAGGACCTCGACGGTGAACTCCCGCACCGCCGCCAGTCGTGGGGCGGGGATCGGCCCGCCGCCGCGCAGGGCGGAGATCAGTTCGGGGGCCGCGCCGAGGGCGGTGAGCTTCGCGGTGTGCATGGCCACGCAGACGTGACAGCCGTTGCGGGTGGCGACGGTCATGATCAGCGTCTCGCGGGCCAGCGGGTCCAGTGTCGTGGTCTCGAACAGGCCGCTGAGCTTCCGGAAGCCGTCGAGCAGGGCGGGGGACTCGGCCATCCGGGCCACGGGCGTCGGCAGGTAGCCGAGTTGCTCGACCACGGCGGTCATGGCGCGGCGCGCGGCCGGTGGGGCGGACTCGATGGTGTGGTCGGTGAACATGGGCGTCTCCGTTAGTTTGGTCAACGTGGTTGACGAGATGGTAAACCAGGTTGACGATAATGCGCCAGGGTTCGAGTTGCCGCTGCTGCTGTTCGCCGGGTTCCGGTCGCTCATCGACCGGCTGCACGCCGAGCTCGCCCGCCAGGGGCACGTCGACTTCCGGCCGGCCTACGGGTTCGCCCTCCAGGCGGTCGGCGCCGGGGCCACCGCGAGTGAGGTCGCGCGCCGGCTCGGGGTCAGCAAACAGGCGGCCGGCAAGACGATCGACCGGCTCGAGCGGCTCGGGTACGTCGAACGCTCGGCCGACGAGGCCGACGCGCGGCGCAAGCTCGTCGGCCTGACGCCCGCCGGGGCCGACGTGCTCGCCCGCTCCGCCGCGATCTTCGACGAGCTGCGCGCCGAGTGGGTGCGCGTCCTGGGGTCCGGGCGGGTCCGGGACCTCGAGACGAGCCTGCGGACCGTGGTGCCCTCGGGTTTCCCGCTCGACGTTCCCGGCTGGCTCGGCACCTGAAGCCGAGCGGAAATCACGCCGAGGTCACGCTCGCCGCCTGCCGGACGACGTCGGAGGCAAGCCCTGCGAGGCCGGACGATCCGTTCGGCCGGCAGAAAATCGCTGGCGGATAACGGCCTCGCGGTGACCCGTTCCCGATCGGGTGGATCTTGCTCTCGGGCTGCGCGTTGTCGGACTTCGATGCGAACATATGTTCGTGAGCGAAGCCACCATCCTCCACGCCGACCTGGACGCGTTCTACGCCTCCGTCGAACAGCGCGACGACCCCCGCCTGCGCGGGCGGCCGGTGATCGTCGGTGGCGGCGTCGTGCTCGCCGCGAGCTACGAGGCCAAGTTCCACGGAGTACGCACCGCGATGGGTGGCGGTCGCGCCTTACGCCTGTGCCCGCACGCCATCGTCGTACCGCCGCGCATGTCCGCGTACAGCGCGGCGAGCAAGGCCGTGTTCGACGTGTTCCGCGACACCACGCCGCTGGTCGAGGGCATCTCGATCGACGAGGCCTTCCTCGAGGTCGGCGGCTTACGCCGAATCTCCGGTACCCCACGCGAGATCGCCGAGCGATTACGCGGGGAGGTGCTCGAGCGGGTCGGCCTGCCCATCACCGTCGGCGTCGCCAGGACCAAGTTCCTGGCGAAGGTCGCCAGCGGGGTGGCCAAGCCGGACGGCCTGCTCGTGGTACCTCCGGACGGTGAACTGGACTTCCTGCACCCCCTGCCGGTGGAGCGGCTCTGGGGTGTCGGGACGGTGACGGCGGAGAAGCTGCACGCGCGCGGCATCGCCACGGTCGGGCAGGTCGCGGCGATGGCGGAGTCCACGCTCGTCGGCATGCTCGGTCGAGCCTCCGGGCGGCACCTGCACGCGTTGGCGCACAACCACGATCCGCGCCGGGTGCGGGTCGGCCGCCGCCGCGGATCGATCGGTGCGCAGCGGGCCCTCGGTCGTTCGCCGCGTACCCGCGACGAACTGGTGGCGTTCCTGGCCGCGCTGGTCGACCGGACGACCAGGCGGCTGCGCGCCGCACACCGGGTCTGCCGGACCGTCGTGCTGCGACTGCGGTTCGCCGACTTCGCGCGGGTCACGCGGTCGCAGACCCTGGTCCAGGCCACCGACGACACGCAGCTGATCCTGGCCACCGCCCGGCGGCTGCTGCACGACGCCATGCCGATGATCGACGAGAGAGGAGTCACCCTGATCGGTGTCGCTCTGTCCAACTTGGACAGAGAAAACGCTGTCCAGCTTGTCCTGCCGTTCGACGGCGGACCGGCCGGAACGCTGGACGCCGCGCTCGACCACGTCCGCGACCGGTTCGGCACCGCGGCCGTGACGAGAGCCGCCATGCTGAACCGCCATCCCGGCGTCTCGGTGCCCGTGCTACCCGACTGAAAGGAGTTCGCGAACACAACTGAACACCGCGCCATACCGGTCTCGACCGCTCGCGCGCCCCGGCGTGGTTCGACCGATTCGTCCGCTGTGGATGATCGCTCACCGCGCGTTCCACGTCGTTGTGGTGTTGGGTTGAGCGAGGGGGTCTGACTGGAGGAGGTGCCCGGGGTGACCGTTCTGGCCCAAGCAGACCTGCGGCTGGACGCCAACGCTGTCGACTACATACTGCTGGCGCTGTATTTCCTGCTCGTCCTGGGTATCGGTTACCTGGCACGACGACGGGTGTCGACCAGCCTCGACTTCTTCCTGTCGGGACGGTCGTTGCCGGCGTGGGTCACCGGGCTCGCGTTCATCTCCGCGAACCTCGGCGCCATCGAGGTCATGGGCATGTCGGCCAACGGGGCCGAGTACGGCATGCCGACCGCGCACTACTTCTGGATCGGCGCGGTTCCGGCGATGTTGTTCCTCGGCATCGTGATGATGCCGTTCTACTACGGCTCCAAGGTCCGCAGCGTCCCCGAGTTCATGCTGCGCCGCTTCGGCAAGGGCGCTCATCTGCTGAACGGGGTCAGCTTCGCCCTCGCGCAGGTGCTGATCGCGGGCGCGAACCTGTTCCTGCTCGCCAGCGTGGTCAACCTGCTGCTCGGCTGGCCGCTGTGGGTGTCGGTGATCGTCGCGGCGGTGATCGTGCTCAGCTACACCACGCTCGGCGGGCTGTCCGCGGCGATCTACAACGAGGTCCTGCAGTTCGTGGTGATCGTCGCCGCGCTGCTGCCGCTGACCATCGTCGGGCTGTACAAGGTGGGCGGCTGGCAGGGGCTGGTCGACAAGGTCAGCGCCGGTCCGGGCGGGCCGGAGCAGGTGAACAGCTGGCCGGGAAACCAGCTCACCGGGTTCGAGGACAACTTCCTGTCGGTGCTCGGACTGGTGTTCGGGCTCGGTTTCGTGCTCTCGTTCGGCTACTGGACCACGAACTTCGTCGAGGTCCAGCGGGCGATGGCGGCCAAGAGCATGTCGGCCGCCCGGCGCACCCCGATCATCGGCGCGTTCCCGAAGATGCTGATCCCGTTCATCGTGATCATCCCGGGTATGGTCGCCGGTGTCGCGGTCACCGAACTGCAGGGCGAGAACAAGACCGCGCTGATGGCGGGCGAGTCGGCGCCGAGCGGCGCCACGTTCAACGACGCGTTGCTGCTGCTCATGCGGGACCTGTTGCCCAACGGGATGTTGGGCATCGCGATCGCCGGGCTGCTCGCGTCGTTCATGGCCGGCATGGCGGCGAACCTGAGCTCGTTCAACACGGTGTTCACCTACGACATCTGGCAGGCCTACATCCGCAAGGATCGACCGGACGACTACTACCTGCGGTTCGGCCGGTTCATCACGATCGTCGCCACCGCGCTGGCGATCGGCACCGCGTTCATCGCGTCCACTTACAGCAACCTGATGGACTACCTGCAACAGCTGTTCTCGTTCTTCAACGCGCCGCTGTTCGCGACGTTCATCCTCGGTATGTTCTGGCGCCGGATGACGCCCGCGGCCGGTTGGGCCGGTCTGGCCAGCGGCACCCTCGCCGCGGTCGTCGTGTTCATCCTGAGCGAGACCGGTGTGTGGGTGCTGCCCGGTCAGGGCGCCGCGTTCATCGGAGCTGGTGCGGCGTTCGTCGTCGACATCGTGGTGAGCGTCGCGGTGACCTACGTGAGCGCGCCGAAACCGGCCGCACAGCTGACCGGGCTGGTCTACTCGCTCACGCCGAAGGAGACCCGCCAGCACTCGACGACCGGCGAGGACGCCGGCTGGTACCGCAACCCGAGCCTGCTCGCCGGCATCGTGCTGGTCGTGACGATCGTACTCAACATCATCTTCTAGGGAGGGACCGATGACGACGAAGACGAGTGCCAGGAGCCGATTCGCCGTGTTCGACATCCGGCTGGTCATCGCCCTGCTGATGGGGGTGTACGGCGCGGTGCTCACCGTGATGGGCGCCGCGGTGACCAGCGACGCGGACATCGAGCGCTCGGCCGGCGTGAACATCAACCTGTGGGCCGGGCTCGCCATGCTCGTGGTCGCCGCGCTGTTCGTGCTGTGGACACTGCTGCGGCCGCTGCGCGTGTCCGCCGAGAACACCGACAGCGACACCGGCACCGACAGCGACACCGGCACCGGCACCGATCAGTCGTAGATAGGACCTCGTCGGCCGGGCCGGGGGTCCGGCCGACGAGGAGAGAGGAGACTTTCGCGTTACGGCTCTCGGGGGTCGGGCCCCGGTTCCGGGTCGTCGTCGGCAGGCGGCTCTGGATCCCGCCACTCCTCGGCGCGGCTCGGGCCGTTGCCGCGGAGCATGCCGTCCAGCTCGTGCTTGAGGTTCTCGTCCTGCCGGGGGCCGTGGGTGTCGCTTTCCCTGTGCATCGCGTTCCCTCCAATCGGCTCCGGCCAGCGGCTACCCGTGACCCCGGTGATCGAAACTCGTTTGGTGCGGGGGCAGCCGGGTAGTCCCGCGGACATGACCGCGCAGGATTTCGTGCCGCCGAACGCCGACCTCGACACCCTGCGCAGCGCCGCCGACACCTGCCGCGGTTGCGACCTGTACCGGGACGCGACCCAGACCGTGTTCGGCGCCGGCCCGTCCGACGCGCGGGTACTGGTCGTCGGCGAGCAGCCGGGGGACCAGGAGGACCGCAAGGGCGAGCCGTTCGTCGGCCCGGCCGGTCGCCTGCTCGACCGCGCGATGGAGGAAGCCGGCATCGACCGCGACCAGGTCTACGTGACGAACGCGGTGAAGCACTTCAAGTTCACGCTGCCCGAACGGGGGAAGCGGCGCATCCACAAGACGCCGTCGCGTACCGAGGTGGTGGCCTGCCGCCCGTGGCTGGACGCCGAACTGGACACGATCGGTCCGGACCTGGTGCTGTGCCTTGGCGCCACGGCGGCGAAGTCGCTGCTGGGCCCGAGCTTCCGGGTGACGAAGGAGCGTGGCACCGTCGTTCCGCTGCCCGAGCGCGAGCCGACCCGGGTGGTGACCACCGTGCACCCGTCGTCGGTGTTGCGCGCAGACGACCGCGAGGCGGCCTACCAGGAGCTGGTGGCCGACCTCGCGGCCGCTGCCGGGGTGCTCGACTGAGAGCTAACGAACCACGCGGCGGTACCGCTGCACCCGGCGCGGTCCCGGCAGGGCGAACCGGCGGATCAGGTACGTGAGCAGGGCGCCGATCGCGAGCCACAGGATCGCCGCGAGGCCCTCGTTCAGGAGCGTGGCGAGCTGGACGCTGTCCGGGGTGAACAGTCCGTTGAGCCCCAGCCGGATGTTCGCCGCCCAGCTCTCCACGAAGGACGCGAAGCCGTTCGCCATGTTGGCGGAGCCGAGCACCAGCACGATGTGCACCGCGAGCACGATGGCGAACAGCGCCGTGATCACGTTGATGATGGTGCAGACGATGTTGACCGCGCGGATGCGGCGGTAGTCCGGGTTCGAGACGCCTTCCTCGACGACCTCGTCCTCGTACGGCCCGGCCGCGCGAGGCGCCGAGACCGGCGGCGGCGCCGGCGTCCGCGACGCGGCCGGGTGCTGCACGGTGGGCGGATCGGCGGCGGGGTACGGGTCAAGCCGAGTTCTGTCGGGATCGTTGCGCATGGGTTCCTCACAGACCAGCCACGCGGGCCGGAACCGGCCCCGCGCCTGTCGGTTCGGCGAGTCGCCGGCTCCGCGTGGCGCGGCGGCCGGCTCGGAGAGCGGGTACCCGGACCAAGCCGACTGATAAACCCGTTCGGGGGGTTTGCTGGTATCGATCGTGTGCGCCGCCGGGGGCTGGGTGGCTTCTGACGGTCCGCGTGGCTTGTTCAAGCGTGTCCCTCGCGGCGGGGCGGTCTCGTCGTGCTGAGGATCGGGGTGTGCTCGGATAGCCTCGGTTGGCGTGCGGGTGACCGGGGTGCGGGTTCGGAGCGCGGGGCGGCGGCGGATGCGCCGGCTGCGGCTGATGGCGTTGCCCATTCTCCAGTGCGGGATCGCCGCCGGGTTGGCCTGGTTCGTGGCCACCAACGTGTTCGGGCACCCTCGGCCGTTCTTCGCGCCGATCGCGGTGTTGATCTCCATCGGGGTCGGGCTCGGGCAGCAGCGGCTTCGTCGGGTGGTCGAGCTCGTGGTCGGCGTGAGCGTCGGCATCGGTGTCGGTGACCTGCTCGTCTACACCATCGGCACCGGCGCGTGGCAGATCGTGCTGGTCGTGACGCTCGCGATGACCGCGGCCGTGCTGCTCGACGGCGGCCCGCTGATCACCGTCCAGGCCGGATCCTCCGCGGTGCTCGTCGCGACCCTGTTGCCGCCCGGCGGCACCGGCGGGTTCGACCGGATGGTGGACGCGCTCATCGGCGGCCTGCTCGGGCTCGCGGCCGTCGCGCTGCTGCCCGGCAACCCGCCGGAGATCGCCCGGCGGCACGCGCGGCTGATGGTCAACACCCTCATCAACGCGTTGACCAGCGCCGCCGACGCCATCGACCGGCGCGACCCGGACCTCGCCTACCGGGCGCTGCGCGGGATCAGGACCCAGCAGCCCATCGACGACTACCGCGACGCCCTGCGGACCGCCAGGGACATCCTCGCCATCTCACCGCTGCACCGACGGCAGCGCCGGCTCCTCCGCTCCTATGTGGACGCCTACGAGCCGCTGGACCACGCGTTGCGCAACTGCCGGGTGCTGTTGCGGCGCACCCGGTCCGCGCTCGTCGACGGCGAGCCCGTGCCCGCCGCGATCCCGGCCGGACTGCGGCAGCTCGCCGACGCCGCCGCGTCGCTCCGTGACCGGCTCGGGCAGGACATGAGCGAGGTGCGGGAGGAACTGGGGAACGCCGGGTCGTCGGTCGACGCCCCGCGGCTGGCCGGGGGCGGGTTCTCCGCGCAGGTGGTGGCCGCACAGCTCCGGTCGGTCGCGGTCGACCTGCTGCAGGCGACCGGGCTGCGGCACGAGGAGGCCCGCGCGGTGCTGCCGAGGATCGGCCGGCGACCGTCCTCGACGGAGTAACCGGTTTGCCCGGCTCACGATCGGGCTATGCGTACGGCATGCGCGTGATCACGCAGAACATTCTCGGCCGCCAGCAGGACTGGGAGTCGCGACGGGCGGTGCTGCAGGCGGGGTTCGGCGAGCTCGCGCCGGATCTGGTGCTGTTCCAGGAGGCCGTCGTCACCGGCGACTACGACCAGGTGGTCGACGTGCTGGGGGACGGCTACCACGTGGCGCACCAGTCACACCGGGACATCACGGGTGAGATCGGGTCCGGGATCTCGATCGCGAGCCGGTGGCCGCTGGGCGCGCAGCGCGAGATCGACCTGCGGGTGGGGGCGCGGACGGTGGACTTCCCGGCCGGTGCGCTCGTCGTCGACGTGCGGTGGGACCGCGCGGAGGAGCCGTTACTCCTGGTGAACCACAAGCCGTCGTGGCCGACGAACGTGGAGTACGAGCGCGAGGTGCAGGCGGTGCGGACCGCCCGGTTCGTGGAGGAGATCGTCGAGCGGACCGGGCAGCACGTGCTCCTGGGCGGCGACTTCGACGCGATGCCGGACGCGTCGTCGGTGCGCTTCTGGCGCGGTCTGCACTCACTGGACGGAACGAGCGTGAGCTACCGGGACGCCTGGGAACTCACGCACGGTGGCGAACCGGGCGCGACGTTCGCGCCGTCGGTCAACCCGCTGATGGAGGCGCACTGGCAGGCGGACCTGGACCGCCGCATCGACTACCTCCTGGTGCGCTGCGGTCGCGAGGGCCCGACGATGCGGGTGGTGGAGTGCGACCGGGTGTTCGCGGGAGCGGTCGCCGGGGCGTGGGGCAGCGACCACATCGGCGTACTGGCGCAGGTGGAACCCCGCGAGAGCGGGTGACGACGGTGGATCCCGACGAGCCCGACTCGGGTGATCGACGACGCGACACCGGTCCGGGTGGTGCGGAGGACGCGGGTCCCGGTCGCGAAGCCGACCGGGAGGTGACTGGCGGAGCCGATGGGGTCGGCTCGGGCGGGACTGACGCGGCGGATTCACGCTCGGTTGGCGATGCCGATGCGGGCAGGGCTCAGGCGGCTGGCGCCGGGGTGGCCGGCGGAGTTGATGTGGGCAGGGCTCAGGCGGCTGGCGCCGGGGTGGCCGGCGGAGTTGATGTGGGCGGCGGTGGCGCGGCCGATGCGGATGCGGCTGGTGGGGCAGGCGCGGGTGCGAGCCGTTCGGCGGGGGCGGCGGTGAAGCGTCGGTGGGGTTGGGGGGACGGGTGGATCGGGCGGCTTGCTGTTCGGGCCGCGCAGTTGGTGATCGTGGCGGTCGCGGTGTGGGTTGTGGGGCAGGTGTTGGGGCGGGTCACGCTCGTGGCGGTCTCGGTGGCGGTCGCGGTGTTGTTGGCGGCGCTCCTGGCGCCGGGGGCGCGGTTTCTCGCCGAGGGCGGGGTGCCGAAGGTCTTGGCGACGCTGCTCGTCGTCCTGGGCGGGCTGGCCGTTGTCGGAGGGCTGATCGCGTTCATGGTCGGGTCGGTCATCGGGGGGTTGCCGGACCTGGAAGCCCGGTTGGCGGAGAGCTACGACCAGCTGCGCGGCTGGCTCGGCGGGCTCGGGATCAGCGGGGAACAGCTCGACCGGATGGTCGCCGACGGCCGGGAGTGGGTGGCGCGGAACCAGTCCAACCTCATGTCGGGGGTGTGGGGTGTCCTTTCCACCGCGGGCACGCTGCTGGCGGGGATCGCGCTCGCGGTCTTCCTGCTGGTCTTCTTCGTGCACGACGGGGAGCGGCTGTGGCGCGGGATGCTCCGGCCGCTTCCTCGGGCCACTCGGGAGCGGGTGTTCGACGGGGGACGGCGCGCGTTCCGCGACCTCACCTCGTTCGTGCGGACGACGTTGGTGGTCGCCCTGATCGACGCGGTCGGGATCGGGGTCGGGTTGTGGATCACCGGGGTGCCGCTGGTGTTGCCGCTGGCGGGGCTGGTGTTCCTCGGCGCGTTCGTGCCGTTGGTCGGCGCGTTCGTGTCGGGGTTGGTGGCGGTGCTGGTCGCGCTGGTCACCCAGGGACCCGTGATCGCGCTGATCGTCGTCGGGATCGTGGTGTTGGTGCAGCAGCTGGAGGGGAACCTGCTCGAGCCGCTGCTGATGAGCCGGTCGGTGCGGCTGCACCCGGTCGCGGTGATCGTCGGGGTGGCGGTCGGGGCCGAGTTGGCCGGCATCGCGGGAGCGCTGATGGCGGTTCCCGTGATGACGACGGTGCGTAGCGCTGCGGCGCCGGCGCTGCCGCCCGAGTGACGGTTACTGCAGGTAACCCTCGACGACGTTGCCGGGGCGTGCTTCCGCGTCGTCGGGGTTCTCGCCCGCGGTGCGGCGGGCTCGACGCTGCCGGAGGAGGTCCCAGCACTGGTCGAGCTCCACCTCGAGTTCGCGGCGCCGCACGGTGTCGGCGTCGCCACCGCGTTCCAGCTCGTGCTCCTCGGCGATCAGGTCGCCGATGCGGGCCGCGATCTGCTTGTCGTCCATGCCTCCATGCTGGCACGACGCGCGCCGGCGGGCTCGTCGTCGGAACCGGCGTCAGAAGACGGCGAACGTGTCGGGGGGAAGCGTGACGTGGGTGCCGGTCACCTCCGGTTCGGTTGACGCGAGTAACGGCTCGCCCGGTGGCCGGTCGAGCGGGATCGTGGCCGAGGCGCCGCCGAGGTTCACCACGACGCGGCGGTCGCCCCGGTGCAGGACCAGGCAGGCGTCGTGGGTGTCCACGTGGAAGCGGTCGAGTCTTGGGTCGGCCAGGTCGGGGTGTGCGCGGCGGAGGGCGATCAGGGCGCGGTAGGTCTCGTACACCGTTCGGTGAGCCGGGTCGTTCAGCTCGGACCAGGGCAGGGTGGAGCGGGTGACGGTCGCGGGGTCCATGGGATCGGGTACTTCCGCCTCGCCCCAGCCGTGCTCGGCGAACTCCTTGCGGCGGCCGTCGCGGACCGCGGTGGCCAGGTCGGGGTCGGTGAACGAGGCGAAGAACTGCCACGGGGAACTCGCCGCCCACTCCTCGCCCATGAACAGCATCGGCGTGTACGGCGAGCACAGCACGATGGCGGCGCCGCAGAGCATCCGGGCCGCGGGGATCGTCGCGGTCATCCGGTCGCCCTGGGCGCGGTTGCCGATCTGGTCGTGGTTCTGCAGGTAGCAGAGGAAGCGGTGGCCAGAGTGTCGGCGGGGGTCGATCGGACGGCCGTGGGTCCTGCGGCGGAACGACGACCAGGTGCCCGCGTGGAAGAAGGCGCGGCGCAGCGTGTCCGGCAGGGCGTCCGGCCGGCCGAAGTCGCGGTAGTAGCCGTCGGTCTCGCCGGTGAGGGCGACGTGCAGGGCGTGGTGCAGGTCGTCGCACCACTGGGCGGCCAGACCGTAGCCGCCGGCGTCGCGGGAGGTCACCAGCTTCGGGTCGTTCAGGTCGGACTCGGCGATGAGGTGCAGTGGTCGGCGCAGGCCGGCCGCGAGGGCGTCGACCTCGTCGGCGAGCTCCTCCAGCAGGTGGGTGGCGCCCCGGTCGACCAGGGCGTGCACGGCGTCGAGCCGCAGCCCGTCGAGGTGGTAGTCGCGCAGCCAGCTCAGCGCGTTGTCGATGACGTAGCGGCGGACCTCGTCGGAGTCGGGGCCGTCGAGGTTCAGCGCCGGGCCCCAGATCGTGCTGCCGGCGAAGTACGGGCCGAACCGGTCGAGGTACGCGCCGGACGGCCCGAGGTGGTTGTAGACGACGTCGAGCAGTACGGCGAGGCCACGGGCGTGGCAGGCGTCGACGAACCGTTTGAAGGCGTCCGGGCCGCCGTACGGGTCGTGCACCGCGCCCCACAGCACGCCGTCGTAGCCCCAGCCCGCGGTGCCGTCGAACGCGTTGACCGGCAGTACCTCGACGAAGTCGACGCCGAGGTCGACCAGGTGGTCGAGGCGGTCGAGCGCGGCGTCGAACGTGCCCTGCTCGGTGAACGTGCCGATGTGCAGCTCGTAGATGACGCCGCCGGCGAGCTGCCGGCCGGTCCAGGCGGCGTCGGACCAGGCGAACGCGCGGTGGTCGTAGCGGCGGGACGGGCCGTGCACGCCGGCGGGCTGCCAGCGGGACCTGGGGTCGGGCAGTGGGGTCTCGTCGTCGTCGAGCAGGAACGCGTAGTCGGTGCCGTCCCCGGCGCCCCGGATCTCGGCGTGCCACCAGCCGTGGTCGTCGCGTTCCATGGCGTGGGTGGTGGGGCCGATGGTGAGGCGCACGCGGTCGCGGTGCGGGGCCCAGACGGAGAAGTGCTCGGCGGTCATCACGGCTCTCCGACCAGAAGGGCGACGGGGTAGCGGTCGAGCAGGTCGGCCAGCGGCACGACCGGTGGGACGGGCCGGCGGGTGAGGTGGTCGGTCCAGCGGCCGGGGGGCAGGGCGAGGACGGTGTCCCGCCAGCCGGTGCGGGAGAGCGTGACGGGCAGGCGGGTGGCGACCGCGACCACGCCGGAACGGGCGAACGCGAGCGCGTGGTCGGCGGCCGGACCGTCGGCGCGCAGCGGGCGGTAGCCGGTGAACAGGTCGGGCCGGTCCCGGCGCAGGCGCAGGGCGGTGCGGACGACGTGCAGCTTGACGGCGCCGGTGTCGTCGACGGTCTCGGGCAGCCAGCCGTCCTCGAGGCGGGTGAGGAGGGCGTCGCGGGCGGCGAAGTCGACCGGGCGGCGGTTGTCCGGGTCGACCAGGGACAGGTCGAACAGCTCGGTGCCCTGGTAGACGTCCGGGACGCCGGGGCCGGTGAGGTGCAGGAGCTTCTGGCCGAGTGCGTTGGACCAGCCAGGGCCTGCGACGCGGGCGACGAACGCCTCGAGGTCGGCACGGGTGGTGGTGTCGGCCATGACCTCGGCGGGCCAGGCGGCGACTGCGGCCTCGAACGGCTCGTCGTGGTCGACCCAGCTGGTGCGGAGCTTGGCCTCCTTGGCGGCCTTGTCGAGGTAGGCGGCGAGCCGGTCCGCTGTGATCGGCCAGGCGCCGACGAGGGACTGCCAGGCCAGTAGCTCCAGCGTCGGTTCGCCGAGCGGGTGCCTGGCCGACCAACGGCGCACGGCGGCGGCGAACTCGTGCGGTACCTCGGCGAGGACCGCGAGCCGGGCCCGGACGTCCTCGGAGCGCTTGGTGTCGTGGGTGGACAGTGCGGTCATGCCCGCCGGCCAGCCGGCTTCGCGGGCGGCGGCGCCGGCGTGGAACTCGGCCGGGGTGACGCCGAAGCGGGTGGGGTCGCCGCCGACCTCGTTGAGCGCGGTGAGGCGGGGGTAGCGGTAGAAGGCGGTGTCCTCGTCGCCCTTGGCCACGACCATGCCGGAGGTCTGCTGGACGCGGGTGGCCAGCTCGCCGTCCGGGTCGTCGCGGACGGCCCGGTCGAGCCGGGTGAGCGCGTCGGCGAGGTCGGGGCGGCGTGCGCGGGCGGTGTCGACGGCGGCGGTCCAGTGCGCGAGGCCCTCGGGGAGGTAGGAGCGGTACACGGGGAACGCGACCATCAGCTCGGCGACGGCGTCCTCTGGCACGTCCGGGGCGAGCGCGGCGATCCGGCGCAGCTCGGCGACCAGCGAGCGGTCGGTGATCATGCGGCGGCTGCGGGCCTCCTCGACGGCGAAGTCGGGTGCGGCGGCCAGCTCGGTGAGCGCGGGCTCGCCGCTCGGGTCGACGAAGACGCCGCAGACCTGGCGGAGGGCGTCGTAGCCGGTGGTGCCGTGGACCGGCCAGGAGGCGGGAAGTTCCTCACCGGGGGCGAGGATCTTCTCCACGACGAGCCAGCAGTCGGCGGCGTCGCGGAGGCGGGCGAAGTAGCCGCCGGGGTCGGCGAGGCCGTCGGGGTGGTCGATGCGCAGGCCGTCGACCTCGCCCGCGCGGACCCAGCGGAGGACCTCGGCGTGGGTGGCGTCGAACACGGCGGGATCCTCGACGCGGACGGCCGCGAGCGAGGTGATGTCGAAGAACCGGCGGTAGGTGAGCTCGGCGTTGCCGCGGCGCCAGTGGACGAGGCGGTAGTGCTGGCGTTCGTGGACCTCGGCGGGCGTGCCGTCGCCGGTGCCGGGGGTGATGGGGAACTCGTGCTCGTAGTAGGCGAGGCGGTCGTCGCGCAGTTCGAGCGCGCCCTCGTCGCCCAGGACGGGGAGCAGGATCGGGCCGCGGGACCAGTCGATGTCGAAGTACCCGGCGAAGGCCGACTCCGGGCCGTGGGTGAGGACGTCCCACCACCAGGGGTTGGCTGCGGGGACCTCGACGGACATGTGGTTGGGCACGAGGTCGACGACGAGCCCGAGCCCGTGTTCGCGAGCGGCGGTGACGAGCCCGCGGCGGGCGGACTCCCCGCCGAGCTCCGGGTTGGCGCGGGTGGGGTCGACGACGTCGTAGCCGTGGGTCGAGCCGGGAGCGGCGGCGAGAAGGGGCGAGGTGTAGACGGCGCCGACGCCGAGGCGGTGCAGGTAGGTCACCAGCGAGGCGGTGGCGTCGAGGTCGAAGGTGGGTCGCACCTGGACGCGGTAGGTGGAGCTGGGCACGTGGGTCACGCGAGTTACCTCGGGTTGGACGGAGTCGGCGTGGTCGGCTGCGGGTTGTGGTCGGGGAGCGGGTGCGTGGGTTGTGCTGAGCGTGGGCGGTGGTGCGTGGGGTTGGGCGGTGCGTGGGTGACGGTGCGAGGGGTTGGGCGGTTGTGCGTGGTTGGGCTGAGCGTCGGCGGTTGTGGGTGGCTGGGCGGCTGCGTAAGTGGCTGTGCGTGGGTTGGGCGGTGCGCGGGGCGGCGGTGAGTGTTTGGGTTGTGCGCGGGCGGCGGTGGGTGGTTGGGCGGTGCGTCGGCGGCTGCGCCTGGGTTGGGCGGGTGCGTGAATTGGGCTATGCGTGGGCGGTTGTGGGCGGGTGCGTGGGTCGGGCTGTGTGTGGGCGGTTGTGCGTGGTTGGGCGGGTGCGTGGGTTGGGCTATGTGGGCGGTTGTGCGTGGTTGGGCGGGTGCGTGGGTTGGGCTATGTGGGCGGTTGTGCGTGGTTGGGCGGGTGCGTGGGTTGGGCAACGCGTGGGCGGCTGTGCGTGGTTGGGCGGTGGTGCGCGGGGCGGCGGTGCGTGGGTTGGGCTGTGCATGGGCGGCTGTGCGTGGGTTGGGACGAGCGCGGATGAATCGGGCGCGTGGTCAGGTTGGTTGGGCGGTGCGTTGGAGGACCAGGAGCGAACGGCCGGTGACGGTGAGGTTGGTGCTCGCCTTGGCTGTTTTGGGGCTGGAGGGGGTTTCGCCGGCTACTACGCCTACCACCACGCCTCCTCCTGAGTCGGAGGAGACTTCGCCGGTGGCGGTGTCGACTACGACTGTCCACTCGGCGCCGTAGTCGGGGTCGGGGAGGGTCATGTCGATGTCGTCGTGGTGGGCGTTGAAGCAGAGGAGGAACGAGTCGTCGGTGACGCGGTCGCCTCGGCGGTCCAGGTCGGGGATGCCGTCGCCGTTGAGGAAGACCATGATGCTGCGGCCGAACCCCGACTCCCAGTCCTGTTCGGACATCTCCTCGCCCGACGGGGTGAACCAGGCGATGTCCCGGAGCTCGTCGCCTCGGCGGATCGGGCGGCCGTTGAAGAAGCGGCGCCGCCGGAACACCGGGTGGTTGTGTCTTAACGCGATCACGGCGCCGGTGAAGTCGACCAGGTCGCCGTTGGTTTCCAGCAAAGACCAGTCGACCCAGGACAGCTCGTTGTCCTGGCAGTAGCCGTTGTTGTTGCCCTGCTGGGTGCGGCCGAGCTCGTCGCCGTGCAGGAGCATCGGCACACCCTGGGACAGCAGGAGGGTCGCGAGCAGGTTCCGGCGCTGGCGGGCCCGGAGGTCGAGGATCTTCTCGTCGTCGGTGGGGCCCTCGGTGCCGCAGTTCCACGACCGGTTGTCGTCGGCGCCGTCGCGGTTGCCCTCGCCGTTGGCCTCGTTGTGCTTCTCGTTGTAGGAGACCAGGTCGTTGAGGGTGAAGCCGTCGTGCGCGGTGACGAAGTTGATCGACGCGTACGGGCGGCGGCCGTCGTCCTTGTAGAGGTCCGACGAACCGGTGATGCGGGAGGCGAACTCGCCGAGCGTGGACGGCTCGCCGCGCCAGAAGTCGCGCACCGTGTCCCGGTACTTCCCGTTCCACTCCGTCCACAGTGGAGGGAAGTTGCCGACCTGGTAGCCGCCGGGGCCGACGTCCCACGGCTCGGCGATCAGCTTGACCTGGCTGATCACCGGATCCTGCTGCACCAGGTCGAAGAACGTGGACAGGCGGTCGACGTCGTAGAACTCGCGGGCCAGCGTCGCGGCGAGGTCGAACCGGAAACCGTCCACGTGCATCTCGGTGACCCAGTACCGCAGCGAGTCCATGATCAGCTGCAGGGTGTGCGGGCTGCGTACGTTCAGCGAGTTGCCGGTGCCCGTGTAGTCCATGTAGTAGCGGCGGTCGTCCTCCACCAGGCGGTAGTAGGACTCGTTGTCGATGCCGCGCATGGACAGCGTGGGGCCGAGGTGGTTGCCCTCCGCGGTGTGGTTGTAGACCACGTCGAGGATCACCTCGATGCCGGCCTCGTGCAGCGCGCGGACCATCGCCTTGAACTCCTGGACCTGGCTGCCCGGCATCGTGTTGGCCGCCGCGTACCCGTCGTGCGGGGCGAGGTAGGCGATCGTGTTGTAGCCCCAGTAGTTCGACAGCCCGCGCTCGGTGAGCCCGTGGTCGTGCAGGAACTGGTGCACCGGCATCAGCTCAACGGCGGTGACGCCCATGTCGAGCAGGTACTCGATCATCACCGGGTGCGCCAGGCCGGAGTAGGTGCCGCGCATCTCCTCCGGGATCTCCGGGTGCAGCTTGGTGAGGCCGCGTACGTGCGCCTCGTAGATGACCGACTCGTTGTACGGGATGTTCGGCGGCCGGTCGGTGGCCCAGTCGAAGAACGGGTTGATCACCACGCCGCGCGTGGTGTGCATGGCTGAGTCGGCGTCGTTGCGCTGGTCCGGCTTGCCGAACGGGTAGCCGAACACCGACTCGTCCCAGTCGACGTGGCCGCTGACCGCCTTGGCGTACGGGTCGAGCAGCAGCTTGTTCGGGTTGCACCGCACGCCGTCGCGCGGTTCGTACGGGCCGTGCACGCGGTAGCCGTACTCCTGGCCAGGGCCCACGTTCGGCAGGTACCCGTGCCACACGAAGCCGTCGACCTCCGGCAGCTTGACGCGGGTCTCGGCGCCGGACGGGTCGAACAGGCACAGCTCGACCCGCTCCGCGACCTCGGAGAAGAGCGCGAAGTTGGTGCCGGCGCCGTCGTAGGTGGCGCCGAGCGGGTAGGGGGAACCAGGCCAGGGCTGCACGGGTGCTCCTCGGTGGGGTCGAAGCGATCGACATCCACGTTATCGGCTGAAACAGGGGTGAAATCGCGAATGGAACTTTTGTTCGGAATGATCATCCGATCGTGTCCGGGGGTCGCTCGGTACGGAGGGTGGCGAGGGCGCGGACGACTACGGGGTGTTGAAGAAATTCGGCCACGGTGACCGCAAGGGGGATACGCCAGTTGGGGTACTCGTCGACGGTTCCGGGCAGGTTCGGCTGGCGCGGCTCGCCCATCGCGTCCTGTGGGGAGGTCAGCAACAGCGTGCTGGCCGACGTCGCGAGCAGCGCGTGCAACGCGACGACGAGGTCCTCCTCGGTCGCCTCCTCCGGCAGCAGCCCGTGCTCGGCCAGCTCCGCGAGCAGCTCGTCCCGGTCGGCGGCGGCGCGCTCCCGCTCGGCAGCGGGATCGGCCAGCAGCCCAAGCTCGGCGCGCACCCGAACGTGCTCGCCGCGCAGGAAGCCCGCCGCGGTCGGCAGGTCGTGGGTGGAGATGGAGGCCATCGCGTCCGATGGCCAGCGGGCCGGGGGCAGCAGCGGCTCGCCATCGGCCTGCTCGTCGCGCTCGAACCACAGCACCGACGAGCGCAGCACGCCCCGTTCCCGCAGCGTCGCGCGGACCTCGTCGGACACCGTGCCCAGATCCTCGCCGACGACGATCGCCGACGCCCGCCGCGCCTCCAGCGTGAGCACCCCGAGCAGCGCGTTCGCGTCGTAGTGCACGTAGGTGCCCTCGCTCGCGGGACGCCCCGGCGGGATCCACCACAGCCGCCACAGGCCCATCACGTGGTCCACCCGGATCCCGTCCGCGTGCGCCAGCACCGCCCGGATGACGTCCCGGAACGGCTCGTACCCGGCCGCGGCCAGCCGGTCCGGGCGCCACGGCGGCAGGTTCCAGTCCTGGCCCTGCTGGCTGAACGCGTCCGGCGGCGCCCCGACGGTGACCTCGGAGGCCAGCACGTCCTGCAGCGCCCAGGCGTCCGCGCCGGCCGGGTCGACGCCGACCGGGAGGTCGTGCACGACCCCGACCCGCATGTCGGCCGCCGCCTCCCGCACCGACGCCAGCTGCGCGCGGCACAACCCCTGCACCCAGGCGTGGAACGCGGCCCTCGGCGCGGTGAGATCGGCGCCGCGCGGATGCCGCAGCCCGGCGGGCCAGGTACGCCAGTCGGGGCCGTGTTCCTCGGCGAGCGCGCAGAACGCGGCGAACTCGGCCAGGTCCGGTTCGGGTTCGGGCACCGGGCCGGCGTGCCGCCACAGCACCTCCAGCGCGGCGAGCTTGGCCGCCCACACCGCGTCGTAGTCGATCAGCTCGGCGCCGGGCGGCGGGGCGAGCGCGGCGACCTCGGCCCGCACCCGTTCCGGCGCGCGGTGGAACGCGTCGGTCTCGGTGATCCGCAGGTACAGCGGGTTCGCGAAGCGCCGGCTGGACGGCGAGTACGGCGAGCGCTTGACCGGCTTGACCGGGGTGATCGCCTGCACCGGGTTGACCAGCAGCACGCCGGCGCCGAGCCGGGCCGAACCGCCGACGAGCTCCCGCAGGTCGGCGAAGTCCCCGATGCCCCACGAGCCCGGCGAGTGCAGGGCGTAGAGCTGCGCCATCAGGCCCCAGGCCGGCGGCACCGGCGGCAGCGCGGGCGGCGCCACCACCACGGGCACGCGTTGGTCGCCGAACGACAGCGAGTGGTAGCCGAGCGGCAGGTCGCCGGGCAGCCGGTCGTGCACGGGACGCACCGTGCCGTCCTCCAGCGTCAGCTCACCGGTCACGCTCAGCACCGGCGACTCGCCGGCACGCACCACCAACGGGTCCGGCACCGTCACTCGGCCGTGTCGGCGCAGGGCGTCCGACAACTCGGTGCGCACGGTCGCGGAGGTGCCGGCGTCCACGCCGAGTTCGGCGAGCACCGCCACCACGACGTCCTCGGCCACCTCGACCCGGCGGCGTTCGGTGTCCTCGTACCAGGTCGCGACCCCGTGCGCGGCGGCGAGCGCGCGCAGCTCAGCGTTCATGCACGTCCGTCCGCGACCGGTCAGCGCCGGGCGACCGGGGGAGCGAGGTCCTCCCGTGCGGTCAGCAACGCGGTCCTGGCACCGTCCGGGTCGGCCGCGCCCAGCCGGACCCGCGCGTCGCGGACGGCGTGCACGGCGTGTTCGACCCGGCAGGTGTCGCCGGTCGCCGCCGTCCACGCCAGGCCGCCGACCAGCACGTCCTCGAGCCGGCGCAGTACCGGCCCGTCCGGGGTGCCGTTCGCGGCGAGCTCGACGAGGACGGCGTCGACCGCCCGACGCAGTTGCTCACCCGGTCGGGGTAAGGGCCGCTCGTGGGCGACCGCGGCCGGAATCCCGGCTCCGAATTCGTGATGGAGGTCGTCGGACAGTCGTTGCTTGGCCACGATGGCTCCCGCCGCGCTGAAAGGCTTCGCAGGGCCGGCCGGTCCCGCGGCCGGCGCGTTCCCCGATCCTCGCACGCGTAAACCATTACCGCCCATCCCGGCCGCCCGACGTCACCCGGTCAGACGTCGGTCAGGCCGGGTGACGTGGCCGCCGCGCCGAGCCGGGAGCCCACCAGCGGCGTGTACCCGTTCGCCTGCCCCGCGGTGTTCGGGTGGTAGGACTCGAGGATCGGGTTGGACAGGCCGTTGATCCACTCGACGTCGTCGCACACCGCGTGTCCGGTGAACGCGGCGCGGACGTCGACGAACGCGAACCCGTGCGCGGCGGCCCGTCCGCTGATCGTGGTGGCCAGCAGGTCGGCGGTGGCGTTGAGCGCGGTCTGCTCGGCCCGGCTGATCCTGGCGCCGAAGTTGCACGACTCGCCGTTGAACAGGCGCGGGTAGCCGACCACCGCGACCCGCGCGTTCGGGGCCCGGTCGCGGATCTCGGTGTAGAGCCCGTTCAGCAGCCCGGGCAGGGTGTTCCGGATGAAGGCGTTGGCCGCCTCGATGTCGCTCGTGCAGGTCCACGGCCACGGCAGGGCGCACTGGGTGATCACGTCGGCGAACCCGGCGTCGTTGCCGCCGACCGAGACGGTGACGAACGCCGTGCCGGCGTTCAGGCTGCCCAGTTGGCCGCGTACGTCGGGCACGCGCGCGCCGGAGCAGGCGGCGAAGGTCAGCGGCGCGCCGAGCCGCTGGGCGACGAGCACCGGATAGGCGCGCGGGGAGCGGTAGCAGTCGCCGCTGTCGGCGTAGTAGGTGCGGGTGCCGACTCCGGAGGAGTAGGAGTCGCCGAGGGCGGTGTAGGCGCCGGCCGCCGCCTGCGCGGTGTGCGCGCCGGTGACGGTCAGTGCGGCGGTGAGGGCGGCGAGGAGCAGGGCTCGGACGGTGCGCATGGGCTGCCTCCACACGGGCTCGGTCCGGGTGCAGGGGTTCCCGGACTGGTACCAGCGTGCGGATCCGGTGTGGACGGCGGCAATCGGCCAACAAGGTACCGATTTTCCCGGTATGGGAACGTTTGGCAACTTTCCGTCTATGTTGGGACCGGACTGTCGGCGGCGCGCCGTACGCTCGGGGGCATGTGCCGGAACATCACCGCCCTGCGCGGGCTCGAACCCGTCGCGACCGCCGAGGAGATCGAGGCCGCCGCCCGCCAGTACGTCCGCAAGGTCAGCGGCGTCCAGTCGGTGTCGGACCGGACGCGCGAGCCGTTCGAGGCCGCCGTCGCCGCCGTCACCGAGGCCACCACCCGCCTGCTCGCCGAGCTGCCGCCCCGCAAGCAGCCCCCGACGACGGTGCCGCCGCTGCGCCGCCCGGAGGTCCGGGCCCGGCTGGCGGCCAAACAGCGGTGAACCCCTCGGCGGGTGCGGATCGCACATCGTCGGCCATGACATCCGCGTGGTCGGGCGGTGACGATATGCACTGATGGTCGGCTCCGACCATGCAGCACGATGGCTCTCGTCCACAGTGGCCCGACCACCGGCCGACGAGCGGAGCAGCATGGATCAGGACTACCAACCGTTCTGCATGGCGGATCCGTCCTTCTACGACGCCCTGCACTCCGAGCGCACCGCCGGGGAGTCCTTCGCCACCGCCGCCCGCCCGCTGCCCGACGGCTGGACGCTGCGCGAACAGGACGACTGGCTCGTCGTCGACCCGGCCCGACGCCAGGACCTCCCCCTCCAGGGCTGGAAGATCCACGCCTCGGCCACCGCCGACAACGCCGAACGGGTCCTCGACACGATCTGGGACTACTGCGTCCCGCGCGGCATCTCGTTCAAGTTCCTCCGGTCGGCCACCGCCCTCACCGCCCGCGTCTCCAAGTACGCCCCGCGCGGTTACAGCGGCAAGCTCGTCACCATCTACCCGCGCGACGACGCGGCCTGCGAGACCATGCTCACCGAGCTCGGCCGGCTGCTCGACGGCGAGCCCAACCCGTACATCCTCAGCGACCTGCGCTGGGGCAAGGGCCCGCTCTACGTCCGCTACGGCGCCTTCGCCAACCGGTACACCGTCGACGAGCGCGGCGAGGTCATCGAGGCCATCGCCGACCCGGACGGCAACCTCGTGCCGGACCGGCGCGACCCGGTCTTCAAACCCCCGCCCTGGGTGACGCTGCCCGACTTCCTCGCCCCGCACCTCGCCGCCCGCAACGCGGTCACCACCACCGACCTGCCCTACCGGATCGAGGAGGTGCTGCACTTCTCCAACGGCGGCGGCATCTACCTCGGCCGCGACACCCGCTCCGGCGAACGGGTCGTGCTCAAGGAGGGGCGCCCGCACGCCGGCCTGGACGCCCGGGGGCACGACGCGGTGCGCCGGCTCGGCCGCGAGCACGAGACGCTGCGGCGCCTCGCCGGCATCCCGGGCATCCCGGCGGTGCACGACATGTTCTGGCTCGGCGAGCACCGGTTCCTGGTGATGGAGTACGTCGAGGGCGACGTGCTCGGCAAGGCCATCGTCACCCGCTACCCGATGATCGACCCGAGCGCGACCGCCGACGACTACGCGGAGTTCACGCGCTGGGCCACTGGCATCCACGACCAGGTGGCGGAGACCATCGCCCAGGTGCACGAACGTGGCGTCGTGTACGGGGACCTGCACCTGTTCAACATCATCGTGCGACCCGACGACACGGTCGCGTTGCTCGACTTCGAGGTCACCTCCGACGTCGCGGACGCCGAGCGGCCCGGTCTGGGCAACCCCGGGTTCACCGCGCCGCGCGCCACCCGAGGGTTCGACATCGACCTGTACGCGCTCGCCTGCCTGCGCCTCGCGCTGTTCCTGCCGATGACGAACCTGCTCGGCCTGCACCGGGTCAAGGCGCGGCACTTCGCCGACGTCATCGCCGAGCACTTCCCGGTCGACCGGGCCTTCCTCGACCGGGGCGTCGAGGTGATCGTCCCGCCCGACACCCCCGCGACGACCGCCCCCTCCACCGAGCCAGGGGAGTGGCCTCGACTGCGCGACGACCTGGCCCGCGCGATCCTGACCAGCGCCACCCCCGACCGCGACGACCGGCTGTTCCCCGGCGACCCGCAGCAGTTCGCGGTCGGCGGCCTCGGCCTCGCCTACGGTGCCGCCGGCGTGCTCTACGCCCTCGACGTCACCGGTGCCGGCCGCTACCCCGAGCACGAGGCATGGCTGCTGCGCCGCGCCACCGACCCGCCGTCCGGCTCCCGGCTCGGCCTCTACGACGGCCTGCACGGAGCCGCGTTCGCCCTCGACCACCTCGGGCACCGGCAGGAGGCCCTGGACGTCGTCGACATCTGTCTGCGCGAGGACTGGGAGAAGCTCGGCCCCGACCTGGCCGGCGGCCTGTCCGGGATCGGGCTGAACCTGCTGCACCTCGCCGACGTCACCGGCGAGCCGGCGCTGCGCACGGCCGGGCTGCGGGCCGCCGAGCTGGTCGCGAACCGGGTGCCGCCGCTGCCTGAGCCCGACCCGGACGCGCCCCCGCCCGTCTCCGGCGGCGGGCAGCCCAGCGCCGGGCTGCTGCGCGGGTGCGCCGGCCAGGCGCTGCTGCTGCTCCGTGCCTACGACGAGACCGGCGAGGACGCCCTGCTCGACCGCGCCGCGCTCGCCCTGCGGCACGACCTGCGCCGGTGCGTCACCCGCGACAACGGCACCCTCGAGGTCAACGAGGGCTGGCGCACGATGCCCTACGTGGACGGCGGCAGTGTCGGCATCGGCATGGTGCTCGACGAGTACCTGACCCGCCGGCCCGACGGCGAGCACACGGCGCGGTTCGCCGAGGCGAGCGAGGGAGCCTGGCGCGCCGCGCAGTCCGCGATGTACATCCTGCCCGGCCTGTTCACCGGCCGCGCCGGGATCCTCTACTACCTGGCCGGCCGAGGCGCCACCGGCGAGTCACTGCACCGGCAGGTGCGCAACCTCGCCTGGCACGCGCTCCCGTTCGGCGACGGTACGGCGTTCCCCGGCACCGGCCTGCTGCGGCTGTCGATGGACCTCGCCACCGGCACCGCGGGCGTGCTGCTCGCGCTCGGCGTCGCCCTGCACGAGCACCCGGTGCACGCGCCGGGACTCGGCCTCGCGGCCGTCCCCATGACCCCCGCGCCGTCCGGCGCGGGTCGGTAGGAAATCCCCACTCAAGGAGAACACGATGGCGCTTCTCGACCTGCAAGGCATGGAGACCGCCCCGCAGACCGGCGGCCACGGCGGTGGCAGCTCCGCGTCGGGGCACTCGTGCCCGAGCAACCTGAGCCTCACCCTCTGCGGCGGCACCAGCGGGCTGTCCCTGCTGATCTGCCACTGACCCGAGCGGTCGGAAGGCGGACCGCGGTCCCGGACGACTGGCGTTCGTCCGGGGCCGCGGCCCGTCCCGCAAGTCTAAACGGGAGCACCCATGACCACCTTCGGCTCGATCGCCCGGCATGCCGGTGGTTGGCTCCCGGTGATCGGCGCGGCGTCGCTGCTCGGCATCCTCGGCACGCTCGCGCTGCCGATCGTGCTCGGGCGGGCCGTCGACGCGATCGTGTCCGGTGTGGACGGCGGGCTGTGGCTCGCGCTGGCCGCCGGGCTCGTCCTGCTCGGCGTCGTGGTCGACCTCGTCGACGCGTTCGCCGGGACCGCCTGCGTCGCCGGCACCACGGCCTGGCTGCGCGAGCGGCTGGTGCGCCACGTGCTCGCCGCGGGTGACAGCGGGCGGCGCGGGTTCGAGACCGGTGACCTGGTCGGCCGGGTGTCCGGCAACGCCGCGGAGGCCGCGCAGGCCGGGCCGAGCCTGGTCACCGTCGGCAGCGCGTTCCTGCCCCCGGTCGGCAGCCTGGCGCTGTTGGTCTACCTGGACGTCTGGCTCGCCGTCGCGTTCCTCGCGGGGGTGGCCCTGGTCGCGCTGGTGCTGCGGGCCTTCACCCGGCGGACGGCGAGCGCGGTCACCGCGTACCTGACGACGCAGGGCCGGCTCGCCGGGCGCCTCGCCGAGTCGCTCGCCGGGGCCCGCACGATCGCGGCCGCCGGCACGCTCGAGCGGGAGCGGCGGCGCGTGCTCGCTCCGCTGGGGCGCCTGCACGAGGAGGGCATGCGGAGTTGGCGGGTGCTGGCGACGTCGGCCGCGCAGGGGGCGGTGGTCGGGCCGCTGGTGCTGGTGGCGGTACTGGTGACCGGGGGGTTCGCGCTGCACGGGGGGCGGATCACGCCGGGGGAGCTGTTCGCGGCGAGCCAGTACGCGCTGCTCGGAGCCGGGTTGGGCGGGCTGACCAGCGTCTTCGCCCGGCTGGCGCGGGCGCGGGCCGGCGCGGTGCGTGCCGGGGAGGTGCTGGCGGTGCCGGTGTTCGGGCACGGGTCCGGGGAGCTTCCGGCCGGGCCGGGGCGGCTGGAGCTGCGCGGGGTGACCGTGCGGGCCGGCGACGCGGCGCTGCTGTCGGACGTGGACCTCGACCTGCCGGGTGGGGGGTCGGTGGCGGTGGTCGGGCGGTCCGGGGCGGGCAAGTCGGTGCTGGCGGCGCTGGCCGCGCGGCTGCGGGATCCCGACGAGGGCGTGGTGCTGCTGGACGGGGTGCCGCTGGCGTCGCTGTCGCACGACGCGCTGCGGGGGGCGGTCGGGTGCGCGTTCGAGCGGCCGGTGCTGGTGGGGGCGACGGTGGCGGAGGCGGTCGCGCCGGGGGCGGCGGCCGGGGACGTCGAGGCGGCGGCCAGGGCGGTGCACGCGCACGAGTTCGTCAGCCGGCTGCCGCACGGGTACCACACGCCGCTGGCGTCGGCGCCGATGTCTGGCGGGGAGCGGCAGCGGCTCGGGCTGGCGCGGGCGTGGCCGGCGGCGCGGCTGCTGGTGCTGGACGACGCCACGTCGAGCCTGGACATGGTCACGGAGTCCCGGATCAGCCGGACCCTCACCGAGAGCGGTGACCGCACCCGACTGGTGGTCACCCATCGCCAATCGACCGCCGAGCGCGCGGACCTGGTCGTGTGGCTGGAGGCCGGCCGCGTCCGCGCCGTCGCCCCGCACGCGGACCTGTGGACCGACCAGAGCTACCGGGAGGTCTTCGCATGAGGCGGACCGGGAACGTACGACTCGCCGGACGGGAGCGTACGACTCGCGCGACGGGAGCGTACGACTCGCGGGACGGGAGCGTACGACTCGCGGGAGGTGCCCATCGTGACCACCGGGGGAGATACGGGGAGGTGGGGCTGTGAGGCGGGAGATCCGGTACGCGGTGGGGTCGTTGCGGCGGGGGCCGGTGGTGCGGTTGGTGGGGTGGTCGGTGCCGGAGGCGTTGCCGGCGGCGGCGTCGGGGCTGGTGGTGGCGCGGGCGGTGGACGACGGGTTCCTCGCCGGGCGGCCGCTGGTGGGGGTGGGATGGCTGGTGGGGCTGGTGGTCATGTCGGCCGTCGGCGCGGTGGGCACGCGGATGGTGTTTCGGCGGCTGGGGGATCTGGCGGAGCCGTTCCGGGACGACCTGGTGCGGCGGGTGGTCGGCGGGGCGTTGCGGCACGCGGTGGACGGGCGGGGGGACGACGGGGCGGTCGCGCGGCTGACCCGGCAGGTGGAGATCGTGCGGGACACCTACGCGGGGCTGCTGATGGCGGTGCGCGGGTTCGTCGTCACCGTGGTGGGGGTCGTGGTCGGGTTGCTGTCGGTCGCGCCGGTCGTGGCCGCGTTGATCGTGCCGCCGTTCCTGCTCGGGCTGGTCGCGTTCGTGGGGATGCTGGGGCTCGCGGCCAGGCGGCAGCGGGAGGCGGTGCTGGCCGACGAGCGGCTCGCCGCCGCGGCCGGGAGCGTGCTCGCCGGGGCCAGGGACATCACCGCGGCCGGCACCGAGGAGCACGCCGCCGCGATGGTCGCCGGGCCGGTCCGGGAGCAGGCCCTGGCCGAGCGGCGGCTCGCCGGGGTCGCGGCGCTGCGCACGCTCTGCTTCGCCGTCGGCGGGTGGCTGCCGCTGCTGGTCGTGCTGTTCGCCGGCGGCTGGCTGGTCGACCGGGGGCTCACCGCCGGCACCATCATGGGCGGGCTCACCTACGTCCTGTTCGGGCTCCAGCCCGCGCTGCAGAACCTGGTCAGCGGCGTCGGCGGCAGCGGGCTGCGGTTCGTCGTCACCCTCGGCCGGATCCTCGACGCGACCACCGTGCCGCCGGACCCCGCGCCCGACCGCCGACCGACCGACGGGCACGACCTCGTGCTGCGCGGGGTCACCTTCGCCTACGGGCCGCACGCCGAGCCGGTGCTGCGCGATCTCGACCTCACCGTCCCGGCCGGCGCGCACCTCGCGGTCGTCGGCCCGAGCGGGATCGGCAAGTCGACGCTGGCGAGCCTGCTGTGCGGGCTGCTGCGGCCCGACGCGGGCACGGTGACCGTGGGTGGGGTGCCGACCGCCGAGCTGCCGCCGGACCGGCTGGCCGCGCTGCGCGTGCTGATCCCGCAGGAGGCGTACGTGTTCGCCGGCACCGTGCGGGAGAACCTCACCTACCTGTGCCAGGACGATCCGGCCGACCTCGACCAGGCCGTCGCCGCGGTGGGCGCCGAGGACCTGGTCGCCCGGCTCGGCGGGTACGCCGGCGAGGTGCGGCCGGCCGAGTTGTCGGCGGGGGAGCGGCAGCTGCTCGCGCTCGTCCGGGCCTACCTCTCGCCGGCGCCGGTGGCGGTGCTGGACGAGGCCACCTGCCATCTCGATCCGGTGGCCGAGCGGCGCGCGGAGGAGGCGTTCGCCGCTCGGGGCGGCACGCTGGTCGTGATCGCGCACCGGACCAGCTCGGCGCTGCGTGCGGATCGGGTGCTCGTGCTCGACGGCGCCGGCGCCCGGTACGGCGACCACGAGACGCTGGCCGCCACCTCGCCGCTCTACCGCGAGCTGGTGGCCGCGGGCCGGCCGGCCGTGCGGCTGTAGCGCTACAGCCAGCCGGCCTCGCCGGCGATCCGGATCGCGTCGATCCGCGTGCGGGCGCCGGTCTTGTTCATCGCGCTGGACAGGTAGTTGCGGACGGTGCCCTGGGACAGGCACAGCTCCTTGGCGATCTCCGGCCCGCTCGCGCCACCCGCGGCGAGCCGGAGCACGTGTAACTCTCGCGGGGTGAAGGGGTTGCGCCCGGCCGAGAGCGCCGCCGACACCAGGTGCGTGTCGATCATGGTGTCGCCGCGTGCCACCCCGCGGATGGCGGCCAGCAGACGCGCGGCGGACGCGTTCTTGTCGATCAGCCCCGGGACGTTCGCGGCGAGCAGCCGTTTCAGCAGGCCCGGCGGCTTGGGCGCGGTGAGCGCCACGATCCGGCAGTCCGGCAACCGGCGGCGCAGCTCGTGCACCGTCGACAGGCCCCCGATCTGGGGCACGTCCGCCGCCACCACCGCGACGTCCGGGCGCAGTCGCTGGGCGACCGAGACGACCTCGGGAGCGCACTTGAGGTCCGCGACGACCTCCATGTCGTCCTCGTCGGAGAGCACGCTGACCAGTGCCGTGCGCAGCAGCTCCATGTCCTCGGCGAGCAGGACCCTGATGGACCTCACGTCCGTTCGCACGTCCGCGTGTCGTACCGCCATGCCTACCTCCCGGGCGTGAGGGATCGCCTTCCCATTAAGAGTTCCGACTGCGTCATATTCCCGTTACAGGTTTCCTTCGGTTGGAGTAGTCGGTCACGGCGCGAATTCGTTGAAATATCTACCCGAAATATTTCGCAACTTACTCCGCCTGGAGTAAGCCGAGGTGCGAATGAGTGTGGTAACCGTGGTTCGTCGCTCTGTCGGGTGACCTGCCAGGACGTTCGAAGATCGTCCTCCGTTCGGTATCGCCGTTACCGGATCGTCGGCGCGTCGAGTCCGCGTTCACCCGTTCGTGTTCACCACTTTGCCGCCCGGTCGAGCGCGGGGATTTCCGGAGTTTCTCGGCCGTCCGGGAGCGATCGTTTTCCGTCCCCTTCGGAATGATCTCCGCCGGCCAGGGGCGACAGGCCAGGCCGACGCTCCCCGGCGGAGTCGGGGCCCGGACATAGACTGGCGGCCCCGTCCCCGAGGAGCCACCCGAGGAGCCACCGTGACCGAACCCCAGGCGAACGGCGCCGCGCCGGCGGACCTGGTGTCGCCGGACGGCAGGACGCCGGTGGGGCTCGTGGTCGGCACGGTGTCGGCGAGCCCGCTCGAGTTCTCCGTCGGTGTCGCGCCCGACCAGTTCCTGCAGCTCGACGACGTCGTGGTCACCCGGCGCGCCCTGCCGGACGGCGGCGAGGTGCGGATCGCCGGCGTGGTCACAGGAGTCGAGGCGGGTCACGAGGGCGCCCGGTTCGCCTCCGACGTGTTCCTCATCGAGCAGGGCGCGCTGCCGGCGGAGGTCTCCGAGGTCGCCGAGGTCACGGTCACCCGCGTGGAGCCGGAGGTCTACGTGCCGCCCCGGCCGGGCACCGCCGTGGTCCGCGCCACCGGCGCCGACCGGGACTCCGCGCTCTACTTCGACACGATGGCCGACGCCAAGCTCCCGGTCGGTCTCGGCCGCGACGGGCAGCCGGTGTACCTCAACTTCGAGTTCGTCGACGGCACCCGGGGCGGGCACGTGTCGATCTCCGGCGTCTCCGGCATCGCCACCAAGACCAGCTTCGCCACGTTCCTGCTGCACTCGATCTTCAACTCGGGCGTGCTGGCCGGCGAGGCGCACAACACCAAGGCGCTGATCTTCTCGGTCAAGGGCGAGGACCTGCTGTTCCTCGACTACGCCAACGCCCGGCTCACCGAGGAGTTCCGCGCCCGCTACGCCCACCTCGGCCTGCCCGCGGACTCGTTCCGCAACGTCCAGGTGTTCGCCCCGCCCCGGCCGGGCGACCCCAGCGGCACCCCGGACGTGCGGGCCAGGGACAAGGCGGTCAGCCCGTTCTACTGGACGCTCGCCGAGTTCTGCGAGCAGGAGCTGATGCCGTTCGTGTTCGCCGACGGCGAGGACGAACGCAGCCAGTACACGATGCTGATCGGCCAGGTCGCCGCCCGGCTCAAGCGTGACCACCAGAAGGTCGGCAAGGACGGCGCCGTGCAGGTCACCGGCGTCGACCCCGGCCGGGGCGGGCAGCTGCGCAGCTTCGAACAGCTCGTCGGCCTGATCGAGGACGAGCTGCTCGACGAGGACACCCGCCGCGACTGGGTCGCCGGCTCCACCTCCACCGGCAGCGTCAACGCCTTCCTCCGGCGACTGCGTTCCGCGGTCCGCCCGCTGTCCACGATCATCCGGTCCGACCTCGCCGACCGGGGCGACCGGTCGCTGTCCACCTCACAGGCCCAGGTCACCGTCGTCGACCTGCACAACCTGCCCGACCGCGCGCAGCGGTTCGTGGTCGGCGTGTCGCTGCGCCAGGAGTTCCGCCGCAAGGAGGAGCAGGGCACCGCGCGCCCGCTGATGTTCATCGTGCTCGACGAGCTGAACAAGTACGCCCCGCGCGACGGGGACAGCCCGATCAAGCAGATCCTGCTCGACGTCGCCGAACGCGGCCGGTCCCTCGGCGTGATCCTCATCGGCGCCCAGCAGACCGCGTCCGAGGTCGAGCGGCGGATCGTCGCGAACTGCTCGATCCGCGTCGCCGGCCGGCTCGACCCGGCCGAGGCGTCCCGCCCCGAGTACGGCTACCTGCCGCCGGCCCAGCGCCAGCGCGCAACGATCGCCAAGCCCGGAACGATGTTCGTCTCGCAGCCCGACATCCCGGTGCCGCTCGCGATCGAGTTCCCCTTCCCCGCCTGGGCGACCCGTTCGTCGGAGAAGGGCACCTGGAACGGCGTCGACACCGGCCCGGCCACGCCAGAGGACCCGTTCGCCGGCATGGGCGCCGACGATGACGACGACCCGCCCCCGTTCTAGAGGACGCACATGAAGATCCTGCACACCGCCGACTGGCACGTCGGCAAGGTGCTGAAGAACCAGCCGCGCATCGACGAGCAGAAGGTCGTGCTGCGTGACCTGGTCCGTATCGCCGACGAGGAGGACGTCGACCTGGTCGTGGTCGCTGGCGACCTGTTCGAGACCGCGGCGCCCAACCCGCAGGCGCAGGGTCTGGTCATGCACACCCTGATGGCGTTGCGGGCCGAGGGCCGGCACGTCGTCGTGCTCGCCGGCAACCACGACAGCCCGCGACTGGTGCACGAGGTGTACCGCCCGGTGCTGGGTGAGCTCGGCATCCACGTCGTCGGCACCCCGCAGCGCCCCGACCGCGGCGGCACGGTCACCGTCGACACCCGCTCCGGCGAGCGCGCGGTGGTCGCGGCGCTGCCGTTCCTGTCCCACCGCTACGCCGTGCGCGCCGCGGAGGTGCTGCTGCACGACCCGTCGCGGCACAACCAGGACTACGCCAACCGCGTGCGCGCGATCGTCGATGTGCTGTGCCGCGGGTTCACCGCCGACACCGTCAACCTCGTCACCACCCACGCCACCCTGCTCGGCGGCCGCTGGGGCGGCGGCGAGCGCGCGGTGCAGACCCTGCTCGGCTACGAGATCCCGCCGGACACGTTCCCGACCAGCACGCACTACGCCGCGCTCGGCCACCTGCACCGCTACCAGCAGATCGACGGCCCGTGCCCGATCGCCTACTCCGGCTCGCCGATCGCGCTGGACTTCGGC
Organism: Actinophytocola gossypii; assembly: GCF_025165815.1. Taxonomy (GTDB): domain Bacteria; phylum Actinomycetota; class Actinomycetes; order Mycobacteriales; family Pseudonocardiaceae; genus Actinophytocola; species Actinophytocola gossypii. Next base: position 126,508 of record NZ_JAFFZE010000010.1, on the reverse strand, counting down.
GAGGAGGCCAACGAGCCGGTCGCGCTGGTCGTGCACGCCACCCCGGACAGCCGCGCGAAGATCCGCCCGGTGCCGCTGACCGGCGGCCGCCCGCTCGCCACCCTGCGCGGCACCCTCGACGAGGTCGTCGCCGCCGGCGAGGAGGCCGGGGACGCGTTCCTGCGGGTCGTCCTGACCCAGAAGGCCGCCGCCGGGCTCGCCGACCAGGTCCGGGAGAAGCTGCCGAACACGCTCGACGTGCAGATCGACGAGAAGTTCCGCGCCCGCACCGAGTCCACGGTGACCCGCTCCCGGATCGGCCGCTCGCCCACCGACCTGTTCGCCGACTTCCTGTCCGAACGCGAGATCGACGACCCCCGGCTGGGCGAGATGTTCGCCGAACTGCTGGAAGAAAGCACCGGAGGCCGCTGATGCGCCCACTGCGCCTGATGTTCGAGGGCTTCGGCAGCTACCGCGACCACACCGACGTCAACCTGTCCGATGTGGACTTCTTCGTGCTCACCGGGCCCACCGGCGCCGGCAAGTCCACGGTGATCGACGCGCTCTGCTTCGCCCTCTACGGCACGGTTCCGCGCTGGGGCAAGAAGGACGCGATCCGCAACGCGCTCGCGCCGTCGGTGAACGAGGGCAAGGTCTGTCTCGTCTTCGAGGCCGCCGGCGGCCGGTACGCGGCGGTCCGGCTGCTGCGCCGGTCCGCGCAGGGTGCCGTGCAGACCAAGGAGGCGCGGCTGGACCGGCTCGACGCGAGCGTGCCGCCGGACGCCGACCTGACCAAGATCCTCGAGGCCGTCGCCGAGTCGCTCGCCGAGGGCGACAAGGTCACCGGCGCGGTCGCCGAGCTGCTCGGCATCGGCTACGAGCAGTTCACCCAGTGCGTCGTGCTCCCGCAGGGCCGGTTCGCCGAGTTCCTGCAGGCCAAGCCCGGTGACCGGCAGGACCTGCTGATCCAGCTGCTCGCCTTCGCCGTCTACGAGGACGTCGGCCAGCGGGCCAGGGCACGGGCGAGCGCCGCGTCCGGGAAGCTCGAGATGGCCCAGAAGCGGCTCACCGAGCTGGGCACGGTCACCGACGACGTGGTCGCGGCCGCCTCCCGCAAGGTCCGGGAGCTGGCCGACCTGGTGCCCACCGTCGACGAGGCCGTCGAGGAGATGGCCGGCCTGCGCGCCAGGTGGACCGAGGCCAACGCCGCGGCCGCCGCCGCCCGCGAGCAGCTCACCGGGCTGGCGTCGCTGCGCCGGCCGGGCGACGTGGTCGACCTGGCCACCCGGCTCACCCTCGCCGACGAGGCGGTCGGCCGCCGCGCCGACGAGCGGGCCGTCGCCGAGAAGGAGGAGGCCGACGCGGAGGCCGCCCGCGCCGGACTCCCGGAGCTGACCGTCCTCCAGGGCTGGCGCACCGCGCACACCCGCGCCGCCGCGCTCGCCGACCGCCTCGACCGGCTGCGCGCCACCGCCGCGAACGCCGAGGCCGCCGAGGAGACCGCCCGCGCCGAGTCGGCCGCCGCCGAGCGGGAGCTGGCCGACGCCGAGACCGCGCGGGCCGACGCCGACCGGGCGCACCGCGCGGTCGCGCTGGCCGCCGACCTCGCCGAGGGTGAGCCGTGCCCGGTGTGCCGCCAGCAGGTGCACGACCTCCCCCAGCACGACGTCCCCGCCGACCTCGACACCGCCATGAACGCCGTCCGGGCGGCCAAGTCCCGGGTCACCGCCCAGGGCCGCGCGTACACCGACGCTGGCAAGGCCGCCGCCGAGGCCCGCGCCGAGGTCGCCTCCGCCGAACGGCAGGCCGCCGACCTCGCCGCCGAGCTGCGCGACGCCCCGCCGCCCGCCGAGGTCGACGCCGCGCTGGCCAGCCGGGAGGCCGCCGACGCCGCGCTCGACCGCGCTCGCGCCCGGACCCGCGCGGCCAGGAAGGACGAGGAGGACGCCGCCAGGAAGCGGACCGCGCTCGGCGAGGAGGAGCAGCGGGCCTGGTCCGCGCTGCGGGCCAGTCGCGACCGGTTCGTCGCCCTCGGCGCGCCGCCGGTGGACGGCACCGACCTCGCCGCGGCCTGGCAGTCGTTCCTCGACTGGGCGAAGGACCAGCACACCGAGCTGTCCGGGCGGGCCGCCGAGCTGGAGCTGGCCGAGAACGAGCTGCGCACCCAGGGCGGCACCGCCCGCGCCGCGCTCACCGACCTACTGGACCGGCACGGGATCGCGCTGGCCCGCGACGCCAAGCCGGACGTGGTGCTCGCCTCGCACCTCGCCGGTGCCGAGCGCGACCTCGCCGACCTGCGGGCGCGCCGGGAGCAGTCGGCGGCGCTGGCCGAGGAGGTCGAGCGGTGCCGCGAGGAGGAGCAGGTCGCCAAGTACCTCGGCAACCTGCTCAAGTCCAACGGGTTCGAGGCCTGGTTGTGCGCGGAGGCGCTGGACTCGCTGGTCACCGAGGCGTCGGAGATCCTGATGCAGCTCTCCGGGGGCCAATACGAGCTGGTGCGCGCCGCCCGCAACGAGCTGGTCGTGCTCGACCACAACGACGCCGGCACCCAGCGCCCGGTGAACACCCTGTCCGGCGGCGAGACGTTCCAGGCCTCGCTCGCGCTCGCGCTGGCCCTGTCCCACCAGGTCGTCGACCTGTCCGGCGGCCGCCGCGACCTGAACTCGATGTTCCTCGACGAGGGCTTCGGCACCCTGGACGAGGCCACCCTGGACACCGTGGCCGCCACCCTGGAGCGTCTGGCCCAGGAGACCGACCGGGTGGTGGGCATCGTCACCCACGTCCCCGCCCTGGCCGAACGCGTCCCGGTCCAGTTCGCGGTCACCCGCGACGGCGCGTCGTCCCGGCTCCAGCGGGTCGAGGTGTGATCGTGGGCCTATGACGGGATTGCTCTCACCGCCGTCGTACACGGTCGACCCGTGGGACCCCGGGTACGGGGTCGCCCGGGGCGACGAGCTGGACGGGCGGGAGTCGTCGGCGACGCTGGAGCTCGACCTGGAGCTACCGGCGTCCGAGTGGCGTCCGGTCACGCCCGGGGGTGGTCCGCTGCCCGGCTCGGTGCTGTTCCTGGACGGGGTGCGCCGGATCGACGCGCGGGTGTGGGTGCACGCGGACGAACCGGAGCCGCAGCCGGGCGTGGTCGCCTCCCTGGCCGCCGGCCTGGTGTGCTGCGACAGCTCCGCCCGGATCCTCGACGTCGCCGTCGACCGCGGCCTGTACGCCGAGACCGGCGAGGACATCAAGACCCGGCACGCGACCTACACCTTCCGCCACACCCCGGGCGGCCTGGACAAGCTGACGCTCGGCGTGCAGGCCAGGCTGGCCGCGCTGGAGGTCGAACTGGCGACCGCGTGGCGCCGGGACTCGAACGTCGAGGACGACCTGCTGGTGGTCGACGGGCCACTGCGCGGGCGCACGCACCTGGCCAGGACGGTCGGCTACGTCAAGACCCACCAGAAGTCCTACCTCCAGCCGGAGCAGGCCGCGGTGGTGGCGGCGCTGGAACCGGGGCAGCGCAGTCCGGTGTTCGGCATGGGCACCTCGTGGGAGCGGACCTCCTGGTACCTGCGCCTGCCCGGCGCGACCAGGGCGCCCTGGTCGGCCGTCGTCCGCCTCGAATGCGCCGCCGACCTGCCGACCGAGGACGCGCGAGCGCTCGCGGACGTGACCGCCCGGGTGCTGCCGACCCTGGCCAGCTCCCCGCACAAGGACCCACGCGCCCCGCAGAACCTCGTCCCGATCGGTGGCCTGGAACGCCAGCTCCGGCACCGCCTCGGCGACGCCGGACTGCTCTACCGGGCCCTGCGCGGCGCGCTCGCCTAGCCGTACCACGATTGGGCGTCCGGTGGCGCGGGTAGTCACGGGTTCCGACGAGATGGGAGGTAGGCCGTGCTGCGGATCACGCCGGAGGCGGGCCTGGCCATCAAGCGCCTGGCCGAGCACGAGGGCGGTGGCGGGTTGCGTCTCGAGGCGACCGACGGCGGCGGTGTGACGACCTCGCCGGCCGCGATCCCGGACGAGACCGACCTGGTGGTGACCGAGGAGACGACCGGCGCCAGGGTCGTACTGGACTCGCTGACCGCGGAGCTGGTCGACGACCGCACCCTGGACGCCGACGACACCGTGGAGGGCGAGGCCAGGTTCCGGCTCACCGGTCAGGACGTGACGAGCCGGTAGGGGGCGTCGTGGTCTGGTAGATCGCGTTCAGCCAGACCGTGTGCAGGACGTCGACCACGTCGCGTTCGTCGACGGTCGGCACGTCGTGGGCGAACGACGAGTACAGCACCCGCTCGTTCATCGAGACCAGCGCGATCGCCAGGTCCCGCGCGGGCAGCCCGGCCGGCGCCGTACCGCGCTCCCGCTCACCCTCGACCGCGGCGGTGACGGCCTGGGTCCACGACTCCATCACCCGCGACCACAGCGCGCCCACCTCGGCGTTGCTCAGCCGTACCTCCGCGCAGGCCAGTGTCACCGCGGCGTGCGCGCCGAACGTCCGGTGGTAGGTGGCGATGCACTCCCGCCAGAACCGCGACGGGTCGGCGGCCAGCGTGTCCGGCACCGCCGCCAGCGCCTCGTCGGCCTCCCGCACCACGCGGTCCAGCAGCGCGAGCAGCACCGCGTCCTTGGACGGGAAGTAGAAGTAGAACGTCGGCCGCGAGATCCCGGCCCCTCTGGCCAGGTCGTCGATGGAGATCGCCCGCAGCGCGCGCTCGCCGAGCAGGCGTTCCGCGGTGGCCAGGATCGCGCCCTCGCGGTCGTCGCCGGACGGCCGGGACGCGCGGCGGCCGCGAACGGACCGGGCGGGAGCGGAGGCCATGCGCTCACGCTACACCCCGTTCGACACTGTGTTGACCGACTCGACACTGTGTCGATACCGTGACCGGAAGGGCCGGCTCGTGGATGGGACTGAGATGGATCACGTCGATGTGCTGATCGTGGGCGCCGGTCTGTCCGGCATCGGCGCCGCCTGTCACCTGCGGCGGGAGTGTCCCGACCGGAGCGTGGCGATCCTGGAGGCCAGGGACGCCATCGGCGGCACCTGGGATCTGTTCCGCTACCCGGGCGTGCGGTCGGACTCGGACATGTTCACCCTCGGCTACTCGTTCCGCCCGTGGACGAAGTCCCGGGCGATGGCCGACGGCCCGTCGATCCGCGAGTACGTGCGGGAGACCGCCCGCGAGTACCGTGTCGACGAGCAGATCCGCTTCCGGCACGAGGTGATCGGTGCCGAATGGTCCACATCGGACCGCCGGTGGACCGTCCACGCGCGACACGACGGCGTCGACGTCACGCTCACCTGCTCGTTCCTGTTCGTCTGCTCCGGCTACTACCGCTACGACCAGGGCTACACCCCCGACCTGCCCGGCGTGGCGGACTTCGCCGGGCCGGTCGTGCACCCGCAGCACTGGCCGGAGGACCTCGACTACGCCGGCAAGCGGGTCGTGGTGATCGGCAGCGGCGCGACCGCGGTGACCCTGGTGCCCTCGATGGCCGAGACCGCCGCGCACGTCACCATGCTGCAGCGCTCACCGAGCTACGTGCTGGCGCTGCCGGGAGTGGACCCGCTCGCGAACCTGCTGCACGGCAAGCTGCCGACCCGGTTGCTCTACCCGATGCTGCGGTGGAAGAACGTGCTCTCCCAGCAGCTCGCGTTCCAGCTCAGCCGCCGCGCGCCGAAGCTGATGAGGTCGTTGCTGCGCAAGGGCGCGATGAGGCTGCTGCCGGCCGGCTACGAGGTCGACACCCACTTCGCGCCCCGCTACGACCCGTGGGACCAGCGCATGTGCTTCGTCCCCGACGGTGACCTGTTCGCCGCGCTGCGGTCCGGCCGCGCGTCGATCGCCACCGACCGGATCGCCGGGTTCACCGCGGACGGCATCACGCTCGAGTCGGGCGACGAGCTGCCGGCCGACATCGTGGTGACCGCGACCGGGCTGAACCTGCTGCCCATCGGCGGCATGTCGCTGACCGTCGACGGCGAGCCGGTCGAACTCGGGAAGACGTTGGCGTACAAGGGGATGATGCTCTCCGGCGTGCCGAACTTCGCGCTCACCATCGGGTACACGAACGCGTCCTGGACACTCAAGGCCGACCTGGTCGCCCAGTACGTCTGCCGGCTGCTCAACCACCTGCGCGCCCACGGCCTGCACAGCGCGACCCCCGAACCGCCACCGGGAACGGCCGCGACCGTGCCGCTGGTCGACCTCCAGTCCGGGTACGTGCTGCGCAGCATCGACACGCTGCCCAAGCAGGGGACCGCCACGCCGTGGCGCCTGCACCAGAACTACCCGAGGGACGTGCTGCTGATGCGCCACGGCCCGGTCGACGACGACATGGCGTTCGACCGGGTGCCCGCCGCCGTCGGGAGCCACGCATGAGTCACCTGCGGCTCGGCGGCCGGAACGTGCGGTACCGGGTCACCGGCGACGGCGATCCGGTACTGCTGTTGCACGGCATCGCCCGCAGCCTCGACGACTGGACCGAGCAGCACGACCTGCTCGACGGTCACCGCGTGTACAGCGTTGACCTGGCCGGATTCGGCGAGTCGGACCCGCTGCCCGGCCGGGCGACCCTGCCGCCGCTGGCCGAGTTCACCCGCGAGTTCCTCGACGCGGTGGGGGAGACCCGTCCCGTGCACGTCGTCGGCAACTCCCTCGGCGGCGCGGTGGCCATGCTGCTCGCGCTCCGGTACCCGTCGCGGGTGCGCACCCTGGTGCTGGCGAACAGCGCCGGCTTCGGCCAGGAGGTGACCGCGGCGCTGCGGATCCTCGCCGTGCGCCCGCTCGGTCGGCTGCTGCTGCGCCCGTCCCGCGCCGCCGCCCGCCGCACCGAACGCGCCCTGTTCCGCGACGCCCGTTTCGTCACCGACGACCGGGTGGAGCGCTCGTTCCGCCTGGCCGGCCGCCCGCACGGCGCCCGCGTGTTGCTGGAACTGTGCCGTTCCCTCGGCACCATCCGCGGCATCAGCCAACCCTGGCGCGACGCCGTCCTCACCGCGACCGCCGCCGCGGCCGCGCCGACGCTGGTGGTCTGGGGTTCGCACGACCTGATCCTGCCGGCCGCGCACCTGGAGGCCGCGCGGACGCTGCTGCCGCACGCGCGCACCCACCTGTTCGAGAACACCGGCCACATGCCCCAGATCGAACGCGCCGACGAGTTCGCCGACCTGCTCCGGGAGTTCTGGGCCGAATCCGTGCCGACCAGCGCGGACGGGAGATCCCGGTCCGTCACAGGGTGAACGGTGCCGTGAGGTCGTCGAACATCGGGAAGTGGCGGGCGTTGAGGGTCGCGAGCCGAAGACCACGGACATCCGCGGTGCCGGCGATGAGGTAGTCGGCGATGCCGATTCCGGTGTGACTACGGCGGTACTTCCGCATGAACTCGCCGGCTCTGCCAGCCGCCGGCGCGGTGACCGGTTCGACCCGGAACGAGCCGAGCAGCTGCCAGACCTCGCGCCGTTCGGCCGAGCGCATGTCGCCGGTGATCTCGGTGACGGACACGGCACTGACGGCGAGTGGGCCGGTTCCCCGTGCCGTTCGCAGCCATTCCCTTGCCGCTTCGATGCCGCGCAGGTGGGCGATCAGGATGTCGGAGTCGACCAGGTACACGGCTACGAGCCGATCGCCCACATGTCGGCGAGGTGTGCTTCCCGACCGCCGGCACGTCGCTCCGACCAGTCGTTGTCGGCGAGCACCCCGAACGACTCGTCGATGGCGGCGAGCCCGACGGCGACATCGTCCACCTCGCCGCGCAGCGAGCGATCGAGCAGCCTGCGGATCATCTCGGCGCGGGAGACCCCCTCGACGCGGGCGAGGCGATCGAGCAGTTCGGCCTGCGCCTCGTCAAGGTAGATGTTCGTCCGCTTCATACACCACAACATACACCGCGTGGCATCGTGGAGCGGTCGAACAGGCTAGCGGCGGCACTTCGCGCAGTGCGCGCGGACGGCCGGGTGCAGCAGCACCGCGCCCAGTGCCAGCAGCACTCCGATCTGCACGCCCTGCTGCACCTTCAGCACCGGGGTGTACGGCTGGGTGAGCAGGTAGCCGATCGCGATCGCGCCGGCGAAGGCGAGCCACAGGAGGCGGCGCCACGCCCAGCGCTTGCCCTGCCACGCACCCCACATCAGGAAGCCGTAGGTCACCGCGACCAGGAGGTTGCCGCCGGCGCGCAGCAGCAGCATGCGCTCGGCGAAGGTCTCGGCGCCCGCGTCGTCCATGCTTCCGCCGGACGCCGACACCATCATCGCCACCATGTCGTCGCGGTTGAGGAACGACACCACGGTCACCGAGATCGACAGCACCAGGTTGAGCAGCAGCAAACCACCGGCCCACCTGAGCTGCGTCGGCACGGTCCCCGGGCCGGTCGGCTCCGGCTGCACCGGCGGGCCGTGGCCGGCGGCGGAGCCGGCGGGTACCGGTGCGCCGTCGGCGGGGCCGGCCTGCGGGTAGGGCGGACCGGGGTGGGGCCTGGACATCGGTGTGGGGCTCAGGGGCTCAGCATCGTGCGGATTCGCAACTTCTCGGTAGCGCGGGTGTGCGGCTGTTCCGTCCCGGGTCCGGCCGGTACCGTGCCCGCATGTCCCGACCCGGGCCCTACCAGGGCGATCCAGGGCGGCAGCCCTACGGCCGGCCGCCCCAGCAGCCGTACCCACCACACCAGCCGTACCAGCAGGACCCCTACCGGCAGCCGCCGCCACGCAGACCCGCGCCGCCGCCGGAGCGACCGTCCTACGACGACGGTGACGGGTTCCGGCTCCGGCTCCCCGGGCTCGGGCTGATCCTCACCCTGCTCGGACTCGTCGTGCAGGCGCTGAGCCTGCTCGTGCTGCCCTGGCTGTCCTCGGCCGCGGCCACCGGCGAGTCGCTGTCCCTGCCCCGGCTGTGGGACCTGCTCACCGACCACGGCACCGGCGGCTTCGGCGGTTGGTACGTCGTGCTGTTCACCTACCCGCTCGCCGCCCTCGGCATCCTGCTCGCACTCGTCTCGGTGCTCGAGTCGGTGGCGATGAAGTTCGTCTGGGCCGGGCTCGCGCTCGTCGGCGTCGGGTACCTCGTGCTGAAGTACGGCCTGCTCCAGATCGTCGGCGGGGACGGGTTCGACCTGTCGCGACAGGAGCTGACCGCGCTGGTCATCGGCGTCGCCGTGCTCGTGCTGGTGATCTTCATGCTGCGCACGGCCATGGTCTGGTTCCGGCGGATCGCCGGCCTCGTGCTCGTCGGGCTCGCCGCCGTGCACGTCTACGCGATCCGGGACTTCGCCGACGCGGACGCGCTCAGCATCGGCGCCTACGGACCCGCGCTGGGCTACCTGCTCACCGGTGTCGCCGCGCTGATCGGGCCGAGGCGGCTCACGCCGGGCTGAGCACGTCGGCCAGCTCGGTGAAGCTGGACACCGTCAGGTCGGCGTCGGCCTTCCGGTCCGCCTCCTGGTGCGGCCCCTTCTCACCGGGCCGCACCAGGAACGCGGTACGCATGCCCGCCGCCCTGGCGCCGTCGATGTCCCAGGTGTGCGCGGCGACCATCAGCACCTCGCGCGGGTGCACGTCCAGCAGCTCGGCCGCCCTGCGGTAGACGGCGGCGTCCGGCTTGTACGCGCGGGCCAGCTCGGCGGACAGCACGCAGTCGAACGGCAGGCCAGCCGACTTGACCAGGTTCGTGAGCAGCGCGAAACCGCCGTTCGACAACGCGGCCAGCGTGTAGTGCAGGCTCAGCCTGGCCAGCCCGCTGACCGAGTCCGGCCAGGCAGGCAGCCGGTGCCAGGCCCGCACCAGCCGCTCCCGGTCGGCCACCCCGACGTCCACCCCGTGCCGGGCGACCAGCTCGTCCAGCGACTCCCGGTGCAACGTGTCGAGGTAGGCCCACTCCCGCTCGCCGTTCCGGACCCGCGCCATCGACGGCTGGTACATCGCCCGCCACTCGCTCGCGAACGCGCCGGGGTCGTTCAGCCGGAGGATCTCCTCGACCTGTCTGGTCACCCCCGTGTACCAGTCCACAGTGGTGCCGAAGATGTCACAGGCGATCACCTGGATGCCGTCCACGTCCCATATGCTAAAGGCGGGGATCAACTCCCGCCGACTCCAGCGCCAGCACCGCGAACACCGGCTCGTGCACCCGCCACAACGGCTCGCCCTCGGTGAACCGCGCCAGCGCCTCCAACCCCAGCGCGTACTCCCGCAGCGCCATCGACCGCTTGCGCCCCAGCGACCGCTCCCGCAGCCGGTCCAGGTGCTCGGTGTAGTCCGGGCCGTAGATGATCCGCAGGTACTCCCGGCCCCGGCACTTCACCCCCGGCTGCACCAGGCCCCGCCGCCCACGCGCCAGCCCGTCGAACGGCTTGACCACCATGCCCTCACCGCCGGCCGAGGTCAGCTCCGTCCACCACTCGACGCCCTCGGCCGCCGAGTCGGCCAGGTCGAGCGTGATCCGCCGGGTCGTCCTGAACACCTCCGGATCCGCCTCGACCAGCCGGTCCAACACCGCGAAGTGCCAGTCCCGGTCCCGGTCGGCGTACACCCCACCGGCACCCGCCAGCACCGCGAACGGCGCCAGCGACACCCCGCGCAGCCCGTCGGTGTCCCAGCAGTACCGCCCGTACGCGGCGGTGAACGCCGCCGCGTCGGCCAGCCGCACCTCCTGCCTCGCCGCCAGCTCGCCCACCGCGTCCGCGCCGAGCCGCGCACCGGTGCTGGACAGCACCGACAGCACCTCCGGCAGCACCGCCCGCGCCGCCGCCCCCACCGGCGCGTACTGCCGCCGCAGCAGCTCCCCGGCCTTCGCCGACCACGGCAGCAGCTCCAGGTCCAGCACCAGCCAGTCGGTCGCCAGCTCCGCCCACAGCCCCGACGCCGCCGCCCGCACCCGCGCCAGCAGCTCCTCGGTCAGCTCCGGCGGGAAGAACGCGCGCCCGGTGCGGGTGTACACCGCGCCCGTCGACCCGTCCGACACGCCGAACCGCTCGGCCGCCACCGCCGCCGACCGGCACACCACCGCCACCGCCCGCGAGCCCATGTGCTTCTCCTCGCACACCACCCGCGTGACCCCGGCCGACCGGTACGCCTCGAAGGCCGTCGACGGATGCTCCAACAGACCGTCCAGAGTGGACGTCGGCGCCGGCGCCATCGTCGGCGGCAGGTACACCAGCCACCTCGGGTCGATCGCGAACCGGCTCATCACCTCCAGCGCGCCCGCAGCGTTCTCCTCGAGCACCTTCACCCGCCCGAGCAGCCGGGTCTCCACGTACCGGGTGCCCGCCACGTCGTCGAGCCGCAACAGGTCCGGCGGACGCGGCGGCGGCGCGAGCGGACGCACCGGCTCGTAGTGCTCCCGCTCCGCCGGCACCGACACCAGCTCCCGCTCCGGCCACCGCAGCGCGGTCAGCGCCCCGCCGAACACGCAACCCGTGTCCAGACAGATCGTGTTGTTCACCCACTCCGGCACCGTCGTCGGCGTGTGCCCGTAGACCACGGCCGCCGCGCCCCGGTAGTCGTTCGCCCACGGCAACCGCACCGGCAACCCGTACTCGTCGGTCTCCCCGGTGGTCTCGCCGTACAGGCAGAACGCGCGCACCCGCCCCGACGAACGCCCCTGGTACTCCTCCTTGAGACCCGCGTGCGCCACCACGAGCTTGCCGCCGTCCAACCGGTAGTGGCTGACCAGCCCGTACATGAAGTCCCGCGCCGCCGCGCGGAACTCCGCCGGCTGCGCCGCGAGCTGCGCCAGCGACTCCGCGCGCCCGTGCGCGATCCGCACCTGCCGCCCGTCCAGCGCGCGGACCAGCTTCTCCTCGTGGTTCCCGGCGACGCACAACCCGGTACCGGCCGCCACCATGCCCATCACCAGCCGCAGCACCCCCGGCGTGTCCGGGCCCCGGTCGACCAGATCGCCGACGAACACCGCCGTGCGGCCCTCCGGGTGGTGCGCGCCGTCCGGCGTCACCACGTAACCCAGCCGGCCCAACAGCTCCCGCAACTCGCTCAGGCAGCCGTGCACGTCGCCGATCACGTCGAACGGCCCGGTCAGCTCCCGCCTGTCGTTGTACGCCTTCTCCCACTCGATCCGCGCCGCCGCCACGTCGTCCACACCGGACAGCACGTGCACCTTGCGGAACCCCTCGCGGCGCAGCCCGCGCACCGACCGCCGCAACGCCTCCTGCTGGCGCCGCAGCACGTGGTCGGGCAGGTTCCGGTGCCCGGCGTTGCGCGACCGGGGAACCTCCGGCGGCAGGTCGAACACGATCGCCACCGGCAGCACGTCCTGCTCCCGCGCCGCCGCCACCACCTGCGCCCGGTCCTCCCGCCGCAGGTGCGTCGCGTCGATCACGGTCAGCCGCCCGGCGCGCAAACGCTTGGCGGCCACGTAGTACAGCGCGTCGAACGCGTCCCGCGTCGCGCCCTGGTCGTCCTCGTCGTCGGACACCAACGCGCGGAAGGCGTCCGACGACAGCACCTGCGTCGGCGCGAAGTGCCGGGCCGCGAACGTCGACTTGCCCGACCCGGTCACGCCGACCAGCGCGACCAGGCTCAGCTCGGGAACCGCCAAGGTCGGCATGTCAGGACCCCCTCGTGAACACGGCGAGCTGCGTCGGCGCGCCCACCTCGGTGTCGACCGGCCCGACCGGCACGTGCCGCACCGCGTACCCGTGCGCGGCCGCCACCTGCTCCGACCAGGCCGCGAACCCGGCGCGGGTCCACTCGAAACGGTGGTCCGGGTGCCGGTACTCCCCGGCCGGCAGGGTGTCCCAGCGCACGTTGTACTCCGCGTTCGGCGTCGTCACCAGCACCGTCGCCGGCCGCGCGGCACCGAACACCGCCGCCGCGAGCGCCGGCAGCCGGGGCGGATCCACGTGCTCGACCACCTCGGACAGCACCACCGCGTCGAACCCGGCGAGCCGGTCGTCGGCATAGGTCACCGACCCGTGCAGCAGCCGTACCCGCTGGGCCTCCGCGAGCCGCGCCGCCGCCCGGCGCAGCGCGCTCACCGACACGTCCACGCCGACGAGCTCGGTGAACGCCGAGTCCGCCAGCAACGCGCGCAGCAGCGTCCCCTCACCGCAGCCCAGGTCCACCACCCGCGCCGCCCCGGCCGCCCGCAACTCGCCGAGGATCGCCGCCCGGCGCTGCTCGGCCAGCGAGGGCAGCCGCTCGTCGCCCGCGTCGTGCCCGGTGCGCCCGACGCGCTCGTCCGGCTCGTCCGGGTCCGGCCGGTCGTCCAGCTCGGCCAGCCTGGCCTCCGCCGCCGCGGCGTACCCGCGCTGGTGGGCGAGGTAGCGGGTGGTGATCAGCTGCCGCTCCGGATGCGCGGCGAGCCAGTCGCCGCCCGCCCGGACCAGCTTGTCGATCTCGTCACCGGACACCCAGTAGTGCTTGGCGTCGTCGAGCACCGGCAGCAGCACGTACAGCTGCGCCAGCGCGTCCGCCAGCCGCAGCGTGCCGGCCAGCCGCAGGTCGACGTAACGGCTGTCACCCCAGGCCGGGAACGCCGGGTCCAGCGGGATCGGGTTCGCCGCGACGGCCCAGCCGAGTGGTCCGAACAGTCGTGCCGCGAACTCCGGACCGCCCCGGCACGGCAGCACCGGTACGTGCACCTCCAGCGGGATCGCGGTCGCGGCCAGCTCCGGCCGCGCGTCGCAGCGGCCCTTCATCGCCGTGCCGAACACCCTGCCCAGCGCCACGGCGAGCAGCGACGAGGCGGCGTATGGTCGGTCGTTGACGTACTGGCCGAGCGAGAACCCCTCGCCGGCCGGGCCCCGGGCCGAACGCACCAGGTCGACCGGGTCCACCTCCAGCACGAGCGCGGCGGTGCAGCGCTCGTCGCCGACCTCCGGGTACATGACGTGCGCCACCCCGGCCGCGACCTCGAACCGCTGCACCCGGTCAGGGTGCTTGTGCAGGAGAAAGCCCAGGTCACCGGCGGGGCGATGGGTGGTGGAGACGGTCAGCAACACGGTGATCAGTATGGCGGCCAGGGCAAATGCATTGGGTTGTCGGAGGGTGCGGATACCCTCTTGGGCGGCGGCGCGGCGATGACACAGGAGTAGTGGTGACTGCGGAGACCTTGTACGGGGCCGACGATCTGACGCATCTCGAGGGGCTCGATGCGGTCCGGAAGCGACCCGGCATGTACATCGGGTCCACCGACAGCCGCGGCATCAACCACCTGTTCAACGAGATCCTCGACAACGCCACCGACGAGGGCGTCGGCGGCCACGCCAGCCGCGTCGTGGTCACCCTGCACGCCGACGGCAGCGTCCAGGTCGACGACGACGGCCGCGGCATCCCGACCGGCGTGCACGCCAAGTCCAAGCTGTCCGGCGTCGAACTGGTGCTCACCCGGCTGCACGCCGGCGGCAAGTTCGGCGGCTCCGGCTACAAGACCTCCGGCGGCCTGCACGGCGTCGGCGCGTCGGCCGTCAACGCCCTGTCGCACCGCTTCGACGTCACCGTCAAGCAGGACGGCAAGGTGCACGCGATGTCGTTCGCCAGGGGCGTGCCAGGCGTGTTCGACGGGCCCGGTCCGAAGGCCAAGTTCCGCAAGCAGTCCGGCCTCCAGGTCGAGCGCAGGATGAAGCGCGGTGAGTCCACCGGCACGTCCATCCGCTACTGGCACGACGCCCGGTACTTCGAGAACGGCGCCGCCCTGGACATCGAGGCGCTGCGGGCGAAGATGCGCAACACCGCGTTCCTGGTGTCCGGCGTGTCGTACGTGCTGCGCAACGCCACCGAGGGCGCGATCGAGGAGGAGGTGTTCTCCTACCCCAACGGCCTCGTCGACATGGTCGACTTCCTGGCACCGTCGGACGAGAAGGCCGTCTCCGGCACCCTGATGATCACCGGCGAGGGCGTCTACCGCGAGAACGCCGCGGACGAGAACGGCGTCATGCAGTCCAAAGTGGAGCGTGTGGCCGAGGTCGAGGTCGCGCTCCGCTGGGGCACCGGCTACGAGCGCACCGTCGAGTGCTTCACCAACACCATCCGCAACATGCACGGCGGCACGCACCGCCGCGGGTTCGACCGCGCCGTCCTGCGGTCCGTGCAGGACGCGATCGGGAGAACCAGGGGCCTGCTCAAGCCGAAGGAGGTCCCGCCCACCCTGGAGGACGTGCAGGAGGGCATGACCGCGGTCGTGCACGTGCGCATCCCCGAACCCCAGTTCACCTCCCAGACCAAGGACGAGTTGTCCACGGCCGGCATCACCAAGGTGCTGCAGGGCATCGTCGAACAACACGTCAAGGCCTGGACCGAGGCCCGCAAGACCAAGACCGAGGCCAAGACCGTCCTGCAGAAGGTCGTCGACGCCTCCCGCGTCCGCCTCGCCCAGAAACAACAGAAGGACGCCGCCCGCCGCAAGACCGCCCTCGAGGGCGCCGCGATGCCCCCCAAACTCGTCGACTGCCGGGCAACGGGCATCGCGCGCAGCGAGCTGTTCCTCGTGGAAGGCGACAGCGCCCTCGGGTGCTTCACGGGCGACACCATGGTGGCGCTCGCTTCCGGCGAGAGCCGCTCCTTCGCCGACCTCGCCGCAGACTGGAAGCGCGGCATCACCCACTTCGGCTACACGACGAACAAAGCCGGTCGCGTGGTCGTCGCCCCACTGGTCGAACCGCGCCTGACCCAGCGTGGCGCCCCGCTCGTGCGCGTCACCCTCGACAACGGCGAGTCCGTCCGCTGCACCCCCGACCACCTCTTCCGCCTACGCGACGGCTCCTACCGCCGCGCCGACGCGCTCGCGCCCGACGACTCGTTGATGCCTCTGTACCGGTCCGTGTCGTCCAAGTCAGCCGGCGACAAGCTCGACGGGTACGAGCGGGTATGGATGAACGACCGAGAGGAGTGGGTGTACACGCACTACCTCGCCGACGGGTACAACGTCCGGAACGGCCTGGACAGCGCTGCCAACGGCAACGTTCGGCATCATGTCGATGTCGACAAGCGAAACAACGAACCGCGCAACATCCGCCGCATGACGTGGGACGACCACGCCACCCTGCACGCCGCGATGATGGGCGAGCATGTTCACGCCGGATACCGAGCATGGCTGGCGGCCGGCGGCCAGGAGTTCAAGTCGGCGATGCTCACGGAGCAGTGGAAGGATCCCGCGTTTCGCCAGGCCTGCCTTGCTCGGCTGGCCGCGCTGAACGCCGACCCGACGATCCGCGCGCGGATCGAGCAAGGGTTCCAGGACTGGTACGCCGCCCTGAGCGACGACGAGAAGGCAGCGTATGCCGAACGTATGCGTGTGATGCAGCACGAGTACTGGTCCAGTGCCGAGCATCGGGCAGAGGCGGCCGAACGTGCGCGAATCTACTTCGCCAAGCCGGGCCAGCGTGTCGAGTGGAGCGAGCGGTCCCGCGCGCAGTGGCAGGACGAGGCCTTGCTGGCCTGGCGCCAGCAGACCACGGTCGCTCAGTTCGCCGACCCGGCCGAGCGGGAGCGCCAGCGAGACGCCGTCGTCGCCTGGCACCGCGCCCACCCCGAGTTCGGAACCCAGCACTCGCTGCGGATGAAGGTCCGGATGAAGGATCCGGACACCGGTCACCTCGCCAAGATTCAGGCCGGCCGCGCGCGCTACGTGGCAACGGTTCCTCGTGCGGAGCGGGTCGCGCAGCAGAACGATGGGCGTCGGATTGCCGCACTCAAGCGCATTTCCGCGTTCCTGGCCCTGACTGACGGTGAACTCGGTGCGGCCTATGAAGTCGAGCGCCTGCGTTCCGCGCGGACAGGGCTGAGGTACGACCGTCTCCTCGCCCACTACGACGGTGACGTCGCCCGGCTGCGCGAGGCGGCGCTCCAGGTCAACCACTCCGTGGTGTCGGTCGAGCCGTTGGAGGAGACGGCCGACGTCTACGACCTGACCGTCGACGGGTATCACAACTTCGCGCTCGAGGCCGGGGTGTTCGTGCACAACAGTGCCCGGCACGCACGCGTGTCGGAGTACCAGGCGCTGCTTCCCTTGCGCGGCAAGATCTTGAACGTGCAGAAGGCCAGTCTCGCCGACACGTTGCGCAACGCCGAGATCGCGTCGATCGTGCAGGTGCTCGGGGCGGGGAGTGGGCGGACGTTCGACCTGTCGACGATGCGGTACGGGCGGGTGATCCTGATGGCCGACGCCGATGTCGACGGTTCACACATCCGCACCCTGCTGATCACGTTGTTCGCCAGGTACATGCGGCCGGTGATCGAGGACGGGCGGCTGTACGCGGCCATGCCGCCGCTGCACAAGATCACCACCAAGGGGCGCAACCCGGAGACCATCTTCACCTTCACCCAGCGGGAGATGGAGGCCAAGGTCGCCGAGCTGGAGCGGAAGGGCAAGCAGATCGTCACGCCCGTCCCCCGGTTCAAGGGTCTCGGCGAGATGGACTCCGACGAGCTGTGGGACACCACGATGAACCCGGCCACCCGCTCGGTGCGCCGCATCACCATCGAGGACGCCGACGCCGCCGAGGCGGCGCTGGAACTGCTGATGGGGGAGAAGGTCGAACCGAGGCGGGCGTGGCTGGTCGAGTCATCCGTCCGCGTGGACCAGGCCGCGATCGACATCTGAGGACAGGAACGACATGGCACGCCGCAAGGCCCGCACGACCCGGGTCGACCCGACCGCGTTCGACCAGCCGGGCGCGAACGTCTTCGACAACCCGCTGAAGACCGAGATCGAGGACTCCTACCTGGAGTACGCCTACTCGGTCATCCACTCCCGCGCCCTCCCCGACGCGCGCGACGGCCTCAAGCCGGTCCACCGCCGCATCCTCTTCTCCATGAACGAGAACGGGTACCGGCCCACCCACGCCTACGTGAAGTCCTCCCGCGTGGTCGGCGACGTCATGGGCCGCTACCACCCGCACGGCGACATGGCCATCTACGACGCCATGGTCCGGCTGGCGCAGGACTTCTCGATGAACGCGCCGTTGATCGACGGGCATGGAAATTTTGGAAGCCCCGACGATGGACCGGCTGCTTCGCGTTACACCGAGTCACGGCTTTCGCCTGAGGCGATGCTGCTCGTGGGGGAGCTGAACGAGGAGACGGTCGACTTCCGGCCGAACTACGACGGGTCGTTGGAGGAGCCGGCCGTGTTGCCGGCCGCGTTCCCGAACCTGCTCGTGAACGGGACCTCGGGGATCGCGGTCGGGATGGCGACCAACATGATCCCGCACAACCTCGGTGAGGTGATCGGGGCCGCTCGGTGGCTGATCCACCATCCCAACGCGACACTCGACAAGCTGATGGAGTTCGTTCCCGGGCCCGACCTGCCCACCGGCGGCATGCTGCTGGGCCTGGACGAGGTCCGGCGGGCCTACGAGACCGGACGCGGCGTGGTCCGGATGCGGGCGAAGGTCGAGATCGGACCCCTCGAGGGCAGTCGCGGCCGGCAGGCGATCACGGTGGTCGAGCTGCCGTACGCCGTCGGGCCGGAGAAGATCATCGAGAAGATCACCGACGAGGTCACGAAGTCCAAGCGGCTCACCGGGATCGCGGACGTCAAGGACCTCACGGACGGGGAGAACGGGACCCGTCTCGTGATCGAGTGCAAGGTGGGGGTCAACCCGCAGGCACTGCTCGCCGACCTCTACCGGCTGACGCCGATGGAGCAGTCGTTCGGGATCAACAACCTCGTTCTCGTCGACGGGCAACCCCAGACGCTGGGGCTCAAGGCGCTGCTCGAGGTCTTCCTGCGGCACCGCTACGACGTCGTCACCCGACGCACCCGCTTCCGGCGCCGCAAGCGCGAGGAACGGCTGCACCTGGTCGAAGGCCTGCTGATCGCCCTGCTGGACATCGACAAGGTGATCCGGCTGATCCGGACCAGCGAGAACGCCGCCGAGGCCAAGGAAGGCCTGATGAAGCGGTTCAAGCTCACCGAGATCCAGGCGACCTACATCCTGGACACCCCGCTGCGGCGCCTCACCAAGTACGACCGGATCGAGCTGGAGAACGAGCAGGAGCGGCTGCGCGCCGAGATCGCCGAGCTGTCGAAGATCCTCGACGACGAGTCGGTGCTCAAGAAGCTCGTCTCCAATGAACTGGCCAAGGTCGCCAAGGACCTCGCGGGCGAGCGGCGAACCGCGCTGATCGACGGTGACCTCAAGGAGGTGCTCGCCGCGTCGAAGCCGGCGGGGCCGCTGGAGGTCGCCGACGACCCGTGTCAGGTGCTGCTGTCCGCGACCGGGCTCGTGGCCCGCACGGCCGCCGAGTCGGAGGAGGCCACCGAGGCCCGCCGGCGCAGCGGGCGCGCGAAGCACGACGCGGTGTCCGCGCTGGTGCACACCACGGCGCGTGGGCAGATCCTGGTGGTCACCAGCCGCGGGCGCGCGTTCAAGACCGACGTGCTGCCGCTGCCGGTGCTGCCCGAGCACGCCGGCACGGTCTCCCTCGGCGGCGGGATGGCGGCCAGCGAGCTGGTGCCGCTGGAGTCCGGTGAGCGCGTGGTCGGCATCGCCCCGCTCGGCGAGCGGGCGGCGGGGTCGCCGGGGCTGGCGCTGGGTACGCGGACGGGGGTGGTGAAGGTCTGCGTGCCGGACTGGCCGGTGCGTTCCGACGAGTTCGAGGTGATCGGCCTCCGGGACGGTGACGAGGTCGTCGGCGCGACCTGGCTGACCGACGGCACCGAGACGTGCGTGTTCCTGTCCTCGGACTCGTCGCTGCTGCGGTTCCCGGCGTCGCTGGTGCGGCCGCAGGGGCTCAAGGGCGGCGGCATGACCGGCATCAACCTGGCGTCCGGTGCTGGCGCGGTGTTCTTCGGCGCGGTGCGCACCGACGACGACGAGCACGGCGAGCCGATGGTCGTCACGGTCACCGGGCAGAGCGTGAAGGTCACGCCGTTCGCGAAGTACCCGGCGAAGGGCCGGGCGACCGGCGGCGTGCGGACGCACCGCTTCCTCAAGGGCGAGTCGCGGCTGGTGCTGGCCTATGTCGGTCCGCGCCCGGCCGGCATCGCGCGGAACGGCTCGTCGGTGGAGCTGCCCGAGCCCGACCCGCGTCGGGACGGCTCCGGCACCGCGCACCCCGGCCCGGACATGATCGGCCGCCTGGTGGAACGCGGCTGAGCCGATGACGAACTCCGGTTCGGACGGGGCGGTGCGGGCGCTGGCCGAGCACTACGGGAACACCGCCGAGCACTACGAGCGGCGGTGGGCCGGGGTGCTGCACCCGGTGAGTCTGGCGCTGCTCGACCGGCTGCCGCTGGCGGGCGCGCGGGCGGTGTTGGACCTCGGGACCGGGGTGGGCACGTTGCTGCCGGCGTTGCGGGAGCGGGCCCCGGACGCGCTGGTGGTCGGCGCCGACCGGGCCGAGGGGATGGTCCGGCGGGCCCCCGCCGGGTTCCCCCGGGTGGTGGCGGACGGGATGCGGGTGCCGTTCGCCGGCGGGGTGTTCGATGTCGCGGTGCTCGCGTTCATGTTGTTCCATCTGCCCGATCCGGCGGCGGGGGTCCGCGAGGCCAGGCGGGTGCTGCGTCCGGGTGGGACGGTCGGGATCGCCGTGTGGGGCGCGGATCCGCCGATGCCGGCGGTGGAGATCTGTCACGACGAGTTGGACCGGCACGGTGTTCCGGCTGACTCCTCGCTGGTGAGCCGGCACGTCGTGCTCGACACGGTCGAGAAGCTGACCGGGGTGTTGACCTCGGCCGGGTTCGGGGACGTGCGGGTCGGGCCGGTGCCGTGGTCGTACCGGCCGAGCGCGGAGGACTTCGTCGCGCAGCACGCCACGGTCGGCTCCACCGCGCGGCGGCTGGCGAAGGTGTCAGAGGCGGTGCGGGAGGAGTTCCTGCGCTCGGTGCGCGTCCGGCTCGCGGAGCTGGGGCCCGATGACTTCGCCGACCGGCGGGAGATTCTGGCGGGAACCGCGCGGGCCGAGTAGAGATCTGACGATTATCCGGTTCCGGTGACCGGTTCACGGCGGTACGTTGCAGTGTGTTGCTAGCGGCTTACATAGTCTTGACGGCGAATACATCGGATGTCTAACCTCCCGGAAGATTCTCGCCGGCTGTGACTAGGCGGAAAGAGGACCGGGTTGCTGACCGAGACCGCGACACCACGGACGTTGCCGCTGCTCGAGGTGGAGGGCGTGGACAAGTCCTTCCCCGGCGTGCGCGCCCTGTCCGACATGCGCCTGGAGCTGCGCGCCGGCGAGGTGCTCGCCCTCGTCGGCGAGAACGGCGCCGGCAAGTCCACGCTGATGAAGCTGCTGTCCGGCATCCACACCCCGGACACCGGCACCTTCACCCTCGACGGCGAGCCGTTGACGATCGCCGGCCCCAAGCACGCCACCGAGCTCGGCATCAGCATCATCCACCAGGAGTTCAACCTGGTTCCGCACCTGACCGTGGCGCAGAACGTCTTCATCGGCCGCGAGCCGCGCCGCGCGCGGCTGCTGCTCGACGAGCGCCGCCTGGTCCGCGACGCGCGCGAGCTGATCGGCCGCCTGCACCTGCCGCTGGACCCGAACGCCGTGGTCGGCGACCTGACCGTGGCCAATCAGCAGATGGTCGAGATCGCCAAGGCGCTCTCCTACGACCCCAAGGTCCTGATCATGGACGAGCCGACCGCAGCGCTCAACGACGCCGAGGTCGCCACCCTGCACGAACTGATCCGACGTTTCGTGCGGCCGGAGACCGGGGTCATCTACATCTCGCACCGGATGGAGGAGATCCGCCGGATCGCCGACCGGGTCACGGTCATCCGCGACGGCCAGTACGTCGACACCGTGGACGTCGCGGCCACCAGCACCCGGGAGATCATCGCGATGATGGTCGGCCGCACCCTCGCCGACCACGCCGGACCGCAGGGGGTGCGGGCCGACCGCGAGGTGCTGCTCGAGGTCACCGGCCTGTCCACCAAGGCCCTGCTCAAGGACGTCACGTTCGACCTGCGCGCGGGGGAGATCCTCGGCTTCGCGGGGCTGATGGGTGCCGGGCGCACCGAGACCGCCCGCGCGATCGTCGGCGCCGACCCCGTCGACGGCGGCGTGCTCACCCTGCGTGGCAGCCGCATCCGCATCGGGCACCCGGCCGACGCGGTGCGGCACGGCATCGGCTACCTGTCCGAGGACCGCAAGCGCTACGGCCTGCTGCTCGACAAGGACGTGAAGGCCAACGTGACCCTCGGTGCGCTGGCCAGGCGGTTCACCACGGCCGGGTTCGTGCACGACCGGGCCGCACGAGCGGCGGCGAGCGAGTACGTCGGGTCGCTGCGGATCAAGACCCCGTCGGTGGACCAGACGACGAAGTTCCTCTCCGGCGGCAACCAGCAGAAGGTCGTCATCGCCAAGTGGCTCGCCCGGGACTGCGACATCCTGATCTTCGACGAGCCGACCCGCGGCATCGACGTCGGCGCCAAGGAGGAGATCTACCAGCTGCTCAACGAGCTGGCCGAGCAGGGGAAGTCGATCATCATGATCTCCTCGGAGCTGCCCGAGGTGCTGCGCATGTCGCACCGGGTGGTGGTGATGAGCGAGGGCCGGGTCACCCGGATCCTCGACGCCGCCGAGGCAAGCCAGGAGACGATCATGCACTACGCGACGCTGCGTCCGGACGAGAACGTCGAGGACGCCAAGGAACTCGGGCTGGACCCGGTGGAGACCGGCGCGGCCGAAGACGAAGAGGGGAAGGCATGACGCCCTCGCACGAACCGGCCACCGGTACGTCCCGAACTGGAGGCAGCAACCGATGGTGACCACGAGGGAGAAGTCCGGGGTGGCGGGCAGGCCGGTCGGGGCCGTGGTGAAGGGCCGCCTGCAGCAGCTGCTGGCGTTCGCCAGCCTGATCGTGATCTTCGCGTTCTTCTCGGTGGCGAGCCCGTTCTTCTTCACCTACGGCAACTTCACCGCGATCCTGTTCTCCACCGTGGTGATCGGCACGCTCGCGATCGGCACCACGTTCGTCATCATCACCGGCGGCATCGACCTGTCGATCGGCACCGGGATGGCGCTGTGCGCGGTGATGTCCGGCGTGTTCATCGTGAACCTGGACCTGCCGCTGGCCGTCGGGCTCGTCGCGACCGTCCTGTTCGGCGGGCTGATGGGGCTGGTCAACGGGATCAACATCGCGCTGCTGAAGATCCCGCCGTTCATCGCGACGCTGGCGATGATGCTGGTGGCCGAGGGGCTCGCCCTGGTCGTGTCCGGCAGCGCGCCGATCTACTTCTCCGAGGAGCCCGCCTACACCAAGATCTCCACCGGCAACCTGATTCCCGGCGTGGACTTCCCGAACGCGGTGATCGTGCTGATCGTGGTCGCGGTGATCGCCGGGGTGCTGCTGACCAAGACCGTGCTCGGCCGCTACACGTACTCGATCGGCAGCAACGAGGAGGCCACCGCGCTGTCGGGCATCGACGTGCGGAAGTGGAAGATCGCGGTCTACGCGTTCGCCGGTCTGTTCATCGGGCTCGCCGGCATCATGATCTCCGCCCGGCTCGGGTCGGCCCAGCCGGCCACCGGCATGGGCTACGAGCTGCAGGCGATCGCCGCGGTGGTCATCGGCGGCACATCGCTGTCCGGTGGCAAGGGCTCGATCGTCGGCACGCTGATCGGGGCGCTGATCATCTCCACGCTCAACAACGGTCTGCAGATCATGTCCATCCCCCAGGAGTGGCAGAACGTCATCCTCGGCTGCGTGATCCTCGTGGCCGTCTACACCGACATCCTCCGGAAGAAAGAGGCCTGATCGATGAAGATGCAGAAGGTCGGCGCCGTCGTGGCCGGTGCCGCCCTGGCCCTCTCGCTGACCGCGTGCGGTGCGGAGGGCGGCGGTGCCGGTGGTGGCGGTGGGCAGCCGTACATCGCGATCGTGTCCAAGGGCTTCCAGCACCAGTTCTGGCAGGCGGTCAAGCAGGGTGCCGAGGAGGAGGCGTCGAAGCAGGGCGCGCGGGTGACGTTCGTCGGCCCGCCGACCGAGGCCGACGTCGAGGAGCAGATCAACATGCTCACCAACGACATCGCCAAGAGCCCGGACGCGCTCGGGTTCGCCGCGCTGGACAGCCAGGCCGCCGAGCCGCTGCTGCAGCAGGCGAAGTCGCAGGACATCCCGGTGATCGCGTTCGACTCCGGAGTGGACAGCGACGTGCCGCTGACCACGGTCAGCACCGACAACAAGGCCGCCGCGGCCGAGGCGGCCAAGCACATGGCCGAGCTGGTCGGCGGCTCGGGCAAGGTCGCGATGGTCGTGCACGACCAGACCTCCCAGTCCGGCACCCAGCGCCGGGACGGCTTCCTGGAGTGGATGGAGCAGAACGCGCCGGACATCGAGGTGCTTGACCCGCAGTACGGCGGCGGCGACCAGCTGGAGTCGGCGAACATCACCAAGTCGATCGTCTCGTCGAACCCGGACCTCAAGGGCATCTACGCGTCCAACGAGGGCTCGGCGATCGGCGTGATCAAGGGCGTGCAGGAGAGCGGCAAGCAGGGCCTGCAGCTGGTCGGCTTCGACTCGGGCAAGGCCCAGGTCGACGCGATCCGCAACGGCACGATGGCCGGCGCCGTCACCCAGGACCCGGTGAACATGGGCCGCCAGCTGGTGATCGCCGCGATGAAGGCGATCAACGGCGAGGACCTGCCGGAGACCGTCGACACCGGCTTCAAGTGGTACGACCAGACCAATGTGGACGACCCGGAGATCGCGGCCGTCCTCTACGACTGATCCTTTCCTGAACACAGCTTCTCAGCACGGAAATCCTTCCGGGCTTACTTCGGCGTGCCTTCATGACAGAGGAGTCGTGATGTCCAGACGCTCACGGGTGAGAACCAGGATTCTGACGACGGCGGTGGCCGCGGCCACCGCACTGGCCGGGACCGCGCTGGTCGACAGCGGTGCGGTGGCGGAGGACCAGGGCCACGGGCACCGCAACGACGGCCTGACGCTCTGGTACGACGAGCCGGCGACCGACTGGGAGTCGGAGTCGCTGCCGATCGGGAACGGGGCGCTCGGTGCGAGCGTGTTCGGCGGTGTCGGCACGGAACTGTTGCAGTTCAACGAGAAGACCCTGTGGACCGGCGGGCCGGGCTCGCCGGACTACGACTTCGGCAACTGGCGGGAGCCGCGGCCCGGGGCGATCGAGCGGGTGCGGGAGCGGATCCGGGTCGATGGCCAGGCCGACCCGGAGTGGGTCGCCGACCAGCTCGGACAGCCCAAGACCGGGTTCGGCGCCTACCAGATCTTCGGTGACCTCCGGCTCACCCAGGTCGAGGAGCCGACGAACGTCACCGACTACCGACGTGACCTCGACATCGCCGAGGCCGTCGCCGGTGTCGGGTACACCGCGGACGGGGTGCGGTACTCGCGGGAGTACTTCGCCACCGCCGCCGACGACGTGATCGTGGCGCGCCTCTCGGCCGACGAGCGCGGCCGGGTCGGCTTCACCACCTCGGTCAGCGCGCCGGACAACCGCTCGCGGACGGTGACCGCGCGGGACGGCCGGATCACGTTCGCCGGCGCCCTGCACGACAACGGGCTGCGGTTCGAGGCCCAGATCCGGGTGCTCAACGACGGTGGCACCCGTACCGACAACGCCGACGGCTCGGTGACCGTGCGCGACGCCGACGCGGTGACGCTGGTGATCGCCGCCGGCACCGACTACTCCGACGTGTACCCGGCCTACCGCACCGGCGAGGACCCGCACGCCGAGGTGACCAGGCGGGTCGACCTGGCCGCGCACAAGGGCTTCCACCGCCTGCGGCACGCGCACGTGGCGGACCACCGGGAGCTGTTCGACCGGGTTCGCCTGGACATCGGCCAGGAGATGCCGGACCTGCCGACCGACGACCTGCTGCGCGCCTACCGCGATCCGGCGACCCCGGCCGCGCACCGCAAGGCGTTGGAGAACCTGTACTTCCAGTACGGCCGGTACCTGCTCGTCGCGTCGTCGCGGCCGGGCTCGCTGCCGGCGAACCTGCAGGGCGTGTGGAACAACTCCACCTCGCCGCCGTGGAGCGCCGACTACCACGTCAACATCAACCTGCAGATGAACTACTGGCCCGCGGAGACCACGAACCTGTCGGAGACCACCGCGCCGCTGTTCGACTACGTGGACTCGATGGTGCCGGCCGGCGAGGTCACCGCGAGGGAGATGTTCGGCAACCGCGGCTGGGTGGTGCACAACGAGACCAACCCGTTCGGCTTCACCGGCGTGCACGACTGGGCGACGGCGTTCTGGTTCCCCGAGTCCGGCGCGTGGCTCGCGCAGCACTACTACGAGCACTACCTGTTCACCCGCGACGAGGAGTTCCTGCGGGAGCGGGCGTACCCGATGCTCAGGTCGCTGACGCTGTTCTGGATGGACGAGCTGGTCGAGGACCCGCGCGACGGGAAGCTCGTCGTGACCCCGAGCTACTCGCCGGAACAGGGCCCGTTCTCCTCCGGCGCGTCGATGTCCCAGCAGATCGTGTGGGACCTGCTGAACAACACCGTCGCCGCCGCGCGCCAACTCGGCGACGACGCGTTCGCGCGTCAGGCCCAGGCCACCCTGGACCGGCTGGACCCGGGCCTGCGGGTCGGTTCGTGGGGCCAGCTGCAGGAGTGGAAGGAGGACTGGGACGACCCGAACAACCAGCATCGGCACGTGTCGCACCTGTTCGCCCTGCACCCGGGCCGGCAGATCACCCCGCAGGACGACCCGGAGCTGATCACGGCGGCCCGCACCTCGCTGGAGGCGCGCGGTGACGGCGGGACCGGGTGGAGCAAGGCCTGGAAGATCAACTTCTGGGCGCGGCTGCTCGACGGCAACCACTCGCACCTGATGCTCTCCGAGCTGCTGAAGAACAGCACGCTGGACAACCTGTGGGACACCCATCCGCCGTTCCAGATCGACGGCAACTTCGGGGCCACCGCCGGGGTCGCGGAGATGCTGCTGCAGAGCCACTCCGGCGTGGTCGACGTCCTGCCCGCGCTGCCCGATCTGTGGGCCGACGGCTCGGTCGACGGCCTGCGTGCCAGGGGCGACGTGACCGTCGACGTCGACTGGGCGGGCGGCACCCCGACCAGGATCGCCCTGGAGGCGGGTCGGTCCGGCCCGATCACCGTGTCGTCGGACCTGTTCGCCGGCCGGTACGAGCTGACCGACTCGTACGGCAACCGGGTGCGGGCCGACCGTTCCGGTGACCAGGTGACGTTCGACGCCGATCGTGGCCGGACGTACGTGTTCCGGGCGCTGGCGTCGATGTCGGTGGACGCCCCCGACCGGGTGGTGGACCAGACCCCGTTCGAGGCGGAGGTGACCGTCTCGGCGCACGGCCGGACGCTGCCGGCGGCCCGGCTGGCGCTCGACCTCCCCGACGGCTGGACGGCGTCCCCGGCCCGGCACCACGTGCGCCCGATCCGGCGCGGCGGGTCGAGGACGTACACGTTCACCGTCACCCCGGCGGCCGGGGACACCGAGTTCCAGCCCCTGACGGCCGTGCTGACCGGGGACGGCTGGCGGCACACCGGACGCACAGGCGTGGCGATCGAGCCGCTGCCGCCGTGCGCGGCACCGCCGGACGGTCCGCTGGTGGCCTGGGACCCGGCGTCGGGGTCCACTGTGGACGACGCGTCCCGGCACGACCGGGACGCCACCGTGCGCGGATCCGTGGCCTACGACGACACCGCGCCCACCGGTAGCGGCGTCGTCCTGGACGGCGGAACGTACCTGGGCACCGAGCCGACGTCGCTGGGCTTCCTCCGCGAGGCGACGTTCGCGGCGGAGGTGAAGGCGTCCGGCAGCGGCTACCGCCGGCTGTTCGACTGGCAGCCCAGCGGCGATCCCGGCACCGACGGGGTGCTGATCGACCTGACCCCGTCGAACCAGCTGCGCTTCATCGGCTCCGGCACCAACGTCACCACCGGCGCGGTGGTCCCGGCGGACCGCTGGACCGACGTGGCCGTCACCATGACCGACGCCGGCGAGCTGACCGTGTACCTGGACGGCGCCCAGGCCGCGACGGCGGCGGTGCCGGCCGACGGCATCAACGGCTGCGCCACCAGGGAGCTCCGCTTCGGCGCCGACCAGGGCGGCGGCCAACGCCTCACCGGCGCCGTCGACCGCGCCACGATCCTGCCCGTGGCCCTGAGCGCGGCGGAGATCCCGAACTGGCGCACCCACGCCTTCGGCTGACCACGACCGGAACGTACGACTCGCGCGCCGGGAACGTACGACTCGCGCGCCGGGAACGTACGACTCGCGGTGGTCGCGAGTCGTACGTTTCGGTTCGGCGAGTCGTACGTTCCCGGTTCAGCTCGCCTTGCGGAGGGGGCGGGTGGGGTTGGTGCGGCCCATGTAGACGGACAGGTCCTCGATGGTGCGGGACAGGTCGGTCAGGTCCTCCTCGACCAGGGCCTGGGGGCCGTCGCAGAGGGCCGTGGCGGGGTCGGGGTGGACGTCGACGATGACGCCGTCGGAGCCGGCGACGATGCCGGCGCGGGCGAGGGGGAGGACCAGGTCGCGGCGGCCGCCGGAGTGGGACGGGTCGACGATCACCGGAAGGTGCGAGAGGCGTTGCGCCACGGGGACGGCCGAGACGTCGAGGGTGTTGCGGGTGGCGGTCTCGAAGGTGCGGATGCCGCGCTCGCACAGCACGATGCTCAGGTTGCCGCGCTGCGCGATGTACTCGGCGGCCATCAGCCACTCCTCGATGGTGGCGTTCATCCCGCGCTTGAGCATCACCGGCTTGCCGGCGGCGCCGACCTCGCGCAGGAGCGTGAAGTTCTGCATGTTCCTGGTGCCGACCTGGAGCATGTCGGCGTAGGAGGCGACCATCTCGACCTCGTGCGCGCTGAGCACCTCGGTGACGATCGGCAGCCCGGTCTCGGTACGCACGTCGGCCAGGATCTTCAGGCCGAGCTCGCCGAGGCCCTGGAACGCGTACGGCGACGTGCGTGGCTTGAACGCGCCGCCGCGCAACAGGGTCGCGCCGGCGCGCTGGGCCATCCTGGCCGCGGCCAGCGTCTGCTCCGGTGTCTCCACCGCGCACGGTCCGGCGATCAGCGTCAGCGTGTCCGGCCCGATCGGCACCCCGCGCACGTGCACCACCGACCGGTCCGGGTGCTGCTCGCGGCTCACCAGCTTGTAGCCGGTGGACACCCGGGTGACCTGGCCGACGCCCGGCATCCCGGACAGGTTCAACGAGGCGAACAGGTCCACGTCGCCCACCAGCCCGACGATGACCCGGCTCACCCCTCGGCTCACGAACGCCCGCCCGCCCGCGGTCTCCACCCGCGCGACGACAGCGTCCACATCGGACGGTGTGGCGTCGGGGGACATGACGATCACCACGGTTTCCTCCATGTTCAGGCCGCCAGGTAGGGCCGGGGTCCGGGCGCGTCACGCAGGTACACGTGCCGGATCGCCGACCGGGGGCGGTCGCTCTCGATATGGGCGAGCAGCCGGATCAGCCGGCGTGGGGGCATCATGGCGTCAGGACGAGAACTGTCCCGGCCTGCGGCCTTGCCCGGCGGGTCCTCGGTAGGCCTGGGCGAGGTCCAGCCACGCGTCGGCGTCGTCGCCGACCGCCTTCACGTCGAGGTCGTCGCGGTGCCGCCGGCGGGTGACCAGCAGGCAGAAGTCCGTCGCGGAGCCGGTGATCCGCTGCTCGGCGGTGGGCGGGCCGAACTCCCACAGGTCACCGGACGGCGCGGTGAGCTCGTAGCGGAACTGGACGTCTGGCGCGGTGAGCCCGCGGGACTGGTAGCCGAAGTCCCAGGTGAGCGTGGCGAACCAGGCGAGGTGCCAGAGCCGGTCGGTGCGCTCGCGGGCGACGCCGAGCGCGTCGGCGATGTCCTGGCCGTGGCCGAAGCACTCCATGGTCCCGGCGCAGGCGAGCACGGTCGGCGGCAGCGGACGCACCAGCCACGGCACCACCTGGTCCGGTGGTACGGCGGCGAGCGCCTCGATCGCGGTGTCCCGCTCGGTCCGCCACTTGCCGAGCAGCACCTCCGGCGAGTCGCCGTCGAACTCGCGCAGCGCGCCGTTGACCGCGCCCTCGAAGTTCTCCGCGGCCTTGGCGGTCATCGCGGCGAACCGTTCCGGGGCGGCGGCCGCGGTGCCGGCGAGACGGAAGATGAAGGCAAGGTGGGCGATCTGGTTGGCGACCGTCCAGCCAGGCGCGGGCGTCGGCCGCGCCCAGTCGGCGGCGTCGATGCCGGCGACGAGCGCGTCGACCGCCTCGGCTTCTGCGGTCAGGTCGGCGATCACGTCCCGCTGAGTCACGCGTCTGTCCTCTCGCCCGGGAGCTGTTCTGTCCCAAGGATGACCGGACCGCGACGCGGTGTCTTATCCGCAGATGCCGGTTTCTACAGCAGGGCGGCGAACTCCTCGGCCGGCATGATCCGGATGCCCAGCTCCTCGGCCTTCGCGGCCTTGGACCCCGCGCCGTCGCCGACCACCACGAGGTCGGTCTTCGCCGACACGGATCCGGAGGCCTTGCCGCCCAACCGTTCCACCGCGTCGTTGGCGTCCGTGCGGTTGGTCAGGCCGGGGACCGCGCCGGTGACCACCACCCGCATCGGCGACCCGTCCGGTTTGCGCAGCGGAAGGCCGGGCTCGGCGGGTCCGGTCCGGGGCTCGGTGGTGTTGACCCCGCGGGCGATCAGCTTCTCGATCACCGCACGGTAGTCGGCCAGCTCGGCGGCGATCGTGACCGCGCGTTCCGGCCCGACCCCCTCGACCCGCTGCAGGTCCGCCACCGACGCCTCCAGCAGCGCGGTCACCGTGCCGAACTCGGCGGCCAGCCGGCGGCACATCGCCCGCCCGGCCATCCGCATGCCCAGCGCGGTGAGCACCTTGGACAACGGCCGGTCCTTGGCGCCCTGGATGCTCGCGACCAGCTTGCCGGCGGACACCTCACCCATCCGCTCCAGCCGCACCAGCGTCGGCACGTCCAGGTCGAACAGGTCCGCCGGGTCGGCCACCAGCCCGGCCGCCACCAGCTGGTCGATGATCTTGTCGCCGAGGTGCTCGATGTCCATCGCGTCGCGGGTGGCGAAGTACGCCAGCGTCTGCCGGGCGCCGCACACCCGGCCCTGCACGCACCGCCAGCGCTTCTGTGACCGGTCGATCCCGCCGCCGCAGCGCGGGCAGTGCTCCGGCGGCTCGAACGGCACCGAGTCGACCGGGCGCTCGTCCAGCTTCGCGCCGGTGATCTCCGGGATCACGTCGCCCGCGCGGCGAACGAACACCGTGTCGCCGACGCGGACGTTGCGTCGCACCAGGTCGCCGAAGTTGTGCAGGGTGGCCGACACGACGGTGACGCCGCTGATCACGACCGGCTCAAGCACGGCGACCGGCGTGATCACCCCGGTGCGGCCCACCTGGACCTCGATGCCGAGCAGGGTCGTGGTGCGGGTGTCGACCGGGAACTTGTAGGAGATGCCCCAGCGCGGCGCGCGGCTGGACGAGCCGGCGGCGTCGCGGTCGGCCGGCTGGTCGGCCTTGACCACCGCGCCGTCCACGCCGAACCCGAGCGCGCCGCGCAGCTCGCCGATCCGCTCGACGGCCGCGAGGGCCTCGTCGATCGTGGTGCACACGGTCATCCCGGCCGGGCAGCCGAGGGTGGTGGCCACGCCGAGGCGCTCCAGCTCGGCCATGGCGGCGGAGTGGGTGACGTCCGGCATGCCCTGCACGGCGTAGGCCAGGAACGACAGCGGCGCGTCGTAGGCGCGCTGGTCGGCGCGCAGGGTGCCGGCGGCGGCGCTGCGCGGGTGGGCGAACGCGGGCTCGCCGGCGCCGATCCGCAGCTCGTTCGCGGCGGCGAAGTCGGTCTCGGTCATATAGACCTCGCCGCGCACCTCCAGGGTCACCGGCTCGGCGAGCCGCTCGGGCAGGCCGGCCGCGCGCCGGGCGATGCGGGTGACGTTCTCCCCGGCGACCCCGTCGCCGCGGGTGGCGACCAGCGTGAGCCGGCCGTCGACGTACCGGGCCGCGATGGCGAGCCCGTCGATCTTGGGTTCGACCGTGTACCCGGCGGCGGGCCGGCCGAGGAGCCGGTCCAGCCGGGCGGCCCACTTCCGCAGGGCCTCCTCGCCGAAGACGTTGTCCAGTCCCAGCATCGGGCTGGAGTGGGGGACGTCGCCGCCGATCGGGACGCCGGCGGCGACCGTCTCGGTCGGCGAGCCGGTGACCTTCCACTCCGGGCGGGCCGTCTCGGTGGCGGTGACCCTGGCGAGCAGCGCGTCGTAGGCGGCGTCGTCCATCAGCGGGTCGGCGCTCTGGTAGTAGGCCAGCGCGGCGGCCCGGAGCTCGGCGACCGCCGCGGCATAGCTCTCGATCGAGCCGAACGGCGCCGCGAGGTTCGGATCCACGATCGGGGCGGCCACCAGTGGGTCGGACACGGTCATCAGATTACGGTGTGAACTGGTCGCGGGGGCCGATCCCGACGATGCCGAACGAGTCGAAGCAGTTGATCCGAAGCTTGAGCACGAGGTCGTCCTTGACCAGGACGTACAGCTCGCTCAGCTGCTGGAAGTCGTCGATGATCCGGTAGGTGCGGAACAGCGACCCGTCGGCCATCGCGAACAGCGCCTTGTAGATCGCGTTGCGGTCGGACTGCCCGGCCGACTCGGCCCAGGCGTCCAGCACCTCCAGGCCGGTCTCCATGCGGAACCGGGCGTGGGGGGCCGACTGACCGATGTTGGTTGGCTCGTTCATGTCTGTCGCC
This sequence comes from Actinophytocola gossypii, assembly GCF_025165815.1. Lineage (GTDB taxonomy): Bacteria > Actinomycetota > Actinomycetes > Mycobacteriales > Pseudonocardiaceae > Actinophytocola > Actinophytocola gossypii. The sequence continues at coordinate 93,915 of NZ_JAFFZE010000010.1, read as the reverse complement.
AATCTCTCCCGCGGCTGACCGCCGCCTGTTCCATAACGCCGTTGTACTTACAACGGTAGGGGTGTTATGTAACACTGTCAAGGTGAGCCCACGGCGAAAAGACCCCAGAGCACGTTCGGAGTTGGTCCAGATCGCGGCCCGGCTGCTGGCCCAGGAAGGACCGGAGGCGATGTCGACCCGACGCATCGCCACCGAGGCCGGCACGTCGACGATGGCCGTCTACACGCATTTCGGGAGCATGAGCGGCCTGGTGCGCGAGATCGTGCACGAAGGATTCGGCCGGCTGCGGCACTACTTCGAGCGGCTCGTCCCCACCGACGACCCGGTCGCGGATCTGGCGCTGTACGGGCGGGCCTACCGGCACACGGCGACGAGCGCCCCGCACCTGTACTCGGTGATGTTCGGCGGCCTGTCGCTGGCCGGCTTCGAGCTGACCGAGGAGGACCGCCAGTACGGGCGCTTCATGCTGGTCCCCGTGGTCGAGTGCTCGGCACGGTGCATCGCCGCGGGACGGTTCACCGCCGGCGACGAGATGGTGGTCGCGCACCACATGTGGCTGGGCATGCACGGGCTGGCAGCCCTCGAGATCGGTGGCTACCTCATCGACCCGTGCGACGCCGACCGGAGCTTCGAGACGCAGCTGGTGACCCTCATGGTGGGCGAGGGTGACACCGCCGAGGCGGCGACGGAGGCGGTGCGGCGCTCGGCGGAACGCTTCCCCCGCGAGATCCTCCGCGAGGAGGCGGTGGAGGAGGAGGTCACTCCACCGGGGACTCGGGTGGGCTGAACGGGCCCCAGCTGAACGCGGGTAACCAACGGTGGGAGTCGCGGTCCCAGCCCAGCGCGGTGATCTGCGAGTGGCTGCGCCGCCCGGCGAGCGACCGGTAGAGGTCGTGGCGGTCCGCGGTGACCGTCGCCACCGGCTCGCCGTCCCCGACGGTCCACCGGGTGCTTCCGGTGGACAGGCGCAGCGCGGGCAGGTGGTGCGCGGTCACCGCGGCCGAGAACCCGTTGGCCAGCACCTCGAACGCGCCCGCGAACGCGAGGTGGTCGGCCGGCATCGGAGCGCCGACCGCGTAACGCAGGTCCAGCTCGTGGGTGAACGCGTCGGTCACCAGGAGGTTGCCCGCCCGCGCGCCCCGGTCGGCGAGCAGCAGGTCGACCTCCGCGCCGAGCCGGTCCCACGCGTCCAGCAGTTCCGGGACACCCATGCCGGACGAGGACGACGGGTGGGTCGACGGCCATCCGGACATCCGGCCGACCGCGAGCGCCGCCGACCCCACCAGGTGGGCGAGCAGGTCGCGGACCGTCCACTCCGGACAAGACGGCACGGTCGGGTTCCCCGGGTCGCCGGACAGCACCTCGAGCACGTTCTGGCGCACCTGCCGGTAGGCCACGTGGTTGGGCGAGCGAGCGGCGCGCAGCGTCGGTCGACCGGCTTCGTACAGGCTCGTGTCCATGGTCATCCTTGGGTGTCCGCGGTGGAACGTGCTGCCCCGTTCAGGCGCTTCGCGCCGCCGGCACGCCGTGGTGGTGGAAGCCACCGCCGAGGAACAGCAGCGGCTGTCCGCCGCCTCGGCTGGCACTGAGCACGGTGCCGAGGAAGATCGAGTGGTCGCCGCCCTCGTAGGTCTGCCGCAGGTCGCACTCCAGCCAGGCCAGTGACCCGACCAGCAGCGGAGCGCCGGTGTGGCGGCCGGGGAACCAGTCCACCCGTTCGAACTGGGCCATCCCGGCCGGCCGGCCCCGGCCGGCGAAGTAGCGCGCCACGCCCTCCTGCTCGGCGCTCAGCACCGACACGCCGAAGTGGCCCGCGTCGATGATCGCGTCGTGGATCCGGGCCGTCCGGCCGACACAGCACAGCACCAGCGGCGGGTCGATGGAAACGGAGGTGAAGGCGTTGGCCGTCATCCCGTGCGCCTTCTCCCCGCGCGCGGTGAGCACCGTGATACCCGTGGCGAACTGGGACATCACCTCGCGCAGCGCCCGCCCGGCGACCTCCTGCTCGTTCGTGGGCCTGAGCACCGACACCGGCGGCGAAACCGACGCCCCCGGCCCGTCCGCCGGCCCGGGGGTCACCGCGTGTCCCCGGTACCGACGGGCTTGCTCGTGGCCGGAGCCACGTTCGGGTTCGCGGTGTACGGCGCGAGCGCCTCACGCAGCGCCGCGGGCACCCGCGACGGGACCGTGTCGTTGTTCGGCCCGCGCATGCACGCGATCCGCTGCCGGCCCCGCGCCACCAGGAACTCCACGTCCTCGACCAGCTTGACGTAGTCGAAGCTGAACTGGATCTGGGTCTGGGTCAGCTCGTCGAGCCGCATGCGCACGGACAGCTCGTCGAACGCGGTGATCTCGGCGAAGAACTCGCACTCGACCTTCAGCGTGAACAGCTTCAGGTCCTGCTGCATCTCCGCCAGCACCTTCGGGGCCTTCTCCTTGAGGAACATCTCCCGGCAGCGTCCCTGCCACCGCAGGTAGTTCACGTAGTAGACGTTGCCGACGAGGTTGGTCTCCTCGAACCCCACGGTGTGGCGGATCTCGTAGTACCCGGCCATTTCCTCAGTTCTCCTCTCCCGACAGGACGGCGAAGACCACCGGCTCACGCACGTCGTTGAGCGTGGTGACCCAGGTCGCGATGCGCGCATCGCCGTCGGACAGCAGTACCCAGCCCTCCTCGTCGACCCGGTCCAGGGTGAGCGCCTGGGCGGTCACCCCGGCCTTGCGCAGGCACTCCAGCGCGCTCCAGACCCTGGTGGCGGCCAGCGACAGCGACTCACCGGTCTCGGCGGCCACCAACTCGCACACCGGGACCTGCTGCTCGCCGAGCAGCGTCGCCCAGTCGTCGCCGTCGCGGTCGAGGACGGTCTCCACGTCGCAGGCGAGCGGGCCGGTCCCGGTGACGACCATCGTCACGCCCGCCCCGTGGGAGGCCGACAGCGCGGCGTCGTCGATCTCCGGGCGGCCGTCCGGCCGGTACCGGACCCGGGCCACGCGGCCGAGTGCCCGGCCGGCGGCAAGGGCGGTCTGTGCCCGTCGGTCCTCGGCCTCGAACAGGCCGGTCGCGGGGTTCGGTTCGACCACGACCGCCCGGCTGCCGCCGAGCACCCGCTCGGCCGCGCGCTCCAGGTAGGAGCCGAGCAGTGCGGGGACCCAGGGCCCGGCGCCGGCGCGCTTGCGCACCGCGCGCAGCGACAGGCCCTCCCAGCGCTCGACCAGCGTCCCGTCCGTGGTCAGCACGTCGATGTCGTAGACGTAGGTGTCGCCGTCCTGCAGGCGCTCCCGGGCGTCCATCACCACGACCTCGGTGTCGGCCTCGAGGTCGGGGTCGGCCAGGTACAGCTTCTCGATGCCCTGCGGCAGCAGCGTCGCGTCGGGGACGCAGCACTGGATGGCGTGCATCACCGCGTCGCGGGTACCGGGATCGGCCAGCACCCGCTCCTGGGAGAGGAACGCCGCGAACCAGGGCGCCGGGGTGGTGGTGGACAGCTCCGCCACCGCGTGCCTGGCGGACGCCCTGCGGTAGGACAGCAGGCGCTGGAACCGCTTGCCCTGGAACAGCACGCCCCCGTACAGCTCGGCGACCGGGTCGACCGGCACCGCGGGCAGGTTGGTGACGATGCCCGTGGTCCCGGCCGCCGGGGTGGGCGGCTCCGGCCGGGGGAACCGCAGTCGTGCCCGGAAGTGGTCGCTGCTGAACGCCGTCTCCTCGCTGCGGATGGCGACCGCCACCGTCTCGGCGTCCCGGTTGAGCGCGACGATCCGGATGCCGGTCGAGCCGCCGGGCCGCACCACGATCGGCCGCAGGAACTCGACCTCCTCCAGCAGCGGCGCGCTCGGCCGGCCGGTGAGCGCGGTGGCGACCTGGGTCATCGCCTCCATGCCGATCACCGCGGGGAACAGCAGGTCGCCCTCCAACAGGTGGTCGGACAGGTACGGGTCGCTGCCCGCGCTCAGCTCGGTCTCGCTGATCAGCTCGACGCCCGGGTAGTGCACCGGCACCCGGTCGATGAACCGGGTCAGCGGCAGTTCCTCGCTCGCGAACGCGAGGGTGGGCAGCCCCGCCGCCCGGCCGCTGACCACCAGCACCGGCCCGGCCGACGGGTCGGCCAGCACGCGCCGGAGCACCGCGAGCCCGTTGTCCAGGGAGATCGGGGTGATGCCGTCGCGCATCAGCGCCTCGACCACGCCCAGCTTCTCGCCCATGCCGGCACCGGACCAGACCGACCATTCCAGCGCGAGCACCCGCGCGTTCGGGTGCTCCTCGCCGAACCGGACGGTCAGCTCGGACATCCAGTCGTTCGCGGTCGAGTAGTGCGCCTCGCCGCGCAGCCCGGCCCGGCCGATGATGCTGCCGAACGTGACCAGCAGCTTGATCCGGTCCGCGTCGACCGCGCCGAGCACCGTGCGCAGACCGGCGATCTTCGGCGCCAGGGTCTGCCGGAACTGCTCATCGGTCAGGTTCGCCAGCGCGCTCGGCTCGTTGCGCCCCGCGCCGTGCAGCAGCGCGGTCACCGGCCCGAGCTCGTTCTCGAACCGCGTCACCGCGGCCAGGACCTGGTCGGCAGCGGTCACGTCGGCGCGTTCGTAGCGCACCTCGACACCGGCCGAGGCCATCCGGGCCAGGTTCGTCGAAACCTCATCGTCCTCGGCCGGGTCGGCCCGCCCGAGCAGGGCGAGTCTGGCTCCCGAGTCCCGCGCCATGGCCAGCGCGCACTCCGCCGTGATGCCCTTCGCGCCGCCGGTCACCAGCAGCACGTCACCCGGTCCGAGCGGGCTCGCGGCACCCGTTGTCCCGTCCGGAGCCACGTCCGGAAGCGCGCGCAGGACCGGCACCGTTCTGGTGCCCTCCTCGGTGTACCGGACCTCGGCGAAGCCGGTCGTCGCGGCGACGTCGCCGACCACGTTCGCGACGGTGGCGTCGATGTCCTCCGGGCTCGTCGGCTCGGAGTCGGCCAGCCCGATCACCGTGGTGGGCACCGACGGGTGTTCCAGGTGCAACGTCCTGGCCAGACCCGAAGCGCCGAGGTTCTCCTGCACCACCACGAACCGCGTGTCGGTGCCGGCGACGGCCCGTTGGCCGGCGCGCAGGAACAACTCGACGTGCGGTTCACCGTCGCGGGGCAGGCACAGCAGCACCCCGTTGCCGACGCCGGCATCGACCAGCGCGGCACGCAGCCGCTCCCCGAGCGGGTGGCCCGCCGGGGCGACCAGCTCCCAGTTGCCGGGCGCGCCGGTGCCGAGCGCCAGCGTGGTGCGCGGTGCCGGCAGGTAGTCCACCGAGAACGGCCGCACCCAGGGCGCGAAGCCGGGAATCTCGTTCGGACCAGCCGCGCCGTCCTGCGCGGTCTCGTCGAGCTGGTCGATCATCTCGGCCAGCTCGCCGAGGGTGACGGTCGCGAAGTTCGCCGTGGCGGCCAGCGCGGGCAGACCGAGCTCGCGGGTGGCCTCGTTGACGATCTGCCCCACGGTGATCGAGCTGAGGTGCAGGTCGTCGAGCGGGTGGGTCTGTGCGGTGACGGTCTCCAGCGGGAGCTCGACCCGGTCGGCGGCCAGCCGACGCAGCACGTCGAGCGTCGCCGACTCCGAGCTACCCGCCGCGACCGCGTCGGCATCCGTGGACTCCGCGGCATCCGTGGCATCCGCCGGCTCGGCGTCCACGGTGAGGTCCTCGGCGATCTCCGGGGCCGTCTCGCACGGGCTCGCCAGGAACGTGAGGTCGGCGTCCTCGGGCATCGGCCGCACCACCCGGTCGGCGAACAGCGGCGTCGGGTCGAGGTCGACGCCCAGCGCGTAGGCGGCGCCCGCGGCGCCGAGCAGCGAGCTGAGCGAGGGGCTGTCGGTGTCCAGCGCGAGCACCGCCGTGTCCGGCGCCTGCTGGGCGACCAGCCCGGAGAGCACCCGGCCGGGGCCGACCTCCAACACCAGGTCCGCTCCGGCGACGGCGACGGCCGCGGCCTGCTGGAAGCGAACCGGCCGCACCACCTGGTCGACCAGCAGCGCACGCAGGTCGGTGTGCGGTTCGAGCAACTCGCCGGTGACGGTGGAGACGACCGGGCGCCGGGGCGTGCCGAGGTCGAACTCGGTCAGCCGCTCGGCCATCGCCTCGGCGGCCGGCCGCACCATCGGGGAGTGGAACGCGTGCGAGACGTTGAGCCGGGTCGCGGTCAGACCACGGGAACGGGCCCGCACGCACACCTCGTCCACGTCCGAGGCCGGGCCGGCGATCACCGTCTGGGTCGGGCCGTTGTAGCCGGCGACGACGACGTCCCGGTCGCCGGCCAGTGCCTCGACGGTCGCCGGGTCGGCGGACACCCCGGCCATCGCACCGCCGGTCCGGCTCGCCCGCCCCATCACCCGGCCGCGGACCGCGGCCAGCCGCAGTACGTCGCCGCCCTCGATCGCGCCGGCCCAGGAGAGCGCGGTCAGCTCGCCGAGGCTGTGCCCGACCGCGATGTCCGCGTCGATCCCCAACGAGTACAGCACCCGCAGGCCGGCGACCGAGCCGGCGACGATCCGCGGCTGAGCGACCTCGGTGGCCACGTGATCGCCGTCGGCCGGCACGGCCTCGTTGGCGAAGACCGTCCGGGCGGCGGTGAACCGGCGCCGGATCGCGCCGACCGTGTCCCGGCCCGATCCCTGCCCGGGGAACAGGTAGGCGATGCGTGGCGCGGTGGTCCGGTGGTCGAGGAACACCCCGTCCGCGGGTGCGAACAGCCGCGTGGTCCCGGCGGCCAGCTCGTCGCGCACCCTGGTCAGCTTGCGGACCGCGTCGGCGGGGTCGCCGGCCACCACCGCGGCCCGGTGGTGACCGCCGGTCTGCTCGACCGCCAGCGTGCCGGCCAGGTCGGTGAGCTCGGCGGTGGCGAGCGTGCCGACCAGGCCGACGAGGTTGGCGACCCGGGCGTGCAGGGCGTCGTGGGTGTGCGCGTCGACCAGCAGCAGCTCGACGTCCTGCCGGCCGGCGACCAACTCGCCGGCCCGCCGGTCCACCTCCGTACGCCGCTCGCGGCCGGGTGCCTCCTCGATCGCCACGTGCGAGTTGATCCCGCCGAAGCCCATCGCCGACACACCGGCGCGAACCGGGCCGTCGGCGGGCCACAGGCCGGCCTCGTCCGGCACGTACATCGCCGCGTCCGGCTCGGTCAGCTTGGGGTGCGGGTCGACGTGGCCGGTCGCGGGCGGGATGACCTGGTGGTACACCGCCAGCGTCGCCTTGATCAGGCCGGCGATGCCGGCCGCGGCCTTGGTGTGGCCGAAGTTGCCCTTGATCGTGCCCAGCGCCGCGGGCGGGGCGGTGGGGTCGGCCTCGCGGCGGGCGCCGGACAGCGCCTCGATCTCGGTCGCGTCGCCGACCGCCGTGCCGGTGCCGTGGCCTTCGAAGTAGGACACGGTCTCCACGCCGTAGCCGGCCCGCTCGTAGGCACGGGTCAACGCGAGCTGGTGGCCGGACGCCTCCGGCCGGGTGATGCCGCCCTTGCCGTCCGAGGAGACGCCCCAGCCGGTGACCGAGGCGTAGATGCGCAGGTTGCGGGCGATGGCCTCGCTCTCGCGCATCAGTACGACCATGCCGCAGCCCTCGCCCGGCCAGAAGCCGTTGGAGTCCTTGTCGTACACCTTCATCTCGCCGGTGGCGAGCGCGCCGGTCTTGGCGAACCCGATCACCTCGAACGGGTCGATGGACAGGTCGACACCACCCGCGATGGCCACGTCCAGGTCGCCGTCCACCAGCGCCCTGGCCGCCGACGTGATCGCCAGCAGCGACGACGAGCAGGCCCCGTCGACGGTGAAACCGCCGCCGCCCAGGTCGAAGTAGTTGCAGATGCGCCCGGCGATCGTGTTCGCCAGACCACCGGCCAGGGTGTCCTCGTCGATCGGCGGGAACGGCGCCTTGTACTGCGGCTCGAGGTCGCGCAGGAACGCGCCGGTCTCCTCGGCCGACCATCCCTTCGCGGACAGCGCCGCGGCCACCGTGCGCCGCACGTACGGCCAGCGCAGCCGCATGAGGTTGGCCCGGGAGAACTCGCCGGTCAGGCTGTTGCCCAGGATCACTCCGGCGCCCCGCCTCGGCAGGCCCTCCGCGAACGGGAAGCCCGCGTCGGCCAGTGCGGTCGCGGCCGTGTCCAGGGCAAGCCAGTGGGTCAGGTCCGTCGACCGGTAGGTGCTGCCGGCGATCTTGTACTTGACCCGGTCGAACTCGAAGTCGCGCAGTACCGCTGCTCTTGTCGAGTAGAACCTGTCCGGGGCGTGCGGGTCCGGCGACCAGTAGTCCGCCTGGTTCATTCGTACATCGGGCAGGCGTCGGAATGCCCTACGACCGGCGAGCACGTTCTCCCAGAGTTCTTCGGGAGATGTGGCGTCCGGATAGCGCAACCCAATGCCAACGATTGCGATCCGCTCGTTGCTCACGTTCACCGCCTCACGGCCAGAAGGAACCACGGGCGAACGGCTTACGTATCGGCCCGGCCGCCCGGTATCAAATACAGCCTGCATCAGCGCTCTTGGCCCAACTACTTCCTTTGTGCGGAGCGCGGTCGGCTCGGTCCGAGTAGCAAGATCGAATCACGCGGCTACTCCTGTGATGCTCTGGTCGCCGGTCGCATTTCGGAAGATTCGGCGGTCGTCCCGGGGACTTACGCTGCGATGAGGTGTACCGGTGAAATGAGCTGACTTATGCGAGCTGAAATCAATGTGCTCGGCGCACTGGAGGTCGCCGTCAACGGCGTCTCGGTGGTGCCGACGGCGAGCAAACCGCGCCAGCTACTGGCGATGCTCGCGATCAACTCGGGGCAGTTGGTGACCAACGCGGCGCTGATGGAGGAACTGTGGGGTGCAAACTCACCCCGCAGCGCGCCCAGCACACTGCAGACCTACGTGCTGCACGTGCGCAAGCTCATGCGCGGCGCCCTGCCCGCCGGGCAGGAAGACCTGGCGCGTGACCTCCTGGCCACCCGGCACACGGGGTACCTGCTACGGGTGGAGCCCGAGCAGGTGGACCTGGTGCGGTACGGCCGGTTGGCGGCGGCCGGGCGGGCCGCCGGCGCGGTCGGCGACTACGAGCGGGCCCAGCGGCTGCTGTCGTCGGCGCTCGCGATGTGGCGGGGCCCGGCGCTCGTCGACGTCGCCATGGGGTCGCAGCTGGAGATCGAGGCGATGCGGTTGGCCGAGAGCCGGCTGACCGATCTGACCCTTCGGATCGACGCCGACCTCCACCTTGGCCGACACCACCAGCTGCTCGGTGACCTGGCCGCGTTGTGCGCCCGCCACCCCTACATGGAGAACTTCCGGGTGCAGTACATGTTGGCGCTGCACCGCTCCGGACGGCCGGGTCAGGCGCTCGAGGTCTACTACGAGATGTGCGTGACCATCCGTGACCAGCTCGGGGTCGATCCCTCACCGCGTGCGCGGGAGCTGCACCGGGCGATTCTCCGCGGGGACCCGGTCATCGACACCCCGAGGTTCCTGGTCGACGCGTGGGCGTCCGACGCCGTCGCGGGTTGAGCCGCACTTCGTACCGTCTTCAGGAGAGGAATGCCGGTGGTTCTCGGTACCATACGCAGGCTGGCGCTGACCCCGAAGCTGCGCGCCGTCACCTTCGCCCACCGGGGGTTCCCCGGCGCCGGGTCGCCGTCCGCTGAGCGTCTCGAGGCGATCCCGCAGTCGGTGATCTGCGGCTTCGAGTGGGGGATCGAGCGGCGCACGCTCTGGGAGGTCGAGCGGCGCCTGGAGACCATGTCCCCCGAACTGCGCGGGTTCGCCTACGAGGGCGCGGCGATGGCCTACACGGTGCGCGACGCGATGGCCGGCGGCCGCGGCCGCCGGGCCGGCTCGAAGACCAGGGCGCTGCTGCTCGGCACCGGGGCCCCGCACATCTTCCTCACCTACATCGGCATCGGCTTCGCGATGGCGCGGCTGCCGAGACCGCTGTGGCGCGACGTCCTGCCCGACCTGGCCGGCTCGCCGTACCACCCGACGATGAGCTGGCTCGCCGTCGACGGCTACGGCTTCGACCGCGCGTACTTCCACACCCGCGCGGTCGTCGACGAGCAGCGGGTGCCCCGGCCCTATCCATGGGCCGGTGCGCCGGACTACTTCCCGCGTGCCGTCGACCAGGGGATCGGCCGTGCGCTGTGGTTCATCCACGGTGCCCTGCCGGACGGGGTCGTCGCCGCCGTGCGCGGGTTCCCCGCCGACCGGCGCGCCGACCTGTGGAGCGGGGTCGGGCTCGCCGCCACGTTCGCCGGCGGCTGTTCGGCCGCCAACCTCGCGCGGATCCGCGCGGCGGCCGGTGAACACGCCGACGAGGTCGCGCTCGGTTCGGTGTTCGCCGCGAAGGCACGTACCTACGCCGGTTTCGTGCCCGAGCACGGCCGGGTCGCCACCGAGGTCCTCACCGGGCTGACCGTCGAGGACGCGGTCGCGGTCGCCGACGCCACCGAGGTTCCCTCGGACGCGAGCGGTCCCGGCGGCGAGCCGGCGTACGAGGTGTGGCGGGAGCGGATCAGGTCGCGGATACGTTCGGCGCCCAATGTGGCCGACGCCGCCTGAGCCACCTCCGAACAGCTCGCACAGCCGAAGTGGAATAGCCACGCGGCACCCGTCGACAATTGAGTGGAATACCTCTCGCGAACTTACCCGAAAAAGGGGGAGAGCGTCTTGGGTCACGGCTGGCGCACGCTCCGGCGCAAGATACTGACGCCGAATGTATCGGCCACCTACCTGGAAACCCGTGGATTCCGCCGCAAGGATCGAGAATCCCAGGAACTGCTCGAGAAGGTGGGCGCGTTGTTCCTCGCCGGGTACGCGCACGCGGTGGAGGCGAGCTCGATCGCCGATGTCGAGGCGCGACTGGGCACGATCGAGCACCGGTTCCGTGGCTTCGCCTACGAGGGCGCCGGCATGGGCTACGGCATGCTCGACGGGTTGCCCTTCGGCCACCGGCACCACAACGACGACTTCCTCGCCGGGCCGGCCGCGGACCAGATCTACATCGTCTACTGCGGGATCGGCTGGGCGATGGCGCGGCTGCCGCGGTTCCGCTGGCCGAAGGCGGAGAGCCTCGACCCGTTGCTGCGCTGGCTGGTGCTCGACGGCTACGGCTTCCACCAGGCCTACTTCCACACCCGCAGGTACGTGCACGAGCACTACCAGGCCCCGCGCTTCCCGTGGCCGGACGACGAGTCGCGGGCCTACGCGAACCGCGCGATCGACCAGGGCATCGGCCGGGCGCTGTGGTTCGTCGGCTGTACGGACGTGGCGGAGGTCGCCCGCCTGGTCCGGACCTACCCGGCCGCGCGGCACGGCGACCTGTGGGCGGGGGTCGGGCTCGCGTCGACCTACGCGTGCGGCGCGAGCCGCGACGAGCTCGTGCGGTTGACCGAGCTCGCGGGTGAGCACCGTCCGCAGCTGGCCCAGGGCTCCGCGTTCGCCGCGGAGGCGAGGGTCAAGGCCGGGCTGTGGATACCGGAGACCGACAGCGCCACGAAGATCCTTTGTGGACAGGACGCGGAGACCGCGGCGCGGATCAGCGTCGAGATGCGACCCGAGCACGTGCGGAACGGTGCCCTGCCGAGCTACGAACTGTGGCGGCAGCGCATCGCAGAAGAGTTGATGTCCCTTGGAGGTGTGAGTAAATGACCACGAAAGTGGGCTGGCTGCGCAGGCAGCTGCCGGGGGTCATCGCCGTGGTGGTGGCCGTGGTCGGCTACGTCGTGGTCAGCCTGCCGTCGGTGTCGGCGGCCGAGCAGAACCGTGTGGCGAGCCGGTACGGATTCCAGGCGATGACCATCGCGCTGCCGGAGGCGGACAAGAACCAGACGATCCGCCCGGTGAACCAGGAGTACGAGAAGATCCAGGCCTGGATCTCCTCGGTCGGCGCGGCGATCGCGATCAACGACCTGGACGGCGACGGCCTGTCCAACGACCTGTGCCTGGTGGACACCCGCACCGACCAGGTCGTGGTGACGCCGACGCCGGGCGCCCGCGACGACCGCTACGAGCCGTTCGAGGTCGACCTGGCGCCGCTGCCGAGCAACGACGCGATCGCCCCGATGGGCTGCGCGCCGGGCGACTTCAACGAGGACGGCCGGATGGACCTGCTGGCCTACTACTGGGGCCGCACGCCGGTGATCTTCCTCGGCGACCCGGAGGCGACGGAACTCGGCGAGGACGCGTACACCGCGACCGAACTGGTGCCGGAGCCGAAGGTCGTCGACGGCGAGTACGCCGACGACCAGTGGAACACGAACGCGGTGGCGGTGGACGACTTCGACGGTGACGGGCACCAGGACATCTTCATCGCCAACTACTTCCCGGACAGCCCGGTGCTCGACCCGACGGTCGACGGCGGGGTCGAGATGAACGACGGCCTGTCCAACGCGAAGAACAGCGGCAAGAAGATGATCTTCCGGTTCGAGGAGGCGGATTCGGACTCGGTGTCCTTCACCCGGGCACCGGACTCGATCTTCCCGGACGGTGCGCTGTGGGGCTGGACGCTCGCCGCGGCGGCCAACGACCTGGACGGTGACCTGCTGCCCGAGCTCTACATCGCCAACGACCACGGTGTGGACCACCTGCTGTACAACAAGTCCGAGCCGGGTCGGATCGAGTTCGGCGGGGCCAAGCAGACCCGCACGCCCGGCGTGCCGAAGTCCAAGCAGCTCGGCAACGACTCGTTCAAGGGCATGGGCATCGACTACGGCGACCTGAACCACGACGGCATCTACGACCTGTTCGTCTCGAACATCACCACGCCGTGGGGCATCCAGGAGTCCAACCTGCACTTCCTGTCCACCGTGGACAACCAGAAGGAGCTGCGAGCCAAGCTCGCCGCGGGCGAGGCGCCGTGGGAGGACCGCAGCGCCGACCTCGGCACCGCGTGGTCCGGCTGGGCCTGGGACGTGAAGCTCGCCGACTACGACAACAACGGCGAGCTGGAGATCACCCAGACGACCGGGTTCGTGCAGGGGCAGACCAACCGGTGGCCGAACCTGCAGGAGCTGGCCACCGCGAACGACAGCCTGATCGACCAGGAGGTGTTCTGGCCGAACGTGGAGAAGGGCGACGACCTCGCCGGCGACCAGACCCTGCACCTGTTCGCGAAGAGCAACGAGGACGGCGGCCGGTACGTCGACGTCGCGCCGCACCTCGGCCTCGCGGTCCCGGTGCCCACCCGCGGCCTGGCGACCGCCGACGCCGACGGCGACGGCCTGCTCGACTTCGCGGTGGCCCGCCAGTTCGCGGCGCCGGTCTTCTACCGGAACACCAGCGACACCGACGGCGACTTCCTCGGCCTGCGGCTGACCCACCCGGACGGCGCGCCCGTGGTCGGCGCGCAGGTGGAGGTGACCACACCGGACGGCCGCGACCTCATCGCACGGGTCGACGGCGGCAGCGGCCACTCCGGCAAGCGCAGCACCGACGTCCACGTCGGACTGGGTGAGGTGGACGGCGAGGTCGACGTGACCATCAGGTGGCGGGACCGAACTGGCGAGGTTCACGAGCAGAGCCTCGATCTGAGCACCGGCTGGCACGACTTCCAGCTCGGCGGCCAAGCTGAGGAAAGGTGAGCAAGGTGGCTGAATCGACAGAGCCGAAGGCGCCGCCGCGGCACAACCCGAAGGTCATCATCGCGTTACGCAGGTTCGCGATCTCGATCACGGTCTTCAACATCGTCGGCTACCTGTTCCTCGGTTTCGAGCAGCCGTGGATCTGGCCGTTCGTCGCGCTGGCGACCGCCTACACGACCGAGCTGGTGCTGGAGTGGGTGGGTTCCCGTGCCGAGCGCCGGGACCCGAGGTATGCGGGCAACGGCGCCCGCGGCCTGATGGAGTTCCTGTTCCCGGCCCACATCACCGGCCTCGCGCTGAACATGCTGACCTACGTCAACGACCGCATCTGGGTGATGATGCTCGGCGTGTTCATCGCGGTGAGCGCGAAGTGGGTGCTGCGCGCGCCGGTCAAGGGCAAGCTGCGGCACTACATGAACCCGTCGAACTTCGGCATCGCGATGATCCTGGTGCTGTTCCCGTCCTGGGCGAGCATCGCGCCGCCGTACCACTTCACGGAGAAGGTCGACCACTGGGTCGGCTGGCTGATCGTCGCGGTCATCATCGTCTCGGGCACGATGCTCAACGCCAAGCTCACCGGCCGCATGTGGCTGATCTTCGGCTGGCTGTCGTTCTTCGTGCTACAGGCCGTGGTCCGCGGGCTGCTGTTCGGCGTCTCGATCCCGGCCGCGCTCGGGATGATGACCGGCGTCGCGTTCATCCTCTACACCAACTACATGGTGACCGACCCCGGTACCACGCCCTCCAAACCGGGCGCCCAGTTCCTCTTCGGCGCGGGCGTCGCGGTGGCGTACGGGTTCTTCATGGTGGCCCACATCGCCTACGGCCTGTTCTTCGCCACGGCGGCGGTGTGCCTGATCCGCGGGGTGTTCCTCTGGTCGCTGCACTTCGTCGAGAAGGCGAAGGCGCAGCAGCGCCCGAGCGCGGAGGTCACGACGTTGCCGACGGGCGGGACGCCGGCTGGCAGGTCGGAGGTGCGGGCGGCATGACCGCGGTCGACGACCCGGTCGACAGCGTGCGGGCGGCATCCGGAGCGATCCGGGTGCCGCCCGGCCCGCCGCGCAGCGCGACCCTGAAACTGCTGCGACAGCTGAAGAACGACCGGCTGACGCTGATGTCGACCGCCGCGGCCGAGTACGGCGACGCCGTGCGGGTCGGCATCGGGCCGAAGACGCTGTACTTCTTCAACCACCCCGACACCGCCAAGCACGTGCTGGCCGACAACGCCGCGAACTACGACAAGGGGATCGGCTACCAGGAGGCCAAGCGTGCCCTCGGCGACGGGCTGCTCACCAGCTCCGGGGAGCTGTGGCGCAAGCAACGGCGCACGATCCAGCCGGTGTTCCAGAACAAGCGGATCACCGGCCTGGCGGACGTCGTCGCCGAGGAGGCCGAGCGGCTGGTCGGCCGGCTGCGGGCGGGCGCCGGCGGCGTGCCGGTCGACCTGCTGACCGAGCTCACCGGCTTCACCCTGGGCGTGCTCGGCCGCACCCTGCTCGACGCGGACCTCGGCGAGTTCGACTCGATCGGGCACAGCTTCGAGGCGGTGCAGGACCAGGCCATGTTCGAGATGGAGACCATGGGCCTGGTACCACGGTGGCTGCCGCTGTCCGGCCAGCGCCGTTTCCGGCGGGCCAGGGCGGACCTGCAGCGGATCGTGGACAAACTGGTCGCCGACCGGCTCGCCGAGCCGCGCCCGGACGGGGACGACGTGCTGACCCGGCTGATCCACTCGACGAGCCTGGAACGGGACCCGGGGGTCGCCGCGACGCGGATGCGCGACGAGCTCATCACGCTGCTGCTGGCCGGGCACGAGACGACGGCGAGCTCGATCGGCTGGACGATGCACCTGATCGACGAGCATCCGGAGACCGGCCGGCGGCTGCACGAGGAGGCCCTCGAGGTGCTCGGCGACCGGTTGCCCACCTACGCCGACCTGAGCAGGCTTCGCTTCCACACGATGGTGCTGCAGGAGTCGATGCGGCTGTTCCCGCCGGTGTGGATCCTCACCCGGCGAGCGCTCGCCGAGGACACGGTCGGCGGCTACCGGGTCCCGGCCGGCGCGGACGTCCTGATCTGCCCGTACACGTTGCACCGGCACCCGTCGTTCTGGGACCGGCCGGACGAGTTCGACCCGGACCGGTTCGACCCGGACCGGCCCTCGGCACGGCCGCGCTACGCCTTCCTTCCGTTCGGTGCCGGGCCGCGGTTCTGCGTCGGCAACCACCTCGGGCTGATGGAGGCGACCTTCGTGCTGGCGTTGCTGTCCAGGGAGCTGCGGCTGACGAAGGTCCCCGGCCACGACGTGGTCGCCGAGCCGATGCTGTCCCTGCGGATGCGCGGCGAGCTGCCGATGACCGTGCGAAAGGCGAACTGACGTCGAGAAGCGACGGCACCTCCCGGGCCCGCCCGGGAGGTGCCGTCGTCGTTGGTCAGGCTCCCGGCAGGACGGCGTCCTCAGTCCTGCCGGGAGCCCACGTTCCCCTGACCCACATCGGCTCGTCGAGTTGCGCGAGCAGTACGGGCGGGTCGAACAGGCTCCGCGGTCGCAGCCACAGGTCCGTGGTGCGAACCGGAACGTCGTGCCGGATGTCGAGCGGGCCGAGCGCGGCGACATAGGACAGCGGGATCGGGTCGGTCAGGTCGGCGGTGTGCGCGAGGACGTGCCAGGTTCCGTCCGGCACGCCGTCGATGGTGAACGCGCCGGCGCCGTCGACCGTGACGTGGCGTACCGGGCAGCCCTGGGCGACCCGGTCGGCGAACACGCCGATCACGATCCGCTGCGGGCGGCAGGACGGGGGCGTCCAGACCCTTCCGTGAATGTGGCCCCGGCCCGGGCCGGGCGTTGCCACCTCGGGCAGCGGCGGGGGGAACCCGCCCAACTGGCGGTATTCCGTCGGCGAGACGCCGACACTGCTCCGGAACCGCGAGCTGAACGTGCCGATGCTGTTGTAGCCCACGGTGTGGCTGATGTCGGCCACCGTCGTGGACGTCGTCAGCAGCAGCCGTTTGGCCTCCTGCAGGCGGAGTGCGGACAGAAAACGTCCTGGGGATATCCCGGTGACCCGCAGGAAGATACGGGAAAAATGGAACTTGCTGAACATCGCGGTTCGCGCCATGTCGTCAATGGTTATTCGCTCGCCAAGATTTTCCGACATCGCGCGAATGACGCGAGTAACCGCGTCTCTGGATACGTCGTCCATTGTTGGCACCGCTCACTGGATTAGAGGAATCAATTCGAAGGTAGGTTTGTGGGCAGTCCTGGGCAACCGGTCTCGACAGCGGCGCAAGCACCGGCCCAACACCGGTCGAGAACCGCTTCAGGAACGCCACAGCCGCATGCCGACGGCTCTCGGCGCGGGCGAGGGATGGCAATGAAGAAGATGTGATCGGACGAAGCGGGTCGGCAGAATGAAGCAGGTCAGCGCGGAGGTCTGGCACGCCGGTCAGTACGCGGCTTCATTCGCGGCATACGAGGAGGACCACTGTGGAACCAGGTTCGGACTCCGACCGGACGGCGACACTCGAGGCGTTCGCCGACACGATCGTCCCCGGAGTGAAACGGTCCCCGGACGACCGCGCCATCGCCGGAGTGTGCGACGACCCCGGTGCCGTCGAGGCGGGTGCCCTGGAACTGCTGAACACTCCGGCCACCGGGGTGACCGAGGGGCTGCCCCACCTGGCCACGGCGCTCAACACGCACGCGCGGACCTACGCCGACCGCGAGGGTGTCGAATTGGACGACGACGTGCCGTCGTTCGTCGCGCTGACCTACGAGCACCGCGCCGCACTGGTCGCCGAGCTGACCGCGCCCGGGCATCCGGAGAAGGACGGTTGGGTGCTGCTCGCCCTGTTCTCCAACATGGCCTACGACAGCGCGGCGCACCGCAACACCGCCGAGGCTCTTGCCGACGGCCACCCGGGCCTGCTCGCGATGGGCTTCGCCAAGCCGGACGCCGACGGCCTGTGGCGGTTCCCGGAGTACAGCTACGGCGAGAAGCTCGCCAAACGGCATCCACGTACGACCGACTCGGGGAGCCCGGAATGAGCGCCGTGGAGAAGACCGACGTACTCGTCGTCGGCAGTGGCTTCGGTGGGTCGATCGCCGCCTACCACCTGGCCGCGGGCGGGGCGAAGGTCACCGTGCTGGAGCGTGGTCCCTGGCTGGAGGGCAAGGACTTCGACCACGACTACCTCCTTGGTTCGTCCTACACAAGGGTTTTCGACTTCGTCGCCGGTGACGGGATGAGCGTCCTCGGCGGAAACTGCGTCGGCGGCGGCAGCGTCGTGTACTTCGCCGCGCTGCCGCGCGCCCCCCGGTTCGTCTTCGACAAGCAGGGCTCGATCGGCCGGCGCATGTGGCCGGCCGCGATCGACCGCGACACCCTCGACCCGTGGTACGACCGGGTGTCCGAGGTGATGCCGGTCAGCCAGCAGGACTGGGACGACGTCACCTACAGCGGTGGGCTGTGGGCGGCGGCGTGCCACCACTCGGGTCGATCGGCCAACCCCGTCCCGGTCGGCATCGACAAGGCGAAGTGCACCAACTGCAACTGGATGATGGCCGGCTGCCGGTTCGACGCCAAGCGGTCGCTGCTGCTCAACTACCTGCCGGCGGCCATCGCCCACGGTGCCCGCATCCGCCCCCTGCACGAGGTGCAGCAGATCTCCCGCACCGACGACGGCGGCTACCGGGTGCACTACAACCTCATCCACGACGAGGACTACCGCATCACCACGGGCAGCGGCACCATCGACGCCTCGATCGTCGTGCTGGCCGCCGGCACGGCCGCCACCCCGGTGATCCTGCAGCGCTCGGAGGAGACCCTCGGCGCGATGCCGCACGCCGTCGGCCGCTACTTCTCCGGCAACGGCGAGCGCCTCAACACCGCGATCATCAACGAGGACCGCGTCCGCGACGTACTGGGACTGCGCCGGCCGAACGGCGCGGCCTACGAGGCCAACCAGATCGGCAAGGGTCCGGTGGCGGCGTGCTGGGACTTCCTGGACGGCTCGCGGCCGGAGTACTCCCGGTTCTCCATGGAGCAGCTGTACTTCCCGCCCGGTCTCGGCACCATCCTCGCCCAGGCGCCGGGCGCCACCGGCCCGGCCTGGTTCGGCAAGGAGAAGAAGGAGATCCTCAAGCGGTGGAAGTCGTGGCTCACGATCTTCCTGATGACCGAGGACGACAACGAAGGCGTCTTCGGGCCGCCCCCGCCGACGGGCAACGCCTACCGGATCTCCCAGCAGATGCTCGGCCGCGGCTCGCTGCGCTACGACCCGACGCCGAACACCCTGCGCGGGTGGGCCGAGGCCGATGCCGAGGTCAAGAAGATCCTGGAGAAGGACGGCCTGGCCACCGTCGAGCCGTGGACCAACGACGTGGTCGGCGCGTACACCGTGCACCCGCTGTCCTCCTGCCGGATCGGCGACGACCCGGCCACCTCCGCGCTCGACGACCGGCACGAACTGCGCGGCCATCCGGGCATCTTCGTCACCGACGGCTCCGCCGTGCCGAGTGCGCTGACCGTGAACCCGGCGCTCACCATCGCGGCGCTGGCCGAGCGGGCGATCCCCGGCATCGTGCGCGCCGCGCGCGACCGCGGGGTCGACGTGACCTATGGCGCCCCACTGCCGACGGCCGCCGCGAGCGGCCCGGCGACGGAGTCGGTTGCCTGACGCCCGCCCATCCGATCCCGCGGGGATCGAGTGATTCATCGCGGATCGAGGAGGACGGATGGCCGGGTGGCTGGTCCGCACGGCACTGCGGTCGTCGCTGAACCAGGTGCGGCACGTGCGCCCGGTGCCCCCTCGACGGGCCACGGGTCTGACGGCCGCCGTCTACCGCCAGGTCGAACGCGACTTCGGCATGCTGGCCCCGCCGGTCGCGCTGCACTCTCCGTCGCCGGCGGTGCTGGCCGCCGCGTGGTCGATGCTGCGCGAGGCCCTCGTGACCACCACACCGGTGCGCCGGGCGGTCAAGGAGGCCGTGGCGACCGGGGTGTCGCGGGCCAACTCCTGCCCGTACTGCGTCGAGGTGCACTCGGCGGTGCTTGGCACGCTTCCGGTGGAGCACGCCACCGCCGCGGTCACCGAGTGGGCGAGCGGCGGTGGGTCCCGGGCCGGCACGACGACCGACAGCGTGGGGCGCGCGGGCCGGGTGCTCACCGCGCCACGGCCGTTCCCCGACCGGGACGCGGCCGAGCTGATCGCGGTCGCCGTCACCTTCCACTACCTCAACCGGGTGGTGAACGTCTTCCTCGGCGACTCGCCGCTGCCGCCCGGCGTGCCGGCGGCGGCGCGGGAACGGGCGGGCCGGTTCGTCGGCCGCGTCATGCGGGCGCCGGCGTTGCGCGGCGGCGAGGCGTCGGCGTCGGCGACGCTGCTCCCGGCGGCACCGCTGCCGGCGGACCTCGCCTGGGCGGCGGGGGAGGAGCACCTCGCCGCCGCGTTCGCCCGGGCGGCCTCGGCAGTCGACACGGCCATCGACACAGGCATCGACTCGGCGGTCCCGGCTTCCGTCCGCGACCTGGTCGTGGCCGAGCTGGCCGACTGGGACGGCGAGCCGCCCGGGATGTCCCGTGCCTGGCTGGACGGTCCGGTGTCCTCGGTGCCGAGCCAGGACCGACCGGCCGCGCGACTCGCGCTGCTCGTGGCCAAGGCGTCCTACCAGGTCGAGGACGATGTCGTCGCGGCCTACCGGCGGGACCGCCCGGCGGACGCCGCGCTGGTCGAACTGGTCTCGTGGGCGGCACTCGTCGCGGCGCGCCGGGCCGGTGTCCGGCTGGCGGGGGACGGGACCGGCCGGCCGGGACTCGGCGAGGTCGGCTGAGTCCGGCGGCCCGTTCCCTGGGTACCCGGGTAACGAGTTGTCCTGCTCGTCACGTCAACTGGTGAACACGAAGTTCGAGTCGTCCATCACCGCGTGCCCGGTGAGGACCGCGTGGTGCACCTGCCGCACTCGGGCGGACGGCTCCACCCCCAGCTGCTCGACCATCGCCGTGCGCAGCCGTCGGTACGCCTCCAGCGCCTGGCTCTGCCGGCCGGACCGGTACAGGGCGACCATGTGCTGGGTGCAGAAGTTCTCCAGCAGCGGGTGCCGCGCGCACAGCATGGCCAGCTCGCCGAGTAGTTGGTGGTGCCGGCCCAGCCGCAGGTCCGCCTCGATCCGCAGGTGCAGGTCGCCGAGCCGGGTCTCCTCCAGCCGCATCGCCTCGATCGCGAGCTGTGGCCCGGTGGGCACGTCGGCGAGGGCCGGTCCCCGCCACAGCCGCAGTGCCTCGCCCAGCGCGCGGGAGGCGGTTTCGTGGTCTCCCGCGTTCACCGCGTCGCGTCCGGTCGCCGACAGTTGCTCGTACCGGAACGCGTCGACGCTTTCCGGTGCCACGTTCAGCAGGTACCCGGAACGCCGGGTGATCAGGATGTCCTTGGAGTCGATCGACCCCTCCCCGGCCAGCGCGTGTTGTAACTTCCGGCGTAACTTCAGGATGTAGGTGTGCAGGGTCGGCACCCCGCTGCGGGGCGGCTTGTACTCCCAGATCTCCTCGGTCAGGGCGGTCGTGGAGACGACGCGACCGGCGTTGAGCGCGAACATCGCCAGCAGCTGGCTCGGCTTGCTGGCGGTCGGAACGATGGACTCTCCCCCCACGGAAACCTCCAGCGGACCGAGAACCTTGATCTCTACTCGCATCGGAGACAACTCCCTCTCGTTTCAGCACGCACGACGAATGCCCACCCGCCGAACCGGCGGATGGGCACATGTGTTATACGCTTCGAGTTCTGCAAGAAAGAGGGCATGCGAAGCCCAAGAAAAGCGTGACAGGTTACCGAGTCATTGTCAAGTCGGCCGCGAGAAGGTGTTCAGCGGACGGATACAATAATCAGCGCCCCAGGTGGGGAATCACCCGGGGCGCACCCGTAATACAATTTTTCGGACCGTCCGGCTATGTGGTCCGCGGTCGTCGGTTTTTGTCGGACGTCAGTTTTCTCGGCCGCTCGCCGCCCGGTCGACCACCAGTCGGAGAAGCTCGTCCAGGTCGTACTCCGCTCGACCCGGCCGGCCGTAGCGGGTGAGCTTGCCCCGGCTGGCCCACTTCCGGACGGTCGCCTCGCTCACCCCGGCCGCCAGCGCGGCGAGCTGGGTCGGAACGGTGCGCCGCACACCGGTCGGTGACCTCATTCCGCGCCCTCCGGTGCCCGCTTGCTCGCGTCCTTCTCGCCGTTCCGCGACCTGTTCTGCTGCGCCCAGAGCGACAGCCAGTGCTCCGGTGCCCACACGTGCCCGGCCTCGCAGCTGACCTCGTAGGGCTCCCCGCCCTCGCGATGGGCCTCGGCGTGCACGGTCCGGTCGCAGCCCGGGTGCAGGCACTCGCCGACGGCCACCCGGAACCCGGCGTTCGGTCGCAGTGCCTCGCTGACCGCGTTGGCCAGGTCGGTCAGCTCGTCCACCAGGTCCGGCGCCGCCGGGTGCGCGCACAACCAGTGCAGGTGGATGGCGAGGAAGCTGGCGAGCTTGCGGACGGCCAACTCGTCCGGCCCGGGCACCTCGCGCTCGTTGCTCACCAGGCTGCACCAGGAGGCCAGCACACCGAAGATCTCGGTCCGCACGGTGACCACGGCCTCCCGCAGCGCGATGCCGCGCGGTCGGTGACCGCTCACCCGCTCGCGCATCAGGTGGTGCGGCCTGGGGTCGAGCATGTACGCGCACATCTCGAACAGCGCGGGCAGGGCGACCAGCTCGTCCTCGATCCGGTCGCGGCAGTCCGCGCAGATCCGCAGTCCCGGTACGACCGGCGCGGGACCGGCCTCGTCGTGTCGCCGGCTCTCGCAGCGCGGTGCGGTGCCGTTGGTCCGCCGTGCCCCACTCGCCATTCCGCTCACTCCTCGTCGGTCAGGATCTGGACACCCAGCCCGCGCTGCTGTGCGGCCTGGCAGATGCGGTACGCGAGCTCGACGTTCAGCTCCTCGACGCCGAGCAGCTCCACCAGCACGATGTCGTTCGTCCGGCGCCGGTCGGCCTCCCGTCCGGTCAGCAGCTGGCCGAGGTCGCCCGCGACGGTGACCTCGGCGGTGACCTCGGCGGTGACCTCGGCGGTGACCTCGGTGTAGGAGGTGTCCGCGACGCGCCGGGCGGGGACGGACGACAGCAGGTCGAGGTCGTCGACGTAGACCTGGTCGACCTCCCCGTCCAGCGGGAGATCGAGGCCGGTCGCGTTGACCAGCACGGTTCCCCGGGCGAGGCGTTTGAAGCTCACCTCGTCGAGGTCCGGCTGGCAGGTGCCGTCTCCGCCCGCGACCACCAGGTTGGCCCCGAACATCGCGTCGGCCGCGGACGGGGCGACGGAGTGGCCGATGCCGCTCAGGTCGAGGTGGTCGAGGAGCTCGGCGCCGGGGTGGGCCTCGGGGCCGCCGCCCACCCACAGCGCCACGTGGCTGATGTCCGGGACGTGCCGGGTGATCACGGCCAGCTGTTCCTGGACCGGTCCGGTGACCCCCAGCATGGCGACCGTGACGCCGCCCGGGACCAGCAACTCTCGTGCGGCCAGCGCGGCCAGGGTCGCGGACTGGGCCACGCGCAGGCTCGTCGCGGGAAGGACGCGCAACGCCGTGCCGGACGGGTGGTCGAGTGCCACCAGCTCGGCGGCCTCGTCGCAGCCTGGCCCGGACCACGGGACCAGCCGGCCTGGTCCGCGACGCGCCGGCTCGGCTCGGGTGATGGTCCGCCCGATCAGTTCCTCGGCCAGTACCGCGACCGGGTCGATGGCCGCCAACGCCTGCCACACCTCGGGGGCGCGGAGCAGGAACACCTTGTCGGTCATCGGACTTGCCTCTCTACACGTGCGCGAGCCATGACCGTCAATCTCGCGGAGTGCGCTATAGAGGCCTTATTTGATCACTATCGACGGACGATAGCGATTCTTAAAGCGACCGAATGTCAACCAAAGGCGAGCCCCTGTTGAGTCGTTCTCGAGCGGAACACCCGCCGAAACGAAATCCAAACAACAGCCTCGGAGGCATTGCCATGTCTGCCATTCGCAAGATCGCCGTGTCCACCGCCGCCCTGTTCCTCGGCCTGACCGCGCTGTTCGTGACGACCGGTACCGCCGCGGCCGACTGTGACTGGAACGCGCCGGTTCCGTGCCGCATGGCGAACTGACGATTGTCGGATAGGTGCGGTTCGGCGGCAGGGCAGTCAATCGGGGAGATCGCTCTGCCGCCGCGGGTCGCGCTCAGCGAAAGATGGCGCTCCCGTAGGTGCGCTCCAGTTCCTCACGCAACCTTGTCGCCTCGACGGAATGCACTTTGCCGAGCAGGGTGATGGCCTGCTCGAGATCGCGCGCGGCGAGTTGCTCCTCGCCCCTGGCCTGGTGGATGTCCGACCGGAGGATCAGCGACTTGGCCCGCCAGATCGTCGAGTCGAGCTCGGTGAACAACGCGTAGGCGGCATCGACGTGGTTCGCGCCCGCGGCGAGGTGGCCACGGGCCAGGGCGATCGTACCGAGGGAGTGGTGGGCCATGCCAGCGACGACCCGCTGGCCGACCTGCTCGGCGATGGACAACGCGTGCTGCAGCGTGGTCTCGGCGTTGTCCAACCGCCCGGTGCGTTGACGGACCACGCCCAGGCGGCACAGCGCGTGCGCCTCGCCGATCCGGTCGCCGATGTCCCGAACGATCAACAGCACCCGGTTCAGCGCCGTGTGCGCCTGCTCGACCTCGTTGGTCATCAGGTGCAGCTCGGCGAACCGGTTCAGCGCCTGCGCCTCGCCCCGCAGGTACCCGACCCGCTGGAAGCGCTCCAACGCGGTGTCCAGCAGCCCCCGCGCGCGGTCGGCATCCCCCTCGTCGATCGACACCTTGGCCAGGCTCTGCAGAATGTGCGCCTCGCCGACCAGGTCGCCGACACGGCGCATCCGCTCCAGGGCGGCCTCGTACTTGGCACGCATCTCCGCGGCCCGGTTGCGCATCCGGTCGGCCGTCGCCGCGTTGCGCAGCACGAGTGCGTACCCGTGGTCGTCGCCCTCCTCCTCGAAGATCTCCAGCGCGGCGGAAAGGCACCGCTCGGCGTCGACGGGCCGGGTGTGGAACAGGTACATCGTGCCGAGCGAGTACAGCATAGCGGCGCGGCCTCGCCGGTTGCCCGCGGCCTCGGTCGTGGCGAGCGCCCGCTCGGCGGTCTCGCGCCAGTCGTCGAAGTAGCTCTTCACCTCGAACAGGGTCACCGAGCTGAGCGCGAGGTCCCAGCACGCCTCCGCCATCCCGTAGTCG
The DNA here is from genome assembly GCF_025165815.1 of Actinophytocola gossypii. Lineage (GTDB taxonomy): Bacteria > Actinomycetota > Actinomycetes > Mycobacteriales > Pseudonocardiaceae > Actinophytocola > Actinophytocola gossypii. Next base: position 69,085 of record NZ_JAFFZE010000010.1, on the reverse strand, counting down.
GCGGCCAGGTGGACCGCCGACACCAGCGACCGGCGCTCGGACTCGAGCCACTCGATCTGGTCGCCGATCTCGTCGATCTCCTCCAGCTCGGCCGCGCGCTCCCACCGGGCCGCGGTCCCGTGCAGGGTGGTGTAGTCGCCGCCGTACTCCTTGCGATGCGCGTGCTCGGCCCTGGCCAGCCAGGCACCGAGCAGCCGGGTGACCGCGCCGGCGCGGTCCTCCTCGGGCTCCTCCCGCAGCTGCTCGGTCGCGTAAACCCGGATCAGGTCGTGGAACCGGTAGCGCAGGTGCTCGCCCGGGTACTGCACGGTGTCCAGGAGCTGGGCCTCGACCAGGCTCTCCACCACCTCGTAGGCGTCGAACGGGTCGATGTCGAGCAGGGGCGCGGCGGTCCACGCGGGGAAGTCGGGCGTCGTGATCAGCGCGAACCGCCGGAACAGGCTGCGCGCGACGGGGGAGAGGGACTGGTAGCTCAGGCCGATGTTGGATCGCAGGACCAGGCCGCGGTAGGACAGCTCGTCGAGGCGACGGACGGAGTTGCGCAGCCGCGCGACCAGCACGTCGAGCCGCCAGTGCGGTCGTGACGCCAGTCGGGCGCCCGCGATCCGGATCGCCAGCGGAAGCCCGCCGCAGAGGGTGACCAGCTCGGCCGCGGCGTCCTGCTCGGCCGCCAACCGCGTCGGGCCGATGATCTTGGCGAGCAGCTCCAGCGACCGGTCGACGTCGAACACGCCGACGTCCTGCAGGTGGGCACCGGGCAGTCCGGACAGCGGGGCCCGGCTGGTCGCGATCACCGCGCACCCGGGTCCGCCCGGCAGCAGCGGCAGGATCTGTTCCTCGCTGCTCGCCCCGTCCAGCACGACGAGCACCTTCTTGCCCGCCGTACGGCTGCGGTACAGGTCGATCCGCTCCTCCACGTCGTCGGGCAACGCCGAGCCCTCGACGCCGAGCGCCCGCAGGAACCGGGTGAGGACGGGCCGCACCCGGTCCTCACCGTCGGGGGAGCCGAGGTCGCCGTAGAGGTGGCCGTCCGGGTAGACGTCGCGCAGCTCGTGGGCGGCCCGCAGCGCGAGGGTGGACTTGCCGACCCCGCCCTTGCCGGACACGGCCACGATGCGCGTGCCGTACCGGCTGCCCGTCTCCTCGTCGTCGGACAGCGCCCGCTTGATCTCGTCGAGCTGCGCCTGCCGGCCGGTGAAGTCGGCGATGGTCGCCGGCAGCCTGCGCGGCACCACCGAGGGCTCCGCGGGCGCGGTCGAGCTCGGGCCGTGGCTCACACCGTGGTTCACCGGCGCCGACGGGATGTCGAGCTCGGGGTCGCGGTTGAGGATCGCGGTCTCCAGCCGCCGCACGCTCTGGCCGAGTTCGATGCCGAGCTCCTCGACGAGCGTGGCGCGGGCCCGCCGGCACAGTTCGAGCGCCTCGGCCTGCCGGCCCGACCGGTACAGGGCGAGCATGAGGAACTCGTAGAGCCGCTCGCGCAGCGGGTGCTCGTCCACCAGGGCCGTGAGCTCGCCGATCACCTCGTCGTGCCGACCCAGCGCGAGGTCGAGCCGGATGCGCTCCATGATGGCCGAGAGTCGCGCGTCCGCCAGTTGGGCGGCCTCGCGCCGGAGCCGCTCGCTGTGCAGGCCGCCCAGCGCCGGACCCCGCCACAGTCCCAGCGCGCTGCGCAGGGTGGCGACCGCCTCGGAGAGCCGGTCGGCGTTGACGTGCGCTCGCGCGGAGGCGACCAGGCCGGCGAACTGCGCGGTGTCCAGGTCGGTGTCGGCGACCTCGAGCAGGTAGCCCGGTGCGCGGGTGTGGATGGCCATGGTCCCGCCGGTGTTGCCGACCACCCGGCGCAGTGCCGAGATGCAGATCTGGATCTGCGCGCGCGCCGTCGTGGGCGGCGAGGTGTCCCAGACGGCGTCGATGAGCTGTTCGATCGGAACCACCCGGTTGGCGTTGAGGGCGAGCATCGCCAGCACCACCCGTTGCCGGGTGCCGCCGAGGTCGAGTGCCTCACCGCCGTGCGACAGTTCGAGCGGTCCCAATAAGCGGAGAGTCAACCACATCCCCCTTTGAGGCGAACGCAGCCGCCACACCTATCCGTAATGGCTCCGTCGCCAACAGTTGTCGTGGCGCGCCCCCGCACGAAACCACGCTTCGTGCATCTCCGATTCTGCCACACATTTGCCATATTCCGATCGGAATGGTTCGAATGGCTCACTATCTGCTTGCGGCTGTGGCGGTCGAGGTCCTGAGCAGGCGTAGCCGGCCCATCGCAAACGAGGAGATGCGTCGTGAACGGCTCGGGTCCGACCATGGACACCGGCACGACGACCGCGCTGCCCAGAGCGCCGCCCACGTCCTAGAGATTGGACCACGGAATGACTGAGTCCGGGTGGAAGGTGGTCATGGATCGGGACGTAGTCACGATCTCCGGCGACGAGTTCCAGCTCACCACGAATGGGTCCGACCCCTCCCGGCTCGACTCGGTCGTGTCCGAGCTGCAGAGCATGGCCCGAACGACCTACGGCCAGTACTGCGGGCTGTCGCGCGCCAGCGAGATGATCGGTGAGCGCTGGGGCCTGCTGATCCTTCGCGACCTGCTGGTCGATCCGAAGTCGGCGGCCGAACTGCACAGCGGCCTGCCCCGCATCCCGTCCAGGCTGCTCGCCATGCGACTCAAGGAGCTGGACTACAGCGGTGTCATCCGTCCGGCCGAGTCCACCGACCCGAACGGGGGACAGCGCTACGAGCTGACGGCGTACGGCCGGGTACTCGAGGACGTGCTGCTGGCGCTCGGCAGGTGGGGCGCGGCCACCCTGGCCATGCCTCGCCCGGAGGACGTCGTCACCGAGGACTCGATGATGGTGGCGCTGCAGGCGACGTTCCAGGAGCACGTCGCGCTCGACGTCCAGCTGAGCTTCGAGCTCCGGGTGGCCGAGGTGGTCATCCACGGCGAGGTGGACCGCGGTCGCCTGGTCGTGGGTCGTGGGCCGCTGCCCGGTGCCGACGTGGTGATCAACCCGGGTCCGCTGTTCCGGGACCTGTTGACCCGCGAGGTCTCCGCCGCGGCCGCACTCGCCAGCGACCAGACGTCGATCACCGGCGACCCGGCGGTGTTCGAGCGGTTCGTCGACCTCTTCGCGTTGCCCGCCCTGCCCGCGCCGGTGCCGGCACACGCCGTGACCCGCTGAACACGGGTGGTCCTCAGCCGTCCACCGTGGGCGCGGCGAGCTGGATGTCGTTGTTGTTGGCCCAGGTGGTGAGGTCGTCGCGCTGGATGGCGGCGGCGATGAGGTCGGGGAACCGGTCTGGCGTGCAGGCGAAGGTCGGGACGCCCAGCGCGGCGAGGGCGGCGGCGTTGTCGTGGTCGAAGGCCGGCGCGCCGTCGTCGGAGAGGGCGAGTAGGCAGACGACCTGGGCGCCACCGGCGACGATGGCCTGGGCGCGGCGCAGCATCTCGTCCTCGTCGCCGCCCTCGTACAGGTCGGAGATGAGCACGACGATCGTGTCGCGCGGGTTCTCGATCTTCGTCTGGCAGTAGGCGAGGGCGGCGTTGATGTCGGTGCCGCCGCCGAGCTGGACGCCGAACAGCAGCTCCACCGGGTCGGACACGGCTTCGGTCAGGTCGGCGACGGCGGTGTCGAACGCGATCACCTGGGTGCGCAGCGACCGCACCGACGCCAGCACCGCGCCGAACACGCTCGCGTACACCACCGACGACGCCATCGAGCCGCTCTGGTCCAGGCACAGCACGATCTCCCGGCTCACCTGCGGCAGCCGCCTGCCGTAGCCGACCAGCCGCTCGGGGATCACCGTGCGGTGCTCTGGCTGGTAGTGCCGCAGGTTCGCCAGGATCGTGCGGTGCCAGTCGATGTCGCCGGCACGTGGGCGGCTGGTGCGCCCGGCCCGGTGCAGGGCGCCGCTGACCGCCTGGCGGGTGGGCTGGGCCAGGCGCTGCTCCAGCTCGTCGACGACCTTGCGCACGACGGCCCGCGCGGTCTCGCGGGAGCGCTCCGGGATGGCCTGGTTGAGGCTGATCAGCGTGCCCACCAGGTGCACGTCGGGCTGCACCGACTCGAGCAGCTCCGGTTCGAGCAGCAGCCGCCGCAGGCCCAGCCGGTCCATCGCGTCGCGCTGCATCACCTGGACCACCGACGCGGGGAAGTACCCTCGGATGTCGCCGAGCCAGCGCGCCACCCTCGGCGACGAGCCGCCGAGGCCGCCCTTGCGGTCCTGGTCGCCGTACAGCGCGTCCAACGCCTTGTCCCGCTTCTCGTCCACTCCGGACAGGTCGATGCCGGTGCCCTCCGCGTCCTCGCCGCCGAGGATCAGCCGCCAGCGCCGTAGCCGGTCGTCGTTCATCGTGGGCTCCCGAGGATGTCGAGGACGCGGGGGAGGACCCGCGCCGCCCGCTCGTGGTCCAGCTCCTCGTCCACTTCGGAACGAGCGGCGGCACCCCGGCTGAGACGGTCGCCGATGATCCGCCGCTCGGCCGGCGCGAACGCGGAGAACGTCCTGCGCAGCAACGGAAGCAGCCGGTCGAACACCCCGGCGTCCACCTCGGACGCCCACCGGTCGACGACCGCAAGAAGCTCCGGCTCGTGGATCAGCAGCGCCGCCTCCCCGGACAGGAACCCGTCCAGCCAGGCCGCGGCGGCCACCGCGTCGGCCGCCGGGGACAGGCGCAGCGACAGGCGCCGCCCCGCCTCGTCCACGTCGATCAGGGCGGCGTCCAGCAGCAGCCGGGTGGCGCGCCCGGACACCAGCCCGTGCACGCCCGGCTGCTCGGCCACCGCCCGCAGCGCTCGCTGCCACTCCGCGCGCAGCTCCGGCTGGTCCAGCAACGCCACCCCGCGCTGCACCCCGTCGACCAGCTCCCGCACCTCGGCGGCCGCGTCGTCGTCCAGCGCCGCGCACGCCGCCGGCAACCCGACCGCCACCCGCGTCACCACCCCGGCGAGCACCCGCTGCACCAGCTCGGTGTCGGCCCCCCGGACATCGCCGTAGCGGCGCACCCTGGCCATCGGCTCCACCGCCGCCATCAGCCGGGTGGTGTCGTGCTGGCGCGCGGCCCGCTCCGCCAGCGCGTCGAGCACCGAGGTCAACGCGGCCGGCAGGTCGGCGGTCAGCGTGGTCTCCACCAGCGACGCCAGCACGCCGACGTCCGCCTCGGCGGCCCGGTGGGCCACCACCGACGCCGCGGCCGCCGGGATCGTGGTGCCGTGCACGCTCGCCTCGATCAGCGCCACCTCCAGCTCAGGGCGCCACTCCAGCACCCACGACTCGCGGAACGTGCCGCGGGTGCGGCCGGTGTCCGCGGGCCGCCCCCACGGCACGTCCAGCAGCAGCAGCCGGTGCAGCAGCGTCGACCGCCCCCGGCCCGTCTCGGCGCGCAGGTCGAGGTCGAGGGTCTGCTCGGCCGCGCTCTGCCGCATCCGCAACCGCTTGCGGGTGGCGGCCAGGTCGCGGGCGAGCGGCACCATCGGCGTGTCCGGCGGCACTCGGCCGAGCACGTCGCCGACCAGCAGCCGGCGCGCGACCAGCCCCATCGGCACCGGCGATCCCCCGGACAACACCGCCTGCGCCGACTCCATCACCTCGGTCAGCCCGGGCAGCGGACGGTCGCGCAGGCCCGCGAGCGCGTGCGCGAGCCGCACCGCCTCGATCACCGACGCCGAGGACACGTCGTGCTGCTCGTCGCGCAGCAGCCGGGCCACCCGCACCAGCCAGCGCGGGATGACCTCGTCCGGCGCGGTGAACAGGTGGTGGTACCAGCCGGGGGAGGAGATGCCGGCGCCGTAGCCGCTGGTCCGCGCCAGCCGCCCGGACGTCCACGGCACCCAGGTCGCGGTGACCTTCGTCGTGCGCAGCCCCTTCAGCAGCGCGGTGTCCTCGGCGATCGTGGGGAACGTGTGCGGTTCCAGCACGGGCGCGTGCCAGGCCCCGCACACGACCGCCACCGGCCCGGTCGCGGTCCGCAACGCCTTGCGCATGACCCGGCGCATCGCGGCCTCCCGGCGACGGGTGACGATGTCGGTGTCCTGCCCCTCGCGCAGCGTGCGCATGGCCTCCGCCACCGCGGCGAACACGTCGGTGCCGTGGTAGCGCAGCTCGATCGCGTCCTCCCACCAGCGCTCCGGGTCGTCGTAGCCGGCGGCCTCGGCGAGCGTGGCGATCGGGTCGAACCGGTCGCGGTCCTCCTCGTCGAGCGCGAACGCGTTCGTGGCCGGCAGGTCGAGGAACCGCACGTCCCGGCCGCGTTCCAGCGCCCAGCGCAGCGCCACCCATTCGGGGGAGAACACCGCCATCGGGTAGAACGCCGCCGTCGCCGGGTCGTCCACCGCGTACACCAGCCCGGCGACCGGCGGGCGCATGCCGGCCTCGGCGGCCAGCGGCGCCACCGCGTCCAGCTCGGGCGGCCCCTCGATCAGCACGAGAGCCGGGTCCAGCTCGTCGAGCGCGCCGGCGACCGCCCGCGCCGACCCCGGCCCGTGGTGCCGGATCCCCAGAACGTGAACGGTCACAGGAACTCTCGGCAGGCGCGGTAGAGGTCGGTCCACGGCCTGCGTTCCCGCACCACGGCCTCCAGGTACTCCTGCCACACCAGCCGGTCGGCGACCGGGTCCTTCACCACCGCCCCGTACAGGCCGGCGGCGATGTCGGCGGCCCGCACCACGCCGTCGCCGAAGTGCGCGGCGAGGGCGATCCCGCTGGTCATCACCGAGATCGCCTCCGCGGTGGACAGGGTGCCCGACGGCGACTTGATCTTCGTGCGGCCGTCGGCGGTGACCCCGTCGCGCAGCTCGCGGAACACCGTGACCACCCGCCTGATCTCGTCCACAACCTCCAGCTCCGCCGGCAGCCGCAGCGCCTCGCCGAGCTGGCCGACCCGCAGCCGCACGATCTCCACCTCCGACTCGACGTCGTCGGGCAGCGGCAGCACCACGACGTTGAACCGGCGCTTGAGCGCCGCGGACAGGTCGTTGACGCCCCGGTCGCGGTCGTTGGCGGTGGCGATCACGTTGAACCCGGTGAGCGCCTGCACCTCGTCGTCGAGTTCGGGGATCGGCAGCGTCTTCTCGCTCAGCACGGTGATCAGCGCGTCCTGCACGTCCGACGGGATGCGGGTCAGCTCCTCGACCCGCGCGATCCCGCCGGAGGCCATGGCCCGGAACACCGGCGACGCGACCAGCGCGTTCCGCGACGGGCCCTCGGACAGCAGCCGGGCGTAGTTCCAGCCGTACCGGATGGACTCCTCGGCGGTGCCGGAGGTGCCCTGCACGAGTTGGGTCGAGTCACCGGAGATCGCGGCGGCGAGGTGCTCGGACAGCCAGGTCTTCGCGGTGCCGGGGACGCCGAGCAGCAGCAGTGCCCGGTCGGTGGCCAGCGTGGCGACCGCGACCTCGACCAGCCGGCGCGACCCGAGGTACTTCGGGGTGATCGGCGTGCCGTCCGGTGCCTCCCCGCCCAGGACGTAGGTGACGACGGCCCAGGGGGACAGCCGCCAGTTCGGCGGGCGCGGCCGGTCGTCGGCCTTCGCGAGGGCGGCCAGCTCCTCGGCGTGCTCGTCCTCGGCATGGGCGCGTAGCACTGCCATGGTCAGAACTCCTGCTCGATCGTGCTGCGAATGGTCAGGGCGTGGGCGAGGCCGCGCAGGGTGCGGCGGCGGGCGCGTTTGTCGATCGGGGTGGCCTCGATCCAGTCCTCGACGGCCGGGAGCGCGCTGTGGTGCAGGTGCTCGGCGAGCGCGCCGAACGCGAGGGTGAGCGCGCCCTCGGTCCGCGCCTTCCGCAGCCGCCCCACGACGTCGCGGGAGAACTTCGCGGGCCACGGGCCGGGACAGGCGGCGAGCAGACCGGCGAACCGGGCATCCACAGTGGACTCCACAGCCACGATCGCGGTCGCCTTCTCCGGCGGGAGCGCGCCGAGCAGCTCGGGCGTCGGCCGCACCCGCGCCAGGGCGGCCAGCCAGTCCTCGTTCCGCTGCCGCAGCGCGGCCCTGGTCCAGCCGACGAGCAGGGCCGAGCCGGCCGAGGCGAGGTCGGTCGGGACGTCGCCGAGCGGGGCCGCGCCGAGCAGCTGGATCAGCCAGGACTCCCGGCGGCCGTGCCCGTGCTCGCGCTGGTCGGAGATCCCGTCCCGGCGGGCGGCGGCGTCCAGTTCGTCCGGCGGCGTCAGGTCCCGGACCCGCTCGGCCATCCGCGCGGCCCGCCGGGAGTGCGGCAGCCGGTCCAGCAACGCCGCCGCGGCCGCCCGTACCGTCGCCGCCCGGTCGTCCAGACTGGACTCCAGGAACGGCTCGTCCGCGTCGGACAGCCCGACCGCGAGCGCGTCCACCAATCCGGCGCGGGTGGCCGCCTGCTCGGTGTCCCAGGTGTCCTCGACCAGCCGGCGCCCGGCGGCGGGGTCGGCGCGCCGCACGGCGATCAGGATCGACAGCCGCTCGGTGCGGGTGCCGGTGGCGAACCGGGCGGCGGCGTCGGCGGTGTCCACCGGCGCGGCCCACGCCCAGCGCGGGTTGTGCCGGGCGAGCCAGGCGCCCCGGGGCCCGGTGACGGTCCGCACGTCCTCGCGGAGCGCGGTGGTGGTCGTGGCGAGCCGCAGCAGCTCGACGAGCAGGTGCGCGGGCGGCCGGCGGTCCGCACCCGCGCAGGTGCGCAACCAGTGCGCGACGAGCAGCTCGTTCCCGCCGTCGACCCGGATGTCGCGGCTCAGCAACAGCTCCAGCACCTGCGCCGCCGCGTCCGAGCACACCGGCCGCTCGTCCACTCCGGACGGTTCGGGCAGCGGTTCGCGCCACCGCGACGGTGTCCACCCGGCCCGCCGGTACGCCCCGAGCACGGCCGCCGCCGCGAGCACGGTCTCCTCCGGCCCGTCGGCGTCCACCTCGGCCAGCCCGCCGAGCACGTCCGCCGGCACGTTCCGCCGCCCGGTCCCGACGACGGCCGTACTGAGCAGCCTTTCCCACTGAGTCATGGTTCGCTGCGCTCCTCCGCTACCCGCCGGCTTCCCTCCTGCGCTGCTCGCCGTTCGTTCCTCGCGGCTGCGCTGCTCGTCAGTCCAGCCGGCGGACGCTCCGTCGCTACGCTCACGGTGGTCATGGTTCGCTGCGCTGCTCGCCGTTCGTTCCTCGCGGCTGCGCTGCTCGTCAGTCCAGCCGGCGGACGCTCCGTCGCTACGCTCACGGTCACAGCGACACCAGCCGCCCGTCCACGGCCACGCTGCACGGGTACAGCCGCCGGTCGATCCACTCGCCGAACACGTCGACCGGGTGGCCGCCGGACAGCGCGAGCAGCGACCACACGTCGGCCTCCGCCGCGAGCCGCAGCGCCGTGCCGTCCCGGTCCACGAGCACGTCACCGTCGTCGCCGGGCACCACCGTGACCGCGCCGAGGGACATCGGGATCCGGCTCAGCCACGGGTTCCCGGCCTGCCAGGTCGCCGCCAGGTCCAGCGCGCGCTCGATCGTGTCCGTCACCGGCAACCCGTCACCGGTGCCGGTCGACGGCTCCCCGGCCAGCAGCACCCGCCGCGGCGGCGACCCCGGGTACAGCGCCAGCTCCCCGTCGAGCACCGAGCCAAGCACGTGCGGCACCCGCAGCGCGTTGCCGGCCGCCGCGAAGTCCAGCAGCACCACCGTCTCGCCGGACTCCTCGCCGTACAGCCACGTCCGCTGGGACAGCAGCCGCTCGTCCTCGTCCTGGCGCAGGCCAAGCACCCACCACCGGTCCCGCAGCCGCTCCCCGGCCAGCACCTCCTCCGACCGGCGCGACCAGCCGAGTACCGCGCGCAGGTCGCCCATCGTCGCCGCCGGCAGCGTCGCGCGGCCACGCCACGCCCGCACCGCCAGATACCACCGCCCCAGCTGCGTGAGCAGGTACGGCGCCCAGTCGTCCCGCGCGTGCACGGCGGCGCCCATCGACCGCACCCGCTCCGCGAGCCCCGGCAGCTGCGCGTCGACCAGCCGCGCCGCCGCGGTCTCCCAGTACCGCGCCGGCTGCGCCCGCACCCCCGCGAGACCCTGCCGGACCAGGTCGAACAGCCACCGCTCGAACTCGTCGAGCCCGGCCGACATCAGACTCTCCCGCTCGGCGACCCGCCGCGCCCGCGCCTCCGGATCCGGCTCGCCGCTCGGCTCGCGCCGGGTCTGCCGCCCCCGCGCCCAGTCGGCCGCGAAGTCCGCCGTGGTGTCCAGGTCGGCGACGGCGCCGCCGCCCGCCGCCCACAGCAGGAGCAACGCGAGCCCGTGCTTGCAGGGGAACTTCCGGCTCGGACACGTGCACCGGAACGCCGGCTCGTTCAGGTCGACGGTGACCTGGTAGGGCTCCCGCGCGCTGCCCTGGCACTTCCCCCAAACGAGTGATTCGGTACTGCCCAGGTCCGACCACGTCCCCGGGCGGGCGAGCGCGCGGGCCGCGCGCGCGGACCCGGCGTCCGGCGCGAGCCCGAGCACCCGGGCCACCGTCCACCGCGCGCCCACGCACCACTCCTCCCGAACCGGCTCACCGCACGCCAACCCTAGCCGCCGGCACCGACAGAACCCCGGGACGCGCCCGCCCGACCACGTACAGCGCGACCCCGACCGCGACCCCGCCGGCGACTATCAGCGCGGTGCCCTGCGTCCCGATGCCGACCGTGCCGGCGAGGAACAGCAGCGCCGGCCACCAGTCGACCCGCCCGCGCGCCGCCAGCCACAGGACCAGCACCGACAGCCCGGCCAGGCTCAGTGCCGGCACCAGCCCGTAGAAGAACGCGTCGAACCCGGGCAGGTCGTGGTACCGGTCGGAGATCGCCGACATCTCCGCCCGGCTCCCGGCCTCGAACCCGACCAGCAAATCGATCACCATCTGTCCGAGCACCGCCACCAGCCCCACCGCGCCGACCGCGCCCGTGACGTGCACCCCCACCCGCTCGCCGGCCGACCTGGCCGCGTCCCTCGCCCACACCCACACGGTCAACAGGACCGCGCCGAGCGCCAGGTAACCCACGACGTACGCGACGTGCGCCGCGGTCCACAGCGGCAGCGCGACGTCCCAGTCCAGATCGTCGTTGGGCGCCCACCCGAACTTCATCCCCAGCACACCCAGTATCAGCGCCACCGGCGCGACCACGAAAGCCTTGTTCATGCCAGGAACCCTGTCCCGCCGCGGACCGTTCCACATCGGGGAATGTCCACCGTCGCACCCCTAGGGGCCACGGCCGCGGTTGACCGGCGCGACCGGACAGGGTGAGCTACCCGCATGGCGGCCAAGAGCACCGAGTCGCGGGACGGGGTCCCGCTCACCAACCTCGACCAGGAGCTGTTCGACGGCGCGGGCGCGACCAAGCGCGACCTGGTCGACTACCTGGACGCGGTACGCGAGCGCATCCTGCCGGTCCTGCGCGACCGGCCGCTGTCGGTGATGCGCGTCCGCCCCGGCCAGCCCGCCTTCATGCAGAAGAACACCCCGAAGTACACCCCGGACTGGATCCGCACGCTCGACCTGTGGGCCGAGGCGTCCCGCCGGAACATCTCCTACGCCCTGTGCGACGACCGCCGCACGCTGATCTGGTTCGCCAACCAGCGCGCCGTCGAGTACCACGTGACGCTGTTCCAGGCCGCCTCGATGCCGCACCCCACCCACCTCGTGCTTGACCTCGACCCACCGGAGTCCGAGCTCCCGGCCGGCTTCCGCGCCGCGGTCGACGCGGCCAAGCTCGTCAACCAGGCCCTGGCCGACCTCGGCCTGCGCGGCGCGCTCAAGACCAGCGGGGCGAAGGGCGTGCACGTCATCGTCCCGGTGACCACGACGACGAACCCGGACGACGCCGCCGCCGCGACCCGCGCGATCGCGGCGCGGGCCGCGCGGCTCGACCCGGCGATCGCGACGACCGCGTACATCAAGACCGACCGGGAGAACAAGGTCTTCGTCGACTCCACCCGCGCCCACGGCGCCACCGTGATCGCCGCGTACAGCCCGCGCCTGCGTCCCGGCACGCCGGTCTCCTTCCCGGTCGCCTGGGCGGACGCCGACGACGTGCACCCGAACGACTTCACGCTGAAGAACGCCGCCGCTCTGCTGGGCGACCGGGACCCGTGGGCCGAGGCGCTGCCGGAGCCCCAGGAACTTCCGGCCGACCTGGTCGCCGAGGGCCACGAGATCCCGGTGGCCAGGGTGGCGGCCATGCACGAGGGCAAGCGCCGCAAGCGCGCGGCGGAGCGGGCCGCGGCAGAGAACGACTGAGGAAAGGGCGAACTCCGCAATCTCGAATAGGCCGGATGGTCCATTCGGACAATAAACTGGAGTATTGTTCGGGCTCTTCGAACATGCCACGCTGATTCGAGAAATCCACCGAGTCGCTCACCGCTCTCCGGGAGGTAGTCAGTGTCCTCGCTCGAGGTTCCAGGGTTGGACGTCGCGGGTCGGGTGCGCGCCAGGGACATTCAAATGGCCGGAGTCGCGGATGTGCGGCGTCGGGTGTTGATGATCTCCGGTGCGATCGACGCGGTGGACTACGACGTGTCGGTCTCGATCAATCTCCCCGAGCCCGGGCGTTGGCAGATCATCAAGTCCGAGACCAACCTGACCGACCAGACCTGGGTCGCGATGCAGGTCACCACGGACGAGGACACCCATTTCGTCGACGACGGCGAGGCGATGGTGATGTCCCGCCAGTTCGCGAAGACGTTCCTGACTCCGGACATGCGCCGGCTGACGTTCTTCGACGGTGAGGTCCGCCCCGGCGAGGCGGTGCTCAAGGTGTTCGAGATCGAGAGCGACGGCCGCCGCCCCGCGTACGCGCACGCCCGGTACAGCCCGGTCTCCGCCGACAGTGCGGAGCGGTCAGAGGAACTGCTGCAGCGGATGGTCAGCGACGGGATGCCGGAGCGGCCGGTCATCGAGGTGATCGTGCCGGTGACGGTAATCGGGTGACCAGGTTCGTCCCCCACCCGCGCCTGCTCGACTCCCCCCGCCACCGGTACTGGCCGGCTTACCCCACCCCGGTCACCCGGAACCGCCAGGAACTTCCGCCGAACTCCGCCGAGGTGGTGATCGTCGGTGCGGGCCCGGCCGGGCTCGCGGTGGCCGCCGCCTTGTGGCACGTCGGCGTGCGCGATGTGGTGCTCGTGGACCGGGACGGACGTCCGGCCGGCCGGTTCCTGGAGCGGATCGACCTGCTCGACCAGCGGGTGCTGCGCTCGCCCTACGAGCACCATCCCGGGGTCGAGGGCTACCGGGACTGCGAGTTGCGGGACTTCGCGCGGATGCACTGGGGACTGCTGACCCCGGTGGAGCGCAACGAGATCCGCATGTCGCAGGCCGGGCACCGGTCGGTGGTACCGGTCGACGTGTTCGCCGCCTACTGCCAGCACACCGCCGAGCTCCACGAGGTGCCGCACCGGTTGTGGCGTGGCGTGGTGCGTGCGCTCGACGTCACCGAGGACCGGGTGACCGTGCGCGGTGACGGGTTCGCGATCGAGGCCGGTCAGGTCGTGCTGTGTCAGGGCGAGGAGCGTCGTGCGGCGCCCGCCGAGTGGTGGAGTGGTGCGCGTCCGGCCGGGGTCGGCTACTGGGACGAGCCGGTGCCGGACGGTGTCGAGGCGCAGGTCGTCGTGGGTGCCGGGCTCACCGCCGCGCACCTGGTGCGCAACGCGCTTGCCGCGGGCGGGCGGGTGGCGTGGGTGCTGCGCGCGGAGTCCGAGCGCTACCAGTGCTCCGACGTGAACGCCTCCTTCTTCCGCGCCGAGGGCCGGGCCAGGTTCGACGGTCGGAGTGGGCCCGTGCCGTGGGCCGATCGGCTCGCGCTGATGGCCCGCGAGCGGCGGGCGTCGGTGATGTTCGAGTTCCGTCCGTCGTTCGAGGCCGCCGAGGGCGACGGCCGGCTGACCGTGCACCGAGGCGCCGGGGTGCGGTCGGTGTCCGGCGGGGGAGTCGAACTGGCCGGCGGCCGGCGCGTCGGCGGCGACCACGTGTCGCTCGCGCTGGGCACCGTCCCGTCGATCGGCACCGGGTTGTTGCCGGACGAGCTGGTCGGTGCGCGTGACGGCTGGCCGGACCTCGACGAGCGGACCCTGGCCTACCGGCGCGCGCCCGGGGTGTTCGCCGCCGGTGCCGCCGCGTGCATGGTGCTCGGTCCGGCGGCTCGCAACCTCGACGGCCACCGGGTGGCCACCGCCCGCGTCGCGCAGACCGTCGCGGCCCGGATCCGGCGGGTCGCGCATGTCTGAGTACGACACCGCGTTCTCCCTTCCGTCGGTGGACGACGACCCGGACACCGAACTCGGCGTACTGCTGATGGGCCTCGGTCCGGAGCGGCTGCTCGCCGGCCTCGGCGCGGCCGGTCCGGACGACGACCCGGCCACGGTGACGCTGCTGGTGGACCAGCTCCGCCACGGTGTGCGCGGCGAGCACGCCATGACCGAGGCACTCGCCACCGGCGGCGCCCGCTGGCGGCGTGCGCGGCGGGCACTGCTCGCCGCCGAGCCGGCGGCGCCGGTCCGGACCGCGGCGCTGCGCCGGCGGTGGGAGACCGCGCTCGCGACCGTGCGTGCCGCGGTTCGGCCGTCCGGGCGGGCCGAGCTGGTGTACCTGGCGGCGTGTTGGCAGCGCCGGGACGAGATCGACCGACTGACGGAGGACGACAGTGTCACACCTGGGCTCCCTTCCTGACGACGCCGTGCTGATGGACGTGTTCCGCGCCTACCCGGACACCTCCCGCCCGCTGCTCGACTACCACGAGCTGGTGATGCGCGGCCCGTCCCCGTTCACCGTGGCCGAACGCGAGTTGATCGCCGCCTACGTGTCCGGGGTCAACTCGTGCGGCTACTGCCACGGCGTGCACACCGCGACCGCCGAGGCATGCGGCATCCCGTCCGGCGCGGTGCCGGCCGCGGTCGTCGACCTCGACGCCGCGCCGGTCGACGAGCGCATGCGGCCGGTGCTGCGTTACGTCGGCAAGCTCACCCGCACGCCGGCCGAGGTCACCCGTGCCGATGCCGACGAGGTTCGTGCCGCCGGCTGGGACGACCGGGCGCTGCACGACGCGGTCATGGTGTGCGCGTTGTTCAACTTCATGAACCGGATGGTCGAGGGCCACGGCATCCACGCCGGCCCCGACTATTTCGCCACCTCCGGGGTGCGGCTCAAGGAGATCGGTTACGCCGGACTGACCGATCTGCTCGAACAATGACGTGAAACCACGAACCACCGCAATTCGGGAGATTCGTTCCTGACGTTCGAAACCCCACCATGGACAGACAGCCGTTCCACGTCGGCGCGCGAGCCGCCGACCGAGAGATTGGACCGGAATGAAGCGCTGGCTCGGCCAGGGTGGTTTGCTCAACACCCGCCATCACCGGATCGGACTATGGGTGTTCCTGATCGTCGTGTTGGGGCACTGGGCCGAGCATCTCGTTCAGGCCGCGCAGATCTACTGGCTCGGCTGGCCCCGGCCGGAGGCGGGCGGCGTGCTCGGGCTGGTGTTCCCCGTGCTGGTCACGTCCGAGTGGCTGCACTACGGGTACGCCGTGGTGATGCTGGTGGGTTTCGTGATCCTGCGACACGGGTTCACCGGCCGGTCCAGGACCTGGTGGAACCTGGCGCTGGGCATCCAGGTCTGGCACCACTTCGAGCACCTGCTGCTGCTGGTGCAGGCGATCACGGGGGCGCACCTGCTCGGTGAGCCGGTGCCGACGAGCGTCGCGCAACTGGTCTTCCCCCGGGTCGAGCTGCACCTGTTCTACAACGCGGTGGTGTTCGCGCCGATGGTGGTGGCGATGGTCTACCACCTGCGTCCCCGGCCGGCCGAGCGCGCGCTGATGACCTGCTCCTGCGCCCGACCCGTGCCGGCCACGACCGTTTCCGCCTGACCCCGTGGCTCCGGGTCTGCTGATCGCTCAGGGGCACGACCACGTGCTCACCGTGGGCATCAGCATCGGGCCGCTGGCGCTGCGGGTCGCGCTGCTCGTGGTGGTCCCGCTGGTCGCGGCGTTCACGGTGCTGCGCGGGTTCATCGGCCCCCCGGACCGGCGCACGGCGGCGGGCGTGGTGTGCGCGGCCGGCACCGCCGTGGTGCTGGAACTGCTGCTCGCCGGCGGTCTCGGGCTGCCACGCCAGGTGGTTCCGCTGTTGCTGCTCGGGCTCGCCGCGCCGCTGTACCTCGTGCTGTCCCGCGACCCCCGGTTCGCACCCGCCGTCCGCCTGTCGCGCCGGCTCGCGCCCTGGGTGTACTGGCCGGTCGCGGTCCTGGCGTCGAGCTGGTTCTGGCGCGGGTTCACCGCCGACGGCGACGGCGCCCTCCTGCTGCACACCGGAGCGATCCTCGCGCTGGTCGCGCTGGCCTGGTTCGTGGTCGCCGGACCGCGGTGGCGGCCGGCCGTCGCGGCGTTGCGGATCGGCGCCGGGGCCCTCGCGGTCGTGCTGCTTGCCGCCACCGCCCAGGCGACGGTGCTGCGCGAGGACGGCCCGGTACCCGGCGCCGTGCGTGGTGCGCCGAGCGGCGCGACACCCTGACGCACCCCTCCGGCCGGGCCCGGGGACCGGCCGTCCGGCCCAACCCGCACGCCCGGCCGGGCGCACACGTCGGATTGGTGCAACTTGCAATGAGCACGTAGAGTAACCACCCGTTGGTGTCATGGGGGCGCGTTCTCGCCTGTCAGTGCCAGTGCGCCGACCACAAGGGACACAACGGCCCTGATTACTGTGCGCACAGGATCTTGGACTGGACGTAGACACTCGTCCGGGGGTCTGGTTACATGTCCGCGTCGCCGTCCGCAGTCGGCCCCCGCACCCCGCTCATCACGAGATTCCCTTGGGACACCGAGACTTGGGACACCGAGAAACCGCTGGGACACAATGACCAACCGATCGTCCACCCGAGCCAGACAACTGCTGCAACGCTCCCGTGATCTGCTCGAGCGCTCCCGCGTCGCGGCCGTCCAGTTACTGGAGCCGCCGCGCACCCCGGTGCCCCGGGTGATCGAGGGCTCCCGGGAGGCGATGGTCCACCAGGAGCGTGAGGGTGCGGTCGTCGACATCTGCGCCAGCATCGCCTTGCGCGACCTGAACCTCGTCGACTCGCTGCTCGCCCTGCTGGAGCGGATGGAGGAGGGCGAGGCCGACCCCGAACGGCTCGCCGAGCTGTACAAGCTCGACCACCTCGCCGCCCGGCTGCGCCGCAACGCCGAGAACCTGCGCGTGCTCGCCGGCCGCGACGCCAGCGACGCGACGTCCGACGCCGCCTCGATCGTCGACGTGGTCCGGGCCGCGATGTCCTCGATCGACGGGTACTCGCGCGTCTCCATCGGCCGGGTGCTGTCCCTCGGCGTCGTCGGCATCGCCGCCGACGATCTCGGCCGGCTGCTCGCCGAGCTGCTGGACAACGCGGCCAAGCAGTCGCCACCGGACACGTCCGTGCGGGTCAGCGCGCACCTCACCGACTCGGGCAGCGTGCTGCTGCGCATCGAGGACGACGGCATCGGCATGCCGGCCGAGCGGGTCGAGGAGCTGAACGCCCGCCTGTCCGACGAGCCCACCCTCGACGACGACTCCGTGCGGCACATGGGTCTCGCGGTGGTCCGCCGGCTCGCCGCCCGGCACGACATGCGCGTGCGGCTCGACCGGCGTTCCCCGCACGGCACCACCGCCACCGTCCTGCTGCCGGCCGGGCTGATCTGCGACCTCCCGGACACCGCGTGGTCCGGCGCGCAGACCGTGGCCGTGCCCGCCGCCACCGAGGCGACCCGCGATCCGGTGCCACCGCCTCCGCGCCGCCCGTCGTCGCGGCCCCGGCACAGCGCGCAGAACGCCTCGTCCAACGCCTCGTCGAACGCCGCCGACAGCGACCTGCCGCGCCGCGGCACCCGCACCGTCACCAAGCCCCGCCCGCAGGACCCGACCGAGGGCGGCACGACCGCCAACGGCCTGCCCCGCCGGGTGTCGCGCAGCATCAAGAACCCCGGCGACGGCGCCGACGGCGGCAAGCCACCGCCGCCACCCGTGCCCCCGACGTCCCCGTCCGAACCGGACCTCGCCGGGCACGAGCAACTGCTCGCCGACCTCGACGCCTTCGCCGAGGGCGAGGCCGCCGCACGCGCGACCGGTCAGCCCGGCGAACCCGACCAGGCACCGGACGACACCCGGTGGCCCAAGGACCCGGACGAGCCGGGTCAGCAGACGCCGCCCGGGGGAACCACGCCGTGACCGCAGCGAACCACAAGCCGACCGCCGACATCACCTGGCTGCTCAACGACTTCGTCGACAAGGTGCACGGCGTCAGCCACGCGCTGATCACCTCATCGGACGGGTTCCCGCTGACCGCGTCCAAGGAGGTGCGCCCCGACGACGCCGAGCAGCTCGCCGCCATCGCCAGCGGCCTGCTCAGCCTCGCCGGCAGCAGCGCGGCGTTGTACGGCAAGGGAAACTGCGAGCAGATCATCATCCGGTTGACCCGCGGGTACTTCCTCTTCATGGGGATCGGCACCGGCGCGGGGCTGGCCGTGCTCACCGGGCCCGAGTGCGACATGCGGGTCGTGGCCTACGAGATGACGCAGTTCGTCACCAACGCGGGCCACGCGTTGACTCCCGAGCTACGCGCCGACCTGCGCCGGGTGCTGACCGCGCGCAGGCCGCAGGCATGACCGACTCCGCCAAGGACGTGATGACGGTGTCCCATGACGACAAGAGCGACGGTGCCCAGACCAAGATGCGGAGCAAGCGGGTGCGCCCGTACGCGCTCACCGGCGGCCGCACCAGGACCAGGCACCACCTGCTCGTCGAGACGCTGATCTCGGTGCCGGAGTTCGACCCGGTCCTGGCCGAGTCGCTGATGCCGGAGTCCAGGGCGCTCTACTCCCGGGCCTGCCAGCGCATGTCGATCGCCGAGCTGTCCGCGAACCTCGATCTGCCACTCGGGGTCATCCGGGTCCTGGTCAGTGACCTGGCCGGCCAGAACGCGGTCTTCATCCACCCGACCGCGTACGCCTACCAGAACAATCCGCAAGTGCTGGAGAGGATCCTCGATGGACTCAAGCAGCTCCCCGTCTGACCCGGGTCTGCTGACGATATCCGCGAAGATCGTCGTTGCCGGTGGGTTCGGGGTGGGCAAGACCACCCTGGTCAACTCGGTCTCCGAGGTGCGACCGCTGAACACCGACGCGTGGATGACCGAGGCGAGCGAGGGCGTGGACGACCTGCCGCCCGGCGGCGGCAAGTCGAAGACCACGGTCGCCATGGACTTCGGCCGGATCACCCTGCAGCCGGACCTGTTGCTGTACCTGTTCGGCACGCCGGGTCAGGCCAGGTTCTGGTTCCTGTGGGACGACCTGTCCCGCGGCGCGCTCGGCGCCGTCGTGCTGGTCGACACGAACCGGATCGACCAGTCGTTCGCCGCGGTGAACTACTTCGAGAACGACTCGGTGCTGCCGTTCATCGTGGCGGTCAACCGGTTCGAGGGGAAGCCGGAGCACGACCTCGCGGAGGTCCGGGAAGCGTTGGCGCTCAACGAGGACGTCCCGCTGATCGAGTGCGACGCACGCAGCCGGGCCTCGGCCATCGACGTGCTGCAGGGGGTCGTGACACACTCCCTGTCGCTGGCCAAGGTCTCCGCGCCGGGCTAGCGCATTCCCGTTCCCTCCCCGCCGTCCCCACGCTTCCCCGGAGGAAACCAGACCATGCGAAAGGTGCTGATCGTCGGTGCGGGCCAGTCCGGTCTGCAACTCGGCCTGACCCTGCTCGAGCACGGGTACGAGGTGACGGTCATGTCGGCCAGGACCCCCGAGGAGATCCGCGACGGCCGGGTCATGTCGACCCAGGGCATGTTCCATCCCGCGCTGCAGCACGAGCGCGACCACGGCCTGAACCTGTGGGAGGAGGAGACGATCCCGTTCGAGGGGCTCGGCGTCTCCATCGCCGCGCCGGACGGGTCCAGGATGCTCGACTGGGTGGCGAAGACGGACAACTACGGGATGTCGGTCGACCAGCGGGTGAAGATGGCCGGCTGGCTGGAGCTGTTCGAGGAGCGCGGCGGCCAGCTGGTGATCCACGGCGTGACGACCGCCGACCTGGACAAGCTCGCCGGCATGTACGACCTGACGGTGATCGCGGCCGGCAAGGGCGAGCTGGTGCAGCTGTTCGACCGCGACCCGGAGAAGTCCCCGTACACCGCGCCGCAGCGCGCGCTGTCGCTGGCCTACTGCCACGGCGTCGAGTACCGCCCCGAGCACCCGGACTTCAAGGCGGTGCGCTTCAACATCGTGCCGGGGGTCGGCGAGCTGTTCATGATCCCGGGCTACACGACCTCCGGGAACTGCGACATCCTGTTCTTCGAGGGCATCCCCGGCGGGCCGTTGGACGCGTTCGCCGACCGCCCGTCACCCGACGAGACCCTGCGCCGGATCCTCGAGCTGATGCGCACCTACGTGCCGTGGGAGTACGAACGCTCGCGCAACGCCGAACTGACCGACCAGGGCGGCGCGCTGGTCGGCGGCTACACGCCGGTGGTCCGGCGCCCGGTCGGCGAGCTGCCGTCTGGCACGACGGTGCTCGGCATGGCCGACGTCGTCGTGGCCAACGACCCGATCACCGGCCAGGGCTCGAACAACGCGAGCCACTGCGCCGCGCTGTACCTGGAGGCGATCCTCGCGCACGGCGAGCGGCCGTTCGACCGCGCGTGGATGGAGGCGACGTTCGCCAAGTACTGGGAGTACGCCCAGCACGTGACCCAGTGGACCAACGCCATGCTCCAGCCGCCGCCCCCGCACGTGCTGGAGATCATCGGCGCCGCCGGCCAGATTCCCGCGGTGGCGCGGCGTTTCGCCAACGGCTTCTCCGACCCGACGGACTTCCAACACTGGTTCATGTCGCCGGACAAGGCCGCCGAGTACCTGCGCAGCGTCGCCACCCCGGCCGGCGCCTGAACCGAGTGCGCCCGGAGCGTGGACGGACACACTCCGGGCGCGTCTCCCGGCAGGCGGCAGGCGTGCCACTGGAGGTGCACGTCCGGTTGCCGGGCGAGATCCTGGTTATCACTCGGCCAGGTGAACCCACCATTTCACCCGACCGAATCGATTCGCAAGAGCACCACCGGGTGATTCTGCCGACCACGTGATAACCGGTGTCGATCACTGCTCGCGGGTCGCTCGAGTCGGCGTCGGGAGTAGGCGCGATGTCGCCCACGGGATGATGTTGACCCGCTCCCGGTCGGGCACGATTGCCTGCGATGCCCTTCTATCACGTACCCCTGTCGGTCGTCCTCACCCTGCTGCACTGGTTCGTCTGGCGGCGGGTGGTGCGGCCGAGCATGGCGCCCGGCCCCCGCCGGCGCGCCGTCGCGGTGCTGCTCGTCGTCGGGGACGCGTTCATGGTCGCCACCCTGCTGGCGACCACGCGGCTGCCGCGCGAGTGGTCCGCCCTGTACTCCTGGCCGGGGTACATCTGGTTCGGGTTGTTCTTCTACTTCATCATCGTCGTGCTGGTCGCGGAGCTCCCTCGGTTCGCGCTGCGGTGGTGGGTGCGCAAGGACCCGCGCCCGGCGGACGCGAACGGGCCGGGCATCTCGCGGCGGACGTTCGTGGCCCGTTCGGTCGGGGCGGTCGCCGGGGTCACGGCGCTCGGCGCGGTCGGCTACGGGATGCCGGTCGCGCTCGGCGACCCGGAGATCAAGAACGTGCGCATCCGGTTGCCCCGGCTAGACCCGAGGGCCTCCGGCTGCCGGATCGCGCTGATCAGCGACCTGCACCTGGGGGCGCTGCTCGGCCGCTCGTTCACCGAGCGGGTGGTGGAGCTGGTCAACTCGACCAGGCCGGACCTGGTGGCCGTCGCGGGCGACCTGGTGGACGGCCGGGTCGAGCACCTGGCCGAGGCCGCCGAGCCGCTGCGGGACCTGCGCAGCACCCACGGCAGCTTCTTCGTCACCGGCAACCACGAGTACTACTACCAGTACGAGCAGTGGGTCGACCACGTCCGCACGCTCGGCATCACCACGCTGCTCAACGAGCACACGACGATCGAGCACAACGGCGGGCGGTTCGAGCTGGGCGGGCTGATCGACCCGAACTCGACGGTCGAGGGCATCGAGCCCGGCCCGGACCTGCCGAAGACCCTCGACGGCTGGGACCGGGAGCGGGCGTTCGTGCTGTTGTCCCACCAGCCGGCCCCGATCGACGAGGTGGCGGCCGAGGGCGTGGACCTGCAGCTGTCCGGCCACACCCACGGCGGTCAGCTGGCGCCGTTCAACCTGCTGGTCAAGGCACTCGAGGGCTCGATCGCCGGCCTGTCCCGGCACGGCGACACGCAGCTCTACATCACCCGCGGCGCCGGGTTCTGGGGCCCGCCGGTGCGGGTCGGCGCGCCACCGGACATCACCGTCGTCGAGATCGTGTCCTGACCCGTTCGCCCGTAACGGCGCGGTGGAGCGCGCCGACCCTCCATCGGGACCGATCCGAGCGGAGCGAACATGGCGGGCTTGTCCTATCTCGTGTGCGGCGCGCCCGTTCGCGGGCACGTCACCCCGTTGTTCGAGGTCGCCGAGCACCTGGTCGGCCGGGGCGACCGGGTTCGGTTCCTCACCGGCGCGCGGTACCGCGAGCGCGTCGAGGCCACCGGCGCGACGTTCCTTCCGCTGCCCAGGGAGGCCGACTACGACGACGCCGACATCGACGCGTCGTTCCCCGGCCGGGTCGGGCTGACCGGTGCCGCCGGTCTCCGCTACGACCTGGCCACGATCTTCGTCGCTCCCGCCGGCGCGCAACTCGCCGCGCTCGACGCCGCGCTCGCCGACGAGCCGGTGGACGCGGTCCTCGCGGAGACCCTGTTCACCGGGGCCGCCGCGCTGCTCAGCCGCCCGGACCGGCCGCGGCTGGTCAACCTCGGCGTCGTCGGCCTGGGCGTCGGCGGTCGCGAGATCCTGCTCCCACGCAACCGTCTCCGCGCGGCGCTCACCCGTCGTGCCGTACAGCGCGTAGCCGAGCGGGTCTTCTTCGAGGCGACCGGCCGCCCGCCGGTGTGCGAGGTACTGGACTGGCCAACGCGCGCGGACGCGGTGGTGCGGTTCACCGTGCCGGCACTCGACGATACGCGCGCGGTGCACGTCGGCCCGGTAGGCCGGGAGCCGGTCCCGAACGTCCCGCTGCCCACCTGGTGGTCCGATGTGGACAGTGGCTGCCCGGTGGTGCACGTCGCCCCCGGCGCGCTGGCCGCGGCCGCCGTCGAGGGACTGGCGGATTCCGGGATGCTCGTCGTGGTCACCGGAACCGCGCCGCCCGCGCCACCCCCGAACGTCCGAACGGCGCCCGTCCTCCCGTACGACAAGCTCCTTCCTCGCACGAGCGCCATGGTCACCGCCGCCGACTGGGACGGAGCGCACCGCGCGTTGGAGCACGGCGCGCCGCTGGTGGTGCCGGCCCACACCGGCATCGGTGCCGCCGTCGCGCGGTCCGGTGCCGGTATCGCCCTGCGCGGCACCCGCCCCGCCGCGGTGGCCGGCGCGGTACGCACAGTCCTGTCCGATCCCCGGTACCGCACGGCGAGCGAGGCCGTGGGAACGCAGCTGACCTCGGCCCCCGGCGTCGCCGCCCTGGCGACGTTGCTCGCCTAGATCTTCGGCGGCGGAATCTTCACCATCTTCCGCATCCAGCCACTCGTGTAGAGGCTGGCCCAGAGGTAGGTGAACCGAGGAACGAAGCACGCGAGCCCGAGCAGGGTCACGAACACCGGGAGGGTGACGAGCGGACTCCGGGTGAAGTCGGAGACCACCAGACGCGTACCGGTCAGCAGTACGACCGGCTCGTCGCAGGTGATGGTGGCGGGCCCGGTGAAGTCCGGTGTCAGCGGACGGTCGATCCCGTGCGGCCACGGGTCCTCGGCGGGACGGCCCCGCGGCGTCACCGTGCAGGTGGTCGACGTGTACCCCAGTTCCTGGAGACTTGTCAGCTCAACCGTCTCGCCTGCCGGCCAGGTCGCCTCCTGTCCCGGCCCCGCCGGCTGCCCGCCGGAGACCGCCAGCGCGCCGCCCCCCAGCATGAGCGCCGACAGCGCTCCACCGACGATCGTCATACCCCAGGCCGTCCGGCGCAGCGGCTTGCGCGTTCTGGTCACGCCGACTCCCGAAGCGTTGCCACGGCCGTCTCGGAGATCTCGGTCGCCTTCCGGCAGCCGGGCTCCTCCAACGTCACCACCAACACCACCATCCGCTCCGCGACGCCCGTCATGAGCCGACACAGCCCGCCGGTGTCCAGGATCGCGGGGTACCGCTCCACCTCGGTCGGCCCCCAACTCTCGCACGACTCCGGCGCGTACTCGCCACGACACATCTCGACGAGGTCCGCCAGGCCGCGGTCGAGCATGAGCTTCACCTGCACCGTGGTGATCCGGTCACCCGGCGGGTGCAGCAGACACTCGAACGTGCCGAACCGCTCCTTGCGTTCGGCGTCCGGCAGCCCGAGCTCGATGCGCCGCTCCTCGCTGAGCAGCGCACACGGATCGTTGGCGAACCGCCCTGGCTCCAACGGATCGGCGATCGTGGGAGCCTCGTAGTCGGCGGGCAGACCGGTCTGGGTCGGCAGGGCCTCGGGTCGCGCCTGCCCGGCCTCCGAGTCCGCACACCCGGCGAGCACCAGCAGGACCACCGCCACGCCGCTGATCACCGCGGCTCTCATCGCCCGCGTCGCTTTGCGATGCCCTGGAACACGTCCTGGGCGTCGTCATCTTCGTCGTGTTCTCGCTGCCGCCGTTCAACGGCCGCCTGCACCTGGCCGAGTTCGTCCGCGAGCGTGCCGAGGTCGAATTCCCTGGCCTTCTCCAGGCTTTCGGAGACGACCTCCGCATAGGCCGAGTTGCCCCAGTCGCCGACCCAGGGCTTGACGATCTCCGCCTGCGGGTCTATCCCGGTGACGAGCTCGATCGGGCTGCCGAACAACGCCATCGGGCTACCCGCCTCCCACCAGCCCGGCGTGGCGTCCAGCTTCTGGGTGTAGTCCGTTGGGTCGATCAGGTGCCGCTGCGGTTCGACCACGTCGCCGAACCGGGCGGTGTCCTCCGGCGGCTCGATCGGCACGTAGTCGGTGTGCTCGCGGGCGTCGGACAGCTCGGCCGGCGGGTAGGTGTCGTCGAGCCGTGCGGCGACGTTTTGATCAGTGCGCTCGTAGTATGCGGCGGCCTCGGTGACCGCGGTGGACGTCGACGCGAGCGCCATGTCGGCGACCTCGCCGAACCAGGTATCGAGGGTCCGCACCACTGTGTCGTGGCTGGCGGTGATGCGGTTGATCAATCCCTCGCCGTCGATTTCGGACACTTCGTCGGCCAGGTACTTGCGACCGGCTTGGGAGTCGTCCTTGGCCCGGTCGAGCAGGCTGGCGAGCTCGCGCAGAGCCGCCGGTTGCACATTGAATCCACTCATGTTGTATCTCCCCAGTGGCAGAAAGTCACCCCATTCTATGGGCCTTGGCATGGCGATATACGGGATGAATTGATGGGCAAATCCTTGTTATCGAGAGGGGAACAACAAATTAATTGTGGCGAAGCTCCGTGCTAGTCGGAGCGGAGTGGGCGGCCGTAGCGGGCGAGCACGCGGGCGCGTAGTTCCGGGTCGGTGCGGGGGACCGGTTCCAGGAAGATCTCGTCCAGTTCGGTGTATCGCTCGGTGAGTTCCGCCGCTATGCGTACGCAGGCCAGTTCCAACTCGTGCGCGGTCAGGTCGTCGGCGAAGTCGAGGCGTGCGCACAGCAGGACCCGGTCGGTGCCGGTGACCATCGTCAGCAGGTCGACGACCGCGTCGACCTCCGGGGCGGCGGACAGGCGCCGGCGGATGTCGCGGACGATCACCGGGTCGGCCTGGCGGCCGATCAGCAGGCGCAGGTTCGTACGGCCGAGGATGTAGGCGACCACCGCGAGCAGTACGCCGATCAGCACCGACGCGAGGCCGTCCCAGACGCCGTCGCCGGTCAGGCCGTGCAGGACGAGGCCGCCGAACGCGAGCAGCAGGCCGATCAGCGCGGCGCTGTCCTCCAGGAACACCGTCTTGACCGTCGGGTCGTCGGCCAAGCGCAGGTACTCGCGCGGGCGACGGTTCTCCTGCGCG
Source organism: Actinophytocola gossypii (assembly GCF_025165815.1). Lineage (GTDB taxonomy): Bacteria > Actinomycetota > Actinomycetes > Mycobacteriales > Pseudonocardiaceae > Actinophytocola > Actinophytocola gossypii. The sequence goes on along the minus strand of NZ_JAFFZE010000010.1, from coordinate 43,036 downwards.
GCCTCGGCGCGCACCTGCTTGACCGCCCGCAGCCAGGACACACCCTCGAGCACGAACGCTAGCCCGAGCACGAGGTACGCCACCCAGGCGCTCTCCTGCTCCTCACCGCCCCCGACGATCGTGCTGATCCCCTCGTAGAGCGCGAACACCGCGCCCGAGGCGAAGATCGACACGGCGGCGAGCAGTGACCAGACGTACCGTTCCTTGCCGTACCCGAACGGGTGACGCCGGTCGGCCGGGCGGCCGGACCGACGCAGCGCGGTCAGCAGGAACACCTCGGTGAACGTGTCGGCCACCGAGTGCGCGGCCTCGGCCAGCATCGCGGCGGACCCGGTGATCAGGCCCGCGACGAGCTTCAGCACGGCGATGGCGAAGTTCGCCCCGAGGGCGACGAGCACGGTGAGGGTGCTCTCCGACCGCTGCTCCTCCGCCATCACGCACCTCCGGGCCTCGACCCTAACGGCGTGTCAGGCGGGCTGCTCCATGGAAGCGTTGATGTTCTCGATCCGCCCCAACTGGTCGAAGTGGACTGTCGCGGACAGACCGGGCGAGTTGAGCGTGAGCCGGTCGGCGTCGTGCACCGGGCTCAGCCCGCGCCGCACCGCGTAGGCGTGCACGGCCCGCCGGTGGTCGCTGAGCCGCAACTCGGCGAGCCCCTGTTGGAGGACCCGCATCACCCGAGTGGGTGCCGGCGGTGGCAGCGTGAAGTCCGGGTGCTCGACGAGGAACGCCGCACGGGTACCGCCGCCGACCTCGCCGGAGTAGCTGGTCCAGTTGTTGGCCGCGGCCTTCGCGGCCTCGGTGAGCATGCCCGCGACGAGGTTCGGGTCGGTCGGCGCGCCGGGCAGCGCGTCGAACGGGACCTCCGGCTCGGCGAGCGCGTCGATGCCGTGCCGCTGCCCGAAGTCCCGGACGTACTCGCCCAGCGCGAGGATCGGCTGCGGGTAGCCCTGCGGGTTGGCCCAGCCCCAGAGCCACGAACGCGGGCCGGGTGCGGCGGAGCCGAGCAGGTGGAAGCGCGAGCAGACGCGTGGCTGGACCCCGGTGAACGCGAAGCGCGGTTCCGCGAGGTCGGCCTCCCAGGCATGCTCGCCGAGCACCTCCGCGAGGTGCAGCTGGTGCTCGAACGAGTAGAGCGCGGCGTCGTCGAGCAGTTGCTCGAACGTGGGTGATGCGGACACGACCGCACCCTACCCCGGCGCCGCGCCGGGTCCCTGCTGTTCACCTACCGTGCACTTATGGCCCCATCCGACCGGCAGGCGGTCCACCTGGCGCTGGTCGGCCTGTTGTTCGCCGCCGCTGTCGCCCTGACCGCGTTCGCGCACGACGTGACGGACCTGGACACCGCCGTGCGCCAGTGGGCCCTCGGCCACCGCGCGGCCGGCCTCACCACGGCCGCGACCGTGGTGACGACCATCGGCGGCTCGCTGGTCCTGGCGCCGGTCGCGGTGGCGGTGGCACTGGTACTGGCCGTCCGCGGTCGCCGGTCGGACGCCCTGCTGGTCAGCGCGACGACGCTGGGCGCGCTGGTGCTCGGCCCGCTGCTGAAGGCCGTGATCGAACGCCCCCGCCCGCGCGAGGATCACCTGGTCGTGGTCGACAGCTTCGCCTACCCGTCGGGTCACTCGCTCACGTCGATGGCCGTGCTCGGCGTGCTGACCGCGCTGGCCGTCCGCCACCTGACAGTCCGTGCGGCCCGGGCGACGGCGGTCGCCGCGGGTGCGTTCCTGATCGCCGCCGTCGGCGTCAGTCGGGTCTATCTGGGTGTCCACTGGCCCACCGACGTGCTCGCCGGCTGGCTCGTCGGGGCCACCTGGCTCACCGTCTGCCTGATCGTCGTCGGCCGCCGGGTGAAACAGGACGTGAAGTGACCGGTTTCCGGTCTAGCTTCGAGCGCGTCAGCCACCTCCGTCCGAAGGGCACCCGATGAGCGACGTCAGCCGGAACCAGCCACTGGGCACACCGACCTGGATCGACCTCGGGGTCCCGGATCTCCGCGCGGCCGAGGCCTTCTACGGCGCGGTGTTCGGTTGGGAGTTCGCCGCCAGCGCACGCGGCTCGGACTGTCTGCTGCGCGGTCTGCCGGTCGCGGGTCTGCGTCAGGGCACCACCGGTCCCGGCTGGGCGGTCCACCTCGCCACCGACGACTGCGACGGGACGGCCAAGCGGGTCGTCGCGGCCGGGGGCACGCTGCTGGAGGGCCCGCACGAGGTCGGCGACCTCGGACGCGCGGCCATCGGCGCCGACCCCACCGGCGGGCGGTTCGGGCTCTGGCAGGGGCGCGCGCAGCCGGGCTGCCGGCTGGTGAACGAGCCGGACACGTTGATCCGCAACGACCTCGTGACCGCGCGGGCGGAGGCGGCCAGAGCCTTCTACGCCAACGTCTTCGACTTCACCCTGGACGGCAACCCGGACCTGCCCGAGCTGGACTTCACCTTCCTCCGCCGCCCGGACGGGCACGAGGTCGGTGGCATCGTCGGCTCGTCCGACGCACCCGCCACGACCTGGGTGACCACGTTCGCGGTCGCCGACACCGACGCGACCCTCGCACGGGTGGTGGCGGCCGGCGGCACGCACACCGCTCCCGAGGACACCGTGTACGCCCGCGTGGCCACGGTCACCGACCCGTTCGGCGCGGAGTTCTCCGTCGGCGCGCCCCCCTCCTGAGCTAACCGGCGAGGTAGCCGCCGGTGGCGTCGAGGTCGTGGCCGACCACCGCGCTCGCGTCGGCCGAGGCGAGGAACATGACGACCCGGGCGATCTCGTCGGCGTGGACGATTCGCCTGATCGGGTAGTCCTGCGCGATCTGCTCGTAGGTCACGCCGAACGCCTCGGCCGCGCGCCGCAGCATCGGCGTGTCGACCGCGCCGGGAGCGAGCGCGTTCACCCAGATGTTGTCGGCCGCGTACTCGAGGCCCGCGGCCTTGGTGAGCGAGGCCACCGCGCGCTTGCTCGCGTTGTACGGCGCGATGGTGGCCCATCCGACCTCCGCCGACACCGACGCGGTGTTCACGATGACGCCGCCGCCCCGCACGAGCATCCTCGGCAGTTCGTACTTCATGGCGAGGAAGACGTCGGCCGCGTTGGTACGCCACACGGCCTCCATGTCGGCGAGCGTCTGCTCGTGCAGGCGGACCGCGCGGGGGCTCTCGATGCCCGCGTTGTTGATCGCGATGTCGAGCCCGCCGTGTCGGCGCACGCACGCGGCCACGAGGTCGCGGACGTCCGACTCGACGCGGCGGGGGAGCAGTTGGTGTCCGCCGCTCGCCGTCACCTGGCCGACTGGCAGCACACGACCCGCCTGGTCCGCACCACCGCGGCGGCCGAGGGCAACGTCCTGCGGTTCGGGTTCGCGTCACCGGCGGCGGCGCACTGGCCAGGCGGGCGAGGGCGGCGTCGATGGCCGAGTACTACCGGCACCCCGACCTCGCCTGGCTGCCGATCACCGACGTCGAGCCGCTGCGCATCGCCCTCGCCTGGCCGCGTGACTCGGTCAACCCGCTGGTGGAGGCGTTCGTCCTGGTCGTGCGGGAGCTGGTCGAACAGGACGTGAGCTGACGTGCGTGCGGGGGACAGCCGGCGCCGGGTGCTCGACGGCGGTGACGCCTGGAATACCTGTCTGTGCAGTCACGTTTCCCGGGCATGGCGACCATGCGGTTGAGTGAGCTCGAGGACGAGGCCTGGCGGGGGTTCCTGTTCGCGCACGACCGGATCTGGCGCGAGATCGAGGCCGGTCTCGCCCCGCTGGGCGTGAGCATGGCCGAGTACAGCGTCCTGGCACTGCTCGGCGAGGCCGGTCCCAAGGGCATGCGGATGTCGGACCTCGCCAAGCGCCGGGTGATGTCCACGGGTGGGTTCACCCGGCTCGCCGACCGGTTGGAGAGCCGCGGCGCGATCGAGCGGCGGCGCTCGGCCGTCGACGGCCGCGGCTTCGAGGCGGTCCTGACCCGAGAGGGGCGGGCGCTGTTGCGCAAGGCCTGGCAGCAGCAGTACCGCGACCTGCGCAAGCTCTTCTTCGACCGGCTCGACGACGACGACCTGCGCAACCTGGCCGCCGTCTGGGCACGGATCGCCCCCGAGGACGAGGACGCCACGTACTGATCCCGGGCACCAGCGGCGGCCCCGGCCGTGAGTCACGTCACAACCGGAAATTTGTCTGCGCAGGCAGATAGTTCGTTCCTGGTGTGAACCACTCATACCAAGGAGCGCCCATGCCGATCGCATTCGTGGCCGGGGCCACCGGCACCCTCGGTGGTCTGATCGTCGAGAGTCTGCGACGCCGGGACGTCCAGGTCCGCGCCCTCGTCAGGCCGGGCAACGCCGAGGGCCGCCAGGCACTCGACGGCCGCCCAGGCGTCGAGGTCGTGGAAGGGGACATCCGCGACTCCGTCGACAGCCTCGGCCGAACGCTGGACGGGGTCGGCGTCGTGATCTCCGCCGTCCTGGGGGACGCGGACGTCATCGTCGACGGCCAGGTGAACCTGCTCCGCGCCGCCGAGAAGGCCGGGGTCGCTCGCTTCATCCCCTCGGACTTCTCCTACGACCTGTTCCGGCTGGACCCGGACGACAACGCCTACTCCAACCTCCGCCTGGAGGCCCACAAGGCCTTCGGCGAGAGCCCGGTGGCGGTCACGTCGGTACTCCCCGGCGCCTTCCTCGACGTCGTGCACCAGCCCTACTTCGAACACGTCGACTGGGAAGCCGGCACGTTCAGCTACTGGGGCGACGGCGACCAGCCCATCGAGTTCACCAGTTACGCCGACACCGCCGAGTGGACCGCCGAGGTCGCCCTCGACCCCACACCCGGACCCACCGTGCGAGTGGCGGCCGACATCCTGACCACAAGAGGACTGCACCAGACCCTGGAACGCGCCTCGGGACGAAGGCTCGAACCGCGCAGGCTCGGCGGCCTCGACGACCTCAAGGCGGAGATCGAGCGGCGCAAAGCGGGCTCCACCAACGTGTTCGACTACCTCGCCCTGCAGTACGCCTGGGTCATGAACACCGGGAAGGCGAGCTTCGACCGGCTCGACAACGACCGCTATCCCGGTGTGGAGCCGACCAGGGCCGAGGAGTTCTACCGGCGCGCCCTGAACTCCTGACGACCCGCCGGATCCGTCGGCCGACGGGGGCCGCGCCCACGGCGCCGATCCGTGTGACGTACCGGGGCGGGAGCGTGGTCACGTCGGTCGGCGGCGAACCGGAGCGGGAGCCGCCCGTCGAACGCCGGAGTTCGGCGAGGTGCTGAACCACGTCAAGGACTCGGCTCAGGCGCGGCGGCGGTAGAGGAGCCAGACGAAGTACGGGGTGCCGACGATCGCGGTGACCAGGCCGGCGGGGAGTTGGGCGGGGGCGATCACGGTGCGGCCGACCACGTCGGCCAGGCAGACCAGGGTGGCGCCGAGCAGGGCCGCCACCGGCAGGACCCGGGCGGAGCGGCGGCCGACCATGGCGCGGGCCGCGTGCGGGGCCACCAGGCCGACGAACGCGACCACCCCGATCCCGGCCACCGCCGTCGCGGTGAGGGCGACCGCGCAGACCATGAGCAGGAGCCTGGTTCTGGGCACCCCGATCCCGAGTAGGCGCGGGGTTTCCTCGTCCAGGGACAGCAGGTCGAGCGCCGCGCGCAGGTACCACAGCAGGGGCACCACGACCGCGATCGCGATCATCATCGGGACCAGGTGCTCGAACGTCCGGCCGTACGTCGACCCGGCCAGCCAGGTCAGCGCCTTCGCCTCGTTCCACGGGTCGGTGAGCGTGATCAGCAGGGCTACCAGGGCGTTCGTTCCCGCATAGACCCCGAAGCCGATCAGTACCAGGTTGTCGCTGGCGAAACCGCGCCTGGCGGCCGACACGAACACCAGGGTCGCGGCCACGCCGGCACCCACCCCGGCCGCGGCGGCCTGCAGCCAGAACCCGGACATCGGCACCAGCGTGATGATCACGATCGCGCCGACGCCCGCGCCGCCGGTGACACCGAGGATCCCGGGCTCCGCCAGAGGGTTGCGGCTAACGTTCTGGGTGACCACGCCGGCGAGCGCCAGCGCCGCGCCGGCCAGGACGGCGGCGACCACGCGAGGCACGCGGTTGTCCATCACGCCGGACACGATGGGGCCCGCCTGGCCGCTCACCCAGTTGACCAGGTCGCCCATCAGCAGCTTCGCGTCGCCGAGCAGGACGCCGGCGACGACGACGCCGAGCGCCACGGCGACGAGGACCGTGAGCAGGACCAGGTACCGGACGCGGCTCACCCCGGTCCGCACCCCGGCCGCGGGTGGCTCGCCGCCGGACCCGGACACGCGCAGCGTCCTGGCCAGCCCCACCACGAAGATCATGCCGATGATCGTCGTCACGACGCCGGTCGGCACGTCGAGCGCGCTCTGCGAGCCGACCAGCGCGCGCAGCAGCACGTCCGCGCCGATCAGCAGCACGGCACCCATCGCGCCGGACACCGGCAGCAGCGCGGCGTGCCGGTGCAGGCCGGGCACGCCGGCCGCCAACAGCCGCACCAGCGCGGGTGCGGACAGCCCGAGGAACCCGACCGGGCCGGCCAGCACCACGGCCGACGCCGCCATCAGCACCGCCATCACGACCGCGGCCACCCGCACCCGGTTGACCGCGACACCGAGCGCCCTGGCGTGGTCGTCGCCGACGTACACCAGGTCCAGCCGCCGGGCCAGCACCAACAGCGCCAGCAGCACGGCCCCGACCAGCGGCGCGAACGTCAGCACACCGTCCAGGCCGTTCTGGTCCAGCGAGCCCTGTCCCCACGCGTACAGGCCCTGCGTCTCCTCGGTGAACAGCACCAGCAGCGCCGTCGTCATCGCGACCAGCGCCAGCGTGATCGCCGTGCCGGCCAGCACCAGGCGCGCGGAGCCGTTGCCGCCGGCGCCGGACAGCACCAGCACCAGCGCCGCCGCGCCGAGCCCGCCGAGGAACGCCACCCCGGCCGCCCCGAGCAGCGGCAGCGACACCCCGAACGCGGCGAACGCGACGATCCCCAGGTGCGCGCCCGCGTTCACCGCGAGCGTGTCCGGGGACGCCACGATGTTCCGCGTCACCGACTGCAGCGCCGCGCCGGCGACCCCGAGCGCGACCCCGACCACCACCCCCACCAGCAGCCGGGGTAGGCGCGCCTCGACGACCACGTCGACGGTGCCGTCGCCGGACGCGCCGACCAGCAGGCCGAGCACGTCACCGGCACCGACCGAGGACGTGCCCTGCGTGAGGTGCACCAGCGCGAGCACCCCGAACGCCGCGGCCAGCGTGACGACCAGCAGGAACAGCCGGCCGCGCCGGGGCGGCGCCGGGGTGGGCGCCGGCGCCTCGGTGGGGGTGAGCAGGGCGGTCACTGGCGGGTCAGCTCACCGCGTCGACAGCGGCGTCGATCAGCTGGGCCATCGAGGTGGGGCCGCCGAACATCCAGATCGAGTCCGGGAAGCGGTGCACGGTGCCGGCCTTGACGAACGGCAGGTTCCGCCAGATCGCGTTGTCGGCGAGCTGGTCGGCGTACGGGTCGCCCTCCGCGCTGTTCGCGATGTACCAGAACCGCACGTCGTCGGGGAGGTTCGTCAGGCCCTCGACGTCGGCCTGCGCCAGCCCGTACACCGCGTCGCCCTCCATCGACCACGCGTTCTCGAACCCGAGCTCGGCGAGCACGCCGCCGATCAGCGAGCCGCTGGTGAACGGGCGGATGCTCACCGAGCCGGAGTCCGCGTAGGCGTCGGAGAACGCGACCTTCGAGCCGTCCGCACCGGCCTCGGCGATCGCGGCCCTGCCGTCGGCGACCTTCGTGTCCCAGTCCGACCGCAGCTCGGCCGCCCGGTCCTCGGTGCCGGTGGCCTCCGCCAGGATGTCGACGTTCTCCCACATCGCGCCGATGGGGTCGGCCGAGTCGCCGCCGGTCAGCACGATGACCGGGGTGTCCTTCTCGATCTGCTCCAGCGCGCCCTCGACCAGCGAGTCGGTGACCACGACCAGGTCCAGGTCCAGCTGGGCGAGGGTGTCCATGCTCGGCTCGCCGCGGGTGCCGATGTCGGTCGGGGTGTCGTCCAGCGGCTCGGAGCTGACCCACTGGCCGTAGCCCTTGATGTCGGACACGCCGACCGGCATCACGCCGAGCGACACCAGGTGCTCGACGGCGTTCCACTCGGTCGCGGCGACCCGCTCCGCCGGGCCGTCGAGCACGACCTCCTTGCCGCGCGAGTCGGTCACGGTGATCCGCTCACCGGAGGACGGCGCGGTCTCGTCGGCGGCCGTCGGGTCCTCGGTCGTGCCGCACGCGGCCAGCGCCAGGACGGCGAGGCCGGACACGATGATCTTGCGCATCGGGGTCTTCTTCTCCTTGTCAGGCGCGCAGCGCCGGGTCGTTGTAGCGGCCGACCGCGCGGGTGTGGATGCGCCCGTCGACGGGGTCCCGGTGCACGTCCACCCGGATGCCGTAGGCGCGGCTGAGGTTCTCGGTGGTGAGCACGTCGTCGGGCGGGCCGTCCGCGGTCACCCGGCCCTCCTCGAGCAGCAGCACGCGGTCGGCGACCGCGGCGGCCTGGTCGAGGTCGTGCAGCACCAGGCCGATGCCGACCCCCTCGGCATCGGCCAGGTGCCGGACGACGTCCAGGATCTCGACCTGGAACCGCAGGTCGAGGTGGTTGGTGGGCTCGTCGAGCAGCAGCAGCCCGGTCCGCTGGGCGAGGCAGCTGGCCAGCCAGACCCGCTGCGCCTGCCCGCCGGACAGCGCCTGCACCGGCCGGTCGGCGAGCGGGGTGAGCCCGGTGAGCTGGAGCGCGCGTTCGACCGCGGCGGCCCCGTCGGCGTCGCGGCCGCCCCAGCGGGAGCGGTGCGGGTGGCGGCCGAACTCGACCAGCTCGCGCACGCTCAGGCCGCCCGGCGCGGTGCGGTTCTGGGAGAGCATGGCGATCCGCTTGGCCAGGTCGCGGCCGCCGAGCAGCCGCAGGTCCTCGCCGTCGGCGAAGGTCACCGTGCCCGACTTCGGCGGGTGCAGCCTGGCCACGGCCCGCAGCAGGGTGGACTTGCCGCTGCCGTTCGGCCCGATCAGGGCGGTGACCGTGCCCGCGTCGAACGAGAGCGACGCCGCGTGCACGACGACGTCGCGGCCGTAGGCGACGTCGACCTGGTGCGCGACGACGCTGTCGCCGGAGCCGGAGGTGGGAAGCACGCCAGTACGTTAAGGAAGGCTTGCCTAAGGTGCCAACCCGGTGGGACGAGATCGTTATCACTGTTCCGCTCTGATCGCGCACGATCGAGTTGCGCACAATCGAATTCGGGCTAGGGTCGGGGCCAGGAGGTGGCGGCATGGCGGACGACCTGGAGCTGGACCGGCAGGTGTGCTTCGCGCTGTACGCCGCGTCCCGCGCGGTCACCCAGCTGTACCGCCCGCTGCTCGACGCGCTCGGCCTGACCTACCCGCAGTACCTGGTGATGCTCGTGCTCTGGGAGCACGGCCCCACCACCGTCAAGGAACTCGGCAGACGGCTGGAGCTGGACTCCGGCACGCTCTCGCCGCTGCTCAAACGCCTGGAGACCGCGAACCTGGTGACCCGCAGGCGGCTGGCCGCCGACGAGCGCTCGGTCGAGGTCCACCTCACCGACGCCGGCCGGTCCCTCCGCTCGCGGGCGACGACCGTGCCGCGCAAGGTCTCCGCCGCCACCGGCCTCACCTCGCACGAGCTCCGGTCGCTGCGCCGCGACCTGGTCCGGCTCACCGAGGCGGTCGGCTCCTCGCGGCTCGACCCAGACCAACCGTAGAAGGGAACACGCATGTCCACGCTCTACACCGCCAAGGCCACCTCGACCGGCTCCGGCCGCGCCGGCCACGTCGAGTCCGACGACGGCGTGCTGTCGGCCGACCTGAGCATGCCGGAGGGGCTCGGCGGCGCTGGCGGCTCCGGCACCAACCCCGAGCAGCTGTTCGCCGCCGGGTACGCGGCCTGCTTCCACAGCGCGCTGCACGGGGTGGCCCGCCGGGAGAAGCTGCGGCTCGCCGACTCGTCGGTGACCGCCGAGGTCGGCATCGGCAAGGTGGGGGAGGGCTTCGGCCTGTCGGTGGAGCTGGTCGTCAGCATCCCCGAGGTCGACCAGGACACCGCGCGCAAGCTCGCCGACGCCGCGCACCAGGTGTGCCCGTACTCCAACGCCACGCGGGGCAACATCGACGTGACGGTCCGGGTCGCCTGATGGTCGCCACCCGCGAGATCCACCTGGCGTCCCGCCCGGACGGCTGGCCGACGGAGGCGAACTTCGCCGTGGTCGACCGCGACCTGCCGGCGCCCGCCGACGGCCAGGCGCTGGTGCGCAACGTGTACATGTCGGTCGACCCGTACATGCGGCCCCGGATGAACGACGTCAAGTCCTACGTGCCGCCGTTCCAGGTCGGCGAGCCGCTCGACGGCGGCGCGATCGGCGAGGTCGTGGAGTCCCGTGTGGACGGTCTGGCGCCCGGCGACCTGGTGCTGCACCGGCTCGGCTGGCGCGAGCACGCGCTGGTCGACCGCCCGCGCCGGCTGGAGCCGATCGAGGGGGTGCCGGTGTCGCACTACCTCGGCGCGCTCGGCTCGACCGGCCTGACCGCCTACGTCGGCCTGTTGGAGATGGCGTCGATGCGCGAGGGCGACACGGTGTTCGTCTCGGGCGCGGCGGGCGCGGTGGGCAGCATCGCCGGTCAGATCGCCCGGTTGCGCGGCGCCGCGCGGGTGGTCGGCAGCGCCGGCTCGGCCGAGAAGGTCGCGCTGCTGACCGACAAGCTCGGCTTCGACGCGGCGTTCGACTACCGGGACGGCGACCTGTACCGGCAGCTCGCCGCCGCGGCCCCGGACGGCATCGACGTGTACTTCGACAACGTCGGCGGCGACCACCTGGAGGCGGCGATCACCGCGATGAACGACTACGGCCGGGTGGCACTGTGCGGGTCGATCTCGCAGTACAACCAGGCCAAGCCGCCGCCAGGTCCGCGCAACATCGGCCTGGCCGTCGGCAAGCGGCTGACGCTGCGCGGGTTCATCGTCAGCGACCACGCCAGCCGCTTCCCCGAGATGGCCCGCGAACTGGGCGCCTGGCTGGCCGCCGGTGACCTGGTGGCCGAGGAGACCGTGGTGGACGGCGGCCTGGACGCCGCGGTCGACGCGTTCCTCGGCATGCTCCGCGGCGCCAACACCGGCAAGATGGTCGTCCGCATGCCCTGACCTTCAGTGCACTCGACGCCGCGCGTGGAGCACCCGGGCCAGCACGACCAGGCCCACCGCGACCATGGTGGCGAGCAGGTACGGGAAGGTGGCCGACACGTCGACAGCCGCGCTGAGCGCGGGCCTGCCGAGCAGTACCGTGCCGGCCACCACCACCCCGGTCACCACCGGCGGCTGCACGACCACCGTGAAATACCCGTCCGGCCGCACCACCAGGGCCGCGAGTACGCACGCGGCCGCCACGGCGACGGGGAACCAGCGACCACCCAGCCATCCGCCGACGGCGGCCAGCCCGGTCGCGCCGAGCGCGACGGCCCACCACGGCAGACCCCAACGCCCAGTTGACCGCTCAGTTGACACAGGGCACCCCGTCCGCCGTGATCGGTTCCTCGTCACCCTCGTCGCCCTGGCCCGCGGGCGTGGTGATCCCGTAGCGGTCCTCGGCCAGCGGCTCGCGCACCGGCGCCCGCCCGTCGCCGCCCGGCTTCCCCTTGGCCGGCTGATCACCGAGCAGCGCGGCGAAGTACGCCCGGACCTCCTCCGGGTCCACCTCCACCGCGCTCCCGTCGTACGGCGTCTCCAGGTTCGACCGCCCGGTCGGGATCGTGGAGAACTCCAGCCGGTCGCCGCTCAGGTCCGCCACCTGCTGCGCGAACCCCAGCAGGTCCCAGTCCTCGTCCAGCACCACCGAGCGGGTCAGCGCGTCCACCAGTGCCGTCACCCGCGCCGGGTCGGTCAGCGTGCCGGCGGAGAACATCCGGTTCGCCAGCCCGGCCAGGAACGCCTGCTGCCGGCGCACCCGGTCGAGGTCCCCGTTCGGCAGCCCGTGCCGCTGCCGCACGAACTTCAGCGCGTCGACGCCGGCCAGCAGCTGGTGCCCGGCGGGGAACTCGGCCCCGGAGAACTCGTCGTCGACCGGCGCGGTCAGGCACACCGGCACCCCGCCGACCGCCTTGGTGATCTCGCTGAACCCGTACAGGTTGATCTCCGCGTAGTGGTTCACCCGCAGGCCGGTGAGCGCGTTCACCGTGGCGATCAGGTTCCGCCGCCCCGCCGTCCGCGATTTCCGCTCCACCACGGCCTCCGCCGCCCCGGAGGCCCGCAGCTCGTCCGCCTTCGCGTTCATCGCCCTGGCATAGGCCGAGTTCAGCTTGTGCCGCCCGAACCCGCCCGCTATGTCCACATAGGAGTCACGGGGCAGCGACACGGCGAACGCGGTGCGGTCCGGGTCGGCCGGCACGTGCACGACGATCATCGTGTCGGTGTTCCGCACCCCGGTCGCGTCGCCGGCGTGCAGGTGGTCGAGCACGTGCTGCGGCAGCGGGTCGCCGTGGGTGTCGGTGCGGCTGTCGATCCCGACCAGCAGGATCGTCTGGTCGGTGCGCGGCGCGTCGGGTGCTGGCGGCCCGGGGTCCGGCGCCGACGGGTCGGCGACGATCACGTCGTCGGTGACCAGGTCGTCCACCGCGTCCCGGTAGGTCGCCCAGCCGAACCCGATCCCGGCGAGCAGGGCGGCCGAGACCAGACCGGCCACCCCGCGTCCCGCCCAGGTCAGCGCGCGCCGTGCGGACATGGTGACCTCACTTCAGGTAGTCGGACAGCAGGGCGGGGGTCAGCCCGTCCTGCTTGGCCTGCACGACGAACGCCGCGATGTCGGCGCGGAAGTTCTGGGTGAAGTGCATGAGCACGATCGAGCCGGGCCGGAACTCGTGCGGCCCGGCGAACACGAGCTGCCCGTCGCGCACCTCCGAACCCCAGTGCACGACGTACTTCGCGCCAGCGTCGGCGGCCGCGCGCAGGGTCGTGGCGTCGCTGTTGCCGTAGGGCGCGCGGAACAGCGTCGGCCGCTCGCCGAACACCTCGGCGTAGTGGTCGGACACCGGCCCGATCTCGGCGCGCTGCGCGGCGAGCGCTCGGCCGAGCAGGTTCGCGTGGGTGGCGGAGTGGTTCTGGATCGAGCCGCCGGTCCTGTCCCGCAGCCGCCGGAAGTACGCGGGGTCCTGGTCGGCGTACGTGCGGGTGAGGAACAGCGTCGGCGGGATGCCGTTGCGCTTCAGCTCGGTGATCAGCGCGGGGTCGCGCACGGTGCCGTCGTCGATGGTCAGGAAGACGACCGGGTCGCTGGTGTCGACCTTGTACACCAGGGTCGCCGGCGGCGGGGGAGTGCGCCGGGGCGCCCGCCTCGGTTCGGGCGGCGCGGTCGACCGTTCCGTCGCGGCGGCCGGCTTCGCCGTGTCGGGCGGTGCGGACCCGATGCCGGACCCGATGTCGGGCACGATCACGACCGCCGCGCCGACGAGCAGCGCGAGCACGACCGTGGCCAGGTGTCGCCGGTTCGGCATGCGGACCCCCCTCGAGGAACTCTTTCCCGCCGGCGACGCTATGGATCTTTTCCGCCCGGCCAGCGACGGTCGTGTAACAGCCGCCCGGCGGATCCCCCGCGGCCCGGTAACGGCACCTCGGGGGCGTGTGGCCGCGGCCGGCGGGACGTGGTCTGCTTGGGTCCGAACGGGTGAAGGAGGTCGGATGCGTCGGCTGGTCGCGGTGCTGTGCTGCGCCGTGCTGCTCGGCGCGGCCGGGTGCGCGACGACCGGCGGGGTCGAGGTCGCCGGGCAGGCCAGCCAGGTCGAGCCGCCGCCGGTCGTGCCCCCGCTGCCCAGCGGCACACCGGAGTCGGTGGACGCGGTCGCGGTGCTGCGGGCCGATCCCGCGGTCCCGGAGAAGATCAAGTCCCTGTTGGTGCCGTGCGAGGGCGGCAGCTACCCGGTGGTCGACCGGTACGCCGACCTCACCCGGGACGGCGTCGTGGAGCTCGTGGCTACCGTGTTGCCGTGCCATTGGGGTCAGGTGCCGATGCCGTCCGAGACCTCCGGCATCGGGCTCGCCGGCTACGTCTACGACCTGTCCGCCGACCCGCCGACGCGGTTGCTGGCGCTGGAGAACGGGGTGGAGCTGCTGGTGGACCGGGGGAACCGGTTGGTGGCGACCGCCAGCCGCTACCTCGCCGAGGACGAGCTGTGCTGCCCGACCGACCAGCGGATCACCTTCTACACCTGGAACGGAACCGGCTTCGTGGAGACCGACCGATGACCACCTCCGGAACCGTCACCTCAGGAGAACGTGACGCAAACCGGCCACAAGTACGTGACCGAGCCGAACCCGAACGGCCCAACGCGACCAACAGGGTTGATTCCGGGGAGGCGGAACTGTGAGCGACCTGCGCGTCCTGCTGGTGGAGGACGACGCCGTGATCCGCGAGGCGACCCAGCTCGCGCTGGAACGCAACGGCTTCACGGTGACCGCGGCCGCCGACGGGCTGACCGGGCTGGCGGACTACCGCGCGCGGAACCCGGACGTCGCGCTGCTCGACCTGATGCTGCCCGGCATGAACGGCGTCAGCCTGTGCCGGCAGATCCGGGAGGAGGGCCAGACCCCGGTGATCATGATGTCGGCACGGGCCGACCCGATCGACGTGGTGCTCGGCCTGGAGGCGGGTGCGGACGACTACGTCACCAAGCCGTTCGACAGCACGGTGCTGGTGGCGCGGATCCGGGCGGTGGTGCGGCGGATGGGCCGGGCGGCGGCGCCCGCCGCAACGGACTCGGTCCGGGCGTTCGGCGCGCTCGAGGTCGACCGGTCGGCGCTGGAGGTGCGGCTGGCCGGGAGCCCGGTGGAGCTGACCCCGACCGAGCTGCGGCTGCTGCTGTGTTTCGTCGACTCGCCCGGCACCGTGCTGACCAGGGACGTGCTGCTCGAGCAGGTGTGGGACTACCAGTGGGGCGGCGACTCGCGGGTGGTGGACGTGCACGTGCAGCGGCTGCGAGCCAAGATCGGCCAGGAGCTGATCGAGACCGTGCGCGGGTTCGGCTACAAGCTGCGGACGGGTCCGTGAGGCTGTTCCCGCAGAGCCTGCGCTGGCGGCTGTCCGCGGTGATCGCGGTGGTCAGCGCGGTGGTGGCGGTGGCGCTGAGCCTGCTGGTGCGGGCGGAGTTCAGCCGGGTGCAGCTGGCCGACGCGCGCAGGGTGCAGGACGAGCGGATCCAGCTGGTGGTGCGCGACTACGGGTTGACCGGGCGGGTGGCGCTGGGCAGCGAGCTGGACTCGTCGCGGGTGCCGGCACAGCTGCGCGCGGCGGTCCGCGGCGGCAAGCGGGCGACGTACCTCGAACGGGGGACCGACGGCGCGTGGATCTGGGCGGCGGCGGAGACCGGTGGCCGGGTGCTGTCGCTGCGCAGCTCGTACCGGGACCGGGACGAGGCGCTGGCCCAGCTGGACAACGTGCTGATCATCGGCTCGTCCGGGGTGCTGGTGCTCGGGTCGGTGCTCGGTGTGGTCCTCGGCGGGCCGCTGTCCCGCCGCCTGCGCCGGGCCGCGGTGGCCGCGCGCCGGGTGGCCGACGGCGACGCCGACACGACGGTCGGCGACACGATCGGATCACGTCCGCGCGACGAGACCACCGAGCTGGCCGAGGCGGTGGACGAGATGGCGCTGGCGCTGCGCGAACGCCTGGCCGCCGAGCAGCGGGTGACCGCCGACATCGCGCACGAGCTGCGCACGCCGGTGACCGGTCTGGTGACCGCGGCGGAGCTGCTGCCGCCGTCCCGCCCGGCCGAGCTGGTGCGCGACCGGGTGCGGGTGCTGCGGTCCCTGGTCGAGGACATCCTGGAGGTCGCCCGGCTGGACACCGCGACGGAACGGGCGGAGCTGGTGGAGCTGTCGCTGGCCGACTTCGTGCGCAGGCGCGTGCCGGCGGTCAGCCAGGACGCGGAGGTGCGGGTACTGGCCGAGGAACAGGCGCGCACCGATCCGCGCCGGCTGGAGCGAGTGCTGGTGAACCTCCTGGTGAACGCGGACCGGCACGGCGAGTCCCCGGTGACCGTCGAGGTCGACGGCCTGGTGGTGCGGGTGCGCGACCACGGCCCCGGCTTCCCCGACGAGCTGCTCCGCGACGGCCCGTCCCGGTTCCGCACCGCGAGCAGCGAGCGGGGTGGCGGGCACGGCCTCGGCCTGACGATCGCACTGGCCCAGGCGAAGGTCCTCGGCGCCCGCCTCGACCTAGCCAACGCCGACACCGGCGGCGCCCAGGTCACCCTCACCCTGCCGGCGTCCTGACCCGCCGTGACCTACAGCTGGGGGCGGACGGCCGAGGCGATCAGTTCCAGGTGGTCCAGGTCGTCGAGGTCCAGGATCTGCAGGTAGGCGCGGGAGGCGCCGGCCTCGGCGTAGCGGCCGAGCTTGTCCACCGCCTCCGCGGGCGACCCGGCCGCGCCGTTGGCCTTCAGCTCGTCGACCTCGCGGCCGATCGCCGCCGCCCGCCGCGCGACCTCCGCGTCGTCCTTGCCGACACAGGCCACCACGGCGTTGGAGAGCACGATCTCCGACCGCTCCCGGGCCGCCAGCGCCTCGCGCACGCGCCCGAACTGGGCGGCGCTGTCCTCGACGGACGCGAACGGCATGTTGAACTCGTCCGCGTACCGGGCCGCCAGCTCCGGCGTCTTGGACTTGCCGTGCCCGCCGACGATCACCGGAACGGGTGACTGCACCGGCTTCGGCAGGGCGGGGGAGTCGGTCAGCGAGTAGAACTCGCCGGCGAAGCTGTAGGTCGACCCGGGCGGCGTGGCCAGCAGCCCGGTGACGATCTCCAACTGCTCGGCCAGCCGGGCGAGCCGCCTGGCCGGGAAGGGGATCCCGTAGGCGGTGTGCTCGGCCTCGAACCAACCCGCGCCGAGCCCCAGCTCGATGCGCCCGCCGGACATCTGGTCGACCTGGGCGACCTGGATCGCGAGCACGCCGGGAAGCCGGAAGGTGCCGGCCGTGAGCAGCGTGCCCAGCCGGATGCTCGACGTCTCCCGGGCCAGCCCGCCGAGGGTCACCCAGGCGTCGGTCGGGCCGGGCAGCCCGTCACCGCTCATCGTCAGGTAGTGGTCGGACCGGAAGAAGCCGCTGAACCCCAGCTCCTCGGCCGCCCGCGCCAGCCGCAGCTGGGTGTCGTAGGTGGCGCCCTGCTGAGGCTCGATCATCACGCGAAGATCCATGCCCCCATTCAACATCGGACCGCGTCGAATCGCGGAGCCGGCTCGCGTCCGCCATCCTGTGACCAACAACCAGTGTGAAAGGAACACCTCGAGTCATGCTTCGGATCGACCGCGACAACACCGGTGGGCTGCGTCTGACGTTCGTCCTGCGTCCGGACACCCCGCGGGGACGGGTGAGCGTTGTCGGCGACTTCAACGACTGGCGACCCGGCCAGCACGAGCTGCGGCCGCGCAGCAACGGCACCCGGTCGGTCGCGGTGATCGTGCCGGAGGGCACCGACGTGCGGTTCCGCTACCTCGGCGAGGACGGCCACTGGTGCAACGAGACCGAGCACCCCGACGTCCGCCAGATCGGCGAGGACAGCGTCATCCGCGTCGCCGCGCCCCGCCGCCCCCGGGAGGCCTGACCTATCCGCCCGTGGTGACCCGGGCCGGTTCCGGGCGCTTCGGCACGAAGCCGTCGCCCGGCTGACGCCCGATCAGGCGGTTGCGCACCGTGCCGTGGACCGCGGGGAACACGTGGTGACGCAGCCACGTCCACTCCCGGGCGGCCAGCCGCCAGTACGGCTCGCGGACCACCGGCGGCAGCGGCGCCAGCCAGTTCTCCGCCGGCGGGATGTCCAGCGCCCGCAGCAGGTGCGCCGCCACCCGCCGGTGACCCAGCTCGCTCAGGTGCAGCCGGTCGCCGCCGAAGTACCGGCCGTCGCCCGCCGCCACGTCTCCGCGCAGGTCGACCAGCACGGCACCGTGCCGCGCGGCGGTTCCCACGATCATCCGGTTGAGCAGCGCCACCCTCGGGGCCAGCCGTCGCAGGCCGGGCAGGCGGCCGGTGATGTCGGTCAGCGTGAACAGCACCACCGTCGCCGCGGCCTCGGCCAGCGCGCGCACCGCATCGTCCAGTGCCTCCGCCACCGCCCGGGTCTCCCACCGGCCCTGCAGCACGTCGTTGCCGCCACCGAAGAGGGTCACCAGATCGGGGCGCAACGACGTCGCCAGCGGCACCTGCTCGGCCAGGATCTGGTCGAGCCGACGCCCCCGGACCGCCAGATTCGCGTACTCCAGACTCGGCGCGCGCTCCGCCAGCCGCGCGGCGGCGAGGTCGGCGAAGCCCCGGTAGCCGCTGCCGTCCGGGTACGGGTCGTCCAGGCCCTCCGCGCAGCTGTCACCGAGCGCGACGTATCTCCGGTACCGCAAACCGAACCCCTTCCGCCCGTGCGGGATGAACTCCGCACGCATGGCGGATGTCCCCAGGGTAAACGCACCGGCCCGGTACACGCGTTGTTCACCTCGTGCGCCTCCCGGCCGGCACCGGTTCGGCGTCAGAATGCGGCCCATGAGCAGAACACCCGGTCCACGGTTGGCGACCGCCGCGCTGGTCGTCTCGGTCCTGGCGCCGCTGGTCGCCGCAACGCCGGCCGCCGCCCACTCCGCCGCCCACCCCGGCCGGGGGCACCACGCGGAGTTCGACGTCCAGGCGCACCGAGGCGGGCTCGGCCTGCGCTCGGAGAGCACGCTGAGCTCGTTCGGCAACGCCCTGCGCGTCGGGGTGTCCACGCTGGAGCTGGACGTGCAGATCACCGAGGACGGCCAGGCCGTGGTCACCCACGATCGGGTGGTCGCGGGCACCAAGTGCGTCGACACCGCGCCGGCCACCCCGGGCGATCCCGAGTTCCCCTACGTCGGCGACTACGTCAAGGACCTCACCCTCGCCCAGGTCCGCACCCTCGACTGCGGCAGCAAGCGGCTCGCCGACCGGCCGGAGCAGGAGATCACGCCCGGCTCCAGGATGCCGCTGCTGAGCGAGGTCTTCGCGCTCGTCGAGCGGTACCGAGCGGACGACGTCGAGCTCAACATCGAGACCAAGGTCGAGGCTGGCGCCCCGCACGAGACCGCGCCGCGTGAGCAGTTCGTCCAGGTCGTCGCCCGTGAGGTGCGGGCGGCCGGGTTCCTGCGCCGGGTCACCATCCAGAGCTTCGACTGGGGCGCGCTGATGCGGATGCGCGAGGTCGAGCCCCGGCTCCCACTGGTCGCCCTGACCAACTACGACTTCCTGCGGACCGGCCAACCGGGTGCGTCGCCGTGGCTCGGCGGCATCGACATCGACGACTTCGGCGGCGACCCGATCCGCGCGATCAGGTCCTTCGGCGCCACCACGTTCTCGCCCGTGCACGGCTTCCCGCAGGGCGGCTCGGTGACCGACCCGGACTACCGGCCCTACGTCACCCGGGACATGGTCCGGCACGCGCACCGCAACGGGATCGAGGTCGTGCCCTGGACCGTGAACGACCTGCCGACCATGCGCAAGCTCGTGGCCGACGGCGTGGACGGCATCATCACCGACTACCCGGACCGGCTGCGCCGCGTCGCCGCCGAGAACCGGTTCCGGCTGCCGGGGAAGTACGCCTCGCCGTTCGACATCCAGGCGCACCGAGGCGGCCGGGCGGTGCGGCCGGAGAACACCCTCGCCGCGTTCCGCAACGCGCTCGCCATGCCCGGAGTGTCCACTCTGGAGCTCGACACCGGCGTGACCCGGGACGGGCACCTGGTCGTCACGCACGACCGCGCGGTCAACGGGTCGCACTGTGTCGACACCGCGCCCGCGTGGCCGGGCGACCGGGACTTCCCCTACGTCGGCGACCTGATCCACGACCTGACGCTGCGGCAGGTCCGCACGCTCGACTGCGGGGTGAAGACGCTGCCGGAGTTCCCCGACCAGGTGGCGGTGCCCGGCGCGCGGATCCCGACCCTGCGCGAGGTGTTCGACCTGGTGCGGCGCGGCGACCGCGACGACGTCCGGCTGAACATCGAGACGAAGATCAGCCCGCTGGTCGACGACACCGCCGATTACCGCGTGTTCACCGCGAAGCTGGTGTCGGCGATCCGCTCGGCGCGGCTGACCGACCGCGCGACGATCCAGTCCTTCGACTGGCGCACGATCGACCTCGCGCGCCGGCTGGACCGCCGGATCGAGACCGTCGCCCTGGTGTGGCAGTACGGCCCGGAAGAGTGCCGGTCGCTGGCCGACGAGTGCTCCCTGCGGGCGGTGTACGGGGACCCGAGCGTCACGAGCCCGTGGACCGGCGGCCTTGACTGGTGGCGCCACCGCGACCTCGGCCGGCTGACCCGCCGGATCGGCGCCGACACGGTGTCGGCGAACTGGCAGGTGCACGACCCGGACCAGGGCCGGGTGGCCGACCCGGACTGGTACCTGCGCCAGGACCCGGCGTACTACCACGGTCCCTCGGTGGCGGAGCTCCAGCGCCGGTACGGCCTCGAGGTCGTCCCGTACACGGTGAACGACGAGGCCACCATGGAGCGGGTCATCGCCCTCGGCGTCGACGGCCTGATCACCGACGACCCGGAGCTGCTGATCACCGTCGCCGAACGGGCCGGACTGCGCTAGACGCGGTCAGCAGAGGCCCGCGTCGTGCGTGAGCAGGGCGATCTGGGTGCGGTTGCCCAGTTCGAGCTTGGTGAGGATGCGGGTGATGTGAGCCTTCACCGTGGCGACGCTCAGGTGCAGGGTCGCGGCGATCTCGGCGTTGGTGTGGCCGTGACCGACGGCGACGGCGACCTCGTGTTCGCGCTCGCTCAGCCGGGCCAGCGCGGCACGGGCCCGTTCGTGCGCGCCGGCCTCGGTGGCGGCGCGGTCCATCAGGCGCCGGGTGATCCGCGGGGACAGGATCGGCTCACCGGCCGCCACCCGGCGCACGGCTTCGGCGATCTGTGTCGGCGGGGAGTCCTTGAGGAGGAAGCCGCTGGCGCCGGCGCGGAGGGCGCGGAGCACGTTCTCGTCGGTGTCGAACGTGGTCAGCACGATCACCTCGGGCGGCTCGGCGCGGGCCCGCACCCGGCGGGTGGCGACCAGGCCGTTGACCTTCGGCATCCGCAGGTCCATCAGCACCACGTCGGTCGGATGCGCGTCCAGCGCGGCCGGCACGGCCTCGCCGTCGGCCGCCTCGCCGACGACCACCACGCCCTCGGCGCCGTCGAGCATCATGGTCAGGCCGGCGCGGACGAGGGCGTCGTCGTCGACGACCAGGACGCGGATGGTCATGCCGGCCACGGTAGCCAGGCCGACAACCGGAACTCGCGCGCGGTCGCCCGGTGGTCGAGCCGCCCGCCGGCCAGCCGCACCCGCTCGGTGAGGCCGACCAGGCCGCTGCCCGCGCCCGGGACCACGGCCGGAGCGGGTGCCGGCGGCAGCGGGTTGCACACCTCGATCAGCAGCCGCCCGCCCGGCGTCCCGTCCAGGGTGACGGTCACCGCCTGGCCGGGGGCGTGCTTGCGGGCGTTGGTCAGCGCCTCCTGCAGCACGCGGTAGGCGGTGCGCCCGGTCGGTCCAGGCAGCTCCGCCTCGGGACGGGTGTCGCGGACGTCGACCGGGGTGCCGATCGCGCGGGACTCCTCGACCAGCTCCGGCAGGTCGTCCAGGGCGGGCAGCGGGCTGTCGGCCGCACTGGTGTCCTCGTTGAGCAGCGTGATCACGTCGCGGAGCTCGTCGAGGGCCTGGTGGACGCCGCCGCGCACGACGCCCGCGGCCGTGGCCAGCTTCTCCGGCGGGAGGTCCGGCCGGTACTCGATGGCGCCGGCGTACGTCGCGACCAGCGAGAGCCGGTGGGCGAGCACGTCGTGCATCTCCCTGGCGATCGCGGCCCGCTCGGCTGCCCTGGCCTCGGCCACCCGCCGACCCTGCTCGGCCTCGGCGCGTTCGGCGCGTTCGCGCAGGGAGTCGATCAGCGCCGCGCGGGTCTGGCTGAGCGCGCCGATCGCGACGAGCGCGGCGTGCGCGACGACCACGAGGACGAGCCACCAGCCGTAGGACAGGCCAGCCATCGGCAGCCACAGCCCGCGCACGGCGTGTGCGGCGGTGCCCGCGGCCGCGACCCCGATCGCCACCGGCAGCCGGCACACCCGCGAGACGGTCAGGGTGCCGATCGTGGCGACCGGCGTGGCGGTGGGCGCGACCGCGGCGAGCGCGGCGAGCGCCAGCGCGGTCCGTACCGGCCGCCGGAACAGCCACGGCAGCACGCCGATCCCGACCGCGCCGAGTACCAGCTCCATGACCAGGACCCAGCCGACCGTCCCGGCGGCGTACTCGCCGTACGCGGTGGCCCCGACCAGCACGGCCACCACGCCGAGGAGCAGTGACATCCTGGTTCCGCAGGTCAGCGAGCCGTACACGGTGCATGAGCGTACGGGGACGGCCGGAAACCGCACACCGACCAAAGTCGAACCCGGCCGCGACCGTCGTCGCGGCGACCGCCGACTCGGGACCGACGCGGCGGCGTGTCGATCGTGCCGATACTGGGGCCATGACGATGACCGACGATCCGCTCGACCCGGCGGCGGTGCTGGGGTCGCTGCGCGGCACCGTGCTCGAGATCGGGCCGGGTGCGGGGCGGAACCTGCCGCACTACGCCCCGGGCGTGCACTGGGTGGGGGTGGAGCCGAACGCGCGCCGGCGGTCCCGGCTGCGGGCCCGGGCCGACCGGCTCGGGCGGCCGGTGCTGGTCCTGCCGGGCGTCGCCGAGCGGTTGGCATTGGGCGACGGGCGGGTCGACGCGGTCGTCGGGACGTTCGTGCTCTGCTCGGTGGGGGACCTCGCCCGCGCGGTGGACGAGGTGCGCCGGGTGCTGCGGCCGGGCGGGCGGTACGTGTTCGCCGAGCACGTCGTCGCGGCGGAGGGGTCCCGGTCGCTGCGCGCGCAGCGGGCGTTCGGAGCGGTGACCAGGCTGTTCGGCGCCCGGTGCCGGCCCGACCGGGACAGCCTGGCCGCCATCACGCGCGCCGCGTTCGAGGTCACCGAACTGCGTCGTTGGGGG
Organism: Actinophytocola gossypii; assembly: GCF_025165815.1. GTDB lineage: Bacteria > Actinomycetota > Actinomycetes > Mycobacteriales > Pseudonocardiaceae > Actinophytocola > Actinophytocola gossypii. The sequence continues at coordinate 19,978 of NZ_JAFFZE010000010.1, read as the reverse complement.
CGCCCCGGTCCGCTCGGGGTCGTCCAGCACATCGCCGGGGTCGCGCGACGCCCGGCCACCACGGAAGGAACCCTGCCATGACCACCGCGGTCCAGCTCCCCGTCGCCGGTGCGTACCGGGTCGACGCCGGCGCGTCCAGGATCTCGTTCACCACCAGGCACATGTTCGGACTGGACACCGTGCGCGGCACGTTCGCGCCGCACGAGGGGCACATCGACGTGGCGGACCCGGTCGACGGGTCGGCGGTGCGGGCGACGGTCGCGGCCGGCAGCGTCGACACCGGGAACGCCACCCGGGACCGGATGGTGCGCTCCGGCACCTACCTCGACGCGGAGCGGCACCCGTACTTCACGTTCGTCTCGACCGAGGCCGAGCAGGTCGACGGGCGCTGGGTGCTGCACGGAACGTTGACGGTGCGTGACGTCAGCCGCCCGATCGACCTTCACCTGGAAGAGGTGCGAAGCGACGAATCGCGTCTGCGGGTGGTCGCGACCGCGGTTGTCGACCGCTACGAGTTCGGTATCACCGCGATGCGGGGAATGACCGGACGACGGCTGTCGCTGCGGCTGGAGGTCGTCGCCGAGAAGAATCTCGGCTAGGGACCAATCCCGGCTCGCCCCCGACGCGGTCGTCGGCGAGCAGACCACCGTCCAGGGCGGCATCGTCGACGTCACCGGTGTGGGCGACAACCTCAAGGTCAACGACGCCAATGTCGTCTGCGGCGGCGTGCGGACCGCCAACGCCACCGTCTACCTGATCGACTCGGTGCTGATGCCGGAAACGTGATCCCCGGAAAACCGGAACCGCCGAAGCCGCGACCCCTGGCTTCGGCGGTTTCCCCATTTCATCTTCGACGGAAGAAAAACAAGCCTCAGTCCGTGACTTCGGGCAGCTCCACCACGAACCGCGCCCCGCCGCCCGGTCTCGCCTCGACCCACGCGTGCCCGTGGTGCCGCCGAACGTGCTGGGTGACCAGTGCCAGCCCGAGCCCGGCGCCGCTGTCCGTCGCCTCCCGGCGCGCCGGTGACCCCCGGGCGAAGCGCTCGAAGATGTGCTCCCGCGCCTCCTCCGGCACCCCCGGCCCGGCGTCGTCGACTTCGATCCTGGCCCGGTCCTCGCGGGTCAGCACGCCGAGGCGAACCAGGCCCCCGCCGTGCCGGCCGGCGTTGTCCAGCAGGTTCGCCACCACCCGCTCCAGGCGCCTGCGGTCGGCCAGCACCCACGGCCGCGCCTCGATGTCCAGCACCGACTCCGGCAGCGTCGGGCCGGTCGCCTGCACCAACCCGGCCAGGTCCACCAGCTCGAACGTCGAGTAGTCCTGGTCCTGGTCGCCCCGGGAGATCTCCAGCAGGTCGTCCACCATCCGCCGGAACCGCCGCAGGTCGGTGTTCAGCAGCTCCACCGCCTGCCGGGTACCGGCCGGCAGCTCCGCGCTCCGCCGGTGCAGCACCGACATCGCGTTCAGCATCGTGGTCAGCGGCGAGCGCAGCTCGTGGCTCACGTCCCCGGCGAACCGGGTGTCCCGCGCCACCCGCTGCTGCAGCCGCTCCGCGGTGTCGTTGAACGCCGCGGCGAGCGGGATCAGGTCCGGGTCGCCGGTCGCCGGCAGCCGCACCGACAGGTCGCCGCGGGCCGCCTCCGCCGCCGCGTCGGTGACCTGGCGCAGCGGACGCAGCGAGTGGGTCGCGGCCCACCGGCCGAGCACCGCCCCGGCGAGCCCGCTGACCAGCGTGCCGCCGATCAGCAGCCAGCTCAGGAACCGGAACGTGCGGTCCATCTCCCGCATCGGCGACACCTCGACGTAGGTCGCCGCCTTCGCGGGCAGCGGCAGCCCCACCGCCTGCACCGGGATCCCGTTCAGCACCGTCCGCTGGTGCGCCGGTCTGCCGTTGCGCACCATGTCGAGGAACGCGGTCGGCAGACGGGTCGGGTCCACCGAGTTGCCGCCGACGATCAGGTCGCCCTGGTCGACCAGCAGCACCGCCGACTCGACCTCGGCGACCAGTCCGGTCAGCAGCTCGTCCAGGCCCGCCGAGCCGCGCTCCAGCACCTGCGTGACCAGCCGCGCGTTGCCCTTCGCCTGCCGGATCGCGCTGCGTTCGCGCTGGTCGAGCATGTAGCCGGTGGACAGGTGCCAGGTCGCCAGCGCCAGCACGCCGGCCACCACCAGCGACACCAGGCTGAACCAGGCCATCACCCTGGTCCGCAGCGGGAGTCTGCTCACCGCTCGCTCACTGCGCCGGCGGTGCGCCGGACTCGGCGCGGTAACCGACACCGCGCACCGTCACGATGTGCGTCGGCTGGCCGGGATCGGGCTCGACCTTGCGGCGCAGCCTCCGGATGTGCACGTCGAGCAGCCGGGTGTCGCCGAAGTAGCCGTAGTCCCACACCCGCTCGAGCAGCTGCTCCCTGGTCACGACCGCGCCGCGCGCGGTGACCAGCGTGCACAGCAGCCGGAACTCGGTCTTGGTGAGCGGGATCTCGGTGCTGCCGCGCAGCACCCGGCCCTCGGTGACCCGCACGGTCAGGTCGCCGAGCTGCAGCGACGAGGGCAGGTCGTTCTCACCCGCCCTGGCCCGGCGCAGCAGCGCCCGGATCCGCGCGCCCAGCTCGCCGGCGTCCACCGGCTTGGTCACGTAGTCGTCGGCACCCGCCTCCAGGCCGGCGATGACCTCGTGCGGCGCCGTCCGCGCGGTGACCATGATGATCGGCAGGTCGCCCTGCTCGCGGATTCGGGCGCACACCTCCAGGCCGTCGATGCCGGGCAGCATGAGGTCGAGCAGCACGACGTCGGGCAACGGCTCGTCGGCGAGCCGGGTCAGTGCCTGCTCCCCGGTCGCCGCCTCCACCACGTCGTAGCCCTCGTCGCCCAGCGCGAGCCGCAGTGCCTCGCGGATGCGCGCGTCGTCCTCGACGAGGAGCAGGGTGGCTGTCGTCATCTCCGTCTCGAGCCCATGATCGGCGGCGATACTACGCGGATCGGGCGTGGTCATGCGGAGTTCCTAGCCCGTGCCGCACCCGTCCGGCCGCCAGTCAACCGGATCGTCAGGTAGTTGTCAGGTCTACCACCCGGAAAACCCTTCAGGATTGACCCAACCGACCTTGGGGGACGGCAGGGCTGATGACGATCCTGATCATGCCGACGGAGCACGAGCCGTCGCTGGACGTGGTGCGCGGGTGGATCCGCGGCGCGCTGCGTGACCTGCCGCTCGCGGTGCGGCTGCACACCGAGGTGGTGGCCGACGAGCTGGTGTCCAACGCCCGCCGGCACGGGCTGCCGCCGTACGTGCTGCGCCTGGACGTGCGCGACGACCGCCGCGCGCTGCTGGTCTCGGTCGACGACTGCGCCCCGCCGCGCGGCGACTGGGCGGCCGGCGGCGGGTTGGTCCTGGTCGGCGGGCTGTCGGAGCGGTGGGGCGTCGAATCGAGGCGCCAGGCGAAGACGGTGTGGGCGGAGCTGACCTTCGACCTCCCGGTGCTGGACCTCGATCCGCCGGAGCAGCCCGTGCCGCGCCCGAGGCGTCGCGGACGCCGGGCCCGGCCGTGACCGCCCGGGTGCTCGCCGAGAGACACCTGCCCGCCGCCGACGACCTGTTCCTGGCGGGGATGCGCCGCTGGGTGGCGTCCTCGATGCACGGCTGCACGCGCGGCGCGATCCAGGAGGCGTGCATCGTGCTCGCCGAGCTGCTGGGCAACGCCTACCGGCACGCGGACGCGCCCTACGGCGTGCGGCTGGAGCTGCCGGCCGAGGGGAAGGTGGTGGTACTGCGCGTCGACGACAGCACCGCCGCGCCGGCCGAGCCGTGGCCGGTGGGGAAGGGCCTGCTCATCGTGCGTGGCCTGTGCCCCCAGTGGGGTGTGGAGACCCGCCCGCCGGGCAAGGCTGTCTGGGCCCACCTCCCCGTGCTGGTGACACCGGTGCCATGAAGGTCACCTTCCTGGCTCGTCCGGCTCCGTGCGGGAGCGGATGTAGCGGGTGTGGTCGGTCTGCTGCCGCACGTCGCCGGCATGGTGGCGGGCGGCGATCCGGTTCGCGTCCCGTTCCAGCAGCTCCAGCTGGTCCAGCAGCTCGGCGGCGGGGTCGTGGTCGCGGCCGTCGATCCTTGCGGTCAGGTTCCTCGGCAGGTTCAGGTACGTGCGCACCGACAGCGGCAGGTCCGTGCCGGCGAGCCGGATCACCGCGTGCAGGGTCTCCGGGTCCTCGCCGAGCGGGCGGGCCATGAGCGGTGTCAGCGTGCCGGCGATCCGCTCCAGCCGCTCCACCGCCCCGGCCGGCAGGTCCGCGCGCCGCGCCACCGCCGACTCGACCAGCGCGGCCAGGTCCGCGCGCAGGCGAGGGAGCTCCGCCGCCGGGGACCGCCGCACCCGCTCCGGCGGCGCCAGCAGCGCGCCCGCCGCGTACAGCACGGCCACCAGCGCCAGGCCGTACGACCCGGTCACGCCCGTCACGTACAGCACGATCCCCACCAGCCCGCACGCCGAGCCGACCAGGTTCTTCGTGGATCCCAGGTAGCGCCCCATCACTGGTAGCCGCGGATGTCCCGGAACACCTCGGCCAGCGACGAGCTGCGCGCGTCGAACACCTCGCCGCCGGTCAGCTCAGCCACCCTCGTCATGTCGGCCGCGTGCGACTCCCCGTACAGCACCGTGAACACCGGGACCGCGCGCGACGGCGACGCCCGCAGCTCCCGCTCGAACGCCGTCAGCGGCGAGCCGTTCCGGTTCTCCCCGTCGGTCATCAGCACGATCGAGGTGAACCGCGCCGGATCGGGGTCGCCGAGCAGCTCGTAGGCCCGCACCAGGCTGTCGTAGATCGCCGTGCCGCCGCGCGCGGTCAGCGCCTCGGCGTACGCGGAGATCCTGGCCAGCTCCGCCGCCGGGTCGCCGGGCGGCAGGGTGAACGTCCTCGGCCGGCCCGGCACGGTCCCGAACGGCAGCAGCGTCACCTCCTCGCGGCTGCGGAACCCCCGGTACCGCCCGACCAGCGAGCCGTCCGCCCCGGTCAGCGCCACCAGTGCGGACTTCAGCCCGGCGATCCGCTCACCCTGCATCGACCCCGACGTGTCCAGCACGTACAGGGTCCGCGACGGCCGCCGGAGCTCGTTGAAGTACGCCCGCAGCAGCGCGTCCATCGCGTCCTGCGTGGCCGGGAACGGCAGCTCCACCAGGTCCCGCACCGCGAACTCGTCGGACAGCGCCACGCCGGGCACCGCGGGCCTGCGGTACGTGTCGGCCATGATCCGCCGCTGGGTCTCCGGCGACCGCAGGTGGTCGGCGAGCCGCTGGTGCGCCGCCCGGGCGTCCGCCGACGCCGAGGTCAGCACGGTCAGCGGGTAGTCCGCGGTCACCACGCCGTCCGCCGGGTACACCACGGTCAGCGGAGTCGGCAGCGTCCGCAGCACCGACTCGTAGTTGATCAGCCCGTCGACCTTCGGCCCCGGCGCCGTGCCGGCCAGCCGCCGCTGGTACTCCTCCGACAGCCAGCCCGACGACCCAGCCGACAGCTTCTGCGCGCTGAAGAACCGGGTCATCGCCGGCGCCACCGCGTCGATCTGGTCCGGTGTCACCGCGTCGCCGGTGCCGGCGAGCGCCGACGCGACACCGACCAGCGCGGAGAAGCCGGAGTTGGACGCCGACGGGTCGGTCATGCCGTAGGTGAACCGGCCCTGCCCCGCCGCCTCCGCGATGTCCGCCCAGGTCGGCCGCGTGCGGTCCCAGCCGAGCTCACGCACCTTCGCCTCCGGCAGCCCGAGCACCACCGGCGAGCGCATGATCTTCACCTCGTCGCCGAGCCGCCGGTCCGCCTCGGGCAGCGACCTCGGGTACCGGTTCGAGGAGAACCACACCGCGTCGAACGCCCCGTCCGCCTCGCCGCTCGCCAGCGTCTCGGTGCCCTCCAGGGTGCCGGTGAAGGTGAACTCCACCCGCACCCCGGTCACCCGCGCGGCCTCGTCGAGCACCGGCTCCAGGTCGGCCAGCTCGCTTCCGGCCAGCACCCGCAGCACCGCGGACTCGGCGGCCGGCTCCGGTGCGCTGTCACAGCCCGCCAGCACGGCCGCCACGGCCAGCACCGAGGCAAGCGCCTTCCGCCCCATCACGCCCCCTCAGCGGCGTGCGAGCGCCGCAGGTACTCCTCCGCGCGACGGATCTCGGTGGACAGCGCGTCGACGGTCGACGCCATGCTGTGCACCGCGGCCGCGCGGTACTCGTCGATCGAGTCGATCGCGGCGTAGATCCGCTCGAACGACTCGCGAATGGTCGCCACCCCCACGGCCGGGTCGGCGGCGGCCCGGCGCATTTCCTCGGTGCGCAGCGACAGCAGCTCCGCGTTCGACCGGATCAGGCCCTCGGTCGTCGAGCGCACCGCCTCGACCTCGTCGGCCACGTCGCGCTGGTGGGCGAGCGCGCCGGACACCACCAGCGCGATCCGCAGCGCCGACACCGTGGTCGACACCGCCCGCTCCACCCCGCGCACCAGCTCGTCGTTGTTGCGCCGCAACAGGTCCAGCGCCAGGTAACCCTGCGCGCACACCGCCAGCTGGGTGAGGATGTCCTGGTTGCGCTGCCGGATCGGGTGCAGCACGTCCGACCGCAGGGCCAGGGCGCGCCCCGGGTCGGCGAGGTCGAGCACGCCGGCCTGCCGGTCCACCGCCTCGTCCACCGCCGCCGCCAGCGCCGCCGCGCGGGACAGGTCGGACATGGTCCGCCACAGCCGTTCCCGCTCGCCGCCGATGGCCGCGTTGTCCCGCTTCAGCGTGTCCTGCCGGGTGCGCAGGTGCACCACCAGCGCGTTCACCGGTTCGCGCGCGGCCCGGTAGCGGGCCAGCAGCTTGCGGGCCTCGTTGGCCGCCGGGAACCAGCGCCGGAGCTTGCGGCCGGTCACCGGCAGCCGCGCCGGGTCGAGCTCGTGGACCGTGCGGCGCAGCTCGGCCAGGCTCAGCGCGATCTCCTGCTGCGCCGTGGCGGGGCCGCCGCGCTCGCCGGCCAGCGCGTTCGCCGACCGGTCCAGCAACGCCTCCGCGATCGACGCCGCCACCCGCATGTCCGACTCGCCGACGGTCAGCAGCTCGGTCAGCGCCGCGTGGAACTCCGGCGCGCGCGGGTCCAGCGCGCCGAGCCGCTCCCCGAACGCCGCCGCCCGCTCGGCGACCTCCGCCCGCACCTCGTCGTCCAGGGCGACGAGCCCGGCCGCGCTGGACACCGGCACCGGCTCCACCGGCTCCGGCGGCGTCAGCACCACGTCATTCACGAATACCGCGCCTCGATCCCGTCCAGCAGCCGCTCCAACGTCTCGAACGACGGCGGCTCGACCACGTCCACCAGGTCCGGCGCGGTGAGGTCGTGCTCGGCCATGACGTCGGCGAACACCCCGGGGTCGCTGGTGCGGAAGCCGAACTCCGCCGCGAGCCTGCCCAGCCGGTCGTCGGTGGTCAGCAGCCTGCCCACCTCGTCGCCGGGGTCGGTCAGCGGCACCAGCGTGTGCTCGGAGTACACCGTCGGCGCCAGGTACACCAGTCGCATGTCCGGCTGGATCGTGCCGTCGCCGCGCACCTGCCGGCCGAGGAACTGCGACTCGTACACCAGCGCCATCGGCACCCGGCCCATGCCGGCCACCAGGTAGTCCTCGAACGGCCCCGCGCTCGACGACTGCGCGTACCCCTGCCGCAGGAACAACCCGGTCAGCTCCGGCAGCAGCCTCGCCTCAGCGTCCTGGCTGGCGACCACCGCGTTCCCGTTGGCGACGTAGGACGCGATCGCCACGTACATCGCGGCCGAGTTGGAGTCCCTCGGGTCGGTCGTGGTGATCAGCACGCTCTTGCGCGCCCGGAACTCGGTGTTGCCGGGCAACTCGTCCCACCGGGTGCCCGCCCTGGCCAGCTCCAGGTACCGGCCAACGTCCAGCAGGCCGTCGCGGATCACGCCCGCCCGTTCCAGCACCTCGACCACCGGCGCGAACGTCGCCACCGCCATCGGCGACTGGAACGGGGTGTAGGCCGTGGTGACGTTCCGGTCCCGCTGGATCCGCTGCGCGGCCGGCTGGCTGGACGGGAACACGAAGTCGTACCCGGCGAGGTCCACCGTGGTCGCGATCTGCCGCGAGCCGGCGGTGTCGACCTCGACGGTCACCCCGTGCGCGGCGAACGCCTCCCGGACCCGCTCGTCACGGAAGAACGCCAGCTTCTCCGAGCCGATGACCCCCCGGACCACAACATCCCGCGTGGGGGTCTCGTCGTCCCGGTCGAACACGATCACCCCGATGACCGCGACGAGCAGGACCACCCCCAGCGCGATCGACAATCGACGCTTCACACGCCTCCTTAGCTTCTCGTGGCCCCATCCTGCGGAGCGCACGACTCGTTTGACGTGCGATCCGGGCGCGCGGGGGTGAACGACCGGTGAACACTCGCCGTCATCGCGCGCCGAAATTCATGCCACGGAGCACGAGCACTGTGCAAGAGTTCGGCCGACCTCCGTTGGCAACGCAACTCACCTGTTCGAGGCACGACCCGTCGGCCTGTTTCAAACAGCACTCGCCCATTTGCCCGCCAAAGGTGGCATCGAGCCCGCCGACCTGCTTTGCTACCCGCATGGCGCTGACCTCCGAGGCTCCGCGGCGCGAGGTGCGCCCCATCCACGGCCCACCCCGCGGACTGTGGCCGCATGTCGGGACCTACCTGTTCATCCTCGGGCCGTTCGTCGCCCTGATCGCGGCCGTGCCGCTGGCCTGGGGCTGGGGCCTCGGCTGGGTGGACATCGCGCTGGCCGCGGTGTTCTACACGGTCACCTGCCTCGGCGTGACCGTCGGCTTCCACCGGTACTTCACCCACCGGTCGTTCAAGGCGCGCCGCCCGCTGCGGGTCGCGCTCGCGATCGTCGGCAGCATGGCGTTGCAGGGGCCGATCACCCACTGGGTCGCCGACCACCGCCGCCACCACGCGTTCTCCGACCGCGACGGCGACCCGCACTCGCCGTGGGCGTTCGGCACCTCGCCGGTCGCGCTGGTCAAGGGCTTCTGGCACGCGCACATGGGCTGGGTGTTCGACCGCAACCTTACCAACGCCGAGCGGTTCGCCCCCGACCTGCTCGCCGACAAGGACATCGCCAGGGTGCACCGCCAGTTCGGGCTGTGGACCGCGGTGACGCTGCTCGCGCCCGCCGTGCTCGGCGGACTGATCACCTGGTCCTGGTGGGGCGCGGTGACCGCGTTCTTCTGGGCCGGGCTGGTGCGCGTGTCGTTCCTGCACCACGTCACCTGGTCGGTGAACTCGGTGTGCCACATGATCGGCAGCCGGCCGTTCGCGGCGCGGGACAAGTCGGCGAACTTCTGGCCGCTGGCCATCCTGTCCATGGGCGAGTCGTGGCACAACCTGCACCACGCCGACCCGACCTGCGCCCGGCACGGCGTGCGGCGCGGGCAGATCGACATCTCCGCGCGGATGATCTGGCTGCTGGAGAAGTTCGGCTGGGCGACCGACGTGCGGTGGCCGACCGAGCGGCGGCTGACCACGCTCGAGGGCCGGGGGCGCGCCACCGCCTGATCGCCCGGCCCGCACGCTTGGTACGTTGGCGGCTCGCGTGAGTCACCGAGCGCCTACCGGGAGTCCCCAGCATGCCGCGACTGGGCTACGAGACGCCGTGCCGGCCGGTTCCCAGGCCGACCGAGCGTGACCGGTTCCTGGTCGTCGTCAAGCTCGCCACGTTCGCGTTCGCCGTCGCCGTGCTCGGCGCGTTCGCCCTGCTCTCCGGCACCACCCGCGAGGCCGGCAGCCCCTCGGCCGCGGTCACGCCGACCACCACCCCGTCCCGGCCCGCCGTCATCGCGCCCCCGGTCGCGAGCACGATGACCTCCGAGATCGTGCCGACCCCGCCGCCGGCCCCCGCGACGACCACCACCACGACGACCCGGACCACGCCGCCGCCAGCACCGCCGCCGCCCGCGTCCACCCCGCCTCGGGACCCGAGGTTCGCGGTGGTGGGGGAGCCGTGCCCGCGCGCCGGGACGTACTCGCTCACCGCCCGCTACCGGCCCGTGGTGTGCCGGGACGGCGCGTGGCGGCTGATCCCGTTGGGGCGCTGAGGGAAGCTGCCTGTAGAACAGAAGGCATGCAGACGCTTCCCAGATATACCAAGCAGATCGGGTTCACGTCGGCGGGCGGGCACGCGGCTTTGTTCGAGGGCCTGCCGAACGACGTGGCCGAACTGTGCTCGGTGACGCAGGGACTGCTGATCCACGAGCACCTCGCCGGCTCCTACGGCGTGACGCTCGACGAGGACGACCGGCGCAGCGCGCACCTGCGGCGGGTGGCGGAGCTGCTGGACTGGATCGTCGACCGTGACCCCCGTCCGCTCGACGTCGCGCGGGAGCCCGCCGCGCGCACCGCGGGCAACTGCCGGCAGTTCACCGTGCTGCTGGTGTCGATGCTGCGCGCGCAGGACGTCCCGGCGCGGGCCCGCTGCGGGTTCGGCACCTACTTCGGATCATCGCTCGGCGAGGACCACTGGGTCGCCGAGGTCTGGCTCGACGGACGCTGGCGGCTGGTCGACGCGCAGGTCGACGAGCACCAGCGCGCGCTGTTCGGCGTCGACCTCGACCTGACCGACGTGCCGAGGGACCGGTTCCTGGTCGCCGGCGACGCGTGGGCGGCCTGCCGGTCCGGCGAGGCGGACCCGGCGACGTTCGGGCTCAGCGTCACCGGGGAGACCGGCGCCTGGTGGATCGCCGGCAACCTGATGCGCGACGTCGCCGCGCTGAACAACGCCGAGATGCTGCCGTGGGACGTCTGGGGCGCGATGCCCGGCCCGGACGACGTGATCGACGAGGACCGGGTGGCGTTGTTCGACGAGCTGGCGGCGCTGACCGCCGAGCCGGACGGCCACCTCGACGAGCTGCGCGCGCGGTTCGAGTCCGACGACCGGCTGCGGGTGGGGCCGGTGGTGCACAACGTGCTGCGGTCCCGGAACGAGGAGGTCAGCCTCGGCCTTACGCGCTAGGACGAATCCGTTGCCGGGCGGCGGCGGCTCCCGCCAGGGTGTGCCCCATGACGGAATTCGACCCACGGCTGTACGGCGCCCGCTGGGCGGGCGTCTACGACGATTGGCACGCCGGGATGATGGACGACGAGGGCGCGGTCGCCGTGCTGGCCGAGTTGGCCGGTGGGGAACCGGTGCTGGAGTTCGGCGTCGGCACCGGCCGGCTGGCGGTGCCGCTCGCCGGGCGCGGGCTCGCTGTGTCCGGTGTGGACATCAGCGAGGAGATGCTGGCCAAGCTGCGCGAGAAGCCAGGCGCGGAGGGCGTCAGCACGGTCGTCGGCGACATGACCACGGTGCGGGTGGACGGCGAGTTCGCGCTGGCGTTCATCGCGTTCAACTCGATCTTCGTGCTGCCAAGCCAGCGCGCGCAGGTCGACCTGTTCCGCAACGCCGCCGCGCACCTGCGTCCCGGCGGGCGGTTCGTGCTGGAGACCGCCGTCGTCGGCAACAAGCCGCCCAACGAGGCGTTGCGCGTGGCCAAGGTCGAGCCCGACCAGATCACGCTCAGCGGCGGCACCTTCGACCCGGTCACGGCGACCCACAACGGCACGTGGATCGTGCTCGGCACGAACGGCACGCGGTTCTACCCGATCTCCGGCCGGATCGTCACCCACCACGAGATGGACCTGATGGCCCAGCTCGCCGGGCTGGAGTTGGAGCACCGGTGGGGGGACTGGAAACGCGGCCCCTTCACCGGTGACTCCCAACTCCACGTGTCGGTCTACCGGAAGCCGTGAGCCGGCTCAGGTCGGCACCACCAGCAGGGGCTCGATCCCGTTGCCGTGCACCTCGAAGCGGGTGATGTCGCCCTGGGCGAACGGGACGACGCCGGACACCTCGATCGCCTCGCCGCGGCCGGCGCGCCCTTCCGGGACGTCGAAGGCGGTGACCTCCTCGCGCTCCCCGAACCGGGACACGGCGACGAGCCTGCCCCGCTGCGGGCCGTCGATCGCGTAGAGCGACAGGTCGACCTGGGTGCCACCGGAGATCGGCTCGATGGTGATGATCGCCGTCACGCCGGTCTCCGGGTCGGTGCCGCTCACCACGTGGGCGCCGGCGACCGCGCCGGACGGGGGCGTGGCCGGCGCGCTGGTGCCAGGGTCGGCGACCTGGGTCGCGGGATCCTCGCCCGAGGACAGGCTGACCACGACACCGACGGTGAGCGCCACCAGCACGGCGGCCGCGGCGCTCAACCACACGGGTTTCCGGTTTCTCGGCCCACCGGCCCGGCCCGCGGGGCGGGTGTCCCGGGGCTTCGCCTTCGACGGCGTGACCGGCGGTTTCGCGGGTGCGGCCGGGCGCATCGCGGGGGTGGAGTGCTGCGCGCTACCGGGTTCGGGCGCGGCCGGGCGCATCGCCGGGGTGGAGTGCTGTGCGCTGCCCGGCGCGGGTGGTGCCGGCCGCCGGTCGGACCGGGGCGGGAGCGGGTTGCCGTTCACCCGGGGCCGCTCGTTGGGCGGCGACGGGAGCGGGCGGGCGACGTCGTTCCGGTGTGGGGCGCCCTCTGTGGGTGGGCGAGCCACGTCGTTCCGGTGTGGGGCGCCCTCTGTGGGTGGGCGAGCCACGTCGTTCCGGTGTGGGGCGCCTTCCGTGCGTGGGCGGGCCACGCCGTTCCTGGGCGCGGCGTCCTCGGGTCGCGGGCGGGCGGTGCCGTTTCGCGGCGGGGCGCCGTCGCGGTGCGGGCGGGGGATCCGGTGTGGCTGGGTCGCCCCGTTCGGCCGTTGTTGGGGCGGCACGGCCGGCGTCGGCGCCCCGTCGGTCTGGCGCAGCTTCGAGAAGTCGATCAGCGCGGACAGGGGTGGTGGAGTCACCTCCGGCGCCGCCGGCTTGAGGGTGTCCAGGACCGACGGCATGTCCGCGAGCTCGATGAACTCGCGGCGGCACCGTTCGCACTGTGCGAAGTGCTCCTCGTAGGCCGCCTCGTCCGGTGGGTCGAAAATGCCGAGGACGTAGGCGCCCACGTCCACGTGTCGTGGTGCGGTCATCGTCGGTTCACTCCCCGTCCCGAAGCTGTTGCCGCAGCGCGCGGAGTGCGTAGTACACCCGCGACTTCACCGTTCCCGGCGGTACGCCCAGCACCGCCGCCGCCTCGTTGACCGTCCGGTCACGCAGGTACGTCTCGGCCAGCGCCTCCCGGTGCTCGGGGCTCAACCCCTGCAACGCGTCCGCGACGACCATGGCCGACAGGGACTTCTCCGATCCGTCGGGGATCGGCATCGCCTCCAGCGGCGCGGGGTCCACCTCCTTCGGTCGAGCGCTGTGGCTGCGCCGGCCGTCGATGACGATACGGCGGGCCACGGTGTACAGCCAGGCGCGAAGCATGCCTGGCTCCCGATCCAGTCGATCGGCATTGCGCCAGGCACGGACCAGGGTCTCCTGCACGACGTCTTCGGCCCACTGCCGGTCATTGCCGGTTAGGTGCAGCACATGGCCGAACAGCGCGCCACCGAACTCGCGGTAGAGCATCCTGACCAACGCCTCGCTTCTGTCGCCCGAGGCGTCTTCCGCGCCGGCGAGTTCGAGTCTTGAACGCCGGCTCACGGCGCACATCGTGGACCTATCCGCCACTCCTTGTCGAGTGACCTACGTCACATCCGTTGTGTCGTCGTGATTGAACCGTGACTCCGGGGTTTCCGTATCTGCTGGTGACCGCACCTGCTGGTGACGATGGAAACTCCTTGCGAAGAAAGGAAAATCTCGATGAGCACCCGACACGGCCGCTCGGTCGCGCCCACCCCGTACGCCAGTTCTGGCGGGCGCGCCGGCCGCGACTCGCTCTGATTCCACAATGGACGGAGGGTTCCCGGTCGTGTCAGTGCGGTGACGTCGCCGGCGTCGCCCATCCCGATGGCTGCTGCGGTCCACGGGATGGGCGCGCCGGTCGCGTCCGGCGGCTCGGGCGACACCCACCAGGGCGCCTCGACTCCGGCCGCGACCCCACGGGGTCCGGCTGCGGGAACGGCGTCGACCTCGCACCTGGTGCTGAGGCGCTGAGCTCCCCGAACGAACACAACGAATCTGCGAGGCATGAGCATGGGAAGACACCAGATACCGCGACATCTGCGCCGACGGCTGGTCGCCGCGGGTACGGCCGCGGTCTGCATCCTCGGCACGGCTGTCGGCATCGGCATCTACGGTGCCGCGCAGGCCGACAACGTCGCCGACGCCCGACCGGTGCAGTGTCTGCCGGAGGTCCCACCCCCTGCGTCGAGCGAGGTCGTGCCGCCGCCCGACGAGTCCGCGCCACCCGAGGAGCCGCCCGCCGAGGAGCCCCCGGCCGAGGAACCTCCCGCCGAGGAGCCTCCCGCCGAGGAGCCTCCCGCCGAGGAGCCTCCCGCCGAGGAGCCGCCGGCGGAGGAGCCACCCGTCGAGGAGCCCCCGGCCGACGAGAATCCCGAGGAGCCGCCTGCCGACGAGCCTCCCGCGGACGAGCCGCCGGCCGAGCAGGGCGAGGAGGCGCAGTCCTTCGGCCTGACCTCGCCGCAGGGTGCCCGTCCGAGGGGTGAGCCGACGCAGGAACCGCCGACCGAGCAGCCTCCGGGCGAACAGGCCCCTGAGGAGCCCCCGGCCGAGGAACCCCCCGCCGAGGAACCCCCCGCGGAGGAGCCGCCGGCCGAGGAGCCGCCCGCCGAGGAGCCGCCTGCGGACGACGACTCGAACGAGGAGGGTCCGCCGCCGGCCGAGACCGTGCCGCCGGTGCCGCCGGACGCCCCCGAGGACGAATTCGGCAACGAGGACTGCACCGACGAGCTCGGCCCGTTCGCGCAGGACTTCGTCAGCATCTTCGAGGTCGAGCCGAACAACCTCGCCGACAGCCCGGCGCCGGGCGCCAACGCCTCCACCGGCACCTTCGTGTCCGACTGCGGCACCAACGAGAACGAGAAGTTCAACTCGGACAACCTGATCGCCGCCCCGGGCAAGGTGAACGCGGCCGAGCACACGCACGGCCACGTCGGCAACCTGGACACCAACGCGGGCTCGACCGACGAGAGCCTGCTCGCCGCCGGGACCACCTGCGAGAACCAGGCGGACAAGTCGTCCTACTACTGGCCGGTGCTCCGGGTGCGCAACGCGGACGGCAACGGCGCCGAGGACGACACCAACGCGCACAACACCGGCGAGATCCTGCGGCCGGCGAGCGTGCTGCTGGAGTTCCGCGGCAACGCGCAGTCCGACGTCGTGGCGATGCCGCCGCTGCTCAAGGTGCTCACCGGCAACTCGAAGGCGGAGACCAACGACAACGCCAACACCAACGCGAAGTGGACGTGCTCCGGTTTCGAGGACCGGATCACCGACAAGTACCCGCTGTGCCCGAGGGGCAGCCAGGTGGTTCGGATCGCGGACTTCCCCAGCTGCTCGGACGGCAACACCGACAGTGCCAACCACCGCGACCACATCGTCTTCCCGGACGAGACCGGCGCGTGCCCGGAGGGCACCCAGGCGGTGCCGCAGCTGCGGATCACGTTGAGCTATGACGTGCCGCGCGGGCGGGTGTTCGCACTGGACGCCTTCCCGGCGGAGTTGCACAGTCCGCGTACCGACCACAACGACTTCATCAACGTCATGTCGGAAGACCTGATGAACGAGGTCGTGAGCTGCATCAACAGCGGCCGGAACTGCTGATCCTCCCGCGTCCGCGGTTTCCGGCGGGCGGGCAGGTCGGGGCTCCGCCGACCTGCCCGCCGTACCTCGTCTCGCACCTGCCAAGGGAGTCCTGACCGTGCACAGCTACCTGGCCGACGCCGGGCACGACAGCGGCGTGCTCGAGGTGTCGACGCTGTCGGCCCGGCTCGCGTACGCGCTGATGTGCCTCACGCTCGTGTGGGGCGTGCTCACCAGCACGGGCTGGGTCAGCCGGCTCACCGGGCGCGAGGCGTTGCGCGGCGCCCACCAGACGCTGGCGACGCTGACCCTGGCGTTCGCCTTCGTGCACGGGGTCACCCTGCTGATGCTGGACAGCGGCGCGTGGGGGTTCGCCGAGGTGGTGGTCCCGTTCACCGAGTCCCTGCGCTACACCTTCGGCACCCTCGCCTTCGAGGGGATGCTGGCCGCGTCGATCGCGGTGGCGCTCAAGCGCTGGATGTCCTACTGGCGGTGGATGTGGATCCACCGGCTCGCCTACCCGGCGTTCGTGCTCGGCGTGGTGCACGCGTTCTTCGGCGCGCTGGCCGCCGGCAGCCTGGCGACCGTGTGGCTCGGCGGCATCACCCTGCTGGTGCCGGCGGTGACCGTGATGCTCCTGCGGTTCGTGCCGGCGCGCACGCTGTCCGCGGCCGGACTCGTCGAGGACGCCTGATGGGTCGCAAGAGCAGGCGCAACGCGCTGAGCGTGGACAACGACCGCTGCCGCCGGTATGGGATCTGCGTGGCCGAGGCGCCCACGCTGTTCCGGATGACCACCGACGGCGGCCTGAAGTACCTGAGATCGGTGCCGGACAAGGAAGTCGAGCAGGCGAAGGCGGCGGTGCGCAGCTGCCCGATGCTCGCGATCATGCTGGACGAGAGGCGTTAACGTAGATGGGCCGGGAGCGAATCGTCGTCGTCGGCGGTGGGGCCGCTGGGCTCCGCGCCGCGGAACGGTTGCGGGAGCTGAACTTCGGTGGCGAGCTGGTCGTCATCGGCGAGGAGCCGTACCGCACCTACCACCGCCCCGGCCTGACCAAACACCTGCTGACCGGCATCGCCCGCCCCCGGGAACTGGTGCTGCCGGTGCTCACCGACCTGGACGCGATCTGGCGGTACGGGGTGCGCGCCTCGCACCTCGAGCCGGACGAGCACGTCCTGCACCTGCCCGGCGGCGAGGAGATCCCCTACGACGGGCTGGTCGTGGCCACCGGCGCGCAGGCCAGGCACCTGCCGGGCGCGCCTCGGCACGACCCCCGCGTGCACGTGGTCCGCACGGTCTCCGACGCGGTCGCGGTGCAGAAGAGCCTGCGCCGCGGCAAGGGCGGACTCGCGGTCGTCGGCAGCGGGTTCCTCGCCTGCGAGCTGGCGTCCGCGGCCCGCGCGCTCGGCCGCGACGCGACGATCGTGACGAAGGACCGCGGCCTGCTGACCAGGGTGCCCGGCGCCGACCTCGGCGAGACGGTCACCGCGCTGCAGGAGGCGCACGGCGTGCAGATCGTGACCGAGGCCGAGGTGCACCACTGGGTGCGCCAGCAGGACGGCGTGGCGATGCACCTGACGACCGGGCAGGTCGTGGTGGCGAGCTGCGTGGTGCTCGCGGTCGGCGCGGTGCCGGCGGTGAGCTGGCTGCGCGGCTCCGGCCTGATCCTCGACGACGGCGTGATGTGCGACGCGACGTGCCACGCGATCGGCGCCGAGGACATCGTGGTCGCCGGGGACGTCGCGCGCTGGCCCAACCTGCGGTTCGACACCCAGCCCAGGCGGGTCGAGCACTGGCTGAACGCCGTCGAGATGGGCCGGGCGGCCGCGGAGAACCTGCTGGCCGGGGCGTCGAGCGCGAAGCCGTACACGCCGCTGCCGAGGTTCTGGACCGACCAGCACGGGCTGCGGATCCAGGGGGCCGGGCTGCCGGCGCTGGCGCAGGACACCGTGGAGCTGGCCGGTTCGGTGGACGTCGGGCAGCGGGTGACCGGGTACGTCAGCAACGGCGAACTGGTCGGCGTGGTCGGCTTCGACAGCCCACGCGGCATGCTGCACTGGACCGCGGAGCTGGAGAGCCGCACCACCGAGGCGATGGAGCGCCGCCCAGCCCCGGCGCGCCGCGAACCGGCGCGGCCGGCGCCGGCGGAGGTGTCCTGGCCGTCCCTGGCCGCGATCGAGGCCCTGACCGCGACCCCGTCGTCGGAGACGGTGGTGGCGGCCCCCGCGACCCAGGCCATCCCCGTACACGCGATGAGCGCGATGGAAGCGGCGGCCGCGATGGACGCGGCGGTGGCCAGAGCGATGGACTCCGGCGCCTCGTCCGGCGACTCCTGGCACCGGCGCCCATCGGAACCGTCGCGCCCGTCCGGGGCCGCGCGGGGTTCCGGCGGCCAGGTGCCGGGGTTCGGTCCGTTGGACCCGCCGCCGCTGGGCCCGGAGGACTCGTGGCCGTCGATGCCGGCGGCGGGGGCGGGGGCGTCGTGGCCCGAACTGCCGTCGGTGCAGGCGATGGATTCGTGGCTGTCGATGCCCGCCGTGGACTCGGCCCCTCGGCTTCCCGCCGTGCGTCCCGAGCCCGAACGATCCTTTCGGGACACCGAACGTCCGGCGGGCCGGCGAGCGAGAGCGGACGACGCACCGCCGTCCCCGTCCCTGGCCGGTGCGCTGGACGCCGTGGCCGGCCGGCGAGCCCGCCCGGAGCCGACCGAGTCGATCCCCGTGGTGCGGGAGACGAACCTGACCCGCTCGGAGCGCAGAGCCCAGGCGGCCGAGGTGACGTCCGCGATCCCGCCGGTGCCGTCGGACTCGCCCCGGCCTCCGGTCTGGACGGACGCGCCCGCACCGGACCGCCGCCCCGTCCCGGCGGACTACTCGAGCCGAACCGGCGCGCCGAGGGAGTCGTCGAACGCCCCGGCGATGGCGTCGGTGCCCGTCCGCCGCCCGGAGCCGCCCGAAGCGGCACGAACCGGCGAGCTGCCGGCGGTGGACGCGGGTGCCCCGGCCCGCCCGATGTTCTCCGCCCCGATGGGGGCGACGGCGTCGTCCCCCGGGTCGCCGCCGGTCCGGCCGACGTTCCCGCCGCCCACGAGGGCGCGCTTCTCCGCTCCCGAGAGCCGCCCGACGTCACCTCGAACGCACACGTCCGCTGGGATGTCGCCAGCGAGGGCGGCGACATCCCAGCGGCGCATGGCGCCCGTCCCGCCGCCGACGGCGTCGTCCCCGGGAATGCGACGGGCCGACCCGATGGCGTCGTCACCTCGGATGTTGCCGCCCACCGGCCCGTTCGCCTCGTCCCCCGGATTCCCGCCGGACAACGGAACACCACCGGCGAACGGCAGCGCTTTCGCGAACCACGCTCCACGGGGACTCCCGCGACACAACGGAAGATTCCCCACGGACCGGTCGCCGAACGACACCTCGCCCGGAATGCCCCGGCACAACGGACCCCCTGCCGGCGCGCGACCGGCCAACGGGACGTCACCGGGAATGCCCGCAGTCGACCGAATCCCACCCGGCATGCCTCGAGCCAACGGCACTTCACCAGGAATGCCACCGGCCAGCGGAACGTCGCCCGGGATGCCACGCGCCAACGGAACCTCGCCAGGAATGCCACCGCCCCACCGAACTCAGCCCGGGATGCCGCCGGGTGAGGGTTCGTCGTCTGGGAGGTGGTCTGCCGACCGGGTGTCGCCTGGGGTGCCGTCGGCCAACGGCTCTTCGCCAGGGATGTCGCCGGCTTATCGAAGTCAGCCCGGGATGCCGCCGGGGGAGGGTTCGTCGTCTGGGAGGTGGTCTGCCGACCGGGTGTCGCCTGGGGTGCCGTCGGCCAACGGCTCTTCGCCAGGGATGTCGCCTGCTTATCGAAGTCAGCCCGGGATGCCGCCGGGGGAGGGTTCGTCGTCTGGGAGGTGGTCTGCCGACCGGGTGCCGCCCGGGACGCCGTCGGCCAACGACTTCTCGTCTGGGATGCCGCCGGTTCACCGGGTGCCGCCTGGGGTGCCGTCGGCCAACAGGTCCTCGCCAGGAATGCCGCCGGCGACCGCCTCCTCGCCCGGTATGCCGCCCGTCAACCGAGGCGCGTCCACCGCGTCCCGTATGCGTCCGCCACAGAACCCCACCGCGTCGTCCCCCGGCATGCCGGCCATCGCGCGTGACGTCGGCCGGTCGCACGGATCCGTGCCCGACACACCCCCGCGGGACCGGCTCTTCGCCTCCATCCCGCCCACCGACGACCGCGCGGCCGGTCCGACCCCAGCCGGCCGCGCGGCACCTTCCGCCCCGCCCGAACCGACCTTCTCGCCCCCCGACAGCCGCGCGGCCCCGCCCCCCCCCCCCCCCCC
>NZ_JAFFZE010000053.1 GCF_025165815.1 Actinophytocola gossypii | reverse complement strand
GACTCCGGTGACGGTATGCAGCTGACCGGTGACCGGTTCACCTCGGAGGCGGCCGCGTTCGGCAACGACCTGGCGACGCTGCCGAACTTCCCGGCCGAGATCCGCGCTCCTGCGGGCACCCTGCCGGGCGTCTCGTCGTTCCAGCTGCACTTCGCCGACTACGACATCCTGACCCCGGGTGACCGGCCGGACGTGCTGGTCGCGATGAACCCGGCGGCGCTCAAGGCGAACCTCGCCGACCTGCCCGTCGGCGGCACGGTGATCGTCAACACCGACGAGTTCTCCAAGCGCAACCTGACCAAGGTCGGATACGACGGCAGCCCGCTCGACGACGACTCGCTGGCCAGCTTCCAGGTCTTCCCGGTCGCCATGGCCACCCTCACCCAGGGCGCGCTCGCCGACACCGGGCTGTCGAAGAAGGACGCCGAGCGGTGCAAGAACATGTTCGCGCTCGGGCTGCTGTCCTGGATGTACCACCGGCCGACCGAGGGCACCGAGCGGTTCCTGCGGGAGAAGTTCGCCCGCAAGCCGGACATCGCCGAGGCCAACGTGCTGGCCTTCCGCGCGGGCTGGAACTACGGCGAGACCACCGAGTCGTTCGC
>NZ_JAFFZE010000052.1 GCF_025165815.1 Actinophytocola gossypii | reverse complement strand
GGGTCCAGTCGCGCGTCCTGCGGGACGAGGACGATCCGAGCGCCCGTCAGCAACGGCCCCCACATCTCCCACACCGAGAAGTCGAAACTGAAGGAGTGGAACAGGGACCAGACATCGGTGGAACCGAAGTCCATACGGGACTGAGCGGCATCGATGAGAGCGAGAACGTTGCGGTGCCGGATCGGCACGCCTTTCGGCCGCCCGGTCGAACCGGACGTGTAGATCACGTACGCCGGCGAATCGAGACCCACCAACGGTTGTGTCGTCGACCGGACGGACGCGGTCGGAGCCGGTACCGCCACACAAGGCAAACCCGACGCCGGGTCCGTCCCAGAAGACTCGCCGAGAACCACCGACACCGCCGAATCCGACGCCATCATCGTCAAACGCTCGACGGGATACAACGGATCCATCGGCACATAACCACAACCGGCCTTCAACACCCCCAGAATCGCGGCGATCCACCGAGAATCACGAGGCAACAACACCCCCACCAAACCACCAGGCACGACCCCAACAGCCACCAACTCCGCACAAACCGCGTCCGACCACCGATCGAGCTGACCGTAGGTGACAAACCGACCCGAATCCTCGATCGCGACCGCATCCGGCGTCGACCCGACCCGCACCCCGAACCGCGAAACCAACGACATGGACGCGTCCCCCATACCT
>NZ_JAFFZE010000051.1 GCF_025165815.1 Actinophytocola gossypii | reverse complement strand
CCGAACACGATGGGTTTGCCGTGTTGGACGGGGATGAGGCGTTGTTCCTTCTGTCCTGGTTCTTTGAGTACGTCGAAGGCGCCGTCGTTGAAGATCGGGCAGTTCTGGTAGATCTCGACCAGGGCTGAGCCGCGGTGTTGGGCGGCGGCGGTCAGGATGTTGGTCAGTTGTGCGCGGTCGTTGTCCAGGGTGCGTGCGACGAACGACGCTTCGGCGCCCAGCGCCAACGAGAGGGGGTTGAAGGGGTGGTCGACCGAGCCCATGGGGGTGGATTTGGTGAGTTTCCCGGTTTCGGAGGTGGGGGAGTACTGGCCCTTGGTCAGCCCGTAGATGCGGTTGTTGAACAGCAGGATCTTCAGGTTCACGTTCCGGCGCAGGGCGTGGATGAGGTGGTTCCCGCCGATCGACAGGGCGTCGCCGTCGCCGGTGACGACCCAGATCGACAGGTCGGGTCGGGTCACGGCCAACCCGGTCGCGATCGCGGGGGCGCGGCCGTGGATGGAGTGCATGCCGTAGGTGTTCATGTAGTAGGGGAACCGGGACGAACACCCGATGCCCGAGATGAACACGATGTTCTCCCGTTTCAGCCCCAACGAGGGCAGAAACGACTGCATAGCGTTCAACACCACATAGTCACCACACCCGGGACACCACCGCACCTCCTGATCGGACTTGAAGTCCTT
>NZ_JAFFZE010000009.1 GCF_025165815.1 Actinophytocola gossypii | reverse complement strand
GGCCAGGACAAGCCAACTACGCCGCCGCCAACACCTTCCTCGACGCCCTCGCCCACCACCGCACCAACACAACCGCCGTGTCCTGGGGCCACTGGCACACCGACACCCAGCTCACCGGTCACCTCACAAAGGCCGACCGGAACCGGCTGGCGGCCCTCGGCATCCACCCGATGCCGACGTCCACCGGCCTCCGCCACCTCGACGCCGCCCTCACCGGCACCGAACCGCACCTGTGCCCCATGCGCTTCTCCCCCGCCGGCCTCACCCGGGACACCACCCCACCCGTCCTGCACCGGCTCCTCCCGGCCGGCGCGAAACACACCGGTACCAGGACAGCGAAGGGCGTCCTGCCGCAACAGCTCGCCGCCCTGCCGGCGGACCGGCACCACGACCACGTCCAGCACCTGGTGACCACCACCACCGCCACCGTCCTCGGACACGCCGACAGCGCGAACATCCACCCGACGACGAACTTCCGGGACCTCGGCTTCGACTCCCTGACCGCGGTCCAGCTGCGCAACCACCTCACCCACGCCAGCGGCCTCCCCCTCCCGCCCACGCTGGTGTTCGACCACCCGACCCCGCTGGCCCTCACCGAGCACCTGCTCACCCGGTTGCGCCCGCAGCAGCCGCCGAGCCAGGTCGACGCCCTGCTCGATCAGCTGACCTCGCTCACCGAGACCGTCACCGACGCCGACCGCGCGCACCTGGCCGACCGGCTGCGGGCCGTGCAACAGCTCCTCGAGGACGGGTCCGAGCCGGAGCTGTCCGCCGACCGCATCGAGTCCGCGTCGGCGAGCGAGCTGTTCGACCTCATCGACAACGAACTGGGCATCCGATGATCACCACCAGCCCGGCCCCGCTGACCCGCCTGCTCCGGCGCGCCAACGACGCCGGCCAGCTGCTCGACGCCCTCCCGATGCTGACCATCGGTTCCCGGTTCCTGCCGGCGTTCCGGTCGCCCGGCGAGCTGCCCGGACCGCCGCGCGGTGTGCTGGTCAGCGACGGGCACGCCCGGCCCCAGCTGATCTGCGTGCCGTCGTTCCTCGGCGGCTCCGGGCCGCACCAGTTCGTCCGGTTGGCGACCGCGTTCGCGCGGCGCGCCCGCACCTCGGCCCTGGTACTGCCCGGGTTCGACCGGGACGGCAGCGTTCCCGCGACCTGGACCGCGGCGCTCGACGCCCTCGCGTCGGCCGTCCGCGCCACGGCCGGCGGCGAGCCGTACGTCCTCGTCGGACACTCGATCGGCGGCGTCGTCGCGCACACCCTCGCATCACACCTGGAGCGTCAGGGGCACCCGGCGGCCGGAGTCGTCCTCGTCGACACGCTCGCACCCGACCCGGCACGCCAGGACGCCATGCTGGAGTGGGCGATGGGCACCGTGCTGGACCGGGATCCGAACGGGATCGCGGTAAACGACGACGTGCTGCTCGCGATGGGCGCGTACCTGCGGATCTTCGCCGACTGGCGGCCGGCCGAACCCTCGGTGCCGGTGCTCCAGGTCGCGGCGGACAGCCCGTGGCCGCCGTGGGACGTCGCGGACACCGTCACCCGGGTCGCCGCGGGTCACTTCTCCGTGCTGGAGGAACACGCGGGGTTGACCGCCGCCGCGATCGAGACGTGGTTGGGATAGTCGTGGTCAGGAGTGCCAGCGCACGGCGGCCGCCGCCGCGAAGTCACCGGCGTGCGCGAAACCGGCCAGCACCACCAGGTCCCCGTCACGCAGGCGGCCCTCGGCGGCCGCGGTCGCCAGCGTCACCGGCACCCCGGCGGCATACAGGTTGCCGTAGCGGTCGAACGTGTCGAAATGCCGGTCCGGCGACAGACCGAGCGTGTTCCGCCATTTCATCAGGAATATCCGGTTCGGCTGATTGGTGACCAACAGGCCGATGTCCTCGACCCGGACACCGATTTTGTCGCACAGTTCCCGGACCAGTTCCGGAACGAGCCGGTTGCCGCGTTCGATGATTTCCGCCTGCCGTTCCTCGGTGAACGCGATCTCCACCTCGCCGGCCCCCGCCTCCCAGTACCGGCGGCCGGACCCGGTCACCAGAGCCATGTCCTCGGCGAACGCGGGCGTGCTGCGCACCCGAACCCCGAGCACCGGCGACGGCCCGTCCGCGGTGACGTATGCGACGCCGCAGCCGTCACCCGCGGTCAGGGCGCTGTTCTTCCCGCTCAGCTCGGGCTGCGCGTACACCTGGCCGGCGGTGTTCTGCACGTTCGCGACCAGCACCCGCCGCGCCTCGCCGCTGACGACCATCGAGCGGGCCAGCTTGAGCATGTACGGGAAGGAAGCGCACCCGCTGTTGTGCACGTCGAGCACCAGCTCCGGGTCGCAGCCGAGCAGGCGGGCCGCGTCGGCGCCCGCACCGGTGATGAAGTTGTCCGGCAGCAACACGTTGGTGAGCAACAGGTCCACGTTGCCCGCGGGGTCCAGCCCGAGCCGTTCGAACATCGGCCGGGCGGCCCGCTCGATCATCCGCGCCGCGGTCTCGCCGGTCACCCGGTGCCGGGTGCGCGGGAGGCGCAGCAGCGGGTTGGCGGCCAACGGGTCGACCGCCGGGTCGACCGGTTCCGCCTCGACCACGTCGGCGGGGAGATAACTGCCGAGAGCGGCAATACCTAGCGGCGACACGTGTCATCCTCTCACCGGGTTGTTTCCACTATGCCGGAGGCGAGTGCGATTTGGAAAACGCCAAGGGGCGCGGACTATCATTTCCCCATGCTGGAAGTCGTTGTCGAAGAGACGATGAACTGCGCTCCTGACGATTTTCTCGAGTTCGTTCTCGACGTCCACCGGTACGCCGAGGTCGACGACAAGATCGGCGCGATCGACTGGGCCCGCCGGGAGGGCGACCGCACCGACTTCAGGTTCCGCCCGGTGCTGCCCGGCATCCCCGGGCCGGCGCCGAAGATGGTCATGCGGGTACAACGTGCCGGCGACACGATCGAGATGTCGATGACTCCGTTGCCGCACAACAGGTTCATCCGTCATCTGGTCTCGTTCGGCGCCACGTTCGAGGCCGCGCCGGTCGACGGCGGCACCCTGGTCCGCAGCGTCACCTCGATGAACGTCACGCCGGTCGCCCGGTGGCCGATGGAGGCGATCCTGCGGCGCACCCTGCCCGACAACATCCGCGCCGAGCTGGACCGGGCCGCGGTGTACCTGGACCGCCAGACGGCACGGAAGCAGCGGCTCTCATGAGTGACAACTACGACGTGGTGATCGTCGGCGGCGGGCTCGCCGGCTGCACCGCGGCGATCCTGATGGGACGGTCCGGTCTGGACGTCGCCCTGCTCGAGGCGCACCGGCAGCCCACCACCTACAAGCGGATGTGCACGACCTCGATCCGCTCCAGTGCGCTGCCCACCCTGCGCCGGATCGGCGTGGACGCGGCGATCGAGAAGGCCGGCGGGGTGCCGGCGCACGACGCGTTCAACACGCCCTACGGCTGGCTGCACGTTCCGCGGATGGACGACTGCCCGCCGCACGGCTACAACATCCGCCGCGAGACGCTGGACCCGCTGATGCGCGAGGCGGCCGCCGAGACCGCGGGCGTGGACCTGGTGCTCGGCGCCAAGGCCCGTGAGCTGACCCGCGACCGGCAGGGCCGGGTGGACGGCGTGCTGGCGATGGTCGACGGTGAGGCCCGCCGGTTCGGGGCACGGCTGGTGGTCGGCGCCGACGGGCACTCGTCGAAGATCGCCGAGCTGGCCGGTCTCCCCGGACACCGCACCGAACCCAAGCGGTTCTTCCTGTTCGCGCACTACCGAGGCGTCGAGGTGCCGCCGGACCGCACGCTCAGCATCTGGCTGAACATGCCGGACGTCGTGTCGGTCGGCGCGATGGACGACGGCCACGTCGTACTCGCGGCGATGCTCGACAAGCGCAGGCTGCCGGCCGAGCGCGGCGACCGGGAGGCCGTGCTGCTCGACGCCTACCGGAACCTGCCGGACGGCCCCGACCTGTCCCGCGCCGAGCGCGCCACCGAGGTACTGAGCTCGAGGTCGTATCCCAGCGTCACCCGCTGGCGGATCACCACGCCAGGCGTGGCGCTGGTCGGCGACGCCGCGATGGTCGCCGACCCGCTGGAGGGCTCCGGGTGCGGCTGGGCGATCCAGGGCGGCGAGTGGCTCAGCGACGCCGTCGCCGACGCGGTCCGCTCCGGGCACCCGAAGCGCATCGACCAGGCGGCGCGCCGCTACGAGCGGACGCACCGGTTCCGGCTGTTCCCGCACCAAGCCCAGATCATCGACCTCAGCACCAGGCTGGCCCTGTCCGGAGTGATGAAGGTGGTGCTGTCGGCGTCGGTGCGGGACCCGAAGGTGGCCGAGAAGTTCACCTCGGTGATCACCAGGAACCGGTCGATGCTGAAGGTGCTGACACCGGCGTTCGTCGCCCGCGCCCTGTACGCGGCGGCGCGGCCGGGCGCGGTCCGGAGCTGACGTGGTCGCCGAGCCGCAGATCCGCGTCCGCTCCCCCTGGGTGGCGGCACTCACCCTCGTGCTCACCTGCGGCGCGCAGTTCGTCGTGGTGATCGACGAGACGATCGTCAACGTGGCGCTGCCGTCGATCGGTACGGAGCTCGCCTTCGGCACCGCGGAGCTGGCCTGGGTGGTCGACGCGTACATGCTGCTGTTCGGCGGTTTCCTCCTGCTGGGTGGGCGGTGCGCGGACCTGTTCGGCCGGGTGCGGATGTTCCGCGTCGGGCTGACGTTGTTCGCCGTGGCGTCGCTGGTCGCCGGGCTGGCCGGCTCACCGGAGCTGCTGGTGGTGGCGCGTGCGGCGCAGGGACTCGGCGCCGCGCTGCTGAGCCCGGCGGCGTTGAGCATCCTGGTGGTCACGTTCACCGAGGAGAACGCGCGCCGTCGCGCCCTCGGCATCTGGGGTGGTCTGATCGGGGTGGCCGGGGTCAGCGGAGTGATCCTCGGCGGAGTGATCACCGAGGCCGTCGGCTGGCCGTGGATCTTCTTCGTGAACGTGCCGATCGCGATCGTGCTCGGCGGGCTGACCCTGCTGCTGCCGACAGGCGAGGCCTGCGCGTCGACCGGCCGGTTCAACCCGGTGGGCGCCACCCTGGTCACCTCGGGACTGCTGCTCCTGATCTACACGGTGATCGAAACGTCGCACCGCTCCTGGAGCGATCCGGTCACCGTGGCCGGACTGGCCGGCGCGGCGGCGCTGCTGGTGGCGTTCGTGGCCCACGAGCGGCGGACCGCGAACCCGATCGTCCGGCTCGGCCTGCTCGCGCGCAGGCCGGTGGCGGTCGCGAACATCCTGACCGTGCTGGTGTCCGCCGGGCTGTACGGGATGTTCTTCCTGCTGACGCTGTACATGCAGCAGGTGCACCAGTGGTCGCCGCTGCGCACGGGTTGGTCGTGGGCGCCGTTCGGCGTGGCCATCGCGGTGGTGACGGTGCTCGCGATCCGGCTGCTCCCCCGGATCGGCAGCCGTTCGCTGGTGGTCGGTGGTCTGCTGCTGTTCGCGGCGGGCCAGTACCTCCTGCTGCGCACCACCGCCACCGGTGGCTACGTCGAGGAGCTGCTGCCGGCGCTGTTGCTGTGCGGGGCCGGGCTCGGTCTCGCGCTGGTGCCGAACACGGTGACCGCCGTCAGCGGCATCGCACCGGCGGAGGCGGGTGCGGCGTCCGGAACGCTCAACACGTCCCAGCAGGTCGGCGGCGCGGTCGGGCTCGCGGTCCTGGCCACCCTCGCGACCCGCCGCTTCGCGAGCGAACTGGCCACCGGCACCACCCCGGCGGACGCGATCATGTCCGGCTTCCACCACGCGTTCACCGTGATGCTCGGCCTGACCGCGACCGCCGTACTGGTGGCGTTCCTGGTGCCGTCGGTACGGCGGCCGGTCGACGTCGGCGCGATCGCCTGACTCGCTCAGGTCAGGCGGAACACCCGGGGGTGCCCGGGAAGGTGCGGCAGTAGGTGATCGGGTTGCCGTACTCCTCGAAGGACGTCACCTTGCCCCGTCGCCAGTCCATCCGCCAGATGTACACGTTGCGGTAGGGACGTCCGTCCGCGGTCCGGAAGTCACCGTCGAACTGGACGAACGACGACCGACCGTCCGCGCTGGCGCTGATTCTCAGGTCGACCATGGTGGTGACCGGCATGTTCTCGGTGACGGTGTGGAAGTAGCCGACCACCTGGTCACGACCGACGTAGCCGGGGCCGGGGTCCTGCGAGCCGTCCAACGGCAGGCGGAGCACCAGCCGCGCGTTCCGGTCGACGAGGCGCCCGAGCGCGCCGAAGTCGCGTTCGTCGAAGGCGTTGAGGAACGCCTTCGTCCGGTGTTCGGTGTGCCAGGGCGTGTCGAACGGCAGGCCGCGCTCCGAAACGGCCGGGCTCTGCGACGCCGAGGTGGATGCCGCGGCCGCCGTGGTCGTACCCACGGCCGCGAGGGTGACCGCGGCCGCGAGCAGCAACCGCACTGACTTCTTCATGAGATCCTCTCCTTCGGTGGGGCTCGATCCCTACTGGTACTGAGTACCACATGGAACCTGATACCTTGCTGAGAGGACCCGATGACTGGCCAGGAGTCGCTGCGCGAACGCAAGCAGCGCCGAGCACGCGAGTCGATCGTCGACGCGGCGTACGCGCTGTTCGCCGAACGCGGCTTCGACCAGGTGACGGTGACCGACATCGCCGCGCGGGCCGAAGTCGGGCGAACCACGTTCTTCCGGTACTTCGGCGACAAGCAGGAGGTGCTGTTCGGCACCGACGACCAGGTGCGGTCGGTGCTCACCGAGGTGGCCACGCTGGACGTCCCGAGCCCGGTCGGCGACTCGCTCAACGAGGCACTGTCACTGGTCCGGACGCTCGTTGGCAGGTATGTGCGACACATCGTGCAGCCCGCCGACCAGTTCGTCCTGCACGAACGGCTCGTCGAGCAGCACCCTGAGCTGCGCGCCAGGAGCCTCGTCAAGCAACGGACCTACGCGGGGTTCCTCCGAGAATGGCTGACCTCCCACGGGGCGACGCCGGAGATCACGCACCTCGCGGCCGAACTCGGCCTCGCGTGCTACTACGCCGGCCGCGCCGCCGCGGGCCCCAGTCCCGACCGGCTCCCCGCAGCCGTCGACGACGCGTTCCTGTTGCTGGCGGAGCGGCACTCGCCCGGCGTCTGACCCGTCACCGAGGTTCGCGTCGGCACGGACGGCCAAGCGGCCTACAATGCGGTGATTCACGCCTGTTTCCGAGGGGAGGGCGGTCGAATGCGGCAACGAGTGGTAATCGTCGCGGCCATCGCCGCCGCCGTCGTGGGAAGCGGGATCGCCGGGGTGGCGCTGGCCCAGCGCGGAGCCGAAGACGTGGAACCTGCCCCCGAGTCGGCGGATTCGACCTCGAACGACGGCCCTGGTTCGGCCAGCGAGTACTGGACCGACGAGCGCAAGCGGAACGCCACCGGAGGCTGAACGTCACCTACACGGTCGCGACCGCGTCGTAGACGTTGATCGCCGCGTCGCCGTGGTAGGCCGTGCCTCGCTCGCCGGTTCGGGTGTGGCGGAACGCTTCCGTTCCTCGGTCCAGTAACTCGCCACGCTGTGCCGCTGCGCGGTGGCCTCGCGCGTCACCACGTCCGCGGCACCGGCCGCGTCCTCCGGCGTCGCGGTGGCCGCGGCGCACAACGTCACGGTCATGGTCCCGGCGGCGAGTAGAGCGAACATGCATGCGGAACCCCAGAGTACGGCGCCGCCCGCTAACCGGGCGGAATCCTTGGTGGCTAAGCGTTCGCTGACCGCCGGAACCAGGTCAGACACGCTCGAACACCAGGCGGGCCAGGCCGAGGTGGCGGTCGCGGAAGCCGTTGACCGACGCGCGCAGGTAGCGCTCGTAGTCGGCGACGCGCTGCTCCCCCACCAACTCCTCGGCCCTCGCGCGCTGAGCCAGCAGGCGGTCCAGCCACTCCTGGCACGTGCGCGCGTAGTGGTCGGCGTCGTTGCGGACCGAGACCAGGTCGAAGCGGCGCTCGCTGGCCTCCAGGATCTCCGACGTCCACGGCAGCTCGGACTCCGGGAAGATGTGGTCGACGATGAACAGCAGGTCCTTCACCGTCCGCCGGTCCATCCGGACGTTGTTGCCCTTGACGTTCGTCTGCAGTGCCAGCCGTCCGCCTCGGGGCAGCCACTCGTGGCAACGGTCGAAGAACCGGCGGTACGCGTCGATCCTCGCCGGGCGGGTCATGCCGAAGTCGGCGAAGTGCTCGAACGCGCCGATCGACACGATCGCGTCGTACGCCGCACCGTCCCGTGTGGACGGATCGTGGTCGATCCAGTTCTCCACGCGCACGTCGTAGCGCGCGTCGGCCCACGAGCGGATGTGCGCGGCCTGCTCGTTCGCCAGGGTCAGGCCGACGACCTCGGACACGTCGTACCGCCGCACCAGCCTGTGCAGCATGCCGCCCCAGCCGCAGCCGACGTCCAGGACCCGGGCAGCACCGCGGGCGTTGGCGCCGGTGGCCAGGTAGTCGAGCTTGCGTTCCTGGGCGGCCAGCAACGTGTCGTCCGCGCCGTCCCACAGGGCGCACGAGTAGCTGCGCGTCTCGTCCAGCCACAGCGCGTAGAAGTCGTTGCCCCGGTCGTAGTGGCTCTGGATCGCCGCCGCGGACGCGCCCTGGTACGTCGCCGTCATGTTCCGCTCCCCGCTCGTGCCACGACCCGGTTGAGCCGTTCCATCCGGCTGGCCAGCGTGATCCGGCCCTCCAGCCGGAACGCGGGCGGCTGCCGGCCGTCGACGTCGGTGAAGCCGTAGGCCGTGGCCAGGTCGCCGACGGCGAGCCGCTGACCGGACACCGACATCACCTCGGGGTCCGCTGCCAGCGCGGCGATCGCGCGGCCGACGTACTCCGGGGAGTGCACCACCTGCGCGGGGCCGGCGCCGAGCAGGTCCCACGCGGCCTCCACCCGCTCGGTGCGGACGAAACCGGGGTGCAGCGCGACCGCGGCGACGTCGTGCTTGCGCAGTTCGTGGGCCATGCCGTGAGCCAGCCGGTCCGATGCGGTCTTGCACATGTCGTAGGCGGCCTGACCGAGGTACACGTCGCCGTCGGTGAACGAGATGTTGACGATCAGCCCGCGCGGCCGGGGCAGCATCAGCGGGACCGCGAGCCGGCTGGCCACGAACTGACCGCGCAGCGACGCGGCGAACAGGTCGTAGCGCCACTGCGGCTGCTGCCAGAACGGCGCGTCGAACCGCTCCTCGTCGCTGCGCTCGTAGCCCGCCCACGCGTTGTTCACCAGCACGTCCAGGCCGCCGTGGTCGGCGGTGATCCGCTCGAACAGGGCCTCGACGTCGGCGTCGACCGTGTGGTCGCAGCGCACCGGGACGCCGGTCCCGCCGCGGGCGGTCACCTCGTGGGCGGTGTCCTCGATCGTGCCGGGCAGGCCCTCCGTGGTGCTCGTGCCGCGAGTGCTGCGACCGGTGACGTACACGGTCGCACCGGCCTGGCCGAGCGCGGCGGCCACGCCCCGGCCGACGCCTCGGCTGGCGCCGGTCACCAGGGCGACCGTGCCGGAGAGGTCGGGCGGCTGCCAGTCGGTTGTCATACGGCCTCCTTCATCGCGGTGCGTGCGGTCTGTCGTTCCGCTGCCCAGTAGGCGAGGCTGGCCCGGTAGGCGTCCCGGTCGGACGGCATCGGCACCCCGTACCGGTCGCCCAGCTCGGGCAGCGAGGTGGGCAGGACCCCGCCGCTGGCGTAGGTGACCTCGCTGACGTCGATCAGGACCTTGAGGAACGCCCGGGACGTGGCCGGGACCTCGGCCAGCGGCACCGGAAGGCCCCGGCGCGGGTCGACGATCGGCACCCGGGTGACCTCGCGGCCGACGCGGCGGCTGTGGTCGACCAGGACGTCCTGGGCGTCGGCCACGGACATCGCGGCCGGGCCGTAGGTGAGCCAGCGGGTGTGGCCGACCTCGCCGGCGAGCACGCCGCGCGCGATGGCGACCGCGGTGACGTCCAGCGGGACGACGTCGACCAGGTTGCCGTCGTGCGCGGGGAAGAACGGGGCCTTGCCTCGGCAGAACCAGTCGGACATGGTCTGCACGATCTGCGGGCGGCTGCTCGCGCCCGTGGTGGAGTCGCCGACGAGGTTCGTCGGCCGGTAGACGTTGTGCGGCACGCCGCTGGCCGCCAGCAGCAGCTCGGAGTCCAGTTTGGACCGGATGTACGGGCGCACGACGTTGTCGGGGCCCAGGTCGTCGAGTCGGCCGAGTTCGATGGCGTGGACGAAGCAGGTGCTGACCAGGTGCACCGGTGCGCCGGCGCGTTCGGCGAGTTCGATCACGCGCCTGGTGCCGTCGACGTTGATCGCCTGGTACTCCGGCCATGGCAGGCCCCAGGTGGTCAACGCTCCGGAGTGGACGATCGCGTCGATCTCGGCGGCCAGCCGGTCCCAGGTGGCGGAGTCGAGGCCGAGCCGGGGCGCGGACAGGTCGCCGGGCAGGGTCTCGGCGAGGCCGGGGACGTCGGTGTCGTTGTGCACCAGGCCGATCACCCGGTGCGCGCGCAGCTCGTCGGCGACGGCGCGGCCGATCACGCCGGCCGCTCCGGTGAGCAGGATTGTCTTGGTGTGCATGGAACCTGCCCGGCTAGAGGTGGACGGTGGCGAGCGGCGTGAGCCGGCCGGTGGCGAGGAGCTGCCGGCAGCGGTGCCGCTGGATCTTGCCGCTGGGGGTCTTCGGCAGGGTGTTGCGGGCGACGAACACGCAGTCGTCCACGGCGACGGCGGCCTTGGCCATCGCCACCGACGCGACCGCCTCCGCCAGCGGCCGGTAGTCGTCGAGCTGCTTGCGGACCTCCAGGACCATGGTCAGCTCGCGGCCGTCGGCGGCGCCGATGAGCGTGGTGCAGCCGCGCCGCACCCCGGCCAGGCCGTCGACCGCGTTCTCGATCTCCCGCGCGTAGACCTTGCGGCCGGCGACCGAGATGACGTCGTCCGCCCGCCCCACCGGGTAGAGGTGGCCGTCGCGGACGAACCCCAGGTCACCGGTGCGCAACCAGCCGTCGACGAACCGTTCCGCGGTGCGCTCCGGGTCGTCCAGGTAGCCGGACGCGAGCGCCGGGGACCGCACGAGGACCTCGCCGAGCCGGTCCGCCGGGGCGCCGGACAGCTCGACCCCGGCGCACGGGACGCCCGCGCCGACCACCGCGGTGGCCGACTCGGCGCCAGGATCCACTTCGGACAGGACGCCGTCGGCGAGCGCGACCGCGTCCACGGTCAGGTGCCGGGGCGGCTCGTCGACCGGGGTGGCGGCGACCGCGAGGGTGGCCTCGGCCAGCCCGTAGGCCGGCATCAGCGACTCGGCGCGGAACCCGTACGGGCCGAAGGTGTCCACGGCCCCGCGCAGGGTCTCGGCCTCCACCCGTTCGGCACCGATGATGCAGGCCCGGAGGTCCAGCCCGCCGGCGAGCCGGGTGGACCGGCCGATCCGCGAGCCGAGGCGCAGCGCGGTGCTGGTGCCGGCGGTCATCGTGCCGCCGAACTCGGCGAGGTCACCGAACCAGGTGCGTGGCGCCATCGCGAACCGTTCCGGGGTGGACAGGTGCAGCCGCCAGTCGTTGACCCACGGGGTGAGCAGGGTGCCGAACACGCCCATGTCGTGCGAGAGCGGCAGCCAGGTCACCGCGACCTCGCCCTCGGGCCGCCCGGCGAGCATGGTGCCGATCATGCCGAGCTGGGCCGCGATGGCGCGCGGGGTGAGCACGCAGCCCTTGGGGGCGCTGGTGCTGCCCGAGGAGAACTGCACGAACGCGGGCTCGTCGTCGCCGGGCGGGCTCTGGTCGACCGTGCCGGTGTCGGCCAGCGACTCCCAGGACCGCACCCGCAGCCTGGCCCGGACGTCCTCGTCGAGCAGACCGAGCATCCGCTGCTCCACGAGGAACACCTCGGGTCGCAGCGCCGCGCAGATGGTCTCCAGCTGCTGGACGTACTCGCCGGGGTCCATGCCGCGGGCGGGAACCGGCAGCGAGGCGATGGTCCCGCCGGCGAGCCACACGCCGAGCAGGCCACGCACCGCGGCCGGGCCGTTGGTGAGCACGCTCGCCACCCGCGCGCCGGGGCGCACGCCGTGGCGGCGGAGCCCGGCGGTCATCCGGGCGGCGTCGGCGACGACCTCCGCCCAGGTGGCGGTCTCCCAGTGGTCGTCGACCCAGCAGTGCAGGGTGGAGTGGCGGGCCGCGGTCAACGCGTCCCACAGCCCGCCGCCCGTGTTACTCGACATCGACGATTCCCACCGCGGCGGTGCGTCGTTCCGCCAGCGGTTTGGCCGGGGTGGAGCGGGCGTGCCGGCCACCGCCGAGCTTCTCCCACGCCAGGGCCTTGGCCTCCTGCCGCTCCCGGTCGATCCGGATCACGTGGTCGGCCAGCTTGAGCCGTTCCAGGCCGCGGATCACCAGCGCGCTGATGTCCAGTTCGTACCAGCGCATGCCGTGGCTGGCCGAGCGGGGGAAGGCGTGGTGGTTGTTGTGCCAGGCCTCCCCGAAGGAGAACAGCGCGAGCCAGCCGACGTTGCGGGACTCGTCCGGCGTGGCGAATCGGCGGCGGCCGAAGTAGTGGCCGATCGAGTTGACCGCGTAGGTGACGTGGTTGGCGAAGAAGAACCGCACCAGTCCGCCCCACAGCGCGCCGGTCATGGCGCCGAAGAGGGTGCCGGTGAGCGTGAACCCGATCAGGCCGGGGAGCGCGACGCCGGCGAGCACGAACCAGGTGAAGTGCTTCGAGATGAACCGCATGTCCTTGTCGCGCAGGATGTCCGGGCAGTAGCGCATCGGGTCGGAGCTGAGCCCCCGTTCGAACAGCCAACCCATGTGCGCGTGCCAGAGGCCCTTCAGCGCGCCCTTGAGCCCCGGTTCCTCGTCGTGGTACGGGCTGTGCGGGTCCCCCGGCTTGTCGGCGACGCGGTGGTGCCGGCGGTGGTGGGCGACCCAGGTGATCGGCGGGCCCTGCCCGGCCATCGCCCCGGCGGCGGCGAAGAAGATGCGCAGCGGCCGGGTGGTCTGGAACGCGCGGTGGGCCAGCAGCCGGTGGTATCCGGTGGACACCCCGAGCCCGGCGATGACGTACATGATGCCGAACGCGACCATGTCCGCCGGGCCGACCAGTTTGTTCCACAGCAGAACGATCGCCGCGACCACACCGAACAGCGGCAGCAGTGCCGAGATCAGAATAAAGGTGTAGTGCTCACGCCCATCCATGGCCTTTCGTCCCCTTTCCCGCGCCGCTCAGCGGGTTTCCAGCACGGAGTTGCCGAGGGCGAGCAGGTCACCGAGGGTCTGTGCGTTCGCGGCGCGCGCGGGGTCGAACTCGACGCCGTGCTCGTCCTCGAGGGTGAACACGACCTCGGAGACCTGCAGGCTGGACAGGCCGAGCGAGTCCAGCCGGGTGTTCTCGTCGATCTGGGTGTCCTTGGGCAGCTTGCCCCGCATCTCCTGGCGGATCAGGCTGGCGAGCTCGTCAATGGTGATCACGGTCCACCTCGTGAATTCGGAAGAAAGAATGTCCACTACGGTGAGCCGAACATACTCGCGCGAATCCGCCGCGGAAGCTCCGATGAATCCCTGAGCTGCGCGTATGGAGAATTCCTCGAAGGACTCTCAAGTTGACGCCGACCGCGCTAGAGAAATGCCAGTGGCCGGCTCGAAATCGAGCCTATCCGGTGCACGACCCCGGCCGCGTGCGCGGGCCACCGTAGGCGACGCCCAGTCATTCGGGAGCCGAAACGGCGCCGCTACCCGGTGACCGGGGCGGTGAGCAGGCCGGTGATCGCGTCGACCATGCCGGTGGCGGTGTCGTCCCAGGTGGACTTGGGCGAGGTTGCGCGTTCGCGTTCGGCGCAGCCGTGGACCATGAGGAGGCGGATCATCTCGCCGCGTTGGTGGCGGGCGTGGGTCGGTAGGTCGGCGAGACAGCGGCCGAGGCCGTCGAGTACCTCGCGCAGCGCGGGGGTGGCCAGCGACTCCTCGGCCATGATGTCGCGGAACGCGGGGTCGGCCGCGACCTGGGCACCGAAGCGGGCGTACCACGTCGGGTCGCCCAGCCGGTCCAGGTGCGTGGTCACCGGACACACCAGGCAGACGACCCAGTCCCGCACGTTCGTCGACCCGCGCACGCGCGCCACCAGCTCGGCCCGCAGCTCCTCGATCCGCTCGGTGTGCTGGCGCACGATCGCCCGCACGAGATCGGCCTTCGTTCCGAAGTGGTAGCCGACGGCGGCGTTGTTGCCCTGCCCGGCGGCCGCGCTGATCTGCCGGTTCGACACGGCGTAGAGCCCCTGCTCGGCGAACAGGCGCTCGGCGGTCGCCAGGATCAGTTGCCTGGTTCCGCCCGACTGGTCGGACCGGGAACGCCTGCCGACCTCGGTCACCACGGTCACCACCGTACCGGCAGCTCGCGCAGCCCTCCGACCACCAGACCCTCGACCCGGTTCAGCTCCGCCGCCGGCACCGCGAGCTCCAGCGCGGGCAGCCGGCGCAGCAGCACCGCGAGCACCGCCTGCAACTCGGTCCGGGCGAGTGCCTGGCCGATGCAGGAGTGCGTGCCGGAGCCGAACGTCAGGTGCGGGTTGGGTCGCCGGCCGAGGTCGAGTTCGTCCGCGTCGGCGAAGAACGTCTCGTCGCGGTTGGCGGCGGCCATGTTGCACATGACGGTCGAGCCGGCCGGGATCCGCTCGCCGGAGACCTCGGCGTCCTCGGTGATGTAGCGCGGCAGGCCGACGCCGGGGTTGGCGTCGAAGCGCAGTACCTCGTCGACGGCGGTGCGGATCAGCGACGGGTCGGCCAGCAGCCGCTCCCAGTGCCGGCGGTCGGCGAGCAGCATGCCGACCATCTTGCCGATCATGTTCGCGGTGGTCTCGTGCCCGGCGACGAGCAGGCCCCGACCGGTGGCGACGAGCGCGTCGTCCGGCAGGTCGGCGGCGAGCGTGCTGAGCAGGTCGTCCCGGGGGTCGGCGCGCTTGGCGGCGACGTGCTCGCGCAGGTACGCGACGAACTCCCCCTGGGCCGAAGCGATCTCCTCGTCGGTGTACCGGGTCAGGTTGAGCATGGTGTCCGACCAGTGCGAGAAGGCCTCGCGGTCGGAGCCCGGCACGCCGAGCAGCTCGCAGATGACCCACACCGGCAGCGGGAACCCGAGCGCCGCCCGCAGGTCCGCTGGCGCGCCCGCGGCGACCATGTCGTCGATCAGCCTCTCGGCCATCGACTCGATCTCGGGGCGCAGCGCGGTCATCCGCTTGGCGGTGAACCACTTTCCGACGAGTTGCCGCCATCGCAGGTGACCCTCGCCGGAGTCGGGGATGGACTCGGCCATGTCGTTGTTGAACACCCCGCCCGACTCGCCGGTGCTGAGCCGGGCCGCGTCGGGCGCGTTCAGCCGGCGGGTGAACCTCGGGTCGGCGAGCACCTGCTTGACGTCGGCGTAGCGGGTCAGCAGGAGGGCGCGGTCGCCACTGGGCAGCGTGATCGGGGCGACCGGGCAACCCTGCCGCAGCTCCGCCCACTCGGTCGGCGGCTCCAGCGCGGTCGGACCGGTCATCGGGTAGTGCCGCTCGTTCGCCACGACGTGTCCTCCTCGACTCGTACTCGACGAACCCAGTCAACCCACACCCGTACACTGAGTCAAGCACGTGCTTTAACTCGCTGCTTTCGATTCACCCGGAAGGGCGCCGCCTTGGCTCCGCAGACCCGTCCCAGCCCGAACACGGTCGTGGCCGTGCTGGCCTCCGGCGGCATCGTCGTCTCGCTCATGCAGACGATCATCATTCCGCTCATCCCCCAGCTCCCCCGGCTGCTGGACGCGTCCGCGGCCGACGCCGCCTGGGCGGTCACCGCGACCCTGCTCGCCGCCGCCGTGGCCACCCCGACGATGGGGCGGCTCGGCGACATGTACGGCAAGCGGCGGATGCTGCTGATCAGCCTCGGGCTGCTGGTCGCCGGATCGGTGCTGGCCGCGCTCAGCGACAGCCTCGGGCCGATGGTGGTGGCCAGGGCCATGCAGGGTCTCGCGTCCGGGGTCATCCCGCTCGGCATCAGCATCATGCGCGACGAGCTGCCGGCCGAGCGCCTCGGCTCGGCGACCGCGCTGATGAGCGCGTCGTTGGGTGTCGGCGGCGCGCTCGGCCTGCCCCTGGCGGCGCTGTTGGCCGAGACGGTCGACTGGCACGTGCTGTTCTGGACGGCGGGTGCGTTCGGCGCGGTGTGCGCGGTCCTCGTGTACACCGTGGTGCCGGAGTCGCCGGTCCGCTCCGGCGGCCGGTTCGACCTGCCGGGGTCGATCGGGTTGTCCGCCGCGTTGGTCTGCCTGCTGCTCGCGATCTCCAAGGGCTCGGACTGGGGCTGGACGAGCGGCACGACCACCGGGCTGTTCGCCGCGGCCGCGGTGGTGCTGGCGGTGTGGGGCTGGTGGGAGCTGCGCGCGCCGCGGCCGCTGGTGGATCTGCGGACGTCGGTGCGTCGCCAGGTGCTGTTGACCAACGTCGCGTCGGCGGTCTTCGGCTTCTCGATGTTCGCGATGTCGCTGGTCCTGCCGCAGTTGCTGCAACTGCCGACCGGAACCGGCTACGGGCTCGGGCAGGGCATGGTGGCGGTCGGTCTGGTGCTGGCGCCGTCGGGGCTGGTGATGATCGCGGTGGCGCCGCTGTCCGCGCGGGTGTCCGCGGCGCGCGGACCGAAGACGACGCTGATCCTGGGGATGCTGGTGGTCGCCGCCGGCTACGCGCTCAACCTGGTGCTGATGTCGGAGATCTGGCACCTGGTGGTGGTGTCGATGGTGATCGGCGGCGGCATCGGGTTCGCCTACGGCGCCATGCCGGCGCTGGTGATGGCCGCGGTGCCGGTGTCGGAGACCGCGGCGGCCAACAGCCTCAACACGCTGATGCGGTCGATCGGCACGTCGGTGTCCAGCGCGGTGGCCGGCGCCCTGCTGGCCGGGGTCACCACGTCGTTCGGCGGCGTGGACCTGCCGGCCGAGCACGGGTTCCGGCTGATCATGGTGATCGGTGCGGGCGCCGCGCTGGTGGCCGCCGCCGTGGCGGGCCTGCTCCCGTCGCGACGACCCACCCGGCCGGCCGACCCCGAGCCGGCCGTGCTGGCCGGAACGGGCCACCAAACGCGGTAGGAGGGCGCAGACTGATCGGATGACAGGTCTGACCGCCGAACTCGTGGTCGATGGTCGCCAACCGCGGACCCCGGCTCTTGCCCCGAACGGGCGGCTGCTCTGCTACGTCCTCGCTCCCGTCAGCCGGACCGGCGACCACCTCGACACCGAACTCTGGCTCGTCGACACCGACGGCGCCGCCGCGTCGCGCCGGGCGACCGCCGACGTCGCGACGGAGTCCCGGCCACGCTGGTCCGCGGACTCGGGCATTCTGTACTTCCTGTCCGACCGCGCCGACCGCGGCACCGCGCAGGTGCACCGGCTCACCGTCGACGACGGCACGGCGACCGCGGTGACCACCTGGCGCGCCGGGATCGTCGACCACGTGCCGCTCGCCGACCCCGACCTGGTCGCGCTGCTCGCCGAGGACGAACCCACCGAACAGGACACGCGCCGCGCGCAGGACCGCGACGACGCCATTGTCGTCGGCGAGCGCGAACCGCGTGCCCGGGTGCGTCTGCTCGACCTGCGTACCGGCCAGGTCACCACCCCGGACGTGTTCGGCGACCGGCACGTCGTGGAACTGCGGCAGCGCCCCGACGGCGGTCCGCTCGCCGTACTCAGCCAGGCCAGCAGCGACAACGACTACGGCCCCCGCACCGGCGAACTGCACCTGCTCGATCCCACGACCGGGGCCACGGTGGATCTCGGTGCGGTCGGGGCGGACGCACACTCGCTCGCCTGGTGGCCGGACGACGACGGCTGGCACCTCGGCTACGTCGCGCTCACGCCACCGCTTCTGCAGGCCGGTACCGCCGTGTTCGACCTGGCCGTGGACAGTGGCGTCCTGCGCAACCGGACGTCCGGCCTCCCGATGTGCCCCACCGAACTGCACCAGACCGACACCGCCCCACTGGTCGTGTTCGCCGACGGCCTGAACACGACCCTGGCCCGGCTCGACCCCGCCGGCCCCACGACCTTGTCGCAGCACCCCGGGCGCCTCGACGACCTCACCACCACCCCCACCGGCGAGAGGATCGCGGTGCTGACCGGCACCCGGTACCAGCACGCGAACGTGCACGTCGGGCCACCGACCGGGCCGCTGCGCAGGATCACCGACACTCGCCCGGAGCTGGACGGCATCGCTCTCGGGATCCAACAACCGCTGGCCTACCGCGCCGCCGACGACCTCGACCTGGACGGCCTACTCGTCCTGCCGGTAGGAAAGTCTGCGCCGGACGGCCCGTTTCCGCTGGTCACGATCGCTCACGGCGGACCGTACGACCGCTACGCCGACGATTTCCAGCTGTTCTGGCACCCCAGCGCGCAGTGGCTGGCCGCCGCCGGCTACGCGGTGTTCCTGCCCAACCCGCGCGGGGGCCAGGGCCACGGCCACCAGTTCGCCCTCAGCGTGGCCGGCCGGGTCGGACAGGAGGAATGGACCGACATCCTGACCGGCATCGACCTGCTCGTCGCCGAGGGCATCGCGGACCCCGACCGGCTGGGCATCGCCGGCGGGAGCCACGGTGGGTTCCTGGCCGCCTGGGCCGTCGGCCAGACCGATCGGTTCCGCGCCGCGTTGGTCGGCGCCGGTGTCGTCGACTGGGGCATGCTCGCCGCGACCGGGGAGAACGGCCAGTTCGAAGCCGCGCTCGGCGGCAGCACGGGATGGGACGGCATCGGCCCACACCCGCACGACGCGGTCAGCCCGATCTCCTTCGCCCGTCACGTACGCACCCCGGTGCTCATCCTGCACGGCGCCGAGGACACCAACGTGCCCCTCGGCCAGGCCGTGTACTTCCACCGGGCGCTGCGCCGTTTCGGCGTCGAGCACGAGTTCGTCGTCTATCCGCGAGAGGGACACGCGATCCAGGAACGCAACCACCAAGTCGACTTCCTGCGGCGCACCCGTGCGTGGTTCGACCGCTGGCTGCGGGGCTCCTGACGGGCGATCTGTGCACTGTGCAAAAGTTGCTCTGCGCACACTTCGTGAGGAGGGACTCCGTGGCGGCCGTCGACCGCAAGCCGACCGGGTTGCTCAGGCTCGCCCTGCGAGCACCGATCTGGCTCTACCGCGCCAAGCTGGGCTGGCTGACCGGCCACCGGCTGCTCTACATCGCCCACCGGGGCCGGAAGACCGGCGCGCGGCGCGAGGTCGTGGTGGAGACCGTGCGCTACGACCGCACGGTGCCCGAGGTCGTGGTGATCGCGGCGTGGGGCAAGAATCCCGACTGGTACCGCAACCTGCGGGCGAACCCCGCCATCGAGGTGCGGATCGGCGCCAACCAGTGGCTGCGGCCCGATCACCGGTTCCTCGACGGCCCGGAGACGCACGAGGTGCTGATGGCCTACCAGCGCAAGCACCCGCACGCCTGGAAGCGCCTCGCCCCGATGATCGGTTTCCCCGAGGACCCGCGGGACCCGAGCTGGCCGGAGGTCGCCGAGGCGACGCGCGCGATCGCGTTCACACCGGCCCGTCCTGGCTGACCTCTCCCCCGGCCTCGCTGAACGCGCGCAGTGCCCGCACCAACCCGCGCTGATGGCCGGCCGGCATCCGCGCGACGATCTCGGCGATCTCCGCGCGTCGCCGACGGGTGACGTCGCTGACCAGACGTCGCCCGGCCGAGGTGAGGCTGACCTGCGTCTCGCGCCGGGAGCGGGGATTCTGCTGACGGTCGACGAGACCCGACTCGACCAGCCGGTCGACCGCACGGGTGGCCGAGGACGGGTTGACGTCCAGCGCCTCGGCCAGCGCGGTCACCTTCTGGTGCCCGTTCGACAGCACCACCAGCAGACGAAACTGCGCCAACGAGATCGACTCGTCGACGGCCGCGATCGACCGGGCCGACACCGCCACCAGCAACCGCGACGCGGCGAGCACCGCGTCCGCCACCGCGTCGACCTGCTCGTCTGGTTCTACTGTCACGCACACATTTCTACCGCATGCATGACAGGGTTCCCGCCGCCAGAGCCACTTTTTGCTAGGGTGGATGGCCACCCGACTGATTGGGATCAGGCGTTCATCCAGGCGAAGGAGGCTGGGGGATGACGTCAACCAGAGGAGCGATATTCGCCAAGCGAGCGTTGGTCCATCTTCCAGACAGTGTTGCGGTTGTCGGAGCGATAATTGTATTCGTCGTCGCCGGTGTCACTGATCTCAGCAATGAAAGTCTCGTCCAGGCCACGTGCGGGATCTTGGCGCTACTTTCCATGTCTTTTCTGATCGTACGGATCACCAAGCTGGAACGCATGGACGAGTCGATCACCCGACTGGCACACCTACTCGAGAGCAAAGGAGCGCTGCGCGCGGAGATCGAACGCCAGCGAACAGAGGTCTCCGAGCTGACCCGGTTCCTGAAGGACGGCGCACTGGACGAGAAGTTGCTCAACGCCGCCGCCACGGCGAACGGGTACCTTCGAGATTTCGCGCGCATGGGAATCGTGGGCTCCCATCCCACGCTCAGCGAGATCGACCTTTCCGAGGAGATGCGTGGCGCCAAGGACTCCATCCGAATCACCGCGAGTTGGACCGGCTGCCTGATCTCGTTGGGCGAGATTCTGGTGGAGAAGGCGCGCAGCGGGTGCGATGTCCGCATCCTGATCCTTCGACACAACTCGGAGTTCGCGCGACTCCGCGGACAGGAATTGGACCCGGTAGCGGAGCATGCCGCGTCGCGACAGATCGCGACCGAGATCTGCGAATTCAACCGCCTGTTCCGACATCATCCGGATGTGAAGAGCCAACTGCAGGTGAAGGCATTCGACGCGCGCCCGTCGATGTGCATGTTCGCCCGGGACGACACCAGAGTGATCGGTTCACTCTGGCCTGGAATCAACGCGATGGACGCACCAGTGCTCCGAGTCGTCGGTGACGGCGATCCCGCGCTGATGCGAAGCCTCGGCCGGATCGCCGACAAGGAGTTCGAGCGAATCTGGAACGACGAGAAAACTCTCTACATCACGGTCGTCGACGGCGAGCCGCAGTACACCGAGATGCCCGAGATGGCATGGTCGGTCGACGGACAGCACTTCGCATCGGTACTGGAGGACCTCGAGCGCGCGACGCAGGAGGGTGGAGATCTCGGACGCAGCCACGCCCTGTCCGCTATCAAGTCCAATCCGGATCGGGTGCAGGTAACCGTGCTCGAACTACACGAACGGCTACGGTCGAACGACCCGACCGAGGCCGTGAAGATCGCCGACGCATTAGAGGAGATCGACGAACTGCACGCGGCCGAGGTGGTCCTCCGAGAGGCCGTCAATTGCGGATACGTCCAGTTCGTCGAGCACCTTGCTCGGCTCCAACTCAAAGCCGGGAACGACGAAGACGCCGAACGAACACTGCGACGCGGCGTGTCCGCGGGGAACTATTTCGCGATCTTCCGGCTGGTCAAACTGCTGGGCTCGACCGGTCGCTACCACGAGGTCGAACGGGTCCTGCGCGACGGCGTGCAAGCTGGAAGCATCGATGCACTGCGGAACCTCGTGGACCTGCTGGACAGGTCGGGGAGGTCACCCGAGGCCGATCGGATTCTCGAGCAGAAGTACGCCGAAGGAATTCGGGCGGCAGGACATCTGCTGACGATCCGGGAGTACAACAACGGCAACCAGGACCGGTCACTGGGCAAGCTTCGGGAATGGGCGCAGGAAGGTGACGACACCGCGCAGGGCATTTTACAGAAGCTCGAAGTTCCCTGACGCGGGCGAGGTCGACTCGTCGAGGAGGAATCGCGTCGTGGTGGCCAGGACGTCGCGGGCGTGGTCGCTGTCGTAGTGGAACCCGTGCTTCGCGTGTTCGTACTCGAGCAGGGTGCAGTCGTTGCCGGCGCGGGTCATGGCGTCGCGGAAGCGTCGTACCGCGTCGATCGGTTCGATCTCGTCGTGGGTGCGGTGGTGGATCAGGGTCCTGGGGTTGCCCGGCCGTACCTGTTCGATCAGCGAGAACTCGGCCAGCCGGTCCGGGGCGATGCCGATCCGGTGTTCCAGGTCGCGCTGCTGAGCCGGCTCCAACGAGCACAGATCCAGGCCGGCGGGGTTGAGCGCGACCAGGGACGTGACGCCGGGTGCCTGGGTGGTCAGCGCGGCGACGAGCGCGAGGTGGGCGCCGGCCGAACTGCCGCCGGCGGCCAGCCGCGACGCGTCGAGTCCGCGGGACGCGGCCAGCCGGGTGAACCGGTGGAGCGACCGCCTCACGTCGGTGAGGCAGTCGTCGATGCTGGCCGCGTCCTGGCCGAGCAGGCGGTAGCCGGCCGACACCGCGAGGATTCCGCGGGACGCCAGCTCCCGGCAGTGCGGGGCCAGCCCCTCGGGCGAACCGGCGCGTAGCGCGCCGCCGTGGAACAGGACGATGCCGGCACGGGGCGGTCGGCCGTCGTCCGGTTCGAAGACCAGCGCGGTCAGCGGGGCATCACGATCAGCTTGTGCTCAAGGAACTCCTCGATGCCTACCCGTCCGCCCTCGCGGCCGATGCCGGACTGCTTGACGCCGCCGAACGGGGTCGCCGGGTTGGACACGATGCCCGCGTTCAGGCCGACCATGCCGACCTCCATGGCCTCCGACACCCGGAACGCCTTGTCCAGGTCCTGGGTGAACAGGTACCCGACGAGTCCCCACTCGGTGTCGTTCGCGCGGGCCACCGCGTCGTCGACGTCGGTGAAGGTCTGGATGGCCGCCACCGGGCCGAAGATCTCCGTGCGGCACAGGTCGCTGTCCGGGTGCACGTCGGCCAGGACGGTCGGCTGGTAGAAGTAGCCGGGGCCGTCTGGCGCGGTGCCGCCGACGACCACGCGCGCGCCCTTGGCCACCGCGTCGTCCACCAGCTCGGTGACCTTCGACAGGCCGTCCGGGTCGATCAGCGGGCCCACCTGGGAGGTCGACTCCA
The DNA here is from genome assembly GCF_025165815.1 of Actinophytocola gossypii. Lineage (GTDB taxonomy): Bacteria > Actinomycetota > Actinomycetes > Mycobacteriales > Pseudonocardiaceae > Actinophytocola > Actinophytocola gossypii. The sequence goes on along the minus strand of NZ_JAFFZE010000009.1, from coordinate 581,704 downwards.
GGCCGGAGCCGACGGTGAGCGCGCCCATCCGCTCGGCCAGCTTGCCGGCGAAGTCCTCGGCGACGGACTCGTGCACGAAGAACCGGTTCGCCGCGGTGCACGCCTCACCCATGTTGCGCATCTTGGCGGTGACCGCACCCTCGACCGCGCGGTCCAGGTCGGCGTCGTCGAGCACGATGAACGGGGCGTTGCCGCCCAGTTCGAGCGAGGTCTTCACGACCTTGGTCGCGGCCTGCGCGAGCAGCAGCCGGCCGACCTCGGTCGAGCCGGTGAACGACAGCTTGCGAATGTCGCCGCCGGTCAGCATCGGCTCGACGACCTCGGCCGCACGGTTCGTGGTGACGACGTTGAGCACGCCGTCGGGCAGACCCGCCTCCGACAGCACGGACGCGAGCGCCAGGCTGGCCAGCGGCGTCTGCGGCGCGGGCTTGAGCACCATCGTGCAGCCGGCCGCGACCGCCGGCCCGATCTTGCGGGTGCCCATCGCCAGCGGGAAGTTCCACGGGGTGATCAGCAGGCACGGGCCGACCGGCTGCGCCAGCACCATCGCCCGCGAGTTGCCGTCGGGGGTGTGCCCGAAGTGGCCGTCGAGCCGCACCGCCTCCTCGGAGAACCAGCGGAGGAACTCGGCGGCGTACTTCGCCTCGCCCCGGGCCTCGGCCAGCGGCTTGCCCATCTCCAGCGTGATGATCGTGGCGAACCGGTCGACGTCGGCGATGATCGCCTCGTAGGCCCGGCGCAGGATCTCGCCGCGCTCGCGGGCCGGGGTGGCCGCCCAGTCGCGTTGCGCCGCGACCGCGGCGGCCACGGCGGCCTGGCCGTCGGCCGGGGTGGCGTCGGCGACCGAGCACAGGGTCTGCCCGGTGGCCGGATCGACCACGTCGGTACGGGCACCGTCGGAGGAGTCCGTCCACTTGCCGCCGATGAGGAGCTGCGTGGGTACGGACGGCAGAACGTCGTGGTGAGCCATGCCCCGATGCTAAACCCGCCGCCCGCTAGAGTGCGGCCGGTGTTGCGCACCGCGTTCGCCACCCTGTTCGTCCTGCTGGGCTGTCTGCTCGCCGGACCGGCGGTCGCCGCCTTCGTCCTGGTCGAGGAGATCACCGACCAGGAGAGCTACCTCGACGCGGTCGCGCCGCTGGCCGACGACCCGGAGGTCCGGACGGCGGTCGCCGACCAGCTCTCCGCCGCGGTCGACGGCTCGGTGCCGGAGGCCGCGCGCCAGCTCGTCGACCAGAGCATCACCTCGTTCGTGGAGAGTGACCGGTTCCGGCCGACCTGGGTCGAGCTGAACCGGGAGGCGCACCCGCAGGTGCTCGGTCTGCTCCGCGACGACGGCGGCGGCCTCGCCGTCGAGGGTGACGCGGTCGTGCTCGACCTCGGCGTGGTCGCGACGGACCTCAAGGCCAGGTTCGTCGCCGACGGGGTGCCGTTGGCCGACCGGATCCCGGAGATCGACGCCCAGGTCGAGCTGATGTCCGGGCCCGCCGTGCGGCAGGCCGTGCCCTCGTTCGAGCTGCTCGAACAGCTCAGCATCTGGCTCCCGGTCGCGGCGATCGGGCTGATAGTGCTCGGGCTCGTGCTGTCGGCCCGGCGCGGTACGACGCTGGTGGTCACCGGGTTCGGGCTGGTCGTGGTCATGCTGCTGATGGTGCTGGCGCGGTGGTTCCTGCGCAGCGAGCTCGCCGCGCGAAGCCCGTCGCCGGAGCTCGCCGGCCCGTTCTACGACGCCCTGACCAGCACCCTCTCGGTGGTGCTGTGGGTGGTGTGCGCGATCGGCGGCGTGTTCGTGATCGTCGGGGGCATCATCGCCCAACGAGCGAGCCGCCGGGCCCGGTAGCGCTCAGCGCCGCGGCGAGCAGGGTCCGCGCCGCCGACCTGGCGTTGGCCACCGCGTCGTCCTGCGCGCCGGCGGTCGTGGCCACGATCGCGCCCTCGTGCAGCAGGTGCAGGTGCGCGCCGAGCGTCGACGGCAGCCCGGCGTCGTGGACGAGCCGCTCGTAGCGCGCCCGCATCCACCGCTTCTCGGCGTGCACGACGGCCATGGCCGGGTGGTCGGTGCGGTCGATCTCGGCGTTGGCGTTGACGAACGCGCAGCCGCGGGTGTTGTCGGCGAGCCATTCGGCCAGCACGTCGAAGGCGGCCAGCACCTGGCCCTGGCCCGGTTCGACGAGGGCCAGCCGCTCGTCGACGAACGCCTGCCAGCGCTCGAACCGCGCCCGCAGGTACAGGGCGACCAGGTTGTCCTTGGAGCCGAACCGGTCGTACAGCGTCTTCTTCGTGGTGCCGGCCTGTTCGGCGATGAGGTCGACGCCCACCGCGCGGATGCCGCGGCGGTAGAACAGGTCGCTGGCGGTGGCGAGCAGCCGTTCGCCGGCGGGGGTCATGGGTCGGGACAGCACACTGACAGTATACCGACTTGTATGTTTACCTCGCGGCATGAGACACACCGCGGTCGTCGCCGGCGGCCTTGTCGTGATGTGGAGCAGCGGGTTCGTCGGCGCCCGGCTCGGCACCGACCACGCGGCCGCCGACACGCTGCTGGCCTGGCGTTACGTGGTGGTCGCGGTACTGCTCGGGCTGTTCGCGGTCGTACGGCGGCCGAGGGTGACCGCGTTCGAGGTGCGGCGGCAGGCGGTGCTCGGGGTGCTGTGCCAGGTGCTGTACCTCGCCGGGGTGGTCGGCGGGGTCGGGATCGGCGTGCCGGCCGGTGTCGCCGCGCTGATCGCGGTCATGCAGCCGCTGGTCGTCGGCGCGCTCGCCGGACCGGTGCTGGGGGAACGGGTGCGGCCGCGGCAGTGGCTCGGCCTGGTGACCGGGCTGTCGGCCGTCGCCGTGGTGGTGGCGGGTGATCTCGGCGGTGGCGGACACGTGCTCGGCTACCTGCTGGTGGCCGGCGGCATGCTCGCGCTGTCGGCCGGCACGCTGCTGGAACGGCGGTGGGCGCTGCGGACGGCGCCGTTCGACCAGCTCACCATCCACTGCCTCGCGTCGTGCGGGGTGTTCGTCGTCGCGGCGGCGGCCACCGGCCGGCTCGCGCCGCCGATGACGCCGGGGTTCTGGTGGGCGGTGGTGTGGGTGGTCGTGCTGTCGACGTTCGGCGGCTACGGCTGCTACCTGCTGACCCTGCGCGCGCTCGGCGCGACCGGCGTCAGCACGATGCTCTTCCTGACCCCGCCGACCACGATGGTGTGGGCGCTGCTGATGTTCGGCGACCCGATCGCGTGGACCACGGTGATCGGGCTGGCCGGCTGCGCGGTGGCGGTGTGGCTGGTGCTCGCGCGGTCGGGTACCGCTAGCCCCGAGCCTGTCCGAGCTTCCAGTATCCCGAGAACATGATCCGCCTGCGGTCCACCGACCGGTCCCGCACCAGGTGCCGGCGCAAGCCGGTCGCCAGCGCGGACTCCCCGCACAGCCAGGCGTAGTCCACTCCCGGCAGCGCGGCGTCCGCGACGGCCGGCAGGACACGGGATCCCGGCGGGTCGACGCCCCGGTGCAGCCAGGTGACCTCGGCGGCGACCGGCTGCTCGAAGGAGTCGTCCGGTACCTCGACGTAGGCGTGCAGTTCGGCCCCGTTGCGCGATTCCAGGATCGCCGAGAGCGCGGGCAGCGCGGTCTCGTCGGCCGCGAGCAGCTGCCGGCCGGCGTCCGGCGGCGGGGCGTAGGTCGCGGTGCCGGCACGGAAGCCGACCTCGTCGCCGGGGGAGGCGGCGGAGGCCCACCGGGAGCCGGGGCCCGCGTCGCCGTGCAGTACGAAGTCGACGTCGATCTCGGCGTCGGCCGGGCGGTGCGCGCGGACGGTGTACCAGCGCAGCTCCGGGCGCCGGTCCTCGGGCATCCGGCGGATGGCCTGGCGGACGTTGAACCGGTCCGCGCTCGGCAGTTCGAGGGTGGTCCGCCCGGCGGGCGGCATCATCAGGCCGAAGTACTCGTCCGGTCCATTGCAGCGGTGGTCGGCGAGCTCCGGCGCGCGGAAGGTGATCCGCCGCAGATGTGGGGCGAGGTCGGTGACCGCGTGCACGGTCATCCGGAACTGCCCGTACACCGCGCGCTCCACCGACGGCGCCATGACCAGCGACGCGGCCTTGGTCATGGCCTTCAGCTGCAGCCGCTCGAACGTCGAGTAGTTAGGCACGCCTAACCTTAGCTCAGGGGTCAAGGCGCCGGATCGAGACGAATCCGCCGGCCAGCGCGGCGAGCGTCCAGGCGAGCAGGACGAGCAGCGCGCCACCCCAGCCGAAGTCGGTGTGCCCGACGCTGCCCGGTGGCTGCTGGACGCTCTGCATCAACACCAGCCCCGCCTGGTCCGGCAGGAACTGGGTGACCGGCCGGATCGCCGGCAGGTTCGCCATGCCCTGCGAGTTGAGGAACAGGATCGGGATCATGATGCCGAGGCACAGCGCCGTGCTGCGCAGCATCGCCGCGACCCCCATGGCGAACACCGCCATCAGCGCCATGAACAGGCACGCACCGAGCACCGCGCGCGGTACGCCGGGCTCGCCGAGCGTCGTCCCCCGGTCGCCGAGCACCGGCTGCGTGGCGAGGAACGCGCCGAGTCCGCACACCACCGACACCACGAGAGCGATCGCGGTGCCGGCCAGCACCTTGGCCGTCAGGAAGACCCCGCGTCGCGGCACGGCGGCGAGCGAGGCCCGGATCGTGCCGGAGGTGAACTCGCCGCTGACCAGCATGACGCCGAACACCACGAGCACGATCAGGCCGATGGTCAGCCCGAAGTACCCGTACCGCACGGGATCCCAGGTGTTCCGGTCGGACAGCCGGCCGTCCCGGAGCCCCAGCCCGATGAGGGCGGACAGCCCGATCGACATCGCCGTCGCGAGCACCAGGCTCCACCAGGTGGACCGCAGCGACCAGGCCTTGGTCAGTTCCCCCTGGAACGCCAGCAGCAGTGTCCTCATGTCCGCTCACCTCCGGTCAACCGCATGAACGCCTCCTCGAGCGACGCGGTCCGCGCGCCGATCTCGTGCACCACGACACCGTTCGCCGCGACCAGCTCGCCGACCCGGTCGGCGCCGACGCCGTGGGCCTCGATCACTCCGCCGTCGCCCTCGCCGACCCGGATGCCCGCCGAGGTGAGGACCGCCCGCAGCCGTTCCGGGCTGGGCGTGGTGATCCGCACGTGCGAGCCGGCGTACTCGGCGACGAACTCGTCGACCGTGGTGTCCGCGAGCAGCCTGCCGTGCGCGATGACCACGAGGTGCTCGGCGGTGAGCGCCATCTCGCTCATCAGGTGGCTGGACACCAGTACCGTGCGGCCCTCGGCGGCCAGCCCGCGGACCAGCGCGCGCAACCACACGATGCCCTCCGGATCGAGCCCGTTCACCGGCTCGTCGAGCAGCAGCACCGGCGGGTCGCCGAGCAGCGCGGCCGCGAGCCCGAGCCGCTGGCCCATGCCGAGCGAGAAGCCCTTGGTGCGCCGGTGCCCGGTGTCGGCGAGACCGACCTGGTCGAGCACCGCGCGCACCCGTGCCTCGCCGATCCCGTTGGTCCGCGCGAGCCAGCGCAGGTGTTGTCGCGCGCTGCGGCCGCCGTGCGTGGACCGCGCCTCCAGCAGCGCGCCGACCCGCAGCAGCGGGCGGTCCAGGTCCCGGTAGCGGCGGCCGTCGATGCGTACCCGGCCGCCGCTCGGGCGGTCCAGGTCGAGCATCATCCGCATGGTCGTCGACTTGCCGGCGCCGTTGGGGCCGAGGAACCCGGTCACCCGGCCCGGCCGCACGGTGAACGACAGGTCGTCGACCGCGACCGTGCCGCCGTACCGCTTGCTGAGCCCGTCCACTTCGATCACACCGGCACGCTAGGTCGCCCGCCGCGCCGGGCGCCGTCCTCGAAAGTCGCCGGTTCGGACGACGAAGGTGGACCCGTAGATTGCCGGCATGGGCCGACACCTCGCCGCCGCGCTCGTGGTGCTGGCGGACACCCTGCTCCTCACCGCCACGCACGACGTGCCGACCGCGCTCGGGTACGCACCGGTCGCGGCGCTGCTGGCGTTCGCCACCCGGGCACCGCTCGGCGTGTTCGCGGCGACGTTGGCGCTCGCCGTGGTGTCCGGCGGCTCGTACCCGCTGCTGGTGTGGGTCGCGCACCGCACCGGTCTCGCCACGGTGTCGCGCCGGGACACCGTCGTGGTCGCGGGAGCCGTCGCCGCCTGGCCGGCGGTGGCGATCGCGCTGGGGACGGCGCCCCGGCAGGCCGTCGTGGCGGCGGTCGTGTTCGTCGTACTGCCGCTGCTGGTCGGGCGGTACCTGGCGCAGCACCGGCGGCTGGTGGCGGCGCTGGAGTCGCACAACCGGCAGCTGCGCCGGGAACGGGAGCTGTTGGCCGAGCGCGGCAGGCTGCGGGAGCGGCTGCGCATCGCCAGGGACATGCACGACTCGCTCGGCCGCAGGCTGAGCCTGGTGTCGGTGCGGGCGGCGGCCCTCGAGGTGACGACGCCGCCGGAGCGTCGAGCCGACGTCGAGGCGCTGGGGACCGCGACCAGGGCGGCGGTGGCCGAGCTGTACGAGCTGATCGGCTCCCTGCGCGGAACGGCCGACGACACGCCCGGTCTGGCGGCGGCCGAGCCCCTGGTCGCCGAGTTCCGCGCGGCCGGCGTTCCGGTGACCGTCGAGACCCGAGGTGACCGGCGCGCGCTGGCCCCGGCGACGGACGCGGCGGCCTACCGGGTGGTGGAGGAGGGGCTGACCAACGCGGCCAAGCACGCGCCCGGCTCCCCGGTGACGGTGCGGCTGGACTGGGAGGCCGACGCCCTGGTGCTGAGCCTGACGAACCCGGTGTCCGGGCCGGCCGCACCCGGTGCCGGGTTCGGGTTGCTCGGCCTCCGTGAGCGGGTCGAACCGGCGGGCGGCTTCCTCGACCACCGGGCGGACGACGGCACGTTCCGGCTGGTCGCCATGCTGCCCACCTCGGTCGACCTCGAGCCGGAGCCGGCCGTCGGGCGGGTGCGTGCCACCGCGCTGGGCGTGGCCACCGGAGCGCTGCTGTTCCTCCTGCTGCCCGCGAGCCTGCTGACCGGGGTGGCCTGAGGTGCTGCGCGTCCTGGTCGCCGACGACGAACCGCTGATCACCGCCGGCATCCGTACCGTGCTGGAGTCCGCGGGCGACATCGAGGTCGTCGCGACCGCCGCCGACGGGTCGGCCGCCGTGCTGGCCGCGCTCGAGCACCGCCCGGACGTGGCGCTGCTGGACATCAGCATGCCGGTCCTCGACGGGCTCGGCGCGCTCGACGAGCTGCGCCGGCGGCTGCCAGCGACCAGGACCGTCGTACTGACCTCGTACGGCACCGAGCCGAACGTCCTTCGCGCGCTCCAGCACGGCGCCGCCGGGTTCGTGCTCAAGCACTGCGCACCGGACGAGTTGGTCCGCGCGGTCCGCGCCGCGCACACCGGGGACGCCTACCTCTCCCCCGAGGTCACCCGGCTCGTGCTCGGCATGGTCGCGCCGGCCGCCGGCCGCCGCCGCGAGGCCGCCGAGCGGCTGTCGGCGCTGTCCCCTCGGGAGAAGGAGATCGCCGCGCTGGTCGCCGAGGGCCTGTCGAACGCCGACATCGGCAGGCGCGTGCACATGAGCGAGACCACGATCAAGACCTACGTCAGCCGGGTGCTGGCCAAGCTGGGGTGCGCGAACCGGGTGGAGGTGGCGCTGCTGGTCCGCGACGGCGGTTGAACCGGACACCTGGCGCGTACGTGTTCATGGTTGTGAGCCAGCACGTGTCCAGTACTCTCGCCCTCGACCCGAGCTGTGCCTGGCTCCCGCGTGCGGCCCCGCGACACCGCGAACTCCCAGGGCAGGTGATGGCAAGCGTGGCGATCACAGGCAGGCGAGCCCGCCGGGCGAAACAGGTGCCCGGCGAGGAACTGGTCCGCTCCCTGTACGAGGAGCACGGCCGGAGCCTGCTGGCCTACGCGATCCGCCTCACCGGCGACCGGGCCGCGGCCGAGGACGTGGTGCAGGAGACCCTCCTGCGGGCCTGGAAACACGCCGACGACCTGCGCGACAACGTCGGCTCGGTGCGGGGTTGGCTGCTCACCGTGGCACGCAACATCATCACCGACCGAGCGCGGGCGCGGGCGGTGCGGCCGACCGAGGTGAACCAGGAGATCGACGTCCCGGCCGCGCAACGCGACCACGCCGACGACGTGGTCAACGCGATGACCGTGCTCGGCGCGATGGACCGGCTCTCCCCCGACCACCGGGCGGTGCTGGTCGAGCTGTACTACCGGGGGCGGACGGTCAACGAGACGGCGGCGGTGCTCGGCATCGCGCCAGGTACCGTGAAATCGAGGTCATACCACGCGGTCCGCGCGCTGCGGGCCACGCTCGGACGTCCGGGGGAGGTGCCGCGATGAGCTCGGTCGAGCACGACCGCTCGCTGCTCGGCGCCTACGCGCTCGGCTCGCTGGACCCCGGCGAGGAACGGGCGGTGCACGCGCACGTGTCGACCTGCCCGGAGTGCCAGCGGGAGCTGGCGGAGTTCGTCGACCTGCGGCACGCGCTGGACCAGGTACCACCCGAGGCGTTCCTGGACGGCCCACCGGACGGCGGCGACCTGCTGCTGCGCGGCGCGCTGAACCGGGTCCGCGCCGAGGCGGCGCCGGCGCGGCGGGGCTGGTCGCCCGGGCTGGTCGCGGCGTCGGTCGTGCTGGCGGCCGCGGTCGCGCTCGGCGGCGGCGTGCTGATCGGCCGGGAGACCGCGCCGACCCCGCCGGCCGAGGCCCTGCCGGCCGGCACGGTCACCGCCGAGGGCACCGACCCGGCCACCGGCGCGACGATGCGGGTGGAGGTCGAGCCGAGGGCCGGTTGGGTGTGGGTGAACGCCGAGGTCGAGGGGGTGCCGGCGGGCGAGCGGTGCGAGCTGCTGGTGGTGCCCGAGGACGGCGAGCCGCTGGTGGCCGGCAGCTGGGTGGTGTCCGACGAGGCCGGGGCCGAGGGCCTGCGGCTGGAGGGCACCGCGCTGGTCGAACCGGGCGAGGTGGAGTCGGTGGAGATCGTCACCACCGACGGCCGCCGCATGGTCTCGGTGCCGATCTGACCTGGCTGGCCACGAGCTGGTGCCCCGCCGTTCACCGTGGTGTCCTAACGTGACGCCGCCGTCCCCCGACCCCGTTGGAGGTTCCCGTGCGGGCCCTGCCCCGATCGCTGTTCCTGCTGCTGGCACTCATCGGCCTGGTCGCCGGCGCGGTTCCGGCCGCCGCGACCCCGCACCACCACGATGGCTGGGTGCGCCCGCTCGCACAGGCCCACGCGCACAACGACTACGAGCACGACCGCCCGCTGTTCGACGCGCTGTCCCACGGCTTCACCAGCGTGGAGGCGGACATCTACCTGGTCGACGGCGACCTGCTCGTCGCGCACGACCCGGAGGACCTGGACCCGGCACGCACGCTGGAGTCGCTGTACCTGGAGCCGCTGCGCCGCCTGGTGCTGACCGGCGGGATCTACAAGGGACGGTGGGTCGACTTCCAGCTGCTGATCGACCTCAAGACCGAGGGCGAGTCGACCTACGCCGCGCTGGACCGGCTGCTGCGCTCGCCCCGGTACGCGTTCCTGTGGACGTCGTACCGGTGGGGTCACGTGTGGCGCGGCCCGGTGACCGCGGTGGTGTCCGGCAACCGTCCGCGCGCCACCATGGAGGCCCAGCGCAGCCGGGTGGCGTTCTACGACGGCCGCATCGCCGACCCGAACGACCTCGGCCCCGGCTCGCCGGCGAAGCTGACCCCGCTGGTGTCGGACAACTGGACGAAGCTGTTCACCTGGACCGGCGTCGGCGAGATGCCGGCCGACGAGCGCGCCGAGCTGCGGTCGATCGTGCGGACCGCGCACCGCGCCGGGCAGCGGGTCCGCTTCTGGGCGACTCCGGACGCCCCGGGTCCGGCCCGCGAGGCCATCTGGCGTGAGCTGGTCGACGCCGGCGTCGACCACATCAACACCGACGACCTGGCCGGCCTGGAGTCGTTCCTGCGACACGACGCGCGCGGGGACGCGGCCTGACACCACCGACCCCGCTCAGCTCGTGAACATGGTGCGGTAGATCCAGCCCAGGTTGGCGACCGGTCGGGCCACGGCCTCGGCCTGGCGATCCTGCTCGGCACCGAACTGGTCGTCCTGTTCGAGCCGCACCGTGCTTTCGAGATAGCCGGCGGCCGCTCGGTGCCGTCGCGCTGCGCGCGCGTGGGCGCCCCTCGCCCTCTACGGGGACCCGTCGCCGTTCCTCCCGTTACCGTGACGACCTCGAGGCGCCGCCCCGTATCGTCGGCGCCCATGCGATCGAGGAACCCGCTCGACCCGGGCGAACTGGACGCCGCGGACCCGCTCGCCGGCTACCGGGATCGGTTCCTGCCGGCCGACGGGATCGTGGCCTACCTGGACGGGAACTCGCTCGGGCGGCCACCGGTGGCCACCGCCGAGGTGCTCGACCGGTTCGTGCGGGACGAGTGGGGCGGGCGGCTCATCCGCCGGTGGACCGATGGCGACGAGCCCTGGATGAGCTGGCCGGAGACGGTCGGGGACCGGCTCGGGGCGGCGGTGCTCGGAGCGGCACCCGGGCAGACCGTGCTGGCTGACTCCACGACCGTCCTGCTGTACAAGTTGGCGCGGGCGGCGGTCGACGCGCGAACCGGGCGGAACGTGATCGTGGTCGACAGCGACAACTTCCCCACCGACCGGTACGTGGTGGAGGGCATCGCCGCGGAGCGTGGGGCCGAGTTGCGGTGGATCGAGACCGACCCCGCGACCGGGATCACCGCCGAGCAGGTGGCCGGCGCGGTGGGCCGGGACACCGCGCTGGTGCTGGCGAGCCACGTCGCCTACCGGTCGGGGTGGCTGGCCGACGCCCCGGCGATCACCCGGGTCGCGCACGACGCGGGGGCGCTGGTGCTGTGGGACCTCAGCCACTCCGCCGGGTCGGTCGAGCTGGAGCTGGACGTGTGGGGCGTCGACCTGGCCGTCGGGTGCGGGTACAAGTACCTGAACGGCGGGCCGGGCGCACCGGCGTTCGCCTACGTGCGACGGGACCACCAGGAGACGCTGCGGCAGCCGATCCTCGGGTGGATGGGCCGGCGGGATCCGTTCCGGATGGAGCAGGGGCACGTGCCGGCGGCCGGGATCCGCGCGTTCGTCAGCGGCACTCCCCCGGTGCTCGCGATGGTGCCGCTGCGGTGCGGGCTGGAGATGCTCGAGGAGGCCGGGATCGGCGCGGTGCGGGCGAAGTCGACCGCGCTCACGGAGTACGCGCTGGCACTGGTCGACGCCTGGCTGGTACCGCTCGGTGTCGAGGTCGCCTCGCCCCGGGATCCGGAACGGCGGGGCGGGCACGTCACGATCCGGCGCGGCGACTTCCGGGACGTGCTGGACGGGTTGTGGGAACGCGGGGTCGTGCCGGACTTCCGCGAGCCGGACGGCATCCGGCTCGGCTTCGCGCCGCTGTCCACCAGCTTCGCCGAGGTGCACCGAGGTCTCGCGGTGCTCCGTGACGTGCTGAGTGGCTAGCCGGCGGTTTTCCTGGCGCGGAAGGCGGCGGCCTTGACCCGGTTCTGGCAGGCGGTCGAACAGAAGCGGCGGGTGCCGTTGCGGGAGATGTCGACGTAGACCCGGTCGCACGCGGTGGCGTTGCAGATGCCCAGCCGCTCGATCGACGCGTTGCCCAGGACGACGGCGAGCGCGGTCGCCATCGACGCGGCCCAGCTGATCGCCCACTCCGCGCCGGCACTGTGGAAGTGCAGGTGCCACGGTTCGCCGTCGTGGCGGACCAGGGTGGGCATCGCCTCGGTCTCGCGCAGGATCCTGTTGAGCGTGGTGCAAGCGGTGTCGACCTCGCCGTCGTCGACCAGCTCCACCACCGCACGCAGGCGGGCGGCCCAGCCGGCGAGTTCGGCGGCTTCGGTTTCGGTCGGATGGTCGGGGGTCCGGGAAGGGGGCACGGCGTCGCGCACGGCGATCCGCAGGTCGGCGGGGGCAGGAAAGGGCTTGCCGTGCCGTTCTCCGGGGGTGACGTCGTTGATCAGGGCGACCGCGTTGCCCACCACGTCGCTCGTGTGACTGTCGAATTCCACTTGACCAGTTACTCCCGCTCGATTAGCGTCACTGCCATAGAGGTTAACAACAGTGACGGAGGTTGGCATGCGGGACACGACGGCGCAGCGGTGGGTGCAGCGGTGGGACGCCCAGCAGGAGCGCTACATCCCCGACCGCGAGGAGCGGTTCCGCGTGGTCATCGACGTGGTCCGGGCCGTCGTCGGCGCCGAGGCGGCCTGCGTCGTCGACCTCGGGTGCGGACCGGGCTCGCTGTCCGCCCGGATCGCGCGGGCGCTCCCCCGGGCGAAGGTCGTCGGTGTCGACGCCGACCCGCTGCTGCTCGGCCTCGGCGCCGCCAACGTCGGCCCGAGGGTCACGCTCGTCGAGGCCGACCTCACCCACCCCGGCTGGCCGGAGCGCACCGGACTCACCGGCCCCTGGGACGCGGCGGTGTCCTCCACCGCGCTGCACTGGCTCGAACCCGACGCGCTCGCCGCGCTCTACCGCACGCTGGCCGAGCGGCTGCGCCCCGGCGGGGTGTTCGTCAACGCCGACCACCTGGGACTCGGCCAGCCCACCGTGGACGCCATCGCCGACACCGTGCGACTGGCCCGCGCCGCCCGGGTCGGCACCGACGCCAACGAGGACTGGGCACAGTGGTGGCAGGCGCTCGGCGAGGACGAGGAGCTCGCGCCGCTGCTCGACGGCCGGTCCGCCCGCGCCGTCGCGCACAGCGGCGAGAACGGCCTGACCGTCAGCCAGCACGCCGACCTCCTCCGCTCCGCCGGCTTCGCCGAGGCCGCGCCGGTCTGGCAGTTCGGCGACGACCACGTCCTGGTCGCCGTGCGGTGAGAGGTCGCGGTGAGGGGTCACCGCGACGCTCAGGGCAAGTTGGTGAGCACGTGGTCGAACAGGGCGCTGGCCTGGATCTGCTCACGGGTGCTGATGGCAGCGATGCAACTTCGCGCCTCGGCCAGGTGTTCGGCCGCCGCGGCGTCCAGACCGAGGGCCTGGAACGACTTGGACACGGTCAGCAGGTGCTCGGCCCGCTGGTGTGCGTCGCCGAGTAGCTCGTGCTGGGCCAGCACCTCTGGAGCGCGGCGGATCACCTCTGCGTGCTCGTCGAGGGCGGCGTAGGCCTGCAGGATCGTGTTCAGGACGATCGCGATCTCGACCTGGTGACCGATCTCGCGGCTGATGGCCAGCGCGCGTTCGAGCAGCGGGAGGGCTTCGCCGGCGAAACCGGTGCGGGTGCGGGTGTCGGCGATGTTGGTCAGGGCGACCACCTCGAGGATCCGGAGACCGCTCCGCTCCGCCACCCGCAGCGCCCGCTCGAACCGGCGCATCGCCCCCTCCTGATCGCCCCTGGACGACCGGACGATGCCCTGGTTGTTGTGGCACATGAACAAGGTGCAGAGGTCGTCCTCGTCGAGCAGGTCGTTCGCCCTGTCCAGGAACCGCTGGGCGCCCACGAGGTTCCCGCGCTGTCCCTCGATGACCGCCAGGTTCACGTAGGCGAACGCCGCACGCTCCTGGTCGTGATCGAGCAGCACCCGGGACAACTCGGCACGCAGCGTCCACGGCACCGCCGAGTTCAGGTAGAACCGCGCCGACAGCAACACGGTCCGAGCCGCCTCGGTGGCGGTCGGCTCGCCGGCCGCCGCCCCCTGCCGAACCAGCGCCACGATGACCGGCAACTCACGGTCCAACCAACGCCGCACCTCGTCGTACCGTTCGAAGTGGACGGTGACGAGATTGTCCGTGCGGTGGCTCTGCGGCAACCCGTACTCGGTGGGAGTGCCCGTCGCCGTGACTCCGCAACCGCGGACCGCCGCCATGTACCAGTCGTTCGCCCGACGCAGCGCCCGCACGCGCACGTCCGCCGGCAGCTCGGCCGCCCGCTCCTTCGCCAGCAAGGAGATCAGGTCGTAGCACGCGTACGTGTCCGGCTCCGGGCTGTAGACCATCTGGACGGTGAGCAACGCCTCCAGGGCCTGTTCCGCCCTGATGAGCGGCCACCCGGTCAACGCCGCCACCAGCGCCGCCGTGAGGTAGGGCGGGCTGAGCAGACCGAGCAGCGGAAACAACGACGCGGCATCCTGGTCCACCGGGTCGTCGCTCGTGCGCAGGCCGTCCAGGCCGATCAGGAAGCTGGCTCGGACATCGACGTCCTCGTGCCGCAACAGGTCCAGGCGGCCGCGTTCATCATCGAGCAACCGTTGCCAGGTCTCCAGTGACCAGTGGGGACGCAGCGCCGCACGGCTGGCGATCAACCGCAGTGCCAGGGGCAGGCGCCCGCACAGGGTGGCGATCGCCCGGGCCGCGGCCGGTTCGTCCCGCACCCGCCGCGCGCCCGCGACCCGTCCCAGCAGGTCGACCGCGGCGGCCCCCGACAACGGGTCGACGTGGAACACCGTGTCGCCGCCGCTGATCGCCACCCGGCTGGTGGCGATCAGCGCGCAGCCCGGCTCGTCGGGAAGCGCGGCCTGGACCTGCTGCGCGGAGACCACGTTGTCCACGATGATCAGTACTCGTCTGCCCCGCAGCCGGGCGCGGTAGGAGCGAACCAGCGTGCCGAGGTCGACGTCGGGACCTGGCTCGGCGCCGCCGAGACCGGTCATCAGTCCGGCGATGACCTGGGCGGGAGAACGGGTCGGCAGTCCCGGGGTGGAACCGCCGAGGTCGGTGTACAGCACGCCGTCCCGGTACCGACCGGACAGCTCGTGCCCGAGCCGGACGGCCAGGGCAGACTTCCCGGCTCCACCCTGCCCGTAGAGCAGGCAGTGCACCGGCGATCCGTCGGAGGTGGCGAACCGATCCATCAGTTCGCGTACGTCGTCCGCACGGCCCACGAACGGGACCACGAGCGGCGGGAGCTGGTCGGGCCGGTGCGCACGGCCCGGCCCCGGGTTCTGCCCGGCCTCGACGCTCGCGAGCAGGTCCTCGTCCTCGCGGAGGATGGCCGCCTCGAGCCTGCGCAACTCGGGACCGGGCTCCATGCCGAGTTCGGTGACCAGCCGGTCCCGGAGCCGGCGGTACCGCGCGAGGGCGTCGACGGCCCGCCCCTCGCGGTAGAGGGCGATCATCAGCTGTTGGCAGAGCCGTTCGCGCAGTGGGTACTGGCCGTTCAGCTCGATCAGGCCGGCGATGAGCTCGGCGTGCCGGCCATGGCGCAACCGGAGCTCGGCCATGCGCTCCACACCGCCGAGGTAGACCTCCTCGAGCCGTGGTTGGAGGAGGGTACGCAGCGGCACCTCGGCGATGTTCGTCAGCGGGTCGCCGCGCCACAGCGCCAAGGCCTGGTCGAACAGCGCGAGGGACTCCGCGGCGCTCGCGTCCTCGATCAGCTGCGTGAAGCGGTGCACGTCGACCTGCGCGGACCGCACGTCCAGGCGGTACCCGGCGGTCGTGCTGCGCAGCACCGGTTGTGGGAAGACGGACCGAAGGCGCCGCACGTAGTTGCGGATCGTGTTGACCGCGGTTCTCGGTGGTGTGTGCCCCCACAGGTCGTCGACGATCGTCGACACCGGAACGGCCGAACCGGATCGGGACAGGAGGCTCGCCAACAGTGCCCGCTGCATGGGCGCGGTGATCGGCAGCGGAGAGCCCGCGTGCCATACCTCCACCGGACCCAGAAGCCGAAACTCCACATCACCCCGTCCGCCGACGCCGCCGCGGCTCATTCTACTGCGGTCGCGTCGGCGGACGACCAACGCTAAGGGGCGAGCCACCCCCGGGCCGCGGCTCTCATTCCCGCCTGGAACCTGCTGCGCGCGTCCAGCCGGTGCATGAGAACCGCGACCTCGCGCCGAACGGTGCGCACGGACACACCGAGTCGTGCCGCCACCGTCTCGTCCAGCCAGCCGGACGACAGACCGCGGAGCACCTCCTGTTCCCGCACGTCCAGTCCCTGCGCGTCGAACGGCTCGCCGCCGGCCCAGGTCCGTTCGAACAGCTCGACCACCGTCGCGACGATGCTGGCCAGCCCGACCCCGACGACCTCGCCACGCACGGCGTGCCTACCGGGAAAGAAGGCCAACGCGTTGTCGACCACCAGCACGTCGGCGGGCACCCGGAGCGCGGTGCGCACCAGCCCACCCGACGCGATCAGGGCGGCCAGGTGAGCCTCGGTGGCCGTCGAACGGCGGACGTGACCCGGGTACACGAACCGGAACCGGACACCGTCTCGTGGGACCACTCGCCGAGCCAGCCCGAGGGTGTCGCGGGCCGTGCCCATGACGAGGACCTCCCGCTCGGCCGAGGCCAGTGCGTCCGCCACGTCGTCGACGGCGACGGGAGCCATGAACGCGGGTTCGTCCCACCGAGATCGCACCGCCAGGCCAGGCACAGGACTCCCCAAGGTGATCGACGTCGACGTTCGCCCCATCGCGTTCGACCGTAACCGCCACCGGATAACGGCCACATAGCGTGCGCATATGGCCGCCCGTGAACCGGTCCTCAGATCGCCGGCGAGCGGCCCTCGTACGGGGTCGACAGCACGACCGTGGTGCGGGTGGACACCTTGGCCGCCTCGCGGACCCGCCGCAGCAGGTCCTCGAGCGCGGCCGGGGAGGACACCCGCACCAGCAGGATGTACGACTCGTCCCCGGCCACCGAGTAGCACGACTCGATCTCCCGGATGCCCTCCAGCCGCTGCGGGTAGTCGTCGGGGGCCGCCGGGTCGATCGGGGTCAGCGAGATGAACGCGGTCAGCGGCAGCCCGATCACCTCGGCGTTGAGCTGCGCGGCGTACCCGCGGATCACCCCCCGCTGCTCCAGCCGCCGCACCCGCTGGTGCACGGCCGACACCGACAGCCCGACCCGCTCGGCCAGGTCGGTGAAGCTGCACCTGCCGTCCGCCGCGAGCACCCGCGCGATCGCCTGGTCGATCTGCTCCAGCTCCGCCGTCATGCCGGCAGCGCGACCAGCTCGTGCGGCTGGTTGTTCAGCGGCTCCACGCCGTCCTCGGTGACCACGACGATGTCCTCGATCCGCGCGCCCCACCGGCCGGGCAGGTAGATCCCCGGCTCCACGCTGAACGCCATCCCCGGCTCCAGCGGCAGGGCGTTGCCGCCCACGATGTACGGGTCCTCGTGCACGTCGAGGCCGATGCCATGCCCCGTTCGGTGGATGAACTGCTCGCCGAACCCGGCGTCGGCGATGATCGAGCGGGCCGCCGCGTCGACGTCCTGCGCGGACACGCCCGGCCGGACCGCGGCCACGGCGGCCGCCTGGGCGCGCTGCAGCACGGCGTAGGTGTCGGCCACGTCGGCGTCGCGGGGCGAGCCCATGACGTAGGTGCGGGTGCTGTCCGAGCAGTAGCCGTCGTCGACCGGGCCGCCGATGTCGACCACCACCACGTCGCCTGCCTCGATCACCCGGTCGGACAGGCTGTGGTGCGGGCTGGCGCCGTTGGGCCCGGAGCCGACGATGACGAACTCCGCCACCGCGTGCCCCTCCTCGACGATCGCCGCCGCGACGTCCGCGCCGACCTCCGCCTCGGTACGCCCGACCCGCAGGAACTCCGCCATCCTGGCGTGCACCCGGTCGATCGCCGCCCCCGCGCGCCGCAGCGCCGCGATCTCGGCGGCGTCCTTGCGCATCCGCAGCTCGCGCACGACCGGCCCGGCCAGGACCTGGTGCGCGTCCGGCAGCGCGCCGCGCAGGCCGAGCACGTGCAGTGCCGGCATCATGTCGCCGAGCGCCACGTTGGTCGCCCGGCCGAGCCGCGACGCGACCAGCGCGTACGGGTCCTCGCCGTCGACCCAGGTGGCCAGCTCGACGCCGAGCGCGTCGGTCGGCACGTCGGCGTAGCCGGGGGCCTCCAGCTTCGGCACCACCAGCACCGGACCGCCGCCGGCCGGCAGGACCAGGCAGGTCAGCCGCTCGAAGGAGCTGCCGGAGGCGCCGAGCAGGTAGCGGAGGTCCGAGCCGGGCGCCATCAGCAAGGCGTCCACGCCGGCGTTCCCGGCGGCCTCCCTGGCGCGGTCCAGCCGCGCGCGCAGGGCCGTCGGGTCGATCGGGGTGACGGTGTTCGACATGCCATGGAGCCTACTGCGCCGCGCCCTTCTTCCACGGCAGCGCGGGGACATGGCAGGCTGGCGCCGTGAGCCGTCCCCTCGCGCTGCTCGACGCGGCCAGCCTGTACTTCCGCGCGTACTACGCGCTGCCCGACTCGATGACCGCGCCCGACGGCACGGTCGTGAACGCCGTGCGCGGGTTCACCGACACGATCGCGCGCATCCTCACCGACCGTCGGCCCGGCCGGCTGGTCGCGTGCATGGACGCCGACTGGCGGCCGGCGTTCCGGGTCGAGGCGCTGCCCTCGTACAAGGCACACCGGCTGGCCGATCCGGTGAACAACGTCGAGGAGGTGCCGGACACGCTCACCCCGCAGGTCCCGATCATCCTGGACCTGCTGGACGCGGTCGGCCTGGCCGTCGCCGAGGCGGACGGCTACGAGGCCGACGACGTGATCGGCACGCTCGTCGCCCGCGAGGCCACCGACCCGGTCGAGGTCGTCTCCGGCGACCGGGACCTGTTCCAGGTCGTCCGGGACGAGCCGACCCCGGCCGCGGTGATCTACGTCGGCCGGGGCTGGGCGAAGGCGGAGGTGCTCGGGCCGCGCGAGCTGGCCGAGCGGTACGCGCTGCCGCCGGAGAACAGCGGCCCCGCCTACGCCGACATGGCCCTGCTCCGCGGCGACCCGTCCGACGGCCTGCCCGGCGTGGCCGGCGTCGGCGAGAAGACCGCGGCGAAGCTGATCACCCGGTTCGGCTCGCTGGAGGGCCTGCTCGCCGCGGCCGCGGCCGACGACAAGCTGGTGCCGCTTCGGGTGAAGACCGCCCTCGCCGACGCCGCCGAGTACGTCGCGGCCGCGCCGAGGGTGGTCCGGGTCGCCCTGGACGCCGACGTCACGATCGACCGCGACGACGCCGTCCCGGTCGAGGCCCGTGACCTCGACCGGGTGCGCATGCTGCAGGAGAAGTGGGACCTGGGCGCGTCCGTGGACCGGCTGCTGGCCGCGCTCCCAGCCGCCCACGCC
Organism: Actinophytocola gossypii; assembly: GCF_025165815.1. Lineage (GTDB taxonomy): Bacteria > Actinomycetota > Actinomycetes > Mycobacteriales > Pseudonocardiaceae > Actinophytocola > Actinophytocola gossypii. The sequence continues at coordinate 562,629 of NZ_JAFFZE010000009.1, read as the reverse complement.
TGACGCGTCAGAACAGGCTGCCGCACCAGGACGGTTCGTCGGTGGCGAACAGGCGGTCGGCGGCCGGCAGCGCGGCCGGGTCGTGCACGGCGAGGCGGCCGATCCCGGCCAGCTTCGACGGGCGCCACGCGCCGAAGTAGACCATCCCGAGCGCTTCCACGCCCAGGGTGAGGGCGGCCGGGGCGTCGGTGCGGTCCGCGCCATGGGGACCGACCAGGTACCGGCCGGAGTTGGCCGGCAGGATCGGGTCGACGACCTCCACCACCACCGGGTCGGCGGCGCCGTAGGTCCGGGCGGCGAGCGCGGCCGGCACGTCCACCACCCGCACCCACAGCTCCTCGTCCCACTCGCAGCGGACCGCGTGCGCGTTCTCCAGCATCGCCTCGAGCGGTTCGTCCAGCGGACGCATGTAGACGGTGACGTCGTCGACCAGGTCGATACCCAGCAGGAACCGCCACAGGTCGTTCTCCACCGCCTGGTTCGCGCCGACGAAGTCGAGCACCACCACGCCCGCGTTGACCCTCGGGTCGTCGGAGGGGATCTCGACGGAGCGGAAGCCGACCATGCCGTCGATCTCGCCGTCCGGGCCGTAGTGCGCGGCGACCCGGAGCCGCATGTGGGTCAGGCGGTACTCGTAGCACATCGCCCACCAGGACGGCGCCCGACCCATCACCCCGGCGCGCCTCGGCCGTAGCCGCTGGTACGCCCCGGGGAGCAGGGTCAGTGCCTCGTCCTTGGTCAGCAGGCGCGTCGTGCCCGCGGTCGGCACGTCGGCCCGCATCCGCGCCCGCGGCGGCTTGACCCGCACGACGCGGGCCAGCGTGCCGAGGCCGTAGCCGAACCGGCCGTAGATCGTCGGCTCGCTCGCGTGCAGGGTGGCGAACACCTCGCCGGCGGCCGCGAGGTCCGCCAACTGGCGGCGCATCAGGCCGGTCAGCACGCCGCGCCTGCGGTGATCGGTACGCACGCCGACCCCGGTGACCGCGGCCATCGGCACGACCCCGCCGCCAGGCACGGTGATGTCGGAGGTGAGCGACATGGTGGCGCCGACGAGGGTGTCGCCGGCGAACGCGCCGTAGGCGCGGCCCGGCTCGTAGGCACGCGCCGCGAGCGTCCACTTCTCGTCGTCCGGCGGCTCCTCGTGCAGGGCCTCCATGAATACGGTGTACGCCGAGCGCCGCTCGTCGTCCTCGACGGCCCGGATCTCGAAGTCGGTCGTCCGCGTGGACGGGAGGGTCTGGGTCACCGGCCGATGATGCATCGTGGCCGCGGTGAACGCGACCGGTTTACTTGGGCTCGCTGACCTCGAACTCGCCGTTCTCGTTGAGCACGGTGACCGTGACGGTCTTCTCCTCGCCGGCGACGCTCACGTTGCAGTCGAACTGCAGGGCCAGCTCCCCGGGGCAGTCGACGCTGCCGACGTCGGTGAGGTCGTACTCCTGGGCGAGGAACTCCTTGACACCGTTGGCCCCTTCGAGCACGCCCTCGTTCAGCACGTCGAGGTTCGGCATCTCGATGTCCGGCACGTCCGGGACGTCGGGGAGGTTGACCGCGTCCTCCGCTCCACAGCCGGCGAGCACGAACACGGGAACGACGAGCAGACCAACGAGTCGACGACGCACACAAACCCCTTCACAACCGGATATGTCCGGTTCCAGGCTACCCGGCTACGCGCCGGCGGGAGTGGAGACCTCGTACTGCCCGTCGTCGTTGACGACGGTGATCTTGACCGTCATCTCCTCCTCGCGGATCACGACCGTGCACTCGAAGGTGTTGCCCTCCTTGACCTCCTGCTCGGCCGGGCAGTCCACGTCGCCGACTTCCTCCGCCGGCTCGTTGTAGTTCTCGATGAGGATCTTCTTCACGCCCTCGTCGCCCTCGAGCGCCGTCTCGTCGAACACCTTCTTGTTCAGGAAGCCCGGGGTGATGAAGCCGAGCACGCCGAACGCGCCGACCGCCAGCACGACCACCACCACCACGACCCAGATCCAGGCGCCGCCCTTCTTCTGCGGCTGCTGGCCGTACGCGCCCGGGTACCCGCCGCCGGGCTGCTGCTGTTGCGGCTGCTGGCCGTATCCGCCGTAGGGCTGCTGCTGTTGCTGTTGCCCGTACCCGCCGGGGTACTGCTGGGTCGGTTGCTGGCCGTAACCCCCGTACTGCTGCTGCGACGGATCGGGCTGCCCATAGGGCTGCTGGCCGTACGGCTGCTGCTGACCGTAACCACCCTGACCGGGGGCCTGACCGGGGCCCTGCGGTCCTTGCGCCGGGAACCCGCCGGAGGGCGTGCCCGGCGTCGGGCCACCGCCGTAGGGCTGCTGTCCCCACGGCTGCTGCGGGTCGTTGCCACCGGGAGGCCCGTACGGGCTGGTCATGGTTAGCCTCCGCGAAGTCGAAGTCGGTCTGCGTGCCGCTGGGCGCGATCAAACCATAGCGGCACGTGTACTGAGCGTGTGCCGCGCCAGGGGATTCCGCCCGGACGGCCCAGTCGGTCGACGGGTCAGTTGACGCCCAGCGCGACCACGCCGCGCCGCATCGCCCGGACCGCCTCGTTCGCGGCCGCGCCGACCGGGTGACCGGTGCCCATGACGTCGCGCAACTGGTCGAGCAGGTCGATCACCTGCCGGCACCACCGGACGAAGTCACCCGCCGAGATCTCCGCCCCGGCGGACTCAGACGCCGACATCACGCGCTCCAGTGACTCGCCGCGCGCCCAGCGGTACGCCGTCCACGCGAAGCCGGCGTCCGGCTGCCGGGTGCGGTTGAGCTTGTGCCGCCGCTCGTCCTGCTCCAGCTCGGTCCACAGCCGCACGGTCTCGCCGAGCGCGTCGGTCACCGGCCCGGCCGGCACCCTCGGCTCGGCTGGCGTGTCCCGCCGCGACTCGAACACCAGCGCCGACACCACGGCCGCCAGCTCCGGCGCGTCGAGCGAGTCCCACACCCCGTTGCGCAGGCACTCCGCCACCAGCAGGTCGGACTCGTTGTACAGCCGGGCGAGCCACCGGCCGTGCCCGGTGATCTCGTCCTCGCCGTCGGTGTGCAGCAGGTAGCCGCGTTCGGTGAGCAGCGCGCGGATCCGGTCGAACGCGCGCGCCAGCGAGTGCGTCGTGGCCGCCACCTTCTGCTCCAGCTGCGTGGTTTCCGCGCGCAGCCTGCGGTGCCGCTCCCCCCACCGCGCGTGCACCTCGCGCTCGTCGCAGCCGTGACACGGATGCGCGCGCAGCGCCCGGCGCAGTGCCGCCAGCTCGCCGTCGTCGTCCTGCGCGCCGGAGCGGCGGCGGGACCGGCCGGGTGCCTCGATACCGGTGTTGCGCAGCGTCGACGCCAGGTCCCGGCGTGAACGGGGCGAGCGCAGGTCGACCTGTTTGGGCAGCTTGACCCGGCCGAGCGCCTCGACCGGGGTCGGGAAGTCGGCCACCGACAGCCGCCCGGACCAGCGGTCCTCGGTGAGCACCAGCGGGCGCGGGTCGCCCATCGGGTCGAGCCCGGGGTCGACCACGATCGCGAGCCCGGAGCGGCGGCCGGCCGGAACCGCGATCACGTCGCCCTTGCGCAGCGCCTCCAGCGACCGGGCGGCCTCCGCGCGCCGGGCCGACGCGTTCTTGCGGGACAGCGACTTCTCCCGCTCCGACAGCCGGGCCCGCAGGTTGGCGTACTCGGTGAAGTCGCCGAGGTGGCAGGTCATCGACTTCTCGTAACCGGCCAGTGCCTCGTGGTTGCGTTCGATCCGCCGGGCCAGGCCGACCACCGAACGGTCGGCCTGGAACTGCGCGAACGACTGTTCCAGCATGTCGCGGGCGGCCCGCACACCGAGCCGGTCGACCAGGTTGACCGCCATGTTGTAGGCGGGCCGGAACGACGAGCGCAGCGGGTAGGTCCTGGTGGAGGCGAGCCCGGCGACGTGCTTGGGGTCCACGCCCGGCTGCCAGACCACCACCGCGTGGCCCTCGACGTCGATCCCACGCCGCCCGGCCCGGCCGGTGAGCTGGGTGTACTCCCCCGCGGTCAGGTCGACGTGTGCCTCGCCGTTGTACTTGACCAGCCGTTCCAGCACGACGGTGCGGGCCGGCATGTTGATGCCGAGCGCGAGCGTCTCGGTCGCGAACACGACCTTGACCAGCCCGCGTACGAACAGTTCCTCGACGGTCTCCTTGAACGCCGGCAGCAGGCCGGCGTGGTGGCTGGCGAACCCGCGCTCCAGCGCGTCGCGCCACTCCCAGTAGCCGAGGACCCGCAGGTCGGCGTCGTTGAGGTCCTTGGTGCGGGTGTCCACGATCCGGCGGATCTCGGCGACCTCGGCGTCGGTGTTCATCCGCAGGCCGGAGCGTGCGCACTGGCCGACCGCGGCGTCGCAGCCCACCCGGCTGAACACGAACACGATCGCCGGCAGCAGGCCGGCGCCGTCGAGCCGCTGCACGACGTCCACCCGCGACGGCGGCCGGAACCGCGGGCCGCGCGGCGGCGGCGCCGACCGCCTGCCGCGTTGGCGAGGCCCGGCCCAGGGCGACTGGCGGGCGACGTCCTCGGTGCGGCGCAACAGGTTCGGGTTGATCCGGGGTTGGCCCTCCGGGTCCTCGCCGGCGAACAGGTCGAGCATCCGGCCGGTGACCATCATGTGTTGCCACAGGGGCACCGGGCGGTGCTCGTCGACGACGACCGTGGTGTCGCCGCGGACCTCGACCAGCCAGTCGCCGAACTCCTCGGCGTTGCTGACGGTCGCGGACAGGGAGACCAGCCGCACCGACTCGGGCAGGTGCAGGATGACCTCCTCCCACACCGCGCCGCGGAACTGGTCGGCCAGGTAGTGCACCTCGTCCATGACGACGTAGGCGAGCCCGTCGAGGGTGGCCGAGCCCGCGTACAGCATGTTGCGCAGGACCTCGGTGGTCATCACGACGATCGGGGCGTTGCCGTTGACCGAGGAGTCGCCGGTGAGCAGCCCGACCTTCTTCGGCCCGTACCGGTCGACCAGGTCGGCGTACTTCTGGTTGGACAGCGCCTTGATCGGCGTGGTGTAGAAGCACTTGGCGCCGTCGGCGAGCGCGAGGTGCACGGCGAACTCGCCGACCACGGTCTTGCCGGCCCCGGTCGGCGCGCAGACGAGCACCCCGTGGCCGTTCTCCAACGCGGCACACGCCTCGTCCTGGAACGGATCGAGCTCGAACGGCAGCTGCGCGGTGAACTCGGTCAGCCGGGGATGGCGCGACCGCCGGCGGGACGCGGTGTAGGCCTCGGCCGGTGACGGAGAAGGGCTGGTGGCCACGTACCCAAGACTTTCACATGTCCCCCGCCCCCCGCCGCCCGACGCCCCCGGGGCCGTCGATGCGGGCCGCGCGGGCGTTGAGGTAGCGCTGCCGGGGCAGGCTGGTCGCCAGGTCGGCGGCGGCGAGATACGCGTTCCGCGCGGCGTCGAGGTCGCCGAGCCGCTCCAGTAGGTGAGCGCGGACGGCGAGCGGGCGGTGGTCGGCGGCCAGGCGCTCGTCGGCGGCCACCTCGTCGAGCCGGGCGAGGCCGGCCCGGGGGCCACGGGCCATGGCCACGGCGACGGCGTGGTTGAGGGCGACCACCGGGCCGTCGGACACCCGCATCAGCACCTCGTACAGGGCGACGATCTGCGGCCAGTCGGTGTCCTCGGCGGTCGCGGCCTCGGCGTGCACGGCGGCGATCGCGGCCTGGAGCTGGTAGGGGCCCGTGGTACCCCTGGGCAGGGCGTCGGTGATCAGCGCGATGCCCTCGGCGATCGCGTCGGCGTGCCAGCGGGAGCGGTCCTGCTCATCCAGCGGCACCAGCTCACCGCCCGGTCCGGTACGAGCCGGGCGGCGGGCGTCGGTGAGCAGCATCAACGCGAGCAGCCCGGTCACCTCGTGGTCGGTGGGCAGCAGGCGGTGCAGGATCCTGGTCAGCCGGATCGCCTCTGCCGACAGCTCCACCCGGTGCAGGTCGGGTCCGGAGGTGGCGGCGTAGCCCTCGGTGAAGACCAGGTACAGCACGTGCAGCACCGCGTCGAGGCGGGAGGCGTGGTCGGCGGGCATGGCGAACGGGGTGCCGCTGTCCTTGACCGCCTTCTTCGCGCGGGTGATCCGCCTGGTCATGGTCGCCTCGGGCACCAGGAACGCGCGGGCGATCTCCGCGGTGGCCAGGCCACCGACGGCGCGCAGCGTCAGCGCGATCTGCGAGGCGGGCGACAGCGCGGGGTGGCAGCACAGGAACAGCAGGATCAGCGTGTCGTCGGCGTCGGCGGTCGAGTCGGCGGCGGGTGCGGTCCTGGTCCACCGGGCGACGGTGTCCTCGCGGCGCTGCCGGGCCTGCTCGTTGCGCAGGAGGTCGGTGAGCCGTCGCGACGCGACGGTGACCAGCCAACCGAGCGGGTTGTCCGGCACGCCGTCGCGTGGCCACCGGGTGGCCGCCGTGAGCAGTGCCTCCTGCGTGGCGTCCTCGGCGGTGTCGAAGTGGCCGTACCGGCGGACCACCGCGCCGAGGACCCGCGGCGCGAGGTCACGCAGCAGGTCCTCGGTCGGCGGCACGGTCAGTCCGCCAGGTCGTCGGCCGAGTCGACGAGCGGGCGCACGTCGACGACGTAGTTCTCCCGGTCGCTGTCCGGGCCGGGCCCGTCGACGATCCGCGCCGCGATCTCGGTGGCCCGGTCGTAGCTCGCACACTCCACGATCCAGTAGCCGGCCAGCACCTCCTCGGTCTCGGCGTACGGCCCGTCGGTGACCACCGGCACGCCCTCGCGCAGCCGGAGCCGGCGGGAGTGCACCGGCGCGGCCAGGCCGCGGGTCTCGACCAGCTCGCCCGACTCGGTCAGGTCCTTGTTGAGGTCGGTCATGAACCGGCGCAGGGCGGCGAAGTCCTCGTCGGTCCAGGCCGAGCCTGGCTTGCCGGACAGGCTCTCGTAGTCGAGCTGCGAGGCGAGGGTCAGGATCATGTACTTCACGGTGTGCTCCTTGTCGGCTTCGGCGCCACGGTGGTGCCGTTCACCGGGAACGTCGAGACCGCCGGACGCTAACCGGACACGACCCGACCGAAAACTTCCAGCGCGTTCGGCACGCAGGTGACCCGCACCGGAAGCGGGCCGATGCGTTCGCCGTCGGCGTACGCGACCCAGCCGTTGTCCTCCCCGAGGGACACCTCGCGGGCGCGGGTCGCGGTGACCAGGCGGTGCTCGACGTGCCGGCCGGTGCGCAGGCCGGGCAGCATGCGCACCAGGTCGAGCCGAGTCGCTCGGCCGACCAGGGTGATGTCGAACAGGCCGTCGGTGGGGTCGGCGGCCGGGCAGATGGGGATGCCACCGCCGTAGTGCGGGACGTTGCCGATGGCGATCTGGGTGGCGGCGGAGTGGTCGGCGCGGGTGCCGTCCTCGACCACGCTGAGCCGGGCCGCACGCAGCCGGGCGAGTTCGGCGACGATCGCCAGGTCGTACCGGCGCGGGCCGCGGGGCCAGCGCATTCGGTTGGCGCGTTCGTTCACCGCCGAGTCGAAGCCGGCGCACAGCACGCCGGCGAACCAGGGGCCGCCCTCGACCTTGCCCAGGTCGATGCGGGTGCGGCGGTCGGCCCTGATGTCGGCGACCAGGGCGTCGGCGGCGGCCAGCGGGTCGGTCGGGGCGCCGAGGGTGCGGGCCAGGTCGTTGCCGGTGCCGGCCGGGATCACGGCGAGCGCCACGCCGCGGTCCGCGCAGAACTGCACGCCCTGGTGCACCGAGCCGTCGCCGCCGACCACGACGAGCAGGTCGAGCCCGGCGGCGTGCGCGTCGCCCATCAGCCGGCGGGACTCCTCGACGGAGTCGACCCGGACGGTGACCAGGTCGTCGACGGCACCGCGCAGCCGGTCGGCGACGGCGCCGGCGATCCGCCCGGCGCGGCCGAGGCCGGACGCCGGGTGCACCACCATCGCGGCCCGCAGCCCCACCGGATCAGGTGACGTCGTCGAGACCGGCCTTGGCCGGCTTCTCCGGCACGTCCTCCGGCTTGAGGTCGTAGTCCTCCGGGTCGCCCCAGCCCTCGGCCACGGCCTTGCGTGCTTCCCTGCGGTCGTGGATGCGGGCGATCTGCACGGCCAGTTCGAACAGCACGGTCATCGACGCGGCCAGCGCGAGCATGCCGATCGGGTCGGTGCCCGGTGTGGCGACCGCGGCGAAGATGAACAGGGTGAAGATGATGCCCCGCCGCCAGTTCTTCAGGTTGCGGTAGGGCAGCACCCCGATCCGGTTCAGCATGGTGATGACCAGCGGCAGCTCGAAGCTCACGCCGAAGATCAGCAGCATCGCCAGCACGAACGAGATGTAGTCGTTCGCCGTCAGCGCGGTGATGAACTGCTCGCCACCGAAGCTGATCAGCACCTCCAGCCCCTTGGGCACCACGAAGTAGGCCAGCACCGCGCCGCAGATGAACAGGAAGGACGCCAGAGCCACGAAGATCCGGGTGAACTTCCGCTCGTTGTCGTACAGGCCCGGCGTGACGAACGCCCAGATCTGGTACAGCCAGAACGGGCTGGTCAACACCGCACCGGCGGCCAGGCCCACCTTGAACTGCACCAGGAAGGCCTCGAACGGCTTGGTCTGCAGCAGCGCGCACTTGTCCCGGGTGAGCAGGTCGTCCGGGTTCAACGCGCAGTACGGCCCGGTCAGCAGGTCCCCGAGGGACGGCACCGGCCCGACTCGCCACTGGAACCACAGGAAGCCAGCGATGCAGCCGACCAACAGGGCCAACAGGGCCAGCCCGAGCCGGTGCTTCAGCTCGTACAGGTGATCCCGAAGGGTCATCGTGCCGTCGGGATTGTGCCGGCGGCTTCGAAGACGCTTCTTCTCGCGACGGCTTTCGTCCCGGCGGTGCGGAATGCGCGCCACCGTTGGGTGCCCGTTCTACTAGCTGGCGTTCTTGTTCTGCTGGGACTGCTCAGCCGGCTGCGAGCCGTTTACCTGCTGAGACACGCTCGGCGCCGGCGGCTGGGACTGCGGCAGCTGCTGCTGGACCGGCTGCTGTGCCTGCGGTTGGGCGGTCGGCGACGGGGTCTCGTCCTCGTCGTCGTTGCCGCCCCGCATGCCCTTGGTCTCTTCCTTGAACGCCTTCGCGGACTTGCCAAGCGAACGCGCCATCTCCGGGAGCTTCCGTGCTCCGAAGAGCAGGATGATCACCCCGGCGATGATCAGAAGCTCGGGCACACCCAAGTTACCCACGGTCATCCTCCTGTCTCCCCCGGCGTTCTGATGGTACGTCAGCCGGAGTGTGCTTCACCCGTGCGCGGGTCTCTTTCATCGCAACCCGCAGTGCGGCGGACCGGGCCCGCAGGTGGCCGGTCTCGTCGCCGAATCGGGCGTTGACCGCCGACGCGGTGGCGCCGAAGCGCCGCACGGTGCGCGCGGACCGGACCAGCACCGCCACGAGCAGCACCAGTCCCACGGCGACCGCGATCCAGGTCGGCAGGTACGACATCACGTTCCTACCGTAGTGCCCGAACGGGCGTTGTGGGGTCGCCGGCACCCGGCTTTTCTTCGATCACGGGGTTACCGCCAGTTGGCCGGCACGCGACAGCGCCCGCCGCGCCCGGTCGCGCAGGCCGTGGGCCAGGGCCGTCGGCTCCTCGACCGTCACGTCGCCGCCGAGGCCGAGCAGCAGCCGGACCATCCACGACTCGTCGGCGTAGCGCATCCGCACCCGCAGGTACCCGTCGTCCAGCTCGGTGACCTTCTCCACCGGGTAGTACTCCGACACCCAGCGCGCGTCCGGCGCCAGTACCAGCTGCGCGACCTCGTGGTCGGGACGCTCGCGGAACAGGCCGGCCGAGGTGTCGGTCTGCTCGGCGTAGGGCGGCGGCGCGGCCGGCTCGTCCAGCTCGGTGACGTCGTCGATCCGGTCCAGCCGGAACAGCCGCACCGCCTCGGCGCGGCGGCACCACGCCTCCAGGTAGCTGCGGCCCTCGACGATCAGCATCCGCATCGGGTCGACCGTGCGTTCGGTGATCCGGTCCCGGGAGGCGGTGTAGTACGTCATCCGCAGCGCGTGCCCGGCCCGGAGGGCGCCCTGCACGACCCGCCGCGACCGGGCCGTCGTCTCGCCCTCGCGCACGCCGAGCCCGACCGCGACCCCGGCCGGCTGGGCCTGGCCTGCGGCCGCCTCGATCTTGGCGGCGGCCCGGCGCACCGCGTCGGCGTCGGCCACGCCGGGGGCCTCGAGCAGGGTGTTCAGGGCGACCAGCAGGGCGGTGGCCTCGGTGCCGGTCAGTCGCAGCGGCCGGTTCATCCCGGCGTCGAAGGCGACCGAGATCGTGTCGCCCTCGAACGACAGGTCGATCAGGTCGCCCGGGCCGTACCCGGGGAGCCCGCACATCCACAGCAGCTCGAGGTCCTTGCGCAGCTGGCGGGCCGGCACGCCGAAGTCGGCGGCGGCCTCGTCGACCCGGACGCCTGGCCGAGCGATGAGGTACGGCACGAGCGCGAGCAGCCGGGGCAACCGGTCCTGGGCGGAGGTCATCGGGCACCTCCCGCCGCCGCGAGCAGCCGTTCGTGCACGGTCTTGCGCAGCACCTCGGGCTCCAGGACCAGGGCGTCCTCGCCGTAGCCGGCGATCCAGCTGGCCGCCGAGTCGGGGTGGTGCAGCTCCAGCTCGATGACGTCGCCCGGCACGTCGTCGATGGTCTGCTCGCCGACGACGGTGGCCCGGCGGCGCAGGCCGGCGGCCCGGTGCTCCGCCACCCACAGCCGCACGGTGGTGGTGTCCGGCAGCTCGCCGGTGCTGGCCGACACGAACTCCAGCAGGTCGACGTCGGGTGGCCGGCTGACCACCCCGGGCCGGCCGAACGCGCGCACGTCGCCGGCGATCCGGGACAGCCGGAAGCAGCGCGGGGCGTTCCGGTCGCGGTCGTGGCCGACCACGTACCAGCGCCCGCGCCAGGACACCACGCCCCACGGCTCCAGCGTCCGGGTACGCAGCTCGGCCGGGCTGGGTCTGCGGTAGTCGAAGCGCACCGCGCGGCCGGCCTGGACGGCGGCGAGCAGCGGGCCGAACGCGGGCTCGGTGGTGCGCACCTTCGGCTCCACCACCGCGGGCACGCCCTGGTCGACGTCGACGCCGGCGGCGCGCAGCTTGAGCAGGGCGCCCGCCGCGGCGCCGGTCAGCTCCGGGGAGTCCCACAGCCGGACGGCGAGCGCGACGGCGGCGGCCTCGTCCGGCTCCAGGTCGATGTCGCCGAGCTCGTAGTCGCGGCGGGCGATCCGGTAGCCGTCCTCGGCGTCGATCGTGCGGTTGCTGCCGAACTCCAGCGGAATGCCGAGGTCGCGCAGCTCGTTCTTGTCCCGCTCGAACATCCGGTGGAACGCCTCGTCGGTCGGCGCGTCGGCATAGCCGGCGACGATGGCCCGGATGCGCTCGGCCGGCAGGTACTGCCGGGTCGAGAGCAGGCACAACACCAGGTTCACGAGTCTTTCGGCACGGGCGACGGACACGTTTCGAACTCTAGCCCGACTGGCCGCGATCGAGCCCACCAACGCGCCAATCCGGCCGGGCGACCGGGCCACTAGGCGGTGGGGCGGACGTGGCGCAGCAGTGCCACCGAGACCCCGGCCAGCACGGCGGTCAGCAGCGCGCTCGCTCCGGCCACCGCGACCAGCCCGTCGGCGTGGGCCGCGCCGGTCACCGCGCCGGAGGAGGCGGTGACCGCGGTGGCGAGGCTGCCGAACGCCGCGACCCCGAGCGCGATGCCCAGTTCTCCCCCGCTCTCCGCGAGCGAGGAGGCCGACCCCGCCCGGTTCGCCGGGGCCGACCCGACCACCAGGTCGATGCCCAGCGCGCCGAGCGGCCCGGTGCCCAGCATCCCGACGCTGAACGCGACCAGCGCCACACCGAGCCCCACGTCGGGCACGAGGGCCAGGAACCCCGCCGCCGACACGGCCAGCCCCGCCGCCACCACGAGTCCCGGCCGGTACCGCCGGGCCAGGAGCGGGGCGACCATCGAGCCGACGATCGTCGCGACCGCGCCCGGCACCAGCCACAGCCCGGCCGCCAGGGCCGACATCCCGGCCGACAGCTGGAGGTACTGGGTGGTCACCAGGTAGATGCCGCCGACCGCGGCCATCCCGGCGAGCAGCACCAGCAGCGCGCCGCGGAAGGCCCGGTCGCCGAACAGCGCGACGTCGAGCAGCGGCGCGGCGAGCCGGCACTGCCGGCGCACGAAGGCCACCCCGGCCACCGCGCCGGCGACGATCGCGAGCACCGGGACGAGGCCGGGGTCCTTGGCCAGCTCCTTGAGCCCGTACACGACCGGCAGGATGGCCGCGAGCGACAGCGCGACGCTGGTCAGCTCCAGCCGCCCGGCGTCGGTGACGCGGCGTTCGGGCAGCAGCACCGGGGCGAGCACGAGCACCACGGCCATCACCGGCACGCCGATCAGGAACACCGCGCCCCACCAGTACCACTCCAGCAGCAGCCCGCCGAGCACCGGACCGAGCGCGCCGCCGGCCATGAAGCAGCTGGTCCACACCGCGATCGCCATGCCGCGCTGCCGGGCGTCGCGGAACAGGTCGGTGATCATGGACAGGGTCGCGGGCATCACCGCGGCGCCGGCGATACCCATGGCGGCGCGCGCGGCGATCAGCAGCTCGGCGCTGGGCGCGTAGGCGGCCGCGGCGGAGGCGAGGCCGAACGCCAGCGCGCCGAGGAGCAGCAGCCTGCGACGGCCGATCCGGTCGCCGAGCGTGCCCATCGTGATGAGGAAGCCGGCGATCATGAAGCCGTAGGCGTCGGTGATCCACAGGGTCTGCGTGCTGCTGGACCCGAGGTCGGCGGTGATCTCGGGCAGCGCGAGGTAGAGCACGCTGTTGTCGACGGCGAGCAGCAGGGTAGGCACGGCGAGCACGGCGAGGCCGATCCACTCGCGTCTGCCGGCGCGGACGGCGGGCGGTGCGGTCATGGGGTCTCCTCATCTCTGACCGACTTATGTTCCGATCCGCAACGTAACATATCTGCCGCCGGGCTTCCGTTCCGATCCGGAACTAAAGTGGGTTCGTGCCACCATCCGAGACGCCGCGCGGCGGGCGACCACGCAACCCGGAGATCGACGCCGCGGTGCTGGACGCGACGCTCGCGCTGCTCGACGAGGTCGGCTACAACCACCTGAGCATCGAGGAGGTGGGCCGGCGCGCGGGCACCACCAAGCCCGCGGTCTACCGGCGCTGGCCGAACCGCCAGCGGCTCGTGCTGGCGGCCCTTACCAGGCAGCTCGGCGAGCTGCCGGTGCCGGACACCGGCTGCACCCTGTGCGACCTCGGCGAGGGCGTACTGGTCTACGTGACCGCGTTCCAGCGGATGCCGCCGGACGTGCTCGGCCCGCTACTGGCCGACTGCGCCGCCGACGCCGACCTGCGCGCCGCGTTCATGTCCACCCTGTTCCTCCCGCCCCGCGCGGCGGTCCGGACCCTGCTCGAGCGCGCGCGCGAGCGCGGCGACCTGCGCGCCGACCTCGACCTGGAGCTGACCCTGGACCTGCTCGGCTCGCTGGTGCACTACCGGGCGCTGTTCGGACACGCGCAGGTGACCGAGGCCGAGGTCGAGCAGGCGATCGAGACCGTGCTCCGCGGCGCGGCCACCGACTACCCGGCCCTGGTCGAGCACAGCCTCGCCCTGGAGGCCGCACACCACCTGCACGGTTGAGCGCCGGTCAGGCGCGAGTGGTCATCTCGGCGACCAGCAGGTCCTCCTGCTCGGGGGTGAGCCCGTTGCCGGACAGGCCGTGGGCGAGGATCAGCATCGAGCGGGCGATCGCCTGGTCGCGCAGCTCCGGCGGGAACTCCCGCAGCGGGCCGTCGAACAGGATCGACAGGCCGTGCACCACCGACCAGGCGGCGATCTCGGCCAGCGGACGGCGCTCCTCGCTCAGGTAGCCGACCTCGACCAGCTCGTCCAGCGAGTCGAGGAGCAGCTGGAACGGGTTGCTCGCGGTTCGCGCCTCCGCGTCCTCGCCCTCCCAGGAGAAGACGGTCCGGAACAGGCCGGGCCGCTCGCGGGCGAACGTGATGTAGCCGCGGCCGAGTGCGGCGAGGCTGCCCAGCGCGTACCGGACCGGATCGTCGGACTGCGCCCGCTGCGCCAGCTCCTTGTTCATCGCCTCGGTGAGCTCGTCCAGGGCCTGGTCCTTGGCGGCCTTGAGCAGTTCCTCGTGGCCGGCGAAGTGCCGGTACGCGGCGGTCGGGGTCACGCCGACCGTTTTGGCGGCGGCGCGGATCGACACCGAGCCGGGGCCGCCGGCCGCGGCCAGCTCGGCGGCGGCCGAGATCAGGGCGTTGCGCAGGTCTCCGTGGTGGTAGGCGCGCTTCGCCGAACCTGAGGATTCCATGAGACCGATGTTGACAGGGGTAAACATCCATGGCAAGTTAACGGCCGTCAAGTTTACGGCTGTGCACATTGAGGGGAGTCGTCATGTTCGGACGGATCGGCCGGTTCGCCGCCGACCACGCACGCGCGGTGCTCGTGGTGACCGCGCTGGTGGTGGCGGCGGCGTCGGCCCTCGGCTTCACCGCCTTCGGCAAGCTGAAGACCGACGGCGGGTTCGTCGACCCGGCCGCCGAGTCCAGCCAGGCTCAAGAGCTGCTGGACCGGGAGTTCGGCGGCGACAGCGACCTCGTGTTCCTGCTGACCGCGGACGGCTCGGTCGACGACCCGGCCGTCCGCACCGCAGGTACCGACCTGACCGACCGGTTCGCGGCCGACGACGCGCTGGTCGACGTCGCCTCGTACTTCTCGACCGACGCCCCCGCGATGCGCTCCGACGACGGGCGGCACGCGATCGCGGTCGCCACGCTCGCCGACGGTGTCGAGGCCGACCAGGTCGTCGAGGACCTGCGCGAGCGGTACGGCGCCGAGACCGGCCCGCTCACCGTCGCGGTCGGCGGCGCGGCCGCGGTCGGCACCGACGTCGGCGCCCAGATCGGCGGTGACCTGGCGCTCGCCGAGAGCATCGCGGTGCCGATCATCCTGGTGCTGCTCGTGATCGTGTTCGGCAGCCTGGTGGCCGCGCTGCTGCCGCTGGTGGTGGGGCTGATCGCGGTGGTCGGCACGTTCGCCGAGCTGTCGATCCTCGGCTCGCTCACCGACGTGTCGGTCTACGCGATCAACCTGACCACCGCGCTCGGCCTCGGCCTGGCCATCGACTACGCGCTGCTGCTGGTCAACCGCTTCCGCGAGGAACTGGCCGGCGGCGCCGACACCCGCGCGGCGGTGGTCCGCACGGTCGAGACGGCCGGCCGGACGATCCTGTTCGGCGCGATCACGGTGGCGAGCGCGCTGGCGACGCTGCTGGTGTTCCCGCTGTACTTCCTGCGGTCGTTCGCCTACGCGGGCATCGGTGTGGTGCTGATCGCGATGCTCAGCGCGCTCGTGGTGCTGCCCGCGCTGCTCGCGGTGCTCGGCCAGCGGGTGAACAACCTGCGCCTGCCGTGGCTGCGGCGCTCCCCGAGCGCGGTGTCCGAGCGCTGGGCGCGGATCGCCGGCACCGCGATGCGCCGGCCGGTGCTGACCGGACTCCCGGTGATCGTGCTGCTGGTCATCGCGGCGATCCCGCTGCTGCGCGTCGAGTTCGGCACCCCGGACGAGCGGGTGCTCCCGGAGACCACGCAGGTCCGCGTGGTCGGCGACACCCTGCGCGCGGAGTTCACCAGCGACACCGCCAGGACCATGCACGTGGTCACCGAGGACCCCGTCGGCGACGCGGAACTGACCGGCTACGCCGACCGGCTGGCCGCACTGCCCGGGATCGACTCGGTCACCACGAGCACGTCCGCCTCCGGTTTGCGGGAGCTGACGCTGCGGACGACGCCGGACGCGCACTCGACGGAGGGCCAGGAACTGGTCGAGGCGGTGCGCGCGGTGCCGGGCCCGGACGCGCTGGTCGGGGGTTCGGCCGCGGAGCTGGTGGACAGCAAGGACGCGATCGGTGACCGGTTGGGGCTGGCCGCGGGGTTGATCGCGCTGACGACGTTCGTGCTGCTGTTCCTGTTCACCGGGAGCGTGTTGCAGCCGTTGCGGGCGCTGCTGTTCAACGTGCTGGGGCTGTCGGCGATCCTGGGGCTGATGGTGCTGGTGTTCCAGGAGGGGTGGCTGTCGGGGTGGCTCGGGTTCACCCCGCTGCCGCTGGACACGAGCATGCTGGTGCTGCTGTTCTGCCTGGTGTTCGGGTTGTCGATGGACTACGAGGTGTTCGTGCTCGGGCGGATCAAGGAACTGCACGACCTGGGCGCCGACCCGCGCACGGCCGTGACGCAGGGCCTGTCCAGGACGGGCCGCCTGATCACGGCGGCGGCGGTGCTGCTCTCGGTGAACATGCTGGCGTTCGGAACGAGCGGGGTGAGCTTCATCCAGATGCTCGGCATCGGCACCGGCCTGGCGATCCTGGTCGACGCCACGCTGATCCGGGGCGTGCTGGTCCCGGTCGGGATCCGGCTGTTGGGCCGGGCGGCGTGGTGGTCCCCGAAGTGGCTGCGCCGGGTGCACGGGCGCGTCGGGGTGCAGGAGGCGGCGCCGGAGCGCGAGCTGGCCAGGGTCTGAGCCCCGTCCAGCAGGGAAACCTGGGCCACGACCTACGCCGATGGAGTGGAGTTGGCGTGGTCGTGCCCGGATTTCCCCGTCTCGGGCTTAGCGTGACCGCCATGGGCTTGCGGTACACCCCGAATTCCCAAGCTCACCGTCCCCGCGGCTACTCGCCACCCGATGACAGGAATCCCGATGTCACGCCGCTACATCACGACCGCCATTCCGTACGTGAACTCCGAGCCGCACCTCGGTTTCGCGATGGAACTCGTGCAGGCGGACGTGCTGGCTCGGCACTGGCGGCACCGGGGGCACGAGGTGCGCTTCCTGACCGGCACCGACGACAACTCGCTGAAGAACGCCATCGCCGCCGAAGCCGAGGGAGTGCCGGCCAGGCAGTTGGTGGACCGCAACGCGACCGCGTTCCGTGAACTGCGCGATCCGCTCCAGCTCAGCTTCGACGACTTCATCCGCACCAGTGCCGACCCCCGGCACAAGGCCGGCGTCGATCGGCTCTGGCGCGCCGCCGAAGGGTCCGGCGACCTCTACCGGAAGGACTTCGAGGGGCTCTACTGCGTCGGCTGCGAACAGTTCTACAGCGAGAGCGAGCTGATCGACGGACTCTGCCCGGAGCACCTGACGGCACCGCGGCCGGTCCGCGAGGAGAACTGGTTCTTCAAGCTTTCCCGCTACGAGGACCAGCTGCGCGAGCTGATCGAGGCCGGCACCCTGCGCATCGAACCCGAGAGCCGACGCAACGAGGTCCTCAGCTTCATCCGGACCGGCTTGCAGGACTTCTCGATCTCCCGCTCGACCGAACGAGCACGCGGCTGGGGCATCGAGGTCCCCGGAGACCCCGGGCAGGTCGTCTACGTGTGGTGGGACGCTCTGGGCAACTACATCACTGCCCTGGACTACGGCGCCGCCAGCGAGGCCTATCGCCACTGGTGGGTCGAGTCCGACGAACGTACCCACGTCATCGGCAAGGGCATCGTCCGCTTCCACGCGGTCTACTGGCCCGCGATGCTGCTCAGCGCCAGCGAACCGCTCCCGACGACGATCTTCGTCCACGACTACCTCACCGTCGAGGGCCGCAAGCTCGGCAAGAGCCTCGGCAACGCCATCGACCCGCTGACGGTCGTCGACACATGCGGTACCGACGCCCTGCGATGGTGGCTGGTCCGCGACGTACCGCGCGTCGGCGACGCCGACTACACCACCGACCGCCTGGTCACCCGCTACCACGAAGACCTCGCGAACGGCCTGGGCAACCTGGTCCACCGGACGGTCAGCATGATCCACAAGTACCGCGCCGGCACTGTTCCCACCCTCCCAGAACCCGTCCCCGACCTACCCCTGACCGCCGCCATCGCCGCCGCACCAGCAGCCGTGGACGCCGCCCTGCACCACTTCGACTTCCGCCGGGCCACGGCCGCCATCTGGACGATCGTCGAAGAGGCCAACCGCTACGTCGTCGAGGTCGCCCCCTGGACCCTGGCGAAGGCCGAGAAGACCGGCGACACCAACGCGGGCGACCAACTCAGCGCCGTCCTGGCACTCCTGATCCACGCCACCAGAACCGTCGCCGACGAACTGACCCCGTTCCTCCCCGGAGCCGCGAGCAGGGTGGCCACCCAACTCGGCTCCGGCGACAACCGTCTCGACGAACCGCTTCCCCTGTTCCCCCGCCTGACAGTGAACGGCTAGAGACCGGCCAACTCACGTCCAGCAGCTCAGAGCGAGGCGATCAGGCGCTCCACCCGCTCGTCGACCGCGCGGAACGGGTCCTTGCACAGGACGGTTCGCTGGGCCTGGTCGTTCAGCTTCAGGTGCACCCAGTCGACGGTGAAGTCCCGGCCGGCCTGCTGCGCGGCGGCGATGAAGTCGCCCCGGAGCTTGGCGCGGGTGGTCTGGGGTGGGGTGTCCTTCGCGGCCTCGATCTCGCCGTCGTCGGTCACCCGGGTCACCTGGTCCTTGCGTTGGAGCAGGTCGAAGATGCCCCGGCCACGCCGGATGTCGTGGTACGCGAGGTCGAGCTGGGCGATCCTCGGGCTGGACAGCTCCAGGCCGTGCTTGGACCGGTACCGCTCCACCAGGCGGTGCTTGATCGCCCAGTCGATCTCGCGGTCGATCTTGGTCAGGTCCTGCTGTTCGACGGCGTCGAGCGTCCGGCCCCACAGCTCGACGACGCGCTCGGCCACCGGGTCCGGACCTCGGCGGGCCACGTGTTCGACGGCGCGGGAGAAGTACTCGCGCTGGATGTCCAGGGCGGACGCCTCACGGCCACCCGCCAGCCGGACCAGCCGGCGGCCGGTCAGATCGTGGCTGATCTCGCGGATCGCGCGGATCGGGTTGTCCAGGCTGAAGTCCCGGAACTGCACGCCGTCCTCGATCATCTCCAGTACGAGGTTCGCGCTGCCGACCTTGAGCAGCGTGGTCGGCTCGGCCATGTTCGAGTCGCCGACGATCACGTGCAGGCGGCGGTAGCGCTCGGCGTCGGCGTGCGGCTCGTCGCGGGTGTTGATGATCGGGCGGGAGCGGGTGGTGGCCGACGACACGCCCTCCCAGATGTGTTCGGCGCGCTGGGAGAGGCAGTAGACGGCGCCCCGCGGGGTCTGCAGGACCTTGCCGGCGCCGCAGACGAGCTGGCGGGTGACCAGGAACGGGAGCAGGACGTCGGCGATCCTCGAGAACTCCCCCGCCCTCGTGACCAGGTAGTTCTCGTGGCAGCCGTAGGAGTTTCCGGCCGAGTCGGTGTTGTTCTTGAACAGGAAGATGTCCCCGCCGATGCCCTCGTCGGCCAGTCTGCGCTCGGCGTCGACCAGCAGGTCCTCGAGGATCCGCTCGCCCGCCTTGTCGTGCGTGACCAGCTGCACCAGGTCGTCGCACTCCGCGGTCGCGTACTCGGGGTGCGAGCCGACGTCCAGGTAGAGGCGCGAGCCGTTGCGCAGGAAGACGTTGGAGGAACGACCCCAGGACACCACTCGCCGAAACAGGTACCGCGCGACCTCGTCCGGGCTCAGCCTGCGCTGTCCGTGGAACGTACAGGTCACGCCGAACTCGGTTTCGATGCCGAAGATCCGCCGCTGCATTCCCTAAGCCTAGGCGCTTGGGGCCGGAACGTGGCTGGCCGACACCGAGTGAGATGAACGCGTCATGGACCTGTCAGCTCCCGCCGGACGTGTCGTCCTCGGGCTTCGGGTCCACCGGCTCGCCCTCCGGCTTGTCCTCCGGCTCGGGCGCGTCGGCCGGCAGCAGCGCGGTGAGGGCGGCGCCCTCGATGCGCCGGAACGCCCGGTGCGGCCGGGAGCGCTCCAGCAGCGCGACCTCGAGCTTGCCGACGCCGTGACCGTTGTCGCCGTTGTTGGGGCTGCCCGCGGACAGGCCGCGCACCGCGACCGCCAGCGCGTCCTCCAGGGACATGCCCTCCTGGTAGGAGTCCTTCATCGAGCTGGCGATCGGGTCGGTCTGCCCGCCCATGACCAGGTACTGCGGCTCGTCGACGATCGAGCCGTCGTAGGTCAGCCGGTAGAGCTGGTCGGACTCGGCCGTCGCACCGACCTCGGCGACGCAGATCTCCACCTCGAACGGCTTGAGCTGGTCGGTGAACATCGACGCCAGGGTCTGGGCGTAGACGATGGCCAGCTGCCGCGCGGAGACGTCCCGCGGGTCGTTGGCGTAGCCCCACAGGTCGACGTGCCGGATGCCGGCCCGGCGCAGGCTCTCGTACTCGCTGTGCCGCCCGGCCGCCGCGAAGCCGATGCGGTGGTAGATCTCGGACACCTTGTGCAGCGCCGTCGACGGGTTCTCGGCGACGAAGAGCACCCCGCCCGAGTACTTGAGCGCCACGACGCTGCGGCCCCTCGCGATGCCCTTGCGGGCGTACTCCGAGCGGTCCCGCATCAACTGCTCGGGAGAGGCGTACAGCGGCATGGTCACGGCGGGGACTCCTCGTCTCGGGGTTCTTGGGAAATGCTAGTGGTGGGTCGGGGGCCTACTCGCCGCCCTTTTGGACGTAGGCGCGGACGAAGTCCTCCGCGTTCTCCTCGAGCACGTCGTCGATCTCGTCGAGGATCGTGTCGACGTCCTCGCCGAGCTTCTCCCTGCGTTCCTGCCCGGCTGGCGCGGCGCCGTCGACATCATCGTCGCCGTCGCCGCCGCCCTGCCGCTGCGTCTGCTCCTGGGCCATGTCGCCTCCCGTATCGGGGTCTGTCTCAAGATTACCGGCCGGGACCGACAGTGTCGCTGGACCGTTACTTCCTGGTGTTGCCGGTCAGCTCGTCGACCAGCGCCTCGGCGGTCGCCGAGATGTCCAGCAGCTCGCCGACGTGCGCCTTCGTGCCCCGCAGCGGTTCCAACGTCGGGATCCGGACCAGCGACTCCCGGCCGAGGTCGAAGATGACCGAGTCCCAGGAGGCCGCCGCGATGGCGTTCGGGTACTTCTCCAGGCACCGGCCGCGGAAGTAGGCGCGGGTGTCCGAGGGCGGGTTGGTGATCGCCGAGGTCACCTCCTCCTCGGTGACCATGCGCTTCATCGAGCCGCGGGTGACCAGGCGGTTGTAGAGGCCCTTGTCCAGCCGCACGTCGGAGTACTGCAGGTCGACCAGGTGCAGCCGGGGCGAGGCCCAGCCGAGGTTGTCGCGGGCCCGGAAGCCCTCCAACAGCCGCAGCTTGGCCGGCCAGTCGAGCCGGTCCGCGCACTCCATCGGGTCGCGGGACAGCGCGTCCAGGATGTCGCCCCAGGTACTCAGCACGTGCAGGGAGACTTCGTCCTGCTCGGTGCGGTCGAGGTTCTCGGCGACGAGCTCGCGGTAGGCGTGCTGAAGGTCCAGGCCGGTGTACTTGCGGCCGCTGGCCAGCTCGACCGTGGCCTTGAGGGTCGGGTCGTGGGACAGCGTGTGCACCGCGCGGACCGGGTCGGCGAGCTTGAGGTGGTCGAACCGCAGGCCGCTCTCGATCATGTCCATGACCAGGGCGGTGGTGCCGACCTTGAGGTACGTGGACGTCTCGGCGAGGTTCGCGTCGCCGATGATGACGTGCAGGCGGCGGTACTTGTCCGCGTCGGCGTGCGGCTCGTCGCGGGTGTTGATGATGCCGCGCTTGAGGGTGGTCTCCAGCCCGACCTCGACCTCGATGTAGTCGGCGCGCTGGGAGAGCTGGAACCCGGCCTCCTCGCTCGCCGCGCCGATCCCGACCCGGCCGGCGCCGCAGACGACCTGGCGGGAGACGAAGAACGGGGTGAGCCCCGCGATCACCGCGGTGAACGGCGTGCTGCGGGCCATCAGGTAGTTCTCGTGCGAGCCGTAGCTCGCGCCCTTGCCGTCCACGTTGTGCTTGTACAGCTGCAGGCGGGGCTGGCCGGGCACGGTGGCCGCGCGCAGGGCGGCCTCCTCCATCACCCGCTCCCCCGCCTTGTCCCAGACCACCGCGTCGCGGGCGTTGGTGACCTCGGGCGTCGAGTACTCCGGGTGGGCGTGGTCGACGTAGAGGCGGGCGCCGTTGGTGAGGATGACGTTGGCCGCGCCGAGGTCCTCCACCTCGGGGTCGGACGGCGGCACGCCCGGGGCGCCGAGGTCGAACCCGCGCGCGTCGCGCAGCGGCGACTCGACCTCGTAGTCCCACCTGGCGCGGCGAGCACGGGGGATGTCCGCGGCGGCGGCGTAGGCCAGTACGACCTGGGTGGAGGTCAGTACCGGGTTGGCGGTGGCGTCTCCAGGTACGGCGATGCCGTACTCGACCTCGGTGCCCATGATCCGGCGCATGACCCAAGCCTACGGGGAAACGGCCGCGATGCGCGTCAGGACCAGGACAGGGCGGCCCGGTCGGCCCAGTACGCCTCCGGAGCCAGCACGAGGCCGGCCAGGTCGGCCGTCGGATCCGGCACCCGCAGGGCGGCCAGGTTGCTGCGCAGCTGCCCCGGCCCGGCGGGACCGAGCAGGACGGTGTCCACCCACGGTCGGGTGAGCGCGGCGGCCAGAGCGACCGCGTCCGGCCCAACGTCGTCACGCTCCGCAACCGCAGCGAGGGGCGCCGGTGGGTCCACCGCGAGGCGTCCGTTGGCCAGCGCCTCCTTGACCAGCACGTGAGCGCCGCTCGAGCGTGCCTCCAGCAGAGCGTCGCCGACGGACGGTTCGAGCACGTTCCACGTCGACTGCACGGCGGTGAACACCGGCCGCCCGTGCCGCTCCAGCGCGAGCGCGCGGCGGACCGTGTCGGCCTGCCGGGGGCCGGAGGTGGAGAAGCCGACCCGGACCGGCAGGGCCGCGAGGGCGTCCTGCAGGGGCAGGTCGTCGAACAGCGGGCTGTCCGGGGTCAGCGAGTGCACCTGGTAGAGCGCGAGCCGCTCGCCGAGCAGGGCACGGCTCTCCGCCCACTGGGCGGTGAACCGGGCCAGGGAGTGCTCCTTGACCTCGTGCACCGGCGCGTCGACCCGCCAGTCGCCGACGTAGGCGTAGCCCCACTTGCTGGACACGGTGACGTCGGCGGGTGTGCGCGCGTCGAGCCAGCCGGCCAGGAACTCCTCGGCGCGGCCGTAGGAGCGGGCCACGTCGACCCAGCGCACGCCGGCGGCGTAGGCGTCGTCGAGGACGGCCCAGGTGGCCGCGCGCATGGCCTCGACCGACCGGTCGGCGGGCAGTTCGCCGCGGCCGACGTTGATGTAGGCCGGACGGCCGAGGGCGGCGAGCCCCAGCCCCGTGCGCTGGAGGCGCGCCGCCCTGACCGTCATGCCGCTACAGGTACTGACCGGTGTTGGTGGCCGTGTCGATCGCCCGGCCGGACTCCTGGTTCTTGCCGGTGACGAGCGTGCGGATGTAGACGATCCGCTCGCCCTTCTTGCCGGAGATCCGCGCCCAGTCGTCCGGGTTGGTGGTGTTGGGCAGGTCCTCGTTCTCCGCGAACTCGTCGACGATCGCGTCCAGCAGGTGCTGCACGCGCAGGCCGGGCTGCTTGGTTTCCAGCACCGACTTGATCGCCGCCTTCTTCGCCCGGTCGACGATGTTCTGGATCATCGCGCCGGAGTTGAAGTCGCGGAAGTAGAGCACCTCCTTGTCGCCGTTGGCGTAGGTGACCTCCAGGAACCGGTTGTCCTCGGTCTCGGAGTACATGCGCTCGACGGTGTGCTGGATCATCGCGTCGATGCAGGCACCCGAGTCGCCACCGAACTCCGCCAGGTCCTCGGCGTGGATCGGCAGCTTGTGGGTGAGGTACTTGGAGAAGATGTCCTTGGCCGCCTCGGCGTCCGGCCGCTCGATCTTGATCTTCACGTCGAGCCTGCCGGGGCGCAGGATCGCCGGGTCGATCATGTCCTCGCGGTTGGAGGCGCCGATCACGATGACGTTCTCCAGGCCCTCGACACCGTCGATCTCGCTGAGCAGCTGGGGCACGATCGTGGTCTCCACGTCCGAGGACACACCGCTTCCTCGGGTGCGGAAGATCGAGTCCATCTCGTCGAAGAACACGATCACGGGCGTGCCCTCCGAGGCCTTCTCCCGCGCGCGCTGGAAGATCAGCCGGATGTGCCGCTCGGTCTCGCCGACGAACTTGTTCAGCAGCTCCGGGCCCTTGATGTTCAGGAAGTACGACTTCGCCTCGGAGGCGTTGTTGTCACCCCTGATCGCCGCCACCTGCTTGGCCAGCGAGTTCGCCACCGCCTTCGCGATGAGCGTCTTGCCGCAGCCCGGCGGGCCGTAGAGCAGGACGCCCTTCGGCGGCCGCAGCTCGTACTCGTGGAACAGCTCGGAGTGCAGGAACGGCAGTTCGACCGCGTCGCGGATCTGCTCGATCTGCCGGAACAGGCCACCGATCGACTCGTAGTCGACGTCCGGCACCTCCTCCAGCACCAGGTCCTCGACCTCGGCCTTGGGCACCCGCTCGTAGGCGTAGCCCGACTTCGCGTCGACCAGCAGCGAGTCGCCCGGCTTGAGCGTGGCGTCCCGCAGCGGGTCGGCCAGCCAGACCACGCGCTCCTCGTCGGCGTGCCCGACGACCAGCGCACGGGAGGGCAGGTCACCATCCACGTCGGCGGCCAGCAGCTCACGCAGGGCCGACACCTCGCCGATCCGCTCGAACTCACCGGCCTCGACGATCGTGAGCGCCTCGTTGAGCCGCACCGACTGGCCTCGGCGCAGCTGGTCGACCTCGACCGCCGGGGACGCCGCGACCCGCATCTTGCGGCCCGCGGTGAACACGTCGACCGTGCCGTCCTCGTGTCCCGCCAGGAACACCCCGTACCCGCTCGGCGGCTGCGCCAGGCGGTCCACTTCCTCCCGCAGGGCCAGCAACTGGCTCCGCGCCTCGCGCAACGTCTCGACCAGCTTGGCGTTGCGTTCGGTCAGCTGGCTGACCCGCTCGGACGCCTCGGCCAGCCGCTGCTCGAGCAGCCGTGCGTGCCGTGGCGAGTCGGTCAGCTTCCGGCGCAGCAGCGCTACTTCCTCCTCGAGGAACCGGATCTGGGCCGCCTCCGACGGCTCGTGCCCAGAGCCCGGCTCGGGTCCAGCGCCGTGCTCGTCGGCCTCCTCCGGCCGACCACCGGGACGATCGTGCTGCATGTCGGCACCTCCTCCCGTCCACTGTCTTACCCCCACGGTACCGGTGCACACCGACAAAAGAAGACCATCCACATCTCGGAACGATCGTGTCTTGCTGCCGAAACGACACTCCCGGGCACGGGTGCCGGAGTAGATTGCGCCATCTCAGCGAGGCACGGAACCGACGACCCGCTACCGTGCGTCAGAACCAGGACGACATGTCGTCCACACCAGACTTGGCGGACCCGTTCGCCGTAATGAATGGAGAAGCATCCGATGTCGCAGCCGCCGCAGCAGCCAGGCCAGTGGGGAGGGCAGCCGGGCTACGGGCAGCAGCCGGGACCACAGCAGCCTGGCGGCTACCCGCAGCAGGGCGGTTATCCACAACAGGGGGGATATCCGCAGCAGGGGGGCTACCCGCAGCAGGGCCAGTTCCCGCAGACCGGTCCGCAGCCCCAGCAGCCGGGGGGATTCGGACAGCCGGGACAGCCGGGGCAACCCGGACAGTTCGGCCAGCAGCCGCAGGGCCCGTACGGCTACGGCCCGGGCGGCCCGCAGAAGAAGAGCCCGATGCCGTGGATCCTCGCTGGTGGTGGCGTCGTGGTCATCGCCGTCGTGGTCGTGTTGATCTTCACCCTCGGCGGTGGTGGTGGGGACACCGGCAGCCCGGAGGGCCTCGCCCAGTCCGCCGTCGACGCGTTCAACGACAAGGACAGCTCGGCGCTGGCCGAGCTGACCTGCGGGGGAACCGAGAGTGACGTCGACCAGGAGATCGATCCGGATGCCATGGGTATTCCGGAGAACTTCGAGGTGAGCGCCGAGCTTGGCGAGGTCTCGCAGGAAGGCGAGAGCGAGGCGGTTGCCAAGGTCACCATGACCATCAGCGGTGAGGGCATCCCGGAGGGCGCCGGCACTCAGGAGATGGACCTGAAGATGTCGAACCAGGACGGCGCCTGGTGCGTCACCAACCTGACGCCCGCCGGCTGAGGTCGACAGCGACGAACGAGATCGCCGCCGGGCCTTGGTCCGGCGGCGATCTCGCGTGGTGGGCGCCATACCGATGGTTGGAACGAGCCGGCCATCCGGGCCGTCTAGGCTTGTGACAGGCAGATCGATGAAGGAGTTCGGGGCGCGATGACCTATCCACCACAGCAGCCAGGTCCATATGGGCAGGACCCGTACGGTCAGCAGCCCCCACAGTCGCCGCCCTACGGCCAACCACAGTACGGCGGGCAGCCCCAGGGTGGGCAGCCCCAGTACGGGCAGCCGTCGCCGCCGTACGGCCAGCCGCAACAGCAGCAGCCGCAGTACGGCGGACAGACCGCCTACCAGGGCCTCGGCGGGTATGGCGGCGGCGGTCAGCCGCCGGAGCCGCAGAAGAAGAACACCGGCATGATCGTCGCGATCGTGCTGATCGCGCTGCTGGTGATCGGCGGCGGTGGCACGGCGCTGTTCCTGCTGAACAACGACGACGACAAGCAGACCGCTGCGAACGGCGACCCCACGACCAGCCAGGAGCCGTCCGAGGACGAGTCCGAGGGCGCGGAGCCGAGCGAGGACGGCGGCCTGGGCGGCGGCTCCGGGGACGATTCCGGTGACGACTCCGGCGGCTCCGACGGCGACTCGGGTGACGCGGGCAACACGCCGGACGACGTGCGCGAGGCGTACATGGACGCCTACGAGAGCAAGAGCTTCACCACCGTGGTGAACGACGCGTGCCAGGCGTACAAGGACGAGTACGGCACCGACACCTCGCAGCTGGAGTCGCAGCTCGCGCCGTTCGACATCACCGCGACCGCCAACGGCGAGCCGGAGATCGACGGCTCCACGGCACGGGCCAACATCGACCTCGAGCTGTCGCAGGGCGGCCAGACGCAGCGTCCGAAGATCTTCATCAGCATCGTCGAGGAGGACGGTGAGTGGCGGTTCTGCGGTGAGGGGCAGGCCTGATCACCGACCGGCCCCTGGTTCGCCGGGCCGCGATGATCGCGTTACTGCTGCTGATCGCCGTACTGATCCTCAGTGGCATCGGGGTCGGGGTGTACTTGATCGTGCGCCCCGGCCCCGAGCCGTCTCCGGAGGCGGATCCGGCACCGACTCCTCCGGTAACCTCCACCCGTCCCGGGACGACAACCCCTGGGACGGCCACCGCTCCCGCCCCCGGCGGGGGCACCGGTGCCGGCACGACCGCGATCGAACCGCCGCCCGGCGGTACGGACCTGCGGTCGGTCGCCGCCGGCTACGTCGACGCGGTGAACGCGCGGGACGAGGCCGCGGCGACCGCGCTGACCTGCCGGGGCACGGACCCCGGCACGCTGTTCTCGGTCAGCGAGGGCCGGGAGGTCACCCTGACCGGGGTCGAGGTGATCGAGGGCCCGGTGGCCAGCGCCACCGTGCTGGTCGGGGACGACGAGACGGCGTTGTTGATGGAGAACGAGGAGGACCGCTGGTGCGTGGCGATCTGAGGGCCGAGCGATGACCGACCCGGAGGCCGATCACGGGACCGATCCGCAGACCGACCCGGAGACCGGTCGGAACCGGCTCGTCCTGATCACCATCGGCGCCGTGGTGGTGCTGACGGTCGTCGGCGTGGTCGTGTACCTGCTCACCCAGTCGGACTCCGACGAGGCGAGCAACCCGGAGGTCCCCACCATCTCGGGCGAGGCGCCGCCCCCGCCGGAGCAGGCGCCCCCGTCCGTGTCCGACCCGCCGGCCGGCAACGCCACCGGCGCGGTCACCGCTCCCCCGCCCCCGGACGACGACCAGCAGGCCGCCGCCCGGACGGTCGCCGAGGACGCCATCAACGCCATCAACACCCAGGACGTCGACGCGATGTCCGAGCTGGCGTGCGACCCCGACTCGGTCGGCCAGGCGGAGGACCTGACCCCGGGCGTCACCGCGGCGCTGCGGGACAACCCGACGATCGACGGCGACGAGGCCACGGTTCCGCTGGAGCTGCGCATCGAGGGCATCGAGCCGACCTTCGTCGACCTCACCCTGGAGAAGCGCCAGGACGGAAGCTGGTGCGTGCCCTAGCCGGCCTGGCCGACGTACAGGACGTTGCCGTCCGGGTCACGGAGGTCGAACATCGGCGGCACGCCCTCCAGGCGAGCAGCTCGTCGACGTCCACGCCCCGCTCCGACAGCCGCGCGTGCAGCACCGCCGCGGCGCGCGGGCCGGGCTCGATCAGCTGGCCGAGGCGGGCGACGGGCTGACCGGGCACCGCGTGGACGCCGTCCGCGCCCACCTGTTGACGATGCTGGGCGACCGCGCGGCCGCCCGCGACGCCTACCTGACCGCGGCGCGCCGGACGCTGAGCGTGCCGGAGCAGCGCTACCTCGAGTCCCGCGCGGCCGCGCTCGGCTAACCGCGCTGGGCGCGGCGCTGGAGCCGCGGCGGGGTGACGCCTTCGGCCAGCCGGCGGGTGACCAGCACGAACGCGGTGTGCGCCACCATCCGGTGCTCGGGCCGGACGGCCAGCCCGACCACGTGCCATGGGCGCATCAGGGTCTCCCACGCCTGCGGCTCGGTCCAGCACTGCTGCTCCCGCAGTGCCTCGGTCACCCGGGACAGCTGCGTGGTGGTGGCGACGTAGACCACGAGCACGCCACCCGGGATGACGCTGCGCGCCATGACCGGCAGCATCTCCCACGGCGAGAGCATGTCCAGCACCGCCCGGTCCACCTCGCCCTCGTGGGTGGCGAGGTCGGCGAGGCGCAGCTCCCAGTTCGGCGGCGACTCGCCGAAGAACGCGGTCACGTTCCGCTCGGCGTGCTCGGCGTGGTCGGCCCGCACCTCGTAGGAGGTCACCGTGCCGGTCGGGCCGACGGCACGCAGCAGCGAGCAGGTCAGCGCGCCGGAGCCGGCGCCGGCCTCGAGCACCCGGGCGCCGGGGAAGACGTCGCCCCACATGATGATCTGCCCGGCGTCCTTCGGGTAGATGACTTGGGCGCCGCGCGGCATGGACAGCACGTAGTCGGCGAGCAGCGGGCGCAACGCCAGATAGGCGGTGCCGCCGACGGAGGTGACCAGTGAGCCCTCCGGCTGGCCGATCACGTCGTCATGGGACACCGCGCCGCGATGGGTGTGGTACTGCGCGCCCGGGGTGAGCACCAGCGTGTAGTGCCTGCCCTTCGGATCGGTGAGCTGCACCCGATCGCCCTCACGGAACGGGCCGCTCGCCCTGATCTCGCCCACTCTGCTCCCTTCCCGGTGCTTTCGGGTGATCGTCGCAGACACCCGGCCGGGGCCGAATGGGGGTACCCGCACTACTCTGGCGGCCTCGCCGAGCCCATCCAGGGGAGACCATGACGTATCCGCCGCAGCAACCCGGCCCGTACGGTCAGCAGGGCCCGTGGGGGCAGCCGCAGGGCCAGCCCCCGTACCAGCAACCGCCGTCCCAGACACCGCCGTGGCTGGCCAACGGCCCCGAGGGCTTCCCGTCGTTCGACCAGGAGCCGAAGAAGTCGAGGACGGGCCTGATCGTCACGCTGGTCGTCGTCGGGCTGCTCGTGCTCGGCGGTGGCGGGTTCGGCGTGTGGATGCTGATGTCGAACGAGGACGACTCCGGTGGCGGGGGCGGGGACGGCGGCGGGGACGCCCGCACGGCCGCCGAGGCCTACGTGCGGGAGCTGGAGAAGACGGTCAACACCGACCTGGCGGACATCGACCTCGGCCCGATGGAGGCCGTGACCTGCGCCGACGACTTCGAGCGGATGGAGCGCGAGATCGGCGACGCCAAGGACGCGGGCCAGACCGGCCCGTCGGGCACCATCGAGGTCGGCATGGAGGACTTCCAGTCCACCGAGAACGAGGGTTCCTTCACCCTCACCCAGACCGTCGACGGCGAACCCGGCGCCGACACCGACATGACCCTGGCCAAGGAGGACGGCGCCTGGAAGGTCTGCGGCCTCTACGGCTCCACCCCGCCCCCCAGCGAGGGCTCCGAAGACACCGAAGCCTCCGAAGGCGCCAGCCCCGACGAGGACACCTCCGGCATCCCCAACCCCATCCCCACCGGCTGACCCCGCGAGTCGTACCCTCCCGTCGCGCGAGTCGTACCCTCCCGTCGCGCGAGTCGTACGCTCCCGGTCAGCCCGCGCGCCCGGTGAGGCCGGCGCGCAGGTCCTCGCGGCGCAGCACGCCAGCCGGGCGGCCGTCCTGGTCCACCACCAGGAACTGCCACGCGGGGGTCTCCGCCACCCGCTCGACGATCTCCTCCCCCGGTTCGGAGTCCAGCAGCACGGACTCCGGCCGGATCGGCTCGGCGGCCTGCTCGGCCGGCGCCATCGGGGACCGCTCGGCCAGCCGCTCCGCCGCGTACGGGTCGAGCAGGCCGGCCGCCACGCCGTCGGCACGCACCAGGACCACGCCCCGGCCGGCCGCGGCCCCGAGCGCGTCGGCCACCGGGCTCTCCGCCGGCAGCTGGAGGATCGGCCGGGTCAGGTCCGCGAGCGCCAGGCCCTCCGGCCAGGTCCGCCGCTGGTCGGCGGCCAGCTCGCCGCGCGCGCCGGACGCCACGAACCACGCCGTCAGCGCGCACACCCCGAGCCGCAGCCACCGGTCCGGGCTCTCGGTCGCGATCCCCCACATCGCCCACAGCATCAGCAGCCCGGCCACCAGCCAGCCGCCGACGACCGCCGCCTTCGTCGCCACGCTGCGGTTACCCACGACCGCCCACACGCCGGCACGCAGCATCCGTCCGCCGTCCAGCGGCAGGCCGGGCAGCAGGTTGAACACCGCGACCGCGACGTTGGCCACCGCGCACTCCAGCACGAGCAGCCACACCGGGCCCTCGGCCGGCATCACCAGCAGCACCGCGCCGCAGACCGCGGCCAGCACCGCCGACACCGCCGGTCCGGCCGCCGCGATGACGCCCTCGTGCCCCGGGCGGCGCGGGGTCCTGGTGATCTCCGCGAGCCCACCGAGCAGGAACAACCGCAGCCGCCGTACCGGGATGCCGAGGTGCAGTGCGACCACGCAGTGCCCCAGCTCGTGGGCCAGCACCGACGCGCCGAGCAGCACCGCGAACGCGGCGGCCAGCGAGATCGACACCACGGCCCCCGCCTGCGGCAGGAACCGCTCGACCAGCGGCGCGTACAGCACGATCACCGCGACCGAGCCGAGCCACCACGACGGCGACAGGAGTACGGGCACACCGCGGAACCGGAACAGCAGCAGGCCGCCCTCGCGGTCCGCTGTCCATGGCGCGGCGTCGGTCACCCCCATGAGCGTAGGCGCCCTGGTGTGGGAACGCCGTGATGACCGCGCCGCCCGATCGGGGGGACGACACGGCGGGGCCGGGTCCGGCGGAACTGTCGGGGCCCTCGCCTAGGGTCTCCCCATGACCGAAACCGCCGACCTGCCCGTGGACACCGAGGCCGCAGCGGACGCTGAGGTACCGCGGCCCCGGCGGCCCGCGCTGTCGCCGTCCCGTGCCGGCGACTTCAAGCAGTGCCCGCTGCTGTACCGGTTCCGGGCGGTCGACCGGTTACCGGAGAAGCCGACGCAGGCGCAGGTCCGGGGCATCGTGGTGCACGCCGTGCTGGAGGAGTTGTTCGGTCTGCCCGCCGCCGAGCGGGTGCCGGACCGGGCGCACGCGCTGCTGGCCCCGGTCTGGGCACGACTCCGGGAGGAGCGCCCCGAGCTCGCCGAGCTGTTCACCGACGGTGCTGCCCCGGACGCCGAGGACGCGTGGCTGGAGACGGCGTCGCGGCTGATCGACGGCTACTTCACGCTGGAGGACCCGCGCCGGCTCGACCCGGAGGCGCGTGAGCTGCTCGTGGAGACCGAGCTGACCTCGGGCGTGCTGCTGCGCGGCTACGTCGACCGGCTCGACGTGGCGCCCACCGGCGAGATCCGCGTCGTCGACTACAAGACCGGCACCGCCCCGCGCGAGATCGGCGAGGCGAAGGCGCTGTTCCAGATGAAGTTCTACGCGCTGGTGCTGTGGCGGCTGCGTGGCGTGGTGCCCCGGCAGCTGCGCCTGATGTACCTGGCCGACCGGCAGTCGCTGACCTACCAACCGGACGAGGCGGAGCTGACCAGGTTCGAGCGCACGCTCGACGCGGTGTGGCAGGCGATCCTGCGCGCCGGGCGCACCGGCGACTTCCGGCCGAACAAGAGCAGGCTGTGCGACTGGTGCGCGCACCAGTCGCTGTGTCCCGCGTTCGGCGGGACGCCCCCGGAGTACCCCGGCTGGCCGGAACCGGACGCTGGTGAGGAGACCCCCCTTGACCGAGCCGACTGAGTACACCGAGGCGTTCTACGAGCCGCTCGGCGGTGGCCGGTTCGCCTCGACGAAGCACAGCGCCGGCCCGTGGTCGCCGCACACCCAGCACCTCGGCCCGCCGAGCGCGCTGCTGACCCGCGCGCTGGAGTCGCTGCCGGCCGCCGGGCCGATGTCGTTCGCCCGGTTGACCGTGGAGATCCTCGGCCCGGTGCCGGTGGCCGAGCTGGAGGTCGAGGCCGGCGTCGAACGGCCGGGCCGGTCGGTGGAGCTGCTGGCCGCGGAGCTGCGCTCGGACGGCCGGGTGGTGGCGCGGTGCCGGGCGTGGCGGCACGTCCACACGGACACGTCACCGGTCGCCGGTGACCTGGAGGCGCCGCTGCCACCGCCGTCGGCCGCCCGGCCGATGTACCGCCCGGAGAGCTGGGGCGGCGGCTACCTGGACGCGATGGAGTGGCGGTCGCTGGCCGGTGAGCTGGGCAGTCCCGGCCCGGCGACGGTGTGGGCCAGGCAGGGCGTCGCGCTGGTGGCCGACGAGCGGCCGACGAGCCTGCAGCGGCTGATGGTGCTCGCCGACTCGGGCAACGGGGTGTCGAGCCGGATGGACCCGCGCGAGTGGCTGTTCATCAACTCGGAGCTGACCGTGCACCTGTACCGGGACCCGATCGGTGAGTGGATGGCCCTGGACGCCGCCACGGCGATCGGCCCCGTCGGCGTCGGCTCGGCGTTCGCCGTGCTGCACGACGAGCGGGGCCCGGTCGGGCGAGGTGCGCAGGCGCTGCTGGTGCGCCCGCAGCGGTAGGCGTCAGAGCCGGCAGGAGCGGATGTCGGAGGCCAGCACCGCCTTGGCACCGAGCGCGGCGAGCCGGTCCATGACCAGGTTGGCCTCCTTGCGCGGCACCATCGCGCGCACCGCGACCCAGGCCGGGTCGGCCAGCGGCGCGACCGTCGGCGACTCCAGGCCGGGGGTGACCGTGATCGCTTCGTCCAGGAGCGCCTTGGGACAGTCGTAGTCGAGCATCATGTACTGCTGCGCGAAGACGACGCCCTGCAGCCGCGCGGCGAGCTGGTCCTTGGCCGGCGAGCCGTCGGCGCTGGTGCCCTGCAGGAGGACGGCCTCGGACTCGCAGATGACGTCGCCGAAGGCCACCAGGTTGTGCTGCCGCAGCGTGCGCCCGGACCCGACGACGTCGGCGACCGCGTCGGCCACGCCGAGCGCGACCGAGATCTCGACGGCTCCGTCGAGCCGGATGACCTCGGTGTCGACGCCACGTCGCGCCAGGTCGGCGCGGACCAGTTTCGGATAGGAGGTGGCGAGCCGCTTGCCGTGCAGGTCGTCCACGGTCCAGTCCCGGCCGGCCGGGGCCGCGTACCGGAAGGTCGAGCCGCCGAACCCGAGCGCGAGCCGCTCGTCGACGGGTGCGCCGGAGTCGAGCGCGAGGTCGCGCCCGGTGATCCCGAGGTCGAGCTCCCCGGAGCCGACGTAGATGGCGATGTCCTTGGGGCGGAGGAAGAAGAACTCGACGTCGTTGGTCGGGTCGAGCACGGTGAGGTCGCGTGAGTCGTGGCGCCGGCGGTACCCGGCCTCGGCGAGCATGTCGGCGGCCGGTCCGGCCAGCGCGCCCTTGTTGGGCACGGCAACCCGCAGCATGTGTGGCTCCAGAGTTCTCGAAGGTTCGGGGTCGGCTGCGGCTCAGAGATGTCGGTAGACGTCGTCGAGCGTGAGACCGCGCCCGATCATGAGCACCTGCACCCGGTACAGCAGCTGGGACACTTCCTCAGCCAGCCGCTCGTCGGACTCGTGCTCGGCGGCGATCCACACCTCGCCCGCCTCCTCGAGAACCTTCTTGCCCTGCGCATGCGTCCCCGCGTCCAAGGCGGCAACGGTGCCGGACCCCTCGGGCCGCTCCGCAGCCCGCCCACGCAGTTCGGCGAACAACTCGTCGAACGTCTTCACGTCCCCGATCCTTGCATCCCACCCGGGATGGTTCGCATCCGGATTACCGCCGTTGTGCTTCACCTGAACGAGTGACGGGGACAAAACCGCAGGTCAGCTAGCCTGACCGCCATGAGATCGATAGACGCGACGGTGCGCAACTTCGAGGAGTTGATCGAAGCCGTCGACCGTGGCGAGGAGGTCACGCTCGTCCGTGACGGCGTCGCCATCGCCCGAGTCGTCCCCGGACGACCCACCACCGCCGACCGGCTAGCCGAAGTGATCGAGAACCACCCACTCCCACCCGAAGCCGTGGACGAGTGGGAGAACGCGATCAAGGAACTGCGCGAGTCGCAGGATGACAGGGAGCGCAAGTGGTTCGACGACTGATCCTCGACACCGGCGTGATTGTCGGCTTCGAACGGCAGAACTCCGATCTGCGGGCCGTCATCGGCGACGACGAGCCCGCGATCGCGGCGATCACCGCGATGGAACTTCTGGCCGGCGTCAACGGGGTGACCTCCAGACATCGGGATCTGGTCGGCCTCAACGTCGAGGCGCTGCTCACGGTGATGCCTGTCGCGGACTACACCGTCGAGGTCGCTCGCGTACACGCTCATCTCATGAAGCACACCAGGCTCACGGGCCAACCACGGAGCGCTTTCGATCTGATCATCGCGGCGACGGCCGCGGCGACCGGGAGCCTCTTGCTGACCACCGACGCCGCCGCCAGGTTCGACGAGCTTCCCGGCGTCCAAGCCGAACTCGTAAAACTCGACTGAGTCAGCTGGTCAGTGCGGCGAGGTCGGCGATCGTCAGGCCTTCCAGGGAGTCGCGGAACGTGCGTCGCTCCCCCGGTTCGACCGGGACCTCACACGGGACCACCAGGACCTGACAGCCCGCGGCCACCGCCGACTGGGTGCCCGTCGGGGAGTCCTCGATCGCGACGCAGCTGGTCGGGTCGACGTCCAGGAGGCGGCACGCTTTCAGGTACGGCTCCGGGTGGGGCTTGTTCAGGCCGTCGACCTCGTCGCCGCAGACGGTGGTGTCGAAGAGGGTGCGGCCCACCGTTTCCAGGGCGATCTCGGTCAGGCCCCGTTCGGTCGAGGTGACCAGGGCCATCGGGATGCCGGACGCGCGTACGGCGGCCAGGGCCGCGGCCGCGCCGGGCCGCCACGGGAGGTCCTGGCGGAACACCTCCGCCATCCTGCGGTCGACCCACGCCGCGCCGTCGGCCAGTTGCTCCTCGCTCGGGTCGGTGATGCCGACCTCGGCGTAGAGCAGGCGCATGGTGACCTTCACGTTCGTGCCGACCATGGCCAGGCGGGTCGTGTCCGACAACTGGCCGCCGAGCTTCTCGGTCAGCTCGTAGAGCGGGACGTCCCACAGCTTCTCGGAGTCGAGGAGGGTGCCGTCCAGGTCCCACAGGGCCGCGGCGGGAAGGTGCTGGGTCATGTCAGCCGAGCGTCGCACATCGGGCGACCCCGGCGCGCGCGGTGTGACGATCTTCTCGCCGAGCCACACGGTCGGTGGACATGCCAGGAGCCTACGGTCCCCCGACGGCGGGGACGGGTCGTAGGCTGGCCCGGTGACCCACCCGGACCAGCACGCCACCGACCAACGCCAGCTCGTCGACCCCATCCTCATCGCGGCCTTCGAGGGATGGAACGACGCAGGTGACGCGGCCAGCGCCGCGATCGAGCACCTTCAGCTCACCTGGGAGGCGAGCGAGCTGGCCGAGGTCGACCCGGACGCCTACTACGACTTCCAGGTCACCCGCCCGACCGTCCGCCTGGTCGACGGGGTGACCCGCCGGGTCGAGTGGCCCACCACGCGACTCTCCGTGTGCCGCCCGCCCGGCGCGTCCAGGGACGTGGTGCTCATGCACGGCATCGAGCCCAACATGCGGTGGCGGAAGTTCTGCGGGGAGCTACTGGAACACGTCGAGTCACTCGGTGTCACCACGGTCGTCACGCTCGGTGCGTTGCTGGCGGACACGCCGCACACCCGGCCGGTCCCGGTCACCGGCACCGCCTACGACGCCGCCTCCGCGGCCAAGTACGGGCTGGAACGGTCCCGCTACGAAGGCCCGACCGGCATCGTCGGCGTACTGCAGGACACCTGCGTTCGGTCCGGGGTGCCGGCCATCTCCATCTGGGCCGCCGTGCCGCACTACGTGTCCCAGCCGCCGTCGCCGAAGGCCACGCTCGCGCTGCTGCACCGGGTCGAGGAGGTCCTCGACGTCGAGGTGCCGCTCGGCCAGCTGCCCGAGCAGGCCGAGGAGTGGGAGCGGACGGTCACCGAGATGGCCGCCGAGGACGAGGACGTCAGCAACTACGTGCGCGCCCTCGAGGAGCGCGGCGACTCGGAGACCGAGCTGAACGAGACCAGCGGTGACGCGATCGCCGCCGAGTTCGAGCGTTACCTGCGCAGGCGTCGTCCCGGCGGGCCAGGTCGGGGCTCCGCCGGCCCGTCCTGAGCTTGGACCGGAGCAGGCTTGCCGTCGTCGGAGTACACGCGGGCGGCTTCCTCGGCCCGTTCGGCGGCGGGGTCACCGCGTCGATCCTGCCGGAGATCGGGGCGGACTTCGGCGTGTCCGCGTCGGCGGCGTCGGCGACGATCACCGCGTACCTGGTGCCGTTCGCGGCGCTGATGCTGTTCTCCGGGACGCTCGGCGCGCGGTGGGGGCTGCGCCGCAGCATCCTCGGCGGCTACGCGGTCATGGTCGCCGGGTCGGCGCTGTGCGTGGTGGCGGGGTCGTTCGGGGTGCTGCTGGCCGGACGGGGCGTGCAGGGGGTGGCGAACGCGTTCACCACGCCGCTGCTGCTGGCGACGCTCGCGGCCACCACGCCGAGGGCGAGGCTGGGCCGGGTGCTCGGCGTGTTCGCGGCCATGCAGGCGGCCGGGCAGACCAGCGGGCCGCTGGTCGGCGGGCTCACGGCGGAGGCGACCTGGCGGCTCGCGTTCGTCGGGGTCGCGGTGGCGGCGGCGGCGCTGGCCGCGATCGGTCTGCCGCCCGACGCCGACTCGGGGCGGCCGGCCGAGCGGGTACGGCTGCGGTCGGCGTGGACGGCGGGCACGGTGCGGGCGTCGGCGGTGGCGCTGGTCGGCTGGGGGTGCCTGGGCGGGCTGACGTTCCTGGTCGCGTTCCGGGCGGAGGACGCGTTCGGGCTGGGCGCGGGCGAGCGGGGGCTGCTGCTGACCGTGTTCGGCGTGGTCGGGATCGTCACGGCCAGGCCGGTGGGCCGGCTGATGGACCGGATCGGGGCGCGCCGGGCGGTGCTGGTGGGGTCGGTGGCGGGCGCGGTGCCGGTGGCGGCGATGGGGTTCGCGCCCTGGCTGGCGGTGCTGCTGGCGATGTGGGCGGCCGCGGGACTGTTCGCGCAGTTCCTGCAGGTCGGGGTGAACGCGCTGGTGCTGACCGGCGAGGGAAACGACGCGGGCGCGGTGTCGGTGGTGCAGGCGTTCCGGTTCGTCGGGGCGGCGGCGGCGCCGATCGCGCTGACCCCGATCTACCACGCGTCGTCGCTGGCCGGTTTCCTGGTGCCGGCGGCGCTGCTGGTGGTGGTCACGCCGTTGGCGGTGGCGCGGTCCCGCTGAGGCCGCGAACAACTGTCGGTATCAGGGTGATGCCGCCGACCCGCTATCGGCCCAGTGAAACGACGGAAACCGGCGATGACAATCGTCATGGAGCTGGTCCGGTCGGGTAATCGCGTTTTCACTGAATTGTTCGAGTAACCGAAATGTTCGCCACGTCGACGTTGTGAAAGGGGATATCACAACCATGAGGATGTGACGGAATGAAACGAAGAAATCTGGCCGTGTCCGGAATGGCCGTTGTCGCGGTGACGGGGCTGTTCGGCGGAACGGCGGTGGCCGTCGACGGCCAGTTGCCCGGTGGCACCACGATCTCGGTGACCATCGACAGCCCGGCCGACGGCACCGTGGTCCCGAGAGGGCCGGTGACGGTCGAGGGCACGGCGTCGGTCGGCGAGGCCGCGGTGGTCAAGGACACCGCGCTCACCTACGTGGTCGACGTGTCCGGGAGCACCGCGGCGAGCTGTGACGGGGCCGGACGCAACGTGCTCCAGTGCGAGGTGCAGGCGTCGCAGGCGCTCAACGCGATCGCCGCGGACCCCGACGGCCCGGTCGGCACGGTCGGCGCGGTCATCTTCGGCTCGTCGGCCGCCGTCGCCGACGTCCGGCCCGCGGCGGGCGACCAGGTGCTGACCGGTCCGGCGACCGACCAGAACGGCAACGGCACCAGGGACATCGAGGAAGTCCTCGGCTCCATGTCCCAGGGCCACGTCGGCCAGTTCTCCGTGCGCAACGTCTCGACCGGGACGTTCTTCCCGGACGCGGTGATCAAGGCGACCACCGTGACCGACGCGCAGAGCGAGTCGCGCAAGATCGTGGTGTTCCTGTCCGACGGCGCGTCGGCGGGGAACGTGAACCCGGCGCTGGACGCCGTTCCCGAGAACGTCGACATCCACACGTTCGCCGTCGGCGGCGGGTCCGCCTGTCAGACCGGGGCCTACGACGCGAGCCTGCAGGTGATCGCGGACCGCACCGGCGGCACCTGCACCCACGTGCCCAACCCGGCGAACCTGCCGGACGTGCTGCCGGACCTGCTGGCCTCGGAACTGAGCTCGCTCACCGCCTCGGTGAACGGCGGTCCCTCGACCCCGGTGACCGCGATCAACCCGGGCCTGCCGCAGGACGGGCCGGCCACGGTGGACTACTCGTACACCACCGGCACGCTCACCTCCGGCCGGCACGACATCTGCGTCACCGCCCACGGCGAGGACAGCGGCGGGACCGGCTCGGTGACCGACTGCGTGGAGGTGGTCGTCAACGATCCGCCGACGGTCGACGCGAGCGGCCCGTACGCCGGCCAGGAGGGCCGGGCGGTGGCGATCGCCGGGCTGGTGACCGACCCGGACGGCCCGAACCTGACCACGGCGTGGACCGCCACCCCGGCGTCGGGCGTGGACGCCGGCGCGACCTGCGCCTTCGCGGACGCCTCGGCCGTGTCCACGACGGTGACCTGCACCGACGACGGCGTGTGGACATTGCGCCTCACCGCCGACGACGGGCTCAACCCGCCGGTCGCGGCGACCACCGAGCTCACCCTCACGAACGTCGCGCCCGAGGTGACGATCTCCGATCCGGCCGACGGCACGCTCGTGCTCCGCGACTCCGAGGTGACGGTCACCGCGCCGTTCACCGACGTCGCGGCCAACGACTCGCACACCTGCACGGTGGACTTCGACGACGGCTCCGCACCGGTCGCCGGCACGGTCGACCAGGGCGCCGGGTCGGGCACCTGCGCGGCCACGCACACCTACACCGGGGTCGGCGCGCACCTGGTGCTGGTGACGGTCACCGACGACGACGGCGGTTCGGCGACGGCCGTGGTGAAGATCGTGTCGTACGTGCGGGCCGAGGCGTGGGCGATCAGCGCGAACGGCCTGGTGACCGTGGGGAAGACCCCGCACGCCACCTGCCCGCCGAACAGCGACCTGACCACCGCCGACCTCGACCTGGCGCCGCTGGCGACGGTGCGGGCGCTGCACGCGGAGTGCACGCTCGACGCCGACACCGGGCACACCGACGCGTCCGCGGAGATCAGCGGCGCGACCCTGCTCGGCGGCGCCATCAGCATCAGTGACATCGAAACCCGTTGTGTGGCAACGGAGAGCGGACTGAGCGGCTCGTCCCGCGTCGGCACGCTCAACGGCAGGCCGATCGGCACCGCGCCCACGACGATCACGCTGCTCGGCCTGGCGACCGTCCACCTCAACCAGACGGTGACCGGTCCGGACGGCCGGCTCGCGCAGTACGCGGTGCGGGTCGTGACCCTGCTCGGACAGGAGATCGTGCTGTCCGGCTGCCGGCTCGGGATCTGACCGGGTGATCCGGGCGGTCCGGCCCACCAGCTGGGCCGGACCGTCCGGAGAGGAACTACAGGGCGACGCCGAGCAGGGCGTCCACGGCGTCGCGGACCAGGCCGGGTGCCGCGGTGTCCGAGCCGTCGCCGGCGAGGGCCCGGTCGGCCCAGGCGTCCACGGCGAGCAGTGCCCGGCTCGTGTCCAGGTCGTCGGACAGGTGGTCGCGCAGGCGGGCCACGGTGTCGGTCGCGTCCGGCCCGGTGGGGCCGGTGACCGCGGCGCGCCAGCGGGCCAGCCGGGTCTCTGCCTCCCTGAGCAGCTCGTCGGTCCACGGGCGGTCGTCGCGGTAGTGGCCGGCCAGCAGACCGAGCCGGACGGCCATCATGTCCACCTGGTCGGCCCGCAGGCGCGAGACGAACACCAGGTTGCCCCTGGACTTCGACATCTTCTCGCCGTCCAGGCCGATCATGCCGGCGTGCGCGTAGTGCCGCGCGAACGGGTGCTTCCCGGTCAGCGCCTCGGCGTGCGCGGCGCTGAACTCGTGGTGCGGGAAGATCAGGTCCGACCCGCCGCCCTGCAGGTCGAAGCCCATGCCGAGCCGGTTCATCGCGATGACGCTGCACTCCACGTGCCAACCGGGCCGCCCGGCGCCGAGCTCGCTGTCCCAGCTCGGCTCCCCCGGCCTGGCCACCCGCCACAGCAGCGCGTCCAACGGGTGCCGCTTGCCCTTCCGGTCCGGGTCGCCGCCGCGTTCGGCGAAGAACGTCGCCATGGTGTCGGCGTCGTAGTTGGACACCGCGCCGAAGTGACCGGAGGCTGCCCGGTCGAAGTAGATGTCCGGGTACTCCTGGTCGTCCGCGCGGTAGGCGACCCCGTCGGCCAGGAGTTTCGCCACGGTCTCGACGATCTCCGGGATGGACTCGACGGCGCCAAGGTAGTCCCTCGGCGGCAGTACGCGCAGGGACGACATGTCCTCGCGGAACAACGCGGTCTCCCGCATGCCGAGCACGACCCAGTCGTCCTGGTCCCGCTCGGCCCGCTCCAGCAGCGGGTCGTCGATGTCGGTGACGTTCTGGACGTAGTGGACCTCGTGTCCGTTGTCCCGCCAGACGCGGTGCACCAGGTCGAACGCCAGGTAGGTCGCCGCGTGCCCGAGGTGCGTCGCGTCGTACGGGGTGATCCCGCAGACGTACATGGTCGCCGTGGCGCCCGGCGCCGTGGGTCGGATCTCGCCCGTCGCCGTGTCGTGCAGCCGCAGGGGTCGCGGCGTGCCGGGAACGCGGGGCACCGGAGGGGCTGGCCAGCTCTGCATGGTTCCGAGACTAGACGTCCGCCCGTTCGGGTGAACTCCATGCGGGTTCTGTCACGGCCCTCACAAATCCGGGCCGGCCGGCGATGCAGGTGCGGGGAGAGTCGAACGAAAGGGACGACGATGACAACCGCAGGAACAACCGCGGATGGAACGACCGGCAGATACCTGGTCCTGTTGGAGGACGACTGGGACGGCGCCGCCGGTGAGCTGAACCGGGTGGCGGGCATCCAGGCGGTCGACTCCGCCGAGGCGGGCGTGACCGACCCGCTCTGGGAGGCCGACGGCCTGGTGCTGCGTGAGCTCGGCGTCGCGCTGGTCACCGCGGACGCCGACCAGGTGACCGCGCTGACCTCGGCGACCGTCGAGCCGGGCGCGATCGCCCTGGTCGAACCGGAGCGCACCGTGCACGCGCTCGCCACGCCGACCGCTCCGGCGCCGGCTCCCGGCCTCATGGACGAGACGATGTTCACCTGGGGCCTGCAGGCGGTCGGCGCGCCGGACAGCAGGGCCACCGGTGCCGGCGTGCGGGTGGCGGTCCTCGACACCGGGCTCGACCTGGAGCACCCGGACCTCGCCGGGCGCACGATCGAGTCGAGCTCGTTCGTCCAGGGCCAGCAGGTGCAGGACGGGCACGGGCACGGCACGCACTGCGTCGGCACGGCGTGCGGCCCGAGGGAGCCCGGGGACGGGCCGGGCTACGGCGTGGCGTACGAGGCGGACATCCACGCCGGCAAGGTGCTCAGCGACGAGGGCTCCGGCGCCGACGGCGGCATCCTGTCCGGGATCTCGTGGGCGATCACCAACGGGTGCCGGGTGGTGTCGATGTCGCTCGGCGCCGCGACCACACCAGGGCAGGCGTACTCGCGCACCTACGAACGGGTGGCGCGCCGGGCGCTGGCACGCGGAACGCTGATCATCGCGGCCGCGGGCAATGAGAGCAAGCGGGGCGCGGGCCACGTCGCCCCGGTCGGGCACCCGGCGAACTGCCCGTCGATCATGGCGGTCGGCGCGGTCGACGTGGCGACGGAGATCGCCAACTTCTCCTGCGGGACGGTGGACACCATCGGTGGCGTGGACGTGGTCGGGCCGGGGGTCGACGTGTACTCGAGCTGGCCGATGCCGACGCGGTACCGGCGGATCAGCGGCACGAGCATGGCGACGCCGCACGTCTCGGGCATCGCGGCGCTGATCAGCCAGGTGACCGGCGCCGCCGGGTACGACCTGTGGGCGCGGCTGTGCCAGACCGCGCGGCGGCTCCCGCTGCCCTCGACCGACGTCGGATCGGGCCTGGTGCAGGCGCCCTGAGGTGGTGCGGGTGATCGTGTCGGTGGCCGACGACCGGGACCTCGGCGAGGTGGCCGCCGCGCTGGTTCGGGCCGGGCTCGCGGTCACCGAGGTACTGGCGGGCGCCGGGGTCGTCACCGGCACCGTGGACGGCGCGGCGGTGGCCGCGTTGTCCACGGTGCCGGGCGTCGTCGACGTCGAGGTCGAACGAGAGGTCCGACTACCGCCACCGGACTCCCCCCTGCAGTGAATCAAGCGAGGACGCCGGCCAGCTCGTCCAGTTGGTCCGCCGACAGCGGCCCGATGGCGAGCGCGCCGGCGTTCTCCTCGGCCTGGGCGACGGTGCGGAAGCCGGGGATCGGGATGGTCCGCTCGCTCCTGGCCCACACCCAGCCGAGCGCGCCCTGGGCGAGGGTGCGGCCGCCGCTGGTGAGGACGTCGCGCACGGCGTCGACCCTGGCCGCCCAGCCGGGCGCCGGCACGCCGTCGGTGAAGAAGCGCAGCCAGTCCGGCGCGTCGGTGCGGATGTCGGCGCCGGCGGCGGGACGGTCGGCGGACCGGCGGCCGAGCAGGCCCATGGCGAGCGGGGTGCGGTTCACCGACGCGATCCCGCGCCGCTCGCACAGGGCGAGCAGCTCCGGCGCGTCGTGCAGGACGCTCAGTTCGTGCTGGACGGCGGTGCAGTGCTCGCCGTCGGCGAAGGCGGCCGCCCGTGCGGGATCGTCGGTGCTCCAGGCGTAGCCGCGGATCTTCCCGGCGCGCACCAGGTTCTCGCACTCCGCCCGCAGCGGCTCGGCGTCCTGGATGGACGGTCCGATGTGGAGCTGGTAGAGGTCGAGGTGGTCGGTGCCGAGCCGGGTCAGGGTGGCCTCCAGCGCACGCCGGACGTAGCCGGGTGAGGCATCCTGGCCGACCAGCATCCGGCGATCCTCGTCGATCACGTTGCCCCACTTGGACGCGATGGCCACCCGGTCGCGCCGACCGGCGAGCGCGCGGCCGAGCACGCGTTCGCTGTGCCCGGTGCCGTAGGCGTCGGCGGTGTCGAAGAACGTGACCCCGCGGTCGATCGCCGCGTGTACGGCGCGGACGGACTCGTCGTCGTCCACCTCACCCCAGCCGAGGGGGCGGCCGTCCAGGTCGGAGAACGGGCCGCCGATCGCCCAGCAGCCGAACCCGAGCGCGCTCACCGTACTGTCGCCCAGCGTCCGCTGTCCGGTCCATGTGTCAGTCATGCCTTCGCATCGTGGTGCCTGGAGCGCGCTCCAGGTCAAGCTAGTAGACGCGAGGGGCTCGCTCGTCGGCCGGTCGCGGCTCGGTGGGGAGGCCGAAGTGCGCGGCGATCCGCCTCAGCACGGTGCGCTCGTCGTCGGTCCAGGTGTCGAGGGTGGCGAGGGTCCGGTTCACCCGCACCGTGAGCGTCCACGCGCCGAGGCCGGCCGCCAGGGCCGCCGCTTCCGCCCGTTCGGTCGGCCGGTCCGGGTCGTCGGATCTCATGCGCACAGGGTGGCGCCGTCAGCTCGCCTACCGATCACAGGTTCGGGGGTGCCATATGCTCCGATCATGCGTCCTGTCGACAGCGAGGTCGCGCTGCCGCGCGGGATGGTGCTCGCGTCCGCGTGGGCGGAACTCGGGGACGCGGTTGCGCCGCTGAGCAACGCGACCGGCCGGCCGCTGGCGCGCACGGTCAAGCTGATCGTCGACCCGCTGGTGGTGCGGCCGGCGTGGAACCGACGGCTCGCGGGCGGGTCCTTGTCCGCCGAGCACGCGGACGAGCTGCGCCGGGTGATCGCCGACGCCGGGCCGGTACTCGCCGCCACCGCGGCGTGGTTCCTGTGCCTGAAGCGGGCGCGGCGCCGGGCCGGGATCACCGAGGGGAACCCGCAGGACCTGTACTTCCAGCGTTGCTACGAACTGGCCGTCACCCACGGACACCCCGGCCCGGACGCCGACGGGACCGCCGACCGGGTGGTCGCGGAGCCACGCGAGCCGCGGCCGACGGTGGACCGGATCCGGGAGCATCTGGCCGATCCCGGTACCGCGCGCGAGCTGATCCGCCTCCGCGACGCGGAGTGGGACCGGCAGGACGTGACCGAGCGGACGACGGACCCTCGGGTCGCCGAGTTCCTCGCCGGCTGCGACAGCGCCCCGGATCCCGCGCTGTTCGCGGCGTTGGTGTCCGGGCGTGCGGGGGCGCGCGGGGCCGACCTGGAGGTGCCGGGGGTGGCGCGGGAGCACGGGTTGAGCGACCG
Source organism: Actinophytocola gossypii (assembly GCF_025165815.1). Classification (GTDB taxonomy): domain Bacteria; phylum Actinomycetota; class Actinomycetes; order Mycobacteriales; family Pseudonocardiaceae; genus Actinophytocola; species Actinophytocola gossypii. The sequence continues at coordinate 517,687 of NZ_JAFFZE010000009.1, read as the reverse complement.
GGCGCGGCCGGCGCCGCCGGAACTGGGGCGGGAGGCCGTGAAGACCCGGCTGCCGAAGCCGTTCGACCGGTCGATCCTGGAGCGGCTGGTGTACCGGGAGGTCGCGGCCGACGTACCGGTGCTGGTGCGGGAGGAGGTCGTGCGGTCGGCGCGGCCGTGGCAGCTGGGCGACGAGCCGCACCGGGTCACGATGGTGCTCGGCCGGCTCGCGAGCACGGCGCTCGGCGAGGAAAGGGCACCCGCCGGTGCGGCCGCGCGACTGCGGTCGCGGTGGCGGCGGGAGGCGTACGTGCACCGGGTGCTGCGGTTACCGGCTCCCGAAGCGCCCGGTGTGCCGGCCGAGTTGCGGGCGGACGTGCACGCCGTGGCCGCGCGCGGACGGCACCGTCCGGGCAGCTGGTCGTCACCGGGGGGACCTTTCTCGACGGGCCGCTGAACTTCTCGGCGACCACCCCGCTGACCGACGTGCTGCACATCGTCGACGAGCGGGGTGGGTTGCGCCGGATCGTGGTGGGCGAGCGTGGCTGGTTCGGCCTGATCGGCTAGCCGCGCCGGTACTCCTCCCAGGTCACCTTCGGCACCTGCGGGCCGTCGTCGGGGCCGCGGTTGGCCAGGCCGTTGCGGCCGAGGTAGTAGTCGCCCGCCTGGTGCTGGGCCTGGGGCGACTGGTCGGTGTCGGAGATCGCGATGGCGTGGATGTGGTAGGCCCAGTTGCCCTGCTCGGGGGTGCGCAGCCAGGCGGCGAACCCGACGTTGCGCAGCGTGCGGACCACCTGGGTGCGCAGCGAGGAGGACATCCCGGACACCGACAGGTCGAGCGCGCCGCCGCCGTCGTGGGTGCCGGCCGAGCCGGGGTTGCCGGTGTTGTACGAGCCCTGGGTGACGGTCAGCGTCCGGCCGAGCAGCCGTTCCGCCTCGACGAGCATCGCCTTGGTGCGGGAGTTCATCGTGGCGCCGTGGTAGGTCAGGCGGGAGCCGGGGGTCAGCTCGTTGGTCAGGGTGAACCGGCCCTCGCCGAGGATGCGCAGCGAGGTGCGGCCGGGCAGGCCGGACGCGTCCAGGCCCTCGTAGCCGAGCGAACGCTGGAACGCAGCGTAGGCCGAGATGGTCGACGTGCCGAAGTGCCCGTCGACGTAGGCCGGCGAGAGCAGGTTCTTCGCGTCGAGCGCGCGCTCCACCAGCAGCACGCTCTCCTTCGCGCCGGGCGTGAGTGACTGGTCCGGCTTGCGCGGATCGATCTGGGCGGCCTTGATGATCGCCTCCATGTTCGCCGACGCCAGTGCCGGAGCCGGCGCGGCGACCGCGGGTGCGACGGAGGTGACCAGGGCGGTCAGGGAGAGTAGGACAGCCGCACGAACCTTCATGGTGACTCCTCACCAAACCCTCGCGAAACTGGTGGACTTATCACACACCACCCGCGCGGGCGGGTCAAGCCAGCTCGTCGATCGCCCGGTACACCCGCTTCTCCGAGATCGGGTACGCGGTGCCGAGCGTCTGCGCGAAGTAGCTGATCCGCAGCTCCTCGATCATCCACCGCACCCGCCCGTCGTCGCCCGGCCGGCCACGCACCTCCGCGTAGGCCGCCGCGGCGTCCTGGGCGGCATAGGTCCACTCCAGGTCGCGCGACGGCCGCTCGGGCAGCTTCTCCAACCGCCGCAGCACACCCCGCAGGTAACGCTCCACATCGGACAGCCTGGCCACGCCGGTCGCGGTGACGAAGCCGTCGAAGACCAGGCCCGCCACCTGCGCGCGCATATCCGCGACCGACTCGGCGAAGACCTTGCCGGTCATCCTGGCCAGCGCGGCGTCGACCTCGGCGTGGGTGGTCAGCACCCCGCGCACCCGATCCAGCACCTGGTACAGCGTGTCGGCCAGGCCGGCGCGGACGCCGGCGCACAGCTTCTGGAAGTCGTCGGGTGTCCACACCGGACCGCCGTGCTGGGCGACGAGCGCGTCCGTGGCCGCGTTGAGGCAGTCCTCCAGCAGGCCGGGGACGCTGCCGTGCGGGTTCGCCGACAGCGCGAGCTTCGCGGTGTTCGGCAACCGGCGCACCACCTGCTTCACCGGTGCCGGCACGGTCAGCAGCACCAGCCGGCGGGTGCCGCGCCACATCGCGCGGGCCTGTTCGGCCTCGGTGTCGAACAGGCGGATCGCCACCGACGAGCCCGTGTCCACCAGCGCCGGGTACGCGGTGACCTGCTGACCGGCGCGGCGCAGCGACACGCTCCGCTCCAGCGTGTCGAACGACCACGACGTCAGGCCCTCACGGGTGACGCCCTCCGCGCCGGAGGCAAGCGACTCCCGCACCCGCGACGCCAGCTCCCGCTTCAGCACGCCGAGGTCCTTGCCGGTGAGCACCGGCTTCCCCTCGTCGACGACCTGGAACGTGGTCCTCAGGTGTTGCGGCACCTGGTCGAGCTGCCAGGCGTCCGACGGCACGACCACGCCGGTCAGGTCCCGCAGCTCCGCCGACACCTGGGCCAGGGTCGGCTCCGGCACGTCGTCCAACCGGGACCGGAGCGCGTTCGCGAAGTCGGGCACCGGCACGAAGTTGCGCCGCAGCGGCTTCGGCAGCGACCGCAGCAGCGCGGTGATCAGCTCGGCGCGCAGGCCGGGCACCTGCCACGGCAGGCCGTCGGCGCTGACCCGGTTCAGCAGCGCGAGCGGGACCTGCACGGTGACGCCGTCGGTGACCTCGCCCGGCTCGAACCGGTACCGCAGGCCGAGTTCGAGTTCGTTGTGCGCCATGGCGTCCGGGAACGCCTCGGCGCTGACGTCGCCCGCGTCCGGGTTGACCAGCATGGCCGGGTCGAACGTCAGCAGGTCGGGCTGGTCGCGCCGGGTCTTCTTCCACCAGGTGTCGAAGTGCCGTCCGGACACGACCTCCTCCGGCACGCGATCGTCGTAGAACTCGAACAGCGACTGCTCGTCGACCACGATGTCGCGGCGCCGCGCCTTGTGCTCCAGTTCCTCGGCCTCGGCGAGCAGGTCCGCGTTGCGGCGCAGGAACTTGTGGTCGCTGTGCCACTCCCCCTGCACGAGCGCGTGCCGGATGAACAGCGCGCGGGCCACCGGCGGGTCGATCCGCCCGAAGTTCACCGGCCGGTCCACCACGATCGGCAGGCCGAACAGGGTGACCCGCTCCGAGGCCATCACCGCGGCCCGCTTCTTCTCCCAGCGCGGCTCGCTGTAGGTGCGGCGCACCAGGTGCCCGGCGACCGGCTCGATCCACGCGGGGTCGACCCGGGCGACCACCCGGCCCCACAGCCGGGACGTCTCGACCAGTTCGGCGGCCATCACCCACCTGGGCTGCTTGCGGAACAGCGCCGAGCCGGGGAAGATCGCGAACTTCGCGTTGCGCGCGCCGAGGTACTCCTTGCCGGCGGTGTCCTTGAGCCCGAGGTGCGAGAGCAGCCCGGTCAGCAGGGACCGGTGGATCGCCGCGGGCTCGGCCGGGATGTCGTTCGCCGTCACGTCCAGGCTCTTGGCCATCTGGCGCAGCTGGCCGGCGACGTCCTGCCACTCGCGGATCCGCAGGTAGTTCAGGAACTCGGCGCGGCACAGCCGACGGAACCGGTTGGCGGACAGCTCCGCGCGCTGCTCGGTGAGGTAGCGCCACAGGTTGAGCAACGACAGGAAGTCCGACTCCGGGTCGCGGAACCGGGCGTGCTGCTGGTCGGCCTGCGCCTGCTTGTCGACCGGCCGCTCGCGGGGGTCCTGGATGGACAGCGCGGCGGCGATCACGACCACCTCGCTGACGCACGCGTTGTCGTGCGCGGCGAGGACCATGCGGGCCAGCCGCGGGTCGACCGGGAGGCGGGCGAGCTTGCGGCCGAGCGGGGTCAGCCGCGGCTCGGAGTCCTTCGTGGAGCTCTCCAGGGCGCCGAGCTCGTTGAGCAGGTTCATGCCGTCGGTGATGTGCCGGCGGTCCGGCGGCTCGACGAACGGGAACGCCGCGATGTCGCCGAGGTCGGCGGCGGCCATCTGCAGGATGACCGAGGCGAGGTTGGTGCGCAGGATCTCCGGGTCGGTGAACTCCGGACGGGCGTCGAAGTCGTCCTCGGAGTACAGCCGAACGCAGATGCCGTCCGAGGTGCGCCCGCAGCGGCCCTTGCGCTGGTTGGCCGACGCCTGCGAGACCGGCTCGATCGGCAGCCGCTGCACCTTCAACCGGTTGCTGTACCGGGAGATGCGGGCGAAGCCGGGGTCGATGACGTACTTGATGCCCGGCACGGTCAGCGAGGTCTCGGCGACGTTGGTGGCGAGCACCACCCGGCGACCGCGATGCGGTTGGAACACCCGGCGCTGCTCCCCGTGCGACAGCCGCGCGTAGAGCGGCAGGATCTCGGTGTCCCGCCGGTTCTGCGCGGCGAGCGCGTCGGCGGTGTCGCGGATCTCCCGTTCGCCGGACAGGAACACCAGGATGTCCCCCGGGCCCTCGGCGGACAGCTCGTCGACCGCGTCCATGATCGCCTGGGTCTGGTCGCGGTCCGGGTCGGCGTCCGGGTCCTCCGGGTCGACGATCGGCCGGTAGCGGACCTCCACCGGGTAGGTGCGGCCGGAGACCTCGACGATCGGGGCGTCGTCGAAGTGCCGGGAGAACCGCTCCGGGTCGATGGTCGCGGAGGTGATGATCACCTTGAGGTCGGGGCGGCGCGGCAGCAGCTGCTTGAGGTAGCCGAGGATGAAGTCGACGTTGAGGCTGCGCTCGTGCGCCTCGTCGATGATCAGCGTGTCGTACTGGCGCAGCATCCGGTCCGACTGCAGCTCGGCGAGCAGGATGCCGTCGGTCATCAGCTTGATCAGGGTGTTGTCGCCGGCCTGGTCGGTGAACCGGATCTTCCAGCCGACCGCGCCGCCGAGCGGCACGTCGAGCTCGTCGCTGACCCGCTCGGCGACCGTGCGCGCAGCGATCCGGCGCGGCTGGGTGTGCCCGATCATGCCGCGCACGCCGCGACCGAGTTCGAGGCAGATCTTCGGCAGCTGGGTGGTCTTGCCCGACCCGGTCTCGCCGGCCACGATCACGACCTGGTGCTCGGCGATCGCCTTCGCGATCTCGTCGCGGCGCTGGCTGATCGGCAGCTCGTCGGGATAGGTCACCGCGGGGACGTTCGCCCGGCGCCGCTCGACCCGCTGCGCGGCGCGGTCGACCTCGGCCGCGATCTCGTCGATCCGCGCCTGCCGGGCGGCCTGGTCGCGGATCTTGCCGAGCCCGTCGAGCCGGCGACGCAGCCTGCGCTCGTCGCGCAGCGTCACCTCGCTCAGGCGGGAGCGGAGGTCACGGAGAGAGGTGGAGGAAGGCAGAGTCATCGCGTCACCGAGCCTAACGGTGCACGCCAGCGAGTTGTTCCGCCCGGTGACGCGATGACCCGGTGACGCGATGACGGGGTCTCGGCTACACCCGACGCCCGAGCACGAACGCGAACCGGTCCGGGAACCTCAGCTCACCGGCCGGGTTGCGGGAGCGCATCTCGTCCAGGCCGGCGGCCAGCTCCTCGTCGTCGAACGTGGACAGCACCGACATCCACCGGCGGGCGACCAGGTGCGCGTAGTGCCCGGCGTCCACCTCGACGGTGTAGGTGTGGTGGTCGAGCGTCACGTCCAGCCCGGCGTCGCGCATCGAGTCCGCGATGAACTCCGGCTCCGGTTGGTGCTCGGCGAAGCGGTCCAGGGCCGCGGTGAACAACGGGTACTCCAGCCGAGGCGGCAGGGTGACCACCAGCAGCCGGCCGCCGGGGGCCAGCCGCTCGGCCAGGCCGCCGAGGGTCTTGGGGATCTCGGGGAAGTGGTGCACCGTCTCCTTGATCACGATCGCGTCCACCCGGTCGTAGGGCAGTTCCACCTCACCGGTGGCGACCGCCTCCGCCGACGCGCACACCGGGTGCAGGCGTGGATCGTCGGGCAGTTGCTCCAACATCAGTCGGGAGGGGTCGATGCACACGATCGGGTTGTCTCCGGTCACTCGCTCCATCAGCGACCGGAGGAACAGGCCGGTGCCGGCGCCGATGTCGGCGATCCGATGGGACGGTTGGATCCGGAGCTTGTCGAACACCAACTGGTTCATCCAGGCGACGTACTCGGGGCGGTGGCCCCAGGTGTCGTCGTAGTTCTCCGCCAAGCGCTCGTAGTGGTCAGCCGGGTCGTAGGACACCAGGGATCTCCTGCCAGTAGGGGCCACTGCGCGTAAATCGACGCTAGTGGCGGCCCGCGAGCAGGCCAGCAGAAGCATGACGTGTGTCACATCCGGTCGGGTGACCGGGAATCACTCGAAACGGGACAGATCACCCGCGCCGGCGCGGACGACCTCCAGCTCGTCGTCGGAGAAGTCGATGACGGTGGTCGGCTCGACACCGCAGTCGCCGGAGTCGATCACGGCGTCCACGACGTGGTCGAGCCGCTCCTTGATCTCCCAGCCCTGGGTCATCGGGTCCTCCTCGCCCGGCAGCAGCAGGGTGCTGGACAGCAGCGGCTCGCCGATCTCGGTGAGCAGCGCCTGGGTGACCACGTGGTCCGGGATCCGCACGCCGACGGTCTTCTTCTTCGGGTGCAGCAGCCGGCGCGGCACCTCCTTGGTGGCCGGCAGGATGAACGTGTAGCTGCCCGGCGTCGCCGCCTTGATCGCGCGGAACACCGTGTTCGACAGGTGCACGAGCTGTCCGAGCTGCGCGAAGTCACGGCAGACCAGGGTGAAGTGGTGCCGGTCGTCGAGCTGGCGGATCGCGCGGATGCGGTCGACGCCGTCCTTGTTGCCGGTCAGGCAGCCGAGCGCGAAGCAGGAGTCGGTCGGGTAGGCGATCAGCCCGCCGTCCCGCAGGATGTCCGCCACCTGCCCGATCGCGCGTCGCTGCGGATTCTCCGGGTGCACGTCGAAGTACCTCGCCACCCGCGAGAGCCTAGGCTCAGCCGGATCCGGTCCGGACGTGGGTGCCGAGCAGGCGGTTCAGCTCGGCCTCCGGGTCGTCGGTGAGGCCGGTGTGCGCGGGCGAGGTCTGCAGGATCGTGCTGCGCGGGGCGGTGAGCCAGCGGAACCGCTGCCCGGGTGTGCTGTCGGCCGTCGGCCCGACGCCGGCACCGGCCTCGCACCAGGAGCGCAGGGCGTCGGCCAGCGCGTCGAGGTCCAGGTCGGGGTCGAGCGCGCGCAGGCGGGCGGCGTCGACGTGGGTGCGGCAGCGCAGGTACCGCAGCGGCGCGCAGTAGACGATCACGCCGACGTTCATGAACTCGCCGCGCTCCTGCCGCGGCACCGCGCGCACCAGCGCGTACTCAAACACGTGCGGCACGGGTGTCCTCCAGTGCTCGCACCCACGCGTCGGCGCGCTCGACCCGGCGGGCGAAGAACGCACGGTAGGCGGCGCGGACGTCGGCGGGCGCGTCGAAGGCGGGGTCGGCGGCCAGGAACTCGTCGGGGACCAGGGTCAGGACCTCGTCGAGCGCGGGCAGGACCAGCGGGCGCAGCGCCCGGTCGGCCTCGACCACCGATCCGGCGGCGGGCAGCAGCACGTGGTCGGCCGCGTCGTACCGGTACTCGTCGGCCGGCTGCCAGCCGGGGCCCCAGCGGTGGTGGAAGTACAGCGAGGCGCCGTGGTCGATCAGCCAGACCTCCCGGTGCCACAGCAGCATGTTGGGGTTGCGCCAGCTGCGGTCGACGTTGAGCGTGAGGGTGTCCAGCCACAGCAGCCGGGCGGCGAGTTCGGCGCCGGGGTCGCGCACCCGCGGGTTGAAGTCGAACGAGCCGGGCAGGTAGTCGAAGCCGAGGTTGAGCCCACCGCTGGCGTCGAGCAGGTCCTGGATCTCCTCGTCCGGCTCGGCCTTGGCCAGCGCCGGGTCGAGGTCGACGAGCACGATCTCCGGCACCCGGAAGCCCAGCCGGCGGGCCAGCTCCCCGACCACGATCTCGGCCACGAGCGCCTTGATCCCCTGGCCGGCGCCGCGGAACTTGAGCACGTACATGCCGAGGTCGTCGGCCTCGACCAGGCCGGGCAGCGACCCGCCCTCACGGAACGGGGTCACGTACCGGGTGGCCGTGACCGTCCGGAGAGGGATGTTCTGATGCACGCGGGGCATCATGCCGCACCGGTTCCCGGCGGGCCTCCCGGTTTCCGGTCGTACCGCGGTTGGGTGTTGCTCACACTGGTTTGACCCGACGTGGTGAACACCTGTTTACTCATGCGGTGAACATCGGTTCACCGCCCGAGGCGGCTCGGTCCCGGCGGCTCATGGTCGTGCTCTGTGGCTGCGGCGTCACCGTGTCCCTGATGCACACGCTCGTCGGCCCGCTGCTGCCCGAGATCTCCCGGCTCATGCACCTCTCCCAGGACTCCGCGTCCTGGCTGCTGACCATCACCATGCTCGCCGGCGCCGTCTGCGCGCCGGTCTCCGGCCGGCTCGCCGACATGGTCGGCAAGCGGAAGATGCTGGTCTACTCGCTCGCCCTGATGACCGCGGGCTCGCTGCTCGGCGCGGTGAGCTGGTCGTTCTCGTCGCTGCTTGTCGCCCGCGCGCTGCAGGGCGCCGCGTTCGGGGTGCTGCCGCTGGGCATCAGCATCCTCAAGGACTCGCTGCCGGCCGACCGGGTGGTCGCCGGCACCGCCACGATGAGCTCGACCCTCGGTGTCGGCGGCGCGATCGGGATGCCGCTGTCCGGGGTGATCGCGCAGCTGCTGAACTGGCACGCGGTGTTCTGGGCGGCGACCGGGGTGTCGCTGGTGATGCTGGTCCTGGTGCTGGTGTTCGTGCCGGAGTCGACGGTGCGCTCCGGCGGCCGGTTCGACGTGCTCGGCTCGATCGGGCTCGCCACCGGGCTGGTGTGCCTGCTGCTCGCGGTGTCGCAGGGCTCGCGCTGGGGCTGGGCCAGTCCGGCGACGCTCGGGCTGCTCGCCGGTGCGGTGGTGGTGTTCGCGGTGTGGACGGTGCACCAGCTGCGGGTGCGCGCGCCGCTGGTGGACCTGCGCACGTCGGCCCGGCCGGTGGTGGCGTTGACCAACCTGGCCACCACGCTCGTCGGTGTCGGCATGTTCGCGAGCTTCATGCTGATCCCGCTGCAGTTGCAGGCGCCGGCCGCGACCGGGCACGGCTTCGGGGTGTCGGTGCTGGTGGCCGGGGTCTGCATGGTGCCGATGGGCCTGGGCATGCTGCTGTTCTCGCCGCTGTCGGCCCGGCTGTCCGCCCGGCGGGGTGCACACGTCACGCTGATGTGCGGGGCGCTGGTGATGGCGGTGAGCAACGTCTGCCTGGCGTTGCTGCCGGGGAGCCTGGTGCTGCTCGTGCCGCTGCTGCTGGTGCTGTCGGTCGGTACCGCGCTGTGCTTCTCCGCGATGCCGACGCTGATCATGGACTGGGTGCCGAACACCGAGACCGCGTCGGCGAACAGCCTGAACGCCCTGCTGCGCACGATCGGCACGAGCACCTGCGCGGCGCTCGGCGGCACGTTCCTCGCCGCGTTCACCACCACTGTCGACGGCAACCGGGTGGCGTCCTCGACCGGCTTCGTGCTCACCTACTGGATCGCCGCGGCCGCGTCGGTGGCCGCCGCGGTGCTGGCGTCCCTGGTCGCCGTCGCGATCCGCCGCGCCGGCCGCGACGCCGCCGCCGTCACCCGACTGGAGGACGACGGCGACGCCGAGGTTGGCCTGGTGGCCTGAGCGTCCGGCTAGATGGCCCAGTAGAAGCCGCCACCGCCGTAGGAGTACTCGGCGCGGCTGTCCACGTGGGTGAACGAGCTGTAGCGGATGATGCCGGAGAAGCCGGAGCTCTGGGCGTAGGAGATGGTCTGGCTCACCGAACGGCCGCTGATCACGATGTCGGCGGCGATGCCGTACATGTGCTGGCTGTTCGACGCCCCGCCCACGTTGCTGTTGTGGTTGATGCTGCGGAACCCGCTGTTGATGGTGATCGGCCGGTCGCCCGCCTTCTTGCGGACGGCCTCGAGCTTGTACATCAGCCGGCGGACGTTCTCCTTCACGGTGCTGGCGCCGACCTTGCCACCGCTGAACCCGGCGCCGTCCTTCGAGTGGAACTCGGAGAAGTTGAAGTGCGTCGTCGAACCGTCGGACTGCTCGAGGGCGTTGAGCGCGCGGTGCGTGGCCGGTCCGGCGATGCCGTCGGCGGCGAGGCCGTAGGCACGCTGGAAGCGGATCACCGCCGCCTTGGTGGCGGGACCGAACTGGCCGTCGACCGCGACGTAGGTCCGGGACGCGCCGTCCGCGGCCCACCCGGCGACGCGGATCTGCAGCTCACGCACGTCGGAGCCGCTCGATCCCTCGCTGAGCGTGCGGGTCCAGTTGTAGGCGTGTGCTTCCTGGGGTGCGGCGACCTGCGCCACGCCGAAGGTCAACAGCGCGGCGAACAGGACGACGAACGACCTGACGAGCCACGAACGGTTGGTTCGATGGGTCATGAGGGGTCCTTTCAGCAGGGTGTCGTCTGCCTGTGGCAAACCACCCAGAAGGTTAGTAACTTTCGTCCCATTCGGTCCACAGGTCCATTCGAGTACCGTCCCCGAAACCCAGTAGGCTCACCCGCCATGAGCAGCGCCGACGCGCCCGGCCAGACCAGGGACGCGATCCTGCGGGCGGCCAGGCGGCGCTTCGCCCAGCGGGCCTTCGCCGAGGTCGGGTTGCGGGACATCGCACTGGACTCCGGGGTGAGCGCCGCGCTGGTGGTGAAGTACTTCGGCACCAAGGAGAACCTGTTCGCCGAGGCGGTGTCGTTCGCCACCGAGGCGAGCGCGCTGCTGGACTGCGAGCTGGACCGGCTCGGCGAGCACCTGGTCCGCACGCTGCTCGACCTGCACGACCGCGCCAACTCCGACCCGTTCCTGCGCGCGGTGATCACCGCGTTCCGCCCGAACGGCGACGACTTCACCGCCTCGTTCCGGCACCACGTGGTCGAGCCACTCGCCGCGCGGCTGCCCGGACCGGACGCCCAGCTGCGCGCGGACCTGATCTGCGCGCAGCTGATCGGGCTCGGCGCGGTCCGGGTCGCGATCAACCTGCCCGGCGTGTCCGCGCTGACCGTCGACGAGTTGGTCGCCCGGTACGCGCCGGAACTGCAGCGGCTGGTCGACCCTCAGGCGGTGACCAGCCCCGCCTCGTAGGCGAAGATCGTCAGCTGCACCCGGTTCGCGGCGTCGGTCTTGGCGAAGGTGCGGGTGATGTGCGTCTTGACGGTGGCCTCGCTCAGGTAGAGGTCGGCGGCGATCTCCGCGTTCGACCTGCCCTGGGCCACGCGCAGCACCACCTCGCGCTCCCGGTCGCTGAGCGCGGCGAGCCTGGTCCTGGCCCGCTCGCGCCTCGGGTTGACCCTTGACTCGACGAAGTGGCCGATCAGCTGGGTGGTGGTCCTCGGCGAGAGCATCATCTCGCCGGCCGCCACCACCCGGACCCCGTCGATGATCTCCTGCGGCGAGCCCTCCTTGAGCAGGAATCCGCTTGCCCCGGCGGTCAGCGCGTCGAACACGTACTCGTCGAGGTCGTAGGTGGTCAGCACCAGGACCTTGGGCGGGCGGGGCAGCGCGTTGACCGCGGCGGTCGCGGCGAGGCCGCTCATCCGGCGCATCCGGATGTCCATCAGCACCACGTCCGGCGCGTGCGCGGCCACCTGACCGACCACCTCGTCCCCGTCGCCCGCCTCGCCGACCACGACGATGTCGGGCGCGCTGCCGAGGATCATCGACAGACCGGTGCGGACAAGTGGGTCGTCGTCGACCAGCAACACCCGGACCTGAGTCACCGGGGCATGTTAGTGAACCGCCCACGGCAGCCACGCGCGGACCGTGAAGGTCCCTCGGTCGGTCGGGCCGGCGCTGACCGTGCCGCCGAGCACCGACACCCGCTCCGACATGCCGGCCAGGCCGGTGCCGGAGCCGGGCGACGGCACGCGCTCGGCCGGGAGCGGGTTGGTGACCTCGACCGCGACGCCTGCGCCCGGCCCGCCGCGGACCACCAGGTCGGCCGGTGCGCCGGGTGCGTGCCGGAGCACGTTCGTCAGCGACTCCTGGACGATCCGGTACACGGCCGTGCCGAGCTGTGCGGGGGCCTCGCCAGCCTGGTCGAGCAGGATCGTGAGGTTGACCGGGACACCGGCCCGCCTGGTCCGCTCGACGAGGTCCGGGACCTCGGCCAGGGTCGGCGTCGGGCTGTCCGGCGAGTCGGCGGCGCGGCCGGGGAACTCGCTGCCCTCCCGGAGCACGCCGATCACCTGCCGGAGGTCGTCGAGCGACTGGCGGGCCGAGGTGCGCACGCTGCGCGCCGCCTCCCCCGCCTCCGGCGCGCTCACCTCGAGCGCGCCTGCCTGCAGGGACAGCAGCGACAGCCGATGGCCGAGCACGTCGTGCATCTCGTGCGCGATGCGGGAGCGCTCCTGGCGCCGCGCCACCTCCTCGCGCAGTGCGCGTTCCTCGCTCTCCCGGCTCGCCAGCTCCCGCCGGGTCCGTCGCACGATCCCCACGGCCAGCGGGGTTCCGGTCAGCACAACGGTGAGCACGAGCACGCCGACGACCTTGCCCGCGGTCGTGTCCGTGCCCATCAGCTGCCCGAGGATCCGCGCGTCCGGGTGCCGACCGGCGTCCCGCCACACGGCGAGCGCGGTGGCCGTGAACACCAGCCCGGTGCCCAGCCACACCAGCCAGTCCCGCCGGCTCGCCGCCAGCGCGGCGAGCGCCACCAGCGCGGCGAACGAGTCCGAGGCGAGCAACAGCGGGGCCACCAGGGCGATCCCGGTGACCAGCACCGGCCACCGGTGCCGCCAGCACAGCAGTACCGCGGCCGCGAGCCCGGCGAGCAGGCTGAGCCCGGACAGCCAGGTGGCGTCGATGCCCTCCTGCCCGGGCACGAACCCGGCCATGCCGAAGACGACGAGACTGCTCACCACGCTCATCGCGACGGCGAAGACGGTGGCCACCACCTGACGCACGGACCGGCCCATGAGGACACAGGTTACGGCCGGCGCGGAACCGCCCCATCACCCGTTGATCGCATCTCGCGGGCGACGTTGACGACTTTCGGATGAACGCCTCCACCTTCGCGAACGACGCGACCGGCGCCCACTCGCTGCTTGTATCCGCCGCACACCAAAAACGCGAAAGGATTCCAGTGAGCCAGACTCATTACGACCAGAACCCGCCCGCTCCCGCGCGGCAGCCGAGCAACGGGCTCGGCACCACCGGCTTCGTGCTCGGGCTGGTCGGTCTCGTCCTGTCCCCCATCCCCTTCATCGGGGTCGTCGCCTGGCCGCTGGTCGTGCTCGGCATCATCTTCTCGGCGATCGGTTTCGCCAGGACCCGCTCCGGCAGGGCCACCAACAAGGGCCTGTCCATCGCCGGCCTGGTGCTGTCGGTCGTCGGGCTCGGCGTGTGCCTCGTCTGGGTGTTCATCGTCAACGCCGCGGTCGAGGAGGTCGAGGAGGAGGCCAACCGCGAGGTCACCATCACCTACGAGGTGACCGGCGACGCCCCCGCGGTCGACGTCGACTACACCACCTACGGCGACGCCGTCTCCTCCGCGCAGGAGACCGGGGTTCCCCTGCCCTGGTCGAAGGAGGTGCGGACCGAGGGCCTGGTCAAGGGCGGCTCGCTGCTCGTCACCACCGGTGAGCAGGGCGGCTCGGCGACCTGCCGGGTCCTGGTGGACGGCAGGGAGGCCCAGACCGCCACCGCGTCCGGCCCGTTCGCCATGGCCGATTGCAGCGGCTTCTGAGCCAGGGCGAACAGCCCCCTGCCGGGGACGTGCGGCAGGGGGCTGTTCTGGTCAACTCATCGCGGTCACCTCACAGCGGGGGGTACGCGTTCCGGATCAGCTCGTCGAACTGCGCCTGGAACCAGTGGCCCGACAGCGGGGCGTCCGGCAGCGCACCGGACGGGTTGTGGCCGTTGCGCGGGTTGCCCTGGTACGCCGGGTCGCACATCTCGTCGAAGCCCTTGCCCTCGTCGTTCGGGATCTCCTCGCTGGAGCCGTCGGACTCACCCGGCGGCTTGACCCACACGTAGGCGTCGATGCCCTCCTCCGGGGAGGTCGTCGGGCGCTCGCCGATGCCGGCACCGGACTGGTTGCACCAGTTGCCGGTGTGGATGCGGCGGTCGATCCGGGACTCCTCGACGTAGGTGTCGCCGTCGGTCGACGAGCTCGGGCCGTCCGGACGGTCCGCACCGCCCCAGCCGTTGCGGGAGGTGTCGATCAGCATGCTGATCGGGCGCCCGAACCGCTGGGAGAACAGGTCGCCGTACGCCTTGGCGTAGGAGGCCTCGTCCACGTACCGGTTCCAGTCGACCCAGGACGAGGTTTCGCGGACCGCCCGGCCGCCGATCACGGTGTCGGCGTCGAAGTGCTCCTCGTGCAGCACCCCGTAGTTGGCCACGTTGGACACGAAGCCGTGCACGTCGTCCGGCGACGCGCCGTTGTTGTTCACCGTCTCGTTCATCACCAGGTCGGCGAACGGCTCGAAGTTGTCGTCCCAGCCGAGCCAGCCGTGGTGCCCGATGTCGATGTAGTTGTAGACGTTGGGCAGCGCGCCGAGCTGGCCGAGCGCGTAGCCGACGCCCTTCTGGTAGTTGCCGTTGGCCTTCATCGTGTTGCAGTTGTCGGTCTGCGTCTCACGCGGGGCCACGTTGGTGATCAGGTTCGGCAGCGAGTCGATCTCGATGACCGTCACGATCCGCAGGTCGGCGTACGCGGGGTCGTCGAGGATGTCGACGATCGGGTCGATGTACTCGCTCTCGTACCTGCCGATCGCGTCCGCCGGCAGCTCGCCGTTCGACGCCAGCGCGGCGCAGTCCCGGCCCGGCAGGTTGTAGATCACCAGCTGGAACAGGTCGGCGCCCTGGTCCACCGCGGTGTCCAGGTGCGCCTGCAGGCCGCGGGCGCCCTCGGTGCCGGTGATCGCGGCGATGCGGTCCATCCACACGAACGTCGGCTGGTCGGCGATCGCCGAGCCGCCGCCCTCGCGGGCCTTGGCCTGCCAGTCCGGGTTCACGTAGACCTGGGCACCCTCGTACGGGTTCTCCACGCGCTGCTGGATCGCGGTGTCCGCGCTCGCGGCGCCATCCTGCTCGGCGTTCGCGACGGAGCCGACGGTCAGCAGCCCCGCGGCGAGCGAGAACGCCGCGGTCGCGACCACCGCCCGGCCTGGACGCGATCGTGTCCGTCCGGTATGGACTTTCATTTCTCATTTCCTCCTTGGTGGGGGATTTCAACCGGCCAGCGCGTCGTGCAGCGCCTGGTATGCGGGTTTCGGTTGGTAGTTCTGGTCGTAGGGCAGGGCGGCGCCCTCACCGGGGAAGGTGTCCGGCACCCACGAGTGCTTGTCGGTGAAGCCCCAGACCGTGAGCTGGTCGCAGCGGGACACCGCGAGGCAGGCGTCGATGACGTTGCGGTAGTAGGTGGCCTGGGTGGCCAGCTCGTTGGCATCGGCCGGCGTCGACACCCGCACGTCCAGCTCGGTGATCTTCACGTCCACGCCGAGGTCGGCGAAGCGCTGGATGTTCTGCCGCAGGTCGTTCGGGAACCCGTACTGGATCGACAGGTGCCCCTGGATGCCGACGCAGTCGATCGGCACGCCCTGGCCGCGCAGGCGGCTGACCAGGTTGTACATCGCGGTGCTCTTGGCGTTGATGCCCTCGACGTTGTAGTCGTTGATGCACAGCTCGGCGTTCGGGTCGGCGGCGCGGGCGGCGCGGAACGCGTCCGCGATGTAGCTCTCGCCGAGCCGCTGGTACCAGAACGAGTCGCGCATCCCGCCGTTCTCGTTGAACACCTCGTTGACCACGTCCCAGCTCGGGATGCGGCCGGCGTAACGACCGACGACGGTGTCGATGTGGTTGCGCATCGCGGTGCGCATGGCGTTCGCGTCGAGGTTCTGCACCCAGCCCGGTGTCTGGTTGTGCCACACGAGCGTGTGGCCGTGCACGGTCTGACCGTTGGCCTCGGCGAAGTCCATGATCTGGTCGGCGCCGGAGAAGTTGAACTGCCCCTGCTGCGGCTCGGTGGCGTCCCACTTCATCGCGTTCTCCGCGGTGACCACGTTGAACTCGCTGCCGGCGATGTCCCGGTAGCTGGCCTCGCCGGACAGCGGGCCGGTGGCCAGCGCGGTGCCGATCAGGAAGCCGCGGGCCTCGGCGTGGTCGCGCAGGGTGCCGGACGGGTCGGGGTCCGGATCGGGGTCTGGTCCCGGGTCGGTGTCGCCGCACTCGACGCCGTTGACGGTGAACGAGGCCGGCGCGGCGGTGCCGCCGGTGGCGTTGAAGCCGAGCTCGGTGGACTGGCCGGTGCCCAGCGAGCGGTTCCAGGTCAGGTTGGTGGCCGAGACCTGCTGGCCGCTCTGGCTCCAGGTCGCGTTCCAGGAGCTGGTGATCCGCTGGTCGCCGGGGAACGCGAACTCGAGCGTCCAGCCGTCGACCGGGTCGCCGGTGTTGGTCACGGTGAGGTTCGCGGTGAACCCGCCGCCCCATCCGTTCGTCCGGTAGTCGACCGAGCAGCCCGGCGCGGCCGACGCGGAGCCGGCGCCCGCCACCACGATTCCGGAGGCCATCGCCAGCACGGCCGTGGCGGCGGACATCCGGTGTCTACTGAGGAGTTTCATGCAGGGGTTCCTTCTCTTCCCGGTGTTGACTTCCCGCCACATCCGTGTAGAGGACGCCCCGGCCGTTGGTCCCCAGGTAGACCCGGCCGTAGATCCTCGGGTCGCCGGTGAGCGCCTCTCCCATGTTTCCGAACTGGTGCTGGTCGTCGTTGATCCGCGACCAGCTCGCGCCGCCGTCGTCGGACTGGAACACGCCCGTGGTTCCGCCGATCGTGGCGACGGTGTAGAGCGCCGGGTAGCTCTCGCCCGGTGCGGCCCGGCCGAAGCCGACGTTGACCGCGTCCTCCACAGTGGACAGCCGGGTGAAGGTCGCGCCGGCGTCGGTGGAGTGGTACAGGCCGGTGTCGCCGGCGAGCCAGACGTCGCCCTCGACGCCCGGCAGCGCCTTGAACCTGGCGCTGTCGGGCAGGCCGGTGGCGCCGGTGTCGCGGAACGTCACGCCGCCGTCGGTGCTGACGTGGAACCGGCCGCCGGCGAACCCGTAGAACACGCTCGGGTTCACCCGGTCGGACTCGACGATCGCGCCGGCCGGCAGGCCCTGGGCGGGGGTCCAGGTGTTGCCGAACCCGACCGAGTAGTGCACGGGCTGCCCGGCCGGGGCCCAGACGAACCGGCTGCCGTCGGCCGAGGCGGCGACCGTGCCGCCCTCGTCGATGCCCTCCGGTTCGGTCCCCTGGAACCAGTTCGCGCCGCCGTCGGTGGAGAAGGCCACGTGGCTGTCGTTCGGCCGGTCGGCGTCGGCGAAGTTCCCGGCCCGCACCATGACACCCGGGTTCAGCTCGGCGTAGTCGAGACTGGTCGTGCTGGTGAAGACCGGGCCGGTGAAGATCGTCTCGGGGACGGTGTCCAGGTCGTCGTGCCGGAACCCGCCGACGTCGCCGAGCGCGGAGACCAGCGGCGCCCCGGACGGCGGGCTGACCAGGTCGAGTACCGCGGTCTCCTCGAGCCCGCCGACCATCGGCCGGATCGTGATGCGCTCGCCGGCGTCCCACGCGGTCAGGTTCGTGGTGCCGTAGACGGTCGCGCCGGTGCCGTACATCATCCGGTCCGGGTCGTGCGGGTCGATCTCCAGCGACTCGGTCATCCAGCCGAGCTTGGGCGTGCTCTCCGGCGGCTGCGGGTTCGCACCGAAGTCGAGCCACGGCACGGCGGAGATGTCCTGGGTGTAGCGCAGGGTCCGGTTGGGATAGTCGGCCCAGTCCCAGATCCGGGTCCAGGTGGCGCCGAAGTCGGTGCTGCGGAAGAAGACGACGTCCGGCCACCAGGAGATCTGGGTGGCGACCATGAGCGTGCCCGGGTTCTGCCGGTCTACGGTCAGGCCGCTGTACCCGAAGTACGCGTCGGCGCTGTCGGAGGGCACCGGGCTGATCCGGGTCCACTCGCCGGTGGCGGTGGCGTAGCGCCACACGTCGCCCTTGCCGCCGTCGTAGGGGCCGCCGGTGTCGCTGGTGGCGATGTACAGATACCCGTCGGCCAGCACGCCCTTGTGCGCCATGAACCCGGTGGGCTGGCCGGTGATCCGCTCCCAGGTGGTGCCGCCGTCGGTGCTGCGGTAGACGGTGTTCCGCAGGTCCGCGACACCGACGTAGATGTCCTGGGTCTGGCTGCCCGGGGAGCCGCTGGTGGGGTCGAAGGTGACCCAGACGACGCCGGGCCGGTGGGAGAGATAGCCGGTGGGGTCGTTCGGGTCCTGCGCCCAGTTACCCGGGTTGGGGAAGCTGTCCACTTCGGACCAGGTGACACCGTGGTCGGTGCTGCGCCACAGCCCGTTGCCGTCCGGCGCGCCGAGGTACACGATCCGGTTGTCGTTCGGGTCGACGACGAGCCGCTCCCCCATGCCCCGGCCCGGCATGTTGCCGCCGAGCTTGAACGGCAGCGGGGACACGTCCCAGGTCTCGCCCCGGTCGGCGGAGCGCAGGATCGCGCCGTTGTTCGGGTCCCAGTCGTTGGTGTACATGCCGGCCGCGACGTACACCCGGTCCGGGTCGACCGGGTCACTGGCGAGGCTGACCACGCCGTTGTAGCCCCAGTTGTCCCAGCCGACCCAGTCCAGGAGCGGGATCCACCGCTCGGTGTCCGGGTTCCAGCGGTAGGCGCCGCCGATGTCGGTGCGCGCGTAGATCAGGTCCGGCTCGGTGCGGTTGAACACGATGCCCGGCACGAACCCGCCACCGGCGATCTCGACGTTGCGCCAGGTGTGGGTCTGGGCGGCCGGCTCCACCGGGGCGGCACCGGCCTGGGGCGCCACGAGCAGCGCGCCGGCGATCGCCGCGACGGCGAGCAGGGTTATCGACCTCATGATCTGCCACTTCCTTGTGGGATCGGGATCGGGTTGGTCTCAGGCGGGCTCGGTACCCCAGATCGGCGTGTCGCCGGAGTGGAGGGTCATGTGCTCGACGGTGACCGGGGTGCCGCCGGGGGTGGTCTCGACGCCCTGGTAGGACCAGTCGTTGGTCGGGTCCCAGGCGCCGGAGCTGGTGATCCGGAACTGGATCTCCCGGCGGTGCTCGGACTGGCCGGCCGGGCTGATCTCCTGGCCGGAGCAGTCGACGGTCACGTAGTGGACGGCCCCGGCGTGCTGGGTCGGCCCCGTCGGCGGTGAGCACTGGTTGTAGTGGTCGGTGAGCGTGAGCTGGTCGGGCGTGGTGCCCTCGTCGAGGGTGAAGTAGTAGCGGAACGAGCCGTCGTCGAGCACCCGGGCGGGCCAGGCGGAGCGGTTGACCACGTAGGTCTTGATCTCGGTGTAGTTCGCGCCGGTGGAGTTGACCGCGGCCTGCAGGTAGACCTCGGGCCCGTCGGGTTGTTCGGCGGCCGGGAAGTCGGCGAGGGGCTCACCGCCGTACTCGGCGTACATGCGGGCGAGGGCACCGGTGAAGGCGGCGTTGTAGTCGGTGGCGACCTCGTTCATCACGTAGTCGCCCCGGTCGTCGACGTAGTGGTCGTCCGGTTGCGGCGGGCCGCCGACGAGCGCGCCGTAGAGCACGTGCCGGTTGTCCTCCGGGGACTGGATGCTGTTGGACCACGAGCCGTGCGCGGTGCGGTGGTGCGGGTTGCGCGGCGGGTTCTCGCCGAACCCGACCACGTACGACGAGCCGCGTGGGTTGTCGCCGAGCATGTAGTCGATCTGGCCGACGGCGAAGTCGTGGTAGCGCTGCGCGCGTTCCGCGTCGGTGGTCCAGTCGGCGTAGACGAACGCGGCGAACGCGGTGTTGGCGGCGTAGCGCAGGGAGCCCCAGCGGTCGAGTACGGCCTGGCCGCCCGGCGAGTACGGCACGCGCTGGCCGTCGACGCCGACGGTCCAGTAGTCCAGCCAGCGGTTCGCGTCGGCGACGTACCGCTGGTCGCCGGTGAGCATGGCGAGCAGCACGTAGGCGCCGTAGGACTTGTCGTCCCAGGCGATCGTCCACTTGTACGAGCGGTGGCCGGTGGCGGGGTCGGTGCTCAGGTTGTCGTACTCGGCCTCGGCCTTGGCCAGGTAGTCGGCGTCGCCGGTGGCGCGGTGCAGCCAGGCGGCGCCCCACACCAGCTCGTCGACGTAGCCGCTCCAGGAGTTGTAGTAGTTGGCGGCGTCGGTGATGCAGTCGGTGTACTCGCCGCGCACGGTGTCGGCGAAGGTGTAGAGCTGGCGGGCGTGGGTGACGAGGGTGTCGGCGTAGCCGGGGTCGGTCGGGCGGAACACGATCGAGGACGCGGCGAGCGCGGCGGCGGTCTCCCCGGCGAGGTCGGAGCCGCCGCAGGAGGCGTCGATGCGGTAGGCGGGGCGGTCCATCGGCATGGCCTCGGCGGGGCCCCACCAGGCGTGGTCGGTGCCGCCGTTGCCGACCTGGCCGTAGAGGACGTTCGGCTCGGGGTGGGCCTTGAGGAAGTAGTCGGTGACCCAGCGGAGGTTGTTCGCCAGCTCGTCGAGCTGGCCTGCGGCGGCGTAGGCGTCGCGGTACTCGACCGCGCCCCAGGCGAGCATGGTGGCCGAGGAGGCCATCGGGAAGCCGAACTTCACGTGGTCACCGGCGTCGTACCAGCCGCCGGTGAGGTCCAGGCCGGCTTCGGCGCCGTCGGCGAGGCCGGAGTCGCCGCGCCAGCCGACCCGGTTCCACGCCGGCAGGTCGCCGGACTGCTGGGCCTCGTAGAACCACAGGGACTTCTGCAGCGCCTCGCCGTAGGCGAACCCGGCCGGTTGTGCGGGGGCGGTGGCCGGCAGTGCGACGGCGGCGGTCGCGGCGAGCGAGACCGTGGCGAGGATGGTGCGAAGGCGCATCCCGAGGTCCTTCCTGGGGTGGAACTCGGGTGGGGCCGGCGGCGAGGGTACTTTCCCGGCCCCACCCGAGGTATCAGGGGAAGAGCAGCCCGTAGTCGGCCATCGCCATCGCGATGTCCGCCTGCGCCCAGAACCGGTGGTACCGGAACGTCGGCGCCGGGCCGGTGCCGTTCACGTAGGCCTCGACCTGCGGCCAGTTCGGGTCGTCGGTGTACCAGGACCGGATCGAGGTGAACGTGGAGCCGTTCTCGATCTGGTCGCCGTTGGGCATGGTGCCGGTCCAGCCCTCCGGCACGTAGACCTCGTCGCCGAAGCGGCTGTAGTCCGCGCGGGTCTCCTCGACCGAGATGCCGATGTCGTCGCTGTTGGCCCACATGGCGTCGAGCAGGTCGCCGGCCATCTGCTGGGCGGCGGTGTCACCGGACTCGGCCGCGTAGTACATGAGGGTCCTGGCCAGCGCCGCGGTCACCCCCAGGTCCTGGTTGTGCGCGGTGACGGTGACGTGCAGGCCGGAGTTGTCGCCCGGGTCGTCCGGGTTCCAGGTGTCCGGCTGGCCCTCCCAGCCGAGTTCGGCCGGGACCTGCCAGGTGCCAGCTGAGGCGTCGACGGTGGTGTTGTCCATCGCCCAGGCCACCCACTTGTCCAGCAGCGCCTTGGCGTCGGCGTTGCCGGTCTGGTGGTACAGCTCGGCGATCCGCTGCATGGACCACGTCTGCATGCCGAACCACCGGTTGCTCGGCGGGTCGTGGTACACCGGCTGCCAGTCGTAGTACATGCCGTAGAAGGTCGAGTGGCCGGCCGGCGGCTGCTCGTAGCGGCCCTTCCAGCTGTTGGTCGCGCCGCCGGCGATGGCGCCCTCGGCGGACTGCAGCCAGCGGTAGAACTCCAGTTGCCGGTCGAGGCTGTTCTCCCAGTCGCCCACCGCGGTCGGCGACTCCGGCTGCAGGGCGTCCTCGTTGGACAGCACCCAGGCGGCCATCGGGTTCTGGTAGCCGAAGTGCGACGAGCTGGAGCCGATCCGCCAGGCCCAGCCGCCGTCCGCGCCGCCGCCCCAGGCGTAGTACCAGGACATCAGGTAGTGCGCGCTGTCCTTGCCGGTGCCGCCGGGGCAGCTGTCCGGGCCGACGCAGTCGCCGATCTGCTTGAAGTACTTGTCGTACATCGCGTAGCGCAGGTAGTCGCCCATCTTCGCGGCCTTGGCGACCGTGTCGGAGATCTGCGACTCGTTGCCCTGCTCGCGGGCCCAGGTCAGCGCCCAGTAGGCGGCCTGGACGGCGCGGGCGTCGGCGTCCGGCGCGTTGGTGTAGCGCCACTGCTGGGCGTACTGCTGGTCACCGACGAACAGGTCGACGTAGCCGTTCTCGCCGCCGTGCGCGAACGTGTCGCAGGACGGGTGCGGCACGGTCTCCCAGGTCGACTCCTCCGGACCGCGCTGGAAGGTGTTGATGTAGGCCGGGCTGGACGTGCCGTCGCCGCAGTTGCCGTAGCCGTAGCGGTTGTCCACGTCGAGCAGCCAGTGCATGCCGTAGATGTCGTCGGTGCCGTAGGTGTTGGACAGCTCGTCGGCGATCGGGTCCTGGCCGACCGGCACGTCGAAGTCCAGCTGGCTCGGGTAGTCCTCCGGGGTGTCGTGCTCGGGGGCGTAGGTCGCCGGGTCGTTCGGGTTGTACCCGGAGTTGCCTGGCTGCTCGTCGGCGGAGGGGATGATGTGCTCCTCCATCGACGCCCAGGCCTCGTTGAACGGGCCCCAATCGCCGGTGACCCGGCCGTACTGGGCCTCCAGCCAGATCCAGTAGCTGAACGCCTCCGAGGTCGTGACGTGCCCGTAGTCGGGCGCCTCGACGATCAGGGTCTCCACCGAGTGGTACGGGACCGGCAGGTCGTGGTCGCTGAAGTAGCCGTTCGCCGGGTCCTTGAGCTTGTCGTAGAGCTCGAGGAACCGGTCCACGGACTGGGCGTCCATGCCCGGTACCGCGAGCGCCGTCTCGGCCGGCCGGGGCTCGGTGTCCGGCACCGCCGCCACCGGCGCGACGAGTGCCACCGAGCTGAGCGCCGCCAGGACTGGGAGCGCTCCCAAATAGAGTCGTCGTCGTCTCATCCGTTGCTCCAAGCAGGTGTCGCAGTGAGGATGCAGGGCATGGGAGTCTGGGAGCGCTCCCACAAGGGGTACACAAATTGTTAGCAGTTGATCACAGTAGGTGTCAACGTCTGGAGGCGGATCCAGCTGCTCGTCCGGCACCGGAGCGGGCGGCTATTGACACCCGGCGGTAGGCTCAGAGGTTGGGAGCGCTCCCACATTGAACTCCAACGAAGGAGGGCGATGTGAGGACCAGACGCAGAGCCGGCCGCCGAGCCGATCGCCGGGTCGGCCGCCGCACGACGGTGCTCGGCGCGATCACCACGCTCGCGGCGACCCTGCTGGTGGTGGTGCCGGCGCCGACCGCGTCGGCACACGGCGGGTTGACCTTCCCGGCCACCCGCACCTACGCCTGCTACGTCAACGGCCTCGAAGGTGGCAACGGCGGCGACCTGAACCCGACCAACCCGGCCTGCCAGGCCGCGATCGCCCAGGGCGGCAAGCAGCCGCTGTGGGACTGGTTCGGCAACCTGCTGCCCAGCATCGGCGACCAGTGGCGGAGCCTGCCGGACGGGTCGCTGTGCGGGCCGTCGGACAAGTACGCGGCCTACCGGCTGGCGCGCACCGACTGGCCGACCACCGAGGTACGGGCCGGCGCCAACGTCACCATCCGGTACAACGCGTGGGCGCAGCACCCCGGCACCTGGTACCAGTTCATCACCAAGGACGGCTGGAACCCGAACGAGCCGCTCGGCTGGGACGACCTCGAGCCGTGGCACGAGGTGACCGACCCGCCGGTGAACGGCACCGGCCCGCACGGCCCGGAGTACACCTGGCCGGCGACCATGCCGAACAAGACCGGCCGGCACATCGTCTACTCGGTGTGGGAGCGCTCGGACAGCCCCGAGGGCTTCTTCAACTGCTCCGACGTGGTGTTCACCAACTGATCCGGCACCGGAGGGCCGGCCGCGGCGCGTGCCGCGGCCGGCCCTTCCCGTGCTACTCGAAGATGACATCGCTGCAGAAGTAGTACGACTGGTCCATGTGGCTGGCCTGCCAGATGGTGTAGACGATGTGGCGGCCGGTCCGCGAGCCGGCGTCGACCTGGATCGACGTGTTGCTCCGCGGCGGGGTTTCGCCGACCTCCGCCACCAGCTCCAGGTCCGACCAGCCGAGCGGCTCGGTGAGCGGGTCGAAGCCCTGCCTGGTGAGGTACACCCGGTAGTAGTCGGCGCCGTGCAGGGCCTGGTCGAGGACGTTGACGGTGAAGTTCGTCGGCTTCTCCACCGCCTGCCACTCGCCGACCGCGTCCATCGCGGCGTAGCGGCCGTTCTGGGTGCGGCCGGCACTGCACAGCTGGCCGTCCGGAACCGCGCCCTGGTGGTCGCCACCCGCGTTGTCGATGTACAGGCCGTTCCAGTTCCACATGGCGTTCGGGTCGGCCTGCCAGGCCTGCCAGCACATCGGGTCCTCGGTTGCCATGTCGGGGTTCTGGAAGTCGTCGCCCCAGCGTTCCCAGCAGCCGTAGTTCCGGGACGGCGGGTCGGTGGTCGAGCCGTGCGCGGCGGCGGAGCCGGGCATGCCGAGCAGGAGCAGCGCGGCGGCCGACACGACGGCCGCGGCGCGAGTTCGAACGGACACGTCACTCTCCTGACGTCGTTGTCATGTGGTGGTGCCTGGTCGGGGTGGGTCGGCCTCCCGTCACGACGTGGCGAGTTGGTGGGCGCGGTCGGGCACGAACTGCCCGGCCGGGGCGATGCAGCCGTCCGCCTCGCCGGGCAGCTTCACCCAGAGGAAGGCGGCGATCGCCGAGTCGCCGGTCTCGGTGGTGCTCGGCGTGCCGATCGCGCGGCCGGGCGGGTCGCACCACTCGTCGCCGGCCGGGCCGTTGCCGTTGCGGCTGGTGTCGATGACCGCGCGCAGGCCGCCGACGCCGAGGTCGGCCAGCACCGCCTTGGCGAAGGCGACCTCGTCGGCGGTGTGCCGGTAGTTGGACACGTTGGTCGCGATGCCGTCCGCGCTGTTCGCGATGTCCGCGGCGCGCAGCCGGGCGGCGGCCTCGCCAGGGTCGAGCCATGCCGAGTGCCCGATGTCGAAGAACACCTCGGCCTGAGCGGAGCCCGCCTTGAGCGCCTTGCCCGCGTAGGCCATGGACGCCGAGGTCTCGGCCTGCTCGGCGGGGCTCTGGCAGTTGGACATGATCGGCAGCACGTCCGGTTCGAGCACGATGTAGGCGGGGCGGCCGGCGAGACCGGCGGCCACCTCGTCCACCCAGGCCCGGTAGGCCTGGTGCGACGGCGCGCCGCCGCCGCTCGCCCCGCCGCAGTCGCGGTTGGGGATGTTGTAGACGACCATGATCGGGATCTTGCCGGCGGCCGAGGCCGCGCCGACGAACGAGTCCACCTCGGACCGAACGGTGCCGGTGTTGGTCGTGGTGAACCAGCGCGCCTGGGGCACGGTGGTGATCCGGTCGCGGATCACCGCGGCGCGCGAGTCGTTCGGGTTGGCGGCGACCCAGCGCGCACCGCTGGTCTCGGGGTCCACATAGAACACCGAGTCCGCCGGTTCGGCGGCGGCACCGGGCACGCCGGGGGCGAACACCGTCGCGCACGCGCAGACGGCGACGAACCATTTCCTGAACTCCATCCATACCTCCGGGCAAAAAGGACGAAAGGTTGGATGGGAGCGTTCCCAAATCGCTGCCTCAGTGTGCCGCGTTCATCACATCGAGTCAAGGAACACGTGGCCTGGGAGGGCTCCCAGTAGTATCGGGAGCAGGCGTCGGGGTACCGGAGCGCGGGAGAGTTCAGCATGGCGGGCAAGGGTCGGTCCCGGGCGAGCGGGCGCCCCACACTGGAGCAGGTGGCGGTCGAGGCGAACGTGTCGCGGGGCACGGCCTCGCGGGTGGTGAACGGTTCGCTCGAGGTGAGCCCGTACGCGCTCAAGGCCGTCCGGGACGCGATCCGCAAGCTCGGCTACGTGCCCAACCAGGCGGCCCGCAGCCTGGTCACCCAGCGCAGCGACACGGTGCTGCTGGTGGTGTCCGAGTCCGAGGACCGGGTGTTCGGCGAGCCGTTCTTCGCGAGCATCGTGCGTGGGCTGAGCCAGGAGCTGTCCAGCACTCCCCTGCAGCTCAACCTGATGATGGCGAGCACCGCGCGGCAACACGACCGGGTCGAGCAGCTGGTGCGCAACGGGCACGTCGACGGCGTCATGCTGATCTCCCTGCACGGCGACGACCCGTTGCCGCAGAACCTGCTCGCCGCCGGTGCGCCGGTCGCGCTGATCGGCCGCCCGGTCGCCGACGGAGGCGCGGTGCCCTACGTCGACGCGGACAACGAGTCCGGCGCGCGGGCCGCCACCGAGTACCTCTACCAGCAGGGCAGGCGCCGGATCGCGACGATCACCGGCCCGAGGGACATGGCCGCGGGGCTGGACCGGCTGAGCGGGTACCGCGCCGCCCTGCGCGGCAAGCGGGGCGTGACGCGGCTGGTGGCGCGGGGCGACTTCGGTCAGGCGAGCGGTGAGTCCGCGATGCGTGAGCTGCTGGCGAAGGACCCGAAGCTGGACGCGGTGTTCGCGGCCAGCGACCCGATGGCGGCCGGAGCGCTGCGCGCGCTGTGGGCGGCCGGCCGACGGGTGCCCGACGACGTGGCCGTGATCGGCTTCGACGACTCCGAGCTGGCCAGGAACACCAACCCGCTGCTGACCAGTGTCAGCCAGCCGACCCAGCGGATGGGCCGCAAGCTCGCCGAGCTGTTGATCACCCAGCTCCGCGATCCGGACGCGAAGCTGGCCCCGGTGATCCTGCCGACCGAGCTGGTCCGGCGCGAATCCGCCTGAGTCGAGAAAAACCGGACTTCCCCGACAGCGCGTGTCGCGCTATGGTCGAGGCTGGGAGCGCTCCCAAATCGCCAACAATGAAGTTTCGCGCGGGAATGAGGAGCGAATGAAGAAGGCCCTGACCATCGCGGTGGCCGTGCTGGCCGCCCTGTGCTCCCCCTCGACGGCCGGTGCGGATACCGGCACTGGAAGCGAACGCGCGCAAGGTTTCCACATCAGCGACGGCCGGCTCGTCGAGGCGAACGGCAACGACTTCGTCATGCGTGGCGTCAACCACGCCCACACCTGGTTCCGGGGTGAGACGGGCGCCTTCGCCGACATCAAGGCGCTCGGCGCGAACACCGTCCGGGTGGTCCTGTCGTCGGGTCACCAGTGGACCGAGAACACCGTCGACGACGTGGCGAACGTGGTGTCGCTGTGCAAGGCGAACCGGCTGGTCTGCGTGCTCGAAGTGCACGACACCACCGGGTACGGCGAGCAGAGCGCCGCGGTCTCGCTCGCCGAGGCGGTGGACTACTGGCTGCGGGTCCGTGCCGCGCTCGTCGGCCAGGAGCGCTACGTGCTGGTGAACATCGGCAACGAGCCGTTCGGCAACACCAACTACACCGAGTGGACCCAGGACACGATCGACGCGATCGGCCGGCTGCGGGCCGGCGGGTTCGAGCACACCCTGGTGGTGGACGCGCCGAACTGGGGCCAGGACTGGTCGTTCACCATGCGGGACAACGCCGCCGCGGTGTTCGCCGCGGACCCGGCGCGGAACACGATGTTCTCCGTGCACATGTACGGCGTGTTCGACACCGCGGCGGAGATCACGAACTACCTCGACACGTTCGTCGCCGCCCGGCTGCCGATCATGGTCGGCGAGTTCGGGCACAACCACTCCGACGGCAACCCCGACGAGGACACCATCCTCGCGGCGACCCGAGCCAGCGGGCTGGGCTACCTCGGCTGGTCGTGGAGCGGGAACGGCGGCGGCGTCGAGTACCTGGACATGGTGACCGGCTTCGACCCGGACGCGCTGACGTCCTGGGGCCTGCGGATCTTCCACGGCCGGGACGGCATCCGGGAGACCGCACGCGAGGCCACCGTGTACTCGTAGAGTTGACGGCATGAACCCCCTCCCCCCGACCGACGTTCGGCAGCTCGACCTGGAGAAGCCCAACGCGGCCCGCATGTACGACTACCACCTCGGCGGCGCGCACAACTTCGAGGCGGACCGGGTGCTGGCCGCGCGGGTCGAGCAGGTGGCGCCGTGGGTCAGGTACGTCGCCCGGATCAACCGGTCCTGGCTGCGCCGCGCGGTCACATACCTGATGGGGCAGGGGATCCGGCAGTACCTCGACCTCGGTTCCGGCATCCCGACCGCGGGCAACGTGCACGAGATCGTGCAGCGCATCGACCCCGCGACCCGGGTGGTGTACGTCGACTACGAGTCGGTCGCGGTGCACCACAGCCACGAACTGCTCAAGGACGACCCGAACACCACCGTGGTGTGGGCCGACGTGCGCGACCCGCGCTCGGTGCTCGAGCACCCGGAGACCACCCGGATGCTCGACTTCACCCAGCCGGTCGGGGTACTGGTCGCCGGGCTGCTGTTGTTCATCGGCGACGAGTACGACCCGGCCGGCCTGGTGCGGGCCTACCGCGAGGCCTGCACCGGCGGTGGCTACCTGGCCATCTCCACGATGAGCCGGGACGAGGCCGACCAGGAGACCGCCGAGCAGCTCGCCGGCCTGCTCCACCTCTACGAGAGCGCGGACGAGCAGGTGTACCCGCGCGACCGGGCCACCATCGAGAGCTGGTTCGCCGGCACCGAGCTCGTCGAGCCGGGCCTGGTGCTGCTCGACGCGTGGCGGCCGGAGGGGAAGCCGTCCGACTCCCCCGCCCGGCTGCTCGGCTACGGCGGGGTCGGCCGGTTCTAGCGCACGGCGGTGAGGAACTGGTCGGGGCGCAGTGCCCTGGCCACGATCCTCGTGTCGCCGATCCAGCCGTAGAAGCCCTGCCCGTACCGCTCGGCGGACTGGGTGCCGCCGATGGCGAACGGCTTGCCCATCGTGGTGATGCCGCGGGACTCCTCGGCGGCGTTGCGGGCGATCCGGGAGCCGTCGACGTGGACCACGGTGTGCCGGCCGTCGTTGACGATGGCGATGTGCGTCCACCGGCCGACCGGGAGCGCGTGGCTCCACGACGTCGGGTCGGCGTCGACGGGCACCGGGTAGACCACGAACTGCAGGAACCGCTCGCCCGACAGGTTGAGGCTGCACGTCACCTCGTCGTCGGACCAGCCGCTGTGCTTGCCGGCGTCGCCGGCGCGGCCCTCCCAGCTGAGGATGCCCATCCAGGCGTGGTCGCCCTGGAACGGCTCCGGCAGCTTGATGAACGTCTCGATGGTGTACCCGGACCAGAACTTCATGTCGTTGATCGGGGCGTTCTGGCCGGTGCGCAGCACGGCGCCGCGGTCGGGTGCCTTGCCGCCGTCGAAGCGCAGGCTCGCGTGCGCGGGCTGCGCGTCGTGGTGCTCGGCCGACCAGGTGAGCACCTCGGGCGCGCTGTCGTGCAGGCGCTGGGCGGTCAGGTCGTTGCCGTTGCCGGTGAGGTCGCGGGCCACCGCGCCGGCCGGTACCGGGCTGCCGTCGGGGACCTGGTCCAGCCCGGCGCGGTCGAAGCGCCAGTACGCGACGGTGCCGCGGGGCATGACGGCGGCCGGGGGGCGCGGCGCGGGCAGCGCGGGCGGGGCGAACCCGGCGAACCGGGTGTCGAAGTCGATCTCGACGCTGAACCGGTCGACGTCGCCGGTGAGCTCGAGGTGCTCGGCCTCCAGCGGGGTGGGGTGCCGCTTGGCCATCAGCCACGGCGAGTACGTCGACACGTCGATCACGCCGCGAACCAGGTCGAACGCGTACCGCCGGATCATGCCGGCGCCGCCGTAGTAGCGGTCCTGGTAGTTGACGATGTGCAGGTGCACGGTGTTGCCGTGGTCGTTGGTCAGCGTCGTGCGCCCGGGTGGCCAGTAGTGCCCGCCGAGCGCGAGGAAGATCTGGTCGTTGCCGCGGATCAGCCGGTCCCACAGCAGCTGGCCGTGGTCGGACAGGTGCGCCGCGCCGGAGTCCTCGCCCCACACCACGTCGTGGGTGGTCAGGATCGTCGGCAGTGTCGGGTTGCGGTCGAGCACGCCCTGGGCCCAGGCGATGCCGCGGTCGGACACCCGCCAGTCCAGCGCGAGCACCAGCCACTTCCGGCCGCCGGCGTGGAAGCGGTGGTAGCTGTGGTAGCCGTCCGGCGACGAGCCGCCGTAGGTGTTCGAGCGGGCGAACCGGTGCGGGCCGAACGTGCGCAGGTAGGGGCTGTCGCCGCGCTGGTCGTCGCCGCCGGGGATGTCGTGGTTGCCGGCGAGCACGCTGTACGGGAGCCGGCGGTCGACGGTGTCGTAGACCCGGTCGGCGATGCGCATCTCGGCCTCGGTGCCGTGCTCGGTGATGTCGCCGAGCTGGGCCAGGAACACGATGTTGTCCTGCCGGCGCTCGTCCACGAGGTGACGCAGGGCCGCGCGCACCGGCTCGGGGTCCGAGCCGCCCTCGTCGATCAGGTACTGGGTGTCCGGCAGCACGGCGACGGTGAACCGGGGGTCGTCCGGGTCGCCGGGTCGGCCGTGCCGGCCGGTCGCCTCGGCGGTGCCCGAGGTGGCGGTGGCGGCGACGACCGGGGTGGCGACGGCGGCCGCGAGGAGGGAACGGCGGGAGAGATCAGGGGAGTCGGTCACGGGCGACAGCCTCACCCGCGCGGCTGGCGCGCCGGTGACAAGGGGCGGAACGTTGCCCGAAATCCCGCTCGCTACGCTCGACGCTCCCCCGCCGCCGCACCCTGGGAGGCACGCGATGTCGGAGCTGGCCCCGGTCGCGTTCGTGCTGGTGTTCGTCGCGATCGTCGGGCTCGCGGCCTGGATGCTGGTCCGCACGGCCCGGCGCAACCGGGCGGCGCGGGACCCCGCGGCCGGGCGTGACCTGGCGCGGGTCGCCGCCGCCCGCGGTTGGCGCTACACGCCGGTGGACGAGGAGTTCCCGCGCCGCTACGACGGCTACCCGTTCTCCCGTGGGGGGCCGGCACTGGACCTGGTCACCGGGTCGCACCGGGGACGCGAGTTCGCGTGCTTCCAGTACTCGCCGCCGAGGGCGCTGGCACCGGGCGAGTCCTCGGCGGAGATCGACTACCTGCGGGTGTTCGCGGTCGAGTTGCCCGCGCCGGTGCCCTCGGCGCTGGTCACCCCGGCGGGCGCGGCGCCGCGCTGGACCCGCCGGTACACCACGGGTGACGAGGAGTTCGACCGGGCGTTCGCGGTCGGCACCGAGGACGAGCCGTTCGCCGGCCGGGTGCTCACCCAGCCGGTCCGGCAACGCCTGCTGGCCGACCCGCCGGCCGGACCGCTGCGGTTCGGCGACCGGTCCCTGCTGACCTGGCGCCCGGACCGGGGCGGGTTCGACCCGCACGAGGTCGTACCCGCCCTGGACCGGCTCTGCGACCTGGTCGAGCAGCTCCCGCCGGACGCGCTGCGCTAGGAGCGGCCCGCCTCGGCCTCGGCGGGGCGGACGGTGCGCACGAACTCCTGGAAGTCCCCGATCACCGCGTCCAGCTGCTCGGCGGTGCAGGTGAGCACGAGTTCGAGCACGACCCGCTTGGTGGGGTCGTCGACGTCGGTCATCGACACCAGTACCTGGGTCTGGACCAGCGGCAGCGCCTCGCCGCGGACCGTGGCCAGGATGTCGAGGGCCTGGGTCAGGCCGGGTGCTTCCGGCGAGCCGAGCTCGGTACGGGAGCGGACGTGCACGGTGCCGGCGTTCTGCTCGAGCCGGCGCACCGACTCGTCGGCGAGCGCGAGCATCGTCAGCGCCGGGTCGCGGACCTGGCCGGCGATGGTGATGTTCGCGGTGAAGCCGCCCTCGGTGGCGCAGCTGGCCGGGTGCAGCGCGACGAAGGCGACGCCGGGCGCGCCGACCTCGTCCGGCGGTGCCGCCTGCCAGCCGTCCGGCAGGCGGAACTCGATGCGTACGGGTAGCTGGGTGGCCATGAGCGGTGCTCCAAGCGGTTAGTCGAACGGGTTGAGGGCACTGCCGACGTCGCTGGCCACGTCCCCGACCGCGTTGGCGGCGTCCCCGAGGGTATCGGTGACCTCATCCGGGTCGACGGTGATCTCGAAGCCCAGCTTGGCACCGACGCCGAGGCCGACGCCCGCCTCCGCGCCGATCGTCCACTTGCCGTCCTCGTTCTTGCCGAACGTGGCGCTGGCCTCGGCGCCCGCGCCGGCCCACGCCTCGCCGGTGAGCCCGGCACCGACGCCGCCGACGTCACCGTGGATCTCGCCGGTGGCCCGCGCGCCGGCGAACGCCTCGGCGCCGACGTTCACGCCGTCCATGCCGATCGATCCCTTGACGCCGGCCTCCGCGCCGACCATGCCCTGGGCCGAGCCGCCGACCTCGGCGATCCCGTAGTGCGCCGAGCCCTCGGCGGACGCCTGGGCCAGGTAGGCGCCGGCCTTGGCCTGGCCGGTGATGCCGTCCTGGCTGATCCCGGCGCTCGCACTGGCCTCGGCACCGAGCACCTTGATCCCGGCCTGACCGGCCAGGGTGACGTCGCCGATCTGGGTCGCGCCCTTCGCGTCGGCGCCCCACAGGCTGACCTCGGCCTTCCCGCCGACCAGGGTGACGTTGACGCCGGGGCCCTGCTTCTTCTGGAACTGCTCGCCCCACTGGCCGTAGCGGGCGAAGCGGTTGCCCTCGCCCTGCTGGCGCTCGGCCTTCTCCAGCCAGCTCTCGGTCGCCTTGATGTCGACGGCGACCTTCTGCGGCCCGTTCTTCTGCACGAACTGCGCCGGGCCGCTCAGCCAGCTCGGCACGTTGTCGCCCTTGCCGCCCTGCTTGTCGATGGCCTCGGCGTTGGTGTCGCCGGCCGTCTTGAGCTGCTCGCGGGCGCGGTCGAGGATGTCCTTGGCCTGCTGGCGCTTGGCCGCGCCCGGGTCGGTGAACCGGCCGCCGATGGGCTGCGGGCCGCTCGGGGTACCGGGGAACGCGTTCGGGTCGGTGCCCGGGTTGAACGAGCCGCCGTCGGCCTCGAAGTCGCGGATCGCCTGGTTGGTGGCCGCCACGCCGTCGTTCCACAGGTCGATGGCCTCGGCGGCCTGGCCCTGGGCCCAGGTCAGTGTGGAGGAGTGGCTGTCCAGGGTGCCGGCGGCGGAGCGCATCGCGTCCCGGGCCAGTTCCCAGTTGGCCTTCTCCGGGGTGAACTTGTCCCAGAACTCGCTGCTCGCCGGGCCCTCCCAGTCGGGGATGCGGACGTTGCCGAGGTCCTGGGCGACACCGTCCATGGTGTCGGCCTTGGTGCGCAGCGCGTCGGCCGCGTCGGTCACCTTGCTCGGCTCGCCGGGGATGAGCTCCTTGGGGTCTTCGGTCTGCCCGAGCTCCGCCATCAGTTCACCGCCGTCGGGGTCGGGGCCGGGCCGGGACTCGGGCTCGGTTCTGGATGGGCCGGGTCGAACGTCTGGGAGTGGTTCTCCTCCTGCTGCTCGTACACGGTGGCGCAACCGACCAGCGCCTCGCCGGCCGAGGCGGAACGCTGCTGCAGGATCTGCTTGGCCAGCTCCCAGGTGGTGCAGAAGGCCTTGAGCGAGTCGGCCACCTTGCCGTGGCCGTACGCGCCGGCGTCGCCGGGGACGTCCTCGAGGTTGGTGTCGTCGGCGGCACCGATCGCGTCGCCGATGTCGTTCGCCGCCGTGCGGAGCTGATCAGGTTCTACCCGGTAACCGTCCATGCCGTACCCGTCGTTGTTGCCGAACGCGTTCACTTGGCCACACCGACGCGCGGCGAGTCGTCCCGGTTCCCACTGTTTTCGATCAGTTCCGGCCGGCGGCTCAGCCACAGCGCCGCGGACAGTGTGACAGCCGCGGCAGCGATGTACAGGATTCGGAAGTCGATCGTCGCGATCGCGAACGCGCCGAACGCGTGGGCCAGCGGCTGCGGCGCGAACAGCAGGAGCGTGACCACCGAGGACACCCGGCCCTGCAGGTCGTTCGGTGTGGTGCGCTGGGCGAGGTTGATCACCGCGACCACCGTCCAGGGCAGCGCGAACCCGAGGACGAAGGCCCCGACCAGGGCGGCCGGGAGCAGGGCGGTGAGGTACAGCAGGTACCCGAGCGCGCCGTTGACCAGCCCGAGCACGGCCAGCCGGCGTTCGCCGAGGCGCCGCACCAGTCGGCCGCTGACCAGGCCGGCGACGACCGAGCCCGCGCCGAGCAGGCCGGTCAGTACGCCGAGGAACCCCGGCGGCTGGTGCAGCGCGTCGACCAGCTCGTACTGGGCCGCGGTGACACAGCCGGCGACGACCATGGCGACCGCGGCCGCGACGGCCGTCGACCGCAGCACCGGCACCGCGCGGACGTGCCGGAACCCGGCGAGCAGCTCGGCCCGCCAGCGCCGCCGGGTACGGGTGGGCTTCGGCTCGTCGAAGCGCAGGCGGGTCATCGCGAACGCGGCGAGCGCGAACGTGGCGGCGTCGACCGCGGCCACCGCTCCCCCGCCGACGAGCACGTACAGGCCGGCGCCCAGGGCCGGGGCGACGAGCTTGCCGCCCTCCTGGAGCGCGAGCCGCAGACCGTTCACGCTTCGCCGGACGTCGGGCGGCAGCATCACCGCGAACAGCGCGTTCTCCGCCGGGTCGACCAGGACCAGCGAGATTCCGTAGGCGAGCATCGCGGCGTAGATCAGCCAGACGCGGCCGGCGGAGTCGACCAGGAGCAGCGGCAGTAGCGCGGCCGAGGAGGCCAGGTTGACCAGGACCAGGAAGCGCCGCCGGCGGACCCGGTCGACGAGCAGTCCGGCGAGCGGGCTGAACAGGGACGGTGCGTAGATGCACACCGCGACCGCGGCGGCGGCGCTGCTGCTGCCGGTGAGGGACTTGACCCAGATGCCGGCGACCAGCGTCATCGCGCTGCTGCCGATGAGCGACGCGGCCAGGCCGAGGAGGTAGATGCGCGCGTTCCGCCGGTGTGCCGCGTCGGTTGTCACGGGCACACTGTAGCGTCTTGTTTGCAGTTAAGTTGAGCCTCGCAGGCTCAATGCCCGTTCTTCCTGGCCTTCTCCTTCGCCTTGTCACTCGCGTTCTCGTTCGGGCCCCTGTCCTTGGCCGGATCGGGGGCCTTGCCGGGCGCTGCCGGAGGCGGGGCCTTCCTCGTCGCTGACGGCGCGTGCTCGGTGGTCACCGTTCCGACGGCGGGCGCCACCGGGATCCGGGTGTGCCGCCCGATCGGGTCGCGCGGGGTCGTGTCCTGGGTGCCGCCGGGCTGGGTGCTCGTCGGCTCCGGCCCGCCGACGGG
Organism: Actinophytocola gossypii; assembly: GCF_025165815.1. Taxonomy (GTDB): domain Bacteria; phylum Actinomycetota; class Actinomycetes; order Mycobacteriales; family Pseudonocardiaceae; genus Actinophytocola; species Actinophytocola gossypii. The sequence continues at coordinate 482,578 of NZ_JAFFZE010000009.1, read as the reverse complement.
TTCGCCGGGAACGACGTTGGTGGCGGCCGACAGGCTGAGCACGGTGGCGCCGACCAGCACCGCCGCGCTGACCGCCGCGTGCACCGCCCGGAGCCGTCCGGCGGCCGGCCGCGGTGCCGGGATCTTCGCCAACGGATCGCGGGCGAGCGCGGTGAGCAGTTCGGCGCAGCGGGCGGCGTCGGGCCGGTCGGCCGGGTCCCACTCGGTCATCGCGGTCAGCAGGCCGCGCCACGACGACGAGAGGTCCCGGGGCACCCGCGGCCGCCGGGACAGGCGGGCGACCGCGGCCTCCGCGGTGGTGCCGGTGTACTCGGGCTCGCCGTTCAGGCATTCGAGGAGGACGAGGCCGAGCGCGTAGATGTCGGCCTCGGGGCCGGTGTCGACGTCGGTCACCTGCTCGGGCGCGAGGTAGGCGGCCGTACCGACCAACTCGCCGGAGACGGTAAGATGCGCCGCACCGAGCGCCCGGGCGATCCCGAAGTCGGCGAGGTAGGCGTCCCCTATGTCGTCGACGAGCACGTTGGCCGGCTTGATGTCTCGGTGCACGACGTCGTGGTCGTGGATGTAGGCGAGCACGTCGGCGATCCGCGCCCCCATCCGCGCGACGGTGATCGGATCGATGGGCCCGCCGTCCAGAAGCCGGCGCAGCGTGTCGCCGCGGACCAGTTCCATGACGAGGTAGGGCCGATCGTCGTCGAGGCAGACGTCGTGCACGGTGACCAGTGCGGGATGGGACAGCCCGGCGAGTAAGCGGGCCTCGGCGCCGAACCGGTACAACGCGATCCGGCTGTCGCTCGGCACGAACCGTTTCACCGCGACCTCGCGCCCGAGCATCACGTCCACGGCGGCGTACACGGCCGCGCCACCACCGCGACCGAGCAGCTCACCGAGCCGATACCGCCCACCGAGCAGGCCGTCGGACTCGCCCTTGAGTTCCACCGCCCAGACCCCTTCTTCCCGACCTGGACCCCGTGTACCCCGGACTGTTGAACCCGAAACCATTGTGGCTTATCAGGTGAGAAAAGAAAGGACCCCGCAGTGCCGACAGGTCGGGGGTCCGCCGGCGCCTACGGGGTCAACCGGCTCATCGCGATCACCGAGGCGCGCGTTACAGGACGCCTCGGGCGGCCAGATTTCGGAACAGGTCGGCGGTGCCGAAGGTCCACGGTTCGCAGGTGTCGCTCGGGCGGATGCGGTTGACCAGGGTGCCCAGGCGCGGCGTGGAGATCGCGACGATGTCGTCGGGGTGGTGGGTGAAGCCCTGGCCTGGTGCGTCGCGGTCGTCGACGGGGGCGTACATGGTGCCCAGGTAGAGCACAGCACCGTCGGGGTACTGATGCGTGGGGTTCACCAGCTGGGACACCAGGTCCTCGGGGTCGCGGCTGATCTCGTGCATGGAGGACGTGCCGTCGACGTGGTGGCCGTCGGTGCCGTCGACGGTGAGGGTGACGACGGCGGAACGGAGGTCGTCCAGGACGAAGTCGGGGTCGAGGAGGCGGAGGAACGGGCCTATCGCGGCGGAGGCGTTGTTGTCCTTGGCTTTCGGCAGCAGCAGGGCCGAGCGGCCTTCGATGTCGCGCAGGTTCACGTCGTTGCCGAGGGCCGCGCCGACGATCCGGCCGGCGGACGACACGGCCAGTACGACCTCGGGCTCGGGGTTGTTCCATCGGGAGTCCGGGTGCACGCCGGCATCCGTCGCGGTGCCCACGGCGGACAGGACCGGCGATTTGGTGAAGATCTCCGCGTCGGGGCCGATGCCGACCTCGAGGTACTGGCTCCATACTCCGCGCTCGGACAGCACGCGCTTGACCTCGGCCGCTTCCGGGGAGCCGGGACGCAGGTCGGCGAGCGTGCTGTCGTCGCCCAACAGTGCCTTGATCTCGGCACGGACGGACGCGGCACCGGCGGCGTCGCCGCGGGTGCGTTCCTCGATGACGCGTTCCAGCATGGAGACGGCGAACGTGACACCGGCGGCCTTGACGACCTGGAGGTCGACGGGGGCGAGCAGCCAGGGGCGCGCGGGATCGCGGTGCTCGGCGGGGGTGTTGGCCAGGAGGGTGTCGAGGTCGCCGACCACGTCGCCGGTGGCGGCGCGGAGGGCGGTGGCGGGGTCGGGGGTCTCGCAGAGGTCGCGGACGGTCGGGAACGTCGCGGTCACGTCGTGGACGCCGTCAGGGCGGACGGCGACCACGGACGGGCCGCCGAGGTCGGGCCGCCAGACGCGGCCGACGAGCGCGCCGGAGGCGCCGTCCTCGGGCAGGGTGACGGCCGCGGTGGGTGGGAAAGCAGGCATGTCACCTTCCTAACGGATCAGCGGCGGTGGAAGACAACCTTTTCAGGCGCCCGCGCCGCCGTCGACCGGCACGATCGCGCCGGTCACCATCGACGCCCGGTCGCTGAGCAGCCACGCGGCCACCTCGGCCACCTCGCGGGGCTCGGCCATGCGCCCGAGTGGCGTGACCGCGTTGATGCGCTCGATGACGCCCGGCGACGCGGCTTCCCAGTCGTCGATCATCTTCGTCGCGGTGCCGCCGGGGGTGATGCCGTTCACCCGGATCCGCTGCCGAGCCCAGGTCACGGCGGCGGATTCGGTGATGCTGTCCAGCGCGCGCTTCATGGCGCCGTACGCGGGGAGTTCCGGGTTGGCGCGGCGGCTGCCGATGCTGGAGGTGTTGACGATGGCCCCGCCCTCGCCCCGGCGCATGAGCTCGGCCTCGGCCGTCATCGCGGTCCAGTGCGCGCGGAAGCTCACCGCGAACTGCTCCTCGACGTCCTCGTCGCTCGTCGTGTCGAGCGGGCCGGGCCGCTGGACCGTCGCGCCGTTGTTGAACGCGCCGTCGAGCCGGCCGTGCAGTTCCCCGACGCGGTCGACGGCGGCGCGGATGCTCGCCCGGTCGGCGAGGTCCACGGTCACCGCGTCGGCGACGCCGCCGTCGGCGCGGATCTCGGCGACGATCCGCCGGAGGGCGTCGGTGCCGCGGGCGGCGAGCACGACGGCCGCGCCTTCCCTGGCGAAGAGCCGGGCCGCGGCCGCGCCGATGCCGCGGCTGGCGCCGGTGATGAGCACGACCTTGCCGGTGAGCAGGCCGACCGGTGCGCTGGTGCTGTTGTTCGTCATGGGGACAGCGTCGGCCCGGGCGCCGGGCGGAGGCAGGCACAGGCTGTACCAGGCTCGGTCGCCGCGCCGGGTGCAGACTCGGGGTATGGACAAGCAGGAGCTCGGGGCGTTCCTCCGCAGCCGTCGCGAGCGGCTCCGGCCGGAGGACGTCGGCCTCCCGTCGGGCCCTCGGCGCCGGACACCGGGTCTTCGGCGCGAGGAGGTCGCGGTCCTCGCGCACATCTCCACCGAGTACTACGTCCGGCTCGAGCAGGGCAGGGCGCCGCGGCCGTCGGCCGAGGTGCTCGCCGGGATCGCGGGCGCGCTACGGCTCACCGAAGCCGAGTCCCGCCACGCCCACGTCCTCGCGGGTACCGTGCCGAGCCGGGTCTGGACGCACCGGCGGGACGTGCGCCCGAGCATCCTCGCGCTCATCGAGCGGCTGCCGAGGACGGCCGCGATCGTGGTCTCCGCCGCGTTCGAGGTACTCGCCTGGAACGGCCTCGCGGCCGCGCTCCTGGAGGACTTCGGCGCGCTCGACCCGCACGACCGCAATCTCGCGCGCCGGGCGTTCCTCGGACCCGCGCATCCCGGCGCGACGCTGTACGGGATCTCCGACGCCGCCGAGTTCCGGCACAACGTCGTGACGGAGCTGCGCTCCACCCTCGCCCGGTACCCGTCCGACCCGGCGGTGACCACCCTGGTCGACGAGTTGCGCGCCGGCAGCGCCGAGTTCGCCCGGCTCTGGGAGCGGCACGACGTGCGGGTCGCGCCGGTGCTGACCAAGACCTTCCGGCACCCGGTCGTCGGCGAGCTCACCGTCGACTGCGACCAGCTCACGCTCACCGACCGCGACCAGCACCTCGTGCTCTACAGCGCACCGACGGGATCCCCGGACACCGAGGCACTGGCCCTGCTGGACGTGTTGGGCGCCGAGGCCGATGCCTATCGGCGTTAGCGGACGCGGTACTTTCTCGGCGGTGTCGGTGCGGAGGGTCAGGCCGTGGCCCGGGGCCGACGTCGACGGGGTGACCGTGCCGCCGGCCGGGTCGAGGGCGCCGTCGAAGAAGGCGGACTCGATGCGGTCGTGGTCGGCGAACCACTCCAGGTGGCGGATGTTCTGGGTGGCCACGGCGGCGTGCGCGGACACGTTCGGCGCGCAGTGCGCGGACACCTCGAGGTTGTGCGCGGCGGCCAGGGCGGCGATCCGCGCCCACTCGGTCACGGCGCCACAGCGGGTGACGTCGACCTGTACGCAGTCAACCGCTTCGGCGTCGATCATGCGGGTGAAGTACGCCAGGTCGTAGCCGTACTCGCCGGCGGTGACGTCGGCCGGGGTGGCCGAGCGGACGCGACGCAGGCCAGGCAGGTCGTCGCTGGAGACCGGTTCCTCGAACCAGTGCACGTCGGCGGCGGCCAGCAGGGCACCGACGCGGCGGGCCTGGCCGACGGAGTAGGCGCCGTTGGCGTCGACGTAGAGGTCCGCCTCGGGGCCGATCACGTCCCTGGCGTGCCGGACCCGGGCCAGGTCGCGCTCGACCTCGGTGCCCCACGACTCGCCGATCTTGATCTTCACGCGGGGGATGCCCCGGCCGTGCACCCAGGCGTCGAGCTGTTCGGTCAGCTCGGACTGCGTGTACGTGGTGAAGCCGCCGCTGCCGTACAGCGGCACCGACTCGTGCACCCGGCCGAGCAGCCGGGCCAGTGACAGGTCGGACAGCCGCGCGGCGAGGTCCCACAGTGCGAGGTCCACCGCGGACATCGCGCACGACACCAGGCCGGGGCGTCCGGCGTTGCGCACCCGGCGCCGCATGTCGAGCCAGCGGGCCGGGACGTCGGCGGCCGACCGTCCGGTCACGACGGGTGCGAGCAGGCCGTCGACCACCTCGACGGCCGACGCGTCCACATAGGTCCAGCCGAGGCCGGTGACGCCGCCGGCCTCGGCGTGCACCAGCACGATCGTGGTCGCGTCCCAGCTCAGGGTGCCGTCGGCCTCGGGGCCCGCGGTGGGTACGCGGTACGCGGTCGCGGTCACCGCCGAGACGGGTGGCTCGTCGGCCAACGATCCTCCCTCAGCGGCTCGGCAGGAACTCCTGCGCCTTGGTCTTGATGCCCTGCACGATCAGGTGCCACGCGTTCGGGTCGCCCTTCACCACGGCCTCGGCCGCGGACTTCGCCTGCTCGAACGTGGCGTGCGGCGGGATCGGCGGCATCTCCGGGTCGCAGCGCACGTCGAGCAGCACCGGGCGGTCGGCCGACAGTGCGCGGTCCCACGCGGGCCCTACCCCGTCCGGGGTGTCGACCGAGATGCCGTCCAGGCCGAAGCCCCTGGCCACCGCCGCGTAGTCGATGTCCGGGATGACCTGGGACTCCTCGAACTTGGGGGCGCCGCCCATCGCCCGCAGCTCCCAGGTGACCTGGTTCAGGTCGTTGTTGTGGAACACGCACACCACGCACCTCGGGTCCGACCACAGGTCCCGGTACTTGGCGATCGTCATCAGCTCGGCGAGCCCGTTCATCTGCATCGCGCCGTCGCCGACCAGGGCCACGACCGGGCGGTCCGGGTGGGCGAACTTGGCGCCGATCGCGTACGGCACGCCGGAGCCCATGGTCGCGAGCGTGCCGGACAGCGAGCCGCGCATCCGGCCACGCATCTTCAGCAGCCGTGCGTACCAGTTGGTCGACGAGCCGGAGTCGGCGGTGACGATCGCGTCCTCGGGGATGCGCGGCGACAGCTCCCACACCACCCGCATCGGGTTGACCGGGTCGGCGTCGAGCATCGACTGCCGTTCCATCGTCTCCCACCAGCCGGCGACGTTCTTCTCCACCGTCTCGCGCCAGGACCGGTCCTCGGTGCGGTGCAGCATCGGCAGCAGCGCCCGCAGCGTGCGGGCCGAGTCGCCGACCAGGTTGACCTCGGTCGGGTACCGCATGCCGATCAGGCCGCCGTCGATGTCGATCTGCACCGCGCGGGCCTGGTCGAACTCCGGCATGAACTGGGTGTACGGGAAGTTCGAGCCGACGATGAGCAACGTGTCGCAGTCGCGCATCAGCTCGTAGCTCGGCCGGGTGCCGAGCAGGCCGATCGAGCCGGTCACCCACGGCAGGTCGTCGGGCAGGACGTCCTTGCCCAGCAACGCCTTCGCCACACCGGCACCGGTCAGCTCGGCGACCTCGCGGACCTCGTCGGCGGCGCCGCGCGCGCCCTGGCCGACCAGGATCGCGGTCCGCTCCCCCGCGTTGAGCACGTCGGCGGCCCGCCGCAGCTCCGCCTCGTCCGGCACCACCCGGGCGTTGACGTGGCTCGGCGCGCTCGACGGGACCTGCTTGAACGCGTGCTTCGGCGCGGTGTACGCCTCCTCCTGCAGGTCGCCGGGGATGATCAGGGCGGTCGGCGCCCGGGAGGCCTCGGCGGTGCGGATCGCGCGGTCGAGCGCGTTCGGCAGCTGCTCGGCGACGTTCACCTCGACCAGGTACTCGCTGGCGACGTCCTTGAACAGGCTCTGCAGGTCGACCTCCTGCTGATAGCTGCCGCCCATCGCGCTGCGCGCGGTCTGGCCGACGATCGCCACCACCGGAACGTGGTCGAGCTTGGCGTCGTAGAGGCCGTTGAGCAGGTGGATCGCGCCCGGGCCGGAGGTGGCGAGGCAGACCCCCACCTTCCCGGCGAACTTCGCATAGCCGACGGCCTCGAACGCGGCCATCTCCTCGTGCCTGGCCTGGACGAAACGCGGCTTGTTCCCGGACTTCCCCAGCGACGCCAGGATCCCGTTGATGCCGTCGCCCGCGTAGCCGAACACCTGCTCGACCCCCCAGTCACGCAGCCGGCCGACGAGGTGGTCGCCAACGGTCTCGGTCATGAATGTTCTCCCTGTCCGATGTGGGTCACGGGGCGAGGCCGTGCCGTAGTGGTTCGCCGTCGTCGAAGAGGTCGCCGCCCTTGCTGGACGGCAGGTCGATGAGGGCCAGGCCGATGTCGGGGCGGTAGCGCCGGCGCAGGTGGGCCGGTGACTCCGTGACCATCACCTCGAGGGTCGGGCGGACCGTGGCGTTCAGCAGGTGGCCGCCGCGGGTGGTGCCGTCGCGCAGGCCGAGCACCGCGTGCACGTGCAGGGCGACGTCGTCCTGGTCGTCCCGGCCGATGTCGCCGACCAGCGACAGCACCTCGGCCTGCTCGTCGACCGGGAGGTGCAGGTACTCCTTCGCGTCGAGGTCGAAGAAGCCGAGGGTGGCGGTGCGGAACGCGCCGATCGCGGTGAGGCCGGCGGCGCGCACGTCGTTGTCGGCGGCGAACGCGGTGAGCGCCTCGGTCACCGAGTCCGACTCGTCCAGCACCACCGCGAACACCCTCGGCGGTCCGTCGGTGAGCATCGTGCACGCGGCCATGGCGCTCTCCTTCCCGGCTGGGCTCGGTTCAGGCGTGCCCGGTGCGCGCGCCGGGAAACCTCGCCCGGCGCCGGGCGAGCACACCGGCCAGCACGGCCGGCGCCGCGGCGGTGAGCAGCGCGAGAACACGGGCGGCGCGGCCCGGCCGGGCGGGCCGGTCGGCGGCCGGAGCGCGGTCGCGCAGGCCCGACGCGAGCAGCTCGGCCAGGTGCACCGGGCGCCGGTCGGGCTCGGCGTGCTCGATCTGGGTGCGGCAGCTGAAGCCGTCGGCGAGCACGAGCGTGTCCGGGTCGGCGTCACGGACGGCCGGGAGCAGCTTGTCCTCCGCGCACGCCATGGACACCTCGTAGTGCCCGCGCTCGAAGCCGAAGTTGCCCGCCAGCCCGCAGCAGCCGGCGTCCAGCACGTCGGCGCAGGTAGTCGCCGAGCCGTTCTGGCGGCACCGCGGCGTCCTCCCAGCCCTCGTGGGTCTCCGGCCCGTCCGGCGGGTAGGCGGTGGCGCCGAGACCGGCCTCGCGCGCCGCCCACATCTGCTTCTCCTCGTGCGGGTCGTGCACGAACGACGCACTCACCGAGTCGCCGAGGTCGTCGATCAGCGCGCGGGCCTTCGCGTCGGCGGCGTCCTGGTCGTCGCCGGAGAACTGGACCATCAGCCAGCCGGAGCCCGCCGGCAGGTGCTGGGCGGCCTGCTCGGCGAGCGCGCGGCTGTGCTCCAGCTCGATGAGCCGGTGGTCGAGCCCCTCCAGCGCGGTCGGCTCGTGCGGGTTGACCCGGGGCACGGCGTCGGCGGCGACCGTCACGTCGGGGAAGCCGAGCACGACCAGGGTGTCCGCGCCGGGCGTCGGCGCCAGGTCGAGCTCCGCGCGCAGCACGGTGACCAGCGTGCTCTCGCTGCCGACGAGGGCCCGGGCGACGTGGAAGTGGTTCTCGTCCAGCAGCGAGTCGAGGTTGTAGCCGGACACGCGCCGCGGGATGTCCGGGTACTGGGTGCGGATGCCGACACGGTGCCGGTCGCGCAGCAGCCGCAGGCCCCGGTACAGCTCGGCGCGGCGGCCGCCCGCGGCGAGGATCGAGCGGTACTCCTCGTCGTCGGTCTCGCCGACCCACATCCGCACCCCGTCGTAGGTGAGCACCTCCAAGCGCCGCACCGAGTCGACCATCTTGCCGTAGGCCTGGGCGGACGCGCCGCAGGAGTTGTTCCCGATCATGCCGCCGATCGTGCAGCTGACGTGCGTGGACGGCTTCGGGCCGACGCGCAGGCCGTGTTCGGCGAGCTGGGCGTTGAGCACGTCGAGCGCGATGCCCGGTTCGACCACGGCGGTCCGGCGCTCCCGGTCGACCGACTCGACGCGGTGGCAGAACTTGCTCCAGTCGAGCACGACGGCGGTGTTGCAGCACTGGCCGGCGAGGCTGGTGCCGCCGCCCCGGGACAGCACCGGCACCTCGTGGCGTCGGCACACGTCGATCGCGGCCACCGCGTCGTCGACGGTTCTCGGCGCGACCATGCCGATGGGCACCTGGCGGTAGTTGGACGCCGCGGTGGAGTACGCGGCGCGGGTGCCGGAGTCGAACCGGACCTCGCCACCGACCTCGGCCAGGAGGTCCCGTTCGAGTGTCGTGCCCACGTGGTTCCCTCCCGCCTTCGGTGACGCGCAGCCGAGGGGCGGGTTTCCGACGTCGGAGCGGGAAAACCTGACAGTTCCGCAAGGTTTCGCGGGTCGCCGGTTCGGCTACTCGGGTGTCGACCCGGTCCGTCAGGGAGGCTCATCATGCGCAGCCGCGCCCGGTTCGCCGGGCATGCCGTCCACCCCATGCTCATCGTCTTCCCACTCGGCCTGTTCGTGACGGCCGTGGTGTTCGACGCCATCCACCTGCTGAGCGACTCGGCGAACTTCGCCGTGGCCGGCGCGTACACGACCGCGGCCGGCGTGATCGGTGCCCTGGTCGCGGCGCTGTTCGGCTGGGTCGACTGGTTCTCCATCCCCGCAGGGACCAGGGCCAAGCGCATCGGCCTGGTGCACGGGCTGGGCAACATGGTCGTGCTCGTGCTGTTCGCGGTGAGCTGGCTGCTGCGGCTGGACCGGGTGTCCTGGGAGCCGACCGTGACCTCGTTCGTCATCGCGCTCGCCGCGCTGGCGGTCTCCGGCGTGACCGCCTGGCAGGGCGGAGAGCTGGTGGAACGGCTCGGCGTGAGCGTCGACGAGGACGCCGGCCTGGACGCGGACAGCTCGCTCAAGCGCAGCGTCTCCCGGCCCGCGCGCACCGACCCGGCGGCCGGGCACGGCTGAACCGGGTCAGACGGTGGCCAGGTCCCGGCGCAGTTCCCGCTTGAGGATCTTGCCGCTGGCGTTGAGCGGCATCGCGTCGACGAACCGGACCAGCTCCGGCACCTTGTAGGCGGCCAGGTGCGCGCGGCAGTGCGCGCGCACCTCGTCGGTGGTGAGGACCGCGCCGTCGGCCAGGGTGAGCACCGCGACCACGACCTCGCCCCACCGCTCGTCCGGCTTGCCGACGACCGCGGCCTGCACGACACCGGGAAGCCGGGCGAGCACGGTCTCGATCTCGACCGGGTACACGTTCTCGCCGCCCCGGATGATCATGTCGGTGGCGCGGCCGGCGACGTACAGGTAGCCCTGCTCGTCGCGGTAGGCCAGGTCGCCGCCGCGGAACCAGCCGCCGCGCAGCGCCCGCTCGGTCTCCGCCGGCATCTCCAGGTAGCCGGCCATCACCGCGTCGCTGCGCGAGATCACCTCGCCGACCACGCCGGGCGGGACCTCCCGGTCGTCCTCGTCGACGATCCGCACCTCGACCCCGGTGGGCGGCAGGCCGATCGAGCCGAGCAGGTGGGTCTCCCCGGCCGCCGCCCGCTCGTGGTCCACTGTGGACAGAACACCCTGCAGGCCGCCCTCGGTGGCCGCGCCGAACGCGTTGATGAACCCGCAGCCGAACACGTCCATCGCCTCGCGCAGCAGACCCGCGCTCATCGGCTCGCCGCCGTAGATGATCGTGCGCAGCAGCGGGTAGGTGGACTCGCGGGCCTCCGGCAGGTCCAGCAGTCTGCGGATCATGGTGGGCACCAGGAAGCACCCGGTCAGCCCGCCCTCGCGCATCCAGCGCAGCGTGGTGCGGTCGTCGAACTGCGGCAGGATCAGGGTGGGGAACCCGCGGGCGACGTGCAGGAAGATCATCGCCTGGCCGGCGATGTGGAACGCGGGCGACGCGGTGTAGCGGAACTCGCCCGGCCGCATCTCGTACTCGACGGACTCCATCGCCACCAGCGCCTTGAGCATGCCCTGGGGTTGCAGCACGCCCTTGGGCAACCCGGTGGTGCCGGAGGTGAACGCGAGCCCGAGGATGTCGGTGTCGAGCACCCGCACGTCCGGCTCGACGTCCGCCCCGGACGCGACGAGCGCCTCGTAGTCGGGCTCGTCGAGGTTCACCAGCAGCCGCACGCCGCCGATCCGGCCGGCGACCGCGCGGGCGGTGGCGGCGTAGCGGGAGCTGACGAACAACGCGACCGGGCCTGCGCGGCGGAGCAGGGTCTCCACCTCCTGCTCGGCGAGCCGGTTGTTCAGCGGGACGTAGGTGGCGCCGAGCTTCATGCCGGCGTGGATCACCTCGTAGTACCCGATGCTGTCCACGGCGAGGATCGCGATGCGATCGGCCTTCCCGATCCCGTGCGCGGCGAGGGCGTGTGCGAGCCGGTTGACCCGGGAGTTGGTCTCGGCGAAGGTCTGCGCGGAGCCGTCGCCGCGCACGAAGCACGGCCGGTCGGGGAACCGGTGCGCGGACAGCCGCAGGTGGTCACCGAGCTGGAGCATCGGGCGGTAGGTCATCAGGCTCCCTGGGTGGCGGCGAACTCGTCGGCACCGAAGTACGCGGACTCCAGGCGGTCGCGGCCGGCGAGCAGGTAGGTGGCGGTACCGGCGAGCACGGCACGGCCGTGGTTGAGCACGACGGCCCGGTCCGACACGGCCAGGGCCAGCTCGACGTGCTGTTCGACGAGCAGGACCGCGATGCCCTCGTCCCTGGCCAGCTCGCGGATGGCGGGCAGCATCTCCTGCACGATCTTGGGCGCGAGACCGAGGCTCATCTCGTCGACCATCAGCACCTTCGGTCCGCCGAGCAGGGCGGTCGCGATGGCCAGCATCTGCTGCTCGCCGCCGGAGAGCAGGCCGACCTTGCGGGACTGCAGCCCGGCGAGCGCTGGGAACCGGTCGAGCACGGCGGCGGTGCGGGCCGGGTCGGGGCGGCGCCGGGCGAGCCGCAGGTGCTCGCGCACGGACAGTCCGAAGTAGATGCCCCGGTCGTCGGGCACCAGCCGCACGCCGCGCCGGGCAAGCAGGTGCGGGCGTCTGGTCGGGACGGGCTCGCCGAGCGCGGTGACCGTGCCGGCCATCGCCGGCAGCAGGCCGACCAGCGCGAGCAGCGTGGTGGTCTTCCCGGAGCCGTTCGGGCCGAGCAGCGAGACGACCTCGCCGGCGCCGACGGACAGGTCCAGGTCGCGGATCGCGGGCACGCCGTTGTAGCCGGCGGTGAGGCCCTCGGCGGACAGCAGCTGCTCAGGCATGGGCTGACTCCATGGGGACGCCGAGGTAGGCGGCGATGACACGCGAGTCGGTGCGGGCCTGGGCCGGGGTGCCGGTGAAGATCACCTTGCCGAACTCCATCACGTAGATCCGGTCGCACACCCCGAGCACCAGCGACATGTCGTGGTCGATGAGCAGCACCCCGGGCCCGCCTCGGGCGATGCCGCGTACCCGCTCGGCGAACTCGAGGCTCTCCTGGCTGTCGAGGCCGGCGGCGGGCTCGTCGAGCAGCACCACCTGGCCGTTGCCGGCCAGCGCGCGGGCGACGCCGACGAGCTTCTGCTGGCCGAGCGACAGGTCGCGGGTGACGGTGTCCTCGATGCCGTCCAGCCCGACCGTGCGCAGCGCGGCCGTCACCGTCTCGCCCAGCGACGCCCGGCGCCGGCCGAACAGGTCGCGGACGATCGCGCCGAACCCGCCGTGCGCGACGGCCACCTCGATGTTCTGCGCGACGGTCAGGTTGCCGAACAGCTCGCCTGCCTGCCAGGTGCGGGACAGGCCGCGCCGGCGGCGCTGGTGCGGGGGCAGGCCGTCGATCCGCTGCCCGCCGAGGAACACCTCGCCCTCGGCGGTGGTGAAGCCGGTGACGGCGTCGACGAACGTGGTCTTGCCGGCGCCGTTCGGGCCGATCAGGCCGACGATCTCGCCGGGCTCGACGCGCAGTTCCACCCGGTCGTTGGCGACCAGGCCGCCGTAGCGCACCGACAGTTCGGAGGTGCGCAGGCCGTGCTGTTCAGCTGACATCGGACAGGACCTTCCGGTCGGGAACGGGCGGTGGGTCGGCGGGCCGGGCGCGCAGCTTTCCCCGCAGCCAGGCGATCTGCCTGCGGGTCTCCCCCGCGATGCCGACCGGGTTGAGGATCGCGGTGGCGATCAGCGCGATGCCGGAGATCAGCGCGTAGTAGTCGCCCATGTCGAACACCTCGTGCAGCACCACGTAGATGATCCCGAGCGGGCCGATGATCCCGGCGATCACCGCGCCGCCGAACGAGGTGATGCCGCCGAGGTAGGCGACCGCGAGGATCTGCAGGCCGACGAACACGGTGAACGACTCCGCGGACAGCTGCCCGGCGCTGTAGCCGATCAGACAGCCGGCCATGCCGGCGACGAACGCGGACAGGCCGAAGCCGATGACCTTCGCCGTGCGCACGTCGATGCCCACCGACGCGGCCGCGCGCTCGTTGGCCCGGACCGCGAGGAACATCCGGCCGGTGGTGCCGGACGCGAGCCGGACGAACGCGAGCACCACGAGCACCGCGACGACCAGCACGGTGAGCGAGAACGCCATCCGGCTCAGGTCGCTGCCCTCCCGCACCCCGACGTTCAGGCCGAACAGCGACGGGTTGGCGATCGGGTTCCCGGACGGCGGGGTGAGCGCGTAGTTGTTGAACACGAACCGCTCGATCGCGAGCGCCGCGGCGATGGTCACGATCGCGAGCTGCGCGCCCCGGATGCGGAACGCGGGCAGCGCGACGATCATGCCGAGCAGTGCGGCGACCAGCGAGCAGAACAGGATCGCCAGCGGGAACGGCATGTCCCAGTTCGTGGTCACCTTGGACAGGGTGAACCCGGCCGCGCCGGCGAACGAGGTCTGGGCGAGCGAGATCTGTCCCAGGTAGCCGGTGACGATCACGTAGGACAACGCGACCAGCATCAGGATGATCGAGTAGGTGACGCCGAACCGGTAGGTGTCCTGGGTCAGCGCGAGCACCGCGACCGCGGCGGCGACCAGCACGAGCGCCGGCACCGGACGGATCCTCGGCACGTGCACGTCCGGCAGCCGCACGGTTTGCAGCGTGCCGCGCGAGGGCAGCCGCCTGCCGAACAGGAACAGGATCACCATGACCACGACGAACGGGATCACCTGGTCCACCCCGGACTGCGCCCACTGTGGCCACCACGGCTTGCTCACCAGCAGGTTGACCACCGACTGGAACGCGCCGAGCACGAGCGAGGCGGCCACGACGACGCCGATCGACTCCATCCTGGCCACCAGCAGCACGGCCAGCGCCGGCACCACGAGCAGCGTGTAGTTGGCCGGGTTGAGCCCGGTCAGGCTGGAACCGAGCAGCACGCCGACGGTGCCGACCGCGGACGCCAGCACCATCGCCACGCCGGCCAGCCGGTCCGGTGCGAAGCCCATCAGCATCGCGCCGCGCTCGTTCTCCGAGGCGGCCCTGGTCGCCACGCCGGCCCTGGTGAACCGCAGGTACGCCCAGACCAGCGCGGCGAGCGCGATCATCACCGCGGTCATGATCAGCTCACGGCTGGACACCTCGACGCCGAACAGGGTGACCGTGCCGGCCGGCACCAGCGAGTCGACCACGATGCTGTTCGGACCGAACCGGATGACCACCAGCGCCTGCAGGGTCAGCATCAGCGCCACCGAGACCACCACCTGGGCCAGTACCGGTGCGTGCCGCACCGGCCGGAACACCAGGTAGTGCGCGACGATCCCGAGCAGCACGCTCATCAGCACGCCGATCAGCGCGGCGACCAGGATCACCGGTTTCGCGCCGAAGGTGATCCGCCCGATCGGCAGCACCAGCGTCCCGTCGATGCGCAGCTGCGCGAAGACGTAGGCGCCCCACATCGCCATGGCGCCCTGGGCGAAGTTGATGATTCCGGTCGCTCGGTAGACCAGCACCAGACCGGTGGTGAGTCCGATGTAGACCGCACCGAGGCCGAGCCCCAGCACGATGAACTGGAGATAGGTGTCCACGCCATCAGCTCCCGGGGACGGTCAGGACGCGGTGTCGGGGATGAGCGAGAGGTCGAGGTCGACGTAGCCCTGTTCCTCGACCGACTTGAGCGTGCCGTCGGACTGCACCTCGAAGAAGATCGCCTGCTTGCTGCACGCGGTCGGCATGCCGGGCCAGACCTTCCCGTCACAGGTGACGTTCGGGCCGGCGAAGGTCGGGAAGTCCTTGAGGCCCTTCATCGCATCGGTGACCGACGCGGCGGTGACGTCGCCGGAGATGGTGCCGATCGCCTTGGCCGTGTTCACCACGCCGGCGAACGCGTAGATCGCGCGGGTGGAGAGCTGGTCGCCGTGGCCGATGGCGTCCATCGACTTCTGGAAGTCGTCGAGTTGCTGGCGCACCTCGTCCGGGGCGTGGTCGCGGGCGGCGTGCACCCACAGCCTCGGCTGGGTCGCCGCGCCCTCGGCCTCGCCGCCGAGCACGTTGATGAACTTCGAGCAGGAGCCGGCGAAGAAGGTGTCGGTGAAGCCCTGCTGGCGGATCGCCTTGTACAGCTCGGTGCAGGAGTCCTCCGGCAGCGCGATGACACCGGTCGAGTCGGGGTCCTCGGCGAGCTGGGTGGCGGCGAGCACGCTGAAGTTCGCGCCGTTGCCAGGCGGGTACTGGATGCTGACGTCGATGCCCAGCTCGCCGGCGATCGGGCGGATGATCTCGTCCACGTAGGTGTGCGAGGCCGGCGCGTCGGTGACCGCGAGCGCCGCCTTCTTCACCCCGATCGAGTCCAGCATGGTCAGCGAGCCGAGCGCGCTCACCTCGGTCGGGCCGGTGTAGTAGAACGCGGCGCCGTACTCGACTCGGTCCGCCGAGCCGGTGCCGGCCAGCGTGCCGATGAGCGGGATGCCGGCGGCGCCGAGGATCGGCAGCGCGCCCTGCAGCGCTGGCTCGTAGGCGTCGATGACCGCGGGGACCTTCTTGGACACGTAGCTGTTGGCGCAGTTGATGGCGTGTTCTGGGCTGCCGTCGCCGCCGCAGATGTCGAGCTTGATCGGCCGCCCGTCGATGCCGCCGAGGACCTTGTTGACGTAGTACTCCGCGCCCTGCGCGCCGTACGCGGTGTCCGGGTAGGCGGTGGCGCCGGTGGTCGGGGCCATGACGCCCAGCACGATGGGCTCACCGGTGGGGTTCTCGGTGCCGAAGTCGGCCGCCGACTCCGACGGCGCCGCCTCGCATCCGCTGAGCCAGAGGGCAGTGACGGCGGCCAGCGCCGCGAGCGTCGTCTTCCTCATTGAAGAACCGTCCTTATGTCCGCGAGAAGGGGCGGTGGGGAATGCGCGGATCCACTAGCTGTTGACGTCGATGTCAAATCTTGCGTGGCGCTGGAGCCCGTGTCAAGGCTCACTCCATCAGGGACGGCGGACGACCACCGACGCGTTCTGGCCGCCGAAGCCGAACGCGTTGACCTGGACGCACTCCGTGTCCAGGGACACGGGCTCGCCGGTGACGACGTCGAACTCGACGGCGGGGTCGACGTCGCGGGTGCCGGCGGTGTTGGGGAACGAGCCGGTGCGCATCGCGTGCGCGGCGGCCAGCACGCCCATCGCGCCGGACGCGGCGCCGGTGTGCCCGAGGTGGCCCTTGAGGGATGCCACGGGCAGCGGAACCGGACGGTCGCGGTGCACGGCGTTGATCGCGTTGATCTCGGCGGCGTCGCCCTTCGGCGTGGCGGTGGCGTGTGCGACCAGTGCGCCGATCGCGTCCGGCGGCACCCCGGCGTCGTCGGCGGCGAGCCGCATGGCGCGGGCCTCCCAGGTACCCTCCGGGTTCGGCGAGGACGGGTGGTGGCCGTCGGCCAGCGAGGCGAATCCGGCGACCTCGCCGAGCACCCGGGCACCGCGGGCACGGGCGTGCTCGGCGGACTCCAGCACGAGCGCGGCGGAGCCCTCGCCAGTGACGATCCCGGAACGGTGCACGTCGAACGGGAGGCTCGCGCGAGTGGGATCGCGCTCGGCGGTGGTCATCCCGTACGCGGCCTGGCCGACGTACATGGCTGGCACGAAGTCGCCGTCCGCCTCGCCGTTGGCCAGTGGCAGGCCGCCCTCGGTGCCGCCGACCACGGCGACGTCGACCTGGCCGGAGCGGATCAGGGTACGGGCCAGCCCGATCGCGTCGAGCGCGGACGCGCAGGCGGTGCAGACGGTCAGCTGTGGACCGTGCAGGCCCCAGCGCATGGCGATCTGCGCGGCGGCCATGTTCGGCCAGATCTGGATCATGGTCTTGCGCTCGACCGCGGCCGCTCCCCCGGTCTCGTACCGGTGCTGGGCCTTGAGCAGCGCCCGGCCGCCGCCGATGCTGGTGCCGTGCACGACCGCGGTGCGCTCCGGGACGAGCCGGTCCAGCCCGGCGTCGGCGACGGCCTGCACCGCGGCGGCGAGCGCGAACTGGGCGAACAGGTCGGTGCCGGCGACCACGCGTTCGTCCATCCAGTCGTGCGGATCGAACCCGGGCACGACGGCCCACCAGGCGAACGGGTCGGCCTCGGTGCGCGCCCAGGGCGCGGGCGCGATGGCGACCTCGTTGGCCCAGAGACCGGCGAGCATCGGTTCGACGCCGATGCCCAGCGGCGACACGGCGCCCTGGCCCGTGACCAGTACCCGGGTCACGGCTTCGGCTCGCGGAGCAGGAACTTCTGCACCTTGCCCATGGAGTTGCGCGGGAGCGCGTCGACGAACTCGAACGTCTTCGGCACCTTGTAGCCGGCGAGCCGCTCCCGGCAGTGCGCCCGCAGGTCGTGTTCGTCGGCGGTGCCGTCCAGCACGACGACCGCGGTGACCGCCTCGCCCCAGCGTGGGTCGCGGCGGCCGACCACGGCGGACTCGCGGACCGCGGAATGCGCGTCGATGGCGCGTTCGACCTCGCCGGAGGCCACGTTCTCGCCGCCGGTGACGATGATGTCCTTCTTGCGGTCGACGACCAGCAGGCGGCCGTCGTCGGCGAACCGGCCGATGTCGCCGGAGAGCAGGTAGCGGCCGTCCGCCGAGGTCTCCAGTGGACTGTCCGGGTTGACGTAGCCGAGGAACGGTGTCACGTTCCGCACGCCGATCTCACCGGTCTCGCCCGGCCCGCAGCGGGCGCCGTCGGCGTCGAACAGCGCGACATCGGCGCCGACCATCGGCCAGCCGACGCACTGCGGGAGCACCGCGCCGCGCGTCTTGACCTCGTGGGTGACCCAGCCGCCCTCGCTCCACCCGTACGCCTCGGCGACCACGGCGCCGGGGAACGCGTCGAACGCGTCGGCGAGCAGGCCGGCGTCGACCGCGGCACCGGAGGACAGCAGGCAACGCAGGCTCGGCAGCGGCGCGCGGTCGCGGGCGCGCCACTCGTCGAGCACCTGGGTGAGCATGGACGGCACCAGGAACGCGAAGGTGGCCCGCTCGGCCAGTTCGTCGTGGGCGACGCGGCGGTCGAACGCGGGGAGCACCCGGTTGGTCGCGCCGACCATGAGCGCGAGGATCGACAGGCCGCCGTAGGAGTTGTGGAACATCGGGCCGGCGGTGAGCAGCGTGCTGTCCGAGGTGATCCCGAAGTGGACCGCCCAGCGCAGGTACTGGACGTACATACCGGCGCCGTCGTAGCGGGCGCCCTTGGGGAAGCCGGTGGTGCCGGAGGTGTAGCCGATGACGAACACGTCGGCGGGGTCGCTCGGGGTGAAGGTGTCCCACGCGTCGCCCGGACCGTCCAGCGTGGACACGTCGATCAGGGCCGGAGGACGTTTCGGGGCGAGCGGGGGCGGCGGGCCGGCGTGCAGCAGGACGCCGGCGGCGGAGTCGTCGAGGATGTAGTCGATCTCGCTCGCGGTCAGCGCGCTGTTGACCGGCAGCGCGGGCACGCCGGCGAGCTGGCAGGCGAGGAACGCGAGCACCGCGTCCGGACCGTTGCGCAGCAGGATCGCGACCGGCGAACCGTCGCCGCGCCGGCGGATCGCGGTGGCCAGCACGAGTGTGCGGTCCAGCGCGCCGGCGTAGCTCAGTGCGGGTCCGCCGACCACCTCGATCGCCGGGCGGTCCGGGAACGCCTCGGCGTTGAGCCGCAGCTGCTCCACCAGCGTGTGCCGCAACATCGTCGTCGCACCTACCTCTCGGCCAATACACGCGCTTTCAATGGTTTGTATAGCAGATATCTCTGTTCTGCTAGGTTGGGGCGATGGACCCGCTCGAGGAGGGCCGCCGGAACTGGCTCGCCCACGATTCCGGCCCGGTGCACCAGGTGAGCGCGGCGACCGCGTTGACCCGGGGACAGCAGATCGCCACCTCGGCCATGGCGCGGGTGCTCGCCGAGCACGACCTGACCTTCGCCCAGCTGGAGATCCTGGTCCGGCTCGCCGACCGGCCGGCCCCGCTCGGCATGGGAGAACTCGGCGACGCGGTGAAGCTGCACCCGACGACGGCGGCCAGGACGGTGGCGCGGCTGGAGCGGGCCCGCTACGTCGAGCGCGTCGACGACGAGGACGACCGCCGGGTGACCAGGGTCCGGGTGAGCGAGCGCGGACTGGCCGTCACCCGTACCGCGCTCGGCAGGCTGCGCGAGGTCGGATTCGGGCTCGACGGGCTGTCCCGGGTCGACACCCGGCGGCTGACCGAGCTGGTTCGGCCGATCATCGACGACTGAACGGCTATTGAACAGTTCAAAGGGCGGATATATCGTTCCGGCATGCACTACGGGACGTTCGTCACCAGGCACGCGACCCGGCACCCGGACCGGGTGGCCCTGGTCGACGGCGACCGGTCGCGCACCTGGGCCGAGTTCGACGAGCGCACCACCAGGCTGGCGAACGCCTTGCGCGCCAAAGGCTTCGCCCGCGGCGACCGGGTGGCGCTGGTCACCGACAACCGGCTCGAGTGCGTCGAGGTGATGGTCGCGGCGGCCAAGACGGGCCTGGTGTTCGTGCCACTGGACTTCCGCCTCGACGACGACGCTGTGGCGCACCTGTTGCGGCACAGCGGTTCCCGGGTCGTGTTCGTCGGCCGGTCGCACCGCGAGCAGGCCGCCCGGGTCGCCGGGAGCGACACCCCGGTGGAGGCGTGGCTTGACCTGGACGACGGTTACGAGCGACTTCTCGCCGACGCCGCCTCGGATCGCGTGCCGGACGACGTGCCGGACGACGCCGGGTTCTGTGTGCTCTACACCAGCGGCACGACCGGGATGCCCAAGGGCGTGTTCTTCACCCACCAGCAGACCATGGACAACGCGATGGCCGTGCTGAACGAGTACGGCGTGGACGGCGAGTCCCGGTACCTGGTGTCGTACCCGCACAACTCGGCCGGCTCGGTGAACCACGTGTTCGGGCCGGTGCTGATGGCCGGTGGCCGGCTGGTGTTCGGTGACGTGCGGAACTTCGACGCCGAGCGGTACTTCGCCACCGTCGAGCGGGAACGGGTCACGCACAGCCAGCTGGTGCCGACGATGCTGTTCCGGCTGCTCGCCGCCGACGACTCGCCGTACGACCTGAGCAGTCTCACCACGGTCGGCTACGCGTCGGCGCCGATCCCGCCGCCCCGGGTGAAGCAGATGCTCGACCGGTTCGGCCCGATCTTCGTGCAGGCGTACGGGATGACCGAGACGTGCTCGTTCGCGGCGGTGCTGCCGAAGGCCGACCACGACGTCGTCGGCACCGAGCGGGAGGGCGTGCTCGCCTCCTGCGGGCGCGCGACCTACGGCGTGGAGCTGGCGGTCGTCGACGAGGACGACCGCCCGGTGCCGCCCGGGACGCTGGGCGAGGTGGTGATGCGCGGGCGGTGGCTGTTCGAGTCCTACTGGGACGACCCGGTGCTGACCGACACCACATACCGAGGCGGCTGGCTGCACTCCGGCGACGTCGGCTACCTCGACGCGGAGGACTACCTGTACCTGGTGGACCGCAAGAAGGACCTGCTGATCATCGGCGGCGCGAACATCGCGAGCAAGGAGATCGAGGACGTCCTGTACGAGGTGCCCGGTGTGCTGGAGGCCGCCGTGGTCGGCGTGCCGGACGAGGAGTGGGGCGAGCGGCCGCACGCGATCGTCGCACCCCGGCCGGGGGACGCGGTCGACGTCGAAACGGTGCTCGCTCACTGCCGCGGCCGGCTGCCGAGCATCAAGCGCCCGGTCGCGGTGACCGTCCGCGAGACCATGCCGAAGACCTCGACCGGCAAGATCTCCAAGCCCGCGCTGCGCAAGCTAGTCACGGCCGAGCACCAGTGACGCGTTCTGGCCGCCGAAGCCGAACGCGTTCACCTGCACGTACCCGCCGGAGATCGCGCCCGGCCTGCCGGTGACCACCTCGAACTCGGCCTCCGGGTCCACGGTGGACGTGCCGGCGGTGTGCGGCAGTTCCCCGTCGGCCAGGGCGCCGAGCGCGGCGACGACGCTGAGCGAGCCGGCCGCGCCGCCGGGGTGACCGAGGTTCCCCTTGATCGAGGTGACCTTGACCTGGCCCGGGTGGACCTCGTTGATGGCCCGGATCTCGGCCGTGTCGCCCTTGGGGGTCGAGGTGCCGTGCGCGATGACGGCGTCCACGTCGGACGGTGCCAGGCCGGCGGCGTCGAGGGCCTGGCTCATGGTCTCCGCCTCCCACCGGCCGGTCGGGTCCGGGGAGGACGGGTGGTACGCGTCGGCCAGGGATGCGTAGCCGGTGACGGTGCCGAGGATCGTGGCGCCGCGGGCCTCGGCGTGGGCGCGCCGTTCCAGCACCAGCATGCCGCTGCCCTCGCCGACGACGATGCCCCTGCGGTCCACGTCGAACGGGATGCTCGCGCGCAGCCGCTCGGCCCCGCCGTTGGTGACCCCGTACCCGGCCTGGCTGTGGAACACCGCCGGCACGAAGTCGCCGTCCGGCCGCCCGTCGGGGAGACCGAAGCCGCCCTCGGCGCCGCCGGCGAGGACCACGTCGGCGCGGCCGGCGCGGATCAGGTCGGCGGCCGAGCCGATGGCGTCGAGCGACGACGCGCACGCGGTGCAGAACGTGAGCGACGGGCCGTGCAGCCCGTGGCGCATGGTGAGCTGGGCGGCGGCCATGTTCGGCCAGATCCGGATCATCGTCTTGCGGTCCACGGCGTCCGGGCCGGCGGTCTCCAGCTGGTGCTGGGCCTTGAGCAGCGCACGGGTGCCGCCCATGCTGGTGCCGACGGCGACCCCGGTGCGGCGCGGGTCGAGCGTGTCGAGCCCGGCCTGGCGCAGTGCCTGCTCGGCGGCGGCCACGGCGAACAACGCGAACAGGTCGCTGCCGGACTCCACGGACGGCTCCACCCACGCGGCCGGGTCGAAGTCGTGGACCCCGGACCACCAGGCGAAGTGCTCCTTGTCCGCCCACGGCGCCTCGTGGATGGCGACCTCGCCGGCACGCAGGCCGGCCAGGAACGACGGCACGTCGTGGCCGAGCGCGGACACCACGCCGGCCCCGGTCACCACTACCTCAGACATCGACGTCCTCCTCGGCGTGCGTACGCGGGCCGCGGTCGTCGGCCGCGGCCGGGTCGACACCGGCGGCCACGCGGCGCCGGTCGACCTTGTGGTTGGCGAGCTTGGGCAGCGGCCCTGGCCAGGTGGCGACGTAGCGCGGGACCTGCCAGACGGCGAGCCGATCGGCGAGATACGCGCGCAGACCGGCGGGGTCGGCGGCACCGGCCCAGACGACGACCGCGCACGCCTCCTCGACGAACACCGGGTCCGGCACCGGCACCACGACGACCTCGCGCACGGCGGGGCATCCGGCGACGGCGCGCTCCAGCTCGTGCGCGGAGATGTTCTCGCCGCCGCGCTTGATCACCGCCTTGGCCCGGCCGACGTAGGCGTAGCCGCCGGGGATCTCGCGGACCAGGTCACCGGAGACGATCCAGCCGTCGACGGGCGGGGGTTCGCCGTGGTAGCCGGTCATCGCGGCGGGGTGGGCGAACCACAGCTCCCCCACCTCGCCGGGCGGCACGTCGTCGCCGTCCTGGCCGACCACGCGCACGCGGGCGTCCGGCGGGTACGGGCGGCCGACGGCGCCGTCCGAAGTGGACTCACCAGGCCGGGTGGTGAGGCCGAGGCCGCTGGTCTCGGTCATCCCCCAGAGCGTGCGGACCTCGACGCCGAACCGGTCGCGGAACGCGGGCACGTCGTAGTGGGTGACCAGCAGCCGCAGCGGGTGGTCCCGGTCGCCGGGTGCCGGAGGCGGGGTCAGCAGCAGCTCGGCGATGGTCGGCACCACGATCGTCACGGTCGCGTGCCTGGCGCGAACGAGATCCCAGAACCGGGACACGCTGAACCGGTCGACCAGGGTCAGCGCCGCGCCGGCGGCGACCGAGGGCGCCCAGCTCATCAGGGTGGCCGAGGCGTGGTGCAGCGGGAGTACACAGAGGACGGTGTCGTCAGCGGTGTAGGCGTGCGCGTCGACGAGTGCCCGGCCGGTGACGTCGAACGCGCGTTGCGGGACCACAACGCCACGCGGCCGGGAGGTGCTGCCGGAGGTGTAGAGGACCGCCCACGGGTCGTCCTCACCGACGTCGGCCGGTTCGGCTGGCACGGGCGGGCCGCCCTCGACGGGTTCGTCGACCACGAGCGTCGCGCCGGCGCGGCGGACCAGGTCACGCAGCTCGCGCTCGGGGCGGGTGGGGTCCAGCGGCACCGCGACGGCGCCGAGCCGGGACAGCGCCACCAGCACCGCGAGGTGCGCCGGGGTGGAGCCGAGCACGACCGCCACCGGGACGCCGGGACCGGCGCCGCGGGCCAGCAGCGTGCCGGCGACCGCGCGGGCCAGGGCGTCGAACTCGGCGTAGGTCCAGTCCCGGTCGTCGTCGCGCAGGAACACGCGCGGGCCGTGGCGCGCGACCGCGTCCGCCCAGACCCGGCCGGCGGTCATCGGCCCGGCCGCGAGCCGCCGCGATATGGTCCGCTGATGGACCAGGTGTGGGCCGGCCTCGACGCGGACGACCGGGCCGCGTTCGACGCGGCGTCGGCCCTGATCCGCGCGGCCGGGGTGGCGACCGGGCGGATCGACCGGATCCTGCGGCCGCACGGGCTCACGTTCGCCCGGTTCGAGGTGCTGCTCCTGCTGTCCTGGACGCGCAGCGGCTCGATGGCGCTCGGCCGGATGCGCGAGCGGCTGCTGATCCACCAGGCGGCGGTGACGAACCTGGTGGACCGGCTGGAGCGCGACGGCCTGGTCCGGCGGGTGCCGCATCCGAGCGACCGGCGGACCACGTTCGCCGAGATCACCGCGCGCGGCCGCAAGGTCGTGCACCCGGCCACCCGGGACATCGGCGAGCGGCTGGCGCTCGGCATCGACGACGCCGCGGCCGACGAGGTGTGGGACCTGGTGCGGCGGCTGCGGCTGGCGGCCGGCGAGATCGACTGACCTGGCACGTCAGGCTCCCGAGAGCCCGGCCGCCTTCAGTGCCAGCGCGCGGGCGCGCTGGATGTCGTAGTTCTTGCGGGTCACCAGGCGCTGGGCGTAGAGGCCGCCGCCGGACTGCAGGTTGGTGACCTGGTGCCAGCCGCCGTAGGCGTCGGCGGTGGTGTCCCGGATCGCGTGGAACAGCTTCGAGCGGTACTCCCCCGAGACGTCCGGGCCGGTGCCAAGGTACTTGTCCAGCAACGGTTTGAGGTCCGGGTTGTCGAAGTCGGACATCGACGGCGCGGTGACCACGGCGCCACCGGCGATGTCGTGCAGGTGCCGGACCATCGTGTTGAAGTTCGCCGCGCCGTGGTACTTGGCGACGTTGGTGAACATGTCGTCCGGGTAGTAGTAGCCGTCCGGGGTGGCGTGCGCGTGCAGCAGCGCCGCCTCCAGACCCGCGCGCAGCAGCGTCGCGTGGATCATCATCTCGTCGATCTTCTCCCGGACGTGGGAGACCCGGCCGGTGCCGTTGGCCTCGGCGATCAGGTGCGCGAGCCCGACCAGCTCGTCGGCCTGGTTGACCATGAAGGACACCCCGCCGAGGCGCTCCCACAGGCCGAGCGAGTGCGCGAACACCGCGGCCTGGGCGGTCTGCCCGTCGAGGAAGACCCGCTCGGTCGGCACGAACACGTCGTCGAAGATGACCACGCTGTCCGGCATGCTCTCCCTGGAGCTGACCGGGAAGTCGCGCGGGTCGCCGCCGCGCGGGTGGTAGGTGGTGTTGGTGATGTGCACGCCGGGCGCGTTGACCGGGACCGCGCAGGCGATGGCGTAGTCCTCCTCGCCCGGCTTCATGGACTTGGTCGGCATGACCATCAGGTCGTGCCCGAACGCGGCGGCGCTGATGTGCAGCTTGGCGCCGCGGATCACCACGCCGTCCGCACGGCGCTCGACGACGCGCACGTAGGCGTCCGGGTCCGACTGCTTGCCGGGCGGGAGGCTGCGGTCGCCCTTGGCGTCGGTGATGCACTCGGTGATCCGGATGTCCCGGCGGCGGGCGTCCTCGACGTAGGCGTTGATCCTCGGCACGAACTCGGGTGCGTGGTCGGCGAGCCGGCCGGCGGCGACCAGTAGCGTCATCAGGGACTGGTAGGTGACGTTGAGCAGCAGGTCCATCTCGGTGATGACCGGGATGCGCTCGCGCAGCTCGTCCGCGCTGCGCGGGGCGACGGTCAGCGGGTTCACCGCGTCGGGATCGGCGGAGTGGTACTTGTCGTACCCGGCCGCGATCGCCTCCAGCGGGACGGCGAGAGCGGGCTCGGACTCCAGGTCCTCGACGAGCCGGCCCTCGAAGTAGACCTTCCGCCCGTCCCTGAGCGACTCCTTGTACTGCCGACCCGTGAGCATCGTCGCGCACTCCCGTCACCAAAAGTTGAATCTGACGTCTATGTCATATCTTGGCGCACCGTTTGTCAAGCACGCAGGGGAAAACCGGATGCGGCCGGCCGGGGCGTCGGCTACGGTCGTTGGCGTGTGAGATTCCGGCACCGGCTCTTTCCGACGCGAGCGCTGACCCTGCGCTGACCTGAACGCCCCTCTCGGCGTTCCGGTCGTGATACCGCGTCGTCGTGCCGTACGCCATCCCCCTTTCCGGCCTCGTTCGGGCCCTGGTTCCACCTGTCCGCCTTCCGGTGCGTTCGTCCCGGGGCGTCGACGGCTTCCTTCCTCGAGAAAGGACTCCCTTTGACTACTCATCCTGAAGGCTCCGCGCCGCGACGGCAGCGTGCGGACGCGCTGATGGACGACCAGCACACGCCGGCGGACACCCCCGAGAGCGAGGAGCGGTCCGCGCTGCGCCGGGTCGCCGGGCTGTCCACCGACCTCACCGACGTCGCCGAGGTCGAGTACCGGAAGCTGCGCCTGGAGCGGGTCGTGCTCGTCGGCGTCTGGACGTCGGGGACCGCCGAGGAGGCGGAGAGCTCGCTCGCCGAACTGGCCGCGCTGGCCGAGACCGCGGGCGCCGAGGTGCGCGACGGGGTCGTGCAGCGGCGGCGCAAGCCGGACCCGGCGACCTACATCGGCTCGGGCAAGGCCGAGGAGCTGCGCGAGCTGGTGGTGGCGGCCGAGGCCGACACGGTGGTCTGCGACGGGGAGCTCAGCCCCAGCCAGCTGGTGCACCTCGAGGACGTGGTGGGCGTCAAGGTGGTGGACCGGACGGCGCTGATCCTGGACATCTTCGCCCAGCACGCCAAGACCCGGGAGGGCAAGGCACAGGTGGCGCTGGCCCAGATGCGGTACATGCTGCCGAGGCTGCGCGGCTGGGGTCAGTCGATGTCCCGGCAGATGGGCGGCGGTGGCGGTGGCGGCATGGCCACCCGAGGCCCCGGCGAGACCAAGATCGAGACCGACCGGCGGCAGATCAACCAGCGGATGGCGAAGCTCCGCCGGGAGATCGCCGAGCTGGCGACGGGACGGGAGGTCAAACGCGAGGAACGGCGGCGCCGGCAGGTGCTGTCGGTCGCGCTGGCCGGCTACACCAACGCGGGGAAGTCCTCGCTGCTCAACCAGCTCACCGGGGCCGGGGTGCTGGTGTGGAACGCGTTGTTCGCGACCCTGGACACCACCGTGCGCCGGGCGGAGACCCCCAGCGGGCGCACCTACACCGTCGCCGACACCGTGGGCTTCGTCCGGCACCTGCCGCACCACCTGGTGGAGGCGTTCCGCTCCACGATCGACGAGGTCGCGGACGCGCACCTGGTGCTGCACGTCGTGGACGGCACGCACCCGGACCCGGCGGCGCAGCTGGACGCCGTCCGGAAGGTGCTGCGCGAGGTCGGCGCGGGCGGGGTCACCGAAGTCGTGGTCGTGAACAAGGCGGACGCGGCCGACCCGGCCGTCGTGGCCCGCCTGTTGGACGAGGAACCAGGCTCGATCGCGGTGTCCGCGCGTACCGGGCAGGGCATCGACGAGCTGCGTGCCCTGGTCGACAGGCTGTTGCCGCACCCGGAGGTGGAGGTCGAGGCGATGGTGCCCTACACGGAGGGCGGCCTGGTCGCGCGGGCGCACCAGGAGGGCGGTGTGCTCGCCGAGGAGCACACCGCGCAGGGCACCCGGCTCACCGCGCGGGTGAGTCCGGAGCTGGCGTCCGCGCTGCGTGCCTACCCCGACTACGAAGGGAGTGCCAGCACGTGACGACGGCGCAACTCGCACTGCACGAGGTCACCAAGCGCTACCAGGACCAGGTGGTGTTCGACCGGATCGGCTTCACCGTCCGGCCGGGCGAGAAGGTCGGCGTGATCGGCGACAACGGGTCCGGCAAGTCCACCCTGGTCAAGCTCATCGCCGGGCACGAGCGGCCGGACAACGGCACGGTGACCGTGGTCGCGCCCGGCGGGGTCGGCTACCTGGCCCAGACGCTGGAGCTGCCGGGCGAGGCCACCGCGCGGGACGCCGTCGACCTGGCCCTGGCCGACCTGCGGGAGCTGGAGGCCGGGATGCGCCGGGTCGAGGCCGAGCTGGCCGAACGCCCGCCGGCCGAGCACGCGGACCTGCTGGCGCGCTACGCCGCGCTGGTCGACCGGTACCAGGCACGGGACGGCTACCAGGCGGACGCGCGGGTGGAGATCGCGCTGCACGGGCTCGGGCTGCCCGGCCTGGCGCGCGACCGGCGGCTGGACACCCTGTCCGGCGGCGAGCGGTCACGGTTGGCGCTGGCCGCGACGCTGGCGGCGGAGCCCGAGCTGCTGCTGCTCGACGAGCCGACCAACGACCTGGACGACCAGGCGGTGGCCTGGCTGGAGAACCACCTGCTCGGACACCGGGGCACCGTCGTCGCGGTCACCCACGACCGGTTGTTCCTCGACCGGCTCACCACGACGGTCCTGGAGGTCGACGCGGGCGCGGTGACCCGCTACGGGGACGGCTACGAGGGCTACCTGACGGCGAAGGCGGCGGAGCGGCAACGCAGGCTGCTGGCGTACGAGCGGTGGCGCGCCGAGCTGGACCGGAACCGGGAGCTGATCGCGTCGAACGTGACGCGGCTGGAGAACATCCCGCGCAAGCTGCCGATGTCGGTGTTCGGGTCCGGGCACTTCCGGACGCGCGGGCGGGGTCACGGGGCGATGAGCCGGATCCGCAACGCCAAGGAGCGGGTGGCGCGGTTGACCGAGAACCCGGTCCCCGCGCCGCCGGAACCGCTCACCTTCACCGCCAGGATCACGACGGAGGCGGACGACGTGGTGACCGAGCTGGCCGGGGTGCGGGTCGGCGACCGGCTCGACGTGGACTCGCTGCGGCTGGGGAACGGTGATCGGCTGCTGGTCACCGGGCCGAACGGGGCCGGCAAGACGACGCTGCTGCGGGTGCTGTCCGGGGAGCTGGCGCCCGACAGCGGTGACGTGCGGGTGGCCGGCCGGGTGGGGCACCTGCGGCAGGAGCAGGAGCCGTGGCCACCGGGATTGACGGTGGTACGGGCGTTCGGCCTCGGCCGGGTCGGCGACGTGGACGAGCACGCCGAGGCGCTGCTCTCACTCGGCCTGTTCGCCCCGGACGACCTGCTACAGCGGGTGGAGGACCTGTCCTACGGGCAGCGGCGCCGGATCGAACTGGCCCGGCTGGTCACCGAGCCGGTCGACCTGCTGCTGCTGGACGAGCCGACCAACCACCTCTCCCCCGCGCTCGTCGAGGAGCTGGAGGCGGCGTTGGTCGACTACCCGGGCACGGTCGTGGTCGTCACCCACGACCGGCGGATGCGGTCCCGGTTCACCGGGTCCCACCTCGCGTTGCGCGACGGACGGGTCGCCGCGTTCACGGCCGCGTGAGTCAGGTCTGCCGGCGGCCTCGGTCGACGACGGCGGAGCGGCGGCGGGTGGACTCCGCCAGGTCGAGGTCGGTCGCGGCCCAGGAGCGGGCCGCGCGGGCCTCCGCGTCGTAGCCGCCGGCGACCAGCTCGGCCTCCACCTCGCGGTAGGAGGCCAGCAGCGCGCGCACGGCCCGCTGGTTGTTGCCGGCGATCGTGGCGGCGATCGTCCCGGCCCTGGCCAGCAGGTCGTCGTGCGGCACGACCTCGCTGACCAGACCGGCGGCGAGCGCCTGGTCGGCGGGGACGAAGTCGCCGGTCAGGCTCATCTGCCTGGCCCGTGCCCGGCCGACGGCGAGCGGCAGCAGCACGGTGAGGCCCCAGCCGGGGAGGACCCCGACGCGGGCGTGGGTGTCGGCGAACCTGGCGCGGTCCGAGCAGATCACCACGTCGCAGTTCAGCACCAGCTCCAAACCGCCGGTCACCGCCGGACCGTTCACGGCGGCCACCACCGGCTTGCCGATCGGCGGCCACGGCGATCCGGTCGCCGAGGTGACCGCGTCGTGCAGGCCGGTCAGCTCGCGGAGGTCGAGTCCGGCGCAGAAGGCGGGGTCGGCGCCGGTGAGCACGACCGCGTGCACGTTCTCGGCCGCGTCGGCCTCGGCCATCGCCTCGGCCAGGGCGGCGAGCAGGGCGGGGTTGATCGCGTTGCGTGCTTCGGGGCGGTTGAGGGTGATGGTCGCGACCGGCCCGTCGACGTCGACCAGCACCGGGTCGGCGGTCACCGGCCGGTCCAGACGGGAGCGCGCTTCTCGGCGAAGGCCAGTGCGCCCTCGCGTGCGTCGGCCGACGTGGACACCGGGTCGGCGATCACCGCCTGACGGGCGAACGCCTCGTCGGCCGGCCAGTCGGCGCTCTCCACGACGATCCGCTTGGTCGCGGCCACCGCCAGCGGGCCGTTCGCGGCGATCGCGCGGGCCAGGTCGCGGGCCTCGGCGAGCGCGGCGCCGTCGTCGACCAGGCGGTTCACCAGGCCGAGGGCGTGCATGCGGGCGGTGTCGACGTGGCTGCCGAGCAGGGACAGCTCCATCGCGACGTGGTAGGGCACCCGTCTGGGCAGGCGCAGCAGGCCGCCGCCGGCGGCGACCAGGCCGCGGCGGACCTCGGGCAGCCCGAACGTGGCGCCGCGCGCCGCCACCACCAGGTCGCAGGCCAGCACGATCTCGAAGCCGCCGGCGAGCGCGTAGCCCTCCACCGCGGCGATCACCGGCTTGCGCGCGGACCGTTCGACGATGCCGGCGAAGCCGCGGCCGGGCACGACCGGGACCTCGCCGCGCACGAACGCCTTGAGGTCCATGCCGGCGCAGAACGTGCCGCCGGCACCGGTGATCACGCCGACGACCAGGTCCGGGTCGGCGTCGAGGCGGTCCAGGGCGGCGGCGATCCCTCGGGCGACCTCCTCGTCGACCGCGTTGCGGGCGTGCGGCCGGTCGATC
The DNA here is from genome assembly GCF_025165815.1 of Actinophytocola gossypii. Taxonomy (GTDB): domain Bacteria; phylum Actinomycetota; class Actinomycetes; order Mycobacteriales; family Pseudonocardiaceae; genus Actinophytocola; species Actinophytocola gossypii. Next base: position 452,158 of record NZ_JAFFZE010000009.1, on the reverse strand, counting down.
GTGACGACCAGGGTGCCGTCGCCCGGTTCGGTCACGGTGACCTCATCCGGCATGGCTGCTCCTCCCGTCGTTTCCGTCGATGGCGAGCTTGGCGAGGCGGTCGCGGTGTGCTCGGCCGCCCCACAGTGCCGCCGAGGTGACCGCCCGCTTGTAGTACCGGTGTGCGGGATGCTCCCAGGTGATCCCGACGCCGCCGAGCACCTGGATCGCGTCGCCGGTCACCCGGCGCGCCGCGTCGGTCGCCACGACGTGGGCGAGGCTCGACGCCAGCGCCGGGTCGTCGCCGCCGTGATCGTGCGTCCGGGCGGCGTGCTCGGCCACCGACCTGGCCAGCTCCAGCTCGACGAGCATGTCCGCGCACCGGTGCTTGACCGCCTGGAACGAGCCGATCGGCCGCCCGAACTGCACCCGTTCCCTGGCGTAGGTGACGGCGGTGTCGAGCATCGTCCTGGCCACGCCGACCAGTTCGGCGGCCAGCAGGGTCACGGCGACGTCGGTCGCCGGTGCGGCCGGACCGAGGCGGCGGGCGGGGGTCTCGGCGAACGTGATGTCGGCCTGCGGGCGGGTGAGGTCGAGCGTGGGCACCGGGACGACCTCGGCCGCGGCGCCGTCCACGTGGAACAGTCCGTCGCCGGCCAGGACGAGCAGGTCGGTGGCGCCGGGGCCGTCCACGACGCCCTCGGCGGTGCCGGCCGGCCGGTCCACGCCGGTGGGCAGGGACGCGACGGCGAAGGTGCGGGAGCCGTCGCACAGGCCGGGCAACAGGTCCGCGCACGCGGCGTCGTCGCCGGATTCGACCAGCAGGCGGGCCGCGACCACTGTGGACACGAACGGCACGGACGCCAGTACGGCGCCCAGTTCCTCGGCGACGACCGCGGCCTCCCCCAGACCCGCGCCCGAACCACCCCACCGCTCGGGCACGGCGAGGCCGAGCACGCCGAGTTGTTCGCCCAGCGCCCGCCAGTCGGCGCCGTCCTCGGCCGCCGCCCGGACCGTCTCGCGCAGCAGGTCAGCCACGGGGCACCTCCCGCCACGGCGTGTCCTTGTCCACCCGGATGTCGCCGGGCAGGCCGAGCACCCGTTCGGCGAGGATCCCGCGCAGTACCTCGGCGGTGCCGCCCTCGATCGTGTTGGCCCGCGACCGCAGGAACTTCCAGGTGAGCGTGTCGTGCGTGGCCGGGTCGCCGTCGTAGCCGGGATGGCGGGTGCCGGCGGTGCCGAGCAGGTCAACGCACAGCTCGTAGACGGCCTGGTTCAGCTCGGCGCCCACGAGCTTGCCGAGTGAGCCCATCGGTCCGGCCGGGCCGTCGCCGCGTTCGGCGGCGTGCCGCATGCCGGTGAGCCGCAGCGCGTCGGCGCGGGCGAACAGGGTCACGATGCGGTCCCGCAGTCCGGGGTCCGGCTGGGACCGCCACAGCGCGAGAGCGTCGCCGATCGAGCCGCTGCCCCGCTCGATGGAGCCGCCGCCGATCGCGGTGCGCTCGTTCATCAGGGTGGTCATCGCGACCTTCCAGCCGGCGCCCACGTCACCGAGCCGCCAGGCGTCGTCGAGCCGGGCGTCGCGCAGCCAGACCTCGTTGAACTCGGCGTCGCCGGTGAGCTGCCGCAGCGGCCGCACCTCGACGCCGGGGTCACGCATGTCGAGCACGAAGTAGGTCAGGCCCTTGTGCTTGGGCACGTCCGGGTCGGTGCGGGCGAGCAGCAGCGCCCACCTGGCCTCGTGTGCCTTGCTGGTCCACACCTTCTGCCCGGTCGCGCGCCAGCCGTCGCCGTCGCGGACCGCGCGGGTGGCGAGCCCGGCGAGGTCGGAGCCGGCGCCGGGTTCGCTGAACAGCTGGCACCAGATCTCCTCGCACGTGTACAGCGGCCGCAGCAGCCGCTCGTGCAGCGCCGGGCTCCCGTGGGCCAGCACGGTCGGCGCGGCCATCCCGTAGCCCATCGGGTTCAGGTCGAACGGGTTCGGCCCGCCGGCCGCCTCGACCACCGCGTCGGCGGCGCCCTGCAGGCCGGGGGCGACCCCGAGCCCGCCGAGCCCGCGCGGGAAGTGCACCCAGGCGAGCCCGGCGTCGAACCGGGCGCCGAGGAACTCCTCGGTCGGCGTGCTGGCCGGCGGGTGCTCGGCGACGAGCCTGCGGGCCGCGTCCACCACGAGGTGCTCGGTCATGGTCCTCCTCAGCGGTCCTCGAAGCGGGGTGGGCGGCGATCGGCGAACGCGTCCACGGCCTCGACGTGGTCGCGGGTGAAGCTGGTCATGATCTGCGTCCGGTTCTCCAGGTCGATGCCGGCGCGCAGGCTGCCGACCTCGAGCTGGCTCCACATCACCTGCTTGGTCATCCGCACCCCCATCGGGCTGTTCGCCAGCACCTCGGCCGCGACCTCGTGCGCGGCGGCGCGGGGGTCGTCGGCGACCCGGGTGACCAGCCCCATGCGGGCGGCCTCGTCCGCGTCGACCGCGCGCCCGGTGAGCAGCAGCTCGAACGCGGCGGACGCGCCGACCAGCCGGGGCAGCAGCCAGCTGACGCCGATGTCCGCGCCGGACAGACCGACCCGCACGAACGACACCGCGAACCGGGCGGCCGGGCCGGCGACTCGGACGTCGGCACCGAGCGCGAGCGCGAGCCCGCCCCCTGCGGCCGCGCCGTGCACGGCGGCGACCACCACCTGCGGCAGGTCGCGCAGACCGGTGACCAGGGCGGCGATGCGCTCCTGGAGGGCGAAGCGGGCCTGCGGGGTCTCGGCGGGGCCCGCTTCGCCGTAGTCGTGCAGGTCGAGCCCGGCGCAGAAGCCGCGGCCGGCGCCGGTGAGCACCACGACCCGGACGTCGGTGCGACCGGCGAGCGCGGCCAGCACCGCGTGCAGGTCGTCGATCAGCTCGACCGACATGGCGTTGAGGCGCTCGGGCCGGTGCAGTTCGACCTCGACCACGCCGTCCCCGGCCGGGTGGACCCGGACGCGTTCCGTCGACGGCAGCTCAGCCACGGGGACGCTCCGCGAACGGGACGTCGGCGTAGGGGTCGCGGTCGCGGGGCAGGCCGAGTACCCGCTCGCCGATGATGTTGCGCTGGATCTCGCTGGTGCCGCCCGCGATCGACAGGATCTTCCCGGACAGGAACGCGTCCAGCGCCGCCTCCGCGTCCCCGTCGGCCGGGTCGTGCGCGACCGCGCCGCCCGGTTCGACCTCGGTGGCGAGCAGGCCGAGCGTGGCGTCCAGCGTGCCGTGCGCGAGCTTGCGAATCGAACCCTCCGCGCCGGGTTCGCGGCGGCCGAGGTCGGCGAACGCGCGCACGGTGGTCATCTGGAGTACCCGTTCGGCCACGAACGCCCGCAGGATCCGGTCGCGCAGCAGCGGGTCGTCCCAGGCGCCGGTGTCCCGGGCGCGGGCGGCGAGCGCGTCGGCGCGACCGGGTCCGACGCCGGGACGCCCGGACAGGCCGCTGCGTTCCTGCGCGAGCGTGGTCATGGCGACCGCCCAGCCCTGGTTCTCCCGGCCGAGCCGGTCGGTGTCGGGCACCATGACGTCGGTGAGGAACACCTCGCCGAACTCGGACTGCCCGTTGAGCTGGCGCAACGGCCGCACCTCGACGCCGGGCGAGCGCATGTCGAGCAGGAAGTAGGTGATGCCGCGGTGCTTGGCCCGACCCGGGTCGGTCCGGGCCATCAGCAGGCCGTAGTCGGCGCGGTCGGAGAACGAGCTCCACACCTTCTGCCCGTCGACCACCCAGTCTCCGTCGGCGCAGCGGGTGGCGCGGGTGGTGAGCGCGGCGAGGTCGGAGCCGGCGCCTGGCTCGCTGAACAGCTGGCACCAGCGGTGCTCGCCGAGCGCGAGTGGGCGCAGGAACCGCCGTTTCTGTTCGTCGGTGCCCCATTCGACGATCGTCGGCCCGGCGAGGGCGACACCGACGAAGTCGCTCATCGGACGACCGGCGTGCAGGCGGGCCAGCTCGTCGGCGACCACGGCGACCCCGTCCGCGGCCAGGCCGAGGCCGCCGTGCTCGACCGGCCAGCCTGCGGTGGCGAGCCCGGAGTCGCCGAGTTCGGCGTACCAGGCGCGGGTGACGGCGTCGTCGCGGGCGATCGCGGCGAGCGCGTGCCGGTCGCCGGTGAGCGCGGCGTCCCGCCAGTGCGCCGGCAGGTGGTCCTCGAGCCAGGCCCGGACCCGGGCGGCGAGCGCGTCCAGGCCGAGCCCGGTGACGTCGAGCGGCATGCTCAGACCCCCGTCCCGATCATGGTCTCCAGCAGGCGGCGCTGCTCGGCCGGTCCGGGCAGGACCGCGAGGTCGGCGCGGGCGCGGCGCAGGTACCGGTGCGCGTGGTGCTCCCAGGTGATCGCCATGCCGCCGTGCACGCCGATGGCGTCGAGCGCCGTCTCCAGGTAGGCGTCGGCGCAGTGCGCTCGGGCGACGGCGGCGCCGAGGCGGGCGGTGTCGGTCCCGGGTTCCTGCCAGGCCGCCCAGGTCGCGGCCGCGGCGGCCAGCTCGGTGCGTACGGCCATGTCGGCGAGCCGGTGCTTGACGCCCTGGAACTGCCCGACCGGCCGGCCGAACTGCACCCGGGTGTTGGCGTGCTCCACGGCGGCGTCGAGCAGCGCGCGGCTGCCGCCGACCTGTTCGGCGGCCAGGAACACCGCACCGGCCTCCAGCGCGCGTTCGACCGCGGGCCAGCCCTCCCCCGCGACGCCGATCCGGCGGGCCGGTGCGCCGGTCAGGTCGACCCGGGCGGCCGGGCGGCTCGGGTCGAGTACCGCCAGCGGCACGATCTCGACACCAGTGCCCGGTTCGACCAGGAACAGCGACACGCCGGCGTCCTCGCGGGCGGCGACCACGAGCACGTCCGCGTCGGCGGCGCCGAGCACGGCGTGCTTCACCCCGGTCAGCCGGCCGTCTCCGACGCGGGTCCGCACGTCGGCGGCCGCCCAGCGGTGGGATTCCTCGACCACGGCGAGCGCGGCGACCGAGGTTCCTCCGGCGAGGGCGGGCAGGATCTCGGCGGCCGCGGCGTCCGGGCCGGTGGCGAGCAGCGCCTCGGTAGCGAGCACGGCCGAGGCGAACAGCGGTCCGCCGGCGACCGCGCGGCCCAGCTCCTCGGCCGCGATCGCCAGCTCCAGGCGGGAGAAGCCGGCGCCGCCGTGCGACTCCGGCACCACGAGACCGGGCAGGCCCAGCTCGTCGGCCCACGCCCGCCACAGCTCCCGTTCGCGCTGGTCGGCCGACGCGGGGGCGGGAGCGCAGGCCAGCGGGGTGCGGGACTCGGTCAGCTTGCGCAGGACCGCGCGGAACTCCTCGTGCTCCGGCGTCCACCGGAACGGGTCGGCACTCACCGGGGCGCCATCCGGATCGCGCCGTCCAGCCGGATCGTCTCGCCGTTGATCATCGCGTTCTCCACGACGTGCGCGACCAGGGCGGCGTACTCGGCGGGCTGTCCGAGCCGGCTGGGGTGCGGGACCTGGCGGCCGAGCGACTCCCGGACCTCCTCGGACAGGGTGCCGAGCAGCGGGGTGTCGAAGATGCCGGGGGCGATGGTGACCACGCGGATGCCGGACGAGGCGAGGTCGCGGGCCACCGGCAGCGTCATGCCGACGATGCCGCCCTTGGACGCGGAGTAGGCGGCCTGCCCGACCTGCCCCTCGAAGGCCGCCACCGACGCGGTGTTCACGACGACGCCGCGCTCACCGTCCACCGGTTCGGTGGCGGCCATCCGCGCGGCGGCCAGGCGGATGACGTTGAACGTGCCGAACAGGTTCACCGTCACCGTGCGGACGAACCCGTCCATCTCGGCCGGGCCGTGCTTGCCGAGCGTCTTGGCCGGGACGCCCATGCCGGCGCAGTTGACCGTGACGCGCAGCGGGCCGAGTTCGGCGGCGGCGTCCAGTGCGCGGGTGACGTCGTCGGCGGACGTGACGTCGCCGGGTACGAACCGGATCGCGTCGGTCTCGACCTCGGCGCCGGCGGAGGTGGGCAGGTCCAGGACCACCACCCTGGCGCCGGCCTTCGCCAGCCGGTTGGCCGTCGCGAGCCCGAGCCCGGACGCGCCACCGGTCACCAGCGCGACACTGCCCTCGACCCTCATCGCTCCTCCTCGTTCGTGGTGCCGGACCGCCGGAAGTCCGGCGTCCGCTTGTGCAGGAAGGCCTCGATCGCCTCGGCGGCGTCGGGAGACGAGACGCTGACGGCCTGGGCCCTGGCCTCCTCGTCGAGCGCGCGTTCCAGCGTCACGTCGAACGCGTCGTTGAGCAGGGCCTTGGAGCCGGCCATCGCCAGCCGGGGTCCGGCGGCGAGCCGGTCGGCCAGCTCGGCGACGACCTTGTCCAGGTCGGCCGGCTCGACGACCCGGTGCAGCAGGCCAAGCTCGTCGGCCTTGGCGGCGTCGATGATGTCGCCGAGCAGCACGAGTTCCTTGGCGCGGCGCAGGCCGACCAGGCGGGGCAGCAACCAGGAGCCGCCGAAGTCCACCGACATCGCGCGCTTGACGAAGATCTCGGAGAACCGGGCGCGCGCGGCGGCGACCACGAAGTCGCACACCAGCGCCAGGTTCATCCCGGCGCCGACCGCGACCCCGTCCACCCGGGCGATCGTCGGTATCGGCAGCCGGTGCAGCGCGAGGCAGGCGTCGCCGACGATCCGCATGTCGTCGACCTGGTGGCCGCCGGTCGCCGGTCCGGTCAGGTCGGCGCCGGCGCAGAAGTCCTCGCCGGCACCGGTCACGACGACCACCCGGTCGGTGAGCGGGTCGATCGCGCGGACCGCGTCCCGCAGCCCGGTCCAGCCGTCCCAGGTCATGGCGTTCTTCACCCGGGGGCGGTTCAGGGTGATCGTCGCGACGCCGTCACTGCGTTCGAGGAGCACGGCGTCGGGGTCGTTCGTCACCCCTCGCACTCAACCTTTTTTTGACACCGATGTCAATATCGGAAATCAGGCGCCCTTGACGCCGATCCCGCGGGCCCAGACGGTGGTCAGCGACTCCACGACGGACTCGGTGTCGAACGGCTTGCCCAGGAAGAACCAGATGTAGCAGGTCTGGTCCACCATGGCGCCGAGCACCTCGGCGAGCATCACCGGATCGACGCCGGGGTCGGCGATCCCGTCCTCCTGCATCCGTTTGATCCCGCGCGCCGATCGGTCCACAAAGGACTCGCGGAGGCGGAGGCGGAGCCGGCGCATCTCCGGGGTGAACGTGCCGACCTGCTCGATGAGGCCGATCATCACCGCGTTCGGCCGGAACGCGTCGACGAACCGGACCATCGCGCGACGGATGCGCTCGACCGGCTCGACGTCGGAGACGTAGTCGGTGTGCAGGTCGTCCATCATCGTCTCGATGACCTGCTGGGCCACCTCGGCGAAGACGGCTTCCTTGGAGTCGAAGTAGGTGTAGAAGGTGCCCTGCGCGACATCGGCCGCGGCGACGATGTCGGCCACCCTGGTCTCCAGGAAACCGCGTTCCTCGAACACCGTGCGCGCGGCGCGCAGGATCTCGGTGCGCCGCTCCCGCCCCTTGGGCGTCATCGGGCCGACGCCGCGCCGCTCCTTCTGCGACGCGGACGCGGCGATGACCGCCCGTCCCTTCGGACTTCCCCCGCGTGGACTCATGTGTGGATCCTCCGTCTGCCGGAACGGTCGGCTCCGGCGGTTCTGACGATGATGTCACAATCCTTCACGTTCAGTTCCAGGTACGCAGTTCGCGCTTGAGGATCTTGCCGCTGGCGTTGGTCGGCAACGCGTCGACGAACCGGAACTCGGCCGGCACCTTGAACTTCGCGAGCCGCTGCGCGCAGTGCCCGGCGAGTTCCTCGGCGGTGGCGGTCGCGCCGTCCCGCAGCGTCACCCACGCCCGCACGACCTCGCTCCAGTGCTCGTCGGCGACCCCGACAACCGCGGCCTGCGCGACCGCCGGGTGCTCGGCGAGCACCGACTCGATCTCGATCGGGAAGATGTTCTCCCCGCCGCGCACGATCATGTCCTTCTTGCGCCCGGCCAGGTAGAGGTAGCCGTTCTCGCCCAGGTAGCCGAGGTCGCCCGCCCGGAACCAGCCGCCGCGCAGCGCCCGCTCGGTCTCCTCCGGCATCTCCAGGTAGCCGTCCATCACCATGTCGCTGCGGGTGGCGATCTCGCCGACCTCGCCGGTCGGCACCTCGTTCAGGTCCTCGTCGACGATCCGCAGCGCGACTCCGAACGCGGGTTTGCCGATCGACCCGAGCAGCTCCGGGCGACCGTCCAGCGCGGCCCGGTGGTCCTCAGGGGTGAGCACGGCCTGCAGGCCGGCCTCGGTGCCGGCGCCGAACGCGTTGAGGAAGTCGCACCGGAACGTGTCCATGGCGCGGCGCAACAGGTTCGGCGACATCGCCGAGGCGCCGTAGTACATCAGGCGCAGCCGGTCGTAGGTGTGGTCGTGCACGTCCGGCAGGGCGAGGACCGTGCTGATCATCGTGGGCACCAGGAACACCGCGGTGAGCCGGTCGGCGGCGAGGAAGTCCAGGGTGGTGCGCGGGTCGAACTGCGGCAGGATCAGCGACGGGGTGCCGTAGGCGACACACATCAGCAGCTGGCAGATCCCGGTGATGTGGAAGGTGGGCGCGGCGGCGTAGCGGACGTCGTCCGGCCGCATCCGGTACTCGACGACCTGTTCGGTGACGATGGCCTTCATCATCCGCTGCGACTGGAGCACGGCCTTGGGCAGCCCCGTGGTGCCGGAGGTGAACGCGAGCCCGATGACGTGCTCGTCGGAGGCGACCACCGGCGGTTCGGCCTCGGTGCCGGTGGCCAGCAGTGCCTCGTACTCGGGCTCGTCGCCGTTCATGGCGAGGAACAGCTTGATGCTGGGGTGCGCGTCGGGCAGGCCGGCCAGCAGGTCGGTGTAGCGCACGTCGTAGCAGAACGCGACGGGGGCGGCGCGGGCGACGAGGGTGTCGATCTCGCCGCGGCGCAGCCGGTAGTTCAGCGGCACGTACACCGCGCCGAGCTTGAGCGCGGCCAGCACGATCTCCACGTAGCGGTGGGAGTCCAGCGAGAACACCGCGAGCCGGTCGCCCCGGCCGATGCCCTGGGCACGCAGCGCGGAGACCAGCCGGTTGACCCGCGCGTTGGTCTGGGCGAAGGTGTGCTGCCCGCCGTCGGGGAACAGGAAGCTGGGCGCGTCGGGCTTGTTCCTGGCGGTCATGGTGATGGACTCGCCGAGGCTGATCCGCGTCATGGGTCTCCTCCCTCGTCGACGAGGCGTTCGACGTCCTCAGTGGACAGTCTCCAGCTCGCGAGCGTGTCCTCGGTGGCGCGGGCGACCGGTGTCGGAATGCCGGTGGCGCTACGGCCGAACCGGGGCGCCGGCGCGGGCTGTGGGACGCCGGCGACGGTGGTGAACCCGCCGCGGTGGGCCTGATGTGGGTGGGTGGTGGCCTCGGCGGGGGTGAGTACCGGGCTCACGCACGCGTCGGTACCGGCGAAGACCCGTTCCCACTCGTCCCTGGTCCGGCTCGCGAACGCGGTCGCGAACGCGGCCTCCAGCTCCGGCCACCGGTCGCGGTCGAGCTGGTCGGGCAGGCCGGCGTCGGCGAGCCCGAGTCCGTCGAGGAGCGCGGCGTAGAAGGCCGGCTCGATGGCGCCGACGCCGACGTGCCGGCCGTCGGAGGTCGGGTAGGCGCGGTAGAACGGGGCGCCGCCGTCGAGCAGGTTCCGGCCGCGCTCGCCGGGCCACATCCCTTGGGCGAGCAGCATGTGCAGGTGGGTGGTGAGCAGGCCGGCGCCGTCGACCATGGCCGCGTCGACGACCTGGCCGGCGCCCGAGTGGCGGCGTTCGAGCAGGGCGGCCAGGCAGCCGAGGGCGAGCAGGAGCCCGCCGCCGCCGAAGTCGCCGACCAGGTTCAGCGGCGGCACCGGTGGGGCGCCGGCCGGTCCGATCGGGTGCAGGGCACCGGCGAGGGAGATGTAGTTGATGTCGTGGCCGGCGGTGGGGGCGAGCGGGCCGTCCTGGCCCCAGCCGGTCATCCGGCCGTAGACGAGCCCGGGGTTGCGGGCGAGGCACACGTCGGGGCCGAGCCCGAGCCGTTCCGTTACGCCCGGCCGGAAGCCCTCGACCAGGACGTCGGCGCGGTCCACCAGGCGCAGCACGCGGTCCCGGGTGTCGGGGTCCTTGAGGTCGGCGGCGACGACGGTCCGGTTGCGGGCGAGCAGGTCGGTCGGGTCGGGGGTGGTGCCCGGCCGGTCGACCCGCACGACGTCGGCCCCGAGGTCGGCGAGGACCATCGCGGCGAACGGCCCCGGCGCGAGCCCGGCCAGCTCGACCACGCGGATCCCCGCCAGCGGCCCCGTCACGGACGCTCCTTCAGCAGGGCCTTGGCGACCGACTGGATGTGCACCTCGTCGGGGCCGTCGTAGATGCGGGCGAAGCGCGCGGTGCGGTACATGAACCCGAGTGGGGTGTCGTCGGACAGGCCCTCGGCGCCGAAGACCTGGAGCGCGCGGTCGACGACGTCGCCGAGCATCCTGGCGCCGACGACCTTGAGCATGCCGATCTCCACCCTGGCCTCGCCGCCGGCGTCGAGGACCCTGGCCGCGTCGAGGGTGAGCAGCCGGCTCGCGGCGATCGCGGCGTACGCCTCGAACACGTGCCGCTGCATCAGCTGCTTGTCCGCCAGCGGGGTGCCGAACGCCGTACGCGTGCGCAGGCGGTCGGTCATCAGCTCGTAGGCGCGGGTGGCCTGGCCGAGCCAGCGCATGGCGTGGAAGATCCGGCCGGGACCGAGCCGCTCCTGCGCCACCCGGAAACCACCGCCGCGCGGGCCGACGAGGTGGTCGGCGGGGACCCGCACCTCGTCGAACTCCAACTCGTGGTGGTCGTGGTCGATGCCGAGCACGGGGATCTCCCGCAGCACGCGGAAGCCGGGGGTGCCGGCGGGCACCAGGATGATGCTGAACGACCGGTGCGCGGAGGTGTCCGAAGGCTCGGTGCGGCACATGACCGTGGTGAACGCGGCGTCCCGCGCGCCGGTGACGAACCACTTGCGGCCGGAGACCACCCATTCGTCGCCGTCCAGGCGGGCGGTGGTGCGCAGCTGGGTGGGGTCCGAACTGGACAGTCCGGGCTCGGTCATGGCGAAGCTGGGCGTGATCTCGGCGGCGACGAGCCGCGCCAGGTAGCGGTCGCGGACGGCCGGGGTGGCGTGCCGGTGCAGCATCAGGCTGTCCTGCAGGCTGTGCGTGCCCATGGCGTACTGGCCGTACTCGCTGCGGCCCTGGACCTCGTTGACGTACACGTAGTCGGCGAACGGCATCCCGCCGCCGCCGAGTTCGGCCGGGTGCCCGAGTGCCCACAGACCGGCCGCCTTCGCCCTGGCCTGGAGGGCGGGCAACCCCACACGGCCGTGGTGCAGGCCGGGCTCGGCGGGGATCACCTGCTCGTCGACGAACGCGCGCACCGCGGCCACCCGCTCGGCCACGTGCGGCGGAACCTCGAAACTGTTCCGCCTCTCCGAATTCATCCCTGTTGGTCCCGTTGGCGAAGTCACGTTCGACTGGGTCACGTACTTGTGGCTGGGTTGGGTCACGTTCCCCTGAGGTGGCGGTTGTGGAGGTTGACAGGAAGCCTCACGGTCCTTTGGGTAACGGGGGTTGGCCACCCGCAGCTTGTCCACGACGGACTCCAGGACGGCCGCGCGGACGGCGGCCGGGTCGATCTCGCCGGCGCGGATGCGGCGGGCCAGCTCGGCGTCGTCGGTGACGCCGAGCGCGCGCAGGCGTTCGGCGTGGGCGGCTTCGTGGGCGGGACCGAGGGCCAGTTCGCGGCGGACGATCTCCAGGACGTTGACCGCGACCCGCAGGTGGAACCGGTGCTCCTCCGGAACCGCGTCGGACAGCTCGTCGCGCAGGAACTCGACGACGGCCTCCAGCAGCTCGTCGGTGTTCGGCGTCATGGCAGCAGCTCCAACAGGTCGTACTCGGTCTCGCAGACGCGTCGGCCGATGGCCGCCAGCTCCACCGACCGGGAGGCACCGGACAGGTGGATCCCGGCCTGCCGCTGGCAGATCGCACCCCACTTGAGCGTGCCGAGCACCCGCCACCAGAACAGCCGCTCCGGCTCGACCGCGCGGCCGCCCGCCCGCTCGTAGGCGTCGAGCAGGTCGGGCACCTCGCCCATGCCGCCGACCTCGCCGGGGCCGCGGAACCGCCACGCCTTGAGGCACACCCAGGCCAGGTCCTCGACCGGGTCGCCGAGGTGGGTCATCTCCCAGTCCAGGACCGCACGGATCCCGTCCCGGCCGACGATCAGGTTGCCGTTGCGGAAGTCGCCGTGCACGAGTACCGGCTCGACCGGCCGGGGGCGGTTGGCACGCAGCCAGGCGATGGCCAGTTCGAACGCGGGATGCGGCTCCGCGGTGTCGTCGATCCAGCCCACCACGCGTTCCAGCTGGTCGCCGGCGTCCAACCAGGACAGTTCGTCGGTCGGTGTGGTGTGCAGGCGCGCCAGGATCTCGCCGCACTGGCCGGCGAAGCGCTCCCGGGCGCCGGCCAGGTCGGGGGCGCGCAGGATCCGGCGGGGCAGCGTCTCCCCCGGCACGTGCGCCGAGAGCACGAACGGCGCGCCGAGCCGATCGCCGGTGGCGTCCCAGGCGACGATCTCGGGCACCGGAACGCCCCGGTCGGCGACCGCCGCCAGCAGCCGCACCTGCTCGTCGACCCGGGTGGCGCCGAGGCCCGCGCCCGCGCGTTCCCGCTGGAGCACGAACGTGTCCGGCCCGGCACACACCTCGTAGGTCTCCCGGGACGCGCCGGCCGACAACCGTCGCAGGTGGACGGTGTCGCGGCCGAGTACCTCGGCGACCCGTGCCGCCAGGGTCACAGGCGCTCGATGATCGTCGCGTTGGCGAGGCCGCCGCCCTCGCACATGGTCTGCAGCCCGTACCGGCCGCCGGTGCGTTCCAGTTCGCACAGCAGGGTGGCCATCAGCTTGGTGCCGGACGCGCCGAGCGGGTGACCGAGCGCGATCGCGCCGCCGTTCACGTTGACCCGATCCGGGTCGGCGCCCAGCTCGCGCTGCCAGGCCAGCACCACCGGCGCGAACGCCTCGTTGATCTCCACCAGGTCCAGGTCGGCCATGGTGAGCCCGGAGCGGTCCAGGATTCGGCGGGTCGCGGGGATCGGCGCGGTCAGCATCGCCACCGGGTCGTCGCCGGCCAGCGCGAACGCGTGGAAGCGCGCCCTCGGCGTCAGCCCGAGCGCGGTGGCCTTCTCCTCGCTCATGATCAGCACGGCCGACGCGCCGTCGGTGATCTGCGAGCTGTTGGCGGCGGTGATCCGGCCGTCGGGCAGGAACGCGGGTTTGAGGTTCGCCAGGGACTCCACTGTGGACTCGCGGATGCCCTCGTCGGCGGTGACGTCGGTGCCGTGCGCGGTCGCCTCCCGGGTCTCCGCGTCCCAGGTGCGGCGCTCGACCGGCACGATCTCCCGGTCGAACCGGCCCTCGTCCCTGGCCGTGGCCGCGCGAGCCTGGCTGCGGGCCGCGTAGGCGTCCAGGTCGGTGCGGGACAGGCCCCAGCGCTCGGCGATCAGCTCGGCGCCGAGACCCTGCGGCACCAGACCCCGCTGCCCGAACGTCTCCCGGTCGGCGTAGCGCGCCTCGGCGCGGGGCCCGAACGGCCGGCCGCCGGCGGAGCTGGCACCCATCGGGGTCCTGGTCATCACCTCGACGCCGGCGGCGACCACGACGTCGTAGGCGCCGGCGAGCACGCCCTGCGCGGCGAAGTGCGCGGCCTGCTGCGAGGACCCGCACTGGCGGTCGACGGTGGTGGCCGGCACGGTCTCCGGCCAGCCGGCGGCGAGCACGGCGTTGCGGGCGACGTTCACGCTCTGGTCGCCGACCTGGGAGACGCAGCCCATGATGACGTCGTCGACCAGTGCCGGGTCGAGGTCGTTGCGGCGTTGCAGGGCGGTGAGCACCTCGGCCGCCAGGTCGGCGGCGTGCCAGCCGCCGAGCCCGCCACCCCGCTTGCCGCCCGGGGTGCGGACCGCGTCGACGATCACGGCGTGCTTGGCCATCGTTGGCTCCCTGCGGTATGATTTTGACGTCAGCGTCATATTATGCGCGCGAGCGGACACCGGTGTCAACGAAGGGAACTCGGATGCGGATCGGGATGCCGCTGGAGTACAGCGGCGGGTTCCTGGAGACGGTCGACGACCTCGTCGAGTACGAGGCGGCCGGGCTGCAGATCGTGTTCGTGCCGGAGGCGTACAGCTTCGACGCGGTCAGCCAGCTGGGGTTCATCGCCGCGCGCACCAGCACCGTGGAGATCGCGAGCGGCATCCTCCAGCTCTACACCCGGACCCCCACCCTGACCGCGATGACCGCCGCCGGCCTGGACCACGTGTCCGGCGGCCGGTTCACCCTGGGGATCGGCGCGTCCGGGCCGCAGGTCGTCGAGGGCTTCCACGGCGTGCCGTACGAAGCGCCGCTTGGCCGGACCAGGGAGATCATCGAGATCTGCCGCCGGGTCTGGCGCCGGGAGCGGCTCGAGTTCGACGGCCGCCACTACCAGATCCCGCTGCCGCCCGGCCGGGGAACGGGCCTCGGCAAGCCGCTGCGGCTGATCAACCACCCCGTGCGCGAGCACATCCCGATCATGCTCGCCGCGATCGGCCAGAAGAACGTGGCGCTGGCCGCCGAACTGGCCGACGCCTGGGAGCCGCTGTTCTACGTTCCGGAACAGGCCGACGCCGTCTGGGGCGACGCCCTGGCCCGCGGTGCCGCCGCCCGCTCCCCCGCGCTGCCGCGCCTCGACGTCGTGGCCGGCGCGCACCTGGCCATCGGCGAGGACGTCGAGGAACTGCTGGACGTGCCGCGCCGGCAGCTGGCGCTGTACGTCGGCGGGATGGGCGCGAAGGGCCGGAACTTCTACCACGACCTGGCCGTGCGCTACGGCTACGAGCGGGAGGCCGCCGTGGTCCAGGACCACTACCTGGCCGGCCGCAAGGAGGAGGCGGCGGCCGCGGTACCCACCGACCTGGTCCGGGCGACGAGCCTGATCGGTACCCGCGAGCACGTGGCCGAGCGCCTGCGTGTGCTGGCCGCGAGCGGGGTCACGACGCTGAACCTCACCCCGGTCGCCCCGGACCGCGGGCGCCGCGTGCACGACATCGCCACGGTCCGCGGGCTGGTCGAGCTGACGGGCCGGTAGCGGGCGTCGTACCGTTCTCCCGACCCAGGGAGGAGGCGCGATGGTCCGGTTGACTCGGGCACAGCAGCAGGAGCGCACGCGCGCGGCCGTGCTGACCTCGGCGCGGGCGGAGTTCGCGGCGCGCGGGTACGCGGAGGTCAAGATCGACCGGATCGCCGAGCGGGCCGAGTTGACCCGCGGCGCGGTGTACTCGAACTTCCCGAGCAAGCGGGCGCTGTACCTCGCGGTGCTGGTGGACCTGGTCGAGCGGGAGGACACCGGCCCGGCCCCCGCTTTCTCGCCGGAACCGCTCGGGGCGTTCGCCAGGGTCTGGCTGGAGCGGCTGCCGCTGGCCGGGGACAGCCCCACCGCCGGGCACCTGCAGCTGCGCTCGCTCGCCGGTGTGCTCGACGACGAGCCGGCCAGGGCCGCGCTGGGCGAGGTCGCCCGGCTGGAGGCGATGCTGCTCGGGCTCGCCCTGGAGGCGCCGGGCACGCGGCGGGTGCGGCTGGCGGAGCTGGTGCTGACGCTGCTCACCGGCGCGGGACACCTGGCCGACACCGCGCCGGGGTTCGGCGATCCGTTCGACGTGACGAGGGCGTGCGAACAGCTGGCGGGGATCGACCTCGCGGACGGCTGGGACCCGCCGCACCTTCCGCTCGTGGCACCGGCCGAGGCGTGCCGGGCGGACTGGGCGCCGCCGGCCGACCTGGTGGACCAGGTCACCGGTCACCCGGTGCGGCTCGACGAGGACGGGGTCGTGGCGGTGCTCGGCGCCCGGCGGCTGAGCGCGGCCGAGGAGGCCGTGCGCGCCGCCCGGCCGGGTGACCGGGTCACCGTGGGCGTCGTGACCGGGGACCCGGCCGAGACCGGGCGGCTGGTTCGGCTGCGGATCGCCGACCTCACCCGGTGCCTGCGCCGCGTGTTCGCGCCGGACGCCCTGCCGCGGGTGCGGATCGTGCTCGACGAGGACGGGCTGCTCGCGGCCGCGGCCGGGGTGGCCGACCCGGGCGACGACACCGAGACCGCGGTCCGCGTGCACGGCGGATCGGTCGTGGCCAGGGCCGCCGGGCGGGGCGCCGCGCACGCCGCCGCGACCGCGACTACCGAGTCTTCGGCTGGTGACCGAAGCGGGTAGGGCGCACGTCCCAGGTCCGCACGGTCGGGTCCACCTGGCGCTGCTGGTCGGAGCGCGGCGGCGCCGGTTCGATCACCGGTGCCCGCTCCCCCGCCTCGACCATCCGCCGGACCAGGCGCTCGCGCAGTGCCTCGGCGACCTTCTGGTGCGAGACCAGGCCGGCCAGGTTGGTCAGCTCGGCCGGGTCGCTGTCCAGGTCGTACAGCTCGTGCTCGACGTACCGGTCCGCACCCGACTCGGCCCACGGGTCGGCGTCGGGCGCCACCACGTGGTACTTCCACCTCGGCGTGCGGATGCCCCGGCCCACCTCGGACTCGCTGACCTGGATGAACGACTCCGTCGCCGGCTCGCCGCGCAGCAGCGACCGGCCCTGCACCGACTCGGGCACGGGCAGGCCGGCGGCGTCGAGCAGGGTCGGTGCGAGGTCCAGGGTGGACACCGGGGCGTCGACCCGGCCGCCGCCGTCGAAGCCGGGGCCGCGGAAGGCCAGCGGCACCCGGATCGAGCCGTCGTGGCAGGAGCGCTTGTACTCGTCGTTGCGGGTGCGGAAGTGGCAGCCGTGGTCGGAGGTGTACGCGACGATCGTGTCGTCGGCGAGATCCAGGCTGCGCAGCGCGTCCAGCAGCCGGCCGAGGCACTCGTCGAGGCGTTTCACCTGGCCGCAGTAGCCGGCGACGTGCTGGCGGGCCACGTCGCCCGGTGCGGTCAGCGCCGCCACGTCGGTCGGCAGCCAGCGGCCCGCGTACCGCTCCTGGTAGCCCTCCGGTGCCGGGTAGTTGTCCACCTCGTTCTGGTGGTGCGGCTCGATGTAGGACACGAACAGGAAGAACGGCTCGTCGTGGTGGTCGGCGACGAACCGGATGGCCTCGTCGGTGAGCGCGTCGGACCGGTACCCGGGCAGCGCGACCGGGTCGCCGTCCTCGTCGAACACCACGGTCCGGTAGGCGTCGGAGGTGAACTCCAGCAGGTTCGCCCCCGACCAGTGCCGGTAGCCGCCGCGCTCGGCGGGCGGCACCGGGTCGGTACCGGCGAGGTGCCACTTGCCGACGTAGCCGGTGGCGTAGCCGGCGTCGGCGAAGTGGTGCGCCAGCGTCCGCTCGTCCGGCGGCAGCGGGATGCCGTTGCGGAAAACGCCGGTCGTCGTCGGGTAGCGGCCGGTCTGGATCGCCGCGCGGGCCGGCGCGCACACCGGCTGCGGGGTCACCGCGTTGGCCACGTGCGTGCCGGAGGTGGCCATCCGGTCGAAGTTGGGGGTGAGGCCGAGCGGGTTGCCGTGCACCCCGGTGGTGTCCCAGCGCTGCTGGTCGGTGAAGAACACGATGACGTTCGGACGGTCGCGCACAGCTCCCCCTACTTCATGCCGGTGATGGCGATACCGCGGACGAAGAACCGTTGGCTGGCCAGGAACAGCAGCGCCGTCGGCAGGAACAGCAGCACCGCGCCGGCCGCGGTGAGGTTCCAGATGGTGAAGTACTCCTGGCTGAACAGCGTCAGCCCGACCGGGATCGTGCGCATCTCCTCGGTGGAGGTGGCGACCAGCGGCCAGAGGAACTCGTTCCACTGGAACACGAACGTGAACACGCCGAGCACCGCGAGCGCCGGTTTGACCTGCGGCAGCACGATCCGCCAGTAGATGCCGAACTCGCCGACCCCGTCGATGCGGGCGGCGTCGATCAGCTCGTCCGGGACCGGCTGGATGAACTGGCGCATCAGGAAGATCCCGAACGCGTCCATCAGGAACGGGGTGATCAGCCCCTGGTAGGTGTCCAGCCAGCCCAGGTTCGACATCATCACGTACAGCGGGATCATCTTGACGAAGAACGGGATCGCCATCGTCGCGATCACCAGCAGGAACAGCGTGTTCCGGAACGGGAACCGGAACTTCGCGAACACGTAGCCCACCAGTGGGTCGAACAGCAGGTGCGACACGGTGATCGCGCCGGCCACCACCAGGCTGTTGACGATGAAGTTGGCGAACGGCGCCCGCTCGAACAGCTCCAGGAAGTTGCCCCACATCGGGGTCTCCGGGATCAGCACCGGGTCGCCGGACAGCGACTCGGCCTCGGTCTGCAGTGCGAGCGAGACCATGTAGAGCAGCGGCAGCACGGTGATCGCGCTGGCCCCCAGCAGCGTGACGTAGGCGAGCACGCGGCCGGCGGTGGACATCCGGTTCAGCAACGGCGCGCTCCTAGTGTTGGACCTCGTTGCGCCTGCCGTACCGCAGCTGCACCACGGTGAACGCCAGGATCACCACGACGAGCAGGAACGACAGTGCCGAGGAGTAGCCGAAGTCGCGCGCCTCGAACGCGACGTTGAAGACGTGGAACACGTACAGGTCGCTGGCGTTCGCCGGGCCGCCGTCGGTGATGATGTACGCCTGCCCGAACGCCTGCAACCCGGTGATCACCGAAATGATCGACACGAACAGCGTGGTCGGCATCAGCAGCGGCAGCGTGACGTGCCGGAACCGCCGCGCCGGGCCTGCGCCGTCCACTGTGGCCGCCTCGTAGTACACGTCCGGGATGCCCTGCAGGCCGGCCAGGAACAGCACCATCGCGTAGCCGACGTGCTGCCACAGCATCACACCGATGATCGTCTCCAGCGGGTGGGTGATCAGCCACTGCTGGGGCGGCAGGTCCAGCGCGGTGAGCAGCCGGTTCAGGATGCCGAGACCGGGGTCGAGGATGTTGCGCCACAGCAGGCCGACGATCGCCACCGACGTCAGGTACGGCACCAGCAGCAGTGCCCGGAACACCACCCGCCCGCGCAGCGGCTTGTCCAGCAGCATCGCCAGGGCCAGCCCGAGCACGATCGCGCCGACCGTGGTGACCAGCGCGAAGATCACCGTGATCACGAACGAGTGGCGCACCGCCGGGTCGGACACCGCCCGGCTGTAGTTGTCCAGGCCGGCGAACACGTCCGCCTGGGGGCCGCTGTGCGCGCTGGTGGTCAGCAGGTTGCCGATCGGCAGGTAGGTGAACACCGCGAAGAACAGGATCGCCGGCAGCAGCATCAGATACGCGGTGCGCGTGTAGCGACGGGACAGCCCGTCGCGCCGCCGCCTCGGCCGGTTGGCCATGGACTACCCGGCCAGGGCGCGCTTGGCGGCGGCGTCGAACGTGGCGAGCGCCTCGGACACCGGCGTGTTCTGCACGACGATCGACTGGTACAGGTTCTTGAACAGGGTGTCGGAGACCTCGCCGGACTTGCCGGTCGGCGCGAGGTCGAGGAGGAAGTCCTCGGCGAGCGGCAGGTTCTCGGCGAACGCCTTGATGTGCGGGTCGGAGGTGGCCTCCGGTGAGGTCGCCCAGGACTTGCGCGGCATCAGCATGCCGGCCTCCTCGGTCGCCGCCCGCTCGGTCTCCAGCGCGGTGATCCGCTTGAGGAAGTCCCAGGACAGCTCCGGTCGCTTCGCCTTGGCCGGCACGAACGCGCTCGCCCCGGCCGAACTGGTCACCTGGCTGGCGCCCCGCAGCGCGGGCGCGACCCCCAGCTCGAGGTCCGGGCTGGTCCCGGCGATCGGCATCAGGTCCCACGGCCCGGTGATGATCATGGCGGCGCGCCCGGCGGACAGCAGCTTCTGCGGGCCCGCGTAGTCGGTGCTGGGCACCGGGACCGGGGACACCTTGTGCCGGTGCACCAGGTCCGCCTGGAACCGGAACGCCTCCTCGGCGGCGGCCCGGTCGACCAGCAGCTGCCTGGTCTCCGGGTCGTAGAGGCGCACGTCGTTCTGCAGCAGCCACGGCCACGCGTAGGAGTAGTCCTGGTTCAGCGCCAGGCCGTGCACGTCGCCGCCGGTCAGCTCCTTCGCCGCGGCCAGCAGCTCGTCCCAGGTGGACGGCGGGGTGACGCCGGCGTCGTCGAGCATCCGCTTGTTGTAGACCAGGGTGGTGCAGGTGTAGTGCACCTGGATGCCGTAGACCTCGCCCTGGTAGGTGTTGCGCTCGACGGTCTTGGGCAGCCAGTCGTCCGGGAAGCCCATCTCGGCGCCGTCCTGGTCGACGAAGTCCCGCAACGAGCGGGCGTCGCCGGAGACGGCGAACTCGATCGCCCACACGTCCGGCGACTCGACCACGTCCGGCACGGTGCCGGAGGCGAAGTCGGCGAGGATCCGGGTGCGCAGGTCGGGCCACTGGTACTTCTGGAAGTTGACCGTGACGCCGTGCGCCTGCTCGAACTCGTCGATGACCTTCTCGTAGGCCTGGTAGCCGTGACCGGCGTTCCAGTACACGGTGAACGCGTCGCCGCCCGCCTCGGACTTCGGCGCGCCCGCGCCGCAGGAGCTGACCAGCGGGGTCGCCGCCGCGGCCGCCGCCGCCGTGCCGGCGAGCCGTAACGCGTGCCGGCGGGAGATCGGGTTGTCGAGTGCCATGACGGTCCCTCCGTTGGAACGTGTCTGGTGGTCGGCAGGCTCGGGGGTCAGGCCGAGCCGCGTCTGATGAACGACCAGGAGGTGGTGATCTCCCGGTCGAACGGCGTCTCGTCGGCGAGCACGCGGTCGAACAGCAGCCGCGCGACGTCGTGGAAGTCCATGGCCGGCGGGCCGACCGTGGTGAGCGGCGGGCGGGTGATCCGCCCCTCCTCGAGGTTCCCGACGCCGACTACGGCGACGTCCTCCGGGACGGCGAGGCCGGCGTCCCGGAGGGCGAGGATCGCGGTGATCGCGGCCCGGTCGGACGCCGCGAAGATCGCGTCCGGCCGGTCGGGCCGCGCGAGCAGGGCCTCGACCGCCCGGTACGCCCCGACCCGGTCGTCCGCGCCGGGAACCACGAGCTCCGGCCCCAGCCCGTGCCGGTCGAGCGCGTCGAGGTAGGCGTCCCGCCGTTCGGAGGGCTGGCGCCCGGTCAGCTCGTGCTCGTGCGCGAGGTAGGCGATGCGCCGGCGGCCGGTGGCGGCCAGGTGGTCGAACGCCTCGACGCACGCCGCCGCCTCCGAGGTGCGCACCACGTCGAAGCCGTCCGGGGCGACCGCGTTGCTCATCACCACCAGCGGCAGCCGGCTGCCGGTGAGCGCCCGCAGCTGCGCGTCGGCCAGCGGCACCGACGGCGCGACGACCGCCCCGTCCGCGACGTGCTGGCGCAGCAGGTCCACCGCCTTGTCCGCCCGGGCGGGCGAGTCGACGACGATCGTCATCACGCCGTACCCGGCCTCGTCCGCTGCGGCGGACAGGTCGCGGGCGAGCTGGTCGTAGGCCGGCACCCCGATCGACCCGACGACCAGGCACACCCGCTCGGTGCGGCGCAGGCGCAGGCTGCGCGCCGAGGAGCTGCGCACGTAGCCCAGCTCGTCGGCGGCGGCGAGCACCCGCCGCCTGGTCTCCTCCCCGACGCGCCCGTCCTTGCCGTTGAGCACGTAGGAGACCGTCGCGACCGACACGCCGGCGAGCGCGGCGACCTCACGGGTCGTCGGCCTCCGGTGCGATGCGGTCATGTTAAACGTTTAACGTCGGCCCGGTGTCGTTGTCAAGGGCTCCCGGTATCTAGGCCCGGTCGGTGAAGTTCCGGCCGGTGGCCAGTAGGCCGAGCGACAGCTCCAGCTTGTCCTGCGGGTGCGACAGGCTCCGGCCGGTCAGCGACTCGATCTGCTTCATCCGGTAGATGACCGTGTTGCGGTGGCAGTACAGGGCGGCCGCCGCGTGGGTCGGCGACCCGTCGTGCGCCAGCAGCGCGGACAGCGTCTCCAGCAGCGTTCGCGACAGCGGCGCCGGCTGGGCCAGCAGCGGGCCGACGGTCTCGGCGACCAGCACCGGGACAACCTCCGGGCTGCCCGCCAGCAGCACCTCCGGCAGCCGGTCGGTCAGCGGCACCACCCGCTGGGTGCCGCGCGGCAGCGACTCCGCGGTCCGGGACGCCAGCCGGTACGCGGTGGCGAACCCGGCCAGCCCGTCACCGGACGGCGCGAGGCCGACCCGGCCGGCGACACACGGCTCCAACGCGCGCACGAGCTGGCGCACCGACAGCGTCCCGGGTGGCACGAGACCGAAGACGTTGCCCTCGCGGACGTGCCAGTGCGAGCTGACCCCCACCCGCTCCAGCCGGTCCTCCGGCGCGCGCAGCGGCTCGTCCAGCGGGTCGGCGAACGGGGCGACCACGCACACCACCTGCTCGTCCGGGCCGATGCCGAGCGCCTCCCGCGCCTCGCGGGCGAACTCGGGGTCCGCTCCCCTGCCCTCCACGAGCCCGTCGAGGAAGTTCTGCTGGCGTTGGAGGTTCTGCCGCTGCAACCGGTTGGCCTCGCGCCGGTAGGCCTCGACCAGCACGGCGTTCTGCACGTCCAGCGCGGCCCACAGCTGCTGGCCGGCCAGCACCAGCACGTGCTCGTTGATCCGCTCCTTCTCGTCCCAGCCCTGCCGCAGCAGCGCCTCCCAGAGGGTCCGGGTGCCCTGGGTGTACGCGCTGAGCACCCGGTCCATCGGCACGCCCTGGCGGGCCCGCAGCCGGCCGGTCTCCCGCCACACGTCGGTGGCCCGGTGGTCGGTGCCGGCCAGCCTGGCCATCGCGCGGATGCCGCTGCGCACGTGCTCGCGGGTGCTGGCGCGCAGGTCGGCCTGTCGGTCCGGGCGCTGCTCGGACCAGTACGGGTCGCGCTCGAGCAGGGTGAGGGTGATGTCGTCGGCGATCGCGTCGGCCTGGTCGAGCAGCGACGCCCACGCCCGGGAGATCAGCTGCTCCATCGCGGGAGCGGGCGCCACGTCCATCGGCTCAGCGTGGCACCGAGCGCACAGAAGAACCAGACCACCGGCACGAATCCGGTCGATTCGCACGACCGATTTTGTGCGCCGCGCCTATGTCGCCGGTCGTGCTCCGCGCACCACAGTGGTGCCCACCACATCCCAGGGTAGGGAGCCGTGCGTTGGCAGCGGAGACGGGTTTCGAGATGTCCGGCGTGACGGTCACGTTCGGCGGCCTCGTGGCGCTGTCGGACGTCTCGCTGGCGGTCGGTCCGAACCAGGTGCTCGGCGTGATAGGGCCGAACGGGGCCGGCAAGACGACGCTGTTCAACGTCGCGTGCGGGTTCGTCCGGCCGGACGAGGGACGGCTGCGCTGGCGGGGCACCGAGCTGCGTGCCCTGCGGCCGCACCAGCTCGCCGGGCACGGGATCGCGCGCACGCTCCAGGATCTCGGCCTGTTCGACCGGATGACCGTGCTGGAGAACGTGCTGGTCGGCGCGACCCGGCACGCGCGCACCTCGTTCTGGTCCGGGCTGTTCGCCCTGCCCCGGCACGGCCGCGACGAACGCGCGCTGACAGAGCGGGCGATGGCGATGCTCGACGAGCTGGGCATCGCCGACGTGGCGCGGCGGCCCGTGGCGAGCCTGCCCTACCCGGTGCGCAAGCGGGTCGCGCTCGCCAGGGCGCTCGCCGGCGACCCGGACCTGCTGCTGCTCGACGAGCCGGCGAGCGGTCTGTCCAACGACGAGATGGCCGAGATCGGCGAGCTCATCGGACGGCTGACCGCGCGGATGTCGGTGATGCTGGTGGAGCACCACATGGACCTGGTGATGAGCGTCTGCCACGACATCGTGGTGCTCGACTTCGGCAAGGTCATCGCGCGCGGCGGACCGGACGAGATCCGCGAGCACCCGGCGGTGCTGGACGCCTACCTCGGCGAGGACGTGGGCTGATGCTGACCGTCGACGACCTGACCGCCAGCTACGGGCCGGTGACCGCGCTGGACGGGGTGAGCTTCGAGGCCCCGCGCGGCGAGATCACGGCGGTGCTCGGCGCGAACGGCGCCGGCAAGACGACGTTGCTGCGTACGGTCTCCGGGCTGATCCGGCCCACCCGGGGCACCGCGCGGCTCGGCGAGCACGACCTGACCTCGGTGCCGACCGAGCGGATGGCCGAGCTCGGGCTCGCGCACGTACCGGAGGGCCGGGGCGTGATCACCGAGCTGACCGTCGAGGAGAACCTGCGCCTCGGCGCGCTCGGCCGGGGACGGCGGGGCCCCGCGGACCTGGACCGCGCGTACGCGCTGTTCCCGATCCTCGCCGAGCGGCGCGGCCGGTCCGCGCACGTGCTCTCCGGCGGCGAGCGGCAGATGCTGGTGATCGCGCGAGCGCTGCTGGCCGCACCGTCGGTGCTGCTGCTCGACGAGCCGTCGCTCGGGCTGGCGCCGAGGATCGTGGCGCAGATCTTCGACCTGCTGCGCTCGCTCGTCGAGTCCGACGGGCTGACCGTGCTGCTCGTCGAGCAGAACGCGCGCAGCGCGCTGTCCATCGCCGACCGGGGCGTCGTGCTCAACCTGGGACGGGTGGTGGTGCGGGACACCGCGGCCGCGCTCGCCGGGGACGACGCGCTCCGCCACGCGTACCTCGGGTTCTAGCGAAAGGGGGTCGACGTGCAGCAGCTGATCACCACGGTCCTCACCGGACTGACCCTCGGCGCGGTGTACGCCGCGTTCGCGCTCGCCCTGGTGCTGATCTGGCGCGCGACCAGGATCGTGAACTTCGCGCAGGCGCCGATGGCGATGATCACCACCTACATCGCGCTGGTGCTGATCGACGCCGGGATGTCGTACTGGGTCGGCTTCGCGGCCGCGCTGGTCAGCGGGCTGGTGCTCGGTGCGCTCGTGGAGCGGTTCGTGATCCGGCACCTGACCGGGAAGTCGGAGATCAACGCGGTGATCCTGACGCTCGGGCTGTTCATCGTGATCCACGCGCTGGCCGCGCTGATCTTCGGTGCGCGGTACCGGTCGTTCCCGGCGCCGTTCGGGCTACGCGGCTTCCAGGTCGGCGACACCACGATCGCGCTGACCGGGTTCGGGGTGTTCACGATCCTGTCAGTGGTCGGCGTGATGGTGCTGCTGGTGCTGCTGTTCCGGGGCACCGACGTGGGCTTGCGGATGCGGGCGTCGGCGTTCAACCAGGAGATGGCGCGGCTGCTCGGTGTGCGGGTGGGCCGGATGCTGACGCTCGGCTGGGCGCTGGCGGCGGTGGTCGGATCGCTGTCCGGCCTGCTGATCGCCGGCGGCGGCCTGGTCCATCCGTCCTACATGGACGGTGTAGTGGTGTACGGGTTCGTGGCGGCCGTGCTTGGCGGGTTGGACAGCCCGCCGGGTGCGGTGGCCGGTGGGGTGATCCTGGGGCTGTCGCTGAGCCTGGTCAGCGGGTACGTCGGCTCGGAGCTGGTGCCGCTGGCGTCGCTGGTGATCCTGATGGCGGTGCTGCTGGTCCGTCCGGGCGGGTTGTTCGCCCAGGTCCGCGAGCGGAGGGTGTGACATGGACCGGTTGCTCGGGAGGTCGACACTGCGCCGGCACCTCACGCTCGCCGTGCTGGGAATGCTGGTCGTCGTGGTCGTGCTGGAGAGCACCGGCCCGTTCCGCAACGCGCAGTTCGCGTCGATGGCCTACTACGGCATCGCCGGCGCCGGCCTGACCATCCTGATCGGACTCAACGGGCAGATCTCGCTCGGCCACGGCGCGTTCATGGCCATCGGCGCCTACACCGCCGCGCTGATGCTCCAGGGTGGCGACCCGCTGCCGCTGCCGGTGATCCTGCTGGCGGCCGCACTCGTGACGCTCGTCGCCGGTGCGGTGGTCGGGGTCGCCGCCGCCCGGCTGCACGGCCCGTACCTGGCCGGCGCGACGCTGGCGCTGGCCGTGGCGGTCCCCGGAATCCCGGTGTACTTCAGCGGGACGCTCGGTGGCGAGCAGGGCCTGAACGTGCGGGTGCCGGACATCCCGCCGTGGTTCGCCGACGCGGTCTTCTTCGTCACCGGCCAGGACATGAGCCGCAGCCGGTATCTCGGCTACCTCGGCTGGTTCTGCCTGGTGGTGACGTTCGTGCTGCTGGCGAACCTGGCGCGCGGCCGGGTCGGCCGGACGTGGCGGGCGGTGCGGGACAACGAGGTCGCCGCCGAACTGGCCGGCATCGACCTCGGCCGCGCACGGGTGCTCGCGTTCGTGGTCAGCGCGACGTGTGCCGGCCTCGCCGGCGGGCTGCTGGCGCTGTCGGCCAGGATCGCCGCGCCAAGCGGGTTCACCCTGACCCTGTCGTTGTTGCTGCTGTCCGCGATCGTCCTCGGTGGGTTGGGCACGCTGACCGGCGCGCTCATCGGCGCGGCGATGCTGACGTTCGTGCCGCAGCTGGTCACCGGCCTCGGGCAGGACCTGGGGCTGACCGACGTGCGCGCCGCCGAGCTGGCGCCGCTGACCTACGGCCTGGTCACGATGCTCGTGGTGCTGTTCGCGCCGGCCGGGATCGTCGGCGGGATCCGCGCCGCCGCCGCCCGCCGCCGCGCCGTCAAGACGTCGGGAACTTCCAAGGAGGCGAGGAAAGATGAAGCGATGGACGAGATTCGCGGCGTTACTGGCGACCGGCACCCTGGTGGTGGCGTGCGGCGCGGGTGAGGAACGCGAGGAGGCGCCGGCGGAGGGCTCGACGGTCGGCGTCACCGACGACAGCGTCACCATCGGCGCGCACTTCCCGCTGACCGGCGTCGCCGCGCCCGGGTACAGCGAGATCCCCAGCGGGCACCAGGCGTACTACGACTTCGTGAACGCGAACGGCGGTGTGCACGGCCGGCAGATCGAGTTCATCGTGCGCGACGACGCGTACAACCCGACCAACACCAGCCAGGTCACCAACGAACTGGTGCTCAGCGACGAGATCTTCGCCATGGTCGCCGGCCTGGGCACGGCGACGCACAGCGCCGTGGTCGACTTCCTCAACGGCGAGGAGGTGCCGGACCTGTTCGTCTCGTCGGGCTCGCTGCAGTGGGGCGACGCGCCGGCGGACCGGCCGTACACGTTCGGCTGGCAGACGGACTACGAGAGCGAAGGCAAGATCATCGGCCAGTGGGTCGCGGAGAACATGCCGGACGCGAAGGTCGGCCTGTTCCTCCAGGACGACGACTTCGGCCGGGACGGGGAGAAGGGCGCGCGCCAGTTCATCGAGGACCAGATCGTCGAGGTGCAGCGCTACCAGTCCGGCAACACGGACGTGGCCCCGCAGATCGCCGCGCTGCAGGCGGCCGGCGCGGACGTGATCCTCGGGTTCAACGTGCCGTCCTACACCGCCCTGAGCCAGCTGACGGCGCTGCGCCTGAACTACAAGCCGACGTGGTTCTACAGCAACGTCGGGTCCGACCCGGCGCTGGTCGGCTCGCTGTTGGCGCGGTTCTCCGAGGGCGCCGTGACCGACGGCTCCCGGCTGCTGGACGGCGTGCTGACCACCGAGTACATCCCCGGTGTCGACGCCCCGGACAACCCGTGGATGAAGCTGTGGCAACGCGTGTGGGACGAACACGGCGGCGAGGGCGAGCTGACGAACTACCGGGTGTACGGGATGTCGCAGGCGTACACGTTCGTGCAGGCGCTCCAGGCCGCGGGCCAGGACCTGACCCGCGAGGGCATCGTGGCCGCGATCGAGGAGCACGGCGGCGGGTTCGAGGGCCCGGCGCTGGCCCCGTTCCGCTTCTCCGCGGACAGCCATATGGGCATCTCCGGCATGCAGGTGGTCCGGCTCCAGGGCGGCGTCGGTGAGGAGCTCACCCCGGTCCTGGTCACCGACATCGGCGACGCCCCGATCGAGGAGGACGACTCGGCGGCCGAGGACGCGCCGCCGGACAGCGGCATCCCCGACCAGCCGGCCGGCTGACGGTCAGCAGCCCCGGAACAGCTCGTCGGCGGACCAGCCGGTGTTGGCCCAGGTCTCCGGATCCGCGGGGGTGAAGCCGCCCGGGTGCTCCGCCAGCTCGGTGAGCAGCCAGTTGGCGAAGCGGGCGGCGCCCTGCGGGCAGGTGTGGATGCCGTCGGTGCTGCGGTCGGGCTTGCCGTCCCTGGTCCGCTCGTAGGTCTCGCCCCACACGGCGGTGGCGTCGAGGAAGGTGGCCCCGCCCGAGGACGCGACGGCTCGGGCGACGTCGGGGGCGCGGGTCAGGTCGGGCATGTGCGGCTCGTAGAAGTCGTCGGGCCTGATCGGGGGTGAGGTGACGAAGACCAGCTCGGCGCCGGCGTCGGTGACGGTGGTCAGGAGCTTGTCGTAGGCCGCCCGCTGCTCCTGGCGGGTGCCCCAGTCGTAGGTGGTGAGCTGGTAGACGACGACCGTCGGGTCGGCGGAGGCGATCTGCTCGGGCAGTTCCTTCCAGTTCTCCTCGGCGTTCGGGCCGACGATGTTGCCGCCGCCGGTGGCGGCGACGGACTGGAACGCGACGCCACTGGCCTCGAACGCGGCGGCCAGCGGCAGCGCCTCACCGGCCGCGACGGAGTCGCCCAGGAGGAGGATCCTGGGTGACTCCGTGGCGGGTTGGTCGGGTTCGGCGGCCGGCTGCGTGGAGCAGGCGGCGGTGAGCAGGAGCAGGCCGACGACGAGAGATGCGGTCTTGGTCATGCCGACGACGGTGCCGGCGCGGTGTCCCGGCCCCACCGCCGCCGTGTCGCGGTTGTGTCGCAGGGGGACCGCCGCGGCGCGGAACCCGCCGGGCATTGTCCATACTCGACCGGGTGGCGGCGATACTGCTCATCGAGGACGATCCCCTGGTCCGGCGCGGGCTCCAGCTCGCACTGCGCGGGCACGGCCACGACGTGCGCACGGCGGACACCGGCGAGGACGGGCTGCGCGAGCTGCGCGCGTCCGGGCCGGACCTGGTGGTGCTCGACCTGATGCTGCCGGGAATCGACGGGTTCGAGGTGTGCCGCCGCGTCCGGGAGTCCTCGGCGGTGCCGGTGATCATGCTGACCGCACGCGGCGACGACTTCGACGTCGTCGGCGGGCTGGAGGCGGGCGCGGACGACTACGTGGTCAAGCCGGTGCAGCCCACGGTGCTGGACGCGCGGATCCGGGCGGTGCTGCGCCGGGGCACCGGCTCCGCCGACGGTGTGCGGGTGCATCGCGACCTGCGGATCGACACCACGGCGTTGACCGTGACCTCCCGCGGCGAGCCGGTGTCGCTGACGGCGACCGAGCTACGGCTGCTGCTGACCCTCTCTCGCGCGCCCGGCCGGGTGTTCAGCCGTCAGCAGTTGCTCGAGGAGGTGTGGGAGCACGACTACCTCGGCGACTCCCGGCTGGTCGACAACTGCGTGCAGCGGCTGCGGGCGAAGATCGAGACCAACCCGGCGACCCCGGAGTACGTGCAGACCGTGCGCGGGTTCGGCTACCGGTTCGGGCCGTTGTGACCTGGCGGCCGCGTGGGCTGCGCGCCCGGCTGCTGGTCGCCTTCGTGCTGGTGACCGTGCTCGGCGCGGCCGCGGCGGCCTGGTCAAGCGCCGGGTCGGCGAGCCGGGCGTTGGTCGACTCCACCCAGCGGCGGCTCACCGAGACCGTCGCCGACCAGGTCGCGGCGGTCGCCCCGCAGCTGACCTACCCGCCCGACCAGGCCGCGCTCGACCGGCTGCGCGCGGCCGCCGGGCCGAACACGCTGGTGACCTACCGGGACCTGCGGTCGGTGGACGGCGCGGACACCGGCCTGGTCACCGAGGAGCTACGCGGCGCCGTGCGCGACCGGGGGCGGCTGGTCACCCAGCGGATCGTCACCGAGGACGACACGCCGTGGCTGCTGGTCGGCACGCCCGTCGTGGCCACCTCGCCGGACGGGGCGCGCACGCCGTCCGGGATCGAGGTGTACGCGGTGCGCGACCTCAGCGAGGTCGAGGAGCGGATCGACGGGCTCACCGAATCGGCGATCGGCACCGCCGCGCTGGCGCTGCCGCTGGCGGTGCTGCTGGCGCTGCTGGCCGCGCGCGGCGTGCTGCGGCCGGTGCGCGATCTCCGCGACACCGCGCGCCGGCTCACCGCGGGTGACCTCGGGGCGCGGTCCGAGCCGCAGGGCGCCGACGAGTTGGCCGAGCTGACCGTCACCGTCAACGAGATGGCCGCGTCGCTCCAGGCGTCGATGGCGACGATGAGCCGGATGCAGGCCGACGCGAGGAGGTTCGCCGCCGACGTCTCGCACGAGCTGCGCACACCGCTGGCCACGCTGACCGCGGTGATGGAGGTGCTGGAGACGGCGGCGGACGGAATGGACGCCGACGCGAACGAGTCCGCGCGGCTGGCGATCACCGAGACCCGCCGGCTGGTCCGGCTCGTCGAGGACCTGATGGAGGTGTCCCGGTTCGACGCGGGCACCGCGCGGCCGAGGGTGGAGGACGTCGACGTGGCCGCCGCGGTACGGGACTGCCTGCGCGCCAGGGGCTGGCTGGACCGGGTCGAGCTGGCGGCCCCGGCGGGGATCGTGGCGCTGGCGGACCGGCGCCGGCTGGACGTCATCGTGGCGAACCTGGTCGGCAACGCGTTGCGGCACGGTGGGCCGCCGGTGCGCGTGCGGGTCCTGGCCGACCGGGAACAGGTGTGGGTCGAGGTCACCGACGGCGGGCCGGGGCTGCCCGAGGAGGTGTTGCCGCACGTGTTCGACCGGTTCTACAAGGCAGACGCCGCCCGCACCCGCACCCCGGGCAGCGGGCTCGGGCTGGCGATCGCGCTGGAGAACGCGCGCCTGCACGGCGGCGACCTCACCGCGGGCAACGCCGAGGGCGGCGGCGCACGGTTCGTGCTCCGGCTGCCTCGACACGGGGAGGACGCGTGAGGCGGATCTGGTTGGCGGTGGTCCTGGTGCTGCTCGCGGGCTGCGGGGTACAGCCGTCCGGGCTGGCCGACGCCGGTGACGCCCCGACCGGCGTGGCGCCCGGGGTGACGCTGTACTTCGTCGACCCGGACGGCCGGCTCGTGCCGCAGCTGCGGCCAACCGACCGCCTCGGCACGGTCACCGAGGCGACGTCGCTGCTGCTGACCGGGGTGGGAAGCGACTCGGAGCTGCACTCGGAGATCGCCGCCGGCGCGCCGCCGCGGGTCGTGGTGACCACCGAGCCGGGCGTGATCCACCTGATGGTGCCGTTGACGATCCACGACGTGACGCCGCTGGGCATCGACCAGCTCGTGTGCACGGCGCTGGGTGCCCACGTGCAGGGTGGCGGATCACGGAGCACGCGGGTGCGGATCGACTTCGTCCAGCCGACCCGGGAGTCGGACGTGCGGCGGACGTGCCCGCTGATCCGGTGATCACCCGAGGTCGGTGACCTCGATGGTGGGCGGGGCCGGCGCGGGCAGCACCAGCCACAGCACCGCCAGCACGACCATGACCGCGGCGAAAGCGAACGTTCCGCTCCGGCCCCTCGCCCACGTCGCGCGGAACCGGATCGGGTCCTCGACCAGGTACTTCGACAGCGCGGCCAGGCCCACCGACACCCCGCACGCCACCGCCGTCCCGGGCCAGCCGTCCGGCGCGAGCAGCACCAGGACCGGCCAGTGCCACAGGTACAGGCTGTAGGAGACCAGGCCCAGCCACCGCAGCGGCCGCCACGCGAGAGCGGTGGCAACCCTGGTCCTGGGCGCGCGCACGCACAGCCAGATCAGCAGGGCGGACGCCAGCGAGTGCGCGAACAGTCCGCCGGTGAACAGCCACGGCGAGTCCACCCCGTCGACGAGCAGCCACGACACCCCGAGCCCAGTCGCCAGCACGGCCAGCACACCACCGGCCCATCGGCCGACCGCGTACACCGGCAGGGTGGCGACCAGGGCGCCGAGCAGCAGCGAGAACGCCCGGGTGTCGGTGCCGGTGTAGACCCGCGTCGGATCCGCCGAGACGAGCACGACCATCGACACCAGCGACAGGACCGAGCCGACTCCGGCCACCCCCGCGACCCACGACCGGCCGCGGGGCGCGACGACCAGCAGGAGCGCCGGCCACACCAGGTAGAACTGCTCCTCGACCGCGACGCTCCACAGGTGCTCGAACACCCGGCTCGCCCCGAAACTGTCCCAGTAGCTCGCCGACTCGGCGAGCAGGTGCCAGTTGACCAGGTTCAGCTGCACCCAAGGCCCGTCGGAGAGCGTCGTTCGCACCAGGTCGGGCGGCCCGACCGCCCAGACCAGCACCGTGACCGCGGCGAGCACGGTGGCCAGCGCGGGCAGCAGCCGGCGGACCCGCCTGCCCCAGAAGGCGACCAGCGACACGGTTCCGGTCGCGTGGACCTCACGCAGCAGCAGGTCGGTGATCAGGTACCCGGACAGGGCGAAGAACAGGTCGACGCCGAGGAAGCCACCGGACAGGTGACCGGAGTGGAACACCAGCACCCCGATGATCGCGACGCCGCGCAACCCGTCCAGCGCGGGCACGTGCGTCCTGGGCCCGGTGGTGTGTCCGGCGGTCGGTTCGGTGGTTCCGGTCGGCTGTGCTCGGGTCATGCCGCCGAGAGTGCTCGGCGCGTGTCCGGGTGCCGTCCGCACCAGGTCGCGGTCGTGTCGCGGTCGTGTCGGGGCCTGCCGTTTGCGCCGGTTCCCGACGGGTAGCCCGCCGGTTTCGCCGAACATCAGGAGGAACATCCATGGCACACGATCTGCCGCTGCCGGACTACGACCAACTCACGCTCGGCGACCTGCGGCACCGCATCCGCTCGGTCGGCGAGGAACAGCTCCGCGCCCTGATCGACCACGAGCGTGCGCACGGCAACCGGACCCCGGTGCTGGAGCTGCTCACAGCCCGCCTTGACGAGCTCGAACACGGCGCGGAACCGGCACCGGGAGACCCGCGGCAGGCGCCGGAGGTCACCGGCACCCGGGGAGGCTCGCCGGTGCGGCCGTCGACCGCGGCCGAGCACACCACTCCGCTGCGGCACGGCGTGGAGGAGCAGACCCCCTCCCGCGGCCGGTCCTGACCGGCGAGCGGCTGACTGTCAGGTCTCCTCCTCGTCGTCGCGCTCCTGTTCCTCGCGGACCCGCTCCTCGGCCTCCTCGCCCTCGTCTCGGGAGCCCTCGGCGGGGTCCTCCGGGTGCTCGGTGCGTCCTGGGTTCTCGGTCATGGTCGCCGGGTGCCCGGTTCGGCGGCGCCCAACCGTTTTCGTTCTCGGGTTGGGTGGTACGCGCAAGACATGCAACCCACGCACACCCAGGCGCAGAAGATGGTCGCGGGGATCGGCTTCCCGGCGACCCGGGACGGGCTGGTCGACTACGCGCGCCGGCGCGGGGCCGACGAGGACCTGCTCGGGTGCCTGATGCTGATGCCGGAACGCGAGTACCGCGGGCCGAACGAGGTCGGTGCGGCGTTCGCGGCCACCATCAAGGAGTGACGTCGGCCAGCAGCCGGTCCCAGTCCGCGTGGAACCGGGCCAGGCCGTAGCGGCGCAGCGCGTACTCGCGGGCCTGCTTGCCCATCCGGGCGGCCAGCTCCGGCTCGGCGACCAGCTCGCGGAGGCCGTCGGCCAGGACGTCGATCCGGGTGGACAGGATCCCGGCCTCCGGGGGCACCGCCTCGACCGCTTCCGTCGACGCCAGGCACACCACGGGCATGCCGATCTGCATGGCCTCGATCAGCGACAACCCGAGCGACGTCCAGCGCAGCGGGTGCAGGTAGGCGCGGCGCCGGGCCAGCTCCGGGTGCAGGCGGTCGTGCTCGAGGTCGCCCATCAGGCCGAGGCGGTCGTCGGTCAGGCCCAGCTTCTCGGTCAGCCCGTCGAGGCCCATGCCGAACACGTCCACCGGCGCGACCTCGGCGAACCGAGGCAGCAGGTCGCTGCCGGTCACCCGCCAGCGGCGGACCGGCTCGTTGGTGACGAAGCCCGCGCGGGGCAGCTCACCGGTGTAGCGGGCGGACGGCTCGGTGATGCCGTGCTCGATCACCCGGGTCGGGGCGCGGCCGTTGTCCCACATCCACTCGTTGAAGTGGGTGACGTGCGCGATCGGCAGGTCGGTGCGGTCCGCCAGCGGGTGCTCGGTGTTGGGCACCGCGCCCTTCGGGGTGTTGTGCTCGACGAACACGGCCGGCACGTCGCGGCCGGGCCGCCGCCCGAGCCACTCCTCCGCGAGCTCCAGTTCCTCGGTGCGTTGCAGCACCACGACGTCCACGTCGGTGTCCCGCAGCCGGTCGGCCGGAACCTCCTCGGCCGGCCAGTCCCGGCCGCCCCGGCCGCCGCCCCACGGGCCACGTTCCGGGAGCGTGGGCAGCAGGTAGTGGTGCGGCCCGCGGACGAACGCGTCGGTCCAGGAGCCGTGTACGTGCCACAGCAGCACCCTCATGAAGCGAACTCTCCGATCACCTCGGTCACCTCCACCTGCCGGTCCGGCACGGTCGTCGGGGACTCCAGGTGGATCGCGCCGGTCGGCAGCACGCCCGCGCCGCCGTAGCGGGCCATCACCCGCCACTGCGCGCCGACGTCCTCGCCGGCGTGGTCCACCGGGAGGTCCGGCCAGAAGTCGAAACCGCCGCACTCGACGAGCTTCGCCCGGTCGTACAGCACGCAGCCGCCGACCCAGGCGACCTTGTACGCCCGCCACTCCCCCGGCGCCAGGTTCAGCCGGCGTTCCAGGTGGTACGGGTTCGCCGCGGAGTGCAGGGACACCCGGTCGTGGTCGCCCCGGGTCAGCCGCTCGGGCCGGACCGGGCCGAGCCACTCCTCGTACGGCTCCAGCTGCCACGGCCGCTCGTCGTCCACGTAGGACAGACCTTGGACGGCGGCGCCGACGAAACCGCAGCCCAATGTCCCGATCGCCGCGCGCATCCTGGCCAGCGCGGCCGGTTCGAGCCACACGTCGTCGTCGAGGAACAGCACGTACGCCGCCGTCGACTCCGACAGCAGGTACGCGCGGTGCTCGGCCAGGCCGAGGCGCGGGAGGTGCCGGACGAACCTGGTCTCCCGGCCACCCAGGGTCAGCACCCTGGCCAACGAGCGCGCGGGCGGGGTGTCGTAGGACGGCCCGTCGTCGGACTGGTCGCTCACCAGCACGCGGAACCGCTCGTGGGTCTGCGCGGCGAGCCCGGCCAGGGTGGTCGCGAGCTCGACCGGACGGTTCCTGGTGGGGATCACCACGTCGACATCGGGGTCGGTCATGGCCGTCGAATGCCCAGCGAGGAGAAGAACAAACGCCGGGGTGTACGGGTGGCGCCGCAGGGGTACCTACCGCCCGTGACAGGGGACGTACTCGTGCTGCGCGCACTCGGGATCGGTGACCTGCTCGTCGCGGTGCCGGCGCTGCGCGGGCTGCGTCGCGCGTTCCCGGACCGGCGGATCGCGCTGGCCGCGCCGGCCTGGCTCGCGGACCTGGTGCCGCTCACCGGCTCGGTCGGCCGGCTGGTTCCCACACCGCGGCTGGGCTCCCTGACCTGGTCGGACCCAGGGCCGTCGGTCGCGGTCAACCTGCACGGCGCCGGACCGGAGAGCACCGCCGACCTGGCCGCCACCGGCCCCGGGCGGCTGCTGGCGCACCGGCACGACGCGTTCCCCTGGCTGGACGGGCCGGAGTGGCACGAGGACACCCACGAGCGGGTGCGCTGGTGCCGGCTGCTGGAGTGGTACGGGATCCCGGCCGACCCGGCCGACCTCGCGCTGGAGCGACCCGCCGTGGCGAGTGTGGCACCGGGTGCGGTGGTCGTGCACCCGGGCGCGAGCGTGCCGCCGAGGCGATGGCCGGCGGACCGGTTCGCCGAGGTGGCCGCGAAGCTCGCCGCCGCGGGTCACCGGGTGGTGGTGACCGGCAGCGGCGAGGAGCGGGAGTTGGCGTCGGCGGTGGCGGCGGGCGCCGGACTGCCGGACGGCGCGGTGCTCGCCGGCCGGCTCGGGCTGGCCGAACTGGCGGCGCTGGTCGCCGACGCCGCGCTGGTGGTCAGCGGGGACACCGGCGCCGGACACCTGGCGACCGCCTACGGCACGCCGTCGGTGCTGCTGTTCGGGCCGACGCCGCC
Source organism: Actinophytocola gossypii (assembly GCF_025165815.1). Lineage (GTDB taxonomy): Bacteria > Actinomycetota > Actinomycetes > Mycobacteriales > Pseudonocardiaceae > Actinophytocola > Actinophytocola gossypii. The sequence goes on along the minus strand of NZ_JAFFZE010000009.1, from coordinate 416,215 downwards.
GGATCGGTGGGGGCCGCCCGACGGCCCGCACGCGGTGCTGTGGGCGGGGGTGCTGGGCGACCCGTTCGGCGACACCGTGCACGAGGGCCTGCTGGCGCTGACCCCGGCCGACGCGCTGGCCGCGGCCGGTCGGGTCACCAGGGGATGACGCCCTCGTCGTTGTGGAACGTGCCGGTCGGGCCGCCGCCGGGCAGCGTGGCGAGCCGGATCGCGGCGATCGCGCCGTCCTCGGGCGGGCGCCCGTGGAAGCCGGTGAAGTCGGTCGCGACCAGTCCCGGGCAGGCGGCGTTGATCAGGATGTTCGTGTCCGCGAGCTGCCTGGCGTACTGCACGCCCACGCCGCCGAACCCGACGCGGCCGAGGTCGAGGTGCGGTTGTGCGGGATGGGTGAGCAGGGCCAGTACCTGCGCGACGGCCGGGCCGACGCGGCGCTCACGCACCGGCCGTTCGACTCGCTCGCCGGCTTCGGCACCGAGGACCTGCTGACCGAGGAGCAGGTCGTCGTCCTGCCCGCCGGGCACCCGCTCGCCGCGCGCACCTCCCTGTCCCTGGCCGAGGTCAGCGACGTGCCGGGCCTGCCGATGGCGCGCTGGCCGAACCCCGACGGCAGCTATCCGCCCGGCCCCGGCCCCGAGATCCACGACCAGTCGCAGCTGGCGCAGACGATCGCCCTCGGACGTGCCCTGGCCGTCATCTGCGAGTCCGCCCGCGCCTGGCTGTGGTCCGGGCACGTCGCCGTCCCGCTGGTCGACGCGACCCAGGTCACGACCGTTCTCGCCTGGCCGCCGCACAGCCGCTCCCGCGCCCTCGCCGGGCTGGTCCGCACGGCCACGCGGTTGTGAGCGGGGCTTCAGTGCCCGTTCCTGATCCGGTCGATCACGGCCGTCGTGGAGCGGTCCGGTAGGTAGCCGAGGATCCGCACCTCGCCGCCGTAGCCGTGCACCACGTCGGTCTCGGCGAGCAGCTCCGCGCGGTGGTCGCCGCCCTTGGCGTAGATCTCCGGGCGCAGCCGCTCCAGCAGCGCGGCCGGGGTGTCCTCGTCGAACACCGTGAGGTGGTCCACGCAGCTGAGCCCGGCGAGCACGCCGGCGCGGTCGGCCAGGCCGTTCACCGGGCGGTCCGCGCCCTTGAGCCGGGCCACGCCCGCGTCGGAGTTGATCGCGACGACCAGCACGTCGCCGAGCCGCTTGGCCTCGTTCAGGTAGCTGACGTGGCCACGGTGCAGCACGTCGAAGCAGCCGTTGGTGAACACGATCCGCCGCCCGGCCGCGCGGTGCTCGGCGACGAGCTCGGCGAGCCGGTCGTGGTCGAGCAGCCGCGGCGAGCCGGCGCCGAGCCGCTCGGTGAGGTCGGCGACCGAGCAGACCGCGGTCTCCGGCCGGTGCACCACGACGTCGGCGGCGGCCTGCGCCAGCTCGACGGCGACCACGATGGACAGTCCGGCGCCCAGCGCGGTGGTCAGCGCGGCGCAGAACGTGTCGCCGGCGCCTGCGGTGTGGTTGTCCGGCACCGGGCGGGCCCAGGTGCGGTGCACGGGCCGGTCGCCGTCCAGCAGGACCGCGCCGTCCCGGTCGAGGGTGACCGCGACGGCCGCCGCGCCGGTCCCGGCGAGCAGCCGGTCGCGGTGGCGGTCGAGGAACTCGACCTGGCCCTCGCGCGGGATCGGCACGCCGAGCACGGTCTCGGTCTCGCCGGCGTTCGGGGTGACGACGTCGGGGCGCAGGTCGGCCCAGCGTGCCGGCTCGTGCGCGTCGACGACGAGCAGCGGGAGTCGTTCGCGGGCCAGCCGGAGCCGGTCGAGCGTGTCGCCCGCGAGCAGGCCGGTGCCGTAGTCGCACAGCACGATCGCGTCGGCATGCCCGGCCGCCGCGACCAGTCCGTCCACACTGGACAGGGGTTTCTGGTCGCGGTCACCGTCGTCGAGACGGACGACGACCTGCTCGCCGGCGACCACGCGACGTTTGGTCGTGGTGCGGCGCCCGTCGCCGACCTCGACGAGTGAGGTGTCCACATCGGACTTCCGGAGCGCGGCGAGCAGCTCGATGCCGGCGTCGTCCTCGCCGACCGTGGACACCATGGCGACCTCGGCGCCGAGCGCGGCCAGGTTCACCGCCGTGTTGGCCGCCCCGCCGGGCGCGGTCACCCGCTGGTCCACGGCGACCACCGGCGCGGGCGCCTCCCGACAGAGACGATCGGCACTACCGGTCAGCCACTCGTCGAGCATCACGTCACCAACGACGAGCACGGTCGGCCGCCGCTCGGCCAGGAAGGCCGGGAGGTCGATATCCATCACACCGTCACCTCCGTGGTCAGCCGGAGCGCCGCGGCGGCGACGTCGGCCGGGTCGAGGTCGAGGCACTCCTGGTGGTACGGACAGCGGAACTGGCGGCACGGCGCGCACGGCACCGGCCGGGACAGCAGCTCCGCGGTGGTGTTCCTCGGCGGCATGTCGGTCAGCCGCTCGGTGCCCGCGTAGGTGGCGACCACCGGCGTGCCGGCCGCGTCGGCCAGGTGCAGGCAGCCGGAGTTGTTGCACAGCACCACGTCCGCCGCCGCGACCACCCCGGCCAGCTCGGGCACGGTGACGTCGCCGAGCGGGGCGACGTCCGGGTGCGCCGCACCGGTGACCACCTCGTCGACCAGCGCGGCCTCCTTCGGTGACCCGGTGACCAGGACCGCGAGACCGGACTCGGCGACGTGCCGGGCGACGTCCGCGTACCGGTCGGCCGGGTAGCGCTTGCTCGGGCACGAACCGCCGGGCGCGAGCAGGGCGAACGCGCGGCCGGGCGCGCGGTCGGTGTGCGGGATGGACAGTTCCAGGTCCGGGCCGGCGGGCGGCACGCCGAGCGCGCCGAGCAGGTGCAGGCAGCGGTCGGCCTGGTGGGTGCCCTCGGGCGGCGGGGTGACCCAGTGGGTGGCGACGGCGCCGCCGAACTCCGTCGAGTGCACGGCACGCAGGCAGATGCCGGCGAGCATCCCGACGTGCGCGGCCGGCCACGGGGACTGGCCGTGCGAGGTGAACACCAGCATCGCGTCGTAGCGGCGGCCACGAATCCGTTCCACCAGCCAGCTCTCCTTCGCCGCGGCCGCGTGCGCGGAACCGGCGGCGCCGCCGGCCTGCTGCCAGCTCGCGGACACCGTGATCACCTCGCGCACGGCGGGGATCATCGGCGCGACGGTGGCGCCCACCGGGGAGGCGAGCAGGTCGATCACGGCGTGCGGCGCGGCCCGGCGCAGGGCGCGCAGTGCAGGGGTGGCGAGTACGACGTCACCGAGGTTGTCGGCGCGCACCACCAGGATCCGCCGGATCGCGGACCAGTCCGGCGGCGCGCCGAGGTCGGCGGCCGGATGCCGGGTCGGGCGCTCGTTCATCACGCGCTCCCCGGCGCGGTGAGGTGCACGACCTTCGTGGTGGTCAGCTCGTCGAGCAGCTCAGGGCCGTAGCCGAACCCGGTACCGCTCGCGCCCCTGGGCTGCGCCGCACCGCCTGGCGCACCGCCGAACACGTCGTTGACCTTGACCGTGCCGACCGGCAGCGCCCGGTACGCCTCGTGCGCGTGCGCCAGGTCCGAGGTCAGCACGGTCGCGGCGAGCCCGTACCGGCCGCTCGCGGCGGCGACCAGACCCTCGTCGAAGTCCCGCACCACCGCCACCGGCGCCACCGGGCCGAACGTCTCCTCGGTCAGCACCGGCATCTCGTGCGTGCAGCCGGACAGCACGGTGGCCGGGTACCAGGCCCCCGGCCCGTCCGGGACGAGCCCACCGGCCAGCGGCTCCGCACCCGCGTCGACGGCCTGCCGCACGTGCTCGTGCACGGCGTCCCGGTGCGCCCGGTCCACCAGCGGCGGCAGCCGGTGCGACCAGCGCTCGGCCGCCGCGGCCAGCGCGTCCAGGAACGGGGTCGCGATCCGCTGGTGCACGTAGATCCGCTCGACCGAGACGCAGACCTGGCCCGCGTTGGCGAACGCGCCGAGCGCGGCCTGTTCCGCCGCCCAGCGCGGGTCGACGTCACCGTCGACCAGCAGCGGGTCGTTGCCGCCGTTCTCCAGCAGGGTCTTCGCGCCGGTGCGGGCGGTGGCCTCGGCGATCTTCCGGCCGGTGGCGACCCCGCCGACGTGCGCGACCACGTCCACGTCGTGGTGCCCGGCCAGGTGCGCGCCGGTCTCCCCCGCGCCGGTCAGCGTGGTCAGCACCCCGTCCGGGAAGGACTCCGCGAGCAACTCACCGAGCCGCCGCCCGGTGTGCGGGCAGCGCTCGCTCGGCTTGTGCACCACCGTGTTGCCGGTGACCAACGCGGCGCCGAGCAGTCCACAGGCGACCGCGACCGGATCGTTCCACGGGGTCAGCGCCACCACGACACCCCGCGGCTCGGGGATCATCAGGTCGGTGGCCGACCAGGCGCCGTGCAGGCTGTGGCCGCGGTGCACCGGGCCCAGCTCGGCGTACTGCTCCAGGGTGGACACCCCGGCACCGATCGCCTCGACCGCCTCGTCGCGCGGACGGCCGGTCTCCCGCTGGTGGATCTCGGCCAGCTCGGGCGTTCCTGCCCGCAGCGCCGCGGCCGCCGATCGCAGCGCGGCGCCGCGCTCGGCGGCCGGGGTGCGTCGCCAGTCCACCAGGGCCGCGCGGGCGGTCGCGACGGCCGAGTCCGCCTGGGACGGCGTGGCCGGCGTGAACCGGCCGACCGGGTCGCCGGTCGCGGGGTCGGTGATGTCGATGGTCTGGGTAGCGGTCTCGGTTGCGGTCAGCAACGGGTGCTCCTCCTCACGGCCAGGACGGCTCGCGCTCGTGGCAGATGACCAGCTCCCGGATCTCGCAGCCGGCCGGCTGGTCGAGCACGTGCACGATGCTGTTCGCGACGTTCTCCGGTGGGTTGAGCATGGTGCGGTCGGCCGGCAGGTACTGCTCATCGCGGTCGTCGAAGAACGCCGTGCGCATGCCGCCGGGCACCACCAGGGTCACCCCGACGCGGCCGGCGAGCTCCATGGTCAGCGCGCGGGTGAACCCGACCACGCCGAACTTCGCCGCGCAGTAGGCGGTTGCGTCGCCCGCCGGCCGCAGCCCGAGCGTGGAGGCGACGGTGACCACCCGGCCACGGCTGCGTTCCAGGTACGGCACGGCGGCGCGGACCACGGCGGCGGTGCCCATCAGGTTCACCCGCACCACCTGCTCCCAGTCCGAAGTGGACAGGCTGGTGATCGGCCCGCAGTGGTCCATGCCGGCCGCGGTGACCACGGCGGCCAGCCCGCCGGTGCGCTTGGCCAGCGCGTGCACCGCCTCCTCGGTGGCCGCGCTGTCGGAGACGTCGACCAGCCGGAAGTCGGTGGCCGGCCCGGACGGCGCCTGCTTGTCCAGCACCACGACGGGCTTGCCGGCGTCGTGGAGTGCGCCGACCAGCGCGGCGCCGAGGCCGCTGGATCCGCCGGACACCAGTACCGGGTGCTGCTCTGACATGTCGGACACGTGTTCCTCCCTCGTGGTCAGCCGGCCTCGGTGAGCATCTGGGCGAGCCGGGTCGTCGAACGGCCGTCGTGGTACGGCACCACCACGACCGAGCCGCCCCACCCTCGGACGAGCGGGGTCTCCGGCAGGGTCTCCGGGGTGTAGTCGCCACCCTTGACCCACACGTCGGGCCGCAGCTCGGCGAGCACCTCCTCCGGACCCGCGCCGTCGAAGATCACGACGTGGTCGACGCAGCCGAGCGCGCGCAGCACCTCGGCCCGGTCGGCCTCGCCGTTCAGCGGGCGCGTCGACCCCTTGAGCCGCCGCACCGAGTCGTCGGAGTTCACGCACACCACCAGGCAGTCGCCGAGACCGCGCGCCGCGTCGAGGGTGCGGATGTGGCCGGCGTGCAGCAGGTCGAAGCAGCCGCCGGTGGCGACCACCGTCCCGCCGCGGGCGCGCACCGACTCGACGAGCCTCCGCGCACCGTCCAGCCCGTTCCGGTCGGTGTCCGGGGACGGGGTGATCGCGCCGCCGGTGACCTCCGCGGCACCGCCGGCCGCGACGAACTCCGCGGCCGAGGTGACCGCCTGCCCGACGGCGCCGGCGACACTGTCGTGGCGCATCAGCCGGGCGGTGGCGGCGACGGCGAACCGGTCACCCGCGCCGCACGGGTCGGCGACGGACACCGAGGGCGCCGGGATCAGCCGGGTCGAGGCACCGTCGTCGAGCAGCGCGCCGCGCCCGCCGAGCGTCACCGCGAGCGCGCCGGCACGCCACCGGTCCCGCAACAGCGCCGCGGCCTGCTCGGCGGTGCTCACGTCGTCGCCGTCCTGGCCGAGTTCTCCGTCGCACAGCCGCAGTGACTCGTCCAGGTTCGGCGTGACCAGGGTGACGCCGGCGACCGGCTGGGCGCCGCGCGGGTGCGGATCCCACACCACCGGCACGCGGTCGACCATCCTGGCCAGCGCCCGGCGCAGCAGCGGGTCGGCGGTGAGGCCCCGGCCGTAGTCCGACACGAGGATCGCGTCCGCCGACTCGATCGCGGCGAGCATGTCCGGGGTGACCGTCGGGCGGCCGGCGCGGGTCCGGTCGATCCGGGCGACGGTGTGCCCGTCGGCGCGCACCCTGGTCTTCACCGGGGTCGGCGCGTTCAGCGGCCCGGCCACCGTGCGCACCCGGCCGAGCCGGGCTCGCAGCAGGTCGGCCTCGCTGTCGTCGGCGAGCGCGGTGACGAGCGTGACCGGCTCGCCCGCGCACCCGGCCAGCCACGCGGCCAGTCCCGCGCCGCCGGGTCGCGGCCTGCGCTTGTCCTCCTCGACGACCAGCGCCGGGGCGTCCGGGCAGACCCGGTTCACCGAGCCGACGAGGTCGATGTCCAGCAGGCAGTCGCCGACCACGACGAGGTTCATGGTGGATTTCATGACGCCCTCCGAGCATCGTCGTCCGGCACGGTCTCCCCCGTGTCGTCTGCGGTGTCGTCCGCGCTGTCGGCTATCGCGGCCTCGAACGCCTCGCACATCAGGTGCACCGAGATCAGGTGTGCCTCCTGCACGGTCGACGTGCCGCCGTCCACCGCGAGGGTGTCGTCGGCCAGCTCCGCGAGCGGGTTCGGCAGCGGGCCGGTGAGCGCCAGGACCGTCGCGCCCCTGGCCCGGCCGGCCGCCGCGGCGCGCAGCACGTTCTCGCTGCGGCCGCTGGTGGACAGCAGCACCAGGACGTCCTTGGGCCGGGCGTGCGCGGTGACCTGGCGGGCGTAGACGTCCGCGAAGCCGTAGTCGTTGCCGATCGCGGTGAGGCTGGAGGTGTCGGCGTGCAGTGCGACCGCGGCGAACGGCTCCCGCTCGCGGTCGAACCGGCCGACCAGCTCGGCGGTCAGGTGCTGGGCCTCCGCGGCCGATCCGCCGTTGCCGGCGGCCAGCAGCCGGGCACCCGCGCCGAGCCGTTCGGCGAGCAGCGCACCCCAGCGTTCGAACCGGGGGGTCTGCCGGTCCAGTGCCCGCACGGCGCGGCTGAGCTCGACGAGGCGGTTCATCGCGACGCTCCGGCGGCGGTGGCGAGCCGCCCGGTGCCGGTGCCGTCGAGGCACTGCTCGTAGACCCGGGCGGTGTCCATGGCGATCCGGTCCCACGGGTAGCGGGACTCGGCGCGGTCGCGGCCGGCGGCGCCGAGGAAGTCCCGCTTGACCGGGTCGGCGAGCAGGGCCTTCATGGTGGCCGCCAGCGGTTTGGGCCGCTGGGGCGGCACCAGCACGCCGGTGACGCCGTCGACGACCGTGTCGGCCAGGCCGCCGACCTCGGTGGCGAGCACCGGCACCCCGCAGGCCATGGCCTCCAGCGGGACGATGCCGAACGGCTCGTACCAGGGCACGCACGCCACGAGGTCGGCCGAGCGCAGCACGGACGGCATCCGCTCGCGGGGCACCTGGCCGACGAGCCGCACCCGGTCGGCGACGCCGAGCCGCTCGGCGAGCTCGCGCAGCCGGATGGCCTCCGGGTCGCGGGCGAGTGTCCTGCGGTCCGGGCCGCCGACGATGACCAGCTCGGTGTCCGAGTTGTACGGCATGGCCGCGATCAGGTCGGCGAACCCCTTGCGCGGCACCAGCCTGCCGACGCTGACCACCCGGCGGGGCAGCCGCTTGGGCACGACGGGGCCCTCCGGGCGGAACTGGTCGCAGTCCACGCCGCAGGGGACGACGGCGACGCGCCGGTTGCCGACGCCCATCCGGCCGAGCTCGCGGACCTCGTCGGTGCAGGTGGCGAGGACGCGAGTGACGGAGTTGCCGACCAGCCGCTCGAGCCGGATGCGGTCGGCCGGGCTGGTGTCGGCGGTGCCCTGGTGGCGGCGCTTCACCGTGCCGAGGGCGTGGTAGGTGTGCACGACGGGCACGCGCGTGTGCTGCTTGGCGAACACCGCGACGATTCCGCTCATCCAGAAGTGCGAGTGCACGACGTCCGGCGGCGAGTCCCGCCACTGCTCGCTGACGAACCGGGTGAACTCGGCCATGTGCGGCAGCAGCTCGTCCTTGGGCACCTGCTTGGCGGGACCGGCCGGCACGTGGACGACCCGGAAGCCCTGGGGGGCGTCGACGGTCGCCGGCTGCCCGCGGGCGTCCCGGCGGGTGTAGACGGTCACGTCGTGGCCCGCCCTGACCAGAGCGGCGGAGAGCTCGGCGACGTGCAGGTTCTGCCCGCCCGCGTCAACTCCTCCTAGCGCCGCCAGGGGATTGGCGTGTTCGGAGATCATCGCTATTCGCATTTGTGGCTGTTCCCGTCGTCCAGTCATGGCAGGGTCAGCGCACCACCTGTGGCTTAAGTGAGTGCTTCTTCCGTACGGCCCGGACGGCCGCCACCACGTCACGCGCGGTGACGGTCGACAGGCACGGATGTCCCGGCACCGGGCACTCGCGCGCCCTGGTGCCGCGACAGGCCGCGGTCTGGTCGCCGAGCAGCACGGTGGGCACCCGGTAGGGCGCCCACCGGACCGCCGGCACGACCGGGGAGAACAGGGAGACCACCGGGGTCTCGACGGCCGCCGCGAGGTGCGCGGGGCCGGTGTTGCCGACGACCACCGCGTCGGCGCCGGCGAGCACGCCGCCGAGCTGCGCGAAGCTGGTGGCGCCGCCGAGGTCGGTGCCGGCGTCCGCGGCGACCGCGGCGGTCAGCACCCGCTCGGTCGGTCCGCCGGTGACCAGCACGCGGTGCCCGGCCTCGACCAGATCCCGCACCGCCTCGGCGCACCGGCCGGCCGGCCAGCGGCGGGCCGGCACCGTGGCGCCGGGGTGCACGACCACGTACGGGCCGGTGCCGGTCAGCGTGGACACCTCCGGGATCCGGCGCACCCGCAGCGCGCCGTCGTCGCCGGGTGGCAGGCGGAAGCCGGCGGCGTTGACCAGAGCGAGCGCGCGCTCCGGCTCCGGGGTGTCGTCGACGAAGTCGATGTCGGGGCGCAGGCGGACGTCGAGCAGCGCGCCCGGGTAGTCGGTGGAGATGCCGGCGATGGCCGGGACGCCGGCCGTCCGCAGCAGCAGCGCGGTCGGCAGGCAGGACTGGTGCGCGGAGGTCAGCACCACCGCGAGGTCGAACCGGGCACCGGCGATCCGTTCGGTCAGCTCTCGCATGTCGTCGAGTCGCAGCTCGCCGGGGTCCGGGGCGATCCAGGGGCAGGTCCACTCGATCGTGTGGTCCACGCCGGGCAGCAGCGCGGCCGCCTGAGCGCCGGCCGGACCGCAGAGCAGGGTGACCTCGGCCGGGTGACCGGCGATCGCGCGGATCGCCGGGCCGGACAGCAGGACGTCGCCGTCACTGTCCAACCGCACCACGAGCACCCGCATCATGCGCGCACCCCCAGCAGGAGGTCGACGGCGAGTTCGGTGGCGGTGTGGAGGTCGGTGGCCAGCACCGGGGCGGCGGCGATCTCGTCCGGGCGGGTCACCGGGGTCGGCACCATGATCGCGAGGGCGCCGGCGGCGGTTGCCGCGGCGAGATCGGCGGCGATGTCGCCGATCACGACGCACGCCCGCGGGCGCACACCGAGCGCGGCGCACGCGTCCAGCACCATTCCCGGTGCCGGTTTGCGGCAGACGCACCCGGAATCGGGCAGATGTGGGCAGAACCGGAAGTCGTCGAACGGCCCCAGCAGTTGCTCCATCCGGGCATGCACCCGGTGGACGTCGCCCACCGTCAGCAATCCGCGGCCGATCCCGGACTGGTTGGTCACGATCCCGGTCGCGACGTGCTCCGACCGCAGCAGCTCCAGCGCGTCCCGCGCCCCCGGTACCGGCCTGACCAGGCCGGGGTCGCCGTTGTACGGCACGTCCTCGACGAGCGTGCCGTCCCGGTCGAACAGCACCGCCGCGGCGGTCGCAGAAGCTGATGTGGTCACGAAGAAGGGCTTTCCGGGTGGAGTAGTAGTAAACCTGTGCGTGACAGCTACTACTCATCGTGACGACCTTTCGGTTGCCGACCGGCGGATAAGTCGCGCCGATCGGGGTAGCCAGCGCATCGGGCCGAACGGGAAAGGAGAAGCCGTGAACAACCCGAATCCGATTCAGATGCAGAAGTTCCTGTCCGGTGTGGACTACCCGTGCGACAAGGACAGCCTGGTCGAGCACGCACGCTCGCAGGGCGCCGACGACGCGGTACTCGACGGGCTGCGGTCGATGCCGGACCGCACCTACGACGGGCCTAACGCCGTCAGCGAGGAGTTCGTCAAGTCCTGAGGAGGCGACATGGACACCCTGTCGATGCGCGAGTTCGTCCACGTCCCCGGACCGTTCGCCTCGGTCTACCTGCCGTCCGCGGCCGCCTGGCCGGTGCTGCGGCCCCGCCTCGCCGCCCAACACGTCGAGGAGACCGTCCTCGACGTGCTGGACGAGGCGGTCGCCCGGCACGGCGCCACCGGCCACGCACTCGTCACGGCGTTGGTCAGCTCCGGCGGCACGGTTCTGGTCGACGAGTGCCCGTCCTGGCGGCCGGCCGCGCCCGTCGGCAGGGTGTCCGACCTGCCCTACCTGCTCCCGCTCGCGCACCACCACGCGGCGGCCGGGGAACGGCCCGTCGCCGAGTGGTCGGCCTACGACCAGTTCGTGTTCGAGTCCTCCCGGCCGGGCGGGCTCGCCGTGGACGGGCTCCCGCTCTGCACCCGCGGCCTCCGCGAGGGCAACGCCGACGCCCTGGTCGTGTCGGTGGACCGGCTCGGCGACGAGACGGTGTGGGTCGGCGGCGACCAGCAGGACCACCTGGTCGGCACCGACGACTCGCTGCGCGCGCTCGGCGTCCCGATCAGCCGGCAGCGGGCCGACGAGGCGCTGCCGCTGGCCGCGCTCGCGGTCGGCGCCGAGCTGATCGTCACCGCCGAGTCACTCCCCTTGGCCGACGGGGTCGGGGTGCTGCTACGCCACCCGTGACAGCTGCCCTGCCCCGAGCGGCCCGCCTGGCCTCGTCGTGCAGGTGCTCAAGGGCGTCGAGCGTGGTGTTCCGGACGTACCAGGCGATCCACGCGCCCGCCTCGGCCGCGATCCGCGCCAGCTCGGGTGGCTCGGCGCCAACCGACACGGCGCCCACCTCGCGGTGGTGGGTGGAGACGACGCCGACGCACTCGCCGGACGGCGCGAGCAGCGGCGTGCTCCGCACCGCGCGAATGCCGGCGTCGAGCAGGACCGCGCGGGCGTCCTCGTCGTAGACCGGGTCGCTCGCCACGTCGGCGACGACCATCGACGAGCGCCGCCGCCACGCCTCCGCGCACGGGGAACCGGTCGTGCCGACCTCCTCGAAGAACGTGAGCAGCGACGTGGGCAGGCCGCGCTGCCGTTCGATCGCCAGCGCGCCGCGGACCGGGTCGACCAGCTGGACGTCACCCGCCTCGGCCCCCGAGCACGCCAGTACCGCGTCGAGCACCTCGTCGAGCAGCACGGTCAGGTTGGCCGGGGCCCGCGTCACGAACGTCAACCGGGGAGCGGGCGGTCTGAGCCGGCCGGGGAACCAGCGCGGCGCGTCCGGCGACGGCGGTGGCGTGGCGCCGACGAAGGCGTGCGCCAGTAGCCGCATCTTCACGTTGTTCCGCTGGGACACGTCCCGCAGCAGGCCGTTGGCCGTGTTCACGTCGGGCAGCCGGTAACGCTCGTGCAGCATGCCGAGCGCGCGGGCGACCAGCGGGCGGGTACGCAGCTTCTCGCGCAGGTCGCGCACCTGGTCGCGCAGCCGCACCAGCTCGTCGCAATCGCGGTCGGACGCGTGGTCGAGCGCCGCGACCGCCGTGTCGACCGTGGTGAAGACCTCCAGCACGTCGACGGCGTGGATCGCCTCGAGCACCCGGCGGGGCATCCCGGCGCCGGTGACGACCAGCATCCGCCTGCCCCCATCGGCGAGCCGGTCGGCGACCCGGGTCAGCATCCGCGCGCCGGCGGCGGAGAGCATCGTGACGGCGTGCACGTCCACCACGACGTCGACCGAGCCGTCGACCAGCCGGATGAACTCGGCCTCCAGCTCGGCGGCGTTCGCGGTGTCGATCTCACCGTTGACGCGGAGCGCCAGCACGTTCTCGGGGCCGGGGACGACGATCACGGTGACCACGGCGCACCGGGCGTCCGCCACTCGTCACGTCCACGCACCATGTTGCGCCCTCCTGTGTTCGACACAAACTGTCGGACAAGGGCACGCCGCGCTTCTGGACCCGACCCTCGTCCGTCACGGTACCCAAGCCCCCCGCCCACCGCGCGAGATCAACTCGGCACGACGACCATGCCGCTGCGCACCCTGGCCGGGATCCGGTGCAGCGAGATGGTCAGGTCCTGGTCCGGCACCTCGTGGTCGAGCGCGGCCAGCCGGGGCGTGAGCGCCTCCAGCACCGCGACGGTGAACGGCTCGCCCGGGCAGCGGTGGTTGACCCGCGGATCGCCCGCGCCCTGCGGCACCAACTCGAACTCGCCGATCTCCCGGTCGACGAACCGCTCCGGGCGGAACCGGAACGGCTCGTCCCAGTACCGCGCGTCGTGGTCGTGCCCCCACAGGTCGAGCAGCACCAGCGAGCCCGAGGGGATCCGCTCGTCCCGCCAGGTCAGGTCGGTGACCGCGTGCCCGGCGACGAACGGCGCGAACGGGTAGAACCGGCGCATCTCGTGCACGAACTCGGTGACCAGCTCCCCGGCCGCCAGCCGCCGCCGGTGCTCCGGCCAGCGGTGCAGCGCGTGGCCGGCGTACGCGACGAACCAGCACACCGCGACCGTCGGCCGGATGACGTTGAGCAGCTCCACCGCGGCCAGCCGGGGGCTCAGCGACTCGCCGTCGCGTTCCCGGTGCCCGGCGACGGCCATGAGCGCCGACCCTTCCGGCGCGGTGACCGAGCCGTCCCGCACCCCGCGCACCAGGCCGGCGAACCGGTCCTCCTGGCGGCGCCGGGCCGCGCGGGCCCGCCAGTGCCTCGGCCCGGCGGTGGCGAAGCCGTCGACCATCGCCACCAGGTCGGCGGCGAGACCGTCCACCTCGGCGTCGGCCAGCGGGACGCCGGCCCACCGGCAGACACCGCGGGTGAGCACGCGGCTCGCCTCGTCGAACAGGACCACCGGGCGTCCGGGCGGCCACTTCGTCTCGTCCCACGCGGCCGCGACGCTCGCCGCGAGCGCCGCGGTGCGCTCCGGGGTGACCAGGGAGAGGAAGAGTTCCTTGCGGCACCGGTGCGCCGCGCCGTCGAGGGTGTGCACGGCGCCCTTGCCGAACAGGGTGGCCCGCACCGGCTCCGGGATCGCGCCGTGCCGCCGGACATGTGCCTCGTCGTAGAAGAACCGGGCGGCTTCCGGCCCGCACAGGCCGACGGCGGGGCGCCCGAACAGCCTGGTCCGCACGATCCCGTTCGCCGTCCGGGCGCGCCGGTCCGGCATCCAGGCATAGCCGTCGAGCAGGACCGACAGCGAGCTGTCGCGGAGCGCGGATGGAAGTCGCATGTCGACCGTATGCCCGGTGGGACGATCTCCTAATCTGTTCGCCGGGAGCGGGACCGACGAGATGGCGGTGAGGGTGCGCGGGTACGACTACTACGAGCTGCTCGGCGTGTCCCGGAACGCCTCCCCCGCCGAGATCAGGTCGGCCTACCGGTCGCTGGCCAAGGTCATGCACCCCGACGCGGGCGGGACCGCCGGCACGTTCCGCCTGCTCCGCGAGGCGTACGAGACGCTCGTCGATCCGGAGCTCCGTTCCGACTACGACGCCGGCGGCCTCGACGACGATCCGCCCGTTCCGCCCGCTCCCCGGCGGCGCGAGCGGGACGACCCGGAGCACACGCCCACGCTGCCGGTACTGGACACCAGGACGATCCCGTGGTGGGACCACGTCGGCTCGCGGGTCGCGCTGGTCCCGACGGGGCCGGCACCCAACCCGGCGTTCGCCGTGGCCGGCGCCGCCTGGGCCGGGCTGCTGGTGGCCCTGGTGGTCACCGGGGCGCCCGGCGCGGTGGTGTTCGTGTGGGTGCTGGTGCTCGCCGCCGCGGGCGCGGCCGTCGGCCACCGGTGGCTCGCCTCGGCCAGGGCGGACCGGGAGTTCCTGGCCGAGCTGGGCACGCGCCTGGTGTTCGGGCGGCCGGGCACCGAGCCGGACGAGGCGGGTGAGCGGCTGACCGCCGAGCTGCTGGCGCGCTACCTGACCCGCATCCCGGCCGCCCGGGTGTGCCACGGGCTCGCGGGCGAGGCGGGCTCGGTGTTCGCCGACGTCGACCACGCGGTGCTCTGCGGCAGGCGGCTGGTACTGGTCGAGTCGAAGGTGTGGCTGCCGGGGCACTACCGGGTGGACGCCGCGGGCGTGCTGTGGCGCAACGGTCACCGGTTCCGCGGTGGGACGTCCCGACTGGCCGAACGGGTCGCGGCGTACCGCGCGCTGCTACCGGGGTTCGCCGTGCGGGGCGTGCTGCTGCTCTACCCCGGCCGCCCCGGTGCCGTCACGGTCGACGAGCCGCCGTTCGGCGCGGACGTCGTGCCGCCGATGGATCCCGAGCGGTTCGTCCGGGAGGTCGGCGGCTGGCTGGCCGCCGACCCGTCGAACGTGCACCGGGACGCGCTGCGGGTGCTGGTGCGCCAGGTGGTGTCCTAGCGGCCGAGGAGGGCGTAGGTGGCCTCGGTGCCCTCCTTCTGCGCCTTCCACCACCACTCGTTGTGCCGGTACCAGTCGATGGTCTGGGCGAGGCCGGCGCGCAGGTCGCCGTACTCGGGCACCCAGCCCAGCTCGGTGCGGATCTTCGTCGAGTCGTTGGCGTAGCGCAGGTCGTGGCCAGGGCGGTCGGGCACCCGGTCGTAGGCGTCCCGCTCCTGGTACATCAGCTCGAGCGTGGTCTCCAGGATGTCCTTGTTGCTGCGCTCGTCGCCGGAGCCGATCAGGTACGTGTCGCCGATCCGGCCGCCCGAGATGATCAGGTGCACCGCGGCGTTGTGGTCGTCGACGTGGGTCCACTCGCGCACGTTCACGCCGTCGCCGTACAGCTTCGGGCGGTCGCCGACGAGCACGTTGGTGATCTGCCGCGGGATGAACTTCTCGACGTGCTGGAACGGGCCGTAGTTGTTGGCGCAGTTGGACAGCGTCGCGCGCAGGCCGAACGAGCGCACCCACGCCCGGACCAGGGTGTCGGAGCTGGCCTTGCTCGCCGAGTACGGGCTGGACGGGTTGTACGGGGTCTCCTCGGTGAACTTGTCGTCCGAGTCGAGCGGCAGGTCGCCGAACACCTCGTCGGTGGAGATGTGGTGGAAGCGCACGTCGTGCCGGCGCGCGGCCTCGAGCAGGGTGAACGTGCCCATGATGTTGCTGCGGATGAACGGCTCCGGGTCGTGCAGGGAGCGGTCCACGTGCGACTCGGCGGCGAAGTGGACGACCACGTCCGTGCCGGCCATCAGCCGCTCGACCAGGTCGGCGTCGCAGATGTCACCCTCGACGAACTCGATCGCGTCGCCGGCCGGCGTGAGGCTCTCGCGGTAGCCGGCGTAGGTCAGCGAGTCAAGCACGCGGATCTCGTACGCCGGGTGGTGCTTGAGCGTGTGGTGAACGAAGTTGGAGCCGATGAAGCCGGCCCCGCCGGTCACGAGCATGCGCGTCATGTCCACGCATGCTACCGGCCGGGTCCGTACCGGCACGGAACACCCGGATGCGGGTATGGCGGCGGCGGGCGGACATGACAAAGTCAGGCAATGCGCGGCGACGTACGGGATGCGCTGAAGCGCTGGCTCGGACCCGACGCCGGCGTCCTGGACGCGCTGTCCGACCAGGAGCTGGCGGAACTGCACGACGCCCTGTCGGCCGCGCGCAGGCACCAGGCGCGGGCACTCGCCGCGGCGACGGACGAGGCCATGCGGCAGCTGCCGCCGCTGGTGCGGGCCAGCGTCGGCCGGATCGTGGGGCGGTGAGACGTGGCGCGTGACCTGGCCACGAAGGCCGAACTGATGAAGCTGGCCCGGGCCCTGCACACCACGCCGGAGGGCGTGCGGTTCGCGGCCTCGCTCGAGTACGAGGAGATCCGGCGGCTCCGCGAGCGGGTCACCGCAGCGCTGTACGACGAGCACCGGACGGCGTTCCAGCGGGTCGCCGCGATCACCCGGCTGCTGCCCACCGCGGTGAACGTGCGGATCACGCTGCGGGCGTTCACGCCGTTCCTGGCCGCGCGGGTGGCCGGCGAGATGGCCCCGGAACGTGCCGCCGAGCTGGCCAACCGGATGCCCGTGGAGTACCTGGCCGAGGGCTCGATCCACCTCGACCCACGCCGGGCGGCGCCGCTGATCCAGCGGATGGACCCGGACCGGGTGCTGGCGGTGATCCGCGAACTGGTCGACCGAACCGAGTACGTCACCCTCGGCCGCCTGCTCGACGCCGCGACCTCGTGGATCATCCGTGGCGTCGCCGCGACCGTGTCGGACGAGGCCCTGCTGCGGATCGGCTTCTACGCCGAGTGCGACGCCCAGCTGACCACGGCGGTGTCGATGCTGCCAGCGCCCCGCCTGCGCGAGGTCGTGCACACCGCCCTGACCGGCCCGCTCGACCTCCGCTCCGCCGGCCTGTCCCTGATCGGCAGGCTGACCGACGACCGCCTCCGCGGCCGCATCGCCGAGTACGCCGCCGAGGCCGACGACGACACCCTCACCCTCCTCCTGCGCACCGCCCTCGACGAGGACGCCGCCGACGACCTCCTCACCGCCCTCACCGCGATGGGCGAACGAGCCAGGCACCGCGTCCTGGCCCTACCCGCCCTGGCCGACCACGACACCCTCGCCCGCCTCCTCCGCACCCCCCACTGACCACCGCCCCCGAACGTACGACTCACCGTCCGGGAACGTACGACTCGCGAGGCTCGCGAGTCGTACGTTCCCGTCGCGCGAGTCGTACGTTCGGGGGTCAGAGGGGGATGTACACGCCGAAATCGCGGGAGGCGGTGCGGAAGTCCTGGAAGCCGATGCGGGCGCCGGCGACGCGGGTGACCGTGCCCTTGGCGATCACGCCGCCGCCGGCGGCCGGGCCGTAGACGGGCCCGCCGCTGTCGCCGGGGCGGGCGGCCTGCTGGCCGTTCATCTGCTCGCCCTCGACCAGGTCCTCGCGGTCGGCGTAGAAGAACAGCACCTTGATGTTGCAGACCGGGCCACCGGTGGCGCCCGCGCTGGTGACGCCGGACTGGCACAGGTACTCGCCGACGTACACGTCGCCCCAGCCGTTCACGGACACCGTGCTGTTGCTGTCGCCGCCGCCGACGTACTGGCGGTTCACCACGTTCGGCGTGGGAATCAGCATGATGTCGTGGTCGCCGTGCTTGGCGCCCGCGTTGCCGATGTACTCGCCGGTCGGGTCGGTCACCCGCACGCCCGGGTCGCCGCAGTGCCCGGCGGTGAGCAGGAACCGCTGGTTCGCGCCGTTGCGTACCGAGAAGCCCGAGGTGCAGGCCGCGTTGCCGAGCACGATCGTGGCGCCGCCCTTCCACGGCGGGGCGTCGTCGCGCCGCGACACCGGCGCCAGCGGCTCCTCCACGACGGTCCGCACCGGAACGTCCACCGCGGACGTGAGCGCGTGGGTCGCGGCCGCCGACGTGGTGCCGAGGACCAGGCCGCTGCCGTCGGCCGGGAGCTTGATCGCGTGCACGGCCGGGCCGCGGCGGGCGTCGATCACCTTGGCGGCCGCGCGTAGTTCGGCGTTGGAGTACCGGGCCGGCTCGATCTCCACGGGCGCCTCGGCCTCCGCCTTCGCGACGGCGGCGCGGATCCCGGCCGGCACGGAGCCCTTCCACCACAGGTCGACGTGGTCCTCCTCGAGGACGATGCCGGCGAAACCCCGGTCGGCGCCGCGCAGCACCTCGGCCTGGATCACGTCGGCGGCGCGGACGAGCGGCTGCTGGGCGAGCATCCGGTCCCAGTCGCTCGGCGGCGGTTCCGCGCCGGCAGCGGGCGCGGCGCCGAGAGTGGCCGAGACCGCGAGCGCGGCGGTCGCGAGCGCGAGGAGACGGCGTGTTGATCTCATGGTGGCTCCTTCGGTAGCAGGGGGAAGCCGATCGAACACGGAACGCGGTCAGTTTATGGTTCAGACCACCGAGTGGTCCAGACCAAGCGAAGGGGCCCGCGGTCCAGGACCGCGAGCCCCTTCGGGGGACGACTACCGCGTGATGTCGAACGTGGATCCCGGCTGGACGACGACGTCGCCGTCGGCCGAGTTCGTGATGGTCACGTTCGTCAGCGTCGCGCTGCCGCGCGCGCCAGCCATCGCGAGGATGCCGGCCCCGTGGTTGGAGTCGTCGATCCGCACGTCGCTGATCCGGACGCCCGGGACCGCACCGCCACCGTTCTTGAACTGGATCCCGTCGTAGGTCGAGTCGTGGATGTCCGTGTCGCGCAGGGTGACCCCGACGATGTCGTGGGTCTGGGCGAAGAACGTGATCGCCCCGAACTCCTGCGTGCCCCAGAACTTCCCGCCCGTCCGGTACAGCCCGTTGTTGGCGATGACCGTCTCCCCGGAGAACGGCAGCGGGCTGTGGTCGGTCGCCAGCATGATGCCCGGGTAGTTCATCGTGTCGTACACCAGGTTGTTCTCGATCCGGTTGTCGTAGCCGCCGTAGATCGCGATTCCGTTGGCCCGCCACGGCAACTGGATCGTGTTGTTGACGAACTCGTTGGTGTGCGCGATGTCCACCGCCGGGTCCTTGACGTACGGGTTGGCCCACACCGCGAGCGAGTCGTCGCCGGTGGTGCGGAACGAGGAGTTGAACACCCGCGAGTTCCTGGTGCCGTTGGTGAAGTTGATGCCGTCGGCGTAGGTGTTGCGGATGCGCATGCCGGAGAACTCCAGCCCGTCGGCCGGACCCCACAGCTCGGGGATGTTGCTGTAGTCCCGACCGACCCAGACGCCCACGTTCGCGTGCTCGATCCACACGTTCGTGATCTTCGTGCCGGTGCCGAACCGGCCGTTCAGGCCGACCCCGCCCTCGGCGCCGCCGTCACCGCCGCGGATCCGGCCGGAGCCGAAGATCGCGAGGTCGGAGATCTGGGTGTTCTTGTCGATGTCGAACCCGAAGTTGCCCTCGTGCGGGTGGTTGATGCCGCCCGCGTCCTGCGGCTCGGTCAGCGTGTAGAACTGCGAGTGCCACATGCCGGCGCCGCGGATCGTGACGTCCCTGATGCCGACCTGGTTGTGACCGGGGCGGTCCGGGTCCTCGGTCAGGATCTTCTGCTCCTGCCGCCACTGGCCCCGCGGAACCCAGACGCAGGAGATCACACCGTTCTGGTCGTCGGTCACCGCGCGCTGCAGCGCCGAGGTGTCGTCCCCGTCGTCGTTCGGCACCGCCCCGTACTCGGTGATCGAGGTGCACTCGGCCGGCTTCTCCTTCGGCGGCGCGACCTGCTCCAGGTCGATCAGGTCGATGATGTGGAACGCCGCGTCGTCGCCCGCGTCCCGCTGCAGCCGGAACGTGGTGCCGGGCGGGTAGGACTCGCCGAGCAGCGCGTGCGACTCGTCGAACAGCCGTCGCGCGGCGGCCTGCGGGGTGTTGGTCAGGCCCTCCGGGTCGTCGGTGGTGCCGTAGAGCCAGCTGTGCGTCGAGGACAACGTCAGCTTCCGCTCGTACTCCCCGTCGATGTACAGGCTGATCGTGTGGTCGGCACCGCCGCCGCCCGGTGCGTCCGGCACGGAGTTGCGCACCACGATCGAGTTGGCCTGGTTCGTCGAGGTGATCTCCACGTACTGCCCGGTGTTCTCCAGCCGCACCGACTGGCGGCCCGAGGACTCGGTGGCGAAGTTGGTGTTCCCGAACGGGCGTTCCGGAGCGGCCTCCAGCAGGGTGCCCTCGTACCGGCCGGCCTCCGCCTCGTACCCGACGTACGGCACGGCGGCGCCGCGCCCGACCACGATGGACCGGGTGAACCCGTTGTTGGTCTCGTTGGTCTCGGTGACCGCGTCGGTCGCGTCGGCGGTGGCGTCGATCGTCGCGCCGCCGCTGGTCGCGGTCCAGCTGCCGCTCACCGCCACGGTCCGCGTCTCGCCGGCGGCGACCGCCGGGGTGTCGGTGTCGAGGGTCGTGCCGCCGACGGACACCCTGGTCACCGACGCGCCCGCGCTGGACGTGCCCCGGTTGTGCACCTCGACGCTGAACGTGACCCGGGCGCCGGCCGCGGGGTTCGTCGGGTTGGACGCGACGCCGAGCACGCGCAGGTCCGGCCCGGGCGCCCTGGCCACCACGAGTTCCTCCGCCGCGGTGTGCGTGTTGTTCCCGTCATCCTGCTCCACCACGGAGTTCGACGGATCCACTGTGGACGAGACGGGGTAGCTGCCCGCCGTGCGGGTGCCGGCGTCCACGGACACCGTCGCGGACGCGCCGGGTGCGAGCGGAGCCACCGGCGCGTCACCGACGACCGAGCCGTCGATGGCGAAGTCGACCACGGTCTCCCCCGCCGGCGCGCTGCCCGCGTTGCGCACGGTGGCCGACAGGGTGATCCGGTCGGTCTCGGTCGGCGACTCGGGTGCCCAGGTCGTCGACGTGACGGTCAGGTCCGGGTTGGGCGCCGGGGTGCCGATCACCTGGAACTCGGCGACCTGTCCGCCGGGCGCGCCGGAGTTGCCGTGGAACCGCAGCCGCACCTCGGACGCGCGCCCGTTGACCGGCAGGGTCACCGAGTTCTGGTTCTCCGACGGGTCGAACGCGTAGTCGGCCCGGCCGAGCAGGCCGGTGAACTCGGCCCCGGACTGGTCGCGGCCGAGCACCTCGATGTTCTGCGTACGCGGACCCCAGATCGGGTCGGGGTTGAGCTTGACCACGACGGAGGTGATGTCCGCGTTCGAGCCGAGCCGCACGGTCAGCGTGGACGGGTACCCGGCGGCCGACTCCCAGTAGGTGCCGACGTCACCGTCGTTGGCGTTCCGCGCGACGTAGCCGTGCACGGTGGAGGACGCCTCGATGGGCTTGCCGGCGGCCAGGTCCTCCCCGGCCGGCCCCTCTCCTGCCCTGGTCACCCGGTTGCTGTCCGGCGACTCGTTGCCGGCGGCGTCCCTGGCGCGCACGACGTACTCGACGGTCGCGGACGCGGGCTGGGTGTCGGTGAAGGTCAGGGTGCCGGCCGGCACGGTGCCGACGAGCGCGCCGTTGCGGTAGATCGCGTACCCGGTGACGCCGACGTTGTCGGTGGACGCGCGCCAGGCCAGTCGGATCTGCCCGGACGATGGCTCGGTGTAGGTCAGGCCGGCGGGCGCGCTCGGCGCCTCGACGTCGCCGGTGTCCGGCCCGTACACCTCCAGCTCGGCGACCTGGGCGGCCGGCCAGCCGGTGTTGGCGGTGACCGTCAGCCGCAGGTAGCGGGCGGTCGTGGCGGTGAACGGGATCGAGACCGTGTTGCCGGCACCCGGTTCGAACGCGTAACCCCTGGCGGTGGCGAGAGTGGTGAACGAGGTCCCGGTCGTGCTGCCACCCACGGTCAGCGTCTGGGTGCGAGCCTCCCAGTGCGCCGGGAGCGTGAGCACGACCCGGTCGACCGTCGCGGCGGCGCCGAGGTCGGCCTGGATCCACTGCGGGAGGGCGTGGTTGGCGCTCTCCCAGTAGGTGCCCCGGTCACCGTCGCCCGCGTTGCCGACGGGGTAGCCGGCTTGTGCGCTGCTGGCGGAGAGGGTGCTGGCCAGGACGGTGGTCGCGGCTTCGGTGGATGCGTCGTCGGGGGTCGCGGCGGCCGGGGAAGCGGGCAGGAGTCCGACGGCCAGGACACAGGTGGTCAGGAGGCCGGTCAGCGACCGCCACCTGGGCTGTTTCCGTTCCATGAGGTCCTCTGTTCTGTTGCAGCAGGGTAGTTTCGTGACCTCTAAGATAATTTGCGTGAAGTCAGTCGAGTTTTTGCAGAACGAGGAGACAAAGGTTGCACACAGGTAACCGGTTCGTCAACGGTTCCTGGACTAGCCGGGCTCGCTACTCGTGGGTGAGCGGGATCGTCTCGCCACGCAGGGGGACTCGGACCCGCGCCGCGGGACGCCGCTTCTCCACCTCGACGAGGAAGTTCGACAGCGGCGAGTGGAACACGCCGTAGTCGTCGTAGTGCACGGCGATCGCGGTGGCCGGGCCGAGCAGCTCGATGAGGTCGACGCCCTGCCGGTGGTCCATGGTCAGCAGCACGCCGAGCACCCGGGTGCCGCCGAGGTGCACGACGGCGTGGTCGAGCCGGGGGAACCGCTCGCGGACCAGCGACAGGTCCTCGTGCATGACGGTGTCGCCGCTGAGGTAGACGCGCAGCGGGTCGGCCGCCGTGTTCGGCCGGTACTCGAGCACGGTGCCCATCACCCGGGGCAGCAGCAGGCCGAGCGGACCGGCGGCGTGCCGGGCCGGCACCGCGGTCACCCGCAGCGTCGCGTCGCCGTCGACGAACGTCTGGGTGTCCCAGGTGGCCAGCGGGACCGTCGCCCGGAAACCGCTCTTGGACAGCTTCCCGGCCGCCTGCTTGGTGGTCACCAGCGGCACGTCGCGGTCGAGCTCCCGGCGGGCGATCCGGTCGAAGTGGTCGCCGTGCAGGTGGGACAGCACCACCGCGGTCAGCGGCGGCAGGTCGGCCGGTTGCAGTGCCGGCTCGGTGCGGCGCCGAGAGACCAGCCCCTGGCCGATGTAGGTCCACTGGCCGTTGTGCAGGAAGTTGGGGTCGGTCAGCACGGTGAACCCGCCGAGCCGCAGCAGCGTGGTCGCGGTGCCGACGAAGGTCAGCGAGCTCCCCGGTACGTCCTCGGTCGCCATGTCACTTTCCTCGCGGATCGGTGCGGTCGTCCTGGTCCTCGGGCTGGGTGGCGGCCGCGCCGACCTCGGACGGCGCGGGCGGGCGGTGCCGGCCGCGCCTCGGCTGCTGGTACGCCTCCTCGCGGAACCGCTCGACCATGTGCGGGTAGTGCAGTTCGAACGCGGGCCGCTCGGAGCGGATCTTCGGCAGCTCGGTGAAGTTGTGCCGGGGCGGCGGCGAGCCGGTGGCCCATTCCAGCGAGTTGCCGAAGCCCCACGGGTCGTCCGCGTCGGCCGGGTCGCCGTAGCGCCAGCTGCGGAACACGTTCCACAGGAACGGCAGCGTCGACAGGGCCAGCACGAACGCGCCGACCGTGGAGATCACGTGCAGCGTGGTGAAGTCGTCGGTGGGCAGGTAGTCGGCGTACCGGCGCGGCATGCCCTCGGCGCCGAGCCAGTGGTGTACCAGGAACGTGGTGTGGAAGCCGATGAACGTGGTCCAGAAGTGCAGTCGCCCCAACGGTTCGTTCATCATCCGGCCGCACATCTTGGGGAACCAGAAGTACACCCCGGCGAACGTGGCGAACACGATGGTGCCGAACAGCACGTAGTGGAAGTGTCCCACCACGAAGTACGTGTCGTGGACGTGGAAGTCGATGGCGGGTGCGGCGAGCAGCACCCCGGTCAGTCCACCGAACAGGAAGGTGACCATGAACCCGAGGCTGAACAGCATCGGGGTCTCGAACGTCAACTGGCCCTTCCACATCGTGCCGATCCAGTTGAAGAACTTGATCCCCGTCGGTATCGCGATAGCGAAGGACAGGAACGCGAAGAACGGCAGCAGCACCGCGCCGGTGGCGAACATGTGGTGTGCCCACACGGTCATCGACAGCCCGGTGATCGCGATGGTCGCGAACACCATCCCCTTGTAGCCGAACAGCGGTTTCCGGCTGAACACCGGCACGATCTCGGTGACGATGCCGAAGTAGGGCAGCGCGACGATGTAGACCTCGGGGTGTCCGAAGAACCAGAACAGGTGCTGCCACAGGATCGTCCCGCCGTTGGCCGGGTCGAACACGTGCGCGCCGATCAGCCGGTCGGCCAGCAGCCCGAACAGCGCGGCGGTCAGCACCGGGAAGGCAATCAGCACCAGGATGCTGGTGAAGAAGATGTTCCAGGTGAAGATCGGCATCCGCCACATCGTCATGCCCGGCGCGCGCAGGCACACCACGGTGGTCAGCATGTTGACGGCGCCGAGGATCGTGCCGAGCCCGGCGACGATCAGCCCGATCGCCCACAGGTTCCCGCCGGGACCCGGCGCGTACTCCATGCGCGAGAGCGGGGTGTAGGCGAACCAGCCGAAGTCCGCCGCACCGCCCGGGGTGACGAACCCGCCCAGCGTGATCAGCGCGCCGAACAGGTACAGCCAGTACGACAGCGCGTTGAGCCGGGGGAACGCCACGTCCGGCGCGCCGATCTGCAGCGGCAGGATCAGGTTGGCGAAGGCGAACACGTTCGGCGTCGCGTACAGCAGCATCATCACCGTGCCGTGCATGGTGAACAGCTGGTTGTACTGCTCGGCGGACAGGAACTGCAGGCCGGGCGCGCCCAGCTCGCCGCGCATCAGCAGCGCCATCAGTCCGCCGACGAGGAAGAACCCGAACGACGTGACCAGGTAGAGGATCCCGATCTGCTTGTGGTCGGTGGTCGCGAAGATGCGCAGGAACTGCGACCCCCGTGGGCCGCGACGAGGTGCGGCGTTGGGCACCATCACCGGCTTCACGTCGATGCTCACGGGTCCTCCGCCAGTCCGGTACCACCGATCGGGAACAACGCCTACCCCGGTCCGGCCGCGTCAAACCCCGGCGTTTGGAAGACGATCGCCGAGGTAGTTCCCGGCGCATGTGGCTGCTTCGACCCTTCGGCGTCTACCGCCCCCAGAACGACACCTGGCTGCTGGCCGACGCCGTGCGGCAGGCCGGAATCCGGCCCGGCGCCGACGTGCTGGAGATCTGCTCCGGCACCGGTGCGCTGTCCATCGTGGCGGCCGCGACCCGGCCGCGTACGCAGACCGCCGTCGACGTCTGCCGCCGCGCGGCCTTGGCGACCCGGGTGAACACGGCGGTGCGCGGCATCGACGTCCGGGTCGAGTGCGGTGACGCGTTCGAGACCGTGCTCGGCCGCCGGTTCGACCTGGTGCTGGCCAATCCGCCGTACGTGCCGGGGGTGGCGGACGTTCCGGTCGGCCGGGCCAGGGCGTGGGACGCCGGTGTCGACGGCCGCGCGGTGCTGGACCGGCTGTGCGCCACGGCGCCGCTGCTGCTCGCGCCGGGTGGCGCGCTGCTCGTCGTCCACTCCGCGCTGTCGGGCGTGGAAACCACGCTGCGCCAGCTGCGCGGGGGTGACCTCAAGGCGTCGGTCGTCGCCCGCGCCGACGTGCCGTTCGGGCCGGTGCTGCGGGCCAGGCAGCGGCTGCTGCGTGACCAGGGCCGCATCCGGCCAGGTCAGCAGGTCGAGGAGCTGGTGGTCATCCGTGCCGATCGGCCGTCCGTCGGGACAGCCTGACCCGCAGGCCGTAGACGACCACGCAGGCGACCAGGCTGCACAGGTACAGCGCGACGTTCCACCAGGTGAGGTTCAGCGGGTCGCCCTCGTCGCGGAACACCTTGGCCGCGATGCCGAACGCCGACATGGCGGTGAACGCGATGCCGGCGACCGGTGCGAACGCATACGCCCCGCCGCGCAGGGCGGCGACCAGCGCGACGACCCCGATGAACCCGTGCAGGATGTTCGCCAGCGTGCTGATCCCGAAGACGCCGAACAGCGTGACCGGGTCCTCCCACCCGAACGAGCCCCAGCCCACCGTGACCACGCCGCCCACGGCGAGCACCAGGTAGACCAGGGCCAGCACCAGTACGACAGCACGTGCGGGCCCCGTTCCGGCCCGCGACCTCACCTTGGACTCCGCCATGCCCCTCGGCATGCCCGGTGGCGCGGGCGCCAAACCCCCGCCCATCGCCGGCTCAGCGGTCCGGGGAGACGACCCGGAGCTGCAGCATCGCGGCGAAGCGGGCCTCCGGGTCGGTCAGGTCCAGGCCGCCGACCTCGGCCAGCCGGCGCAGCCGGTAGCGGAACGTGTTGGGGTGCACGTACACCGCGGCCGCCGCGGCGATGACGTCGCCGAAGTTGTCCAGCCACGCGCGCAGGGTCGGCACCAGGTGGGTGTTGTGCTCCTCGTCGTAGGCGAACAGCTTCGCGATCGGGCCGCTCGGGCGGTCGCCGCGGGCGGCGACCAGGTCACGCAGCTCCAGCACCAGCGCCTCCACGTTCACGTCGGCCAGCCGCGCGACCCGCGGGCCGCCCGTCGTGCCGGCGCGCAGCACACGCAGGGCCCGGTCGGCGCTGGTGCGGGAGTCCGCCAGGCCGGAGACGTCGGCGGCCGGCTGGCCGACGCCGATCACCGCCCCTGCCCGGTCTCCGACCCGGTCCAGGAAGTCGGTGGCGACGCGGACCGCGTTCTCGTCCCGGGTGGTCGGCACCAGGCCGTAGGTCACGTCGCCGATCAGGGCCGTCGCGCAGCGCGGGTGCACCGCGCTCAGGTGCATGGCGAGCCCGTCGCTCAGCCGCTGCCGCTCGGTGACCACGGCCGCGTCGGCGCCGTGCACGACGCCGGGGTCGGCACCCGGTTCCACCACCGCCATGGCCAGCACCACCACCGGCTGGTCGGCCAGGCCGAGCCGGTCCAGCGCCTCGCGCGCGCCGGCACCGCCCTCGATCGCGGTGCCAAGCAGGTCGGCGCGGAGGCGGCGTTCGACGTCGGCGCCGGCCCGGATGCGCAGCATGTGCAGGGCGACCAGCCGGGCGGCGTCGCACAGGGCCTGGGTGCGCTCCTCGCTCAGCGGCTCGCGTACCGCGGCCCAGATCGAGCCGAGCAGTTCGTCGCCGGCACGGACCGCGACGGCCACCCTCGGTATGGTCACCAGCCCTTCCAGCAGGGGCTCCACGTACACCGGCTGGTCGCTGCGGTAGAGGTGGCGGAACACCCCGCGCTCGGCGAGCAGCCGCGAGTACCGCTCCGGCACCTGCCGGCCGAGGATCGTCTCCACCCGCGACGGGTCGGCCTCGTCCTGCCGGCCGGAGAACGCCAGTACCCGGGAGCCCCGGTCCTCGATCGTGACCGGCGCGTCCAGCAGCGCGGCGATCGCGTTGGCCAGCGCGAACAAGTCACCGGACGGCATCCCGCCCAGCGTCTCCGGCCCGGCGTCGCCGACGTCGCCCTCGGCGAGCAGCGAGCGCAGCAGCGCGGCCAGCTGGGCCCAGGTGGCACCCCTGGTCAGGCCGAGCAGGGCGAGGCCGGCGGCGTCGGCGGCCGGCACCAGCTCCGGGGGCACCGGGGCGCGGAGCACCAGCCCGGCCGCGCGGTTCCGGCCGAGGGTGGCCAGCAGTTCCTCGATCTCCGCCCGGTCCCGCAGGCCGACGCCGAGCACGAGCGCGTGCCGGGGCAGCACCGGTTCCTCGATCGGGTCGTGGATGACGACGCCGCCGAGGTCGCTGACCCGGTCGACGTCGCCGTGCACCACCTCGAGCAGGGTCGCGCCGAGATCGTCGAGCACGCGGCGGAGGCTCGCGCGCGGCCGGAGGTTCACCACGAGCACCTCCCGAAGCTGAAAACCAGAGCCTACGTCGTCCACGCGGGTCGCTCAGGTCGTGAACGGGATCCACTCGGTCGCCGTGGTCACCGCCGCCAGCTCGTCGGCCAGGGGCTCGACGCCGACGCCCGGCCCGGTCGGCACCGGCAGGTGGCCGTCGGCCAGGACGAACGGCTCGGTGATGTCGGTGCGGTAGTAGCGGTCCGACGCGGAGGTGTCGCCGGGCAGGGTGAACCCGGGCAGCGCGGCCAGCGCCACGTTCGCGGCCCGGCCGAGCCCGGTCTCCAGCATCCCGCCGCACCACACCGGCACGCCGTGCGCGACGCACACGTCGTGGATCCGGCGGGCCTCCAGGTAGCCGCCGACCCGGCCCGGCTTGACGTTGACCACCGAGCACGCGCCGATCGCGATCGCGTCGGCGGCCGCCCGGGCCGAGGTGATCGACTCGTCCAAGCACACCGGGGTGGTGACCAGCCGGGCCAGCTCGGCGTGCCCTCGGACGTCCTCCTCGTCGAGGGGCTGCTCGATCAGTAGCAGGTCGAAGGGATCGAGCCGGGCGAGCTGGCGGGCGTCGGCGAGAGTGTACGCGGCGTTCGCGTCGACCTGGAGCAGCACGTCGTCGCCGAAGCGCTCGCGCACCGCCCGGACCGGCTCGACGTCCCAGCCGGGCTCGATCTTCAGCTTGATCCGCACGTAGCCGGCGTCGAGGTAGCCGGCGACCGCGTCGAGCAGCTCGCCGACCGAGTCCATGATGCCGACCGACACCCCGCACGGCACCCGGTCGCGGACGGCGCCGAGTTCGCGGGCCAGCGGGCGGCCCTCGGCGCGCAGCTCCGCGTCGAGCACGGCGGTCTCCAGCGCGGCCTTCGCCATCCGGTGCCCGCGGAACGCGGCCAGCGCTGGCGCGACGGCCGGCGCACCGAGCCGGGCGACCGTGTCGGCCGCCGCCGCGAGCGCGGGGACGAGGAACCGGGTCAACACGTCCGCGGCGCCGTCGACGTACTCGGCGGAGTAGCGCGGGTCGGACATCGCGACGCACTCGGCCCAGCCGTCCGCGTCGTCGGTCGCGACCCGGAGCAGCAGCACGTCCCGGGTCCGCTCCACGCCGAACGAGGTCCGGAACGGCGCCACCAGCGGCATCCTGATCCGGCGCAGCTCGACACCCTTCGGTTTCACGACGTCTCCTCCCTGGTCAGCACGTACCAGCCGGCGCGGTCGAAGCCGGCGATCCGGGCACCGTCGGCCAGCAGGCCGCCGAGCACCTCGCGCAGCGCGACCCGCCACGCCTTCGCCAGCCCCGGGTCGGCCGCGCGCAGGGCCTCGATGTCGGGCGGCACCGCGACCGCGACGGTGGACCCGTTCGCCTCCCCCGGCGCCGGCCCGCCGTCGGGGGCGCGGCCGAGCGCCACAGCAGCCGGCCGGATCAGGGCGCGGCCCGACGGTTCCCCGGCGAGGTCCCAGTGGACGAGCAGCCGGTCGGTGTCGTCGCCACCGTTCACGCCGTCGGCCATGCCGCCGTA
Source organism: Actinophytocola gossypii (assembly GCF_025165815.1). Classification (GTDB taxonomy): domain Bacteria; phylum Actinomycetota; class Actinomycetes; order Mycobacteriales; family Pseudonocardiaceae; genus Actinophytocola; species Actinophytocola gossypii. The sequence continues at coordinate 386,922 of NZ_JAFFZE010000009.1, read as the reverse complement.
GAAGTTCGGCAGGTACTCGACCGCGGTCGCGCCGAGCTTCACCACGTTGAAGTACGCGTTGCGGGCGACCAGCGGGTCGAACGTCCAGGCGATCGCGCCGACGCCCCGGCGCAGCGCCCACGCCCGCTGGTGCGACTTGAGCGCGAAGCCGACGCTGCGCCCGGCCGCGGCCGGGGCGACGCCGGCGATGTGGCTGTGCATGACGCCCTCCGCCGGCGCGCCGAAGAAGCCGACGCAGGCACCGACCAGCCGGTCGCCGTCGAACGCGCCGGCGAGGTAGTTGCCGGCCTTGGTCAGCGCGCGCAGCAGCTCGGTGGTGACCAGGGGGTTCTTGGGGTCGGTCCGCCAGATGTCCCGGAACAGTCGGCACACCGCGGTGAGGTCGGCGAGGTCGGTCAGCTCGCGCACCCGGACCCCGGCAGCAGCGGCGGCCGCGGTCGCACCGGCGTCAGTCGTGTCGGTCACGGCGTCCATGCTCGTGCCGTCGTCGGCGCCGGTCATGGTCGGCGCGCACCAGAGGTCGGGCGGTCGTTGGTCGCACCGGCCAGCAGGGCGTCCAGCAGGGCCGCGACCAGCGCGCCCCGACCGGGCAGGGCGTCCACCAGGACGTGCTCGTCGTCGGCATGCGCCCCGCCGCCGATCGCGCCGAGCCCGTCGAGGGTCGGGGTGCCGACCCCGGCGGTGAGGTTTCCGTCCGAGCCGCCGCCGACCGCGACGCCCGTGAGCGACGGCTGGCCAAGCCGTTCGGCGAGCGACGCGGCCAGCGCGAACAGGTCCGCCGACGCGGTGCGCTCCAGTGGCGCCCGGTTCGGCCCGCCGGTCACCCGTATCCGCGCGCCGGGCACGGCCGGGGCCAGCGCGCGCATCGCGGCGTCCACCCGCGCCTGCTCGGCCGCGTTCCGCGCGCGCACGTCGACCGCGAACGCGCCGGCCGCGGGCACGGTGTTGGTCGCGGTGCCGGCGGTGAGCACGGTCGGGGTGACCGTGGTGCCCCACGACGGGTCGGCGAGCGCGGCCACGGCCAGCACCTGGTGGGCCAGCTCGACGGTGGCGTTGACCCCGCGTTCCGGCTCCAGCCCGGCGTGCGCGGCCAGCCCGGTCACCGCCACCTCGTACAGGGACACGCCCTTGCGCTCGGTCTTCAGCGCGCCGCCCGGCGCCGACGCCTCCAGCACCAGCACGGCGTCGGCGGCCCTGGCCTCGTCCTCGACCAGCTCGCGCGAGCTGGGTGAGCCGAGCTCCTCGTCGCCGGTGACCAGCAGCGTCACCCCGTCCCGCCCGGCCGCGGCGTGCATCGCCAGCACCAGGCCGGCCTTCATGTCGAAGCAGCCGGGCCCGCGCAGCACCCCGCCGGTCACGGTGCACGGGTGGGTGGCGAGCGTGCCGAGCGGCCACACCGTGTCGTGGTGGCCGAGCAGCAGCACCCGCGACGGTCCGGTGCCGAGCCGCCAGCGCAGGTGGGTGCGGCCGTCGAGCACGAGCCGCTCCGGCGCGACGCCCAGGCGCCGCTCCCCGACCCGGGCGACCACGTCCGCGCTGCGGGCCACCGCCGCCAGGTCGGCCGACGGCGACTCGCAGCGCACCAGCTCCTCGACGTCCGCGAGGAGGTCCGCCAGCTCCACCTCAGCCGACCCGCGGGGTGGCGCGCACCCCGAAGTGCACGTACCGCTCCCCGGTCGGCAGGGCGTAGAACGTCACCGGGATCCAGCTCCGCGTCGACGGCTCGCGCACGACGAACAGGTCGTCGGCCACCGGCTCCATCGGATACTCCTGGACCGGATCGGGCATCAGCGCGGCGAGCTCCCCGGTGACCGTGGTGCGCATGACCGGGCCGTCGTCGCCGGTGAACACCTCGATCCGGGTGCTGGCCCGCTCGTAGGTGCCGACGTGCGGCTCGACCGGCACGTCCACCGGCTCGGCGGGCGGCGCGAGCGGGCTCGGCACGGTCACGCCGGCCAGCTCGGCGAAGACCTCGCCGTACAGGTCGAGGAAGAAGTCGCGGGTGTGGCCGCCGTTGGTGAGCAGGACGACCGCCAGGCCCTCGTCCGGGAGCAACCGCAGGAACGCGGACTGGCCGATCGTGTTGCCGTCGTGGCCGACCAGGCGCCTGCCGTCCCAGTCGACCCGGAACCAGCCGAGCCCCCAGGAGTCGCCGAGGGTGTGCGTGTCCGGCAGCTCGGCCTGCCGGGACGCCATCGCCGCCGCGCCGTCCGCGCTGAGCAGCCTGGTGCCGTCGGGTCCGACACCGCCGGTCAGGTGCAGGCGGGCGAAGGCGAGCACGTCGGTGACGGTCGAGTTGATCAGCCCGGCGGGTCCGGCCGAGCGCGCCAGCCCCCAGACCGGCGCGCGGACCGGGGTGCCCTCGCCGACGTGGCCGACGGCGGCGCGGTGCAGCAACGCCTCCTCCGGCAGGGTGCCGGTGTGGGTGAGCCCCAGCGGGGTGAACAGCCGCTCGCGCATGGCGGCGTCCCAGGTGCCGCCGGTCAGCTTCTCGATCACCCGGCCCGCGAGCACGAACCCGGAGTTGCAGTACGACCAGGTGGCGCCGAGCGGGTGGTTGCGCGCGACCTCCGCCAGGTGCGCGGTGTACTTCTCCAGGCAGTCGTCGCCGCGGCCGGTGTCGGTGAACACGTCGCCGTCGATGCCGCTCGTGTGGGTGAGCAGGTGACGCATGGTGATCTCTTTGGTGGTCTCCGGGTCGGCGAGCCGCAGCTCCGGCAGCACCTCGACCAGCGGCGCGTCCAGGTCGAGCTTGCCCTCGTCCACCAGCTGCATGACGACCGTCGTGGTCCACACCTTCGAGATCGAGCCGATCTGGAACACCGAGTCGGTCGTGGTCTCGACGCCGGTGTCGACGTTGAGCACCCCGTGCGCGGCCCGCACCAGCTCGTCGTCCCGGCCGGGGCGCAGCCGCAGGATGCCGAGCGTGGCGCCGGGAACGCCGTGCTTCTCGGCGAGCGCGGTGAGCCTGCGCCGCCAGTGCGCCTCGTCGATGCGGGGGCGGCGCGCGCGGCCCGTCGTGGACGCGTACTGCTCGACCCAGTCCACGATCCGGCGGTTGAAGTCGATCCGGTGCGATGGCCTGCCGTCGAGAATGAACAGGTGCGCGGCGTCCGGGTACAGCACGAGCCTGGTCGGCACGTCCCGAACCCGCAGCGCGGCGTGCCACTGCTGGGCCTGTCCGACCGGGCAGCGCACGTCGGCGGCGCCCTGGAACACCAGCGTCGGCGTGCTGACGTGCTCGACGTGCGCGAACGGCGACATCGCGGCGTAGCGGTCGCGGTCGCCCCACGGCGTGCCGCCCAGCTCGTGGGCGGCCAGGCCGTGCCCGGCGTCGGAGGTGCCGGCCATGCTCGTGAGGTCGCTGACCACGCCGCCCGCGACGGCGGCGGCGAACCGGGTGTCGCGGCTGGTGAGGTAGCAGGTCATGAAGCCGCCGTAGCTGTAGCCGGCGACCGCCAGCCGCGCGGGGTCGGCGACGCCCTCGGCGACGAGCTGGTCGATCGGCTCGAGGAAGTCCCGCGCGTCGGCCTCGCCCCACGCGCCGCGGGTGGCGGTGTAGAACCCGGCGCCGTAGCCGTCACTGGCCCTGGGGTTGAGCAGCAGCACGGTCCACCCGAGTGCGACCAGCTCCTGGTGGTACAGGTGCACGTCGTCGGCGGCGCCGTTCCACGCGTTGTGCGGGCCGCCGTGGATGTCGAGCAGCAGCGGGCCGGCGCCGGTGGTGTCCGGGTCGCGGAGCAGCCAGCCGTGCACCGTGGTGCCGTCCGAGACGGTGAACTCGCGCTCCTCGCGGACGTACGGCTCGACGTCGGGGTCGCCGTGGCTGGTGCGCGCGGTCTCGGCGCCGGTGCCGAGGTCGACGGCGACGATCTCGCCGTAGGAGGTCGAGGTGGCGAGCAGCACCGCCGCGGTGTCGCCGGCGACCGACACCCCGGCCACGACCCGCCCGGCGCCCGCGACAACCGGGCGCGGGGTGCCGCCGTCGAGGGCGACGGTGTAGAGGTGCGTGCAGCCCCGCTCCCGGACGGTGAACAGCACGCCGTCGCCGCCGAGCGCGGGCGGGGAGCCGGGGTAGCCCGGGGCGCCGGTCAGCACGTTGCGGTCGAGCGGTGCGGCGAGGTCGGCCGGTTCGCCCGCGCCCGCGAGCGGCACCCGCCACAGGCCGGCGTGCCCGACCGGGTCGTCCGGCAGGCCGACGACCAGCAGCGCGTCGTCGGTCCAGGTGACGCGGTCGCCGATGCCGTCGGCGAAGGCGACCGGCTCGGGGTCGGCGGCCGGATCGGTGACGTCGAGGACGTACACGGGCACGCGGGGAACCAGGTCGGCGTCGGCGGCGGTCGCGGCGCCGAACGCGAGCCGGGTGGAGTCCGGCGACCAGGACGGGGTACCCGCGTGCCAGTCGCCGTCGGTGACCTGGCGGGTCCGCCCGGAGTCGAGGTCGAGCACGTGCAGGTGCTGGCGGACGGTGCCGAGGAACCCGGCGCCGTCGGCCTGGTAGTCCAGCCGGTCGGCCACGATCGGGGCGGTGGCCGTGCCGCCCGCGCGGTCGACCGGCGCGCCGAACGCGATCCTGGTGCCGTCCGGCGACCACACCGGTGCGCCTGCGCCGAGCGGGAGCGTGGTCACCTGCTCCGGCTCACCGCCCGCCACGGGCAGCAGCCACACCTGCGCCGGGCCGTCGGTGGCGCGGAGGAACGCGACCCGGGTGCCGTCCGGCGACCAGGCCGGCGCGGTGTCGGCGGTGCCGTGGGTGAGCCGTTCCGGCTCGCCGTCGCGGGTGCCGACCCACCACAGGGCTCGGCGGTTCTCGTCGGCCTCGGCGTCGGCGGTGCGCAGGACGTAGACGATCCGGCCGCCGTCCGGCGAGAGCGCCGGCTGCTCCGGCACCGCGATGCCGGTGAGGTCGTCGATGCGCTGGCGTCGGGTCACGGGTTCCTCCCTCGGTCCGCTTGGTGTCCACTGTGGACGGGTGCCGCGACCGCGTCGAGCAGGTCGCGGGTGTAGGGGTCCTGCGGGTCGGCCAGCACCTGCTCGGCCGGGCCGCTCTCCACGATCCTCCCCCGGTACATGACCGCGAGGACGTCGCTGACGTACCGCACCACCGCGAGGTCGTGCGAGATGAACAGGATCGTCAGGCCCATCCGGCGCTGAAGGTCGCGGACGAGGTTGAGCACGGTGCCCTGGATGGACACGTCCAGCGCGGAGGTGATCTCGTCGGCGATGATCACCTCCGGCTCGCCGGCGAGCGCGCGGGCGAGCGCGATCCGCTGCCGCTGCCCGCCGGACAGCTCGCCGGGGTACCGGCCGGCCTGCTCCGCGGCGAGGCCGACGAGGTCGAGGAGCCGGGCCACCTCCGCGCGGCGGTCGGCGGTGCGGCGCGGCAGGGCCTCGGCGATCGAGGCACCGGTGGTCATCCTGGGGTTCAGCGAGGAGTACGGGTCCTGGAACACCATCCGCAGCGGGCGCCTGCCCCGGCGCGGAACGGGCTCGCCGTCGAGCAGGATCCGCCCGCCGGACAGCGGCGCGAGCCCGACGGCGGCCCGCGCGAGCGTGGACTTGCCCGACCCGGACTCGCCGACCAACCCCACCACGGTGCCGGCCGGAACGGTGAGGTCGACCCCGTCCACGGCGGTCACCCCGCGCCGGCGGGATCCGAAGTGGACGGTGACGTCGTCGAACCGCAGCTCCCTCACGCGCGCACCTCCACGGGGATGTCGGCGTGCCAGCAGGCGACCCTGCGGCCCGCGTCGTCGGCGACCAGGTCGGGTTCGGTGGCCGTGCAGCGCTCGTCGGCGAGCGGGCAGCGGGGCGCGAACGCGCAGCCGGTCGGCAGGTGCGCCGGATCGGCGGGCCGGCCGGGGATCACCGCCAGCGGCAGCGACCGGTCGGTGGTCATGTCCGGCACGGCGGCCAGCAGCGCGCGGGTGTACGGATGCCGGGCCCTGGACCGCAGCTCGGCCGAGGGCAGGTCCTCCACGATCCGGCCGGCGTACATCACCAGCACCCGGTCGCACACCTGCTCAACCACGGTGACGTCGTGGCTGATCAGCAGCAGTGCCACGTCGTCGGCCGCGCGGATGTCCGCCAGCAGCGACAGCACCCGCCGCTGCACGGTCACGTCCAGCGCGGTCGTCGGTTCGTCGGCCACGATCAGCGCGGGCGAACCCATCAGCCCCATGCCGATCATCGCGCGCTGCCGCATGCCGCCGGAGAACTCGTGCGGGTACTGCGCGGCCCGCCGCGCCGGCTCGGGGATGCGCACGGCGTCCAGCCGGTCGACCGCCCGGTCCAGCGCGGCGGCCCGGCCGAGTCCCTGGTGCTCGCACGCCACCTCGGCGAGCTGCCGGCCGATCCGCATGGTCGGGTTGAACGAGGTCATCGGATCCTGGAACACCATGGCGAGCGAGGTGCCGAGCAGCCGCCGGTGCGGCCCGGCCCGGAGGTCCGCGCCGAGGAACGACAGCCGTTCCGCCCGCACCTCGCCGGACTCGTCGACCAGCCGGGACACCGCGAGCGCGGTCAGGCTCTTGCCGGAGCCGGACTCCCCCACGATGCCGACCGCGTCGCCCCGGTCCATGGCGAACCCGACCCCACGCACGGGTTCGACACCGGGGAATGCCACCCGCAGGTCCTCGACCACCAGCATCGCCGAGTCGTCCGGCGCCGGTTCCGCCGCGGTGCGCCGGACGGGCCGCTCCAGCGGGCGGCGCTCGCCGAGGACCTTCGCGAGGGCCTCACCGAACAGGTTGAACGCGAGCCCGGCGAGCACCACCGCCACCCCGGGCGCGAGCGCGGCCGCCGGGTGCAGGTAGATCGCGCCGAGGCCCTCGCCGAGCAGCCTGCCCCAGTCGTAGTCCGGCGGCTGCACGCCTAGACCGAGGAACGACAGGCCGGCGAACGCGAGCAGCGCGCTCCCCGCCGCGACCGTCGCGTTCACCACCAGCGGCTCGGCGACGTTCGGCAGCACGTGCCGGAACAGCACCCGGAACCGGCCGACCCCGGCGATCCGCGCGGCGGCGACGTAGTCGAGCCCGGCGACCCGGGCGGTCGTGGTCTGGGTCAGCCGCGCGAAGGCCGGCGCGATCGCCAGGCCGAGCGCGAACAGCGCGCCGGTGGCGCCGACCCCGAAGATCACCGCGAAGAACAGGGCGAGCAGCAGGCCGGGGAACGCCACGGCGATGTTCACCACCGCGGTCACCAACCGGCCGGCCCGTCTGCCGACCAGCAGCGGTGCGGTGCCGAGCAACAGGCCGACCACCACCCCGATCGCGGTCGCCGCGAGCGCGAGCCGCACCGACAGGCTCGTCGCGACCAGCACCCTGGCGAAGATGTCCCGCCCGAGGCTGTCCGTGCCGGCCCAGTGCTCGGCCGACGCGCCCTGCGAGATCCGCGCGGTGTCGGTGGCGGTCGCCGCGTCGGTCCACAGCAGCGGCGCGAGCACCGCCAGCACGAGGATCGCCGCCACCAACACCGCCGCGCTCGCGCCGAGCGGCGAGCGCAGCACACCGGCCCATCGCCGTGCCACTCAGCCCTCCCTGATCGTCGAGCGGGGGTCGAGCAGCGCGAGCGCCACGTCGACCAGGAGGTTCACCACGAGCACGCCGACGCCGTAGACGAGCACGATCCCCTGCACGAGCGGGTAGTCCTTGGCGAGGATCGAGCTGACGATCGTGCTGCCGAGGCCCGGCCAGGCGAACACGTTCTCCACCAGCACGGTCCCGGCGACCATGGAGCCGAGCAGCAGCCCGCCGAGCGTGACCGCCGCGGTCAGCGAGTTCGGCAGCACGTGCCGCAGGTAGACGTGGCGGTCCGGCAGCCGTTTGGCGCGCGCGGTGCGGACGTGGTCGGCGCGCAGGACCGCGAGGGTCTCCACCCGGAGGATCCTGGCCAGCACCGCGGCCGGTGCGAGCGCCAGCGCCAGCACGGGCAGCACGTAGGAGGCGGCGCCGTCCCGGCCGGCGACCGGCAGCCAGCCGAGGTTCACCCCGAAGATCCAGACCAGCGCGACCGCGAGCAGGAACTCCGGGATCGCCGCGAGCACGATGCTGGTGGCGGTGAACCCCAGCTCGGCGGGACGACGTCGCCCGCCCCGGGTGAGCACCGCGAACAGCAGCCCGACCGGCACCGACACGAGCACGGCGACCGCGAACGCCAGCAGCGCGAGCTCCAGGGTCGCCGGCAGCCGGTCGCCGAGCACCTGCGACACCGGCAGCCCCGAGGTCATCGAGGTGCCGAGCTCGCCGGTGAACAGCCCGCGCAGGTAGTCCACGTACTGCTGCCACAGCGGATCGTCCAGGCCGAGCGCCGCGCGCCGGGCGGCGACCAGCTCGGGGGTCGCGGTCGGCCCGAGCGCGGCCCGGACCGGGTCGCCGGGGATCAGGTGGATGATCAGGAACGCGGCGGTGATCAGCACCCACACCGACACGAGCAGGCGCGCGAGCCGGCGGGCGGCGAACCGCGCCCAGGCGTGCTCGGTGCGCGCGCGAAGCGCGGTCGTGGTCACGGGCTCACCCGAGCATCCGGATCGAGCTGGGGCTGACACTGCCCTGGGTCAGCTCGAACTCGGCGCCGTTGCCGAACGTGGGCCGGCTGGAGTTCACGAACGGCACCACGTCGAGCTGCTCGTACAGGGCACGCTCGGCCGCGCCCCACTCCGCGCAGGACTCGGTTCCGGCGATCGCCGACGCCTTCCGCACGGCCGTCAGGTAGTCCTGGTTGTCGATGGCGGAGAAGTTCGAGCCCTCCGGCGGGACCGGGCCGGACAGGAACGGCACCGTTTGGCTCGGCAACGTCACGTTGAGCGGCACGAACGCGGCGTCCCACGGCAGCTGACCGCCGACGAGCTGGCCCATCTCCGCGTCGGTTCCGCCCTTGAGGGTGACGTCGACGCCGAGGTCGCCCCAGCGCTGCTGCGCCAGCTCGGCGCCGGCCTGCATGGTGGGGCCGAGCGTGGTCGGGTAGAACAGCGTCAGCTCCAGCCGGGTGCCGTCCTTGGTCCTGGTGCCGTCGGCGCCCTCGGTCCAGCCCGCCGCGTCGAGGGTTCGGGCGGCGGCGTCGAGGTCGTGGGCGGGCAGCGCGTCGCCGACGGTGTCCCCCTCGCACGGCCCGAACCCGGGCGGAACGAGCCCGGTGGCCCGCTCCCCGGTGCCCCCGCTGAGCACCTGCCCCAGCTCGCCGAGGTCGAGTGCCTGGGTGAGTGCGCGGCGCACGTCGTCGGCGGCGGCCGGCAGCCCGTCGCGCTGGTTGAACCACAGCTCCCCGACCAGGGCGAGCATGTCCCGCCGGAACAGGTCCCTGGCGCGCACGCGTTGCTGGTCCGGGCCGACGAACCCGGCGGCGTTGACGTCGCCGGACAGGAGCAGGCTCGCCGCCGTGGTCTCGTTGCCCACGATCCGGATGACCACCTGGTCGGGCAGACCGGGCTGGTCGGCGCGCCAGTCGCCCGGTCCCCAGGCGTAGTCCTCGCGGCGGGTCATCGTGTAGTGGTCGCCGGGGACGGCCTCGGTGAGGGTGAACATGCCGGTGCCGTCGGCGCCCTGTGCGAGGCGCTTGCGGTCGGCCATTCCCTTGGCGCACACGATGTGCAGACCGCCGACGTTGCGGGCGAGGAAGGAGTCCGGGGTCGGGGAGGTGACGGTGACCGTGCGGGCGGCGTCGTCGGCGGTCGCGGTGGCACCGGCCGGGACGAACACGCCCATCCGGGTGGACGCGTTCTCCGGGTCGCCGACGAACGTGATGTTCTCGGCGACCTGGGTGGCGGTCAGCTCGGTGCCGTCGCCGCAGGTGACGCCCTCGCGCAGGGTGAAGGTGGCCTCGGTGGTGGTGGCCTCCCACTCGGCCGCGAGGCCCGGCACCAGCTCGCCGTTCACGTCGATGTTGACCAGCGAGTCGTAGAGGAACCGGTCGACCTGCATGGTGGCCGACAGCGAGGTGAAGTGCGGGTCGAGGTTCCCCGGGTCGGTGCCGAGCACCATGGTGAAGGTCTGGCCGTCGACCAGGTTGCGGCCGCCCGCGGACCCGCCGGGGCCGCCGCAGGCGACGAGCGCCAACGCGAGCGCGCCGGTGGCCGCGATTCTCGGGAAGGTCTTCATCGTGCCTCCAAGAGCGGTCCCCTTGGAGGGGCAGCCTGCCCGCCGGAAGGGCGGGTTGTCTTGGTGCGATCGCACCAGGTGTGCGGGGTCGAGTAGTGCGATTCACCGATGCGCGTATCCCGGCGTGCGCTGCCGGCCTCTTGTTCGGGCATCGGTACCGAACTGGGGGTTTGGGCATGAGGAAGCACGGACAGCACACGTACTTCGTCGTCGGCGAGGGAGTGCTCGAGTTCGACCGCGGCGGGGAGGCGCGGACCCGGCCGCCGCTGGCCGACGAGGAGCTGCGGCGGTTCCGCTTCTCGCGGCTGGGGCCCAAGGGCGCGCGCACCGACGAGGCCACCCGGGTCGCGCTGACCGAGGCGATCACCGCGGGCGGCGCGCAGCCGGACTCGGACCCGCCGATCCCGGCCGGCTTCACCTACCTCGGCCAGTTCGTCGACCACGACCTGACGATGGACCGGACCGAGGCGCAGCTCGGCGATGACGTCAACCTCGGCGACCTGGTGCAGGGCCGGTCGCCCGCGCTGGACCTCGACTCGATGTACGGCCGGGGCCCGACCGATCCGCACGACCGAGCCTTCTACGCCGACGACGGCGCGTCGCTCAAGGTCGGCCGCACGTCGGCGACGACGTTCCCGGACGACGGGGTGAACGTCGAGTTGGAGGGCTTCGACCTGCCGAGAGTCGGCGGCTCGGGCGGCACGATGGCCGACCGCCGCCGGCCGCTGATCCCGGACCTGCGCAACGACGAGAACCTGGCCGTCGCGCAGACCCACCTGGCGTTCATCCGGTTCCACAACCGGGTCGTCGACGAGCTCGCGATGCGGGGCCTGTACGGGCGCAGGCTGTTCACCGTCGCGCGGGAGCGGGTGGTGCGGCACTACCAGTGGATGCTGCGCACGGACTTCCTGCCGCGCATCGTCGACCCGGCGATCGTCGACGACGTGTTCCGGTGCGGGCGCCGGTTCTTCGAGACGTCCCGGCGGGGGCACCACGGGCAGCCGCCGACCATGCCGCTGGAGTTCGCGGTCGGCGCCTACCGGCTCGGCCACAGCATGGTCCGCGGCGGCTACGAGTGGAACCGGGTGTTCACCAGCTCCGGCCCAGGCGCCGCCGCGACGCTGTTCCAGCTGTTCGTGTTCACCGGGGTCGCCGGCAACTTCGATCCCGAGGCGACGCTGCCGGATCTCGACGACCCGAACTCGGGCACGGTGCTCACGTTGCCGACGAACTGGATCGCCGACTTCCGGCGGTTGTTCGACTTCACCGAGGCGGGCCGCCCGGACCTCGCGGCCCCCACCGGTGGCGGCAACGTGACCAAGCGGATCGACACGTTCATGGTCGACCCGCTGGCCGAGCTGCCGGCCGGCACGTTCGGCGGCCGGGGCACCGAGGTGCCGGCGATCCACCGCAACCTGGCGTTCCGCAACCTGACCAGGGGCAGCATGGTGAACCTGGCCAGCGGGCGGCAGCTGGCGAAGTTCCTCGAGATCGAGCCACTGACCGAGGAGCAGATCCTGGCCGGCAGCCAGGGCTCGACCCTGGAAGGACTGACCGACGAGCAACGCGCCGAGGTGGCCGAGGCGACCCCGCTGTGGTTCTACGTGCTGCGCGAGGCCGAGTTCAACGGCGGCCGGCTCGGCCCGGTCGGTGGGCGGGTCGTGGCCGAGGTGTTCCACCGTGCCATGGAGGGCAGCCGCACGTCGATCGTGCGCGAGCCGTGGTGGCGGCCGTCGCTCGGCCCGGACCGGCGGACGTTCCGGATGACCGACCTGCTGCTGTACGCGTTCGAGGGCAAGGCGGACCTGCTCAACCCGCTCGGCGACTGAGAGGTCAGGGTTTGCGCCCCACGCCGGCGTAGAGCCCGTCCTGCTCGACGATGGTGTCCTCGTCGTCGGTTGGCCGTTCCGGTCGCCACTGGGAGGTGGTGACCAGGCCGGGCTCGACGAGTTCGAAGTCGCCGAACAGCCGGAGGACCTCCTCGCGGCTGCGCGCGCGGATGTTGTTCTGCGACTGCTTCATCTCGTTGCTCAGCTTGTCGCCGTCGAAGATGTCGAAGTCGTTGGTGAAGTGGGTGATCGCGAGGAAGCTGCCCGGGGCGAGCGCGTCCCGATAGGTGTCGAAGACGCCGAACGGGTCCTGCTCGTCGAGGATGTAGTGCCCGATGGTGACGGCGAGCAGGCCCACCGGTTGGTCGAAGTCGAGCAGCCGGCGGGTCTGCGCGTCGTTCAGCACGAGGCCGGGCTTGGCGACGTCGGCGTGCACCATGGCGGCGTTGTCGCTGCCCTCGAGCAGGAGCTGGCTGTGCGCCACCGCGACGTTCTCGATGTCGACGTAGACCACGCGGGCGTCCGGGTCGGCCTCCTGCGCGATCTCGTGCACGTTGCCCACGGTCGGGATGCCGGAGCCGAGGTCGAGGAACTGCCGGATCCCCTGCTCCATCATGAAGAGGACCGCGCGCCGCATGAAGGCCCGGTTGTTCACCGCGACCCGCTTGGCCTCCGGCTGCATCTTCATCAACTTCTCGGCGAACGCCCGGTCGACGGCGAAGTTGTGGTTCCCCCCGAGCAGGTAGTCGTAGAGCCGAGCCGCACTCGGCTTCTCGAAGTCGACCGACGTCGGTACCCAGTTGGTCTGCTGTGTCACCGTTCATCTCCCGTGCCGGACTCGTGACCGCGACCCCGCGACCCTACTGATCCCGGACCACCCAGCGGGGAGGGTTCACCCAGATGTCCTAGCGCCCTGCGAGCGCACCCCCGGATGACGGAGCGAGCGGCGTGGCGACGAACAGCGCTAGATTGTCGTAGGATTTCGACGAAATCGAGGTTGTACGCGCTCCCTGGACGCCGAGAGAGGACCTGCGGTGCTGATCCGGTTCGAAGTATCGAACTTCCGTTCGATACTTCACCCCGTCGAGTTGTCGATGGTCGCCGTCGACCGCGACCGCGCGGAGGCGCGCCCCGCACCCAACCTGAACGCGAGCCTGCTCACGGTCTCGGCCATCTACGGGCCGAACGCCTCCGGCAAGTCCAACATCATCGCCGCACTGGGCTGGCTCCAGTTCGCCGTGCTCGACTCACTTCGGTTCTGGGAGGACGGGATACCGCTCGAACCGTTCGCGTTCACCGACGACCCGGACCGTCCGGCCGAGTTCACCATCGAGTCCGTCGTCGGAGGCGTGCGCTTCGAGTACGTCCTCGAACTGAACCGGGACAGGGTTCACTACGAGGGCCTGTTCCATTATCCGGAAAGGAAGCGACGGCGGATCTTCGAACGCGAGGGGAACGAGCTCACGCTGCAGCGCGGACTCGGACAGCTGTCAGGCGCCCGAGAGCTCCTGACCAGCACGACGCTCGCCTTGTCCGCGGCCCGCCGGTTCAACGAGCCACACGTCTCCGGCTTCACCCGCGACCTGCTGAACACACAGGTGTTGGGGGCGCCGGTGACAAGTAGTCACTGGCGGAGGCGTCGACCCCGGTTCGCGCAGACTCGTCATTGGTTCGAGGATCCCGTGGACGATGGCCAAACACCGCTGCCCGGGTTCGGGGATCTGCTGTCACCGACGCAGGAGGATCGCACGAGGGCCTTGGCCCTGCTTCGTATAGCCGACCTCGGCATCGACGACGTGCTGATCGACGACGAACCCATCGATCTCCAGGGCGTCGAGAGGGACTCTCCCCCGCCGCGTATGCGACGCAGGGTACGCCTCGTGCATCGAAGCGGCCACGAACGGCTACCACTCGACTTCTCAGCCGAATCGGAGGGAACGCGTACCTGGTTCGCGCTGATCGCGCCGGTGCTGACCGCGCTCAAGAACGGCTCCCGCGTGCTGTTCGACGAACTGGACGCCAGCCTGCACCCCACCTTGTCCGCGCAACTGATCCGCCTGTTCCAGGATCCCGTGACCAACCCGGAGGGCGCCCAGCTGATCTTCACCTCGCACGACACCAGCCTGCTCGGCCAACTCAACCGTGACGAGGTCTGGCTGACGGAGAAACTGGACGACGGATCGACCCGCCTCGGCGCCCTCGCCGAGTTCGCCGGAGAACGGGTGCGGAAGTCGCAGAATCTGGAGAAGGCATACCTGCACGGGCGGTTCGGCGCGTTGCCGGACGTCGACCGGACGGAAATGCTGCGCGCGCTCGGCCTGATCGGCTGACTCGATGGGAGCAAGAAGGACGCGCGCGAAGGACCTCCGCCGGAGGACCGCGACCAGGCCGGAACGCAAGACCGTGGTGGTGTTCTGCGAAGGCGAGGCATCCGAACCCGACTATCTCAGGGCCTTGAAGCGGTTGCCGAGTGTCCGCGACAACACCTCGATCAATGTCGAGATCGCGCCGGAGCAGGGAGTGCCGCTGACACTGGTGCGGTGCGCGATCGACCGCAGCAATGATGACGAGGTCGACGAGTGCTGGTGTGTTTTCGACGTGGAATGGCCCAAACAGCACCCGAACCTGATGCGGGCGATCCGCCTGGCGCAGGAGCACGGTATCCGGCTCGCCATCTCGAATCCGTGCTTCGAGTTGTGGCTCATCCTGCATCTCGAGGACCAGACCGCCTTTCTCGACACAGCCGCGGCCGAACGGTTGAGCCGAAAGCTCGACGGACGTTCCGGCAAGCGGATCGACGGCGACAGGTACGTGTGCCTGCGTGACACCGCGAAGGAGCGCGCCGCCCGGCTGGCCCGCCGCCACGAGCGGAACGGAACCGCCTTTCCCCAGGACAACCCCGCGTCGTCGATGCACGAACTCCTCGCCGCGATCGAGCCGTAACCCCGACCAGCGCCGGTCAGCCGGCGGCGGCGATGCGGTCCAGCCACTCCGACATCAGGTCGCGTTCGCGGGTGGTGAGGGCGTCGGTGTCGGGGAGGACGGCGCGTAGGGCGACGGCGGCCGGGGCCGGGCCGTGGTCGGACTCCGGGGTCGGGTCGGTGGTGATCCTGGCGATGACGGCCTCGCGGGCGATCGTGGACAGGGTCGGGTCGCGTTGGTCCTCGGGGAGGGAGATCAGGGTCAGGGTGACGCCGCGGCCGCCGGCGTGGGCCAGGTGCGCGGCCTGCTCTTCGGGGACACGCAGGCGGCCGGCGGCGGCGATGCGGTGGATCAACCCGGCCAGGATCGCGGACGCCTGGCGGGCGGCGGGCGGCTCTACGCCGGGCCGCTGGTCGCCGTAGGTCAGGGTGTAGAGGGCCGGGTTGGTGAGGCCGAACTCGACGTGCAGGTCCCAGCCGCGGCGGAGGTCGGCCACCGGGTCGTCGGTGGGGGGTTGCGCGGTCTTGGACCGCAGGTACGCCTCGAAACCGTGGGTCGCCACGGCGTCGAGCAGGCCCTGCTTGTCGCCGAAGATGCGGTAGATCGCGGGAGCCTGCACGCCGGCGGCGGCGCTCACCGCGCGGGTCGACACCGCGTCGCGGCCGCCCTCGCCGAGGAGGGCGATCGCCGCCTCGATGATGCGCTCGCGGTTGTTCGTCACGTTAGCAACGGTAACAGGAGCTCGATAACGCTAGGCGAGAAGTTCCCTGGCCAGGGCCTCGGCCCACCACCGTTCCACCCTCGCCGGTGACCAGGCCCGTTCCTCGACGAGGACCGTGTACACGTCCACGTTGCACAGGGCCGCGTAGATGTCGACCGCCGTCGGCACGTCCACGCCCGGCCGGAGCACACCCGGCGGCCAGGACGTGAAGACCTCGACCCGGGTCCGGTCGCCGCCGGCTCGACCGTCGCGGTACGCCGCGGCCAGGGCCGGCTCGGTGCGGGCCGCGTCGCGGACCAGGGCGAGCACGTCGGCCGCCCGCTCGAACAGGCGGCGGTCGTAGCCGGCCATCGCGGCCAGTTGGGCGGGCGGGTCCGGAGCGGTCTCCAGGTCGGCGAGCAGCCTGGGCAGGTCGGCGTCCAGATCGGCGGACTCGGCCAGCGCTCCCGCCAGACCCGCCTTGTTCCGGTACGCCGCGTAGACCGTCGGCACCGACACGCCCGCCTCGCGCGCCACGTCCCGCACGGTGGTCGCGCCCCACCCCTTGGCCACGAACAGCCGCCGGGCGGCGCGGGCGATCTCGGCGCGGGTCTCGTGCGCCTGGGTCGTCCGGCGCAGCGAGTCGTACCGGCGCCGGCCGGCGTCGTCACTCATGGTTTCCGTCCATTATATTGAATATATGACGCGTAAACTCAACTTCGCACGGACCGGTGGCCTGGCCGCCATCGGCTTCGCGGTCCTGATCGTCCTCGCCAACCTCGTCCTGGTCCCGGCCGGGCTGCCGCTCACCGGCGCGGAAACCGGTGACGTGGTCGCGTTCTTCACCGCACACGCCGGCATCACCGGCATCGGGACGGCGGTCATCCCGCTCGCGTGGGTACTGGCGACGGTGTTCGGCGCGGCGGCGGTCGCGGTGCTGTGGCCGGCCGAGCGGGAGCGCGGCGACGCCTGGTCGCTGGTCGGGTTCGCCGGGCTGCTCCTGCAGAACGCCACGTTCGCCTCGGTCGTCGCGATCCGGCTCGCGCTCGGGCTGGACCCGGACGCGCCGCTGTGGCCGCTGCACGACGCGTTGTTCACCCTCAACGGCACGTTCCTCGCGCTCGCGCTGACCGGGCTGTCCCTCGCCGGCAGGCGGACGGGACTCCTCGCCGCCTGGCACGGCCGGCTCGGCCTGGTCGCCGCCGCGCTGCTGTTCGCCTCGGCCACCCTCACGCCACTGGTGATCGAGGCCGAGGGTCCGCTCGGGCTCCTCGGCCTCGCCGGCTGGCTCCTCTGGGTGGGCTGGCTGGTCGGCTACGGCGTCACGCTGCTCCGGCTCCCCGGGCAGCGTGACCGGCGTTAGCCGTCAGACGACCGCTTCGCCGTCGGAGTCGTCGGAGTCGTCGAGCTTCCACTTGAGCTGGAACTCGATCTCCTCCTCGTCGTCCCCGCGCTCGTGCTCGATGGAGAACTGCGCCCGGGCCGGGACCCGGAAGCGCTCGCCGGCGATCTGGATGCGGAAGGACGACTCGGACTCCAGCGCGTCCGCCAGCCTGCGCAGCTTGGCGACGACGTCCTCGGTCGAGTAGATGCGTTCGATGTCTCGTGGTGCCTTTGCCATGGCGGTCATTCAACCGGTTGCCGGAACCTTCCGGTCACCGGGCCGGCGCTTTCTCCGGATCATTGGCGGGGCAAGGAAATCCCGCCTCTGACAGGAGCCGACATGCACGAGCCGCTACCGATCCCCGGGCGGAACAGAACGCTGCCGCTGGCGCTCGTCGTCGCGGTGCTCGCCGCCGCGACGATCCTGTTCGGCGTGCTGTTCGTCCTGGCCGACGGCGAGACCGAGCGGCTCGACCGCGAACTGGCCGGGACCGAGCGCGAGCTCGCCGACCAGGACGCGCGAATCGGCACCGCCCGGTCCGCCGTGGCCGACCTGGACGCCGAGCACACCGACCTCGCGGCCGAGGTGGTCACGCTCCGCGCCTGCGCCGGCCCGGCCGAACGGACCGTCCGGGCGGCCCGCACCCGCGACGACGCCGCGCTCGACGCCGCCGTCGACCAACTGCTCACGAACTGCAGGAGGTAGGCCGACCATGACCAGCTCGCTCACCGGACCGACCGACAAGTTCTCCTTTCCCGACCCCGCGCACCGGCCATGGACGCCGCCCCCGCCCGCCGGACCCGCACCCATCGGAACGCCCATCGGGGCAGGCGGGCCGCCGGCGCCGATGGGCCCGCGCAGAAGCGGAGTGGTGCTGACGGTGGTCGCCGTCGTACTCGTCCTGACCGCCGGGACGTTCGCCGGTCTCTACCTCGCGACCAGCGGCGAGCACGACGACCTCGCCGACCGACTCGACGACCGGCGCACCGAACTCGCCGACCGCACCGACCGGGCGACCACGACCGAGCGGGAACGGGACCGGGCCGAGGACCGCAACAGCGACCTGCGGGTCACCCGGGACGCGCTCGCGACCTGCGTGGACGCGGTCCAGCACTACCTGTGGGACGGCCTCACCGGCTCCGCCCGGGACGCGGCGATCTCCGCGATGTTCACCGCATGTGAATAATCTTCTCCTGGCCGTAGGCTGATCGCGGACGTGACTGGGGAGTGGTTCATGAGTGACGCGGTGTCGGAGGTCTCGGCGTCGGAAACGCCGGACGAAGCGGAGATGTTCGGTCCGTACCGCGTCGAGGAGTTGCTCGGCCGAGGCGGCATGGGCGAGGTGCACCGCGCCTACGACACCGTGCACGAACGGTACGTCGCGCTCAAGCGGCTGCCGGCCACCGCCGACGAGGAGTACCGCGCCCGCTTCCGCCGCGAGGCGCGGATCGTCGCCGGGCTGAACGCGCCGCACGTCGTGCCGATCCACGCCCACGGCCAGATCGACGACCGGCTGTACCTGGACATGCGGCTCGTCGACGGCCAGGACCTCAAACAGCTGCTCGCCGACGGGCCGTTGGATCCCTTACGCACCAACGAGATCCTCACCCAGGTCGCCGCCGCGCTGGACGCCGCGCACGCCAACGGGGTGCTGCACCGGGACGTGAAACCGGCGAACATCCTCGTCGACGCGGACGGCACCGCCTACCTCGCGGACTTCGGCATCGCCCGGTCGGTCGCCCCGGATGTCACCAAGCTGACCCAGACCGGCGAGTACATCGGCACCCTCGACTACATGGCGCCGGAACGCCTGGTGCGCGGCGAGGTCGACGCCGCGTCCGACGTCTACTCGTTGGCCTGCGTGCTGTTCCAGTGCCTGACCGGCCGGGTGCCCTTTCCCGCCCCGGACACCCCGAGCAAGCTCACCGCGCAGCTCAACGACCCACCGCCCGCGCCGTCACTGTTCGACCGCCGGATCCCGCCGGCGATGGACCTGGTCGTGCGCACCGGCATGGACAAGGACCCGAGGCGCCGCTACCCCAGCGCGGGCGAGCTGATGGCGGCCGCCGCCGCGGTCACCGCCGACGCCCGGGCCGCTGCCGTGGTGGACCTGCCGACCGGCGGCGACCCCGGCCAGACCTACTTCGTCCGACTGCTGGCCACCGTCGGCGGGCCGGAGCCGACCGTCCCGGTGGCGGGAGCGGACGACGCCGACGACGCGGTCACCAGGCCCGTGCGCGAGCGCTGCCCCTACCCCGGCCTGCAGAGCTTCGGCACCGGCGACAGCGAGTGGTTCTTCGGCCGTGAGCAGGCCGTGCGCGAGCTGCTGGCCCGGCTCGCCCGCCAGCGCGCCGACTCCGGGCCGCTGCTCGTGGTCGGCGCGTCCGGCGCCGGCAAGTCCTCGCTGCTGCACGCCGGCCTGCTCGCCGCGCACGCCAGGCACAGCCCGTCCGCCCCTCGGCTCGCGCTGACCCCCGGCGAGCGGCCGATCGGCACGCTCGCCGCGCGCCTGGCCGCACTCACCCGCGCCGACGCGCACCACCTCGCCCGGCAGCTGTACCACCAGCCGGCGACGTTCGGCGAGCTGTGCCGCGCCGCCGCCGCCCGGGCGGACGCCCCGCTGGTGATCGCGGTGGACCAGCTGGAGGAGCTGTTCACCCAGACCACCGATCCGCGCGAGCGGGAGGCGTTCGCCATCGCCCTCGCCAGCGCGTGGCCGGCCAGGGTCGTGCTCGCGGTGCGCGCGGACTTCGTCGAGCACTGCATCACGCTCGACCCGCTCAAGCCGTCGCTCGCCGCGCCGTACGTGCTCGGCCCGCTCACCGCGGCCGAGCTCACCCAGGTCGTCACCAAACCGGCCGAGGCGGCGGGGCTCGTCCTTGAGCCCGGTCTGGCCGACCGGCTGATCGCCGACGTGCTGAGCGGCGGCTCCGGCCGCGACCCCGGTGCGCTGCCCCGCCTCGCGCACGCGCTGCGCGAGACCTGGCACAACCGCTCCGGCAACGTACTGACCCTCACCGGCTACCAGGCCACCGGCGGCGTCGACCGGGCCGTGGCGCTCACCGCCGACGGTGTGTTCACCCGCCTCGCCGAGCCCGAACAGCGCGCGCTGCGGGCCGCGCTGCTGCGCATGGTCACCCTGCTCGACGGCGGCGGCATCGCACGCCGCCGGGCGCACCGCGCCGAGATCCCCGCGCCGTTGCTGGAGCGGCTGGTGGCCACGCGCCTGGTCACCGTCGACGGCTCCAGCGTCGCGCTGTCGCACGACTCGCTGCTCACCGCATGGCCCCGGCTGCGCGAGTGGGTGGCCGAGGACCGGCAGGGCCTGCTCATCCGCCAGCAGCTCGACGAGGCAGCGGCGGGCTGGCGGGCCCGCGGGGAGGACCGGGCCGACCTGTACCGGGGCGCGCGGCTGGCCGCGGCGCTCGACTGGGCGACCGGGCGGGCCGACCTCACCCCCGACGAGTGGGCGTTCCTGCGGGCCAGCGAACGCGACCGGCGGCGCACCACGCGGCGGCTGCGCGGCCTGGCCGTCGGACTGGCCAGCCTGCTGGTGATCGCCCTGGTCGCCGGGTTCGTCGCGGTCCTGGCCCGCGAGGAGGCCGAGCGGGCGGCCGCGGTCTCGCTGTCCAGGCAGCTCGCGGCGGAGTCACTGGAGGAGGGCGACGTCGACCCGGTCGACGCCATCCGCAAGGCGCTCCAAGGCTGGCGAACGAGCCGAACCCCGGAGGCACGCGGCGCGCTGCTGTCCGCGCCGATGCTGAGCTACCCTGCCGGTTTCGCCACCGGCGTGAACGATCTGTCCGCCGCCGACGTCAGCCCGGACGGCTCGCTGGTCGCGGTCGGCGGCCTCGGCGAGGTGGTGGTGTGGGACGTCGAGGCGGCCGAGCCGCTCGACGTGGACGTCACCGGCGCCGGGATCGTCACCGCCGTGCGGTTCTCCCCGGACGGCTCGCTGCTCGCTGTGTCCTCGATCGACTCGGAGGGCGACGGCACCGGGATCCGGGTGTGGGAAGTACCGGACGGCACGCTGGTGCGGCAGCTCTCCGAGGCGAATATCGCGCTCGGGCCGATCGCGTGGCGCCCCGACGGGAACGCGATCGCGGCGCCGTCGGTGCGGGCGGACAGCACCGCGTGGGTCGGCGAGTGGGACCCGAGGACCGGCAACCTGATCCGGTGGGTCGCCGACCGCGCCCAGGACACCACCGGCCTCGCCTACGGGGTCGACGGCGACCGGCTCGCGGTCGGGCACAGCGACGGCAGCGTCGAGCTGTGGGAGCCGTCGACCGGCAGGCGGATCAGCAGCAGCTACGCCCACCGGGACAACTCCGTGCACGACTCGACGCCGGTGCAGGTGGCGATGACCCACGACCTGATGGCCACGGCGAGCGTGTCGGACAACCTGATCCGGTTCTGGAACCCGCGGACCGGCGCGCCGGTGCGGGAGATGCCGGACATCACCCGGCACTCCACCGACGCCGCGCAGGGCCCGACGTCGATCGCGTTCTCCGCCGACGGGTCGCTGTTCTACACCAACAGCGACACCAGCACGCTGAGTGTGTGGGACCCGCTCAGCGGCAGCTACCTCGGCGGGCTCCCGCACGGCCCGCGCGCCGGCACCTCGGTGGGTCGCACGGTCCTCGCGGTCGCCGAGTCCGGGGACGGCCGCACCAGGATCGCGGCGACCAGCGACGGCACCGTGCTGCGCTGGTCCAGCCGGTCCGGCTGGCACACCGAGCCGCTCGGCGCGGTCACCGGGCTCGACTTCCACCCGGACGGCGGGCGGCTCACCGCGGGCGATGCCGAGGGCGCGCTGTACACGTGGGACGTGACCACCGGCGAGGAGACCGGTGACGACGGGGACCGGGTCGAGGGCGGCGCGTTCGCCGTCCGCTACGCCGAGGACGGGACCAGGGTCACCGCCTCGCGCAACGCGGTCATCACCGTGACCCCGCCGGACGGCGAGGAGCGGACCATCGCCCTCGACGGCCGGCAGTTCCACGGTCTGCTGGCGGTGTCCCCGGACGGCCGCTGGCTCGTCGCCGCGCACCGCGAGCCGATCATCTCCGGCGACACGGACGCCGACCACCGGATCACCGCCTGGGACCTGGGAACGGGGTCCGAGCGCGCGGAGCTGGAGCTGGGTGAGGAGAACCCGTTCGAGCTGGCCTTCTCCCCCGGCGGCGACACGCTGCTGGTGATCACCGGCTCCGGGGGCGAGTCGGCCGCGAACATGGTGACCTGGCCGGTACCGTCGTTCACCGGCGACCAGCGCCACCAGCTCGGCGACGAGTCGCTGACCACCGCGGTCTACACGCCGAACGGCCACACGCTGGTCACCGCCGGCACCGGCGGGATGCTCCAGATCCGTGACGCCACCACCGGTGCGCTGCGCGCCGAGTTCGGCCGGCACCCGGCGGTCGTGCGGCAGCTCGCGATCTCCCCCGACGGGCGAACGCTGGCGACCGTGACGCTGGAGGACTCGTTCATCCGGCTGTGGGACCTGCGGAACCGGGAGCTGCTGGCGGTCCTGGACGGGCACGCCGCGTCGCCCAACCACATCGAGTTCTCCCCCGACGGGCGCCGGCTGGCCTCCGCCGGCACCGACACCGACGTCGCCGTGTGGTTCGTCGAGCCGGAGGACGCGGTGGAGCGGCTGTGCGCGAACCTCGCCGACGCGGCCGTCGACGACCTGGACGAGCTCTGCTGACGCCGGAAGTTTCCTCCCCCGGTGCAGGAGGTCGACCTCCTACCGTCCTGGACATGACGTTCTCATCGGCTTCCCGCCGGTACGGCACGCTGACGCTGGCGCTGCTCGCGCTCGTCACGGCGGCCAACGGGCTGGCGCTCGTGCTGAACATCGACGGGTGGGTGCGGCGGGCGAGCGGCCCCGGCTCGGTCGGCGAGGCGGTGCTGAACCCGGCGTCGGTCGGCACCGCGCTGTCGGTGGTGGCGCTGGTGGGCATCGTCGGCACGTGGCTGCGCCGGACCTGGGGACCGCCGCTGTACTTCGCTACCCAGACGATCGGTTTCGTGCTCCACCTCGTCGTCGGGGCGGGGTTGGTCGGCGCGGTGCCGCTGGCGCTGGCCGGCCTGCTGTGGTGGTCCGCGGGGCGGCCGAGGTGACTACGCTGAAGGTGACCATGGGGGGTCGAATGCAGGTGATGGTGCGCGGAACCGATCTGCACCCGGTGCTGCTGCGGTCCGGCGAGCGGCTGGTGTTCGGCCGCGACCCGCACACCGCGTACCCGCCGGGCGGGGGCCGGGTGGCCGTGCGGCTGCCGAGCAGCGCGCGGCACGTGTCGGGTGCGCTGGCGGAGCTGGTGGTCGGCGAGGAGGCGGCGACCCTGCGGTGGCTGGGCGCCAACGAGGGCCGGCTGTCGAGTCTGCTCGACGCGCCGGGCGGGGCGCGGCGGGTGACGCTGGTGCGCGAGATGTCGGCGATGCTGGACCAGGGGAAGAACGAGCTGGTGGTGCTGGCCGGCAAGCAGGTCGGTGCCGAGCTGTTCACCGACCTGCTGCTGACCTTCACCGTGACCCCGGCCCCGGCGTCCGACGAGCCGGACCTGCCGGGCCGGCGGGACACCGACCTCAAGCCGCACATCCGCAAGGGCCAGCTGACCAGGCACTCGAAGGAGTGGTACGTCGCCCTGGCGCTCGCCGAACCCTGGCTCGTCGGCGACGACGACTCCCCGTTCCCGCCGACGAACCGCCGGATCTACGAACGCATCCGCGACTGGCGCGCCGGCCACGCCTGGAACCTGGACCGCCCCCAACGCGTCGACGACGCGATCCGCGTGGTGTCCCAGATAGCCTTCGGCGAACTCGCCGACCCCTACGCCGAGGCGAGAACGGGCCGCATCCAGAACCCGAGGTTCGCCGTCGGCAAACGCATCGCCGAATACCGCCTCGTCACCGCCGACGACCTCGCCGAGGTCCACCAGTCGGCGAAGGACGCCCGCCCGCACTGAGCGAACACGTCAACGACCGGGTGCCGAGCAGCGCAGCCCGTTGTGCTCGCCGGCATCCATCATGCGCTTGTCGTAGGTGATCAGCAGGTCCGCGTCGAGCAGCATCGCGGAAGCGACGTGGATGGCGTCGAGTGAGCGCGGTCCGTTCGGATCGATCCGCTTACCGAGGTTGACGACCTCGTCTGCCATCGGGTGTTGCAACGCCGGACATGGCCTTGTCGACGATGTCCGCTGAAGCGGCGTACCCGATGCCGAACCGTGCCCGAACAGCCCTGTTGACCTCGATCGACGCCAACTGACACGACATCAATGTGGCTTGCGCGTTCACGAAGGCACGCATGCTACCAGGATCGGCACCCTCAGCTGGTCGGGTCAGCGGGTGCGCCAGACCAGGAGGGTGGCCAGGACCGGGCGGTGGTCGCTGGACGCGGTCGGCAGGACGCGGTTGTACAGGGGCAGCGCGTCGCGGGTCAGCACGTAGTCGATGCGGGAGACCGGGTCCTCCACTGGGTAGGTGGCGCCGCGGCCCCGGTCGCTCAGCAACGCGGTCAAGGTCTTGATCTCCGGCGCGTCGGGGGTGGCGTTCAGGTCGCCGGTCAGCACCACCGGCTCGCGGGACGTGCGTACCGCGTCGGCGACCACCTCGGCCTGGAGCTGCCGCGACTCCGCGTTGTTGTGCTGGAAGTGGGTCGTCATCGCGCGTACGTGGACGCCGGCCACGTTCACCACCGCCTCGAGCAGGCCGCGCTGCTCCTCCCCCGGCCTGGCCATCGGCAGCGGCGTGTTCCGCCACTTCAGAATCGGGTACCGGGACAGGATCGCGGTGCCGTACTGGCGGCGCGGCTCCCCGGCCGCCGGGGGCTCCTCGTCCAGGTTCGCGCCGTAGACCACGTGCATTCCGAGGCGGCGGGCCAGTTCCGCCGGCTGGTCGGCCCAGTGGCTGCGCTCGCCCCAGTGCCGGTCCACCTCCTGCATGCCGATCACGTCGGCGCGGGTGCGACGGATCTCGGCGGCCAGCCGGTCGAGGTCGGTCACCCCGTCGGGACCGGCGGCGTGGTGGATGTTGAACGACAGCACGGTCAACGGGCGCACCACCGGCACCGTCGCGGACGCGGGAACGGTCAGGCCCGCCATCGCGAGCACGGCCAGGAGCAGCACGAACAGGGATCTACGCATGGCGGTGATGCAAGCACGTCAAGGTGACGCGCGGGGAAAGCCAGGGGGAAGGCTAGGACGCGCCGCGGTCCAGCAGCACGGCCGACAGCTCGGCGCGGTGCTCGGCCAACTGGTCGCGCCACCACGGGGTCTCCACGAAACCCCGCTTGAGCGTCAGCAGCTCCACCGACGCGCTCCAGCCGACCACACCCGACAGCGTGGCCAGCGTGGACGTGGTGAACTCGAACAGCCCACGCGTCGAGTCCGCGATCACCTCGCACAGCAGCGCGTTCCCGTCCAGCGTGGCGCCGAGGAAGCGCACCGCGCGGTGCCGGGTGAGGGCGGCGGCGACCTCGGCGAGCTTCGCCGGCTCGACGGTGACCCACAGCAGGGTCTCCGCCTCCAGGCCGAGCACCGGCGCGGGCACGATGGTGAACACCGAAGCGCAGCCGTCGCCGATCATCCGCTCGAACCGGCGGCGGACCGTGCTCTCGTTGAGGTCCAGGGCACCGGCGATGGTCTTGAAGCTCGCCCGGCCGTCGTCGCGCAGCAGGTCCAGGATGGCCCAGTCGACCTTGTCCAGGTGCTGCGGCGCGCACAGCGCCACCTCGACCGGGCCAGGCTCCTGGTCCTCGAGCAGCTGCTTGTACCAGTCGTGCGAGACCTTGTAGACGTGCAGCAGCAGGTCGCTGTACCAGCGCTGCACGCCGTCGATCTGCTGGAGTTCCAGCATGGTCTTCGGGTACCGGGTCGGGCCGGAGGTCACCACCAGCTCGATCGCGATGTCGTAGGTGCCGGTGATCAGCGACGCCCACCGCACGTCGTCCCGGGCGACGAGCTGTTCGGCGACGTCGAGCTGGGTGCCGGGGCGGCAGCCGATCCGGGTGAAGAACGTCTCCACCGGACCGGTGCTGCCCAGGTTCGGCAGGACCGCGACCTTCAGCAGGTTGTCGGCCATCAGCTGCTGGACGCGCCGGGCCACCGTCGGCACCGAGGTGTCGCACACGGCGGCGATCGACGTCCAGCTGGCCCGGCCGTCGCCCTGCAGCGCGACGATGATCTGCCGGTCGAGATCGTCGAGCGGTCTCACCGAACGGGGCAGACTTCCGCCAGGAACTCGCGCACCACCTTCGTCCACGCCTCCGCCTCCTCGATCTGCGGCGAGTGGCCCGACTTCTCGAACACCACCAGTCGCGAGCCGGGGATCAGCCTAGCGATCGTCTCGCTGCACTCCACCGGCGTGATCCAGTCGGTGCGGCCGACCGTGATCAGCGTGGGCGCGGTGACCTTCGGCAGCACGGGCTTGAGGTCGTAGTTCGGGATGTTCACCTGGAACGCGTGGTTGTGCGCCCGGTACCGGTACGGCGTGGCCTCGACCTTGCGCTCCACCGCGTCCGGGTCGTAGTGGTAGTCGTACAGCGGCAGGATCTCCCGCCAGCAGTCGCGCAGGTCGTCGTCGTCGCGGACGGTGCCGGCGAAGATCCGGTCCAGCTTCTCCCGGTCGATCTCCACCCGCGACGACGCCAGCGCGTTGGCCAGCGCCTTCTCCTCGTGCGAGTTGTCCGGCGAGGTGTCGCGCAGCACGAGCGCCCGCACCCGTTCGGGGTAGCGGGTGGCGTACTCCATCGCCATGAACCCGCCGTAGGAGCCGCCGGCCATGATCACCTGCTCGGCGCCGATCCACTCGCGCAGCCCGTCGATGTCGGCGGCCCACTGCTCGTGGCTGAACGATCCGTTGCCCTCGCTCTGCCCGGAGCCGCGCGCGTCGAACACCACCACCCGATAGGTGTCGGCGAGCCGACCGAAGCTGGCCCTCGGCTCGGCGCGCGAACCGAGGCCCGGTGCGCCGTGGTGCGCGATCAGCACCGGCGCGCCCTCCGGGCCGAGCACCTCGACCGCGAGCCGGTTGCCGTTGATCTCCACCATGTCCGCCTGCGTCTCCGCGGCCGCGAACTCGGGCGACACGTTCGACATCGAACCTCCTTGACTCATACCGGGATCACACAGTCCTCGATGGACCGGGGAAAGGACGTCAGCGGGCGGGAGCCGGTCTCGGTGACCAGCATGCTGTCGGAGATCCGGTAGCCCGCGTGGCCCGGCACGTAGACCCCCGGCTCGTTGGACACGATCATGCCGGGCTCCAGCACGGTGTCGTCCCCGTCCTCCAGCCACGGCGGCTCGTGCATGCCGAGGCCGATGCCGTGGCCCTGCCGGTGCCGCAGGTAGCCGCCGAGCCCGGCGTCCCGGATCACCGCGAGGCACGCCGCGTTGGCCGCGCGGCACTCCGCGCCCGGCCGGATCGCCTCGCCGCCGACCTGCTGCGCGAGCCGCACGGCCTCGTGGAAGTGGCGCTGCTCGGCGGTGGGTTCGCCGAGGACGAACGTCCGCTCCCCCTCGACGAACCGTCCGCCGACCGCGCAGCCGAGCGAGAGCATGAACGTGTCGCCGGGCCGCAGCCGGTAGCCGGACGGCAGCCCGTGCGGGTAGGCGGAGTTCGGGCCGGCGTAGACCAGCCCGCCGGCCAGCATCGACACCACCACGACGTCGGTGTGCTCGGCGTACATGGTGCCGGTGCCGACCCGGGTGACGTGCGCGGCCAGTTCGGCCTCGCTGGGCAGCTCGCCCCCGGTCGCGAGCGCGTCGGTCACCAGCCGCACGCCCTCGGTGAGCATCACGTCGGTGATGCGGGCGGCCTCCGCGTGCAGTACGACCTCGTCGGGATCCTTGACGTAGCGGCACCTCGTGACCAGTTCGGTGGCCACCAGCTCCACGTCGGACAGGGCGGACGCGGCGGCGGTGAGTCGCTGGTGGGTGATCGACGTGGTGTGCCCGGCCCGCCGTCTGCCCGGCCCGAGCACGCGGCCGAGCGCGGCGAACGGCGGCACCACGCCCGGGTACTCCGGGTAGGACACCAGGTCGGCCGCCGCGTGCTGGGCCTCGGCGTGCTCGCGTTCCAGCTCGGGCAGCAGCAACAGGCAGCGACCGTCGGTGTCCAGCCACACCGCGACCGGGCGCTCGCACGGGTGGTGGAAGAACCCGGTCAGGTACGCGACGTCCTCCGGGTCGTCGGTGAGCACGGCGTCCAGGCCGGACTCGACGGCCAGCGCCCGCACCCGGTCCTGGGTGGACCGGAAGAAGGACGGGCCGAGCCGTTGCGAGAAGGTCATCGGGCTCCCTTGTCGTGCCGGGGGTTGCGGGCGTCGTTGTAGGCGGTGGAGAGCATCGTCGCGGCGAGCACCAGCAGGAAGATCGCCAGCGACGGGAACAGCGGCAGCCACCAGGCGGTGGACATCGCACCCGCCTGCTGGGCCTCGTAGAGGATGCGGCCCCACGACCAGGTGTTCGGGTCGCCGAGGCCGAGGAACGCCAGCCCGGCCGCCGACAGCACCGCGCGGGAGGCGGTGAGCACCACCGACACCAGGATCAGCGGCAGCACGGCCGGCACCACGTGCCGGGTGATGATCCAGACCGGGCTGCTGGTCATCAGCCGGGCGGCGTCCACGTAGGGCATCCGGACCACCGCGAGCGCCTGCGAGCGCACCACCCGGGTGACCTCCGGCCAGGAGAACGCGGCGATCACCAGGATGATCGTCATCGTGCTCGGCCCGACGAGCGCGGCGACCAGGATCATCAGCGGCAGGATCGGCAGCGACAGCGTCAGGTCGACGACCACACCGACCACCGTGTCCAGCCGGCGGAAGTACGCGCCGACGACCGCGAGCAGCGTGCCGACGACGATCGCGATCAGCGACGCCGCGGCGGCGGTCAGCAGGCTCTGCTGGGCGCCCCAGACGACCTCGGCGAACACGTCCAGGCCGAGGCTGTCGGTGCCGAACCAGTGCTCGCCGGACGGCGGCGCGAGCACCTGGTCGCCGTACCCGACCGGGTAGTCGGCGAGCAGCGGCGCCGCCACCGCGACGAACACCAGCACCACGAGCACACCGAGCGCGAGCAGCCCGAGCGGCTCCCGCCGGAACCGCCGCCAGGTACCGCGCTTCACCGCCGGCGGCACGTCCTCCGTGGACACCGGGGTCTGCTCAACCGTGGTCATGAGGCCGCCTTCACACGTGGGTCGAGCACGCCGTAGACGATGTCGGTCACCATGTTCGCCACCACCACGGTCGCCGCCAGCAACAGGAACGCCCCCTGCAGCACCGGGAAGTCCAGCTGCGTGACCGCCTCGTAGATGCCGCGCCCGATGCCCGGGTAGGCGTAGACGGTCTCGATCAGCACCGCGCCGCCGACCACGAAGCCGAGCTGGAGCCCGACCAGCGTGGTGGTCGGCAACAGGGCGTTGCGCAGCGCGTGCTTCCACAGCACCCGCCGGGCCGGCATCCCGTTCGCTCGGGCGAGGACCACGTAGTCCTCGCCGAGCGAGTCGATCAGCGTGGAGCGCATGGTGAGCACGTACGCGCCGAGCTGGGCCAGCACCAGCGACAGGCACGGCAGCACGAGGTGCGCGAGCACGCTCAGGTACCACTCGCCGCCGTAGGTGCCGTCGGTGTAGGCGCCGCCGATCGGGAACCAGCCCAGCCGCAGGCCGAGCACGTACAGCAGCAGGATCCCGAGGCTCGGCACGAACAGCGACTGGCCGGTGACCGCGACCACCTGCACGATCCGGTCCCAGACGCCACCCGCCCTGGACGCGGCGAGCACGCCGAGCGGGATGCCGAGGATCACCGTCACCAGCAGCGACGAGCCGGCCAGCAGGAGCGTCCACGGGAGACGGTCCATGAGGACGGTCGTCACCTCGCTGTTCTGGGTGAACGAGATCCCGAGGTTGCCCTGCAGCAGCTCGCCGATGTACTTGACGTACTGCACCGGCAGCGGCTGGTCGAGCCCGAACTCGGCGAGCAGGTTGGCCCGGGTCTCGTCGGTCATGTTCGTGCTCGCCAGCGCCAGCGCCGGGTCGCCCGGCAGCAGGCGCAGGAGCAGGAACGTGACCGTCACGGCGAACCAGATGGTGGCCACGCCCCGGCCGACCCGCTTGAGCACGAACAGGAACAACGACATCCGGGCGCTCCCCCGCCTACTCGGACCTGGTCGCCGAGGCGACCGAGATCGGGTTGACGATGGACAACAGCTCGCTGGGCTTGACGACGAACCCGCTCCACTCCGCGCGGTGCGCCACGAACAGGTTCTGGGTGTAGATGATGTTGTCGTACACGTTGTCCCGCACCAGCTTCGCGGCCTCCTGCAGGATCGGGACCTGCTGCTCGCGGTCGAAGGTCACCCTGGCCTGCTGGATCAGCGCGGTCAGGTCCGGATCGTCCACGTAGGAGTAGTTGATCGCACCGCCGGGCAGGTAGGTCAGCGCCATGTTGGTCGCCGGGTCGTCCATGATCGCGAAGTTGCCGGCGTAGATGTCGAAGTCGCCCTCGTCGGTCTTGGCCAGGTAGGTGTTGCGCTCCAGGCCCTGCAGCTCGATCGTGATGCCGGCCTTCGCGGCGCCGTTCTTGACCAGGGTGGCCCACTGGGTGGTCACCGGGTCCTGCAGCGAGTAGATGAGCCGGAACGTCAGCGGGAACCTGCCCGAGGCGTCGGCGGTGTACCCGGCGCCGGTGAGCAGGTCGCGCGACGTGTCCGGGTCGAACTCGTACTCCTCGATGGAGGGGTCGTGGAACTCCTCCAGGACCGGCATCAGCGGGCTGGAACCGGTGGAGACGGCCTGGTCCTGCAGTACGACGCGCCGGATGGCCTCGTAGTCGACCGCGTGCGCGAGCGCGAGCCGGACGTCCTTCTTCGCCAGGTCGGGCTGGTTCATGTTGTAGGTCATGTGCGCGTAGCCGAGACCGGGGACCTCCTGGACCTCGATGCCCGGCGCGTTGCGCAGCTGCTCGACCTGCGCGGGCGGCAGCGCGTTCGCGATCACGTCCACGTCGCCGTTCTGCAGGCTGAGGATCTCGGTGTTCACGTCCGGGTAGACCCGGTAGACCACCTTGGCCGCCTTGGGCTTGCCGCCGTCGACCAGCGGGTAGTCGTCGATCCGCTCGAGGGTGTAGCTCTGCCCGCGCTGGACGTCGGTGAGCACGTACGGCCCGGCGCTGACCCAGCCGCCGTTCGAGCCGTCGTTGGCGAACTCGGCCACCGAGCCGGCCGGCTCGAACACGTGCTTGGGCACGACGTTGCCCCAGAACCCGATCTCCGGGACGATCGACGCGTCCGGCTCGGTGAGCTTGACCTCGACGCGGGTGTCGGACACCGCCTTCGCGGACTCGAAGTTGGTGAGCTGCCCGTAGAGCGTGCCGGACGGCTTGTCCCGCTTGACCGCGTTCAGCGTCCAGGCGACGTCCTCGGCGGTCAGCGGCTTCCCGTCCGACCAGGTCATGCCGGAGCGGATCTCGTAGAAGCCGGTGGTGTCGTCGACGTAGCCCCAGTCCTCGGCGAGCTCCGGCTCCTTGGCGCCGTCCGGCCCGATCGAGAGCAGGTGCGGGTACATCAGGTTGGTGATCCAGTAGTCGCTGCGGCTGTTGCCGACCAGCGGGTTGTAGTTCACCACGTCGGTGGTGGTGGCGATGGTCAGCGTGGCGTCGGTGACCTCCTGGCCGCCACCCGCGGCCGGCGGCTCCGGCGCGCACGCGGCACCGACCGCGAGCGCGCCGGCGACCGCCGTCGCGGCGATGATCCGGGGAGTGCGCATCTAGACCCAGACCTCCTTGAGGACTCGTACCGTGTTGCCCCCGATGACCTTGCGGATCTCGTCGTCGCTGTAGTCGTGCTTGACGAGCCAGCCGATGATGTTGTGGAAGCCCTCCGCCGGGTTCTCCAGACCGTCCACATAGGGCACCTTGTCGTACTCGACGCCGGCGTGCGCCTGGCCGAGCGACAGGTTGGCGGCGAACGTGTCGTGCAGGCCGACGTGGTCGCCGAACAGCGTGTCCGGGCCGAAGCTCACGTGGTCGATGCCGACCAGGTCCACGCAGTAGGTGAAGTGGTCCATCACGGACTCCAGCGAGTGCCGTGGGTGCGCCTTGGACAGCGTGGTGTGCGGCGCCGCCTCGATGCCGATCACGCCGCCGCGCTCGGCACAGGCCTTGATCGTCTCGTCGTCCTTCATCCGGTTGGTCGGCCAGACGGTTCGCGACCCCGCGTGGGTGATGAACACCGGCGTGCGGGACTTGCGGATCACGTCCAGGCCGGTGCGGTCGCCGCTGTGCGAGATGTCGATCGCGATGCCGAGCTTGTTCATCCGCTCGACGGCCCGGTCGCCGAGGTAGGTCAGGCCGCCGTCGCCGCGCTCCTTGAGGCCGCTGCCGAGCAGGTTGGCCTCGGAGTAGGCGATGCCCATCTGCCGCACGCCGAACCCGTAGAGCACGTCCAGCCGGTCGATCTCGTTCTCGATCGGGGTGGCCGCCTCGAGCGCGAAGACGTGCGCGACCCGGCCGGTGGCCGCGGCGTGCTCGATGTCGGCGAGGGTCTCGGCCTTGATCACGAAGTCCTGGTGGGCCAGGTCGGCCATCCGCACGCCGAGGTCGAACAGCACGTCCTGGTACTTCCAGCCCGCGTCGGAGCTGATGCAGCAGGTGCCGTCCATGCCGTTGTCGAACACGGCGGTGAGCCCGGAGCGGGCGAGCCCGGCGTAGCCCGTGGGCTCGCGGCCCTGGCGGATGTGCTCCCGCAGGTCGGTCATGTCCTCGGGGAAGACCTGCACGTGCTCGTGCAGGGAGATGACCGTCTCCTCGCGGAGCAGGCGCTTGGTGCGCTCGTCCTGTTCGGCGGTCAGCTCGAGGCCCTGGTAGGCGGGCACCCGGCCGATCTGCTCGGCGTAGGCGAACTCCCGGTAGTCCTTCCCGGCCTCCAGGTAGTCGTAGGCGGTGTAGCCGGTGTAGCGGGAAGCGGGCTCGAGCACGCTGCCTCCAGTCTGGTTGCTGTGGACAGTTGACTGTCTCCAGTGGAATGCCGCAGAGTGTCATCACTATCCGGCACGGTTGTCAACATTCGCGTTCAATCCGGGCGCGAACGACTACAGGATGAAACTTATCGGCAACACGATTCATGTGAGGATGGAGCCGTGGACACATCGGTCCGGCCCGCGCTGCGGGTCAGAGGGCTCTCGGTCTCGTTCGGACTGTCCGGCGTGGAGGTACCGGCGGTACGGCACGTGGACCTGGACGTGCCGCGCGGCGAGCTGGTCGCGCTGCTCGGCGAGTCGGGGTCGGGCAAGTCGGTGACCGCGCGGGCGGTGATGGGCCTGGCCGGTCCGGGCGCGACGGTCAGCGCCGACGAGATCACCCTCGGCGACACCGACCTGCGGGCGGCGACGCCCAGGACCATGCGCGGGCTGCGCGGCAGCCGGATGAGCCTGGTGCTGCAGGACGCGCTGTCCGCGCTCAACCCGGTGCTCAGCATCGGCGACCAGCTCGGCGAGCTGTTCCGGATCCACCAGGGCGCGTCCAAGCGGGTGGCACGGGCGAAGGCGGCCGATCTGCTCGGCCTGGTCGGGATCTCCGATCCGAAGCGCCGGGTCGGCGACTACCCGCACCAGTTCTCCGGCGGCATGCGGCAGCGCATCCTGATCGCGATGGCGATCGCGCTGGAGCCGGAGCTGCTGATCGCCGACGAGCCGACCACCGCGCTGGACGTGACGGTGCAGGCGCAGATCCTCGACCTGCTCGACTCGCTGCGCTCGCGGCTGGACATGGGTGTGCTGCTGATCACCCACGACCTGGCGGTGGTGAGCGAGGTCGCGGACCGGCTGGCGGTGATGTACGCGGGCCGGATCGTGGAGGCGGGCGACGCGGACACCGTCCTGTCCCGACCGTCCCACCCGTACACCGAGGCGCTGCTGCGGTCGGTACCGAGGATCGAGCACCACGGCGGCGACCTGTTCACCATCCCCGGCGCGCCGCCGAACCCCGCCCGGGCGCCGTCCGGCTGCCCGTTCCACCCGCGCTGCCACCGCGCCGTCGAGGAGTGCTCGACGGTACGGCCGGAGCTGAGAGCGGTCGAGTCGGACGGCGGGCGGACGGTCGCCTGCCACGAGTCGGAGGTAATGCTGCGTGAGCACGTTGGTTGAGGCGCCGGAGGTCCTTCGCGCGGAGGACCTGGTTCGGACCTACCCGGTCGGCTCGATGCTGCGGCGGGGACACGTGTCCGCTGTGGACGGGGTGAGCCTGTCGCTGCGGCGCGGCGAGGTGCTCGGGATCGTCGGCGAGTCCGGGTGTGGGAAGTCGACGCTGGCCAGGATGCTGGTCGGGCTGGAGCGCCCGGACTCCGGCCGGCTGACCTACCGGGGCGAGGACGTGACCGCCGGTCGCCGGCGAGACCGCAGGGCGCTGCGCGACGGCGTGCAGATGATCTTCCAGGACCCGTACGCGTCCCTGGACCCGAGGATGACCGTGGCCGACATCGTGGCCGAGCCGCTGGCCGCTGCCGGTTCCGGCACCCGGGCGTCGCGCCGGGAGCGGGTGGCCGAGCTGCTGCGGTTGGTGGGGCTGCCGGCGGAGCTGATGGGCCGCTACGCGCACCAGTTCTCCGGCGGGCAGCGGCAGCGCATCGGCATCGCCCGCGCGCTCGCGCTGGACCCCGACGTGCTGATCTGCGACGAGCCGGTGTCCGCGCTGGACGTGTCGGTACAGGCGCAGGTGATCAACCTCCTGGCCGACCTGCGCAAACGGCTCGGGGTGGCGATCGTGTTCATCGCCCACGACCTGTCCGTCGTACGCCACCTGGCCGACCGGGTGGCGGTGATGTACCTGGGCCGCATCGCCGAGCTCGGCGACACCGCGACCATCTACGACGCCCCGGCCAACCCGTACACCCAGGCGCTGCTGTCCGCGGTCCCGTCCCCCGACCGCGGTGCCCGCGGCGGGCTGTCCCGGCGGCGCGTGCTCGCCGGCGAGCCGCCGTCGCCGCTCGACCCGCCGTCCGGCTGCCGGTTCAACCCGCGCTGCTGGCTGGCCCAGGACGTCTGCCGCCAGGACACTCCCCCACTGCGCGAGTTCGGCGAGCACCGGGCGACCGCCTGCCACTTCGCCGAGGACACGGTACCGTGACGCCGGTGACAGCAGCACATGATCTCTACCGACGCTGGATCGACGAGCTGTGGTCGGGGCGCCCGGTCGCGGCCGAACTGGTGACCGAGGACTTCGTCGGCCACTGGCCCGACCGGGACATCCGGGGGCCGGCCGAACTCCAGGCCGTCATCGACGAGACGCACCGGATGCTGGACGGGCTCACGTTCACCATCGAGGCGGGGCCGCTGGTCGACGGCGACCTGGTCGCGGGCCGGTGGACCGGGCAGGGCCGTACCGCCGAGGGTGTGGCGAACTTCTCCGGAAACGACATCCTGCGGGTCTCGGACGGCAGGTTCGTGGAGTACTGGAACGCGGCATCCTCCGACATCTGAGCACGATCCGCCCTGATAATCTGTGGAAGTCATGACGAGTTCTCATGACGACCCCTTCACCGACTTCCTCGCCGCGATCGACTCCGGCGACGCCACCGCACTGGACCGGGCGTACGAGCCGGACGCCGTGCTCGTGCCCCGGCCCGGCCACCCGGTGGCCGGTCAGGAGCGGGTGGCCGCCAACGCGCACTTCGCCTCGATGGCCGAGTCCATGCGGGCGCGGGTCCGGCACGCCTACACCGCCGGCGACATCGCGCTGCTCATCGTGGACTGGAGCATGCGGGGCACCGCGCCGGACGGAACCCCGCTCGAACTGAGCGGTACCGCGACCGACGTCGTACGCAGGGGCGCCGACGGTCACTGGCGGTACGTGATCGACAACCCCTCGGGCACGGAATAACTTCCGTGCGGAAACGCGTTGCACGAATTACGATGGTCGTACCGGCGCCGAAAGGCGCGGGCGGTCATCTCTTTTCTGCGTAACCTCCGACACATTCTCGCCAGGTGCACTCCTGCGCGAGCACACGCCGTGATGGGAGGCGGCACCATGATGGACTACTTCGACGACTGGCGGCAGGACGCCGCCTGCCGGGACGACGATCCGGAACTGTTCTTCCCGATCTCCGAGGTCGGCCCGGGCGCGCGGCAGACGGCACAGGCCAAGGCCGTGTGCGCCCGCTGCCCGGTCCGCACCCAGTGCCTCGAGTACGCACTGGACAACGGGCTCAGCCACGGAATCTTCGGCGGCATGACCGAATCCGACCGCAGGACCCTCGCGCGCCGCACCCGCGCCGCGTGAAAAAGGCCAGTCCCACCACCGGGACTGGCCTTTTTCTTTTGCCGGCGAACTAACTGCTGGCCGCCCACGCCTTCGACAGCGCGACCTTCCCACCGGTCTGCAGCAGCGAACCCGCGTACACCCGGCTCGCCAGCAGCACGGTCAGCACCACGGTCGCGGCCAGCACCCCGAGCGACAGCACCGCCTCCCACGCCGCCGCCTCGCCGGCGAACAGCCGCACCGGCATCGCGATCGCCGAGGAGAACGGCACGTAGGACAGCACGGTCAGCACAGCCGGGTTGTCCGAGAAGAACATCACCGCGAAGTACGGGCCCATCACCAGCATCATCACCAGGCCCATGGTCGAGCCGAGATCCTCCTGCCGGCTGACCAGCGAGCCCGCCACC
Source organism: Actinophytocola gossypii (assembly GCF_025165815.1). Taxonomy (GTDB): domain Bacteria; phylum Actinomycetota; class Actinomycetes; order Mycobacteriales; family Pseudonocardiaceae; genus Actinophytocola; species Actinophytocola gossypii. Next base: position 350,334 of record NZ_JAFFZE010000009.1, on the reverse strand, counting down.
GCCCACATCGCGGCCAGCAGCACGAAACCGACGCACAGGAACGGCACGAACCACCCCAGCGCGGGTGCCATCACCGTCAGCAGCTCCGACTGCCCGCCCAGAGCCAGCGCCACCGGCGCGGCCACCGCGAGCACCACCACCTGCCCGAGCGTGAGCAGTGCGTGTCCGACGATCTTGCCGGCCAGCAGCGCGCGCACCGGCACCGTCGCGACCAGGATCTCCACGATCCGGGTCTGCTTCTCGGTCACCGTGCTCTGCGCGATCGCCGATCCGCTCATCCCGAAGATGAGGAACACCAGGGCGAACACCATGATCACGAGCTGCTGCAGACCCTGGCTCACGTCGGATGCGTCCAGCAGCGACACCGGCGGTGCGGTGCTCAGCTGGGCCAGCACGTCGGTCGGGGCGTCGTCCAACGCCACCACCCGCACCCCGGTCGCCGAGTCGCCACTGGGATCCGGCACGACCGCCGCGTCCACCTCCTCGTCGCGGACCAGCCGCTCGGCGGTCGCGGCGTCCGACACCTCGCGGACGTCGAGGTCCGCGCCGCTCAGCACGCGCTCCGCCGCGGGTCCGACCACGGCCACGCTCTCCCGGTCGCCGCCGAACACCGACGGCAGGATCGCCGAGGCGAACAGGCCGGCCACCAGCACGCCGAGACCGATCCAGAACCCCTTCGACTGCAGGAAGGTCTTGATCTCACGGGTGGCGACCAGTCGGGTCGCCGACGCGAACGAAGTCGCCATCAGATGACCTCCTTGAAGATCTCGTCGAGGGAGGGCACGACCGGGGTGAACGCGCGGACCGGGCCCCGGCCGAGCGCCGCGGTCAGCACCTGCTGGTCGGCGCCGGGAACGTCCAGGTCGAACAGCGCACGCGGGCCGTCCAGGTCGACGATCCGGATGCCCGGCTGGTCCCGCAGCCACCCGGTGTCTGTGTCGGTGACCAGCTCGAACCGGGACGTGCCGTACTTCGCGCGCAGCTCCTCCCTCGCCCCGGCGGCCGCGATCGCGCCGCCGGAGATGATCACCAGGTCGTCGCAGAGCTTCTCGACCACCGCGAGCTGGTGGCTGGAGAACAGCACCGGCACCCCGTCCGCGGCCCGCTCCCGCAGCACGCCGAGCACGGTGTCGACGGCCAGCGGGTCGAGCCCGGAGAACGGCTCGTCGAGGATCAGCACGTCCGGGTCGTGCACCAGCGCGGCGGCGATCTGCACGCGCTGCTGGTTGCCCAGGGACAGCGCCTCCAGTTTGTCGCCCGCCCGTGCGGTCAGCTCCAGCTGCTCCAGCAGCCGGTCCGTGTTGGCCTTCGCGGTCGCCGCGCTCAGCCCGTGCAGCTGGCCGAGCCAGCTGACCTGCTCGGCCACCTTCATCTTCGGGTACAGCCCGCGTTCCTCCGGCATGTAGCCGAACCGCTGCCGCACGTCCTGGGTCACCGGGGCCCCGTTCCAGGTCACCGCGCCGCCGTTCGGGGCGAGCACCCCCAGGATGATGCGCATCGTCGTGGTCTTGCCCGACCCGTTCGCGCCGAGGAACCCGGTCATCCGGCCCGGCCGGACGTCGAACGACACGTCGTCGAGCACTCGCCGGTCCCCGAAGCTCCGGCTGATCGTCTTCACCGTCAACATGCCAGCAGAGGCTAGGCAGCCGAGGGGTCCACCCGCGTCCGGCGTGCGATCGACTTCGGGGTCCTCCGCGCGGCCTACCCGCCACCCGGCGCGACCACGCCGTGCTCGTAGGCGTAGACCACGGCGTGCGTGCGGTCCCGCAGGTCGAGCTTGGTCAGCACGCGCGAGACGTGCGTCTTCACCGTCGTCTCGCCGAGATACAGCTCCTGGGCGATCTCGGCGTTGCTCGCCCCGCGGGCCAGCAGCACCAGCACCTCGAACTCCCGGTCGGTCAGCTCCGGCGGGCGGTGCACGGTGACCCGCTCCGGCGCGGCCGGCTGGGAGAACCGGGCGATCACCCGGCGGGTGACCTCCGGCGAGAGCAGCGCGTCGCCGCGCGCGACGACGTGTACCGAGTCGACGAGGTCCTCCGGCGAGGCGTTCTTCAGCAGGAACCCGCTCGCGCCCGCGCGCAGTGCCTCGAACAGGTAGTCGTCGCGGTCGAACGTGGTGAGGATGACGACCTTCACCTCGTCGTGTTCGGCGCGGATCCGGCGGGTGGCCTCCAGCCCGTCCACGCCCGGCATCTGCACGTCCATCAGCACCACGTCCGGCAGCAGCCGCCCGACCAGCTCGACCGCCGCCAGCCCGTCCCCGGCCTCGCCGACGACCTCGATGCCCTCCTCCGACCCGAGGATGACCCGGAACCCGGCCCGCACCAGGTCCTGGTCGTCCGCGAGCACGACCCGCAAGGTCACGACGTCCCCTCCCTGGCGGCCGGAAAGCTCGCCCTGACCCGGTAGCCCGCGCGCGAACGCGGCCCGGCCTCCAGCTCACCCCCGTGCACCGCGATCCGCTCGCGCATCCCGAGCAGCCCGAACCCGCTCCCGTTGCCGCCGCGTCCGCCACGGCCGCCATGTCCGTCGTCGGTGACCTCGACCTCGAGCGCGCTGTCCAGATAGCGCACCCGCACGTCGACCCGCCGCGCACGGGCGTGCTTGACCACGTTGGTCAGCGCCTCCTGCACCACCCGGTACGCCGACACCGCGACCCCGTCCGGCACCGGCCTCGGCTCCCCGTACACCCCGTGCTCGACCTCCAGCCCGGCCGACCGCGCGGAGGTGACCAGGTCGGACACCTGGTCGAGCCCGGCGGGCGGGGTCTCCCCCTCGGACTCCGAGCGCAGCACGCCGAGCAGGCCGTGCAGCTCACCGATCGCGGTCCTGGCCGTGTCCTCGACGGTGCGCAGCGCGGCGCTGGCCAGCTCCCGGTCGGACTCGAGCACCCGGCGGGCGGCACCGGCCTGCACCCCCATCACCGACACGTGGTGCGCGACGACATCGTGCAGGTCCCGCGCGATCCGCACCCGCTCGGCCACGATGGCGCCCTGGGTGTTCGCCTCCTGGGACTCCCGCAGCTCGGCCGCCTGCCGTTCCAGCTGGGCCTGCCGCCGGGCCGACGTCCACGCCACGTTGCCGAAGAAGTACGCGGACAGGAAGAACAGCAGGTTGAACCCGACGCCGTAGATCACGGCGGCGACCGCGGGATCGAGCGGCCCGGCCGCCCCCGGCAGCGGTTCGGACGGCTCCGTGGCCACCAAGTTCCATCCGAGCCAGACGAACATGGCTCCGATCACGGCGAGTCGTCCCCAGCGCGCCGCCGTTCGGTTCCGCTCCCAGGCGCCGCAGCTGTAGATGGCGAAGAACAGGGCGATCGAAGGCGCCAGGTTGTCCCCGGTCTGCCTGGCCTGCGCGGCGATGAACAGCACCCCGACGGCGACCACCACGGCCAGCGGGTACCGCCGGCGGACCACCAGCGGCGCGCTCACCGCGGCCGCCCAGAGCAGCTGCTCGGTCAGCGGCGGCGGGGCCGCGAAGATGACCGCGCCCATGTTGCTGACCAGCGTCGTCATGGCGAGCGCGCCGGCGACCACGGCCAGACCGACCCACACGTCCCGTCGCTGCTGCTCGGCGGTCGGTGGGTCCCGCCGCCACCGAGCCCACTCGTCGCCGGCAACCATGGTGCACACGGTAGCCAGCGCCGGTCCGGTAGCGTGGTCGGGGAACGAGCCGAGGTGGGCTGACATGTTCGAACGTCCCGACGAACTGGTCGCGGACTACTCCCCGCTGCGGGTGCGGCGGGTCCCGTACCGGGCGGACCTCGAGGTCGTCACCGTGGCCGGCGAGGTCGATCTGCGCACCGCCCCGGAGCTCGCCAGGGCGCTGCGCGCGGACCAGCAGCCGTTGACCGTGGTGGACCTGACCAGGGTGACCTTCATGTCCGCGGCCGGCCTGGGCATCCTCGTGCAGGCCGCCGAGCAAGCCAACGAGCGCGGCCGGCGGCTCGGACTCGTCGCCCACGACCGGGTGGCCCTGCGGATGCTGCGGATGAGCGGCGTCGCGGCCGCGATCCCGACCTTCGTGTCCCTCTCCGACGCGGTCCGCGAGCTCGCGGCCCAGGTGCACTGACGTTCAGCTGGTGAGCAGCTGGTCGAAGAACGAGCGGTAGCGACGCAGGGCGACCCGCAGGTCCTCGGTCTCGCCCGCGCCGCCGCGCCACCCGGTCTCGAGCGCACGCTTGTGCTCGGAGACGATCTCCGACAGCGCCCGCATCACCTCGCCGACCAGCTCGTCGGCGCCCTGGACGGCGCGGCCGGGGTCGTCCACGAAGTCGGCCTGCAGCTCGCGCCAGCGGGCACGGAACCGCTCCACGTCCCCGGCGCCGAACAGCGCCGCGCCCGCGTCGCCGGGCGCGGGTTCCGGCCCGACCTCCGGCACCGGTTCCGGTTCCACGACGATCTCGGGCTCCGCGCCCACCACGGGCATCGGGTCGGTCGTCGATTCCGGTAGCGGGCGTGCCGGGTCGGGCGGTGGCACGCCGACCGAGGGGTGGGGCGCCTGCCGGGTCTCATCGGGCCGCATCGTCGTACCTCCGCGCGGTGTCCGCCTGGGGACCGGCGCCGAGGCCGGCGACGGAACCGAAGACCTCCCGGTAGTGCACCAGCGCCCTGCGCAGCTCCTCGGTGGACACCTCGGACCGCTCCAGCCGCAGCCGGATGTCGTGCCCGCCTCGGTAGTGCTCCACCGCGGCGGCGTGCTCCACCGACAGGTCGGCGGCCTGCTGGTCGAAGCCGTCGGTCGGGTAGCCGCGCTCGCGCAACACCGCGACCACCAGCGCGTCCGCCTCGACCACCGCCTCGCGCGGCTGGTCGACGAACCGCTCCTGCACCATCGTCCACTGTTCGGCGTACCGCGTACGCGAAGCCTCGGACAGCGGGCGCAGGTCGAGTGCCGCGTGCCGCTTGCGCCGTTCGGCGAGCTCACGCTCGGCGGCCCGGCGATCGTCGGTCTCCGCGACCCGGCGGTCGTACTCCGGCCCGAACCGCGACCGCAGGTTCCTGCTGCGCATCCGCTCCGCGACGAACCATCCCGCCGCAAGCACCACGGCGACCACCACGACGATCAGGACGATGGTTGCTCCTGTCGACATCACGTGCTCCTTCCTCGGGCGTACGTGGTCGAGCGAGGCAGACGTGCCCGGCCGGCGGTGCGCGAAACGGCGCCGGCGCGGGATTGCCGCGGAGGGCGCAACGGAAGCCGCCGGACGGAGCAACGGCCGGTCAGCCGAGGGAGATCAACGCCTGCACCGGAAGGTGGTCGGACGGGTACTGCCCGGCGCGGTGGAAGGTGTTGACGGCGGCGACGTGCACGGTGACCGCGCCCCGGGTGAGGATCCAGTCGATGCGCTCGCCGTCGCGGCGCGGTGGGCGGTAGCCGTGCCAGGTCGCCTGGGCGGACCCCCGACGCTCGGCCGCGGCGATCCACGTGTCGGTCATCCGCTCGGTGAGGATGTCGTAGCTTGGCGAGTCACCGGCCGGGGTGTTGAAGTCGCCGGTGAGCACGACCGGCAGGTCCGGCGCGAACGTGGCGATCCGCTCGCGGATCAGCGCGACGGCCCGCCGGCGGGCGTACTCGGACTCGGCGTCCAGGTGGGTGTTGACCACGACGAGCTCGCGCCCGGTGCGGCGGTCGGCGAACCGGACCCAGGTGACCATCCGGGGAAGGCGGTTTCCCCAGGACGTCGAGCCGACCCGCGACGGGGTGTCGGAGAGCCAGTAGTGGTCGTACTCCAGCGGCTCCAGCCGGCGGGTGTCGTAGAAGACCGCCATGAACTCGCCGTGGCTGCCGCCCGCACGGCCCTCGCCGATCCAGGCGTAGTGGCCGGGCAGGTCGCGTCCGAGGTCGGTGAGCTGGTGGTAGAGCCCTTCCTGGGTGCCGAGCACGGTCGGCAGCTCGCGGCGGAGCAGCTCGGCCATCACCGGCCGGCGGCTCGCCCACGAGTTGGGCTCGTCGTCGGCGGCGAAGCGCAGGTTGAACGACATGACGTGCAGCGCGTCGCCCTCGGCGGGACCGATCACCGGCAGCTCGACCTCCCGCCCGGCCACGCGTTCCGCCCCGGCCGGCATCGCGAGCGGCAGCGCGAGCCCGGCGAACACCGAGGCGACCATGACCCACGGACCACGACGTGGCATCGGCCCCCTCCGCCCCCAAGCCGGACAACCGAAGTATAGGCGGGCGGGAACATCCGGCGCCGCCGTCGGCTTGCACTCCGGTAGTGCCCCCGAGCGAGAGGCGACCCGCGATGCCCGAGCAGAAGATCCCCGGCGCCGACCACCCGATCACGGTCGCGCCCAACCCGGGCAGGGTCACCGTCCGGGTCGGCGACCGCGTCGTGGCCGACACGACCGCCGCACTGAACCTGAACGAGGCGAACTACCCGCCGGTCCCCTACATCCCACTGGCCGACGTCGACCAGTCGGTGCTGAAGCCGACCGACACCAGCACCCACTGCCCGTACAAGGGCGACGCGTCGTACTACAGCATCACGCTCCCCGACCAGGAGCTGGCCGACGTCGTGTGGACCTACCCCACGCCGTTCCAGCCGGTGGCCGAGATCGCCGGGCACGTGGCGTTCTACCCGAACAAGGTGGAGATCACCCAGAGCACGTAGCGCGGGGTGATCCGCACCCAGTGCCGGCCCGTCCACATCACGCGGTTGGGCGCCAGGCACCCACAGGCGGGACCGGGTCCACCGACGACGCGATCGCCGCGCAGCTCGGGATCAGCCGTGCCGGACCGTAGGTCACCCCGGCAGGGCGAGCAGGTCCTCGTGGTGGATCGTGGCGCGTAGTTCGCCCGCCTCGCAGGCGGCGAGGCGGCGGTGCAGGTAGGCGTCCACGGCCAGGCCGGGCTCCTGCTCCTCGGCGGCGTCGACCCAGCCGCGCAGCCAGCGGGCGGTCAGCTCGCGCCGGTCCGGGCCGAGCCGCCACGGGCTGGAGCGGCGGTGCACGACGGCGCCCCGGCGGTCGAACGCGGCGGCGGCGACGTCCGCCGCGTCCGGGCCGAGCAGCCGGCGACCGGTGACCGTGCGGCGCTGGTGTGCGTTGAACGCCGCCGTGAGGTTCGCGTCGAGCGGGTCGGCCGGCTCCAGCTCGACCCGGCCGACCACGGTCAGCGTCAGCAGCGCCGGGCAGCCGGCCGCGACACACGCGGCGGCCAGCGCGTCGACCTCGTCCGCGGTGAGCAGGTCGAGCAGTGCGGACGCGGTGACCAGGGACGCGCCGGCCAGGTCGGCCGCGGTCAGGTCGGTGAGGTCGCGCAGGATCGCCACGGCCGGGACCGGCAGGCTGCCGGCGGCCTGGGCGAGCAGGGCGGGGTCGCGGTCGGTCAGCAGCCAGCGCTGCTCGCCGGGCAGGCGGGGGGCCAGCCAACGGCCCATGGCACCGGTGCCGCAGCCGAGGTCGCGGACGACAAGCGGCGGGATCAGGTGGGAGCGCAGCGGCTCCAGCAGGTCCTCGGCGCGCGCGGCCGCGTCGGCGTCCTCGCGCAGCGCGAGCCATTCGGGTGCGAACTGGGTGTGCACGCGGTCCTCCCGTCGTCTCTACTGATGAACACGTACGTAGTGACCAGGTAGTTCACCGAGCCGTAGAACCGTTGCCCGGATCGGCACGTATGGGAGGGCGGACAACCAAGACCTCGGGAGGATCGCGTGGCCGGACCGTCGGGTTCCCCAGTTCGCACACTCAGCGCCGCGGCCGGTGGGCAGGTGGTGCTGCTCGGTGTGCTGGCCGCGGTCGCCGGGCTCGGCACGGCGGGCTGGACGGCCGGGCTGGCGGTCGGCGCGGCCGGGCTGGTCGCGCTCGCCGTGGCCGCGCGACGCTCCGGGGTGTCCGCGTTCGGCCCGGCCGACCTGGTCACGCTCGGCCGGGCGGTGCTGGTCGTCGGCGTGACCGCGCTGGTCGCGGACGGCTCGGCGCCGGTGCCGCTGCTGGTCGCGCTCGCGGCGGTGGCCCTGTCGCTGGACGCGGTCGACGGCCGGCTGGCGCGGCGCACGGGCACGGTGTCCGCGTTCGGCGCGCGGTTCGACATGGAGGTCGACGCGTTCCTCATCCTGATTCTCAGCGTGCACGTCGCCGGTGATCTCGGGCCGTGGGTGCTGGTGATCGGGTTGATGCGGTACGGATTCGTGGCGGCCGGGTGGACGCGTGGCTGGCTGCGGGCGCCGTTGCCGGTGAGCCTGTTCCGCAAGACCGTCGCCGCCGCGCAGGGGATCGTGCTGGTCGTGGCCGCGTCCGGGGTGCTCGGCACGCTCGGCTCGGTGGTCGTGGTCGGGGCGGCGCTGGTGGCGCTGGTCTGGTCGTTCGGGCGGGACCTGTTGTGGCTGCGCGAACAGCGGGTGGTCGAGCCGAAGCCGGCGACCCCGCTGCGGCGCGCGCTGGCCGCGGTGGCCACCGGGCTCGCCTGTGCGCTCGTGCTGTTCGCCCTGCTCGCGCCGAACGACCTGAGCCGCTACACGCCGGTCGCGTTCGCCCGGCTGCCGGTGGAGGCGATCCTCGTCGCCGGGCTCGTGCTCGTACTGCCGCCTCGGCCGAGGGCGGTGGCGGCCGTGGCGGCCGGCGCCGGGCTCGGCCTGCTGACCATCGTGAAGCTCTTCGACCTCGGCTTCAACGAGACCCTGGCCCGCCCGTTCGACCCGGTCTTCGACTGGACGTTCCTCGGGCCTGGCCTGGATTTCCTGCGCGGGTCGGCCGGCGGGTTCGTCGCGACCATGGCGGTGGTCGGGGCGGTCGCGCTGGCGCTCGGCCTGGTCGGGTCGATGGTCTGGTCGGTGCTGCGGCTGTCCCGGATCGTGGTCGGCCACCGGACCAGAGCCACCCGCACGGTGCTGGTGTTCGGGCTGGTGTGGGCGATCCTGGCGATGTTCGAGGTGCGGATCGTGCCGCACGTGCCGGTCGCGGCCCGCAGCGCGGCCTCGGCGGCGTACCAGGACGTGCGGCAGATCCGCGCGGGGCTGCTCGACCCGGCGCGGTTCACGAAGGAGGCAGCCGACGACGACTTCCGGCACACCCCGGGCAGCGAGCTGCTGACCGCGTTGCGCGGCAAGGACGTGCTGGTGACGTTCGTGGAGAGCTACGGGCGGGTGGCGGTCGAGGACTCCGCCGTCGCTGCCGACGTGGACGCGGTGCTCGACGCGGGCACCGACCGGCTGCGCGCGGCCGGCTTCGACTCGCGCAGCGCGTTCCTTGAGTCGTCGACGTCCGGGGGCGGGAGCTGGTTCGCGCACGCCACCTTGCAGTCCGGGCTGTGGATCAACAACCAGCACCGGTACGACGCGCTGACCGCGAGCGACCGGCTGACGCTGAGCAACGCGTTCCGGCGGGCGGGATGGCGCACGGTCGGGGTGGCACCGGCGATCTCCCGGGCGTGGCCGGAAGGCGGGTACTTCGGCTTCGAACAGATCTACGACGCGCACAACGTCGGCTACGAGGGCCCGCGGTACGCGTACGCGAAGATGCCGGACCAGTACACGCTGGCCCACTTCGAGCGGGCCGAGCGGGACCGCCCGGAGCCGGTGATGGCGGAGATCGACCTGGTGTCGTCGCACTCGCCGTTCGCGCCGCTGCCGACGCTGGTCGACTGGGACGAGGTGGGCGACGGCTCGGTGTTCGACCCGCAGCCGGCCGCCGGCACCAAGGGCAGCGAGATCTGGCCCGACCCGGTGAAGGTCACCCGGGCCTACGGCGACGCGATCGAGTACTCGCTGAGCACGCTCGTCTCCTACGTCGAGACCCACGGCGACGACGACCTGGTGCTGGTCGTGGTCGGCGACCACCAGCCGGCGCCGATCGTGACCGGCGACAATGCCACCTGGGACGTGCCGATCACGGTCATCGCGAAGGATCCGGCGGTGTTGGACCGGATCGACCACTGGCACTGGCAGCCCGGGATGAACCCGTCCGAGAACGCGCCGGTGTGGCGCATGGACAGCTTCCGCGACCGGTTCCTGCGCGCGTTCGGCCCGCGCACCGAGCCGTCGAGTTCGGCGTCCGGACGGTAGTTTGCCCGCCGCCCGGCCGGGTATGCATGAGTCATGCATGAAACCGACCGGGTCGCGAACCTGCTCGGCGCCACCGCGCTGGTGGTGACGGACGTGATGCTGTCCTCGACCGTGCGGGCGGCTCCGGTGAGCCCCAGTGGAGCGGCCGCGCTGGTGGTGCTGCGGACGTCCCCCGGCCTGAGCGTGACCGAGCTGGGCCGGCGGGTTGGCCTGACCCAGTCGGCGGCGGCGCGGATGGTGGACTCGCTGGGCGACCTGGTCGAACGCGTGCCCACCGGCGGGCGCTCGGTGTCGGTGCGGTTGACCGGGGCGGGCGCGGAGGCGGCCGACGCGGTGTTGAGCTCCCGGGGCGAACCGCTCGCCGACCTGCTGGCCGCGCTCGACGAGCACCAGCTGGAGACGCTGGGCGAGCTGCTCGGCCTGCTGCTGGGCAGGCTCTACGAGCGGGTGGGCGACAGCGATCTGATGTGCCGCCTGTGTGACCGGGCCACCTGCACGACCGGCGCGAGCTGCCCGGTCGGCGAGGCCGCGAGGCGCTGATGGGCGCGCTGCTCGCGCTGGCGTCGTCGGTGCTCTACGGCGTCGCGGACTTCGCCGGCGGGATGCTGTCGCGGCGGGCGGGATTCGCGCCGGTCGCGCTGACCGGGCAGGCGAGCGGGCTGGTGCTGATGCTGGTGGTGGCGCCGCTGGTGCCCGGGTCGCCGTCGGCCGTGGACCTGGGGTGGGGTGCGCTGTCCGGGATCGGCACGGGCGTCGGGATGCTGTTCCTGTACCGCGGGATGAGCCGGGGCGCGATGAGCGTGGTCGTCCCGGTCGCGGCGGTGGGCGGGCTCGCCGTCCCGGCGCTGGTCGGCATCGCGCTGCTGCACGACCGGCCGACGGCGCCGGCGCTCGCCGGGATGGTGCTCGCGGTGCCGACGCTCTGGCTGGTCACCCGGGACGGGGGTGCCGGCAGCGGCGGCGTGCTCGACGGTCTGCTCGCGAGCGTGTTCATCGCCGTGCAGTACCTCGCGCTGGCGCTCGCCGCGCCGGAGGCGGGCCTGTGGCCGGTGCTCGCGGGGCGGGTCACCGCGACGCTCGCGCTCGTCCCGCTGGCCAGGCGACCCCCGGCCGACCGGCGCGTCCTGCTCGGGGCCGCGGCGACCGGGGCGTGTGCGACGCTCGCACTGGTCGCCTACCTGTTGGCCACCCGCGCGCAGCTGCTGTCGGTCGCGGTCGTGCTGTCGTCGCTGTACCCGGTGATCCCGGTCGTGCTCGGGCTGACGGTGCTGCGCGAACGCCTCACCCGCCCGCAGCTGGCCGGCCTGCTCGGCGCGTCGGCCGCGATCGTCCTGCTCACGCTCGGCTGACCAGCGGGTCAGCGGCGGCGGGGGCGGCAGAGGAGGCGGCGGCCTGCTTCCAGGAGGCTGGCGCGGAGTTCGTCGTCGGTGAGGTCGTCGAGGGCCGGGGAAACCGCCGACGAGGGCGATCCCGGCGAGCGTGATGTCGGCCGTCACCCTGCTGGTCGACCGACGCGCTCGGCGTCGCGGCCACCGGACCGATCATGAGCCTGCTGCCGATCCTGCTGATCGGTGTCCTCTTCGGACTCGCCATGGACTACCAGGTGTTCCTGGTGACCCGGATGCGGGAGGAGTACGTGCACGGCGCGGCGCCCGGGTCGTGGTGGCCGCCGCGCTGATCATGACCAGCGTGTTCGCCGGGTTCGTCTTCGCGGACAACACGCTGATCCAGTCGAGGGCGAGCGCCTGGTCGAGCCGCCGAGGGACGAGCGGCGGGAGCGGACGCCGGTGCCGGTCTAGGGAAGGCTCGCGCGCAGGGCGTTGACCCTGGCCAGCGCCTCGCCGAAGGCACCGGGATCGAGGGTGCCGTCGGCGAGCGCGGTGGCCAGGGCGTCCGCGGCCTCGTCGCCCTGCGCCACGTCCCGCGCCGAGGCGAGGATCAGGTCCATCCCGGCCGCGGCGGCGAGCACGGCCCGGTTCCCGGTCGAACCGTGCTCGGCCAGCGCGCCGGCCTCCAGCGCGTCGGTGACCGTGACGCCGGTGAACCCGTTGCGCGACCGCAGCTCCTGCTCGACGACCACCGGCGACAGCCCGGCCGGGCGGTCGGGGTCCAGCGCCGGGTAGACCGCCCAGGACAGCATCACGAGCTTCGCCCCGGCGGAGATCGAGGCCTGGTACGGCGCCTCGTGCACGTCCCGCAGCGTGGACAGCGGCACCGGGAGGCTGACCGGCCGCAGGTCGGTGTTCTCGTCCGCGTCCGCCGGGCCCAGCCCGGGGAAGTGCTTCACGGTCGCGGCCACGCCCTCCGCCTGCTGCGCCCGTACGTAGTTCGCCCCGAGCACGCCGACCGAGGCGGGATCCGAGCCGAATGACCGCTCGTACTGGTCCATCAGGTCGCCCGGCTCGTGGAACACGTCGAGTACCGGTGCCAGGTTGACGTTCATGCCGACCCCGGCGAGGTTCTCCCCCGCGCCGCGCCCGGCGTTCGTCGCGGCGGCGAGCGGGTCGAAGGCGGCGCCGACGTCCTTGTGCGACAACGCAGGCGCCCCGGGCAGGCGGCGGATCTGGCCGCCCTCCTGGTCGGTCATCAGCAGCAACGGCTCGTCCACCGGGCTCTGCGCGGCGGCCGCCCGCAGCCGCGCGACGACGCCGGCGATCTGCTCCAGGCTCGCGACGTTCTCGCCGAAGAAGATGACCCCCGCCGCCTCGCCGGCGCGGATCCTGGCGAGCAGGCTCTCCGGCGGCTCCAGTCCCGGGTAGGAGTACACGACCCGCTGGCCGGCGGCCTGCCTGGCGAACGCGAGTTCGGCGATCTCGCCGTCCCGCTCACCGGTCGGCAGGTTCACCGAGGCGATCACGCCCAGTGCCACGATCCCGGTCAGCCAGCGGAACAGCAGTCCACGTCGCATGGGTCAAGGGTAACCCCGATGCGGGGTAAACCGTGAGTTTCCAACCAGACGATCACGGCACCACGACGACCGGCCAGCGCCCCGCGCGGATGAGCCGGTTCGCCACCGAGCCGGCGAAGCGGTGGCCGGCGCTCGTGGACGCGCCGACCACCACCGTGTCGACCTGGCACTGGTCGGCCGTCTCCCGCAGGCTCGTGGACGGGTCGCCGTGCACGACCAGGAACGTGACCGCGACGCCCAACTCCTCGGCGTGCTCGCGGACCTCGTCGCGCAGCTCGTCGCGCAGCCGCACGAAGGTGTGCCGCTCGAACTCCATCGCGGGTCCGGTCAGCGCGAGGCTCCACCGGGTGCGGACCAGCGCGACCAGCAGCCGGTACCCCTCGCGCCTGGCCAGCCCGAACGCGTAGGACGCGGCCCGCATCGAGGTGTCGCTGCCGTCCACGCCCGCGAGGATCGTCCGGCCGCACGACGAACGCGGGCCGAAGTGCTCCACGGTGGACTCGAACGCGCCGGCGGGGTCGGCGCCCATCAACACCACCTACCCCACGACCGGGTCGGTCACCACCTGGTCGTCCTTCGTCTTCTCCAGGTCGATCGTGTTGCGCAGGGTGACCGGTCGCAGCAGCAGCGCCGCGATCACGCTCACCACGGCGGCGGCCGCGGAGATGACGAAGATGTGCGCGGTCGCGTCCCCGTACACCGTGCGCACGACCTCCTGGACCTGCGGCGGCAGCGCGGCCAGGTTCAGCGCGCTGGTGCCGCCGTCGCCCTGGGTGAGGCCGTGTCCGCCGAACGCGGCGGTCAGGTCGTGGGTGACCCGGTTGGCCAGCACCGCGCCGAGCACTGAGACGCCGATCGTGCCGCCGAGCGACCGGAAGAACGTCACCGACGCGCTCGCGGCGCCGAGGTCGCGCAGCGGCACCGAGTTCTGCACGATCAGCACCAGGTTCTGCATGGTCATGCCGACCCCGACACCGACCAGCAGCATGTAGGTGGCCACCAGGGGCAGCGCGGTCGCGTGGTCGATGGTGCCGAGCCCGACGAAGCCGGCGACCAGCACGATCGATCCGGTCACGATGTAGGGCTTGATCCGCCCGGACCGGCTGATCATCCGCCCGGCGATGGTGGACGAGACCAGCACGCCACCCATCATCGGGATCGTCAGCAGGCCCGCCTCCGTCGGCGAGTAGCCGCGGCCCACCTGGAAGTACTGGCCGAGGAACACCGCGCCGCCGAACATCGCGAGGCCGACCGAGAGGCTGCCGATGATCGCGAGCGCCGCGGTGCGGGTGCGCACGATGTGCAGCGGGACGACGGGTTCGCGCGCCTTGGACTCGACGAGCACGGCAACGGCGAGGACGAGCAGCCCGCCGCCGGCCATGGCCCCGGTCTGCCACGAGACCCAGTCGAACGAGTTGCCGACGAAGGACACCCAGATGAGCAGGGTGCTGACGCCGACCGCGATCAGCGAGGCCCCGAGGTAGTCGATGTGCACGTCCGAGCGGCGGACGGTGTCCAGCTTGAGGGTCTTCTGCAGGACGACGAACGCCAGGATCGCGATCGGCACACCCACCCAGAAGCACCAGCGCCAGCCCAGCCAGGGCACGTCGACGATGAGCCCGCCGAGCAGCGGCCCGCCGACCGTGGCGACGGCCATCACGCCGCCGAGGTAGCCGTTGTACCGGCCGCGCTCGAGCGGCGGGATGATCGCCGCGATCACGACCTGGACCAGCGCCTGCAGACCGCCGACGCCAAGGCCCTGGAAGGCGCGCGCGGCGATCAGCTGGTCGGCGTTCTGGGCGAACCCGCTGGCGATGGAGCCGGCGAGGAAGATCACGATCGCGATCTGGACCAGCGTCTTCTTGTTGAACAGGTCGGCGAGCTTGCCCCAGATCGGGGTGCTCGCGGTCGCCGCGAGCAGCGTCGCGGTGACCACCCACGTGTACTGGGTCTGCGAACCGTTGAGCGAGCCGATGATCAGCGGCAGCGCCGTCGAGACGACGGTGGAGCTGATCATGGCGACGAACAGAACGAGCAGCAGGCCGGAGAGCGACTCCAGCACCTGCCGGCGCGGCATTGCCTCGCCCATCCCCTCAAGCCTCCCTAGTGCGTATGGCACAATTGTTGCTCAGTGGGCAAAATTGCGCAATAGGAATCTACCACGGCTCGGTAGGGTGATCTCGTGGAGCCTTCGACCACTCTCCGTGAACGCAAGAAGGCGGCGACCCGGCAGTCCCTGCACGAGGCCGCGCTGCGCCTGGCGATGGCGGGCGGCCTGGACAACGTCACCGTGGAGGACATCGCCGACGAGGTCGGGGTGTCCCGGCGGACGTTCTCCAACTACTTCGCGAACAAGGAGGACGCGGTCCTGCACGCCGACCGCGAACGGACGCGCCGGATGCTGACCCTGGTCCGCGAGCGGCCGGCGGACGAGCCGGCGTGGACGGCGCTGCGCCGCAGCGCCACCGAGCTGTACGGGTCGGCGAAGCGGCTGGACCCGGCGTGGGTGGCCCAGCTGCGCCTGCTCCGGCGGCACCCGTCGCTGCTGGCCAGGCAGGCGGCGGACCAGATCGCGCTGGAACGCGACCTCGCCGACGCGCTGGTCGAACGCGAGCGCACCGCCGACCAGGAGCTGGCCCGGCTGATGGCGGCGTCGTTCCTGGCCGCCGTGCGCACCGCGGGAGCCCTGTGGCTGGAGCGGTCCGGCGACCAGCCTCTTCCCGAGCTGGTGGACCGGCTACTCGACCGGGTGCGCTTTCACTGAGTCACCGCGCGCCCTCACCGGGGCTGGAACCGCACCGGAAGGCTCGCGGGGCACCGGGTCCAGGGTGACGGCATCAGCGTCACCTCCTCGACCGGGACCGCCAGCGTCAGCCCGTGCAGGCCGCGCAGGGCGGTCTCGACGGCGATCCGCGTGATCATCCGCCCGACCCGCTGCGCCGGGCAGGCGTGCGGTCCGACGCTCCACGCGAGGTGCGACCGGTTGCCGACCTCCAGCCAGGAGTCGTCGGTGTGCACGCGGGGATCGGCGTTCGCCGCCGCGAGCCCGAGGATCAGCGCGTCGCCGCGCTCGATCCGGGTACCGGCCAGGTCGCAGTCGACCATCGCGAACCGGGCCGGCATGTTGGCCACCGGTGGATCGCGCCACAACACCTCGTCGAGCGCGTCGTCGATGCCGAGCAGGCCGCCCCACAGCCGGCCGGCGAACCGAGGGTCGGCCAGCATGAGCCGCAGCGTCAGCGCGATCCAGCTCATCGTCGACTGCGCGGCCGCGGCGATCGTCATCACCATCGCCTGCTGGATCTCGTAGTCGTCGCGCAGGTTGGGATGACGCAGGAACGCGGTGGTCAGGTCGTCGGCCGGCGTGGCCCGCCTGGCTCCCATCACCTCGGTGAGGATGCTCTCGATGGCGAGCGCCGGTTCCCGCGAGTCGGCCGCCGAGCTGACCAGCGCGATGATCGCCGCGCGCAGCCGGTACCCGTCCTCCACCCCGATGCCGAACAGGCCGGCGACGGTCAGCATCGGCACGACTGCCGCGTAGTCGGCGATCAGGTCCGCGGCGCCCCGGCCGGCGAACTCGTCCACCAGTGCCGCGCAGGTGTCCCGGACCGACCTGCTCACCCGGTGCTCGTCCAGGCCGGCCAGGCCGTCGTCCACCGGGGCACGCAGCCTGCGGTGCTTCTCGCCGTCGACGTAGGAGGCGTTGTCGCGGGGGAACATCATCGGCCCGAGGTCGGAGTCGGGGGCGACGCGCCCCTCCGCGAGCAGCCGCCAGTTGTGCGGGTCGCGGGCGAACAGCCGCTCGTTGCGCGCCACGTGGCAGAGCTCCTGGTGCCCCATGACCAGCCACGCGTTGATGCCCGGCTCCAGCTCGACCGGCGCGACCATCCCCCACCGGTCCCGCAGCTCGCGGTACACGGCGAGTGGATCAGGACAGACCGTCGCGGACAGCAGCGGGGTGAGCCCGGTCAGCTCCGACAGCCGCCTTCGGTGGGACGTCGTCATCACGCAGCCTTCCTGGACATCAAGAGCCGCGGGATGCTAGCGCGATCCGAGTCCCCTCCGGGCGCGGACTGGCCTCAACCGGACGCCAGCACGTGCAGGGACTCCGTGCCGTGCTGGACGAAACCCCTGGCGCCGTACCGGAAGCTCGGCGGCCGGTCCGGGTCGAGCCGCAGGTCGGGGCAGGCGGCGAGCAGCGCGGTGAGCGCCGCCCTGACCTCGATCCTCGCCAGTGGCGCGCCCGCGCAGTAGTGCGGGCCGAGCCCGAAGCCGAGGTGGCTCGCGCGGCGGCCGAGGTCGAACCGGTCGGGCTCGGGGAAGGCGTCGGCGTCGAAGTGCGCACCGGCGATGCAGAGGTACACCATGCTGCCCGCCGCCAACGGGGTGCCGGCGACCTCGACGTCCCGCTTCACCAGCCGGTACAGGCCGGCGGACGGGTTGGCCCAGCGAAAGGCCTCGTCCATGGCGCCGTCGACCAGGGACGGATCCGCCCGCACCGCGGCGAGCGCCTCGGGGTGCAGCAGCAGGGAGGCCACCGTCCCGGACAGCATCTGGATCGTCGTCTCGAACCCGCCGAGCAGCAGGCTCACCACGGCCATCGTGCACGCCTCGACCGAGTACTCGCCCTCGCGGAGGTGTGCCTGGACGACCTCCCCGAGCAGGCTGTCACTCGGCTCCGCCCGCTCCCGCTCGACCAGGGCGCCGGTGTACGCGCTGAGCTCGGCCAGCGCCCGCTCCCCCGGGGCGACCACCGCGTCGTCCATCGGCGATCCCATCCAGGTGACGATCGCGCGCACCCAGTCCAGCCCCCGGTCGCCGATGTCGTCCGGGATGCCGAGCAGGTCGAGGAACACGGCCATCGGGTACCCGACCATGACCTCCTCGACGAGGTCGACCTCGGACCGCCCGGCCAGCGCGCCGAACGTCCGGTCCGCGATCGGGGTGACCCGGTCGGCGTAGCGGGCGCTGGCGGTGGGGCTGAAGAAGCGGTTGTGGATGCGGCGCTGCTTGGCGTGCTCGGCGCCGTTGTGCGCGATCATCGCGGTGGCCAGCGGGCCGGTGCCGTAGAACTCGGTGCTGAACGTGGCGCTGTCCCGCAACCCGGCCGAGACGTCCCGGTGGCGCAGCACCACCGGTGCCGCCATCGCCTCGTCGTACACCACGGGGCGCTCCCGCCCGATCTCGGCCAACGTCCGCCCGAACGCCGCGGGCGAGTCGGAACTGGCGAGGAAGGGGCTGTCCACGCTCGTGATCATCGCCGCACCGGCGTCCCCCGCGTCAACCACCCGGACGGGTCACCACCCGATCGGAGCAGAGCGCTCAGGCGATGTTCTCGTCCGGCCGGCGGTGGTAGGAGGGCACGTACTCCTGCCGCGACAGTTCCTGGATCGCGGCCATCACCTCGTCGGTCGCCGCGCGCCGGGCGCGCGGATGGTGCTCGGTCCACCCGGAGAAGTCCAGCGGCTCCCCGAACCGCACCGTGACCCGCGCAGGCCTTGGCACCTTGCCGCCGCGCGGCATCAGCCGCTCGGTACCGGTCAGCGCCACCGGAACCACCGGCGCTCCGGTGGAGAACGCCAGCACCGCCACGCCCGTGTGCCCCCGGTAGAGCCGCCCGTCCAGCGACCGGGTGCCCTCCGGGTAGATCGCGAACGCGCCGCCGTCGTTGAGCACCCGCTGCCCCGCGTTCAGCGCCGCCAGCCCCGCGAGCGCGTTGCCCCGCTCGACCGGCACGTACCCGAGGCCGGACATGAACCCGGCCATCAGCCGCCCGCGCAGCCCGCCCGCGGTGAAGTACTCCGCCTTGCCGAGGAAGCGCACCCGCCGCCGCACCACCAGCGAGATCACCGCCGTGTCCAGCACCGCACGGTGGTTGGACGCGAGGATCACCGGGCCGTTCGCCGGCACGTTCGCCAGCCCGTGCACGGTCGGCCGGTACACCAGCCGGGCCGTCGGCGCCAGGACATAACGGACCAACTGGTGCAACACAGGCCTCTCCCGCTCAGGCGACTCCGGGACAACCACTCCAGCATGCCACGGTCACCCGGTGATCGAGACGGGCACGGCTAGGGCTGGACGTCCGGGCGTTCCGCGGCGAGCTTCTGGTCGATGTCCTCGCCCTGCGCCTCCTCGTACGGGGTCATGCCGTACTTGTCCGCTTCCGACCAGCCCTCCGGCGGGTCCATGCCCTCCTCGAGCGGGTCCGCGTCGATCCGGTCCTCGTCGAGGTCCTCGGCGCTGTTGAGCGCGGCCGGGTCGTGCTCGACGGGGTCCGGGTCGCCGGTGTCCTGCGGCGGTGTGGCCGGGTCGATCCCCTCACGCATCGGGCCAGTCCTCCTCTTCGGACGGTACCGGTTGGTTCTGCTCCTGCAGGTCCGCCGGGTTCACCTCAGTGTCCACTGTGGGCGGTGGGGTCACCTGTTCGTCCTCGGTGATCTCGCGGCGCTGGTCGAGCACGTCCGCCTCGTTCTCCTCCCGGTTCACGCGGCATCACCCGTCCACCGCAACAGCGCCACGGTCATCGTCAGTGCCCGCCGGACGGTGTCCAGGCCGGTCAGCGGGTCGAGCCGCCGGACCGCGAGGTCGAGCTGGAACGACGCGTCCTCCGGGCTCCCGTTCAGGTCGGCGAGCAGTGCTCTGATCGTGGCCCGCACCGGTGGCGCCAGTTCGTCGATCGACACCGAGGTGTCGTCGTCGTCCCGCAGATCCACCGCGAACGCGGTCTCACCGCCCTGCGTTCCGGCGCTGTCCCGCACGGCGGTGGCGGCCACCTGGATCAGCTCGGCCACCACCTCCCGGACGTAGGGGCGCAACTGGTCCCCCTGGTCCACCACGGTCTCGAGCGCGTTCGTCAGGCCGTCGGCGTCGCTGTCCAGCACGCAGTGCACCAGTCGGTGCGCGGTGGCCTGAGCCGTTGCTCCGTCGCTGCGCATCGCTCCGTGCTCCCTTCCCTGGCTGGGTCGGGCTGGGAATGCCCGGCTCCGCATCCACGCAAACCGGGTTTCCTGGGCGTCGCGGTGGGTAACACCTCTGACACAGTCCTACGAGAGGTGCTCGCTGTGGATACCAACAGCTACGTGGCCTTCCTGCTGATCGGCGCGGTGTTGGTGCTGGTCGACGGCCAGATCATCTATCGCAACGGCCGCAGGTTCCTGCAACAGGGCACGGCCAGTGCCTCCGCGGAGTCGATGACGAGGCTCGTGTCGGTGCTGTTCCACCTCGTCACGCTCGGCGTGCTCCTGCTCATCTCCACCATCGACATCCCGACGGACGGCTCCATCGAAGGCGTCGTGCTGCGGACCGGCGTGGTCCTGATCGTGCTCGGCATCGCGCACTGGATCGCGATGACCGCGCTCACCAGGATCCGCGATCGCCAGGAGTTCGACGAGGTGCACCAGGAGCGGGAGGCCCGCCGGCAGGCGAACGACGCGGCGAGTGCCGCCTACGGCACGAGCGTGCCGTCGCCCGCGGAGAGCCCGGCCTACAACGGGGAGAGCGCGACGTCGGTGGTCAACCGGCAGCAGCCCTACCCCCGCGCTGGGAGCTGACCGTCAGGAAGCGTCGAACAACGCGCTGACCGACTCTCCGTTGTGGATCCGGCGCATCGCCTCGGCGAGCGCGGGCGCGATGGAGAGTACGGTCAGCTTCGGCGTGCGTTCCCCGTTCGGCACCGGAACCGTGTTGGTGCAGACGATCTCCTGCACGTCCGGCTGCTCGCCGATCCGGCCGAGCGCGCCGGAGGAGAACAGTCCGTGCGTGCACGCCACCCGGATCGACCGGGCATCCCGTTCGCGCAGCCGGTCGAGCAGCTCGATCACCGTGCTGCCACGGGCGATCTCGTCGTCGAGCACGATCACGTCCTTGCCGGTGACGTCGCCGATGACGTCGGAGATGGTGACCTTGTCGTCGGAGAACCGCTGCTTGGCCCCGGCGGCGACCGGCACGCCGAGCAGCCGCGCGAAGTGCGAGGCCTCCTTGGCGTTGCCCAGGTCCGGCGACACCACGACGCTGTTGGACAGATCGAGCCGGCGGAAGTAGGCGGCCAGCTCGCGCAGCGCGTGCAGGTGGTCGACCGGGACGCTGAAGAAGCCGTGCACCTGCGGCGAGTGCAGCGTCATCGCCAGCACCCGGCTGGCCCCGGCGGCCACGAGGAGGTCGGCGACCAGCCGCGCGCCGATGGAGATGCGCGGCGCGTCCTTCTTGTCCGACCGCGCGTAGGCGTAGTGCGGCAGGACGACCGTGGTGCGGGCGGCGGAGGCGCCGCGGGCCGCGTCGAGCATCAGCAGCAGCTCGACCAGGTTCTCCTGCACCGGAGCGACGAGCGGCTGGATGAGGAACACGTCCCGCTCCCGGCAGTTCGCCTGCAGCTGCACCTCGATGCAGTCGTTGGCGAACCGCCGCATCCGCACCGGCCGCAACGGCACCTCGAGCTGCGCGCAGATCTCCGCGGCCAGCTCGGGATGCGCGCTCCCACTGAAGACGGCTATCTCCCGCACGGTTTCGCTCCGCCTCTCCGGTTCTTGATCCCGCCACAGGCTACGGGGTGGCGCGTCCTTCGCTGTACGGTCGGTGGTGACCAAGGAGGAGGACCGTCATGCGAGTCGTCACCGACACCGAGCGGTGCATCGGAGCGGGCCAGTGCGTGCTCACCGAGCCCGGCGTCTTCGACCAGAGCGACGACGACGGCACCGTGGTGCTGCTGACCGAGCACGTCGAGGGCGAGCAGGTGGACACCGTCCGCGAGGCCGTGGACATGTGCCCGAACCAGGCGATCTCGATGGTGGACGACTGAACCGCCGGCGCTGCGGCTAGAACCGCACGATCGTGCGGCCGCCCTTGCCGAAGCGGTCGAACGCCTCGTTCACGCCGTCCAGGTCGGTGTCGTCGGTCGCCAGCGACGCCACGTCGATCCGGCCGGCCGCGAGCTCGTCGAGCAGCCTCGGCACGTCCACGTCCGGGTCGCTCGACCCGTACACGCAGCCCTGCAGGGTCCGCCCGAACCAGTAGAGCTCCAGGGCGTTGAACTCGACCGGGCTCTTGCGGCTGCCGACGCCGATCACGGTCACCGTGCCGCCCCGGCGGCTCGCCGACCAGGACGCGCGGATCGTCGCCGCCTGGCCGACGCAGTCGAACGCGTGGTCGGCGCCGCGGCCGCCGGTCAGCCGCCGCACGGACTTGCTGGTCGCCTCGTCGGCGCGGACGAACTCGGTGGCGCCGTGCAGGATCGCGAGCGCCGCCTTCGACTCGGTGACGTCCACCCCGATGATCGGGTTCGCACCGGCGGCCCGCGCGGCCTGCAGCACGCACAGGCCGACGCCGCCGAGCCCCATCACCACCACCGACTGGCCGGGACGCACCCGGGCGGTGTTGTGCACGGCGCCGTTGCCGGTGAGCACGGCGCAGCCGAGCAGGGCCGCGGCCTCCAGCGGGATGTCCCCGGGGATGGGGACCACGCCCTCCTGCGGCACCACGGTCTCCTCGGCGAACGCGCCGGTACCGAGCCCGGGGTAGACCGGCGTGCCGTCGGCCAGCTCGCCGTAGGGCTGCGCCGCCCGCTCCTCGGCGTGCACGCACAGGTACGGCTCGCCCTCCAGGCAGAACCAGCACTTGCGGCAGGCGGGCGCCCAGTTCAGCACCACCCGGTCGCCGACGTCGACCCGGTCGACTCCGGTCCCGACCGCGATCACGGTGCCCGAACCCTCGTGGCCGAGCACCGCTGGCATGGTCGGCGCGAGCGTGCCGTTGGCCAGTGACAGGTCCGAGTGGCACACGCCGGCCGCGGCGAGCCGGACCCGCACCTGGCCCGGCCCGGGGTCGGGAAGCACGATCTCGCGCACCTCGAGCGGCTCGCCCTGCCGTATCAGCACCGCTGCCCTGACCATCGGACTCCCTACGTGTTGGCGTGATCGTGGTGGACGGATGTATACCGTCCCCGGGTGACGATCGTGCACGCTGGTCCGTCGAGGTTAAGCCCACCACGGCCCGGAATGCAGTGGCGCGCACCACTTGGGCCCCACGGCTGTGCGCGGCGCCCAGAACCGTCGGTCGCCGAAAACAAGCCACCAGAATTCCCCGTCGCGCGATGTGCGAGGCTTGCCGGGTGCGATACGGATACCTGGGCACCATGCGCGCCGCGCCGGGTCGCCGCGACGAGGTCGTGGCGATCCTGCTGAGCGGGCAGGACGGGTTGCGGGCCGCCGGCTGCGACCTCTACGTGGTCGGCACGTCCGACACCGATCCCGATCTCGTGTGGGTGCAGGAGGTCTGGGCCAGCAAGGAGCACCATCAGGCGTCGCTCCAGCTGCCGGAGACCAAGGCCGCGATCGCCAAGGCGATGCCGATGCTCACCGGCGAGTTCACCAGTCAGGAGCTCGACATCGTCGGCGGGCTCGGCCTGCGCGAGTAGCTCAGTCGTCGAACAGCGACAGGCGGATGTCCCGCGCGTCGGTGAAGTGCTCGATCGCCACCTTCTCCGCGGTGGCGCTGTCGCGGGCCTCGATCGCGTCGACCATCGCCCGGTGCTGCTCGTTCGACCGCGCCCAGCGCCCGGGGCTGGACAGGGTGGTGGCCGGGTAGCGGGCCAGGTGCAGGTCCAGCCGCTCCAGCAGGTCGGTCAGCGACACGTTGCGGCTGGCGCGCCAGACCGCGACGTGGAACTGGCGGTTGCCGTTGACCATGGCGTCGACGTCGCCCTCGGTCACCCGGTCGAGGCGGGCGAGCGCGCGGCGCAGCAGCATCAGGTCGTGTGCGCTGCGGCGTTCCGCGGCCAGCCGCGCGGCGGTGCCCTCCAGGGTGATCCGGGTCTCGTAGATGTCGAGCACCTCCTCCGGGCCGCGTTCGCGCACCACGAGCCCCCGCTCGTTGCGCTCGACCAGCCCGTCGTGCTGCAGTTTGGACAGCGCCTCCCGGATCGGCGTGCGGCTCACCTCGCACCATTCGGCGAGCGCGGACTCCACCAACTGCTGCCCCGGCCGCAGGTCCCCGGAACGAATCGCCTCCTTGAGCCGCTGGTACGGCGTGATCTTGTTCACCGGTTCCGGCAAACGTGCGATGGAACGGCCTGCCCTCGTGGTCGCCATGGCACAATCTCCCCATCTCGTGCGTGCTGGCGGGTGCCCACGTCCGCCGTACCGGGGCATTCTTGGCCCATTCGAGCGACCCGTCAATATTTCCGGCGCTTTTCGGTCAACGCGATGACCACTCTTCCCGGAGTCCTTTGAGGATTACTGATAATGATCGGGGAACACCGTTCGAACTGTCCCGGTGTAGCGTTCGGGGCATGACCCGGATCGCGTTCATCGGACTCGGCATCATGGGACTGCCCATGGCCACCAACCTCGTCCGAGCGGGGCACGAGGTGGCCGGGTACAACCGCGGCGAGGCGAAGCGGGCCCGCTTCGCCGACGCGGGCGGCACCGCGGCCGGCTCGGTCGCCGAGGCCGTGCGCGGCGCCGAGGTCGTCATCACGATGCTGCCGGACTCGCCGGACGTGGAGGAGGTCGTCCTCGGCCCGGACGGCGTGCTCGAGTCCGCCGGCGCCGGCGCGCTGCTGGTCGACATGAGCACGATCGCCCCGGCCACCGCCCGTACCGTCGCCGAACTGGCCGCCGAGACCGGCGTGCGGGCCGTCGACGCCCCGGTCAGCGGCGGCGAGCAGGGCGCGATCGACGGAACGCTGTCCATCATGGTCGGCGGCGAACCGGCCGACGTCGAAGCGGCCCGGCCGCTGCTGGAGGTGCTCGGCGGCACGGTCGTCCACGTCGGGCCGTCGGGTTCCGGGCAGACGGTGAAGGCGGCGAACCAGCTGGTCGTCGCGGGCACGATCCAGCTGGTGGCCGAGGCGCTGACGCTGCTCGACGCGCAGGGAGTCGAGCTGAGGTCCGCCGTTGAGGTGCTGTCCGGCGGACTGGCCGGCAGCGCGATCCTGGACCGCAAGGCGCCCGGGATGCTGGCCCGCCGGTTCGCGCCCGGCTTCCGGGTCGACCTGCACCACAAGGACCTGGGCATCGTCCTCGACTCGGCCCGCGAGGCGGGCGTGGTGATCCCGCTCGGCGGCGCGGTGGCGCAGCTGATGGCGGCGCTGCGCGCGCAGGGCGACGGCCACCTCGACCATTCGGCGCTGCTGCTCGGCGTGGAGCGGCTCTCCGGCAAGTAGTGCGACGAAAGGGGAACGGCATGCGGACACGCCGCATCGGCGACACACAGGTAGGCGAGATCGGGCTCGGCGGGATGCCGATGTCGGTCGAGGGCAGGCCGGACGAGGCGCGGTCGGTGGCCGCGGTGCACGCTGCGCTGGACGCCGGCGTCACCCTGTTCGACACGGCCGACGCCTACCACATACACGCGAACGAGGTCGGCCACAACGAGTCGCTGATCGCCCGCGCGGTGGCCAGCCACGGCGGCGACACCTCCGACGTGCTGATCGCCACCAAGGGCGGCCACCTCCGCCCCGGCGACGGCTCGTGGACCCTCGACGGCTCGCCCGAGTACCTCAAGCAGGCGTGCGACGCCTCGCTCAAGCGCCTCGGCGTGGAGGCGATCGGGCTCTACCAGTACCACCGACCGGACCCGAAGGTCGACTTCGCCGAGTCCGTCGGCGCGCTGCGTGACCTGCTGGACGCGGGCAAGATCCGGTACGCGGGGATCTCCAACGCGAACCCGGCCCAGATCCGCCTGGCGAACGAGGTCCTTAACGGCCGGCTGGCGAGCGTGCAGAACCAGTTCTCGCCGGACTTCCGGTCCAGTGAGCCGGAGTTGGAGCTGTGCGCGGAGCTGGGCGTGGCGTTCCTGCCGTGGAGCCCGTTCGGCGGCATCACGCGGGCGAGCGAGCTGGGCTCCCGGTTCGCGCCGTTCGCGGAGATCGCGGCGGCACGCGGGGTCAGCCCGCAGCAGGTGTGCCTGGCCTGGATGCTCGCCAAGGCCCCGGTGGTGATCCCGATTCCCGGCTCGTCGCGCCCGGAGACCGCCCAGGACTCGGCGAAGGCGGCCGACCTGACCCTGACCGAGGAGGAACTGGCCCGCCTGGGCTGACCGGAACCGGCCAGTTCGGTTGTCCGGCGTAACGGCTCGGCAGACGCTGACATGTATTTCCGCCAATAGGAAAGGAAATCACATGCTGCGTCGATGGCGAGCCGTGGTGGCCGTGGGAGCCGCCGCGGTGTTGGCCGGAACCGGTGTGACGCTCGCGTCCGCCGCCGAGCCCGCGAGCACCGCGGCGGACACCCTGGCCGCCGACACCGCCGCGGAGCGGTACGACTGGGGTGACCCGCTGCCCGAGTGGTCCGACGAGTTCGACTACGGCTCCGAGGACGCGCCCGCGGTGCCCGACCAGGACAAGTGGAGCCTCGCCGGCGGCGGGGTGGACCAGTGCTGGCCCGGCCACGCCGGCAACGGGCAGCGCTGCGACAAGAACACCCGCGTCGTCGGCGGCCTGCTCCGGCAGACCGGCGAGGCCAACGGCGACTCCGGCTGGCTCGCGTCGAAGTTCGGGCAGCAGTACGGGCGTTGGGAGGCCCGCGTCCGCTCGCAGGCCACCGGTGAGAACAACGACCGGCAGTACCACCCGCTGCTGATCCTGTGGCCCGACTCCGACCAGTGGCCGGAGGACGGCGAGTACGACTACCTCGAGAACGGCGCGCCCGGCGAGGACTGCGCGGAGGCGTTCATCCACTACCCGCACGACGCCGACGCGCCCGTGCAGCAGGAGCACGCCGAGAAGTGCGGCGTCGACCTCACCCAGTGGCACAACGTCGGCATCGAGTGGACCCCCGACCACGTCAAGGGGTTCATCGACGGCGAGGAGTGGTTCAGCTTCTCCGGCGGCGCCAACGACGTCCGCGAGTGCATCCAGTGCGCCCCCTCGATGCACCAGACCATCCAGCTCGACAACTTCTACGGCGACGACATGCAGTCCGCCGTGTACGAGGTGGACTGGGCCAGGGTCTACACCCTCGGCTCGTAGCGCACGGTCGGCTGTGTCGCCCGCACCAGGGCACGCAGGTCGGCCAGACCGCCGGCGACGGCCCCGAGGGCACGGGCCTGCACGAGCACGTTGCCCAGGGCCGTCGCCTCCACCGGGCCGGCGACCACCGGCAGGCCGCACGCGTCGGCGGTGAGCTGGCACAGCAGCGCGTTCCGCGCACCGCCGCCGACGACGTGCACCACCTCCACCCGCCGGCCGGACAGCCGTGCGGCGTCGGCGATCGCGCGGTGGTGGGCGTGCGCGAGGCTGTCCAGCACGCACCGGACGACCTCGGCGCGGGTCGACGGGACGGGCACCTCGGCGCGGCGGCAGGCGTCGGTGATCCGCGCGGGCATGTCGCCTGGCGGCAGGAACACCGGGTCGTCCGGGTCGATCACCGAGCGGGCCGGCAGGGTGGCCGCCTCGGCGAGCAGGTCCTCCCGGGACGCCGACGGCCAGGTACGCAGGCACTCCTCCAGCAGCCACAGGCCCATCACGTTGCGCAGGTACCGGACGGTGCCGTCGACACCGAGCTCGTTGGTGAAGTTCGCGTGCCTGCTCTGCTCGGTCAGCACCGGCTCGGTCAGCTCCACACCGACCAGCGACCAGGTGCCGCACGAGACGTAGGCGAAGTTCTCCCCCGCCGCCGGCACGCCGACCACCGCCGAGGCCGTGTCGTGCGAGCCGACCGCGATCACCGGGACGTCGCCGAGCTCCGCGGCGGCGCCGAGCACGGTGCCGGGCTCACGCAGCGGCGGCAGCAGCGACGGGTCGACGCCGATCCGGTCGAGCAGCGGGGTGGCCCAGGTGCGGGTGCGCACGTCGAGCAGCTGGGTGGTGGAGGCGTTGGTCAGCTCCGCGCCGACCGATCCGGTCAGCCAGTAGCCGATCAGGTCCGGCACCAGCAGCAGCCGGCGCGCGACCCCCAGCCGCGCACCGGCCCGCTCGGCCACCAGCTGGTGGATCGTGTTGAACGGCAGGAACTGCAGGCCGGTAGTGGCGTACAGCTCGGCCGCGCCGAGTTCGGCCACCGTGTCGGCGGCCCGGTCGGTGCGCGAGTCGCGGTAGTGCACCGGGTTGCCGAGCAGGGCGCCGTCCGCGTCGAGCAGTCCGTAGTCGACGGCCCAGGAGTCGACGCCGATGCCGTCGAGGGTGCCGGCGCGGGCGACGCCGTCGAGCACGCCCTGGTAGAGGGCGAGGACGTCCCAGTGCAGGGTGCCGGCCGTCCGAACGGGACGGTTCGGGAACCGGTGGCACTCCTCGACCGACAGCGTGCCGGGGCCGACGGTGCCGGCGATCACCCGGCCGCTCGCCGCGCCGAGGTCGGCCGCCGCGACCCGGACCGTGGTCATCGCAGGAACGCCGCCGCGACGCCGGCGTCCACCGGCACGTGCAGCCCCGTGGTCAGCGACAGGTCCCCGGCGGTCAGCGCGAACACCGCGGCGGCCACGTGCTCGGGCAGTACCTCGCGCTTGAGCAGCGTGCGCCGGGCGTAGAACGCGCCGAGGTCCTCCTCCGGCACGCCGTAGACCGCGGCCCGCTGGGCGCCCCAGCCGCCGGCGAAGATCCCCGAACCGCGCACCACGGCGTCCGGGTTCACCCCGTTGACCCGGATGCCGTGCTCCCCCAGCTCCGCCGCGAGCAGCCGGACCTGGTGCGCCTGGTCGGCCTTCGCCGCGCCGTAGGCCACGTTGTTGGGGCCGGCGAACACCGCGTTCTTGCTGGCGACGTAGACCAGGTCGCCGCCCATGCCCTGGTCGACCATCACCCGTGCGGCCTCGCGGGCGACCAGGAACGAGCCCTTCGCCATCACGTCGTGCTGGAGGTCCCAGTCGTCGGCCGTGGTGTCCAGCAGCGGCTTGGAGATCGACAGACCGGCGTTGTTGACCACGAGGTCGACGCCGCCATAGGCCAGCGCGGCGTCGCGGAATGCCCGGGCCACGGCGTGCTCGTCGGTGACGTCCACGGCGACCGCCAGGCCGTCCACTTCGGACGCGACGGCGTCGGCGGCGGCCGCGTCGCGGTCGGCGACCACCACGCACGCGCCCTCGGCGGCGAGCCGGACCGCGGTGGCCCTCCCGATGCCGGAGCCGCCGCCGGTCACCAGCGCGACCCGGCCGGCGAGGGGCTTGGGCGCGGGCATCCGGCGCAGCTTCGCCTCCTCCAGCGCCCAGTACTCGATGCGGAACTTCTCCCGCTCCTCGATCGGCCGGTAGCTCGACACCGACTCGGCGCCGCGCATCACGTTGATCGCGTTGACGTAGAACTCGCCGGCGACCCGCGCGGTCTGGATGTCCTTGCCGTGGCTGAACATCCCGACGCCCGGCACCAGCACGATCGCCGGGTCGGCGCCACGCATCGGCGGGCTGTCCGGCTCGGCGTGCCGCTCGTAGTAGGCCCGGTAGTCCTCGCGGTAGGCGGCGTGCAGCTCGCGCAGCCGGGCGACGAGGTCCTCGACGGGCGCGGTCGGCGGCAGGTCGAGCACCATCGGCCGGACCTTGGTGCGCAGGAAGTGGTCCGGGCAGGACGTGCCCAACGCCGCCAGCTCGTGCACCCGCTCGCTGCCGACGAAGTCGAGTACGACGTCGCTGTCGGTGAAGTGGCCGAGCTGACGGCGGTCGGTGGACGCGAGCCCGCGGACGACCGGAGCCAGCCGGGCGGCGAGCACGCGGCGTTCCGTCTCGGGCAGCGGTGCGACCGCGGTGGCGCCGAACGGGTCGGGGCGGCCGCGTTCGTCCAGGAACCGGCGCGCGGTCTCGATGATCTCCAGCGAGTTGCGCTCGCACTCCTCGCTGGTGGCGCCCCAGGCGGTGATGCCGTGACCGCCCAGGATCACCCCGATCGCGTCCGGGTGCTCGCGGGCGACCTCGGCGATGTCCAGGCCGAGCTGGAAGCCGGGCCGGCGCCACGGCACCCACACCACCCGGCCGCCGAAGCACTCCTCGGTCAGCGCGGGCCCGTCGGCGGCGGTGGCGAGCGCGATCCCCGTGTCCGGGTGCAGGTGGTCGACGTGTGCGGCGTCGAGCAGGCCGTGCATGGCGGTGTCGATCGAGGGCGCGGCCCCGCCCCTGCCGTGCAGGCAGTAGTCGAACGCGGCGACCATCTCGTCCTCGCGCTCCACGCCCGGGTAGACCTCGGTCAGCGCCCGCAGCCGGTCCAGCCGCAGCACCGCCAGCCCGGACTCGGTCAGCGTGCCGAGGTCACCGCCGGACCCCTTGACGTACAGCAGGTCCACGTCCGCCCCGGTGACCGGGTCGGTGCCGGTCCCCTTGGCGGAGGTGTTGCCGCCGGCGAAGTTGGTGTTGTGCGGGTCCGCGCCGAGGCGGTTGCTCCGGGCGACCAGGGCTGACTTGAACGTTTCAATCATCACCGGGAAGCATGCTGGGGCCGTCGTGGGGTGTCAAGGTTCCCGGCGCCCGGTCGAGGCACGCACGACCAGCTCGGGGCGGAACCGCACCTGCTGGTGCACGTGGCCCGGCTCGTCGGCGGACTCCTCGAACAGCAGCTGCGCGGCGGTGCGCCCGAGCAGCTCACGCGGCTGGCGCACCGAGGTCAGCGGCACGGCGGCCGCCTCGGCGAACTCGATGTCGTCGTAGCCGACCACCGCGAGGTCGGCCGGCACCGAGCGGCCGAGCCGGGTCATCGCCTGCAGCACGCCGAGCGCGAGCAGGTCGTTGGCGCAGAACGCGGCGGTGGGCCGGATGGCCTCCGGCAAGGCGGCGAGCCGCTCCCCCGCCCGGCGCCCCTCCGCGACCTGCAGGGCATCGGTCTCCAGCGTGACCAGCGCGTCGGCCGGCCGCCCGGCCTTGGCCAGCGCCCGCAGCGCGCCCCGGTGGCGCTCGACGACCTGCGGCACCGACAGTGGACCGCCGACGAACGCGACCCGTTCGTGCCCGGTCGCAAGCAGGTGCGCCACGGCCAGCTCGCCGCCCAGCTCGTCGTCCACGGCGACCGAGCAGCACGTGGGGTCGGTGGAGTGGCAGTCGACCAGGACGACGGGCATGCCGCCGCCCGGCATCTCGGCCAGCAGCCGCCCGGTCGGGTCGATCGGGGTGATCAGCACACCCTGCACGCGCTGCTCGCGGAGCCGCTCAAGGTACTCCCGTTCCCGGTCGGCGTCCTGGTTGGAGTTGCACAGGTAGACCGCGATGCCCTCGGCCCGCGCCGCGTCCTCCACGCCGCGGGCGACGTCGTTGAAGAACGGGTTCGCCGCGTCCATCACGACGTAGGCGATGGTCCGGCTGCGACCGGCGCGCAGCTGCCGCGCGGTCTCGTTGCGCACGAACCCCAGCTCGGCGATGGCCGCCCGGACCCGGCGCAGCGTGTCCTCGCTGACCAGGTGCGGGTGGTTGAGCACGTTGGACACCGTGCCGACGGACACGCCCGCGCGCGCGGCCACGTCCTTCATCCCGGGTGCGGCCGCCACTAGACGGTCCCCGCGCGGGTCGCGGACTCCTTCGCCCGGTCGAGCAGCAGGCGCTGCTCGGCCTCGTTGCGGGTCAGCTCGGCGGCGCGGGTGAACTCCTCGCTCGCCTCGGCGTGCCGGTCCAGCCTGGCCAGCAGGTCACCGCGCACGCTGGGCAGCAGGTGGTACTTCCGCAGCGACGGCTCGTCGGTCAGCTCGTCCACGATCCGCAGGCCGGCGTCCGGGCCGAACGCCATGGACACCGCCACCGCCCGGTTCAGCTCCACCACCGGCGAGGGCAGCAGCTGCACCAGCCGCGCGTACCGGGCGGCGATCCGCGCCCAGTCGGTCTCCTCCGGGGTCCGTGCCCGCGCGTGGCAGGCGGCGATCTCGGCCTGCAGCTCGTAGGGCCCCGGCTCGCCGGGCAGCCGCTCCGCGCGGGCCAGTGCGGCGAGGCCCCGGCGGATCAGCAGCTGGTCCCAGCGCGAGCGGTCCTGGTCGAACAGCAGTACCGGCTGGCCGTCCGGGCCGGTCCTGGCCCGTGCGCGGGAGGCCTGGATCTCCATCAGCGCGACGAGCCCGTGCACCTCGCGTTCGGCCGGCACCAGCTCGGCGAGCATCCGGCCCAGCCGCATCGCGTCCTCGCAGAGCGCGGGCCGCATCCAGTCCTCGCCGCCGGTGGCCGAGTAGCCCTCGTTGAACACGAGGTACACGACCTCGCACACGGAGGCGAGCCGCTCGCCCAACTCGGCGGCGTTCGGGACCTCGAACGGCACCTTCTTCTTGGCGAGGGTCTTCTTGGCCCGCACGATCCGCTGCGCGATCGTCGGCTCGGGGACGAGGAACGCGCGGGCGACCTCCTCGGTGGTCAGGCCGCCGAGCAGGCGCAGCGTCAGCGCCACCCGTGCCTCGGTGGACAGCACCGGGTGGCAGGAGACGAACACCAGCCGCAGCAGGTTGTCGCCGATGTTGCTGTCGATGGCGTCGAAGTCGGGCTCGGCGTTGGGCGGCTCCTGGGTCTCCAGGTCGCGTCCCATCTCGACGACCTTGCGCTCCAGGGTCTCCCGGCGCCGGAACTGGTCGATGGCCCGCCGCTTGGCGATGGCCATGAGCCAGGCGCCCGGGTTGTCCGGGACGCCCGACTCCGGCCACTGCTCCAGCGCCGCGACCAGCGCGTCCTGCGCGAGCTCCTCGGCGAGCCCGACGTCGTGCACCATCCTGGCCAGGCCCGCGATGACCCTGGCGGACTCGATCCGCCACACCGCCTCGACCGTTCGGTTCGCCTCCAGCGTCGCCACGGGCACATCAGAGCAGGTCGGCGCGGCCGGCGGCAAGCCGGATCGGCTTCAGTCGGCCAGCTGCCGGACCTCGACCCGCGAGGTGACGTTGGGGTCGGCGGGGATCCGCTTCACCCACTCCAGGACCTCCTCGCGGGACTTCGCCTCGAGCAGCCAGTAGCCCCCGACGAGCTCCTTGCCCTCGGCGAACGGTCCGTCGGTCACCGTCGGCACGCCGTTCCGGAACGTGACGAGAGCACCCTGGTCGGAGGGATGCAGGCCCTCACCGGCGAGCATCACGCCGGCCTTGACCAGCTCCTCGTTGTACCGGGCCATCTCGGCGTACATCTCCTCGTCCGGCTCCGGGATGTTCGGGTCGTTCTCGGCGTACTTCACCATCACCATGTACCGCATCGCTCACGCCTCCCGGTTGGCCTCGGTCGTGGCACGCATCTCGTGCTCCTTCTCCTTGAGCTCGTCGCTCATGTCGTACTCGTCGGTCTCGGCGATCCGGCGGATCTCGATCTCGACGTTGCCGCCGCCGTCGAGCGTCGGCCAGCGCTTGACCAGCTCCACGACCTCCTGGAGCGAGTCGGCGCGGACCATCGTGTAGCCCGCGATCAGCTCCTTGGCCTCGGCGAACGGCCCGTCGATGACCGTCGTCCCGCCGCCACTGAACTCGACGATGGCGCCGGCCGAGGACGGGGCCAGCCCGGCGGCGTCGAGCAGGGCGCCGGCGCGCACCAGCTCCTGGTTGTACTGGGACATGGCCTCGACCAGCTCCTCGCTGGCCGGTTTGCCAGCCTCCGTGTCCGCGTCCGCCCTGCGGATGATCAGAAAACGCACGTCTCTCTCCTTCTGCTCAAGTCCGGCGTCAACCTAGCGTCGGACGGGTCCGACCGGGATCGACACGCGCGTCCGGATTCTTTTTCGCCAGCGCGATCAGGTCACGAACTGACCGGTTCGATCACTACGGTCCGTGGCATGGAGACGTTCACCTGGGCGGAGGTCTGCGCCAGGCGCCTCGCCCGGCACCGGCTGGCCGGCGCGCCGGCGGACGACGTGGCCGAGGTCGTGCGCGCGTTGGCCGGAGTGCACGCGCAGGTGCCATCGGCGGCGGAGCTGTCGATCGGTCTGCGGCTGGCCGGGGCGACCCGTGAGACCGTGCGGCACGCGCTGTGGACCGAACACAGTCTGATCAGGACTTTCGGGCCGCGCGGCACCGTGCACCTGTTGCCCGCCCGGGACCTCGCGATGTGGACCGGCGCGCTGGCCGAGATCCCGCTCGCCGCCGCCCAGCAGCCGCCGCACGTGCGGATGACCGCCGAGCAGACCGAGCAGGTCCTGGCCGCGATCGAGGACGCGGTGGCCGACGCGGAGCTGACCGTGGACGAGCTGTCCGACGCCGTGGTCGCCGCGTGCGGGTCGTGGGCGGGCGACCCGGTGATGGACGCGTTCCAGGGGAAGTGGCCGCGCTGGCGGCAGGTCATGCACCTGGCCGGAATGCGCGGCGCGCTGTGCTTCGCCCCGAACCGCGGCCGGAAGGTCACCTACACCAGCCCACGCCGCTGGCTGCCCGGCTTCAACCCGGCGGGCGGCGCGCTGCCGGACGTGCTGCGTGCCTACCTGCACGTGTTCGGCCCGGCCACGCCCGCCCGCTTCGCCAACTGGCTCGCCGCGCCCCGGGCGTGGGCGCGCGGGGTGTTCGCCGACCACGCGGACGCACTGGAGCGAGTGCTGGTCGACGGCGAGGAGGCCTGGGTCAACGCCGGCGACACCGCCCGGCCGACCGAGCCGCCCAGCGGGCTGCGGCTGCTGCCGTACTTCGACGGCTACGCCTACGCCGTCGGCAACGACCGAGCCCGCCTCTACCCCGGCCGGGCCGCGACCCGGGCCAAGGGGAACTTCCAGGTGCTGCTGGTCGACGGCGTGGTCGCCGGGCTGTGGCACCAGCGCCGCGCCGGGCGGAAGGTGCAGCTGACCGTGGAGCCGTTCGGTCGCGTCCGGCGCGCCGACCTCGACGAGCAGGCGGAACGGGTCGGCGCGGTGCTCGGCGCCACGCCGGAGCTGACCGTGGGCGAGGTGACCGTCGGCGGACACGCCTGACCCGGCTGTGGACAACGTCCGAGGCCTGTCGGCGCGCGCCCATAGAATCGCCCGCGTGACCCTCCCCCACACCACCGCACCCGCCCTGGACACGCTCCGCCGCGTGTTCGGCTACGACGCGTTCCGGGGCGACCAGCAGGAGATCATCGACACGGTGGTCGGCGGCGGCGACGCGCTGGTGCTGATGCCGACCGGCGGCGGGAAGTCGCTGTGCTACCAGATCCCGGCGCTGGTCCGCGACGGCGTCGGCGTGGTCGTCTCACCGCTGATCGCGCTGATGCAGGACCAGGTGGACGCGTTGCGGGCGCTCGGCGTGCGGGCCGGCTTCCTCAACTCCACCCAGGACTTCGACGAGCGCAGGCTGGTCGAGGCGGAGTTCCTGGCCGGCGAGCTGGACCTGCTGTACCTGGCGCCGGAGCGGCTGAAGGTCGAGTCGACGCTGCGGCTGCTCGACCAGGGCCGGGTGGCGCTGTTCGCGATCGACGAGGCGCACTGTGTCGCCCAGTGGGGGCACGACTTCCGGCCCGACTACCTGACGCTGTCCGCACTGCACGAGCGCTGGCCGAACGTGCCGAGGATCGCGCTGACCGCCACCGCGACCGAGGCCACCCGCACCGAGATCGCGAACCGGCTGAACCTCACCGAGGCGCGGCACTTCGTGTCGAGCTTCGACCGGCCCAACATCCAGTACCGGATCGTCGCCAAGAACCGGCCGGAGCAGCAGCTGTTGGAGCTGCTCACCACCGAGCACAAGGGCGACGCCGGCATCATCTACTGCCTGTCCCGCGCCTCCACCGAGCGCACGGCCACGTTCCTGAGCCAGAACGGGATCGAGGCGCTGCCGTACCACGCAGGCCTCGACGCCCGCACCCGCGCCACGCACCAGTCGCGGTTCCTGCGCGAGGACGGCCTGGTCGTGGTGGCCACGATCGCGTTCGGCATGGGCATCGACAAGCCGGACGTCCGGTTCGTCGCCCACCTCGACCTGCCGAAGTCGGTCGAGGGCTACTACCAGGAGACCGGCCGCGCCGGCCGCGACGGGCTGCCGTCCACGGCGTGGCTCGCCTACGGGCTGCAGGACGTCGTGCAGCAGCGCAAGATGATCGCCACCTCGGAGGGCGACGACGCGCACCGGCGCAGGCTCGGCACGCACCTCGACGCGATGCTCGCGCTGTGCGAGACCGTGCGGTGCCGGCGGGTGCAGCTGCTGAACTACTTCGGCGAGGCGGCCGAGCCGTGCGGCAACTGCGACACCTGCCTGTCGCCGCCGGAGTCGTGGGACGGCACGGTGCCGGCGCAGAAGGTGCTCTCCACGGTGTACCGGCTCGACCGGGAACGCCGGCAGAAGTTCGGTGTCGGGCACGTGGTCGACATCCTGCTCGGCCGCGCTACGGCCAAGGTCAGCCAGCACAACCACGAGTCGCTGACCGTGTTCGGCGTCGGCACCGAGCTGTCCGAGCCGGAGTGGCGCGGCGTGGTCCGCCAGCTGCTGGCGCAGGGCCTGCTCACGGTCGAGGGCGACCACGGCACGCTGGTCCTCACCGAGGCGAGCGGCGAGGTGCTCGGCCGCCGCCGCGAGGTCCGGCTGCGCACCGAGCCCAAGCGGGCGGGCAGGTCGGCCGGGTCGTCGAGCCGGGGCAAGGCCGCGCCGGTGGTGGAGCTGCCGGAGGAGGCCAAGCCGCTGTTCGAACGCCTCCGCGCCTGGCGGGCGGCCACCGCCAAGGAGCAGGGCGTCCCCGCGTACGTGATCTTCCACGACGCGACGCTGCGCCAGATCGCCGCCGAGGCGCCGACCACCCTGGACCGTCTGGGCACGGTGAACGGCGTCGGCGAGAACAAGCTCGCCAAGTACGGCCAGCAGATCCTCGACACCCTGGCCGCCTGAGGCAACGGGCGCTTCACCGGCGTGCTGCCAGGGTCGGTCCATGCTGGCCTACCTCATCGGCGTGGCGCTGTTCGTCGTCGGCGTGTGCCTGTCGCTGGCCCTGCACGAGGCCGGGCACCTGGTCACCGCCAAGGCGTTCGGCATGAAGGTGCGCCGCTACTTCGTCGGCGCCGGGCCGAAGCTCTTCTCGTTCCGCCGCGGCGAGACCGAGTACGGGCTCAAGGCGCTCCCGTTCGGCGGGTTCTGCGAGATCGCGGGCATGACAACGCTCGACGAGCTCACCCCGGACGAGGAACGCCGCGCGATGTGGAAGCAGAAGACGTGGAAGCGCACGACGGTGATGGCGGCCGGTCCGCTCACCCACTTCGTGCTCGGCTTCGTGCTGCTGTACACGCTCGCCGCGACGATGGGCCTGCCGAACCTGACCGGCCGGCCGGTGGTGTCCGCGACCTCGTCGTGCGTGACGGCGGAAACCTGTCCGCCCGGCTCGGCCGGTCCCGCCGAGGCCGCGGGCGTCCGTCCCGGCGACGAGATCGTCGCGGTCGGCGGTGTCCCGACCCCGAACTGGACCGACGTGGCCACCGCGGTCCGCGACTCCCGCGGCCCGACCACGTTCGAGGTCCTGCGCGGCGACGAACGGCTGACGCTGACCGTCGACGTGCCGGCGGTCACCCGTTCGGTCACGAACGCCGACGGTACGGCGGAACGGGTGGAGCTCGGCGTGGCTGGCGTGTCGGCCACGCGGTCGTTCGACTACGGCGTGCTGGACGCGGTGCCGGCGACCGTGGCGTTCTCCGGTGACCTGTTCGCCCAGACCTTCCAGCGGCTGGTCGAGTTCCCGTCCCGGATCCCGGCCGTGGTCAGCTCGATCTTCGGCGCCGAGCGCGACCCGAACACGCCGGTGAGCGTGGTCGGCGCGAGCCGCATCGGCGGGGAGGCGGTCGAGGCTGGCCTGTGGCAGGTGTTCTTCCTGCTGCTGGCCGGGCTGAACTTCTTCCTCGGCGTGTTCAACCTGCTCCCGCTGCTCCCGCTCGACGGCGGCCACATCGCGGTCACCTGGTACGAGCGCGTCCGCAACTGGCTACGGATGCGCCGTGGCCGCACCGCCGCGGCGCCCGTCGACTACACCAGGCTCAGCACGGTCACGATGGTGCTGGTCCTGGTCGGCGGCGCGGTCATGGTGCTGACCATCACCGCCGACATCGTGAACCCGATCAGACTCACCCAGTAGCCGCCGTCAGACGTCGTGCCAGACCGGGGTCCTGGTGATCATCCGGCCCAGGTTGGGGTCCGCATAGCACTCGATGGTCCCCTCGGCGAGCCGCTTCTCGTCGACGTGCAGGCCGAAGAACTCGGCTTGCGCGCTGTCGCCCGGCTGGACCTGCGCCGTGGCGTTGCTGTCCATGCCGCCCACGATGGTGCCGTCGGCGTCCCGCACCACCGCGGTCGCCTTCGGCTTCAGCGGAACGTCGTAGGTGTTGGTCACCTCGACCGTGGCCGGATCCGCCCCACCGACGACCGGGTCGCCCACCTCCAATTCGGCGTAGGCGCCGGGTGGTTTCCGGTAGCGCTCGCCGTCCGGGGTGTCCAGCGCCGTGATCAACGTGATCTCGACGGTCATGTCGGCGATGGTCGGCCGGACGTCCGAGGTCGTGTCGGCGTACATGTCACTGCCGCCGACGCCCATCCGCTGGCCCGGCAGTACGACGCTGAACTCGTGGCCCTGACTCGCGTCCTCGACGGGCTCGCCCGCCTCGTCGAGGAACTCCACACGGGCCCGGACGGTGAGCGCCACCTCGTCGGACACGTTCTCGACGACGAACCCGTAGCTCAGGTAGTCGCTCTTGATGCCCGGCTTCTCGACGCGATAGGTGGCGAACCCCTGGTCGACGACCTCGATCACCTCGTCGGCGCTGGCGATCTCCTTCGGGTTGTCGCCGTCACCCGCACCGCCCGCGGCGGACGATGACCCACTCCCTTCGCTACACGCGGTCGTGACGGCGAGTGCCGCGACCACGACCGCGACCAGCTTCCTGCTTCGATCTCCCATGCGGCCCGAAGCTAACGCCGCGAACCGCGAGGACGTGTCAGGCGTTCGCTCTACACCCGTCGTGGGGGGGGGGGGGCCGGCCCCGGCCCCCCCCCCCCCCCCCCCCCCCCCCCCCCCCCCCCCGCGCGCGGGGTTGCCCCCCCCCCCGGGGGGGGGCCGGGCCCCCGGGCCGGGCGGCCGGCCCCCCACGGGTCGCCTACCCGGCCGGGGTCTCGTCGTTGTAGACGCGGGTGACGACCCGGCCGTCGCGGGTGATGTAGCCGTTGATCAGGCCGGGCGTGCTGTGCGGGGTGGCCAGCGTGCCACGTGGGTCGAGCGCGATC
Organism: Actinophytocola gossypii; assembly: GCF_025165815.1. GTDB lineage: Bacteria > Actinomycetota > Actinomycetes > Mycobacteriales > Pseudonocardiaceae > Actinophytocola > Actinophytocola gossypii. The sequence goes on along the minus strand of NZ_JAFFZE010000009.1, from coordinate 311,414 downwards.
ACCCCGCCGGTCGCGCCGAGGGCCGGGATCTTCTCGTTGACCACCTTCGACGCGGCCCGCCGGACCGGCGCCCCGGTGTACTCCATGATCGCCGAGATGTCGTAGGCGGCCACGCCACGGATGAAGACCTCACCCGTTCCGGTGCAGGACACCGCCACGGTCCGGCTGTTCGCGTACGTTCCCGCGCCGATGATCGGCGAGTCGCCGACCCGGCCGACCAGCTTGTTCGTCAGTCCGCCGGTCGAGGTGGCCGCCGCGACCTCGCGCGACCGGTCCACCGCCACCGCGCCGACCGTGCCGCCGCCCTCCTTCGGCTCGGCGTCCGGCTGCTTCGCCTCCATCAGCGAGTCCCACCGGCGCTGGGTGAAGTAGTAGTCCTGGGTCGTGTACGGCACGCCGTTGCGCAGTGCGAACGTGTCCGCCCCGGCGCCGGCCATCAGCACGTGCGGGGAACGCTCCATGACCATCCGCGCCAGTGAGATCGGGTTCTTCGTGTTGTGCACGCCCGCGACCGCGCCCGACCGCAGGTCCCGGCCGTCCATGATCGACGCGTCCAGCTCGTGCTCGGCGTCGGTGTTGAACACCGCGCCCTTACCGGCGTTGAACAGCGGGTCGTCCTCCAGCACGCGCACCGCGGCCTCCACCGCGTCCAGGCTGGGCCGGCCGTCGGCCAGCAGGCGGTATCCGGTGCGCAGGGCCTTCTCCAGGCCGTCACGGTAGGCGCGTTCCCGCTCGGGTGTGATGCTGCCGCGGGGCAGCGAGCCGGCGCCGCCGTGCACGGCCAGCACGACGCCGCGGATCGGTCCGTCACCGGACGGTGGGGGCGCGGACTCGGCGCCGGCGGAGCCGGACACGCCGAACGCGGTCGCGGCGGCCAGCACCGCGATGAGCAGCCGGGGTCGCAGGGTGGACATCGAACCTCCTCGAACGATCGACGAACGAGACTTCTCGACCCACCTTCCTTTACCTCGGCCGACATTGCGAGTATCTGTTGACCATGTTGCTGCGCCAGCTGGAGTACCTGAGCGCGCTCGCACGGGAGGGACACTTCGGCCGCGCGGCCCAGGCGTGCCACGTGTCCCAGCCGGCGCTCTCGGCCGCCATCCGCAAGCTCGAGGCCGAGCTCGACATCCAGATCGTGCAGCGCGGGCAGCGCTTCGAGGGGTTCACCCCGGAGGGCAAGCAGGTCCTGCAGTGGGCGCACCGGATCCTCGCCGAGCAGGACGCCATGCGGCACGAGCTGGACAGAATGCGCGGCGGGCTGTCCGGGGTGCTGCGGATCGGCGCGATCCCGACCGCGATCACGCTCGCCTCGCTGCTCACCAGCCCGCTGGCCGAGCGGCACCCGAACGTGCGGGTGTCGATCGAGTCGCTGTCCTCGCGGGAGATCGTGCAGCGGCTGGCCGAGTTCGACCTCGACATCGGGATGACCTATGTGGACGGCGAGCCGCTCGGCACCGTCCGCGTGGTGCCGCTCTACCGCGAGCGCTACCTGCTGCTGACCTCGGTCGACGGCGCGTTCGCCGACCGCGAGTCGGTCGGCTGGGCCGAACTGGCCGACACCCCGCTGGTGATGCTGTCGTCGGTGATGCAGAACCGCCGGATCCTGGACCGGACGTTCGGTGAGGCCGGGGTGACCGTCACGCCGTCGATCGAGGCCGACACGGTCTCCGCGATCTACGCGCACGTCGGCACCCGCCGCTGGTCCAGCGTGATCGCGCACGCCTGGCTGCACGTGTTCGGCGTGCCGGACGGCCTGCGGGTCGTTCCGCTCAAACGGCCGCGCCGGGAGCACCAGGTGGGGCTGGTGCTCGCCGACCGCGACCCGGAGCCGATGCTGGCCCGCGCCCTGCTGGACACCGCGCACCGGGTGGACGTGCAGGCCACGTTGGACGACCTGATGCGCCGCTATCTGAGCTGACTTTTCGCGGTCCCCGACAATCTTGGCCGGTGCGCCCGGCGCCGGTCGTGTACTACGGTTCTCCTGCATACCGCATACCTTCCGGATCGGACCGCACGGAGGTGGGGGTCGTGGCGGCGTTGTCGTTCCTCGACCGTGAACACACGGTGGCCAAGCCCGGCTACAGCAGATGGCTGATCCCGCCCGCGGCGCTGGCGATCCACCTCTGCATCGGGCAGGCCTACGCCACCAGCGTCTACAAGAACGCGCTCGTCTCCCACTTCGACACGAGCCTGACCGCGATCGGGATCATCTTCTCGATCGCCATCGTCATGCTCGGCGTGTCCGCGGCGGTGATGGGCACCTGGGTGGAGCGCGTCGGCCCGCGTGCGGCGATGTTCACCGCGGCCTGCTTCTGGGCCTCCGGCTTCCTGATCGGCGCGCTCGGCATCGCCACCGACCAGCTCTGGCTGGTGTACCTGGGCTACGGGTTCATCGGCGGCATCGGCCTCGGCATCGGCTACATCTCGCCGGTGTCCACGCTGATCAAGTGGTTCCCGGACCGGCCGGGCCTGGCGACCGGCATGGCGATCATGGGCTTCGGCGGCGGCGCGCTGGTCGCCTCGCCGCTGTCCCGGCAGCTGATGTCGCTCTACGACCCGAACTACGACTCCGCCACCGGCCAGGCGTCCGGGGGCGCGGTCGCCGCGCTGTTCCTCACCCTCGCCATCGTCTACTTCCTGGTGATGATGCTCGGCGTGTTCAACGTGAAGGTGCCGGCACCCGGCTGGCGGCCGGAGGGCTTCGACCCGGGGAAGCTCAAGGCCAAGCCGATGATCACCCGCGCGAACGTCTCCGCCGCGAACGCGATCCGGACCCCGCAGTTCTGGCTGCTGTGGACGGTCCTGTTCTGCAACGTGACCGCGGGCATCGGCATCCTGGAACAGGCCAGCCCGATGATCCAGGACTTCTTCCGCGAGGGCGGCACGTCGACGGTGGCCGCCACCGCGGCGACCGCGTTCGTCGGGCTGCTGTCCATCTTCAACATGGCCGGCCGGTTCGCCTGGTCGTCCACATCGGACTTCATCGGCCGCAAACCGACGTACGTCATGTACCTCGGTGTCGGAATGGTCCTGTACATCCTGCTCGCCGTCGCCGGGAACAGCTCGACCGCCGTGTTCGTGCTGCTCGCCGCCGTCATCATCTCCTTCTACGGCGGCGGGTTCGCCACCGTCCCGGCCTACCTGCGCGACCTGTTCGGCACCTACCAGGTCGGCGCGATCCACGGCAGGCTGCTCACCGCGTGGTCCGCTGCCGGGATCGCCGGACCGCTGATCATCAACGGCTTCCTGGACGCGCAGGGCGAGCCGGGCGAGCTGGTGGCCGCCGACTACCGGCCCGCGCTGTTCACCATGGTCGGCGTGCTGGCCGTCGGGTTCGTCGCGAACCTGCTGATCCGCCCGGTCGCGAGCCGGTTCCACGAGGCCGAGGGACACACCGACGCCTTCGCCGAGGCGATCGGGAGGAGGTAGTCATGACCGAGCCGTCCGCACCGGCGAACCAGACGATCCGGCTGGTGGTCTCCTGGCTGGTCGTCGGGATCCCGCTGGTCTACGCGCTGTACCAGACGATCAGGTCGATCCTGCCGTTGTTCGGGGGCTGACCAGGCCGGCCACGCCCGCGCGGAGCCCCTCGGTGTCGAGCGGGTCGCCGGTCACCAGCGCCTGCAGCAGCGCGCCGTCCACCAGCGCGGCCAGCGCGACACCGCGCTCGTACCCGCCGGCGAGCCGGGAGCAGATCCCGCGCAGCCCGTCGAGCCACAACGCCGCGCTCGGCCGGAGGTCGGGGGCGCGGGCCGCGGCGAGGTAGAGCTCGTACTCCAGCAGGGCCTGCTCGCGGTCGGCGAGGTACCCGGCGATCAGGTCGACGAGCGTCGTGACCTGGTCGTCGGAGCGCATCAGCTCCTCCGCCCACGCCTCGAGCTGCGCCCGCGCGTCCTCGGTCGCCTCCCGCATGGCGGTGACCACCAGGTCGTCGAGCGTCGGGAAGTAGTAGGTGGTGGAGCCGAGCGGGACCTCCGCCCTGGCCGCGATCAGCCGGTGGGTCACCTGCCCTCGGCCGACCTCGGCGATCACCCGCATCGCAGCGCGGACGATGGTCCGCCGCCTGCCCTCGGGGTCACGTCGCACGCTCAATGGGCACCTCCGATGTTGAGGGTCACCACGCCGGCGATCACCAGCAGCACGCCGACGACCTTGGTGACGCTGATCGACTCGTTCAGGAACAGGACACCGATCGCGACGATCGCCGCGGTGCCGAGCCCGGACCACACGGCGTAGGCCACGCCGACCGGAACATGCCGGACCACCAGCGCGAGCATGGCGAACGCGGCCGCGTAGCCGGCGAGGCAGGCGACCGTCGGCCAGAGCCTGGTGAAGCCCTCGGTGGCCCTGAGCAGGCTGGTCGCCACCACCTCGAAGGCGATGGCGACCGCCAGGTAGACGTACCCCACGACAATCCCTCCTGTACTTCTGTACATGTACAACCGTACAGGAGAAGGTGCCTCTAGGCAGGCCACCGGGTGGCGCGATAGAACTGACCGCCGACGACCCGAGGAGCCGCCGAGTGCCCGATGACCGGATCGACCGGGTCCGCCTGTCGCTGGCGTTCCTGCCGCTCGCGGCACCCGCCGGCGGGAAGGCACCGGCCGGGCACCGGCCGCCGCTGACCGAGGTCGCATTCCTGTTCGCCGAGCTGGGTACCGTCGACGGCGGCTCCGGCCTGGGGTTCAGCCACGCCATGCACGCCGGCGGACCCGCGCTCTACGCGCACGCGAAGGAGCTGGCGCCGCGGCTGCTCGGCGAGGACCCGAACGACATCGGACGCGTCTGGGAGAAGCTGGTGTCGTCGGCCGCGTCGGCCGGGCGCGCCGGACTGGCGACGCAGGCGGTCGCGGCCGTCGACGTGGCGCTGTGGGACCTGAAGGCCAGGCGCGCGAACCTGCCGCTGGCGAAGCTCCTCGGCGCGTACCGGCGGGCCGTGCCGTGCTTCCACACGCCGAGCGGGTTGCCGACCACGCCGCTGCCCGAGGTCGTGGACTCGGCCCAGCGCGCGCTCGCCCGCGGCGTCGGCGGCATCAAGGTCACCGTCGGCCAGCCGGACGTCGCCGCCGACCTGGAGCGGCTGCGGGTGGTCCGCGATCGGCTCGGTGACGGCGTGCCGCTGATGGTCGACGCGAACCAGCAGTGGGACCGGGCCACCGCGCTGCGGGTCGGCCGCGTGCTGGAGCGGCTGAACCTGGTGTGGCTGGAGGAGCCGCTGGACGTCCACGACGTCGACGGGCACGCCGCCCTCGCCGGCGCGCTGGACACCCCGGTCGGCGCCGGCGAGCTGCTGACCAGCGTCGACGAGCACGGCAGGCTGATGGCCGCCGGCGGGTGCGACCACGTCCAGCCGGACGCGCCGAGGGTCGGCGGGATCACCCCGTTCCTGCGGATCATGGCGCTCGCCGACCAGCACGGGCTGGGGCTGGTCACGCACTTCGCGCCGGAGCTGCACGTGCACCTGGCCGCCGCCTACCCGAGGACGGCGTGGGTGGAGCACGTCGACTGGCTGGAGCCGCTGTTCGAGGAGCGACTCGAGATCCGGGCGGGCCGGCTCGTGGTGCCGGACCGGCCGGGGCTCGGCCTCACCCTCAGCGCCCAGGCGGCGACCTGGACCACCGACCGGCTGGAGTTCACCGAGACGGCCTAGCCGGCCGCCTCCCGCAGCGCCGGGAGCAGCTGGTCACGGGCGAACGGGAAGAACGCGTCCTGGTGCTCGCCGCCGATCTGGACCAGCGCGACGTCGGTGAAGCCGGCCTCCCAGAACGGCTTCACCGCGGCCACGATCGGGTCGACGTCGGGGCCGCACGGGATGTTCTCGGCCACGTCGTCCTCGGTGACGAACTGGGTGGCGGCCGCGAACCCGGCCGGTCCCGGTAGCTCGGCGTTGACCTTCCAGCCGCCGGCGAACCAGCGGAACTGCTCGTGCGCCCGGCGCACCGCGGCGCCGCGGTCGGGGTCCCAGCTCACCGGCAGCTGCGCGATCTTCCGCGTGCCGCGCCGGACGCCGTCCCAGCGCTCGCACAGCTCCGCGGTCGGCTCGACCGCGATCATCGCGTCGGCCAGGGGCGCGAAGCGGTCGACCGACTGCGCGCCGGACACCGCTGTCGCGATCGGCACCCGGACGTCCGGCAGGTCCCACAGCTTGGCCGAGTCCACCTGGAAGTGCCGGCCCGCGTAGTTGACGTGGCCGCCGTCGAACAGCGCGCCGATGATGTCGATGGCCTCGGCCAGCATCTCGTGCCGCTGGTTCACCGGCGGCCAGCCGCGGCCGACCACGTGCTCGTTGAGGTTCTCCCCGGCGCCGAGCCCCAGGGTGAACCGGTTGCCGGACAGCAGCTGGGTGGTCGCCGCCTGCTGCGCGACGACGGTCGGGTGGTACCGCATGATCGGGCAGGTCACGTAGGTCATCAGCTCGACGGTGGACGTCGCCTGGGTGACCGCGCCGAGCACGCTCCAGGCGTTCGGGGCGTGCCCCTGCTCGGCGAGCCAGGGGAAGTAGTGGTCGCTCATCACCTCGAAGTCGAAGCCGGTGCGCTCCGCCTCGGCGGCGAAGCGCACCAGCTCACGCGGACCGGCCTGCTCGGTCATCAGCGTGTAGCCGAAGCCGACCATCAGGCGTGCACACCCTCGGCGATCTCCTCGACGGCCTTGGCGCAGAACGCGTCCAGGTCGCCGGGGTTGCGGCTGGACACCAGGCCGTTGTCGGTGACGACCTCCTGGTCGACCCAGGTCGCGCCCGCGTTGCGCAGGTCGGTCTTCAGGCTCGGCCACGAGGTCATCGTCCGGCCGCGGACCACGTCGGCCTCGGCGAGCACCCAGCCGCCGTGGCAGATCACCGCGACCGGCTTGCCGGAGGTGACGAACTCCTTGACGAACCGCACGGCGCGCTCGTCGGCCCGCACGAAGTCGCCGTTGGCCACACCGCCGGGCAGCACCAGCGCGTCGTAGGAGTCCGGGCGGGCGTCGTCGACCGTGGTGTCGACCGGCTTGCGGTCCCCCTTGTCGAGGTGGTTGAACGCCTGGAGTTCGCCCGGCTCCAGGCCGATGAGTTCCGGCCGGCCGCCGGCGTCGGTGACCGCCTGCCACGGCCGGTCCAGCTCGACCTGCTCCACCCCGTCGGTGGCGAGGAACGCCACCCGCTTGCCCTCGATCCTGGGCATGCCACATCAACTCCCTCGAAAGCTCCGAGTCCGGCGGCTACCCGGCCTTGCTGCCGGCAAACCCGCCGGTGCGCTGACCGTCCGCCTCGGCCAGGCTGATCCCCTCCTCCGGCACGAGTCCGAAGTGGACGACCTGGCGGCGGGTGAGCAGGTCGGCGGCCCAGTCGAACGCGACCCGCAGCCGGTTCGACGGCATCGCCATCAGGTGGTACCCGCGGGTGACGACCTTCGCCGGGAACCCGCGCAGCGGCACGTGCAGCGGGTCGGCGACGGCCTGCGAGCCGGCCAGGTCGACGACGAAGCCCAGGTCCCGGTGCTTGTACTCGCGTGCCTCGCCGACGCCGAGCGACGCCGCGACGTTGATCCCGGCGACCCGGCCCTGGCGCTGCGCGTGCTGGGCGGTCATCGGCGTGATCTCCCCGGGCCGGGTGAGGTCCGGCACCGCGGCGACGTCACCCGCGGCGAACACCTTCGGTTGCCCGGGCACCTGGAGGTAGGCGTCGGTGTTCAGCCTGCCCTTTGTGGTGGGCAGGTTCAGCGGCTCGACCAGCGGGTCGGGCCGGACACCGACGCACCACACCACGGTCCGGGTGGGGATCTCGGTGTCGTCGGTGAGCCGGGCGCAGTGCTGGGTGACCTCGCTGACGCTGGTCTTCAGCCGGACGTCGACGCCTCGACGCTCGAGCACGCTCTGCGCCGGTCCGGACAGCCGCTCGCTCAGGTTGGGCAGGATCCGGTCGGCCATGTCGATCAGGACCCAGCGCACGTCCTCCTCGCGCAGCCCCCGGTAGCGGCGCAGGGCCTGGCGGGTCAGCTCCGCGCCCTGGGCGACCAGTTCGGTGCCCGTGTAGCCGGCGCCGACGACGACGAAGGTGGTGCGCTCGCGCCGTTCCGCCGGGTCGTCGGTCTGCTCGGCGAGCTCCAGCTGGCGCAGGATGTGGTCCCGCAGGTAGATGCTCTCGGCGACGGACTTGAAGCCCTTGGCGTACTCGGCGACGCCGGGGATCGAGAGCAGCCGGGTCACACTGCCGGACGCGATGACCAGGCGGTCCCAGTGCAGGTTGGTGTCGGTGCCCTCGACGTTGGTCACGGTGGCGGTCTGCCGGTCGAGGTCGATGCCGGTGACGTCGCCGAGGACGGCCTGGGTGCGCTTGAGCTTGGTACGCAGCGGCACGGCCACCCGGCGCGGGTCGAGCGAACCGCCGGCCACCTCGGGCAGCAGCGGGACGTAGAGCATGTAGTCGGTCGGGTTGACCACACACAGGTCGGCGGCGTCGGGCGGCAGCCGGCGTTCGAGCGTGCGCAGGCAGTGGTAGCCGGCGAACCCGGCGCCGACCACGACGACCCTTGGTCGCCGCTGGCCGTTGTCGGACATTGTTGTCACCCTTTCGTCGTCGGGCCAGCGGCATACCCGGAGAAGGTGCCGGCCAACCTCCGCACGTGTGTTCGAAACGCGGTGTACAGTGACGGGCATGACAGCAGGACTGCAGGGCTCACTACTGGACGACCTCGACGACGTCGGGCTGCGTCCGCTGTCGTCCATGCGCCGGACGCCGCTGAGCGACGGCGCGTGGATCGACACCCGACCGGGCTGGCTGAAGGGTGCCGGAACACTGTTCGACCGCCTGTCGCGCGAGGTTCCGTGGCAAGCGGAGCGGCGGCGGATGTACGACCGCGTGGTCGACGTGCCCCGCCTGTTGAGCTTCTACGGCGAGGGCGAGGAGTTACCGCACCCCGTGCTCGAGGAGGCACGGGAGGCACTGTCCGCCTACTACGCCGACGAGCTGGGCGAGCCGTTCCGCACGGCCGGCCTGTGCTACTACCGCAGCGGGCGGGACAGCGTGGCCTGGCACGGCGACCGGATCGGCCGCGGCAGCACGGAGGACACGATGGTCGCGATCGTGTCGGTCGGCGCGCCGAGGGACCTGTTACTCCGGCCGCGCGGAGGCGGCGGAACCCTCCGTCACGCCCTCGGCCTGGGCGACCTGATCGTGATGGGCGGGTCGTGCCAGCGCACGTGGGAGCACGCGGTGCCGAAGACGGCGAAGCCGGTCGGCCCGAGGATCAGCATCCAGTTCCGCCCTCGCGGCGTTCGCTGAGCTGTTCGCCGGGCTACAGCGCCTTCATCAGGCGTGCCTTCCGGCCACAGACGTCCTCGTAGCCGAGCCCGTGGTAGAAGCGGTGGGCGTCCTCGCGATAGCGGGAACTGGTGATCTCGAGTTCGCGGCAGCCCAGCTCGCGTGCCTCGTGCTCGGCCCTGGTCACCAGGGCACGCCCCACGCCGTGTCCACGCCAGGCCTGGTCGACCACGAGCGCCAGGAGCCGGGCAAGCCGGCCGTCGTACTCCAGGAGCGGCATGACGTGCAGTGCGGCGACCCCGACGACGACGCCGTCCGACTCGGCGGCCACGAGACGGCTGTGCTGGTCGGGCAGCCAGTTGCGCAGCCGCGCACGCACCTGGTCGGCGTCGGCGGGGTAGCCAAGCTGGGTCAACAGGTCCGCGATCGCCGAGGCGTCCGTCGGCCGCACCGGCCGCAGGTCGATCATCGGCCGGCCGGTCAGGAGCGGACCAGGCGGGCGATCGCGTCGCTGGCCTCGCGGACCTTCTCGTCGGCGTCCTTGCCGCCGTCGGCGATCGCCTGGGCGACGCAGTGGCGCAGGTGCTCGTCCATGAGGCCGAGGGACACCGCCTGGAGTGCCTTGGTGGCCGCCGAGATCTGGGTCAACACGTCGATGCAGTACTCGTCGTTCTCGACCATCCGCTGCAAACCGCGGATCTGGCCCTCGACGCGTCGCAGGCGCTTGAGGTAGGCGTCCTTGTCGCTCGTGTAGCCCCGCATCCCGAGTTCCCTTCCGACGTCCCGACCAACGACCGACCATTCAGTATACCCGAGGGGGGTAAAGTCGCCCACATCCGCGAGGCGCACGATACCCGCGAGACCGCAGGAGGTATCTCATGGCAGTCGGCGAATGACCTTCACCACGCGGCCGGAGCTCGCCGGCACCTTCGGCATGGTGGCCAGCACGCACTGGCTCGCCTCCTCGGCGGGTATGGCCGTGCTGGAGTACGGGGGCAACGCCTTCGACGCGGCCGCGGCCGCTGGCTTCACCCTGCACGTGGTGGAGCCGCACATGAACGGCCCTGGCGGCGAGGTCCCGATCCTCTTCACCACGGCGGCCGACCGGACCCCGGTGGTCCTGTGTGGACAGGGCCCGGCGCCGGCCGGCGCCACGCTCGAACGGTTCCGGGGCGAGGGGCTCGAGCTCGTCCCCGGCACCGGGCTGCTGGCGGCGACGGTGCCGGGAGCGGTCGGTGCCTGGCTCACGCTGCTGCGCGACCACGGCACGATGCCGCTCGCCGACGTGCTCGAGTACGCCATCGGGTACGCCGAGCGCGGGCACCCGGTGTCCGACGCGGTGGTCACCACGATCGCCACGGTCGAGGAGCTGTTCCGCACCCACTGGCCGACGTCGGCGCGCCGCTGGCTTCCGGCGGCCCGGGCCGGCGAGCTGGTACGCAACCCCGCGCTGGCCGAGACGTACCGCCGGCTGGCCGCCGAGGCGGTCGGTCCGAGCCGCGAGGCCCGGCTGGACGCGGCCATGCGGGCCTGGTACGAGGGCTTCGTCGCCGAGGAACTGGACGCGCACTGCCGCACCGAGACCTTCGACGACTCCGGGCAGCGGCGCGCCGGACTGCTCACCGGTGACGACCTGGCCGCCTGGCGGCCGGGCTACGAGGAGCCGGTCAGCCTGGACGTGTTCGGCTGGCGGGTGTGCAAGGCGGGCGCGTGGAGCCAGGGTCCGGTGCTGCTCCAGCAGCTCGCCACCCTGCACGCGCTGGGCGAGCTGCCGCCGCCGGGCAGCGCCGAGCTGATCCACCGGGTCGTCGAGGTCACCAAGCTGTGCTTCGCCGACCGCGACGCGAACTACGGCGACGACCCGTCGGTGCCGCTCGACCTCCTACTCTCCCCCGCCTACGCGGCCGAGCGGGCGGCACTGGTCACCGGCGAGGCCGGCACGCCGCTGCGCCCCGGCGCGGGCCGGCTGCCGGCGTTCGTCACCGAGGGCGCCGACGTCACGAGGGCCGGTCCGGGGATCGGCGAGCCGACGCTGTCCCCGCTGGGCACCACCCGCGGCGACACCTGCCACCTCGACGTGGCCGACCGGTGGGGCAACGTGGTGTCCGCCACCCCGTCCGGCGGCTGGCTGCAGAGCTCGCCGACCGTGGAGCGGCTGGGCTTCTGTCTCGGCACCCGCGCGCAGATGTTCTGGCTGGAGGAGGGCCTGCCGAACTCGCTCGCCCCGGGCAAGCGCCCGCGCACGACCCTGTCCCCGTCACTGGCCGTGCGCGACGAGGAGATTCTGTCGTTCGGCACACCGGGCGGCGACCAGCAGGACCAGTGGCAGCTGGGCTTCTTCCTGAACCACGCCGGGCACGGGATGAACCTGCAGGAGGCCATCGACGCGCCGGTCTGGCACACCACCGCATTCCCGAGTTCGTTCTACCCCCGCACGACCGGGACCGAGGTGCTCGTGGAGTCCAGGGTGGGCACGGAGGCGCTCGACGACCTGCGTCGCCGGGGCCACGACGTCACGGTCGCCGACCCGTGGTCGCTCGGTCGCATGTCGTCGGTCGCCCACGACCGCGCCACCGGCCTGTTACGCGGCGCGGCGAACCCGCGTGCGATGCAGGGCTACGCGGTGGGCCGCTGACGCGCTCACGGCCAGCACCCGGCGAGGCGGCGCAGGCCAAGCTGGCGGGCCGAGACCACGCGGTTCGCGGGACACCCGGCGCCGCCACGTCGACATCGGAAACAGCCGTGCATCCGGCACACCGAGCCGACCGTCGAACTCCGGCCGCGGGCGCGGCGCGGCCGGTGGCCCGCCAGAGGCGCGCACCGGCAGGTCGCGAGCCTACGCGGCTGGTCAGCGCGACCTGACCGCCACCCGACAAGCCCCACTCGCCCGCACCCGCGTCATCGCGGCCTGAAGATGCCGCTTCCGCCGCACATCCAGCTGATCACGCCGGAATTCCACAGTGGATCGTGCGGTGCCCGGGCACGCCGAGGTGGACCGTCGCCGTCCTGCTCGTGCTCAAACACCACCCGGTCGTGCTGTTCCAGGGGCGCATGATTGGATGGGTGACCAGACTGGACAATGCCGCGCGTCAGGACCGCCCCGGCGTGATGCTGCTCGCCGCCTGCGCGGTGTTCGCATGTCCTCGGTCGCCGCCGTCGCGGCGCGCGCTCGCCGAGACGCTCCGGACTCGCCACGGACGGCCGGCACCGTCAGTACCAGGGGCTTCTTCACCTGCGGGTTCACCGGGTTCAGGATGCTCTGGCCGCTGGTGGTGACTACACTTGCCGGCGCGGACGAGGGCTCTTTTGCGTAACGAAACATCGCCGGCTCACAATGCGCAACAATGTCACTTCTCGGCGTTGCCCTAAGGTCTAGGCTGCCGAACCGGTTCGACCAACAGTTCCGCATCGGGAGGGAGGCATCGCGCCGGCGGGTTCGGCGCGGGCTCACAAACTTATGGATGAAGTGACGAAAGCTCCGGAAGCCACCGGCCCGGGGCAGGAAGACGAGGACACGAGCGTCGAGACACCGCGGCGGGCCGCTGACCAGCCCGCGGTGACCGACCGCGTCGTGTTCGGAGTCGCGGCCGCGCTCACCGTGGTTTTCCTCGCGTGGGGGGTGTTCGGCACCGACTCGATGGTCACGGTCGCGTCCAGCATCCTCAACGACGGCATCATTCCTTACGGCGGCTGGGCTTTCGTCCTTGTCGCGAGTGGATTCGTGCTGTTCGCGATCGGACTGTCGATCAGCCGCTACGGACGCATCCCGCTCGGTGACGACAAGGAGAAGCCCGAGTTCCGGACGGTGTCCTGGATCGCGATGATGTTCAGCGCGGGCATGGGCATCGGGCTGATGTTCTTCGGCGTGGCCGAGCCGGTCACCCACCTGATGAGTCCACCCCCGGGCACCGACCTGCCGGCGTCGGACGACGCCGTGCACACGGCGATGGCGACCACGCTCTTCCACTGGACCATCCACCCGTGGGCGATCTACGCGGTGGTCGGCCTGGCGATCGCCTACAGCACCTTCCGCCGCGGCAGGCGCCAGCTGTTCAGCTCGGTGTTCGCACCGCTGCTCGGCAAGCGCCGGGCCGAGGGCCCGCTGGGCAAGGCCATCGACATCATGGCGATCTTCGCCACGCTGTTCGGCTCGGCCGCCTCGCTCGGGCTCGGCGCCCTGCAGGTCGCCGAGGGCATGGAGTTCGTCGGCTGGGTCGGCGAGGCGGGCACGTTGCTGCTGGTGGCCGTGATCGCGGTGCTGACGATGGCGTTCGTCGCCTCGGCGGTGTCCGGTGTGGCCAAGGGCATCCAGTGGCTGTCGAACATCAACATGGTGCTGGCCGCGGTACTGGCCGTGTTCGTGCTGGTCGTCGGCCCGACGGTGCTGATGCTGAACCTGCTGCCCGGCGCGATCGGTGACTACGTCCGGGAGTTCGCGGAGATGTCCGGCCGCACCGGCGTCACCGGCGGGGAGGAGATGCAGGCCTGGCTCGGTGGGCAGACGATCTTCTACTGGGCGTGGTGGATCTCCTGGACGCCGTTCGTCGGTGTGTTCATCGCGCGGATCAGCCGCGGGCGGACGATCCGGCAGTTCGTGGCCGGCGTGATCCTGGTGCCGAGCGTGGTGAGCCTGTTCTGGTTCGCCATCTTCGGTGGGGCGGCGATCCGCCAGCAGCGGGACGCGCTGCGCGCCCAGGGCCTGAGTCCCGAGGAACTTGCCGCGCACAACGCGAACGAGACACTCGGTGACGTGTTCAGGGTGGACACCTGGGTGTACAACCCGAACGGGACGTCGGAAGGCATGACGTTCGCGTTCCTGCAGAGCCTCCCACTGTCCACAGTGGCCGCGGTACTGGTGATCCTGCTGGTGTCGATCTTCTTCGTATCCGGCGCCGACGCGGCCTCGGTGGTGATGGGCACGCTGTCCCAGGGCGGCTCGGTGCATCCGAAGCGCCACGTGGTGATCTTCTGGGGCGTGCTGATGGGTGCCGTCGCCATCGTGATGCTGCTCGTCGGGGACGGGAGCGGGAACGCGCTGACCGGCCTGCAGAACCTGACGATCATCGTCGCCGCGCCGTTCGCCCTGGTGATGATCGGCCTGTGCGTGTCGCTGTGGCGCGACCTGCGGTCCGACCAGCTGATGATCCAGGAGGACGAGATGTTCCGGAAGCTGCGAGCGGCAGCGGCCGAGGAACACGTCAAGGCACGCCGACGCGGCCTCCGGCGGCGCTGACCCCGGCTCGACCGACCCTGAACGACCCTCTTGGGACATTCACCGTCCCAAGAGGGTCGTTCAGGGTTTCAGGCGATGACCCGCCGGATCACGGTGATCGGGCCGATGGCGTCGATGCCGGCGATCTTGACCGACTCACCGAAGCTTGGGGCGTGCACCGCGCGGGTGTCGTCCACGGCGATGGCCACGTGTTGCACCGGGTTGTAGTAGAAGATCAGGTCACCCGCGCGCACCTGCGAGCGCGGGATCGACTGCCCGACGGTGGCCTGCACCCGGGACACTCGCGGCACCTCGACGCCGATCTTGCGGAACGCGGTCTGCACCAGGCCCGAGCAGTCGTAGGCGTTCGGGCCGACCGCGCCCCACAGGTACGGCTTGCCCATCTGGGCCAGCGCGAACTCCAGCATCCCGCCGATGTCGCCGCCCGGGATGACCACGTCGTCGCCGTAGTCCTCGGCGCCGGCGAGCAGCGAGCGCTGTTCCGGGGTCAGCCTGTCCAGCGCCGCCCGCACCTCGCGGATCTGCCGGTCCAGGTCGGCCCGGCGGCGCTGGAGGTCCGTCGTCCCGGCGGCGACCTCGGCCTCCGCGCGTGCCGCGGCGTCCTCGGCCGTGTCCGCCGCCCGCTCCGCCTGTTCGGCGGCGGCCAGCGCCGCGTCGCCCTCGGTGCCGGTGCTGGTGAGGCGGCTGGCAAGAGCCACCGCACGCAGCCTGCCAAGCAGGTCGTCGGGGCTCGTGCTGTCCGCGAGCGCCGACAGCGCGGTCAGTCCCCGGCGGCGCGCGAGCGCGTCGGCGTACTGGTCGAGGTCCGGCACCGTGCTCGCCCGGTGGCGGGCCCGGTCGGCGGCGGTCCGCGCGTCGTCGGCGGCGGTCCTGGCCTTCGCGGACGCCTTCCGCTGCCCGGCCAGCGACTCCTGGACGAGCAGCAGCTCCTCGTTGACGCGCTCGGCTTCCTTGCTCAGGTCGTGGTAATGGGCGAGCAGACCGGCGACCGAGGTCGGCTGGCCGGCGGCCGGAGCGGGTGCCACGAGCAGCGTCGCGACCATCACCGCGACCCCACCGACCGCACCGCCGAACGAGACCCGAAGTCCGCGCACCGCCACTCCCTCACCGCGCCCCAGTGATCCACCGCCATTCTGCGGTACGGCCCGGGCGGACAGTAGAGGATCGGGCATAACGCGCCCGTTAGGGTCGGCCTGGTGAGCACTCCTACTCTCGCCGCGGTCAGCGACCTGCACGTGTCCTATGCCGACAACCGGGAGGTGGTGCGCGGCCTGCGGCCGGGTTCGGCCGACGACTGGCTGCTGGTGGCCGGCGACGTCGCCGAGCGGTTCGCGAGCGTCGAGTGGGCGCTGGGCACGCTGCGGGAGCGGTGGGCGAAGGTCTTCTGGGTGCCGGGCAACCACGAGCTGTGGACGCCGCCGGACGATCCGGTCACGCTGCGCGGCGTCGAGCGGTACGAGGCGCTGGTGGAGCTGTGCCGCCGGCTCGACATCGTCACGCCGGAGGACCCGTACCAGACGTGGCCCGGCCCGGACGGCCCGGTGACGATCGCGCCGCTGTTCACGCTCTACGACTACTCGTTCCGGCCGCCCGGCTGCGCCACCAAGGAGGAGGGCCTCGCCTACGCGCACCGCACCGGCGTGGTCTGCACCGACGAGTACCTGCTGCACCCCGACCCGTACCCGACCCGCGACGACTGGTGCCGCGCGCGGATCGAGGAGACCGCCCGGCGGCTCGACGCGCTCGACCCCGGCACGTCGACGGTGCTGGTCAACCACTACCCGCTGGTCCGAACCCCCACCGACATCCTGCGGTTCCCGGAGTTCGCGCAGTGGTGCGGCACCGAGCTGACCGCCGACTGGCACACCCGGTACCGCACGGAGGTCATGGTCTACGGGCACCTGCACATCCCGCGCACCACGACCTACGACGGCGTCCGGTTCGAGGAGGTCTCGCTGGGCTACCCGCGCGAGTGGAAGCCGCGCAGCCGCCCGCACGGCCTCCCCCGCACGGTCCTGCCGCGCGCTACCTGACGCCTTCGAACACCGCCGCCATGCCCTGCCCGCCGCCGACGCACATGGTCTCCAGGCCGTAGCGCACGCCCCGGCGGTCCATCTCGTGCAGCAGCGAGGTCAGGATCCGGGTGCCGGTGGCCGCGATCGGGTGGCCGAGCGACACGCCGCCGCCGTTGACGTTCAGCCGTTCCTGGTCGTCCCAGTCCCAGCCGCGCAGCACGGCAAGCACCTGGCAGGCGAACGCCTCGTTCAGCTCGACCAGGCCCAGGTCGTCGAAGGACAGCCCGGTGCGGGCGAACAGCTTCCGCACCGCCGGCACCGGCCCGATGCCCATCTCCCCCGGCTCGCAGCCGACCGCGGTCCAGCCGACCAGGAAGCCGAGCGGAGTGAGCCCGAGCGCGTCGAGCCGGTCCTCGGCGACCACCAGGCACGCGGCGGCGGCGTCGTTCTGCTGACTGGCGTTGCCGGCGGTGACCGTGCCGTCCGGGAAGATCGTCCGCAGCTTCGCCAGGGTCTCTGGCGTCGAGTCGGCGCGCACGCCCTCGTCCCGGTCGAACACGATCGGCTCGCCGCGCCGCTGCGGCACCTCGACCGGCACGACCTCGGCGGCGAACGTGCCGGCCGCCCAGGCCGACGCGGCCCGCTGGTGACTGCGGGCCGCGTACGCGTCGGCCTCCTCGCGGGTGACGCCGTACCGCGCTGCGACGTTCTCGGCGGTCTCGACCATCCCGGAGATCTTCCCGAACCGCCACTCCGGCTGGGACCGTTCGCGGCCCCGGTCGAGCCGGTCCCACAGCTGCACCCCGCCCGACCTGCTGCCCCAGCGCACGCCGGTGGTGTAGTGCTCGGCGTTGCTCATGCTCTCCACGCCGCCGGCGAGGACCACGTCGGCCGCGCCGGTCTGCACCATCATCGCCGCGGTCGCCACCGACTGGAGCCCGCCCGCGCAGCGGCGGTCGAGTTGCAGGCCGGGCACCTCGACCGGCAGGCCGGCGTGCAGCGCGGCCCACCGGCCGACGCACGGCGTCTCGGCGTTGGCGTAGGACTGGGCGAACACCACGTCGTCCACCAGCGCCGGGTCGACCCCGGAGCGGGCGACCACGGCCTTCACCACGGTGGCGGCCAGGTCCTCCACGGGCACCGGGCGCAGGGTCCCGCCGAACGCGCCGACAGGGGTACGCAGCGGGGTCACGATCGCGGCTCGTCTCATGCTCGCAGTATTACTCCGAGGCGATGGCGGAGAGAACGTCGGTGTGCGCGGCCCGACGCGCCGGCCACACCGCGGCGAGCACGCCGACACCGACCATGCCGGCCAGCGACACCCCGATGACCTGGTACGGCACCGTGATGTCGAACAGCGGGCGGCCGAGCATCACGTGCTGCATGATCGCGCCGAACAGGACCCCGACCATGATGCCGGCGATCCCGCCCCAGCCGCAGATGACCAGGCTCTCCAGCCGCACCGTGCGACGCACGAGCCGCCGGGAGGCGCCGACCGCGCGCAGCACGCCGACCTCGCGGCGGCGTTCGAGCACCGACAGCGCGAGCGTGTTCACCACCCCGAACACCGCGATCACCACGGCGGCGCCGAACATCGCGTACATCACCGCGAGCACGGCCTCGAACTCGCCCATGTCGGCCTCGATCAGGCCTTCGCGGTCGAACACCCGCACGTCCGGGCGGTCGGCGAAGGCGGCGTCGAGCGCGGCGCGGGCGGCGGCCGGATCGGGTCCGGTGGCGTAGACGCTGGTGACGCGCTCGCGGTACCACTCGGGCGCGGCGGCGACGTCGAGGTAGAACAGCGGCTGCGCCTCGGTGGTGGTGTGCAGGCCCACGATCGGGCGGGTCACGGTCTCCTCGCCGAAGTCGAGGGTGACCTCGTCGCCGAGGCCGACGCCGAGCATGGCGGCCTGGTTGGAACCGACCACGAACCCGGCGTCCAGGTCGCCGGTGCCGACGGTGACCTCCTGGTTGAGCACGGTCCCGAAGGCGTCCGGCTCGATGGCCGACACCGTGGTGCCGCTGGTGACACCGGCGTGCGTGACCTCGACGAAGCCGTACCGGTCGGCGGCCGCCTCGGTCACGCCCGGGGTGTCCCGGACGCGGTCGAGGACGTCGGTGGCCAGCGGTTCGTCGCCCGAGGCGGAGCGGAGCACGGTCGTGGACTCGGGCACGGTGGCCCGGACCGTCGAGCCGAACATCGACACCATCGTCTCGCCGAGTGTGGCGAACGCGCACACCAGCGCGAGCCCGACCAGCAGGGCGGACGAGGTGGCGGCGGTGCGGCGGGGATCGCGTACGGCGTTGCGGCCGCCGAGCCGGACGGCCGGGCCACCGAACCGGCCGAGCACCCGGACGACGGGACGCAGGACGCCGGCCAGTTCCGGCGCGAGCACCAGCACCCCGAGCCAGGCCACGACGCCGCCGGCGAGGCCGACGACCCGGCTCGTGGTGTCGAGGTCGGCCCCGGCGGTGGCGGCGACCATCGCGGTGCCGGCGAGCAGCAGCGCGATGCCGAGCCCGACCCGGATCCGCCGGCGGGGCGGCACGAGCGCGTCGGTGCGCAGCGCGGCGACCGGGGCGACGGCGGCCGCGCGGCGGGCGGACCCGTACGCGGCGACCACGGTCACGCCGACGCCGACCGCGTACCCGGCGAGGATCGCGAGCGGGGACACGGCGAACGTGGCGTCGTCCTGGGACAGTGCGACGGCGCCGAGTCCGAGGCCGACCCCCAGCGCGGTCCCGATCGTGGCGCCCGCGATCCCGAGCACGGCGGCCTCGCCGAGCACGGCGCGCCGCACCTGGCGGCGGGTCGCGCCGACCGCGCGGAGCAGCGCGAACTGCCGCACCCGTTGGGTGACGAGCATGGTGAAGGTGTTGGCGATGACGAACCCGCCGACGAGCAGCGCCACCGCGGCGAACGCGAGCAGGCTCTCCTTGGTGGACCGCGCGGAGGCCTCGGCGTCGGCGCGTACCTCGTCGTTCAGCGCCGCGCCGGTGTCGACCCGCCACCCGTCCTCGGCCGGCACGTCGATGTCGTGACCGGTCAGCTCGATCCGGTCGTAGCGGCCGAACAGCGCGAGCGCGGTGTCGGCGTCCCAGGCGAGGGTGGGGGCGCGTTCGAGGCCGAGGGTGCGGAAGGTGAACGTGCCGACGACGGTGGCCCGGACCTCGCGGCCGTCGCCGAGCACGACCCGCGCGGTGTCCCCGGTGGACAGCCCGGTGTCGGTGTGCACGGCGACCTCGTCCGGCCCGCCCGGCGCGTGGCCCTCGGTCAGGGCGAAGCGCCCGGTGTCGTCCCAGCCGGTGCCGGCGCGGTCGTGCGGACCGGGCACGAGCTTGCCGTCCGCCCCGACGAGCGCGGCCCGGCCGGCGAGCACGCCGTCCGCGTCGGTCACGCCGGGCAGTTCGGCGAGCCGGTCCAGGTCGGCCGGCGCGAGCACGGCGCCCCGCTCGGGGCTCCGCACGACGACGTCCACGTCGGACCGGAGGTCGGTGTCGCCGACGCCGCGGGCGGTGGAGTCGGACATCACCCAGGTGGACACCACGAACGCCACCCCGAGCACGATCGCGGCCAGCGTCATCGCCAGCCGGCCCCGGTGCGCCCGCAGGTCGCGGACCATCGCGCGCAGCACTCAGCTCACCCTTTCCAGCGACTTCATCCGGTCCAGCACCCGGTCCGCGGTCGGCGCGTCGAGCGCGTCGACCAGCCGGCCGTCGGCGAGGAACAGGACGCGGTCGGCGTACGCGGCGGCGGCCGGCTCGTGGGTCACCATCACCACGGTCTGCCCGAGCTCGTCGACGCCGCGCCGGAGCAGGCCCAGCAGGTCGGCCGACGCGCGGGAGTCCAGCGCACCGGTCGGTTCGTCGGCGAACACCACGTCCGGGCCGGTCACCATCGCGCGGGCGCAGGCGACCCGCTGCTGCTGGCCGCCGGAGAGCTGGCTCGGCCGGTGGTGCAGGCGGTCCCCCAGCCCGACCGCGCGCACGATCGTGTCGGCGAGACGCTGGTCGGTGCGTTTGCCGGCGAGGTCGAGCGGCAGGGTGATGTTCTCCCACGCGGTGAGCGTCGGGAGCAGGTTGAACGCCTGGAACACGAAGCCGACGCGGTCGCGGCGCAGGGCGGTGAGGTCGTCGTCGGCGAGGGCGGACAGCTCGACGTCGCCGAGCCACACCCGGCCCGAGGTCGGCTCGTCCAGCCCGGCCACGCAGTGCATGAGGGTGGACTTGCCGGACCCGGACGGGCCCATGATCGCCGTGAAGCGCCCGGCGGCGAAGTCCACGGTCACGTCGTCGAGTGCGGCGACGCGGGAGTCGCCGCTGCCGTACACCTTGGTCAGCCCGACCGCGCTCGCGGCCGGAGAGGTAGTTGTGGTCACGGCGATCAGCGTCGCCGGCCGAGGCGTTCCGCACATCGCCCCACGGCCCGTCACACCCCGGTCCGACCAGGGGCCGATTAGGGCGACGGGGTCCACCCGGGGTATGACGTCCTCGCGTCCGACGCGCGGCCGGCGTGCCGGCGGCTACCGTCGTGCCGTGCTGACGTTCCTGCTCCGCGACCAGCGCCACCTCGTCGCGTTCGACGTGCTGGTGGCGCTGGTGTTCGGCGGGATCGTGGTGTTCGCGGCGATCGACGCGGAGCCGCCGGGGTCGGTCCGCGAGCCGGTGTGGGTGTCGTTCCTGGCGGGCCTGGCCATCGGGGGTCCGATCGCGGTGCGTCGCCGGTGGCCGTTGCCGGCGCTGGTCGTGGCGATGGCCTCGGCCGCGGTGTGCCTGCTGACCGGCGTGGTACCGACGGTCGCGGTCGGTGCCCCGCTGGTGGCGATCGCGGTGGTGCTGTACCTGGTGGCCAGGACCGAGCCGCGCGGGCGGTCGGCGGTGGCGCTGGCGGTGTGCGTGGTGGCGTTCGCCGTCTCGGTGGTGACGCGCCGGCCGGCGTTCGAGGCGTGGCTGGACACCGGCTATGGCCTGGCGTTCGGGACGGCGGTGCTGCTCACCGGCTGGACGCTGGGGCTGACCGCACGGGTCCGCCAGGCCTACGCCGACGAGGCGGTGGCGCGGGCCGCGCGCGAGGCGGTGGCGCGGGAGCGGCTGCGGATCGCCAGGGAGCTGCACGACATCGTGGCGCACAGCATGAGCCTGATCGCGGTCAAGGCGGGCATCGGCAACCACGTGGCGGAGTCCCGGCCGGCCGAGGCGCGGGAGGCGCTGCGGGTCATCGAGGACACCAGCCGCGGCTCGCTGGCGGAGATGCGGCACCTGCTGGGCGTGCTGCGTGCCGAGGGGGACGGCGCCGCGCTGGCCCCGGCGCCCGGCCTGGCGGCGCTGCCCGACCTGGCGTCCCGGGCCGCCGACGCCGGGGTGTCGGTGACCGTCGAGGTCGGCGCGGGCGACGTGCCGGAGGGGGTCGGGCTGTCGGTGTACCGGATCGTGCAGGAGGCGGTGACCAACGTGGTCAGACACGCCGGCCCGACCCGCTGCCGGGTGACGGTGACGCCGACCGGCGAGGATGTCCGGGTGGAGGTCACCAACGACGGCCCGGTGCTGCGGGCCGAGCCGCACGCCGGGCACGGGCTGGTCGGCATGCGCGAGCGGGTCGCGGTGTACGGCGGCACGTTCGCCGCCGGCCCGCGCGCAGGCGGCGGTTTCCTGGTCACCGCGACGATCCCGTTCGGTACGCGGTGACCAGGGTGACCAGGGTGCTGGTGGCCGACGACCAGGCGCTGGTCCGGGGCAGCTTCCGGCTGCTGGTGGAGACCGCGGCGCACCTGGAGGCGGTCGGCGAGGCCGCGACCGGCGCGGAGGCGGTGGAGTTGGCCAGGACCACCCGCCCGGACGTGGTGCTGATGGACGTGCGGATGCCGGACCTGGACGGGATCGAGGCGACCAGGCGGATCTGCGCCGACCCGGACACCGCGGCGGTGAAGGTGCTGATCCTGACCACGTTCGACCTGGACACCTACGTCTACGCCGCGCTGCGGGCCGGGGCGAGCGGGTTCCTGCTCAAGGACACCCCGCCCGCCGACCTGCTGCGGGCGATCGACGTGGTGGCCGAGGGCGACGCGCTGCTTGCGCCGAGCGTCACCCGGCGGCTGATCGCGGAGTTCGGGCGTCAGGAACCCCGCGCGACCCCGACGCTGGCGGGCGTCACGGACCGGGAACGCGAGGTCCTGATCCTGATCGCGCGGGGCCTGTCGAACAGCGAGATCGCCCAACGCCTGTACCTGGGGATGCCGACGGTCAAGACGCACGTCGGCCGCCTGCTGAGCAAGCTGCACGCCCGCGACCGGGCCCAGCTGGTCATCGCCGCCTACGAGTCCGGCCTGGTCGGCCGGGCCTGAGCGTCACCGCACGGAGGCACGCGTCCCCCGGTGGTACCCCACGCCACCGAGCACGAGCGCCGCGCCGAGCAGCAGCCCGGCCTCGGTCCACTGGAACCGCCAGTACTGGTCGGCCCGGTGCAGGTAGTTCACCGTCCGGTACCCCTCCTCCGCCATGCAGGGCAAGTAGGTATCTCGGCCCTCGTCCGCACAGACCCCCGCGACGGCGTCGTCGGACACCTCCACACCCCTGTCGTCCAGCCATGCGCCACCGGCCGGTACGGACCCCTCGGGGAACGCCATCGGCGCGGTGATGTCGGAGACGAACCGCTCGGGAGTGGCGTACTCCCCTCGGTTGACCATGAACAGCCACAACGCCACGACGAACACCGCGATCGTCACCGCCATCGCCGGCAGCAGCCGTCGGAACAGCGCGCCCGCCGAGGCGCCGAGCATGAACGCGAACAGCCACCACCCCGCTGCGGCCACCCCGCTCGTCGTGAAGACCGCGGTGTCACCGAACCTCTGCTCGACCCGTGCCCCGCCGACCCCGATCCATGCGTCGACCATCAGGCCGAGCGCCAGCCCGGCCAGCGTCACCAGCAGCGCCAGGACCCCGAGCTTCGTGAGCACCCACCGCCGTCGCGACACCGACTGCGTCCACGCCAGCAGATGCGTGCCCCGCTCGTACTCACGCGAGAGCACGGGAGCACCCCAGAACACCCCGATCAGCGCCGGCAGGACCGGGAACCACCCGATCACGGCGAGCAGCACGTCCTGCCGGGAGCCCAGTGCCTCCTCCAGGGCGTGACCGGTCAGCCCCTCGGTGGCGCTCGCGGTGCCGATGCCGTGCACGAGCAGCACCACGCCGAAGGCGGCCAACAGGCCGAGCGTGACCAGCAACTGCATCCGGTGCTGCCGCAGCGTCATCCAGTACATCAGTTCCCTCCCAGGACACCAGCGAGCGTCAGGCGTGGCAACGCGGTGGAGTCCGGGCTGCGCAGGTAGGCCACCACCAGCTCCTCCAGCTCGACACCCCGAACGGTCCACCGTGGATCGAAGACCTCGCCCGGGCCGGCCCGCACCAGCAGCGTGGCCTGCCGGTCGGTCCGCCGGTCGTCCACCGTGTCCAGCCGGCCGGCCACACCGTCCGCGAGCGAGACCGGGCCGGTCAGCAGCCGGTGCCCGGCGATCAGCTCCTCGATGTCCCCACTGAGCTGCACCCGGCCGCCGTTGAGCACGATCAGCCAGTCACAGGTGTCCTTCAGGTCCGGTACCACGTGCGAGGAGAGCACCACGGTCATCTCCCGCTCGGCGACCGCGACCATCAGGTCCCGCATGACCTCGTGCCGGGCCAGCGGGTCCAGGTTCGCCAGCGGTTCGTCGAGCAGCAGCAGCTCCGGGCGCTTCGCGAGCGCGACGGTCAACGCGACCTGCGCCTGCTGCCCGCCGGAGAGCGCGCCCACCTTGCGGTCGAGCGGGATCCCCAGCGCCGCCAGCCGCGTCCTGGCCGAGTCGTCGTCCCAGCGCGGGTTCAGGTGCCGCCCGAACCGCAGCATGTCGGCGACGGTGAACCCGTCGTAGAGCGGCTTGTCCTGGGCCAGGAACGCCACCCGCGCCAGGGTCGCGTTCCGCCCGGCCGGCTCGCCGAACACCGACACCGAGCCAGAGGTCGGCGTCAGCAGCCCGGTCGCCAGGTGCAGCAACGTCGTCTTGCCGGCACCGTTCGGCCCGACCAGCGCGGCCACGCGCCCCGCCGGCACCGCCAGCGAGCAGTCCTTCAGCGCCCAGTTCCCCCGGTACCGCTTGCCCAGCCCGGTCGCCGTCAACGCCGTCGACGCGGTCATGCCGTCTCCTCCCCTACGCGAAACTTGTCGAGCACCACGGCCGCGAACAGGGCCTCCACGTCCTCGGCGTCCAGGCCGGCCGCGCGGGCGTCGGTGACCCAGGCGCCCAGCGAGTCGCGCAGCCGGGCGTGCTCGGTCACCGACGTGCCACCGAGCGCGCGTTGCACGAACGTGCCAAGACCCGGCTTCGCCGCGACGAGTCCCTCGCGTTCGAGCTCCCGATAGGCCTTGAGCACCGTGTTCGGGTTGATGGCCAACTGGTCGACGACCTCCTTCGCTGTCGGCAGCCGGTCCCCCGGCCGCAGCACACCAAGCCGCAACGCCTGCTTGACCTGGTGCACGAGTTGCAGATAGGTGGCGACTCCGGAACCCCGGTCGAGTCGGAACTCGATCATCCAGCACCCTTTCACTAATGAAGTAGTGGAATGGTGGAGCCCGCGACGCGCGTTTGTCAAGCCGGCGGATCGTTCCGGCTCTGCCCGCCGAGCCCGCGGTCTAGGCTGAGATCACGACCCCTCGGAAGGAGCACATGGTTTTGGTGGACACCGCCCGGACACCGGAAGGCGGTCCGCTCGGCACCGCGGGCGACTGGCCGTGTGTCGCCTGCCGGAGCTCCGACGTGAGCGACGAGGGGGTCTGCGCGGACTGCGGCCGCACCCAGCCGACCGGACGGGACCGGATGGTCGCCGACCTCGGCCTGGTCGCCGGGATCAGCGACCGCGGCCGGCGCCGTGCCCGCAACGAGGACTCGATGGCGTTCGGCGTGGTCACCGACGGGACGCCCACGGTGGTCGCGGTCGTGTGCGACGGCGTGGCGACCTCGGACCGAGGCGACAGCGCCGCCCAGCGCGCGGTCGACGAGGCACTCGCGGTGCTGCTCGACGCGGCAGGGGAGGGCGGCGACGCCGAGGCGGCCACCCGGGCAGCGGTGGCGCGGGCGATCGAGGGCGTCACCGCGCTGGCGGACCCGGAGAAGGCCGGCACGGCACCGTCGTGCACGTTCGTCTCCGCCGTGGTCACGGCGACCACGGTCACCGTCGGCTGGGTCGGGGACAGCCGGGCGTACTGGCTCGCCGGGTCGGACGCGCGGTTGCTGACCGCCGACGACACCGTGGCCGCCGAACTGGTGGCCGAGGGCATGAGCGAGGAGCAGGCCATGTCGGCCTACCAGGCGCACGCCCTGTCGAGGTGGATCGGCGCGGACGCGGGCGCGATCGAGCCGAGGACGCTGACCCTGACCCCGGACGGCCCCGGCCAGGTGCTGTTGTGCAGCGACGGGCTGTGGAACTACCTGCCCGAGCCGGCGGCCCTGGTCGAGGCACTGCCCGGCGACCCGGCCGAGGTGGTTCCGCTGACCGGCGCGGACGAGCTGACCAGGGTCGCGCTGGAGCTGGGCGGGCACGACAACGTCACCACGGTCCTCGTTCCGTTCCCACCCGCGCCCTGACTTGGGTGCGGCGGCACCGATCAGGCACGATCGGGGCCACCATGACACTCATCGAGGCGCTGCCGGCCGAGCCCGACCCGGATTCCCTGTTCGACGCGTTCGGCACGTGGGCCGAGGAGCAGGGCCTGACGCTCTACCCGGCCCAGCAGGAGGCGATGATCGAGATCGTCTCCGGGTCGAACGTGATCCTGTCCACGCCGACCGGGTCCGGCAAGAGCATGGTGGCCACCGGCGCGCACTTCGTCGCGCTGGCGAACGGGCAGCGGACGTTCTACACGGCGCCGATCAAGGCGCTGGTGTCGGAGAAGTTCTTCGCGCTCTGCGAGGTGTTCGGCGCGGTCAACGTCGGCATGCTGACCGGGGACTCCGCGGTCAACCCGGCGGCGCCGATCATCTGCTGCACGGCCGAGATCCTGGCCAACATCGCGCTGCGCGAGGGCGGCGACGCGGACGTCGGCCAGGTGGTGATGGACGAGTTCCACTTCTACGCCGAGCCCGACCGGGGCTGGGCCTGGCAGGTGCCGCTGCTTGAGCTGCCGAAGGCGCAGTTCCTGCTGATGTCGGCCACGCTGGGCGACGTCAGCCGGTTCGAGGCGGACCTGACCCGGCGCACCGGCCGGTCCACGGCGGTGGTCACCTCCGCGCAGCGCCCGGTCCCGCTGTTCTACTCGTTCCGCCTGACCCCGCTGCACGAGACGATCGAGGAGCTGCTCGGCACGAACCAGGCGCCGGTCTACGTCGTGCACTTCACCCAGGCGGCGGCGCTGGAGCGGGCGCAGTCGCTGATGAGCATCAACGTGTGCACGCGCGCGGAGAAGGACCGGATCGCCGAGCTGATCGGCAACTTCCGGTTCACGGCGGGCTTCGGGAAAACGCTGTCCCGGCTGGTGCGGCACGGGATCGGCGTGCACCACGCCGGCATGCTGCCGAAGTACCGCAGGCTGGTGGAGCGGTTGGCGCAGGCCGGCCTGATGAAGATCGTGTGCGGCACGGACACGCTGGGGGTCGGCATCAACGTGCCGATCAGGACGGTCGTGTTCACCGCACTGTCCAAGTACGACGGTCAGCGGGTGCGGCTGCTGAAGGCACGGGAGTTCCACCAGATCGCCGGCCGGGCCGGGCGGGCCGGCTACGACACGGTCGGCAACGTCGTCGTGCAGGCCCCCGAACACGTCATCGAGAACGAGAAGGCCCTGGCGAAGGCCGGCGACGACCCGAAGAAGCGCCGCAAGGTGGTGCGCAAGAAGCCTCCGGAGGGCTCGATCGGCTGGGGCGAGCCGACGTTCCAGCGCCTGGTGGAGGCCGAACCGGAGCCGCTGACGTCCAGCTTCCAGGTCAGCCACGCCATGCTGCTGAACGTGATCGGCCGCCCGGGCGACGCGTTCAGCGCGATGCGCAAGCTCCTGGAGGACAACCACGAGGACCGTCCGGCCCAGCGGCGCCACATCCGCCGCGCGATCGCGATCTACCGCGCGCTGCTGGCGGCGGGCGTGGTGGAGAAGCTCGACGAACCGGACGAGCAGGGCCGCCGAGTGCGCCTGACCGTGGATCTGCAACTCGACTTCGCCCTCAACCAGCCGCTGTCCCCGTTGGCACTGGCCGCGATCGAGCTGCTGGACCGCACCGACCCCAGCTATCCGCTGGACGTCCTGTCGGTCATCGAGTCCATTCTGGAGGACCCGAGGCAGGTCCTGAGCGCCCAGCAGTTCAAGGCCCGCGGCGAGGCCGTCCAGGCGATGAAGGCCGAGGGCATCGAGTACGACGACCGGATGGCGCTGCTCGAGGACGTCACCCATCCCAAGCCCCTCGAGGAGTTGCTGCACGCCGCGTACGAGACGTACCGCCAGGGACACCCGTGGGTGGCGGACTACCACCTGTCCCCCAAGTCGGTGGCCAGGGACATGTACGAGCGGGCGATGACGTTCGTCGAGTACGTCGGCTTCTACCAGCTGGCCCGCAGCGAGGGCATGGTCCTGCGCTACCTCGCCGACACGTACAAGGCACTCCGCCAGACGGTCCCGGCCGAAGCGAAGACCGAGGAGCTGGCCGACCTGATCGAGTGGCTCGGCGAGCTGGTGCGCCAGGTCGACTCCAGCCTGCTGGACGAGTGGGAGAAGCTCACCAACCCCACCGACGACCCGCTCACCGAACCCGACGACACCGTTCCCGCGGTGACCACGAACACGCGGGCGTTCCGGGTCCTGGTCCGCAACGCGCTGTTCCACCGGGTCCAGCTGGCCGCCCGCCGGGCCTACGCCGACCTGGGCGCGCTCGACGCCGAGTCCGGCTGGGACGCCGAGGCGTGGGAGGACGCCCTTGAGCCGTACTTCGACCTGCACGACGAGATCGACACCGGCCCGGACGCGCGGGGCCCGAAGTACCTGATCATCGACCAGCAACCGGACCGCTGGCAGGTCCGCCAGATCTTCGCCGACCCCGCCGGCGACCACGACTGGGGCTTCACCGCCGACATCGACCTGGAGGCCTCCGACGAGATCGGCGCCGCCGCCGTCACGATCACCGACGCCGGCCAGCTCTGACGTCAGCCCGCGAGGAGCTTGCGCACCTCCCGGTCCGAGACCTGCGCGAAGTCGGTGTACCACTGCCCCACCGCGATGAACCGGTCCGGGGTCACCGGGCACACGACGTCGTCCGCGAGCGCGCGCAGCTTCGGCAGCGCGTCCGCCGGGGCGACCGGCACCGCCAGCACGAGGCGCCGGACGCCGAGGCGCCGGAGCACCCGGATCGCGGCGGCCACCGACGCGCCGGTGGCGATTCCGTCGTCGACCAGGACCACGGTGCGGTCAAGCAGGTCGGGGCGTTCCCCGCCCGGACGCAGCTCCGTCGCCCGCCGGACGATCTCCGCCCGCTCCCGCTCGACCTGACCGGACACGTCGGCCCAGGTCAGCCCCAGCTCGGCCAGGACCTCGTCGTTCCGCACGGTCACGCCGTCCTCGCCGACCGCGCCGACGGCGAGCTCCTCCCGACCCGGCGCACCGATCTTGCGCACCAGCACGATGTCCAGCGGCGCGCCGAGCTCGGCCGCGACCTCCGCGGCGACCGGCACCCCGCCGCGCGGCAGCCCGAGCACGATCGGCGCCTCGGCACGCAGCGGCTCCAGCACCTCGGCCAGCGCACGCCCGGCGTCGATCCGATCCCGGAAGCGCATGGCGTCACCTCCAGCCCTCAGTGTCCCCCGGTTGCCACCCCCCGCAAACCCCCGTACAATCGAACACATGAGCGAACACTGCTCGTGTCCCGGCTGCGGCCGCTCGCCAACGGAAGGAGAAGCCGACCACGCGGAGACCTCACTCGACGACCCGTACTCGACCGAAGCCAACCTCACCCCGGTCACCCGGGCGGCGAGGTCTATGAGTCCACAGTAGACGGCTTGCGCGCCTCCACCAGGATCCTGGTTGTGTGCGCGAGGAACCGGCCCTCGGCCTCGATCAGGTCGTGCAGCCGGCGCAGCGTCGCGCGGTACTCGGCAACGGTGAAGCCCGGCACCATCCAGATCACCTTGCGCAGGAAGTACACCACCGCACCGATGTCGTAGAACTCGGTCCGCAGGCGCTCCATGCGCAGGTCCACGATCTCCAGGCCGGCCGCCTCCGCCTCGCGCCGGGTCCGGTCGGGATGCCGGCCGTTCCGCACCTCGTCCGGCTGCGGGCCGAGGAAGAACTCGACGAGTTCGAACACACTCGCCGGCCCCACCTCCTGCGACAGGTACGTGCCACCGGGTGCCAGCACCCGCGCGATCTCACCCCACCAGGTCCGCACCGGGTGCCGGCTCACCACGAGGTCGAACACGCCGTCCCGGAACGGAAGCGGCGGCTCGTCCCGGTCGGCCACGACGGTGACCCCGCGCGCGCCGAGCACCGCCCTCGCCCGTTCGAGGTTGGGCGGCCAGCCCTCGGTCGCCACGGTCACCGGTGCGAGCCGGGGCACGCCGGCCAGCAGCTCGCCGCCGCCGGTCTGGACGTCCAGCGCCACCCGCGCACGGGCCAGCCGCTCCGCCAGCAGCCCGGAGTACCCCCAGGACGGCCGCTCCTCGGTCGCCCTGCCGTCAAGCCACGAGAAGTCCCAACCCGAAACGGAGACCGCCGACGCCTCAGCCACCAAATCCTCGAAATCGCGCACGCGAATCACTCCTCGTCGAGCCAGGTCGACACGAGGTACGACTCGATCGAGTCGCGCCGCTCCCGCCCGGCCGCACGGTGTCGCCCGATCAGGTCACGCACCGCCGACCGGGTGAACCAGCACGCCTCGATCAGCTCGTCCTCGTCCACCGCCACGGCGGATGACGCCGCGACGGCCCGGAAGCCGACCATCAGACCCGACGGGAACGGCCAGGCCTGCGACGCCTGGTACCGCACCGACGTGACGGTCACGCCGGCCTCCTCGGCCAGCTCGCGCCGCACGGCGTCCTCCAGGCTCTCGCCGACCTCCACGAAACCGGCGAGCGTCGAGTACGCGTCCTGCGCCGCCCCTCGGTGCCGGCCGAGCAGGCACCGCGACCCGTCGGCCGAGGTGACCAGCATGATCACGGCCGGCTCGATCCGCGGGAACAGCGGCTTCTCGCACCCGCGGCACACGAGCTGGTGCCCGCCGTGCCGCGGTTCCGTCGCGTCCCCGCACGCGCCGCAGAACCGCTGGTTGCGGTGCCAGTGCAGCATCCCCCTGGCATAGGCCAGCACGGCCGCCTCGGCGGGGCCGACCGCGCCGAACAGCTGCCGCACGTCGCGCACCGCGTCCGCGCCGGCCAGCGCGAGCGCGTCCGGCTCCGCCAGGTCGGACAGGTCGGCGGCGAACACCGCGGTGTCCCCGTCGAGCCCGAGGAACACCGCCGGATCGCCGTCGAACGACACCGGGCGCCCGTCGGCGGTCAGGCAGCCGTCGCGCCAGAAGGCCAGTACCCGCGAACGCGTCCGCGCGGACGCGACCCACGCCTCGTCGGCTCGCCGCGCACCCGCGCGATCCAGCGTCACCTCGTTGTACGGGAGGGGTGTCACGCGTGTCACCCTAGGCTCATGGAGACCGACGCCGGCTGCGCCGTCGCCCACGGCGCATCGCCAGATCCCACCGAGCCGCGCACGCTGGTCGCCGTGTTCGCGTCGCCGGTCGCGCACTACCTGATCCGCTACGGCCGCGACCTCGGCTACCGCACGGTCCTGGTCGAGCCGGAGCGCGGCCGCGTCGCCAACGACGAGGACGCCGAGACGACGGTCCTGCCCCGCCTCCCGGACGACCTGGACGGCCACACCGACATCGTGCTGACCGACCACCACCGCCCCGAGCTGGGCCCGGTCCTGCGGGACGCGCTGGCCATGAACGTCCGCTGGATCGGCATCATGGGCAACCCGCGTCATCCCGGCCCGCACGTCGCCGCCCTCCGCGACCTCGGCGTCGACGAGACGGCGATCGCCCGCGTCCACCGCCCGATCGGTCTCAACATCGGCTCCCGCACTCCGCCGGAGATCGCGATCGCGACCCTCGCCGGCCTGGTCGCCGACCGCAACGCGAAACCCGGCGGCTTCGAGTTCTGATCAGCGGGACGCCGCGAACGGACCGCCCGCGGCGAACACCGCCTTGCTGAAGCGCTCGCCGATGCGGCGGTGGGTGGCCGTGTCCGGATGCAGGGCGTCGGGCAGTGGCAGCTCGGCGAAGTCGGCCTCGCCGTAGAGGTCGCGGCCGTCCAGGTAGTACAGGTTCGGGTCGTCGGCGGCCCGCTGCGCCACCAGCCGGGCCAACTCGTCCCGGATCACGGTGAGCGTCAGTTTTCCGGCGGTGCGGTCCGCCGGGTCACCGGTGGCCTGGTACCGCACCCGGCCGGCGCTCAGCTCGTCGAGGTCCAGCCCGGCGGGCCCGGGGGTGTCCTCGTGCATCGGGCACAGGATGGGCGAGACGACCAGCAGCGGCGTGTCCGGGTGGCCGTCACGGATGGTGTCGAGGAAGCCGTGGACGGCCGGGGTGAACGCCCGCAGGCGCATGATGTCGCCGTTGACCAGGTTGATGCCGAGCTTGACGCTCACCAGGTCGGCGGGGGTGTCGCGCATGGTGCGCGCGGTGAACGGGTCGAGCATGGCGCTCCCGCCCATCCCCAGGTTGACCAGCTCCACCCCGCCGAGCGCGGCGGCGACCGCCGGCCAGGTCGCGGTCGGGCTCGTGGCATTGGAGCCATGGCTGATCGAGCTGCCGTGGTGCAGCCACACCCGGCCGCCCCGGTCCGGCACCGGCTCGACGGGGGCGTCGGTGCGCAGCGCGACCAGCTCGATCATCTCGTTGTGCGGCAACCAGAGCTCGACGTCCTTCACCCGGTCGGGCAGGCCGGTGAAGCCGAGGGTGCCGGGCGGTCCCGGCTCCATGGTCGCGGTGCCGGAGCGGGGATCGATGGTCAGCATGTTGCCGCCGGCCACACTGCCCTGCCCGGCCGGCTGACCGTCGACCAGCAGGTCGTACCGGCCGTCGGGCCGGGGCGGCATGCCGGCGAAGCCGCGTTTGGTCGGCAGGACGTCCAGTTCGACGACGGTGGCCCTGGTGCGGAACACCAGCCGGACGCCGGCGGGTTGCGCCTCGACCATGGCGAGCTGCCCGTCCGCGCACTGGGCGCGGGCCCAGGCCGGGAGCCGGTGCGGCAGCAGGCCGTGCTCGGTGCGCTCCAACTCGGCGGCGCCGCGCAGCAGGTCGTCGGTGATGGGAGTGGTGATCCAGTCGTTCATGTGCTCAGTCCGGCCAGTTCCGTAGGAGGGAGTCGAGGGCGTCGAGGATCCGGGACCAGGTCTCCTCGGTGTCGGGGGCGCTGTGGTCGAAGCCGCCGCCCAGTTCGAGGCTGACGTAGCCGTGGAAGACGCTGCCCAGCAAGCGGACCGCGTGCGTCTGGTCCGTGCCGGTCAGGTCGTAGCCGCGCAGGATCGCGCGCGTCAGCTGGGCGTGCCGGGGCCCGGCGCTGGCCGCTGCCGTCTCCGGGTCGAGCCTGAGCTGGGTCGCGGCGTAGCGGCCGGGGTGCGTCCTGGCGTAGTCGCGGTAGACGTTCGCCAGTGCGGCCAGGGCGTCCTTGCCGGACCGGCCCGCGAGGGCGTCGGCGGCCCGGTCGGCGAGTTCGGCCAGTGCGAACAGGGCGATCCTGGCCCTGAGGTCCGCTGAGCCGCGCACGTGCGAGTACAGACTGGCGACCCTGACCTCGAAGCGACTGGCGAGCGCCGAGAGCGTCACCTGGTCGAAGCCGAGTTCGTCGGCGAGGTCCGCCCCGGCTCGGGTCAGCCGTTCCGCGTTGAGCCCGGCGCGTGCCACGGTCCGCCTTTCATCTACCTAACGTCGATACCCATCTGCCTAATCACTATAGGCAAACGCCTTACCGGCGAACACCCGAAGGCTGTGTGGCGACCGACACCAACTGACGCGTCGGCGCCGCCGCGGGCCTGGACACCGCCCATCGGGGCGAGCTACCTTACTAAGCGCTTGCTTAGTAACTTCACACCCAGCGACCACAGCGTGGAGGACAGAACCAGTGGCCCACTCCCGTGTCGCGATCGTGACCGGTGCCGCCCGCGGCATCGGTGCCGCGGTCGCCAAGCGACTCGCGCAGGACGGCTTCGGGGTCGGGGTGCTCGACCTCACCGAGGACAGCTGCGCCGCCACCGTCGAGGCGATCACCGCCAAGGGTGGCTCGGCGGTCGCGGTCGGCGCGGACGTCGCCGACGCGGCCCAGGTCGAGGCCGCGGTCGCGCGGGTCGCCGCCGAGTTGGGCCCGCCGACCGTGCTGGTCAACAACGCCGGCATCACCCGGGACAACCTGCTGTTCAAGATGACCGAGGACGACTGGGACGCGGTCCTCGGCGTGCACCTGCGTGGCGCGTTCCTGATGAGCCGCGAGGTGCAGAAGCACCAGACCGAGCAGGGCTGGGGCCGCATCGTCAACCTGTCCAGCACCTCCGCGCTCGGCAACCGGGGGCAGGCGAACTACTCCGCGGCCAAGGCCGGCATGCAGGGCTTCACCAAGACCCTCGCGATCGAGCTGGGCAAGTTCGGCGTCACGGTCAACGCGATCGCGCCGGGCTTCATCGAGACCGAGATGACCGCGGCCACCGCCGAGCGGCTCAAGGTGGGCTTCGAGGACTTCAAGAACAGCGCCGCGGCGGCCATCCCGGTGCGCCGGGTCGGCCAGCCGGAGGACATCGCGGCCACCGTGTCGTTCCTGGCCGGCGAGGAGTCCGGGTTCGTGTCCGGCCAGGTGATCTACGTGGCCGGCGGGCCGCAGGACTGAGGACACCATGCGCACCTTCGCCGATCTCGACGAGCTGACCGCCGCCGCTGGCGAGCACCTCGGCCACAGCGACTGGCTCGAG
Organism: Actinophytocola gossypii; assembly: GCF_025165815.1. Taxonomy (GTDB): domain Bacteria; phylum Actinomycetota; class Actinomycetes; order Mycobacteriales; family Pseudonocardiaceae; genus Actinophytocola; species Actinophytocola gossypii. The sequence goes on along the minus strand of NZ_JAFFZE010000009.1, from coordinate 276,963 downwards.
GTCACCCAGGACCGGGTCGACCGGTTCGCCGACGCCACCGGCGACCACCAGTGGATCCACGTGGACACCGAGCGCGCCAAGGACGGCCCGTTCGGCGGCACGATCGCCCACGGCTACCTCACGCTCTCGCTGATCCCCCTGCTGGGCAAGCAGGTCTACTCGGTCGACAACGTCACCATGGGCATCAACTACGGCCTGGAGAAGGTCCGGTTCCCGGCCCTTCTGCCGGTCGGCTCGAAGATCCGGGTCGGCGCCGAACTGCTCGCGGTGGCCGACAAGCCACGCGGCAAGCAGGCGACCCTGCGCTGGACCATCGAGGTGCAGGGCGGCGACAAGCCGGCCTGCGTCGCCGAGACGATCGTGCTCTACGTCCCGTGAACGCCGAGACGCTGCGCGAGCGGACACGCGAGTTCCTCGACCGGAACGACCCGGCCACCACGGACCGCCTGGAGTTCCTGCGGGCCAGGTTCGACGCCGGCCTCGCCTGGGTGCACTTCCCGGAAGGGCTCGGCGGCCTCGGCGCCGAACGGGAGCTGCAGAACGTCGTCGACCAGGAGCTGGCGGCCGCCGGCGCGCCGGACAACGACCCCCGGCGGATCGGCATCGGGCTCGGCATGGCCGCGCCGACGATCCTGGCCTTCGGCACCGACGAGCAGAAGCACCGCTTCCTGCGTCCACTGTGGACCGGCGAGGAGGTGTGGTGCCAGCTGTTCTCCGAGCCGGGCGCCGGCTCCGACCTCGCCGCCGTCGGCACCAGGGCGGTCCGCGACGGCGACGACTGGCTGGTGACCGGCCAGAAGGTGTGGACCTCGAGCGCGCACTCCGCGCGCTGGGCGATCCTGTTGACCCGCACCGATCCCGACGTCCCCAAGCACGCCGGCATGTCCTACTTCGTGCTGGACATGACCGCGCCGGGCGTCGAGGTACGGCCGCTGCGCCAGATCACCGGCGAGGCGGAGTTCAACGAGGTCTTCATGACCGACACCAGGATTCCGGACACCGACCGGCTCGGCGAGGTCGGCGACGGCTGGCGGGTCGCGCAGACCACGCTGATGAACGAGCGCGTCGCGATCGGCGGGCGCCCGGTTCCCCGCGAGGGCGGCATGATCGGCCCGGTCGCGCGGGCGTGGCGGGACCGCCCGGAGGTCCGCACACCCGAGCTGCACGACCGGCTGGTCGACCTGTGGGTCCAGTCGGAGGCCTTGCGGCTGGCCGGGGTCCGGCTGCGCCAGCAGCTCGCGGTCGGCCACCCCGGGCCGGAGGGCTCGGCGATGAAGCTGGCGTTCGCCCGGCTGAACCAGGAGCTGACCGGCCTGGAGCTGGAGATGCTCGGCGAGGACGGCCTGCGCTACGACGACTGGACGATGCGACGCCCGGACCTGGTCGACTTCCTCGGCCGGGAGGCCGGCTACCGGTACCTGCGCGCGAAGGGCAACTCGATCGAGGGCGGCACGTCCGAGGTGCTGCGCAACATCATCGCCGAGCGGGTACTCGGCCTGCCCGCCGAGGCCAGGGTGGACACGAAGGTGCCGTGGAAGGACCTGCCCCGATGAACCTGCTGTACTCCGACGTCGAGGACCAGCTCCGGGCGAGCGTCGCCGACCTGCTGGCCGACCGCGCCCAGCCGGCGTCGATCCTGGCCCGGTGCGAGACCGACAAGCCGCACGACCTGGACCTGTGGCGCACGCTGACCGCGGAGCTGGGCGCCGGTTCGCTGCACGTGCCGGAGTCCCTCGGCGGGCAGGGCGCGTCCGCCCGCGAGGTGGCGGTGGTGCTGGAGGAGCTGGGGCGCACGGTGGCCCCGGTGCCGTTCCTGGGCAGCGCCGTGCTGGCCACGACCGCGCTGCTCGGCTGCGAGCCGGCCGACGGGGAGCTGCTGGGCGCGCTCGGTTCCGGCCGGACGGTCGGCGCGCTGGCCGTCTCCCTCGCCACCGCACCCGGTTCGGCGTTCCCGTCCACTGTGGAGTACACGGACGGCGTGCTGCGCGGTCGGGTCCGCTCGGTGGCCGACGCGGCCGCGGCGGACGTGCTGGTCGTGCCGGCGGTCGGCGTGGACGGCCCGACCCTGCACACGGTGCGCGTGGACCAGGCCCAGGTCACCGTCACCCCGGCGGTGTCGCTCGACCTGACCCGCCCGATCGCCGACGTCACGTTCGACGGCGCCGCGTCCACCCGGCTCACCGGCGACCCCGAGTCCGCACTGGACGGTGCGTTGTGGACGGCGGCGGCGCTGCTGGCCTCCGAGCAGGTCGGGGTCGCGGACTGGTGCCTGACGACCACGGTCGCCTACCTCAAGGACCGCCACCAGTTCGGCCGCCCGGTGGGCTCGTTCCAGGCGCTCAAGCACCGGCTGGCCGACCTGTTCGGCGAGCTGGCCCTGGCCAGGGCCGCGGCCCGCAACGCGGCCGACGCGGTCGGCGGTCCGGAGGAGCGGGTGGCGGCGCTGCTGGCGAACTCGCTGTGCTCCACGGTGGCCGTGCACGCGGCCGAGGAGTGCGTGCAGCTGCACGGCGGCATCGGGATGACCTGGGAGCACCCGGCGCACCTGTACCTCAAGCGCGCCAAGGCCGACCAGATCGCGCTCGGCACGCCCGGCCAGCACCGGCGGCTGCTGGCCCCACTGGTCGACCTGCCCGCTCCGCGGTGACCACGGCCGAAGCGGACGACCTCTGGCCCGACGTCCGCCCCGACGCGGCCCGGCGGCTGATGGCCGCCGCGGTCGAGTCGTTCGCCGAGCGCGGCTACCACGCGACCACGACCAGGGACATCGCCACGGCGGCCGGCATGAGCCCGGCGGCGCTGTACGTGCACTTCCCGGCGAAGTCGGCGGTGCTGTTCGCGATCAGCCGCAGCGGCCACCAACGAATGCTGACGATGGTCGAACGGGTGGTCGCCGCCGACCCGGATCCGGTGGCGACGATGCGCTCGTTCGTGGAGATGTTCGTGGCCTGGCACGCCAACCGGCACGTCGTGGCCCGCGTGGTGCAGCACGAGCTCGGCGCGCTGCCCCCGGACGAGTACGAGGTGGTGGCCGACCTCCGGCGGCGCACCGAGCAGCTGGTCCGCGACGTGATCACCCGGGGGGTCGAGGCCGGCGCGTTCGCGGTGCCGGACGTGCGCACGGCGGCCAGGGCGGTGCTGGGCCTGGGCATCGACGTCTCCCGCTGGTACCAGGACTCCGCCAGGCAGACCCCGACCGAGCTGGGCCACCAGTACGCCGACCTGGTCCTGCGGATGCTCGGCCACCGACCCTGACCTTGACAGGCAAGTGACGACTTGCCTATAACTGTGGCATGGACGCGGACCCCGAGCTGTTCAAGGCGATCGGCGACGCGACTCGACGCATCATCCTGGACGAGCTGACCGACAGGGACGGTCAGACGTTGTTCGAGATCTGCGGGCGACTTGCCATGAAGCACGGTCTTGCCTCGTCGCGCCAGGCCATCTCGCAGCACCTCGCGGTGCTCGAACAGGCCGGCCTGGTGCGCACCCGGCGGCAGGGCCGGTACAAGTTCCACCACATCGACACGAGCCCGCTGCGCTCGATCGTCGGTCGGTGGCCCATCGACCAAGAGGAACCGAACACGTGATCCGCATCAACGTCACCAGTGTCTTCGTCGACGACCAGGCCAAGGCGCTCGCCTTCTACACGGAGAAGCTGGGGTTCACCAAGAAGACCGACGAGCCCGCCGGCGCGGCGCGCTGGCTCACCGTGGTCTCCCCCGCCGAACCGGACGGCGTCGAGCTCCTGCTGGAGCCGGACGGCCACCCGGCGGTGGGCCCGTTCAAGCAGGCCCTGGTCGCCGACGGCATCCCGTTCACCCAATTCGCCGTCGACGACGTGTACGCCGAGGTCGAGCGGCTCAAGGGGCTGGCCGTCCAGTTCACCCAGGACGCGACCGACCTGGGGCCCGTGGTCACCGCCGTGTTCGACGACACCTGCGGCAACCTGATCCAGCTCGCCACCCTGAAGTAGTCGCGCACCCGTTCCGGAGGAACGCCACCTCCGGAACCGCACTGCGGTCAGACCGTCTCGACCGGAACGCCCTCGGCCTCGAACGCGGCCACCAGTTCGGCCGGCGCCCCGCTGTCGGTGATCAGCAGGTCGATCGACGACGTCGGGCAGATCCTGGCGAACGCGTGCCGCCCCAGCTTCGAGCTGTCCGCCGCCACCACGATCCGGCGGGCTCGCTCCGCCATCAGCCGGTTGATGCTCGCCTCGCCCTCGTGGTGTGCGTACGCCCCCTGCGCCGGGTCGACCGCGTCCACCCCGAGGAACACCACGTCCATCGTGATCTCCGTCAGCACCCGCGTGGCCAGTGGGCCGGTCAGCTCGAACGACTGCGGCCGGGCCACTCCCCCGGTCAGCACGAGCTTGACGTGTGGCCGCACGGCCAACTCCCCGGCGATGTTCAGCGCGTTGGTGACCAGCGTCACTGCCGGCTCGTCGGCCGGGGTCGCCAGGTCCGGACGGACCACCAGCGCCCGCGCGATCTCCGTGGTCGTCGTCCCGCCGTTGAGGCCGATCACGCTCCCCCGCGCCACCGACGCCGCCGCCCCTCGGCCGATCCGCTCCTTCTCCGACGCGTGCCGCGCCGTCTTGTACCGCAGCGGCAGGTCGTAGGCGACGCTGTTGGCCACCGCGCCGCCCCGGGTCCGGGTGAGCAGCTGCTGGTCGGCCAGGTGGTCGAGGTCGCGGCGGATCGTCGCGGCGGACACGTCCAGCTCGGTGGCCAGGTCGTCGACGTCCACCCGGCCGCGCTGCCCGAGCAGGTCGAGCAGGGTGCTCAGCCGTTGGTAGCGGTCCACGTGGTGCAATGTAGCCCCCACTGACCTGCGGAGGACGGGACATGCACCGGCTCGTCGCGGCGATCGACGTCGGCGGCACCTCGATCAAGGCCGCGCTCGTGGCCGAGGACCTGCGTGTCGTGCACACGCATCGCGCCGCCACCCGGCGGGTGGACGGCAGCGTCGACGTGGGACAGATCGTCGAGTTGATCGACGAGCTGCGCGCCGCGGCCGGCGACGCCAGAGTCGTCGGGGTCGGCGTCGCCGCGCCCGGGATCGTCGACGAGCGGCACGGCATCGCGCGGGCCGCGGTCAACCTCGGCTGGCGGGACCTGCCGCTGCGTGACCAACTCTCCGAGGCCGCCGGCATGCCGGTCGCGCTCGGCCACGACGTGCGCACGGGTGGCCTGGCCGAGTTCACCGTCGGCGCGGCGACCGGCAAGCCGAACGCCATGTTCGTGCCGATCGGCACCGGGATCGCGGCGGCCGTGCTGGTCGACGGCCATCGCCTCGACGCGGACGGCTACGCCGGCGAGCTGGGGCACGTGGTGGTCGATCCGCTGGGGGCGGTGTGCGGCTGCGGGACGCGCGGCTGCCTGGAGACCGTCGCGTCGGCGGCGTTCATCGCCCGCAACTACGCCGCCCGCACCGGCCGGCCGGTCACCCGGGCCGCGGAGGTCGCCGCCGCGGTCGAGGCCGGTGACCCGGACGCCGTCGCGGTGTGGTCGCGGGCCATCGACGGCCTGGCGACGGCGCTGACCACGGCGGTCACCCTGCTGGCCCCCGAGGTGGTGGCGATCGGCGGCGGCCTCGCCGAGTCCGGCGACACGCTGCTCGAACCGCTGCGCGAGTCGCTGGCGGAGCGGATGGCGTTCCAGCGGATGCCGACGCTGGTGCGGGCCGCACTGGGGGACAACGCCGGCTGCATCGGCGCCGGCATCATGGCCTGGCGGGCGGCGTCGTGATCCTGACCGTGACCCTCAACGCGGCGCTCGACGTCACCTACCACGTGCCGGCGCTGGTCCCCGGCGAGTCGCACCGGGTGTCGGAGGTCGCCGTCCGGGCCGGCGGCAAGGGCGTCAACGTCGCCAGGGTGCTGCGCGCGCTCGGCCACAACGCGCTGGTCACCGGGTTCGCGGGTGGCACCGAGATCCAGGCGGACCTCGCCGCGGCCGGCATTCCGGAGTCGCTGGTGGCCCTCGACGCCCCGGTGCGCAGGACAGTCACGGTGGTGGCCGACGGTGACGCGACGGTGCTCAACGAGCCGGGGCCCCGGGTGTCCATCTCGGACTGGTCGCGCCTGGTCGGCGACTTCCACCAGCTGGCCGAGCGGGCCGACGTGGTGGTGCTGTCCGGCAGCCTGCCGCCCGGCCTGCCCTCCGACGCCTACGCCCAGCTGATCCGCACGACCACGACCCCGGTCATCCTGGACACCTCCGGCCAGGCGCTGCTGGACGGCGTCCCCGCCGGCCCCCGGCTGGTCAAGCCGAACGCCGAGGAACTGGCGGCGGTCACCGGACACGACGACCCGCGCGCGGGTGCCGAGTGGCTGCGGGCGCGCGGAGTGGGCGCCGTCCTCGCCTCGTTCGGCGAGGACGGGCTGCTCGCCGTCACCGCCGACGGGGTGTGGCGGGCGCGGCCGGAGCCGATGCGCGGCAACCCGACCGGCGCCGGTGACGCGTGTGTCGCCGCGCTGGCCGCCGGGATCGCGGCGGGTGCCGGCTGGCCAGAACTGCTCGCCGACGCCGTGGCGCTGTCCGCGGCCGCGGTCGCGTGCCCGCTCGCCGGCGACGTCGACCTGGACATCTACCGGCGGCTCGCGCCGGACATCGAGGTGGAGGAGCTCCCATGCTGACGCCGACCGCTGACCTCGTCGACCCCGCGGCCAAGGCCGGGCGCGGCGTCGGCGCGTTCAACGTGATCCAGCTCGAGCACGCCGAGGCCCTGGTCGCCGGCGCGGAGGCGGCCGGCGCGCCGGTCGTGCTGCAGATCAGCGAGAACGCGGTGCGGTACCACGGCGCGCTGGAACCGTTGGGGCTGGCGACGTTGGCGGTCGCGCGGGCGTCGAGCGCGCCGGTCGCGGTGCACCTCGACCACGCCACCGACGTCGACCTGGTGCACGAGGCGGTCCGGCTCGGCTTCGGCTCGGTGATGTACGACGCGTCCACGATGTCCTACGAGGACAACGTGGCGGCCACCGCGGCGGTGGTGGCGCACTGCCGCGAGCGCGGGGTGTGGGTCGAGGCCGAGCTGGGTGAGGTCGGCGGCAAGGACGGCGTGCACGCGCCGGGCGTGCGCACCGACCCGGACGAGGCGAAGGCCTATGTGGAGGCGACCGGGGTGGCCGCGCTCGCCGTCGCGGTCGGCACCTCGCACGCCATGCTCACCCGCGACGCCGCGGTCGACCTGGAGCTGATCGGCCGGCTGCACGAGGCGGTCCCGGTGCCGCTGGTGCTGCACGGCTCCTCCGGGGTGCCCGACGACGACCTGCGCCGCGCCGTCGCCGCCGGCATGACGAAGATCAACATCGCGACCCAGCTGAACAAGGCGTTCACCGCGGCCGCGCGGGCGTTCCTCGCGGAGAACCCGCAGGTCGTGGACACCCGCAAGTACCTGGGTGCCGGTCGCGACGCGGTCGCCGACGAGGTCGCCCGCCTCCTGCGCGTGCTCGCCTAGCGCCTACATGCCTCGTCAGCTATATTGCTGGCATGGCATCTGCATTCGAGGTGCTGGCCGAGCCGCGCCGCCGGGAGATCCTCGATCTCCTGCGCGACGGCGAACGCCCGGTCGGCGAGCTGGTCGACCGGCTGGCGCTGACGCAGCCGACGGTGTCCAAACACCTGAAGGTCCTGCGCGGCGCCGGCCTGGTCGAGGTCCGGCAGGACGCGCAGCGCCGGTGGTACCGGCTGCGCCTGGAACCGTTGGTGGAGCTGGACGACTGGCTCGCACCATATCGTCGCATGTGGACGTCCAGTTTGGACGCACTGGAGCGGCACCTGGAGACGATGGAGGAGCCGGATGACTGAGCGCGCGACCCTGCGGACCATCGACGGCCGGCCGGTACTGCGTTTCGAACGCCGCCTCCGCCACTCCCCCGCGAAGGTGTGGCGCGCGATCAGCGACCCGGCGGAGCTGGCGCACTGGTTCCCCGCCGAGGTCGAGGCCGAGGCGCGACCCGGCGCCCCGATGCGGTTCACGTTCCCCGGCGAGGCCGTGGTCGACGGGACGTGGGACGGCGAGGTGCTGGAGGTCGACCCGCCGAAGGTCTACATGTTCCGCTGGAACCTCGACGTCCTGCGTTTCGAGCTGATCCCCGCGGGTGACGGCTGCCTGCTGGTCTTCACCCAGACGATCGGCGGCGGCGGGCGGGGCCTGCTGGGCGCCGGCCGGACCGCCACCGGCTGGGACACCTGCCTGGCGTTCCTGGCGGCCCGCCTCGACGGCGTACCGGCGACCCCGCCCGACGACACGCTGTCCCGTACCGAGGCCTACATCGAGGAGTTCGGCCTGGCCGAGGGCACCGTCCGCGAGACGCAGGACGGCTCCGAGCTGCACTTCGTCCGCGACCTGGTGTGGAAACCACTCGCCGACGTCTGGTCCCTGCTCACCGAGGACACCCAGCTCAGCGACAAGCCACCCGTACGGGCGACGAACGACCACGTCCCCGCCGGCCGCCTGCTGCACACGGATGCTCCGGACGAGCTGACCTACGAGTGGCTGCACGACAACGAGCCCGCCGGCACCGTCACCTGGCGGTTCGCCACCGACGAGGAGCTGGGCGTGCGGGTGGAGTTGACCCAGACCGTGCCCGCCCGGCTGGCGCACCTGCGGGCCGAGGCGCTGGCCGCGTGGCACGTGCAGCTGGAGCTGTTCTTCGCCGCCACCCAGGGCGAGATCCGCTGCGGCTGGCCGGCGGACCGGGTGGCCGAACTGACCGAGCACTACCGGAGGGTCGACTAGGGTTGTCCGGCAGTGGCGGCTACTGCTGGGGTGGACATGGAGATCGAGCTGGCGGACGCGGTGTCGGCGGTCCGGGACGAGCTGCTGACGGCCGCCGCCCGGGCCGCCGGAGCTGACATCGAGTTCGTGGTCGGGCCGGTGGAGCTGGAGTTCGCCCTCGAGCTCAGGGCGGACACCAAGGCGAAGGCCGGCTTCAAGGCCTGGGTGGTCTCCGGTGACGTCGAGGCGGGCGCGGCCCGGGCAAGGACGCACCGGGTGAAGGTCACGCTGACGCCGCGGCGCGCGGGTGGCGGCGACCTGCTGGTCTCCGCCGACCCGGACGGCGAGGATTCGGGCGACCTGTCCGGGCACATCGGGCGCTGAGGTCCGCTGTGGACGGTCGCCGGGTGGTGCGGGTCCACGGCTCCGGGTCCGGCTACGTCCTCGACCGGTGCCTGGTCCTGACGTCGGCCCACGTCGTCGGTGCCGAAGGCGGCGAGACCCACGTACGACCACTGGGCGGCGCCGACCGGTACCGGGCCACGGTGGTCTGGCGCGGCACGCCCGGCGGCCGGGACGACGCCGCGCTGGTGCTGGTCGAGGACCCGCGCTGGCGGCCGCCGACGGGGTCGGGGGTGCGCTGGGGCCGCACGGTGACCCACCGCCCGGGCATCCCGTGCGAGACCTGGGGTTACCCGGACTTCATGCGCCGGGAGGGACAGCCCGCGGACACCGCGCACGCCAGCGGGACGATCAACCTGGGTGACCGGTACGTGGGCGACCGCTACGTGCTGAACCTGACCGGGCTCCCGCCGGAAGGCACGTCGCCGTGGGCCGGACTCTCCGGCGCCCCGGTGTTCTGCGGCGACCTGCTGGCCGGCGTGGTCACGATCGACCCGGCGCGGCGCGGGCACGCGGCGCTGGAGGCGGTTCCGGTCTACGTGCTGCACCACGACCGGCGGTTCCGCGAGGTGCTGGCCGAGCACACCGGGCGGCGGATGACGCTGGCGCCGATCGAGTGGCAGGACCTGGCCGAGCCCCACGTCCCCGGCGGCGTCCCGTCACCGGCGGCCCTGCTGGTGGCGTCCCGGCAGGTGGTGCCGTTCCGCGGGCGCGCCGAGGTCATGGCCCGGCTGCGAGCCTGGGCGGACCGGCCGGGGTTCGGCGCGTGGCTGCTGCACGGACCGGGCGGCCAGGGCAAGACACGTCTCGCGGTGCACTGCGCGCAGGCCCTCACCGACGAGGGCTGGGCGGTCCTGTGGCTCGGCCAGCACGCCGCCGAGGTGGACGCCCTGGCCGACGCGGCCGTGCCGACGCTGGTCGTGGTCGACTACGCCGAGACGCACACCGAGCAGGTGGTCCGGGTACTGCACGCCCTGGCCCGCCACGGCGGCGCCACCCCGGTCAAGGTGCTGATGCTGGCCAGGACCACCGGTTCGTGGTGGACGGCGCTGACGTCCGAGGACGCCACGGTGGAAGCGCTGCTCGACGGCACCATCGAGCACGCCCTCGGCGAGCTGGAACCAGAGCCGAACGGCCGCCGGCAGGCGTACCGCGCGGCCGTCGACGCGTTCGCCGCCGCCCTGCCCCACGTCCCGGACCTGGCCGAACACCCGTGGGCAGAGCTGGCCGCGAACCTGCCCGATCCGGTGCTGGACGACCAGACCGCGCTGACCCTGCACATGACCGCGCTCGCCGACCTGCTCGACGCGGCGCACCCGCTGACCGGCCGCGACTTCGCCGTGGAGGACCGGGTGCTGCGCCACGAGCGGCGGTACTGGACGAGGGCGGCGCAGGGGGTGCTGTCCGCGCTCAGCATGGAGGCGCTGACCGACGCCCTGGCCGCGGCCGTCCTGCTCGGCGCCGAGACCCGCGAGGAGGCCGACGCCCTGCTGGCGCGGGTGCCCCGGCTGGCGGACCAGACCCGGGACCGTCGCGCCGCGGTCCGCGAGTGGATCGCGGGCCTGTACCCGCCGTGGGGCGCGTTACAACCGGATCGGTTGGCGGAACGGTTCGTCGGCCGCCAGGTCCAGCGGAACCCCGATCTGGTCCCCGCGCTGGTCCCCGGCGCCACCCACACCCAGGCCACACAGCTGCTCACGGTGTACGCCCGCGCCGCCGCGCACCGCGCGTTCGCCGGCTCCCTCGACGACGGGCTGTCCGCACTGTCTGCCGGCGGGCTGGCCGTCGCCGCCATCGAGGTCGCGACCCGGGTGGAGGCGCCCGGTCCTCTGTTGGCCGGCCTGCAACGCGTCATCGACGACCCGGACACCGAGGTCGCCGACCTGGCCCGGCTGAACGAGCACCTACCCCCGTACAGCCATGCCCTGGCCGAGGTGGCCGCGCGCCTCACCCGACGTCTGGTCGTCGAGCACCGCCGCCTCGCCGGGCCCGACCTCGCCGGCAGCCTGAACGACTTCGCCGTGCGGGTGGGGGCGCTGGGGCGGTGGGAGGAGGCGCTGGCGGCGATCACCGAAGCCGTCGCCCTTCGGCGTGACCTGGCGCGGACCGGATCGGACGCTCACCTCGCCGACCTCGCCAGGAGCGTCCACAACCGCTCCACCTATCTGGTGGCGGCGGGACGGTGGGAGGACGCGCTGGCGGCGATCAGCGAAGCCGTCGCGATCCGACGGGAGCTGGCAGGCGCCCACCCCGACGCCCACCTCCCCGACCTGGCCCTGAGCATCCACAACCTCGCCGACGCCTTCACGCACGTCGGGCGGCGAGAACAGGCGTTGGCCGCGATCACCGAGGCCACCGACATCTACCGTCACGCGGTGCAGCTGCGGCCTGACGCCTTCCGCCCCTACCTCGCGCTGAGCCTGAAGAACCGCGCCGAACGGCTGGGCGAGCTGGGACAACGGAAGGACGCGCTGCGCGCGATCACCGAAGCCACCGACATCTACCGCGAGCTGGCCCGCTCCCTGCCGGACGCCTACCGCCCCCACCTTTCGTCGGCCCTCACCTCGCTCGCCAACAGCCTGGCGGAATCGGGACGACGTGCGGAGGCGCTGGCGCCCGTTGTCGAAGCCGTCGCCATCCAGCGCGACCTGGCACAGGAGCGACCGGACACCTTCCACCCCAGCCTCGCGCTGAGCCTGCACCACCTCGCCGAACGCCTGGGAGCCCTGGGGCAGCGGGAGGAGGCGACCGCGGCGATCGCGGAGGCCGTCGCCATCCAGCGCGATCTGGCACGGGAGCGGCCGGACACCTTCCGTCCCGCTCTCGCGCTGAGACTGGTCAACTTCGCCAACCGGCTGGGTGACGTGGGTCAGCACGAACGGGCTCTCGCCGAGATCACCGAGGCCACCGACATCTACCGCGAGCTGACGCGAGCCCAGCCGGACACCTACCGACCCGGTCTCGCACTGAGCCTGGCCGTCCTTTCCGGTCGGTTGGCCGACGTGGGTCGCCGCGAACAGGCGCTGGCCGCCATCACGGAGTCCACCGACACCTACCGCGAGCTGACGCGCGCTCGTCCCGGCATCTTCCGCGCCCACCTCGCCCAGAACCTGAACAACCTTTCCCTGCGCCTGGTGGAGCTGGGACGGCAGGAGGAAGCCCTGCACACGATCACCGAAGCCGTCGGCATCCGCCGCGACCTGGCACAGGCCGAGCCCGACGCCTTCCGAACCGATCTCGCGGACAGCCTCACCAACCTGGCCAACCGGCTGGGAGACCGGGGGCGACCGGCGGAAGCGCTGGCCGCGGTCACCGAAGCCATCGGCATCTACCGCGAGTCGGCATCCGGTCAGCCGGACGCGTTCCGCCCCGTGCTCGCCATGGCCCTGAACAACCTCGCCACCTGGCTGGTCAGCGTGGGACGGCTGACGGAGGCGCTGGACGCGATCAACGAAGCCGTCGCCATTCGGCGCGAACTGGCACGAGCCCAACCCGACGCCTTCCGGCCCGGCCTCGCCGAGAGTCTGAACAACCGGGCCCTGGTCGTGGGCGCGGCGGACGGCGTGCCGGCGATGCGGGAAGCCGTCGGGATCTACCGCGAGTTGGCGCGGGCGCGGCCGGACGCGTTCCTGCACTACCTTGCCGGGAGCCTGAACAACCTCGCCGTGCTGCTCGCGGACCACGGGCAGCACGGCGAGGCGCTCGAGGCGATCAACGAAGCCGTCGCCATTCGGCAGGAGTTGGCACGGGTTCGGCCTGCGGTGCACCAGGCCGAGCTGGAACAGTCGCTGTGGGTGCGGGACCAGCTCTCAGACCGCTGAGGTCACGGCCTCCCGCCACAGCCCCAGGCCCTCGTCGATCTGCTCGGCGTTCACGACCAGCGGCGGGATCATCCGCACCACGTTGCCGGCGGCGCCGCAGGTCAGCAGGAGCAGGCCCGCCGCCGACGCCGCCTGCTGCACCCGCGTCGCCGCGGCCGCGTCCGGGGCGCCGTCGGAGTCGACGAACTCGTTGCCCAGCATCAGGCCCAGCCCGCGCACGTCGCCGATCGCCGGGACGTCGGCGGCGACCTTGGCCAAGCCCTCGCGCAGCCGGGTGCCCATCGCGGCCGCGTTGTCCACCAGGCCCTCGGACTGGACCACGTCCAGGGTCGCCAGCGCGGCCGCGCAGGCGACCGCGTTGCCGCCGTAGGTGCCGCCCTGCGAACCCGGCCACGCCTTCGCCATCAGGTCCTTCGACGCGGCGATGGCCGACAGCGGGAACCCACTGGCCAGGCCCTTCGCCGTGATCACGACGTCCGGGCGGACGTCGAAGTGGTCGTGGCCCCAGAACCGGCCGGTCCGGCCGAAGCCGGTCTGCACCTCGTCGACCACCAGCAGGATCCCGTGCCGGTCCGCGCGCTCGCGCAGGCCCTGCATGAACTCCGTGTTCGCCGGTACGTAGCCGCCCTCGCCGAGCACCGGCTCCACGAAGAACGCCGCCGTCTCGGCCGGGGAGGACATCGTCGCCAGCACGTAGTCCAGCTCGCGCAGCGCGAACCGGGTCGCCTCCTGCTCGCTCCAGCCGTACCGGTAGGCCGTGGGGAACGGCGCCACCGCGACCCCGCCCATCAGCGGCGCGAACCCGGCGCGGAACTTCGTGGCCGACGTGGTCATCGACGCCGCGCCGACGGTCCGCCCGTGGAACGACCCGTGGAACACCAGGACGTTCGGCCGGCCGGTGGCGTGCCGGGACAGCCGCAGGGCGGCCTCGACCGCCTCGCTGCCGGAGTTCACGTAGAACAACGCGTCCAGCCCGGACGGCAGCACCTCGCCGAGCCGCTCCGAGAGCGTCAGCAGCGGCCGGTGCATCACGGTCGTGTACTGGCCGTGGATGAGCTTCCCGGCCTGCTCACGCACGGCCTCGACGACCCGAGGATGGCAGTGCCCGGTGCTGGTCACGCCGATCCCGGCGGTGAAGTCGAGATACCGGCGCCCGTCCTCGCCGTAGAGGTACACGCCCTCGCCGCGTTCGGCGAGCACCGGCGTGGCCTGCTTGAGAATCGGGGACAACCCAGCCATCAGCACAACCCTCCTCGTAGATTGTCGACAATCCTACGACCTGGGTGGCCCCCGGGGCCAGTCCTAGTGTCCGCGGGCTATCCATTCGTCGAGGTGAGGTTGCTCATCGCCGATTCTGGTGTCGTCGCCGTGGCCGGTGTGCACGACCGTGTCCGGCGGCAGGGTGAGCAGCCGGTTCCGGATGGAGTCGACGATCGTCGGGAAGTCCGAGTACGAGCGACCGGTGGCGCCGGGACCGCCGTTGAACAGCGTGTCCCCGGTGAACACGACACCCAGGTCGGGCACGTGCAGGCACACGGCGCCGGGCGCGTGGCCCGGGGTGTGCAGCACGTGGACCCGCGTGCCGGCGACGTTCAGCACCTCGTTGTCCGCGAGTTCACCGGTCGGGCGGGCCTCGGCGTGCGCGAGCCGCCACAGCACGTCGTCGGCCGGGTGCAGCAGCACGGGGGCGTCGACCAGCTCGGCCAGCGCCGGGGCGGCGTTGACGTGGTCGTCGTGCCCGTGCGTGCAGGCGATCGCGAGGACGTCACGCTCCCCCACCGCGGCGGCGATGGCGTCGGCGTCGTGCGCGGCGTCGATCACCAGGACCTGTTCGTCGTCGCCGAGGAGCCAGACGTTGTTGTCGACCTCCCAGCTGCCGCCGTCGAGGTTGAAGGTTCCGGAGGTGACGACCTTCTCCACCCGGACCGCCATCAGAAGACCACCACCGAGCGCAGCACGTCGCCGTGGTGCATCTTGGTGAAGGCGTCCTCGACCTGGGTCGGGGTGATCTTCTCGGTGACGAAGGCGTCGAGGTCGAGCCTGCCCTGCTGGTACAGGTCGATGAGGTAGGGGAAGTCGCGGGAGGGCAGGCAGTCGCCGTACCAGCTGGACTTGAGCGAGCCGCCGTGCGAGAAGAAGTCGATCATCGGCATCTCGAGCCGCATGTCCGGGGTCGGCACGCCGACCAGCACGACGGTGCCGGCGAGGTCGCGGGCGTAGAAGGCCTGCTTCCAGGTCTCCGGCCGCCCGACCGCCTCGATCACGACGTCCGCGCCGAACCCGCCGGTCAGCTCCTTGACCGCCTCGACGACGTCGACGTCCTTCGCGTTCACCGTGTGCGTGGCGCCGAACTTCTTCGCCCACTCCAGCTTCCGCTCGTCCAGGTCGACGGCGATGATCTTCGTGGCCCCGGCGATCGCCGCGCCGGCGATCGAGGCGCACCCGACACCGCCGCACCCGATGACCGCGACGCTGTCACCGCGGGTGACGTTCCCGGTGTTCACCGCGGCACCGATGCCGGCCATGATCCCGCAGCCGAGCAGCCCGGCGGCCTCCGGCGCCGCGTCCGGGTCGACCTTCGTGCACTGTCCGCTGTGGACGAGCGTCTTCTCGGCGAACGCCCCGATCCCGAGCGCCGGGGTCAGCGCGGTGCCGTCGGTGAGGGTCATCGGCTGCGACGCGTTGAAGGTCGAGAAGCAGTACCAGGGGCGGCCGCGCAGGCAGGCGCGGCAGGTGCCGCAGACCGCGCGCCAGTTGAGGATGACGTAGTCCCCCGGCTCGAGATCGGTGACCCCGTCGCCGACCGACTCCACGACGCCCGCGGCCTCGTGCCCGAGGAGGAAGGGAAATTCGTCGTTGATCCCGCCCTCGCGGTAGTGCAGGTCGGTGTGGCAGACCCCACAGGCCTGGACGCGCACCACTGCCTC
This sequence comes from Actinophytocola gossypii, assembly GCF_025165815.1. Classification (GTDB taxonomy): domain Bacteria; phylum Actinomycetota; class Actinomycetes; order Mycobacteriales; family Pseudonocardiaceae; genus Actinophytocola; species Actinophytocola gossypii. Next base: position 261,086 of record NZ_JAFFZE010000009.1, on the reverse strand, counting down.
GCCGGGCCCGGGGTCGGGAACCACGATCGTCTCGATCTCGACCGGCGCGCCCTTCGCCCTGGCGATGACGCCCCGAACCTCTTGTGCCATGTGCCACCTCGTTCTCTCATGCACCGATGCCTACGTGTACTTCTACCAGTCGAGTGCACTTGCGGACAGATAATGACCGCAAGCCCTGCCAGGCTGTCGCCATGACGACCTTGCACGCCTACCTGAGCTACCGCGACGCACCGACCGCCCTCGACTGGCTGGCGCGAGCGTTCGGTTTCGAGACCACCATGCGCTACGACGCCGACAATGGCACGGTGGCCCACGCCGAAGCCCGCCTCGACGACGTCGCGATCATCGTCTTCTCCGACGACGGCGCCGGCTACGACCGCCCGGCACCACGGGACGAGGCCGTCGGCCAGGGCATGTACCTGGCCGTGGCGGCCGAGTCCGACGTGGACGCGGCCTGGGAACGCGCCCTCGCCGCCGACGCGACCCCCGTGTGGAAGCCGGAAGGGACCGAGTGGGGCAACTACCGCTGCCGCGTCCGCGACCCCGAGGGCTACGAGTGGACCTTCGGCACCCACAAACCAGGCGAACCCGCCGGCGACTGGTGAACTCAGCGAGTCCCGCGCTCAGTACTGTGGCTTCGCATGGCCGACACCGCGATCGAGGTGACCGCGGACCTGGTTCGCGACCTGCTGCGGGACCAGCATGCAGACCTTGCGGGGCTGCCCATCCGTGAGGTGGCGGGCGGCTGGGGCAACCACATGTGGCGTCTCGGGGACAAGTTGGCCGTGCGGATGCAGCGCATGGACCCCACCCCGGCGCTCCAGTTCAAGGAGCGGCGATGGCTACCCGTGCTGGCCCCACGCCTGCCCCTCCCGGTACCGACCCCGGTGCGGTTCGGCGAACCGTCCGAGCGCTTCCCCAAGCACTGGACCGTGATGACCTGGGTTGCCGGCGAACCGCTCGACCACGGCTCGATCACCCGCAGCACCCACGCGGCCGACACGCTGGCGGGTTTCCTCCGGGCGCTCCATGTGGCGGCGCCCGCTGACGCGCCGGGCAGTACGGACCGTGGTGCTCATCCCAGGGACTGCACGGACGGCTTCGAGAACTTCCTCCGGGCCGTCAACCCCGACGACATCGCCGCCGATGTCCGGGCCGTCTGGACCGACGCCGTCGCGGCCGACGCGTGGGTGGGCCCGCCGGTGTGGGTGCACGGCGACCTCCATCCCGCGAACGTCGTCGTCTCGGCCGGAACGCTCTCGGGCGTCGTCGACTTCGGTGACCTGTTCGCCGGCGATCCTGCGTGGGACCTCGCCGCCGCCTGGGTGCTGCTTCCCCCGGGCGCCGCCGGACGGTTCTTCGACACGTACGCGCGGGCGGACGAGTCGACGATCCGGCGCGCCCGCGGGCTGGCCGCGATGAAGAGCCTCTTCCTGATGCTCATGGGGCAGAACGGAGACCGGGGTCTTCCCGGCGGCAAGCCGCACTGGGGACCCGCGGGCCGGGCCGCACTCGATCGTGTTCTGGAGGGTGCCCTCAGCCGCTGACCAGTGGGAGCAGGTTCGGGCGCCACACGCCGTCGTGTTCGCGGGCCGTGGTGAGGCGTTCCGCCGGGACCTCGCCGTAGGTGGTGGTGCGCTGGCGGGCCGGGCGGCCGGCCGCGTGCGCGAGGGCCTCCAGGTCGGCGATCGTCTTGTAGCTGCCGTTCTCGGAACCGGCCATGCGGCTGATGGTCTCCTCCATCAGGGTGCCGCCCAGGTCGTTGACGCCGCCACGCAGTACGTCGACCACGCCCGGAGTGCCCAGCTTGACCCAGCTCGTCTGGATGTTCTGGATCCGGCCGTGCAGCAGCAGCCGCGCCAGGGCGTGCACGGCGCGGTTCTCCAGGTGCGTCGGGCCGGGCCTGGCGATACCGGCCAGGTACAGCGGAGCGTTCGTGTGCACGAACGGCAGCAGGACGAACTCCGTGAAACCACCGGTTCGTGCCTGTAGGTCCCGGATGAGCTTGATGTGGGCGACCCAGTGTGACGGGTTGTCGACGTGCCCGTACATCATCGTCGACGTGGTCGGGATGCCGAGTTCGTGCGCGGTCGTCACGACCTCGATCCAGGACGCCGTGGGCAGCTTGCCCTTGGTCAGGATCCAGCGCACGTCGTCGTCGAGGATCTCGGCCGCCGTGCCGGGTAGGGAGTCCACTCCGGACTCGCGGGCCGCGGTCAGCCAGTCGCGCACGGACAGGTTCGTCCTGGACGCGCCGTTCACCACCTCCATCGGCGAGAACGCGTGCACGTGCAGGCCCGGCGCCCGCCGCTTGACCTCGGCGGCGATGTCGAAGTACGCCGTCCCCGGCAGGTCCGGGTGGATGCCGCCCTGCATGCACACCTCGGTCGCGCCGACCTCCCAGGCCTGCGTCGCCCGCTGCCCCACCTGCTCCAGGGACAGCGTGTAGGCGTCGCTGTCGGTGCGTCGCTGCGCGAACGCGCAGAACCGGCACCCGGTGTAGCAGACGTTGGTGAAGTTGATGTTCCGGGTGACCACATAGGTCACCTCGTCACCGACCGTGTCCCGGCGGACGTCGTCGGCCAGCGCGGCCAGCGCGGTGATCTCCGCGCCCTCGTTGGCGGACAACAACAGCATGGCGTCCTCATCGGACAGTCCACTCGGGTCAGACTCGGCACGCAGCAGCGCGGCGGAGAAGTCCCGGCGCAGCGTTTCGGACGGCCCGGACGCGGCGGCGGTCGGCGGCGCGGAAACCTGTGCCCGCAACGACTCCCAGTCCCCGTACACCGAGTCGAAGTCGTCGCGGCGGTCCGCGGTCCTGCCCTCGGTGTCGATCGACGCGTGCAGGTCGGTACGGCCCGACGACACCAGCGCGACCTCGGGTTCCTGCCACGGGCGGCCGACCGGAGCGGACCCCGTCGCGGCCAGGCCGATCGCCGGATCGGCCAGCGCGGCGACGTGGCCGGCGACCCTCGGGTCCAGCCACGGCTCGCCCCGCAACACGTACTCCGGGTAGATCGGCAGCCGCTCGGCGAGCGTGAACCCGGCCGCGGACGTGTGCCGGGTGAGCGTCTCCTCCTGCGGCCACGGCCGTTCCGGGTTGACGTGATCCGGCGTGAGCGGCGAGACACCGCCCCAGTCGTCGATGCCGGCGCGCAGCAGCAGCTCGAACTCGCCGCCGATCAGGTTCGGCGGGGCCTGGATGCGCATCCTTGGGCCGAGTACGAGGCGGGCGACCGCGACGGTCGCCGCCAGCTCCTCGAGAGTCGCGTCGGCCATGCCGGCCATGGCGGTGTCCGGCTTGGCGCGGAAGTTCTGCACGATGACTTCCTGGATGCCGCCGTACTGGCGCGCGACGCCGCGGATGGCGAACAGCGAGTCGACCCGTTCGGCCAGCGTCTCGCCGATGCCGATGAGGATGCCCGTGGTGAACGGCACCGAGCTGCGGCCGGCGTCCTCCAGCACGCGCAGCCGGACCGCGGGCTCCTTGTCCGGCGAGCCGTAGTGCGGGCCGCCCTTCTCCGACCACAGCCGGGTGGCGGTCGTCTCCAGCATCATGCCCATCGACGCCGACACCGGCTTGAGCCGCTGGAAGTCGGTCCAGCTCAGCACGCCGGGGTTGAGGTGCGGCAGCACCCCGGTCTCCTCCAGGACCTTGATCGACATCGCGCGCACGTAGGAGAGCGTGTCCGGGTAGCCGGCCTCCTCCAGCCACTCGCGCGCCGCGGTCCAGCGGTCCTCCGGCCGGTCGCCGAGGGTGAACAGGACTTCCTTGCACCCCAGTTCGGCGCCGCGCCGGACGATGTCCAGGATCTCGTCCTCGCTGAGGAACGCCGAGGGCACCCGGCCGGGCACGGTGGCGAAGGTGCAGTAGTGGCAGCGGTCCCGGCAGAGCTTGGTGAGCGGCACGAACACACTGCGCGAGTAGGTGATGACGCCCTCGCGGCCGGCCGCGGCGAGGCCGGCGTCCCGCACCCGGGACGCGGCGGCGAGCAGGTCGTCGAGTTGTTCACCGCGTGCGTGCAGGAGCGTCTCGGCCTCGGTGCGGTCGAGGGTCACCCCGTCGCGCGCCCGGCGCAGCGCCCGGCGGACGGCCGACTCGGTGGGCACGAAGCCATCGGGCACGGGCGCCGTCACGGGCATTCCTCCTGGTGAACGTACGGTCGGTACCCGCCCACGCTAGCCGCCATGGTCATGTTCATCGACAACCTCCCGGCGTGGCGGATCATTCCGCGCGGCGACGCCGATCGGTTCGGCGTTGAGCAGGACGCGGGTCAGGCCGCAGAGACATGCCTGGTAGCGGACCCAGCCGTCGCTCGTGACGTGGCTCGAGGTGGTCTCCCAGCGGTGCGCGGCGGTCATGGTGGCCAGTCTGCTGTAATGGTCCTGTGCACCTGAACCCTTACGGCGAGGATCCGGTCCGGTTCGCGGTCGACCTGGCCGCCGCGCCACCACGGACGGCCGGGGAGCTGACCGCCCGGTGTGTCGAGGCGGGCGTGGTGGTCGAACGGGCGGGCACGGACCGGGACGTCGCCGAGGTCGCGGTGTTCCTGGAGCGCTGGCTGGCGGTGGTGGACAGCGGGGACCACCGGGAGCGGGCCGGGCTGCTGAACGCGCTGCTGGCGGAGTCGGCGTCGAGCCCTCGGCTGACGGACCACTCCGGCAACGGCTGGCACCTCCACTACCGGGAGCCCGACCTGTCGCTGGCCGGCGTGCTGCGCGCGCTGATCAGCGTCGGGACGGCGCTGCACCTCGCCGGGCGCGGCATGGACCGGCTGCACCGCTGCGCACTCGCCGACTGCCACCGCCCGTTCGCCGACTTCAGCCGAGGCGGGCGGCAGCGCTACTGCTCACCCGCGTGCGCCAACCGCGACGCGGTCCGCCGGCACCGGGCACGCACCACGAGCCCGGTGAGATCCGCCACATAAAATGACCGGATGCCCGCGCGGAGGTCCAAGACCGGACTGACCCAGCAGGAACGCCGTGCCGCGATGCGCAAGCGCCTGCTCGACGCGACGGTCGACTGCCTGGTCCGGTACGGCTACACGGGCACCACGACGACCAGGGTCACCGAGCTCGCCGGCGTCACCCGAGGGGCGCAGGTGCACCACTTCCCCACCCGCGCCGACCTGGTCGCCGCCACCGTGCGGCACCTCGCGGCGTTGCGGGTGTCGCTGGCGTCCGACCGGGTCCACGCCGTGCGGCAGGCGCCGGACCCGCTCGAAGCAGCCCTCGACCTGCTGTGGGAGATCCACGACGGCCCGGTCATGTGGGCGACGATGGAGCTGTGGGTGGCCGCCCGCACCGACCCCGGACTGCGCGAACAACTCGTCGAGGCCGAGCCCGCGGCGCGGGCGGCACTGCTGGAGCTGGCCGGGACGGCGTTCGGCGCGCACGCGGACGAGCCGCGGCTCCGGCACGTCATGGACACCGCGCTGGACACCGCGCGCGGGGTGCGGCTGCTCGGGCTGGCCGACCCGGACCCGGCGGAGCTGACGGCCCGGTGGAAGCGGGCCAAGGCCGACCTGCGGCTGCTCGTGGCGGCCGTCGCGGCTCAGGTACCGGACCGCATCAACGGGGCGAGGTAGCCGCGGGCGAACGCGCGCACGGAGTCGTCGGTGTCCAGCGGGATGGCGCCGCGCGGCATCAGGGTGAACGAGATCGCGAGGCGCACGAACACCTCCGCCACTCCTTCGGGCGTACGGCCCTCGATCGGGTCGGACTCGGGTGACTGCCGGACCAGGAAGTCGCGGGCGGCGGCGACCACCAGGTGCCCGTCGGTGGTCAGGTACGGCAGCAGCGCCTCGGGGTCGGAGGCGAGCAGGCGGTTGAGCAGCGGATCGGTGCTGGCGTAGCGGACGCCGACGACGAACCCCTCGACCAGGCGTTCCTCGGCGGTGTCCTGGTCGGCGACGGCGGCGGCGATGCTGCCGAAGAACCGCCGGCACTCGCGGATGAGCACCGCCTGCACGAGGGCGTCCTTGCCGTCGAAGCGCCGGTACAAGGTCGCCCGGGAGATTCCGGCCCGGCGGGCGACGACGTCCACCGTGGTCCGGCGCAGGCCGTAGGCCAGGAACTCCTCGAGGGCGGCGTCCAGCACGGTCTCGCCGACCGGGTCCGGCTCCGGCCCGTTCAGCACCAGGTCGAGGAGGTTCACCTGCCCGATGGTCCCACCCCGGCCCGCCGGAAGCCCTGCCGTGCGCGTTCGGTGTACCTGAACCGCGGCGGCACGACGCGCCAGGACGTGGCGACCGCGCGCCGGAACCACCGGTGTCGCCGCTCGTCGCGGTCGGTCCACCGCTCGCCGATCTGCCGGCGTACGGGGTCGGGCAGCGTGCCGACGGAGATCCACCACAGCGGCTTGGCGGTCGGCCTGCGCAGTGCCCGGTAGAGCGGGGCGGGCACCAGCGGGAACGTGGCGGGCGGCTCCTTGGCGAACTCGATCAGACCCCGGGCGGCCGGGGTGATCACGAGTTCCTCGCGGCACATGCGGTCGAAGTAGGCGCGGAAGCCGGCCCAGTCCGGCGGCACGATCCGGTCGCTGACGCCGTACGCGCGGAACACCCGGCGCGATTCGGCGTAGAGCTGTTCGGACTCCGCGTCGCTCATCCGGTGGTCGAAGAGGTCGATCATCTGGTACAGCGCGTCGAAGATCGTGGCGTGCGCCCAGAAGAAAACCTCGGGGTCGAGGGCGTGGTAGCGGTCGCCCCGGCCGTCCACGCCCTTGATGTCGTTGTGGTACTCCCGGATGCGCCGCGCGGTGCGGGCGCCGTCCGGCCAGTCGAAGGTGACGCCCTGGATCTCGGGGACCGAGCGCAGGACGCGCTCCCACGGCTCGTTGAAGAAGTCGGAGTGCTGCTCGACGCCAGCACCGAGACCGGGATGCATGAGCTGCAGCAGACCGGCCTTGACCAGCAGCAGGTAGCCGCGGACCTCGCCGGCCCACCGCCAGTGCAGCGAGCCGGGACCGGGGAGGTCCACGCCGACCCGTTCGAGTGCGTCCGCCGTCACCGCGACCTCCCGAGTCGATGAGACATTCTTGAATCTGTGTATCACACGTTGCGCGCATTTGGGGCTTTTCGTCGGGTCCGGCGCGGCTTAGCGTTTCCTGGTATGGAGCTGGAGCTGCGGCACCTCCGGGTGGTGTGCGCGGTCGCGGAGAGCGGCAGCGTGACCAAGGCGGCGGCGCGGCTCGGGCTGGCGCAGCCCGCGCTCACGGCGCAGCTCAACCGGATCGAGCGCGCGCTCGGCGGTCCGCTGTTCGAGCGGGACCGGCGCGGTTCCCGGCCGACGTCGCTCGGTGAGCTGGTACTCGCCAGGGCGCGGGTGCTGCTGCCGGTGGTCGAGGACCTGCGGCACGAGGCGGCGCGGCTGTCCGGGACCGGCGCGGCGACCGTGCGGTACCGCATCGGCTCGGTGTGCAACTCGATGGTCAGCGGACTGGTCCGGCGGCTGTCGGAGAGCAAGCCGGACACCAGCATCACCACCCAGGCGTCCTGGTCGGCGCAGGAACTCGTCGAGCTGGTCGCGGTGGGCCGGCTCGACTTCGCCATCGTCGGGGTCTGCGGGGACGCGCCACCGCCGAGCGAACACGGGCTCGAGTGGCGGCTGATCGCCGTCGACGTCGTGGGCGTGCTGCTGCCCGAGGAACACCCGAGTGCACGCGGGGACGAGGTGACCCTCGCCGACCTCGCCGGTTCGCGGTGGGCGGCGGCGCCGGGCGACGGGTGCTTCACCGAGTGCTTCGTCGCGGCCTGCGGGCGGGCCGGGTTCAGCCCGGAGCCCATGTACGAGACCGACCTGCGCGTGTGCATCGACCTCGTGCAGAGCGGCCAGGCGGTCGCGCTGTGCCAGCCGACGTTCCGGGAGTTGTCCGGGATGCGGGCCCTGCCGCTCGCCGGCGCGCCGCTGCGGTGGCGGCACCTGCTGGGCTGGCACCCGGAGGCACCCGCCGACGCGGTCGCCGACCAGGTGCACCAGTACGCCCTGGCCGCCTACACCGACTCGCTGCGGTACAGCCCGCCCTACGCCCGCTGGCTGGCGGCCCACCCGCGCTTCGGAGCACATCCGACGCCGGCATAAACCCGGTGTGATGGGCAAGTTGATATGTCCCCGCCGCCCTGCTTCCGCCCTACCGTTTCCCTTGCTGATCCGCCCTGCACCGATGTCAAGGGAGACACGGACATGGATCGAAGAGTCCACTTGGGAATACTGGTCGCCGCGCTCGGCACGGCCATGGTCACCGCGCTCGCGGTGCCCGCCGCCGGTGCGCCGGAGCCCGACCGCGCCGGCGGGGACGGCATGCTGGCCGCCGTCCAGCGCCATCTCGGGCTGACCGAGGACCAGGCGCGGAGCCGGCTCGCCGCCGAGAAACAGGCGAGCACCACCAACCTCGAGCTGCGCAAGCAGCTCGGCGACGACTACGCCGGCGGCTGGCTGAAGGGCGACACGCTGGTCGTCGGCGTCACCAATGCCGAGGCGGCCGGCTCGGTGCGGGAGGGAGGCGCCGAGCCACGCCTCGTCGAACGCTCGGTCGCCGAACTGGACGCCGTGCAGGACACCCTGGACGCGAACCGCGATGCCGTGCCGGCGGGGGTGGCCAGCTGGTACGTCGACGTCACGACCAACACGGTCGTGGTGAACACCCGCTCGGTCGCCGCCGGGGAGCGGTTCGTGCTGGCCAGCGGGGTCGACCGGGACGCGGTGCGGGTGGTGCGCTCGACCGAGTCGCCCCGGCCGCTGATCGACGTCGTCGGCGGCAACCCGTACTACATCGGCTCCGGATCGCGCTGCTCGGTCGGGTTCTCGGTGAACGGCGGCTTCGTCACCGCCGGCCACTGTGGACGGACCGGAGCCAGCACCAGCCAGCCGAACGGCCAGTTCGCCGGGTCGAGCTTCCCCGGCAACGACTACGCCTGGGTGCGGGTGGGCTCCGGCAACACGATGGTCGGCGCGGTGAACAACTACGCGGGTGGCCGGGTCGCCGTCGGCGGTTCGCAGGACGCCGCGGTCGGCTCCACGGTGTGCCGGTCCGGCTCGACGACCGGCTGGCACTGCGGCACCATCCAGGCCCGCAACACGTCGGTGACCTACCCGCAGGGCACGGTGTCCGGCCTGATCCGCACCACCGTGTGCGCCGAGCCGGGTGACTCCGGCGGCTCGCTGCTCGCCGGCAACCAGGCGCAGGGCGTGACCTCCGGCGGCTCCGGGAACTGCAGGTCCGGCGGCACCACGTACTTCCAGCCGGTGAACGAGATCCTGCAGGCCTACAACCTCACCCTGATCACCAACGGCGACGAACCACCCCCGGGCGGCGGCGACTGCCAGGAGGAGGCGGACCTGAGCGGCAGCGGCAACCTCGGCTCCGGCCAGAGCGGCTACCAGCCGAACGGCAGCTACTACCGGTCGACCGGCAGCGGCACGCACACCGGCTGCCTGGACGGCCCGTCCGGCGCCGACTTCGACCTGTACCTGCAGAAGTGGAACGGCTACAACTGGGCGAACGTGGCCAGCTCCACCAGCCCGAACGCCGACGAGACCCTGTCGTACAACGGAACGGCCGGCTACTACCGGTACCGGGTGCACGCCTACAGCGGCTCCGGCCAGTACACCCTGGACATGACCAACCCGTGAGCCGACCGGCCAGGGCCGCGTCGCGGTCCTGGCCCGCTCTCGTTCTGTGCGGGTCTCTGCGGCCTATCGCACTGTGTGACTTATCATGCGCTGTACGTCACATAAGGTGCGAGGAGGGGGCGCATGACTCTCGGGGGATCCGGCGGCGATCTGGAGCGGCAGCTGATCGCCGAGGAGGTGCGGGCGCAGCGGGAGACGCGCCGCCTCACCCAGGACGAGCTGGCCAGACAGATCGGGTTCAGCCACTCCACGGTGAAGAACATCGAGTCCGGTTACCGGATGCCAACCCGTGAACAGGCGGCGCTGCTGGACAAGGTCTTCGGTACGGCGGGCATGCTGTGTCGCCTGGAGGCGAGGATTCGCGCCGCCCCGATCTCACCGGGCTTCCGACCGTTCGTGGCCGCCGAAGCGGAGGCCCGCACGATCAAGACCTTCGAGCACACGCTTGTGCCCGGCCTGTTGCAGACCGAGGACTACGCGAGAACCCTGGTTGAGGCGTATCCCGGCCTGACCAGCGATGAGGTGACCGCACGGGTGGCGGCGAAGCTGAACCGCCAACGTGTGCTGGACACCGAGGAACCGCCGTGGCTGTGGGCGGTCATTGACGAGCATGTGCTGCGCCGCGAGATCGGCGGCCCCGGGGTGATGGCGGCTCAACTGGCGAAGTTGGCCGAGTTCGCTCGCCGGCCGCGCATCACGATCCAGCTGATCTCCGCCGCCCGTGCGCACACCGCGCTGGCTGGTGCCTTCGTCATCGCGGAACTGGCCAGACAACCGGCGGTCGCATACCTGGACACCGTGCTGGACGGCCAGACCGTGCAGGACCCGGCAATGGTGGAGATGACAACGGTAGTGTTTGACACCATCCGGACCGACGCGTACTCCGGGGACGAGTCCCTGGAACTCATTGAGGAAGGTGTGCAGCAATGGAAGCAACGGACCGCGTCGTGAGCTGGCGCAAGTCCAGCCGCAGCGGGGGCAACGGCGGCGCGTGCGTAGAGGTCGGCCTGAGCTGGCGCAAGTCCAGCCGCAGCGCGGGCAACGGAAGCAACTGCGTAGAGGTCGCTCAGGCCGTTGACGCCGTCCTGGTGCGGGACACCAAGAACCGGACCGGCGGCACCCTGTCGTTCACCCCGAACAGCTGGCAGCGGTTCCTGAAGTCGAGCTGACGCCCTACTTGCTGTAGTCGTAGAAGCCTCGGCTGCTCTTCTTGCCGAGCAGGCCCGCGTCGACCATCCGCAGCAGCAGCGGGGGCGGCGAGTACAGCGGCTCCTTGAACTCCGCGTACATCGACTCCGCGATCGCCTTGGTGGTGTCCAGGCCGATCAGATCGGTCAGCGCCAGCGGGCCCATCGGGTGCGCGCAGCCCTGCACCATGCCGGTGTCGATGTCCTCCGGCGACGCGAAGCCGGACTCCAGCATCCGGATCGCCGACAGCAGGTACGGCACCAGCAGCGCGTTCACCACGAAGCCGGCACGGTCCTGGGACAGGATGACCTCCTTGCCCAGCTTCGACTCCACGAACGCCTCGGCACGCTCCTTCGTGGACTCGTCGGTGAGCAGCGACGGCACCAGCTCGACCAGCTTGAGCACCGGCACCGGGTTGAAGAAGTGAATGCCGATCACCTGCTGCGGTCGCGAGGTCGCCATGCCCAGCTTCATGATCGGGATCGACGAGGTGTTCGACGCGAAGATCGCCTCGGGGTCGGTGATCACCTTGTCCAGCGCGGTGAACACGTCGGTCTTGACCTGCTCGTTCTCCGCGACCGCCTCGACCACCAGCTGGCGGTCGGCGAACTCGCCGAGGTCGGAGCTGAACCGGATCCGGCCCAGTGCCTCGTCGCGGGCGGACTCCTCGAGCTTGCCGTTGCGCACGGCCCGGCCGAGCGACTTCTCGATCCGCGCCCGGCCCGCGGCCAGCGCGTCCTCGCCGACCTCGTTGACGACCACGTCCAGGCCGGCCCGCGCGCACACCTCCGCGATGCCAGAACCCATCAGTCCGCAGCCGACCACGCCGACCCGCTCGATCTCCGCCACCGGTACCCCTCTCACACGTTCCGCCGGTACTGACCACCGACCTCGAAGAACGTCTCGGTGATCTGACCCAACGTGCACACCCTAGCCGCGTCCATCAGCACGCCGAACACGTTGGCGTCGTTCGCCACGGCCTCCCGCAGCCGGCGCAGCGCGTCCTGGGCGTCCTCGGCGTGCCGCCGGCGGAACTCGCGGGTGCGGTCGACCTGGGAGCGCTTCTCGTCCTCGGTGGCCCTGGCCAGCTCGATCGTCGGCAGCTCCTCGGCGTTGTCCCTGCTCGGCAGGAACGTGTTCACCCCGATCACCGGCAGCGAACCGTCGTGCTTGCGCTGCTCGTAGAGCATCGACTCGTCCTGGATGCGGCCGCGCTGGTAGCCGGTCTCCATCGCGCCGAGCACGCCGCCGCGCTCGGACAGCCGCTCGAACTCGGCCAGCACGGCCTCCTCGACCAGGTCGGTCAGCTCGTCGACGATGAACGAGCCCTGCAGCGGGTTCTCGTTCTTCGACAGGCCCCACTCCTTGTTGATGATGAGCTGGATGGCCATCGCGCGGCGCACCGAACTCTCCGTCGGCGTGGTGACCGCCTCGTCGTAGGCGTTGGTGTGCAGGGAGTTGCAGTTGTCGTAGAGCGCGCACAGCGCCTGGAGCGTGGTGCGGATGTCGTTGAAGTGCATCTCCTGCGCGTGCAGCGACCGGCCGGAGGTCTGCACGTGGTACTTGAACTTCTGCGACCGCTCGTTCGCGCCGTAGCGCTCCCGCATCGCGATCGCCCAGATCCGCCTGGCCACCCGCCCGATCACGCTGTACTCGGCGTCGAGGCCGTTGGAGAAGAAGAACGACAGGTTCGGCGCGAAGTCGTCGATGTCCATGCCGCGCGCCAGGTAGGACTCGACGTAGGTGAAGCCGTTGGCGAGGGTGAAGGCGAGCTGGCTGATCGGGTTCGCGCCGGCCTCGGCGATGTGGTAACCGGAGATCGACACCGAGTAGAAGTTGCGGACCTTGTTCTGGATGAACCATTCCTGGATGTCGGCCATCATCCGCAGGGAGAACTCGGTGGAGAAGATGCAGGTGTTCTGGCCCTGGTCCTCCTTGAGGATGTCGGCCTGCACGGTGCCGCGCACGTTGGCCAGCGCCCACGCGGCCAGATCCGCGCGCTCGGATTCGGACGGCTGCCGGTCGTGCTCGGCGACGAACCGGTCGACCGCCTGGTCGATCGCGGTGTTCAGGAAGTACGCCAGGATCGTCGGCGCGGGGCCGTTGATGGTCATGGAGACCGAAGTGGACGGTGCGGTGAGGTCGAACCCGTCGTAGAGGGCCTTCATGTCGTCCAGCGTGGCGATCGAGACGCCCGAGGTGCCGATCTTGCCGTAGATGTCCGGCGGGGTGTCCGGGTCGTGCCCGTACAGGGTCACCGAGTCGAACGCGGTGGACAGCCGGGTGGCCTCGGAACCCTCGGACAGGTAGCGGAACCGGCGGTTCGTGCGGAACGCGTCGCCCTCGCCGGCGAACATCCGGGCCGGGTCCTCGTTGTCCCGGCGGAACGGGAACACGCCCGCGGTGAACGGGAAGTAGCCGGGCAGGTTCTCCTTGCGCAGGAACCGGAGCAGTGAGCCGTCGTCGTCGAACCGGGGCAGCGCGACGCGGGGCAGCCGGGTGCCGGACAGGGTCTCGCGCCACAGCTGGGTGTGCAGCTCCTTGTCGCGCACACGCACCACCAGCTCCTCGCCGGCGTACTCCTCGGCGAGCGCGCGGTGCCGGTCGAGCAGGTCGGTGGTGTCCCGCTCGACGCGGCGCTCCGCCTCGGCGACGAGGGCATCGATGTCCGACGTGGACGATCCGGCGCCGTCGAGCGCCTCCCGGGCGGCGGTGAGCGCGGAGTGCCGGCGCAGGGCGGCGACCTGCGCGTCGGTCTCCTCGTGGTAGGCGCGGACGGTCTCGGCGATGTCGGCGAGGTAGCGCACCCGCTTCGGCGGCACGACGGTCGCGGCGCGGGTGGAGACGCGACCGTCGACCGGCGCGAGCGTCGGCTCGTCGGCCTGGAGGCCGTGCTCGGCGAGCAGGGTGCGCAGGTGGTGGTAGAGCGCGGTGACGCCGTCGTCGTTGAAGGTGGCGGCGCTGGTGCCGTAGACCGGCATGTCCTCCCAGGACGCGCCGAACGCCTCGCGGTTGCGGACCAGCTGCCGGGACACGTCGCGGCGGGCGTCGTCGGCGCCCCGGCGCTCGAACTTGTTGATCGCCACCACGTCGGCGAAGTCCAGCATGTCGATCTTCTCGAGCTGGGAGGCGGCGCCGAACTCCGGGGTCATCACGTACAGCGAGGTGTCGACGTAGGGCACGATCGCGGCGTCGCCCTGGCCGATGCCGGGGGTCTCCACGATCACCAGGTCGTTGCCGGCCGCGCGGGCGGCGGCGATCGCGTCGGTGAGTCCCTCGGGCACCTCGGTGGCCGCGCCGCGGGTGGCCATGGAGCGGAAGAACACCTGGTCGCCGTCGAGCGAGTTCATCCGGATCCGGTCGCCGAGCAGGGCGCCGCCGCCGCGCCGCCGGGTCGGGTCGACCGCGATGACCGCGATCCGCAGCTTGTCCTGCTGGTCGACGCGGAACCGGCGGACCAGTTCGTCGGTGAGCGAGGACTTGCCGGACCCGCCGGTGCCGGTGATGCCGAGCACCGGGACCTGCCGGGCGGCGGCCGCCTCGCGGATGCCGGTGAGCATGGCGTCGGACGCCCGGCCGGCCTCGATCGCGGTGATGACCCGGGCGAGCGCGTCGTGGTGCCCGCTGAGCAGCGCGTCCAACGCGGGTTCCGGCCGGTCCGCGAGGTCGGTGTCGCACGCCTCGACCATGGTGTTGATCATGCGGGCGAGGCCGAGTTCCTGGCCGTCGTCCGGCGAGAAGATCCGCGCGACGCCGCGCGAGTGCAGCAGCTGGATCTCCTCGTCGACGATGACGCCCCCGCCGCCGCCGAAGACCTTGATGTGCCCGGCGCCCTGCTCGGCGAGCAGCTCGACGAGGTAGCTGAAGTACTCGACGTGGCCGCCCTGGTAGGCGCTGATGGCGACGCCCTGGACGTCCTCCTGGATGGCGGCGCGGACGACCTCGCGTACCGACCGGTTGTGGCCGAGGTGGACGACCTCGGCGCCCTGGGACTGCAGGATCCGGCGCATGATGTTGATCGCCGCGTCGTGCCCGTCGAAGAGGCTCGCGGCGGTGATGAACCGGACCGGGTGCTCCGGGCGGTACAGCGAAGCGGCGGTGCTCATAAGAATAGTTTGATGTCCTACTTTCGTACGTGCAACCAATGTGGCCCAGGTCTCGGCCTGAGAGGATGCGCGGATGATCCCGGAACCGGTTCGAAGGATGCTCGACGACGACCTGGCGTCTCGGTCGCTCGGCATGCGGCTGGTGGACGCCGGCCCGGGTTTCGCCGTGGTCCGGATGACCGTCACCGAGACGATGGTCAACGGCCACGCCCTGGCCCACGGCGGGTTCGTGTTCACGCTGGCCGACACGGCATTCGCGTGCGCGTGCAACAGCCACGGCCCGGTCACGGTGGCCGCCGGGGCCGACATCACGTTCGTGGCGTCCGCACGCCTTGGCGACGAGTTGGAGGCCCGCGCGGAGGAGCGGGTGCGGTACGGCCGCAGCGGCGTCTACGACGTGACCGTCCGCCGGGGCGACGAGGTGGTCGCCGAGTTCCGCGGCCGTAGCCGCACCCTGCGCGCACCCGGCTGACCGGGCGCCGGGCGGTCAGCCGACGAGCGCGCGCCAGGTGATCGCGCCCGCCAGGCCGTCGACCACCAGGCGGTTGGCACTCTGGTAGTTCCGCACGGCGGTGTTGGTGACCGAGCCGAAGTCCCCGTCGATCCGCAGGCCGGCACTGCGCTTGTTCAGCGCCCGCTGCAGACCCCGGACGTGGTCGCCACGGTGGCCCTGACGCAGGGCGTACACCAGCTTCGGCCACGTCTTCGGACCCACCTGCCCGTCGGCCACCAGCCCCGACGCCGACTGGAACCGCTTCACCGCGGCCACCGAGATCGACCCGTAGTCACCATCGACCACGAGGTCGTGGCCTCGCTGGTTCATCAGGTACTGGATCACCACCACGGTCGCGCCGGCAGCGCCCGGGTCGATGCTCGACCAGCCGCCACCGAGGTCCACCCCGCGGGCACGCAGATAGGTGACCGGGTTGGTGGTCGAGCCGAGCCCGCCGGTGTGGATCTCGAAGTGCAGGTGCGGCCCGGTCACGTTACCGGTCGCGCCCATGTCGGCGATCCGCTGGCCGGCGGCCACCCGCTGGTTCAGCGAGACCCGGTAGACGCTGAGGTGGCCGTAGTAGGTGTACCTGCCACCGCCGTGCGAGATGACCAGCGCGTTGCCGGTCCGGCCGCCGAGGCCGCCGCCCCACTGGCGGCGGACCACCGTTCCCGCGGCGGCGGCGTACACGGCCGTACCGG
The DNA here is from genome assembly GCF_025165815.1 of Actinophytocola gossypii. GTDB lineage: Bacteria > Actinomycetota > Actinomycetes > Mycobacteriales > Pseudonocardiaceae > Actinophytocola > Actinophytocola gossypii. Next base: position 244,965 of record NZ_JAFFZE010000009.1, on the reverse strand, counting down.
TCGAGTTGGTGACGTCCTGGCCGGCATGCGCACCACCGGGCCGTGACGCGCCGTAGTGGCCGCCGTTCGGGAAGTACCCCAGTGCGGGGTTGCACCAGCTGCCGTCCCGCAACGTGGCGGCGGAAGCAGCCGGCGCAAGCGCGGTGATCCCCGCCAGGGACGCACCGACCCCGACACCGAGGCCGAGTACACCCCGGCGGGTCACCCTCGCGGCACGCGGTTCGCTCATCACACTCTCCCATCGGTCGACGGGCGACCAGGGTTCGACGGGCACAGCAGGGGGTGGTGCCCGACGGCCGCCCGCATCCGACGTTAGTGATCATCAGTGCCGGAACCACCGCCAAACGCCCCAAGCCAGGCCGTCCGCCAGACCAGCCGACGGCGCACGCCGGGAAGCCGAATGCCGCGCCGCCAGAGCCACGCCATCAAAGCCGCGCCGCCAGAGCCACGCCATCAAAGCCGCACCATCAGAACCACGCCATCAAAGCCGCACCATCAGAACCACGCCATCAAAGCCGCACCATCAGAACCACGCCATCAAAGCCGCACCGCCAGAACCACGCCGTCAGAGCCGCACCATCAGCTGAGCGCCAGGAAGACCGCACCGCCGACCAGGGGGCCGAGCAGGGCGCCGGCCACCACCTGGGCGACCGTGTGGTCCTGCACCACCACCCGCGACCAGCAGACCAGCGCCACCAGCGGGACCAGCGCCAACAGCCACGGCCCGTACAGGAACGTGACCATCGCGACCGCTCCCCCGGCCACCGTCGCGTGCACCGAGACCTTCCACCATCGAGTGATGACCAAGCACGCGACCAACGTCGTGATCATCGCCCAAGCCAGGGCGACCACGGCGGCCGGCGCGGACAGCCACACCATCACCGCCATCCCGACCAGCGCGGACAGCAGGCACATCACCAGCGGGAGCGTTCGGTGCTCCCGGTCCCGCACCCAGTGCCCGTCCCACCGGCCCCGCCGCGCACCATGCACCACGAACGCCATCGGCAGCGCGCTGTAGAACACCGCGACCAGCAGGCCCCACCCGATCGTGGCCCCGATCGAGTGGTCTGTGGCGTCCCAGGCCACGGCCAGTGGCAATGCCACCACGACCACCGCGGGTGACAACGCCTCGGTCACCAGTCCGGCGGTCCGGCTAGGGTCCATGGCACCCGATCATTCCAGCCACCAAGGGAGTGCCATGCAGGCCGGCGAACTCGCCCCCGACTTCGAGCTGCCCGACGAGACCGGCACGCCCCGCACCCTGTCCGGCCTCCTCGCCGACGGGCCCGTCGTGCTGTTCTTCTACCCCGCCGCGATGACCAAGGGCTGCACGGCCGAGAGCTGCCACTTCCGCGACCTCGCCGCCGAGTTCGCCGAGGTCGGCGCGCAGCGGGTCGGGATCAGCCCGGACGCCGTGGACCGGCAGCGGGAGTTCAGCGAGAAGCACTCCCTCGACTTCCCGCTGCTGTCCGACCCGGACGGCGCCGTGGCCACCCGGTTCGGCGTGCGGCGATCCTTCGGCCCGCTGCTGACCCGCCGGCAGACCTTCGTCATCGGCACCGACCGGAAGGTCCTCGAGGTCGTCAAGAGCGAGCTGCGGATGGCCGTACACGCCGACCGGGCGCTCGCCGCGCTCAGGGGGCTTTGACGATCGTGTCCTCGGGCACCGGTTGATCGGTACGCAGCGCCTCGAACATCCGGCCGGACTTGTCCTCGTCCCACAGCACGACCGCGCCCACGTCGGTGCGGTCCGAACCGCCGAGCGGCACCGTCGTCGACACGGTGCTGCCGTCGCTCGTGCCGGCGATCGCGAACGCCAGGCTCGGCAGGTGGTGCAGGTGGTCGCCCTCGTCGACGGTCACCGCGTCCGGGGCGTTCGACAGCACCGGAACCAGCCGGAACGGGTTCAGCAGCGTGCCGGGGCTGGAGATCTTGTCCGTCAGCGCGCCGATGAACTCGCGCTGGTGGATCACCCGGTCGAGGTCCGCGCGCGGGGTCGCGCGGGTGCGGACGTAGCCGAGCGCCTGCGCGCCGTTCAGCTCCTGGCAGCCGGGCTTGAGCTTCAGCCCGGCCAGCGGGTCGTTGATCGGTTCCTTGATGCACATCTCCACACCGCCGACCGCGTCCACCACGTCGGCGAACCCGCCGAGGCCGACCTCGGCGTAGTGGTTGAGCCGCAGCCCGGTGTTGACCTCGACGGTCTGCGCGAGCAGCTGGGGGCCGCCGATGGCGTAGGCGGCGTTCAGCTTGTTCATGCCGTTGCCGGGGATCTCCACGTACGAGTCGCGCAGCAGGCTGACCAGCGTGGGCTTGGTGTCGTTGTCCGGAACGTGCAGCAGCATCATCGTGTCGGTGCGGCGGCCGGACGCGTCGCCGGTGGTGAGTTCGCCCTTCTGCTCGGCGGACAGGTCCTCGCGGCTGTCCGAGCCGACGATGAGCCAGTTCGTGCCGGCGCCCTCGGCCGGGCGGCCCGGGTAGTCCTTCAGCGCTTCCACCCGGTTGAGTGACATGTCCATCCACACCCACACGCCGCCGAGGGCGAGCAGCAGGACGGCGAAGAAGATCAGCAGCTTGCGGCCGAACCGGCGCTTGCGCGGCGGGCGCGGGGGCCGCGGCGGCGCGCCGTAGCCCTCCGGCGGCGGACCACCGCGACGGCGGTCGTACGGGTCCCGCGGCGGACCGGGCCGGTGCGGGGGCTGGTCCGTCGGCGGGATCGGCAGCGCGCGGGTCTCGTGGTAGGCCGGGCGCCGCTGGCCCGGCGGCCTGCCGTAGCCCGGCTGGCGGCCGTAGTCGGGTCGTCGTGGTGCGCCCTGCTGGTGGCCGTAGCTCATCTCCCCAACCTTCCGTCGTCAATCCCATGGACGTGGGGACCGCCAGGGAGGTTGCGCCTTACCGTACGAGACGAACCTCAGAGCGGAACGGTCAACCCGCCGGGGGGCGGCTTGGCCAGGGCGGACGCGATGTCCTCGTCCAGGTCGGTGACACCGAGCACACCGAGTGAGAACCGCCGTACGAGCAGTCGCCACTCCCGCGCCCGACGCAGCATCGCGTGCGTCTCGCCGCGCACGTCGAAGCGGCACACCGCGCCGGTGACCCGCTTCACCCGTGCGGCGTAGTCCAGGGACAGCCTCGGGTCGGTGATCCGGTCCCGGTCGCCGTGCGCGATGAGCACGGTCCGCCCGGCCAGCTGCGCCACCGGCTCCTCCGGCGGGGTCCACGGCGCGAGCGCGCACACCCCGGTCACGGCGGGGTCGTCGGCGACGCGCAGCGCGACCCGGCCGCCCATCGAGTGGCCGACCAGCACCACCGGCACGCCGGGATGCCGGCGCGCGATCTCCGCCAGCGCCCAGCGCGCGTCGGCCACCGGGTCCATCGCGGGGCCGTTCCAGCCTCGGACGCGGTTCCGCAGCGCCAAGGCGGCCACCCGGCCGGCCCGCCCGGTCCACGCCAGGTCGCGGGCGAACGGCAGCATGCGCAGGTACGCGGGGCGGAACCGGTGCGCGGGCGCGGTGCTGGTCTCCTGGCCGCCGTGCAGGACCAACACGACCGCACGGGCGTCGCGGGCGCCGAACACCCGCAGGCTCGGGTCGGTCACCGCGACTCGACCAGCCGCTCGATCCCGTCGAGCACCCTGGCGAGCCCGAACTCGAACGAGTCGACGTGGTCGAACTCCTCGTCACGCCAGAGCCTGGTCAGCGCGGGGAACCGGGCCTCGGTGAGGTGGCCGTCGAGCAGCGGCGCGAACTCGGTCCAGAACTGCTCGTCGGACAGGCCGCTGCGCTGCCGGGCCACGATGTCGTCCACCCGTTGCTGGGCGACGCCGCGCACGTAGCCGGTGACCAGTTCGATCACGGCCATCCGCTCGCCGCCGGTGAGGCCGGTGCCCTCCAGCGCGGTGAGCATGGCGTCCAGTACCCGGGTCTGGTTCGGGCCCATCGCGCCCCGGGTGAGTGACGCGCGGAGCAGCCACGGGTGCCGGACGTAGCCGTCGAGGCTGGACCGGGCGAACCGTTCCAGCCCGGCGCGCCAGCCGCCGGTCTCCAGGTCGAGCGGCGGGTCGTCGGCCAGGACGGTGTCGAGCATCAGGTCGTGCAGCTCGGCCTTGGACGGGACGTAGCGGTAAAGCGACATGGTGCCGGCGCCGAGCGCCTCGGCGACGCGGCGCATCGACAGGCCGTCCAGGCCCTCGGCGTCGGCCACCTCGATGGCCGCCGCGACGATCGTCTCGACGGTCATACCTGGTTTTCGGCCCCGCGTGGGTGGTGGCTTGGTCCCCCAGAGCAGTTCCATGCTGCGCGCGGCGGTCGCGGCGCCGCCGAAGCTGACCGAGGTCTCGTTGGCAGTGTCGTTGTCGCTGGTCCTCATCGTGCGCCCATCGTAGGGAAACCGATTTTGCGTACACCGAACCCACTTCGCTAAGGTTATGCGTACAGAGTACCCACTGAGAGGGGATCGGCATGATCTTGGTGACCGGCGCGTCCGGGTTCGTCGGCCGGGAGGTCGTCGCGCAGCTCGCGGCGGCCGGCGAGCGGGTGCGGGCGATGAGCCGGAACCCGAGCCGGCTGTCCGTGCCGGACGGGGTCGAGGTGGTGCGCGGCGACCTGCTGGAGCCCTCGTCCATGGCGGCGGCGCTGACCGGCGTTGACCGGATGTACCTGTTCCCGGAGCCGCGCACGGCCGTCGAGGTGGTCGCCGCCGCGCGAGCCGCGGGCGTCGAGCGGATCGTGACGCTGTCGTCCGGGGCGGTCACCGCCGGGCTCGACACCGACTACCAGTACCCGGTGGAGCAGGCGGTGGAGGCGTCCGGGTGCGAGTGGACGCACCTGCGGCCGGGCGAGTTCGCGTCCAACACGCTGCGGCTGTGGGGACCGTCGATCCGGACCGAGCGGGTGGTGCGCCACCACCAGCCGGACTGGCGCGGGCTGCCGACCCACGAGGCGGACATCGCCGCGGTCGGGGTCGCGGCGCTGCTCGGCGACGGGCACCACGGCCGGGCCTACGACCTGACCGGGCCGGAGCGGCTGAGCCCGCGCGACCAGGTGCGGGCGCTGTCGGACGCCCTCGGTGAGGAGGTCCGGATCGAGGAGGTCACCGCCGAACGGGCCCGGGAGCTCCTGCACGAGCTCGGCGGGTGGGCGGCGGAGAACGCGGACTTCCTGACCGGGTTCGAGTCCTACTCCCCCAGTGAGATCCCGGACCACACGCCGGAGGAGTGGGACGCGATGATCGTCCCGCTGCCGACCGTCGAGGAGGTCACCGGACGACCGGCGCGGACGTACGCCCAGTGGGCGCGGGACCACGTGGGGAGCTTCCGGTGATCCTGGTGACCGGGGCGACCGGGAACGTCGGCCGGCACGTGGTGTCCGGGCTGTTGCGCGCGGGCGAGCGGGTCCGGGCGGTGACCCGCTCACCGTCGTCGGCCGGCCTGCCCGACGGCGTCGAGGTGGTGCGCGGCGACCTCGCCCACCCGGAGACCTTCGCGACCGCGTTCACGGGCGTGACCAGGATGTTCGTGTTCCCGCTGGCGTACCTGCGGCCCGTACTGCGCGACCTGTCGGACGTGATTGAGGCGACCGACCTGGTGAAGGTCGCCGCCGCGGCCGGCGTACGGCGCATGGTGATGCTGGGTTCGTCCGACTCCCTGTTCGACATGGAGCTCGCGGTCGAGTCGAGCGGCTGCGAGTGGACGATCCTGCGCCCGGGCGAGTTCGCGGTGAACAAGCTGGACCACTGGGCACCGATGATCCGCGCACACGGAGCGGTCCGCTCCGCGTACCCCGAGGCGTGCGGAGCGCCGATCCACGAGGCCGACATCGCGGACGTCGCCGTAGCCGCCCTACTGGACGACACCCACACCGGCCGGCGCTACGAACTCACCGGCCCCGAGTCACTCACCCTCCGGGAACAGGTGGCCGCCATCGCCACCGGCATCAACCGCCCGATCCGGTTCGAGGAGGTGACACCCGAGGAGTCACGCACGGACCTCCTCGCCCTTGGCCTCCCGCCGGACGTGGTCGACCACATGTTCCTCGCCCACCCACCCGGCCCAGCACCGATCTCGCCGACGTACGAGCAGATCACCGGCCACCCGCCCCGCACCCTCACCCGCTGGGCCGCCGACCACGCCCCCGCCTTCACCCCCACCTGACCCCCGAACGGGAACGTACAACTCACCGAACGGGAACGTACGACTCGCGAGCTTCGCGAGTCGTACGTTCCCGGCGCGCGAGTCGTACGTTCCCGGCGCGCGAGTCGTACGTTCCCGGCGCGCGAGTCGTACGTTCCCGGCGCGCGAGTCGTACGTTCCCGGCGCGCGAGTCGTACGTTCCCGGCGCGCGAGTCGTACGTTGGCGGCGCGGGTCAGGGGTAGGCGGCGCGGACCTTGGCGGCGAACTCGTAGTCGCGGTGCCAGTCGGGGCTGGTCGGGGCGAGGATCACGCGGGTGGCGCCGGCCGCCTCGTAGGACGCCAGGCGTTCCGCCGTGCGGGCCGGGTCGGGGTCCACCTCGGGGCCGACGACCGTCGCGGTGGCCGGTGGGCGGTCGCCGGCGAGGCGGGCGATCTCGGCGAGGCCTGCGGCGATGTCCTCGGGCGGCAGGGCGATGGAGGCCCAGCCGTCGCCGTACGCGGCCGCTCGGCGGAGTGCCGCGCGGCCGTTGCCGGCGATCACCACGGGTGGCATCGCGGCGCCGGGGGCGAGGGCAACCTCCACGCCGTCGTCGAGCACGGTCCGGTTCCCGGCCACCAGGTCCGGCAGCACCCGCAGCGCCTCGTCGGTCCGGCGGCCCCGGTCGGCGTACGACAGACCGGTGGCGCGCCACGCGACGTCGCCGTGCGCGGGGTTGCCGGTGCCGATCCCGAGGACCAGCCGGTTGCCGGACACGTGCTGCAGGCTGCTCACCTGCTTCGCCGCCCAGGCGACCGGCCGCAGCGACAGCAGCATCACGTTGAAACCCACCGTGATGCGCTCGGTCACCGCCGAGGCCGCCGCGAGGACCACGGTGCTGTCCAGCATCGGACCGCTGGCCACCAGGTGGTCGGTCGACCACACCGAGTCGAGCCCGGCCTCCTCGGCGAACCGCGCGCTCGCCCGGACGTCGCCGAGGATCGGCCGGGTCGGGTCGGGGGTGGAGGTCGGAAGCAGGACACCGATATCGAGAGGCATACCGGGAGCAACGCACCGGCCGGGCGCGTTAGTCCGATCACGGGAGTTACGCTCACGCCCGTGGGTGTGGCGGGAGTGCTGCTCGCCGCCGGTGCCGGGCGGCGGTTCGGGATGCCGAAGGCGTTGGTGCGGCACGGGGGTTCGCTGTTCGTGGAACGCGCCGCCGCGGTGTTGCTGGCCGGCGGGTGCACGCCGGTCGTCGTGGTGCTCGGGGCCTCCGCCGACGAGGTGCGGGCGACCGCACAGCTTCCCGAGGCGTCCATTGTGGACAACCCCGAGTGGATGACCGGGATGGGCTCCTCGCTGCGCGCCGGCCTCGCCGCCCTCGCCGGCACGGACGCCACCGCGGCGCTGGTGCTGCCCGTGGACACCCCGGGGGTCACCGCCGACGCGGTCGCCCGGGTGGCCGCGCTCGCCGGACCCGACGCGCTCGCCAGGGCGACCTACCACGGCAGGCCGGGCCATCCGGTGCTCATCGGCCGCACGCGTTGGGCGGCCGTCGCCGAGCAGGCCACCGGGGACGCCGGAGCGCGCCGGTACCTGGCCGCGCACCAGCCCCGGGAGGTGCCCTGCGAGGACGTCGCCAGTGGTCGGGATGTCGACCGTCCCGAGGACCTGCCGCGCTGAGCCGGAACTGTCGGACCCCTGTGCCACGGTGACGGGGCACCCGAGACAGGAGGTTCGGCAGATGAAACCCGACCAGGCCGAGGCCGACGCCCTGGCCGACCTGGTGCGCACCACCGGCGAGGACCTGGACGAGGCGATCAAGTGGCGCCGCCTCACGTTCACCGCGGGCGGCGACTGGCACCACTGGGTCTGCGCCGTGGCCGTCACCACCCGAGGTGTCAACCTGATGTTCCACAAGGGCGCCCTGCTCGACGACCCGGCACGCCTGCTGCGCGGCGAGGGCCGCTACCTGCGCCAGATCCCGTCCGCCGCCGCCCTCGAGCACCCGAACGAGGTCCACGCCCTGGTCCGGGCCGCGGTCGCCAGGCAGACCGACATGCTCGACTGACGGGGTCAGGCGGCCGCCGGCTGGTTGGCGAACTGCGTCCGGTACAGCTCCGCGTACCGGCCCTTCGCCGCGAGCAGGGACTCGTGGTCGCCGCGTTCCACGATCCGGCCGTCCTCGACGACCAGGATCTGGTCCGCCGCGCGCACCGTGGACAGCCGGTGCGCGATCACGAGCGCGGTCCGCCCGGCGAGCGCGCCGGCCAGCGCCTCCTGCACGGCCACCTCCGACTCCGAGTCCAGGTGCGCGGTCGCCTCGTCGAGGATCACCACCCTCGGCTGCGCGAGCAGCAGCCGCGCGATCGTCAGCCGCTGCCGCTCGCCGCCGGACAGCCGGTAGCCGCGTTCGCCGACGACCGTGTCCAGGCCGTCCGGCAGGGACCGCACGAGCGCGGACAGCCGCGACCGCTCCAGCGCGTCCCAGATCTCCTCGTCGGTCACCTCCGGCCGCGGGTAGGCCAGGTTCGCGCGGATCGTGTCGTGGAACAGGTGCCCGTCCTGGGTCACCACGCCGACCGCGTCCCGCACCGCGTCGAACGACAGCTCCCGAACGTCCACATCGGACAACCGGACGGCGCCGGAGTCGACGTCGTAGAGCCTCGGCAGCAGCGAGGCGATCGTCGACTTGCCCGCACCCGAGGACCCGACCAGGGCCACCATCTGCCCGGCCTCGGCCCGGAACGACACCCCGTGCAGCACCTCCTCGCCGCCCCGCTGGTCGAGCACCGCGACCTCCTCCAGCGAGGCCAGCGACACCTTGTCCGCCGCCGGGTAGGCGAACCGCACGTCGTCGAACTCCACCGACACTCCCCCGTCCGGCATCCGCCGGGGCGACGGCGACTCGGTGATCATCGGCTTCAGGTCGAGCACCTCGAAGACCCGCTCGAACGACACCAGCGCGGTCATCACGTCCACCCGCACGTTCGCGAGCGCGGTCAGCGGCGTGTAGAGCCGGGTCAGCAGCAACGCCAGCGCGACCACGGTGCCCGGCGCCAGTTGGCCGGTGAGCGCCAGGTACCCGCCGAGCCCGTACACCAGCGCCTGCGCGAGCGCCGACACCAGCGTCAGGCTCGTCATGAACCAGCGGGTCAGCATCGCGGTGCGCACACCGATGTCCCGCACCCGCTCGGCGCGCCCGCCGAACTCCTCGGCCTCGGCGCGCGGGTGGCCGAACAGCTTGACCAGGGTCGCGCCCGGGGCGGAGAACCGCTCGGCCATCTGGGTGGTCATCGACGCGTTCAGGGTGGACGCCTCGCGCTGCAGGTCGGCCATCCGCCTGCCCATCCGCCGCGCCGGGAGCACGAAGATCGGCAGCAGCACCAGCGCGAGCGCGGTCACCTGCCAGGACAGCGTCATCATCACCGCGACCGACAGCACCAGCTGGATCACGTTGGTGACCAGCCCGGCCAGCGTCGAGGTGAACGCGCGCTGCGCACCCATCACGTCGTTGTTCAGCCGCGAGACCAGCGCACCGGTGCGGGTCCTGGTGAAGAACGCCACCGGCATCCGCTGCACGTGCTCGAACACCGCGCGGCGCAGGTCGTAGATCAGCCCCTCACCGATCCGCGACGACTGCCACCGCTCGGCCAGCCCCAGTCCGGCGTCGACGATCGCCACGCCGGCGATCGCGACCGCGAGCCACACCACCAGCGACACGTCCCGCTCGCCGACGATCGCGTCGACCACCCGGCCGGCCAGCAGCGGCGTGGACACCGCGAGCACCGCCGAGACCATGGTCAGCCCGAGGAACACGCTGAGCTTGCCCCAGTGCGGCCTGGCGAACCGGAACACCCGCCTGATCGTGCCCTTGCGCAGCCCCTTCGGTGCGTCCGCGGCGTGCATCGCGCCGCGCATGAACGTCCAACTGCCTTCCACGTCGCCCTCTCCCTAACCTCTACCCCCGCACCGGGCAACGCCACCCGGCGCGACGGGCTTCCCGTTACCCGGAGAGCGAACAGCAGGGCGTGCGCCGGTAACCTGCCCGCGTGGAGCGGACCGGGCAGCGAGCACGGCGCCTCGACCTGCTCGTCTACGGCGTCAGCCTGCTCTTCGCGGCCGGCACCGCGCTGTTCTCGGAGTTCTACGGGTACCGGGTCTGGGGCAACTTCGCGACGGCCGGCTACCTGCTCGCCACCGTGCTCGCCTGCCTCAACCTAGTCTCCAGCACCGGGCTGTCGGCCCGCTCGAGCCTACTGGCGTCGCGCTGGACGCCGGTCGCGCTCGCGGGCCTGCTGGCCGGTGTGGTGCCGCTGCTCGTGCTGATCTTCCGCCGGTCACCGAACTTCGTGTGGGGCGACTGGCCGTGGTCGTTCCCGGCCCAGCCCGAGGTGTGGGTGATCGAGCGGTCCGCGGACCTGCTGCTCGCCGACGGCACGCCCTACCCGGACCTGTCGCTGCTCGACCGGGCGGCGCACCCCGACGACTACACCCCGTACGGCCCGTCGATGACCGTGTTCGGGCTGCCCCGCGCGTTGTTCGGCGACGGCGCGTTCACCGACGCGCGGGTCGCGTTCGCGCTCGGCACGGTGCTGATCATCGCGCTCGCGCTGTACCTGCTCGGCCGGCCAAGGGTCCCGGTGCTCGCCGCGCAGCTGGCCGCGGTCAGCCCGCTCACCCTGCTGACGCTGGTCGTCGCCGGGGACGACGTTCCGGTGATCGCGCTGATCGTGCTCGCCACCGTGCTCGCGTTTCGCGGAAACACGGTCTGGACGGGGGTGGTGTGCGCGATCGTGGCCACGATGAAGCTGACCGCGCTGCCGGCACTGGCCGTGCTGGCGGTGGCGGTCGCGGTTCGCCGGGGCGGGCGCCACCTCGCGATCTTCCTCGGCGCGCTCGTCGCCGCCGCCGCGGCCATCACCGTGCCCGTGCTCCTGGTCGACCCGGCGTCGTTCGTGGAGCACGTGATCCTGTACCCGGCGGGGCTGGGCGAGGCGAGTTCACCGGCGGCGAGCCCACTGCCCGGCCACCTGATCGCGCAGTTGGGCACGGCGGGGCACGCCGCGGCGCTGGTGCTGCTCGCCGCGGCCGCGTGTGTGATCGCCGGGTGGCTGTTGTTGCGCCCGCCGCGCGATCCGGCGGACGTGATGTTGCGGATCGCCGCCGGTCTCGGCACGGCGATCATCCTCGCGCCGGCCACGCGCTGGGGCTACCTGGTGTACCCACTCGCCATGTCCGGCGCGATGATCGCGTTCGCCTCCCTCGACGAACGAGCGGACCGGAACACCGCGGGACCGACCGACGCACTGGTCACGAACCCCGACTCCCGCGGCATCCAACCCTGAGTGACGCTCACTTCTTCTTCGTGCGCGTCGCCCCTCCACGGCCCCGCAGTGTGACACCGGACTCCGAGAGAACCCGGTGCACGAATCCGTAGGAACGGCCCGTCGACTCGGCCAGCGCACGGATGCTGGCGCCCTTCTCGTACTTCCTCTTGAGGTCAGCGGCCAGCTTGTCGCGCGTCGAGCCGGTGATCCGCGCGCCCTTCTTCAGATCAGCCACGTCGTCCGCCTTCCGTAGCGTGTGACGGAGTTCTGATACACCTGACGTGGCCAATGATCGAACACCACGGCGTGGAATGCCAGACGAGAACACAAATGGCTATGAATCCGCTCACCCCGTCCGGGGCACATCAGGCCAGCTGAACGAGTTCCAGGTAGTCGGCAGACCAGTGATCCTCGGTACCATCCGGCAGCAAGATCACCCGTTCGGGTGCAAGCGCCTCGACGGCGCCGGGATCGTGCGTAACCAGAACCACCGCACCGGAGTAACTGTGCAGGGCCTCCAGGACGCGCTCGCGGCTCGCCGGGTCGAGGTTGTTGGTCGGCTCGTCGAGCAGCAGCACGTTGGCCGCGCTGGACACCAGGCCGGCCAGCGCCAGCCTGGTCTTCTCGCCGCCGGAGAGGGTGCCGGCCGGCTGGTCGAGCTGCTCGCCGGAGAACAGGAACGTGCCGAGCAGCGAGCGCAGCTGCTGCTCGGGTGTGTCCGGGGCGGCGTGCCGCACGTTCGACCACACCGTCGCGTCGTGGTCGAGCGTCTCGTGCTCCTGGGCGTAGTACCCGATTCGCAGGCCGTGGCCCGGTATGACCTCGCCCGCGTCGGCCTCCTCCATGTTGCCGAGCAGGCGCAGCAGGGTCGTCTTGCCCGCACCGTTGAGGCCGAGCACGACGACCCGGCTGCCGCGGTCGATGGCGAGGTCGACGCCGGTGAACACCTCGAGCGAGCCGTAGCTCTTGGACAGGCCCTCCGCGGTGAGCGGGGTCTTGCCGCACGGAGCCGGCTCGGGGAAGCGGATCCGGGCGACCTTGTCGGCCTGCCGGACCTCGTCGAGCCCGGACAGCAGCCGGTTCGCGCGCTTGGCCATGTTCTGCGCGGCGACCGCCTTGGTGGCCTTGGCCCGCATCTTGTCCGCCTGCTGCATCAGCGCGGACGCCTTCTTCTCGGCGTTGGCGCGCTCCCGGCGGCGGCGCTTCTCGTCGGCGGCCCGCGCGTCGAGGTAGCGCTGCCAGCCCATGTTGTAGAGGTCGACCACGCCGCGCATGGCGTCGAGGAACCAGACCTTGTTCACCACGTCGGCGAGCAGCTCGACGTCGTGGCTGATCACCACGAGGCCGCCGTTGTGGCCCTTGAGGAACCCGCGCAGCCAGGTGATCGAGTCGGCGTCGAGGTGGTTGGTCGGCTCGTCGAGCAGCAGGGTGGTGCCGGAGCCGGTCCCGCCGCCCTCGGCCGCGGCGAACAGGATCCTGGCGAGTTCGACGCGCCGGCGCTGGCCGCCGGACAGGGTGGACAGCGGCTGGCCGAGCACCCGGTCGGCGAGGCCGAGGTTCGCGCAGATGCGGGCGGCCTCGCTCTCCGCCGCGTACCCGCCGAGCGCGGCGAACCGCTCCTCGAGCCGGCCGTAGCGGCGGACCTCCCGGTCGCGGGTGGTGTCGTCGGCGTGCTCGGACATGGCCGACTGGGCCTTCTCCATGTCGCGCAGGATCTGGTCGAGCCCGCGGGCGGAGAGCACCCGGTCCTTGGCGGTGACGTCGAGGTTGCCCTCACGCGGGTCCTGCGGCAGGTAGCCGAGCTCGCCGGCCCGGCGCAGGTCGCCCGCGTAGGGCTCGCCCTCGCCGGCCAGTACTCGCAGCGTGGTGGTCTTGCCGGCGCCGTTGCGGCCGACGAGGCCGATCCGGTCGCCCGGCTGGACGCGCAGGGTCGTGTCGGAGAGCAGGATCCGGGTGCCGGCGCGCAGTTCGAGGTCCGTGGCGGTGATCATGTTTCGGAGGCTCCGTGAGTGTGGTCGTGGGCAGGACTCGTCCGCCCACCGGCCGTGGCCGGCGGGCTCTCCTGCCGCCTAGGCAGTCCGAACCACCACGCAGTCGAGTGTACGGGTCGGCTTCAACCGGGATTCGCGCCACTCGCGTGCTAAGCGCCCGCTTAGCTAGAGTCTGGCCATGACTCCAGACTTCCAGGGCAAGGTCGCGCTGGTCACGGGCGCGAGCCGCGGCATAGGGCACGCGATCGCGACCGAACTGGCGCGCGGTGGCGCGGCCGTCACGATCTCCTCGCGCAAGGCCGACCAGATCGAGGCGGCCGCCGACGAACTCCGGGCCGAGGTGCCGGGCGCGCGGGTGCTCGCGGTCCCGGCGAACACCGGCAGCGACGACGACCGGGCCAGGGTCGTGCAGCGCACGATCGAGGAGTTCGGCCGGCTCGACGTGCTCGTCAACAACACCGGCATCAACCCGACCTACGGCCCGCTGGCCGAGGCCGACCTGAACGCGGTGCGCAAGATCTTCGACGTGAACGTGGTCGGCGCGCTCGGCTACGTGCAGCTGGCGCTGAAGGCGTGGATGGCCGAGCACGGCGGCTCGATCGTGAACATCGCGTCGGTGGCCGGCCTGCGCTCGTCCGGGGTGATCGCCGCGTACGGCGCGAGCAAGGCCGCGCTGATCCGGCTGACCGAGGAACTGGCCTGGCAGCTCGGCCCCGGCGTGCGGGTGAACGCGGTGGCGCCGGCCGTGGTGAAGACGAAGTTCGCCGAGATGCTGTACACCTCGCGCGAGGAGGAGGCCGCCGCCGCGTATCCGATGAAGCGCCTCGGCGAGCCGGCGGACGTGGCTCAGCTGGTCGCGTTCCTCGCCTCCGACCAGGCCCCCTGGATCACCGGCGAGACCGTCCGCGTCGACGGCGGCATGCTCGCCACCGGCACCCTCGGCTGATCCCGGTCAGCTGAGCAGGCCGGCGAGCGCGGCGACGGACTTGCGGAGGTCGGCGCGCAGGGCGCGGCCGAGCGCGAGGCCGACGGGCCCGAAGACCGGGCGACCGGTCAGCTCGGCGTCGACGGTCACCGTGGAGCGGTCCTCGCCGTCCGGGCGGACGGCGAGGTTCAGTGCCACCCGCACGCCGCCGACGCCGCGGCCGGTGATCGTCAGGCTCCTCGGCGGGGTGTAGCGGTCGATTCGCCAGGTCACGCGGTTGCGCAGGCCCATCACGGCGACCACCGAGGTCACCGTGGTGCCCTCGCCCAGCTCGGCCGGCAGCTCGTCGCGCCAGCCCTCGTGCAGGGTCAGCCACTCGTCGAAGCGGGACAGGTCGGCCGCGGTCTCCCAGGTGCGAGCCGGCGACGCGGGCACCAGCACGGAGGCGTGGACGTGGGCCATGCGTCCAGTGTAGACAGTAGGCGAAATGGGGCCGCCGCCGGCAGGAAGCACCGGCGGCGGCCCGGAAATCAACTCAGCCCGCGGCGTAGCCGTTGACGTGCAGCGACACCGACCGCAGCGTGCCGGTGTCGAACAGCGCAAGGTCGTACGCGGTGAACGTCCACGTTCCGTCCGCCGGCTCCGTCCGCAGGCCCGCGAGCGGGTCGACCGACCGCCAGGTTCCGGTGAACGGCGCCTGCGCGGCGCTCACCGACGCGAACGGCTGCTCGGCGGAGTCGTCGAACACCACCTGGCACAGGTTGTTCCCGCTGCCGCCGTTGCCGGCGAACACCTGGGCACTCGCGCCGGACGGCGAGGTCAGCACGCCCACCATGTCCGACACGTAGGTGTGGTCGATGCCGACCGTGGTCGCCCCGGAGTCGGTCGAGCAGGTCGCCCCGTCGACCGAGAACGTCAGCTTCGACGCCCGGCCGACGCCGCTCACCGGGATCTCGACGCTCGTGCCGACCGTGCTCGCGTCCGGGATCGCCACCGGCGCACCGGTGTAGGCGAAGTCGACGGTCACGTCCGACGGCTCGCCGACCTCGAGAGCGAAGCTCGTCCTGGTCGGCGAGTACGCCCCGGCGAAGGTCACCCGGGTGTCGAGCTGGACCGGCTCCCCGACCTGGTGCGACTCCGGCACGGTGACCTGGAACGTCCTGGTCGCCGTCGCGCCCTTCTCGATCGTGCCGTAGGAGCGCGACCGGGGCGTGATCGTCACCCCGTCCGTCGGCGAGGTCAGCACCATGCTGGTGGACACCGAGGTGGCGTCGCCGGTGTTGGTCACCGGCAGCTCCACGGTCGCGGTGTCACCGGGGTGCAGGTACTCGCCGCCGTCGTCCGGCGTCACCGTCGGGGCCTGCGCCCGCGCCAACGGCTGGGGGCTGGCACCGGTGTAGGCGAGCACCCGGTCGGCGAGGATCACGCCGTGGCCGCTGCGCCCGTCCACGCCGGGCTCGGCGATGTCGATCGCGGTCCTGGTCAGCGCCTCCCGCACCTCGGCTGGGTCGATGCCGGGGTTGCCGGACAGCACCAGGCCGGCGATCGCCGCCGCGTGCGGGGCGGCCGCCGAGGTGCCGAAGAACGGGTCGAAGCCCGGCACGCTGGTCAGCACGCCGTCCGCCGCGGTGATGTCCGGCTTCTGCCGCACCTCGCCGCCGGTGGAGCTGACGTCGCCCGGCGTGATCGGGGTGCCGTCCTCCTCGTAGAAGATCCGGCGCGGGCCGTCGGAGGAGAACCGCTCCAGCGCGGTGTCCTCGCCGAACGCCTCCGGGAACGGGCCGCGCGGGTTCGCCGGGTCGCCCGGCTCCAGGTCGAACGGCAGCGGCTCGTCGGCCGGCGCCGCCGCGACGCTGAACGCGCCCCGTGCCGCCGAGTGGCCGAACGTGACGCCCGGGGTGTTGAACGCCTTCAGCTCACCCGACGTGTCGCCGAAGCGGCCGCGCAGGGCCGACAGCGACAGGTACCGGTCCTCGCCGTTGAACTTCACGATCGCCAGCCGCAACCCGTTGCCGCCGAAGAACGGGGTGTCCACCCGCTCGTACGGGTCCTGGGTGCCGGTCTGGTAGTCCTGGCTGCCCGCCACGACGTTGCCCTGCGAGTCGAGCATGTACAGGTCGTAGTCGTTGTCCGAGGCGCCGAGCGGGTCGGACCAGTTGAGCAGCACCGGCACACCCGCCGACGAGGCGTCCGAGATCGGCTGCAGCACCTGGGTGTTCTCCGACGGGTCGAAGTCGTGCGCGTAGCCGGCGAACTTGCCGATCACCTGGCCGGAGTTGACGAAGTCACCCTCCCAGTGCGCGGCGGTCCCGTCGACGGTGTTGCCCTCGTTGCCGGCCGAGGAGAAGTACAGCGCGCCGTCCTCGACCACGTCGTTCACGGCCTGGGCGATGATCCAGTCCTGGAACGGCGACTCCTTGAAGTAGAGGATGTCGTCGACGATGATGTCGCAGTCCAGCTCGAACCGGAGCGCGCGGATGTTGTCCGCGAAGCTCGCGTCGCTGTTGAACGCGGTGGCGAAGCCCAGCTCGGCGTTCGGCGCCACGTCGTGGATGATCTCCAGCATCGCGGTGCCCTCGTCGCCGCCACCCGCCTGGGTCGGCAGCACGTCGACCTCGGGCAGCTCGCCCGCGGCCTGCGAGGTGGCGAGCGAGTCGATGCCGTCGGACAGCGCGCAGATCTTCACGCCGACGCCGGTGACGCCGATCTCCTCGCGCACGGTGTCCGCGTTGTGCGCGCGGTCGCCCGCGCTGGTGATCGTCGCCGCCTGCTCGGCGAGCGCGGCGCGGGTGTTCCGCTCGATCCGGGCGTCCTTCTCCTCCTTGGACTCCGGCTTGGCCGGCGCGGTGTTCGGGTCGAGCTCACGCGCGGTCATGGCCTCGCCGGCGACCTCGACCTTGCGCACGTCCGAGCGCCGCGCGACCTTGCCGATCGCGGACAACGGCAGCTCGGCCCGGACGCTCCCGTACCGAGTGGACACCGCCTTGAGCGTGGCGCCCGCGTCGGTGAGCGCCTTGAGCAGCCCATCGGAGACGGTGGCGCGGATGTCCACCGTGGTCCGGTTGCCGGACACCTCGACGCCGCTCTGGAGTCGGGGCAGCGCCGCCGACATGGCCGAGCGGTTGGCGCGTGCCTTCAGCTCGAACAGCAGCCTGCTGTCCACTTTGGCCTCAGTGGCCGATCCGTTCTTCTTCAGGTCCTGCAGCGCGCCGATCTGCCGGGCCGCGTTCTCCATCGGGGACAGGCCCTTGGCCTGCTGGGGCGCGGCAACGGCCGGGCTGGCCAGCCCGACCACGGCGAGCAGGCACGCCGCGCCGGTCAGCACAGCACGTCGTCTTCGTGATGAGGGTGCGGGAGTGCGCACGGATTCCCTCCTGCGGGTCACGGCCGTGCCCCCGACACACGACAGCCGAAGCCGGGATCCCCCCGGCCGGCCAACCGTATGGTCGGAGTCTTTCTCCATACAGCGGCCATTCGGCCGAACCACACTCCGTGTGCGTTAACAGTTGCCGGCTGTTAGCGACTCACAGAACGAAAGCGTCTGACCACGGCTGCGCGCCCCGGCCGGACAGCGCGTCGAGCAGGGTCGACGCCTGGCTGTCGGTCAGCGACGAGACGAAGTCGATCACCGCGCGTCCCCTTGCCAGCTCCCGGATTCCGGCCGCGCCCTGCGGCATCTCGCCGACCGCGCCGACCAAAGTGGACATATCGGTCTCGGCCAGGGTGGCGTACTCGTGTTCGGCGAGGTCGACCAGATCCTGCAGCCGGCGCGGCAGCCGGTCGGACTCGTACCGGTCGGTGAGCCACTGTTCGAGCGCCTGCACCAGGGAGGTGAGCAGCCGGGCCTGACCGCGCTGGTGCAGCGCGAGATCCGGACGGAGCAGGACGAACCGCCGGTGCACGAACTTGAGCACCTGGACCTCGTGCCACTGCGCGGATCCGAGCAGCACGTGCCCGGAGCGGGTCGGCGGGTCGAGCACGACGCTCATTCCGCTGACGAGCCGCACGGTCCAGCCCGCAGAGAACCGGCCGATGGTCTGCTCGGCTTCGGCCGAGCCGTCGAACGGGGTGGCGAGCAGGGTGTCGACCAGCTCGGTGCGCACCCGCCGCACGGCCGCGACGAACGCGTCGTCGTCGACGATCCAGGAGTCGCGCAGGTGCAGCCGGCGGCGCAGGATCTCCAGCGAGTAGCCGGGCCGGCGCGAGTGCGTGGCCAGCAGCCCGTCGTCGAGCTGGGCCAGCTCGAGCGCGCCGGTCAGCCAGCGCCCGAGCTCGGCGGCGACCGGCGCGTGCTGGAGGACGCCGATGCGGTGGAAGTCCTCCAGGTCGTGGATGGCGTAGGCGATGTCGTCGGCGGTGTCCATCACCGACGCCTCGACGGTCTGCTGCCAGGGCGCCAGCCGGTCGGCGAACGGCTCGCGAGCCTGGGCGAAGTCGTCGAGTTCGGTGACGTAGACGCTGAACTTGCTGGAGCCGGTGCCCTTCTCCCCCGCCGGCTCGGACGCGCCGCGCGGCGGGTCGGCGAGGTGGCGCGGGTGCGGGTCGGGATGGGTGAGCCTGGTCCAGGGGTACTTCAGCATCGCGGCCCGCACCGCGGCGGTGAGGTCGAGGCCGACCGCGCTCGGGCCGCCGGTGTCGGTGGTGGTGACGATGCGCACGCTCTGCGCGTTGCCCTCGAACCCGTCCGGCAGGCCGAACCGGTGTCTGGCCAGCCGGTCGAGCACCTGCTCGCCGAGGTGCCCGAACGGCGGGTGCCCGAGGTCGTGCGCGAGCCCGGCGGCCTCGACGACGTCCGGGTCGCACCCGCCGAGCTGGTCGATGAGCTCGGCGAGGTCGGGCGCGCCGGTGATCCGCTCGGCGATGGCGCGGGCGACCTGGGCGACCTTGAGGCTGTGGGTGAGGCGGTTGTGCAGCAGCCCGGAGCCGCTGGCGCTGACGACCTGGGTGACACCGCCGAGCCTGGCGAAGAAGGGCGAGGCGACCACACGGTCCCGGTCGGCCCGGAACGGACTGGCTGCCAGGTCCCCGGAGGGACTGCCGGAACGTCTGGCGGCGCGCTGCTCCTCGTGATCACCCATGACGACACCTTATGGGTCATCGCGACGTCATAGGAGAGTCACGCAACGTGATCGCCGGATGAACTTCCGATTACAAATGGTGACCACGGCGGCCAGCGCTGGGCAGGATGATGACATGGCCGTTGTGCCTGGTGTGTCCTACGCGTTCCAGCCCATGCTCAGCACGCGCACGGGCCGCCTCGTCGCGCTCGAGGTGCTCGCCCGTCCCGACGCCGGCTCCGTGCACGACCTGCTCCGCCGCGCCGCGAACGCCGGCCAGCTCGTCGAGACCGACATCGCGCTCGCCGAGGGTGCGGTGCACGCCGCCGCCGACCAGGAGCACCCGCTGCACGTCAACGTGCTCGCCCTCACCGCGACCCGCCCGGACGAGCTGCTCGACGCGCTCACCGGCGCCTTGCGGGCCACCGGTCGCGATCCGAAGGACGTGACGATCGAGATCACTCCCCCGTTCGGCGGGATCTCCCGGGGCGCCCTGTTCGACGGACTGCACACGCTCCGTCGCAACGGGTTCCGGCTGGCCTTCGACGGCGCAGGGGACGGCGACCTGCCGCTGTCGCTCCTCGCCGACTTCGTGCCGGACATGGTCAAGCTCGACGGGTACCTGCTGCGCGGCGTTCCGCAGGAAGCGGGCGTGGTCGCGGTCGTGGAGGCGCTGGTCCACCTCTCCGGGCGCACCGGCATCAAGCTCGCCGCGGTCGGCGTCGAGACCGAGGAGCAGCTGGTCGCGATCGGCCGGCTCGGTGTCCCGGTCGCCCAGGGCAACCTGCTCGCCGCCGCCCGGCGCGGCGGGCAGGCCGTCGTTCCGTCGCAGGTCACCACCCTCACCCGGCTCGACTCGGCGCCGGCCACCGGGCAGGGCGTGCCGCTGGTCGCCGACCTGCTGCGGCCGGCGGTCACCATGTCCGACACCGCCACCTCCGACCAGGTGCGCGACGCGTTCGTCGAGGCTCCCGAGGTCACCGGCGTCGTGCTGGTCGACGGCGCGGGCCGGCCGAGCCACACGGTCGACCGCAGCCGGTTCCTGCTCGCGGTCACGGGGCCCTACGGCCACGCGCTGCACGCCAGCCGACCCGCCGCCCGGCACGCGGACCCGCCGCGCACGATCCGCTCGGACGCCACCAGCCAGGACCTGCTCGAGTCGGTCGGCGAGACCGAGGGCAGCCGGGCCGCCGACGACGTCGTGGTCATCGACGCCGCCGGCCGGTGCGTCGGCGTGGTGCGGCTGACCGAGGTGGTGCGGGTGGTCGCCGACGCCAAGGTCGAGCAGGCCGCCGCGCTCAACCCGCTGACCAGGCTGCCCGGCACCGGCGCGGTGGCCCGCGAGATCGACCGGCGCGTCGAGCGCGGCGAGATGTTCGTGGTCAGCTGGCTGGACGTGGACGCGTTCAAGGCGGTCAACGACACCAAGGGCTTCGCCGCCGGCGACGACCTGATCCGTGCGCTCGGGCTCGCGCTCACCGACGCGGAGGCGTCGCTGGGCGACACGGTGGTCGCGCACGTCGGCGGCGACGACTTCCTGGTGGTGACCGGGTTGGACGAGATCGCGACGGTGGCCACCGAGCTGGTCGACCGGGCCTGGACGGTGGAGGACCTGACCGTCAGCGTCTCGCTGGCGTCGCTGGTGTGCGCGGTGGCCTCGGTCGGCTCGTACCGGGAGGCCTCCCGCCTGCTCGCGCCGCTCAAGCAGCGGGCCAAGGCGGTGCCCGGGTCGAGCTGGGTGCTCGGCCGGCCCGGCAACGACCGGGTGGACGTGCTGCGCGGCCGCCTCCAAGATTCGGGTCGCCCGGTGGACAGACCGGCTTAGGATCGGTTGATGCGGCGCTACTCACCTGGCCAGGTGGCCGAGCGGACCGGCTTCAGCCTCGACACCCTGCGCTACTACGAGCGGATCGGCCTGCTGGACGGGATCGAGCGGAACTCCGGCGGGCAGCGGGTGTTCACCGAGGACGACCTCGGGTGGCTGCGGATCCTGCGCTGCCTGCGCGAGACCGGCATGCCGATCGCGCGGATGGTGCGCTACGCCGAGCTCGCCCGCGGCGGCGACGAGACGGTCGCCGAACGGCTGGCGGTGCTCGAGGAGCACGACGAGGACATCACCAGGCGCATCGAGCTGCTGCGCGCCGAGCAGGAGCACATCCGCGGCAAGATCGCCCACTACCGGGAGAAGGCCGAACCGGCGGCCGCGGTCGAGCCGGCATGACCGCCGACCCGCCGGAGGAGCCGACCGGCCTCGACGACCTGCTCCACGAGCCGCCGGCCCGGCGGGCACCGGAGCGGGCCGGACCGAGGGCCTACCGGCACCCGGCGTACTACGTGTCGCTGACCGTCGTGGTGATGCTGGTGCTCGGGATGATCGCGGGTCTCGCGGTGCTGGCCGCCGACCCGCCGGTGCGCCGGGTGGCGGGCACGGCCGCGGGTCTGGACATTCCAGCGCTGCCGGTGCCGACCAGCTCCACGCCGGTCGAGGCCACCCCGCCGCCTGTCCCACCGCCGGACGGCTACGCCGCCCTGGCCGCGCATCCGCTGTCGACCTCACCCGCGGAGCTGTGGGAGGTGACGTGCCTGTTGCCGACGTTCGATGCTGACGCGCAGGAAGCGTTCTACGCGGCGGCGGCGGTGTGCGCCGACGACGCCTTCGGTGGGCTGTTCGCCGCCGCCGAGCTGCCGGTACCGGCGGTCGACGTGGTGACCGTCCAGGACGGTGAGGTGAAGTCGCGGTGCGGTGCGGTGGCGGCGACGGCGTCCGTCACCAGCTGCGCGGGCACCGTCTACATGACACCGGCGTACCTGCGGGACGTCGAGGGCAACGGGCGTTATCCCGGTCGGTACCTCGGGGTGTTTCTGCGTGAGTACGCGGAGGTGGCCCTGCTCGCCGGTTACGGGAGCACGTACGAGGAGGCCGCCGACGAGTCCGGAGTGGACGACCGGCTGAGCCTACAGGCGACCTGCCTGGTCGGCATCGCGTCGGCCGCGATGGCCGGCCACGGGTCGGTGGACGCCAACATCACCGGCGAGATCCGCGACCGGCTGTCCGCCGTGGACGCACTGCCGGACGCGAACAGCTGGCTGGACAAGGGGTTCTCGTCCGGCCGGCTGTCCGCGTGCGACGTGTGGACTACAGGGTGAAGCCGAGGGCGCGCAGCTGCTCGCGGCCGTCCTCGGTGATCTTCTCCGGGCCCCACGGCGGCATCCAGACCCAGTTGATCCGGAAGTCGCTCACCAGGCCGCCGCCCGGGCCAGCGGTCAGCGCGGCGCGGGTCTGGTCCTCGATCACGTCGGTCAGCGGGCACGCCGCCGACGTCAGGGTCATGTCGATCGTCGCGGTGTTGTCCTCCTCGACGCGGAGGTCGTACACCAGGCCGAGGTCGACGACGTTGATCCCCAACTCGGGGTCGACCACGTCGCGCATGGCCTCCTCGATGTCGTCGATCGCCGCCACGTCCGCCTTCGGCGCCGGGGGCTCCGGGAGGGACTCGACGCCTCGTTCGATGTTCTCGGTCATCGGGTTGCTCCTTCGGCTCGGGAGGCTGCCTGTGACACGGCGTCCTTGAACGCCATCCAACCCAGCAGCGCGCACTTCACCCGCGCGGGATACTTCGCCACCCCGGCGAAGGCCACGCCGTCCTCCAGCACGTCCTCGTCCGGCTCCACCTGGCCCCGGCCCTGCACCATCTCCACGAAGGCGTCCATCGTGGCCAGCGCCTCCTCGACGGTCCGGCCCTGGACCAGGTCGGTCAGCACCGACGTGGACGCCTGGCTGATCGAGCAGCCCTGGCCGTCGTAGGACACGTCGCCGACCTTCGCGTCGGCCAGTGCCACCCGCAGCGTCACCTCGTCGCCACAGGTGGGGTTCACCTGGAACGACTCGGCGTCGTACGGCTCGCGCAGACCGCGCCCGTGCGGGTTCTTGTAGTGGTCCAGGATGATCTCCTGGTACATCGACTCCAGGTTCATGTGAAGACCCTCTTCACCCGGTCCAGGCCCGCGATCAGCGCGTCGACCTCGGCGTGCGTGTTGTACAGGTAGAACGACGCCCGAGTGGTCGCCGGAATTCCGTACCGCACGACGGCCGGCCGCGCGCAGTGGTGCCCGACCCGTACCGCGATGCCCTGCTCGTCGAGGATCTGGCCCACGTCGTGCGGGTGGATGCCCTCCAGCGCGAACGACACCTCGGCGACCCGGTTCTCGGCCGTGTTCGGGCCGATCACCCGCAGGCCCTCCACCTCGGCGAAGCGCTCGATGACGTACCGGGTCAGCTCGTGCTCGTGCGCGGCGATGGCGTCCATGCCGACGGCCGTGAGGTAGTCCACGGCCGCACCGAGGCCGACCGCCTCGGCGATCGGCGGGGTGCCCGCCTCGAACTTGTGCGGCGGCGGGGCGAACGTGGACTTCTCCATCGTCACCAGCTCGATCATCTCGCCGCCGCCGAGGAACGGGGGCAGTTCCTGCAGCAGCGGCAGCCGGGCCCACAGCACGCCGATACCGGTCGGGCCGAGCATCTTGTGGCAGGTGACCGCCACGAAGTCCGCGCCGAGCGCCGACACGTCGAACGGCAGGTGCGGCGCCGACTGCGACGCGTCGACCAGCACCAGCGCACCGACCTCGCGGGCCCGCTTGACCACCACGTCGACCGGGTTGATCGTGCCGAGCAGGTTGGACACGTGCGTCATCGAGACGATCTTCGTCCGCTCGGTGACCACGGAGTCCAGTGTGGACAGGTCGAGCCTGCCCTCGTCGGTGAGCCGCAGCCACTTCACCGTCGCGCCCGTGCGCTCCGCGAGCTGGTGCCACGGAACGATGTTGGAGTGATGCTCCATCTCGGTGATGACGATCTCGTCACCGGGGCCGACCCGGTAGCCCGGCCCGGCGTCGCCGAGCACGCGGGCCACCAGGTTGATCGCCTCCGAGGTGTTCTTGGTGAAGATCACCTCGTCGCGGCTCGGGGCGCCGATGAACTTCGCCATCTTGTCCCGGGCGCCCTCGTACAGCGCGGTGGCCTCCTCGGCCAGTGTGTGGATGCCGCGGTGCACGTTGGCGTTGTGCTTCTCGTAGTACTCGACGAGCGCGTCGATGACCTGGCGCGGCTTCTGCGAGGTGGCCGCGTTGTCCAGGTACACCAACGGTTTGTCGCCGTGCACGAGCCGGGACAGGATCGGGAAGTCCTTGCGGACCGTCTCGACGTCGAAGGGCGCGGCGGTGGTGGTGGTCATCCGGGAACCCTCTATTCTCAGCCGATCGCGGCCGGCTCCTGCTTGCCGGTGAAGCGGACGTAGCCGTGCTCCTCGAGCTGGTCGGCCAGCTCGGATCCGCCGGACTCGACGATCCGGCCGCCGGCGAACACGTGCACGAAGTCCGGCGTGATGTGCCGCAGGATCCGGGTGTAGTGGGTGATCAGCATGATGCCGACCTCGCCGCCCTCCCGGACCCGGTTGATGCCCTCGGAGACCACGCGCAGCGCGTCGACGTCCAGGCCGGAGTCGGTCTCGTCCAGGATCGCGATCTTCGGCCGGAGCAGCGCGAGCTGCAGGATCTCGTGGCGCTTCTTCTCACCGCCGGAGAAGCCCTCGTTCACCGAGCGCTCGGCGAACGCCGGGTCGATGTCGAGGTCGGCCATGGCCTCCTTGACCTCCTTGACCCAGTGCCGCAGCTTCGGCGCCTCACCCCGGACCGAGGTCGCGGCGGTGCGCAGGAAGTTCGACATCGACACGCCGGGCACCTCGACCGGGTACTGCATGGCGAGGAACAGACCGGCGCGGGCGCGCTCGTCGACCGACATCTCCAGGACGTCCTCGCCGTCCAGGGTCACCGAGCCGGAGGTCACCTCGTACTTGGGGTGGCCGGCGACGGCGTAGGACAGCGTGGACTTGCCGGACCCGTTCGGGCCCATGATCGCGTGCGTCTCGCCCGAGTTGATCGTCAGGTCGACCCCGGACAGGATCTCCTTGGCGGTCTCGTCGGTGGTGACCGAGACGTGCAGATCCCTGATCTCCAGCGTGGCCATCTCTTGCTTTCTCCTCAGAAGTTCAGTTCGTGGTGGTGGTGACGTCCACGTGGACCTCACCGTCGCGGATCTCGACCGGGAACACGTCGACCGGCTCGGTGGCCGGCGGGGAGGACGGCTCCCCGGTACGCAGGTCGAAGCACGACCCGTGCAGCCAGCACTCGATGCCCTTGCGGGTCAGCTCGCCCTCGGACAGCTGCAACGTGGCGTGCGAGCACTCGTCGCGCAGCGCGTGCACGGTCTCGCCCTGGCGCACGAGCACGACCGGCTCGCCGTCGACCTCGACGCCGATCGGCTTGCCCTCGTCCAGGTCGGACAGCGCACACGCGCGACTCATGCCCCGACCGCCTCGAGCTCCGCCTCGATGGCCGCTTCCAGCCGCTCCCGGATCTCCGGAACGCCGATCTTCATCAGCAGCTCGTGGAAGAAGCCACGCACGACCAGCCGGCGCGCCACCCCCTCCGGGATGCCGCGGGCCCGCAGGTAGAACAGCTGCTCGTCGTCGAACCGGCCGGTGGCGCTGGCGTGACCGGCGCCGGCGATCTCGCCGGTCTCGATCTCCAGGTTCGGCACCGAGTCGGCGCGGGCGCCCTCGGTGAGCACCAGGTTCCGGTTCAGCTCGAAGGTCTCGGTGCCCTCGGCGGCCGCGCGGATCAGCACGTCGCCGATCCAGACCGTCCTGGCGTCGTCGCCCTGCAGCGCGCCCTTGTAGACCACGTTCGACTTGCAGTTCGGCTGGGCGTGGTCGGCGAAGGTGCGCAGCTCCATGTGCTGGCCGGCGTCGGCGAAGTACAGGCCGTTCAGCTCGGCGTCGCCGCCCGGGCCGGCGTAGGTCACGGTCGGGCTGACCCGGACCAGGTCGCCGCCGAGCGCCACGAGGTGGTGGCGCAGGGTCGCGTCCCGGCCGAGCTTCGTGTGGTGCGCGGAGACCTGCACCGCGTCGTCGGCCCAGTCGTGCACGCTGACCACGGTGAGCTTGGCGCCGTCGGCGACCAGGATCTCCACGTTGTCGGCGACGGTGCCGCTGCCCCGGTGGTCGAGCACCACGACGGCCTCGGCGAACTGCTCGGCCCGCACCTGCAGGTGCCCGTAGGCGACCTGGCCCTCGCCCGGCCCGGTGACGGTCACCGTGGTGACGCCAGCCTGGACCTCCTTGGGCACGGTGATGACCGTGGCCTCGGTGAACGACGTGTACGCCTGGGCCGCGATCCGGTCGGCCGGCGTGCCCGCCTGGCCGAGCCGGTCGTCGTCGCGGCCGACGGTCTCGACGCGCACGTCGGCACCGTCGACCTCGACCGACAGCGAGCCGGTGGCGACCGCGGTGCCGTCGTGCAGCCCGCGGAGGCGCTTCATCGGCGTGAAGCGCCAGATCTCCTCACGCCCACCCGGGACCTCGAACGCCTCGACGTCGAACGAGGCGAACTGCTCGGCCCGGGAGGACGCGGGGACGACCGCCCCGTGCGAGTGGGGTGTCTGTGCAACAGCCTGGCTCATTTAGCCGACGGCCCCTTCCATCTGCAGCTCGATGAGCCGGTTCAGTTCCAGCGCGTACTCCATGGGCAGCTCGCGGGCGATCGGCTCGACGAAGCCGCGCACGACCATCGCCATCGCCTCGTCCTCGGTCAGGCCGCGGGACATCAGGTAGAACAGCTGGTCCTCGCTGACCTTCGAGACGGTCGCCTCGTGGCCCATGGACACGTCGTCGGTGCGGATGTCCACGTACGGGTAGGTGTCGCTGCGGCTGATCTGGTCGACCAGCAGCGCGTCGCACTTCACCGTGGACGCCGCGTGGTGCGCCCGCTTGGCCACCTTGACCAGGCCTCGGTAGGAGGTCCGGCCGCCACCGCGGGCCACCGACTTCGACACGATCGTCGAGGAGGTGTGCGGCGCGAGGTGCTCCATCTTGGCGCCCGCGTCCTGGTGCTGGCCCTCGCCGGCGAACGCGATCGACAGGACCTCGCCCTTGGCGTGCTCGCCCATCAGGAACACCGACGGGTACTTCATGGTGACCTTGGAGCCGATGTTGCCGTCGATCCACTCCATGGTCGCGCCCTCTTCGGCCTTGGCGCGCTTGGTGACCAGGTTGTAGACGTTGTTCGACCAGTTCTGGATGGTCGTGTACCGGCAGCGGCCGCCCTTCTTGACGACGATCTCGACGACCGCGGAGTGCAGCGAGTCCGACGAGTAGATCGGCGCGGTGCAGCCCTCGACGTAGTGCACGTAGGCGCCCTCGTCGACGATGATCAGGGTCCGCTCGAACTGGCCCATGTTCTCGGTGTTGATCCGGAAGTAGGCCTGCAGCGGGATCTCCACGTGCACGCCCTTCGGCACGTAGATGAACGAGCCGCCGGACCACACGGCACCGTTGAGCGCGGAGAACTTGTTGTCACCGTGCGGGATGACCGAGCCGTAGTACTCCTCGAACAGCTCCGGGTGCTCCTTGAGCGCGGTGTCGGTGTCGAGGAAGATCACGCCCTGCTTCTCGAGCTCCTCGTTGATCTTGTGGTAGACCACCTCGGACTCGTACTGGGCGGCGACGCCGGCCACCAGGCGGGCCTTCTCGGCCTCCGGGATGCCCAGCTTGTCGTAGGTGTTCTTGATGTCCTCGGGCAGGTCCTCCCAGCTCTGGGCCTGCTTCTCGGTGGAGCGCACGAAGTACTTGATGGCGTCGAAGTCGATGCCGGACAGGTCGGCGCCCCAGTTCGGCATCGGCTTGCGGTCGAACAGCCGCAGCGCCTTGAGGCGGGACTCGAGCATCCACTCGGGCTCGCCCTTCTTGGCGGAGATGTCCCTGACGACGGCCTCGGACAGGCCGCGCTGCGCACTGGAACCGGCGACGTCGGAGTCGGCCCAGCCGAACTGGTACTTGCCCAGCGTGGCGAGGGTCTCCTCCTGGGTCAGCGGCGGCGAACCCGCGCGCTCCGGGGCGGAAGTCATGAAGGCGTCCCTTCGGTCGTGGTGGTGCGTGCCTGATCGGCGTGTTCGGAGCCGCCGAGCGGTACGTGTGTGGTGCACGCGGCGTCCCCGCGCGCGATGGTCGAGAGCCGCTGTACGTGTGTGCCGAGCAGGTCGGCGAAGACCTCCGTCTCGACCTCGCACAGCTGGGGGAACTCCGCGGCGACGTGGGCCACCGGGCAGTGGTGCTGACACAGCTGCTCCCCTGTCCCGACCCGCCGCGTCGACGCAGCGTATCCCTCTCTCGTGAGCGCGGCCGCGAGGGCCTTCGCCCGCTCGGCCAGCTCCGTCTTGTCGGTGACCGACGGACGGTGCGGGTCGACCAGGGAGGCCACCCGACGCTCGGCGAACTCCCGGACGGCGGACTCGCCCCCACCCTCGGCGACGAACCGGATCGCCGCGATGGCGAGGTCGTCGTAGGCGTGGCCGAACCTGGCCCGTCCGGTCTCGGTGAGCAGCCACAGCTTGGCCGGCCGCCCGCGGCCCCGCTGACCGCGCCGGGGCGCGTCGCGGAACTCCGCCTCACCGTTGGCGACGAGGGTGTCGAGATGCCGGCGTACGGCCGCCGGGCTGAGCCCGAGCGTCTCGGCGACCGCGGCCGCCGTGATCGGGCCCTCCTGCAGCAGCAACCGCGCCACACCATGCCTGGTGCGGCCCTCGGTGAGCTGCTGCTCGTTTTTCACAACACCAGTGTGTCCTATTTCCGGATGGACGGCAAAGACGGGGCCGGTCGAGGTGAGCGGGCTCACCACTCATCGGGGTGGATACGCTTCCCTGGTGGCGGGAGACACGGTGCGTGATGAGGTGGACGAGCGGGTGGTTGACCCCGCCGGCCCGCTGGACACGCGCGAGCGACGCCAGCTGGACGTGATCCGGCGGTTCGGCACGATCGGCGCGCTGTTGCTGGCCGTCGGCTCGCTGGGAGCTGGCGCGGCGCCGGTGTTCAACCCGGTGTGGCGGCTCCCGGTGCTCGGCATGTTCAGCCGGATGACCACGGTGTCGCTGACCATCGCGTTCACCGGCGTGTTCATGATCGTGCTCGCCTGGCTGGCCCTGGGGCGGCTGTCGCTGCCGGGCCGGGCGCGGATGGTGTCGCTGCCGCAGATGGGCAGGACCCTGGCGATGTGGACCACGCCGCTGGTGTTCACGGTCCCGATGTTCTCCAAGGACGTCTACAGCTACCTGGCGCAGAGCGAGATCGCCGCCAGGGGCCTCGACCCGTACACGGTCGGCCCGGCCGAGGGCCTCGGCATCGACGACGACCTGACCAGGGGCGTGCCGACGATGTGGCGGGAGACGCCGTCGCCTTACGGACCGCTGTTCCTGACCGTGGGCAAGGCCATCAACTGGATCACCGGCAACCACGTGGTGATGGGGGTCGCGTTCCACCGGCTGCTCGCCCTGGTCGGGTTCGCGATGATCGTGTGGGCGCTGCCCCGGCTGGCCAGGCGCTTCGGCATCAACCCGGTGAGCGCGCTGTGGCTGGGCGCGGCGAACCCGCTGGTGCTGTTCCACCTGGTCGTCGGCATCCACAACGAGTCGCTGGCCATCGGCCTGATGCTGGTCGGCGTCGAGCTGGCGCTGCGCGGGATGCCCCGCACCCGGCCGGGCGGGCCGTTCCCGCCGTGGCAGTCCGGCGAGCTGCTCTGGTACGGCATCGGCGCCGCGGTGATCACGCTGGGCGCGGCGGTGAAGATCCCCGCCGCGCTGGCCCTCGGGTTCCTCGGCGTGATGATCGCCAGACGGCTCGGCGGCCGGTGGAAACACGTGTTGGGCGTGGCCGGCGGGCTGGCGGTGGTCTTCCTCTCCGTGCTGACGATCACGTCGCTCGGCAGCGGCCTCGGCTACGGCTGGGTGTCGACGCTGAACACGGCGAGCGCGGTGAAGTCGTGGATGGCCCCGATGACCGCGCTCGGCTTCGGCGCGGGCGGGCTCGGCATCCTGCTCGGGCTCGGCAACCACATCGACGCGGCGATCACGGTCAGCCGGATGGTCGGCACGCTGCTCGGGCCGCTGCTGGCCGCGAAGCTGCTGCTGGACAGCCTGAGGTGGCGGCTGCGGCCGATGATCGGGCTCGGCGCGGCGCTGGGTGCGGTGCTGGTGTTCGGGGCGACCGTGCAGCCGTGGTACCTGCTGTGGGCGGCGCTGCCGCTGGCGGTGGCGGCAGGCGACATCCGGTTCCGCACGATGGCCACCGCGATCAGCGCCGGGTTCGCCGTCGCGCTGCCACCGACGGGCAGCACGTTCGACGGCCGGGCCTACCAGCTCCCGTACGCCTACGCGGGGGCGGTGATCGTCGTCGCCCTTGCGTTGTTCGTGGTCAGGCGGCACATCCCGACCAACCTGCGGCGACGACCGGAAACCGTCGGTGTCGCCGGTTAGGGTCGACGTCCCGCGGTGTTCGTGAGCTGGGCGAGCCACCCGGACTCGCCCAGCTCACGCCTACCGTCAACCGGCGATTCGATATGAGCGGTAGCTGAACGCGGGCAGCTTCGCGTCGAACACCAGGTTGCCCGCGGGGTCGAACTCGGACATCCGTGGCTCGATTCCCCAGCCGACGAACGTGTTCCCGTTCGGCAGTCCATGGCAATTGCCCGCCGCGAAGCTGGAGATGCCCTCGGGGTGAACCACCTCGCGCTTGAGGCTCACCCTGCCTTTTCGCTCGTCGACATGAAGCCAGATCACCCGGCTGCTCGGCCGGTCGACGGTTTCCCCGTTGCTCGCGTTGTCGAACAGCCGCATCGTGTGCGGGCTCACCATCTGCGCATCGTGCTGCCAGGTGAACGAGACGTCCCGATCGATGCCGAAGTCGCTGCGCTTGCCGCCCATCTGCCACACGACCCGGCCGGTCCGGAGGTTGATCTTGTACACCGCACAGGTGTGCCGTGCGGAGATCAGCATGTGGTCCCTGTCGACCGGGAAGATCGAGTTGATGTGGAAGTAGTCGAAGCCGAAGTCGTTGAGCTCGTTCGGCTCCGGTGACCAGTAGCTGTCCGTGATCGGGATGTGGTCGCTGGCCCGCCACGACCGCAGCACCTGCTGGCTGGCGAGGTCCACCTCCACCACCAGCGAGTCGTACAGGACGCCGTCCTGCTCACCGCCAACCGGACGCAGGTCGTACGGGATCGGCTGGTAGACGCAGTGCAACCCGGTGTTCCACGGGCTGATGAGGAACTCGTGCAGGTCCGGGCGCCACCCCGGGCTGACCTCATCGACCGAGTGTTTGATGTCGAACGACATGTCGGACACGTTGGCCCGACCGCCGATCCGCTGGTCGGGTACCACCTCCCACCAGGTCAGCACCTTGTTGCCCTGGTAGTTCTGCATCCGGAAATCGGCGTTCATGTAGGTTGCCGGCCGGTGCTGTGTCGTCGTTCCGTGCCGGTCGGCCACGATCAGCCCCTGGGAAGTGTAGTAAATATTTCCCGGAGCAGCGCTCGGAAGATCGGTGAGCACCGTCATCTGCGGCGTTCCGACAATGGTCGCGGACCGCTCGTGCCGTTGCCGCAACCCTTCCGCACTACCGCGGCCGACCGTGGTTCCGGCCGTGGTTCCGGCCGCACCAACTCCGGCTACCACGGCAAATCGGCCCATATTCCGCAGCAAAGCGCGGCGATCCATTGTTGGCATGAACTACTCCGTTGCAACAGCGGACGTGGTTTGACCACGAATCCTAGAGCGATATCGATCACCGGGTAGTCGGCTATATTCCCGGGCTCGATGGGAATACGTCCCGGACGATTTCCTCGTTTTCCCGTCGGCGTGTGACCGGGCGTTCGGCAGCACCGTCGGGCGAGACCGGCCGCGACCCGGGTCCGCCGCCGAACGGCCACGTCATAGCCTTAGTGCCGTGAGTGCCACCCCTGTCCCAGCCGTGGACGTCTCGGGACTGGTCAAGCGCTTCGGCCCGACGACCGCGGTGGATGGCCTGAGCCTGCGACTGGACCAGGGCACGGTGCTCGCGCTGCTCGGCCCGAACGGCGCGGGCAAGACGACCACGGTGGAGATCTGCGAGGGCTTCCTGCGCCGCGACGCCGGCTCGGTGCGTGTGCTCGGCCTCGACCCGGCGACCAGCGGTGACCGGCTGCGCCCGCGCGTCGGCGTGATGCCGCAGGGCGGCGGCGCCTACCCGGGGGTGCGCGCGGAGGAGATGCTGACGCTGGTCGCGGCGTGCGCGGCGAACCCGCTGTCCCCGGCCTGGCTGCTGGACGTGCTCGGCCTGGAGTCGGCCCGCCGCACCCCGTACAAGCGGCTCTCCGGGGGCCAGCAGCAGCGGCTGTCGCTGGCGTGCGCGCTGGTGGGCCGCCCGGAGCTGGTGTTCCTGGACGAGCCGACGGCCGGGCTGGACCCGCAGGCCAGGCGGCTGGTGTGGGAGCTGGTGGCCGCGCTGCGGGCCGACGGCGTCAGCGTGCTGCTCACCACGCACGTGATGGAGGAGGCCGAGGAGCTGGCCGACCACGTGGTGATCATCGACAAGGGCCGGGTGGTGGCCGAGGGCAGCCCGCGGCAGCTCACCGCCGAGCAGCCGGACGCGGCACGGCTGCGTTTCCGGGCCACACCGGGGCTGGACACCAGCGAGCTGTGCGCCGCGCTGCCGAACGGCTGCCGGATCGACGAGCCGTCGCCTGGCGCGTACCAGCTGTCCGGGCGGGTGGACCCGCAGGTGGTGTCGGCGGTGACCGCGTGGTGCGCGCGGCAGGGCGTGCTGGCCGAGGAACTGCACGTCGGCAGGCGGAGCCTGGAGGACGTGTTCCTCGAGCTGACGGGACGGGAGCTGCGGTGACCACCTTCCCCGCCGGGACGTTCGCGCCCGCGCCAGGACGTGGCCGGGTCGGCCGGATGTTGGCCACGCACGCGCGCACCGAGGCGGTGCTGACGCTGCGCAACAGCGAGCAGATCCTGCTGACGCTGCTGATCCCGCTGGCGTTGCTGGTTGGCCTGACCCTGCTGACGATCTTCTCGCTGCCCGAGCCGAGGGTCGACTCGGTGGCACCGCGGATCTTCGCGCTGGCGGTGATGTCGTCCGCGTTCACCGGCCAGGCGATCGCCCTCGGCTTCGACCGCCGCTACGGCGTGGTGAAACGGCTCGCCGCGACCGCACTGCCCCGCTGGCTGCTGCTCGCGGGCCGCACGAGCGCCGCGTTCGTCGTGGTCGCCGTCCAACTGGTCGTACTCGGCGTGGTGGCCGCCGCCCTCGGCTGGTCCCCCTCCGCGACCGGCATCGTCTGGGCCGTCCTGCTGGTGGTGCTCGGCACCCTGTCCTTCGGCGCCCTCGGCGTCCTGCTCGGCGGCGCCCTCAAGGCCGAGATCGTCCTGGCCCTGGCGAACCTGGTGTGGTTCGTGCTCCTGCTGGCCGGCGGCATCGCCGTCCCGGCGAGTTCCATGCCCGGCCCGCTCGCCGACATCGTGACGTTCCTCCCGTCCGGTGCCCTGGCCGAGGGCCTGCACACCGCCCTCACCGACGGCACCGCCCCCCACTGGACCGTCTTCGCCACCCTCCTGGCCTGGGGCGGCGCGGCAGGCGCCCTGGCCACCCGCACCACCAAACTCGCCTGACCCCGCGAGTCGTACGCTCCCGTCGCGCGAGTCGTACGCTCCCGTCGCGGGTGGCGGGTACGTGGCGGTACCCGCGACCGGTGGCACCGGGTCGCTTCCATACCATCGTCTGGTGTCGTTCGCATCGCTGAAGGCCCGGATCGACCGGCTGCCCACCCCCAGCTACCGGCTCCAGGTCGGCGTCGCGATCGCGGTGGTCGCGACGCAGGCGCTGATCGCCATGACCGGGGCCATCGTCCGGGTCACCGGCTCCGGGCTCGGCTGCCCGACCTGGCCGCAGTGCCACGACGGCAGCATGGTGCCCGTCGAGCACCCCGAGTTCGCGATGCTGAACCAGTGGATCGAGTTCGGCAACCGCCTGTTCACCGGGCTCGTCGGGATCATCGCCGGAGCCGCGTTCGTGCTCGCCTACCTGCACCGGCCCCGCGACAAGCGGTACCTGCGCCTGGCGCTCGCCATGCCCGTCGGCGTCGTCGTCCAGGCCGCCATCGGCGGGATCACCGTCCGGCTGGACCTGCTCTGGTGGACCGTGGCCATCCACCTGCTGGCCTCCACGGTCATGGTCTGGCTGGCCACGCTCCTGGTGCACGCCGTGCCGCGCGGGCAGGAGCCGGCCGGTCGCGGCCCCCGGCTGCTGTACGTGCCGACCGCGCTGCTCGTCGGCGTCCTCGTCACCGGCACGATGGTCACCGGCGCCGGCCCACACGGCGGCGATCCGGAGACCCCGCGGTTCGACCTGCCGGTGGAGACGCTGGCGCACGTGCACGCGGCCATGCTCTACACGTTCCTCGGCTCGCTGGTGCTGGTCGGCTTCTGGCTGCGCGGCACCGCGAACCCGCCGTGGCGGCGCTACCAGGTCCTGCTCGCCGTCGTGGTCGCCCAGGGCGCGATCGGGCTCGTCCAGTTCTGGACCGGGGTGCCGGAACTGCTGGTGTCGCTGCACGTGCTCGGCGCGATGTGCGTGATCGTCGCCACCGCGTCGCTGTGGTGTGGGGTCCGGGTCGCCCGGCCGCTGGTGGCGAAAGCGACGCCGACGACCTAACGTGGACGGCGAACCTACGGCTACGTAACCGTAGGAACGCGTTGACAGGCCGCGTCCCGGCCGAGATACGAGGTCATCGAACCCATCACCTCCACCCTGTCGCCCACGCGCGAAAAACATTCCCCGAAACCGCTGATCGGTCGCCGGCGCTCGCTGCCGGAGACGTTCCTCGTCAAGCTGTTCATCCTCGTCCCCTTCACCGCGCTGGTCGCCGCCGTTCCGCTGGCCTGGGGTTGGGGCCTCGGCTGGACCGACCTCGGCGTCGCCGCCGGGTTCTACCTGGTCTCCGCGCTCGGCGTGACCGTCGGCTACCACCGCTACTTCACCCACGGCTCGTTCAAGGCCAACCGGCCGCTGCGCATCGCGCTCGCCGTCGCCGGCGGGCTCGCCGCCCAGGGCTCGGTCATCGCCTGGGTCGCCGATCACCGGCGCCACCACGCGTTCTCCGACCGCGAGGGCGACCCGCACTCCCCCTGGCTGTTCGGCACCAGCGCCCGTGCCCTGGCCAAGGGCTTCTGGCACGCGCACATGGGCTGGCTGTTCGAGCGGGACGTCACCAACTCCGAGCGGTTCGCCCCTGACCTGCTCGCCGACCGCGACATTCGCACCGTGGACCGGCTGTTCATCCCGCTGACGGTGGTCAGCGTCGCGCTGCCGGGCGTGCTCGGCGGGCTGATCACGATGTCCTGGTGGGGCGCGGTCACCGCGTTCTTCTGGGGCGGCCTGGTGCGCATCGCGTTCCTGCACCACGTGACCTGGTCGGTGAACTCGATCTGCCACATGGTGGGCTCCCGGCCGTTCACCAGCCGCGACAAGGCCGCCAACTTCTGGCCGCTGGCGCTGCTGTCCATGGGCGAGTCGTGGCACAACTCCCACCACGCGGACCCGACCGGCGCCCGGCACGGCGTGCTGCGCGGCCAGCTCGACATCTCCGCGCGGGTCATCTGGATCTTCGAGAAGTTCGGCTGGGCGACCAACGTCCGCTGGCCCAAACCAGAACGGCTCGCCGCGAAACGCACGGCCGCCGCGCGCTAGGGTCCGGGGAGGTTTCCCTGGACCAGGCGGAGGAACGAGACGTGGTCGAAGCGGTAGTGGTGCGCGCCAACGGCGGACCGGAGGTACTGGAGCTCGCGCGGGTGGAGCCGCGCACGCCCGGTGCCGGCGAGTTG
Source organism: Actinophytocola gossypii (assembly GCF_025165815.1). GTDB lineage: Bacteria > Actinomycetota > Actinomycetes > Mycobacteriales > Pseudonocardiaceae > Actinophytocola > Actinophytocola gossypii. The sequence continues at coordinate 208,810 of NZ_JAFFZE010000009.1, read as the reverse complement.
CTGGTGGACGTGCGCGCCGCCGGCGTGAACTACATCGACACCTATCAGCGGCGTGGGATCTACCCCGTCGACCTGCCGTTCACCCTCGGCAAGGAGGGCGCCGGCGTGGTCGCCGCGGTCGGCGAGGACGTCACCGGTTTCGCCGTCGGTGACCACGTCGCGTGGGCCGAGGCACCCGGGTCCTACGCCGGGCAGGTGGTCGTGTCGGCCGCCATGGCGTTCCCGGTGCCGGCCGACGTCACGGACGAGACCGCGGCGGCGGCCATGCTGCAGGGCCTCACCGCGCACTACCTGGTCACCTCCACCTACTCGGTCAAGCCGGGCGACACCGTGCTGGTGCACGCCGCGGCAGGCGGGGTGGGGCTGCTGCTCACCCAGCTCGCGAAGGCCCGCGGCGGCAGGGTGATCGGCACCGTGTCGACCGCCGAGAAGGAGGCACTGGCCCGGGAGGCGGGCGCCGACGAGGTGATCCGCTACACCGAGACCGACTTCGCCGACGAGGTGGACCGGATCACCGGCGGCGCGGGGGTGGCGGCGGTCTACGACGGCGTCGGCAAGGACACCTTCGACCGGAGCATGGCCTGCCTGGCGCCACGCGGCATGCTGGCCCTGTTCGGCGCGTCCAGCGGCCCGGTGCCGCCGGTCGACCCGCAGCGGCTCAACGCGGGCGGCTCGCTGTTCCTCACCCGCCCCACGCTGGCGCACCACCTCGCGACGCCGGAGGAGTTCCGCCGACGCTGCGACGAGCTGTTCTCGGCCATCTCGGCCGGCCGGCTGAACGTGCGGATCGGCGGGCGCTACCCGCTGGCCGAGGCCCGCCGCGCCCACGAGGACCTCGAGGGCCGGCGGACCACCGGGAAGCTGCTGCTCATCCCCGGCTGATCCGCCGGCCGCGTCAGGTCAGGGTGCGGTGATCTCGACGGCGTCGACCACGAACACCAGGGTCTCGTCCTGCAGCTCGTTGCCGGAGCCGGCGTAGGCCATGTCCGGCGGGGCGACGATCAGGCGCCGGCCGCCCTGGCGCATGCCGACGAGGCCCTGGTTCCACGCCTCGATCATCCCGACCCCGATGGAGTCGATCGGCAGCGGGGACTGGCCGTACGAGGCCTCGACCTCCTCGCCGGTGGACCACGCGGTGAGCGCGTAGTGCGCCTGCATCGCGCCGCCCTCGGCGGCCTCGGGGCCGTCGCCGGGCGCGAGGTCCTCGACGATCAGCTCGGTCGGCGCGGAGCAGTCCTCTGGCAGGGTCACCGTCGGCTTCTCCCCCGGCGCGCCCTCGACCTGGATGTCGGCGGCCGTGCACTCGGGGGCGTCCGGATCGGCGGACCGCTCGGGCGCGGCCGGCTCGGAGAACGTCTGGGTGTCGCCCGGGGGTTCGTCGGACGCCTGGTCCTGGCTGACACAGCCGGTGACGGTCAGCGCTGCCGCCGCCACGACGACGAGGATCTTGCTCACGTTGCGCATGGTTCGCGAGCCTACGGTAACCGCTCCGGGTCACCCTTTTCGCCTATATCTCCTGGGACAACGGCGAGGTAGAGTTACTGCCCGCACTCGATCATATACGTAGCGCGTTCGACCGATGGGGTGCGTCGCTCAAGGAGGTGGTGCCCGTTGAACGCGGAAGGCAAAGGCCTCCGCAAGAACCCGATCCAAGAGATCTTCTGGACTAGAACCGGCCTCCTACTCCTGATCTTGTTGGTGACATCGGGCCTGACCATGGTCGCCTCGAGCGCCATGGCTCCCGGGACGGGGAAGAATCTGGTCACGGCCGTGGCCACCGGGACCCTCGTCTCCGCGATCGTCGGCTTCGGCCAGACCCTGATCACCGCGACCGCGACCCAGCGGGCCATGCTCACGCCGATCGTCGAGGAAAGCCGCCAGGCGCTGCGTGACCTGTCCGCCGAGTACCGATCGATGAACCGGGAGTTCTTCCCCACGCACGTGTTCGAGCCGACGGCCGAACCCAACCCCGTGTTCAACCGGTTGATGATGCAGGACCTGCAGAACACGCGGCAGTACCTGTTCCGCGGTTTCTCCGGGCGGCACGCGGCCGCTCGACTCCTGTTGTCGCGAGCGGAGTGGGAGTTCCGGGCGGTGGTCTCCGATCCCGGGAATCTGTCCGGAATAAGCGGTAGGGCGCGTTATCTGATCCGTCAGTCGGCGGCCGACGTCGATCACGACACGATCAACGCCCAACTGCTCGAGGAGATCCGAATCGGTCTGGTCGGCCTGTACCTGGCGCGGAGCAGGTGCACCAGGATGGAGGTGACGGTGATCTCCGACCCACCGATCGACCGGTTGGAGATCTTCGACGAGAGCGTCTGGGTGACGCTCTACAGCGATGCCAGGACGACCAGTCAGTACCCGCGCACGCTGCGGTTCACCGAGGGGTCGTTCATCTACGCCATGGAACGGGCGGAGTTCGTGCGCATTTCCGCGTCGCGGCACGCCCAGCACCTGGTGATCACGCCGAACACGACCCGCGAGGAGTTCATCGCGGAGTTCGAGAAGGTCACCGGGACCACACTGACCGAAGAGGAGTTCCTGGAGTTGAACGCCGAGTTCTACAACTTCCTCCGGGAGTTCTCCGTGACCGCGGAATTGGGGAGCTGATAACCGTGCCCCTACGGGTTTCCGCCCTGGGCGAGCTGGCCGAGCAGCTGAGCACGGCCGAGTTCGACCTGGCCCAGCAGTGGGACCGTGTCGACAAGTGGTTCGGGACCTGGGCCGAGCAGCCGGGTCTGCGCATGAACCTGCGACACCACCTGCTCGAACTACCCAACGACCAGGCCGAGGCCGTCATCAAGCGGTCCAGGGAGACGACCACGCACTTCGCGTGGTGCCTGCGGGACCGGCCCGACGAGCCGTTCACGTTCTGGCTGCACGAGTACAAGGAGCAGCGGGACTGGCGGCAGGGCTACGCGGACTCGGTGCACAACCACCGCTACCACTTCTGCACGACGATCCTGCGTGGCGGCTACCTGCACGAACGCTACGCGGCGACGATCCATCCGGGGACCGAGCTGATCAACGCGGCCGAGCTCGTGCGGAGCACGCCGTGTCCGGTCGGCGCCTCCGGCTCGCTGCTGGCGTCGGACTTCCACCGGATCCCCCGGGCGGCGGAGAGCACGATGACGTTCCTGGTGAAGTCGCGCCAGGTGACGCCGTGGAGCCTGTCCTACGACCCGGAGACCCAGGAGAGCCACCGCCACGTGCCGGTCGAGACGAGGCTGGAGCACCTGGCGAAACGACTGTGACCCATCCGGACTGAGCTGAAGGGAGCCTTCGGAGGCAGACACACCCCACACGCGGCGTTTACCATCTCTTCACAACCGCGCCCCTCGAGGCCCGGTTGTTGGGGAGGCACGCCATGCACACCGAGAACGCCGCGACGGTGCGCTCCGCCGTGCCCGCGGCCGCGATCGCGATCGTCGACGCCCAGGTACGCACCCTGTGCGCGCACTACGCCAAGCGGTTGCCGTTCCACGGCTGGCACCACGTGAGCTTCGTCCGTGCCAAGGCGGTGCGCTTCGCCACGGCGAACGGCGCGGAGGTGAGCGTGGTCGAGACGGCGGCGCTGGTGCACGACGTGAACTACCTGGTCCGGCGCAACTCCTCGGCCGCGGCCGGTGGCAGGCTCCGCCAGGACGTCCTGGCCGACGCCGGCGTCGCCGAGGACGTGGCGGCGTGGATCGAACGCATCGTCGTCGAGGCCGAGATGGCCAACCGCGGCCCGGACATCTCCCTGGAAGCCCAGGCGTTGTCGGACGCCGACACCCTGTTCAAGGCGCTCCCGGTGACCCCCGTCATGCTGTCCCACCGCTACCTGGCCGAGAACGGCATCACCCTACGCGAACTGGCCGACAAGATCGTCGGCGAACAACAGGACAAGCACGACGAGGGCTACTACTTCTACAACGCCGAGGCCGCCGCCACGTACTCCCGCTGGGCGGCGACGAACCTGATGCTCTGGCAACACATCCGCGAGTCCCTCGACGACCACGACGTGACCGAGCTGCTGGCCGCCGTCAACGCCCACGCCTCAGCGTCCTAGATGACCCGCCGCCGAGGTAGCCCGCACCCGCTGCCGTGGCGACAACCACCGTCCCGGTCACCGACCTACTCCCCGAAACCCACGTCTGGGCCGACCACCTCGCGTGACCTCTCCGTGACCTTCCAGAAGCCGGTCCGCTGGTCACGTCAGAACGGCAGGCCGAGGACCGGGAGAGACAGGGCCGAGTCGACGGCCAGGGCGACGAACACCAGCGTCAGGTACGTGTTCGACATGTGGAACAGCTTCATCGGCTGGCCGGGCTCGCCGCGCCGGACCGCCGCGTACAGGCGGTGGGCGACCACGAGGAACCACGCACCAACGCCGACCGCGAACGCCGTGTACATCCAGCCGGTCGCGGGCACGAGGAGCAGCGTCCACACGACCATCACCCACGAGTAGGTGAGGATCTGCCGCGCCACCCGCTGCGCCGTGGTGACCACCGGCAGCATCGGCACGCCGGCCCGTGCGTAGTCCTCCTTGAACCGCATCGCCAGCGCCCAGAAGTGCGGCGGCGTCCAGAAGAAGATCACGCCGAACATCACCAGTGCCGGCCACTCGATACCGCCGGTCACCGCCGACCACCCGATCACCACCGGCATGCAACCGGCCGCCCCGCCCCACACGATGTTCTGCGCGGTGCGCCGCTTCAGAACCATTGTGTAGATCAGTACGTAGAACAGGATGGCGGCCACCGACAGGCACGCGGCCAACAGGTTCGTCGTCGGCCACAGCCAGGCGAACGACAGCACACCCAGCACCACACCGAACACGAGCGCGCGACGAGGAGGCACCTGATGCCTGGGCAGCGGCCGCGCCGACGTCCGCTTCATCACCGCGTCGATGTCGGCGTCGGCCACGCAGTTCAGGGCGTTCGCGGACGCCGCGGCCATCGTGCCGCCGAACAGCGTGGCGAACACCAGCCACGGCGACGGGACGCCACGCTCCGCGAGCATCATCGCCGGCACGGTGGTCACCAGCAGGAGTTCGATGATCCGCGGCTTCGTCAGCGCGACGTACGCCAGCAGTACGTCCCTGCGACGGCGCGGCCCACGAGCGGCACCTTGATCGGCACCACGGACGGCGCTCACCGGCGGCATGTGGCTCCCCATGGTCAGTTCGGCAACGCCTCGCATGGTAGCCGCGTGACCATGGACGGCCGCCCGCGGGTGGTTTTGACTAGGCTGTCCCTGACGAGGGACGACGAGGGGACGACGCCCGGTGGATCTTCCGCGACACGCGGGCGGCTCGCACGTTTGGAACGCCGAGAAAATGGGAGCCTGACTCCGTGTCCATCAGTACTGACGAACTCACCCGACTGACCACACAGCGCGTCCCGGACGACTGGACCGACCTCGACAAGCGTGCCGTCGACACGATTCGCGTCCTCGCCGCGGACGCCGTGCAGAACCGCGGCAGCGGTCACCCCGGCACCGCGATGAGCCTCGCCCCGCTCGCCTACGCGCTCTACCAGCGGGTCATGCGCCACGACCCGACCGACCCGGACTGGATCGGCCGGGACCGGTTCGTGCTCTCCGCAGGCCACTCCAGCCTCACCCTCTACCTGCAGCTCTTCCTGTCCGGCTACGGCCTGGAGATCGAGGACATCGAGGCGCTCCGGAAGTGGGGCTCGCTGACCCCGGGCCACCCGGAGCACGGCCACACCGCAGGCGTCGAGATCACCACCGGGCCGCTCGGCCAGGGCATCGCATCCGCGGTCGGCATGGCGATGGCCGCCCGCCGCGAGCGCGGACTGTTCGATCCGGACGCCGCGCCGGGCGAGAGTGTCTTCGACCACCACATCTACGTCGTCTGCTCGGACGGCGACATCGAGGAGGGTGTCTCGTCCGAGGCCTCCTCGATCGCCGGCCGCCAGGAGCTGGGCAACCTCATCGTCTTCTACGACGACAACAAGATCTCCATCGAGGACGACACCAACATCGCCCTCTCCGAGGACACCGCCGCCCGCTACGAGGCCTACGGCTGGCACGTCCAGGTCGTCGAGGGCGGCGAGGACGTCAGCGCGATCCTGGCCGCCGTCGAGGCCGCCAGGCGGGAGACCACGCGCCCGTCGTTCATCCTGCTCAAGACGGTGATCGGCTACCCGGCGCCGAACAAGATGAACACCGGCAAGGCGCACGGCGCCGCGCTGGGCGACGAGGAGGTCGCCGAGGTCAAGAAGATCCTCGGCTTCGACCCGGAGCAGAAGTTCGTCGTCGAGGAGAAGGTGCTCACGCACACCCGGATGGTCGTCGAGCGCGGCAAGCAGGCGCACGCCGAGTGGCAGGTGGAGTTCGACGCCTGGTCCCGCGCCAACCCGGAGCGCAAGGCCCTCCTCGACCGGGCCACCGCCTACCGGCTGCCGGACGGCTGGGCCGACGCCCTGCCCACCTGGGAGCCCACCGAGAAGGGCCCGGCCACCCGCAAGGCGTCCGGCGAGGTGCTCAGCGCACTGGCCGACGTGCTGCCCGAGCTGTGGGGTGGCTCCGCGGACCTCGCCGAGTCCAACAACACCACGATGAAGGGCGCCGACTCGTTCGGCCCGGTCGGTGCCACCACGAAGGAGTTCACCGCGCAGCCCTACGGCCGCACGCTGCACTTCGGCGTCCGTGAGCACGCGATGGGCTCGATCCTCAACGGCATCGTGCTGCACGGCCCGACCCGCCCGTACGGCGCGACGTTCCTGGTGTTCAGCGACTACATGCGACCGCCGGTGCGCCTGGCCGCGCTGCAGAAACTGCCGGTCACCTACGTGTGGACGCACGACTCGATCGGCCTCGGCGAGGACGGCCCGACCCACCAGCCGATCGAGCACCTGGCCGCGCTGCGTGCCATCCCCGACCTGGTGATCGTCCGACCGGGTGACGCCAACGAGACGGCGGCCGCCTGGCGGGCCACGCTGGAACAGTCCAGCCACCCGGTCGGCATGGCGCTGACCAGGCAGAACCTGCCCGTACTGGAGGGCACCCGGGAGCTGGCCGCCGAGGGGGTCAAGCGCGGCGGGTACGTGCTTGCGGACGCCTCCGGCGGGGTACCCGAGGTGGTGCTCGTCGCCACCGGCTCCGAGCTGCAGATGGCGGTCGAGGCACGGAAGATCCTCGAGGCGGACGGCGTTGCCACGAGGGTGGTTTCGATGCCGTCGGTGGAGTGGTTCGACGCACAGGACCAGGCCTACCGCGACAGCGTGATCCCGCCCACCGTGCGCGCGCGGGTCGCGGTCGAGGCCGGGATCGCGCAGCCGTGGCACCGGTTCGTCGGCGACGCGGGCGAGGTCGTCTCCATCGAGCACTTCGGCGCGTCGGCCGACTACCAGACCCTGTTCGAGAAGTTCGGGTTCACCTCGGAGGCGGTCGTGTCGGCGGCGCGCCGCACCCTCAAGCGACTGGAAGGGCAATCATGACCGACAAGCTCGCCCAGCTTTCCGACGCCGGCGTGTCCATCTGGCTGGACGACGTCTCCCGGCGCCGGCTCAACTCCGGCAACCTCGCGGGGCTGATCCGCGACAAGCACGTGGTCGGCGTCACCAGCAACCCGACGATCTTCGCCAAGGCGGTGTCCGAGGCGGCCGACTACGACGAGCAGGTCCGCGACCTGGCCGCCCGCGGCGCGTCGCTGGACGCCGCCGTGCGCGAGATCACCACCACCGACATCCGCAACGCCTGCGACCTGTTCCGGGACGTGTGGCAGGCCACCGGCGGCGTCGACGGCCGGGTGTCGATCGAGGTCGACCCCCGGCTGGCGCACGAGACCGACAAGACGGTCGCCGAGGCGCTCGACCTGTGGAAGACCGTCGACCGGCCGAACCTGCTGGTGAAGATCCCGGCCACCTCGGCCGGCCTGCCGGCGATCACCCGCACGCTCGCCGAGGGCGTCAGCGTCAACGTCACGCTGATCTTCTCGGTCGAGCGGTACCGGGAGGTCATGGCCGCGTTCGTGGACGGGCTGGAGCAGGCCAAGGCCAACGGGCACGACGTGTCCACACTGGTCTCGGTCGCCTCGTTCTTCGTGTCCCGTGTGGACACCGAGGTCGACAAGCGACTGGACGCGCTCGCCACCGACGAGGCGAAGGCGTTGCGCGGCAAGGCGGCCGTGGCCAACGCGCGCCTGGCCTACGCCGCGTTCCAGGAGTTCTTCACCGGCGACCGGTGGAACGCCCTGGTGAACGACGGCGCCAAGCCGCAGCGTCCACTGTGGGCGTCGACCGGGGTGAAGAACCCGGACTACTCCCCCACCCTCTACGTCGACGAGCTGGTCGTCGCCGACACGGTGAACACGATGCCGGAGGCCACGCTGCACGCGGCCGCCGAGCACAGCGTGCTGCGCGGCGACACGGTCACCGGCACCGCGGCCGAGGCGCAGCAGGTGTTCGACGACCTGGCGAACGTGGGCATCGACATCACCGACGTTTTCCTGACACTCGAGAACGAGGGCGTAGACAAGTTCGAGAAGTCATGGGAAGAGCTGCTCGACACCGTCGGCGGGCAGCTGAAGGCCGCGAGCTCGACAGGGAGCTGAGACAAGCAGATGACCGTGGAGAAGCCGGAGGGGCGACCGGGATCCGCTCAGGAGGGCCTCCTCGCCGAGACCACGCCGCTGATCGAGCAGCTGGTCGCGGACAAGGTCGCCTCCCGGCTGATGGCGCAGGACGCAACGCTGTGGGGGCCGGAGGCCGAGTCCGAGGCGTCCGTCCGGCTGGCCTGGACCAGGCTGCACGAGACGTCCGAGCCGTTGCTCGGGGAGATCGCGGAGCTGCGCGGCCAGCTGCACGCCGAGGGGGTCAACCGGGTCGTGCTGGCCGGCATGGGCGGGTCGTCGCTCGCCCCGGAGGTGATCACGAACACCGCCGGCCGGCCGCTGATCGTGCTGGACACCACCGATCCCGGCCAGGTCGCCGACGCGCTCGAGGGTGACCTGACCAGCACCGTGCTGGTGGTGTCGTCCAAGTCGGGGTCCACCGTGGAGACCGACAGCCACCGGCGGATCTTCACCGAGGCGTTCGCGGCGGAGGGCATCGACGCCGCGTCCCGGATCGTCGTGGTCACCGACCCCGGCTCGCCGCTGGCGAAGGAGGCCGAGGAGGCCGGCTACCGCAAGGTGTTCCTCGCCGACCCGAACGTCGGCGGCCGGTACTCGGCGCTGACCGCGTTCGGGCTGGTGCCGGCCGGGCTGGCCGGCGTCGACCTGCGAACACTGCTCGGCGACGCCGCGAACACCGCGGCCGACCTCGCACGGGACAGCGCCGAGAACCCGGCGGTGCTGCTGGCCGCCGTGCTCGGCGCCGCGCACACGCGGGGCGCCGAGAAGGTCGTGCTGGCCGACACCGGCTCGGGCATCAAGGGCTTCGGCGACTGGGCCGAGCAGCTCATCGCCGAGTCCACCGGCAAGGACGGCACCGGCCTGCTGCCGGTGGTCGTCGAGGCGCCGGACAGTCCGGGCTTCGCCGACGCCGGCACGGACGCCACCCGGGTCGCGATCGGCCAGAGCGACGACACGACGATGCTGGCCACGTCCGGTTCCCTGGGCGGGCTGTTCCTGGTGTGGGAGTTCGCCACCGCGATGGTGGGCAGGCTGCTCGGGATCAACCCGTTCGACCAGCCCGACGTGGAGGCGGCGAAGAAGGCGGCCCGCTCGCTGCTCGACTCGCCGACCGACGACGACGGCGGCGCGCCGGTGTTCACCGACGGCCCGGTCGAGGTGTACGCCTCGGCCGGTCTGCTGTCGGAGGTCACCTCGACGCTCGGCGTGGCGCTGGGCGCGCTGCTGGACGCCACCCCGGAGCACGGCTACCTCGCGGTCCAGGCCTACCTGGACCGGATCGCGGACGCGTCGGCGGTGCTGCTGCGCGCGGAGCTGGCCCGGCGCACCGGCATGCAGACCACGTTCGGCTGGGGGCCGAGGTTCCTGCACTCCACCGGCCAGTACCACAAGGGCGGCCACCAGAACGGGGCGTTCCTGCAGATCACCGGCGCGGTGACCGACGACCTGCAGGTGCCCGGCCGCCCGTACACGCTCGGCACGCTGCAGCGCGCGCAGGCCCTCGGCGACGGGCAGGTGCTCGCCGACCACGGGCGCCCGGTGCTGCGGTTGCACTTCACCGATCGGGCCGCTGGTCTGGCCCACTTGGTCAAAGCCGTTCAGGAGGTTGGGGCTTGACTCGCACCTTCCAGAACCCGCTGCGCGACGAGCGGGACAAGAGGCTGCCCACGATCGCCGGCCCGTGCGGCCTGGTGATCTTCGGCGTCACCGGTGACCTGTCGCGCAAGAAGCTGATGCCGGCGATCTACGACCTGGCGAACCGGGGCCTGCTGCCGCCGGGCTTCTCGCTGGTCGGGTTCGCCCGCCGGGACTGGGCCGACGAGGACTTCGGCCAGGTCGTGCACGACGCGGTCAAGAAGTACGCGCGGACGCCGTTCCGCGAGTCGATCTGGAACCAGCTGGCCGAGGGCTGCCGGTTCGTGCAGGGCTCGTTCGACGACGACAACGCCTTCGACAACCTGGCCAAGTGCATCGAGGACCTGGACCAGGTCCGCGGCACGGCCGGCAACCACGCGTTCTACCTGTCGATCCCGCCGGCCGCGTTCCCGGTGGTGATCAAGCAGCTGGCGCGTACCGGGCTCGCCGACCAGCACCCGGACCAGTGGCGCCGGGTGGTCATCGAGAAGCCGTTCGGGCACGACCTGGCCAGCGCCAAGGAGCTCAACGAGATCGTCAACGACGTCTTCCCCGAGGAGTCGGTGTTCCGCATCGACCACTACCTCGGCAAGGAGACGGTGCAGAACATCCTGGCGTTGCGGTTCGCCAACCAGCTGTTCGAGCCGGTCTGGAACGGCAACTACGTCGACCACGTGCAGATCACCATGGCCGAGGACATCGGCCTCGGCGGGCGCGCGGGCTACTACGACGGCATCGGCGCGGCCCGGGACGTCATCCAGAACCACCTGCTGCAGCTGCTCGCGCTGGTCGCGATGGAGGAGCCGGTCTCGTTCGACCCGAGGGCGGTGCGCGCGGAGAAGGCGAAGATCCTGGCCGCCACCACGCCGGTGCAGCCGTTCGCCGAGACCACCGCGCGCGGCCAGTACACCGGCGGCTGGCAGGGCGGGCAGAAGGTGCCCGGCCTGCTGCAGGAGGAGGGCTTCGCGAAGGACTCGATCACCGAGACCTTCGCCGCGATCACCCTCGCGGTGGAGACCCGCCGCTGGGCCGGGGTGCCGTTCTACCTGCGCACCGGCAAGCGGCTGGGCCGCAAGGTCACCGAGATCGCGGTGGTGTTCAAGCGCGCGCCGCACCTGCCCTTCGACGACACCGCCACCGAGGAGCTCGGCCAGAACGCGCTGGTGTTCCGGGTGCAGCCGGACGAGGGCGTGACCATGCGGTTCGGCTCGAAGGTCCCCGGCTCCACCATGGAGGTGCGGGACGTGTCGATGGACTTCAGCTACGGGCACTCGTTCACCGAGTCCTCGCCGGAGGCCTACGAGCGGCTGATCCTGGACATGCTGCTCGGCGAGCCGTCGCTGTTCCCGATGAACGACGAGGTCGAGCGGTCCTGGGAGATCCTGGACCCGATCATCGACGCCTGGCGCTCGTCGGGCCGTCCGGAGCCCTACCGGGCCGGCACGTGGGGGCCGGACTCGGCGACCACGATGCTGTCCCGCACCGGCCGACACTGGAGGCGCCCGTGATCATCGACCTCCCGGCGACCACGACGTCGCAGGTGAACAGCAAGCTCGTGCAGCTGCGGGAACAGGGCGGCGCGAACACCATCGGCCGGGTGCTCACGCTGGTGATCGTCACCGACGACAGCGAGCGCACCGAGGACGTCATCGACGCGGCGAACCACGCGAGCCGGGAGCACCCGTGCCGGGTGATCGTGGTGGCGCGCGGCGCGAAGAAGGCGTCGGCCAGGCTGGACGCGCAGATCCGGGTCGGCGGCGACGCGGGCGCGAGCGAGGTCGTGGTGCTGCGGCTCTACGGCCCGCTGGCCAACGAGGGCGCGTCGGTCGTGGTGCCGCTGCTGCTGCCGGACGCGCCCGTGGTGGCCTGGTGGCCGTTCGAGGCGCCGCCGGTGCCGGCCCAGGACCCGATCGGCCAGTTGGCGACGCGCCGGATCACCGACGCGGCCACGGCCAGGAACCCGAACCGGGCGCTGGAGGCGCGGGCGAAGTCGTACACGCACGGCGACACCGACCTGGCGTGGACCAGGCTGACGCTGTGGCGGGCCGTGCTGGCCTCCGCGCTGGACCTGCCGCCGTACGAGCGGGTGACCGGCGCGACGGTGAGTGGCGAGGCCGACTCGCCGTCGGCCGACCTGCTCGCGGCGTGGCTGGCGGCGCGGCTGCGGCTGCCGGTGCGGCGGGTGAAGGCGCGGTCCGGACCGGGGATCGTCAAGGTGGAGCTGGAGCGCCGGTCGGGTGCGGTGGAGCTGAGCCGCCCGGACGGCGCGATCGGTGAGCTGAACCAGCCTGGCCAACCGGCGCGGCGGGTGGCGCTGCAACGGCGGCAGGTGCGGGACTGCCTCGCCGAGGAGCTGCGCCGGCTCGACCCGGACGAGATCTACGAGTCCGCGCTCAAGGCGCTGGGCAAGGTCGACCGAGGTGGCCGCACGACGGCCAAGAAGCCGCCGGCGCGCAAGAAGGTGCCCGCCACCCCGAGGGCCAAGGCGAAGGCCGAGGCCGGTTCGTGACCGTCCTGGTCCACCGCACCCCGGAGCTGCTCGCCGCGGCCACCGCGGCCCGTCTGGTGACCGCGCTGGTCGACGCGCAGGCCGCGCACGGCACGGCGTCGGTCGTACTGACCGGCGGCCGCACCGGCGGCGCCGTGCTCGAGCAGGTGCGGGCGTCCCCCGCGCGGGACGCCGTGGACTGGTCCCGGGTGGACGTCTACTGGGGCGACGAGCGCTTCCTGCCGGCGGGCGACCCGGAGCGCAACGAGACACAGGCTCGCGCGGCGCTGCTCGACCACGTGCCGGTCGACCCCGCGCGGGTGCACGCGATGGCCCCGTCCGACGGCGAGTTCGGCGACGACCCGGACGCCGCGGCCGTCGCGTACGCCGACATCCTCGGCCCGACGCCGACGTTCGACGTGTGCCTGCTCGGCGTCGGCGAGGAGGGGCACACGGCGTCGATCTTCCCGGACTCCCCCGCCGTGCACGAGACCGAGCGCACGGTGGTGGCGGTGCGCGACTGCCCGAAGCCGCCGCCGACGCGGGTGAGCCTGACCCTGCCGACGATCCGCCGGTCGGCGCAGGTGTGGCTGATGACGACCGGCGCGGGCAAGGCCGAGGCCGTGGCGTCGGCGCTGGGCGGTGCCGGCGAGGTGGAGCTGCCCGCCGCCGGCGCCCGCGGCCGGGACAGGACCCTCTGGCTGCTCGACGAAGCCGCCGCTCACCTGGCGTGACGACCGGCCGGTGTCCGGCAACTGGTGATTTGCTCCAGCACAGGAATGTGTAATGAAACGTCCCGTCCGGACGATACCTCTGTCTTTACTTGACACGGGGCAACTCCGGAGGGAGGCCGATCATGTCGCCAAGGCAACCGGCCGAGCATCGCCAGACCGTGTCTGTCGGGGCTGAGCTACCGCGCCAGCGCGCGAGCTCACCCGAGCCTGCCATACGGGCGGCGGGCTCGCCAGTCGATCATTCACGCACCGAGCAGGGAGGGTTCGTGCTGGTCGCGCAGCCATTGATCACGCCACTGGGGTCGGACGAGTTCCGGCTTCTTCCCCGCACCCGCCTGGTCTCGCGCGCGTTGCCGCGCTGGGTCACGGCGTTGTGGGCGAACCAGCGGGCCAAGAACGTCGCGTTCGACGTGTTCGCCGTCGTGCTGGCGGTACTGGACGTCTGGCTGGTGATTCCTGAGGAGGCCCCCGGCTACTCGCTGTGGCTGTCCGGCGTGGCGGTGGCCGCGATGGTGCTACGCCGCTACGTCCCGTTCGTGGCGGTGCTGGTGACCGTGCCCGGCTTCCTGACCGGCTGGTCCCAACTGGCGGCCATGATCGCCCTGGGCACGCTGGCCCGCCGGCGGGGGTGGAACTGGCAACTGGTGGTCGGATCGCTGCTGGTCTTCATGTGCTACTTCATCCGCTGGCCGCTGACCGAGTTCTTCGCGCTGACCTGGCGCGAGCACGTGCTGCACGTGATCTGGGGCGTGATCGTGGCGGGGATGCCGGTGGCGATCGGCCTGCTGATCTCCGCGAGGCAGGAACTGTCCCGCCGCATCCGCGAACTGGCGAGTTCCCGGGAACGCGAGAAGGCCCTCTACGCCGAGACCGTCCGCGCCGCCGAGCGAACGAAACTGGCCCGCGAGATGCACGACGTGGTCTCCCACCAGGTGACTCTGATCGCCATGCAGGCCGGTGCGCTCCAGGTCGCCGCCCCCGACGAGCAGTCGAAAGCGTCCGCCACGACGATCCGTGAGCTGTCCACCCGGACGCTGGAGGAACTCCGCACCCTGGTAGGCGTCCTCCGCTCGGGCGACGCCGCCGACAGCACGCAGCCAGGAGTCTCCGAGTTGACCGAGCTGATCCGCAACTTCCGCGACGAGGCCGTCCCAGTGGCGCTGGACGTGAAAGCCGAGCCGTCCCGGCTCCCCCGCCAGGTCTCCCAAGCGGTGTACCGGACAGTCCAGGAGGCGTTGACGAACGTCCGCAAACACGCGACCGGTGCCCGAGCGTCGGTCCGGGTGACGGAGGCTCGTGACACGCTGGTGGTCGAGGTCCGCAACGGCCGGGCGGGCAAGGGCAAGCGCCAACCCAGCCTCCCGTCCGGCGGTCACGGCCTGGTCGGCCTCCGCGAACGCGCCGGCCTGTTGGGCGGCACCTTCTCCGCCGGCCCGACCTCGGAAGGCGGGTTCCGCGTCTCCGCCACCTACCCCCTGGCCGGATGACTGACCCCCACACCCCAACGGGAACGTACAACTCGCCGAACGGGAACGTACGACTCGCGACCCCCGCGAGTCGTACGTTCCCGTCGCGCGAGTCGTACGTTCCCGTCGCGCGAGTCGTACGTTCCGGGGCCGGGTAGCGCGAAGGCCGCCCGTGGCTGACCACGGGCGGCCTGGTGAGTGCGAGATCAGCCCTCGCGCTGTTTGCGGAGCTTGGCCAGGGCCTCGGCGAGAATGGCCTCGCCGTCGGCGTCGGAGCGGCGTTCCTTCACGTACGCCAGGTGCGTCTTGTACGGCTCGTTCCGCGGCGCCTTCGGGGGCTCCTGCTCGTCACGCCCACCCGGCAGCCCACACCGCGGGCAGTCCCACGACTCCGGCTCCTCGGCGTCGAGCGCGAACGAC
The DNA here is from genome assembly GCF_025165815.1 of Actinophytocola gossypii. GTDB lineage: Bacteria > Actinomycetota > Actinomycetes > Mycobacteriales > Pseudonocardiaceae > Actinophytocola > Actinophytocola gossypii. The sequence continues at coordinate 193,480 of NZ_JAFFZE010000009.1, read as the reverse complement.
GGACGGGACTCGTGCCCGTTGGCGCACCAGTAGGAAACCCTGCGGCGCGGCGCCGACTCCCCGCGCTCCGACTCGCCCATCGGCCCGGCACCGACCCGCGTCCCCCGGATCGCACTACCACCAGCCATTGACCCTCACACCCCAATGCCGAGAACCACGTGCGGCGACCCGCACCGAAAGAGTTACGCGCGCTCAGGCGACCTTGATGAGCAGCCCGAGGCCGATCACACAGATAAGCCAGATCGCGCCGACGAACAGCGTCGCCCGGTCGAGGTTCTTCTCCGCGACGCTCGACCCCGACAGACTCGACTGCATACCCCCGCCGAACAGCGACGACAGACCGCCGCCCCGGCCGCGGTGCAGCAGCACCAGAAGGATCAGCAGCAGGCTGGTGACGATCAGACCAATCTGCAGAGCTAGAACCATGTCATCCTCGCTGTCGACCCGGCTTCCGCGCGGCACGCGGTGAATACACAGGTTACCTGGTGGCACGAGATCGCCTCACGCGCCCCCGAACCATCGGGACAGAATTGTTGCGCACGAGAACAAACTGGTCAATACTCAACGGCTAGCTGGTCGAATCCCTTCGGGACAAGGGAACCGCGTGGCCTCCGTGTGTCCGCACAGGACACTCCAGAGATGGAAGGAGAGAACACGTTCCATGATCACGCGACGCTCGTTTCTCGGGGGGCTGGCGGCCGCGTCCGTCGGCGTCCCGCTCGCCGCGAACGCCATCGGGCACGCCGACCAGCGCGCGGCGGCCTCGATGTCCCTCACCCTGGCCAACGAGTCCGGCCGGGGCCCGGTCTGGACCTACATCGTCGGCACCAATCTGGCCACCGGCCAGCAGTGCCGGCTGTCGGCGGACGGCCAGCTCGTTGCGGTGTCGGAGGCCGACAACGGGCCGGACGGCTACACCGACTACGCCATCCCGGTCGAGGGCGGCGGCACCACGCTGACGCTCCCACAGGGCATGTCGGGCCGGATCTACCTGGCGATCGGCGAGAAGCTGAAGTTCCGGGTCAACCCGGGCAACGCCCTCGCCTACCCGGCCGGCTGGGTCGACACCGACCCGAACTACCCGATCCTGCACGACTGCGCCGAGTTCACCTTCGACGCGGCCGGCATGCACTGCAACACGACCATGGTCGACATGCTCTGCGTCCCCCTCGCGATCTCGCTGTCGGGGTCTCAGGAGCAGACCGCGGGCCGGTTGAAGGACGGCGGCCGGGCGGCGGTGTTCTCGGCACTCGCCGGGCAGGACGGGTTCAACGGGCTGGTCATGGAGGACCTGCGGGTCATCTCGCCTGGTCACGGGCTCGATACCGGGCGCTTCTCGGCGGACTACTTCGCCGGGGCCATCGACCAGGTCTGGTCGCACTACCAGTCGAACACGATGACCGTCACCGCCGGCTCGAAGACGTTCACCGGGCAGGTCACCGGGTCGCAGTTCGTGTTCGACGGCGGGGTGCAGCCGTTCGACAAGCCGTCGACCCGCGACGTGGTGTTCTGCGACGGCGCCCTGCACGCACCCAACGACGGGGTCACCGGTCCGGTGGCCGCGGCGCTGGGCGCCGGCTTCAACCGGAGCGTGCTGACCGCGACCGGCGCGCAGCCGCTCGCCGACGCCGGGCAGTACTACCGCGAAGCGGTGACCAACCACTACTCGCGGATCATGCACGAGAACACGGTCGACGGTAAGGCGTACGGGTTCGCGTTCGACGACGTGTGCGAGCACGCGCCCTACATCGAGGACGGCGCCCCGACCTCGATGACGGTCACGATCACGCCGTTCTGACGTGACGCGGGGCCCGGCGCGAACCGGGCCCCGCACACCGTCAGGGCAGCGGGCCGCCCGCGGCGAGGGCGCAGAGCTTCGTGAACTCCTCCGCGTCCAGGCTGGCGCCGCCGACCAGGGCGCCGTCGATGTCGTCCTGCTTGACCAGGTCGGCGATGTTGCCGGACTTCACCGACCCGCCGTACAGCACCCGCACCTCGGACGCGATCTGGTCGCCGTACTTCTCCGCCAGCTTGGCGCGCAGCGCGGCGCAGACCTCCTGCGCGTCGGCCGGGGTGGCCACGCGGCCGGTGCCGATCGCCCAGACCGGCTCGTAGGCCACCACGACCTTCGAGACCTGCTCGGTCTTGAGGCCCTTGAGCCCCGCGATCAGCTGGGTGGTGGTGTGCTCGACGTGGTCGCCGGCCTCGCGCACCTCCAGCGGCTCGCCGACGCACAGGATCGGCGACACCTCGTTCTTGAGCGCCGCCTTGACCTTGGCGTTGACCAGTTCGTCGGTCTCGCCGTGGTGCTCGCGCCGCTCGCTGTGCCCGACCGTCACGTACGCGCAGCCGAGCTTGGCGAGCATCGGCCCGGACACGTCGCCGGTGTAGGCGCCCGAGTCGTACCGCGAAACGTCCTGCGCGCCGTAGCGCAGCTTGAGCTTGTCCCCGTCCACCAGCGTCTGGATGCTGCGGATGTCGGTGAACGGCGGCAGGACCGCGACCTCGACCTTCGCGAAGTACTTCTCCGGCAACGAGAACGCGATCTTCTGCACCAGAGCGATGGCCTCGAGGTGGTTGAGGTTCATCTTCCAGTTGCCGGCGATCAGCACCTGTCGACTCATGACCGCTCCAATACCTCGATGCCCGGCAACGGCTTGCCCTCCAGGAACTCCAGCGACGCGCCACCACCGGTGGAGATGTGCGAGAAGCCGTCCTCGGGCAGGTTCAGCACGCGGACGGCGGCCGCCGAGTCGCCGCCGCCGACCACGCTGTAGGCGTCGCTGTCCACGATGGACCGGGCGAGCGCGCGGGTGCCCTCGGCGAACGGCGCCAGCTCGAACACGCCCATCGGGCCGTTCCAGAACACGGTGCCCGCCTCGGCCAGCACAGCGCCGTAGCGATCGGCGGTGATCGGGCCGATGTCCAGGCCCTTCCACTGCTCGCGGATCTCGGCGACGAGCACGCTCTGCGTGTTGGCATCTGCCGAGAAGTCGTCGGCGATCACCACGTCCGCCGGCAGCATGATCTTGTCGCCGGACTCGGCGAGCAGCCGCTTGCAGGTGTCGATCATGTCGGCTTCGAGCAGCGAGTCACCGATGCCGAGGCCCTCGGCGGCCAGGAACGTGAAGCACATGCCGCCGCCGACGAGCAGCCGGTCGACCTTCGGCAGCAGCGACTCGATCACCGCGAGCTTGTCGGAGACCTTCGAGCCGCCCAGCGCAACCACGTACGGGCGGTCGGGCGTCCCGGCGAGCCGGCGCAGCACCTCCAGCTCGGCGAGGACCAGGCCGCCGGCGTGCGCGGGGAGCAGCGTGGCGACGTCGTAGACCGACGCCTGCTTGCGGTGCACCACGCCGAACCCGTCGGACACGAACGCGCCGCCGTCGCCGACCAGGGCGGCCAGCTCGCGGGCGAACGCACCGCGCTCACCGTCGTCCTTGGACGTCTCACGTGGATCGAACCGGATGTTCTCCAGCAGTGCGACGTCTCCGTCACCCAAGCCGTCCACAGTGGACTTGGCCGAGTCGCCGACCACGTCGGACGCCAGGGTGACGTTCGAGCCGAGCAGCTCGCCGAGCCGGGTGGCGACCGGGCGGAGCGAGAACTTCGGGTCCGGGGCGCCCTTGGGCCGGCCGAGGTGCGCGGTCACCACGACCCGCGCACCGGCCTCGGTGAGCCGGCGCAGGGTCGGCAGCGACGCGCGGATGCGGCCGTCGTCGGTGATGGTCCCGCTGTCGAGGGGCACGTTGAGGTCGGCGCGCACCAACACGCGCCGACCGGCAACGCCCTCGGCGAGAAGGTCGTCGAGAGTCCTCACTGGCGCCTCAGAGCTTGGCCGCGACGAGCGCGGTCAGGTCGGCGAGGCGGTTGGAGTAGCCCCACTCGTTGTCGTACCAGCCGTAGACCTTGACCTGGTTGCCGATGACCTTGGTGATCGGCGCGTCGTAGATGCAGGAGGCCGGGTCGGTGACGATGTCCGAGGACACGATCGGCTCCTCGCTGTAGCGCAGGATGCCCTTGAGCGGGCCGTCGGCGGCGGCGCGGTAGGCGGCGTTGACCTCGTCCACGGTGACCTCCTTGGCGAGGTCGACGGTGAGGTCGGTGATCGAGCCGGTGGGGACCGGGACGCGCAGCGAGTAGCCATCGAGCTTGCCGTTGAGCTCCGGCAGCACCAGGCCGATGGCCTTGGCAGCACCCGTGGAGGTCGGCACGACGTTCAGCGCGGCGGCGCGGGCGCGGCGGAGGTCCTTGTGCGGGCCGTCCTGCAGGTTCTGGTCCTGCGTGTAGGCGTGGATCGTGGTCATCAGGCCCTTCTCGATGGTGAACGCATCGTGGAGGACCTTGGCCAGTGGCGCCAGGCAGTTCGTGGTGCAGGAGGCGTTGGAGATGATGGTCTGCGAACCGTCGTAGAGCTTCTCGTTCGCGCCGATGACGACGGTCAGGTCCTCACCTTTGGCCGGCGCGGAGATGATGACCTTCTTGGCGCCGCCCTCGTCGACGTGGCGGCGAGCGTCGTCGGCCTTGGTGAAGAAGCCCGTGGACTCGAGGACCACGTCGACGCCGAGGTCCTTCCAGGGCAGCTTGCCCGGGTCGCGCTCGGCGAGGGCCTTGATCGTCTTGCCGTCGACCTGGATGCCGTCGTCGGTCGCCTTGACCTCGCCCTCGAGGCGGCCGAGGACAGTGTCGTACTTGAGCAGATGGGCCATGGTGGCCACGTCACCGAGGTCGTTGAAGGCCACGATCTCGATGTCATGGTCACTGGCCTGCACCGCGCGCCAGAAGTTACGGCCGATGCGACCGAAGCCGTTGACGCCAACTCGAACCGTCACCGTGCGTCTCCTCGTGCTCGTTGTCGGGACCGGTGAAATCACCCTATCGCTCGCGACATGGCTGGTCGCGGGCTGTGGGCCGGGTCAACTGTATCGAATCAGTTCGGTGCCGTGGGCTGGGGTCCCCGACGAGCGCGCGGGATTTTCCGACGAACCGGTATCTGGGGAGGACGCCGGGACTCTTGTCTGGATGTAAGGGGGCACGGGAGACAGCGGTGAGCCGGGGGAGGCTCACCGGTGCGGGTGCGGCACCCGATGGGTGAGCCCGCCTGACTGCGTGGGGGTCAGTCAGGCGGGCTTCGCCATATGTGAACCGCGGCGACACCCCGGCTCGCCCGTTACCAGCGTCCCGCCACGTGCGGTTCACGCCCGTCCAGCGGCGGGACGCCCACGAGATCGCCGACTTTCCGACCGCGCAGACGTGGCCGTTCCACACCGAGCCGGAACCCGACGGCGAGACCGTGCGGGCCCGGGTCGCGGCCGAGGCGTTCGACAACGCGTTCTGGATCACCGACCGGGAGGCCTGGCCCGGTCCGGACGGTCCGTACGACTCCGTCGGCTACGCGATCCTGCGCCGGGACTGGCGGACCGGAACCACGACGCCCGTGGACTGGACCGGCTAGACCTCCGCTTCGAGCATCTCCGGGGTGACCGCGGACTCGGTGTCCGGGAGGCCCAGTTCCTTGGCGCGCTTGTCGGCCATGGCCAGGAGTCGGCGGATGCGGCCGGCGACGGCGTCCTTGGTCATCGGCGGGTCGGAGAGCTGGCCCAGCTCCTCGAGGGAGGCCTGGCGGTTGGACAGGCGGAGCTTGCCGGCCGCGCTGAGGTGGTCGGGAGCGGTGTCGCCGAGGATCTCCATGGCGCGCTGGACGCGGGCGGCGGCGGCCACCGCCGCCCGGGCGGAGCGGCGGAGGTTGGCGTCGTCGAAGTTGGCCAGGCGGTTGGCGGTGGCGCGGACCTCGCGGCGCATCCGCCGCTCCTCCCAGGCCAGGACGCTCGTGTGCGCGCCGAGGCGGGTGAGCATGGCGCCGATGGCGTCGCCGTCGCGGACCACCACCCGGTCGGCGCCGCGGACCTCGCGGGACTTGGCCTGGATGCCGAGCCGGCGGGCGGCGCCGACCAGGGCCAGCGCGGCTTCTGGGCCGGGGCAGGTGATCTCCAGTGCCGACGAGCGACCGGGCTCGGTGAGGGAGCCGTGGGCCAGGAACGCGCCGCGCCACGCGGCCTCCGCGTCGCACACGCCGCCGGAGACGACCGGCGCGGGGAGACCGCGGACCGGGCGGCCCCTTGGGTCGAGCAGGCCGGTCTGGCGGGCCAGGCCGTCACCGTCGCGGACCACGCGGACGACGTAGCGGGTGCCCTTGCGCAGACCGCTGGACGCCAGCACGTGCACGTCGGCGTTGTGGCCGTACAGGTCGTGGATCTCCTTGCGCAGCCGCCGGGCCGCCGCGCCGGTGTCCAGCTCGGCCTCGATGACCACGCGCCCGCCCACGATGTGCAGGCCGCCGGCGAAGCGCAGCAGCGACGACACCTCCGCCCGCCGGCAACAGGTCTTCGACACCGCCAGTCTGCTCAGCTCGTCCTTGACCGCCGCGGTCATCGCCACAAGGCCCCTCCTCCAACCAACGCGAACACCGACAACGGGTGCCGCCCCGCCCCCTCCCACAGGAGCCGTCGACAACCCTTCACCCACGCACCGCCGCCAGAACGTCCCGGAGGCTCTCCGCGAGCGCCTTCGGGTCGTGCCGGTCACGGGCATCGGCGGACGCCACCCCGTCCAACCGCATGCTCGCGCCCAGCGTCTCCGCCGCCCGCCGCAGCCGGTCGGGCGTCGGCACCGAGTCGGCGTCGGCGATCACCGCGTCGACCCGCAGCCGGGGTGCGTGTTCGCAGAGTACGTCCAGGTGCCGTTCGGGGGAGAAACCGGCGGTCTCCCCCGGTTGGGGGACCAGGTTTAGTACCACTATCCGGGACGCGGTAGTCGTGATGAGGGCCTCGTGCAGCTCCGGGACCAGCAGGTGCGGCAACACGCTGGTGAACCAGGACCCCGGTCCGAGCAGCACCACGTCGGCGTCCCGCACGGCCTCCACGGCGGCCGGGCAGGCGGTCGGCACCGACGCCGGATCGCCGGCCGGATGCAGGCGAATCCGCCGCACCCGGCCGGGTGTGGTGGCGACCGCGACCTGGCCGCGGATACGCCGCACCGCGGTGGTGTCCTCGTCCAGGCCGACGACGTCCGCCTCGATGTCCAGCGGCTCGGTGCACATCGGCAGCACCCGGCCGCGCACGTCCATCAATCGGGCGGCCTCTTCCAGAGCCATCACCGGATCGGGTATTACTTCGAGTAGTCCCGCCAGCACGAGGTTGCCGACGGCGTGTCCGGCGAGTGCCCCGGTTCCCCCGAACCGGTGTTGGAACACCGTCGACCAGAGCGTGCTCTCCTCCCCCGCGAGCGCCGCCAGCGCCTTGCGCAGGTCGCCCGGGGGCAGCAGCCCCAGCTCGCGGCGCAGCCGGCCGGAGGAGCCGCCGTCGTCGGCGACGGTCACCACCGCGGTCACGTCCGGGGTGATCTGGCGCAACGCGCTCAGCGTCACGTGCAGCCCGTGCCCTCCCCCGAGCGCGACCGCCCTCACTCGCGCCCCAGGTCCCGGTGCACGACCTTGACGGCCATCCGGTCCTCGTCGGAGAGCCGCCGCGCCAGCTCCTCGGAGATGCAGACGCTGCGGTGCTTGCCGCCGGTGCAGCCGATCGCGAGCGTGAGGTACCGCTTGCCCTCGCGCCGGTAGCCGGCGCCGATGAGCCGCAGCAGCTCGTGGTACCGGTCGAGGAACTCCTCCGCGCCCTCCTGGGTGAGCACGTAGTTGCGCACGTCGGTGTCCCTGCCGGTGAGGTCCTTGAGCTCGGGGATCCAGAACGGGTTCGGCAGGAAGCGGCAGTCCATCACCAGGTCGGCGTCCACCGGGAGCCCGTACTTGTAGCCGAAGGACAGCACGGTGACCCTGGTCTGCGTGGCGGCCTCGGTGCCGAACGCGTCCTCGATGTTGGCCCGCAGCTGGTGCACGGACAGCGTGCTGGTGTCGATGACCAGGTCGGCGGTCTCGCGCAGCGGCCCGAGCAGGTCACGCTCGGCCTTGATGCCGTCGATCAGCCTCCCGTCGCCCTGCAGCGGGTGGCCCCGGCGGACCTGCTCGAAGCGGCGGACCAGCACCTCGTCGGTGGCCTCCAGGAACAGCACGCGGGGTTTGTACTCGCCGGCGTCGAGGTCCTTGATGATCGCCGCGAGGTCGTCGGTGAACGCGCGGCTACGGACGTCCATCACCACGGCCACCTTGGTGACCGCGCCCTGCGCCTTCGCCCCCAGCTCGACCATGGTCTGGATCAGCTCGGGCGGCAGGTTGTCCACCACGAACCAGCCCAGGTCCTCCAGGCACTTGGCGGCCGTGCTGCGGCCGGCGCCGGACAGGCCGGTCACCACCGCGACCTCGACTCCTGCGGTGTCCTTGTCGGTCATCGTTCGCTCCTCCCCTCCTTCGGCGCTTCCTGCGCCAGTGCGCTGTGTACCAGCGCCGCGGTGTGCGCGCCGATTCCGGGTACACCGCTGATGTCGTCCACGCTCGCCTGGCGTAACCGTTTGAGCGAGCCGAAATGTTTGAGCAACGCCGACTTGCGGTTCTGGCCGAGGCCGGGAATGTCGTCCAGGGCCGAGGTCGTCATCCGCTTGGAGCGCTTGCCGCGGTGGTAGGCGATGGCGAACCGGTGCGCCTCGTCACGGACGCGTTGCAGCAGGTACAGGCCCTCGCTGGTGCGGGAGAGGATCGTCGGCTCCGGGTCGGCCGGCAGCCACACCTCCTCCAACCGCTTGGCGAGTCCGATCACGGCGACGTCGGAGACGCCCAGCTCGGCGAGCACGTCCGCGGCGGCGTTGGCCTGGGGACCGGCGCCGTCGACGACCAGCAGGTTCGGCGCGTAGGCGAACTTCTTCGGCCGCCCGGTCTCCGGGTCGATCCCGGGGTTGGCCTCGTTCTCCCGGGTCTCGCTGAGGTACCGGTAGAAGCGCCGGCGGACGACCTCGGCGATCGAGGCGACGTCGCCCTCGGTGGCGGCCTCCTTGACCGCGAAGCGGCGGTACTCGGACTTGCGCGGCAGCCCGTCCTCGAACACGACGAGCGAGGCGACGACGTCGGAGCCCTGGATGTGGCTGATGTCGATGCACTCGATGCGCAGCGGTGCGGTGTCGAGCCCGAGGGCGTCCTGGAGTTCCTGGAGCGCGGCCGAGCGGGCGGTGAGGTCACCGGCGCGGCGGAGCTTGTGCTGGGTGAACGCCTCCTTGGCGTTGCGCTCGACGGTGTCCATGAGGGCGCGCTTGTCGCCGCGCTGCGGGACGCGGAGCTGGACGCGGGAGCCGCGCATCCTGGTCAGCCAGGCGGTGACGGCGGCGGAGTCGTCGGGCAGGGCCGGGACGAGCAGCTCGCGCGGTACCGGGCTGGCGTCGCCTTCCTCGGCGAGGTCGACCTGGCTGCCGTAGAACTGGCTGACGAACTGGTCGACCAGGCCGGCCTCGTCCATCTCCTCGGTCTTGTCGACGACCCAGCCACGCTGGCCGCGGACCCGCCCGCCGCGCACGTGGAACACCTGGACGGCGGCCTCGAGGTCGTCGTGGGCGAACGCGACGACGTCGGCGTCGGTGCCGTCACCGAGGACGACGGCCTGCTTCTCCATGGCGCGGCGCAGGGCGGCGAGGTCGTCGCGAAGGCGGGCGGCGCGCTCGAACTCCAGGTCGGCGGAGGCCGCGTGCATCTCCTTGTCGAGGCGGCGCATCATCTTGTCGGTGTGACCGGCGAGGAAGTCGCAGAAGTCGTCGACGATGTCGCGGTGCTCGTCGGCGCTGACCCGGCCGACGCAGGGGGCCGAGCACTTGCCGATGTAGCCGAGCAGGCAGGGGCGGCCGATCTGGCCGTGGCGTTTGAAGACGCCCTTGGAGCAGGTGCGGGCCGGGAAGACGCGGAGCAGGAGGTCGAGGGTCTCGCGGATGGCCCAGGCGTGGGCGTAGGGACCGAAGTAACGCACGCCCTTGCGGCGGGGACCGCGGTAGACGTGCAGCCGCGGGTACTCCTCGTGCAGGGTGACGGCGAGGACCGGGTAGGACTTGTCGTCGCGGTAGCGGACGTTGAAGCGCGGGTCGAACTCCTTGATCCAGTTGTACTCGAGCTGGAGCGCCTCGACCTCGGTGGCGACCACGGTCCACTCCACGGAGCCCGCCGTGGTGACCATCTGGCGGGTCCGCGGGTGGAGGAGCGTGAGGTCGGCGAAGTAGGAGTTCAGCCGGCTGCGCAGGCTCTTGGCCTTGCCGACATAGATCACCCGCCCCGACGGGTCACGGAACTTGTAGACCCCGGGAGCGTCCGGGATCGTGCCCGGCGACGGCCGATATGTCGACGGATCTGCCACCCACCCAGCCTACGACCGACCACCGACAGTCGCGGACGGACCCGATGCGGCCAGGTACGGAAGTCAGACCGCGTGCAGGTTCCCGTCGGCGCCGATCACGCACGCCGCGCTGCCCCGGCCCGAGTTCACGAACTCCGTCACGCAGCGGCCCATCTGCCCGTGGCCCTTGGCGTTCGGGTGGAAGGACTGCTGGGCCATGTGGATGCCGATGGCGTCCAGGCCGCCGGTCACCCACGCCCACGGGTCGACGGTCACCCTGGTCTGCCACTCGGTCGACGAGTCGCCGTAGCCGCTGCAGGCCTCGTGGCCCTCGGTGGCGCGGGCGAAGTCGAGGAACTTCACGCCGGTGCGGCTCGCCACGCCGCGCAGGGCCTCGGCGAGTTGCGGCACGGCCTCGGTGCGGCCGTAGCGCGCGTCGCCGAGCTTGAACGGGCAGCCCTGGGGGCCGTGCAGGATCTCGTCCATGTGCTCGGTCAGCGGGGAGGCGTAGGAGGTGAGGACCAGGTCGTAGCTGCCGGCCGCGTAGCCGGCCTGGGACATGGCGGTCTTCACGTCGTTGACGGCGACCTCGACCTTCGGCGCCATCGCGGCGAGCCGTTGCGGCCACTCGGTGCGCAGGTCCTCGCGGCAGCCGTCGCCGAACGGGTTGAACCACTTGGCGATGCAGTCGAGGATCGTGTCCGCGAACGCGGGGTCGTCGTTCGCGCCGACCTGGACCAGGACCGTGGTGACCCGGTACTCGCGGGCGATGTCGATCAGGCGGCGGGCCTGGGAGCCCTCGGTGTAGTGGGTGGTGTCCGCCAGCGAGACGTTGGCGGCCTCGGCCCCGGAGCAGGCGAGGTTGATCGTGTGGTCGGCGAGGGACGTGCGGTGCACCATCGCGTTCGCCGAGCGGTGGCACCAGTTGCCGTTCTCGCCGCGGGTGCCGCGTTCGTAGTCGCCCGCGCCCTCGCCGGACATGGCGCTGTCGCCGAGCGACACGATCGCCGTCGGACGGTCGTCCTGTTCCTGTGCGGCGGCGGCCGGACTGGCCGCGATCACTCCGCCGGCGACCAGGGCGGCCAGCCCGACGCCGAAGATCCTTCGCCCTCGCATCCACATCTCCCCGAGCCACGGCGGTTACCGCCTGATCACATATGGTGAGAATCACCATAACCAGGCGGTAACCGGCCGGGCTATAACCCGAATGGCCCTCGTGTTTGGCCGTTCAGGCGAAGGTGACCTGGTCTCCCTCGACGGTCACCGGGATCTCGGGCAGCGGCTCGGTGGCGGGACCCTTCGTCGCTTCGCCGGTGGTCGTGTCGAACTCGCTGCCGTGGTTGCGGCAGACCGCCACGCCGTCCTGCGGCGCCTCGACGATCGTCCCCTGGTGCGTGCACGCGGCGTTGAACGCCTTGACCTCGTTGCCGTTGCGGACGAGCAACGCCTTGCCGTCGGGGCCGTCGACGATGAGGCCGCCGCCGTCGGGGATGTCGGAGAGCGCCGTCGCTCCGCCGCTGCTTCCCCCGTTACCTCCGCTGCCCCCGTTGCCTCCGCTGTTCCCGCCGGCGTCGTCGCTCCCACAGGCGACCAGTGCGCCTGGGGCGACCAGTGCGACCATCAGGCCGCAGAGCACGTCGCGGCGGCTACGGGGTTTCGTGGTGGGGTCGACTGCAGTCAAACCGGGCCTCCTCGTTCATTCCGGACGAACGGATACAAGGGGCCTAACGCGCGCGCTCCGCGAACGGTTCAATACTGAACGAATTTCTCAGCCGGCTCACAGGGCCAGATGGATGCGCAGCGCTCCGTCCAACCGGCCCAGCACCTCCGGTGGAACGGCACCGATGCGTTTCCTGACCCGGTCGGTGGCGATCGTGCGGACCTGCTCGGCCTGCGCCTTGGAGTCCGCGGCCAGCCCGCAGTCCGCGGCCGGCAGCACCACCTGGAACGGGTACACGCGGCCGACGTTCGAGGTCACCGGCACGACGGTCACCACCCCGCGACCGGCACGCTTCGCCGCCCGGTTGGCCGCGTCGTTGGACACGATCACCGCGGGCCGGGTCTTGTTGGCCTCCGAGCCGCGAACCGGGTCGAGGTCGACCCAGTAGAGGTCACCGCGCCTCACAGGCCGTCGCCGCTCGCCCGTTCCCAGGCCGCGGTCTCGGCCTCGTCCACCTCGTCGAACGCGCGCGCGTACTCGTCCTCCAACTCGGCCACCCGAAGCAGCGCGATCGCCCGCTGGATGGCCGACGACCGCGACGGCTCCCCGGTCCGCTCGACGTACTCGTCGACGAAGGCCACGTCCTCCGCCGGCAGGCTCACACTCAGCTTCACACCGTCGATGCTACCCGGGGTGGCACCGGACTAGCCATGCTCGGCGGGGGTGCCCGCCTCGCGGCGGATGCGGCGGAGCTCGCGCATCGCGGTGACCGCGTGTTCGCCGTCGATGGCCTGGATGGCGACGACGGGGACGTACTCGTCGTGCGGGAGTTCGAGGCGGGCCCAGGGGGACCCGTCGGGGAAGCTGACCTGCTCCACCTCGGTCCACGGGAAGTGCCGGGCGCCGAGCAGGTTGCGGACCTCGACGCCGTCGGCGTCCGCGCGCACGCGGGGGCGGGTGAACCAGAGCGCGCCGGCGGCCAGGAACAGGCCGATCCCGATCATCGCGAGCTGGTCGGACAGGGTGAAGTACGCGCCGGTGTGGGTGCGCAGCATGAGCAGCCCGGCCACGGTGAACGCCGCGAGCAGGATCACCGCGACGATCCCGGCGATCACCCGCACCTTCCTCGGTCGCGCTACGACGTTCACTCGAATCCCCGATCGGTCCACGGCTGGCGCAGGCTCCGGACGACCATCGCCGTGTCCAATGCTGCCACGCACGCCTCGAAGCCCTTGTCCTCGGTCGAGTCCGGCAGCCCGCAGCGGTCCAGGGCCTGCTCCTCGGTGTTCACGGTCAGCACACCGTTGCCAACCGGCGTCCCCTCGTCGAGGGACACCCGGGTGAGACCCGCGGTCACCGCATCGCAGACGTACTCGAAGTGCGGGGTGCCACCGCGGATCACCACGCCCAGCGCCACCACGGCCTCGTGGTGCTTGGCCAGGGCCTGGCACACCACCGGCAGCTCCACCGCGCCGGGCACCCGAACCACCGTCGGCTCCGCGATCCCGGCCTGCTTCGCGGCGGCCAGCGCGCGCTCCAGCAGCGTGTCGGTGATCGTGGCGTGCCACCGCGTCGCGGCGATGGCGAGCCGGATGCCCTCGCACCGGGGCACCTCGACCTCGGGCCGACCTTCTCCACTCACAGTGTCGCTCCGGTTCGCTCCGCTCCGCCGCTAGCACGCCGTCTTCCCGCGTCGCACGCGGCTGCGCTCCCGCTCACAGGTGCCCCTCCAGCACGTCGAGGTCGCCCAGCTCGTGGCCCATGCGGTCGCGCTTGGTGCGCAGGTACCGCAGGTTCTCCGCGTTCGGGCGGATCGGCAACGGTACCCGGTCGACGATCGTCAGGCCGTAGCCGTCCAGGCCGATCCGCTTGGCCGGGTTGTTCGTCAGCAGGCGCATCGACCGCACGCCGAGGTCGTACAGGATCTGCGCGCCCTGGCCGTAGTCGCGGGAGTCCGCCGGCACGCCGAGCGCCAGGTTCGCGTCCACGGTGTCCGCGCCGGCGTCCTGGAGCTGGTAGGCCTGCAACTTGTGCATCAGGCCGATCCCCCGGCCCTCGTGCCCGCGCATGTAGAGCACCACGCCTCGGCCCTCGGTCGCCACCGCCGCCAGCGCGGCGTCCAGCTGCGGGCCGCAGTCGCAGCGCAGCGAGCCGAACACGTCCCCGGTCAGGCACTCGGAGTGCACCCGTACCAGCACGTTCTCCCCGTCGGCGATGTCGCCGTAGACCAGGGCGATGTGCTCGATGCCGTCGAGCTTGGAGTCGTAGCCGACCGCGCGGAACGCGCCGTGCGCGGTCGGGATCCTGGCCTCCGCGACCCGCACGACCTGCACCTCGTGCCGCCTGCGGTAGTCGATGAGGTCGGCGATGGAGATGATGGCCAGGTCGTGCTCGGCGGCGAACACCTCGAGCTCGTCGCGCCGCGCCATGTCGCCGTCGTCCTTCTGCGACACGATCTCGCACAGCACCCCGGCCGGGCGCAGACCAGCCATCGTCGCCAGGTCGATCGCTGCCTCGGTGTGGCCGGGCCGGCGCAGCACGCCGCCCTCCTTCGCCCGCAGCGGCACCACGTGCCCCGGACGGGTGAACTCGTCGGCGGTGGACTTCTCGTCGGCGAGCAGGCGGATGGTGTGCGCGCGGTCGGCGGCCGAGATGCCGGTGCTCACGCCGTGCTTGGCGTCCACGGTCACCGTGTACGCGGTGCCGCGCACGTCCTGGTTGGTGTGGAACATCGGCGGCAGACCCAGCCGGTCGCAGTCGGCCTCGGGTAGCGGCACGCAGATGTACCCGGACGTGTAGCGGACCATGAACGCGACCAGCTCGGGGGTGGCCTTCTCGGCGGCGAAGATCAGGTCGCCCTCGTTCTCGCGGTCCTCGTCGTCGACCACGATCACCGGGCGACCCGCCTTGATGTCGGCGACCGCCCGCTCGATCCCCTTGACGTCACTCATGGTGTCTCCCGCTCGCTAGGTGCGCCCATTGTGCTCCGCCTCGTTGCGGACGCCGGGCAAGTGTGGCGCGGTCAACCTCTCGACGTACTTGGCGACCACGTCCACCTCGAGGTTCACCAGGTCGCCCGGCTGCCGGACGCCGAGCGTGGTGGCGCGCAGCGTCTCCGGGATGAGGCTGACCGAGAAGTCCTCCTCGCTCACGTCGACCACGGTGAGGGATACCCCGTCCACGGTGATCGAGCCCTTCTCGACCAGGTAGCGGGCCAGGTGGGCGGGCAGACCGATGCGCACGACGTCCCAGTGCTCGGACGGCTGCCGGGAGCGGATGACGCCGGTGCCGTCGACGTGGCCCTGCACGATGTGCCCGCCGAACCGCTTGCCGACCTCGGCCGCCCGTTCCAGGTTCACCTGCTCACCGGCGGCGATCTTGTCGAGGCTGGACCGGTTCAGGGTCTCGCGCATCACATCGGCGGTGAACGCGCCGTCGGCGACCTCCACGACGGTCAGGCAGACGCCGTTGACCGCGATCGAGTCACCGCGGGCGACGTCGCTGGTGACCAGCGGGCCGGCGACGGTGAGCCGCGCCGCGTCCGGCAGGTCCTCGACCGCGACGACGGTGCCGCGCTCCTCCACGATCCCGGTGAACACCTAGCTCGCCTCCGCCTTGTTCCGCAGCCGGGCGATCGCCTCGGCCGGGTCGTCGGCACCGTAGACCGCCGAGCCGGCGACGAAGCAGTCGACGCCCGCCTCGGCTGCCTGCTCGATCGTGTCGGCGTTGATGCCGCCGTCGATCTCGATCAGCACCCGCAGCTCACCGCTGTCGACCAGCCGCCGAGCGGCCCGGACCTTGTCCAGCACGCCGGGCATGAACTCCTGGCCGCCGAACCCGGGTTCGACCGACATCACCAGCAACGTGTCGTAGTGGGTCAGCAATTCCAGGTAGGGCTCGAGCGGGGTGTCCGGCTTGATCGACAGGCCCGCCTTGGCGCCGGCCGCGCGCAGGTTCGCGGCGAGCTTGACCGGGTCGTCGGCGGCCTCCACGTGCACCGTGACGTTGTGCGCGCCCGCCTCGGCGTAGTCGATCGCCCAGCGGTCCGGGTCGTCGATCATCAGGTGGCAGTCGACCGGGATGTCCGTGCTGGCCAGCAGCGCCTTGACCACGGGGAGGCCGATGGTGAGGTTGGGCACGAAGTGGGCGTCCATCACGTCCACGTGCAGCCAGTCCGCACCGCGCACGGCATCGACCTCGTCCGCCAACCGGGCGAAGTCGGCGGAGAGGATGCTGGGCGCGATCATGGGTTGTGCTGGCACGACCCGAGCATATTGGCTCACGCTCGAGCACGTGTTTCGCGCCGTGCTGACTTCGACCGGTTACCGATACCGATCGAACGCGGCGGCGATGTCCTCGCGACCGGCATGGTTGGCGAGCAGGAGCTGGAGCAGGATCCTGGCCTTGGCCGGGTCGAGGAACCCGGACTGGACGAGGCCGCGTTCCAGCAGGTCACGCTCGGATCCGGGGTAGCCGTAGGTCTGCCGCAGCACCGAGCCGGCACCGGTGCGGGAGGACAGCACGACCGGGATCCTGGCCGCCAGGTCGGCGACCACCGGCACCATCCTGGCCGGCACGTGCCCGGCGCCGAGTCCGGCGACGACCAGGCCGTCCAGGGCGTCGCCTGCCCGGCGGAGCAGCTCGCCGTCGTCGCCGAGGGCGACCGTGACCAGGCCCACCCGCAGGTCGGCGGTGCGCGGGTCGGCGGCGAGGGTGAGACCGGTGCGGGCGACGCCGCGGATCCGGGGATCGCCCTCGACGACCAGGCCGATCGGGCCGAACGCGGGCGAGACGAACGCGGCGGTGCTGACCGTGTGGGTCTTGCGGACGAACCGGGCGGCGTGGATCTCGTCGGACATGACGACCAGCGAGCCGATACCGCGGGCGGTGGGCGCGGCGGCGACCCGGGCGGCGGCGTAGAGGTTGGCGGGACCGTCCGCGCCGGCGGCGTTCGGGTGACGCATGGCGCCGGTGACCACGACCGGGGCGTCCGACTCGACGGTGAGGTCGAGGAAGAACGCGGTCTCCTCGATGGTGTCGGTGCCGTGGGTGACGACGACGCCGACCGCGCCGTCGGCGAGCTCGGCGCGGACCCGGTCGGACAGGGCCACCAGGTCGTCGAACCCGAGCGACGGGCTGGGCAGTGACCGCAGCGTGTCCGCGGTGACCGGGACGCCCAGGTCGGCGAGCCCCGGCACGGCGGCGACCAGGTCGTCGGCGCCCAGGGAGGGCACGATGCCGCCGGACGCGCTCGGGGCCATGGCGATCGTGCCGCCCATGGCGATGACCGCGAGGTGGGTCACCGGCGGAGCAGGGCGCAGAACATCGCGTCGGTGCCGTGCCGGTGCGGCCACAGCTGCACGTACGGGCCGGCACCGAGGTCGGGCATCTCGGGGAACGACTCGCGGGCGTCGAGCGGGGTGACGCCGGTGCGGCGGACCACGTCGGCGACCACGCCGATGGTCTCGGACAGGTGCGGCGAGCAGACCACGTAACCGACCACGCCGCCGGGCCGCACCAGGTCGAGCGCGGTGAGCAGGAGCTCGCGCTGGAGCTTCGTCAGCTCCCCGACGTCGGAGGGCTGGCGGCGCCAGCGCGCCTCCGGGCGGCGGCGCAGCGAGCCGAGACCCGTGCAGGGCGCGTCGACCAGGATCCGGTCGAACGTTCCGGTCCCCATGCCGAGCGCAGCGGGCTGGCGGCCGTCGCCGACGTGCACGGTCACCGGCAGGCCCTCGGTCGAGCGCTCCACCAGCCGCGCCCGGTGCGGGGCCTTCTCCACCGCGTCCAGCCGGCCGCCGGAGATGCCGAGCACGGCCGCGAGCAGCGCCGACTTGCCGCCAGGACCGGCGCACAGGTCGAGCCAGCGCTCGTCGCCGCCCTCCACACCGGGGCGGGTGAGCGCGATCGCGCACAGCTGGCTGCCCTCGTCCTGCACGGAGGCCAGCCGCTCGCGCACCGGATCCAGGCCGGCCGGATCGCCCGCGCCCGCCTCCAGCCGCACGCCGTAGGGCGAATAGGGGGCGACCTCGCCGCCGGTCATCGCCGCCAGCTCCTCGGCGGTGATCTCGCCCGGCCGGGCGACCAGGTGCACGGCGGGGCGTTCGTTGTCCGCGTCGAGGGCGGTTTTCAGCTCGTCGCCGGTGGTGCCGAGGGTGTCGGCGAACGCGCGGGCCACCCAGCGCGGGTGCGCGGACCGCAGGGCGACGTTGCCGATCGGGTCCTTGTCCGGGTCGGGGGCGAGCCGGTCCAGCCAGGCGTCCTCGTCCAGCTCGGACACCTTGCGCAGCACGGCGTTGACGAACCCGGACTGTCGGGAGCCCTGCTCGCCGCGGACCAGGTCGACGGTGGAGGCGACCGCGGCGTGCGCGGGGATGCGGGTGCGGAGCAACTGGTAGGTGCCGAGCCGGAGCACGTCGAGCAGCGTCGGCTCGACCTTGGCCAGCGGCCGGTCCAGGCAGGCGTCGAGGATCTGGTCGAGCAGGCCGATGCTGCGGCAGGCGCCGTAGGTCAGCTCGGTGGCGAGCGCGGCGTCCCGGCCGGTGATCCGCCGCTCCCGTAACAACTGCGGCAGCAGCAGGTTGGCGTAGGCGTCGCGCGCGCGGACCTCGCGCAGCGTGTCCAGCGCCGCCTGCCGGGCCGGGTCCTCCACCGGCGGCCGGCTCGGGCCGTTCCGCCGCCTCGGCGGGTGCGGGCTTCTCGGGCGGGAGAACCGCTCCTGGCGCCGTCCTTGCTGTGTCACGTCAGCCGCTCCCCTGGCTCGACCCGGGCGCCGCGCGCCCAGTCGGTCGCCGCCATCCGCTTCTTGCCCGGGGCCTGCACCTCGCCCAGCGCGACCGGGTCGGTGGCCGTGCCGGCGAGCACCCGTTTGCGCTCCACCAGCAGCTCGCCCGGCTTCAGCCGCTCGGCGTCGGTGCGGCGCACCGGGCCCAGCTTGATCCGCTCGCCGCGGAACTCCGCCCACGCGCCGGGTTCCGGGGTGACCGCGCGGGCCAGCCGGTCGACCGCGAGCGCCGGCGCGGTGAAGTCGAGCCGGGCGTCCTCGGCGGTCACCTTGGCCGCGTAGCTGACCCCGTCGGCCGGCTGCTCGACCGCGGTCAGCGAGCCGTCCTCGATCCCGTCGACGGTCGAGGCCAGCAGTCCGGCACCGGCGTCGGCCAGCCGGGTCAGCAGGTCGCCCGCGGTGTCGGTATCCCGGACCGGCTCGGTGAGCACGCCGTACACCGGGCCGGCGTCCATCGCCTTGACGATCCGGAACGTGGTGGCGCCGGTGATCTCGTCGCCGTGCCGGACGGCGGCCTGCACCGGGGCGGCGCCGCGCCACGCGGGCAGGATCGAGAAGTGCAAGTTCACCCAGCCGTGCTCGGGGATGTCGAGTGCGGCCTGGGGCAGCAGCGCGCCGTAGGCGACCACCGGGCAGCAGTCCGGCGCGAGCTCCCGCAGCCGGCCGAGGAACGCGGGGTCGGACGCCTTGGCCGGGGTGAGCACCTCGATGCCGCGCTCGTCGGCGAGCGCACCGACCGGGGAGCGCACCAGGCGCCGGCCGCGGCCGGCCGGGGCGTCCGGACGGGTGACCACGGCGACCACGTCGTGGCGGCCGCTGTCGAGCAGGGCCCGCAGCGACGGCAGCGCGACCTCGGGGGTACCGGCGAAGACCAACCGCATCGTCAGACGGCACCGCCGAACAACGGATGCGGGCTCTGCTTGATCGTCGGCACCGCGCCCTCGAACCAGTCGGCCTGGCGGATCTCCTTCATCGCGGCCTTGCGCGTGGCGGCGTCGAGCTTGTCCAGGAACAGCACGCCGTCGAGGTGGTCGGTCTCGTGCTGCAGGCAGCGGGCGAGCAGGTCGGTGCCCTCGACCTGGACCGGCTCGCCGTGCATGTTCCAGCCGCGGGCGACGACGTTCCTGGCGCGTACGCAGTCCCAGTACAGGCCGGGGATGGACAGGCAGCCCTCCTCGCCGAGCTGCGTCTCGTCGTCGGTGGCGACCCAGGTGGGGTTGACCAGGTGACCCTCGGCGCCGTCGCAGTGGTAGGTGAACACGCGCAGCCCCACCCCGAGCTGCGGCGCGGCCAGCCCGGCGCCGCCCTGGGACTCCATCGTGTCCCAGAGGTCCCGGACCAGGTTGTGCAGCTCCTTGTCGAAGTCGACGACCTCGACCGCGGGGGTGCGCAGCACGGGGTCCCCGAAGAGCCGGATGGGCTGGACGGTCACTGTTCTCCCAACGAACGAAACGAGCCTTGCCTGTCCAGTCTAGGCAGTGCCGCTGGAGCGACCGAGGCCAGCGGGTTGTCGGGCGTTCACCGGACATTTCGGCGCCGGGAACGGAACTACGTTGACCGGCGCCGTCCCAGGAAAGTGAACGTGAGATGTCTGGTTACCCCCGTCAGCAAGGTCCCGGATACCAGCCGCCCGGGTACCCGCCCGCCCAGCCGCCGTACGGACCGCCCGGTGCGCCAGGTCCCCGGCGGGTGCTCGAGAACACCTCCCTCGGCGGCAGCCTCGACTGGCACGACGGCCACTTCGCGATCGTCTCCCCGACCGTCGTGGTCACCAAGCCCGGCGGCGGTGGCGGCGGGGGTTCCACCGCCACGCTGGTCTACTCCTAGATCAGCTCCAGCGGGTCGAGCCGGACGCGGATCGGATCCGGCTCCTTGCGGGCGGTGCGCACGTGCTGGGCGGTCGCCAGGGCCGCGGCCAGCGCGCGGCCCTCGGCGCGGGTGGTGCGGACCAGGGCGCGTTCCCGCTCGTCCGGGCCGAGCGGCACCGGGCCGAGGATCTCGCCGGTCGGCGGAAGCTCCAACTCGTCCAGGAACGTGGCCAGGGCCTTCGCCTCACCGTCCACCGACGCCATCCGCACCGAGGGCGGGAAACCCAGCTCGGTGCGCGCGGCCAGTTCCTGCCGCGCGTGCCACACCGGATTCCAGCGGACCAGGGCCTGCACGGGCGCCAGCACCGACTCCGCGAGCACCACCACCCGGCCGCCGTCCCGGTGCGAGCGAACCAGGGCGGCGGCCAGCATCCACCGCCGCAACGCCTCCTCGGACGCGCGCAGGTCGGCGCGGCCGAGCAGGGCCCAGCCGTCGAGCAGGAGCGCTGCCCCGTAGCCGCCCTCGGCCACCGGCTCCGCACCGGGAGTGGCGACCACGAGCGCGGGGCGGGCCGCCACCTCGGCGAGCACCTCGCGCGCGCCGGAGCCCAGCACCGGCACGTCGGCGAACGCGCGGCCCAGTTCCTCGGCGGTCCGCTTCGCGCCGACCACGATCGCGCGCAGCCGCCGGGACCCGCAGGTACCGCAGCGGAACGCGGTGTCCGGCACGCCGCACCACCGGCAGGTCGGCGCCCCGGCCTGGCCCCCGGCCGGCAGCCCGAGCGGGCCGGCGCAGCGGCGGCAGCGGGCCGGGCCGCGGCACTGCTGGCAGGCCAGCGCGGGCACGTACCCGCCGCGCGGGACCTGCACCAGCACCGGGCGGCCGTCCCTGATCGCGGCGCGGGCCGCGTCGAACGCCACCGACGGGATCCTGGCCGCGCGGGCCGCCGGGTCGCGGGCCAGCTGGACGTCGGTCTCCCCCAGCGCCACCACCCTCGGCGCGGCCGCCCGCAGCTCGTCCCGGGCAGCCACGATCTCCGGCGCCCAGCCCGAGTCCACCAGCAGCTGGGCCTCCGCGGTGCGGGCGAACCCGGCGACCACGACCGACGCGCCGGCCGCGTGCGCGCGTTGGATCAGCACGTCCCGCACGTGGGGGTACGGCGCGTGCGGGTCGGCGTGCAGGTCGTCGCCGTCGTCCCAGACCACGAACACGCCGGGCCGGTGCACCGGCGCGAACACGCTCGCCCTGGTGCCGACGACGATCCGCGCCCGGCCGCGCAGCACCGACAGCCACCGCCGATACCGCTTGGCCGGGCCGGCGTCGGCGGACAGCGCGACGACGGCGTCCTCACCGGCGACGGCCACACAGGCGGCGTGCAGGCGGGCGACGTCGCGGTAGTCGGGCACGACCAGCACCGCGCCCCGGTCACCCGCGGCGGCCGTGGCGGCCAGCTCGGCGAGCCGGGCGGGCCAGTTCTCTCCGGGCAACGCCTGCCAGACGGCGTGCGCCTGCCGGCCGGCGCGCACGGCGTCGAGGAACGCGGGGCCGCGCGGGTAGCGGCGCCAGCCGTCGGCGGCCGGCGCCGGCGGTGGCGGGGCCGGTTCGGGCGGGGCCTCGGCCTCGACCCTGGCGTGCCGGGGCGGGATCGCCAGGCGCAGCACGTCGATCATCGAGCCGGCGTAGCGGTCGGCGACCGTGCGCGCGAGGGTCGCGATCTCGGGTGCCAGCACGGGTTCCGGCGACACGACCTTGGTGAGGTAGCCGAGCCGGCCGCCGAAGTCCGTTGAGTCGGTCCGGGACAGCAGGAACCCGTCGACCTGCTTGCCGGCGAACCGCACCCGGACCCGGCAGCCGGGCACGGCGTCGTCGTCCAGAGTGGACGGCACGAGGTAGTCGAACGGCCGGTCCAGGTGCGCGAGCGGCACGTCGACGACCACCCGCGCGACCGGCGCCGAGGCCGCCGGAGTGGGTTCCCCCTTGCGCGCGCCGCTCATGCGGCCAGATCGTTCCACAAAGGACTAGCGGCTGTAGTACGCGGTGTACGCGGCCGCCAGCTCGGCCCGCTGGTCCACCGTGGACTCCTCACGGATGGTCCGGTTGAGCCCCGCGGGGAAGCCGTGCTTCACCAGCCGCCGTTCGCAGGCGTCCTCCATGAAGGAGACGGAGAAGTACAGCGAGATGAAGTACCCCAGCATGACCATCGAGACGCGCAGCTCCAGCGGCCCCGGCACGAGCAGGGCCAGCAACCACACGCTCAACATCACCTGGACCCGCGCGAGGTGCCGCCACACCCACGTACGGCAGGTCAGGTCGTAGAGGACCCACTGCTGGTACGCGGCCGGCAGCGTTCCGCCGACCGCGTACCACAACCACTTGACCGGGCTCGGACGCACCTGTGCAGTCTAGGCGCCGGCCAGGGACTTCAGCTGCTCGGCCCGGTCGGTGCGCTCCCACGGCAGGTCCAGCTCCGGACGGCCGAAGTGGCCGTACGCGGCGGTCTGCGCGTAGATCGGGCGCAGCAGGTCCAGGTCGCGGATGATCGCGGCCGGGCGCAGGTCGAACACCTGGCTGATCGCCTGCTGGATCTTGGTCGGGTCGACGGTCTCGGTGCCGAAGGTCTCGACGAACAGGCCGACCGGGGCGGCCTTGCCGATCGCGTAGGCGACCTGGACCTCGATGCGGGTGGCGAGGCCGGCGGCGATCGCGTTCTTCGCCACCCAGCGCATCGCGTACGCGGCCGAGCGGTCGACCTTCGACGGGTCCTTGCCGGAGAACGCGCCACCACCGTGCCGGGACATGCCGCCGTAGGTGTCGACGATGATCTTGCGGCCGGTCAGGCCCGCGTCACCCATCGGGCCACCGACGACGAACCGACCGGTCGGGTTGACCAGCAGGCGCACGTTCTCGGTGTCGAGCTCCAGGCCCTCCAGTTCCGGCCGCACGACCTGCTCCAGCACGTCGACGGTGAGCAGCTTCTCCAGGTCGATGCCATCGGCGTGCTGCGAGGACACGACCACGGTGTCCAGCCGCACGGCCTGGTCGCCGGCGTACTCGATGGTGACCTGGGTCTTGCCGTCCGGACGCAGGTACGGCAGGGCGCCGTTCTTGCGCACGTCGGTGAGCCGCTTGGACAGCCGGTGCGCCAGCGCGATCGGCAGCGGCATCAGCTCGGGGGTGTCGGTGCAGGCGTAGCCGAACATCAGACCCTGGTCGCCGGCGCCCTGCCTGGCGATCTCGTCCTCCTCGTTCTCCACGCGCTGCTCGTAGGCGGTGTCGACGCCCTGCGCGATGTCCGGCGACTGCGAGCCGATCGCGATGTTGACGCCGCAGGAGTTGCCGTCGAAGCCCTTGGCGGACGAGTCGTAGCCGATGTTGAGGATGGTGTCGCGGACCAGCGAGGGGATGTCGGCGTAGGCCTCGGTGGTCACCTCACCCGCGACGTGCACCTGGCCGGTGGTGACCATGGTCTCCACCGCGACGCGCGACCGCGGATCCTTGGCCAGGAGCGCGTCCAGGATCGAGTCGCTGATCGCGTCACAGATCTTGTCCGGGTGTCCTTCGGTCACCGATTCGCTGGTGAACAGCCTGCTCGCGGACTTAGTCACGTCATACCTACCCAGTTGCTCGCGTGGTTTAGGTCAAAGCGTACTGATGGATCTGGAGAACGACTCACGCCTGGATGAGTGGCACTACCGCGTCCCAGATATCGGACGCCATGTGCGACTTGCTACTCAACGCGACAGCCCGTTCCGACCCGTCGGCCGATAGTAGCCAGCCGGAGTTGTCCTCCACCTCGAAGGCCTTGCCCTCGCCGACGGCGTTCACCACCAGCAGGTCGCAGCCCTTGCGCTTGAGCTTCGCTCGCGCGTGCTCGAGCACGTCCCCCGCGCTGTCCCCCGTCTCGGCCGCGAAACCCACGATGACCTGGGCGCCGATCTGGCCGTCGGCGCGGGCCTGGACCAGTTCGGCGAGGATGTCGGGGTTGCGGGTGAGTCCGATCGGATCGGGTTCGCGGTCGGTCTTCTTGATCTTGTACTCGGCCCGGTCGGTCGGCCGGAAGTCGGCCACCGCGGCGGCCATCACGACGACGTCGGCGCCCACCGCGGCCTGCCGCACCGCGGCCCGCATGTCCTGGGCCGTGCCGACCGTCACCAGCTCGGCGCCGGCGACCTCCGGCAGCGCGATCGTGGCGGCGGCGACCAGGGTGACCTGGGCGCCGCGCTGCACGGCGGTGCGGGCCAGCGCGTAGCCCTGCTTGCCGGAGGACCGGTTGCCGAGATAGCGGACCGGGTCGAGCGGCTCTCGAGTGCCGCCCGCGGAGACGACGACCCGCCGGCCATCGAGGTCGCGCGGGAGCGCGTCGGGGCGGCCGAGCAGCAGCCGGGCGAGGTCGACGATCTCGGCCGGGTCGGGCAGCCGTCCCTTGCCGGTGTCCGCGCCGGTGAGCCGTCCGCTCGCCGGTTCGGCGACGACGACGCCGCGCCGGCGGAGGGTGGTGACGTTGTCCCTGGTCGCGGCGTGCTCCCACATCTCGGTGTGCATGGCCGGGACCATCAGCACCGGGCAGCGCGCGGTCAGCAGGGTGTTGGTGAGCAGGTCGTCGGCCAGCCCGTTGGCGGCCTTGGCCAGCAGGTTCGCGGTGGCCGGGACGACCAGGACGAGGTCGGCCTCCTGCCCGAGCCGCACGTGCGGCACGTCGGGCACGTCGGCGAAGACCTCGGTGTGCACGGGGTTGCCGGACAGCGCCTCGAAGGTGGCGGCGCCGACGAACCGCAGCGCGGACTCGGTGGGGACCACCCGGACGTCGTGCCCGGACTCGGTCAGCCGCCGGAGGACCTCGCAGGCCTTGTAGGCCGCGATACCGCCGCCCACGCCGAGCACGACGCGGGGACGGTGATCGCGGTCGGTCACTCGCCCTCGGTGTGCTCGAGCAGGCCGGCGTGGATCTCGCGGAGCGCGATGGACAGCGGCTTCTCCCGGGGACCGGGCTCCACCAGCGGGCCGACGTACTCCAGCAGGCCCTCGCCGAGCTGTGCGTAGTAGTCGTTGATCTGGCGGGCACGCTTGGCCGCGTAGATCACGAGCGCGTACTTCGAGCTGACCTTGTCGAGCAGGTCGTCGATCGGGGGGTTGGTGATGCCTTCGAGCTGCGGGCTCGTCGGGTCACCCAGTGCGCCCAACTCGGTGGGGGTGATCACTCGTGCTTCTCCAGCTGGTCAGACGATTTGTCAAGTACCAAGGTTAGCAAGTCCTCGGCGGTGGCCCGCACGTCGGTGTTCACCACGACCGCGTCGAACTCGTCGCGGGCGGCGAGTTCCTCCTTGGCGGTGCGCAGCCGGCGCTCGACGACCTCCGGCGGCTCGGTGCCGCGGCCGGTCAGCCGCTCGACCAGCGCCTCCCAGCTCGGCGGGCAGAGGAACACGAGGAACGCCTCCGGCATGGTGCGCCGCAGCTCGCGGGCACCCTGCAGGTCGACCTCGACCAGCGCGGGCAGCCCGGCGGCCAGGCGCTGCTCGATCGGCGCGCGCGGGGTGCCGGAGCGGTGGATGCCGCGGTGGATGCTCGCCCACTCCAGCAGCTCGCCTTCGGCGATCATCCGGTCGAACTCGGCCGCGGTGACGAAACGGTAGTCCACCCCGTCGACCTCGCCGGGTCGCTGCTCGCGGGTGGTCGCGGAGACGCTGAACCACAGGTCGGGATAAAGGGTGCGCAGCTCGCGCACCACACTGCTCTTGCCGACGCCGGAGGGGCCGGCCAGAACAACCAGCCGACCCCTCCGGGTGTCGTTCACGCAGCCACTCACTCGCCGCTGAACTCGGCGAGCAGCGCCTTGCGCTGGCGCTCGCCCAGTCCGCGCAGGCGGCGGCTCGGGGCGATCTCCAGTCGCTCGATGATCTGCTGGGCACGCACCTTCCCGACGCCCGGCAGGGCCTCGAGCAGGGCGGTGACCTTCATCTTGCCCAGGACCTCGTCTTTGTCAGCTTGGGCGAGCACGTCCTTGAGGGTGGTACCGCCGCGCTTCAGGCGCTCCTTGAGCTCAGCTCGGGCGCGACGGGCGGCAGCCGCCTTCTGCAACGCTGCGGCCCGCTGCTCCTCGGTCAGCTGGGGAAGGGCCACGATTTCCTCCGGTGGGGGTGGGGTGTTGTCTGTGGATCGGTGCCGCGACGTTACCGAGGTCGGAGCGGTCGCGACAACGCGGGTCCACCTTAGTGCGCACCGTAGTGCTTTTTGCAGCGAATCTCTACTCTCTGTAACAGTCAGTGCCCGGACCTGGGGTAACCCTGAGGTGGAGCTTGATCATTTGGGTGGTTTCCGCTACAGGGGGTGTCCGAATCGGTTCGACGAACCCATACAGAAAATTGCGCAATTCAGATCGGACAATGCGTTAAGAGCGCTTTCTCACCGGACACGCGGCATCTCGCTTCAGCCCGGGCTAACACAACCGCCGACCGGCGCACACAACCGACCGCCCGCCGATTGACCGACCTGCGAATACGCGCGGTCAGTGCAGGTGGGCGACGGCGAGCGAGTCTCGCATCCGCAGCGCGGCGGCGCGCAGCGCGGTGACGTCCGGGCCGTGCCGCAGGATCTCCCGCGACGAGGACGGCAGGACGTGCCGCGGGCTGGGCCCGAAGACGCGGCTGAGGTCGGCCACCGTGGCGCCCTGAGCGCCGAAGCCGGGGGCCAGGATCGCGCCGTGCAGGCCGGACAGGTCCAGGTCGGTGCTGCCGACCGTGGCGCCGACGACCAGGCCGACGTGCCCGAGCGGGCTCGCCCCGGCGTTCCGGGCGGCGGCCTCGTCGACCATCGCCTGGGCCACGGACCGGCCGCCCGCCTCGGCGCGCTGCACCGCCGCGCCCTCGGGGTTGGAGGTCAGCGCGAGCACGAACACGCCGCGCCCGGTCCGCTCGGCGAGGTCGACGGCGGGTGCGAGCGAGCCGAAGCCCAGGAACGGCGACAGGGTGACCGCGTCGGCCGCGAGCGGGGAGCCGTCGGCGAGGTAGGCCTCGGCGTAGGCGGCCATCGTGGAGCCGATGTCCCCGCGCTTGACGTCCAGCAGCACGAGCGCCCCGGCCGCCCGCGCCTCCGCGATCAGGCGCTCGAGCACGGCGACGCCGGCCGAGCCGTACGCCTCGAAGAACGCCGACTGCGGCTTGAGCACCGCCACCTCGCCGGCGAGCGCCTCCACACAGGTGAGCGCGAACCGCTCCAGCCCGGCGGCGGTGGCCGGCAGGCCCCAGGCGTCGAGCAGCGCGGGGTGCGGGTCGACGCCGACGCACAGCGGCCCGCGCAGCGAGACCGCCGTCGTCAGCCGGGCGCCGAACGACGCGCTCACCGGGTGCTCCGCAACGCCGCCTGCAGCGACTGGAGCGACTCCACCCCGATGTCCCCCCGGATCAGGGCCTCGATGCCGTGCACCGCGGCGGCCGCGCCCTGGATCGTGGTCACGCACGGGATGTCGCGGGACACCGCCGCGGTCCGGATCTCGTAGCCGTCCACCCGGGGCGCCGGGTTGCCGTACGGCGTGTTGATCACCATGTCGACGCCGCCGTCGCGGATGATCTCCACGATGTTCGGCTCGGCGTCGCGCGGGGTCTCGAAGTGCTTGCGCACCTCGGTGCACGGGATGCCGTTGCGCCGCAGCACCTCGGCCGTGCCGGCGGTCGCCAGGATCTCGAAGCCCAGGTCGGCCAGGCGCTTCACCGGGAACACCATCGCCCGCTTGTCCCGGTTCGCCACCGACACGAACACCCGCCCGGACGTCGGCAGCGAGCCGTACGAGGCGGTCTGCGACTTCGCGAAGGCCTTGCCGAACGAGGCGTCGATGCCCATCACCTCGCCGGTCGACTTCATCTCCGGCCCGAGCAGCGAGTCGACCCCGTGCCCCTCCGGCGTGCGGAACCGGTGGAACGGCAGCACGGCCTCCTTGACCGCGACCGGCGACGTTGGCGGCAGCTCGCCACCGTCGCCCGCCGCCGGGAGCAGGCCCTCGGCCCGCAGGTCGGCGATCGACGCGCCGAGCATGATCCGCGCGGCCGCCTTAGCCAGCGGCACGGCCGTCGTCTTCGACACGAACGGCACGGTCCGCGACGCCCTCGGGTTCGCCTCCAGCACGTAGAGCACGTCGTCCTTGAGCGCGTACTGCACGTTCAGCAGCCCGCGCACCCCGATACCGGCGGCGATCGCGGCCGTCGAGCGGCGGATCGCTCCCAGGTCGGTGCGGCCGAGCGTGATCGGCGGCAGCGCGCACGACGAGTCGCCGGAATGGATGCCGGCCTCCTCGATGTGCTCCATCACGCCGCCGAGGAACACCTCCTCGCCGTCGCACAGGGCGTCCACGTCGATCTCGATCGCGTCGTCGAGGAACCGGTCGACCAGCACCGGGTGCTCCGGGGTCACCTCGGTGGCGCGGGCGATGTACCCGGCGAGCGACGCCTCGTCGTAGACGATCTCCATGCCGCGCCCGCCGAGCACGTACGACGGCCGGACCAGGACCGGGTAGCCGATCTCGTCGGCGATCCGCTTGGCCGCGGCGAACGACGTCGCCACCCCGAACTTCGGCGCCGGCAGGCCCGCGGTGGTCAGCACCTCGCCGAACGAGCCGCGGTCCTCGGCCAGGTGGATGGCCTCCGCCGGGGTGCCGACGACCGGGACGCCTGCCTCGGTGAGCCGGCGCGCGAGCCCCAGCGGCGTCTGGCCGCCGAGTTGCACGATCACGCCGGCGACCGTGCCGGACTGGCGCTCGGCGTGCACGACCTCCAGCACGTCCTCGAACGTCAGCGGCTCGAAGTACAGCCGGTCGGAGGTGTCGTAGTCGGTCGACACGGTCTCCGGGTTGCAGTTGACCATCACGGTCTCGTAGCCGGCGTCGCGCAGCGCCATCGCCGCGTGCACGCAGGAGTAGTCGAACTCGATGCCCTGCCCGATCCGGTTCGGGCCCGAGCCCAGGATCAG
This sequence comes from Actinophytocola gossypii, assembly GCF_025165815.1. Lineage (GTDB taxonomy): Bacteria > Actinomycetota > Actinomycetes > Mycobacteriales > Pseudonocardiaceae > Actinophytocola > Actinophytocola gossypii. The sequence goes on along the minus strand of NZ_JAFFZE010000009.1, from coordinate 164,016 downwards.
CACCTTGGGTCGCTCGCGCTGCTCGCCCACCTCGGACTCCGCGTCGGGGTCCAGCTCGTAGGCCGAGTAGTGGTACGGGGTGCGCGCGGCGAACTCGGCGGCACAGGTGTCGACGGTCTTGAACACCGGCCGGACGCCGAGCCGGTGCCGCAGCGCGCGCACGCCGTCCTCGCCGGCCAGCTCCGGGCGCAGCGCCGCGATCTGCCGGTCCGAGCAGCCGGCCCGCTTGGCCCGGCGCAGCAGGGTCCCGTCGAGCACCGGCGCGGCGATGATCTCCGCCCGCAGCTCGACCAGCGAGGCGATCTGGTCGACGAACCACGGGTCGATGCCGGAGGCTGCGCTGACCTCGGCCACGCTCACCCCGAGCCGCAGCGCCCGTTCGACCGAGTAGAGCCGGCCGTCGTGCGGCACGCGCAGGGCCTCCAGCACGCCCTCGACGGTCACCGGGTCCGGGTCGGGGGTGGTCCAGAAGCCGCCCGCCTTGGTCTCCATCGAGCGCAGGGCCTTGCCGAGCGCCTCGACGAAGTTGCGGCCGAGCGACATGGCCTCGCCGACCGACTTCATCGTGGTGGTCAGCGTCGGGTCGGCACCGGGGAACTTCTCGAAGGCGAACCGGGGCACCTTCACCACGACGTAGTCCAGCGTCGGCTCGAACGACGCGGGGGTCTCGCCGGTGATGTCGTTGCGGATCTCGTCGAGGGTGTAGCCGATGGCGAGCTTCGCCGCGATCTTGGCGATGGGGAACCCGGTGGCCTTCGAGGCGAGCGCGGAGGACCGCGACACGCGCGGGTTCATCTCGATCACGACCAGCCGCCCGGTCTCCGGATGCACCGCGAACTGGATGTTGCAGCCGCCGGTGTCCACGCCGACCTCGCGCAGCACGTCGATGCCGACGTCGCGCATGTGCTGGTACTCGCGGTCGGTGAGCGTCATGGCTGGGGCGACGGTCACCGAGTCGCCGGTGTGCACGCCCATCGGGTCGATGTTCTCGATCGAGCAGATGACCACGACGTTGTCGTGCCGGTCGCGCATCAGCTCGAGCTCGTACTCCTTCCAGCCGAGCACGCTCTCCTCGATGAGCACCTCGTGCACCGGGCTCTCGGTGAGGCCCGAGGAGGCCATCCGCTCCAGGTCCTCCTGGGTGTGCGCCATGCCCGAGCCGAGCCCGCCCATGGTGAACGAGGGCCGGATGACCACCGGCAACCCCAGCTCGTCGACGGTCCGGCGGACCTCGTCCATCGAGTGGCACACGGCGCTGCGCGGGGTCTCCGCGCCGACGCTCGCACAGATGTCCTTGAACCGCTGCCGGTCCTCGCCGCGCTGGATGGCGTCGATGTCGGCGCCGATCAGCTCGACGCCGTACTTCTCGAGGACGCCGCGCTCGTGCAGGGCGACCGCGGTGTTCAGCGCGGTCTGCCCGCCGAGGGTGGCGAGCAGCGCGTCGGGGCGCTCCTTGGCGATCACCTTCTCCACGAAGTCCGCGGTGATCGGCTCGATGTAGGTGGCGTCGGCGAACTCCGGGTCGGTCATGATCGTCGCCGGGTTCGAGTTGACCAGGCTGACCCGCAGGCCCTCCGCGCGCAGCACCCGGCAGGCCTGGGTGCCGGAGTAGTCGAACTCGCAGGCCTGCCCGATGACGATCGGGCCGGACCCGATCACCAGGACGTGCTCGAGGTCATCCCTTCTGGGCATCGGTGTCCTCCATCAGGGAGACGAACTCGTCGAACAGGGGGGCGGCGTCGTGCGGGCCGGCGGCGGCCTCGGGGTGGTACTGCACGGAGAAGGCGGGCACGTCCAGCGCCCGCACGCCCTCGACGCAGCCGTCGTTGGGGCAGTAGTGGCTGATCTTCGCGGCGCCGAACGGGGTGTCGAACCGCTCCCCCGGCTCGCCGTCGAGCGCGAACCCGTGGTTCTGCGAGGTGATCGCGACCCGGCCGGTGTCCACGTCGATGACCGGGATGTTGATGCCGCGGTGGCCGTAGCGCAGCTTGTAGGTGCCCTTGCCGAGCGCGCGACCGAGGATCTGGTGCCCGAAGCAGATGCCGAACAGCGGGATCCGGCGCTCCAGTACGCCGCGGGCCAGGGCGACCGGCCCGTCGGCGGTGGCCGGGTCGCCGGGGCCGTTGGCGAGGAACACCCCGTCCGGCTCGACCGCGAGGATGTCGTCCACGGTGGCGGTGACCGGCAGGACGTGGGTCTCGATGCCGCGGGCGGCCATCATGCGCGGGGTGTTGGTCTTGATGCCGAGGTCGAGGGCGGCGACCCGGTAGCGGCGCTCGCCGTCGGCCGGGATCACGTAGTCGGCGTCGGTGGTGACCTGCCCGGCGAGGTCGGCGCCGGCCATCCGGGGGCTGGCGAGCACCCGGTCGACCATGGTGCGGGTGTCGGCGAGGTCGTCGCCGGAGAAGACGCCGCCGCGCATGGCGCCGCGCTCGCGGAGGTGCCGGGTCAGCGACCGGGTGTCGACCCCGGCGATGCCGACGATCCCCTGCTCGGCGAGCGCGTCGTCGAGTGGCCGGCGGGAGCGCCAGTTGGACGGGACGCGGGCGGGGTCGCGGACGACGTACCCGGCGACCCAGATCCGGCGGGACTCGTCGTCCTCGTCGTTCCAGCCGGTGTTGCCGATCTGCGGGGCGGTCGCGACGACGATCTGCCGGTGGTACGACGGGTCGGTCAGCGTCTCCTGGTACCCGGTCATGCCGGTGCAGAAGACGACCTCGCCGAGCGTGCTCCCGGTGGCGCCGAACGCCTCCCCGCGGAACACCCGCCCGTCCTCGAGTACCAGGGCAGCATTCATGGTTCGCTCCGTTCCTCCGCTACTCGCCGGCTTCCCTCGTCGCGTGCTCCGCGCTGACGCGCCTGCGCGCGCTCCTCAGTCCAGCCGGCGAACGCTCCGTCACTCCCGCTCACGGACCATCCCTTCATGTGCGGTGATCCGGCCGCGCAGCAGCGTGGTGACCACCCGGCCGGGCAGCTCCATGCCCTCGTACGGGGTGTTGGCGGCGATGCTGGCCAGCTCAGCGCCGCGCACCGTCCAGCGCGCGGCCGGGTCGACCAGGGTCAGTGTCGCCGGCTCGCCGACCGCGATCGGGCGGCCGTGGCCGGGCAGGCCGGCGATCTCGGCCGGGCGCTCGCTCAGCACCCTGGCCACGCCGCGCCAGTCCAGCAGGCCCGGCTCGACCATCGTCGCCACCACCACCGGGAGCGCCGTCTGCAGGCCGAGCATTCCCGGACGTGCCGCGGACCACTCGCAGTCCTTGTCCTGCGCGGCGTGTGGGGCGTGGTCGGTGGCCACGCAGTCGACCACGCCCTCGGCCAGCGCGTCCCGCAGCACCTTCGTGTCGGCGGCGGTGCGCAGTGGCGGGTTGACCTTGTTCACCGGGTCGTACCCGGCCAGCCGGTCGTCGTCGAGCAGCAGGTGGTGCGGGGTGACCTCGGCGGAGACCTCGATGCCCTGGCCCTTGGCCCAGCGCAGGATCTCGGCGGTGCCCGCGGTCGACACGTGGCAGACGTGCAGGCGGGCGCCGGTCTGCCGGGCCAGCAGGCAGTCCCGCGCGACGATCGACTCCTCCGCGACGGCCGGCCAGCCGGCGAGCCCGAGCCGCGCGGCCCGCTCGCCCTCGTGGGCCTGCGCGCCGACGGTCAGCCTCGGCTCCTCGGCGTGCTGGGCGACCACCGCGTCCAGGGCGGTCGAGTACTCCAGCGCGCGGCGCATCAGCAGCGGGTCGTGCACACAGTGGCCGTCGTCGGAGAACACCCGCACGCCGGCCGCGGCCATGGTGCCGAGTTCGGCGAGCTTCTCGCCGCGCAGTCCGACGGTGACCGCGCCGACCGGGTGCACGTCGACCAGGCCGACCTCGCGGCCGCGGCGCCACACGTGCTCCACGACCACCGCGTTGTCGGCGACCGGGTCGGTGTTGGCCATGGCGAACACCGCCGTGTACCCGCCGAGCGCGGCGGCCGCCGAGCCGGTGGCGATGGTCTCGGTGTCCTCGCGGCCGGGCTCGCGCAGGTGGGTGTGCAGGTCGACGAAGCCGGGCAGCAGGACCTGCCCGTGCGCCTCGACGACCTCGGCGTCGCCCGCGTCCAGGCCGGGCTCGATCGCGGCGACCAGTCCGTCCTCGATCCGGACGTCGACCGGGTCGCCCTCGCCGTAGGGGCGGACGCCGCGCAGTACCAGGGCCGTCACGCGACCTCCTCCTCGTGGGCCAGCAGGTGGTAGAGCACCGCCATCCGGACGTGCACGCCGTTGGCGACCTGCTGGGTGATCGCGGCGCGCTGTGAGTCGGCGACCGCGGAGGCGATCTCCATGCCGCGCAGCATCGGGCCGGGATGGAGCACGACCGCGTGCTCGGGCAGGGCGCGCAACCGGGCCTCGCTCAGGCCGTAGGCGATGGAGTACTCGCGGGCGGACGGGAAGAAGCCGCCGTGCATGCGCTCGGCCTGCACCCGCAGCATCATCACCGCGTCGAGGCCCGGCAGCTCGGCGTCGAGCGTGTGCGAGACCGTCACCGGCCAGCGGTCCACGTGCGCCGGCAGCAGGGTGGGCGGGGCGACCAGGACGACCTCGGCGCCGAGCGTGGTCAGCAGGTGCACGTTGGACCGGGCGACCCGGCTGTGCAGGACGTCGCCGACGATCGCGATCCGCCGCCCGGCGATGTCGCCGAGCCGTTCCCGCAGGGTCGCGGCGTCGAGCAGGGCCTGGGTCGGGTGCTCGTGCGTCCCGTCGCCCGCGTTGACCACCGAGGTGCCGGCCTCGGTGAGCCAGCCGGCGAGCCGGTGCGCGGCGCCGGAGGCCGGGTGGCGGACGATCACGCAATCCGCGCCTGCGGCGGCGAGGGTCAGGGCGGTGTCGCGCAGGGACTCGCCCTTGCCGACCGAGGAGCCGCTGGCGGAGACGTTGATCACGTCGGCGCTCATCCACTTGCCGGCGATCTCGAAGGAGACGCGGGTGCGGGTGGACGCCTCGTAGAACATGGTGACGACGGTGCGCCCGCGCAGCGTGGGGAGCTTCTTGACCTCGCGGCCGAGCAGGACGTGTTTGAGCTCCTCGGCGGTGTCGAGCACGGCGGTCGCGGTGTCCGCGTCGAGCCCGTCGGTGGCGAGCAGGTGCTTCACGCCGGGTCCCCCTTCCGCTGGAGGAGGACCGCGTCGCGCCCGTCGGTCTCCTGGAGCTGGACGTGGACCTCTTCGGTGCGCGAGGTGGGGACGTTCTTGCCGACGTAGTCCGCGCGGATCGGCAGCTCCCGGTGGCCGCGGTCGACCAGCACGGCGAGCTGGACGGCGCGGGGCCGGCCGGCGTCGCGCAGGGCGTCGAGGGCGGCGCGGATGGTGCGCCCCGAGTAGAGGACGTCGTCGACCAGGATGACGAGCCGGTCGTCCACACCGTCGGGCGGGAGCTCGGTGGTGCCGAGCGGCCGGGTCGGCTTGCGCCGCAGGTCGTCCCGGTAGAGCGTGACGTCCAACACGCCGGTCGGGACGTGCACTCCGGAGAACTCGGCGACCCTGGCCGCCAGTCGACTGGCGAGCGGGGCGCCTCGGGTGGGGATCCCGAGCAGCACGACCGGGGTCGCGTCGGACACGTCGAGTGCGGTCCGCTCGATGACCTGGTGCGCCATTCGGGCGACAGTGCGTGCGACGTCGCCGGCCGAGAGCAGCTCACGCCGCCCGGCCGGTTCCGCCGCACCGCGGTCGCGCGGTGCCACGGCTGACCTCCTTCCCCGCCTCGCTGGACGGGTCCTTAAAGGACGTCTGATCATGCGCCCAGGGGTGGGCGCGCTAGCACCGTACCAGGCTCAATGGATCCACCAACCGGGTGGTAATCCTGCAGATCAACCGCACTTGTTCACAGATCAGCTTGACCTGGTGACAACTGTGGGTAACCATTACTCTGCGTGTTGATTTGCGGCTACCCGCGGCGTAGTTGATCGGCCAGCGGGGCGAACGAATGGGAGAATCGCCATATGGGCGACTACGCCAAGGCGCTGGGGAGCAAGCTCCGCGGCATCCGCCAGCAGCAGGGCCTGTCCCTGCACGGCGTTGAGCAGAAGTCCGGCGGCCGGTGGAAGGCCGTCGTGGTGGGCTCGTACGAGCGGGGCGACCGCGCGGTGACCGTGCAGAAGCTGGCCGAACTGGCCGACTTCTACGGGGTGCCCGTGGTCGAGCTGCTGCCCGAGGGCAGGGTGCCCTCCGGCGCCGAGCCGGCCACGAAGATCGTGATCAATCTGGAGCGCCTCCAGCAGCTCCCGGCCGAGAAGGTCGGGCCACTGGCGCGCTACGCGGCCACGATCCAGAGCCAACGCGGCGACTACAACGGCAAGGTGCTCTCCATCCGCACCGAGGACCTGCGCTCGCTGGCGATCATCTACGACATGACCCCAGGTGAGCTGACCGAACAGCTCATCGACTGGGGCGTCCTCCCCCCGGAGGCCCGCCCCTCCAAGGAGGACTGACCGAGACCGAGCCGGTGGCTGGCGCACCGGCTCGGTCCGCTGTGCCGTTCCACACACTTCGACCGGCTCGAACCTCTGACACATGGGGGATCAGGGGTTCCGATGACCACCCGGTCAGTCCGACACATCGCGGCAGCGGTTCTCCTCTAGGCGACCCTGCTCACGTCCCGCGGCGGCGCCGAACCGCCACCCTCGTCCACGCCCGTCCCCGGCTCCAACCGCCCAGCCGAGGCGCCTCTGGTGGAACGTCCACTGGACCCCGCCGCCTTCGTCGCGAGTCCGTGCACGAGCCGGACCGCCGCCAAGCGGCAGGATCTCCTGCTGGGTACCGACCGCGAAGGGAACGACCCCAGAGCGGGACGGGCCGCCCCGAACCGCACGCCTCACGGCGATGTACGCGTCGTACGCCGACGGGTACATGGCCGTCGTCTACCACACCACCGACCAGGACACCTGCGCGGCAGCGAAGGACGTGGCCGTGGCGACCGCGTCGACCATCGAGGCGGCGGGCTGAGCGCACCGGTCACGTGCGAACGGGTGTGGCCTCCTTCGGTGGAGTCGGCGCGGGTCGGCGGCGGATCCGGGACACCGCGACGCCGGCGAGGCACAGGGCGCCGCCGAGCAGCGTGACGAGACCGGGCACCTCGTCGAGCAGGGCCCAGGACATCACGACGACGATCGCGGGGACCACGTACGTCGTGGCGCCCATCTTGGCGGCGGTCGTGCGGGCCAGTGCGTACGCCCACGTGATGAACGCGAGCGCGGTCGGGAACACGCCCAGGTACAGCATGTTCAACGTCGCCGACGCGGGCGCGTCACCCAGCTCGGAGACCAGCTGGCCCGTGAACGGCAGGCACGCCACCATCCCCACCAGGCACCCGAACGTGGTGACCTGCACCGCCGACGCGTGCCGCAGCGCCGGCTTCTGGCACGTCACCCCGATGGCATACGTCGCCGCTGCGATCACGCACAGCACGACACCGAGCACGGACGCGTGTCCGGAATCCGAGATCGAGAAGCCGACCACCACCGCCCCGGCGAACGACACGGCGATCCCCGTCAGCACCTGGCGCGGGAAACCCTCCCGCAGCAACCACCCGGCGAGCAACGCGATCAGTACCGGCCCGATGTTCACCACCATCGCGGCCGTGCCGGCGTCGACCTCGCGCTCGCCCCAGTTGAGCGCCACCATGTAGACGCCGAACCACAGCACGCCCGCGCCGATGATTCCCGGCCATGCCGCCCTCGGCGGCATCCCTTCGCGCCGCAGCAGCAGGATCGCCACCAGCACCACCGACCCGGCGAACAGCCGGCCGAGCGCCAGCGCCCCTGGCGAGTAGTGCTCCCCCGCCACCCGAATCGAAACGAACGCCGACGCCCACAACACCACCGTCGTCCCGGCCGCGGCCAGGCTGCGACGGTCCACCCCGGACTGAGAGACCTCCATGCCGCGACGCTATGCCCGGGCACCGACAGTTCTCGCGCGGATTTCCGCCGTCGTGTCGGGCCGGACGCGTCAGAGGGTGGCGCGCAGGTGGTCGGCCATCACCGCGAGGCGGCCGAGCACACCGTTGACGAACCGCGGGGAGTCGTCGGTCGAGAGGGACTTCGCCAACTGCACGGCCTCGTCGACCGCGACCGGGTCCGGCACGTCCTGCGCCCACAACAGCTCGAACAGACCGAGCCGCAGGATCGCCAGGTCCACCGGCGGCATCCGGTCCAGGGTCCAGCCCTCGGCGTGCTCGGTGAGCAGCTCGTCGATCCGTTCGCGGTGCGCCACCACGCCCTCGAGCAGCGTGGTGGCGTAGTCGTCCGGCGCGGGGTGCTCGGCGACCGCCGTGCGCTCGGTGTGCAGCGTCAGCGGGTCGCTGTCGCGTAGCGCGGCCGCGTAGAGGATGTCGACCGCGCGTTTGCGTGCCTTGCTGCGCGCGCCCACTAGGAGCTGACGCGGCCGAGGTAGCGGCCGTCGCGGGTGTCGACCTTGACCTTCTCACCGGTGGACAGGAACAGCGGCACCTGGATCTCCGCGCCGGTCTCCAGCGTCGCCGGCTTGGTGCCGCCGGTGGACCGGTCGCCCTGCAGGCCGGGGTCGGTCTGCTTGATGATCAGCTCGACCGAGGTCGGCAGCTCGACGAACAGCGGCACGCCCTCGTGCGTGGCCACGACCGCGGTCTGGTTCTCCAGCATGAAGCGGGCGCTGTCACCGACGACGTCGCCGTCGATGTGGATCTGCTCGTAGGTGTCGCCGTCCATGAAGACGAACTGGGTGCCGTCCTGGTACAGGTAGGTCATCTCGCGCCGGTCGACGGTGGCGGTGTCGACCTTGATGCCGGCGTTGAACGTCTTGTCGACAGTCTTGCCGGACAGCACGTGCTTGAGCTTGGTGCGCACGAACGCCGGACCCTTGCCGGGCTTCACGTGCTGGAACTCGACGACGGACCACAGCTGGCCCTCGAGGTTGAGCACCAGGCCGTTCTTCAGGTCGTTGGTGGAAGCCACGGGGTAGGTCTCTCCTGTAGTCGCAAACGGGGTCACACGACGACGAGCTGCTTGCTCGTCAGCGTGAGAAGCTCCGGATCGCCGTCCCGCACGACGAGCGTGTCCTCGATGCGGACCCCGCCCCTGCCGGACAGGTACACGCCCGGCTCCACGGTGACTGCCATGCCGGCGGACAGTCTACCTTCACCCATCTTGCCCAGGGTGGGGGCCTCGTGGATCTCCAGTCCGACGCCGTGCCCGAGACCGTGCAGGAACTCCTCGCCGCGGCCCGCCTGTTCGACGACCTCACGGGCGGCGGCGTCCACGTCGCGTACCTCGGCGTCGGGTCGCAGCGCCGCGCGCCCGGCGGCCTGCGCGGCGGCGACCAGGTCGTACAGCTCGCGCTGCCAGTCGGCGGGCTGGCCGAGCACGAACGTGCGGGTCATGTCGGAGTGGTAGCCGTCGACGAGCGCGCCGAAGTCGAGCTTGACCAGGTCACCGGTGTGCAGCACGGCGTCGGTCGGGCGATGGTGCGGCACCGCGGAGTTGGCCCCGGTGGCGACGATCGACTCGAACGACGGTCCGGCGGCGCCGTGGTCGAGCATGCGGCTCTCCAGCTCGCGGGCGACCTCGCGCTCGGTCCGCCCGGCACGCAGGCCACCGTGCTCGATGAGGTCGGCGAGGGCGCGGTCGGCGGCCGCGCAGGCCATCCGCAGCGCCTCGACCTCGACGTCGTCCTTGACCATGCGGAGTCGCTCGATGAGGTTCGATGCCCGGACCAGTTCGACCTCGCCCGCCTCGCGGAGGACGTCCAGTCCGTCGACGGTGACGCGGTGGCTCTCGAACCCGACGCGCCCGTAGGTCTGCTCGGCCGCCCGGGCGACGAGTGCCGGCGGGCACGGTCGCTCGATGATCCGCTCGAGATCGGGCACCTGCTGGGCGGACTGGGTGAGGTAGCGGCCGTCGGTGCAGAAGACCGTGCGCTCCTCGTCGTCGGCATGGACCAGCAGGCCGGCGTTGGAGCCGGTGAAGCCGGTCAGGTAGCGGATGTTGCGCAGGTCGACGACGAGCAGCGCGTCCAGGTCACGCTCGCGCAGCGAGGTACGCAGCGCCGCGCGGCGCCGGGCGTGGGTGTCGGGCATGGGGACGAGCCTAGTAGGGGCGTCCTACGCTGTGGTGATGCGAACGTGGCTGCTGCGCGGTGCCGTGCTGGCCGTGGTGCACGCCGCCGCCGAGACCGCGCGGGCCGACTTCGGGGTGCACCACCCGACCTCGCGCACGGTCTTCGAGGCGGTCATGCTCGGCGTGCTGGTCGGTGTGGCCGCGGTGTGGAGTGCGCTGGACACGTGGCGGGACGTGCCCGATCGGGGACGGGCCTGGCTGATCGCGGCGCTGGTCGCGGGCTGGGTCGCGGGGGTGTTGAGCACGGTCGGCAAGTCGGTGTTCGTGGACCAGACCGGTGTGGCCGATCTCGGCGCGGCGCTGACCGGCGGGGCCGCGTTCACCGCGCTGCTGGTCGTGGTGCCGGCGGGCGTCGGCCTGCTCGCCGGTCGCTGGATCGGCCGCCCACGCGCAACCGACGACGCGGAAGTCTCGTGACGCGAACCCGCCTGGGCCGGCGGGGGCCGACCGAGTGCTGGATCGTGCGTGCGAACCGACCATGGCTGTACCCGATGGACGCCATCGTCGTGTCGACGGGATCGGTCCTCGGCAACCTGGGCGAGGCCGTCCGGGAGGTCTACCCGGAGGCGGGGTGGCACTCGGTAGACCTCGATCGAGTCGCTCCGGACCGTCCGGTGCTCCTCCCGCTCCCGGCGTCGCGAGTCGAACCGGGCGCCGGACTGTCGCTCGCGGTCCTCGTCACGCCGCACGAGCAATCCGAGGGCGCGCCCACCCTGAAGGCCATTGCCTCCGCCACCCGAGCTGCGGTCATCGCGGCTCGACGCGACGGCGCCAGGACCCTCGGCATGCCGCTGCTGGCGACGGGCGTACTCGGTCTGCCCCCCGGCGCGGTCGCCGAGGTCGCCGTCCCGGCCGCCCTGCACACCGCAGTCGAGGTGTCGCTCCCGAACTTGGTGTTCGTGTGCCTCGACCTGGACGTCGAGGGTGCGATCCGACGGGCGTGGCGGCGAGAGTCGCCGGCGGTCGTGGAGCCGCTCGGCGCGGTCGCCCCGGAAGTATCGGTCGCGTACTCCGCCGTTGATCTCGCCGGGGGCGTCTCCACTGATCGGGTGGACCCCAACCGGGGGATCCCACTCGACCGGGACCGGCTCGGGGTGGCGGCGTACGTGGCCATGCTGGCCACGGTGATCGCCGACCGGCGCACGCCGCTGCCGTTGTCGATCGGCGTCTTCGGCGAGTGGGGTGCTGGCAAGAGCTACTTCATGGGCATGCTCCGGCAGCGGGTCGACGAGCTGGCCGCGTCGGGCAGCACCACGTACTGCGGAACGATCGAGCAGATCGGGTTCAACGCCTGGCACTACGCCGACAGCAACCTGTGGGCCAGCCTGGGCGACGAGATCTTCCGCCAGCTCGCCGACGACGGGTCGACGCCTGAACGGAACCGAGGCCGGCTCCGGGAGGAGCTGGCCGGTCAGCTGAGCCAGCGCAAGGCCCTGGAGGCGGCGACCGAGCAGGCACGGATCGAGACGGCCGCGCTCCAGGCCCGGATCGACGAGGCCGCGGCGAACCGGGCGATGTGTGCGCGCGACCTGCTCCGCGCGCTGCGCGGGTCCGCGACGGCACACCACGAGGTGGACAGCCTGTGGGCGCGTCTGGGCCTGGACAGCGAGGCCGAGCAGGGCGCGCTGCTCGCCGAGCAACTGCGCGGCACGCTGGACGAGGTCGACGCGTTGCGGCAGTCCCCGTGGGACCGGCGCGGCCGGCTGGCGCTGGCCGCCGCGGCGGTGATCCTCGTCGTGGCGGTGTTCGGGATCGCCGTCGTGCCCGCGGTGCGGGAGTGGGTGGCCGCCGTCGGCGCCGGCCTGTTCGCCGCGGTCGCCGGCGCCGGGATCGCGGCGATGGGCGCCGCCCGGTCGGCGCTGAGCAAGCTGCGGGAGCTCGCCGGCAGGTTGCACACGAACGAGGCGAATCCCGAGCTGGTGGCGCGGCTGCGGCGGGCGGAGGCCGACCAGCGGGTCGCCGAAGCACAGCTCGACGACGTGGTCGCGCAGGTCGGCGAGTTGGGTCGTCAGCTGACCGAGCTGAACCCAGGGCACCGGCTGTACTCGTTCCTCGCCGACCGGGCACACGGCGACTCGTACACCAGCAATCTCGGACTGATCTCGACGATCCGCAAGGACTTCGAGCAGCTGGTCGAGCTGATAACGGACTGGCGGGCCAACCCGACGCTCGAGGACGGCACGGCGCGGCAGCCGATCGACCGGATCGTGCTCTACATCGACGACCTCGACCGGTGCGGCACTCGGCAGGTCGTGGACGTCCTGCAGGCGGTGCACCTGCTGCTCGCGCTCGATCTGTTCGTCGTCGTGGTCGGGGTGGATCCGCGCTGGCTGCTGCGCTCGCTGCACCGCCACTACGTCGACATCCTGCAGGACGGCGACGACGACGGTGACCACGCCGACCACCGCGCGACGCCCGAGGACTACCTGGAGAAGATCCTGAACATCCCCATGGTGCTGCCCGGGATGCCGCCGGGAGCGCTGACCGAGCTGCTGCGCTCGATGACCGACGAGGAGACTCCGGCGGTCCTCGTCCCGGCGGTCGCTCCCGAGGAGCCGCCCGTGGTGGCCCACGTACCCGCGATCGAAGCGCTGGAGTTCCCCGTCGAGCCGGGTTCCGAGCTGGAGACCCAGGACCGGCCGTCCGCTCCGCCCCAGCCACTGAGCGACACCGAGATCGCGTTGCTCGCGGCGCTGGACCCGCTGATCGGCACGCCCCGCGAGGCGAAGCGCCTGATGAACCTGTACCGGATGCTCCGCTCGACCCGTGACCTGTCCGAGGCGTCGGCCTTCCTCGGCGGCCAGGCCGATGGCAAGCCCGGTGAGTGCCAGGTGGTCGTTCTGCTGCTCGGGCTGCTCACCGCGCACGCCAGCCTGCTCGGTCAGATCCTCGACACGCCTCCCGACCCGGGGACCGGCCGGGCCGGCGGCCTGATGCACCGCCCGCCGAAGCAGCTCTGGTCGGATTTCGTCGACGACCTGCGACCCCGCACCGACGGCGAGGCGTGGACGAACCCGATCCGCGGCGAGTTGCCGGCGAACCAGGTTCGGCAGTGGACCCGGCTGCACCACGGCATGGCACACGTTTCGGCCCTCGTCTCGGTCACCGACCTGGCGCCGTTCCAGCTGTGGGCACCGCGAGTCCGCCGGTTCTCCTACGCGCTCGCGACCGCCTGAGCTAGCGCGGTGGGCCGAGCAGGTCCGGGCCGCGCTCGTAGGCGTTCCACTCCTCCTCGCTGACGTCGTACACGGCCGAGGAGTTCAGTACGGCGACGTCGTCGGAATGGACCTGCCACAGCCGGTCGTCGATGAGGAAGCCCACGCCGTGGCCTGGGAGGCGCCGGGCCTCCGCGCCTGGTTCGAGGTGCGCGGCCGGTTCGGTGTCGGCCAGTGCGGGGACCGGCTCGTCCAGGATCCGCAGGGCGAGCTTCTCGGCCACCGAGCGGCGTTCGATCCGCACCAGCGCGCCGTCCACCACCAGGTCGATCGTGCGGCGGGGCGAGGGCATCGCGAAGCCGTCGAGTGCGAGCAGCGCGCGACCCTCGTCCGCACAGGCGTCGAAACCGACCACGTCCAGACCGAAGTGGCGCAGGTTCGTGGGTCCGAACCGGCCGTGCCGGGTAGCGCGCACGAGGTCGATGGGCTGGGTGCCGCACGGGTCCTCGAGCGACCCCGGTGCGTGTCCGTCCGGACGACGGACCAGGCCGGGACCTTCCGCCCACGCGCCCGGCACGAGCAACGGCTCATAGGGCTGGTACTGGAAGTTCAGGTCCCAGAAGGTGATCGTGGTGCCCTTGCTGGTCTCGTGGGCGATGGCGAACGCGGCCAGCGAGTCGACCCACATCCAGTCGGCGCTGAACGCGTCGACGACCGAGCGCAGACGTGCCCCGGTATCGGCCACGTCCTCGAACCCGTTCGAACCGAGGGCCTGGACGTCGGTCCGGAAGTTCGGATCGGGCGAGCGGAGCACGAACTGGCCGGCGCCGTTGTGCCCGGTGTACTCGCCGGTGGTGTCGGTGAACAGCAGGTAGAAGTGTCCGGCCAGGTAGAGCGCCGCGGGCTGGCCCGCGCCGTAGGTGTTGCCGTTGTCGACGTGACGAGCCGACCGAACGATCGGTTGGCCGCCGTTCGCCCTGGTCCACACCCGGCCGTCCGGGCTCGTGGCCAGACCGATGGCGTTGCCGTGCGCGTGGTCGCCGGCGGCGCCGGTGTAGTACATGAAGTACGTGCCGCCGACGCGGATCACCGACGGGTCGCAGGTGTGCATGCCGTCGAAGGCGCCGGGCCGGCCGGAGAACACCGGAGTGGCCGCCTTGCCGTCGGGGCCACGGAAACCACCGCCGATCCTGCTGGACTCGGCCAGCAGGATGTCGTCACCCGGCGGATTGGCGATGCCGAGCTGGCTACACCACCACATGCGGTACCGGCCGCCGTCGAGCAACAGCGTCGGCGCGTAGTTGTAGGGGGCGTCCCCGCCACCCGCCGCGACGGTGCCGCCACTGTGACGGCCACGGGCGGTGCCGAGCGCGACCGGCTCGGGCTCACTCGCCTCAGCTGTGTCCTGTTTCGGGTCGGCCGACGGCGAGGCCTCCGCACCGGGCACCACGTCGATAGTCGGGCCGCCCCCACCCTGCGGCGAGGCCACGCTGGGGGTGCACGCCGCGATCAGCGCCAGTCCGAGGAGTATCCCGGGAACGGCGGCCGATCTTCGACGGTGCGTGACGCGCATCGAGACGTACCCCTCCGAACGTTGCCCCACCGAGATCCCCATCAGTGTAGTGACTACACGACGTGGTCACCGGCAACCAACTCGACTTCGAATCCCGCGTCGTTCTCCAGATAGGTGGCGTAGTGCTCCGGCCCGCCCGCGTACGGGTGCTTGTCGGCGAACATGATCCGCCAGCCATGCTCCGGCGCGACCGCGGTGAGGCGATCCAGCTCTGCTCTGGTACGGATGTGCAGGGCCAGGTGGTTCAACCCTGGTGTCATCCGATCGTGTACATCACCCCGTCGCTCCGGCGAGTCCTCGACGACGACGTAGGACGCGCCGTGTCGCCAGCTCACCCCGCGTGGCCAGCGTTGGTACTCGCGCCAACCCAGTTCGGTCAGCAGCCAGCCGAGTGAGGCCTCAGCATCGACGAGGTCGGCGACCCAGAGCTCGACGTGGTGGACCCCGCCCGGCGACGCGAGGCACACCATCACCCGGTGCGTGGCGCCGTAGTGCTCACCCGCCCCGACGTCGATGAATCCCAGCTGTTCCGCGAACGCCCGTCCGCGTGCGTCACCGTCGTGGACGAGAGCGAACACGGCCGCCGCCCCGAGCGTGTGGTGGCCGTACCCGACGATGGCGCGGGCCGCTTCCTCGGCCAGCCCGCTCTCCCAGTGTTCACGCGCCACGCACCAGCCGACCTCCACGACGCCGCCCCCGAACTCGGTCGAGATCCGGGCGTGGCCGATGCCGACCACGTGCCCGTCGAGCACGAAGACCCAGTCCCCGGTGTTCACCGGCCCGCGGTAGTCGAGCCGACGGCGAACGAGGGCCGCCACCTGGTCGGGGCGGATGCGGTCGGCTCTGTGGAGGTCGTCGCTGGGGAAGCCGGCGGGGTGGAATCGGCTGACCTCCGGGTCGGCGAACAGTTCGGTGAGCGCCGCGGTGTCCTCGGCCCGGATCGGACGCAGCGTGAGCCGGGCCGTGTGCAGGGTGCGCACGGACCTACGCGTTCGCCGCGAGCCAGCGCAGCGCCAGCGGGTACCCGTCGACGCCGAGCCCGACGATGACCCCGCTAGCCACGGCGGAGATGTAGCTGTGGTGCCGGAACTCCTCACGCTTGTGCACGTTCGTGATGTGCACCTCGACGAGCGGAGCCGTCAGCTGCGCGCAGGCGTCCCGAACGGCGATCGAGTAGTGCGTCCAGGCGCCCGCGTTGAGCACCACGGGGATCGCGTGCTCGGCGGCCTCGTGCAGCCAGCCCAGCATCTCGCCCTCGTGGTCGGTCTGCCGCACCTCGACGTCGAGGTCCAGCTCATGACCGGTCCGGACGCACAGCTCGGCGAGGTCGCCGTGGCTGGTGCTGCCATAGATGTGGGGCTCGCGCGTGCCCAACCGGCCGAGGTTGGGTCCGTTGAGCACCAACACCCTCATGTGGCAGCCTCCGTCGTTCGTTCGTCCGGGTGCGGACACCGTATCGCCGGGACGTTCTAGCGGGACACCTTGCGGTAGGCAGCCGCCAGCAACTCCGGGTCGGGGTCCTCGAGCCGGCCCGGTCGGGCGAGCCCGTCGAGCACCACGAACCGCAGCATGCCCGCGCGCGTCTTCTTGTCCCCGAGCATCGCCCGCACCAGGTCCGGCAGGGCGCCCGCGTCGTAGCTCGTCGGCAGACCGATCGACGCCAACACGGTGCGATGCCGCTCCGCGATGTCCGCGTCGAGCCGCCCGGCCACCCGGGCCAGCTCGGCCGCGAACACCAGCCCGACGCTGACCGCGTCGCCGTGCCGCCAGCGATAGCCCTCCCGGCGCTCGATCGCGTGGCCGAGTGTGTGGCCGTAGTTGAGGATCTCCCGCAGGCTCGACTCCCGGAGGTCCGCGGCCACCACGTCGGCCTTGACCTGGATCTTGCGCCGCACGAGCTCGGCCAGCGCCTCGCTGTCCGGGTCGAGCGCGGCCTTCCGGTCGGCCTCGACGAGGTCCAGGATCACCGGGTCCGCGATGAAGCCGCCCTTGATCACCTCGGCCATGCCCGCGGCGAGGTCGTCGACCGGCAGTGTGCGTAGCGACTCCAGGTCGGCCAGTACCGCGCTCGGTTCGTGGAACGCGCCGACGAGGTTCTTCCCGGCATCGATGTTGATGCCGGTCTTCCCCCCGACGGCGGCGTCCACCATGCCGAGCAGGGTCGTCGGCACGTTCACCAGCCGCACTCCCCGCATCCAGCCGGCGGCGACGAACCCTCCGAGGTCGGTCACCGCACCACCGCCGAACGCGACGACGACACCGGCGCGGTCCATGCCCATCGCGGCGAGCGCGTCCCAGCACGCACCGGCCACCGCGAGTGTCTTGCCGGCCTCGGCGTCCGGAACCGGGACGGGACGCGCGTCGACTCCGGCCGCCCGCAGGCGATCCAGCAGCGCCTCCGCCGCGGCCACCAAGGTCGGCGGGTGCACCAACGCCACCTTCGGCGCACCCGCTACGGCCTTCACCAGTTCGTCGCCGAGCCCGCGCCCGACCACGACCTCATAGGGCCGCTCGGTGGCCACCCGGATCCGCACCGGCCAAGAACCCACGGCAGTCTCAGTCACCGGATGAGCATGTCACCGCCCACTCCGTTCGTCCCACACCACCTCCGTCTTCCGCTCACGACCGCGCACCACCGCGACGGTCTCACCTTGTTGATCCACGACGACTCGCTCCTTGTCGTCGGCGTCCGGTGCGTGGCCACCATCAGCCGGAGCGTCCCGCGGGTCTGCCGGACTCGCCCACGCCCGCGCGACCTCGCCCGCCAGCACGAGGACTCGGGGCCGCTATCGGGCCGCCAGACCGCTGTGGCCGCCGCGCGGTCCGGTACCGGGAACGGGCGGCTGCCGAAGCACATGGGCAGTACGCGGTGGCAGCATCGACACGAGGGCGGATCCGGCGTTCCAGCCAACGCCGCAGCGCACTCGGCATCCGCTCACAGCGACGCCTGTGCTCTTTCGACATATACCGCGTCCGGCCAGCTCAGAGGTGCGTCACCGGTGGTTTTCAGCAGATCGGGACGGCGCGACCACCCGATCGCGTGATCAACACTCCACGAGATCACGAAACGTCGCGGGAATCAGTCCGGAACGGCAGGTTCAGTCGCTGGTGTCCGGCAGGGTGGCCAGCACGTCCGCCAGGACCTCCTCGGGCCTTCGACCGCTCGTCGGCACGGTCGCGGCGGCCACCTGGGTGTAGACCGGGCGGCGGGTGTTGAGCAGTTCCTTCAGGTGTGCGCGGGGGTTCGGCAGCAGCCACGGGTGCAGGGGCACCAAGCCCTCGCGGCGCAGCAGGTGCTCGAGGTCGACGTCCAGGAACACGACGTGGAACGGTTCGAGCAGCTCCGGCACTCCCGGCGCGGTCGGGGTGCCGCCGCCGAGCGCGAGCACACCGGTGAACCGGGGCAGCATCGCGCTCAGCAGCTCCCGTTCGGACTCCTGGAACTTCTCACGGCCGAGCTGTACCACCAGCTCACCGGCCGGCAGCCCGTGCGCCTCCTCGACGTCGTGGTCGAAGTCGCGGAAGGCGACGCCGAGCTGGTCGGCGGCCAGCCGGCCGACGGTGCTCTTCCCCGAACCCGGCGGGCCGACGAGGATCAGAACAGGTCCCTGCGCGCTCACCCGACTACCACCGTTCCCGCAGCGCCGTACGGTACGACTCCACGTTGCGCCTGGTCTCGGCCAGCGAGTCGCCCCCGAACTTCTCGAGCGCGGTCTCGGCGAGCACCAACCCCACCACGGATTCGAGGACGACACCGGCACGCGGCACCGCGCACACGTCGGAGCGCTGGTGGATCGCGACAGCGGGCTCACCGGACCGGACGTCCACGGTGGACAGCGCGCGCGGCACCGTCGAGATCGGCTTCATCGCCACCCGCACGCGCAGCGGCTCGCCGTTGGTGATACCGCCCTCGAGACCGCCCGCCCGGTTGGTGCGCCGGCTGACCCCGCTGAGCCCGTCCGCCCGGTCGATCTCGTCATGCGCCTCGCTCCCCCAGCGACGCGCGGTGGTGAACCCGTCGCCGATCTCGACCCCCTTCATGGCCTGCACGCCCATCAGCGCACCGGCCAGCCGGGCGTCGAGCCGCCGGTCCCAGTGCACGTGCGAGCCGAGACCCGGTGGCAGACCGTAGGCGATCACCTCGATCACTCCGCCGACCGTGTCGCCGGCCTCCTTGACCGCCTCGACCTCGGCGACCATCGCCTCGGTGGCCGCCGGAGTGAACGCGCGTACCGGGCTCTCGTCGATCGTGGCGAGGTCGTCGGGCCCCGGGGGTGGGCCGTCGGGCGCCTCGGCCTTCCCGATGGACACCACGTGGCTGATCACCTCGACCCCCAGGAGCTGGCGCAGAAAGGCGCGGGCGACGGTGCCGAGCGCGGTGCGGGCCGCGGTCTCCCTGGCGCTGGCGCGTTCCAGCACCGGCCGGGCCTCGTCGAAACCGTACTTCTGCATGCCGGGCAGATCGGCGTGACCGGGCCGAGGGCGGGTCAGCGGCTCGTTGCGGGCGAGGCCGGCGAGTTCCTCCTCGTCGACCGGATCGGCCGACATCACCTTCTCCCACTTGGGCCACTCGGCGTTGTCGATCCGCACGGCGACGGGGCCGCCCTGGGTGCGGCCGTGGCGCACGCCGCCGAGGAACTCGACGGCGTCGGTCTCGAAGCCCATGCGCGGGCTGCGGCCGAAGCCGAGACGGCGGCGGGCGAGTTGCTCGCCCAGGTCGGCGGTGGTGACCTCGACCCCGGCCACCATGCCTTCCAGCACGGCGACGAGGGCCGGTCCGTGCGACTCCCCAGCGGTGATCCAACGCAGCACCCGTTGATCCTGTCATGTCGTCCGCACCGGCTCCCATCAGGGACTTGCTCGGCAAAATCGTGCGAATGGTCCATTCGCACGGTCGCCGTCTTGCGGTCCCCACGACTCCCGGCGGAACGTGGAGGCATGATCTTGCAATTCCTCACCACAGCCCTCCTGGCGCTCGCCGGGGTCCTCGCCGGAGTCGCCGGCCGCCACCTGCTGGCTCGCCTGCGCCGCGGCGCGGTCGTCCACAGTGGATGGCTGGCCGCTGGTGTCGGCGTGTTGTGGGCGGTACTCGGATGGCGCGTGTCCACGGGCGCGATCCCGAGCTGGTGGCTGCCGGTTCCGTTGGTACTGACGTGGTTCGCGGTCCTGCTCACCGCCACCGACCTGCGACATCGGCGGTTGCCGGACGCGTTGACACTGCCCGCCTACGCGATGGTCGGTGTCGCCGCCGTGGTCGCTTCCCTGGCAGGCGGCGGCTCACGGGTTGTCACGAGCGCGTTCGCCGGCGCGGTGGCCTACTGCGTTCTGCACGCGCTGGTCCACCTCGCCAACCCGAGCGCGCTCGGGGCCGGGGACGTCAAGTTGTCCGGCAGCGTGGGTGCGGTGTTGGGCGCGGTCGGGTGGCCGGCGATGATGCTCGGCTCGGTGCTGGCGGCGGTGCTGACGCTCGTGGTGCGAGTGATGGCGCGGCACCGGTGGCGTGACGGGGTTCCGTACGGTCCGGGAACGCTGGCGGCCACCAGCCTGATCGCCCTGTTCCCCGGCACCGCCCTGGAGGCGCGATGAACACGGTCAGCGCAGGGCCTTGGCGAGGATCTCCTCGACGATCTCCGACTTGGCGTCCGCATAGTCCTGGACGTACTTCCAGTCCCGTCGGGCCAGGTCGCGCTTGGTGGCGGCGTAGCGGTCCCGGTCGTCGTCGTGGGTGCGCAGCCAGTCGCGGAATGCCAGGACCCGCGCGATCTCCGCCGCGGCGTGGCGCGGCGAGAACACGTGCAGGTTGGCGTCGTGCGGTGCGCCCAGCTCCGTACGCCGGCAGAGCATGCGGTGCTCGAACCAGTCGGGTTCGCGGATGCGCTGCACGTATCCGGCGCGTTCGAGGTCCGGGACGTAGGTCGGCTCGTCGGCGCTGTCGGCGACCTGGAGGAGGATGTCGATGACCGGTTTGGCCGGCAGGCCGGGCACCGATGTCGAACCGGTGTGGTCGATGGCCAGTGCGCGGCCGCCGAGCGCCGAGGCGATCGACGCCCGCTCCTCCTCGAACAGGTCCGGCCATCGCGGGTCGTAGTCCTCGACGACGACCTTCGTGCCGAACGGGTTCAACTCGCCGACCGTCACGGCCCGCAGCCGGTCCTCGTCCACCCGGACAGACTAGTGCCCCGGCAGGCACTGGTGCCGACGCGTGCTACGGCCAGGAGATGGGCAGCGGGAGGATCCCGCCGGTGGCCTCGCGCAACGCGTCCCGCATCGCGGGGCGCGGTGCCGCCGCTCCCGTGAACTGCTCCACCTGGCCGAACGCCTGGTGCAGCAACATGTCCAGGCCGGTCGCCAACCGCCCGCCGCGTGCCATGACCGCTTCCGCCAGAGCGGTCGGCCACGGGTGGTAGATGACGTCCAGGACATACGCCGCGGCAGCCAGGTCGGGTACGTACGGCTCGATCGCGGCCGCCGGGGCGGTGTTGACGAGCACTGCGGCCTCGGCCGCGAGGACACGGTGGTCGGCCTCGGCCCAGCGCGTCACCTCGAGGTCGACGCCCAGCTTCGCGGCACACCGGACGACGGGCTCAGCCCTGGACGGTTCGCGGGCCACCACGCGGACCGTCCGGATGCCGAGGTCAGCGAGCCCGGCGACGGCGGCACACGCGGTGCCGCCGGCACCAAGTACCACACCGAAGGAGGTATTGGATGAACACGTGAAACCCGCGGCCGCGCGGAGGGCGCCGGTGACGCCGTCCACGTCGGTGCAGTCGGCACGCCAGCCCGTGCCGACCCGCACCAGGGTGTTCGCCGCGCCAACGGCCACCGCGCGCGAGGTGGCCTCCGCGGCGTGAGCGAGTGCGGCCTGCTTACCGGGCATGGTGACCGACAGACCGACCCAGGTCTCGTCGAGTGCGTCGGCGAGCGCGGGCAGGGCCTCGGCGTCGGCCTCGAGGCGCTCGTAGGTCCAGCCCGTCAGACCGAGTGCCCGGTAGGCAGCGCCGTGCAGCACGGGCGACAGCGAGTGCGCCACCGGCGATCCGACCACGGCCGCCCGACGCGTGCCGGACGTTGGCCCGGCGGGGACATCAGTAGGCACCGCGCTCCAGCGCGACGTCGACGTTCTGCTGGTGTTCCTCGTCGGTCACCGCGAAGCACGACGTCCCGTCGGTCTGGCAACGCACGAAGTACAGCCACGGGCCCTTCTCCGGCGACACCGCCGCCTCGATCGCGCTCTTGCTCGGGGCGGAGATGGGGGTCGGGGTGAGACCGGTGTTCTCGTAGGTGTTGTACGGGTTGTCGTTGTTCCGGTCCTCGGCGTTCGTGCGGATCGTGGGGCGGTCGAGCACGTAGTTGACCGTCGAGTCGTACTGCAGCCGCATGTGCTCGGCCAGACGGTTGTACGTCACCCGCGAGACCTTGCGGAAGTCGCCTTCGATCGCCTCGCGTTCGATCAGCGACGCCATCGTCAGAACCTGGTAGGGGGTGAAGCCCGTCTCGTTCGCGACATCGGGCAGGCCGGCTGCCTGCATCCGCGTCGCGGAGTCGGCGATCAACATCGTCCACAGCTCGTCGGCCGTCGCGCCGGGGCGGACGTTGTAGACGCCCGGCATGATCAGGCCTTCGAGGCGGCGGTCCGGTGCGGCCCGGCTGGCGGGTTCGACCGCCCAATCGGGCACGCCCAGCGCGGCCAGATCGGCCTTCCGCATGCTATCCCAGAGCTGTTCGGGAGGTACGCAGGTGCTCTCGCCGTTCAGCTCGGCGCAGGAGGCCTCCGCCAGTTGGGAGACGATGCCGGGGTTCACCTTTCCCTGCTCCGGGATGATGTCGTGGAGCTGGGTACCGGGGATGATCTCCAGGTGGCCGACCTTGGCCTCGGCGGCGACGATCTGGCCGACGGCCGCCTCGCCGGACGACTTCGTCTTCATCACGTAGAAGCCGGGTTGGACCGCGCGCACGCGGTCGTCCGACTCGGCGGCGACGATGAACGCGCTGGAGCTGGCCACGACGTCGGACTCGACGAGGCTGGCGGCGATGTCGCCGGTGGAGTCGCCGCTCTCCACCTCGATGACGACCTGGTTCTCTCCCTGGCCGGAGTAGTCGTCGTACTCGCCGATGTCCATGATCTGGCGGAGCCCGTAGTAGCCGCCGCCAGCGATGAGCACGAGTACGACCGCCAAGCCGATCCAGACGAACTTGCGGTTCTTCTTGCGCTTCGACGGCTTGCGGACCGGGCGTCTGCGGTCGGTGTGGGGATCGAAGATGTCGAGGTCATCGGTCATGGTTCGCGCGCCTCCGGAGGCAGGTGCCGAGCCCGCCCGTCCAGCCAGGCCTGCAAGATTTCGACGGCCGCCGCCTGGTCGACTACCGCCCGCTGCCGCTTCCCGCGCACCCCGCGATCGCTGAGCATCCTGGTGGCGCTGACCGTGGTGAGCCGCTCGTCGGCCAGCCGGACGGGTATGGGGCGCACCCGTTTGGCGAGCCGTCGTGCGTAGGTCACCGCCCCGGCGGCCGCGTTGCCGTGCCGGGCCGCCAGTGTCCTCGGTAAACCGACCACCACTTCGACCACCTCGTGCTCGACGACGAGCGCCGCCAACTGGTCGAGATCGCTGCCGGCACGTTCGTCGCGAGACAGGGTAACGAGTGGAGTCGCGAGGACGGGAGTGGGATCGCTCAGCGCGACTCCGACCCGCACGGAACCGACGTCGACGCCGAGCCTGCGGCCGGGCCCCGGGTCGTCGGAGCCCGGCCTGTCGGGCTCACTCATACGGCACCGATCGGATCGGTGCCGGCGGCCGTCGCGGCCGTGGTCATGCGGCGCCTTCGGCCAACGCTCGACGCAGGGCGGAGACCGCGTCGGGGACGCCGGCCGGGTTGCTGCCGCCGCCCTGGGCCAGGTCGGGCTTGCCGCCACCGCGGCCGCCGATGGCCTGCGCGAACGACGGCACCAGCTTGCCCGCCGCGAGGCCCCGGTCGCGCGCGGCGGTTGTCGTCGCCACGACGAAGCTGAGCTTCGGGCCGTCCGCGGAGAACAGGGCGACCACGCCGGGGCGCGCGCCGAGGCGGTTGCGGACCTCGGATGCCAGCGCGCGCAGGTCGTTGCCGCCGATGCCGTCCGGGGTCGCGACCGCGACCAGGGCGACGCCGGCCACGTCCTCCGCCTCGTCGGCGAGCGTGCCCGCCGACGACAGCAGCTGCGCGCCGCGGAGCTTCTCGAGTTCCTTCTCCGCCGCGCGAAGGCGCTCCACCGTCTGGCCGATGCGCTCGGGCAGCTCCTCCGGACGCACCTTGAACTGCTCGGCCAACTGTCCGACCAGCACGTGCTCGCGGGCCAGGAACCGGAACGCGTCCAGCCCGACCAGCGCCTCCACACGCCGCACGCCGGCACCGATCGACGCCTCCGACAGCAGCTTCACCACGCCGATCTCGCCGGAACGGTGCACGTGCGTGCCGCCGCACAGCTCCTTCGAGTAGTCGCCGATCGTGATCACGCGGACCTTCTCGCCGTACTTCTCGCCGAAGAAGGCGATCGCGCCCTGCTTGCGCGCCTCGTCGAGCGTGGTGATCTCCGCCTGCACGTCGTAGTCGTTGAGCAGCACGTCGTTGACCTCGTCCTCGACGTCGGCAAGCACGCTCACCGGCACCGCGCCGCCGGGCGAGGTGAAGTCGAACCGCAGCCTGCCCGGCGCGTTCAGCGAACCGGCCTGCGCGGCCTGCGTGCCCAGCGCCTTCCGCACTCCAGCGTGCACCAGGTGCGTCGCGGAGTGCGACCGGGACACCGCGCGCCGGCGACTCGGGTCGACCTCGGCGTTGACCGTGGCATCGAGCAGAACCTCGCCGGTGACCACCTTGCCTCGGTGCACGTTCAGGCCGGCGACCGGCGACTGCACGTCCCGCACCTCGACCTCGAAGCCGTCGCCGACGATGCGGCCGGTGTCGGCGAGCTGGCCGCCGCCCTCCGCGTAGAACGGCGTGCGGTTCAGCACGACCTCGACCTCGGACCCGGTGCCGGCGGACACCGCGGGCGCGCCGCCGGACAGCAGGCCGACGACCGTCGCCTCCGCGGTCAGCTCGCGGTAGCCGAGGAAGTCGCTGATCCCGTGCTTGTCCAGGATCGACCGGTACGCGCCGCCGTCACCGTGGCCGACCTTGCGCGACGCCGCGTCCTCCTTGGAGCGCTGGCGCTGCTCGGTCATCAGCCGGCGGAAGCCCTCCTCGTCGACCGTCAGGCCCTGCTCGGCGGCCATCTCCAGGGTCAGGTCGATCGGGAACCCGTACGTGTCGTGCAGCTGGAACGCCTTGTCGCCGGCCAGCACGGCGCCGCCCGCCTGCTTGGTCTCCGTCGCCGCGAGGTCGAAGATCCGCGAACCGCTGGTGAGCGTCGCGAGGAACGTCTCCTCCTCGGCCCGCACCACCGACTCGATCCGGCCGAAGTCGCTGACCAGGTCGGGGTACGACGGGCCCATCGTGTCCCGCACGACCGCCGCGAACTCCGGCAGCACCGGCTCGGTCACACCGAGCAGGCGCACCGAACGCACGATCCTGCGCAGCAGCCGGCGCAGGACGTACCCGCGCGCCTCGTTGCCCGGCGTCACGCCGTCGCCGATCAGCATCACACCGCTGCGGGCGTGATCCGCGATCACCCGGAACCGCACGTCGTCGACCGGGTCGGCGCCGTAGCGGCGGCCGGAGAACTCCTCGGCGCGGGAGATCACCGGGCGCACCAGGTCGGTCTCGTAGACGTTCGCCACGTCCTGCAGCAGGAACGCGACCCGCTCCACACCCATGCCGGTGTCGATGTTCTTCGCCGGCAGCGTGCCGATCGGCGGGTGGTCCTCCTTCGGGGACAGCTCGCCGCGCTCGTCCTGCATGAAGACGAGGTTCCAGATCTCCAGGTACCGGTCCTCGTCGGCGACCGGGCCGCCTTCCTTGCCGAACGACGGGCCTCGGTCGTAGTAGATCTCCGAGCACGGGCCGCCGGGGCCGGGCACGCCCATGTCCCAGTAGTTGTCCTTGCCGCCGCGGCGCTGGATCCGCTCGTCGGGGAGGCCGGCGATCTTGCGCCACAGCTCGATCGCCTCGTCGTCGGTCTTGTAGACCGTCACCCAGATCCGTTCCGGGTCGAAGCCGTAGCCGCCGTCGGACTGGCTGCCGGTGACGAGCTGCCACGCGTGTTCGATCGCGCCGGCCTTGAAGTAGTCGCCGAAGGAGAAGTTCCCGGCCATCTGGAAGAACGTGTTGTGCCGGGTGGTCTTGCCGACCTCGTCGATGTCGCCGGTACGCACGCACTTCTGCACGCTGGTCGCGCGGGGGTACGGCGGCGGCTCCTCGCCGAGGAAGTACGGCTTGAACTGCACCATCCCCGCGTTGACGAACAGCAGGTTCGGGTCGTCGAGGATGAGCGACGCGCTGGGCACCGGCGTGTGCCCGGCCGTCTTGAAGTGTTCGAGGAAGCGCTTGCTGATCTCGTGTGTCTGCACGGTGAGTCCTAGGAGGGTCTGGAAGCGACGGGAGTCCGGTCACGGCGGACAGCCCTCGCGCCGCGCGGGCGCGGGTCAGCTGCCCGCCCGGCGAGCTCGCGCGTCGTGGGCCGGGCGGTGGCGCACCGGCCGGTCGTCCCCGCGGTCACGACGGATACCGGAGGAGTACGCGTCGGAACGCGGCTCGGTGAGCGCGTGCCGAGCCCGGGGGCTGATGCCCGAGCGTTCCTCCACCACGTCCGACAGCTCCTCTTCGCGCTCGACCATGCCCGCCCGGATGTCGGCCCCGAACGAGCCGATGGCCCCGGCCAGCTCGCGCATCGCCTCGCCGAGGTTGCCGGCGAGGCCGGCGGGCGTGGCCTGGCGGGCCGTCTCCTTCGCCTTCCTCGACAACGCTACGCCGGTCGCCACGCCGACCCCAAGCCAGAAAAGGCGCTTCACTTGCGGCCTCCCCGCTTCCGGCCGCGCCGCGCGTGCTTGCCCTCGCCGGCGTCCTTGGCCTTCCTGCGGGCCTTGAGCGCCTTGTTGACGCCGTAGGAGAACGCGGCGACCTTCACCAGCGGGCCGCCGAGGGTGGCGGTGAACACCGAGGTCAGGGCCGAGACGTTGCCGGTGACGGCCTGCGTGTTCGCGGTGATGCCGTCGACGCGCTCGAGCTGGGTGTTGACGTGGGTCAGCGCGGTGTTGGCCTCGTCGAACAGCGGATCGGTGTTCGTGTGCGCCTTGCGGATCGCGATCGTGGCCTCGTCGAGCGTGCGCCCGAGCTTGATCAACGGGATCGCCAGCAGCAGTACGAGCAGTACGAACGCGCCGGCCGCGATCAGCGCGGCGACCTGCCCTGCTGACACGAGCCCTCCTCGGGTGACGAATGGATTGACAGCTGTCCTGGATCGCGCGTCAGGTTACCGCGCTGCCACGACGGCGGCCTGCCCGGATCACCCGGTGTCGCCCGCGCCGAGGATCTTCAGACGATCTTCACCGGTCACCGCGGATCGCGCGGCGCAGCTTCGGCAGCCGTTCGGCGAGTGCGCGCTCGGCTCCGCGCTGTGTCGGTTCGTAGTAGTCGCGGCCGACCAGCTCGTCGGGCGGGTACTGCTGTTCCAGCACGCCCTCCGGCACGTTGTGCGGATAGCGGTAGCCGGTGGCGTTGCCGAGCTTCTTCGCACCCGCGTAGTGGCCGTCGCGCAGGTGCGGCGGCACGGTTCCGGCGGCGCCCTGCCGCACGTCGGCCATCGCCTGGCCGATCGCGGTGGTGACGGCGTTGGACTTGGGCGCGGTGGCCAGGTGCACGGTGGCGTGCGCGAGGTTGAGCGCGCACTCGGGCAGCCCGATCAGCTGCACGGCCTGCGCGGCGGCGGTGGCGGTCTGCAGCGCGGTCGGGTCGGCCATGCCGACGTCCTCGCTGGCGTGGATCACCAGGCGGCGGGCGATGAACCGGGGGTCCTCCCCCGCCTCGATCATCCTGGCCAGGTAGTGCAGGGCGGCGTCGACGTCGGAGCCGCGGATGGACTTGATGAACGCGCTGATCACGTCGTAGTGCTGGTCGCCCTGGCGGTCGTAGCGCACCGCCGCCTTGTCGACCGTCGACTCGACGGTGGCCAGGTCGATCGTGCCGCCGCGGGTGGCGAGCGCGGAGTCGGCGGCGGCCTCGAGCGCGGTGAGCGCGCGCCGCGCGTCGCCACCGGCGAGGCGGACGATGTGGTCCTCGGCGTCCTGGTCGAGGGTGACCGCAGCGCCGAGCCCGCGCTCGTCGGCGACCGCGCGACGGACGAGCGTGCGCACGTCGTCGTCGGTGAGCGAGCGCAGCTGTAGCACCAGCGAGCGGGACAGCAGCGGGGAGACCACGGAGAAGAACGGGTTCTCCGTGGTGGCCGCGACCAGCAACACGATCCGGTCCTCGACGGCGCCGAGCAGCGCGTCCTGCTGGGTGCGGGAGAACCGGTGCACCTCGTCGATGAACAGCACCGTCGACTCGCCGGAGTGGGTCAGCCGGCGGCGGGCCTCCTCGATGACCCCCCGGACCTCCTTGACGCCGGCCGACAGCGCGGACAGCGCGACGAACCGCCGGCCGATCGCGCTCGACACGAGCATGGCGAGCGTGGTCTTGCCGGTACCCGGCGGGCCGTAGAGCAGCAGCGACGCCGGCGCGGCGCCCTCGACGAGCCTGCGCAGCGGGGCGCCGGGGCCGAGCAGGTGGTCCTGGCCGAGCACCTCGTCCAGGCCGGCGGGGCGCATCCGCACGGCCAGCGGTGCGTTGGCGGCGATCCGCGCACTGCCGCCGGGATGCCGCTGCTCCTCCCGCGGCGGGTTGTCGAACAGCTGGAGGTCGAGCCCTTCGTCCACGGTGTCGACGCTACCGGCCGGCACCGACAGCCCTTATCCTCGGTTCGCGCGGTCCGGGGCCGCGCCCCGTCCGCGGGCAGGGCCGAGCCCACCCCGGTTCACCCACACGTGTACGCGCACCTTCACACCTCGCCCGGCGCGAGCGGACCTCGGGCGGATCGGGTATGGAGGTCGCCATGTCACTGCCCCCTTCCGCGAGCCTCGAACAGCTGCGCAAGCGGGCGAAGGACCTGCTGCGCGCGCACCAGGCCGGCTCGGCCGAGGCCGTCGCGCGGGTGGCCGCGGTGCTGCCCGGAGCGGAGATCCGGCTCGCGCAGGCGCAGCTGGTCGTCGCCCGCGAGCACGGGTTCCCGAGTTGGCCGCGGTTGCGGGCCCACCTGGAGCGGGTGGCGGTCGCGGGACCGTCGCCGGAGCAGGCGTTCGAGGAGGATCCCGCGTACTACGCCGAACGGGCCGTGGGGTTGCTTGAGTCGGCGCGGGACGGCACGCCGGACGCGGTGGCGGCGTTCACCCGCCGGGCGGCGCCGCTGACGCCGGCGGGTGCGCGGAGGGTCGTGGCCGGCAACCACGGGTTCACGTCGTGGGCCGGGCTGCGCCGACATCTCCGGTCGCTCGGCGACGAGCCGTTCGCGCGGGCGTTCCGCGCGCTGCGGAACCGGGACGTCGACGGGCTCGGCGCGCTGCTGGACCGGTTCCCCGAGTTGGTCGCGGCGCGGGGAACCAACGGCAACGACCTGCTCGCGCTCGCGTCCGCGACCCGGGACGAGCGGTTGGTGTCGCTGCTGGTCGGGCGTGGTGCGGACGTGGCTCGTGGGAACCGGCACGGGTGGACGGCGCTGCACCAGGCCGGCTACGCGAACCTGCCGCGGATGGCGCGGGTGCTGCTGGACGCGGGCGCGCCGCTGGACGTGTCGGCGCGCGGGGACGGCGGGACGCCGCTGGTGGCGGCGCTGTTCTGGGGGCACCGGGAGGTGGCGGAGCTGCTCGGCACGGCACCGCGCAACCTGCGGGTGGCGGCCGGGTTGGACGACGTGGCGCTGGTCGACGAGCTGTGGGCTACACCCGCGGCCGGCGCGCACCGCGGGTTCTACCGGCCACACGGCGGTTTCCCCGCGTGGCAGCCGTCGGACTCGGCGGCGGAGGTGCGGGACGAGGCGGTGAGCTGGGCGGCGCGTTCCGGCTCGGTCGCGGCGATGACCGCGCTGGTCGAGCGGGGTGCGGCGGTGGACGCGAACGTCTACCGGGGCACGGCACTGACGTGGGCGGCGGCGAACGGGCGGGTGGCGGCGGTACGGCGACTGCTGGAGCTGGGGGCCGAGGTGAACCTGCGGGGCACGTTCGGCGGGCCGGCGCACGGGGTGGGGACGACCGCGCTGCACCACGCGGCGGAGAGCGGGCACCTGGAGGTGATCGAGGTGCTGCTGGCCGCCGGCGCGGACCGCACGGTCACCGACGCGCTGTACGGCGTCACCCCGGAGAGCTGGGCCGAGCACAACGACCAGCGGGAGGCCGTGGGACTGTTGCGGTCCGGGCGGCGCTGAGGGGCACCCGGTGGACGCGCTTGATGGTTCGGTTGTCACGGTTCGGGCCGCGCTGCGAGTGACAGGCGGACCTGGCCCTCGGACGGCAGGCCATTCGTCCCGGCCCACGTCGGGGAGCGAAGGGATCGTGCGGCCGTCCGGGCCGGCCCGGTTCACGCCGTGAAGCGGCCAGGACCGCGGGCGGCAGACGATTCGACCTGGTGCGTTCCGAAGCGACGGGGATGGGGTGACGGCCCGGTCCATCGGGGAACAACCGATCGGCTCGCGTCACGGGGCGATCGATCGTCTGGCGGACGGCTGGTCCGGTCGGGGCCGCGTGGGCTGGCGCTACGCTGCCGGCGTGCAGCGAACGAGGAAGATCCCCGACGACGCGGAGCTGGTCGTCAATCCGGTGCGGCGGTCGGCGGTTCTCGGGCAGCTGCCGACGATCGTGATGTTCGCGGTGACGGTCGTGATCGCCGGGTTCGGGGTGGTGGCGACCGGTACTCCGCTCGGTGTGTGGGGTGTGGTCGGCGCCCTCTGTCTGCTCGGGCTCGTGCTCGAGGTGCTCGGGGTGCGCTCCGAGGTCGCGCTCGGGCCCGCGCTCGCGGCCGACGACAAGCACGTGTGGGTGCGGATCGGCGGGTTCCTCACGCCATCGTCGGTGCGGCTGGACTGGGCGGAGGTCAACGGCATCGCGCTGCGGACGTGGCAGGGGCGGCGCCGGGCCACGGCGCGCTATCTCACCTTCGACCTGACCAGGACGGTCGCCGACGACCTCGCGGGGTCGTTGGACGGCACTCAGGATCGGCGGATGCGGCGGCTCGCCACCACGTTCGGCTCGCCGATCGCGATCTCCGAGCGGCACAAGGACACCACGCTCGACCAGGCCGTTCGCCGGCTGCGGGACCTCGCTCCGGACGGGGTGCGGTTCAGCACGGCCTGACGGTCAGGGGCGGGTCAGCTCCAGGACGGCCACCTCGCCCGCGTCGTGCACGTCCGCGACCATCAGGCCGGCGCCTTCGGCCAGGGCGGTCAGTGCGGTGAGGTCGCGGCCGCGGGTGACGGTCTCGATCACGAACACGGCACCGTCCTCGCCGACCGCTTCGGCGCAGCGGGTCAGGAGGTCGCGCGTGTCGTCGTCGTCGCGGTCGTGCAGGACCTCGGCGAGCAGGTAGCCCTCGGCGCCGGGCGGCAGGTCGGCGGACAGGTCGCCGGCCACCGCGCCG
Organism: Actinophytocola gossypii; assembly: GCF_025165815.1. Taxonomy (GTDB): domain Bacteria; phylum Actinomycetota; class Actinomycetes; order Mycobacteriales; family Pseudonocardiaceae; genus Actinophytocola; species Actinophytocola gossypii. The sequence goes on along the minus strand of NZ_JAFFZE010000009.1, from coordinate 132,607 downwards.
GCTCGGTCCGCCAGGCCGGCCGCCTCGATTCGTTTGCGCGCCGCCTCGGCCAGGTCCGGCTGGTCGAACACCCGGCCTCGCAGCGACGGGTACTCGTTGAGCAACGCGATCAGCAACGTGCCGTCGCCGCCGCCCACATCCAGTACGTCTCCGAGCGAGCCCCAGTCGTACGCGGTCACCACGCGCGGAGCGATGTCGTCCCGTGCGGTCATGGACCACACGCTACGACCGCCCGCGCCAGCACGCAGATCGCGTCGACCGCGTCAGCGGAATGCGGGGTACAGCGGCAGCGGCCGGGCCTCGTCGAAGCGGACCCGCAACGCGGCGCGGACCGTGCTCGCGTGCTCGGCGATGGGGTCGACTCCGGCCGCGTCCGCCGACTCGGCCAGCCGGCGCCAGCGGTCGACCAGCACCTGGCTCTCCTTCGGCGTGTGCGCGAGGCTCGACGAGTGGGTCTGCGCCGCCCCGGGGCGGGTGAAGTACTGCCACGTCGTCAGCCAGACCCAGAACAGCTGCGCGTCCAGCAGCCGGGGCACCAGCACGGCGTCGTCGTCGAGTTCGGGCCACACCGCGCGCACCTCGGCGCGCCAGCCGGCGACCATCGCGTCGGTCATCCCGACCGGCAGCGCGAACGGGCACCAGCACGACGGGAACGGCACCTGCAGGTACGCGGCGTCGAACAGCGCGTTGCGCACGCAGCCGCCCTCGAAGTCGAGGAACCGCACGCCCCGGTCGGTGATCAGGTTGTTGTCCGGGCACGAGTCCGACGGGCTGAACGCGCGGTGCCGGCCGGTCTCCAGCAGCGTGCGGCTGCGCTCGGCGCACTCGAGCGTCGCGGCCGACGTCGGCACGTCCAGCTCGTCGGCGAGCACCAGCGGCAGGCCGTCCAGCGCGGCTGCGCCGTCCACGGTCAGCGGATCCTTGAGCTCCGGCGGGGTCAGCCTGCGCTGCAGGGCGTCGAAGTCCGCCTCGCGGCCGGCGGTGGTGGCGTGCAGGCGGCCGAGCGAACGCGACCAGGACAGCAGTGCGCGCTCCGCGTCCCTGGCGTCGCGGCCGAGGAGCTTGTCGGCCAGGGTCGGCGCGCCGCCGAGGTCCTCGAGGACCACCAGCCGGCTGTCCGGCCCGTGCGCGAACAGCTCGGGGCACATCCGGTCCTCCGAGGCGAGCGCGGTGAACAGCTGGTAGCTGGCCGCCTCGCGGACGAAGCTGTCGCAGTGCTGGTCGACCGGCTCGAGGTACCGCTTCAGCACCATCGTGCGTGGCAGTGAGAACGGGTTGGTCGTCACCCTGACCCGCACCACCACCGACCGCTCGCTGCCGCCCAGGTCCTCCGGCTCGGACAGCCGGATCTTCGCGCCGAAGCGGCGGCTGAGCACCGACTCCGCCGCGACCACGGTCGCCAACAGCTCTGGATCCGCTTCGCCACCGAGTGCCGGTGGGTCCGCGGCGGTTTCCACACTCATCTCCTCAGACCCTACTCCCCGTCCTTGACACCGACCGTAGTCGTGTCCATCGATCAAGTAGCCAGGGTTGCCCGGACAACAAACGAACACAGGTGTGTGTCGGGCACGTTTCGACTGGCAAGAAATCTCAACCCTTGGACAGCGGACGCCCCGGACCGTTCCGCGCGTGGTGGCGCCGGTGCAGGAGCAACACCACCGTGGCGGCCGCGACGATGCCAAGCAGGTTCACCGCGAGCTGCCCGAGCGACGGGCCGAACCGGCCCCAGTGACCGAGGATCAGCGCCACGCTCGCGTAGCCGGCAGCCGGCACCGTGGTCACCGAGATGAACACGCCGACCAGCGCCGCCGACTTCGCCGAGGTCATCGACAGCATCCCGGCCGCACCGGCGAGCACCGCCACGATCAGCGACCACGGCCCGACGTCGTACACGAAGTCCAGCTCGTGGTTCTCGGTCAACGCGCTGGTGTCGAACAGGCCGACCGCGTTGCCGGCGACCGTGCCGACCGCGGTGAGCACCATCGCCAGCGGGAAGCCGACCGCGAGCGCCAGGGCCGCCCGCCGCACCAGGTCCCAACGGCGCCGCACCAGGCCGACCGCGATGGCCGCCAGTGGCCCGAACTCCGGTCCGACGACCATGGCGCCGACGATCGTCACCGTCGAGCCGGTGATCACGCCGACCGCGGCGAGCAGACAGGCGATCGACAGGAAGGCGAGGAACGTGCCGTTGAGCCGGGACTCCTCCCCCGTCCTGGCCAGCAGCTCCTCCCACACCACGGCGTCCGCCGCGTCGCCGGGAGCCTGCTCCTCGGCCCGGTCGGCGGAGTCGGACAGCGCGGTGTCGATCTGCTCCAGCGTGATGCCGCCGTCGCGGTCGACGCCGAGCCCGCACAGCGCGGCGATCGTCTCGTCGGCGGCCTCGCGGGCCACGTCGGCCTCGACCATGTCACCGGCCGGGCGCAGCGCCGCGCCGGGCAGCCGGACCAGGTGCGCGACCCCCGGCTGCTCGTCGAGCAGCCGAAGGACGTCGTCTGAGCGCTCCGGCGGGCAGATCACCCGCAGGTGGAGCACCGGCTAGCCCTTCGCGGGCGCCGGCTTCGCGTCGACCCCGGCCTCCTTGCGCTGCTCCGGCGTGATCGGCGCCGGCGCGTTGGTCAGCGGGTCGAAGCCGCCGCCGGTCTTCGGGAACGCGATCACGTCCCGCAGGGACTGCTCGCCGGTGAGCAGCATGACGATCCGGTCCCAGCCGAACGCGATGCCGCCGTGCGGGGGCGGGCCGTACTTGAACGCCTCGAGCAGGAAGCCGAACTTCTCCTCGGCCTCCTCCGCGGTGATGCCCATGACCTCGAACACGCGCTTCTGCACGTCGGCCTGGTGGATACGGATGGAGCCGCCGCCGATCTCGTTGCCGTTGCAGACGATGTCGTAGGCGTAGGCGAGCGCGTTGCCCGGGTCCTGCTCGAACCGGTCGATCCAGTCGGGGTTCGGGGAGGTGAACGCGTGGTGCACGGCGGTCCACCGGCCGCCGCCCACGGCGACGTCGCCGGCGCTGCGGGCCGCCTCGGCCTCCTCGAACAGCGGCGCGTCGACGACCCAGACGAACGACCAGGCGGACTCGTCGATCAGGCCGAGGCGCCTGCCGATCTCCAGGCGGGCCGCGCCGAGCAGCGCGCGGGCGTCGGCGGGCGATCCGGCGGCGAAGAAGACGCAGTCGCCCGGCTGGGCGCCGGTGGCCTTGGCCAGGCCATCGCGCTCGGTGTCGGAGAGGTTCTTCGCGACCGGGCCGCCGAGGGTGCCGTCCGCGCCGATCAGCACGTAGGCCAGGCCCTTGGCGCCGCGCTGCTTGGCCCAGTCCTGCCAGGCGTCGAGCTGGCGGCGGGGCTGGTCGGCGCCGCCGGGCATGACGACCGAGCCGACGTAGGGGGCCTGGAAGACCCGGAACGGGGTGTCGGCGAAGTACTCGGTCAGTTCGGTGAGCTCGAGGTCGAAGCGCAGGTCGGGCTTGTCGGTGCCGTAGCGGGACATGGCCTCGGCGTAGGTCATGCGCTGGATCGGCAGGGTGAGCTCGTGGTCGGCGAGCTCGCGCCACAGGGCGGCGATCACCTTCTCGCCGAGCGCGATCACGTCGTCCTGCTCGACGAAGCTCATCTCGATGTCGAGCTGGGTGAACTCGGGCTGGCGGTCGGCGCGGAAGTCCTCGTCCCGGTAGCAGCGGGCGATCTGGTAGTACCGCTCGACGCCGCCGACCATGAGCAGCTGCTTGAACAGCTGCGGCGACTGCGGGAGCGCGTACCAGGAGCCGGGCTGCAGGCGCGCGGGGACGAGGAAGTCGCGGGCGCCCTCGGGGGTGGACCGGGTCAGGGTCGGGGTCTCGACCTCGACGAAGCCGTCGTCGTGCAGGACGGTCCTGGCGATGCGGTTGGCGTCGCTGCGCATGCGCATGGCGCGGGCGGGCCCGGAGCGGCGCAGGTCGAGGTAGCGGTGGCGCAGCCGGACGTCCTCGCCGACGGTGAGATGCTCGTCGAGCTGGAAGGGCAGCGGCGCGGCCTCGCTGAGCACGCGCAGCTCGGTGACCAGGACCTCGATGTCGCCGGTGGCGATCTCGGGGTTCTCGTTGCCCTCCGGCCGCTTGGCGACCTCGCCGACGACCTGGAGGCAGAACTCGGAGCGCAGTGCGTGCGCCCGCTCGGCCATCTCGCCCTCGCGGAACACGATCTGGACGACGCCGGACGCGTCGCGGAGGTCGACGAAGATGACCCCACCGTGATCACGACGACGCGCGACCCAACCGCTCAGTGTGACGCTCTGGCCTACGTGGTCGGCGCGAAGCGTCCCGGCCTCGTGCGTGCGGATCACGGTGTGCTCTCCTGTCGAGATCTCGGTGCGAACGAAAATAAGAACGAGAGCAGGCTAGCCAACGCCACGAGCGCTCCGCCCAGCAGGTTTGCCGGTCGGCGGTCACTTTGTGCAGCTAACCGCTCACGTCCGGATTTGGCGTCACGGGTACCACCCTTCGGCGTCAACCCGTAGGGTGTTGGTTACCAAGTGGTAGGAAACGCTGGGGGGCGAACGCAGGGAGACCACGATGGCTGGCGGCGCGACCCCACCGGTTCGGGAACTGCACCGAGCTGCGGCAGGTGACGTGAGGCGACCGCTCCCCGCTCATCCAGCAGCGGACAGTCTCGCGGCCGACGCCTTCCCGACCGCGCTGCGCACGGCGATCCAGGCCAGCGGGCTCAGCCTGGACCGGATCCAGTACCGGTTACGCGCACGGGGGGTTTCGGTCAGCGTGACCGCGCTGAGTTACTGGCAGTCCGGGCGGCGGCGGCCCGAGCGGGCCGAGTCGCTGGCAGCTTTGGGACATCTCGAGTCGGTGTTGGGAGTCGCGCCGGGGTCACTGATCGCGTTGCTCGGCCCGCCGCGGCCGAGGGGCCGGGTGCAGCGCGAGTCGTCGCGGCTGCCGATCGAGGCGCTGTGGTCGGAGCGCGAGCCGGTGTCGAAGCTGCTGAAGCGGATCGACTTCACCACCGAGACCGCGCTGACCAAGCTCAGCCAGCACGACCGGATGGACGTCGCGGTCGACCGGGGCGAGAAGCGGATCTCCGTCCGCCAGGTCCTGCGGGCCGAGCGGGACGGTGTCGACCGGACGGTGATGGTCTACGACCTGGAGCGCATCGGCCGGCCGTTCCCGGAGATCACCGCGCACCAGTCGTGCCGGATCGGCCGGGTCGCGCGGGACGAGGCCGCCGGCCTGATCGCGGCGGAGATCCTGCTGGACGCTCCGCTGGCCAGGGGCGACACGACGATCGTGGAGTACGCGCTGGCCCACCCCGGGCCGCCGTACTCGCGGGGGGACGACAGCTACTGCCGCAAGTTCACCACGCCGGTCCGCGAGTTCGTGCTGGAGCTGCGGTTCGACCCGCGCGCGCTGCCCGCGTACTGCGAGCTGTACTCGGTGGACCCGGAGGACCAGAAGACGACGCGCCGCAAGGTGGAGGTCAACGCCGCCGGTGAGGCGCACGCGGTCGCGCTCGACTTCGGCCCCGGCACGTTCTGCGTGCGCTGGGACTGGCCCCGCGACCGCGGCTAACCCCAGTCGCCTGCCTCGGCCTCGAACGGCGTGGGGTCGAGTCCGCGGGCACGCAGCCACTCGGCGTCGAGGTGGGTGTTCCGGTAGGCCTCGCCGCTGTCCCCGTTGATCGTCACGATGCTGCCGTTCGTGCCGTTCTCCCGCATCCGTCTCGCCAGGTGGCGGGCGCCCCACAGGTTGGCCCCGGTGGCCGGGCAGGCGTCGAGGCCCGCGGTGTCGCGCGCCCAGCGCATGGCCGCGACCGACGCGCCGTCGGGTACCGGGATGACCAGGTCGATCAGGTCGGGCTGGAAGCCGGGCTCGACCCGTGGCCGGCCGATCCCGGGGATCCGGGACGGCATGCCGGTGGCGTAGTCCGGCGCGCCGGTGACCCAGGCCGGAAAGTACGCCGAGCTCTCGGAGTCGACGACGGCGAGCCGGGTGGGCAGCCGGTGCCGCCGCAGGTACCGCCCGACCGCGGCCGAGGTGGCGCCGGTTCCCACGCCGACGACGATCCACTCGGGCGTGGTCTCCGCGAACACCTCGTCGGCCAGGGTCGGGCCGCCGGCGGCCATGGCGCGGTCGGCGTCGGCGAAGTGGTCGAGGAAGTGGCCGCCGAGCCGGTCGGCCAGTGCCGCGCCCTCCTGCTGTCCGGCGGCCGGCGGGAGTTCCGCCCGCCGCCAGCGCCCGCCGTGCCGCTCGATCCGGTCGAGGACGTCCGGGCCCGTGCGCGCGGGCACGACGGCGGTGAACGGCAGCCCGAGCAGGCCCGCGAGGTACGCGCCGGCGACCGCCACCGCGCCGCCCGTCGCCACGACGACGTGGGTACCAGCGCCGACGTGCCCGGTGGTGATCGCGTGGGCGAACAGCGCGCGCAGGTGCCGGTACTTGAGGCTCCCGGTGGGCAGGGCGGTCTCGTCCTTGACGAGGACGTCGACGCCACCGGCCGACGCCGCCGCCAGCGCGCGTAGTGGGGTCGCCGGCAGCTCAGCCTGGATGCGGGCGAGGGCGTCACCGGCCCACGAGCCGGTCCGGTCGGCGGACATGATCCACACGCTAGACCGGCCGCGCGCCGCACAGCCCGCCGCGGCGTTCCGCCCAGCGCGAACCGGTCGGTCAGAGGAGTTCCAGCTGCTCCTGTCGGACCGGGGCGGCCTGCTCGGGAATCGAGGCGAGGCTGCCCTCCGGCCAGGTCGGGTCCTCCGCTCGCGCCGGTCGGGCTTCCTTGGGGGCCAGGTCGTACCGCCGTAACAGGGGGCCGACGCGCCGCCCCAGCCAGCGGCGGTACCGGACGTCCGCGTTGGCGCCTCTGGCGTAGATCTGGCGGTAGCTCGGCACCAGTTCCGGGTGCTCGCGAACCAGCCACGCCGCGAACCACTCCCTCGCCCCGGGACGCAGGTGCAGGGGCAGCACGGTCACTCCCGTCGCCCCGGTGTCGGCGATCGCCGCCAGCAGTGCGTCGAGTTGGTCGATCGAGTCGGTGAGACCGGGAAGCACTGGCGCGACGAACACACCGCACGGCAGGCCGGCGTCGACGATCTTGCGGACCAGCTCCAGGCGGGCCTGCGGGCTCGCCGTGCCCGGTTCGAGGCTGCGCTGGAGTTCCCGGTCGATCAGCGCGATCGAGACGCCGAGCCCGACCGGGACGTCGGCGCTCACCTCCCGCAGCAGCGGAAGGTCACGGGAGAGCACGGTGCCCTTGGTGAGGATGTTGAACGGGGTGCCGCTGTCGGCCAACGCGCGGATGATGCCCGGCATCAGGCGGTACCGGCCCTCCGCCCGTTGGTACGGGTCGGTGTTGGTGCCCATCGCCACGTGCTCGCGGGTCCAGCGCGGGGAACGGAGCTGCGCCGTCAGCACCTCGACCGCGTTCACCTTGACCACGACCTGGTTGTCGAAGTCCTCGCCGGAGTCCAGGTCGAGGTAGGTGTGCGAGTTCCTGGCGAAGCAGTTGTGGCTCACCACCCCGTTCGCGATGAAGTCGCCGGTGCCGGTGGTGATGTCGAACAGCGGCAGCTCCAACCCGAGGGGCTCCACGGTCTCGACGCCCAGTCGCTCGGCGCCCCGGACGGCGACGCCCGACAGTTCACCCTGGCCGGTGCGCGCCGGGTCGACCGTGTGCAGGAACCGCAGGTGCTCGGCGAGCCCGCCGGACAGCCGGATCCGCTGCACGCCGCTGCGGTGCCCCAGGTCCTCCAGCGCGAACCGGAAGTCCAACCGCAGCAACGCGTCGCAGATCCCGCTGACGTTCGCGCGGTTCGTCCTGGCCACCTGGAGGTGACCTCGGGCGAACTCACCGTCCACGTCGAACACGCCGGCCAGGTATCCCTTGTGCCACTCCTCGCTCGGCACGAGCGGCCGTTCGACCGGCAGGCTGATGGACTCCGGTCCGGTCAGGTACTCCCGAGCCCGGCCGAGCACCCGCTGGTCGGTCGGCTCCGCGAACGCGGCCGCGATGCCGGCCAGGTACCCGCACCGGTACTCCACCCTGCCCTTCGGCGCCGAGGCGAACCCGCCGGTGCCAACGAGTTTGTCCCCGGTGGCGAGCACCGCGCGCCGTCGTCGTTCGGCACTCGCCGCGACGTGTCGCCAGCCGCGGTCGGTGAGGAACCGGTGGTCGCCGCTGGCGATCAGCCGGGTGCCGTCGCGGAGGGTGAGCCGGTAGGCGGGCTTGACGGTGGACCAGTGCGCGAGCACTCGAGTGGTGACGTACCGGCGGCGGCTGCCCTGCCGCTCGGTGCCGTAGATCTCGTCGCCTACCGAGAGGTCGGCGAGCGGCCGCGTGCGTCCGTCGGCCAGCAGGATCGGCGTGTCGCCGGCGAGGCAGTACCGGCAGGCGTGACCGCAGCCCCGGTAGGGGTTGATCGTCCACCGGAAGGGCATCGGCGACTGCCCGGGAACCTTGTTCAGCACCGATCTCGCGTGCACCTCGTGGAAGACCATGCCGGCGAACTCCGGGGTCTCCACACTGCGCACGAGACCCGGCAGCCCGGGCAGGGTCTGCTGTCGTTGCTGGTCTACCCGCTGGCTTTCCCATCGCACGAACACAGTCGAACACACGTTCGATGCGGTGTCAATCAAGGTCGCCCGGACCGAGGATCAGGACCCGGGCGGGGGCTCCGGGGGTGCGGTGAAGGCCGCGATGGTGCGGTCGGCCGCCTCGCGAGCGGCCACCGGGTCCGCGCCGGCCGCCACGTTGGCCTCGTACCAGCACTCGTTGCTCGACCTCATGAACTCGTGGTTCGCTTCGGAGGTCTGCCACGCCATGACCTCGTCCGGGTCGATGGCGGGGCCGCCGCTGACGTGCAGGGCGAGGCCGAGCAGGGCGCCGTCCCAGCCGACGCCGACCGCTCCCGGCCCGAACTCGGCCCACCGGTCGTCGTCGACGTGGGAGATGTGGTCCAACTCCAGCCGGGCCCGGCCGTCCGCCTCGGGCAGGACGCGGACGTCGATCCAGCTGACCTCGCCGCCGTACTCCCAGGTGGCGAAGAAGCTCTTGGGCGGATCGCAACGCTCCACGGTGCCGCCGGCGTTGCCTTCCAGCTGGTAACGGCCGCCCACCCGGAGTTCGCCGGACACCGGGAGGAACCAGCGCGGGAGCCGCTCCGCGCTGGTCACCGCGTCCCACAGGTCGTTCTGGTCCGTGTCGTAGGTCTGGCTGATGGTGACGACGCGCGCCTCGCCCGCGTCGAGCACCCGCGAGCCGACCTCTCGGCGCACGGAGTTGATCTGGTGTGTCGCGTCGATCATGGAGCTCTCCTCTGGTCGTCCCTGCGGGATGAGAGCGCCAAATTATCAACCAACAGTTATATAAGTCAAAGCTACAGAAGACTCAGTGTGTCGCGGCCGGAGGCAGCTCGGCCGCGTCGGCGACCGGCCAGGCGAGCGGGTCGTCGCCCAGCACGGCCAGCTGGTCGACCTGCTCTCGACACCACGGCGACACGGCGAGCTCGCCGCCGGTCACCAGGCTCACGAACAGCGGCCAGGACACCCAGCCGTACTCGTCCACCTCGTCCGGGGCGAGCCGCGGCCGGGCGTCGCTCACCGTGCGGAACACCGGGCAGAGCTCGTTCTCGACCACGCCGTTGGCCATCTCGGCGCGGTAGCGGAACCGGGGCAGCACCAGGTCGACCTCGGGCGCGGGCAGCCCCAGCTCGTCGCGCAGCCTGCGGACCACCGCGCCGGTGAACGGCTCCCCCGGCGCCGGGTGCCCGCAGCAGGAGTTGGTCACCACCCCGGGCCAGGTCTTCTTCGACCGCGCGCGGCGGGTCACCAGCAGCTCGCCGGACCCGTTGAACACGTAGCACGAGAACGCCAGGTGCAGCGGGGTGTCCCGGTGATGCACCGTGGCCTTGTCCGCGGTGCCGATGCCGAGCCCTCGCTCGTCGAGCAGGACCACCTGTTCCATTCCATCTCCTCGTCCGGCGACCAGGCCCCCAGCATGCCCGGCCGGCGGCCGGAACGCGTCACAGCTCCAGGCAAGTTCCGTCGATCGGCACCTCCACGCCCGCCTCGGTCACCGCGCGGTACTCGGGCGAACGGCGGTCCAGTACCGGGTTGGTGTTGTTCAGGTGCGTGTACATCCACCGGGTGCCCGAGCCCGCGGCGGAGCGGATCCGGGCGAGGCTGCCGTCCTGGCCGTCGATCGGCACGTGTCCCATGGCGTGCTGGGCGGCGGTGCTCGTGCCGGTGCCGGTCATCTCGCGCGCGGAGTGGAAGGTGCCGTCCAGCAGCACGCAGCTCGCCCCGGCGACGAACTCGTCGAAGCCGGGTGGCCAGGTCGCCAGGCAGGGGGCGTACACCAGGCTCCCGCCGGTCGCCGGGTCCGAGATCCGGTACGCCACGACCCACGGGCCGTCGGCCGTGGACTCCCTGGCGTACTTGGGGCGCTTGTCGCTCACCGCGAGGGTGGTGACGTCGAGCCCGGCCACCGGTTCGCCCGCCGGGCGCCAGTGCCACTCGCCGTAGCGGGCGACGGCGGCGCGGATCGGGAACCCGTCGGCCAGGGCGTGCAGGACCGCCGGCGGCGCCCACACGGACAGGCCGCCACCTTCCCGCAGGAGCATCAGGCCGAGGGCGTGGTCCAGCTCGGCGTCGGTGAGCAGCACGCCGCGTACCGGGGTGTCCCGTGGGCCCGGCCCCGGGGCGAGCGCCGGTTCGGCGATCACCTGGGCGCGGATGTCGGGTGAGGCGTTCAACAGGTACCAGTCCCGGCCGTCGGAGCTGATCGCGAGGCAGTCCTGGGTGCGGGCCGGGACGTCGGGCGAGCCGGCGCGACACGCCGAGCACAGCGGGCAGGCGCAGTTCCACTGCGGGAAGCCGCCACCGGCCCCGGTGCCGAGCAGGCGGACCTTCACCGCGTCACCGTCGGCGCGCGCATCACGAAGTCCGGCACGCCCGCCGACGCCACGGTCTCGGCCTCGCCGGCCAGGATGCCGTCCACCACCGAGCGGTCCGGCGAGCGCGAGCACACCGGGTCGGTCGCCGAGGCGTCGCCGGTCAGCATGAACGCCTGGCAGCGGCAGCCGCCGAAGTCGAGCGCGCGGCGGTCGCAGGTACGGCACGGGTCCCGCATCCAGTCCTCGCCGCGGAAGGCGTTGAAGGACGCGGACTCGTACCAGATCTCCCCGAGCGGCCTGCGTTTCACGTTCTCGACGTCGAGCGTGGTGATCACCGACGCCGCGGGGCACGGGAGCACGTCGCCGTTGGGTGCCACGGTCAGCTGGCGCGCGCCCCAGCCGTACATGCACGGCTTCGGGTACCGCTCGTAGTAGTCCGCGACCACGTAGACGATCTCCATCCGTCCGCGCAGCCGCTCGATCGCCGCCCGCACGACCGGTTCGGCGGCGGCGAGTTGCTCGGGTGTGGGCATCAGCGCGGTGCGGTTGCGCAGCGCCCAGCCGTAGTACTGGGTGTTCGCGAGCTCGAGGCGGTCGGCGCCCATCCGCTCGGCCAGGTCGATGAGCTCCTCGACCTGGTCGTGGTTGGCCCGGTGCAGGACGACGTTGACGCTCAGCGGCAGCCCGACGGCACGCACCACGGCGGCGGTGTCGACCTTGCGGGCGTGGGCCTTCGCGCCGGCGATCCGGTCGGCGCGGGCCGCGTCGGCGCCCTGGACCGACAGCTGCACGTGGGCGAGGCCGCGCTCGGCCAGGTCGGCCAGGCGGGACTCGGTGAGCCCGAGGCCGCTGGTCACCAGGTTGACGTAGCAGCCGAGCTCCGAAGCGCGGGCGACCAGCTCCGGCAGGTCGGGGCGCAGCAGCGGCTCGCCGCCGGACAGGTGCACCTGCAGCACGCCGAGGTCACGGGCGGCCTCGATCACCTCGAGCCACTGGGCGGTGGTCAGCTCGTCCCGTTTGGCGGCGAGCTCGACCGGGTTGGAGCAGTAGGGGCAGTGCAGCGGGCACCGGTGCGTCAGCTCGGCCAGCATGCCGAGCGGCGGTTCGACGGTCACGTCCACTCCACGACCCTCCTGTCCTCGAACCGGGCGAGCACGCCGGCGACGTCCTCGACCCGCACCCCGCGGAACCGCGCACCGAGGCGGTCGGCGATCTCACCGACCTCGTTCGAGCCGTCACAGAGCTCCAGTACGGCGGCGGCGGTGGCGTTGGGCACCAGCACGCCCTCGGGGAACAGCAGCACATGCGTGTCCCTGACCCGGTCGAAGGTCAGCCGGACTCCGGTGCGCAGACGGGGCTTGACCATCGCTCACTCCTTCGCGGCCGCGCGCTCGATGGCGTCCAGCATCGACCACAGCACGTCGCACTTGAACGACAGCGCGTCGATCGCCCTGTCCTGCTGCTCGCGGGTGACGCAGTAGCGCACCACGATGTCCAGTGTGGACTTTCCCTCGCCGGCGACCGCCTCGATCCGGTTGGTGAAGTACGCGAGGTCCTCGCGGCGGATCCACTCGTAGTTGGCGAGCATGTCCCCGACCCGGCGGCGCATCAGGTGCCCGGAGAACATCTCGGTGAGACCGGAGGCGACCGCCTCGATCCACGGCCTGGTCCTGGCGAACGTCACGTAGGCGTCGACGGCGAACCGGACGCCCGGCACCACGTGGCGCTCGTCGAGCACCTCGGTCCGGTCTAGGCCGACCGCCTCGCACAGCCGCAGCCACCGTTCGCGGCCGCTGGCGTGGTCACGGTCGGCGGCGCCGTCGTGGTAGACGATCCGGTCGAGCCAGCCGCGACGCACCTCCGGCACCGGGCAGTTGCTGATGATCGCGGCGTCCTTCTGCGGCAGGACGCACTGGTAGTACCACCGGTTCGCGGCCCACACCCGCAGCTCGTGCTCCGACAGCTCGCCGGCGTGCATCCGGTGGTGGAACGGGTGGGTTCCCCAGTAGCGGTGCGACAGGCCGCGCAACGCGGCGACGAACTCCTCGCCGTCGCGTGGGGGACTCGACGTGGACACGGTGACACCTCCGATGTGGGCGACGGTCCGGGGGCCGGTGCGTCCGGCCCCCGGCCGCCGGACTGGGCTTCCGGTCAGTCCATCCGTGCCGCGTAGGCCGTGACCTCCATCGGGGTCTCGTACTCCACGAAGTCCGGCGTGGTCCAGACCTCCAGCTCGGGGGTGTCCTGCATGTTCCCTCCAAGGATCGATGACCGTGACCTTGCGGATCGAGCGTAACGGGCAGCGCCACCCGAAAACGGACAAAAGGGATCGTGAACGGCTGACAGCGGGGTCGAGGGCACCTGAGAGACTGCGCCGGTGTACGACGGAGAAACGGAACCGATCCCGCGGTTGACCGACCGCGACGAGCCCGTCGTACGCGAGGACGACGCCGAGGCCAGACCCGAGCGGGCGACGGGTCACGGCCACGGACACACTCCCCCGCTTCCCGCGTCGCGCCGGGTGCGGACGCTGGTCGCGGCACTGCTGGTGCCGTTCGCGCTCGCGGCGGTCGTGGGGACGGCGCTGCTGTTCCCGTTCGGCGACGGCCCGGACATCCAGCACGCGGTCCAGCGCCCGGTGGACGGCGTGATCACGGGCGCCGTCAGCGGGTCCTGCAGCGGCGAGGTCCAGGTCGGGCGGCAGCCGGAGGCGCCGCAGTGCCTGGTGGTCACCATCCGGATGACCGACGGCGAGGCGCCCGGCCAGGAGATCCGCACGGTCGTGCCGCTCGAGCCGAGTACGCCGCGGTTCGCGGTGGACGACGAGGTGGTGCTGAGCTACGGGGGCGGCGACCCGCTCACCGGATCGTCCTACCAGCTCGTCGACTTCCAGCGGGACGTGCCGCTCACGCTGCTGGCGGGCCTGTTCGCGGTGGCGGTGTTGGTGCTCGGCCGGTGGCAGGGGCTCAAGGCGCTGCTCGCGCTCGGCATGAGCTTCCTGGTGCTGGTGTTCTTCGTGCTGCCGGCGATCATCGCGGGCGAGAACCCGTTGCTGGTGGCGATCTGCGGTGCCGGCGTGATCATGTTCGCGGTGCTGTACCTGACGCACGGGCTGTCCGCTCGGACGTCGACGGCGGTGCTGGGCACCATGGTGAGCCTGGCGCTGATCGGGGTGCTCGGGGCGCTGTGGGCGGCGTTCGCGAAGCTGACCGGTCTGGACGAGGACACCGCGACGCTGGTCGGTCTGCTGAACGCGCCGATCGACACGCGGGGGCTGCTGCTCGCGGGCGTGGTGATCGGGGCGCTCGGCGTGCTCGACGACGTGACCGTCACGCAGACCAGCGCGGTGTGGGAGCTGCGGGCGGCGAACCCGCTGCTGACCCGGCGGCAGCTCTACACGTCGGCCCTGCGGATCGGCCGGGACCACGTGGCGTCCGCGGTGAACACGCTGGTGATGGCGTACGCGGGCGCGGCGCTGCCGCTGTTGCTGTACTCGTCGATCTCGGGGGTGGAACTGGGCAGCATCCTGACCTCGCAGTCGATCGCGCAGGAGGTCGTGCGGACGCTGGTGGGCAGCATCGGGTTGGTGGCGGCGGTGCCGATCACGACGGCACTGGCCGCCGCGGTCGCCGCGCAGGAGAAGGTGCCGGAGCCCGCCGGCCCCCGGGAGACGCCACGCAAGCGAACCGGGTCCGCCGAGCGTGGGGAGAAGGGTGCGCGGCAGGCGGGGACCCCAGGGCGCGAACTTCGCACGCGAACAACACCGCGAGCGGGAGACTCTGGCCGCGAAGCCGACGCGCGAGGAGCACGCCGGACAGGCGATCGCGCCGGCGAGTCAGGCACGCGAAGAACACACCGGACAGGCGATCGCGCCGGCGAGTCAGGCACGCGAGGAGCACGACGGCCAGACGATCGCGCCGGCGAGTCAGGCACGCGAGGAGCACGGCGGCCAGACGATCGCAGCGGCGCCGCGGGAGCGCGGCGGGCGGGTGATCAGGCCCCCCGGAGGAGTGGGGACGGTCGGGAGGCGCCGCCGGCCAGGCGGGCGGAACACACCGGGCACCAGGAGCGCGCGCCGGAACCACCCGACAACCGGCGGGGTCGCCAGGAGACGAGGCGGACACCTCGGCCGGAAACACCGCCGCGCGGGCACTCGTCGTGGTTCGACGAGTAGTGCTAGTCGAGGGTGGCCACGAAGCGGGTGATCGCCTCCGGCTTGAGACGTTGGGCAAGGCGGCCGGCGGGGGCCAGGGCCGCGAGGCGGTACAGCGGCCGTTCCGCGGCCGGGTCGCCCTTCGCCTCGGCGCGTAGTTGGGCGACCAGGAGCTGGGAGAACACCAGGCCGCTCGTGTTGTCGCTGCCGGCGAGGATGTCGGCCAGGCGGCGCAGGACCAGGATGCCCAGCTCACGCCCGCCGGTTCCGGCGTACACCGCGAGGGACAGGTTGATCGTCTTGTTCTTCGCGGCGAGGAGCAGGCCGACCGTCCTGGTGCCGCGGATGTCGGTGACCAACAGCTCGATGCGCTCGGCGTGACGCAGGTCCACCGACTTGCGGGCGACGGCCTTCGCCACCACCTGGTCGCCCTCCAGCCAGAGGCGGCGGCGGCCGGAGATCCAGGAGAGCGTGGTCAGCACGACGATCACCACCGCCGCGGTGATCAACGCCGCCGTGCGGTTGGCCAGGAGGCCGACCAGGCCGCCGACGGCGGCGCCGAAGACCACGGCGACACCGACGGTCACGCAGCCACGGCGGCGGACGTTCGTGTGGTCGATCAGGGTGAGGGGGATACGCTCCGGCTCGGTCAAGTCAGAGTCCTCGGTTCGGGCCGGTGGTTCGGGGGTCGTCCAGGTCGAGCAGGAACGGGTTGCTCGCCCGCTCGCGGCCGATCGTGGTGCTCGGGCCGTGGCCGGGCAGCACGACCGTGTCGTCGGGCAGCGGGAGCATCTTCGTGCGCAGCGTCCGGGTCATCGTGCGCGGGTCGCCGCCGGGCAGGTCGGTGCGGCCGATGGAACCGGCGAACAACGTGTCACCGGCGAACATGACCCGACCGCCCTCGGCCAGCTCCGAGCGGAACACCACCGAGCCCCGGGTGTGGCCGGGGGTGTGGTCGACGGTGAGGCTCAGGCCGGCGAGGTCGAGGTCGGCGCCGTCGGACAGCTCACGGACCTCGTTCGGCTCACGCATCTCGAAGCGGCCGCCGAACAGGGCGGCGCCGTCCTGGCTGATCCCCTTCATCGGGTCGTTCAGCATCTCCCGGTCCTCCGGGTGGATCCACGCCGGCATGTCGTTGCCGTCGCAGATCGGGGCGACCGAGAAGGTGTGGTCGATGTGGCCGTGGGTCAGCAGCGCCGCCACCGGCGAGAGACGGTGCTTCCGCACGGCCTCGGCCACCGGTTCGGCCGCGTCCTGGCCGGGATCGATGATCACGCACGGCTCACCCTCGCCGGCGGCGACGAGGTAGCAGTTCGCCTGGAACGCACCTGTGGGGAATCCGACAACGAGCACGACCGCAACCTACACGCGACGAGAAAGCACGAAACCCGCGAGCCCGGCACGCGGGACTCGCGGGTTTCGCCAACGACGGTAGGGCTACACCGAGCGCAGCCGGCGGAAGCGCGACCACGACGCCAGGCGGCGGTCGGCCTGAGCGCGGGAGACCCCCTCGCTCGTCACGTCCACGTTGGCCACACAGATCCGGTCGCGGCCGTGGCGCTTGGCCGCGCGCAGCGACACGTCGGCGTCGAGCATCAGGTCCTCGAGGTCCAGCTCGGCCAGATCGCCGAGGCAGTAGGTGGCGACTCCCATGGACGCCGTCTGACCCTCGATCGTCGCCGACAGCTCGCGGGTGACCTTCGCGGTGACCGACATGGCGGTGATCCCGGACCTGATCCGCTCGGCCACCGCCAGCGCCTCCTCCAGGCCGGCCTCCGGCAGCAGCACCATGAACTCGTCGCCGGCCGAGCCGCCGTAGCGGCATGCCAGGTCGCCGTCCCGGGTCGTCTCGCGGATCACGTCGGCCACGCCGCGCAGTACGGCGTCGCCGGCGAGGTGACCGTAGTTGTCGTTGATCTCCTTGAACCGGTCGAGATCGAGCATGATCAGCGCGACGGAGTGGCCCTGCCCCCGGGACCTGGCCACCTCCTCCGCGGCGAGCTCGTCCCAGTGCCAGCGCTCGACCAGTCCGGTCGGCGGGTCGGTCAACAGCTGTCCGCACGAGCCGCAGCGCCGGTTGCCGATCCGGGCGGCGGTGTGCGACGTGACGTGCCTGGTGGACGTGGTGGTGGAAATGGACTGCAGCGGCCGGTCCCCCGACCTCGGCGCCACAATCTCGGGCTCGGGCTGTGCGGTGATCGCCGGCGCTCCGTCGCCGGTTCCCGCCCTCGCGGTGTTCATCGACATCTCCCCTGGTCAAGACACCCGTGGGTTAGGTGGCTCCCTCGCCGGTGCCCCCGTCGCGCGCTTCACCGGCCGTGTACAACCCACTATCGGGAGTCACAGAGATGTTGAACAGTGTTGAGGTGTTGACGGTTTGAGGAAACACCGAATGGGCGAGTCCGCCGCCCGGATCTGACTACTCTTCGTCACTCCGCGCCCACTTCGGGCGCGACGGGGAGTAATCCTTATAACGATCGAGCACACGTTCCACGGCCGTCTCGACGATGAGCATGTCGCGGTACTCGGGCCGCAGGAAGCCCTCGGCCGCCATGTGGTCCAGCATCTCGAGCACGGGCCGGTAGAAGCCCCCGACGTCGAGCAGCGCGATCGGCTTGGCGTGCAGGCCGAGCTGCGCCCAGGTGAACACCTCGAACAGCTCCTCGAGGGTGCCTGCCCCGCCGGGCAGCGCCAGGAACGCGTCCGACAGCGAGGCCATCTTCGCCTTGCGTTCGTGCAGGTCGGCGACCACGTGCAGCTCCGAGAGGCCAGGGTGGGCGATCTCCCGGTCGACCAGGGACTGGGGGATCACCCCGATGACCTCGCCGCCGGCGGCGACCGCCGCGTCGGCCACCGCGCCCATGGTCCCCACCCCCGCGCCGCCGTACACCAGACCGACCCCGGCCGCGGTCAGCGTGCGGCCCACGTCCTCGGCCGCGGCGAGGTATCCGGAGCCCTTCCCGGCGGATGATCCACAGAAAACGCATACCCGCATACCGACATCAGATCACGTACCCCCGGTCTGGCATCCGGGCCGGGTTGTCTGGTTGAGTGCCACAGCGTGCGCATCATTCTCGACACCGATCCGGGGGTTGACGACGCCCTCGCGATCATGTACTTGGCGGCCCAGTCGGACGCCGAGATCGTCGCCGTGGGTAGCGTTCACGGCAATGTGCCTGCCCCACTCGGAGCACTCAACGCGCTGCGCGTGCTCGAGCTCGTCGGGCTGAACCCGCCGGTGACCGTCGGCGCCGCCCGGCCGCTCGCGCAGCCGCTGCAGACCGCCGAGTTCGTGCACGGCGACGACGGGCTCGGTGGGCACGCCGGCGACCCGCCCACCGGCACGGTCGCCCCCGGCTCGGCCGCCGAGCAGATCGTGCGCCTGGCTCGCGCCAACCCGGGTGAGCTGACCCTGCTCGCGCTCGGCCCGCTGACCAACGTCGCGCTCGCCGTACTACTGGAACCCGACTTACCCAACCTGCTCCGGTCGGTCGTCGTGATGGGCGGTGCCGTCACCGTGCCGGGAAACATCACCCCGTACGCGGACGCCAATTTCTACCACGATCCGGAAGCCGCCGACCTCGTTCTCGGCGCCGGTTTCCCGGACCTGATCCTGGTCGGCCTGGACGCCACCGAACAAGCCCGTGCCGGAAGCGAATGGCTCGCCAGCCTCGCCGCCGCCGAGGGCCCGCGCGCGAGTTTCGCCAACAAACTGCTCGACCACTACGCGCGGTTCTACTCGAACATGTTCGGCGAGCATTCCTGCACGCTGCACGACCCGCTCGCGGCGGCCATCATGCTGGACCAGAAGCTGGCCGGCTACCGGGAGATGCCGCTCAGCATCGAGCTCAACGGAACGCACACCCGGGGCCAGGTCGTGTCCGACCTCCGGCTCATTTCCAGCGACGCCTACATCACCACCAGCGCCGGTGCCGGACGCGTTCCGGTAAAGGTCGTGGAAACGGTGGACGTGCCCACCTTCCTGGACCAGATGTTGAAGGCGTTGCAGCTCTGAGGAACTAACTCCTCCCGCTCAACAACTCGCGCAGGTCGACCGCTCTCGGATCGCCCAACTCGTCGAAGATCTCGACCGCTTTCCGGAGGGATTCCGCCGCCTTTTCCGGCTGCCCGTTGTCGTACAGCAGCAGCCCGAGCTTGTGCAGGGTCTCCCCCTCACCCCAGCGGTCGCCGAGCTCCCGGCGGGTGTCCAGCGCGCGCCGGAAGCAGTCCAGGGCGTCCGCGGCCCGTCTCAGCTCCGAGTACGTGTCGCCGAGCTTGACCAGCGTGTAGCACTGGCCGTAGCGGTCCTCGATGTCCCGGAACAGCTCGAGGGCCTGCTCCAGCGCTTCCACGGCCCGGTCGAACCAGCCGAGGCAGCGGTAGGCGTCCCCGACGTTGGCCAGCGCGATGCCCTCGCCGTGCCGGTCGCCCACCTCGCGGAAGATGTCCAGCGCCTCACCGAAGTGCAGTGCCGCGTCGTCGAACCGCTGCTGGTCGAAGCCGATGTAGCCGATGCCGATGAGGCTCCACGCCTGCCCGACCCGGTCGCCGACTTCGATGCGCAGCGCCCGCGCCTGCTGGAAGCATCTCTTCGCCTCCTCGGTGCGCCGCAGGTCCCGGTAGGCGATGGCCAGGTTGTTGAGCACCCACGCCTCGCCGTAGCGGTCGCCGGCCCGCCGCGCGCCGGTCACGCCGATCTCGTGCGAGGCCACCCAGGGCGTCCAGCGCTTGCGGAGTTGGAGGTAGTTGAACGAACCGGCCGGCAGCTTCCACGCGGCCACGTTCTCGCCGACCTCCACGGCGGTGCGGGTGGCCATCGCGATGTTCGACATCTCGATCTCGCACCACTCCAGCGCCGAGCCGTAGTCGAAGTCGGCTACCTCAACCGAGAACTCCGACTTCTCCAGCTCCGGGTCGTGCCGCTGCGGCGCGAGCGTGTGGTTGGCGGCGTAGGCGTTCTGCAGGTACCAGTCGACCATCCGGCGCAGCGCGGTCACCCGCTCCGTCTCCGGCTCCTCCTCGACCGCCTGCTCGGCGGCGTACACCCGCAGCAGGTCGTGCATCCGGTACCGGTCGCTGCCCAGGCCCTCGATCAGGTGCACGCCGGCGAGCCGGTCGAGCAGCCGGCGGGCCTTGCTGAGCCGCTGGTCGGCGAGCGCGGCCGCGGCCCCGGTGCTCACGTGCGAGCCGACGTGCAGGCCGATCAGCCGGAACATCCGCGCGGCGTCGGCCGGCAGGTCGCGGTAGGACCAGGAGAACACGGTCTTCACGGCGACCGAGTCGTCGGTGGACAGCGCCTCCAGCCGCTCGTCCTCGGTGGCCAGCTCCTCCACCAGCAGGCTGACCGCGTGGTGCGGGTGGGTCGCGACGCGTTCGGCGGCGATGCGCAGCGCGAGCGGCAGGTTGCCGCACCGGTTGGCGAGCGCGCGCACCGCGTCCGGCTCGGCCTCCGCCCGCTCGCTGCCGATCACCTTGCGCAGCAGCGTGACCGACTCGTCCTCGGTCATCGGTCCGAGCGTGATCCGCCGGTCGCCGCGGATGGTGAGGCCGCCAAGGCGCTTGCGGCTGGTGACCACGACCGCGCAACCGGCCGACCCCGGCATCAGGTGGTGCAGCTGGGAGGAGTCGGCGGCGTTGTCCAGCACGACCATCACCCGGCGGTCGGCCAGCACCGAGCGGAACAGCTTCGCCCTGGCCTCCAGCCCGGCCGGGATCACGTCGATCTGCACGCCGAGGGCGGTGAGGAACTCCTCGAGCACCTCGTCGACGATCCGGGGCTGGCCGTCCGGGGAGTAGCCGCGCAGGTCGACGTAGAGCTGGCCGTCGGAGTAGCGGTCGACCACGGCGTGCGCGACGCGCAGGGCGAGCGCGGTCTTGCCCGCGCCGGGAGGCCCGTCGATGGCGACCGTGTGCGGGATTCCCGGCTCGCTCTCGCCGGACAGGATCTGGGACAGCTCGCGCAGTTCGGCGTCGCGCCCGACGAACGTGGCCGCCGCGGCGGGCAGCTGCGCGAGGCGCACCGGGCCGCCGCCGGACGCGGCGGCCAGCGCGATCAGCTGGCCGTCCGCCTCCAGCACCTGGTCGCACTTGCGGGCCAGCTCGGCGGACGGCGGCGCGCCGTGCTTGATCTTGGACAGCCAGCTCGGCGTGTACCCGATGAGGTCCGAGAGACGACGCCAGGACAAGCCGCGCTTGCGCAGCAGGCGTTCCAGTTCGTCGGCGAACGGCGAAGTCCCGTCGTCACGCCTGTCTTGCATGGAGTCCACCTTGTCAGTACCCGCCGGCCTGGTCCATGGGTCACCGCACTGCCACGCCCAGTATCCAGCTTCCCACTTTCGCACCGGAACCTGGCAATCCCCTGAGAATCCGGCCGACCTCAACGCGGTTCTTACCTGGGCTACCCATAGACTGCCGCCCGGCAAGGACGTCGGAGGGTCAGGAGGGTGCCCGGTGCCGAGCAACGAGCAGCGTCGGCAGGCCGCCAAGCGCAAGCTTGAGCGTCAGCTCGCCAGGCGGCAGGAACGCGCCAAGCGCCGCCGGATCTGGGGAGTCAGCCTGACCGTCGCCGTCGTGGTCGCCGTGGTCGGGCTGGTGTACTGGCTGGCCAACCTGGGCCCGGAGAGTTCCGAGGCGGCGACGGACGACACCGCCCCCACCGAGGACACCGCCACCGGTGAGACCACCGACGGGGCCTGCGCGTACGTCGAGAACCCCGACGAGACGCCGCCGAAGGACCCCGGCCTGCCCGAGGACCCGGCTGAGACGCCGTCGTCCGGCACGGTCAAGGTCGCCGTGAAGACCAGCCAGGGCACGATCCCGCTGACCCTGGACCGGGCCAAGGCGCCGTGCACCGTGCAGAGCATGGCGCACCTGGTCGAGCAGACGTATTTCGACGGCACCAAGTGCCACCGGCTGACCAGCTCGGACGCGCTCAAGGTGCTGCAGTGCGGCGACCCGAACGGCGACGGCACCGGCGGGCCGGGCTACACCGTTCCCGACGAGCTGCCGACGAACCTCGCCGACGCCGAGGGCGGACAGGGCGCCAAGGTCTACCCGCGCGGCACGCTGGCCATGGCCAACGCCGGCCCGGAGACCGGCGGCAGCCAGTTCTTCATGGTCTACGGCGACTCGATGCTGCCGCCGAACTACTCGGTCTTCGGCACGGTCGACAAGCCGGGGCTGGCGGTGCTCGACAAGATCGCCGAGGGCGGCATCACGCCGGGGAACAGCCCGGACGACGGCGAGCCGAAGCTGCCGGTGAACATCGAGTCCGCCACGATCGCGGGCTGAGGTGCGCTTCCTGGGCGTCCTGCTCGCCGTGCTCGCGCTCGCCGGGTGCGTGTCGCGGACCGGCGGGCCGGTCGCCGAGTCGTCGTCGCCGGCAACGGAGACGGAGACGAGCACGTCGGGAACCGACGAGACGGTCGTCGACGACGACGGGTGCGAGTTCGTCGGGAAGCCGGACGAGGACGCGCCCGTCGGGCTTCCGCCCACCGAACCGCTCGGCGGCGACCGCGTCCTGCTCAGCACGAGCAGTGGTGAGATCGGGCTCCAGCTGACGCCCGACGAGACGCCGTGCACCGTGCGCAGCTTCCTGCACCTGGTGTCGGAGGGGTTCTTCGACGGGACCGAGTGCCACCGGCTGACCGCGTCGGCGGGGCTCAAGGTGCTGCAGTGCGGCGACCCGAGCGGCGACGGCACCGGCGGGCCCGGCTACACGATCCCCGACGAGCTGCCCACCGATCTCGCCGACGCGCCGACCGGCCAGGGCACCAAGGTCTACCCGCGCGGCGTCCTCGCCATGGCCAACGCCGGCCCGGAGACCGGCGGCAGCCAGTTCTTCATGGTCTACGGCGACTCCACGCTCCCACCGGACTACACCGTGTTCGGCGGCGTCGACGGGACCGGCCTGGCGACCCTGGACGCGATCGCCGCCCGCGGGCTCACGCCGACGCTCGGCCCGGAGGACGGCACGCCGACCACGCCGGTGGAGATCGAGTCGGCCGCCACCGCCTGAGACACGTTCTCAGAACTGTCGGTGGGCGGTGGCATGCTCGACGGCGTGGACCGGTACACCGAGCGATTACCCGACCCGGCCGCGCGGGGCCTGCTGGCCTGCGTGTGGTCGCGGCGGATCGCCTCGCCGGCGGCGAGGGTCGCCCGGATCGTGCCGGACGCGTGCGTGGACGTCATCTGGTACCGGGCGACCGGGGAGCTGTTCGTCGCCGGGCCGGACACCAGGTCGCACCTGGCGGAGCTGGTGCCCGGCGAGGTCGTCGGCGCGCGGTTCCGCACCGGACGCTCCCCCGCCGGTCTCGGGGTTCCCGCCGACGCGCTGCGGGACGAACGGGTCGACCTGGGCGAGCTGTGGGAACCGGGCCGGGCCCGGCGGCTCGCCGACGCGTTGGCGGACACCGAGTCGATCGGGGACGCGCAGGGCGTGCTCACCCGGGCGGTGCTGGCCGGGACGCGCGACGGCCAGGACACGGCCGTGCCGACGATGCTGCGGCTCGCCCGCGCCGGCGACCGGGTCGGTGCCATGGCGGACACGATCGGGCTCACCGAGCGGCAGCTGCACCGGCGATGCCTGGCCGCGTTCGGCTACGGCCCGAAGGTGCTGCAACGCGTCCTGCGGTTCGACGCCGCGCGCCGGCTCGCGGGGAAGGGCACCGCGTTCGCCGACGTCGCCCACCGCACCGGCTACGCCGACCAGGCCCACCTGGCCCGCGAGGTGCGCGCCCTGGCCGGCGTGTCACTGACCGAGCTGATCAGTTGAGGCGGCCATAGGCGCGCAGGGTCAGGAGGGCGTCGATCGTGAGCCATGGGCGCCACTCGTGCACGATCACCGGGGTCCAGTGCAGCCACGGCACCGGCCAGCCGCCGTCCTCGGCCTGGGCGGCCGTCAGCGCGTCCAGGCTGGCGTCCAGCTCGGCGTCGGTGAACCAGCGGCGGGCCAGGCTGTCCGGCCGGGGCGCGTAGTCGTGCGGGTGCTGCAGCTCGCCCTCGGTGTATCCCTCGGGGGTTGGCTCGTCGCCGGTGAGGCGGACCAGGCCGGCGGAGCGGACGAGGTCGCCCAGGCGGGTGGCGAACGCGGCGGCGCGGTCGCGGTCGGGGTGGTGGTCCAGCAGCGCCAGGCAGGCCAGGACCTCGTACGGGTGGGTACTGGTGATCGCCTCCATGCGCCGCCAGCAGAACGCGTCGGCGGCGGCCACCCACGGGTGGTCGACCTTGTTCTTGTGCAGCAGGCCGAGGATGTTCGCGGTCGGCACCAGGGAGCCCTCGTAGCTGTCGGGTATCCGCCACCAGGGCGCCCTCGGGTAGCCCTCCGCCGAGGGGTGCACGAACGGGAGGCCGCCGTCGGGTGCGGTCACCGAGACCAGGTAGGCGAGGACACCGCGCCCCAGGTCGCCGTCCACCGCCCCGAGCTCGTCGAGGAACGCCACGGCGTTCAGCGTGGTCACCGGCTGGCTGCCGGGTGCGCGGCAGTCGGGCTCGAGCGCGTTGCCGAAGCCGCCGTCGGGGTTGCGGTAGGGCAGCAGCGCGGTCAGGACGGCGTCGGCGTCGCCCGAGCCGAACAGGTACTCGAACCGGCGGCGCTCCAGCACGCGGGCGTTGCGCAGGACGTGGTCGGTCGCGCGGGTCATCATGTCGGTCACGGGACCCAACCTAGGACGGGCGCGAGCCGGCCGTCTTGAACGAATCGGACGTCCGGGGCTCAGGAGGCGGACGTGACCCGGTAGACGTCGTACACGCCCTCGACACTGCGCACGACCTTCAGCACGTGACCGAGGTGCTTCGGGTCGCCCATCTCGAAGCTGAACCGGCTCACCGCCACCCGGTCGCGCGAGGTGGTCACGGACGCGGACAGGATGTTGACCTTCTCGTCGGCCAGCACCTTCGTGACGTCGGAGAGCAGCCGGTGCCGGTCCAGCGCCTCCACCTGGATGGCCACCAGGAACACCGAGGACTCCGACGGCGCCCACTCCACGTCGACCAGCCGCTCGGGCGTGGCCAGCAGCTCACCGGCGTTGGTGCAGTCGGTCCGGTGCACCGAGACACCGCCGCCTCGGGTGACGAAGCCGAGGATGTCGTCGCCGGGCACCGGGGTGCAGCAGCGGGCCAGCTTGACCCAGATGTCGCTGGCGCCCTTGACGATCACGCCGGCGTCGCCGGTGGGCCTGCGGCGGGTGATCGTGGACGGGGTGGCGCGCTCGGCCAGCTCGTCCTCGGCGTGCTCGACCCCGCCGAGCAGCGCGACCAGCCGCTGGACGACGTGCCGCGCGGAGGTGTGCCCCTCCCCCACGGCCGCGTACAGCGAGCTCATCTCGGCGTAGCGCAGTTCGCGGGCCAGCGCCGCCATCGAGTCGGCGGACACCAGGCGCTGCATGGGCAGGCCGACCCGGCGCACCTCCTTGGTGATCGCCTCCTTGCCGGCCTCGATCGCCTCTTCCTTGCGCTCCTTGGCGAACCACTGCTTGATCTTGGCCCGGGCCCTTGGCGACGCGGCGAACGCGAGCCAGTCGCGGGACGGTCCGGCGCCCTCGGCCTTCGAGGTGAAGATCTCGACCACGTCGCCGTTCTCGAGCTTGCGCTCCAGCGCGACCAGGCGGCCGTTGAGCCGGGCGCCGATGCACCGGTGCCCGACCTCGGTGTGCACGGCGTAGGCGAAGTCGACGGGCGTGGACCCGGCGGGCAGCGTGTGCACGTCACCCTTCGGGGTGAACACGAAGATCTCCCGGGCGGCCAGGTCGTAGCGCAGGGACTCGAGGAACTCGCCGGGGTCGGCGGCCTCCCGCTGCCAGTCGAGAAGCTGACGCATCCAGGCCATCTCGTCGACCTCGACCGCGTGGCCGTCGTGCGTGCCCCTGGTCTCCTTGTACCGCCAGTGGGCGGCGATGCCGTACTCGGCGGTGTTGTGCATGTCGTAGGTGCGGATCTGCACCTCGAGCGGCTTGCCGTCCGGCCCGATCACCGTGGTGTGCAGCGACTGGTAGACGCCGAACCTCGGCTGGGCGATGTAGTCCTTGAACCGGCCGGGCATCGGCTGCCAGAGTGCGTGCACGACGCCCATGGCCGCGTAGCAGTCGCGCACGTCCTGCACGAGCAGCCGCACTCCGACCAGGTCGTGGATGTCGTCGAAGTCCCGGCCGCGGACGATCATCTTCTGGTTGATCGAGTAGTAGTGCTTGGGCCTGCCCTCGACCTTGGCGTTGATCCGGGACTGCTCGAGGTGGCTGGTCAGCTCGTCGGTGACCCGGTGCAGGTAGGTGTCCCTGGACGGCGCGCGGGTGGCGACCAGCCGGACGATCTCGTCGTACTTCTTGGGCTGCAGGATCGCGAACGCGAGGTCCTCGAGCTCCCACTTGACCGTGGCCATGCCCAGCCGGTGAGCCAGCGGGGCGAGCACCTCCAGGGTCTCCCTGGCCTTCTTGGCCTGCTTCTCCGGCGGCAGGAAGCGCATGGTGCGCATGTTGTGCAGCCGGTCGGCGAGCTTGATGACCAGCACCCGGGGATCCCGGGCCATCGCGATGACCATCTTGCGGATCGTCTCGGCCTCGGCGGCGGACCCGAGCTGGACCTTGTCGAGCTTGGTGACACCGTCGACCAGCCGGGCGACCTCCTCGCCGAAGTCGTCGTGCAGGTTCTTCAGCGAGTACTCGGTGTCCTCGACGGTGTCGTGCAGCAGGGCGGCGACCAGCGTCGTGGTGTCCATGCCCAGCTCGGCGAGGATGGTCGCGACGGCGAGCGGGTGGGTGATGTAGGGGTCGCCGGACTTGCGCCGCTGGTCGCGGTGGGCCTCCTCCGCGACGTCGTAGGCGTGCTGGAGCAGGGTGAGCTTGGCGTTGGGGTGCAGCTCCCGGTGCACCGCGGCCAGCGGCTCGAGGACCTGCTTGACCGGTGCGGAGCGCTGCGCGGTGATGCGTCTAGCCAGGCGCGCGCGGACGCGTCTGGTCGCGGACGGTGCCCGCCCGTTGGTCTGCTGCGCGGCGTCCTGCGTGGCGCCGGTCTCGACGTTCTGGCTCACTCGCGGCTCCTCTGCGTCCCGAGAATAGCCTGCTATGCTTAGTTGAAGATTCAACCTCAGGAGTAGCCATGTCGGAGCCGATGAGCATGCCGGTGCTCTACCTCAGCCACGGCGCACCTCCGCTGGCCGACGACCCCGTCTGGACCAGCGAGTTGGCGGCCTGGTCGGCGTCGCTGCCGACCCCGACCGCGATCCTGATCGTCTCCGCACACTGGGAGAACGCCCCGCTGACCATCGGCGCGACCACGACCGTGCCGCTGGTCTACGACTTCTGGGGCTTCCCGGACCGCTACTACGACGTCACCTACCCCGCCCCTGGCGCGCCGGGCCTCGCGGCGAAGGTCCGCGCCCTGCTCGGCCCGTCGGTGCACGACGACCCCGGCCGCGGCCTCGACCACGGCGCGTACGTCCCGCTGGTGGAGATGTACCCGGACGCGGACGTGCCGGTCCTGCAGGTCTCGATGCCCTCACTGGACCCGGCGGAGCTGCTGGAGGTCGGCCGGAAGCTCGCGCCGCTGCGCGACGAGGGCGTGCTGATCGTCGGCAGCGGCTTCTTCACCCACAACCTGTCGGCGATCCGGATGACCGACCCGGGTGTGACGCCGCCGTCGTGGTCGGCCGAGTTCGACGACTGGGGCGCGCGGGCGCTGGCCGAGCGGGACCTCGACGCCCTGCTCGACTTCCCGCGCAAGTCCCCGTCGGGACCGCTCGCGCACCCGAGGACCGAGCACTTCGCGCCGCTGTTCGTCGCCCTCGGCGCGAGCCTGAGCACCGAGAACACCGCCCGGTCGGTGATCGACGGCTACTGGTACGGCCTGTCGAAGCGGTCCGTCCAGTTCACGTGATCGACTGGAGCGCCAGCACGTTCCGCCCGCCCAGCAGCGAGCGGCCGCCCAGCGCGGGCAGCTCCAGCACCACCGAGACCACGGCGACCTCGGCCCCGGCCCGCTCCACCAGCTCGCACACCGCGGCCACCGTCCCGCCGGTGGCGAGCACGTCGTCGACCACGGCCACCCGCTGGCCCGGCCGCAGCACGCCGGCCGGCAGCTCCAGCGACGCGGTGCCGTACTCGAGGCTGTAGTCGACCCGGTCGGCCACCACCGGGAGCTTCCCCGGCTTGCGCACCGGCACCATCCCGACGCCCATGGCGATCGACAGGCCCCCGCCGAGCAGGAACCCGCGCGCCTCCACCGGAGCGATGACGTCCACGTCCTCGGGCAGTCCGGCGGCCATCGCGTCGATGACCACCCGGACCGCCTCGGCGTCCGCGAACAGCGGGTTCAGGTCGCGGAACAGCACCCCGGGCTCCGGGAAGTCCGGGACCGTGCGCACCAGCTCGAGCGCGCCCGCCAGGTCCGCCACCGCGCTACCGGCGCCGTTTGCCGGACGGGCGGCCACCCTGTTTGCCGGTCGGCCTGCCGCGCCGCGCCTCCGCCGGCCTCGGGTTGCGCGCCGGCACACTGGACGCGGCCGCGAGCGCCTTCTCCTTGCGCAGCTCGGCGGCCAGGGCGTCGTCGTCGCTCGCGTCGAAGTCGTCGTCCTCACCGGTGGACACCGAGTCCCGCTCGGCGGCCTTGCGCGCCAGGTTCTCCCGGCGCGCGTACACCCGGCGGGCCTGCTCCTGGAACTTCGGCTCCCGCATCTTGAGGTCGACCAGGACCGGGGTCGCCAGGCAGATCGACGACACCACACCCGCGAGGATGCCGGTCAGCTGCACCAGCGCCAGGTCCTGCAGGGTGCCGACACCGAGCAGACCGACACCGACCACCAGCAGGCCGATCACCGGCAGCACCGCGATCAGCGAGGTGTTGATCGACCGCATCAGCGTCTGGTTCAGCGCCAGGTTCGCCGTCTCGGCGTAGGTCCGCCTGGTCAGGCCGAGCAGACCGCGGGTGTTCTCCTTGACCTTGTCGAACACCACCACCGTGTCGTACAGCGAGAAGCCGAGGATCGTCAGCAGACCGATCACGGTCGCCGGGGTGACCTCGAAGCCGATCAGCGAGTAGACGCCTGCGGTCACCACGATGTCGTGCACCAGCGCGACCAGCGCGGCGACCGCCATCCAGCGCTCGAAGTAGAACGCCAGGAAGATCGTCACCAGGACGAGGAACACGCCGAGCGCGATCAACGCCTGCTCGGAGATCTCCCCGCCCCAGGTCGCGCTCACCGCGCTGTCGGAGATCACCGACTCGGTCGCCTCGCCATCGACGTTCAGCGGCTCGAACTCGGTGAACAGCGCTTCCTTGAGGTCGGCGACCTCGTCCGGGTTCAGCGCCTCCGACCGGATCTGGATGGTCGTGCTGTCGCCGGAGCCCACGGTCTGCACGGCCGCCGGCTCACGCCCGAGGGTGTCGCTGAAGACGTCGGTGACCTCCTCGGTGGCGATCGCACCGGACGACCCCTGGGCGGGCATCGACACCCGCGTGCCGCCCTCGAAGTCGATGCCGAGGTTGAAGCCCTTGAACACGATGGAGGCCACGCAGCCGAGCATCAACAGCGCGAAGAACAGGTACCACCGCTTGCGCGCCCCGACCACGTCGAACGCGCCGTTGCCGAGGTAGAGCCGCTCGCGGAGCGGGACTTTCTTTCCCGCCGTGGTCGTCTCCGACGTCGTGCGGGGAGTCTCGTCGCTCGCCACGTCACGCCTCCTTCGTCGCGGCCCGGCCGCGCGTCTCGGCCCGCGAACCACCCGTGCGCCGCACCTTGCCGAGCCCGGACATCTTCGGGCTGGACAGGAACTTCGACTTGGCGGCCAGCGCCACCAGCGGGTGGGTCACGAAGAACACCACGATCAGGTCGAGCACGGTCGACATGCCCAGGGTGAACGCGAAGCCCTTGACCTGGCCGACCGCGAGCACGTAGAGCACGGCGGCGGCGAGGAACATGACCGCGTCCGCGGACAGGATCGTGCGCCTGGCCCGCACCCACGCCCTCGGCACCGCCGAGCGGAAGGTCCGGCCCTCGCGCATCTCGTCCTTCAACCGTTCGAAGTACACGACGAACGAGTCGGCGGTGATGCCGATCGCGACGATGAACCCGGCCACGCCGGCGAGGTCCAACGTGAACCCGATCCAGCGTCCGAGCAGCACCAGGACCGCGTACACGATCACACCGGACAGCACGATCGACAAACCGGTCAGCACACCGAGCATGCGGTAGTAGAAGATGCTGTAGAGGAACACCAGCACCAGGCCGACGGCGCCGGCGATCAGCCCGGCCTCCAGCGAGGCGAGCCCGAGCGTCGCCGAGACGGTCTCGGCCTCGGAGTTGTCGAACGACAGCGGCAGCGAGCCGTACTTGAGGATGTCGGCGAGGCTCTGGGCCTCGTCGGCGCTGAACCCGCCGCCCGCGCCGCCGCTGATCTGCGTCTGGCCACCGGAGATCGGCTCGCGGATCTCGGGGGCGGACACCACCTGCGTGTCGAGCACGAACGCGGCCTGCTTGCCGACGTTGGCGGTGGTGTAGTCGGCCCAGATCCGGGTGCCCTCGCTCTTGAAGTCGAGCGTCACCACGTAGCCGACGCCCTCGGGGTTGACCGAGGAGTTGGCGTCGGAGATCTGGGTGCCCTGCAGGAACGAGGGCGTGAGGATGTACTTCGCCGTGCCCTCCTGGTCGCAGGCCACCAGCGGCAGGTCCGGGTCGTCGTTGCCGACCAGCGGGTCCGGCTTGGAGCAGTCGAGCGCGGCCAACGCGGCCTGCTGGGCGGCCGGGTCGGCCTGCACGGTGCCGTCCTCGCTCGGCACCAGGGTCGCGGCCTGCCGAACGGCCTTGGCCTCCTGGATCTGCTTCGCGGTCTCCGACTCGTCGTCGGCCGTATCGTCAGCGGGCGGGTCCGAGGTCGGTGGCTGGGAGGGCTCCTCCTCCGGCTGGGCCGCGACGGCCGGCGCGGGGCGGCCCTGGGGCGCGTTGGAGGTGCCGGTCGGCGGGGTCGAGGCACCCGTCGGCGGCGTGGAGGCGCCGGTGGACGGCGGTGGCG
Organism: Actinophytocola gossypii; assembly: GCF_025165815.1. Classification (GTDB taxonomy): domain Bacteria; phylum Actinomycetota; class Actinomycetes; order Mycobacteriales; family Pseudonocardiaceae; genus Actinophytocola; species Actinophytocola gossypii. Next base: position 101,584 of record NZ_JAFFZE010000009.1, on the reverse strand, counting down.
TGGCGCCCGGGTCCTCGGACGCGGGCGGCTGCTGCGCGGGCGGGGTCTCGGCCGGGACGACCTGGACCACCTCGCGGAACCGGAGCTGGGCGGTCTGGCCCAGCTCCTTCGCCTGCTCGCCCTGGTCACCCGGCACGGTGATGACGATGTTGCTACCGTCCAGAACGACCTCGGTGCCCGAGACGCCGATGCCGTTGACCCGGTTCTCGATGATCTGCCTGGCCTGCTGGAGCGACTCCCGTTCCGGCGTGCCGCCGTCCAGGGTGCGCGCACTCAGCGTGACCCGCGTACCGCCCTGGAGGTCGATGCCGAGTTTGGGTTTGGCCTGATGGTCGCCGGTGGCGAACACCAGGGTGTAGAGCAGGACCACGATGAACACGAAGAACGCGAGATAGCGCCCTGGGCGAATCTGCCCGGAGGGTGGTGCCACGGTCGGTCGGTCTCCTCGGACTGGCGTTCGGGTGTCGCCCGGACGCGTCTGGTCACACGTCTGCGCCCGCACCCGTTACACGTGTGGGTGAGGGCGCAGCGTACCCCCCGTGACGTGAGGCCGGTGTCACACGGTCACGTCACGAGCACGGGTCCGGCTACTTCTTGGTGTCGGCCTTCTTCGACTCGTCCCGGGTGTCCGCGGTGACGTCGTCGTCGGTGTCCACGACCTCGTCCCGGTCCTCGACCGTGTCGAGCTCGTCGTCGACGGTCTCGTCGTCGTCCTCGACGACGTCCTCGTCGTCCTCGACCTCGGGGCCGACCTTCTCGCGCACCGCCGCACGCAGCCACTCGGTCTCGAAGCCGGGCGCGATCTCGATGCCGATCTTGGAGTCGTCGGAGACGTCGACGACGGTGCCGTAGAGGCCGGACGTGGTCATCACCCGATCACCGACAGCCAGCGAGTTCTGCAGCTGCATTTGCTGCTCCTGCGCCCTGCGCTGGCGCCGGCTCATGAAGTACATCATGACGCCGAGCAGCCCGAACAGCAGAAGCATGGGAAGCAGTTCCATTGTTCTCCATCCGTGGAAAGCTCAAGTATTCACTCTGCGGTGTGCGCAGGGTCACTGTCGAACAGGGTAGGCGGAATCGGACCTGGAGCGTCAGCCGGGGCCGACAGCCCGAGATGTGCCCATGCCGACGCGGTCGCTACCCGGCCCCGAGGCGTCCTCGCCAGCATTCCCGCGCGAACCAGATACGGCTCGCACACCTCCTCCACCGTACTTGGCTCCTCGCCCACAGCGACAGCCAGCGTCGACACGCCGACCGGGCCGCCGCCGAACGAGCGCACCAGAGCGCCGAGCACGGCGCGGTCGAGGCGGTCCAGGCCGAGCGCGTCGACGTCGTAGACCTCGAGCGCGGACATCGCGATGGCGCGGGTGATCGAGCCGTCCGCGCGGACCTCCGCGAAGTCGCGTACGCGTCTGAGCAGGCGGTTCGCGATCCGCGGGGTGCCGCGGGAGCGACCAGCGATCTCCTCGGCGCCGTCCGGCCGCAGGTCGACGCCGAGGATCGACGCCGAACGGCGGAGCACCTGCTCGAGCTCCTCGGCGGCGTAGAACTCCATGTGCGCGGTGAAGCCGAAGCGGTCGCGCAGCGGGCCGGTCAGCGCGCCGGACCGGGTAGTGGCGCCGACCAGGGTGAACGGCGCGATCTCCAGCGGGATGCTGGTGGCCCCGGGGCCCTTGCCGACGACGACGTCGACCCGGAAGTCCTCCATCGCGAGGTAGAGCATCTCCTCGGCGGGGCGGGCGATCCGGTGGATCTCGTCGATGAACAGCACGTCGCCCTCGACCAGGTTGGACAGCATCGCGGCGAGGTCGCCCGCACGTTCGAGCGCGGGGCCGGAGGTGATGCGCAGCGCGCTGCCCAGCTCGACGGCGATGATCATGGCGAGGCTGGTCTTGCCGAGGCCGGGCGGACCGGACAGCAGCACGTGGTCGGGCGGCGCTCCGCGCAGGCTCGCGCCCTGCAGCACCAGCTCCAGCTGCTCGCGCACCCTCGGCTGGCCGACGAACTCGGCCAGCCGGCGTGGGCGCAGTGACGACTCGTCGTCCCGCTCGCCGGGTACCGCGTACGGCGACAGCTCGGCGCCGTCGGCCATGCCCTCCTCCTCGGTCACCGGGCCATCGTGCACGACCCGCTACCGCTTGCGGCCGAGGGTGGCGAGTGCCTTGCGCAGCACCGTGGACTGGTCGCCGGTTCCGTTTCCGTTCAGAACGCCGTCGACCGCCTGTTCGGCCTGCTTGACCGGGAAGCCGAGGCCGACCAGGGCCTCGACGACCGAGCCGCGCACCCCCGCGCCGTTCGGGGCGGGCGCGACGGCCGGCAGCGCGCCGACCTTGTCACGCAGCTCGATCACCATCCGCTCGGCGCCCTTGCGGCCGATGCCGGGGACCTGGGTGAGCACGCTGACGTTGCCGTCGGCGAGGGCGGCGCGCAGCTGGTCGGGATCGAGCACGGCGAGGGTGGCGAGCGCGATCCTCGGGCCGATACCGGAGACGGTCTGCAGCAGGCCGAACAGGTCGCGGGCGGCCGCGTCGGCGAACCCGAACAGGGTCAGCGAGTCCTCCCGCACCACGAGCGCGGTGGCGAGCGCGGCCTCCTCGCCGGTGCGCATGGTGGCGAGCGTGGCGGGCACGGCCTGGACGGCGAGCCCGACGCCGCCGACCTCGACCACGGCGTGGTCCAAGCCGATCGAGAGCACCCGCCCGCGAACGGAGGAGATCATTGCTTCGTTCCCTTCGGGGAGTTGCTCGTCGCCTGCGCCAGGCGGGCCTTGTGCCGGCGGGCCAGTTCGGTGGCCTTCGCCTCGGCCTCGGCGAGGCGGGCGCGCATGGGAGCGCGCCAGATGTGGCAGATGCCCAGGGCGAGCGCGTCGGCCGCGTCGGCCGGCCTTGGCGCCTCGGTGAGCCCGAGCAGCCGGGTGACCATGGCGGTGACCTGCGCCTTGTCCGCCCGGCCGGAACCGGTGACGGCGGCCTTGACCTCGCTCGGGGTGTGGAACGCGACGGTCAGGCCCCGGCGGGCGGCGGCGAGGGCGACCACCCCGGCCGCCTGCGCGGTGCCCATCGCTGTGCGGACGTTGTGCTGGCTGAACACCCGCTCGATGGCGACGACGTCGGGGCGGTGGCGGTCGAGCCAGTCCTCGAGCGCGTCGGCGACCGCGAGCAGGCGGTTGGCGAGCTCGGCGTCGGCGGGCGTGCGGACGACGTCGACCGCGACGCAGCGCACCGACCGCCCGGTCCCCCCGTCGACCACGGCGATGCCGCACCTGGTCAGCCCGGGGTCGACCCCCAACACGCGCATGCCGCCACCTCGGTCCGAGAACATCAGTTCGAACCTTAGGGCCTACGCCGCCCGCTCCACCGCACCGACACGGGCCCGCACGCGACGGGAACGTACGACTCGCGCGACGGGAACGTACGACTCGCGGGGTGGGGCGGTTGACAGGGGTGCTAGAACTTCAGGTGACGGCGAATGTAAGCGCTTCCAATGACGGAGGCAGGCATGGCGGGTCGTGAGCGGCGGCCGGTGACCATCTACGAGGTGGCCGACCGGGCTGGCGTGTCGATCGCGACCGTGTCGCGGGCGTTGCGGGACTCCGAGCTGGTCGCGCCGCCCACCCGGCGGCGGGTGCAGCGGGTCGCCGAGGAGCTGCGGTTCCGGCCGAGCCGGGCCGGGCGGGCGCTGGCCGAGGGCCAGCACGCGGCCAACGGGATCGTCTTCCCGGACCTGTCCGGCCCGTACTACGCCGAGGTCGTCCTGGGGTACGAGGAGGTCGTCGCCGAGCTGGGCCGCAGTGTGCTGATCCTGGCCACCCAGGGTCGGGACAACGCGGCCGAGCTGGTCGCGGAGCTGGCCGGCCGGGTCGACGGCATGGTGATCATGGGGCGCACGGTCGACGACGCCACCGTCGCGCGGATCGCCGACACCGGGCTGCCGCTGGTGCTGCTCGCCCGTCCTCGGGTCGGGCTGGTCGACACCGTCACCGCCGACAACACCGACAGCGCCCGCGCGCTCACCGGCCACCTGCTCGGCCACGGACACCGCGAGCTGGCGTTCCTCGGCGATCCCGCCCGGTCGCCGGACGTCGCCGGGCGGTTCGCCGGCTTCTCGGCCGCGCTCGCCGACGCCGGTCTGGACCCGGTCGAACCGGTGCGCTCCGAGTTCGACGTGCGGTCCGGTTACACGGCCGCGCGCGAGCTGCTCTCCCGAGGGCGCACCCGCCCGGAGGCGGTGGTCTGCGCCAACGACGAGGTCGCGCTCGGCGCCCTGCGCGCGGCCGAGGACCTCGGCCTGTCCGTTCCCGGGGACCTGGCGCTGACCGGCTGGGACGACATCATGGCGTCCCACTACGCCCGGCTGACCACGGTGCACCAGGCGATGCGGGAGCTGGGCGCGACCGCGGCGCGCTGGCTCGACGAACGCATCTCCGGCGTCGCGGCGGGAGCGCGCCACGAGGTCCTGCCCACCCGGCTGGTGATCCGTGCCAGCTGCGGTTCCCATCACGACCGACCAGACGAGTGACCCGGAGGTAGGCATGAAACGGACCGTCTTACTGGTCGCCCTCACGGTGGTGACGCTGGTCGCGTCGGCCTGCGGGCGCGGCGACGAGACCGGCGGCGGCGCGCGGGAGGGCACCGAGGTCGAGTCGGGCAAGGCGTCCGGCGAGATCACCGTGTGGGCCATGGGCACCGAGGGCGAGAAGCTGTCGGTGCTGGCCGAGGACTTCATGGAGGAGAACCCGGATGCCACGGTCACCGTGACGCCGGTGCCGTGGGACGGCGCGCACAGCAAGCTCGCTACCGCGATCGCCGGCCGGCAGACGCCGGACGTGACCATGCTCGGCACCACCTGGGTGGGCGAGTTCGCCAAGACCGGTGCGCTCGACGTGGTCCCGCCCGACCTGGTGGCCGAGGATGACTTCTTCCCCGGCGCCTGGGAGACCGGGGTCGTGGACGGCACCTCCTACAGCGTGCCGTGGTACGTGGAGACCCGGCTGCTGTTCGTGAACAAGGCCGTGGCGGAGAAGGCGGGCGTCACCGAGCCGCCGACGACCTGGGACGGGCTCAAGCAGGCCGTGCGGGACCTGCGGGAGCGGGGCGGCGCGCGCTGGGGTACCTACCTGCAGCCGGGCCAGATGGGCGCGTGGCAGACGTTCATGCCGTTCGTGTGGCAGAACGGCGGCGAGATCCACGACGGCGAGCGGTTCCGGCTCGACTCGCCGGAGGTCGCCGAGGCGGTGGCGTACTACCAGTCCTTCTACGACGAGGGACTGTCCACACGGAACAGGCTGCGCGAGGGCGAGGCCGAGCCGAAGTTCATCTCCGGTGAGATCGCGTCGTTCGTGTCCGGCCCGTGGCACATCGGGCTGCTCGACGAGCTGGGCGGGAAGGGCGAGTACGAGGTGTGGCCGATGCCATCGGGTTCGGGCGAGTACACCTCGTTCATCGGCGGCTCGAACCTGTCGGTGTTCGAGAACGCGAAGAACCGGGACGGTGCCTGGAAGTTCGTGTCGTACCTGACCCGGCCCGAGGTGCAGGTGAAGTGGTACCAGACGGTGAACGACCTGCCGTCGGTGGCGGCCGCGTGGGACGATCCGGTGCTGGCCGGCGACCCGCTGCTGGCGACGTTCGGCGACCAGCTGGGCGTGGCCAAGGCGCCACCGCCGATCCCGACCTGGGAGCAGATCGCGGCCGGGGTGGACACCGAACTGGAGAAGGTCGCCAAGGGCACCACGTCCCCCGAGGACGCGGCGAAGGCGATGCAGGCACACGCCACCTCGATCGGCACGGGCGGCTGAGCCAGTGCCGGCACGGTCGGGAACCCTCGCCCGGGCGGTGACCGGGTGGGCGTTCGCGCTGCCGTTCGCCGCGCTGTTCCTGGTGTTCACCGCCGGGCCGGTGGTGGCGTCGCTGGCGATGAGCGTCACCGACATCCGCAGCGCGGACCTGCTGGACCCGCTCGGCGTGAACGTGGTGGCGTTCGACAACTACGCGCGGCTGTTCGCCGACCCCAAGTTCGTGCAGGCGGCGGTGAACACGGCGGTCTTCGTGGTGGTCGGGGTCCCGCTGACGATGGCGCTGGCGCTGCTGGTCGCGCTCGGGCTGAACTCGGGGCTGGTCCGGTTCCGCACGCTGTTCCGGGTCGGTTACTACCTGCCGGTGGTGACCAGCATCGTGGCCATCTCGGTGGTGTGGCGGTTCCTGCTGCAGCCGGACTCCGGGCTGTTCAACGAGCTGCTCGGCCTGGTCGGGATCGACGGCCCGAGCTGGCTGGACGACCGGCCGTTCGCGCTGCCGACGCTGATCGTGATGGCCGCGTGGCGCAACCTCGGGTTCGCCATGGTCATCTTCCTGGCCGGCCTGCAGGCGATCCCGAAGGACCTGTACGAGGCGGCGACGATCGACGGCGCGCGGACGTTGGCGCGGCTGCGTTACCTGACGGTGCCGATGCTGCGGCCGACGATGCTGTTCGTCGCGGTGATCACCACGATCGGGTACGTGCAGTTCTTCGAGGAGCCGTTCGTGATGACCCAGGGCGGGCCGCTGGACTCGACGCTGTCGCTGGCCTACCACACCTACAACCAGTTCGGCTTCGGCAACTACGGCTACGCGTCGGCGATGGGCTACGTGCTGTTCGTCGTGGTGGTGCTGCTGTCGATCGCCTGGTTCCGGCTGCTGAGGAACACCCATGAGCAGTGACCGGATCCGCTCCAGGGACGTGGTCGCCCGGGTGGTGCTGCACGTGCTGCTGGGCCTCGGGCTGGTGGCGATGGTCGGGCCGTTCGTGTGGATGCTGCTGTCGTCGTTCAAGGGCGAGGGCGAGATCCGGCGGGTCCCGATGACCTGGCTGCCCGAGGACGTCACGTTCGCCAACTACGGCGACCTGTTCGAGCGGCTGGACTTCCCGACCTACTTCACCAACTCGGCGGTGGTCGCGGTGGTGACGACGGTCGGCAACCTGCTGTTCTGCTCGGCGGCCGGCTACGCGCTGGCGAAGCTGCCGTTCCCCGGCAAGCGGGTGCTGTTCGGCATGGTGCTCGGCACGATCATGGTGCCGAGCATCGTGACGATCGTGCCGCTGTTCGTGCTGTCCAGCAATCTCGGGCTGGTGAACACGCTGGCCGGGCTGATCCTGCCGTTCCTGGCGCAGGCGTTCGGGGTGTTCCTGATGCGCCAGTTCATCTTCTCGATCCCGAACGACCTGTTGGAGGCGGCGCGGATCGACGGGGCGAGCGAGCTGCGGATCTACTGGCAGGTCGTGCTCCCGCTGTGCAAACCGGCGCTGGCGACGCTCGGGATCCTGACGTTCCTGGCGTCCTGGAACAACTTCCTGTGGCCGCTGGTCGCGGCGTCCACGGAGGACAAGTACACCCTGCCGGTCGCGCTCGCGCTGTACGCCATCGGGCAGAACCGGACCGACTACGATCTGCTGCTCGCCGGCTCGGTCGTGGTGGTGTTGCCCGTGCTCGTCGTGTTCGTGCTGTTGCAGCGCCATTTCGTGCGCGGTATCGCGACCACCGGACTCAAGTAGGAGGTTCCCCGATGGGTCGATCACTACCCAGGCTGGCCGTCGCGGTCGTGCTGGTGCTGGCGACGGCCGCGCCGGCCTCGGCGGCGCCCAAGCGGTTCTCCCTGGTGACGGACACCTGGCGCTCGTTCGTCGCGATGACGGTGGCCGAGACCGGGCTGCCGGCCGACAACATCGGCGGTGACCTGGACCCGGCGACGCGGTCGGGGTACACGTCGCCGACGAACATCGGCTCGTACCTGTGGTCGGCGGTGGTGGCCGAGGAGCTGGGCGTCATCGACCGGCGCGAGCTGGTCAGCCGTACCCGGCGGACCCTGGACTCGGTGGCGAAGCTGGAACGGCACGCCGACTCCGGCCAGTTCTACAACTGGTACGACCCGGCGACGCTGGTGAAGCTGCGGGTGTGGCCGGAGGACGGGGCGGCGGTGTACCCGTTCCTGTCCAGTGTGGACAACGCGTGGCTGGCGGCGGCGCTGATGGTGGTGCGCAACGCCGTGCCCGAGGTGCGACAGCGGGCTCAGGAGCTGTTGGAGCCGATGAACTTCGCGTTCTACTACGACCCGGGGGCACGCGGCCAGGACGTGCCGGTCGGGTTGATGCGGGGTGGCTTCTGGGACGAGGAGCCGCCGGGCTGTTCGACGCCGGGCAACCATCCGGGGATCGGCGCTGACGTCTGGTACACGTGTCACACGTACGGCTCGTTCGCGAGCGAGACCAGGATGATCAGCTACGTGGCGATCGCGCTCGGCCAGGTGCCGCCCGCGCACTACTTCGCGCCGTGGCGGACGTTCCCGGACACGTGCGACTGGGGCTGGCAGGAGCAGAAGCCGGTCGGCGAGTTCGTGGAGTACCTCGGCGTGCCGGTGTTCGAGGGCCACTACACCTACCGCGGCCTCAAGTTCGTGCCGACGTGGGGCGGGGACATGTTCGAGGAGCTGATGCCGGACATGTTCGTGCCCGAGGTGCGCTGGGGCAGGGACTCGTGGGGCCGTCAGCACGAGGTGTACGTGCGGGGGCAGATCGAGCACGGCCTGCGGGACGCGCGGTACGGCTACTGGGGCTTCTCCCCCGCGTCGAACCCCGAGGGCGGGTACCGCGAGTACGGCGTGGACGTGATGGGCCTGGACTCGGCGGGTTACGCGAGCGACCAGGAACGGACATCCGTCGACGTCGGCTTCGACGGCTGCCGTGCGGCCCAGCCCCCGCCGTCGTCGTACGGCGACGGTGTGGTGACCCCGCACGCGGTCGTACTGGCGCTGCCGTACCAGCCGAGGGCGGCACTCGTCGAACTGGCGAAGCTGCGCCGCGACTTCGACAGCTACGGCCCCGGCGGCTTCTACGACTCGATCGCCGTGCGCAGCGGCACGGTCGCCAAGCGGTACCTGGCCCTCGACCAGGGCATGATCATGGGTGCCCTCGGCAACCTCCTCGGCGACGACGTCCTCCGCGACGCCTTCGTCCTCGGCGGCGCGCAACGCCACCTCAAGCCCGTGATGGCGATGGAGGAGTTCAACCTGCCGCGCCGCCAGTGACGCGAGGGACGCGGATCGGCGGCTCGATCAGTTCGGGGCGCAGCGGCTCCTCGGGGAGCAGCCACGGGTCGGTCGGGGCGCCGTCGGGGTTGGGGCGCCAGTGGCGGCAGATGCGGGTGAGCTTGATCGGGTACACGGTCAGGGTGCCGTCGGGGGCGATGTGCAGGCGCAGGAAGCCCTTGTCGTCCTCGATGCCCTGACCGGCGAACGCCTCGTTGGAGTTGATGCCGAAGCGGCTGGCGACCAGCAGGTACAGCGCCACCACCTGCGCGTCCAGGAAGCCGACCAGGACGGGGGTGACCACAGCGAGGAGGCCGAGCAGCAGCCACTCCCCCGCGGCGCCGTCGGGCACCACGTCCTGGTACAGCCAGCGGACCACGAACGCCCAGCCGGTGCTCAGTGCCAGGTGTCCGGCCGCGTGCACGATCCCGGCGAACACGTTGGTGCGGGCGGCTTTCGGCAGGTCGATCCGGGCGAACGCGATGCCGGCGAACACCAGGACCAGGCCGGCCAGGGCGGCCGGTGTCCAGGCGGCCACCTGGCCGAACACGTTCTGCCGGTCCGGGTTGTCCGACTCGGTCAGGCCGAACAGCACCGCCAGCGTCATCGCCGTCTGCAGGACCCCGGTCAGTGCCCAGAACCCGGGGTTGCGCCACGGCAGCCGGACGATCCCGGTGGCCAGCCACTCCGACCGGGTGCGGCCCGGGTACCGGGCGGCGAGGTCGTAGGTCACCGGCTCGCTGGGGTCGCGGACCCGGGACTTCGTGGGCGGCAGGGTCAGTTCCTCGGGAGCCTTGTGCGTGCCGGACAGGTACGCGCCGCCCAGGCCACAGGTGATGCGTTGGGCGGTGCCGTCGCGTTCGGTGTAGCGGGTGTAGTAGTGCTTGTCGCCGGTGAGCATCAGGGGGACGGTGGCGCCTCGGGGGCGGACGATCTCACGCAGGAAGAACTCGATGGTGTCGTAGCCCTTGTGCTCGCCGCCGGAGCCGGCCGGAACCCATTCGGGGGCGGAGGTGCACAGGATGACAGCGTCGCCCTCGTCGAGTCTGGTGGCGGCCTCGCGGAAGTAGGCGAGCTGCGGGGCGTCGACGTAGTCGTCGAACTGGGTGTCGATGGCGTAGAGCCACCACCGTTGCGGCAGCTCGACGGCGAAGTAGCTGCGGGTCTGCTCGGTGGCCCAGCCGCCGAACGGGCGGCCCTGGGCGAAGACGCGCAGGAACGAGGTGAGCCCGTCGTACCAGTCGTGGTTGCCGGGGAGCGCGAACAACCGGGGTGCCTCGGGCGGGGCGGCGGGCAGCGCGGCGCGGTAGACGCCCTTGCTGCGGTCCTCGTACGCCTCGGTGGACGCGGCCGGGTAGACCTGGTCGCCGCCCATGATCAGGAGCCGGCCGCGGGGCAGGGTCTCGCCGACGTCGAGACTGGACGCGGCGAGCAGGGACGCCACCGAGTACGTGGCGTCGAAGCCGTCGCCGAGGTCTGCGACGAAGTCCAGCCAGGTCTCGTCGGCGCGGTGCTCGTGGACCGTGTCGGGGAGGGTGCCCTGCAGCTCGCGCTTGTCGGCGTAGGAGCCGAAGATGTTGGCCATCACCGACTGCGTGCCGGTGGCGACCAGCACGCCCGGGTTCAGCCAGCGGACCGCGCGTCGCGGCCGGAATCCCAGTTGCTCCTCGGTGATCGCCCTCGGCCGGGGCCTTGGCTGCGCCATGCCGTCCACCCTTGTGCATGATCGATGGCATGTCGAGCACGGGTCGTCATGGCCCGTTGACGCCGGGGATCCAGCTCTCCGGGCGGCCGCTGACCGTCAGGAGCGGCTGCCAGCGGGCGAAGCCCTCCGGAGCGTGCGGGTGCCACGGCCAGACGACCTCGGGCGTGGGCACGATCAGCTGCACCGCGGGGAAGTCGCCCTCGGGGTAGACCAGGAACGCGGTGCCGAAGTACGGGAAGTAGTGGCCCTTGGCCACCCGCTCGAAGGTGATCGGGATGCCCTCGAGGAAATCGTGGTACCGCACGCCGGGGATGAACCGCTTGCCCTCGGCGGCCCGGCGCACGTACTCGTCGACCAGTCGCGCGCCCGCGCCGGCCGGCAGTCCGACGACGATCGCCTCGGGGACGCCGAAGCGGCGCCATGCGCCGACCGAGAACGTGAACGGGCCGACGCCGTCCTCGGCGGCCACCTCGACGATCGCGTTGCCCCGCTCGTCGGCCTGACCGATCAGCCACTCGCGGAGCTCCCGCTGCTCGTCGGTCAGGTCGTCGGCCAGGTCGTCGGAAGACATCGGGGTACACCTCCGCTCGGGTCCCCCGCAGGCTAGGGCGTCGAACGTGGTGATGGGCACCTTTGAGACATCGGCCATGTCCCGAAGGTGCCCATCGAACGCCGCGTCGCGTCAGGCGGCGGCCCAGACGACCGGGTTGTCGCTGTACTCGTCGCCCTCGTCGAACTCCGCCGCGGTGACCGGCGCGGAGGGCGATGCGGTGAGCGAGCAGGTCTCGAACGTCGCGCCCTCGGCGGCGAACTCGGCCGGCGCGGCCTCACTCTCGCACTTGCCGGGGAGGCCGCCGATCAGCACGACGCCCGTGCCGCCGCCACCCTCCAGCACACCGCCGAGCGACAGCGTCGCGTACGACAGGTCGGCACCGCTGACGTTCTCCACCGTCATCCTGATGAAGTAGGGCGTCATGCCCTTGGCCTTCTCTCCGAACGGAGCCATGTCCGCCTCGGTGCCCTTTTCGATCGCCGTGACGGTGACGGCGATGGTGCCCGACTTCTCGCTGGTGTACTCGAACGGCAGGACCGCCCGGTCGCCGACCGCGAGTTCCGTTCCCGGCGCGGTGACGTCGCCGTCGACCGGAGCGGAGGCGTCGTCCCCGCTGTCGGCGGGCGTGCTCTCGGTGGTCTCCTCGGTCTCGGCGGGAGCCGAGGACGCGGGCGGTTCCTGCGTCGCCGAACCATCCTCGCTGCCGCAGGCGGAGAGCCCGAGCCCGATGGCGGCCAGAGCGGCCGCGAACACGATGTGTCCCTTGTGCACTACTACCCCTCACCTAAATTACCTGTGGTGTTCGAGGCCCGAGGGTGACAGCACCCGGAATACGACCGGCACACGTCGGGAATACGCGGCTCAGTGGATCTCGGCGGCGACGGCGGCCGCTTCGACGGCCGCCCGGGCCGCGGCCTCGTCGTCGCCCGCGGCCCGGTACAGACCGGCGAGGCCGTTCAGCGTGCCGGCCAGCAGATACGGGTAGTTGATGCCGCGGGCCACCTCGACCGCGTGTTCGCCGAGGCCGATCGCGGATCGGAGGTCGTCGCCGTCGTGCAGGCGGGCGTCGAGCAGGTCGACGAGGACTCGGCTCTCGAACAGCGGGTCGTGCAGCGCCCGCGCGATCTCCAGGCCGTCGAGGAGACACCGGCGCGCGTCGGCGTACTCGCCGTGTGCCAGGTGGAGACAGCCCTGGGCGTGCGCCAGGTAGAACATGCCGGAGGTCCCGATCGCCTCGGCGCAGGCGGCCAGCTCGGCGAACGACTCCGCCGCCTCGTCGTGCTGACCGAGCGCGAGCTGCGCGTGGCCGAGCCAGTACGTGTCCCGCGCGATCAGGGTCCGGATCCCCTGTTTCCTCGCACCGGCGACGATCTCGGTGAGGACCTCCACCGCGGCGGCCGGCCGACCAGCCTGCAGGTGGGCGAGGCCGACCTGCGAGTACGCATGCAGCGCCGCCGCGGCCTGTCCGCTGGCTTCGAGTCGTTCGTACGCCTCGAAGCCCGCCGCGATCGCCTCGGTCAACCGTCCGTTGGGCACGAGGAAGAACGGCGCGTTGCTCAACGCCTCCAGGTAGCCCCGCCGGTCCCCGATCCGCTCGAACAGGCGCATGGCCTCGGTGTTGACCTCCTCGGCCGGGCCGTACCGGCGCCGGAGGTAGCGCAGTCCGGCCATCGAGATCAGGAGCCGGGCCTGGCCACGCACGTGCCCCGCGGCCTTGGCCATGGCCATCGCCTTCTCGTAGCACTCCTGCCAGTCGTCGAAGTATCGCTCGGTCTCGAACAACGCCTGCCCACCGACGGCCAGCTCCCAGCAGAGCTCGTGCCCACCCAGCTCCGCGGCCTGCCGCACGCCCACCACCAGCGCGATCCGCTCCTGGTCCAGCAACGTCATCGGCGGGATGCCGGGCGGCAGGCTCGCCTCCACCCGCTCCGGGCGCCACCGGGCGGCGTCCCGCTGGAACATGTTCTGGCCCATGTGGTCGCGGTCGGCGATGTCGGTGAAGGCGAGCAGGGCGCCGAGGACGCGCACGACGGCCGCGTGCCGGGCCGGCACGGGCTCCTCCACCTCCGCGCGCTCCCTGGCGTACGCGCGGATCAGGTCGTGGAAGCCGTACCGCGCCTGGCCGTTCGGCGTTCCGGTGACGTCGAGCAGGTGGACGTCGACCAGTTCGTCGAGCAGGTCCTGGGCCGTGCGCAGTTCGGTGTCGAGGGCGGCCGCCGCGGCCCAGAGCGGGAAGTCGGGTGCCTCCAGGAGCCCGAGCAGCCGGAACAGCCGTCGCGCCGCGCTCCCGAGACCGGCGTAGCTCAGCCCGAAGCTGGCCCGCACCTCGAGGTCGCGGTAGCGCAGCGCGTCCAGCCGGTGCTGTTCGTCCTCCAGCCGCGAGACGAGGTCAGGTACCCGCCAGTGCGGGCGCGACATCAGGAGGGAGCCGACGATCCGCAGGGCGAGCGGCAGCCGCGCGCACAGCCGTACCAGGTCGGTCAGCTCCACCTCGGTCGCCGAGGCCAACCGGTCGTCGGTGCTGTTGCGGAGCAGGGCAAGACCGTCTTCCTCGGACATCTCGCCGAGCTCGACCCGGCTCGCGCCGCCGAGACCGCCGAGCCGCACCCGGCCGGTGACGATCGCCCCGCACGTGCCGCTCGCCGGCATCAGCGGGGCCAGCTGCCGCTCGTCGAGCGCGTCGTCGAGCACCACCAGGATCCGGCGTTCGGCGAGCATGGCCCGGTAGAGGTCGGTCCGCTCGTCCGGATCGTCCGGCACCGCGGTGGCCGGCACGCCGAGCGCCCGGAGGAAGCGGCCGAGCACGCCGGCCGGCTCGACCGGCTGGGCGCGGGTGCCGGCCAGTACCGCGAACAGCTGCCCGTCGGGGTAGGCGGACCGGAGGCGGTGCGCGGCCTGCACCGCGAGCGTGGTCTTCCCGGTTCCGCCCGGACCGGAGACCGTCACCACGGCGGCGGGCTCGTCGCCTGCCCGGTTCGTGCCGAGCACCGCCTCGATCGCCGCCAGATCCGCCCGCTGCCCGGTGAAGTCCCCGAGCGCGGGCGGCAGCATCCGGGGGCCCGCGGTGGGGGCGGTCCGGTGCTCCGGCACGTCGGTCGCGGGCCCGGGGTCGAGTGCCGAGTCGTCGCCGAGGATGGTCTGGTGCAGGTTCCGCAGCGCCCGCCCCGGTTCGAGCCCGGCTTCCTCGACCAGGACGTCCCTGGCCTGACGATAGGCCCGCAGCGCGTCCGCGCGCCGGCCGCCGTGGTACAGCGCGAGCATGAGCTGGGCCCACATCCGCTCGCGGAACGGGTGTTCGGTCGTGAGCGCGGTCAGCTCGCCGAGCAGCTCGTTGTGCCGGCCGAGCCGGAGGTCGACGTCGATCCGCTCCTCGAGCACGCCGAGCCGCAGTTCGTCCAGCCGGGCGGCTTCCAGGGCCACCGCGGGGACGTCGGCGATCCCGGCGAAGGCGGGCCCGCGCCAGAGCCGCAGGGCCTCGTCGAACAGGTCGCGGGCGTGCTCGGGACTGCCGGCGGCACGGGCGGCGGCCGCCAGGTCCGCGAAGTGCGTCGCGTCCAGCTCGTCCCGGTCGGCCCGCACCAGGTAGCCGGTGTCGGCTCTGGTGATGCGGTTCGGGTCGCCGAGGATCTGCCGGAGCCGGTGGACGTAGGTCTGCACGTTCTTGACCGCGCTCTTCGGCTGGTCCTCGCCCCAGAGCGCGTCGGCGAGCGCGTCGTCGGCGACCGGGCGGCCAGGGCGGCACAGCAGTACCGCCAGGAGCACCCGACCTTTCGGCGTGCCCAGCTCAAGCTGTGCTCCCGCTCGCCACACGGCCAGCGGACCCAGTACCCCGAACTTCACATCCGCCCCTCAGGTCAGGGCGGCTGCCCATGGGTTCACGCGTCGACTTCCGCCATGACGTCGTCGGTCACGTCGAAGTTGGCGTAGACGTTCTGCACGTCGTCGCTGTCCTCCAGCGCGTCGATGAGGCGGAAGACCTTGCGGGCGCCGTCGGCGTCGAGCGGGACGCTCACCGACGGGAGGAAGCTCGCCTCGGCGGACTCGTAGTCGTAGCCGGCGTTCTGCAGGGACGAGCGGACCGCCACCAGGTCGGTCGCCTCGGAGACGACCTCGAAGCTCTCGCCGAGGTCGTTGACCTCCTCGGCCCCTGCCTCGAGCACGGCCAGCAGCACGTCGTCCTCGGACAGACCGTTCTTGGGCAGGATCACCACGCCCTTGCGGTTGAACAGGTACGCCACCGAACCCGGGTCGGCCATGCTGCCGCCGTTGCGGGTCATCGCGGTGCGGACCTCGCTCGCGGCGCGGTTGCGGTTGTCGGTGAGGCACTCGATCAGCACGGCGACGCCGTTGGGGCCGTAGCCCTCGTACATGATCGTCTGCCACTCGGCGCCGCCCGCCTCCTCACCACCGCCGCGCTTGCGGGCGCGCTCGATGTTGTCCTGGGGGACGGAGTTCTTCTTGGCCTTCTGGATGGCGTCGAAGAGCGTCGGGTTGCCCTCCGGGTCACCGCCACCGGTGCGGGCGGCCACCTCGATGTTCTTGATCAGCTTGGCGAAGAGTTTGCCCCGCTTGGCATCGAGTGCGGCCTTCTTGTGCTTGGTCGTGGCCCACTTTGAGTGGCCGCTCATCTAACCCTCCGTCACCATGTTCACGAACATTCCGTGCACGCGCGTGTCCCCCGTCAGCTCCGGGTGAAACGCCGTGGCCAGCACGCGTCCCTGCCGGACCGCGACGATCCTACCGGCGGCCGCCTCGCCGCCCTGGACCTCAGGGGTGTCACTCACCCGCGCCAGCACCTCGACCTCGGGCGAGGCCGACTCCACCCACGGCGCACGGATGAACACTGCGTGTACCGATCCGACCCCGGTGAAGGCCAGATCCTCCTCGAACGAGTCGACCTGCCGGCCGAACGCGTTGCGCCGCACGATCACGTCGAGCCCGCCGAGCTGGTGCTGGTCCTCGCGGCCGTCGAGCACCTTCGACGCCAGCAGGATCATCCCGGCGCACGAGCCGTAGGCCGGCATGCCGTCGGCGATCCGCGCGCGCAGCGGCTCGAGCAGGCCGAACGTGGCCAGCAGCCGGGAGATCGTGGTCGACTCGCCACCCGGGATCACCAGACCGTCCACTTGGGACAGCTCGGTCTCCCGGCGGACGGGCTCGGCCCGCGCTCCCGACGCGCGCAACGCGGCCAGGTGCTCGCGCACGTCGCCCTGCAGTGCGAGCACTCCGATCAGCGGTTCCCCGCCAGACACCTGTTGACCTCCTGATATTCCGTTCAGCCTACGGCACGCCGAGTGCCCGCAGGCCCGCCGCCACCCCGGCGGCCACGATCACCACCACCACGAACGGCGCCTTCCGCCACGCGAGCAGCCCACCGGCCAGCACCCCCGCCGGCAACGCCACCCCGGCGAAGGCGGCGCCGTCGGTCAGCGCACTCGTCGCGACCAGCGCGACCAGCAGCACGGTCGCCGCCACCGACAGCACCTCGGACACCCGTGGCGGCAACGCCGCCTCCCCGGTTTCCGGAGCGTGGGGCTCGCGACTCGCGCGACGGGAAGGTGGGACTCGCGAGGTGAGGCGGGCGCGGAGAAGGGGGCCCGCGGCGCGGAAGGCGTAGGTGCCGGCGGCGAGGACGAGGATCGCGGTGAGGTTCACGCGTGGACCTCCTTCCTGGTCGGGGCGGGGAGCAGGGCCAACAGGCCGGTCAGGGCGAGGAGGACGGGGACGCCGGGCGGGAGGAACGGGGTGGTCGCGAGGGCCACCGCCGCGCCGAGGAGGGCGGCGCCGCGGGCTCGGGCGTCGCGCAGTGCCGGTAGGACGAGGGCGAGGAGGCCGGCCGGGAAGGCGGCGTCCAGGCCGAGGACGTCCGGGTCGCCGATCACCTGGCCGGCCAGCACACCGACCACGGTGCCGAGGTTCCAGGCCACGAACATGGTGAGGCCGCTCGCCCAGAACACCGCGCGGGCGTGCCGGGGGTCGCGCTGCGCCAGCGCGAACGCGACCGACTCGTCGACCAGCAGGTGGCTACCGAGCAGGCGCGCCCACCGGGAGCCGCCGACGACGTGGCCGATCGCCAGGCCGAACGGCAGGTGCCGGGCGTTGAGCAGCAGCGCGCCGGCCACCGCGGCGAGCACTCCGCCGCCCGCGGCCAGCACGCCGACCACCAGGAACTGCGAGCCGCCCGCGAAGACCAGCACGGACAACGCCGTCGGCACCCACCACGCGAGGCCGGCCGCCACCGCGATCGCTCCGAAGGACGTGCCGACCACCAGGATCGCCCCGCCCAGCGCGAGCACGTCGCGCCGGTGTGCCGGAGTCAGGGTTCGCCAAATCGAACGCATAGTCTCCTATGATGAACACAGGCCGTTCGTTCGTCAAGGCGAACGGAATGGACGGTAGAGCGAACGGAGGCGCCATGGGCGGGGCACCACTGGAGGTCATCGCGCGGTCACTGCGCCGGGAGCGCGAACGGGCCGGGCTGTCGTTGTCCGAGGTGGCCAAGCGGGCCGGCATCGCCAAGTCCACGCTGTCCCAGCTCGAGTCCGCGAGCGGCAACCCGAGCGTGGAGACGCTGTGGGCGCTGGGCGTTGCGCTGGACGTGCCGTTCAGCCGCCTGGTCGACCCGCCCCGGGCGCGGGTGCGGGTGATCCGGGCCGGCGAGGGCCCGGCGGTCTACTCCGAGCGCGCCAACTACGTTGCGACGCTGCTGTCCTCCTGCCCGCCCAACGCCCGGCGCGACATCTACCTGCTCAGCGCCGAGCCGGGCGCGGCCCGGGAGTCCGAGCCGCACATGCCCGGCGTGGTCGAGCACGTGGTGCTGGTCTCCGGCGTGGGCCGGATCGGCCCCGCAGACGAGCCGGTCGAGCTGCGCCCGGGCGACTACCTCGCCTACCCGGGCGACGTCGCCCATGTCTTCGAGGCGCTCGAACCCGGCACCGTGGCGGTGCAGCTGTCCGAGCACGTCTAGGCCTACCAGCCTCGCTCCGCGAGCCGGTGCGGCTCGGGGATCTCGTCGACGTTGATGCCGACCATCGCGTCGCCGAGACCCCGGGACACCTTCGCCAGCATGTCCGGGTCGTCGTGGAAGGTGGTGGCCTTGACGATCGCGTCGGCGCGCCTGGCCGGGTCGCCGGACTTGAAGATGCCGGAGCCGACGAACACGCCCTCGGCGCCGAGCTGCATCATCATCGCGGCGTCCGCCGGGGTGGCGATGCCGCCCGCGGTGAACAGCACCACCGGCAGCTTGCCGCTGGTGGCGACCTCCTTGACCAGTTCGTAGGGCGCCTGCAGCTCCTTGGCGGCGACGAACAGCTCGTCCTCGGGCAGCGAGGTCAGCTTCCTGATCTCGGCACGGATCTTCCGCATGTGGGTGGTCGCGTTGGACACGTCGCCGGTGCCGGCCTCGCCCTTGGAGCGGATCATCGCCGCGCCCTCGGTGATGCGGCGCAGCGCCTCGCCCAAATTCGTCGCGCCGCACACGAACGGCACGGTGAACGCCCACTTGTCGATGTGGTTGGCGTAGTCGGCCGGGGTGAGCACCTCGGACTCGTCGACGTAGTCCACGCCGAGCGCCTGCAGCACCTGGGCCTCGACGAAGTGGCCGATGCGGGCCTTGGCCATCACCGGGATGGACACCGCCTCGATGATCCCGTCGATGAGGTCCGGGTCGCTCATCCTGGCGACGCCGCCCTGGGCGCGGATGTCGGCGGGCACGCGCTCCAGCGCCATCACCGCGACCGCGCCGGCGTCCTCGGCGATCTTGGCCTGCTCGGCGGTGACCACATCCATGATCACGCCGCCCTTGAGCATCTCCGCCATGCCGCGCTTGACCTGGGCGGTGCCGGTCTCCGGCTGGGTGGTCGAAACGTCGGTCACCGTCGTTCCCTTCTGCTCGTGGATGTCCCCGCCGGCCAGTGTATGAGCGCGTGGCCCTCTCCCCCGTGCCAATTCGGAGGTATCTCGGCAGGCCACTTTTCGGGTCGCCGCCGCATCGACGTGGGTGGTCCGGACTGGTAGACAGGGTGTGAGTTCCACCACGTTTCCGCCCGGGCAGACAGCGACGTCGGACCGAAAGGGTGATTGGCATGGCCAGCAAGCACGTGGACAACGGTGGCGGCGGAGCCGCGGTCGCTGTGAACGACCCGGCCAAGGTGCGGAACATCGTTCTCGTCGGGCCGTCCGGCTCCGGGAAGACCACGCTCACCGAGGGCCTGCTGGCCGCGGCCGGAGTGATCAGCAGGGCCGGCACGGTCACCGACGGCACCACGGTCTGCGACCACGATCCGGCCGCGCAGCGCCAGCAGCGGTCGGTCGGCCTGTCGGTCGCGCCGCTGGTGCACGACGACGTCAAGATCAACCTGATCGACACCCCCGGCTACGCGGACTTCGTCGGCGAGGTCCGGGCCGGGCTGCGGGCCGCGGACGCGGCACTGTTCGTGGTGTGCGCGGCCGAGGGCGTCGACCCGGCGACGACGGCGCTGTGGGCCGAGTGCGCCGCGGTCGGCATGCCGAGGGCCGTGGTGATCGCGCGGCTGGACCACCAGCGCGCCGACTTCCCCGCCGAGCTGGCCTCCTGTCAGGAGGCGTTCGGCACGGGCGTGCTGCCGCTGTACCTGCCGTCGACCGAGAAGCCCGGGTTGCTGGGGCTGCTGACCCGCCGGTTCTTCGACTACTCCGGCGGCCACCCGCCGGCGGTGGGCGAGCCGGGCGAGGACGACCTCGCGGTCATCGACGAGGCACGCAACGAGCTGATCGAGGGGATCATCGCCGAGAGCGAGGACGAGACCCTCATGGACCGCTACCTCGAGGGCGAGGAGATCGACCAGGCCACCCTGATCAACGACCTGGAGACCGCGGTCGCGCGCGGCTCGTTCCACCCGGTGATCCCGGTCTGCGCCAGCACCGGCGTCGGCATGGCCGAGCTGCTGGAGGCGCTGACCCGCGCGTTCCCGTCCCCGCTGGAGCACGCGGTGCCGGACGTGACCGACGTGCACGGCGCGGGCGCCACGTCACTGTCCGCCGACCCGGACGGGCCGCTGGTGGCTGAGGTCGTCCGCACCGCGGTCGACTCCTACGTCGGCCGGGTGTCGCTGATCCGGGTGTTCTCCGGCACGCTGCGGCCCGAGCGGCCGGTGCACGTCTCCGGGCACGGGATGGCCGACCGGGGCCACGAGGACCACGACGCCGACGAGCGCGTCGCGCACATCTACTCCCCGCTCGGGTCGAACCTGCGCGAGGTGGCGCACTGCGTGGCCGGCGACATCTGCGCGTTGACCAAGCTGGGGTCCGCGGAGACCGGCGACACCGTGTCCAGCCCGGACAAGCCGCTGTTGATGCGCCCGTGGACGATGCCGGAGCCACTGCTGCCGGTGGCCATCGTGGCCAGGACCCGCAGCGACGAGGACGCGCTGTCCCGCAACCTCGCCCGGCTGGTGGCGGGTGATCCGACGCTGCGGCTGGAGCGCAACGCCGAGACCCACCAGCTGGTGCTGTGGTGCATGGGCGAGGCGCACGCCGACGTGGTGCTGGCCCGGCTGCGGGCGGGCGGCGCGGACGTGGACACCGAGCCGGTGAAGGTCGCGCTGCGGGAGACGTTCGCCGGGAAGGCGCGCGGGAAGGGGCGGCACGTCAAGCAGTCCGGTGGGCACGGGCAGTACGCCGTGTGCGACCTCGACGTGGAGCCGCTGCCGGTGGGGTCCGGATTCGAGTTCGTGGACAAGGTCGTCGGCGGGGCGGTGCCGTCGCAGTTCATCGGGTCGGTGGAGAAGGGCGTGCGGGCGCAGCTGGAGAAGGGCCTGGCGAACGGCTACCCGGTGGTGGACATCCGGGTCACGCTGTTCGACGGCAAGGCGCACAGCGTGGACTCCTCCGACGCGGCGTTCCAGACAGCCGGTGCGCTCGGGCTGAAGGACGCGGCGGCCAACGGGCGGATCTCGTTGCTGGAGCCGGTCGACACGGTCACCGTGCGGCTGCCGGACGACCACCTGGGCGCGGTGCTCGGCGACCTGTCCGGGCGACGCGGGCGGGTGCTCGGCACCGAGGCGGACGAGACCCCGGGGTACAGCCTGGTCCGGGCGGAGGTGCCGGCCACGGCGCTGCTCCGGTACGCGATCGACCTGCGCTCGATGACCTCCGGCTCGGCGACGTTCACCCGCACGTTCGCCCGCTACGACCCGCTCCCCGAGTCGCTGGCGGCCCAGGTCACCTGACGGGGCGAACCGTGCCGTCCCAGGTGGACTTGAGCAGTTCCGGGAACAGCGTGGGGAGCTGCACCGGGTACACCGTCTCCTCGGTGTGCCGCAGCTCCTCCTCGGTCCACCAGCGGTGTCCGTCGACGGTGGAGTTCTCCACGTCGGTGAAGCCGGAGGTGTCGATGCGGATCTCGACCTCGGCACCGTCCCCGCCCAGGTCGGCCAGGAAGAACCACTCCTCGCCGTCGTAGGTGCGGCCGTCGAAGCTGAACACCACGCGCCGCCGCCACATCGGCCCGACCAGGTCCTCCTCGGTGAGCCGGATCCCGGTCTCCTCGGCCAGCTCGCGCAGCGCCGCCGTGCGCAGGTCCTCGCCCTGCTCAACGCCGCCGCCGACGGTGAACCACCAGCGGGTGTCCGGCCGGCCCGGGTCGTGGCCGTTGAACAGCAGCACCCTGCGGTCCCGGTCCAGCAGCAGCACCCGCGCGGACGGCCGGGGCAGCGGGGCGCCGTTCTCCCCGGACAGCGAGGGCTCGACGATCTCGAAGTACTCCGGGCGCGGCGCGGTGCCCGCGAGCTTGAGCCAGCGCACCAGCCGGCGGCGGCGCTGGCCGAGGGTGTCCCGCACGGCGTCGTTGTGCACCCGGCGCGCGATCACCACGCGCTGCTCGGCGTCCAGCAGCTCGGCCGCGAGCGCCAGCGGCAGCCGGCCCCGGTCGACGGCCGCGAGCTGCAGCGACAGCGCGTTCTCCGCCTCCTCGCGCTCGGCCCTCGGCGTCCCCTCGGCGCGCTCGGCGACCGCACGCAGCTTGTCCGCGCCGACCCGGTCCGTGCCGGCGTCCACCGCGGTCCCGGTCACGATCGCGTTCGCCACCGCGCGGGCCACCACCGCCCGTCGCGCGAGCGCCGCGTCCAGCGCCGCCCACGCCGCGTCGGTCCGCACGTGCAGCCGGTCCAGCCGGTTCGCGGTGGCCGCCAGCCACAGCCCGAGCACCAGGGCCACGACGACCCCGACCGCTACCAGCGTGATGACAAGACCCATAGCCCCTTCACCCAGATTCGACTCATCCGGACTCGACCACGTGCCGCGGGTCCGCGGCGATCGCCTGCTCGTACACCCGCATCACCTGACCGGCCACCACCGGCCAGTCGAAACCCGCGACCCGCCGGCGTGCCTCGGCGGCCAGCTCCGCGCGCCGCTCCGGCGAGGCCAGCATGCCGCGCAGCGCCGACGCCAGGCCGGCCGGGTCGCCGACCGGGAACAGCTCCCCCGCGCGCCCGTCGTCGAGGACCCGCCGGAACGCGTCCAGGTCGCTGGCCACCACCGCCGAGCCGGCCGCCATCGCCTCGGTCAGGATCATGCCGAAGCTCTCGCCGCCGGTGTTCGGCGCGCAGTACACGTCGACGCCGCTGAGCATCCTGGCCTTGACCACGTCGTCGGCCCGGCCGAGCAGCTCCAGCCGGGGGGCCAGCTCCCGGCCCGCCTGGCGGCGCAGCTCCTCCTGGTCGCCCCCGCCGACCACGACGAGCCGCAGGTCCGGGAACTCCGGCAGCAGGATGCGCAGGGCGGCGAGCAGGACCTGCATCCCCTTGCGCGGCTCGGTGAACCGCCCGACGAACCCGATCGTGCCGCCGGCCCTCGGGTAACCGGGCAACGGCTCGGCGCCGGCGAAGAACTCGACGTCGACGCCGTTGGGGATCTCCACCGCGTCGCCGCCGAGGTGCTCCACCTGCACCCGCCTGGCGAGCGCGGACACCGCGATCCGCGCGGTGATCTTCTCCAGGAACGGCTGCAGCACCACCTGGAACGCGGCCAGGGTGCGGGACCGCGAGGTCGAGGTGTGGAAGGTGGCCACGATCGGCCCGTCGGCGACCATCAGGGCCAGCATGGACAGGCTCGGCGCGGTCGGTTCGTGCAGGTGCAGCACGTCGAAGTCGTGCCCGCGGATCCAGCGGCGCACCCGCGCGTAGGACACCGGCCCGAACGACAGCCGCGCGACCGAGCCGTTGTAGGGGATGCCGAGGGATCGGCCGGCCGGCCGCACGAACTCCGGCAGCGGCGTGTCCTCGTCGGCCGGTGCGAGCACGTCCACCTCGTGGCCGAGCCGGCGCAGCGCCTTGGCCAGGTCGACGACATGCCCCTGGACCCCTCCGGGGACCTCGAAGGAGTAGGGGCAGACGACACCGATCCTCACCGGGACTCCGCAGCCCCTTCCGGTTCGGTCAGCGCCGCCCGCCGCTCGTCGGACAGGTCCTCGATCCACAGCTTCTGCATCATGTGCCAGTCGACCGGGTTGGCGCCGATGTCCGCGGCGAAGCCGTCGGCGATCCGCTGGGTCGCCGAGGCCACCTCGTCCCGGCCGTGCACGAGGATCGGGGTGTGCATCCGCAGGCCCCAGCCGTCCTCGGTGAAGGTGTTGTCGACGACCAGGATCTGCGCGCCGGTCGTGGCCGCGAGCCGGGCCGGGCCGGCCGGCATCCGGGTCTTGGCGCCGAAGAAGTCGACCGGGATGCCGCGCTTCGACAGGTCGCGGTCGGCCAGCAGGCAGACCACCCTGTTCTGCCGGAGCCGCTCCATCAGCACCCGGTACGGCCCGACGTCGGTGCCCGAGGCCGCCAGGATCTCGAAGCCGAGCGACTCGCGGTAGGAGACGAAGCGCTGGTACAGCGACTCCGGGCGCAGCCGCTCGTTGACCGTGGTGAACCGGCCGGAGTGGCCGACCAGCCAGACGCCGGAGACGTCGAAGTTGCCGGTGTGCGGCAGCGCGAGGATCAGGCCCTTGCCCCGCTCGAGCGCGGCGTCGACCAGCGGCTTGCCGACCATCACCTCGTCGACCTGCTCGTAGACGGCCCGGCGGTCCATGCCGGGCAGCCGGAAGGTCTCCATCCAGTACCTGGCGTAGGAGCGCACCCCGTCGCGCACCAGCTCGTCCAGCTCGGCACGCCCGGCCTGCGGCACCACGCGGGCGTAGTTGCGACGAAGCTGGGACACCCCCGGCCCGCCGCGGCGCACGGCGAGGTCGGCGCCGGCCCGGAACGCGCCGCGCGCGAGCGGCGCGGGCAGGCCGCGCACCAGGCCCCAACCGGCCGCGTAGCCGAGGTCGGCCAGCCGCTCTCCGATACTCATTCGCCTGCCTCCGAGGTTGCGAGCAAGGTGGCCGACCGCCGGACCTCGACGATCCGCTGCACGACCGTGACGACCGAGCCGGCGACGAGCAGCCAGAGCGCGACGTCGACCGCGTAGGGCACGCCCAACCCGGTGAGGCCGGTGCCGACCAGCGCGATGATCAGCCGTTCCGCGCGCTCGACCAGGCCGACGTTCGCGGTCAGCCCGGCCGCCTCGGCGCGGGCCTTGATGTAGGAGACGACCTGCCCGAGCACCAGGCAGATCAACGCGGCCGCGCCGAGCGGGGGCCGGTCGGCGAACTCGAACCCGTACCAGGCGATGGCCGCCAGCAGCGCGCCGTCGGCGATCCGGTCGCAGGTGGAGTCGAGCACCGCGCCGAACGGGGTGCCGCCGCCCTTCGCCCTGGCCATGGCTCCGTCGAGGACGTCCAGCATGACCAGACCCCACACCACGAAGGTGCCGGCGAGCAGGTGGCCCGTCGGGAAGAGCCAGAGCGAGAAGCCGACCGCGCCCGCGGTGCCGACCAGCGTCATGGCGTTGGGCGTGAGCCCAAGGCGCACCAGCCACACGCCTATCGGGTCGGTGACGCGCGAGACAGAGGCGCGGGCGAAGATGTTGAGCATGGGTCGGGCGGGCCCTTGTCTGCACGATGTCGGCACGGTCGGCTGGACGCTCCGCAGCCTAACCGCCCCGGCTACTCGACGGGGCAGTGCGGGGTCGGCGCGCCGAGGCCGCGCAGGATCGCGCGGCTGATCTCGCCGAGTTGCTCGACCTGTTGGGGGGTGAGCACGTCGAACAGCTTCTCCCGGACCTCGGTGACGTGTCCCGGCGCGGCTGCCTCGAGGGCGGAGTAGCCCTTGTCGGTGAGGACCGCGAACGAGCCGCGCTTGTCGGTGGGGCAGGTGCGCCTGCGCACCCAGCCGACCTCCTCCAGGCGGGCGACCGCGTGCGAGAGCCGGCTGCGGGACGAGCCGCGGGCGCCGGCGAGTTCGCTCATCCGCAGGGTCCGTTCGGGTGCCTCGGACAGCGCGACCAGGATCTCGTAGTAGGTGTACGGCATGCCGGAGTCGCGCTGCAGTTGGCGGGCGAGCTGGTCGGTGAGCCCGTCGGCCGCCGTGATGAACGCGCGCCAGACCTCCTGCTCGCAGGCGGTCAGCCATCGGGTCTCGGACATGCCGACAGTGTACTGGTTGAACTCTCAACCATGCCCGTGTACGGTCGCGGTTGATCGCTCAATATGTGATCGTTCAACTATTTCTGCAGAGGAGCTCCACATGACCAGCACCACGGTCGACCTGCCCGGCTACGTGGCGGGCACCTGGGACATCGACGACGCGCACAGCGATGTCGGCTTCGTCGTCCGGCACGTGGTGGTGACCAAGGTTCGCGGCCGGTTCTCCGACGTCAAGGGCACCATCGTCACCGCGGAGAACCCGCTGGAGTCCTCGGTCGACATCACCATCGGGCTGGACTCGATCAGCACGCACAACGAGACCCGGGACAACCACCTGCGCTCGGCCGACTTCTTCGAGGTCGAGACCTACCCGGCGATGACCTACAAGGCCTCCGGCGCCCGCCAGGACGGCGACAAGTTCGTCCTCGACGGCGAGCTGACGCTCAAGGGCGTCACCAAGGTCGTGCCGCTGACCTTCGAGTTCAACGGCGTCGGTCCCGACCCGTGGGGCGGCACCCGCATCGGGTTCAGCGCGACCGCCAAGATCAACCGCAAGGACTTCAACGTCAACTTCGAGGGCGTGCAGAACGGCGTCGCCGTGGTCGCCGACAAGATCGACATCCAGATCGAGGTCGAGGCCGTCCTCCGCCAGCCGGAGCAGGCCTGAGCAACGCCCGGAAGGTGACCGTCGGGACGCCGGGCGTCTCGGTGGTCACCTTCAGGGCAGGTCCACCCAGGCCTTGGCGAGCAGGGCGCGGGTCTCCGTGAGGAGCTGGGGCAGCACCTTGGTGTGGCCGACCACGGGCATGAAGTTGGCGTCGCCGCCCCAGCGCGGGACGACGTGCTGGTGCAGGTGCGCGGCGATGCCGGCACCCGCGACCACGCCCTGGTTCATGCCGATGTTGAACCCGTGCGGGGCGGAGACCGAGCGCGTCACGGTCATCGCCCGCTGGGTGAACTCGGCCAGCTCGACCGTCTCCGCCGGCGTCAGGTCCACGTAGTCGGCCACGTGCCGGAACGGCACGACCATCAGATGACCCGGGTTGTACGGGTACAGGTTCAGCACCCCGTACACCAGCTCCCCGCGCGCGACGATCAGCGCCTCCGCGTCCTCCAGCTCGACCAGCCGGCAGAACGGGCAGCCCGCGGCGTCCACGCCGTCCGGCTTGTCCTGGCCCCGGATGTAGGCCATCCGGTGCGGCGTCCACAGCCGTTGGAGGGCGTCGGGAATCCCCACGCCCTCCTGCGCCACGAGGTCGGGCGGCTCGCTGGTCATGCTCCGATCCTAGGCGTCGACCCGGACGCTCTCCGCCGTCGGCGAAGCGTTCTCCCTGCGCTCGACCCAGTCGGCGACCACGTCGACGGCCCGGTCCACCGGGACCCCGTTGACCTGGGTGCCGTCGCGGAACCGGAACGACACCGCGCCCGCCTCGACGTCCTTGCCGCCCGCGAGCAGCAGGAACGGCACCTTCTGGGTGGTGTGGTTGCGGATCTTCTTCTGCATCCGGTCGTCGGAGGTGTCGACCTCGACCCGGATGCCCCGCGCCCGCAGCGCCTTGGCCACCTGCTGGAGGTGGTCGGCGTGCTCGTCGGCGATCGGGATGCCCACCACCTGCACCGGCGCGAGCCAGGCCGGGAACGCGCCCGCGTAGTGCTCGGTCAGCACGCCGAAGAACCGCTCGATCGAGCCGAACAGCGCGCGGTGCAGCACCACCGGCTGCTTGCGCGACCCGTCGGCGGCGGTGTAGGCGAGTTCGAACCGCTTCGGGTGGTTGAAGTCCACCTGGATGGTCGACATCTGCCAGGAACGGCCGATCGCGTCCTTGGCCTGCACCGAGATCTTCGGCCCGTAGTACGCGGCGCCACCCGGGTCCGGCACCAGCTCGAGGCCCGAGTCGAGGGCCGCCTGCCGCAGGGTCTCGGTGGCCTCGGCCCACTCCTCGTCCGAGCCGATGAACTTGTCGCCGTCACCGCGGGTCGACAGTTCGAGGTAGAAGTCGGACAGGCCGTAGTCGGCCAGCAGGTCCAGCACGAACCGCAGCAGCGACCGCAGCTCGGCGGGGGTCTGCTCGGGGGTGCAGTAGATGTGCGAGTCGTCCATGGTGAACCCGCGGGCCCTGGTCAGGCCGTGCACCACGCCGGACTTCTCGTACCGGTACACCGCGCCGAACTCGAACAGCCGCAGCGGCAGCTCCCGGTAGGACCGCCCGCGCGACCGGAAGATCAGGTGGTGCATCGGGCAGTTCATGGCCTTGAGGTAGTAGTCCTCGCCCTCGAAGGACAGCGGCGGGAACATGGTCTCGGCGTAGTACGGCAGGTGGCCCGAGGTGTGGAACAGGCCGGCCTTGCTGATGTGCGGGGTGTTCACGAACTCGTAGCCGGACTCCTCGTGCCGCTGGCGCGAGTACTTCTCCATCTCGCGCCGGACGATGCCGCCCTTGGGGTGGAACACCGGCAGGCCGGAGCCCAGTTCCTCGGGGAAGGAGAACAGGTCCAGCTCGGCGCCGAGCTTGCGGTGGTCGCGCCGCTCGGCCTCGGCGAGCCGCTCCAGGTAGGCGTCCTGCGCCTCCTGGGACTCCCACGCGGTGCCGTAGATCCGCTGCAGCTGCGGGTTCTGCTCGCTCCCCCGCCAGTACGCGGCGGCGACGCGCATGAGCTTGAACGCCGGGATGTGCTTGGTGGTCGGCACGTGCGGGCCGCGGCACAGGTCGCCCCAGACCTGCTCGCCGGAGCGCGGGTCGAGGTTGTCGTAGACGGTCAGCTCGCCGCCCCCGACCTCCATCACCTCGTCGGTGTCGACGTCGGACTTCAGGTCGACCAGTTCCAGCTTGAACGGCTCGTCCTTGAGCTCGGTCCTCGCCGCGTCGACCGAGTCGAGGACGCGGCGGGAGAACCGCTGGGAGGACTTGACGATCTGCTTCATCCGCTTCTCGAGGGCGGCCAGGTCCTCGGGGGTGAACGGGCGGGCGACGTCGAAGTCGTAGTAGAAGCCGTCGCGGACCGGCGGACCGATGCCGAGCTTGGCCTCCGGGAACTGCTGCTGCACGGCCTGGGCAAGCACGTGCGCGGCGGAGTGCCGGATGACCGCGCGGCCGTCGTCGCTGTTCGCGGCGACCGGCTCGACCTGGGCGTCGGCGGCAGGGGTCCAGGCGAGGTCGCGGAGCCGGCCGTCGACGTCACGGACTACCCCGACCGCGTCCGGGCCCTTGCCGGGCAGGCCGGCGTCCCGGATCGCGGCGCCCGCCGTGGTGCCGGCCGGCACCACCACGTGCGGGGTGGGTTCGGCGGCTGGCGGGCGTGGCTCGGACACGGGTGCTCCTCGGGAAGGGCTCGACAATCGGTAGGTGACGATGCTATCGAGCCGCTCCGGGGCCTGGCGTGCGGGTTTTCAGGCGACCAGCATGCCGCGCATCCGGTTGATCTCGTCGGTCTGCGTGACGGCGACGTCGTCGGCGATCTCCTGCACGCGGACGTTCACGCCGGTCCTGCGGACCTCCTCGACCATGGTCAGCCCGCCCTCGTGGTGGCGGATCATGAGCTGCAGGAACAGCGTGTCGAAGGTGTCGCCGCTCGCGGCCTCCAGGGTCGCCAGCTGCTCGTCGGTGGCCATGCCGGGCATGTCGGCGTGGTCGGCCATCGCGCCGTGGCCCCCGTGGCCCCCGTGGCCCCCGTGGCCCCCGTCCGGGGCGTCGGTGTCGACGGTCGGCTTGTCGTAGCGCTCCAGCCAGCGGTTCATCATGTCGATCTCGGGGCCCTGGCTGTCCGCGATCCGGGCGGCGATGCCCCGGACGTCCGCCGCGGCCGCCCGGTCCGGGGCGAGCTCGGCCATCGCGACGGCCTGGGTGTGGTGCACGATCATGTCCTGGACGAACTCGACGTCGGCCTCGTTCGGCGGCTCCTCCTCGACCGCCGTGCCCTCGCCCGGCGCGATCGTGGAGGCCTCCTCCCCCGGTCCGCCGGGCACGATCACCGGCGCGGAGTTGGTCGGCGGCTCCGGTGCCGCCTCCTCGGTGCACGCGACCAAACCACCCGCGACGAGGAGCACGCCGGCCAGCGCGCCGGCGCGGCGAAGGAGCGTACCGACCGCCCGGCTTGTCCGAATCATCGGTAATCGTGTTCCCAACTGTCGAGTAACCGGACGAACAGCGCTAGTTTATTCGCCCCTCACCTGCTCATAATGTTCCTCACCCGACAGTTGTGGAAGGGGTACATGCAGTGAGATCAACCCTGCGAGGGTGGCGCCGACGAGCGTCGACCGCAGCGATCGGGGCAGCCGCACTCGCGGTGGCCATGGTGGCCGGAGTGCCGTCCGTCGCCGCGGACGACTTCCCGGCCCCCGACGAGATCGTCAGCAGCCCGAACATGAAGCTGGTGGACCACCTGGCGCCATCGGGCCCGCTGGCCGGCGGCACCGGAACCGACATCGCCTTCCAGGGGCGGTACGCGTTCGTCGGCAACTACAACGGGTTCACCATCTACGACATCAAGAACCCGAGGAAGACGAAGATCGTGAGCCAGGTGCTCTGCCCCGGCTCGCAGAACGACATCTCGGTCAGCGGCGACCTGCTGTTCCTGTCGACCGACTCGCGCCGCAGCGACGACTCGTGCGCCTCGACCTCCCAGAACGACGGCTCCAAGCCCTACTGGGAGGGCATGAAGATCTTCGACATCAGCGACAAGCGGTCGCCGAGGTACGTCAAGTCGGTGGAGACCGACTGCGGCTCGCACACCCACACGCTGGTGCCGGACAAGAAGCACCGGTGGGACCGGAACGGCCGGTGGAACGAGAAGGTCTACCTGTACGTTTCGTCGTACGGGCCGTCGACGAGCCTGTCGAACTGCCAGCCGCCGCACGACAAGATCTCGATCATCGAGGTCCCGGTCAAGCGGCCGACCAAGGCGCGGATCGTCGCCACGCCGGTGCTGTTCCCGGACGGCGGCAACCCGGGCGTGCCGGGCACCATCGAGGACGGCTACACCAGTGCGACCGCCGGTTGCCACGACATCACGGTGTACCCGGAGAAGGACCTGGCCGCCGGTGCGTGCATGGGTGACGGCGTGCTGTACGACATCTCCGACCGGACGAACCCGGTCGAGATCCACCGTGTCCAGGACGACGAGAACTTCGCCTTCTGGCACTCGGCCACGTTCAACAACGCCGGCACCAAGGTCGTCTTCACCGACGAGCTGGGCGGCGGCGGCGCGGCCACGTGCAACGCGGAGATCGGCGAGACGCGCGGTGCGAACGGCATCTACGACATCGTCGGCCGCGGCGACAACCGCAGGATGGTGTTCCGGTCCTACTTCAAGATCGACCGGCACCAGACCGACGAGGAGAACTGCGTCGCGCACAACGGCTCGCTGATCCCGGTTCCGGGCAAGGACATCATGGTCCAGGCCTGGTACATGGGCGGCATCCAGGTGTGGGACTTCTCCGACTCGCGGAACCCGGAGAAGATCGGCTTCTGGGAGCGTGGCCCGTCCGCGAACCCGGAGGAGGGCGGCGGTAGCTGGTCGGCGTACTACTACAACGGCTACATCTACTCGTCCGACCTCGGGAAGGGCTTCGACGTCCTGCGGATCGACGACCGCCGGACCGACCGGGCCAAGTGGGTCCGGACGGATGAGCTGAACGTGCAGACCCAGGGCCGCTACGGCTGGCACCCCGGCCACCGCTGAGCCGGCACGTCGGAACGCGGGGTCTCGCCGGTACCGCCGGCGGGGCCCCGCGTCGTCCGACCCGGGTGCACGCGCGCGGACGGGGTCCGGTACTGTTCTCTCATTCCGCGAGGGGCGATTAGCTCAGCGGGAGAGCGTTCCGCTCACACCGGAAAGGTCACTGGTTCGATCCCAGTATCGCCCACGCACAGGCCCCCATCGCGCTCGGCGCGGTGGGGGCCTTTCGCATGCGGTCAGCGGCCGGTGGCGCCGTCGACGAGCTCGCGGAGGATGTCGGCGTGGCCGGCGTGGCGGGCGGTCTCCTCGATCAGGTGGGTCAGGGTCCAGCGGCGGGACGGCGGCCGGGCGCCGCGTTTCGGTGGGCGGGGACCCGGTGCGGCGAGGTCGGTCCAGGTCGCGATCTCGGCGTTCGCCTCGGTGACGGTCGCGCGGTAGGCGGCGAGGACCGACTCGGGCGTGTCGCCGGGGGTGGGGTGGAAGGTGGCCCGCCAGTCGGTGACCTGGTGGCCGAGCAGCCAGTGTCGTTCCACGTGGGTGAGATGCCGGACCAGGCCGAGCAGGTTCGTGCCGGACGGGACGCCGGGGGCGAAGGCCCGTTCCCGCGGGACGCCCTCGGCCTTGGCCGCGACGGCGTCGCGCAGGTAGTCGAGGAAGCCGGCGAGCACGTCCTTCTCGCCGGGGCCGGTGGACGGCGGTCCGGTGTCGCGTTTCCGGCTCGCCGGGCGGGTCTGGTGGCTGCTCATGCGCTCCACCTTCGGGGCACGTCGCCGTGGACCGCACGGAAAGTTGCCGGAGTGGCAACCGGCTAGCTGGAGAGCAGCTCGACCAGGCCGACGCGGGCGTCGTCGGGCCGGTGGCGCAGGGCGGTCTCCGCGACCGCGACATCCACGCCGGCCAACACCACGTGCCGCTGGCCGTCCTCCCGCTGCCCGCCGCGACGTGACGAGGAACGCCGTTCCTGGCGCTCGCCGCCGGAGCTTGGTTTCCTGACGTCATGGCAGTCGAGGTCACGGGGCAGCCGCGACGACACCGGACCACCCGCGTGTCGGTGCTGGCCGTGGATCCGCTCATCCACGCCGGCATGCGCAGCGAGCTGCGGGACAAGCCGGGCATCGAACTCGTCGACGACCTCGGCGACGCCGAGGTGGTGGTCGCGGTGGGCGTGTCCGCCCTGCGTGACCTGCCGGAGTCGTCGTCGAGACGGCTGGTGCTGGTCGCGAGCGAGCCGCGCCAGGCGGACCTGTGGACCGCCATCGGGTGCGGGCTGGCGGTGCTGGTACCCGAGCACGAGGCGACCACCCTGCGACTGTTGCGCGCCATCGGGGACGCCCGCCGCGGCCACGGCGACCTCCCGCCCGAACACCTCGGCACGCTGCTGCGCGGACTGTCCCAGCTGCACCGGGACGTCCTCGCGCCGAGGCAGCTCACCTTCACCGGCCTGTCCAGCCGGGAGGCCGACGTGCTCCGCCACATCGCCGACGGACTGGACACCGGGCAGATCGCCCGCGAACTGTCCTATTCGGAGCAGACGGTGAAGAACATCCTGCAGGGGCTGCTGAGCCGCCTCGGGCTGCGCAACCGGAGCCACGCCATCGCCTACGCCATCCGGCTCGGGTTGATCTGACCTCCTCGGTGACGCGGACGCTGGGCCGGCGGGACCAGATGGCGAACGCGCCTCCTACCGTGGGAGGAGCCTGACTGGCCGTTCGGCCGAGTTCCGTATGTTTCCCGTATGCCGTCAGTGCTGTGCGACGAGATCGGCACGCGGGGGCCGGTGCGGGTCGCCGTCCACGCCTCCGACGTGTTCACCCACGTCGGCATCAGCCGGTACCTGGAGACCCGCAGGGACGTCGAGTTGCTGCCGCCGGACCAGCGGCGGGACGCCGACGTGGTGGTCCTCGCTCCGGCGCGGGTCACCCCCGGGGCGCTCGCCGAGCTGCGCGCGGGCGACCAGGCCGCCGTCCTGCTGGTCGACGAGGTCAGCGAGGCCGACCTGCTCGCCGCGGTGGAGGCCAGGGTCACGGCCGTGCTGCCACGGGACTCGGCGATGGACGAGCGGCTGGCCAGGAGCATCGTCGCGGCGGCGCGGAGGACGACCGGGACAGCCGCGGCGCCGTCGGACCTGCCCGGCGAGCTGCGCGGCCGGATCGACGAGCTGCGGAAGGACGGCGTCCCGCCACGACGGCTCGAGACCGGCGGCCTGAGCCCCCGGGAGGTCGAGGTGCTGCGGCTGATGTCCGAGGGGTTCGACACCGGCGAGATCGCCCAGCGGCTCTGCTACTCGGAGCGCACCGTCAAGAACATCATCCACGGCATGACCAGCAGGCTGCGGCTGCGGAACCGCCCGCACGCGGTCGCGTACGCCATGCGTGCCGGCGTCATCTGACACGGGCAGGGGCCGATCGGCGTAGGGCCGGGAGGTCGAAGAGCCACCGGTTGGGCAGGACCCGGTACAGCAGTAGACAGACCGCGACCACGACGGCGGTCATCACGGCGGGCTCGACGACCGCGATCACCAGTTGCACCGCGGCGCCGGCGTTCGACATCGGACCGACCAGGGCCACGTGCAGCAGGGCCAGCAGCGGCATGTGCACGACGTAGATCGGCAGGGTCTGCCGGCCGATGTCGGTCAGGCTCCTGGTCAGCGCCGCCCAGCGGGTGGCCAGGCTGGCCAGGGTCACGCCGAGGAACACGGCGACGAGGCTGACCGAGGGCCACAGGCCGAACCAGGTCCTGGCGCCGAGGTACTGGATGACCGCGAGGACGCCGAGGTAGGGCACGGCCACGGCGAAGAACCGCGCCCAGCTCGCCGTCCGCGCCACCCGGGCGACGATCGGCTTGCCGTGCAGGCCGACGAGGAAGAACACCAGGTTCTGGTACATGCCGCCGCGGTCGCCCGGGGTGGCGACCAGTTCGGCTGCGGCGGTCGCGGACAGCAGGAACGCCGCTCCGATCATCACCGCCGGCGGGATCCGCAGCGTCAGTTTGGTCAGCACGAAGTAGACGGCCAGTGCCTGCAGGTACCACAGGTTGGACGGGGTGATGGTGAGCTGCTCCAGGAAGTGCAGTACCCCGGTGGCGCGCGCGGTGTCGAAGTCAGGGGCGAAGGAGAGCAGCAGGGTGTGCACGCACAGCCACAGTCCGTACAGGTACAGGAACTTGGCCACCTTGGACCGGCCGACGACCCGCCACGGTCGCCGGACCGCGTTGGCGGCGAAGAAGCCGGAGATGGCGAAGAACAGCGGCATCCGCAGCGGCAGGAGCTGTTCGCCGACGGTGCCCCACGCGCCGGGCAGCGGGGTCGAGCTCCGCCAGTCGATCTGCAGGTAGTCCTTCGCGATGACGTGCCACAGCACGACGAGCACGATGCACGCGCCCTTGGCGACGTCCGCCCAGGCCAGCCGTTCCTTCGGCCGGACCGGTTCGTGAAGGTCTCCGCTGAAGGTGCCGGCGCCCACACGTCCGTCGTCCACGGCGGCCTCTCATCGCGTCGCTGTCGGCAGTCCCCGGGTCAAGTCCCCGATCGAAAGCCAGCCAGAAGCGCGGCGCGCGCGGCCGTGGTTCGGCCGTGGATGGCCCGTTCGTACCTCGCCCACTGACCTTTCGGGCACAGTGCCGGCCGATCACCGACGCGCGGGCCCGCGGTGACCGAATCATCGGGACGGTGTTCTCGGAGACAGTCGTGGCGACGCCCATCGCCACGCCGCACGCGCGCGCCGTCGTGGACCTGGAGGCGATCGCCCACAACACGGCGCTGTTCGCCGGACGCACCACGGCCCAGGTGATGGCGGTCGTCAAGGCCGACGGGTTCGGTCACGGCGCGGTGCGGGTGGCGACCACCGCGCTCGCGTCCGGCGCGACCTGGCTCGGCGTGACGACCACCGCCGAGGCGCTGCACCTGCGCGCCGGTGGTGTCTCCGCCCCGATCCTGAGCTGGATGCACAGCCCGGACGAGGACTTCGGGGAGGCCCTGCTCGCCGAGATCGACCTGTCGGTGTCCTCCTCGGACCACCTGCGCGCGGTCGCCGCGAGCGCCGCCCGGCTGGGCACCACCGCCGCGGTGCACCTGAAGGCGGACACCGGGTTGCACCGCAACGGCGCACGGCCGGAGGAGTGGCGGGAGCTGGTGGAACTGGCCGCCGCGCTGGAGACGGCCGGGTACGTGCGGGTGCGCGGTGTCTGGTCGCACCTTGTCAACGGGACGGATCCGGCCGCCGGCACGCTCCGCGCGCAGATCCGGCTCTTCGACGAGTCGGTGGCGGTCGCGCGGGGCGCCGGGCTGCGGCCGGAGGTCCGCCACGTGGCGAACTCGGTGGCGACCCTCGCCGCGCCGGACACGCACTACGAGATCGTCCGCCCGGGCATCGGGCTCTACGGGGTGGAGCCGGACCCGCTGCGGGTCTTCGGGCTGCGCGGCGCGATGACGCTGCGGGCGCGCCTGATCCTCGTCAAGCGGGTGCCGGCGGGCAGCGGCGTGTCCTACGAGCACGACTACGTCACCAAACGTGACAGCACGCTGGCGCTGGTGCCGCTGGGCTACGCGGACGGCCTGCCCTGGGCGGCGGCCGGGCGGGCCGAGGTGTCGATCGCCGGCCGCAGGTATCCGGTCGCCGGCCGGATCGCCATGGACCAGTTCGTCGTCGACCTCGGCGACGACACCGCCCGGGCAGGCGACGAGGTCGTCGTGTTCGGGCCGGGTACGGAAGGGGAACCGACGGTGGCCGAGTGGGCCGGCTGGGCGGGCACAGTTCCGCACGAGATCCTGACCGGCGTCGGCCCCCGGGTGGCCCGCCACTACGCCGAGGTGCCCGCGGTCGAGGAGGCCTCACGTGCCTGAACCGAAGATCCGGCTCGCCGTCCTGTTCGGCGGGCGCAGCGGTGAACACGAGGTCTCGTGCCGGTCGGCGGCCAGCATCCTGACCAACCTCGACCGGCGGCGGTACGAGGTCCTGCCGGTCCGGATCGGCCGGGACGGCGTCTGGGCCACCGCCCCGGCCATTCCGGAGCTGCCGACCACCGAGGCGGTGCTGCACTGGCAGCGGAACGGATTTCCGGCGACCGGCGACAGCACGCCGGCGGGGAGCGTGCTCGCCACGATGCACGAGCTCGTGGCCTGCGACGTGGTGTTCCCCGCGCTGCACGGGCCGTTCGGCGAGGACGGCACCGTGCAGTCGCTGCTGGAGGGGCTGGGGATCCCGTACGTCGGCAACGGCGTCGCGGCCAGCGCGCTGAGCATGGACAAGGAGTACACGAAGAAGATCGCGGCCGGGGTGGGGCTGGAGGTCGCCGACGGGGTCGTGCTGCGCCGGGGACAGCACGACGTCGCGGCGGCCGACCGCGTCCGGTTGGGACTGCCGGTGTTCGTCAAGCCCTGCCGCGAGGGCTCCAGCATCGGGGTGTCCAGGGTGGACGACTGGGCAGACCTGCCCGCGGCCGTGGCCCTGGCGCGGGAGAGCGACGAGAAGGTCCTGGTGGAGTCGGCCGTCACCGGCCGGGAGATCGACATCGGCGTCCTGGAACGGCCGGACGGCACCCTGGCGGTGAGCCCGCCGATGGAGATCCTGCCCTCCGGTGAGCACACGTTCTTCGACTACGAGGCCAAGTACGCCGACACCAGCACCGTGTTCGACATCCCGGCCGCGATCGACCCTGCGGCCACCGAGGCCATCGGCCGCGACGCGCTGCGGCTGTTCCGCGCGCTGGAGTGCACCGGGCTCCTCCGGGTCGACTTCTTCCTGCGTGCGGACGGCAGCCGGGTCGTCAACGAGGTCAACACGTTCCCCGGTTTCACCAGTGCGTCCCAGTACCCGAGGATGTGGCGGGCGGCCGGCCTGGAGTACGGCCAGCTGCTCGACGTGTTGATCGACACCGCGCGCGCCACGCACCCGAGTGCCCGCCCGGCGGATCTGGTCGCGGACTCCCGGTAGTCGGCGCTGGTCAGGGGGCGACGAGCCCGTCCGGGTGTTCGGCCAGGGTGCGGGCGAGGTCGACCAGTTTGACGTTGAGGTCCTGCGAGGTACGGCGGAGCAGGTCGAACGCCTCGTCGGCGGTCAGGCCCTGCCTGGCCATGAGGATGCCCTTGGCCTGGCCGATGACGTCGCGGGTCTCGACCGCCCTGAGCAGTTGCTGGCGTTGCAGCGAGGCCAGCTCGGCTGCCGTCACGTGGGCCAGCGCGAGCGCGGCGTGGCTGGCCAGGAGCAGTGCGGTGTACCGGTCGTCGGTGCTGATCCCGCCGCGTTGGTGGGAGTAGATGTTCAGCGCTCCGCCGGGCCCGGGCGGCCGGTCGTGGGCCAGCAGGTCGGTCGAGAGCACGGCGGCGAACCCGTGGCCGGTGGCGGCCGCGGCGAACGTGGGCCATCGGAGCTCGGTCGCCAGGTCGTCGCTGGCGGCGTAGGCGGGACCGTCCAGGCGGGCCGCGTCGACGCAGGGACCGGCTCCGGTCTCGTACTGGACCTCGTCCAACGCGCTGGCGACCGGATCGGTTCCGGTCGGGGTGAAGAACCCGCCGCCCGGGTCCCGCAGGGTGAAGCTGACCAGGTCGGCGCCCGGCACGATGACGGTGGTCGCGGTCACGATCCGGCGCAGCACCGCACCGACCGTGGTGGCGTCGACCAGTGCCCTGGTCAGCGAGGCGAGTTCGGTGGCGAGCAGCCCCACGTCGTTCGTCGCGACCGGCTGTTCCTCCCGCGTCAGCGCTTCGTCGACGGTGTCCAGGACGCTCACGGTGGCCGGCATCCCCGCGGCCGCCAGCACGGTCGCGGTCGGACTGTCCGGGTCGACCGCGATGCGGCAGCGCACGCCACGGGCCCGCAGCGGAGTGATGGCCGACAGCAACGTGTGCACGCCGGCGGCGGTGAGCAGCCGGACCTTGGTGAGGTCGAACACCACGAGCCCGGCCGCCGGTACCTCGGACACGGCGTCACGCACCGCGGCGTCGTCGGTGTCCAGCCCGGTCAGGTCGCCATCGACCAGCACGACCAGCCCGCGACTCGTCGTCCGTGCGGCAACCTCCAGATCCACGGCCACAGGATTCCCTCCCGTTGTGCAGCGCAATGGGATGTGCCGACCACCGACGGACGGCGACAACAATACCGAGTGTCCACCACGCGGCGAAAGGACGCCTTCTCAGTCGGCCGGATCCGCCAGTTCGGCCGCCCTGGCGAGGATCAGCCGCCGGACGACGAGGGCGGACCGCGAGGGCTGGCTGTCCTGGCGCTGGGTCAGGCACAGCTGGACCGGGCCCGCGTCGCGGATCGGGATCCAGACCAGGCCGGGGAGGTCGGCCGGGGTGTCGAACCGGGCGAGGACGCCGAGGCCGGCGCCCTGGGCGACCATCACCTTGACCGTGCGCGCCGACATGGCCTGGACGACGACGTCCGGAGCGGCGACGTGCCGGTGCAGCGTCTCCCACAGCACGGTGCCGGTCCGCATCGTGACGATCGGCCAGGGCTCCAGGTCGCGCCAGTGCACGTGGTCGCGGCCGGCGAGCGGGTGGTCGGTGCGCACGCAGATCCCGAGCGGGGCCGAGACGAGCGGTAGCCGGTGCAGCCCGGCCGTGGCCGGACCGGGCGGGGTGGTGATCACGCCGAGGTCCAGCCCGCCGTCCAGCACGGCGGCCTCGATGTCGGCCGAGCGTCCCTCGTGGACGGTGAACCGCAGCCCGGGGTGGTCCGCGCGGAGCTGCCCGACGACCGGCGCGACGATCGTCGCCGCGGTCACCGACACGCCGCCGATCCGGACCCGGCCGCGGTAGGTGCCGCTCGACTCCATGGCCGACTCGCGCACGTCGTCCTCGGCCGCGACCAGCCTGCGCAGCGGCTCCAGGATGGCCTGGCCGGCCGGGGTCGGCCGCACCCCGTGCCGGCTGCGGGTGAGCAGGACGACGTCGAGCTCCTCCTCGAGCAGCGCGAGCTGCTGCCCGACCGTGGGCTGGCTGACCCCGCACCGGGCGGCCGCGGCCCGCAGCGACCCGGTCTCGACGGCGGCCAGGAAGTAGCGCGCTCGTTCGACCCTCATCGGTTCACCATAAAGGCGGAACCTTTCACCCGTGATGCGCTGTGCCGCCTTCCCAGCAGGCACACCGGGCGGCATTGTCGTGCGCATCCCGCCGCCAACGAGGTCCAGCGGGTGACGTGGAAGGAATTACCTGGTGCCCGACGGTCCACTGAGCGGTGTGCGTGTCCTGGACGTGTCCACGATCCTGGCCGGTCCGCTGGCGTCCTCGCTGCTCGGCGAGTTCGGCGCCGAGGTGATCAAGATCGAGCACCCGGCCGACGGCGACCCGGCGCGGCTCTACCCGCCGCTGGCCGACGGCGTGTCCGCGGCGTGGGCCATGGTCGGCCGCAACAAGCGGAGCGTCACGGTCGATCTGCACCACGCCGACGCGGCGCACCTGGTCGGCCGGCTGGCCGCGACCGCGGACGTCGTGGTGACGAACTTCCGTCCGGCGACGCTGCGCCGGTTCCGCATCGACTTCGAGGACCTGCTGGCGTACCGGCGGGATCTGGTGATGGTGCACGTCAGCGCGTTCGGCCGGACCGGCCCCTACGCCGACCGGCCCGGTTTCGCCAGGGTCGCGGAGGCCTTCGCCGGGCTGACCCACCGCACCGGCGATCCGGACGGTCCGCCGGTGTTCGCCGGCTACCCGGTCGCCGACGGCGTCACCGGGATGTACGCGGCGTTCGCCGCCATGCTGGCCCTGCGCCAGCGGGACCGGACCGGCGAGCCGCAGCTGGCCGACATCCCGCTCTACGAGCCGCTGCTGCGGATGATGGAGGACTTCGTCGTCGAGTACGGCGCCACCGGGCGGAGCCGGGCGCGACAGGGCAACCAGAACCCGCATATCAGCCCGAACAGCCTGTACCGCACCCGCGACGGCCGCTGGCTGGCCCTGCCCGCGTCGACCGAGCAGATGTGGCGGCGGCTGGTGCGGGTGATGGACGCTCCGGACCTGGCCGTGCACGACTCGATGACCGCCCGGCTGGCGCACCGCGAGGAGATCGAGGCTCGCGTCGCCGCGTTCGTCGCCGCGCACGACCTGGAGCCGCTGATGTCGCTGCTGGTCGAGGCCGGGGTGGCCGCCGGACCGGTGAACACGGCGGCGGACCTGTGCGCCGACCCGCACATCCGCGCCAGGGGGTCGGTGGTCGAGGTGGCCGAGGGCGATGGCGTCCCCCGGCTCATGCAGGCGCCGGCCGGGCGCTTCTCCGGCTTCGACGGCACGACCGGCACCCGCGCGCCCGCGCTCGGCGAGCACACCACCGACGTGCTGCGCGACGTGCTCGGGCTGCCCGCGGAGGAGATCGACGATCTGCGCCACCGAGGAGTGGTCTGAGGAGAGGAGCCCGCCGATGAGCGTGGCGGTCGTGTCCATCGTCGTACTGGTCGCCCTCTTCGTGGCGACCCTGCTGCCCGCGTTCGACCTCGGGATGGCGGCGCTGGCCGCGGCGTTCCTCCTCGGGCTCGCCGCCGACGTGCCGGTCGCGGAGGTGACCGGGTTCTTCCCGGCCGACTTCTTCGTGCTCATCGTCGGGGTGACGGCGCTGTTCGCCGCCGCCCAGCTCAACGGGACGCTCGACTGGCTGCTGGACCTGCTGATGCGGCTGGTCGGCGGCCGGCTGCTGTTGATCCCGCTGGTCCCGTTCGTCGTCGGCGCCGTGCTGACCGCGATCGGCACGCTGCCCGCGGCCGCGACCGCGATCGTCTCCCCGATCGCACTGGGGCTCGCCGCGCGGCACCGGATCTCGCCGCTGGTGGCGGCCGTCCTGGGCATCACCGGGATCATCAGCGGCCTGCTCTCGCCGCTCGCCGTCTACGGCGTCACCGCGCGGGAGCTGAGCACCGACCTGGGCGTCGAGCTTCCCGGTTCGGCCCCGGTCACCTTCCTGCTCGGCGGCCTGTTCACCGGCCTGGTGGTGGCCGCGGGCCTGCTGCTCGTCGGGGTGCGCATCGGTGCGGTGCCCCGCGGCCGGGCCGGTACACCGACGGACGGCGGCGGAGCGTCGAGCCAGGGCACCGGGACGGATGCCGAGGGGCGGGTCGCCGTCACCACACCGGTCGCCACGCAGGTGGCCGCGCCGGCACGCCGGGGCGCGCGGGTGCTCACGGTGGCGTGCCTGCTCGCCGTCGTCGTCCTGTCGGTCGGCTTCGACATGCACGTCGGCTATCTGGGGCTGACCGCGGCGCTGGTCCTGCAGGTGGTGCTGCGGATGGAGCCGGGCGCGGTGGTCGCGCGGGTCCCGTGGAACGTGGTCCTGCTGATCGGCGGCCTGTTGACGTACGTGGGCCTGATGCAGCACCTCGGCGCGTTCGAGCGGATCAGCGAGCTGCTCCGGGTCGACGGTTCGCCCGCGCTGAGCCTGCTGGTGCTGTGCTACATCGCCGGGGTGACGTCGTTCGCGGCCAGCTCCATCGCGGTGTTCGTGACCGCGATGCCGTTGCTGCCGCCGCTGGTGGAGGCCGGCGTCTCCCCCGTCGGCGGCGTGCTGGCCCTCGCCCTGGCCTCGGTACTGGTGGACATCAACCCGCTCGGCATCACCGGCGGACTGATCCTCGGCGCGGCCGAGCCGTCGGTCCGGCCGCGGCTGTTCCGCCAGCTGCTCACCTACGGGCTCGTGTCGATCCCGATCGCGCCCTTCCTCGCCTGGGCCGCCTTCGGCTGGTGGTGAGGACGAAGAAACGAGAACACTGATCTCAAGTGTGAACACTGCTCTTGAGGAGGCGTGCCCGAACACGGCACATCGCGGTCCTGGGCGGTGCGCGAACCGTCCAGGTTCGCGCTGCTGTACGGCACTCAACGCGGGAGATCACCGCTCCACTCAGCCGATCCGTCCGTACGGACATCGAACGACTGCGCCAGCAGTTCGACATCGCCATGCCGGTCGGCAACGCCGCGCGGGTCTACGGGCTGTGGTCGGCGGTCATCGGCGCCATCCTGTTCGTCGCCCGCGGTGAGCCGTTCGCGGAACCGGGCGACGATGAACAGCGCGTAGTCGATGCCGAGACCGAGCCCGAGCGCGGTGGTCAGGTTCGCGGCCAGCGTGGACATGTCGGTGATGCCGCCGAGCACGGCCAGCTCGCCGAACGTGCCGACGATGGCCAGGATGCCGATGACCAGCGGCAGCAGCGCCGCGACCACGCTGCCGAACGCGAGTACCAGCAGCAGCATGCTCACCGGCACGGCGATGGCCTCCGCGACCAGCAGGCTGCTCTGCAGGTGCCCGAAGATGTCCCGGTTGACCGCCTGTTCGCCGCCGACGCGCACGGTCAGCCCGCCGCCGGCGTCGGCGTACTCGTCGTAGAGGTGCTGGGTGCGGGTCAGTGCGGTGTCCTCGTCGCCGGGGACGTGGCCGACGATCAACGCGGCCCGGCCGTCGGTGGACCGGAGTGCCGGGTCACCGGTGGTCCAGTAGGAGGCCACGTTGGTGACGGCGTCCTCGCCGGCGATCCGCTCGGTGAGGCGGGTGCCCTCGGCGGCCGCCTCCGGCGAGTCGACCGCCTGGTCGGCCTCGACGAGGAACACCAGGTTGTACTGGCCGCCGAACCGCTCGTCGATCTGGTCCGCGGTGCGGCTCGACTCCGCGTCGGGGTCGAGGTAGCCGCCGACCTTCAGCTTGTCGAAGACGCCCGCGGCCAGCACGCCCGCGGCGACCACGAACAGGCAGGCGACGACGAGGATCAGCCGCGCGCGGCGATGGACCAGGTGACTGGCCGGGGAAGTTGCGGCTCCAGTCCGGGTTGAGGTTGAACGAGAACGAGTAGACCGGCGACGGGATGTCGACCGCGCAGCCCGGGTAGGTGTTGTCCCGCCAGGTGCCGCCGACCCGGTCGGCCTTCTCCAGCACGACGAAATCGTCGATTCCGCCGCGCCGGAGTTTGACCGCGGCCGCGATGCCGAAGAGCCCGGCGCCGACGACGACCACTTCCACGTTGTGTTCGGTGGTATTCGACATTGGTTTCCCTGAATTCGGGGACCATTGCGCGTCGAATACGGACTCTAACGCTCCAGGATCTGTTTTGCCAGCCGCAGCTCGCGTTCCGCCGACGGCTTCAGCGTGCGCCGCAGGACCGGCTCGAAGAGCCAGCGCACCAACGGGTTGAAGTCGAACGAGAGCCAGCGCCGCACG
The DNA here is from genome assembly GCF_025165815.1 of Actinophytocola gossypii. Lineage (GTDB taxonomy): Bacteria > Actinomycetota > Actinomycetes > Mycobacteriales > Pseudonocardiaceae > Actinophytocola > Actinophytocola gossypii. The sequence goes on along the minus strand of NZ_JAFFZE010000009.1, from coordinate 57,975 downwards.
TGTGTGCCGTCGCCGTCCCGCTCGCAGGTCCAGCTCGCCCGGAACGTCGCCATGAAATGGTTGACCCGATTTCGCGGCGGCGGCGCCAGCTCGACGTCGATGCGTTTCCCCGGAGTGAGCCGCATCTGTGAGACGGCCGGCGGCTCGGGCAGGCGCATACCGGGAATGCGCGGTTTGAACTTGAACTCGGTGAGATTTCCCTCGCGGCGTTGCCACAGGACCTGGACGATCTTGTCGTCCACCTCCCGGTACCGCTCGGGATCCATCACGAACTCGAGAAACGTCTCCGGGGCGCAGTCGATCGTCCGCTCGACCTCCACCTCGACCACCGGGAGACACCTCCCTTCACAGATACGCTCGCGCGTGTGCGGCGGCGAGCCTGGCCAGCTCGCCCTCGGCTTGCAGGGTCTCGGTCTCCAGGGTGGCAGCGAACCGCCCGGCTCGCCGGGTGGCCACCCGGCACCAGCCCAGGAGCGGTCCGCGCAGGACGTCGGTGGCGTCGTCGTCGCCGAACCGGTGCCGGGCGCCGTCCGCGCCGGTCAGGTCCAGCCGGAGTGTGCGCCCCGGCGGTGGCCGGATCCGGGCGACGGCGAGCGCGTACCGGAGCGTGGCCAGGCCGAGCCCGGCTGTGCAGTGCCCACGCCTCGGCCAGCACCGGCTCGGCGTCGCGCAGCACGCCGAACAGCGCTATCGGGCTGCCGGCGGTCGCCGCGGCGCGCAGGCCCCACTCCAGCTCGGCGACCCGTTCCTCCAGGGCACGCAGGCGGGGACCGACGTCGCGCAGCTCGTTGAGGAACCTGGCCGCGCCGGTGACCTGCCGGACCGGGTTCACCCGCAGCGCACGGACCTCGTCCGGCGCGTCGACGCCCTCGAAGTAGGCGTCGGTGACGTCCTTCGGGGTGAGGCCGGGGATGTTCTCGGACAGGTGACAGTAGGCGGCGAGGTTGTGGTACGGCCGGCAGCCGAAGTAGCCGACGAACACGAAGTGCGACCCCTCGGCCCAGGCCGGCCTGCCCCACAGCTTGGCGGCGAGCTTCCTGGTTCCGCGTTCCATCGGCTCGCCGACCAGGGACCAGGACATGGGCGAGAGCCGCCGCGGCGCGACCTCGCCGAAGTTGCCGGCGGAGTACACGCGGAAGACCGGGTGCGCGTCGGTGTCGACGGTGACCGTCATCGGCTCACCCCCAGCAGGGCGCGGCCGGTGTCGCCGAGGTAGTCCGGGTCGGGCACCGGCCAGGGTTCCGGGATGTCCCGCAGCACGTCCGGGTCGAGGTCGAACCACGGCTCGGCGTAGTCGGCCAGCTCCGGCACGGCGGCGGCTCGCTCGCCGAGCCGGCGGGTGAGCCAGCCGAGCGGGCGGGCGTCGACGATCCTTGGCACGGTCCCCCACGGCCGGCACACCTCGGTGAACACCTCGCGCAGGGTCGGCGTGGTCGGGTCGAACCAGGTCCAGGTGGCACGCCCGATCGGCGCGGTGAGCGCCTTGGCCGCGACGTCGGCGGCGGAGGACACGTCGGTGACCCAGCAGGGGAAGTCGCCGCGCTCGCGGACGTGCACCGGGTAGCCGGCGAGCAGGTGCGGGAAGTCGGTGTGGTAGCGGATGAGCTTGTCGAGGTCGAACCGGTCGGTGACGTCCTCCACGTAGGAACGGATCTCGGGTTGCAGCGGGAAGGTCGTGCTCCACGAGGGGTTGGGGGCGAACGAGAGCGAGTAGAGGTTCGACGGTATGTCGCACTGGCAGCCCGGGTAGGAGTTGACCCGCCAGGTGCCGCCGGGGCTGCCCGCCGCCTCGAGGATCACCAGATCGTTGATCCCCCGGCGAAGCAGCCGGACCGCGGTGCCGATACCGCCGAGACCCGCGCCCACGATCACCACGCGGTGGTGCTCATCGTCGCTCGTCATGCCGAACCCAACGTCTGGACTGGAAGATTTCCTTTACCGGGCAACGAAACCCGGCCTTCCGATCCCCGACGATGCCCCATCCGGGCCGACTACGGAACCCCTCGGCGGCCCGTTCAGGTGGGGAAAATCCCCACTCGAACACACCGGATCAAAGGTGAACGAACCGACTTACCCACAGGGTAAACGGCGCAGGTCAGTGTGTCCGGTCGGGATGGAGGACGAGTCGCTTTCCGCGCACGTCACCCCGTTCGATCCGCCGGTGCGCCTCGGCCGCGGCGCTGAGCGGAAGGGTCTCGACGGTCCTCGGCCGCAGCTCGCCGGACGCGAGCAGCCGGTTGACCGTGCCGGCCGCCTCGGCGAGCTCGGCGGTGCTCGCCCGGGAGATCACGAAGCCGAGGACCGAGCCGTCCTTGAGGTACAGCGGCTCCACCGGCAGGACCGGCCGGCCGCGCATCCCGGCGAGCACGACGACCCGTCCGCGCGGCGCGAGCAGGTCGACCGCGCGGGTCAGGTCGTTCTCCCCCGCGGTGTCGACGTACGCGTCCACCCCGTCCCGGCTCGCCGCGCGGATCCGCGTGGTCAGCTCGGGGTCCCGGTAGTCGACGACCTCGGCCGCGCCCAGCGACCGGCAGTACTCCGCGTCCCGCGCGCTCGCGGTGGCGATCACCCGGGCGCCGGCCTGGGCGGCCAGCACGACCGCCGCGCCTCCCACGTTCCCCGCCGCACCGGCGACGACCACGGTCCCGCCCGCCCGGCACCGGCCGTGGGTGAACAGCGCGAGGTACGCGGTCGCGGCCGGGTGCGCCAGCGCGACCGCGTCGTCCGGGTGGACGCCGGCCGGCAGGGGGTAGAGCCGGTCGGCCGGCACCACGGCCAGCTCGGCCGCGGCTCCCTGCCGGCCGGCGTGCCCGAGGCTGTTGCACCACACCGGATCGCCGACCGCGAAGCCGGTGACGTCCCGGCCGACCTCGGCGACCGTACCCGCGAGGTCACGGCCGATCACGAACGGGAACTCGACCGGGGTACGCCAGGTACCCGATCGGACGAACGTGTCGACGTGGTTGATCGTGGTGGCGGTGACGTCGACAAGCACGTCCGCCGGTCCAGGTACCGGATCGGGCAGCTCGCCGTACCGGATGTTCTCCGGCGGCCCGAGCTGTTCGACGAAGGCTGCGCGCACGGTGTCCGATCATCGCACCGATCGCGGGGATAGGATCAGTCCATGAACGACGCGGCGAGCTTCAACCAGCGCATCATCGAGGAGTTCCGGGCGAACGACGGCAAGGTGGGCGGTCCGTTCGAGGGCGCGCCGCTGCTGTTGCTGCACACCACCGGTGCCCGCAGCGGCGAACCCCGGGTCAGCCCGATGATGTACCTGGCGGACGGCGACCGCTATCTCGTCTTCGCCTCCAACGCCGGCGCCGACCACCACCCGGCCTGGTACTGGAACCTGCGCGCCAACCCGAAGGCCCGCGCCGAGTTCGGCGACCGGACCGTCGAGGTGAGCGCGACCGACCTCGAAGGCTCAGAACGCGACGAGAAGTACGCCGTCCAGGCCGGGCTCTTCCCCGGCTTCGCCGACTACGAACGCAAGACCGACCGCGTCATCCCGGTCGTCGCGCTGGTTCCCACCGAGGACTGACCGGCTCAGAGCAGGTCCTGGGCCTCGTCGCGGAGGGCGGACAGGGCCTTTCGGACGGCTGAGTTGTCCGGGAGGACGGCGAGCAGCAGGTGGCCGTCGGTACTCGGCTCGGCCAGCAGGCGGCGGATCCACTCCATGCCGTCGGCGAGTTCGGCGCACGCGTCGACGGTTCCGCCGCTGCGGGTGAAGTTGCCCAGCGCCGACCGGTGCATCGCGTCGATCAGCGCGGACAGGGCCATCGGCAGGAACGGCGGGCCGTCGGGGGGCAGGTGGTCCCGCAGGTACGCGCGGGTCAGGGCGACGTAGCGCTCGTTCTCGAGGACCTCCCGCCTGCGCAGCTCCGGCACCAGCCTGGTCAGCCGGTAGCGGCGCAGCACCAGTTCGGGCCGCCGGAGGAAGTCGCGCATCACGGCCTCGGTCGCCGCGATCACGACATCCACCGGCGACCTGCCCCCGGTCGGCTCCACCAGGTTGCGCGCCAGCAGCTCAAGGCGCGCGGTGTGGTCGGGGAACGCCAGCTCGTCCTTGCCGTCGAAGTAGCGGAACACCGTCCGCCGGGACACCTGGGACGCGTCCGCGACGGCCTCCACGGTGACGCTCTCGTACCCCTGCTCCAGGAACAGGGCCATCGCCGTCTCCGCGATCCGGTACTTGGTCTCAAGTGCTCGATCCACCGGCACGTCCCGTCACCTCCCTCGACGCCACCGCGAGTGTAGAGCGGCGGTGCCCGCTACCCCTCGAACTCGCCGGGCCGGGCGGTCGCCCAGCGGTCGTCGGCGTCGAAGACCACGCTGCGCGGCCACTGGTGCCACCGCGTGTCGAGGCCGCGGTGCTGCGGACTCCCGGTGCGGACGAACGCACGCACGCTGTCCATCATCAGGTTCGACAGCCGCAGCCGACCCGGCTCGTTCCGGCGGCTGAACGCGAACTCGAACACCCCCTCGTCGAACGTGCGGAACACGAACGGCAGGTCCATGGCGTGCACCGCGCCGTACACGTCGTCGAACGGCGCCGGCTCCTGGTTCCAGGCGAACTGGTAGTAGAAGAGCCGGTCGTTCCCGGCCGCTCGCAGGGTGTTCATCGAGTCCAGGACGATCCCGGTGAAGATGCTGTCGGTCAGCCCGTCGGCGGCCTCGTTCCATCCGCCGGGAGCGTCGATCGGCAGGTACTGATCGGTGATCAGGTCACGCACCCGCAGGTCCGACGGCCGGTCCGGGTCGAACCGGTACTGCAGGGTGAAGCGCTCGTACTCGGTCGGGCGGAACGCGCCGATCGCCGACCCGAACAGCTTGCCCTCCTCCAGCGTGTTGCCGGCGAGCACCGGGACGTCGCGGTACTCCCCCGCCGCGATCGCCGCGTGGTAGTCCTCGGGCAGCACCGAGCCGTCCGCGAGCACCCGGGGCGGATCGCCGACCTCGGCGCCACGGCGGACCTGTGCCTCGATCAGTTCGCCGGCGGGTATCGCGCGCAGGCGGCGCACGGTGTCCTCGGGGCTGCCCTGGGAGCCGAGGGCCTCCTCCGCGAAGCCCTCGGCGTAGGTGCGGGCCTCGGTCGGTGTTTGGAACTTCAGGCCGCCGCTGAGCGGGATCGCCTTGTCCAGCAGGCCCTTGGTCAGTGGCGAGACCATCAGCGCCCACACGTTGACCGCGCCGGCGGACTCGCCCATCACCGTCACGTTCGACGGGTCACCGCCGAAGGCACGCGCGTCGCGGTTGACGAACCGGAGCGCCTCGATCTGGTCCAGCGTGCCGAAGTTCCCGGAGTCGTCGACCGGGTCGCCGGTCTTGAGCCCTGGCAGGTCGAGCCAGCCGAAGACGCCGACCCGGTAGTTCACGGTGACCACGACCGCGTTCGCCCGCCGCGCCAGCGCCCGACCGTCGTACATCGGGTCGGCGGAGTAGCCGACCATGTTGCTGCCGCCGTGCACGAACACGATGACCGGGAGGTTCTTCCGGTGCGTCGCTGGACGGAACACGTTGAGCGTCAGGCAGTCCTCCGCGCCGACCGGCTTCTTGAGACCGTCGCGGATGTCCAGTCCGTAGTGCGGTCCGCTCGGCGCCGGGCTGAAGAACCGTCCTTCTTGGACACACCCGTCGCCGAAGTGGCGGGCGTCGCGCACCCCGCGCCACGGCCGGTGCGGTTCCGGGGCGCGCCAGCGCAGGTCCCCGACGGGTGGCTCGGCGTACGGGATGCCCCGCCAGGCGAAGGTGCCGGTGGTCCGGCGCTCGTCGGTGCCCTTGACGAGCCCGAGGCTGGTGTGCCGCACGACGGATGCGCCGGGCCCGCTCGCGGCGGCCGACGGCACGCTCATCGAGGTGGCCGCCAGCACGACGCCGAGCAGGGCGGCGATGACTCGGTTCCGCATGGTCACTCCCTTCCTTCCACGCCGACCGGCGACGCCGCTTCGGCGTCGTGGCCGGTTCGCCGGTCCTCGGCGCGTACCGTCCGCGCCAGCCACGGGATGAGCAGCACGCCGAGCACCGAGCCGCCGACGAGCACCATGGACCCGGCCGTCTCACTCCCCTGGCTCTCGGCGAACCCGTACAGGTAGGGTCCGACGAACCCGCCGAGCAGCCCGACCGTGTTGATGAACGCGAGGCCCGCCGCGGCCATCAGACCCGACATCCTGGCCATCGCCACCGACCAGTAGAGCGGGAGGATGCCGATGAGCAGCAGCATGGCGAGGTCGATCAGCAGGATGCTCAGGACGGCGCCGTCGACGAGGGTGTAGGCGACCGCCACCACCGCCGTGACCGCCGTCGTGTACGTGAGGACCCGGATCTCGTTGCGCACCCGGCGCTGGATCCACGGGATGACGAGCACCCCGATGAACGCGCCGATCCCCACACTGCCACTGACCAGGCCGATCAGGAACGACCCCTCGACGTCGAGGCTCTCCACGATCGACGGGAAGTTGTACTGGATCGCGACGCTGTTGATCTGGTTCGCGAAGTAGACCACGGACAGCGCGAGGATGAACGGCCGGCCGAAGGCGACCTTGACGTTGCCCTTCAGCGTGCTGTGCGCGGCCGCGGTGCGGATGACCGCGCGCTGGTTCAGGATCTCCGCTTCCCGTGTGGACAGCCAGGGCGCGTCCTCCGGCCGGTCGGGCAGCAGCCGCCACACGAAGTACCCGACGACGATCGTGATCGCGCCCTCGACGAGGAACATCCACTGCCAGCCGAACAGCCCGCCGACGTCGTGCAGTTCCATCAGCGCCCCGCCGAGCGGCCCACCGAGCGTGAGCCCGGCGCAGACGGCGAGGTAGATGATCCCGACCATCGTGACCCGGTGCTTCTGCGAGAACCAGACCGTGATGATGTACATCAGCGCCGGGTACAGCCCGGCCTCGGCCGCGCCGAGCAGGAACCGGATGAGGTAGAAGGTGAACTCGTCCTGCACGAACATCATGCAGGAGCAGAGCGCCCCCCAGGTGATCGCGATTCGGGTGATCCACCGCCGCGGCCCGACCCGGTGCATGATGAGGTTGCTCGGCACTTCCAGGAGCGCGTAGCTCAGGAAGAAGATGCCCGCGCCGACACCGTAGGCCGCGGCACTGATGCCCACGTCGGCTTCGAGCGAGGTCTTGGCCAGACCGACGTTGGTGCGGTCCACGAAGGCCATGAAGTACACGAGGCACAGGATCGGCAAGAGATGGAGCGCGGCCTTGCGGCTCGCCTTGGCATGCAGGACGTCGTCGTTGTCGGGTGCGTCCGGCTCGGTGCGCTGCTGGTTCACAACGGGTCTCCTATGACACCGAATGTCACTTGAATGGCACTCCGTGACAGGCGACTGTGCCACAGGACACACCGGCGCGCAAGACCACGCTCTCGGTCGGTCAGGCGGGGATCGCGCCGAGCTGCCGCAGCTGGGTGAGGAGGTCGACGACTCCCCAGATCTCGGCGATGCGGCCGTCCGCGAACCGGATGACGAACATCTCGTTGTAGGAGACGGATCGACCGGTCGGCGCGAGGCCCTGGTAGTCGCCGAGGTGGCTGCCGGTGACCACGTTCCGGATGACGACCTTGTCCCCCTCGGCAATCACGTCCTCGACGGCGACGTGCAGGTCGGGGAACGCGCGGAGGAGCATGTCCCAGACGTGCGCGATCGCCCGTGCTCCCGTCTCCGGCAGCGGCGCGGGCGAGTGGAACACCACGTCCGGGTCGACGAGCTCGTCGATCACGGTCGAGATGGTCTCCGGGTCGCGGGTGTTCATGGCTTCGTGGAAGCGGACGCAGATCGCCTTGCTGGTTTCGGTGCTGGTTTCGGCGGACATCAGATCTCCTCGGTCTGGCGGCTGATCCGGCGCGGCACCGTCACCGTGACGAGCTTGTCCGGATTGCGGATGGCGTAGAGGTTGGTGATCCTCCGGTCGTTGATCTCGATCAGGAAGACACCGTCCAGGTGGTCGCCGCGGTGCACGACCATCGCGGACGCGTTGTTGCAGTTGGCCAGCTCGACCCGCACGTCCGACGACGCGCGGAAGATGTGGACGAGGTACGGAGCCACCCGCTCCGCGCCAACCACCGGCCGGAGCGTCGCGATGGCCTTGCCGCCGCCGTCGGCGGTCAGGGCCACGTCCGGGGCGAGCAGCGCGAGCAGCCCGTCCAGGTCACCGGTGGACGCCGCGGCCATGAACCGCTCGGTGATCTTCGCGGTCGTCGCGGCGTCGGCGGGTTCGAAACGGGGCCGCCGCGCGTGGACGTGTTCGCGGGCGCGGTGCGCGACCTGGCGCACGGTCGACACGGACCTGCCCACCGCGGCGGCGATGTCGTGGTGGGCGAAGCCGAACACCTCGCGCAGCACGAACACCGCGCGCTCGACGGGGGTGAGGGTCTCCAGGAGCACGAGCATCGCCATCGAGACCGACTCGGCGAGCACCACGTCGGCCGAGGGGTCGTGCTCGTCGAGCAGCAGCGGCTCCGGCAGCCACGGACCGACGTAGTCCTCACGCCGGCGCGAGCCGGCCCGCACCGCGTTGAGCGCCTGCCGGGTCACCAGCTTCGCCAGGTACGACCTGGTGTCCCGCACGGTCGTGAGGTCCACTTCGGACCACCGTAGATAGCTGTCCTGCAACACGTCGTCGGCCTCGGTGGCCGAGCCGAGGATCTCGTAGGCGATGGTGAACAGCAGCGGCCGCAACAGGGTGAACCGCTCGGCGTGGTCGGTGGTCATGACGGTGTGGCGGCGGTCCGCTGTGGACGTGGGGTTCCCTTCAGCCAGAACCGGGAGCCCGGCTTGCGTGCCTCACGGCCGACCTTGAGGACGCCGAACTTGTAGGTCAGGTTCTTGATCGCCCCACCGAGCCGGCCGCCGATGTGGAAGTCGATCGCGGTGTCGTCCTTGCGGGCGAACTGCCGGACCCCGGCCCGCCGTCCGAGGCTCACGCACGCGCCGGAGAAGGCCAGGCCGAGCGGCGCCGGCTCGGTCCCGGCGAGCCGGCGCAGGATCGTGTCGGCGGCCTGCGCCCCGAGCGGCCCGGCCGCGTAGCAGCTCATCCGCAGCGGTTCGCCCGACGGCGCGGCGCAGTCGCCGGCGGCCACGACGCGATCGTCGTCGACGCTGGTCAGGGTCTCGTCGGTGAGCAGCCGGCCGAGCGGGTCGGTGCGCAGTCCGCTGGCGCGGGCCAGCTCGGGCACGCCGAAGCCGGCCGTCCAGACGGTGACCGCGCTCGGTCGCACCGCTCCGTCGCCGAGGACCACCGCCTCCGCGCGGACTTCGGTCACCACGTCGTCCTCGAGCACGGCGACCCCGTTCCGGGCCAGCCACTTGAGGATCGATCGCCGAGCCGACTCGGTGAACTTCGGCGCAAGGGTGCCGCCGCCGACGAGGGTGACCGCGCGGCCCTGCTCGGCCAGTTCGGCGGCAGTCTCGATGCCGGTCAGGCCACCGCCGACGACGGTGACCGGTGCGTCCCGGGGCGCGTCGGCCAGTCGTGCGCGCAGCCGCCGCGCGTACTCGAACTCGGCGACGGAGTACGCGAACTCGGCCGCGCCGGGTACCGACGACGGTGGCGCCCCGGTGCTGCCGACCGCGTAGATCACGTGGTCGTAGTCCAGCGCGGCACCCGATGCCAGCTCGACCACGCGGCCGGCGGGGACGATCCGGGTGGCGGTGTCGACGAGCAGCCGGACACCGTCGCCGAGGATCGGCGCGTAGTCCACGGCGGCCTCGCCGGTGCCGCACACGTACTGGTGCAGCCGGATCCGGTCGACGAACTCGGGGCGCGGGTTGACCAGCGTGATGTCCACACCTCCCGGCGTCAGGCGGTTCGCCGCGAGCGTTCCGGCGTAGCCGCCTCCGATCACCACGACCTTGGCTGTGCTGTGCTCAGTCATGCCCCCAAGACACCGTCGCCCGCGCAGACGTGACACGACCGGACGTGACGCGCGCTACACGGGTTTGACCGGCTGCCGCAGGACCGTTCTGAGCTTGGCGGGGGCGGTGCGGCGCGGGTCGCTGAGGTAGATCTCGTGGTGGTCGCCGTTGAAGGTGAGCGCGTTGTCGGGGAGGTAGTGGTTGTGCAGGCGGTCCAGGGTGGGGGTCTCGTCGTCGTAGGAGCCGAGGTGCAGGATCTGGACGCAGGTTCCTTCGGCGATGGTGCGCGGCCGGAGCTCGGCGAGCGCGGGGTTGTCCTTCTTGCGGGTGACGGCGTCGACTGCGGTGTGGACCATGTCGTCGCTGATCCAGTCGGGGAGGCTGATCATCATGGTCCACTCCCAGGCGTCCTTGCGGCGCGTGACGAAGACGGAGGGGTCGTCGGCGCGCCACAGTCCTTCCAGCGGGCCGACCACGAAGTCCCGGCCGTCGCGTTTGCTGGCGAACTTCAGCGTGTAGGCCACGCCGTAGAGGGCTTCGACCGCGTGCGCATAGGCGGGTGCGGTGTTCGGATCGCCCGCGCCGTCGACGGTGATGTACCGGAGCTCGGGCACGTCGACGACGGTGAAGTCCTTGGCCGAGGGCGAGTAGAGCGCGCGGTGGGCCTTCTTGACGTCGTACTTGTCCATCACGGTCTCCTTCGCCAGGGTGGTTTCGGTCCAGCTGATGTCGGCCGCGAGCATGGCCTCGCCGTAGTCGAAGATCGCGTCGGCGGCGGGTGGCAGGGGGGCCTGCCGGGCGCGGGTCGCCCGGACGTCGGCGAGTTGTGTCCGCAACGCGTCGAGGCGTCGGGTCAGTCCGGTCACGATGTCGGAGTCGGGTAGGCCAGGGCTGTTGGCCATTCCGATCAGGACGCGTGGGCGCGGCGGGGTCAGGGTGGACAGCGCGTCGCGGGTGGCGTCGGCACAGAGCGCACGGCCGGTCGCGGTGGGCCGGAAGGTGGTGCGCGACTTGGCGGACGAGGGAGTGCCGGTCGGTTCGATCAGGCCGCGCTTGGTGAGTTTGTCGAGCACGTAGTAGATGGAGGAGAACCCGAGTGCGGTCCACGCCCGCACTCCGCGCTCCTCGATGACCCGCTCCAACTCGTACCCGTGCCGCGGCTGCTCGACGAGCAACCCGAGCACGGTCAGCTCGCCATCGGTGAGGGTGGAGGACACGGCGGCTATTCTAGCACTAGAATGCTCACATGCTGATCGGCCGGCTCGCCGTGGGCGAACAACTGGACGCCTTGCGCGCGACCCTCTCCCGCAACGAGCAACTGCTGGAAGTCCTCGTCCGCGCGACGACGCTGGAGCTACCGGGTTGGTACCTGACCGCCGGTTGACTGTTCCAGACCGTGTGGAACGTGGTCACCGACCGGCCGCCGGCCGAGGGCATCAGGGACTACGACCTGTTCTACTTCGACGACTCCGACCTCGGCTGGGACGCCGAGAACGAGGTCATCCGCGCGGGCGCGCGTCTGTTCGGCGACCTGCCGGTTCCGGTGGAGATCCGCAACGAGGCACGTGTGCACCTGTGGTACGAGGACCACTTCGGCGTGCCGTGTGAGCCCTATCCGTCGACCGAAGCGGCGATCGACTCGTTCGCCGCGACCACCTGTTGTCTGGGCGTCCGCCTCGACGGGGCCGACCGGTGGCGCGTCTACGCCCCACACGGTCTCGCCGACGTGTTCAACCTCGTCGTCCGGCCGAATCCGGTGCTCGCTCCGCGTCAGGTCTACGAGGCGAAGACCCGGCGCTGGCGCGAGCAGTGGCCCCAGTTGACCGTACTGCCTTGGCCCGACAGCGCCGGGTGATCGACGCGATCGCCGCGTTGCTGTGGCTCAGCTCGGTGTGGTCAGGTCGCGGCGCCGGAAGGTGACCACGGCGGCGTACGCCACCAGTGCGGCCAGCACCGTCAGGACGAGCACCGCGGTGACGTCGACCGGGACGAGCGGGTACTCGCCGACGTGCTCGAACGGCGACACGCGGATCGCGCCGTCGGGGAGTTCGAGGATCGGTGCGAAGAACCCGACGACCGTCCCGTAGGCGACGACGGCCCAGGTCGCGGGCAGCACCCGGGGCGCGGCGCCGTACAGCAGGGCGCCGAGTGCGAGCACGGACCACACGGCCGGGGTGTGCGCGAGGTGGCCGAGGACGAGATCGTCGATCAGGCCTGCGTCGCCGGTGCTCACCGCGGCTCCGACGCCCATGCCGACGCCGGCGGTCAGCAGCAGCCACGGCACGCCGGCCGCGGCCACCGTCAGGTACGCGCCGATCCAGGCTGGCCGGCCGACCGCCGTCGCCAGCACCGGTTCGGCGCGTCCCTCGGTCTCCTCGGCGCGCAGGGCGTGCACGGCCAGCACGGCGAAGATCGCGACGACGAGCGCCATCGTCAGGCCCATCAGGCCGAGGAAACCGGACAGCATGTCCGCCGAGCCGCCCATGACGGCGACCAGGTCCGCCGGCGCGTCCTCGAAGCCGTCGAGCATCGGCTGGGTGAACGCGCCGAACGCGACGCCGCCGACGAGCAGGGCCACGGTCCAGCCGATCAGGCTCGCGCGCTGGAGGCGGAACGCCAGCGCGAGCGGATCACGCAGCCAGGGCGCGGCCCGGGGCGGCCCCGGGCGGGGCGGCACGAGACCGGCGCCGAGGTCGCGGCGGGCGGAGAGCGCGTAGCCGGCCGCGGCCGCGGCACCGGCGAAGGCCAGCGTGATCACCAGCGGCCACCACCGATCGTGCACGTACGGCGCGGTCTGCTGCGACCAGCCGAGCGGCGACAGCCACGACAGCCAGGCCGGGCCGGCGCCCTGGACCGCGGCCATGTCGCCCAGTCCACGCAGGACGAACGCGGCCCCGAGCACCGCACCCGCCATGCCGGAGGTGGCCCTCGGGTACTCCGACAGCTGGGTGGTGACCGCCGCGATGCCGGCGAAGGCGAGCGCGGCCGCGCCGATGGCGGCGCCGAACAGCAGCGAGCCGCCCGGGTCGAAGCCGCGGCCGGCCATCATCCCGCCGACGAGCACCGCGACCGCGACGGCCATCAGCGCGCTCAGCGCCAACGCCGCGGTGAGCTGGGCGTGCCGGCCGACGACGTTGGCCCGGACGAGTTCGGCCCGGCCGGAGCTCTCCTCGACGCGGGTGTGCCGGACGACGGTGAGCAGACCCATCAGCCCGGCACCGAGGACGATGTAGAGCCCGTACTGCCCGGCCAGGAACCGTTCGAGGGTCAGGTCGTCGAACCCGAACCCGGGGCCGCCGAACAACGCGCCGACCGGGCTGGCGGAGAACGCGGACAGTCCGCGCAGGTCCTCCGGCGTCTTGATGAGGGTCTCCAGCGCGGTGGCGAAGTAGGTCATCAGCAGGGTGAGCCCGAGCGTCCAGGCCGGGAAGCGGATCCGGTCGCGCCGCAGCATGAACCGCAGCAGGACGCCGGTGCCGCGGGTCGCGGAGTCGCGCTGGACGGCGTGCGCGGCGCGGCTGGTGGTGGTCGTCGCGGTGGCCATCACGCGACCTCTTCCTCGGCGTGGTCGCCGTAGTGGCGCAGCAACAGTTGCTCGAGGGTCGGCGGATGCGCGGTCAGACCGCGCACGCCGAGCTCACCCAACAGCCGCACCACCGGCGCGAGCTGTTCACCGTCCACTTCGAACCGGAGAACGCCGTTCTCGGTGCGCAGGTTGTGCACGCCCGCGTGTCCTCCGAGCGTGCCGGCCGGCCGGTCGGTGACCGCCTCCACCGACGTGCGGGTGAGGTGGCGCAGCTCGGTGAGCGAGCCGGACTCGACGATCCGGCCCTGCCGGATGATCGAGATCCGGTCGGACAGCACCTCCACCTGGGCGAGGATGTGGCTGGACAGCAGGACGGTGCGCCCGGCCGCCTTAGCCTCGCGGATGCAGTCCTGGAAGACCGCCTCCATCAGCGGGTCGAGGCCGGCGGTCGGCTCGTCGAGCAGGAGCAGCTCGACGTCACTGGCGAGCGCGGCGATCAGCGCCACCTTCTGCCGGTTGCCCTTCGAGTACGTGCGCCCCTTCTTGGTCGGGTCGAGGTCGAACCGCTCGCACAGCTCGTCCCGGCGGGCCGGGTGCGCGCCGCCGCGGAGCCGGGCGAACAGGTCGATCGCCTCGCCGCCGGTGAGGTTGGGCCACAGCTCGACGTCGCCGGGCACGTAGGCGAGCCGCCGGTGCAGTGCCACCGCGTCGGCCCACGGGTCGTGGCCGAGCACGCTGGTGCGGCCCGAGTCGGCGCGCAAGAGCCCGAGCAGGACGCGGATGGTGGTGGACTTGCCGGCGCCGTTGGGGCCGAGGAAACCGTGCACGTGGCCGGGCTCGACGGTCAGGTCGAGCCCGGCGAGCGCGGTGACCCGGCCGAACGTCTTGGTGATGTGTTCGATCTCGATCGCAGCGGTCATGGTCATGCCTCATCGTGTGAGTGGCGTGGATGATGTGGGGGCCCCGAGCGGGGTGTGGTGACTAGCGCTCGCCGGCTGGCGGATCCGGGACGTACATCAGGAAGGCGTCGAGCATCGACCGGTCGACCAGCAGGCCCTGGGTGAACAGTTCCAGGGCGGGCGGTGCGAGCTCCTCCACGTAGCGGCGGAACGACTTCCGGAACTCCTCGGGATCGGTGTTCGACCCGTGCAGCGTGAACCACAGCAGCATGCCGCCCGCGCTCTGGTAGGCCAGGTAACGGGTGCGTGCCGCCCGGTCCCTGCTGGGCAGCACGACCCCGGCCGCCTCGCCCGCGGCCAGGTACGCGTCCGCGTCCTCGGTCATCTGCTCGATGAGCGTGGCCGCCAGCTCGCCACCCGTCTGCAGGCTGCGCATCAGGTAGAGCACGATCGGCGCGTAGTGCTCGAGTTCGGCCATCTGGGCCATCAGCATGCCGGCCGTGCCGTCGGTCAGCGCCTTGGTCTTCTGCTCGCGCATGACCGCCAACACGTGCTCGTCGCAGGCCTTGCGCAGCCCTTCCTTCGAGCCGAAGTGGTGCACGACCAGACCCGCGGTCACGTCCGCGTCAGCGGCGACCGCCCGCAGCCCGGCGCCGAACCCGTCCTGGCCGAACCGCGCGATGGCTGCATCGCGGATCCGGTCGGCGGTGGCGCCTGCCTTCGCGGCGGTCTCGTCGTTGCTCGCTGACACACCACCAGGTTAAACAGCTGTTCAATCACGCACAACAGCGCGGTGTGAGCGGGGGCGTCAAGATTTCGTCAATACGAGCGCCGCGCGGGCGTAGCCGAGGACCAGTGGACGTTCGTCGTCCGCCCGCCAGGCGACGGCGAGCTCGCTGGGCGCCACGCCGGTGACCGGACGGACCACGACGTCGTCCCTGGCGACCAGCGGCGCGTTGCCCTCGGCCAGCAGCACCACCCCGTCGCCGTTGGCCACCGCCTCGTGGGTCTCCTCCGCGCTGTTGATCTCCCCGCCGATGACCGGCGCCCGGCCGCCCCTGGCGTCCAGCGCGAGCCAGTACCCGCGCGCCGCGCCGGCCGACTCGGGCAGCGCGAGGAACGGTTCGTCCAGCAGGTCGGCGAACGCGACCGTCGCCCGACCGGCGAGCGGGTGCCCGGCGGGCAGCGCGACCAGCCGTGGCTCACTGGCGACCACCACCCACCGGTACCGGTGGGCATCGGGCATCGGCAGCCAGACGAAGCCGACGTCCGCGGTGCCGTCGGCGAGACCGGCCACCGGGTCCGCCCAGCCGACCTGACGCAGCCTGATCCTGGCGTCCGGGAACTCGGCGGCCAGCCGGGACCGCAACGCGGGCAGCAGGCCGCGGCCTGGACTGGTGCTCATGCCGACCACCAGCGTCGCGCGCTGCGCGGCCTTCGCCGACTCGATCGCCGCCCTGGCCGCCGACCACTCCTCGGCGATCCGCCTGGCGTGCGGCAACAGCGCGGCGCCGACGGGCGTCAGCCGCACCTCGCGCCGGTCCCGTTCGAACAGCGACGCGCCGAGCTGCCGCTCCAGCATCCGGATCTGCTTGCTCAACGCCGGCTGGGACACGTACATCCGCTCGGCCGCCCGGGTGAAGTGCAGCTCCTCGGCCACCGCGACGAAGTAGGCCAGGTCCCGCCCGTGCACGTCCACAACCAATGGCTATCACAGCGGGTCTTGGACGACGCGGTGCCCGGCGCGGAACGGTGGAGCCATGACGAACCCGAGAGTGTGGCTGGTGACCGGCGCGAACAGCGGCTTCGGCCGGGCGATCACCGAGGACGCGGTGGCCGCGGGGGACACGGTCGTCGCGGCCGTCCGGCGACCGGAGACGATGGCGGACCTGGTGGCCGCCCATCCCGACCAGGTGGACCCGGTGCGGCTGGACGTTACCGACACCGCGCGGATCGACGAGGCGGTCGCGGACGTGCTGAGCCGGCACGGCCGGATCGACGTGCTGGTGAACAACGCCGGACGGACCCAGGTCGGCGCGGTCGAGGAGACCACCGACGACGAGCTCCGTCACCTGTTCGACCTGCACTTCTTCGGGCCGGCGGCGTTGATCCGCGCGGTACTGCCGGCGATGCGGGCCAGGCGGAGCGGCGCGATCGTGAACCTGAGCAGCGTCGGCGGCCAGGTCACGATGCCCGGCTTCTCCGCGTACTGCGCGACGAAGTTCGCCCTGGAGGGGCTGTCCGAGGCGTTGGCCGCCGAGGTCGGGGAGTTCGGCGTCAAGGTGCTGGTGGTCGAGCCAGGCGCGTTCCGCACGAACCTGTTCGGCGCGGGCGCGGCGTACTTCAGCGCGGAGGATCCGGTCTACGCCGACAGCGCGGGCCGGACCAGGACCTTCGTCCGAACCGGGCACGGCGGGCAGGCGGGCGACCCGGTCAAGGCGGCCGAGGCCATCCGCACGGCGCTGGCGGCGGACGACACCCCGCTGCGGCTGCCGCTCGGCGACGACTCGGTGGACACGATCCTCGCCCACCTCGACGCCGTGCGGACCGAGATCGCCGCCTGGGAGTCGGTCGCCCGCGACACCGGGTTCGACGAGTGAGCGGGCCGGTGTCCATGCTGGCGGCATGACGGTGCGGGTGGAGATCAGTGTGGACTCGATCGCCGGGGTGCTCGCGGCCGTGCGGGCCGGAGCGGACCGGGTGGAGCTGTGCGCCGCGGCGGCCGAGGGCGGGCTGACGCCGAGCGCGGGCCTGATCGAGCGGGCCGTGGCGCTGGCCGGGGACCGGGTCGAGGTGCACGTGCTGGTCCGGCCGAGGCCGGGTGGGTTCCACTACGCGCCGGAGGAGCTGGCGGTGATGCGGCGGGACGTCGTCCTGGCCGGGGAGTGCGGGGCGGCGGGGGTCGTGGTGGGGGCGCTGGACAACGCCGGGCGGGTCGACCGGGAGTGCGCCGGCCTGGTCGCGGCGGCCGGCGGGCTGCCGGTCACGTTCCACCGGGCGATCGACGTCGCCGAGGACTCGGTGCGGGCGCTGGAGGACGTGGCCGCGCTCGGCTTCGCCCGGGTGCTGACGTCGGGTCGGCGGCGGTCGGTGCTCGACGGGCTGGGGCTGGTCCGGGAGCTGGTCGAGCGGGCGGACGGGCGGGTGGCGGTGATGGCCTGCGGCGGGGTGCGAGCCGGCAACGCCCGGCGGGTCCTCGACGCGACCGGCGTACGCGACCTGCACGCGGCCCCGCGCCGGCCGGCCGGCGCGGCGGGTGCCGGTGCGGTGTCGTTCGCCGGTGTCGGGGCGCCCGCGGGGTCCGACCGGTTCGACACCGACGAGGACGAGGCGGCCGAGCTGTGTCAGGTCACCCGTAACAGCGCGGTGTAGAGGGTCAGGCCCGGACCGAAGGCCATGGCGAGCACCGGGTCACCGGCGCGGAGCCCGCCGGTGGTGAGCAGGTCGTCGAGCACGAGCAGGACCGTCGCCGAGGAGCAGTTGCCGTGTTCGCGCAGCACGTGCCGGGAGTGCCGCAGCACCTCGGCCGGCAGGTCGAGCACGTCCCGCACGGTGTCGAGGATGCGCGGGCCGCCGGGGTGCACGGCCCAGCCGCGTACGTCACGCGTGGTGAGGCCGTGCCGGACCAACAGGTTCTCGACGGTGGCGTGGACGTGCTTGGCGAGCACGTCGGGGACGCGCGGGGACAGGGTCATCCGGAACCCGCGGTCGGTCACCGCCCACGTCATGTGGTCGGCGGTGGTGGGATCGGTGACCGCGGTGGTGTCGACCAGTTCGAGCCCCGGTCCGCCACCCGGTCGCAGGACGACGGCGACGGCGGCGTCGCTGAACAACGCGTGCGACACGACCTGCTGGACGTCCGGGGTGGGTGGTTGCAGGTGCAGCGAGGTCAGCTCGAGGCACAGCAGCACCGAGGGCCTCCCCCTGGCCGTCACGAAGTCGCCCGCGCCGGCCAGGGCGGGCAGCGCGGCGTAGCAGCCCATGTGCCCGACGAGCAGGCGCTGGGTGTCGGCGGCCAGGTCGAGCGACGCGGCCAGCCGCACGTCCAGGCCCGGCGCCGCGTAACCGGTGCAGGAGGCGACGACGAGCTGGCCGACGTCGGCGGGGTCGAGGCCGGCGGCGGCGAGGGCGCCGGTCACCGCGCGGTGCCCCAGCGGCGGCGCGTACCGGTCGTACAGCTCCATCCGCTCCTGGGTGGACCACCCGGACAGGTCCTGGTCCAGCGGGCTGACCACGGCATGCCGGCGGACCACCCCGGCACCGGTGAAGATCCGTTCCGCGGCGCGGCCACCGGCGAAGTGGTCGCGGAAGTACCCGTCCCACAACGCCCGCTGGTCGGTGACCGGTGGGAGCGCGGTGCCGATGCCGGTGAGCACCGCGGTCACGCCCTGGCTCACCACCGGGGTGCCTCGTCCGGGTCGTCGCCGACCGCGCGGGCACCCAGCCAGTCCGCGCACACGTCGGAGGTGGCCGGTTGCAGGGCACCGCAGCGGGCGTCGCGGTAGAGCCGTTCCAGCGGATGGCCTCGACGGGTGGCCGAGGCGCCCGCCGCCTCCAGCACGCTCGAGGCGACCTCCGCCGCGGTGTCGCCCGCGGCCAGCTTGGCCCGCCACACCCAGCGGTTGGTCTCCTGGCCGCCCGGGTCCTCGGCGACCCGCCGTGCCGCCTCGGCGACGACCAGCGCCGCGGCCGCGACCCGGGTGTCGGCCCGGCCCATCCTGGCGCGTACCGCGGGCAGGGTGTGCAGGCCGCGCTCGCGCAGGTGCTTCGCCCCGTGGTCGAGCACGGCGCGGGCGACACCGACATAGACCGCCGCGTAGGAGGCGACCAGCCACTGCGGCATGACCTGGGCGAGCAGCAGCGCGGCGCCCTCGATCCCGCCGACCAGCGCGTCCCGGCCGACCTCGGTGTCCAGGTGCAGGTCGTGGCTGCCGGTGGCGCGCATGCCGAGCGCGTCCCAGGTCGGCTCGACCCGCACGCCGTCGCCCGCCGGGACCAGGAAGTAGGAGACGCGCGGCTCGTCGGCGGTGTGGTCCCTGGCGGCGACCAGGTAGGCGTCGGCGTGCCCGGCGCCGGAGACGAACGTCTTGCTGCCGGTGATCCGGAAGCCGGCGGCGGTGCGCTCGTAGGCGGTGGCGACCTTGGACAGCCGCGAGCCGACGCCGCGCTCGCTCATCGCGACCGCGTACAGCGAGCCGTCGGCGGCGGCCCGCAGCACCCGGTCGCGGGACTCGAAGAAGCTGTCCGGCGCGCCGAACGCGCGCACCAGGTCGTCCGGGGTGTGCGCCAGCGCCCCGGTCACCGACGCGTGCATGTTGAAGATCAGCGCGGTCGCCCCTGCTCCGGCGCCCAGTTCGACCGCGACGTCGGCGTACTCGGCGAAGGACGCCCCGAGCCCGCCGAGCCGGCGGGGCACCATCAGGCCGAGGAGCCCGGCGTCGCGCAGGTCGTCGAAGTCGGCCGAGGGGAACTCGCCGGACGCGTCGTAGGCCTGGGCCCGTGCGGACATGCGCTCGGCCACCGACCGGGCTCGGGGGATCGCGGACACCGTCATCCTTCCCTCGTGCCGGTCTTGGTGCCGTACCCCTGGAACAGCACGGCGGTCGACCGGGTCGGCACCATCGCGACCGTGTCCGCCCGGCGGAGGAGCCAGGCGATCAGCCCGGTCGCCGACGGGCGGATACCCCGCAGAGCCAACCCCACACCGTGCCGCCCGCACTCCCGCACGAGCAGCGACCGGTCCACCAGCAGCGCCGGGTCGTGCACGCCGCGCGGGGCCAGGCCGGGCACCCGTTCGGCGACGCCGATCGCCAGCCACCGGCAGACCGCGGTGGCGGCGAGCGTGTCCAGCACCAGCGACCCGCCGGGCCGCAGCACCCGGCACGCCTCCGCGACGGCACGCGGCAGGTCCGGCACGTGCTCCAGGATCTCGCCGGCGACCACCACGTCCGCCGACTCGTCGGCCGCCGGGATCGACAGCACGTCGCCGCGGACCGCGTGCACGCCGTGCGCGCCGGCCAGCCGGACCGTCTCGGGCGAGAGGTCGACGCCGACGTGCCGGTAGCCCTTGTCGGCGACGTGCGGCGCGAGCAGCCCGGCGCCACAGCCCAGGTCGAGCAGCACCGCGCCCGGTCGCGGGGCGGGCGGGACCAGCTCGGCGCGGGCCGCGGCGAGCCAGTGCAGCATCGCGAACACGCCCCTCCGCCGCCACCACTGCTCGACGTTCGCGTCGTAGAGCGCGACGTCGTTGGGCCGGAACCGGGTCGTTGGCACGCGCGGCGTGTACCCGAAAGTGGGGTGAGTACGCGCCCGGCGGGTATGCCCACCGGCATGTTCACGAAACGAACCGTCCGCGACCGGGTGGTCCTGGTGACCGGCGGCACCGCCGGGATCGGAGCCGCCGTCGTCACGAGGCTGCTGGCCGAGGGCGCGACGGTCGTCACGTGCGCCAGGGACGAGACCCGGTTGCGCGCGGCCGGCGTCCACGCCGTGCCGTGCGACCTCACCGATCCCCGGCAGCGCGGCGAGCTGGTCGACCACGTGGTCGAGCGGTACGGCAGGCTCGACGCGCTGGTCAACAACGCCGGCCAGGGCCGGGTCGGGCTGTTCACCCAGCTGGACACCGAGGCCGTACAGGCCATGGTCGACCTGAACGTGGTCGCGGTCGCGGACCTGACCCGGCGGGCCCTCCCCCACCTCGCGGACCGGCGCGGCGACGTGGTGATGATCTCCTCGCTCGCCGGGGTGGTGCCGGTGCCGCCGCTGGCGATGTACTCGGCCACCAAGGCGGCGGTCGACGGGCTCGTGCACGGCCTGCGGCGGGAGGTGCCGCACGGAGTCCGGATCCACACCGTCGAGCCGGGCCCGGTGCGTACCGAGTGGCTGCTGCGCGCCGGCGGCCTGCGTCCGACCGCCGAGGAGGGCAGGCGCGGCCGTTCGTTCGGCGCGGGCCCGGACCAGGTCGCCGACGAGGTGTACCGGTGCCTGACCGGGCACGGCCACCGGACCGTCGCCGTGCCGCGCTGGCTCGGACCCGCGCGGCTGGCCGCGGTACCGCCGTTCAGCGTCGTCCTCGACCTCGCGCTCGCGCCGGTGGCACCCCTGGTGGCCCGCTGGACCCGGCGCTACCAGTCCGAGCTGGTCTCACGCGCCCGTGGCGAGCAGCAGCACCACGTCGAGGACCGCGACGACTAGTACCGCGTGGAACGCGGCCCGCCGCCGCGCCACCAGTCCCCCGCCGACGACCAGACAGGCGACGACCAGGGCGGCGATCCCGAGCGCGGAGGCCGCCCCGGGCGGTCCGGCCACCAGCACCACGGACGCGGCCAGCACCAGCGCGGCCGCGAGGAACCGGCTGGCCGTGGCGCCGATCCGGTGCGGCAGTCCCACGACCCCGGTCGCGGTGTCGTCGTCGATGTCCGGCAGGACGTTCGCGACGTGCGCGGCACTGCCGAGCACCGCGGCCCCGACCGTGATCCACCACGGCGGCCAGTGCCCGGTGGCCCCGATGGTCGCGAACGCCGGCAACAGCCCGAACGACACCGCGTAGGGGACGATCGACCAGGCCGTCGCCTTGACCCCCAGGTCGTACGCCCAGGCCGACAGCAACGCGCCCACGTGCGCCGCGGTCGCTGGCACGCCGGACAGCAGGGACAGCCCCACCGCCAGCACCGCGGCGACCACCACTCCCCGCCCGACCGCGCGGCGGCCGACCCGCCCCGCCGCCACCGGCTTGTCCGTCCGCCCCACCACGGCGTCCCGGTCGGCGTCGACGACGTCGTTGAGCCACCCCACGGACAACTGCCCGGCGAACACGGCCACGGTCACCCCGGCGACGCCGCCCGGCGAATGCCCCGCCGTCACCGCGAGCCCGGCGGCCACCACCGTCACCACCAACCCGGGCAACGGATGGCTGGCCGCCACCCACGCACCGAACGAGCCCACGGTTCCCGGCATGTCCGCCAGTGTGCTGCCCAACCCGCGCGACCGCCGATCGTCCACCGATCGTGGCTCGCTCTTCGAGGCCCGGACCGCATCGTGAGGCAACGAAAGCGGAGAGGAATAGCGAGATGCGGGTTTCCGAAGCGGAACTGGCCGAAATTCCAGGGATTGTCAGAGTGGAGAACACGCCGGCGCCGGAAGTCTTCCGGATCGCTGAACGCGAAGCCAAGGAAAGCTACTCCAGCAAAGAAATCTACCACGACTTCTGCACGCTGCACGCCTACATCGACTGCCCGCCGCAAGTCGTGTTCGACTACCTGGCGGACATCCGCAGCCTGGAGGAGTTCACGGTCAGCGCCAGGGAACTGGAGCCGGTCGACGACGACGGGCTGTGGGTCGGCTGGGATCGCATCGTCCCGGACACTCGGCTGTACGCCAAGGTGGTGGCCAACCGGGACGCGCTCACCGTCGACTACCACTGCGCGTGGGACCAGGGCGACGAGCTGTGGATGGTGTACCTGTACCGGGTGGTGCCGGCGCGGACGGTGCTCGGTACGCAGGGCTCGGTGCTGCTGTGGACCAACTGTCACCACCCGCACTACGACGTCAACCCGCGCCCCGAGCTGGCACCCAGCAAGGACCGTCTCTGGGTCGGGGACTTCTGGCACCTGTTCTACCCCGGCCACAAGATCGAGCTGGACAACCTCAAGGCGATCCTGGAGTACCGGCACGCCAACGGCATTTCGATCGTCGACAGCCAGCGGCAGGCACGTGGCTGACCTCAGCGCGGCGGTGGCGGAGGTCCTCCGTCCGGCGGCGGCGGGATGATCAGCCCGTGGGCCGGCGCCTGCTCCACCGCCGCGCGCAGCTGCTCCGGCGACAGCGGGGCGGGGCCGGCCCCCGGAAGTCCTTCCGGCGTCCCCACTGCGGTGAAGTAGCGGTCCATACCGCCGGGCGTGTAGATGGTCAACGCACGAGCCGTTGACTCACCGACGTTGCGCACGCCGTGCAGGGTGCCGCGGGGCACATGGACGAGGTCTCCGGCCGTGGCGGCGAAGGTGCGGCCAGCTGAGAAGAACTCGAACTCCCCGGACAGGATGTACAGCGTCTCGTCCTCGCCGGTGTGGATGTGCGGTGGTGGACCGTCGCCGGGGGAAACGGTCAGCTGGAGGAAGCTGAGCGACCCCGACGTGGTGGCGGTCCCCGCCTTGACCGTGTGCAGGGTGCCGCCGATCCACACCCCGTCACCGTCGTCGGCTGGCACGTGGATCAGGTTCTCTCGACCGGTCACGGTTTCTCCTCGCGGTGTCATGTGCTGTTCAGGCGTCGATCGTGTCTCACGGCGCTCGAGAGCGCGTTGAAACGGGGCACGTCGGGCCGCGGCGTCGAGCGGGGCTCGACCGACTGCACGGCATCCTGATGGCGACTCTCGCCGGCGAGGACGGGCCACGGGCGGGACCTAGGAGTGAGGTCGCATGACTGATCAGCAGCAGATGCTCTACGACCCGTTCGCGCCGGGGTTCACCGACGACCCCTATCCGCACTATGCCAGGGTTCGCGAGCTGGATCCGGTGCACCAGCATCCGCTGGGGTTCTGGCTGCTCACCGCGTATGACGACGTGGCCGCGTTGCTGCGGTCCGGGTTGTCCGTCGACTACCACAACCTCGCCGACGGACTGATCTTCCGGCAGCAGGACGAACTGCTCGGCGAGAACGTCGGCACGCCACTGAACCTCGCCCTGGTGGACCGGGACCCACCCGACCACACCCGGCTCCGCGGTCTGGTGTCCAAAGTGTTCACTCCACGAGCGATCGCCGCACTGGAACCGGCCATCACCGAACTCGTGGACTCCTCCTTGGACACCATGGCGGAACGACGGCGGGCCGACCTGATCGAGACGCTGGCCTTCCCGGTGCCGTTCGCGGTGATCTCCACGATGCTCGGGTTGCCGGAGGCCGACCACGTCCGGGTGCGCGAGCTGTCCGGCATCCTGGTGGGCAGGCTGGAGTTCGCCACCTCACCGGAGCGCATTCGCGCCATCGTCGCCGCGGACCGGGAGCTGACCGGGATCGTGCGTGACCTCATTCGCTGGAAGCGGGCGCATCCGGGCGACGACCTGCTCTCCGCGCTGATCGAGGCCGAGGTCGACGGGCACACGCTGACCGAGGACGAGGTGGTCGCCCAGGTCGTCCTGTTGTACGTCTCCGGCCACGAGACCACGGTCAACCTGATCGGCAACGGTGTCGTGGCGCTACTGCGGCACCCGGATCAGCTCGCCGCCCTGCGCGACCGGCCGGAGCTGGCCGGCAACGCCGTCGAGGAGATCCTGCGCTACGACACCCCCGTGCAGCAGAGCCGCCGGATCACGACCAGTCCGTGCCGGGTGCGGGACAGGGCGATCCCACCGGGTGTCCTGGTGATCCCCTGCCTCGGCGCGGCGAACCGGGATCCCGGACGGTTCGGGCCCGACGCGGATCGGCTGCGGATCGCCCGGCCGGAGGCCAGAGCCCACGTGTCCTTCGGTGCCGGCCGGCATCACTGCCTCGGCGCCGCGCTGGCCAGACTGGAGGGCCGGATCGCCATCGAACGCCTGACCCAGCGCTTTCCCGGGCTGGCCCAGGACGGCGAGATCACCTGGAACGGCCGGGTCAACCTGCGTGGCGCGCAGGCCGTGCCGGTCCTCGTGTAGGACCGGCGGCCGACACCGATCAGGACGGGGTGTCCCACTCGACCAGCAGGTGCTGCGGTCCGTGGAACGACGCGTTGCGGCGGTAGTCGTAGTTCTGCCCCGGTACCAGGCGCATCCCCGGCAGCCGCCTGGTCAGCTCCTCCAGGATGATTCGCAACTCCAGCCGGGCCAGCGGCGCTCCCATGCACACGTGGTTGCCGGCACCGAAGGCCAGGTGCTCGGTGGCGTTGGCGCGTCGGATGTCCAGCGTGTCCGGCTGGGGAAACACGTCGTCGTCGTGGTTTCCGGAGCCGATCATCAGCAGCACCTTGCCGCCCGCCGGAATCACCGTGCCGCCGACCGGCACGTCCACCAGTGCCCTACGCCGCCAGCACTGCACGGACGAGGAGAACCGTAGGCACTCCTCCACGGCGTTCGGAATCAGCGTCGAGTCACCGCACAGCTCGGCCCAGGCCTCCCGATGTTCGAGCAGGTAGCGCAGCGCGTTGCCGGCCGCGTTGGTGGTCGTCTCGTGCGCCGCCACCAGACCGCTCATCAGCATGTTCTGCAGATGGTTGTCGGTGACCAGTTCCGGGCGGGTGCGCTGGACGTCGATGGCGTGCGGCACCCAGCCCGTCCCACCGGTGCGTTTGAGCCGCTCCACCAGCTCGCCGGCCAGCGTCCACCACTGGCCGACCTGGTCGGCGATCTCCAACTGGTGCTCGAGCGTTGGCCGCCCCCAGGTGAACATGCCGAGCTTGATGCTGTAGTTGCGCGCCCGGTCGATGTCCTCGTCCGGCACTCCGACCACCAGCAGGCCGACGATCGCCGGCACGTCCCAGAGCAGATCGTCGACCAGGTCCGCGGCGCCGCGGGGCACGATGTCGTCGAGGTAGTCGGACACCAGCGCGCGAATCCGGTTCTCCAGCTTCGCGACGGACCGGGACAGCAACGGTTCCGCCAGCGCCTTGCGTCGCGCCCGGTGCACGGGGTCGTCCTCGTTGGTCAGCACTGGGCCTGGTGCGAACCGGTAGCTTCTCAGCAGCTCGACCACCGGCTGACGTAGCGGCGTGATGGGATCGAGCGCGATCGACGCGGAGAACCTGCTGCTGTCCCGAAACGTCGCCTTGATGTCGCGATAGCGCGTCACGACCCAGTAGTCGAGATCCTCGCTGTAAAACACGGGTTGGTGGTGGCGCGCGGCTCGGAGCATTCCAGGCGGATCGGTCTGGTACTCGGCCCCGAACGGGTCGAAGTTCCCGGCAATTCCGCTCACCGGGCATCGGCTCACGGTCACATCGGCTTCTGGATCACTCATGCCGCCTCCACTCAGATCTCCCGAACACCCATGAATCATCGGGGTGTCGGGCGGGATATCGGCAGTGAGGTCGACGAGCCCTCGAG
The DNA here is from genome assembly GCF_025165815.1 of Actinophytocola gossypii. GTDB lineage: Bacteria > Actinomycetota > Actinomycetes > Mycobacteriales > Pseudonocardiaceae > Actinophytocola > Actinophytocola gossypii. Next base: position 31,674 of record NZ_JAFFZE010000009.1, on the reverse strand, counting down.
CGGGTTCCGATCCGCGCCTCTTATCGTACGAGTAGTACGCCACAGGGCGTTGGTCGGTCACCGCGTCGAGACGGACTGGGTGGGCCATGGATCTCAATACTTCGCGGACGCGCCGCGCGCCGCTGCGAACGGTCGACCACATGGTGAGTTATCTCGTCCGGGCCGCCGGTGTTCGGCACATGTTCGGCGTGCACGGAGCGAATATCGAGGATCTCTACGACGCGGCGAGCGGGTCCGGCCTTCCCATTTCCGCGGTGATTGCCAAACACGAGTTCGCCGCTGGCACGATGGCCGACGGATATCACCGCACCGGCAACCGGATCGCGGTCGTGACGGCCACGTCCGGCGGCGGCGCGCTGAACCTGGTGGCCGCCCTCGGCGAGGCGTACGCGTCGGAGGTTCCGGTGCTCGCCCTGGTCGGGCAGCCCCCCACCGCGCTGGAGGGCCGCGGTGCCTTCCAGGACCAGAGTGGAGTGTCCGGGTCGATCGACTGCCGCGCGGTGTTCTCCCCGGTGTCCCGGTTCTGTGAGCGGGTGGGCAAGCCCGAGGACGTGGCCCACCTGCTGCCCGCGGCGCTGGCGGCTGCCGTCGGCTCACCGGCCGGGCCAGCGGTCCTGTTGCTGCCCAAGGACATCCAGCAGGCTACGCTGTCCACACCCGACTGGGACGAACCGGCGGTGACGAGCCGCACGGCCGGGGTTTCCGGCACGCTGCGCTGGCGGTTGCGCACCGGCCGGGTGGTGATCATCGCGGGATCCGGTGTGATCCGGGCGAACGCGCGTGCCGAGCTGGCCGCGCTCGCCGAGGCGCTGGACGCCGGAGTGGCCGTCGAGGCCGACGCGAAGGACGCCTTCGACAATCACAGCCACCGGTTCCTCGGGGTCGCCGGAACCATGGGGCATCCTTCGGTACGGCGGGCGCTGCTCGCCGCGACCTCGTGCGTGCTGGCCGGCACGCGGCTCCCGCACGGGTCGCGGCTCGGCCTGGAGGATCTGCTCGCCACCCGCGAGCTGGTCGCCTTTCACGACCAGCCTCCCTACGTGCACGACGAGCGCGCCCTGCTGGTCGACGGGGACCTGCGGGCGAACCTGCTGGCGACCACCACGATGCTCGGCGGACGCGACACCGCCGCCCCGAGCGAGGTCGCGCGTGGGACGACCGAACGCCAACGGGCCGAGGTCGACCATCTGCCGCTGCCCGAACGGAGCGGTGACCAACTCGGCTGCCGGGAAGTCCTGGAGGTCATTTCGGCCGTGCTGCCCGTTGATGCCAACGTGGTCAGCGACGCCGGCAACGCCGGCGCGGCCGTCGTGCACTTCCTGCCAACCCCTCGACGGGGTCGTCAGGTACTGGCCATGGGCATGGGCGGCATGGGATTCAGTTTCGGGGCCGGCCTCGGCGCGGCGTTCGCCACCGGCAAGCGCACCTACGTGCTGGCCGGCGACGGTTCGTTCTTCATGCACGGCATGGAGGTGCACACCGCGGTGGAATACCACCTGCCGGTCACCTTCGTGGTGTTCAACAACAACGCGCACGCCATGTGCGTGACCCGCGAGGATCTCTACTACCCCGGCGTGCCGAGCCACAACCGGTTCACCCCGACCAGTATCGGTGCCGGCGTCGACGCCATGTTCCCCTCCCTCGCCGTGCACACGGTCCGGGCACGCACCGGTCTCGACGCGTGCCGGGACTTCCTGCTCGATGCCGAGAGTCGTGGCGGGCCGACACTGGTGTGCGTCGAGCTGGACACCGACGAGATTCCGCCGTTTCTGCCTTTTCTGCGGCACGAAGCGGTACGGGAGGCATCATGACGGCAGGGCTGATCGACGTCGCGAGCTATCTTCCGCCCACCGAGGTCGGCCGCGAGTACTTCGAGCGGTACGCCCGGCCGGACGACCCGCTGGTGCGCAACCCCATGTTCCGCGCGCCGCGTTCGCGGCGCTACGCCGACCGCACGCAGACCGCGCCCGATCTCATCGAGCTGGCCGTGGGAGCGCTGACCGCGCGGCACGGACCGACCGTGCTCGACGACGTCGAAGTCCTCATCACCCACACCGCGCTGCCGGACGTGCCGTTCCTGGGTGCTGGCGCGGAGATCGCGCGTCGGCTCGGCCTCCGACCGGAGTCGATCATCGATCTGCACAACGGGCACTGCGCGGTGTTCCCCTACATGCTCAGCCTGGCGAGGAACCTGCTGTCCGGCGCCAGCACGGGCCGCGCGCTGCTGTGCCTGACCCAGAACTCCGGGCGGATCTTCACCCAGCCCGGCGTCCGCACGTCGGCACACGCCTCGGTGATCGGCGACGGCGCGGCAGTGGCGCTGGTCGGGGCGACAGGTGGCGCCACGATCCTGGACACCGAAGTGCGTCACCATCCCGAGTACGCGGCGGACGTCGACATCGTCCTGGCCGACGGCCGGCTGTACTGGGAACCAGGCACCGCCGAACTGGACGTCCACTTCGACAACCGCAAGGCGCAGAACATCATCGAACGCGGCACCGTCCTGGTGCCGGACGTGATCCGAGCGGTGTGCGACCGGCTCAGCCTTGCCACGAAGGACATCGACGTGCTGGTGACCAACCAGCCCAACCGGTTGCTGCTGCGGAACTGGTCCAGAGAGCTCGGCGTGGACCCGGCCCGGCATCCGGACACGTTCGACAGCTACGGAAATCTCTTCGGCGCCGGTATGCCGATCACCTTCGACCACGCGGTACGGGCCGGCCTGGTGCCCGACGGCTCACTGGTCGTGTTCGGCGGCTTCGCTGGCGCCGGTGAGTTGACCGCCGCGGCCGCCGTCCGCTGGCGCGAAAACGTCCAGGGAGGAGAGTCAGAATGACCAGCCGTGGTACCGAGGCGATCCGGTTGCTCGCGGAGGTGCTCTACGTCGAGCCCGAACGCGTCGACCTGGACAGCAACTTTCCCGAGCTCGGGCTGGACTCCATCCTCGCCGTGGAGTACGTGGCACAGTTGAAGGCGTCGGTGGGATACACGGCCACCATCGCCGAGCTCTACGACCTCGGCACCCCACGTGCTCTCCTCGACCGCCTCGGGGCGTCGTCGTGACCGCGGAGGAAGCCCTGGAGCTGCTCCGCGCGAACGTGCTGGCCGTGCTCGACGGTGTCCCCGACGCCGTCCCGCCGGACCAGGTGGTCGCCGAGAGCACGCTGGCCGACCTGGGCCTGTCCTCGCTGGAACGACTGGATGTCCTGGTCGGCTCGCTGGACGACGCCGGACTGTCGCCGAGCGTCGACGTTCTCGACGGCGCGCACACCCTCGCGGAGCTGGCCGAGGTCCTGGCCACGGCGACCCGGGCGTGGTGACCATGGCCAGGATCGGAATCGAGGCCGTCAACGCCTACTGCGGCTCGGCGTGGTTGCCCGCCGAGGAGTTGTTCACCGCTCGCGGGCTGGATCACACCCGGCTGGCCGGTCTCGGACTGGTCGGCAAGGGCGTGGTGCTTCCGGACGAGGACGTGGTGTCGCTCGCGGCCACCGCCGCCCGGCCCCTGGCCCGCGACGACATCCGAACTCTGGTGGTGGCCACGGAGTCGGGCGTGGACATGTCCAAGTCGGTCAGCACCCACGTACACCAGTTGCTCGGCCTCCCCCGGCAGTGCCGGCTGTTCGAGGTGAAGCAGGCCTGCTACGGCGGGATCGCCGCGTTGCAGGCCGCCGCCGGGTTGGTGTCGGTCGAGCCAGGCAGCAAGGCGCTGGTGGTCGCCGCCGACGTGCCTGCGGTGACCCGTGGCGAGTACATCGAGGCGGGCCAGGGCTGCGGTGCGGTGGCCGTGCTGGTCGGCGACCAGCCAGGCGTCGTCGAGCTGTCGCTGGGTGACTCCGGTTGCTACGGCTACGAGCTGGCCGACTTCCTCCGGCCAGGACCGGACGTCGAGGTGGTCGATACCGATCTGTCCCTGGTGTCCTACCTGGACAGTCTACTCGGCGCCTTCGCCGACCACTGCGACCGGGTGCCCGGCACGGACATCGTGACCGGTTTCGACATGCTGGCGATGCACACGCCGTTTCCCGGCATGGTTCGGGGTGCGCACCGCACGTTGCTGCGCAAGCTGTCGGACCTGCGGCCGGACGCGATCGCCGAGGACTACCGGGCAAGGGTCGAGCCGTCGACCCGGTTGCCGGCGACGGCGGGGAACATCTACTCCGCCACCACCCTGCTGGCGATGCTGAGTGCGATCGGGCACCGTCCCTCGACACGGGACCAGGTGCTGGGCGTGTTCAGCTACGGCTCGGGCAGCGCGGCGGAGTTCATCCGCTGCGTCGTGCCGGCGGGCGCCACGGCCGTGCTGCCGGACCTGTCGGCCAGGACACGGCTGTCCGTGCCCGAGTACGACCGGTTCCTCGACCGGACGCGGTTGCTCGGGCAGGGTGCGCGGGACGTGCCGGTCGAGGTGCGCACCGAGTGGCCGGGCCGTGCGGTGCTCACCGGGATCTCCGGCTACCAGCGGGAGTACGCATGGCTGTGATCGCGCGGACCGTCGCGCCGGTCGACCTGTCGTCCCGAACGGTGGCCGCTCTGCTCGCCGAGGTGCGCGCGGCGGAGCGGTCGTCGAGCCGCGCGCTGGTGCTGCGCGCGGACCGGCCGGTGTTCTGTTCCGGGGCGGCGCTGGACGCGGTGACCGACTGGACGCCGCGGGATCACGCGCGGCTGTGGGAGTTGCTGTCGGCGCTGCGGGACAGCCGCCTGGTCACCGTGGCGGTGGTGGACGGCGCGGCGTACGGCGGCGGGGTCGGCCTGGCGGCCGCCTGTGACCTGGTCGTCGCCGGCGCGGGTGCCAGCTTCCGGCTGACCGAGGTGCTCGTCGGCCTGGTCCCGGCGCTGATCTGGCCGTTCGTCGCCGCACGGATCGGTCACCACGCCATGTTCCGGTCGGCGCTGCTGGCCACCAGCCTGGACGCGGCCGGGGCGCACCGGCTCGGGCTGGCCGACGAGGTCCGCGCGGACCCCGACGAGTCGGTCGGCGGGCTGGCGCGCGCCCTGCGGCGGATGCCGAGGAACTCGGTGGCCGACCTGAAGGCGTGCCGCCGGGCGTTGACGCACGTGCCGGCGGGGTACCTCGACCAGAGCTACGGGCTGCTGCGCGCCGCCGTCGAGGACGACGTAGTGCTCGACCGAATCGAGTCGTTGCGGGGGATACGAGCATGACGACCGCGACGCGAGCGTTCGGTCCGGTTCGGCTGCTGCGGACCGGGCGGGTCGCACTGGTGACCATGGCGGACGAGGCGAGTGGCAACACCATCTCCCCGGCACTGAGCGCCGGGCTGGAAGACGTGCTGGCCGTGGTCGCGACCGACCCGACGGTGCACGCGGTGGTGGTCACCGGGTTGCCGGACAGGTTCTCCTGCGGCGCCAGCCGCGAGTACCTGGCCGCGGCGGACCCGGTCGACGTCGAGCCGTTCGTCCGGGCGTTCGTGCACTGTCCGCTGCCGGTGGTGGCGGCCATGCGCGGGCACGCCGTCGGCGGTGGGCTGTCCCAGGGTTTGTACGCCGACATCCCGATCCTCAGCGAGCGTTCGATGTACGCGGCGAACTTTCTCAACTTCGGCCTGGCACCGGCCTACGGCACGACCTGGCTGCTGCCTGCCCGGCTGGGCTCCACCCTGGGCACCGAGCTCCTGTTGACGGCGCGGGCGTACCGCGGCGCGGAGCTGCGCGACCGAGGCGCGCCGGTACGGATCGTCCCGCACGACGACGTGGTCGCGGTGGCACTGGCCGAGGCGGAGCGAATCGCCCGGGCGCCCCGTCGTGCCCTGGAGCTGATGAAGGCGCAGCTCGCCGGTCAGGTGCTGGCCGCTGGTGACGCGGCCATCGAAGTGGAGACCGGCCCGCACGAGCGTTCGTGGGCCGCGGCCGACCGGCTCGCACTGGTCGGTGATCGCTACGGGCGAGCCGAGGAGCTGAGGCCATGAGCACTCCTGTCGCCATCGTGGGTATGGACTTTCGGCTACCCGGCAGCGACACGGCCGACGAGTTCTGGCGGACGCTGACCGTGGGCGCGCCGAAGACCCGGCAGGTGCCGGCGGATCGCCTCGTGGGTTACCCGGCCGGGCAGGTCGGGCCGGCCGGCCTGACCGCAGCCCTGCTCGACGACATCAGCTGCTTCGACGCGAAGTTCTTCGGCATCGGCCGGCGCATGGCGGTGTGGATGGATCCGCAGCAGCGCCTGCTGCTGGAGACCAGCTGGCGGGCCATGGAGTCCGCGGCGATCGCACCGGGCAGCTTGCGTGGCCTCGACGTGGGTGTCTTCGTGGGGTCCGCCACCAACGACTTTCGCGACCGGATGATCAGCGAAGGGGTGCTCGACCGCTACACGGCCATCGGAGCGCTGCCGACCTACCTGTCCAACCGGCTCTCCTACCACTACGACTTCCGCGGCCCCAGCTACACGGTGGACACCGGCTGCTCCAGCGGACTCTCCGCATTGACCATGGCGGTCGCCAGCCTGCGCGCAGGGGATCTCGACGTCGCCCTGGTCGGCTCCGCCAACCTGTGCCTGTCCGGGGTCATGCCGGCCACGCTGGCGCACGCCGGTGCGCTGTCGCCGTCCGGGTCGTGTCGGCCGTTCACCGACGGCGCCGACGGCTATGTCCGGGGGGAGGGCGTGGTGAGCCTGGTGCTGAAACGGCTCGATGACGCGCTTGCCGACGGGGACCCGGTCGCCGCGGTGATCCGCGGCGCGGCCACCAATCACGACGGTCGGCGTGGGGGGCTGATCAGACCGGACGCCGACTCCCAGGTGGGGCTGGTCCAGCGCGCGCTCCGGCAGGCCGGTCTGTCTGCTTCGGACATCGGTTACGTCGAGGCGCACGCACCGGGCACCAGTGCCGACGCGGTCGAGGTGGACGGTATCCGCAGACTGCTAGCCACGCTCCCGCCCGGGGCACGAGGCAGGGCGGGACCGGACGGGAGAACGTGGGTCGGGTCCGTCAAGGCTGTCATCGGGCATCTGGAGAGCGCCGCCGCTGTCGCGAGTCTCGTCAAGGCTGTGCTGGTACTGCGGCACGGCCAGATCCCCACCGCCGCCGGCATTCTCTCGGTGGGAGCCGACCTCGCCGTGCGACACGACCCGTCCGCCCCGCCGGGCAGCGTCATCGACTGGCCGGCCGGCAGTGCCCCGAGGCGGGTCGGGGTGAGCTCGTTCGGTATCGGCGGGTCCAACGGGCACTTGGTGGTGGAGGAGTCTCCGGCCCGGCGGGCCTCGGCCGGGCGGTGGCGAGCCGGGCGGGTCGCCGTGCCGCTGTCCGCGGCCGACGAGGCCTCGCTGGGTGCGCGCGCCGCTGAGCTGGCGGACTTCCTGGCCGATCCGCCACCGGGCTGCGACCTCAACTCGGTGGCGTGGACCATGCAGGCAGGGCGGGAGCAGCTGCCGGCACGGGCGGTCGTCGAGGCGAGCTCGCTGGCGGAGCTGCGTACCGGGCTGCGGGCCCTGCCGGAGCCGGGGCCGGCCTACCGGACGTGGGTGAACGGCGGCGAGCTCGACTGGGCGGCCTGTTGGATCACGCCGCCAGCGGTGCGGCTGTCGCTGCCGGGCACGGTCTTCCGGCGGACGCACCTGGGATTCGCGCCGGAGACCGCGCGCCGGCGGGCGGGGTGAGCACACCGGTCGCGGTCACCGGCATGGCCGTGCGCAACGCGCTGGCCGACACCGTGCCGGCGTTCGCCGACGCGCTCGCCGCCGGTGTCGTGGCGGATCCGGGGTTCACCGTCACCGCGCCGGGACGATCCGCGCTGCCGGCACGCAGCGGTGCGGCCGTGGCCGTAGCGGCGATGCGCGCCGCGGGGCTCACCGCGGCGGAGCTGGAGTCGGCCGCGCTGGTGGTCGCCGGCAACAACCTCGCCCTCGACTACCACGCCGGAGTCTGGCAACGGTTCAACGAGCGCCCGGGCAGCGTCCGACCGTCGCACGCGATGGCCTACCTGGACACGGACGTGCTCGGCGTGGTCAGTGAGGCGACCGGGATCCGCGGTGAGGGGTGCACGGTGGGCGGCGCGTCGGCCAGCGGAACGCTCGCGGTGATCGCCGGCGCACGCCTGATCCGGTCCGGCGAGGTGGACACCTGCGTGGTGGTGGCGCCGGCGAACGAGCTGTCCGGTGCGGAACGGCGGGCGCTGCTGTCCAGCGGTGCCATGACCGAGGGCGTCTGCCGGCCGTTCGACGAGGCCCGCGACGGCTTCTGCTACGTCCAGGCGGCCGCGTCGGTGGTGCTGCGGCGTCGGGGACAGGCGCTGGCCTGGCTGAGCGGGTACGGCCAGCGGCTGGACGGCAGGCGTGGCACCGCGCCGGACCCTTCCGGCCAGGCCGAGGCGATGCGCCGCGCACTGGCCGACGCCGGCATCCGTCCGTCCGCTGTGGACTACGTGAACGCTCACGGTACCGGCTCGGTCGCCGGGGACGCCGCGGAGGCGACCGCACTTGTCGACGTCTTCGGCACCGGCCCGCTGGTCAACTCCACCAAGGGCCTGGTCGGACACGGCCTCGGCGCGGCCGGACTCACCGAGCTGATCGCCACGATCGTCCAACTACGCGACGGCTTCGTGCACCCGAACCCGAACCTGGTCACCCCCCTGCCCAACGCACCCCGACTGGCCGGCCGCACGAGCACGGCGACCGGACCGCGGGTCGCGGTGTCCAACAGCGTGGCCTTCAGCGGGATCAATGCCGCGCTGGTGTTGTGCGCTCCGGACACGAGGTGACCATGGAACTCCGGGCATGGACGGCGGGCAGCCCACGCACGTCAGGACGTGACCGTCGGCCCTCTGCCGCGGCGCCTCGACGCCCCCGACGTCACCGACGATGCGCCAACGGGGCGGTGCTGTCGCGCGCGGCGGTGAGCACGTCCAGGATCGCGCGGGTCTGGGTCCACGGGACCGGGCTCGTCCCGGTGCGCACCAGGTCGAGGAACGCCTCGATGGTGGCTCGGTAGCCCAGCCCCTCGACCGGGTCCGGTCCCGGCTCGATCACGGTCGTGGCCACGCCGGCGCGGGTGTGCACGGCGACGGTGTAGGACTCGACGTCGGTCGCGCCGATCACCTCCACGGTGCCGGGGACGCCGTCGTCCCAGCTCAGGGCGAGCACGGCGGTGTCCTCGGACCGCAGGCCGGTGTGCTGGCGCAGCGCGGTGGTGACGCCGGCGAGCCGCACCTCCGGGCCGAGCAGCGACACCAGCAGCTCGAGCCCGTGGATCCCCATGGTGACCAGGGTGCCGCCGCCCGCCGCCGGGTCGTCCTGCCAGGGGTTGTAGCCGGACGCCCACAGGCTCACGTCGTGCCGGACGGTGGCGCGAACGGCGAGCACGTCGTCCCGGTCGACCGACCAGTCCCGGAACGCGGGCGCGAACCGCAGCACCGACGTCGACATCACCCGGTGGGGTGCGACCGCGGCGACGCCGTCGATCCGCCGGAGCTGCTCCGGGGTGGCCGCGGCCGGCTTGTTGACCAGACACGGCAGATCGGCGGCGAGGACCAGGGCCAGGGCGTCGGCCAGGCCCGGTGTCGGCACCGTGAGCACGACCCCGTCCGGCTCGGTGGCGAGCAGCTCGGTGAGGTCCCGGGTGAACCGCGCCGTCGGGTGCTCGGCCTGGAACCTGGCCCGCCGCTCCGGGTCGTCCTCCCAGGCGACCAGCTCGGCGTGCCCGGCGAGGGTGCCGGCGTCGGTGAACGGATGGCTGGTGGCCAGTCCGGCGAGCGCGATCCGCATGGTCACACCCTAGTTTCGGCGAGCGTCCGCCAGGTAGTGAGCACGTCGGACCGCTCGGCCGGGTCCAGGTCCGGGCCGTGCGCGTCGCCGGCGTGGTCCGGCGGGATCCGCTGCTCGGCGGCGGCGATCCAGAGCATCCGTTGCACGTAGCCGTCGTAGGGCGGGCGGAACGTGACCGACGCGAGCGCGTCCAGCCGGCGGGAGGCGACCACGAACTCGTCGAACCGGCCGGCGACGTGGGCGTCCAGCACACCGGCGGTCAGCGGCACCGCCGCGGCGGCGATCCCGACCAGGGCGGCGTCGGCGCCCCACATGAGCGACGGCCCGAACATCCGGTCCTCGCCGGTGATGGCGAGCCGGCCCGCGTCCCGGGCCGCGGCCAGCGCGGCCTGGCAGGCGATCGCGTCGTGCAGCCGGGCGGTCTTCACCCCGGCGACCCCGGGGTGGGCGAGGAGCGCGTGCAGGTCGGTGTCCTGGTAGGGCGCGGTGTAGAGGTCGAAGGCGACGAGCGGCAACCCGGTGGCCCGCCACAGGGCGTCGTGCCGGTCGAGCGGGTCCGGTGACGGGAACACCAGCAGCGCGTCCGCGCCACCGGCGGCCGCGAGCTCGGCGGCCGCCAGGGTCGCGGCGGGGGTGTCGCCCGGGCCGCCGACGCCCACGACCACGGGCACGTCGAGCGACCGCGCCCGGCGCACGAGGAGATCCCGGGTGGTGGGGTCGAGGTACGGGCCGCGTCCGGTGTGCGCGCACACCGCCAGGCCGCCGGCGCCGTCGGCCACCAGGCCGGCGAGGTACGCGTCGACGACGGCGGCGTCGACGCGGCCGCCGCCGTCCGTCGGGGTCGCGGCGGCGGCCACCAGCCGACCACGAAGCCGGCCGGCCAGCTCGGCGACCCGCTGGTCGGGCTGCATCGCCTCAACCTACCGGTGTCGCCGGTCAGCCCTTGAGCCCGCTCATCGTGATGCTGTTCACCAGGTACCGCTGCAGCAGCCAGAAGACCAGCAGACACGGCACCACGCTGACCGTGGCGGCGGCCATCAGCTCGGCCGTGGTGACGTTCTGACCGTGCAAAGTGGCCAGTCCGACGGTCAGCGTGCGCATCTCGTCGCTCTGCGCCACGACCAGCGGCCACAGGAAGTCGTTCCAGTGCCAGAGGAACACGAACACGCCGAGGGTCGCCAGGATGGGCTTGGTCAGCGGCAGCACCAGCCGCCAGAAGACCCACCACTCCGACGCGCCGTCGACCTTGGCCGCGTCGAACAGCTCGTCCGGCAGGTCCCGAATGAACTGTCGCATCAGGAACACCGCCTGCGAGTTGGCCAGCGTGGGAACGATCAGCCCCCAGAACGTGTCCACCCCGTCCAACTCGGTGACCAACACGAACATCGGGATCAGCATCGCCTGGAACGGCACCATGAGGGTGGCCAGGAACGACCACAGCAGCACGTCCCGGCCCGGGAAGCGCTTCTTGGCGAACGCGTAGCCGGCCATCGCCGCGGTGATCAGGATGACCACCACCGACGCGACCGAGTAGATCGCCGAGTTCAGCGTCCAGCGGACCATGCCGTGCGAGGACAGCACGCCGGTCAGGTTCTCGGTGGTCAGCTCGCTCGGCATCTCCTGCGGGATGCTCTGCACGTCCGGCGGCGAGAGCGCGAGCAGCAGCATCACGAGGAACGGCGCCACGGTGAGCAGGGCGATGACCGCCAGCAGCGCGACCAGTGCCCACTGCTGGGGTGTGCGGTGGGTGCGCGTGGTCATTTCGTCTCCCGGTCGAGCAGCCACCGCTGGACCAGTGAGATCACCAGGATGACCACGAACAGGCCGATGCCCATGGTCGCGGCGTAGCCGAAGTCGAAGAACTGGAAGCCCTGGTCGAACAGGGCGTAGACGAGGCTGTAGCTGGCCCTGGTCGGGCCGCCGCCGGTCATCACGTAGATGGTGTCGAACACCTGGAACGCGGCGATCGTCTCGATGACCACCACGAAGAACAGCACCGGACGCAGCTGCGGGAGCACGACGTACCGGAACCGCTGCCAGGTGCCGGCGCCGTCGACCCGGGCCGCCTCCAGATAGGACGTGGGGATCGACTTGAGCCCGGCCAGCAGGATCAGCATCGAGTACCCGAACCCCCGCCAGGCGGCGACCACCGCCAGCGAGGGCAGCACGAGCTCCGACTCCTGGAGGAACCCGACCGGCTCCAGGCCGAACTTGACCAGCAACCCGTTGATCAGCCCGTCGAACTCGTACACCCAGCGCCAGATCACGCCGGCGAGCACGAAGCTGGTCACGTACGGCAGGAACAGCACGCCCCGGAACAGGCCCCGGGCGAACACCAGCGCGTTGAGCAGCAACGCCGTGCCGAGCGCCGCGCCGACGGTGAGCGGAACGTAGATCACCGCGTACACCAGCGTGACCCGGAGGCTGGCCAGGAAGACCGGGTCGGACAGCAGCCGGCTGTAGTTCTCCAGGCCGACCGGGTCCCACTGGCCGTTGATCCGGTAGTCGGTGAAGCTCATCCCCACCGACCCGGCGATGGGCAGGAATCGGAACACCACGAACAACACGAGCATCGGCAGCACGAACAGCAACCCGGTGGCGGGCTCCCGTAGTCGTGCGCGCCAGGGGCGGCGGTCCGGTGCGCGGCGCCGCCGGTCCGCCGCGCGCCCGGTCCCGCCGGACTTGGTCCTGGTCCGTGTCCCGACCACGCGTGTCACCCGGCGAGGATGGGGTTCGCCTCGGCGGCGGCGTCGGCCAGCGCCTGCTCGGGCGTCTTGTCCCCGGTCAGCACGGCCTGGACCTGCGGGGCCAGGATCGACATCACCTGCCGGGCCTGCGGGTGCGCGTCGCCGGGGTAGGCGTGCTCGAGCGCGTCGGCGAACACGTCCACGTGCGGACCGTCGGCTGGCATGTCGACATCGGACCGCGCGGGGAAGAAGCCGGACGCCTCCGCCAGCTTCGTGGCGGTCTCGGCGCTGGAGACGAACCGGAGCACCTCGGCGACCGCGTCCTGGCTCTCGGTCGCGTGCGACACCACCAGCGAGCCGGGGATGCCGAAGGTCACCTGCTCCTCGCCGGTCAGCGGCGGGATCGGCACCGCGGTGTCCGCGCCGAGGGAGTCGATCAGCTGGTTGGCCGTGGCCAGGTCGGCCGCCTGCAGGACACCGCTCTCGCCGCTGGTGAACGGCCGTCCCTCCAGGGAGTTCTTGACCGTCGGCGCGTCCGGCGGCAGCCCGCCGGCCTCGCGGAGGTCGGCCAGGAACTGGAGCGCGGCCACACCGGGCGCCTGGTCGAAGGCCACGGACTTGCCGTCGTCGGCGAAGATCTGGCCGCCGGCCTGCCACAGCAGGGGGTAGAAGGTGAGGTTGAGGGTCTCCTCCGGGTCGCCCGGGTAGTCGAAGACCGGGATGCCCTTCTCGGCCAGCGGGCCGGCGGCGGCCAGCAGGTCGTCCCAGGTCGCCGGCGGCTCGGTGATGCCGGCCTCGGCGAACACCTTCTTGTTGTACACGGGCGTCACGACCGTGTGGTAGATCGGAACGCCGTACAGCGTGCCGTCGACGCTGAGGGACTCGACGGCGTTGGGCAGGAACGCGTCGACGGAGTCGGCGACCATGTCGTCCACCGGCACCAGCGAGCCCTGCTCGGCGTGCTGGGGGATCTGGTCGGGACCGAGCAGGACGATGTCGAAGCCGGTGCCCGAGGCGAGCGCGGTCGAGATCGTCTCCTGCCGGCCGTCCCAGGGCTGGAGCTCGATGGTCAGGTCGATGTCGGGGTTGGCGTCCTCGAACTCCGTCTCGAACTCCGACCAGAACGTGCGGCTGGCCTCCTGGTCGGCGATGACCGGGTACATCCACATGGTGACCGAGGAACCGTCACCGGCCTCGGAGTCCCCGCATGCCGCGCCGAGCAGGCCGATCGAGAGCGCCAGGCCGGCCAGTGCCACCTTCCTCATGGGCGCGTCCTTCCTAATAGCGGTCCGGGCCGAAATATAGAACCGGAATCTATGGGAAGGGTTTGCCCGCGTCAATAGGCCCGTCGACAGGCTCACGGGCGCGGCACGGCGATCCCGAACAGCTCCGCGGCGTTGCGCCACAGCATCAGCTCCCGCTCGCGGGCGTCCAGGCCCGCGTCGGCGACCACGCCCAGCGACACCGCGGGGTCGATGAGGGTGGCGTCGGTGCCGAACAGCAGCTGACCGGTTGGCACGCGGTCCAGGGCGAACCGGACCTTCCCTCGGTCGGTGATGGAGCAGCACGGCTCCAGGTAGAGCCGGTCGCAGCGGGCCGCAGCGGCGACCCCCTCCCGCCAGGCCGGGCCACCCATGTGCCCGGCGACCAGCCGCAACGAGGGCTCGGCGGCCAGCACGTCCACCAGCGCCCAGACGTCGGCGCCCCAGGTGTGCACGAGGGCGGGCACCCCGGCGGCGGCGACCAGCCGGAGGGCGTCGCGCATCGCCGTCGACCCCAACCCCTGGGCCGGGTAGGTGGTGTGGATCTTGACGCCGAGGAACCTCCCGCCCGGCAGGTAACGCTCGAGGTCGGCCTCGGCGGCCCGCAGGTCGGTCGGGTTGACCGTGACGTACCCGTACAGCCTCGGCCCGTCGGCCGGCCACCGGTCCAGCACGTCGGCGAACCACCGGTTGCCCGACACCGCGTCGTAGGTCACCGCCTCCGACGCCGAGACGATCGCGGCGTCGATGCCGTACCGGCGCATCAGCGTCTCGCCGAGGCCGGGATCGCCGACGTCCATGGCGAAGAACCACGGCCCGGCGTGCGCGTGCACGTCGATGATCACGTCAACCAGCCTTCCGCCGTGCCGTGGCCGACCTGGTCCCACTCCCCCGGCGTCAGATCGGCCAACCGGAACCGGAGAGCCGACGGGGTCACGTCGGAGCGCGGCAGCCCCGACCCGTAGGCCAGGTGCCGTGCCCCGACCTCGGCGACCACCCGCTCGATCGAGTCCGGGGCGTTGAGCAGGCGGGCGGAGGCCACGAAGCCCGGCTCGTCCCGGGCGAGCAGCACGAAGTCGGCGAGGTGGTAGGCGTGCACGTCGAGGAAGCAGACCGACGCGCTCCGGCCGGCGAACGGCCGCCAGAACCGGCGCACGTCGCCACTGGTGAGCACGGTCATCCCGCGCTCGGCGGCCAGCGCGGCCACGTGCCGCAGGCCGGGGAAGTCGGGCTCGGCGCCCTGCTCGGCGCAGAACAGCCGCAGCAGGCGGACCCCGGCGCCGGCCAGGCGGTCCAGCTCGGGCTCGGCGGTCAGGGCGTCGCGGAGGTCCACGGTGCCGACCGGGACCAGCCGCGGGTCGGAGGTCGCGAGCAGCTCGTCGTTGCCGGTGCGGGCGTCGAACAGGCCGCCGCGCAGCGACCCGAGCAGGGCGCGGTCGAGGCCGTGGGCGTCGAGCAGCCGGAGCACCGCGGGCAGGCTCGCGTCCACGTCGTGCCGGCTCGGGATGCGGCCGAACAGCACGTCCACGTCGACGCCGATGCGCTCCCGGCCGGGCGGGATCGGGGGTAGCAGGCTGCTCAGGTCGGTCTCCCGGTTCCTCGGATCGCTGATCGGAAGGCGCTGGCGATCGCGTCGACGTGCTCGTCGGTGTACCGCTCGTTCCAGTCCACGACGACGAGCGTCCGCTCGATCATCCGCTCGGCCCGCGGGCAGCGGCCCGGACCGTATCCTGGCACGGCGTCGGCGGGTGGGCTGGTCAGCGGGTACCGGCTCGACCCGTAGACCGGCGCGGTGGTCAGTGCCAGCGCGCAGTGCAGCCCCTCGGCGAGGTACCCGGCGCGGGCGGGGATCCCGGCCGCGACGAGCCGGGCCGCCCACGCCTGGTTGTCCGGGCCGGTCTCCGGGTCGACCACGAACGGGAACAGCCACCACGCGTGCCGGTCGACGTCACCCGGCACGGTGATGCCCGGAACGTCGGCGACCGCGGCCACCAGGCGTGCGGCCAGCCGCCGCCGGGCGGCCAGGACGCCGGGCAGCTTCACCAGCTGTGCCCTGGCCACGGCCGCCTGCAGCTCGGTCATCCGGTAGTTGACCCCGAAGCTGACGTGGTGCCGGCCGGTGTCGCGGGGCCAGCCCTTGTCCGCGAACAGCCGCATCCGGCGGGCCAGCGCGGCGTCGTCGGTGACCACGAGCCCGCCGTCGCCGCAGGTGATGTGCTTCCACTGCTGGAGGCTGAAACAGCCGGCGACGCCCGTGGTGCCGGCCAGCCGGTCGTCGGCGGTGCGGGTGAGCCAGGCCTGGGCGCAGTCCTCCACCAGCGCGAGCCCGTGCCGGTCGGCGACGGCGCGCAGCTCCGCGGTCGGGGCGGCGGCGCCGAACAGGTGCACCACCACGATCGCCCTGGTTCGCGGGCCGATCGCCGCGGCCACCGCGGCCGGGTCGAGGTTGCCGGTCAGCGGGTCCACGTCGGCGAACACCGGCACCGCGTTGCAGGCGAGGATCGGCGCCACGGTGCCGAAGTCGCTGATCGGCGAGGTGACGACCTCGTCGCCCGGGTCGAGCCCGAGGCCGGCGAGGGCCAAGTGGATCGCCGCGGTGCCCGAGCTGGCGGCCACCGCGTGCGCCACGCCGTGCAACTCGGCCATCGCGGCCTCCAGCGCCGGCACCTCGGTGCCCCAGACGCCGGAGAGCATGCCCGAGTCGATCACCCGGCGCAGCGCGGCGACCTCCTCCTCACCGAGGGTGCGCCCCGCCGCCTCGGCCACACCGGGAAAGCGGATCCCGGTCATGTGTTCTCGGTCCAGCGGTACAGGCGGGCGCCGCGGGCGAAGTACAGCCGCCCGTCGTCGTCGGTGGCCAGGTGGGCGACGCCGCCGTCGGCGAGTTCGGTCGCCCGCCAGGTTCGGGTGTCCACATGCCACAGCGAGCCCGCCGTCGCGACGTACGCGGACCGGCCGCGCAGGACGAGGCCCCGCTCGGTGCCGTACCGCGTCGACCCGCCGCCGAACAGCTCGGCGGACCGGATCACCCGGTTCGCCCCGGGGTGGTAGACGAACAGCGTCCGGTCGGCGAGCCCCCAGATCCAGCCGCGGCGGTCGACGGTGAGCGCGCTGATCGCCTTCGAGCCGGGGACCGGGGTCACCGCCGACACCACCTGCCCGGTGTCGGGGTCGAAGACGAACAGCTTCGCCTCGGTGGCCACCGGGTCGATGCCGTAGCCCCCGTACACCGACGTGCCGCCGTAGAGCAGGCCGCGGTGGGTGGCCAGCGACACCACGCTCTGGTCCGGGACCACGTCGCGGTGCACGGTCACCTCACCGGTGGCCGGGTCCCACAGGGACAGTGCCCCGCCGAGCCTGCCGGAGACCGGCACACTGCCGACGGCCATCCGGTCGCCGACCTGGGCGAAGGCCTGCGGGCGGTCCTGCTCGGCGCCGAGTTCCACCGCGGGCCCCGGGTTGGTGCCGTAGTCCCACGGCTGGTCGAGGTCGTAGTCGAGCAGGTGCGCGTGCGGGTAGCGGCCGTAGACCAGGCGGTCGTCGTAGGTGCCGAACCCCTCGACCTGCCCGGCCGACGGGAGCACCGTGGTGGCGCCGGTGGCCGGGTCGAACCGCGCCATTCCGGGCGGCGACAGGAACGCGCCGACGTAGATGGCGCCGTCCGGGCCGCGGCCGAGTGCCTGGACCGGGCTCGGCGCGCCCTCCAGGTCGGACTCGCCGAGGTAGCGGGTCGCCCCGGTGGTCGGGTTCCAGACGTAGATCCGGCCGTAGTAGTAGGTCATCGCCAGGGACTCGCCGGGGAAGTCCGGGTCGTCCAGGTCGATCCAGGCCCAGGTGCCGGGGAACGCGTTCGGTCCCCAGCCGATCGGCACCCAGGAGTGGGTGTCCAGGTGGTAGCGGACGATGCCGTGCGCGGCGATCCGGAAGTAGACGTGCTCACCCGCCGGGTCGAGCGGGGAGATGGCCCGCCCGGAGATGCCGGGCACGATGTCGACGAACTCGGCGGTGGCCGTGTCGTAGACCAGCAGGTCGTTCGACGGCTGCACCCGGACGAACAGCTGGTCGCGGGCCAGCGTCATGTCGTAGACGACCTCGTGGACCGCGTACTCCGCCGGCAGGTGGATCCGGGTCACCGCGCCGGTCGCCCGGTCGAACCGCGCCAGCCGGGCGTTGGGCTGGGTGCCGAAGTAGACGTGCTCGTCGGTGACGACCAGTGAGCGGCCGTAGGTCTCGCCGGGCAGTACCTGCCCGTGGTCGGTGACCTCGCCGGTGGCCGGGTCGTAGGAGATCAGCTTCCCGCCGGGGTAGGTGCCGCCGTAGACGACGCCGTCGGGGGCGGCCGCCAGCCGCCAGATGCCCTCGCCGTCGACCGGGGTGCCGAGCGCGGTCACGGCCGGGTCGCCGGGCCGCCACCGGTACAGCTCCCCGGTGGTCATGCCGAAGTAGACCGCGCCCTCGGCGGTGGAGAACGTGCTGGCCCAGCTGTGCACGCCGGCCGGCAGCCGCTCGCCGAAGACCACCTCGCCGGAGCGGATGTCGGTGACCTGGAACATCGCCGGGGTCTCGTCGTTCCCGGCGGTGACCCAGTACGCCTGCGGGCGCCCCCGCGCGTCCACCCCCTGCGACTGGTCCTGGGAGAGCACCCGGCCGGCGATCGGGTACCCGAGGTCCTCCTCGACGCCGGTGACCGGATGGCCGGGACGGTTTTCCGCTGTGGCGCCCGGTACGAGCACCGTCGCCGTGGCGACCAGGGTGGCGAGCAGCACGGCCAGTCTCATCCGACCTCCCATTTTCGGTCTTGGCCGTAATAAGCTAACTTTGCCGGCAGGGGAAAGCAACATCCGGTGGAGGCGAGCGTGCGGGTCGTGCTGATCGGCGGCGGCGGCATGGTCGGCCGCCTGCTCTGCGCCCACCTGGCCGGCCGGCACGACCTGGTCGTTGTCGATCCCGCCACCCCCGGACCGCCGGGCGTCACCCATGTCGCGGCCGACGTGACCGGCGAGGGCGCGCTGGACGTGCTGGCAGGGGCGGACGCCGCGGTCCACCTTGCCGCGGTGGTGCCTCGGGCGGGCGAGACGGCCGATCCCGCGCGGGTCACGGCCGCGTTCGCCGTCAACGTCGGCTCGGTCCACCTCGGTCTCGCCGCGGCCCAGCGGCACGACCTGGCGGCGTTCGTCCACATCAGCAGCATGTCGGTGCACGCGGACTACGGCCGCCGCCCGATCGACCCGACCGCGCCGCCGGACGCCACCGAGCCGTACGGGTTGTCCAAGCGCCTCGCCGAGGACGTGTGCCTGGTCCTGTCCGCCCGGCGGTCCCGGCCGTCGGTCTGCTCGCTGCGGCTGGCCTACCCGACGCCGGACGCCGACTGGCCGGCCTGGCGGCGGCCCGACAGCGGCCGGCTCGACCGGCCCCGCCTGGCCGACGGCACCCCGGTGGCCGCGCTGGCCGGCACCGACCTCGCCGCCGCGGTCGAGGCCGCGTTGCGGTACCGGGGCGGGTACCGTGCCGTCCCGATCGTGGGCGACCCGCGCACCCTCGACCGCGACGAGCCGAACGTGCTGGGCTGGACCCCGGCCCGGATCCACTGAGGAAGCGCTGAGGAGCCGCCGATGGCCCTGGTCGACCTGCCGCTGGAGCAGCTGTGGCGCTACCGGCCCGACCGCGAGGAACCGGCCGACTTCGACGCGTTCTGGAACCGGACCCTGGCCGAGGCCCGAGAGTTCCCGCTCGACCCGGTGCTGCGCCGGCAGGACGGCCCGCTCACGCTCGTCGACGCCTTCGAGGTCGAGTTCACCGGCTTCGGCGGGCACCGGATCGGCGGCTGGTTCCTCCGCCCCAGCAACCGCCCGGAGCCGCTGCCCTGCGTCGTCCGCTACCTGGGCTACACGGTCGGGCGGGGCCGACCGCACCAGTGGCTGAGCCTGCCGGCGTGCGGGCTCGCCACGCTGGTGATGGACACCCGCGGCCAGAGCGATACCGCGGATCCGGCGGGCGGCAGCGGGGCCGAGGTGCCGGGCTTCCTCACCCGCGGCCTGACCTGCCCGGAGACCTACTACTACCGGCGCGTCTACGTGGACGCCGTGCGCGCGGTCGAGGCCGCCGGGTCGCTGCCGGGGGTCGACCCGGCGCGGATCGCGGTCGCGGCCGGCAGCCAGGGCGCCGGGGTCGGCCTGGCGGTCGCCGGTCTGGCCTCGGCGCGGCTGCGCGCGGTGCTGCTGGACGTGCCGTCCCTGACGATGTTCCGGCGGGCCACGGAGATCGGCGCCGCTGGCTCGCGCGCGGAGCTCGTCGCGTACCTCAAGGCCAACCGGGGGCGGGAGGACGACGTGTTCGCGACGCTGAGCTACTTCGACGGCGTCAACTTCGCCGCGCGGGCGCGGGTGCCGGCCTGGTTCTCCGCCGCGCTGATGGATCCGGTGTGCCCGCCGTCGACCGTCTTCGCCGCCTACCACCACTACGCGGGCGACAAGCACATGCGGGTCTGGCCCTACAACGGCCACGAGGGCGGCGGCGGCGATCAGGAGGCCGAGCACCTGGAGCTGCTGGCCTCCCTGCTCGGCGATGAGCGATAGCATTGCGGATGGGACCGGAACCTGACAGGAATCGGATGGCGTGATGCGGCTCACCATCGGGGTTGTCGGCCCCGACGACCTGGTCGACGACGTGGCCGCCACCTGCGAGGAGCAGCCGGAGGTCACCGCGCTGCGCTTCGACTACGACCACGAGTCGCGGGCACCGGAGCTGGTCGAGGCGCACGCGCCGGAGGTCGACGGCTGGCTGTTCACCGGGATCGTGCCGTACCTGCTGGCGCGGGACGCCGGGCAGCTGACCCGGCCGGCCGCGTTCGTCGACTACTCCGGCGACACCCTGCTCAGTGCCCTGGTCCGGCTGCAGCACGCCGGGCACGACGTCACCCGGCTGTCCATCGACACGCTGCCCACGGCCGACGTCACGGGGGCGTTCCGGGACGCCGGGCTGCCGGCCGACGGAGTCGGTACCCAGCCGTACCGGCAGAGCCTCACCACCGAGTCGCTGGTCGCGTTCCACCGAGGCAACCCGTCCCGGCTGGCGATCACCTGCCTGAACTCGGTGTACGAGCAGCTGCGCGACGAGCTGACCGTGCTGCGGCTGGTGCCGTCGACGCACTCCGTCCGGCTCGCGCTGCGCCAGTTGCTGCCGGCCGCCGAGGGGCAGGTCACCGAGGACGCCCAGATCGTGCTGGGCCTGGTCGAGGTGGCCGACGACGAGGGCCTGCTGCGTGAGGCGGCGGCGCTCGGCGGGACCGTGGCCGCCTACCGGGCCGGCGTCCACCTGCTGGTGACGACGCGGGGACCGCTGCACGAGGTCACCGGCGGGTTCACCGGGCTGCCGATGCTCACCCGGCTCGCCGCCAACCAGTCGGTGGTCCACATCGGACTCGGCATGGGCCGCAGCGCGGCCGAGGCGGAGAGCCTGGCCCGCCGCGCACTGGCCCGCGCCCGCCGGATCGGCGACGTGGCCGCGGTGCTGTGTCTGCGAGCCGACACCGACATCGTGCTGGAGGGGACGACCCAGCGCACCGCGACCCCGAACCTGGGGGTGCTGAGCCGGCGCGTCGGCCTGTCGACCGCGACCCTGGAGAAGCTGTACGCGGCCGCGGACGCCGGTGGCGGTGAGCCGCTGAACACCCGCGAGATCGCCGACCGGCTCGGCGTCCAGCAGCGGACCGCCCGGCGCATGCTGAACCGGCTGGAACTGGCCGGGCTGGCCGAGCGGACCGGCAGCCAGGCCAGCGGCGGCAGCGGCCGTCCGCTGACCCTGTACCGCCTCACCCTGCGTCCGTGAATGCCCTTCAGGCCAGCCAGCGGTCGAGGTGGGCGGCGACGAACTCGTCGTCCTGGAGCCACGGGTAGGCGGCCAGCACGCGGTCGATCTCGGCGAGCTGGCCAGGGGACAGGTCCTCGTCCGGGTCGAGGCACCAGCGGCCGGCGAGCAGCCCCTGCCGGCGCAGCACCTCGTGGATGCCGGGGATGCACCCGTGGAAGCCGTGCGCGGCGTCGAAGATCGCCGCGTTGGCGTCGGTCAGGTGGCCGTCGAGGGTGAGCAGCCGGCGGGTCTCGGCCAGGTCGCCCGCCCTGGCCAGCCTGCTCCGTTCGAGCAGTTCGACCGCCCGCCGCGCCCACAGCGACCACTGGCCGAGCAGCCCGCCGACGAACTCCACGTCGGTACGGCGGCCGCCGACCACCACCTGGTGCGGGGTGACCAGGTCGGCCAGGATGTGGTCGTCGTTGCCGGTGTAGAGCGACACCTCGCCCTCCCGGCCCGCCTCGCACACCCCGTGCAGCACGTCGAGCGTGCGGTACCGGTTGAACGGCGCCACCTTGATCCCGACCACCGCCTCCACGGCCGCCAGCCGGGTCCAGAAGGCGCGGGAGAGCACCCGGCCACCGACGGACGGCTGCAGGTAGAAGCCGATCACCGGCAGCACCGAGCCGACCGCCCTGGTGCGGTCGAGCAGCCCGTCCTCGTCGAGGTCGGGATCGGGGGCGAGCAGGACCATGTCGTAGCCGAGCGACGCGGCCAGCTCGGCCTCGGCCACCGCCTGGCCGGTCGGGCCGACCACCCCGGCGACGAGCACCGTCCGCCGGTCGTACTCGCGCGTGGCCTCGGCGGCCAGTTCCAACACCGGCGCCAGCATCCCGGTGCCGTGGATGGCGAACTGGGTGGTGTGCACCCCGACCGCCAGCCCGCCGGCACCGGCCTCGACGTAGTACCGCGTCAGCGCCCGCTGCCGGCGTTCGTCCAGCCGGCGCTCGGCGGTGAGCGCCAACGGGTGGGCCGGGATGACCATTCCGCCCCGGAACAGCTCGCGCGCCGACGCGGGTTCGGCGACCGCCGCTGGCAGGGACATCTCGTTCTCCGTGGTCCGCACCGCTGCTAGAACCGCCCGTCCCGACGCTCGAACTTGGTGGGTTTGTCCAGTAGTGGGCCGCCCCCGGCGACCCAGCGCGCGGTGTGCTCGACCAGCTCAGCGGGCGTCAGCTCCGGGTAGCCGAACAGCCGCAGGCAGCGCGCCGCGTTGGACAGCAGCGCGGTCGGCGCCTCCGTGCCGGTCAGCTCCGCCGCGCGCCCCAGCTCGGCGGCCAGCGCCTCGGCCGCCCAGCGTACCGACACCACCTCAGGGCCGGTCACGTTGAGCACCGCTGGCGGGTTGTCGGCCAGCCGCAGGGCGCGCAGGGTGACCTCGTTCGCGTAGCCCTGCCAGACGACGTTGACGCTGCCGGTGGTGACGTCGATCGGCTCCCCGGCGAGGATCTTCCGAGCGAGGTCGACGAGCACCCCGTAGCGCAGCTCGACCGCGTAGTTGAGCCGGATCAGCGCCATCGGGGTGCCGTCGCGCTCGGCGAAGTGGGTCAGCACCCGCTCCCGGCCGAGGCAGCTCATGGCGTAGTCGCCGACCGGGCCGACCGGCGTCGCCTCGGTGGCGCCGCCGCTGCCGGCCGGGACGAACGGGTAGACGTTCCCGGTCGACAGCGCCACGATCCGGCTGCCCCGGAACCGGTCGGCGACCCGGCCGGGGAGGTAGGTGTTGGTGAACCAGGCGGCGTGCTCGCGCCCCTCGGTGCCGAACTTGGCGCCGACGAGGTAGACGACGTTCGCCGCGTCCGGCAGGTCGCGCAGCGCCGCCTCGTCGGCGAGGTCCGCGCGGACCGCCACCGCCCCGGCCTCCTCGATCCGCGCGGCGAGGCGCGGATCGCTGAAGCGGGACACCGCCAGCACCCGCTGCTTGGCCGGTAACGCGTTGCGCGCCAGCCGGACCAGGCTCGGGCCGAGCTTGCCGCCGGCACCCAGCACCAGCACGTCGCCGTCGAGCGCGGCGAGGTCGTCGAGCAGGCCGGCGCTGGGTGTGGCCAGCCGTTCGTCGAGCTCGGCTTCGGTTCGCATGGAGCCCCTCCCCTCATTTACGGACCAGACCGTAATTGAGCGCGGGGAACGCTGTCAAGCGCCGCCCGTTCCCGAGGTCGCCCGGGGGTCGGTCAGCACGCGTTCGAGTGCGGCCAGGACGTCGCGAACCCCGTCGGGACCGGCCATCAGCACGTTCTGCCGCAGCCACACCACCGACGCGCCGGCCCGGTCGACGGCCGGGGTGGGAAGTACGACGGCCCGCTCGGCGACGGGCGTGAGCCGGCCGAGGCCGGGGTAGCCGGCGTCGACCGGCACGCCTTCGGCCGCCATCGCCCGGACCACCCACGGTTTGTGCACGTCCTCGTCCAGCCGCAGCATCAGCAGGTGCCGGGTGTCGCGGTCGGTGCCAGCCGGGTCGGCGACGACCCGCACCGGGAGGCCGGCCAGCGAGTCGGACAGCCGGCGGGCGAAGTCCTCGCGGCGGTCGATCTCGGCGTCCAGCCGGTCCAGCCACGGCAGCAGCAGCGCCGCCTGGAGCTCGGTCATCCGGAGGTTCCAGCCCAGCTCCGCGTGGTGGTACCAGGCACCGCCGCGGACCCGGCCCAGGTTGCACACCGACCAGGCCGCGTCGGCGACCGCGCCGTCGGCGGTGGTGACGATCCCGCCCTCGCCGGCCGTCATCGCCTTGCTGGACTGGAAGCTGAACGTCGCCACGTCGCCGAGGCAGCCGACCGGCCGTCCCCGGTAGCCGGCGCCGTGGGCCTGCGCGGCGTCCTCGACGACCGCCAGGCCCTTCCGGCGGGCCAGCGCGGCCAGCTCGTCCATCGGAGCCGGGCTGCCCGCCAGGTGCACCGCCATGACCGCCCTGGTCCTGGCGGTGAGCGCGGGCTCCACCGTCGCCGCGGTCAGGTGCAGGTGGTCCGGGTCGACATCGGCGATCACCGGTGTCGCCCCGAGGAGCAGTACCGACGACGCGCACGCCACGAACGTGTAGCCCGGCACGACCACCTCGTCCCCCGGCCGCACCCCGACGGCGTGCAGGGCCGCGAACAGGGCGAGCGTCCCGTTGGCCACGGCGACGCCGTGCGCGCACCCGTGGCGGGCGGCGAACGCCGAGGTGAACTCGTCGCACCGGCGCCCGCTGGTGGATCCCCAGTCGCCGCCGTCGACGACCTCCCGCAGCAGGGCGTGCTGCGCGTCGTCCGCGGCGGGCGGCCACCGCGGCCAGTCCCGGTTCCGTACCGGCGCGCCACCGTCGATCGCCAGCATCTCCCTCACCCTCCGTCGTGTCGTGCTCGCGAACCCAGCAGCCGGGCGGCGTTGCCGCCGAGTACGAGGTCGCGGTCGGCCGGGGACAGCCGGGCGTGCACGACCTTGCCCAGGCCGACCCGTGGATCCAGGAAGCACGCGTCGGTCCCGAACAGCACCTTGTCCGCGCCGGCGACCGCGACCAGGTGCTCCAGCCACCGGGCGGTCAGGCGCGACCCGCAGATCTCCAGGTGGAGCCCGTCGTGGGCGGCGGCCAGCTCGGCGGCCCTGGTGAACCCGTCCGGCCACAGTCCGGCGTGACCGGCGAGCAGGCGCAGCCCCGGATGCCGCCGGACCGCCTCGGCGAGGTCGCCCGGGTCGGAGTGGTCGGAGCGGGTCTGCCCGTGGCACAGCACGGGAACCCCGCGCTCGGTCGCGAGCCGCAGGTACGGCGTGTACCGCGAGTCCAGCACGGAGCACTCGTGCACGTCGGGGTGCAGCTTGAGCCCCCACACGCCCGGCTCGTCGAGCTGCTCGGCGACCACGCTGTGGCCGTCCCGGTCGTGCGGGTCGGCGACCAGCCACACCCCGAGCCGCCCGCGGTGCCGGCGAGCCAGGTCGAGCGCCATCCGGTTGCCCAGCCGGGTGTCGTACCCGATCGCGACCAGGTGGGAGACGCCGACGGCGTCGATGCCGATCCGCGTCGCGGTGGCGACCAGCCAGTCGGCCGACGGCTGGGGGACGAAGAAGTCGCCCCAGGTGCCGACGTGGCCGTGGGCGTCGATGATCACCAGGGCCACCTCGTTCCGATGAGGGCCCGCGCGCTGCCGGCGGCGATCATCGCGACGTCCGCCGCGGGCAGGTCGAGGTGCTCGAGCAGGAAGCGGGCGCCCGCGTCGTCCCAGCGCGGCGCGCCGGTGCCGAACACCAGCCGGTGCGCGCCGTAGCGGCCGGCGAGCCACTCGACACCGCCCGCGGTCACCACGGTCCCGGTCTCGACGTGTACGCCGGGGAAGGTCTCCAGCAGCTCACCCAGCCGGCGCAGTTCCCGGTAGCCGGGGCTGAGCACCAGGATCCGCAGCCCGGGGTGGACGGCCGCCAGCGCCGCGACGACCGGCAGCCCGCACTCGGCGGCGTCGATCGCGACCGGGATGCCGTGCTCGGCCAGCCGCGGCCACCAGCGGACGGCGACCGGGCCGAGCGGGTCGAAGCGGTGCCGTACCGGGCAGGCCCGCACCAGCGCCGGCGACGCGGCGAGCACGTCGTCCACGGTGGCTGGCCAGCCCGCACCGGCCACCGCCGGGACGATCACCGGGACCGCGAGCGTCCGCGGGCCGGCGACCGTCCCGGCGGCCTGGCGTGCCGCCGGGTCGGCCGGGTCGCCGAACAGCTCCGCGGTGCTCGTCGCCGCGCACGCGTCGATGTCCAGGTGGTCGAGCTCGGCCAGCAGACCGTCGGCGGTGACCCCGGCGGGGGTGTTCGGGAGCTGGCCGAGGAGCCGGTGCGCGTCGAAGACCCGCACGGCCTCACCGCCCGACATCGGACCGGGCCGCGGTGACGGTGACCGCGCGGCTCTCCCGCGCGGTGAACAGGCCGTCGGCCCGCCACGCCGCGGCGAGCCCGTGCACCGTCCGGACGAAGTCCCCGTGCCCGGCGAACGGCGCCTCGAGCCACACCTCGTCGAGGAACGTGCACCCGTCGTCCTGGGCGCCGTTGGGCACGCGGGAGTCCGCCTCGCCGAACACCACCGTGTCGTGCTCGGTCCGCGCGGACGGTGCGGGCACCGTGAAGTCGGCGGTCAGCGCCCGGCCGGTGAGCACGCGCTTGATCTCCACGCGGTTCTCGCCCGGCGGGGCGTCCCCCGGCAGGGTGAACGGGTGGCTCAGCGTGCCGTCCGGGCCGGCGTGCACCGACCCGAGGTAGGTGGCGGAGGGCCGCAGCCACACCTCGACGAGTTCCCCCGGCCCGAACCCGGCCAGCTCGACGGGCCGCTCCCCGCACGGCGGCGCCGGGTCGCCAGGGATCGACACGCTCGCGGCGGGCCGGGCGCTCGGCGTGTACTCCCACACGCGGGGGTCACGGGCCAGGTAGATGTTGCCGTTGTTGTGCAGGAACCCGTACGAGACCGGCCGGAACCAGCGGGCGCGGTCGAGGGTGGTCGGGTCGATCTTGTACATGGACCGCTGGGTGACGACGTGCGGCAGCCCGTCGTACGGGTCGATCCACAGCCGGGAGCCGACCCAGGCGTGGTCGACCTCGTCCCACGGGTATTCCCCGTAGTTGCGGACCGCCTCGACCCGCCGGGTGCCGGGGTCGAGCCGGAACACGGTCACCGGGGTGTGGCTCCACAGCTTGCCGTCGTTGTCGAAGGCCAGCTCGCCGAGCGCGCCCTCGCCCGGCACCGGCGCGACCTGCCACAGCTTCTCCCGGCGCTCGACGTCGTAGGCGAACACGACGGCGTCGGGGTCGGTCGGCCGCGGGCCGCCCGCACCGCCGTAGACCGAGGTGCCCCCGTACAGCACCCCGTCGCGGAAGGCCAGCGAGACGACGCTGTGCCCGGGCACCACATCGGTGAACCAGTGCTCCCCGGTGTCCGGGTCGAGCAGCGTGAGGCCACCGCCCGCGCCGCCGTTGCGGGCCACCGTGCCGATCGCGAGGTAGCGACCCGCCGAGCTGAGCGCGAACGGGCGGGACTGCCCGTGCAGGTCGTACAGGCTCAGCATGTGCCGCGGGTTCGCCCCGGGTTCGGCCGGCCGGTCCGGGTCGTAGCGGTAGATGTCGCCGCCGGGGTAGGTGCCGATCCACAAGGCGCCGTCGTGGGTGGTCATCCCCTCCGCCTGCCCGACCTCGGGCGCGAACCCGCGCTTCTCGCCGGTCTCCGGGTCGTAGCCGGCCAACCCGCCGGCGAGGAAGGAGCCGGCGTACAGCAGGCCGTCCGGCCCCTCGGTGATCGACCGGATCGGCGCGGGCGCGGCCACCGCGTCGGCGACCCGGTGCTCGACGGCCCCCGTCCCCGGCGAGTACACGAAGTAGCGCCCCTGGTGGTCCAGCCCGACCAGGCTCGCCCCCGGCCGGCCGTCCTGCCCGAGTTCGAGGAACCCGAACCCGCGAACGTCGCCGACGCCGGTGACCCCGGTCGACGACCAGGTCCGGGTGGACAGGTCGTAGCGGTGCAGCGCCCCGTCCTTGGTGAAGTAGACCGAGCGCTCGTCCGGCGCCACCGGGGACACGGTCAGCCCGTGCGCACCGGGAACCGTGTCGATCCACTCCCCGGCGACGACGTCGTAGACGTGCAGCGGGCGCGGGCTCCCGTCCGGACTCGCTCGGACGAACAGCAGGTCCCCGCGCAGGTCGAGGTCGTAGACGTAGTCGAGTTCGCGGGCCGGCTCCGGCAGCGGGACCTCGCGCCGGTCACCGGTGTCGGCGTCGATCTCGACCAGCCGAGGGTGCGCGCCCGTGCCGACGTAGACCGTGCCGCCGCCGACCGCGATCGACCGTGCCAGGAGGTTCTCCTGACCCGCCCCCAGGGCACCGAGATCGGTGGTGTCGCCGGTCGCCGGGTCGAACCGGAAGGCGTGCGCGTCGAACTGCCCGGTACCGCCGTACACCCGGCCGTCCTCGTCGATGTCGAGCGACCAGATGAACGTCTCGCCGGGGATCTGCTGCCCCAGATCCTCGACGGCGTCGGCGCCGGGCGTCCACCGGTACAGCCGGCCCTCGGAGTACGAGCCGACGTAGACGTCCCCGTTCGGCGCGCTCGCCACCGCCCAGGACCCGGACGCACCCGGCAACGGGAACTCGTGCTCCCGTTCCCCGGTCCGCGCGTCGACGACGCTGAGCACCGCCGGCGAGCCCGAGGAGACCAGATAGAGCCACGGCTGTCCGTCGGGACCGTGCCCGAGCGCCGATCCGGGCGCGGTGACCGAGGCGAGCGGCAACGGCCCGATCTCGTGGAACACCGGGTAGTCGACGGCGGCCGCACGGGGCGCCGCCGGGGCGGTCAGGGCGACACACACCGCCGCGACGAACAGGCTCAGGCCACGTCGCATGACGCCTCCTTTTCGGTCCTAGCCGTTATGGACCGTAACACCACGCTCCGGATCTCACGAGCCCTCGAATTACGGTCTTTACCGATATTGGTGCTCGGGGTTAGAGTGCCCGCCACCCGGCTCCGCACCGCCCAGGAGGACCGATGAAACGCACGATCGCCGCCGTTTCCAGCCTCGCCCTGGCCGCTCCACTGGTGCTGACCGCACCGGCCGGGGCCGGCCCCGCCCCCGCGGCGGACCGTGTCGTCGAGATCGGCACGCCCCTCCAGGACGTGCTGCTCATCGGCGGCGTCGTGGCTCCCGGCCCGGACGGCCGCACCGTCCTGTGGAGCGCCTCGTCCGGCGAGCCGGCGCACCTCAGCGCGGTGGACCCCACCACCGGCGACGTGCTCGCCCGCTACCCGCTGTCCGGCGCCGGCGGCTCCTGGGCGGTCACCGCCGCCCCGGACGGCAGCGTCTACGTCGGCACCTACGGCTCGGCCAAGCTGTTCCGCTGGACCGAGGACACCGGCCTCACCGACCTGGGCACGCCGGTCGACGCCGGCTTCGTCTGGGACGTCGCCACCGACGACGACTCGGTCGTCTACGGCGGCACGTCCCCCGGCGGCACGCTCTTCTCCTACGACCCGGCCACCGGCGAGTACCGCGACTACGGCCGACTGGACCCCGAGCGGAGCTACGTCCGCAGCGTCGACACCCACGGCGACACCGTCTACGCCGGCACCGAGAACCCCGCCCGCGTCTACGCCGTCGACACGGACACCGGCGAGCGCCAGGCCCTCCCGGTCCCGCCGGACCTGGCGAACCACGAGGAGGCGTGGGCCTACGACGTGGACGTGGTCGGCGACCACCTCTACGTCCGCTTCGGCGAGGCCTTCCCGTCGCCGCTGTACGTGTGGGACATCGCCGAGGGCCAGTGGGTCGACCGGATCGACGACGCCCACGGCCTGGAGCCCTCCCCCGCCGACGAGAACGGCCACGTCTACCTGATCCGCGCCAACGAGCTGGTCCGCTACGACCCGGCGACGGGCGAGGTCACCGGCACCGGCGTGCCGTTCACCGGCCGGGTGGCCAACACCCGCGGCATCGGCTGGGCCGAACTGGACGACCCCGACCACCCCGGCAAGACGCTGGTGGGCCTCCTCTGGCGCGGCACGATGTTCCGCTACAACCCGACGACGGGAGCGTCCTCGTTCGTCCCGACCGACATCCAGGGCGAGCCCATCGACATCACCGCGATCTCCGAGGGCCCGGACGGCCGCGTGTACACCGGCGGCTTCCTCAACGGAGGCTTCGCCGCGATCGACCCCGGGTCAGCCGAGATCGAGGAGTTCCACACGTTCTCCCAGTCCGAGGGCATGCTCAACCACGACGGCCGCCTCTACGTCGGCGCCTACCCGGACGCGCGCCTGTACTCCTACGATCCGGCACTCCCCTGGCACAGCCCCGAGTACTCCCCCCACCCCGAACCGGGCCACGACGACAACAACCCGGAGCGCCTCTTCGACCTCAAGGCCGACCGCCAGATCCGCCCCAGGGCCCTGACCAGCGCCGGCGACCTGGTGGCCGTCGGCACCATGGCCATCCTGGGTGAGCTGTCCGGCGTCCTCGCCGTGTACGACCCCGCCACCGGCGAGCTCGTGACCCGGGAACGCGGCGTCGTCACCGACCAGGGCATCACGTCCCTGGCCTACCAGGACGGCATCCTCTACGGCGGTACGACGATCTACAGCGGACACAGCGCCACCCCGCCCACCCAGACCGAGGCGAAGGTCTTCGCCTGGTCAGTGGCGGAGAACCGCAAGCTGTGGGAGTTCGTCCCGGCCCCCGGCAAGCCCGCCATCCCGGCCCTGACCTTCGCCGCCGACGGTCGCCTCTGGGGCACCGCCGGCCAGGACGTCTTCGCCATCGACGTCGCGGCGGCCGAGGTGGTCGACCGCCACAGCTACGGCCCCAGCGACAGCTCGTCCGGCTCCCTGACCTTCAACCCCGCCGACGGCCTCCTCTACGGCAGCCTCGCCGGAGACGCCCTCTTCACCCTCGACCCCGAGGACGGAACCCGCACGGTCCTCCACGACACCCAGATCGGCCACCTGGCCGTGCACAGCTCCGGCGACGTCTACTTCAGCACCGGCAGCACCCTGTTCCGCTACGACGCACCGTTCTGCGCCACCAGCGGCACAACCCCCGACACCCGCCCGCACGTGGTGGTGGGCGACATCGACTCCGGCGTGTCGAACCACCAGGTCGGCGCCGACTGCACCGTCAACGACCTGATCCTCGACGACCGCACCTGGCCCAACCACGGCCGCTTCGTCCACCACGTCAGGTCCGTCACCAGCCAACTGGTGGCCGAGGAGACCATCGAGAAGTGGGAAGCACAACGCATCGTCCGCGCTGCCGCGCGCAGCGACATCGGCCGCTGACCCCTCGACCGGCTCCTGGTCGCGGCGAGCCGGTGAGGTAGTCCGAGGGTGATCCCTCGTCCTTGCTGGTCAGCGGGCACCGGAGCGTGCTCGCTGCCAGCACTGGTCATGTTCTCCCGCCCAGCGGGTCAGCGCCTGCGGCGCAGCTTGTCCGCGGCCTGCCGGGCGCGCTCACGTTTGCGCGGGTCCTTCGCCATGTCACGCGCCTTGTTGGTCATCTGCTGCCCCTTGGGGCTGCGCAGATAGCCCTTGATCCGGTTCAACAAGCCAGCCATCACGGTCTCCTTCCGTCGGTCGCAGAGGCAAGGCGTACCCGACACCGCCGGCCCCAACCCCCCGACGTCGCGTGTTGCCGGATGCGCTGCACCGCTCCTCCGCGAGACGCGGCGGGGGGGGGGG
>NZ_JAFFZE010000050.1 GCF_025165815.1 Actinophytocola gossypii | reverse complement strand
GGAAGGCCTGCACGATGCCGTTGGCGACCGCGTCACACGCGGTGATACCACCGAACACGTTGACGAACACACTGCGCACGTCGGTGTCGGACAGGATGATCTCCAACCCGTTCGCCATCACCTCCGCCGACGCGCCACCACCGATGTCCAGGAAGTTCGCCGGCGCCACCCCGCCGAACTCCTCACCCGCATACGCCACGACGTCCAGAGTGGACATCACCAGACCGGCGCCGTTACCGATGATCCCAACCTGCCCGTCCAACTTGACGTAGTTCAGGTCCTTCGCCTTCGCCGCCGCCTCCAACGGATCCTCAGCGGCGGTGTCCACCAGATCCGCGTGATCCGGGTGCCGGAACGCGGCGTTCTCGTCGAGGGTCACCTTCCCGTCGAGCGCGATCACCTTGTCCCGCGGATCACGCACCAGCGGATTCACCTCGACGAGCGTGGCGTCCTCGGCCACGAACGTCTCCCACAACTTCACCACGACCTCGGCGGCCTCATCGGCGATCGCCTCCGGGAACCTCGCCGCCGCGACGATCTCCCCGGCCTTGGCCAGGTCCACACCGGCGAGCGCGTCCACCGGAACCTTCGCCAACGCCTCCGGGCGCTCCACCGCGAGCTGCTCGATCTCCACACCACCCTCGGCGGAAGCCATCGCCAGGAACGTCCGATTGGTGCGATCCAACAGGAACGAGAAGTAGTACTCCTCGGCGATGTCCGAGGCCGGGGTCACCAGGACCCGACGCAC
Source organism: Actinophytocola gossypii (assembly GCF_025165815.1). Lineage (GTDB taxonomy): Bacteria > Actinomycetota > Actinomycetes > Mycobacteriales > Pseudonocardiaceae > Actinophytocola > Actinophytocola gossypii. The sequence goes on along the minus strand of NZ_JAFFZE010000050.1, from coordinate 114 downwards.
GGTGTGACCCTTGATGTCCAGGCCCAGGATGTCCTCCGCGCGGGCCTGCGCCTCGGCCGGGTCGGCGGCCAGCTTCACACCGCCCGCCTTGCCCCGGCCGCCGGTCTTGACCTG
>NZ_JAFFZE010000049.1 GCF_025165815.1 Actinophytocola gossypii | reverse complement strand
GAACGCCTCCGCGAAGGCCGACAGGACACGCCGCGTACTGCCGTTGTCGCGGTGGAGGGTGGCGACCACGGTGACGGTGTTGTCGGTTTCGGTGGTGCCCATGGTGAGGATCGGGTGCGCGCTGACTTCGACGAAGGTGTTGTGTCCGTGGTCGATCAGCGCGCGGGTGGTCGCGTGGTAGTGGACCGTGTCACGAAGGTTGCGGTACCAGTAGCCGGCGTCGAGGGTGGCCGTGTCGACGAGTCCGCCGGTGACGGTGGAGTAGAACGGCACCTGCGAGGTGCGTGGCTGGAGGTCGGCCAGTGCTTCCACCAGGGCGGACTCGATGACTTCGACGGCGGCGGAGTGGCCGACGAAGTTCACGCCCGGGACCTGCCAGCGCATCACCCCGGCCTCGGACAGGGCCTTCTCCAGCCGGTTGACCGCGTCGCTGGTCCCGGCCACCACGACCGAGCGTGGCCCGTTGACCGCCGCCACACCGACCCCCGGAACGCCCGCGACCCGTTCGCGGACGGCGGCCTCGGTGTCGATGATCGACAACATCGCCCCGTCCACCCCGGCGGTGTGCTCGTACAACAACCGCGACCGGACCGCGACGATCCGGGCAGCGTCCCCCAACGAGAGCGCGCCCGCGACACAGGCGGCGGCGATCTCACCCTGCGAGTGACCCACCACCGCGTCCGGACACACCCCGGCCGACTCCCACACCGCCGCCAGCGACACCATCACCGCGAACAACACCGGCTGCACCACGTCCACCCGCTCCAGCGGGGGTGCGCCGTCCACACCCCGCAGCACACCGAGCAACGACCACTCCAGATACGGGCCGAGCGCGTCCGCACACTCCCCCATTCGCCGTGCGAACACCGGCGAGGTGTCCAACAGCTCCACCGCCATCCCCGCCCACTGCGCACCCTGACCCGGGAACACGAACACCACCCG
>NZ_JAFFZE010000048.1 GCF_025165815.1 Actinophytocola gossypii | reverse complement strand
CTGCTGTCGGATGTGGAGTCCGGGGCGGTGCTCCCCGAATGGGTCGTCTACCCCGTCATACCCGCAACCGACGGCACCGTCCCCGAACAAGTCCGCGCGAACCTCACCCAGGTACTCGACCTGCTCCAAGACTGGCTACAACATCCCGAACTCGGCGCCACCCGCCTCGCGATCAACACCCACAACGCCATCGACACCCCCGACCTCGACGTGACCGTCGCCCCCGTGTGGGGTCTGGTCCGCAGCGCCCAAACCGAGCACCCCGACCGGTTCGCCCTCATCGACGGCACCGACTTCCGTGCGGCCCTGGCCACCGGCGAACCCCAAGTCACCATCCGCGACGGCCACGCCCGCGTCCCCCGCCTCACCAAAACCACCCTGCCCCCACCCACAACAACCCTCGACGGCACCGTTCTGGTCACCGGCGGCACCACCGGACTCGGCGCCCTCACCGCCCGCCACCTCGTCACCCACCACCACGTACGCCACCTCGTCCTCACCAGCCGCCGCGGCCCGAACACCCCCGGCATCACCAACCTCGTCACCGAACTCACCAACACCGGCGCCACCGTGCGCGTCGAAACCTGCGACGTCACCAACCGCGACGCCCTCGCCACCCTCCTCGACACCATCGACCCGCCACTCCAAGGCGTGATCCACAGCGCCGGCACCCTCGACGACACCGTCCTCACCTCCCTGAACCCCGAACGCCTCCACACCGTCCTCGCCCCCAAACTCGACGCCGCCTGGCACCTCCACGAACTCACCGACCCCAACACCACCCTCGTCCTCTACTCCTCGGTGTCCGGTGTCCTCGGCGGGCCAGGACAAGCCAACTACGCCGCCGCCAACACCTTCCTCGACGCCCTCGCCCACCACCGCACCAACACAACCGCCGTGTCCTGGGGCCACTGGCACACCGACACCCAGCTCACCGGTCACCTCA
>NZ_JAFFZE010000047.1 GCF_025165815.1 Actinophytocola gossypii | reverse complement strand
TGTGGTGTTCAGGGAGGTTGGTTAGCCGGGTGATAGGTGGTTGGCCTCCGATGGCGGAGTGTGCTCGGTGGTGATTGTAGAAGTGGAGCCAGGCTGGTAGGGCGGTTCGGCGTTCGGTGTCGGATTGGTAGTGGCGGGCGTAGGCCCAGCCGTCGGCCAGGGTGCGGTGGAATCGTTCGATCTTGCCGTTGGTTTGTGGCCGGTAGGGCCGGGTCCGTTTCGGGGTGATGCCCAGCGTGGTGCAGGCATCACGCCAGGCGTGGGAGCGGTAGCAGCTGCCGTTGTCGGACAGCACGCGCTCGACGGTGACACCATGGTCGGCAAACCATGCGAGAGCACGCTGGAGGACACCGATCGCGGTGGTGGCTTTCTCGTCGTCGTGGATTTCGACGTAGGCGGTGCGGGAGTGGTCGTCGAGCACGGTGTGCATGTGGGTGGTGCCGAGTCTGGGGCCGTGGTGGCGGTCGCGTTCACCTGTCCGGTGGGCGGTCGCGCGGCGGTTCTGTATGCCGTGTTGACGGCCGACGTAGCGCCAGCCGCCGCCGTCGGGGATGTTGCCGAACTTGGTGACGTCGACGTGGATCAGCGACCCTGGATGAGGGTGTTCATAGCGGCGCAAGGGTTCCCCGGTCACGCGGTCGATGCGGGACAACCGGTTGATCCGGCAACGGACCAGGACCGCGTGCACCGTGGACGAGGGCATGCCCAGTCGGCCGGCGATCTGTACCGGGCCCAGTCGTAGCCGCCACCGCAGGCTCACGATCCGACGCGTCACCGCAGATGGGGTCTTGGCCGGGCAATGGTGGGGGCGGGAGGACCGGTCGAGCATCCCGGCCTTGCCCTCCGCCCGATAGCGATCAGCCCATTTGCGGGCCGTCCGCGGCGAGACCATGAACATCTCCGCTGCTGATACGCAGCTCCAGCCTTGATCAACGATCAACCGGGCCAGCCGCAGCCGGGTTCGAGGGGTGAGCGTGGCATTAGGGTGGGACACGAAGGCCTCCGGTTCGTGAAGCGGTTCCTCGACAGCTCCACTTCACAACCAGAGGCCTTCACCTGTCTGCACGACAGGCCGTCACACCCTCAACCCGAACAACGTCCCTGAACATCACA
>NZ_JAFFZE010000046.1 GCF_025165815.1 Actinophytocola gossypii | reverse complement strand
TCGGGGCCGGTGGTGTGGTCGGTGTCGGCTCGTTCGCCTGAGGCGCTGGCGGGTCAGGTTCGCCGGTTGCGGGACTGGGTGCGCGCCCACCCGGATGTGGATCCCGGTGAGGTGGCGTCGGCGTTGGCGACACGGGCGCGGTTCGAGTATCGGGCGGTGGCCGTGGGCCAGACCACCGACGAGCTGCTGGCCGACCTCACACCCGTAGTGGTCGCACCACCGGGTCGGGTGGCGTTCGTGTTCCCCGGCCAGGGCGCGCAGTGGGCCGGGATGGCTCTGGAGTTGATGGACTCGGCTCCGGTGTTCGCCGACCGGATGCGGGAGTGCGCCGACGCGCTCGCCCCGCACGTCGACTGGTCGTTGTTCGACGTGCTCGGTGACGCGGCCGCGTTGGAGCGGGTCGACGTGGTCCAACCCGCGTTGTTCGCGGTGATGGTGTCGCTGGCCGCGTTGTGGGAGTCCTACGGCGTGCACCCCGACGGGGTGGTCGGACACTCCCAGGGCGAGATCGCCGCCGCCTGCGTCGCCGGCACCCTCTCATTGCCGGACGCGGCCCGCGTCGTGGCCCTGCGGTCCCAACTGATCCAACGGCACACCACCGGCCAGGGCGGCGGCATGCTCTCCGTCGCCGAGCCCATCGAGAAACTCCGCACCCGGCTGGAGCAATGGCCCGACCGCATCTGGATCGCCGCCATGAACGGCCCCTCGGCCACCACACTGTCCGGCGACCGCGACGCGCTCGTCCAACTCGCGAAGCAGTGCGAAACCGACGAGGTGTGGGTCCGGATGATCCCCGTCGACTACGCCTCCCACTCCCCCCACATCGAACCCCTCCGAGACGACCTACTCAACGCACTCGCCCCGATCACACCCCAACCCGGCCACACCCAGTTCCACTCCACCGTCGACAACAACCCCACCTTCAACGCCAACTACTGGTACCGCAACCTCCGCGAACCCGTCCACCTCCACCACACGATCACCACAATGATCAACAACAGCTACACCACCTTCATCGAAATCAGCCCCCACCCCGTCCTCACCCTCCCCCTCGAACAAACCAGCACCCACATCACCACCATCCCCACCCTCCACCGCGACAACGGAACCCTCACCACCTTCCTCCGCAACACCACCCACACCCCCACCACCACCTGGCCCACCACACCCACCACCCTCGACCTCCCCACCTACGCCTTCCACCGACAACGCTTCTGG
>NZ_JAFFZE010000045.1 GCF_025165815.1 Actinophytocola gossypii | reverse complement strand
ACCGGCCGACCGAGGGCACCGAGCGGTTCCTGCGGGAGAAGTTCGCCCGCAAGCCGGACATCGCCGAGGCCAACGTGCTGGCCTTCCGCGCGGGCTGGAACTACGGCGAGACCACCGAGTCGTTCGCCACCAGCTACGAGGTCGCGCCGGCTACCGACTTCCCACCGGGCCGCTACCGGCAGATCACCGGCAACGCCGCGCTCGCCTACGGGGTCGTCGCGGCCGGGCAGTGCGCGCGGCTGCCGGTGTTCCTCGGCGGCTACCCGATCACGCCGGCGTCGGACATCCTGCACGAGCTGTCCAGGCACAAGAACTTCGGCGTCACGACGATGCAGGCCGAGGACGAGATCGCCGGCATCGGCGCCGCGCTCGGGGCCGCGTACGGCGGTGCGCTGGGCGTGACGACCACGTCCGGGCCGGGGCTCGCGCTGAAGTCCGAGACGATCGGGCTCGCCGTGATGGCCGAACTGCCGCTGCTGGTGATCGACGTGCAGCGGGGCGGCCCCTCGACGGGGATGCCCACCAAGACCGAGCAGGCCGACCTGCTGCAGGCGATGTTCGGCCGCAACGGCGAGTCGCCGGTGCCCGTGCTGGCGCCGTGCTCGCCGGGGGACTGCTTCACGACCGTCCTCGACGCCGTGCGGATCGCGCTGACCTACCGGACGCCGGTGCTGCTGCTGTCCGACGGGGCGATCGCGAACGGGTCGGAGCCGTGGCTGATCCCGGACGCGTCCGAGCTGCCGGATCTGAGCGTGACGTTCGCGAACGAGCCGAACGCCCCGGACGGCAGCGGCGAGCACTGGCCGTACCTGCGGGACCAGGAGACCCTGGCACGGGCCTGGGCGGTTCCTGGCACGCCCGGCCTGGAACACCGGATCGGTGGGCTGGAGAAGGCCGACGGCAAGGGCAACATCTCCTACGACCCGGACAACCACGACCGGATGACCAGGATCCGCCAGGCCAAGGTGGACGGTGTGGCGGTGCCGGACCTGGAGGTCGAGGACCCGTCGGGCCGCGCGGAGGTGCTGGTGCTCGGCTGGGGCTCGACATTCGGCCCGATCGGCGCCGCGTGCCGGGCGGTGCGGCGGCGCGGGCACCGGGTGGCGCGGGCGCACCTGCGGCACCTGAACCCGTTCCCGGCGAACCTGGGTGAGCTGCTGCGGTCCTACGACAAGGTGGTCGTGCCGGAGATGAACCTGGGGCAGCTGGCGATGCTGGTGCGGTCCCGCTTCCTGGTGGACGCGGTGTCGTACACCAAGGTCGCCGGGCTGCCGTTCATGGAGGAGGAACTCGCCGACGTGCTGCTGCGCCACATCGGCGAGACCGGGACCGGGCTCGCGGAGGCGGCATGACGATCGAGCTGGGAATGCCGACACTGACCGCGAAGGACTTCAAGTCCGATCAGGAGGTGCGGTGGTGTCCCGGGTGTGGTGACTATGTGGTGTTGAACGCTATGCAGTCGTTTCTGCCCTCGTTGGGGCTGAAACGGGAGAACATCGTGTTCATCTCGG
>NZ_JAFFZE010000044.1 GCF_025165815.1 Actinophytocola gossypii | reverse complement strand
ACCGGCCGACCGAGGGCACCGAGCGGTTCCTGCGGGAGAAGTTCGCCCGCAAGCCGGACATCGCCGAGGCCAACGTGCTGGCCTTCCGCGCGGGCTGGAACTACGGCGAGACCACCGAGTCGTTCGCGGTGACCTACGAGGTGCCGCCGGCGGAGTTCCCGGCCGGCACCTACCGGCAGATCACCGGGAACCTGGCGCTCGCGTACGGGCTGGTCGCCGCGACCCAGCGGTCCGGGCTGCCGATGCTGCTGGGCAGCTACCCGATCACGCCGGCGTCGGACATCCTGCACGAGCTGTCCAAGCACAAGAACTTCGGCATCACGACGATGCAGGCCGAGGACGAGATCGCCGGCATCGGCGCGGCGCTCGGCGCGGCCTACGGCGGCTCGCTCGGGGTCACCACGACCTCGGGGCCGGGCATCGCGCTGAAGTCGGAGACGATCGGGCTCGCGGTGATGTCGGAGCTGCCGCTGCTGGTGATCGACGTGCAGCGCGGCGGGCCGTCGACCGGGCTGCCGACGAAGACCGAGCAGGCCGATCTGCTGCAGGCGATGTTCGGCCGCAACGGTGAGTCGCCGGTGCCGATCATCGCGCCGCAGTCCCCCGGCGACTGCTTCGACGCGGCGCTGGAGGCGACCCGGATCGCGCTGACGTACCGGACGCCGGTGCTGCTGCTGTCCGACGGGGCGATCGCGAACGGGTCGGAGCCGTGGCTGATCCCGGACGCGTCCGAGCTGCCGGATCTGAGCGTGACGTTCGCGTCCGAGCCGAACGCGCTCGACGGGAGCGACGAGCACTGGCCGTACGTCCGCGACACCGAGACCCTCGCCCGGGAGTGGGCGGTCCCCGGCACGCCCGGGCTGCAGCACCGGATCGGTGGGCTGGAGAAGGCCGACGGCAAGGGCAACATCTCCTACGACCCGGACAACCACGACCGGATGACCAGGATCCGCCAGGCCAAGGTCGACCGGATCGCGGTCCCGGACGTCACCGTGGACGACCCGACCGGCGACGCGCGGCTGCTCGTGCTGGGCTGGGGTTCGACGTTCGGGCCGATCGGCGCGGCGTGCCGGCGGGTGCGCGCGCAGGGCAAGAAGGTCGCGCAGGCGCACCTGCGGCACCTGAACCCGTTCCCGGCGAACCTGGGTGAGCTGCTGCGGTCCTACGACAAGGTCGTCGTGCCGGAGATGAACCTGGGGCAGCTGGCGATGCTGGTGCGGTCCCGGTACCTGGTGGACGCGATGCCCTACAACAAGGTCGCCGGGCTGCCGTTCAAGGCCGAGGAGCTGCAGCACGTGCTGACCAAGCACCTGAACGAGCTGGAAGGAGTTCCGGCATGACCGCCGTGGACCTGGGGCTGCCCTCGCTGGGCGGCCTGGACGGCGTGCCCGCGACCGACGAGCCGCAGAAGGCCAAGGACTTCAAGTCCGATCAGGAGGTGCGGTGGTGTCCCGGGTGTGGTGACTATGTGGTGTTGAACGCTATGCAGTCGTTTCTGCCCTCGTTGGGGCTGAAACGGGAGAACATCGTGTTCATCTCGG
>NZ_JAFFZE010000043.1 GCF_025165815.1 Actinophytocola gossypii | reverse complement strand
CGGACGCGGTGGTGGTGGGTGCGGGTCCGAACGGGTTGGTGGCGGCGAATGTGCTGGCTGACGCGGGGTGGGATGTGCTGGTGTTGGAGGCGGCTGAGGTGCCGGGTGGCGCGGTGCGGACGGCGGAGATCACGGCGCCGGGGTTCCGCAACGATGTGTGTAGTGCGTTCTATCCGTTGGGTGCGGCGTCGCCGGTGTTGGCCGAGCTCGAACTGGAGCGGTTCGGGTTGCGGTGGCGGCACGCGCCGGCGGTGCTGGCGCATGTGTTCCCGGACGACCGGCATGTGTTGTTGTCGCGGGATCTGGATCGGACCGCTGGGTCGGTGGCGGGGTTCGACGGGCGTGATGGGGATGCGTGGCGGGCGGAGTACGCGCGGTGGGAGCGGATGCGGGAGCCGTTGTTGGCGGCGATCACCCGCCCGTTCCCACCGGTCCGCGCGGGCGCCCGGTTGGCCCGCGTGTTGGGTACGGCCGAACTGCTGCGGCTGGCCAGGATGGTCACCCTCTCGGCCCGCCGCCTCGGTGCGGAGCGGTTCTCCGGTGATGGTGCGCGGCTGCTGCTCGCCGGTAGCGCGATGCACACCGACCTCGGTCCGGACAACGCGGGCAGCGGGGTGTTCGGGTGGCTGCTCGCGATGCTGGGCCAGGACGTGGGGTTCCCGGTGCCCGAGGGCGGCGCGGGCCGGTTGACCGACGCGCTGGTCGCCCGCCTGACCGCCCGGGGCGGGCGGATCGAGTGCGGGCGCAGGGTGACCGAGGTGTTGGTGGCCCGCGGCCAAGCGGTGGGGGTCCGTGACGCCGAGGGTGAGCTGGTGCGGGCCAGGAAGGCGGTGTTGGCCGACGTGCCCGCGCCGACCCTGTACCTGGATTTGGTCGGGGTCGATCACCTTCCAGCACGGTTCGTGGCGGATCTGGAGGTGTTCGAATGGGACGACGCGACCATCAAGGTCGACTGGGCGTTGTCCAGTCCGATCCCGTGGACGGCACCGGAGGTCGGGCAGGCCGGGACCGTGCACCTGGGAGCCGACCTCAACGGGCTCGCCGCGATCAGCACCGACCTCGCCTGCGACCGCGTCCCCGACCACCCGTTCCTGCTGCTCGGGCAGATGACCACCGCCGACCCCACCCGCTCACCAACCGGCACCGAGTCCGTGTGGGCCTACACCCACGTCCCCCGAGGCCACCACTGGCCCCCAGACCGGCTGCAACGACATGCGGACCTCATCGAGCAGGTCATCGACCAGCGAGCCCCCGGGTTCCGTGACCGGATCCTCGCCCGCACCATCCACGGACCGCACGAGTTGGAGACCCACGATCCCAGCCTCGTCGACGGCGCGATCAACGCCGGCACCGCCGCCATCCACCAACAACTCTTCCTCCGCCCCGTCCCCGGCCTCGGCCGCGCCGACACCCCGATCGACCACCTCTACCTCGCCAGCGCCTCCGCCCACCCCGGCGGCGCCGTCCACGGCGCACCCGGCAGCAACGCCGCCCACACCGCCCTCACCCGCCACCGCTTCACCGGACCCGCCTACCGCGCCACCATCAACACCGCCCACCGCGCGCTCTACCG
>NZ_JAFFZE010000042.1 GCF_025165815.1 Actinophytocola gossypii | reverse complement strand
CCAACGCCGACGCCACCTCACCGGGATCCACATCCGGGTGGGCGCGCACCCAGTCCCGCAACCGGCGAACCTGACCCGCCAGCGCCTCAGGCGAACGAGCCGACACCGACCACACCACCGGCCCCGACGCAGGCACCTCCTCCGATGGCGCCTCCTCCGACGGCGCCTGCTCCGACGGCGCCTGCTCCGACGGCGCCTGCTCCGACGGTGGCTGCTCGATGATGACGTGGGCGTTCGTGCCACTGGCCCCGAACGCCGAGACACCGGCCCGGCGAGGACGCTCCACCGCAGGCCAGTCACGCGGCTCGGTCAACAACTCGACGCCGCCGGCGGACCAGTCCACCTTGGACGTGGGCTCGTCAACGTGCAGCGTCGCCGGCAACCGGCCGTGCCGCATCGCCATGATCATCTTGATCAAGCCGGCCGCACCCGCCGCCGCCTGCGCATGTCCGATGTTCGACTTGACCGACCCCAGCCACAGCGGCTCGTCGCGGCCCTGGCCGTAGGTGGCGAGGAGCGCCTGTGCCTCGATCGGGTCGCCGAGCACGGTCCCGGTGCCGTGCGCCTCGACGGCGTCGACGTCGGTTGTGGACAGTCCGGCGTTCGCGAGAGCCGCGCGGATCACCCGTTCCTGCGACGGCCCGTTCGGCGCGGTCAGACCGTTGGACGCACCGTCCTGGTTCACGGCGGAGCCGCGTACCAGGGCCAGGACGCGGTGGCCGTTGCGGCGGGCGTCGGACAGGCGCTCGAGGACGAGCACGCCGACGCCCTCACCCCAGCCGGTGCCGTCGGCGCCTGCCGAGAAGGAACGGCAGCGGCCGTCGACGGACATGCCGCGCTGGCGGGAGAACTCGACGAACACGTTCGGGGTGGAGTTGACCGTCGCTCCCCCGGCCACGGCCAGCGAACACTCACCGCGCCGCAGCGACTGCGCCGCCAGGTGCACCGCCACCAGCGACGACGAACACGCCGTGTCCACGGTCAACGCCGGACCCTCGAACCCGAACGAGTACGCCACCCGCCCGGAGACGATGCTGGCGGAGGTGCCGAGACCGAGGTAGCCGGCGAGGTCGGGGCGGGACTGCGAGAGGAACCCGTAGTCCTGGTGCATGATGCCGGCGAACACGCCGGTGTCGGTGCCGCGCAACGAGTTCGGGTCGATGCGGGCGTGCTCGATCGCCTCCCACACGCCCTCCAGCAGCAGCCGTTGCTGGGGGTCCATCGCCAGGGCCTCGCGCGGGCTGATCCCGAAGAACCCGGCGTCGAAGTCGGCGACGCCGTCGACGAACCCACCGGACCGGGAGTGGCTCGATCCCACCGCGTCCGGGTCCGGGTCGAACAGGGCGTCGAGGTCCCAGCCGCGGTCCGTCGGGAACCCGGACACGGCGTCCCGGCCCGAGGCCACCAGCTCCCACAGCTCGTCCGCCGACGTCACGCCGCCGGGGAACCGGCAGGAGAGCCCGACGACGGCGATCGGCTCGTCGTCGGCGATCGCCGTCACCGGGCTCGCCGGGGCGGCGGGGGCGCTGGGCTGGAGCCGGTCGAGGACGTAGGCGGTGAGGGCGTGCGGGGTGGGGTGGTCGAAGACGAGGGTCGGGGTGAGGGTGAGGCCGGTGGCCTGGCCGAGCTGGTTGCGAAGGCGTACCGCGGTCAGGGAGTCGAAGCCGAGGTCCCGGAAGTTCGTCGTCGGGTGCACCGAGCGGAGGTCGGCGTGGCCGAGGACGTCGGCGGTGATGGTGCGGACCAGCTGCTGGACGTGGTCGTGGTGCTGGTGTGGCGGCAGCGCGGCGAGTTCCGCCGGCAACCCGCTCGCGGCCCTGGTGGCCTTCCTGGTCGGGCGGAGCAGCCGGTGCAGGATGGGCGGCGCGACGTCCTGGCTCAGCGCGGCGGTGTCGAGCAGGGCCGGGCAGTAGTGCGCGCCGGGGGCGGCGACGGCGGCGTCGAGGTGTCGCAGGCCGGTGACGACCGGCAACGGGAGGATGCCGAGGGCCGCCAGCCGGTCGTGGTCGGCGTCGGTGAGGTGACCGGTGAGCTGGGTGTCGGTGTGCCAGTGGCCCCAGGACACGGCGGTTGTGTTGGTGCGGTGGTGGGCGAGGGCGTCGAGGAAGGTGTTGGCGGCGGCGTAGTTGGCTTGTCCTGGCC
>NZ_JAFFZE010000041.1 GCF_025165815.1 Actinophytocola gossypii | reverse complement strand
CCAGATACGGGCCGAGCGCGTCCGCACACTCCCCCATTCGCCGTGCGAACACCGGCGAGGTGTCCAACAGCTCCACCGCCATCCCCGCCCACTGCGCACCCTGACCCGGGAACACGAACACCACCCGTGCGCGGTCCGCCGCCCGGCCGACCAACGCGCCCGGCCTGCCGTCCGCGACGGCGTCCAGCCCGGACAGCAGCTCGTCGGTGGTTTCCCCGACGACCACGGCCCGGTGCTCCAGCCGCGCCCGGCCCCGCAGCGACCACGCCACGGCCGCGGGATCCGTGTCGGGCCGGTCGCGGACCCAGTCCCGGAGCCGCCGCACCTGCTCGTCCAGGGCCTCCTCGGTGCGCGCCGACACGATCCACGGCACGGGACCGGACGCCTCCGACGCCGGGATGTCCTCGTGGGCCGGCTGCTCGATGATGACGTGCGCGTTCGTTCCACTGGCCCCGAACGCGGAGATCCCCGCCCGCCTCGGCCGGTCCGCCGTCGGCCAGTCGCGGGCCTCGGTCAGCAGCTCGATCGCGCCGGTCGACCAGTCGACCTTCGGGCTGGGAGAGTCCACGTGCAGCGTGGCCGGCAAGCGGCCGTGGCGCATCGCCATGATCATCTTGATCAGTCCGGCAGCACCCGCGGCCGCCTGGGCGTGTCCGATGTTGGACTTGATCGACCCCAGCCACAGGGGCTCGTCGCGCCCCTGTCCGTACGTCGCCAGCAATGCCTGTGCCTCGATCGGGTCGCCGAGCACGGTCCCGGTGCCGTGCGCCTCGACCGCGTCCACGTCAGCGGCGGACAGCCCCGCGTCGGCGAGGGCCGCGCGGATCACCCGCTCCTGGGACGGACCGTTCGGGGCACCCAGACCGTTGGACGCCCCGTCCTGGTTGACCGCCGAACCACGGACCACGGCCAGGACCCGGTGCCCGTTGCGGCGCGCGTCCGACAGGCGCTCCAACACGAGCACCCCGACGCCCTCCGACCAGCCCGTCCCGTTGGCGCCCGCCGCGAACGACCGGCAGCGACCGTCCGGCGACATGCCGCGCTGCCGGGAGAACTCGACGAACAGGCCCGGCGTCGTGTTGACGGTGACCCCGCCGGCCACCGCCAGCGAACACTCACCACGCCGCAGTGCCTGCGCCGCCAGGTGCACCGCCACCAGCGACGACGAACACGCCGTGTCGACGGTCAGCGCCGGCCCGACGAACCCGAACGAGTACGCCACCCGCCCGGACGCCATGCTCCCGGTCGACCCGGCGAGCCAGTACCCGCCCAGCTCGTTCCGCGCGGGCGCCGAGGTCACGTAGTCCTGGTGCATCACCCCGGCGAACACCCCGACCTCGCGCCCGCGCACCGAGTGCGGGTCGATCCCCGCGTCCTCGAACGCCTCCCACACACCCTCCAACAGCAACCGCTGCTGCGGGTCCATCGCCAACGCCTCACGCGCGTTGATCCCGAAGAACCCCGCGTCGAACCCCGCCACATCGTCCAGGAACCCACCCGACCGGGTGTAGCTCGTCCCAGGGTTGTCCGGGTCCGGATCGAACAGGGACTCCAGGTCCCAGCCACGATCCGCCGGGAACTCCGTCACCGCGTCCACTCCGGACTCGACCAGCTGCCACAATCCTTCCGGATCCGACACCCCGCCCGGGAACCGGCACGACAGGCCCACCACCGCGATCGGCTCGCGGGCCGCGTCGACGGACCGCCGCAGCCTGGCGTTGTCCTTCATCGAGGCGCGGAGCGCGTCGACCAGCTTCTCGGTGGACATGGTCATGCCAGCAGTCCTCCTCGGTCCGCGGACAGCGCCCTGGCCACCAGCGCCTCGGCGTCCATGTCGTCGATCTCCAGCAACTCCTCGTGGTCCTCGACGGGCGCCGGCTCGGCGGCCGGCTGGAGCTGGGCGAGGAGATGGGTGGCAACGGCCTCCGGCGTCGGGTGGTCGAAGACCAGGGTCGCCGGCAGGCTCAGGCCGGTGGCCTGACCAAGGCCGTTGCGCAGTTGGATGGCCATCAGGGAGTCGAACCCGAGTGACTTGAACGGCGTGCCAGGGCGAATCCCGTCCCGGCGGCCGAGGATGCCGGCGGTGGTGGTGAGCACGAGTTCCTCGACGTGCCGGTGGTGCTGACCGGCGGGGATCCCGTCGAGCTGGACCCGCAGGCTGACGGGCGCCCTGGTCCCGCGCTTCGCCGTCGCCGGCAGGAGCCGGTGCAGGATCGGGGGCGTGACGTCGGGGGAGAGGCCGGTGACGTCGAGGCTGGTGGGGCAGTAGTGCGCGCCGTTCCCGGCGAGGGTGGCGTCGAGGTGCCGTAGCACGGTCGCGGTGTCCATCGGCCGGACCCCGTTGCCGGCCAACCGGTTCTGGTCGGCTTCGCTGAGGTGACCGGTCAGCTCGGTGCCCTCCGCCCAGTATCCCCAGGCGAGCGACGTGGCGTCGGCCCGCTGGTGCGCGAGCGCGTCGAGGAAGGTGTTGGCGGCGGCGTAGTTGGCCTGGCCCGGCCCGCCGAGCACACCAGCGACGGACGAGTAGAGCACGAACGCCCTGACCTCGGGGACCAGCTCGTGGAGGTGCCAGGCGGCGTCGACCTTGGGGGCGAGTACCCGGTCCAGCCGCTCGGGGTCGAGTGCGGTGACGACGGCGTCGTCGAGCGCACCCGCGCTGTGGATCACGCCCTGGAGCGGCGGGTCGACCGTCGACAGCAGGGCGGCGAGCGCGTCCCGGTCGGTGACGTCGCAGGCTTCCACCCGGACGGACGCGCCGGCCTCGACGAGTTCGGCGACGAGTTCGCTCGCGCCGGGCGTGTCCGAGCCGCGCCGGCTGGTGAGCACCAGGTGACGGACGCCGTGCCGGGTGACGAGGTGCCGCGCGGTGAGTGCCCCGAGACCGGTGAGGCCGCCGGTGACCAGGACCGTGCCGTCGCCGTCGAAGACCTGGGCGGGAGTCGGCGTGGTGCGGACGAGGCGGGGCACCCGCGCCCGGCCCTCGCGGATGGCGACCTCGGGTTCGCCGGTGGCGAGCGCGGCGTGCAGCTTGGCCGTGGTGTGCGCGCCCTCGACGAGGACGAACCGGTCGGGGTGCTCGCTCCGCGCGCTGCGGACAAGACCCGCGATCGGAGCGAGCGTGAGGTCGGCGTCGATGCTGATCACCAGTCGGCTGTGCGCCAACTCGGGGCGGTCGAGCCAGTCCTGGAGCAGGGCCAGCACCCCGGTCGTGTTCTTTCGGACTCGGGCCGGAACGGTGCCCTCGGCCGACGGCACGACCGGGTGCACGACCCACTCGGGCAGCACCGCGCCGGCTTCCACGTCCGACAGGAGCGCCCGCAGATCGGGGTACCGACCCTCGCCGAGCACCTCGACCGTGCCGACGGGACCGATGGGGTCGGCGTCGACCCAGCTCACCTCGTAGACCGGCTCGGGGTGGACGGCGGCCAGCTGCTCCCGGGAGATCGGACGCGCGGTCAGCGAGTCCACCGACATGACCGGGTTCCCCGCGGAGTCCGTGGCGACCATCCGGACCGTGTCGGCGTCCAGCCGGCTCAGCCGGACCCGCACCACGTCCGCCGGAGAGCCGTGGAGCTGCACACCGGACCAGCTGAACGGCAGCACCACGTCGGCACCGAGCGCGGCGTGGAAGGCCGCGTCGACGGTCGCGGGGTGCACGAGGAACCCGGCGTTCTCCAGGGGCGTGACCTCCGCGAACACGTCGTCCCCCCGGCGCCAGGCGGCGCGCAGGCCCTGGAACGCCGGCCCGTAGCCGAACCCGCGACCGGCCAGCGAGTCGTAGAAGCCGTCCAGCGAGACCGGTTCGGCGTTCTCGGGCGGCCACACCGGCTCGGCCGTGACGGGTTCGGCGGCGCCGGCGAGCACGCCGGTCGCGTGCCGCACCCAGTCCTGGTCGTCCCCGTGCGTGGAGTGGATCGTGACGGCGCACTGCCCGTTCTCGTCGGGTTCCGCCACCCAGACCTGGACCGTGGCCTCCGTGTCGTCGCCCAGGACCAGCGGTGCCTCCAGGGTCAGCTCCCGGACCACCGGGCACCCGACGCGCGCACCGGTCGCGGCGGCCGACTCGACGAGCATCGCCCCGGCGACCACTGTCCGTCCGAACACGGCGTGGTCGGCGAGCCACGGCCGATCCCGGACGGACCAGTGGCTCGTGAACACCCGCCCGCCGGTCGCCAACCGGACCGACTCCGTCGCACGCGGCGGATTCACCCAGAAGCGTTGTCGGTGGAAGGCGTAGGTGGGGAGGTCGAGGGTGGTGGGTGTGGTGGGCCAGGTGGTGGTGGGGGTGTGGGTGGTGTTGCGGAGGAAGGTGGTGAGGGTTCCGTTGTCGCGGTGG
>NZ_JAFFZE010000008.1 GCF_025165815.1 Actinophytocola gossypii | reverse complement strand
CAGCCCTGGTCGAGATCTACCAGAACTGCCCGATCTTCAACGACGGCGCCTTCGACGTACTCAAAGAACCAGGACAGAAGGAACAACGCCTCATCCCCGTCCAACACGGCAAACCCATCGTGTTCGGGGCGGACGGGGAGCACGCGGTGGTGCGGACCGAGTACGGGCTGGACATCGCGAAGACCGCCGACGTGGCGGAGTCGGAGATCGTGGTGCACGACGCGACCGTGGACGACCCGTCCTACGCGTTCGCGCTGTCCCGGCTGTCGACGCAGGACCTCGGGCACGTGGTGACCGGGGTGTACCGGAGCGTCGACCGGCCGACCTACGACGACCAGGCGCGGCACCAGGTCGCGGCGGCGAAGGAGGCCAAGCCGGCCGACCTGCAGGCGCTGCTCAACGGGAACGACACCTGGACGGTGGGCTGAAATGGTGACCTTCGGGACGCTGGGCGTCTCGAAGGTCACCTTCTCAGGGCTTACTTGGCGGCGGCCTTCTTCTTGTGGTTCCAGGCCGCGAAGCCGGCGTTCTCGGCGTCGGCCGGGGTCTTGAACCAGACGTCGGCCTTGGTGCGGGTGAAGTAGGGCGACTCGGCCGTGTGGAAGAGCTTCGACGAGCGCTTGCCCTTGACGGTGTACTCCTCGGCCGGGGCGGCGCCGTCGGCGAGGGGCTTGGCGGAGCCGGGGCCGAAGGGGCCTTCCTCGACGGGAGCGGGCTGTTCGGCGGTGGTCGCGGGAGTGACGGGCGCGGGATCGGCGGGCTTCTTCGCGGCCGCGGTCTTCTTCGCGGTGGTGGACTTCGCGCCGGTGGACTTCGCGGGGGCCTTCGCGGCCTTGGCGGTGGCGGGCTTCTTGGTCGCCTCGTTGGCGGCCGGCTGCTCCGCTGAATCGCCGGTGGCCGACGTCTCGGCGGCGGCTTTCTCGGCTAAGCCATCGGCGGCGGGCTCAGCGGCGGAGTCCTTAGCCGCCGGTTGCTTCGCGGCAGGCTTTTGAGCGGCAGGCCGCTTCGCGGCGGATTGCTTGGCGGCCGACTGCTCAGCGGCGGATTCCTTGACGGCGGCCTGCTTGGCGGCCGACTTCTTCGCAGTCGGCTGCTTCCCGGCAGTCTCCTTGGCGGCCGACTGCGCGGCGGCGGATTCATTGGCAGCCGACTGCGCGCCCGCGGGTTCCTTGGCAGCCGACTGCGCGGTGGCGGGTTCCTTGGTGGCGGGCCGCTCTGTAGCGGGGTCCTTCGATGCCGGCTTGTCGGCGGTGGGGGCCTCCGGAGCAGGGGACTTCGCTGGGGCCTTCTCGGCTACCGGCTGGTCGGCGGACACGTCCGCCGCCGCTTCGGTGGCGGCGGTGTCCTGCGTCTCCGGGAGTTGGGCGGCGGTGCGCTCACCGTCCAACTGGTTCAGCGCCGGGTCGGAGGGCTCGCGGGCTGGGCGGGGCGCGTCCGCCGCGGGAGTCTCGGGGGACTTTGTTTCCTCGGCGGGCTCGGGTTCCGCGGGTGTGGTCGCCTTCTCCACCACGGATGCCGGGGTCTCGGCAGGCGACGTGGTCTGCGAATCCCGCTTCCTGCCGAACAGCCGCTTGAACCACTTCACGGTGCCTGCCTCCTAGAGCAAGGTAACGGGTCAGCGATCACCGGATTGGCGCAAACAATAGGGCAAGCCCTCACCGCCCCCGTGCCCGGCGTCACCCTCAGGTGACCGGACGGAACCCGACCCGCTCCGCGTCCGCCGCCGTGCGGAACCAGACCTCGGCCACCGTGCGGCCGAACTTCTCCGACTCGGGCGTGCAGTACCGCATCGCGCTGGCGCTCGCCTTGATCGTGTACTCCGGTGACGGCGGCGCCCCGCCGGGCAGCGGCATGGCCGATCCCGGACCGAACGGGCCCCGGCCGTTGCTCGGCCCGCCGCCCTCGCCCACACCGGCGGCACCCCGCACGCGGTGAGGCGGCGGCACCGGCTTCGGTGCCCCGTCGCCGGCCGGCACGATCGGCTCGAACAGCGACCGTGAGGCCTCGTTGGCGCTCTCCGCCTGCGCGGGCGCACCCGACGGCGCTGCCGGGGCCGGATTCGCCGGCGACGTCGTCTTCACCCCGAAGGGTGTTCGTGACGGCGGCTTGGACGGCACGCGCTTCGGTAACTTGTTCTGCGACGACTCGGCTTGGACGGTGACCCCCGGCATGATCTTGGGCTCCTCGGCACCCGATGTGTTCTGATCGCCGACGGCCCCCGGCCGCCCGCTGGCGGACACCACCGCGGTCTGTTCCTCGGCGGTGTGTGCGGGCACGACCTCCGTCCGGTCGTGCGCACCGTGCGCCGGCTCGGCCGGCGGCTGCGTCGAGGGTACCGCCGGATCCTCCACCAACTGGTGTTTCGACTCGCCGGAACCCGCGGGTTCGGTCAGAATGGTTCGCTCGTCCGGCTCGCCGTCCAGGTCATCGTCCAGGTCGTCGACCAGTTCGTGGGCCGGCGCGTCCTCGAGGCGGTGAGCGGGCTCACGCTCCTCGGGCGCCGACTCGTCGAGCTGACGGATGAGCTCCCCGGGGATCGGGTGGGTGCGCTGGGTGAAGACGGTGCCGCCGTCCTCCCCCGCGTCGGCGTCGTCCGCCTCGTCGATGTCGTCGACCAGCCGGCCGTCCTCGACCGGCTCCGCCGGCACCTGCGGCAGGACCGTCGTGACCTGCGGAGCGTCCTCCCGGACGGGCTCCTCCGGCTTGTCGTCGTCGCCGCCGAACCAGCCCCGGTCCGGCTCGTCCTGGGGCGGCACCTCGGCCGGAGCATCCAGCGAGCCCGAGCCGGAGACGTTGAGGTACTGGGTGGCCGACGTGCGGGGACCGTCGGACAGCTCCGTGTCGGTCTCCGGTGGCGCCGACAGGCCGCCCAGCGCGCCACTGATGCCCGCCGGCGGCTGCGGCGGGGTCTCACCACGCGTGCCGCTCAGTGCGTACGCCCTGGTCAGCGACTCGTTGTGCACCTCGTCGTCCGGTTCGAGGCCGGGCACGAGCGCGCGCGGGTCGTAGTCGTCGCGCTCGTCCTGGACGGGCCGGCGCGG
Organism: Actinophytocola gossypii; assembly: GCF_025165815.1. Taxonomy (GTDB): domain Bacteria; phylum Actinomycetota; class Actinomycetes; order Mycobacteriales; family Pseudonocardiaceae; genus Actinophytocola; species Actinophytocola gossypii. The sequence continues at coordinate 39,493 of NZ_JAFFZE010000008.1, read as the reverse complement.
CTCGGGGCGCTCGGGGGGCTGCCGGCGGGCCCGGGCGGCCAGCTCGGACTCCAGCTCGCCGACCCGTCTGCGGGCGGGCAGCGCGACGAGGCCCCAGCAGAGCAGCGCTCCGAGCAGGAAGGCCAACGAACTCCACAACCAGACCTGCCCGAAGATCGGCATGGTCATCTCCCTCCGCGCGCCGCCGCGCCTTGCAAGGCGGTGCTCAGGCTACTGCGAACGGGTCATAGTCGACGCGACCAGGGTGATGTCGCTTACCGGGTCCGGGCTACCACGTACCGGGCGAGCATGTCCAGCGCGTCGCGGGCGGTGCCCTCGGGCAGCGACACCAGCTCGGCCCTGGCGCGGTCGGCGTACTCGTTCAGCGTGCGGATCGCGTGCTCCAGGCCGGGCGACTTGCGCAGCAGCGTCAGGGCCTCGTCGACGTCCTCGTCGGCGACGGGTCCGGCGAGGAGTTCGCGCAGGCGCGGGTCGGGCTCGCCGGCGTGCTCGGGGGACAGCGCGTAGAGCATCGGCAGGGTGAGGACGCCCTCGCGCAGGTCGGTGCCCGGGGTCTTGCCGGACTCGTCGGCCGGGGAGGCGATGTCGATGATGTCGTCGGAGATCTGGAACGCCGTGCCGATCAGGTCGCCGAACCGGTGCAGGGCGTCGGTGTGGGCGACGGGCGCGCCGGAGAACATCCCGCCGTAGCGGCCGGCGGTGGCGATCAGCGAGCCGGTCTTCTGGTTGATGACGGCGAGGTAGTGGGTGACCCGGTCGTCGCCGTCCACCGGGCCGACGGTCTCCCGCATCTGCCCGGTGACCAGCTGGCCCATGGTCTCGGCGATGATCCGGGCCGCGTCGCTGCCGAGGTCGGCGACCAGGCCGGAGGCGTGCGCGAACAGGAAGTCACCGGTGAGGATGGCGATGGTGTTGTCCCAGCGCGCGTTGACGCTGGCGGAGCCGCGGCGCATCGTGGCCTCGTCCATCACGTCGTCGTGGTAGAGCGTGGCGAGGTGCACCAGCTCGACCGCGGCGGCCGCGGTGACGACGTCGGGGTTCACCGAGCCCGCGACGTTGGCGGACAGCAGGGTGAACAACGGCCGGAACCGCTTGCCGCCGGCCCGGACCAGGTGAGTGGCTGCCTCGTTCACGAAGTCCACGTCACTGTGCACCACGGACCGCAGCAGGTCCTCGACCTGCCCGAGCCCGGCGCTCACGTCCTCGACCAACTTCGGATCGGCCTGGTCCAGCCCGAGCGACGCCGGCAGTCGCGGCACGGCTTCCTCACCTGTCACGTCGGCATCGCTCCCCACTCGGCTTCCTGCACCCCACCCTAATGTCCGGCCGCTTCCCCATGTCACAACGCCGGCCCCGGGTGGCGATGCTCACCCGGGGCCGGCGCACCGTGAACGCGTTACCGGAGGGCGAAGGTGCCGGCGTCGGCCCAGTCGAGGGCGAAGGCCGGGACGATGCCCAGCAGGAGGGTGACCACGACGCCCAGGGTGATCGACGCCGTGGTGAAGGCGCCGGGGACGGTGACGGTGGGGCCGTCCGGTGCTGGCTCGCTGAAGTACATCAGCACGATCACCCGCAGGTAGAAGAACGCCGCCACGGCGGACGCGATCAGGGCGATCACGACCAGCGGGGCCATGCCGTCCGACAGCGCCGCCGAGAAGACCACGAACTTGCCGATGAACCCACTCGTCAACGGGATGCCGGCGAGCGCCAGCAGCAGGAACGTGAACACCCCCGCCACCAGTGGCGAGCGCTTCGCCAGGCCCGCCCACTGGGACAGGTGGGTCGCCTCGCCGTCGGCGTCGCGGACCAGGGAGATCACGCCGAACGTGGCCACCGTGGTGAAGCCGTAGGCCAGCAGGTAGAACAGCGTCGACGACAGGCCGTCCGGGGTCAGCACGATCGCGCCGATCAGCAGGAAGCCGGCGTGCGCGATCGACGAGTACGCGATCATCCGCTTGATGTCGGTCTGGGTCAGGCCAAGCACCGCCCCGATGATCATCGACACGATCGCGACGCCCCACATGATGCCGCGCCACTCCCACTGGGTGCTTTCCAGACCCACCGACAGCACGCGCAGGATACCGCCGAACGCGGCGACCTTCGTGCACGCGGCCATGAAGCCCGTCAGCGGCGTCGGAGCGCCCTGGTACACGTCCGGGGTCCAGGCGTGGAACGGGCCGACCGAACCCTTGAACAGCAACCCGACGATCAGCAGCGCCATGCCGCCGAACAGCAGCGTGTCCGAACGGTCCGAACCGGCGGCGGCGTTGGCGATGTCGGCCAGCCGCACCGAACCCGCGTAGCCGTACAGCAGCGCGAGTCCGTACAGGAAGAACGCCGACGCGAACGCCCCGAGCAGGAAGTACTTGACCGCCGCCTCCTGGGACAGCAGCCTGCGCCGCCGCGCCAGCCCGCACATCAGGTACAGCGGCAGGCTCAGCACCTCGAGCGCGATGAACATCGTCAGCAGGTCGTTCGCCGAGCAGAACACCATCATGCCGCCGAGCGCGAACAGCGTCAGCGGGAAGACCTCGGTCTGCATCTGGAACCTGGCGCCGTCCCGGCGATCGGGATGCGCGCCGAGGCGCTGCTCGCGGTCCTGCACGGTGCCGGGACGGATCGCCGCCTGGGCGACGAAAGCACCACCGGGCTCGACCGTGCGGTCCGCGATCATCAGCACGGCGCCGAGCGCCAGCGCGAGCAGCGTGCCCCAGAGGAACAGCGCCGGGCGGTCGACCGCGATCGCGCCGGCCAGGGTCAGCGTTCCGTCCGCCGGCGCGTCGGCGATGTAGAACGCCATCGTGACGCCGGCGCCGACCAGTGCCAGCAGCGTGAGGGCCACCTGCGCCGACCAGCGCTGGTGCCGCGGCAGGAGCGCCTCGAACAGCACCCCGAGGCACGCCGCGCCCAGGATGATCAACATCGGCATGATGGCGCCGTAGTCGATCGGCGCCAGCGTCTCCTTGGCCGGCGGGTCCTGGGCGAGCGAGATCGCCGTAACCAGAGCGGACAACTCAGTTGCCTCCATCCGTGACACCGACCGACTGGAGTGTCGCCTCCACCGACGGGCCGACCACGTCGAGCACCGGCGCCGGGTAGAACCCGAGGCCGATGACGAGCACCAGCAGCGGGGCGAGCACCAGCTTCTCCCGGCCGGTCAGGTCGACGACGGCCTTGCGCGCCGCCACCGCGGGCGCCACCGCCGTGCCAGGCCCACCGGCCACGTTCAACAGCGCGTCCCCGCGCAGCGGACCGTGGAACACCCGCTGGTAGAGCCACAGCACGTACAGCGCGGCGAGGATCATGCCGACGGTCGCCAGGATCGTGAACACCGGCTCCGGCCCGAACGCGCCGATCAGCACCAGGAACTCGCTGATGAACGAGTTCGTGCCGGGCAGCGACAGGGAGGCCAGGCCGGCGACCAGGAACACGCCGGCCAGCGCCGGGGTGACCTTCGCCAGGCCGCCGTAGTCCGCGATCAGCGACGAGCCGCCCCGGGCGACGACCATGCCGATCACCAGGATCAGCATGCCGGTCGAGATCGAGTGGTTGACCATGTACGTCACCGCGCCGACCTCGGCCTGGGCGGTGAACGCGAAGATGCCGAGCGCGATGAAGCCGAAGTGCGCGATGGACACGTAGGCGATGAACCGCTTCATGTCCCGCTGCCCGGCCGCCAGCAGCGCCCCGTACAGCACGCCGGCGACGCCCATGACCAGCACCAGCGGCGCCAGCTCGACGCTCGCGTCGGGCGTCATCGGCAGCAGGTAGCGCAGGAAGCCGAACGTGCCGACCTTGTCCAGGATCGCCACCAGGATCACCGTGACGCCGATCGGCGCCTCGGCGGCCGCGTCCGGCAGCCAGGTGTGCAGCGGCACCAGCGGCGCCTTCACCGCGAACGCGAGGAAGAAGCCGAGGAAGATCCAGATCTGGTTGGACAGCGGCGCGTCCGACACCACCTGGACCAGGGTGGCCCAGTCGAAGGTGCCCTGGCCCAGTTCGTCGGAGGCCATCGAGTAGGCGCCGATGGCCGACGCCAGCATGATCAGGCCGCCGAGGAACGAGTACAGGAAGAACTTCACCGCCGCGTACTGCCTGCGCGCCCCGCCGAAGGACCCGATGAGGAAGTACATCGGGATCAGCATGACCTCGAACAGCACGTAGAACAGGAACACGTCGGTCGCCGCGAACACGCCGATGGTGAGCGCCTGCTGGAGCAGGATCAGCGACCAGAACCCGCCCGCGGTGCGGTCGGCCGGCAGCTTGTCCGCCCAGCCGGCGCCGATCACGATCGGCACCAGCAGCGCGATCACCGCGACCATCACCAGCGCGATGCCGTCCACACCGAACGACAGGTGCACGCCGAACGCGGGGATCCAGTCGACCGAGAAGCCCTGCTGGAGCCGGGCCCCACCCGGGTCGTAGGCGAGCCAGGACGCCACCGCGACCCCGAGCTCGACGAGCGAGAAGCCGAGCGCGGTCTGCTTGGCGACCTTGTCGTTGCCCCGCAGCAGCGCCACCACCACGGCACCGACGAGCGGGATCAGCAGCAGCGCGATCAACAGCGCCGCATTAGAAGTGGACGTCATGCGTACCTCACCGCCAGGAAGGCCACCAGGACGAGGATGGAGCCGCCGAGCATGGACGCCGCGTAGGACCGGACGAAGCCGGTCTGGGTGCGGCGGAGTCTGCCGGAGCTACCGCCGAGCGCGGCGGCGATGCCGTTCACCAGCCCGTCAACTCCCTTGTTGTCCACGTAGACCAGCGCCCGGGCCAGCCAGGTGCCCGGCCGGGCGATCAGCGCCTCGTTCAGCGCGTTGCCGTACAGGTCCCGGCGCGCGGCGCGGACCGGGAAGGACACCGGCTCCGGCTTGGTCACCGGGACGTCGCGGCGGCCGACGACCAGCCAGGCGATCAGCACGCCGAGCAGCGACAGGCCGACGGTCAGCCACGGCACCAGCGCGTGCGGGACGACCGCGTGCTCGGCCTCCTGCAACGCACCCAGCGACGGGGACAGCCACTCGGCGAGCAGGTCGCCGCCGGCGAGGAACCAGCCGGCGCCGATCGAGCCGATCGCGAGGACGACCATCGGCACGACCATCACGGGCTTCGCCTCGTGCGGGTGGAAGTCCCGGCCGTCCTCGCTCTTGAGCTCCCGCCACCGCTGCTTGCCGAAGAACGTCATCAGCATCAGGCGGGTCATGTAGAACGCGGTCAGGCCGGCACCGAGCAGCGCCGCGCCGCCGAACACCCAGCCGCGCCAGCCCTCCGCACCGAACGCGGCCTCGATGATCGCGTCCTTGGAGAAGAAGCCGGAGAACGGCGGGATGCCGATCAGCGCCAGGTAGCCGAGGGCGAACGTGCCGAACGTCCACGGCATCACCCGCGCCAGGCCGCCGTACTTGCGCATGTCGACCTCGTCGTTCATGCCGTGCATGACCGACCCGGCACCGAGGAACAGCCCGGCCTTGAAGAAGCCGTGGGTGAGCAGGTGCATGATGCCGAGCGCGAACCCGAACGGGCCGAGGCCGACGGCCAGCATCATGTAGCCGATCTGGCTGACCGTGGAGTACGCGAGCACCTTCTTGATGTCGTCGTACGCGCAGCCGATGATCGATCCGACCAGCAGCGTGAGCGCGCCGACGATCACCACGACCAGGCGGCCGTCCTCGCTCTGCATGTAGATCGGGTTCGCCCGGGCGACCAGGTACACGCCGGCGGTGACCATGGTCGCCGCGTGGATCAGGGCCGAGACCGGGGTCGGGCCCTCCATCGCGTCGGGCAACCAGGCCTGCAGCGGGAACTGGCCGGACTTGCCGCACGCGCCGAGCAGGAGCAGCAGCGTCAGCGCGGTGATCGTGGCCGGCGAGAGCTGGTCGATGCCGGCGAACACCTCGGTGTACTGGGTGGTGCCCAGCTCGGCGAACATGATGAAGATCGCGAGCGCCAGGCCGACGTCGCCGACCCGGTTCATCAGGAACGCCTTCTTGGCCGCGGTCGCCGCCGACGGGCGGTTGGTGTACCACCCGATCAGCAGGTACGACGCGAGGCCGACACCCTCCCAGCCGAGGTACAGGGTCACGAACCCGTTGCCCAGCACCAGGATCAGCATGGCGGCGACGAACAGGTTGAAGTACCCGAAGAAGCGCCTGCGGTCCTTGTCGTCGGACATGTAGCCGATCGAGTAGATGTGGATCAGCGAGCCGACCCCGGTGATCAGCAGCACGAAGCTGATCGACAGCGGGTCGATCCGCAGTCCGAACTCGACCTGGAGCTGTTCGACCGGGATCCAGTCGAACATGGAGACGTTCTGCACCCGCTCGGAGGAGGACATCCCGGTCGAGGAGAAGAACAGCGCCAGCCCGTAGGCGAACGACGCGAGCACGGTCAGGCAGCCGAGCAGGTGGCCCCATGCGTCGGTGAACCTGCCGCCGAGCAGCAGCACGACCGCGCCGACGACCGGGAACAGGATCAGCAGCCAGGCCGACCCGGCGAGGCCGGTGGCTTCGGTGACCTCGGCGACCTGCTGCGCCGCCAGGTGAGTACCAGTCACGACCTTCCCCTCAGTACTTCAGCAGGTTGGCGTCGTCGACCGAGGCCGAGCGGCGGGTTCGGAAGATCGACATGATGATCGCGAGCCCGACCACGACCTCCGCGGCGGCCACCACCATCACGAAGAACGCCATGATCTGTCCGTCGAGCGAGCCGTTGATCCGCGCGAACGTGACCAGCGACAGGTTCACCGCGTTCAGCATCAGCTCGATGCACATGAACACCACGATGGCGTTGCGCCGCACCAGCACCCCGACCGCGCCGATGGTGAACAGCAGCGCGGAGAGCAGCAGGTAGACGGTCGGGGTCATGAGGACTCCCCTTCCCGGGTGGACGGGTTGAGCGCCCGGGCCTCGGCGCCGTGGGCGCTGCCGGTGATCGCCTCGCGCTCCTCGTCGAGGTCCTCGGCCCCGACCGAGTCGATCAGCCGGGACAGCGACTCCGGCGCGACCGAGCCGTCGGGCAGCAGGGCGGGCGTGGCCACCGAGGTGGAGGTGGCGAACACGCCGGGGCCGGGCAGCGGCGACGGGCGGTCGTGCTCGCCGCGGAAGCGCATCTCCACCAGCTCGCGCTGGGTCTTGCGGCCGCGGGTGTGCCGGTCGACGAAGCCGAGCACCATCGCGCCGACCGCGGCGGTGATCAGCAGCGCCGAGGTCAGCTCGAACGCGAACAGCCAGTCGGTGAAGATCGACCGGCCGAGGTTCTCCACGTTGCCGTGGCCGCCGTTGGCCTCGACGCCCTGCAGCCCGACCGGGGTGACCTCGGTGAGCGAGCGGGCGATCGCGGTGACGATCAGCGCGGCGAGCCCGACGCCGAGGATCGTGGCGGCCAGCCGCTGCCCGCGCAGCACCTCGACCACCGAGTCCGACGAGTCCTTGCCGACCAGCATCAGCACGAACAGGAACAGCATCATCACCGCGCCGGTGTAGACGATGATCTGCACGAAGCCGAGGAACGGCGCCTGCTGCACCATGTAGGTCACGCCGAGGCTGAGCATGGTCAGCACCAGGAACAGCGCCGAGTGCACCGCGTTGCGCGCGAAGATCATGCCGAGCGCGCCGAACAGCGCCAGCGGGCCGAGCACCCAGAACGCGATGGACTCGCCCGTCGACATGGTGTTCTGCACGTCCTGCGCGAGCGTGATCACTTGGCCTCCCCCTTCACCGGGTCGGGGTAACCCCACTTGCGGGCCAGGCGCGGCGCGTCGACGTAGTAGTCCTGCTCGGTGTCACCGAGGCGCATCGGGTGCGGCGGCTGCTCCATCCCGCGCAGCAGCGGGGCGAGCAGGTCCTCCTTGGTCCAGATGAGGTCCTGCCGGTTGTCGTTGGCCAGCTCGTACTCGTTGATCATCGTCAGCGAGCGGGTCGGGCAGGCCTCGATGCACAGGCCGCAGCCGATGCAGCGCAGGTAGTTGATCTGGTAGTCGGCGCCGTACCGCTCACCCGGGGAGTAGCGCGCCTCCTCGGTGTTGTCCGCGCCCTCCACGAAGATCGCGTCGGCCGGACAGGCCCAGGCGCACAGTTCGCAGCCGACGCACTTCTCCAGCCCGTCCGGGTGCCGGTTGAGCTGGTGGCGGCCGTGGTACCTCGGCGCGGCCGGGGCACCGGCCTCCGGGTACTCCTCGGTGACGACCTTCTTGAACATCGTCGAGAAGGTGACACCGAAGCCCTTGATCGGATCAAAGATCCCCATCGTTCGACTCCTTCTCGGCATCCGTACCGGCGCCGACGGCGGCCGGGCGGCGCCGGTTGCGGCCGCGGACCGCCTTGCGTTTCGGGGCCTTGGGTATCTCCAGGTCCAGCGGTGGGACCGGGTAGCCGCCACCGGTGATCGGCACCTGGTCGTCGTCCTCGATGACCCGGCCGCGGTCGAACGCGAAGCTCAGCCCGATGATCACCAGGATGACGATGCCGCCGTAGGTGAGGATCTGGCCGGTCGTCACGTCCGACTCGCCGCGGATGGCGCGCAGCCCGGCGATCAGCACGATCCAGACCAGGTTCAGCGGCACCAGCACCTTCCAGCCGATCTTCATGAACTGGTCGTACCGGAACCGCGGCAGCGTCGCGCGCAGCCAGATGAAGCAGAACAGCAGCACGAACATCTTGCCGAAGAACCAGAGGATCGGCCACCAGCCGCTGTTGAAGTAGTTGTCGCCGATCAGCGAGATCGGCCACGGGGCCATCCAGCCGCCGAGGAACAGCGTGGTGGCGAACGCCGAGACGACGATCATGTTGGTGTACTCGGCGAGGAAGAACAGCGCGAACTTCATCGAGCTGTACTCGGTGTGGAAGCCGCCCACCAGTTCGGACTCGGCCTCCGGCAGGTCGAACGGCGCGCGGTTGGTCTCGCCGACCATCGAGATCAGGTAGATCACGAAGCTGAACGGCAACAGGTAGAAGAACCACCCGTTCTGTTGCGCCTCGACGATGTCCCCCGTGGACAGCGACTGCGCGTAGAGCACCACGCCGACGATCGAGAGTCCCATCGCGATCTCGTAGGAGATCACCTGCGCGGCCGAGCGCAGCCCGCCGAGCAGCGGATAGGGCGAGCCGGACGACCAGCCGGCGAGCACGATCCCGTAGACGCCGACCGAGGCGCAGGCCAGCACCACCAGCACGCCGACCGGCAGGTCGACCAGCTGCAGCACGGTCTGCTCGCCGAAGATCGACACCTGCGGGCCGATCGGCATCACGGAGAACGCCAGCAGCGCCGGGGTCACCGCGATCATCGGGGCGAGGAAGTACACCTTCCGGTCCGCGGTGGCCGGGATGATCTGCTCCTTGAACGGCAGCTTGATCGCGTCCGCGATGGACTGGAAGTAGCCGCCGGGGCCGACCCGGTTCGGGCCGGGCCGCTGCTGGAGCCGGCCGATGGCCTTGCGCTCCCAGACGATCATGAACACGGTCAGCAGCGGCCCGATGAGGAGCACGACCACGACCTTGATCAGGATCAGCCAGAGCGGGTCGTCCGCGAGGAGTTCAGCCCTGGTCATGCTGACTCGCCTCCTGGTTGAGTGGTCACGCCGGTCAGCAGGTTCTCGGCCGTGACCGACACGATGTCGCCGTGACCGACGCCGAGCACCCGCCGGACACCGGCCGCCCCGGAGTTCGCGGGCAGCCAGACGACCCCGTCCGGCAGGTCCGCGTGCTCCAGCGGCAGGGTGATCGAACCGCGCACGGTCTTCACCGTCGCGGTCGGGTTGCCGTTCAGGCCGAGCCGCTCGGCGGTGGCCGGGTTGAGCCGGACGACCACCGGCCGGGCGGTGCCGGCCAGGTGCGGCTCGTCGGACTGCAGCGAGCCGTTGTCCAGCAGCTGCCGCCAGGTCGCGAGCACCGCCTGGCCCTCGCCGGTGTCCTTCGCCGACGCGGCGGGCACCGCGGGCGGCGCGGCGGCGCGGACCACGGCCGGCAGTCGGGCCAGATCGGCGGCGGCGGCCTGCGGGGTCTGGGTGAACAGGTCGACGTCCATCTCGACGCCGAGGGTGTCCAGCACCCGGCAGTCCGGCAGCGCGCCGGTGCCCTCCATGGTGGTGCCGAACGGGCGGAGCCGGCCCTCCCAGTTGACGAAGGTGCCGGACTTCTCCGTGGTCGGGGCGACCGGGAGGACCACGTCGGCGTGCGCGGTCACCGCGCTCGCCCGCAGCTCCAGGCTGACCACGAACCCGGCCTTGGCCAGCGCCTCCTCGGCCAGCGCGGGGTCGGGCAGGTCGTCGACCTCGACGCCGCCGACCACCAGGCCGTCCAGCTCACCCGCGGCCGCGGCGGCGAGGATGCCGGTGGTGTCCCGGCCGGGAGCGGCGGGCAGCGTGCCGGCGTCCAGGCCCCAGCCGCGCTCGACCTGGGCACGGGCGTCGGCGTCGGTGACCAGGCGGCCGCCGGGCAGCAGGGTCGGCGCCGCACCGGCGTCCAGCGCGGCGCGCTCCCCCGCCCGGCGCGGGATCCAGGCGAGCCGGGCGCCGCTGGACTCGGCCAGCGTGACCAGCGCGGTCAGCAGGCCGGGCACCTGGGCGGCACGCTCGCCGACCAGGATGACCGCGCCTTCGCCGCCGAGCGCCTCGAAGACGTCCGGCGCGTGCGTCGGCAGGCCGTCGACCGCGGCGGCCTCGCCGCCGGGCGGGCAGGCGAGCAGGGTGCCGACCGAGGGCTTGTCCTTGCCGTGCGGCTTGATCGTCTTGCGCACCGCCGGCGAGGTCCACTGTCCGATGTGGAACACCTTGGTGGTGCGCTTGCGGGCCGCCTTGCGCAGCCGCAGGAAGACGATCGGCGACTCCTCCTCGGGGTCGAGCGCCACGCAGAGCACCGCGGGCGCCGCCTCGATCGCGCGGAAGGTCACCCCGGTGTCCGGCGTGGTGCCGACCACCCGGGAGGCCAGGAACTCCAGCTCCTCGGCGGAGTGCGCGCGGGCCCGGAAGTCGATGTCGTTGGTGCCGAGCGCGACCCGGGCGAACTTGGCGTAGGCGTAGGCGTCCTCGACGGTGAGCCGGCCACCGGTGAGCACGCCCGCGCCCCTGCCGTCGCGGGCCTTGGCGAGCCCGTCGGCGGCGGCACGCAGCGCGTCGGTCCAGGAGGCCTCGACCAGCTCACCGGTCTCGGTGTCGCGGACCATCGGCCGGGTGATCCGGTCGGCGGCGGTCAGGTACCGGAACGCGAACCGGCCCTTGTCGCAGATCCACTCCTCGTTGACGTCGGCGTCCTCGCCGGCGAGCTTGCGCATCACCTTGCCGCGCCGCCAGTCGGTGCGCTCCGCGCAGCCGGACGAGCAGTGCTCGCAGACGCTCGGCGTGGACACCAGGTCGAACGGCCGGGACCGGAACCGGTAGGCGGCGCTGGTGAGCGCGCCGACCGGGCAGATCTGGATGGTGTTGCCGGAGAAGTAGGACTGGAACGGCTTGTCCTGCGCGATCCCGACCTGCTGGTGCGCGCCGCGCTCGAGCAGGTCGATGAACGGGTCGCCGGCGATCTGGTCGGAGAAGCGGGTGCAGCGCTGGCAGAGCACGCAGCGCTCGCGGTCCAGCAGTACCTGGGTGGAGACCGGGATCGGCTTGGGGAAGGTCCGCTTGGTCTCCACGAACCGGGAGTCGCTGCGGCCGTGCGCCATGGCCTGGTTCTGCAGTGGGCACTCGCCACCCTTGTCGCAGACCGGGCAGTCCAGCGGGTGGTTGATGAGCAGCAGCTCCATCACGCCCTGCTGGGCCTTGTCGGCCACCGGCGAGGTGCGCTGGGTCTTGACCACCATGCCGTCGGCGACGGTCATGGTGCAGGACGCCTGCGGCTTGGGCATCGGCCGGCCACCCATCTCGACCTCGACCAGGCACTGGCGGCAGGCGCCTGCCGGGTCGAGCAGCGGGTGGTCGCAGAACCGGGGGATGACGGTGCCGAGCCGCTCGGCGGTGCGGATCAGCAGCTCGCCCTTGGGCGCGATGACCTCGACCCCGTCGATGGTCAGCTTCACGTGCCCCTCGGGGACCTGCGTCTCCGGCTTCTCTTCGATCGCTGTCATGTCAGTGTGCTCCCGCGAGCGCAGGGGTTGCCGGGGCGGCCTTGTTCTTGTCGCACAGTGCGAGGAACTCGTCCCGGAAGTACTTGATGCCGCTGGTGATCGGGCTGACCGCGCCGTCGCCGAGCGCGCAGAACGAGCGGCCGAGCACGTTGTCGCAGATGTCCAGCAGCGTCTCGATGTCGGACTCGGTGCCGCGGCCGTCGACCATCCGCTGCAGGATCCCGGCCAGCCAGTAGGTGCCCTCCCGGCAGGGGGTGCACTTGCCGCAGGACTCGTGCTCGTAGAACTCGGTCCACTTCATCACGGCCCAGGGCACGGACACGGTCTCGTTGAACACCATGACCGCGGTGGTGCCGAGCATCGAGCCGGCCTCCGCGGCGCCCTCGAAGTCCAGCGGGACGTCGAGGTGCTCGGCGGTGAACAGCGGGGTGGACGAGCCGCCCGGGGTCCAGAACTTGAGCGGGATGCCGTCCTTCATGCCGCCGGCCAGCTCCAGCAGCTCCCGCAGGGTGGTGCCGAGCGGGGCCTCGTACTGGCCGGGGCGCTCGACGTGCCCGGAGATCGAGAAGATCTTCGGGCCGGGCGAGCGCTCGGAGCCCATCTTGCGGAACCAGTCCGAGCCGCCGTTGACGATGAACGGCACGCTGGCGATGGTCTCGACGTTGTTCACCGTGGTCGGCGCGGCGTAGAGGCCGGCGGCCGCGGGGAACGGCGGCTTGAGCCTCGGCTGGCCTCGGCGGCCCTCCAGCGAGTCGAGCAGCGCGGTCTCCTCGCCGCAGATGTACGCGCCGGCGCCCGCGTGCACGGTGATCTTGAGGTCGAAGCCCGAGTCGAGGATGTTGGTGCCCAGGTACCCGGCGGCCTCGGCCTCGCGCACGGCCGCGTTGAGCCGGCGGATGCAGTGCGGCACCTCGCCGCGCACGTAGATGAAGCAGTGGTGCGACCGCATCGCGTAGGCCGCGATGATGCAGCCCTCGATGAGCGAGTGCGGGTCCGCCATCATCAGCGGGATGTCCTTGCAGGTGCCCGGCTCGCCCTCGTCGGCGTTGATCACGAGGTAGTGCGGCTTGTCCTCGTTGGGCGGCATGAACGACCACTTCACGCCGGCCGGGAAGCCCGCGCCGCCCCGGCCGCGCAGGCCGGACTCCTTGACCAGCGCGACGAGCTGCTCGGGGGTGCCGGACAGCGCCTTGCGCAGCGCGGTGTAGCCCTCGAGCTGCTCGTAGGTCGACAGCCGCCACGAGTTCGGCGACAGCCAGCGCTTGGTCAGCACCGGGGTCACCGGGTCCGGCCGGCTGGTTTCTGCTTCGGTCATTTCTTCTCGACCTCCGGGAGCTCCGGTGCCTTCTCCGGCATCGTCGGGGCGGTCCAGCCTCGGTCCGCGGCGAGCTGGGCGCCGCGCAGGGTCTCCACCGCCGCCGACGGACCGTCCACGTGGGACCGGTAGGTGGCCTCGTCCTCCGGGAAGAACCCGGCCAGCTGCAGCTCGACGTCACGCAGGCTGGTCAGCGGGGCACCTCGGGTCGGCGCGGGCTTCTCACCCCGGCGCAGGGCGTCCACGAGCTCGACCGCCGACTCGGGCGTCTGGTTGTCGTAGTACTCGTAGTTGACCTGGAGCACCGGGCCGAGGTCACAGGCCGCCAGGCACTCGGCGTGCTCGAGGGTGATCGAGCCGGGCTCGCCGGGGGTGCCGGAGGTGTCCTCGTGCTTGAGCGGCTGGCCGCCCTCGCCGAGGTGCTGCTGGAGGCGCTGGTAGATCGCGTCGCCGCCGAGCACCGCGCACAGGGTGTTGGTGCACACGCTCACCAGGTGCTCGCCGCACGGCTTGCGCTTGTACATCGTGTAGAACGTCGCGACCGCGCTGACCTCGGCGTTGGACAGGCCAAGCTGCTCGGCGCAGAACTGGATGCCGGCCTGGCTGACGTAACCCTCGACCGACTGCACCAGGTGCAGCATCGGCAGCAGCGCCGACCGCGACTCGGGGTAGCGGGCCATCTGCTCGGCGGCCTTCGCCACGACGTCCGGGCCGAACACCGACAGGTCGGGGGTGGTCTCGGTGACCAGCCGCTCGGTCTCCTCGGCGCTGATCGCGGACGCGGCGACCACGTCGACGTCCGGGCCCGCCTCGACGTGGGTCTCCCCCGCGCCGATGTTCGAGCCGCCGTAGCTCTTGCCGGTGGTCAGCGGCTCGTTGGGCGGCTGGTTGAACTCCGTCACCGGTCAACTCCTCCCATCACCGGGTCGATCGATGCGATGGACGCGATGACGTCGGAGACCAGGCCGCCCTCGGACATCGCTGGCATGGACTGCAGGTTCACGAAGCTTGGGTCCCGCACATGGACCCGCATCGGCCTGGTGCCGCCGTCGGAGACCATGTGGTAGCCGAGCTCGCCGCGCGGCGACTCGACCGCCGAGTACACCTGCCCGGCCGGGACGGTGAAGCCCTCGGTGACCAGCTTGAAGTGGTGGATCAGCGACTCCATCGACTGACCCATGATCTTGCGGACGTGCTCGAGGGAGTTGCCCATGCCGTCCGAGCCGATGGCGAGCTGCGCCGGCCACGCGACCTTGGCGTCCTCGACCATCACCGGGCCGGGCTCGACCCGCTTGAGGCACTGGTTGATGATCCGCAGGCTCTGGTGCATCTCCTCGATCCGCAGCAGGTAGCGGGCGTAGGAGTCGGCCGCGGTCGAGGTGGGCACCTCGAAGGTGTAGTCCTCGTAGCCGAGGTACGGCTCGGTCTTGCGCATGTCCCAGGGCAGGCCGGCCGAGCGCAGGATCGGCCCGGTGATGCCGAGCGCGAGGCACGCGTCGACCGGCAGGTAGCCGACGTCCTTGAGCCGGTTCTTCCAGATCGGCTGGCCGGTGAGCATCTTGTCGTAGTCGGGCAGCCGCTTGTTCATCTCCTTGACGAACTCGGTGACCTCGTGCTTCCAGCCGTCCGGCATGTCCTGCGCGAGCCCGCCGGGCCGGATGAACGCGTGGTTCATCCGCAGGCCGGTCAGGAACTCCAGCAGGTGCAGGGCGACCTCGCGCTCGCGGAAGCCCGAGGTCATCGCGGTCATCGCGCCCAGCTCCATGCCGCCGGTGGCGATGGCCACCAGGTGCGAGGCGACCCGGTTGATCTCCATCAGCATGACGCGCAGCACCTGCGCGCGCGGCGGGGCGGTGATGCCGAGCAGCTTCTCCACGCCGAGGCAGTAGGCGGCCTCGTTGAACAGCGGGGAGAGGTAGTCCATGCGGGTCACGAACGTGACGCCCTGGGTCCAGGTCCGGTACTCGGTGTTCTTCTCGATCCCGGTGTGCAGGTAGCCGATCACCGACCGGGCCTGGGTGACGGTCTCGCCCTCGAGTTCGAGCACCAGGCGCAGCACGCCGTGCGTGGACGGGTGCTGCGGGCCCATGTTGATGACGATGCGCTCGTCGGAGATGGCGTCCTCGAGCGCGGTGTCCCAGTCGCCGCCGGTGACGTGGTAGATCCGGCCCTCGGTGGTGTCGCGCTGGACGGCGTAGGCGTCGTTCCCGCGACCCGAGTCGGTCTGGGTGCCCGAGGTGACGTCCGAGATGTTCTCGGTCACGAGTAACTCCTCCGCTGATCCGGTGGGGGGATCTCCGCGCCCTTGTACTCCACGGGGATGCCGCCGAGCGGGTAGTCCTTGCGCTGCGGGTGGCCGTCCCAGTCGTCCGGCATGAGGATCCTGGTGAGCGCCGGGTGGCCGTCGTAGACGATGCCGAACATGTCCCAGGCCTCGCGCTCGTGCCAGTCGGCGGTCGGGTAGACCTCGACGACCGACGGGCAGCGCGGGTTGCCGCCGTCCTCGGGCGACCAGTCGATGGCCACCTCCAGGCGGATGCGGCGGCGGTAGGTCATCGAGGTCAGGTGGTAGACGGAGTGCATCCGCTGCGGGACGCCGATTCCGTAGTCCACACCGGACACCGAGGAGCAGAGCTCGAAGCGCAGTGCCGCGTCGTCGCGCAGCAGGCGGCAGAGCGCGACGAGGTGCGCCGGGTCGACGTAGTAGGTGATCTCGCCGCGGTCGACGGTCACCTGCAGGATCGATTCGGTCGGAATGCCCTTCTCGCGCATGCCGGCGAGCAGGGTGTCGGTGAACTCGTCGAACCAGCCGCCGTAGGGGCGCTCGGCCGGCGCGGCGACGTGGGCCGGCAGGCGCAGGCCACCGAAGCCGGAGGTGTCGCCGGAGCCGGCGACGTTGAACATGCCGCGCCGCTCCTTGCCGGCCACCAGCGGCTCGCGCGAGGCGATCGGAGCCCGCGGCAGCGCGTCCTCGGTGTCGGGGCGCAGCTCGACGTCGCCAGGGCGCTCGGCCTCCGAGCCCGGCTCGCCCGGCGCCGGGGAGGCTGTCGGCTCGTCGTTCGCTGGCTTGTTCTCGTCAGCCATGTCGTTCACTTCTTCGCGTACTTGACGGAGGACGGGATCATCGGCGTGCGGTCGCCGCGCTCGAGCTTCAGCGCGGCGCGCTTGGCGTTGATCGGCTCGTCCTGGATCTTCGCGTGCAGCTTGAGGATGGCGTCGAGCAGCATCTCCGGGCGGGGCGGGCAGCCGGGCAGGTAGATGTCGACCGGCACGACGTGGTCGACGCCCTGCACGACGGCGTAGTTGTTGAACATGCCGCCGGAGGAGGCGCAGACACCCATGGCGAGCACCCACTTGGGCTCGGCCATCTGGTCGTAGATCTGGCGCAGTACCGGGGCCATCTTGTTGGTCACCCGGCCGGCGACGATCATCAGGTCGGCCTGGCGGGGGGTGGCGGCGAACCGCTCCATGCCGAACCGCGCGATGTCGTAGCGGGGCGCGCCGGTGGTCATCATCTCGATGGCGCAGCAGGCCAGGCCGAAGGTGGCCGGCCACAGTGAGTTCTTGCGGCCCCAGTTCACCAGCTTCTCCAAGCTGGCCAGCAGGATTCCGTTGGGAAGTCGCTCTTCGAGACCCATGCCGATCCGCCTCCCGTCAGTTCCAGTCGAGGCCGCCGCGCCGCCAGACGTAGGCGTACGCGAAGCCGAGGGTCGAGATGAACAGGACGATCTCCACCAGCCCGAAGAAGCCGAGCGCGTCCGCGGAGACCGCGAACGGGTAGAGGAAGACCATCTCGATGTCGAAGAGGATGAACAGCATCGCGGTGAGGTAGTACGCCACCGGGACGCGGCCACCACCCACGATCGGCTGCGGAGACGGCTCGATGCCGCACTCGTACGCCTCGAGCTTGGCGCGGTTGTAGCGCCGTGGTCCGACCAGGGGTCCGAGCAACGCGGAGAACAGCGCGAACGCCGCCGCGAGCACGAAAAGCAGGAACAGGGGGAGATAGCTCCCCAATCCCGCTGAGACGTTCTCACCCTGTGCTACAGATGTGCTGACAGCCGCGAGTCCTGACACCTTCGCCGTCCTTTCCCGCTCCTCGTCGGGCACCCTATGGGGTGGTCGTCCCGCGACCGGTGGTTAGGCGGACCTAACCTGATCTGCCCCGTCGCTTGTGAAAATCTTCACAAGCAATCTTGTGAACCGCTTCACAAGATTTGTGCGGTCTCAAGTGTAGAACCCGCCGTTCCGCCCCTCGCAGGCAGACTCCCTTACGCGCAGCACGAAAGAGGGCGCCCGGCCGATGGCCGGACGCCCTCTGTCACGGGGACGGTCTCACTCGCTCTGGAAGTAGTAGAGCAGGCGAAGGATCTCCAGGTAGAGCCACACCAGCGTGACCATCAGGCCGAACGCCACGTACCAGGCGAACTTGGACGGCGTGCCGGAGCGGATCATCTGGTCCGCCATGTCGAAGTCGAGCAGGAAGTTGAACGCGGCGATGCCGATGAAGACGATGCTGATGATGATCGCCAGCGGGCTGCCGTCGCGGATGCCCATGTTGACGCCGAACATCGCCATGATCAGGTTGATCAGCATCAGGCCGGCCGCGCCGACCGTGGCGCCGATGATCCACTTGGTCAGCTTCGGGGTGACCTTGACCGCACCCGTCTTGTAGACCACGAGCATCGTGATGAACACCAGCGCGGTGCCGAGGATGGCCTGCAGGGCGATGCCCTCGACGAACATCTCGAACACGCCGGTGATCGCGCCGAGGAACACGCCCTCGGCCGCCGAGTACGCCAGCACCAGGCCCGGGCTCGGCGTCTTCTTGAAGATCACGACCAGCGACAGCACGAGCCCGACGATCATCCCGCCGATCATCGGCGGGAACGGGCTGATGGTCTCGCTGAGCACGGCGATCGCCGTGATGATGCCGGTGACGAGCGCGAGGCCGAGGGTCATCGCGGTCTTGGTGACCACGTCGTCGACCGTCATCGGGCGGTCGCCCGTGGTCGGCGGCGCCTGGTAACCGCCGTATCCCGGCATGTTCGCCTGCGGCTGGGTCTGGAAGCCCGCGTAGCCGCCGCCGAACCCGCCCTGCGGCAGGTTCCGGAACGCGGGATTACTGGTTGAACGCACCTGTTCCTCCTGGGCCTGATGGCTCCTGCACCGGATTCAACGACCAACCATGCCCGTCGGTTCCCGGTAGGTAAAAACGACTTTACTCGTCATCGCGTGATCGTCACGCGTGGACCCGCGGCCAACCCTAGACGGTACGAGGGCACTCTCGGGTCGACACACCAAATCGTGATCCGCTTCCCCCGGCGTGTGTCCCCCGATCCGGCTACTAGTCTCGCCTAGCCTTTACCCACGGCGACGGGCAGGAGGGGCACGATGAGCACGGCGACCGGACGTCGCTGGGAACCGATCGCCTTCGGGGTCGCGCTCGTGCTCACCTTCCTGATCCTCGTCGGTCTCGGCACCGTCGGCCCGGTCGACAAGGCCGACGACCCGGCGCCCACGGCGGGCGCCGACCGGCCGGAGTGGATGCGTCCGCTCCGGGACGGGGAGAAGCCGCCGCAGTTCGTGCTGTTCACCTTCGACGGCGCCGGTTCGCACCCGCACTGGGCCCGGATCCTGCCGCTCGCGGAGAAGTCGGACGCGCACGTCACCGGGTTCCTGACCGGCATCTACCTGCTGCCGGAGAGCAGGCGCGAGGAGTACCACGCGCCGGGGCACGGGCCGGGCCGCGCGGCGATCAGCTTCGGCGGGTCGGACGACGAGGTCGCCGTGCGCATCGAGGACCTGAACGCCGCCATCGACGCGGGCCACGAGCTTGGCACGCACTTCAACGGCCACTTCTGCCAGGGCAACGAGCCGAGCGCCGCGTCCTGGACCGCCGCGCAGTGGGAGTCCGAGCTCGACCAGTTCTTCACGTTCGTGGCGGACGCGGCGACGCACGGCCTGCGCCTTGACCGGGAGTCGATCAAGGGCAGCCGGACCCCGTGCCTGGAAGGCCGGTTCGCCGCGTTCGCGCCGGTGCTCGCCGAGCAGGGCCTGACCTACGACTCCAGCCGGACCTCCGACGGGATCGCGTGGCCGAGGCGGGAGAAGGGGCTCTGGGAGTTCCGGGTGCCGATCGTGCGGGTGCCGGCCCTGGACCTGCGCAAGGTCGTCATGCAGGACTACGACCTCTGGTACGCGCTCAACGGCGCCGAGGAGGACCCGTCCCGGGACGAGGAGTTCACCTCGGTCACGCTGGACACCTACCGCGCGGCGTACCAGGCGGCGAAGAACACCAACCGGGCACCGCTGACCGTCGGCACCCACTTCAACGACTGGTCCGGCGGCGCCTTCAGCCGAGCCACCGAGCGGTTCATGGCCGACGTCTGCGTTCGCGACGACACCGTCTGCACCACCTACTCACGAGTCGTCGAGTGGATGGAGCTCCAGGACCCGGCGGTGCTCGACCGGTTCCGCGACATGCCGCCGGCGCAGGTCGGCTGAGCGTCTTCCGTGGGATGCTGGGCGCCATGCCCACCTACCTGGTAACCGGCGCCACCGGTCTCATCGGCCGGCACTTCGTCGCCGAGCTGCTCGCCCGCCAGGACACCGAGCGGGTGTGGCTGCTGGTCCGGGAACGCTCGCAGGACAAGCTGGCCGAGGCCGCCCGCGACTGGCCGAACGCCGAGAAGACCCGGACGGTCCTCGGTGACGTCCGGGAGCCCGACCTCGGGGTGAGCGACGAGCAGCGCGCCGAGCTGGCCGGCGTCGACCACCTGGTGCACCTCGCCGCGCTCTACGACATCGCCGCCGACGACGACGCCAGCATCGCCGCGAACGTCGACGGCACGCGGCACGTCCTGCGGCTCGCCGCCGACCTCGGCGTGGGCTGCCTGCACCACGTGTCGTCGGTCGCGGTCGCCGGCGACCACCGGGGCCGGTTCACCGAGGAGATGTTCGACACCGGCCAGCGCCTGGTCACCGCCTACCACCGCACCAAGTTCGAGTCCGAGCGGCTGGTGCGCACCCAGACCGACGTGCCGTGGCGGGTGTACCGGCCGGCGATCGTCGTGGGTCACTCGCGGACCGGCGAGATGGACAAGATCGACGGCCCGTACTACTTCTTCGCCGCGCTCAGCCGGCTCGCGGCGGTGCCGAGCGTGCCGCTGGTGTTCCCCGACATCGGCGACACCAACGTGGTCCCGGTCGACTACGTGGCCGCCGCGATGGCGCACCTGGTCAACCGGCCCGGGCTGGACGGGCGCGCGTTCCACCTGGTCAACCCGTCGCCGCAGTCCGCGCGCGAGGTCTACAACGCCTTCGCCCGCGCCGCCGGGGCGCCGGTCGCGGCCGGCGAGCTGGACCGCAGGCTGTCCGCCCCGCTGGTCGGCCTGGTCAAGCTGGCCGAGCACGTGCCGGGCGTGACGATCGCCCGCGACGCCGTGCTGGACCGGCTCGGCATCCCGCCGATCCTGCTGTCCACGCTGACCTTCCAGCCCCGGTTCGACTCGACCGAGACCCGGCTCGCGCTCGCCGGAACGGGCATCGACGTGCCGCCGCTGGCCGAGTACGCCGGCGTGCTGTGGCGGTACTGGCGCGAGCACCTCGACCCGTTCCGCGCGCGCCGGCACGGGCAGCGCGGCGCGCTCGACGGCCGGCGGGTGGTGATCACCGGGGCGTCGTCCGGCATCGGCCGGGCCACCGCGCTCAAGGTCGCCGCGGCCGGTGGGGTGCCGCTGCTGGTCGCGCGCCGGGAGGCGGAGCTGGAGGAGGTGCGCGCGGAGATCGTGGCGGCCGGCGGGCAGGCGTTCGTGTACCCGTGCGACCTGACCGACGACGAGTCGGTGGCCAAGACCGTGGAGCGGATGCTGGTCGAGCAGCCGGGCGTGGACATGCTGGTCAACAACGCGGGCCGGTCGATCCGGCGGTCGGTGCAGCTGTCCTACGACCGGATGCACGACTACGAGCGCGCGATGGCGATCAACTACTTCGGCGCGGTGCGGCTGATCCTGGGGCTGATGCCGCACATGATCGAGCGGCGGTTCGGGCACGTGGTGAACGTGTCCTCGATCGGGGTGCAGGGCATCGCGCCGCGGTTCTCGGCGTACGTGGCGTCGAAGGCGGCGCTGGACTACTTCAGCCGGATCGTGGCGACCGAGACCCACGGCGCGGGGATCACGTTCACCACGGTCCACATGCCACTGGTGCGGACCCCGATGATCCGCCCGACGAAGATCTACGACGCGTTCCCGACGAAGTCGCCGGAGCAGGCGGCGGACATGGTGCTGGACGCGCTGCTGCGGCGGCCCAAGCACATCGGCACGCCGACCGGGCAGATGATCTCGGCCGCGTACACGGTGGCGCCCGGCCTGGTCGACGCGATCGCCTACCAGGGCTACCGGATCTTCCCGGACTCGACGGCCGCCGGCGGGTCCGGCCGGATGAAGATCGGCAAGGGCGACCGGCACCTCGGCGCGGCGGCCACCGCGCTGGCCCGGCTCACCCGAGGGTTCCACTGGTAGCGCGCGATCAGTTGCGGCCCGTGGCGGTTTGAGTACGGTCGATCTATGGGCGCCGACGACGAACGTGACCCAGCCGATGTCAACTTCGCCGTGGCTCGCCACGGCTATGACCGGAACGCCGTGCGCGAGCACATGGCCGAGCTGGCCAGACAGCTGGAGCGAGCGCGGGCCGAGCGCGTGGAGGCACAGGCGCAGGCCGCGGAGCTGCAGGGCGAGCTGGAGATCGCGCGCCGGGAGATCACGGCGCTGACCGAGCGCCTGGACACGCTCGGGTCGCCAGAAGGTGCCGACGGGGCACGCATGCTCGAGGTGGCGAAGGCCCAGGCCGCGGAGATAACGGCCAGGGCGAAGGCAGCCGCCGAGGACACCTGGACGCAGGCCGAGCAGGCGTCGACGTCGCTGCGGGATCGTTACCGCGACCTGATGACCGAACTGGACGACCGGCACCGGGAGCTGCGCGCGGCGCACCAGTCACTTCTGCGCTCCGCCCAAGTGCAGAGCGAGCAGCTGACGACGATCGCCGAACGCCGCCGCCGCGAACTCGACGCCGAGGCCGAGGCCGACCGCGTCCGCATCGACCGCGAGTTCTCCGACTCGATGACCGAGAAGCGCAAGGCCCTCACCCAGGAGCTCGACTCCCTGCGCGCGGCCTGCGACAAGGAGATCGCCGACAAGCTCAAGGCCGCCGACGAGGAGGCCAAACGCCGCGTCGAGTCCGTCACCGACCAGGTCAACCGCCTCAACGAGGTCCGCACCGACCTCACCACCCGCCTACGCGAGACCCAGGACCTCCTCGAACGCAGCGCCGGCCTCCTGGTACCGGCCGACCAGGAAAAGGACATCGACCAGGACGCCCACCCCAAGCCCTCCCCCGACGGCAACGCCCCCACCAAACGCGCCGTACCCCCGCAACGGGCCAAACGCCACCACCCCGCCAAACGCTGACCCGCGAGTCGTACCCTCCCGTCCCGCGAGTCGTACCCCTCCCGTCCCGCGAGTCGTACCCTCCCGTCCCGCGAGTCGTACCCTCCCGTCCCGCGAGTCGTACCTTCCCGGAACGTACGACTCACCCACCCGGAACGTACGACTCGCGAACCGCGCGAGTCGTACGTACCCGTCGCGCGAGTTCCATGTTCGCGGGTGGGGTCAGGCCATGCCGTAGACGCGGGTCACCGGGAGGCGGATGACGAGGCGGCGGTCGGTGACCATGGCTCGGCGGTAGTCGTCCCAGTCGGGGTGGTCGCCTGCGATGGCGCGGTAGACCTCGATCAGCTCCTCGACCGTGGGGTCGGCGGGGTCGGCGGCCACCGGGGTGAGGTCGGCGTCGCCTTCGGCCACCGCGTAGGAGCGGAAGTCGGGGGCGGTGACGTAGAAGCTGGCGCGGGGGTCGCGGCGGAGGTTCGCGGTCTTGGCGCGGCCGTCGGTGACCGAGATCCGAATGAGTCCACGGTCCGGGTCGAAGGTGTAGCCGACGTTGGACAGCTGGGGGCGGCCGTCGCGCTTGAGGGTCGTCAGTACACCGTTGCGGGCACCGGCCAGCAGGGCCAGGAGGCGATCTTCCATGCCCCGATTCTGCAACCTCGATCAATGTCGAGGTCAAGCACACGTCGACAGGATCACCGACGCCACCCGCTCTGGCTCGTCGATCATCGGTACGTGTCCGCAGCGGTGCAGCCACACGTGCCGCGCCCTCGGCAGCAGCTCCGCCGCGCGCCGCGCCTGTCGGGGCCACAGAATCCGGTCCCTGGTCCCCCACGCCACGGTCACCGGCACGGTCGGCGCCGGACTCGCGTACACGTAGTCCCGCCCGGCTGCCGCCACCAGGTCGAACGCCGGCGAGCCGACCATCGACACCAGGTCCGCCAGCATGACCTCCGCCGTCATCCGTGACGGGCGCCCGTACAGCAACCCACCGGCCAGCATCCGGAAGTACCGCCACCGCAGCATCAGCGATCCGCCGGGCAGCCGCCCGGTCCGGCGGATCATCCCCAGCACCCACAGCGCCCACGCCCGGTCCCTCGGCGACCAGAAACCCGCCGGGGCGAGCGCGGTCGCCGACGAGACCAGGCCGAGCGAGGCGAGTTCCAGGCCGATCACCCCGCCGAGCGAGTTGCCGGCCACGTGCGGCCGGTCCAGCCCCAGGTCCTCGAAGATGTCGGCACACGCGCGCACCGCGGACGGCATGTCGTACCCGCGACCCTCCGGCAGCAGCGGGGACCGCCCGAACCCCGGCAGGTCAACCGCGATCACGTCGTGCTCGGCGGCCAGCCGGTCGAGCACGGGCTCCCAGGCCTGCCAGCGGTGCCCGATCCCGTGCAGCAGCACCAGCGGGTCGCCCCGCCCCCGCCGTTCGAACGCGATCTCGATGGGCTGCCGGGCCATGCGCACCGCCTCTCTCCGAAAGGCGAACATGTTACCGCGATTTACAGGTATTCGTCACCCGGAAGAATGACGGCGTGCGCATGCTGATGAGCGAGGACGTGCGGGTCCACTACAGCCAGATCTACGTCACGAGCGGGCACGGCGACGTGCCCGACCTGCGGGAGGCGCTCGGCGGGCAGCGCAACGGGCTGTGCGGTGCCGCCCGGCCGGGCGCGCTGTACCTGGTCACCGGCCTGCACACCGGGACGGTGGGGTTCGCGGCCGAGTTGCACGAGCAGGCCCCGCCGGTGGACGAGAGCTGGGAGGACGTCGTCGAGGTCTCCTTCCGGCCCATCGCCCCGCCCGCGCTCGTCGGCTGGGGCGGCGAGGGCCGCTGGCCGCTGGACCTCGCCGCGACCGACTACCGGGTGCGCTACAGCGGGACCGGGATGGACCAGGCCCGCGCCCAGGACACCCGGCTGCAGGGGGAACCCGAGGTCGACCGGTACCTCCTCCAGTTCTGGCCCGCGCCGCCCGCACCCGACGAGGTGCTCCGGCAGACCAGCGCGACGGCCGCCTACTGGCACGGCGTCGCCCGGAAGCATCCCCCGCCGCCCACGCCGGAGGACCGCGCGTTGGCCGAGGACCGCGACCGGCGCGACCGGGCACGAGCCGCCGCCGACCGCCGGCTGCGCCGGGAGGAACGCGAGTGGGGCGGCCGGCTGCCCGGCGAACGCCTCCGGCGACTGCGCGGCTCGGCGCTGACCGTGGCCCGGCTGGACCGCGCGTACGTCGAGGCGCTCGCCGAGGCCGACCCGGCGACCCAGCGGGACATCGCGCGGTGGGTGACGCGTCGTGCGTACGACGAGGCCGGGCTGACCGGCGTCGACTGGATCGACGCCGCGCTCGCCGCGATGGACCGGGGCGAGCCGCTGCCCGCGCCGTTCGGTGGCGACGACCAGCAGGCCTGGCAACTCCTGTTCGCCGACGAGCGGGTGCCGAGCACGCTGGTGACCTCGCCGGACGGGCGCCTGGACAACTGCTCGCAGCAGGCAATGGCTTTCCCCGCGGTGTTCTCCGCCCGCGAGGCCGATCCGCTGCGGGCCGCCGTCGACGCCATCCACAACGCGGCCGTCGCGTTCGGGTACGGGCGGCACCCGGTGCTGTTCGCGGAGCTGCGCCGGGCCTTCCCGGCCGTGGCCGGCGGTGCCGACTGAGGGACACGTGCGCACCATGTGCAGGGTTTGCGCTGGTCAGCGCACTATCCTCAATCGCGCGAAATGGTTGTCGAATGCGTGGCGAAATCGTGGCCACGCTACGTGTCAAATCAAGTGCGAACAGTCGCGGGGGGACGTCATGAGAAATTGCGGATCGCGGTGCCCCCGACCGGATTCGAACCGGCACTCCACCCCTTTTAAGGGGGCCGCCTCTGCCAGTTGGGCTACGGGGGCAGCCGCAGCCTAGGTCTTAAGCCCTGGCTACGGACGGGTTTTCGCGAACTTGGGTCCGCTGGCCCAACCCGGGGTAGGCCATTAGCCCTACCCCGGCCGGGCCCGGTAAGGCTACCGGAGCCACCCGCCACCCGAAACGGGGAATTAGCTCCCGGACACCCGGTCGAACTCGGCCCGCGGATTGTTGATCTGGCCCAACGAGATGACCTCGCGCCGTAACAGTCCACTCAGTAACCAGTCGGCTACTACGCGGAATTTCCGGTTGAACGTGGGCACCCTGGCGACGTGGTAGCCCCGGTGCATGGCCCACGCCACGAAGCCCTTGGCCTTGATGTTGTAGACGTCCGCGACTCCCTTGTGGAGTCCCAGGCTCGCCACCGACCCGACGTTCTTGTGGAAGTACGGCGTTGGCTCGTGTCCGCGCAGCACGGCGATCACGTTCTTGGCCAGCAGGTTCGCCTGCCGCACCGCGTGCTGCGCGTTCGGCGCGCACAGCGCGTTCGGGTCCTCGCCGGTCCGCGACAGGTCCGGCACGGCGGCGTTGTCGCCCGCGGTCCACACGTCCTCGACGCCGGTCACCCGCAGCGTCGGTTCCGCCTTCAACCGGCCGCGCTCGTCGAGCGGGAGGTCCGAGGTGGCCAATACCGGGTTGGCCTTCACCCCGGCGGTCCACACGATCGTGTCACTGTCGAACTCGGTGCCGTCGGACAGGACGACGTGCCCGCCCTCGAACGACCTGGCCAGAGTGGACAGGTAGACCTCGATGCCGCGCCGCTCCAGCTGCAGGACGGTGTAGACGCCGAGCCGCTCGCGTACCTCGGGCAGGATGCGGCCGGCGGCCTCGACCAGCACCCAGCGCAGGTCGGAGGGCGCGATGTTGTCGTAGTAGCGGGTGGCGAAGCGGGCCATGTCCTCCAGTTCGGCCAGCGCCTCGATACCGGCGAACCCGCCGCCGACGAAGGTGAAGGTGAGGTACTTGCGGCGCAGGTCCGGGTCGTTGGTGCTGTTCGCCGCGTCCAACCTGGACATCACGTGGTTGCGCAGGAAGATGGCCTCGCCGACGGTCTTGAACGCGATGCCCTGGTCGGCGAGCCCCGGGATGGGCATCAGCCGGGCGACCGAACCGAGCGCGACCACCAGGACGTCGTACTCCACCTGTTCGTGGTGCCCGTCCGGGGCCTCGATGGTGACCCTGCGTGCCGCGTGCTCGATGTTGGTGACCCGCGCGGTGACCACGTGGCAGCGCTTGAGCGTCTTGCGCAGGGGGACGACCACGTGCCGCGGCTCGATCGCACCGCCCGCGGCTTCCGGCAGGAACGGCTGGTAGGTCATGTGCGGCTGCGGGTCGATGACGGTGACGGACGCCTCGGCCCCGCGCAGCTTCCGCTGCAGCCCGAGTGCCGTGTACAGGCCGACGTAGCCGCCGCCGAGGATCACGATCCGCTTGGTCTTTCCTCTCCCCATGCCTCCATGGTTCCACTCCCGCTGGTCGGGCGCCCGTCGCCGGGGTGTGAGAGTGGTCGCTGCCCGCACGCTGCGTGACCATGGCCTCGAGTAGCGCTGCCTACGTCTTGGGTGGCGTGCGGTTGACCTCGCCGGCGAGCAGAAGCCCGGTACCGGGCCGAGGGTTCACTTCACGCTGATGTCGACCCGCCAGCACAACAGCCGAACGGAGACACTCACCTCCCTGCCCCACGGCACGCACGGCACGCAGCACGACGAGCAGTACCACGACCGTGGCGAGAACCAGGATGAGCAGAACGAGTGCGGACACGATGGTCACGGCAGTGATTCCTTCATGCCTGCCCGGAGTTACCGAATCGGCCCCCTCGCGCGGCAGGCTGTGCGCCATTCCAGGCTACGGTGACCCGACCACGAGCTCAACCCGGCAGTACGCGGTCGCGGCACGCGCGAGCCGCCCGTCCGCAGTCATCTTGACAGCAGAATCAAGGCTCACAGTCCCGCGGCCTCCTTGGCCCGGCCGAGGACGTCCTCGACCATCGCCGGGGTCAGTCTGCCGGTGAAGGTGTTCTGCTGGCTGACGTGGAAGCAGCCGAACAGGCGCAGCGGCGCCGGGCCCGTCAGCTCCACCTCGACGCCATGGCCGAACTTCGGGCGCGGCCTCGGCACCTCCCAGCCCGCCGCCGACAGCACCGGCAGCAGCGCCTGCCAGCCGAACGCCCCGAGCACCACCACCGCCCGCAGCGTCGGCGTCAGCAGCTCCAGCTCCCGCGCCAGCCACGGTCGGCAGTTGTCCCGTTCCTCCGGCGTCGGCTTGTTCGCCGGGGGCGCGCACTTCACCGGCGCGGTGATCCGCACCCCGGACAGCTCCAGGCCGTCACCGATGTGTGTCGACGTCGGCTGGGAGGCCAGGCCGACGGCGTGCAGCGCGGCGTAGAGCACGTCACCCGACCGGTCGCCGGTGAACATGCGGCCGGTGCGGTTCGCGCCGTGGGCCGCCGGCGCGAGGCCGACGATCGCCAGCGCCGCGTCCGGCGGGCCGAAGCCGGGCACCGGACGACCCCAGTACGTCCAGTCGGCGAAGGACGCCCGTTTGACCCGCGCGACCTCCTCGCGCCAGGCCACCAGGCGGGGGCAACGGCGGCAGGAGGCCACCTCTCGATCCAACGAAGCCAGGTCCGACACGGCCATCCATTCAACACGTAGGGTTCAGGATCATGGACGAGCCCACCACCGAGGAGAAGCCGGCCGAGCCGACCGACGACCTCGTCGCCACGGCCCACAGCATCACGGTCAAGCGCCGCAAGCTGAACTACACCGCCACCACCGGCCGGATCGTGCTGCGCAAGGAGGTGCTCACCGACGGCCGCTTCGACGGGTACCTGCCCAAGGCCGAGGTCTTCCTCACCGCGTACACACTGGACGGTGTCGACCCGGCCACGCGCCCGGTCACGTTCGCCTTCAACGGCGGGCCTGGGTCGTCCAGCGTGTGGCTGCACCTCGGGCTGCTCGGGCCGCGCCGGGTCGTCTCCGGTGACGTCGGCGCGCTCGAACCGCCGCCGTACGGGCTGGCCGACAACGCGGAAACCCTCTTGCGGCACAGCGATCTCGTGTTCATCGACCCGGTCGCCACCGGGTACTCGCGCGCGGCGAAGGGCGAGAAGCCGGGCGAGTTCCTCGGGTTCCAGGGCGACATCGAGTCGGTCGGCGAGGTGATCCGGCTGTGGACGTCGCGCAACGGGCGCTGGCTGTCGCCGAAGTTCGTCGCCGGGGAGTCGTACGGGACGACGCGTGCCGGCGCGCTGGCGCACCACCTGCAGACCCGGTACGGCATGTACCTCAACGGACTCATGCTGATCTCCGCGGTGCTCGACTTCGGCACGATCTTCTTCTCCGCCGGCAACGACCTGCCGTACGCGCTGTTCCTGCCGACCTACGCGGCGATCGCGCACTACCACGGCCTGCACGGCGACCGGCCGCTGCGCGACGTGCTGACCGAGGCCGAGGAGTTCGCCGCGCGCGACTACCCGTGGGCGCTCGCCCGCGGCAACCGGCTGTCCACAGCCGAGCGTGCGGACGCGGTCGCGAAGATCGCCGCGCTGACCGGGCTGTCCGAGGACTACGTGGACCGGGTCGACCTGCGCATCGAGCACGTGCGCTTCTTCACCGAGCTGCTGCGCGACCGCCGCCAGACCGTCGGCCGCCTCGACTCGCGGTTCACCGGCTGGGCCCCGGACTACGCCCACGAACACTTCGACGACGATCCGTCGGCGTCGGCGCTGATGGGTGCGTACACGGCGGCGTTCAACCACTACCTGCGGGCCGAGCTGGACTACCCGAACGACCTGCCGTACGAGGTGCTGAACATGACCACGAACGAGTCGTGGTCGTTCAAGGAGTTCGAGAACGCGCACGTCAACGTCACCGACAAGCTGGCCGCCGCGATGCGGGCCAACCCGCACCTGAAGGTGCACGTCGCGTACGGCTACCTCGACGGCGCGACCCCGTACTACGCCGCCGAGCACGTACTCGCCCACCTCCGCATCCCGGACGAGTTGCGGGCGAACGTCTCCGAGGCCTACTACGAGGCAGGCCACATGATGTACGCGCACGAGCCGTCCCGGATCCAGCAGTCCAAGGACCTCGCCGACTTCGTGGCGGAGGCGTCCAACCGCTGACAACGCGACCGCCATCGGTCTCGCCACCCTGGCCGCCGGCCCCGCGCGACAGCGGAGCCGGCGGTTTCTTTCGAGGTGACCGCGGAGTTCGACCAACCCCTCCAGCACGATCCGGTCACGGCGGTGATCTCCACTGGTCGGGCGGGTTAGTGTCCTCGCACCACATCGAACGGCGGTCGGTACCCGTGCCGCCATCGTGGTGCGGGGGCCGCCTGGCCGGGTACGTCCGCCCCGGACTCACTGGGGTGAGTGCACGCATGATCCTGCGTTCCTTCCTGCCGAGATTGGGCCTGGTCGCCGCGGCGGCCGTGCTCGGAGTCGGCGCCGCGATCGGTTCGGCGGCCGCCGAACCGACCGAGCACGCCGTGCCGTCCGAACCGGCCGTGCCCACCGGGTCGGTCCCGGTGGGGACACCGAGCGAGACACCGGAGGCGACGCCGAGCGGGACCGTGCCGAGTGAGACGCCGGCGGGCGACGACGTCGCGCCGAGGCGGATCGCGGAGCTCGAGGTGCTGGTCGAGTTCGACAAGGCGAGTTACCGGACCGGGGAGACGATGTCGATCCGGTTCGAGGTGGCGAACCTCCTGGATGAGCCGGCCCGGGACATCACGGTCAGCTACGACTTCATGCCGGCGGACGCGATCGAGGTCGACCTCGAGTCCTGGGGGCAACTCGACGACGGCGTGGACATCCCGGCCGGCGGTTCGCACGTGGTCACCCTGACCGGGCGCGTCGGCAATCCGGACGTGACCAGCGGCGTGCTCGCCGGGTACCTCTACGACACGACCGGGAACAGTGTCCGCCAGTTCCGGCACACGGTCCCGGTCACGCCGACGTTCGGGCACGCCTCGGGCATCGTCTACGCCGACGGGAACGACAACGGCCGGTTCGACGCCGGTGAGGGGCTGCCGGGGGCGGTGGTGACCGCGAACAACCAGGTCGACTGGGACGGCGGCGACACCTACGAGGCGACCACCGGTGCCGACGGCTCGTTCACGTTCCCGCGGCTGCCGACCGTGCGCATGATGCTGTCGACGGTGGCGCCGGGTGACTGGCTGGTGGGTAACCAGTTCGTGACTATCGACTTGTCGGACTCCAACGACGGCCTTCGGCTGCGGGGCGCCCGGCCGTTGACCGATCTCGCGGCCTCGCTCGCGTTCACCGAGGACGTCTACCGGGTGGGCGAGCACGCCGAGGTCCAGGTCAAGCTGGTCAACGACGGTGCCAACGACCTGACCGGCATCGTCGCCCAGTGCAACGGGAGCGGGCACTCCGCCGGCCTGCAGGGCACCGGCACGGGTTGGGGCGCGCTGGCCGGGGGCGGGGTGACCGTGCCGGCCGGTTCGACCGTTGACCTCACCGTTACGGACGTCGTGCCCAGGGCGGCGTTCGAGTACGGGCGGGTCACCGTCGGCTGTAGCTTCACCTACCGCAACGTGTGGGACGAGCGGAGCCCGAACGCGTTCGACGACGCGCGGGTGCCCGGCGGGTTCGGTCGCCTCGAAGGCGTCGTCACGCATTACCCGGGCGGATACGGCGAGCCGGGTGTCGGGGTGCCGGACGCGCGGGTGGTCCTGGTGACCGACGCGGCGTGCCCGACGGTGACCGAGGCCCGTACCGACGACGAGGGCCGGTACGCCTTCCGCCGGCTCCCGACCGGGAACCACGACCTGTACGTGCTGCCGCCGGACGGCTGGCAGGTCGTCGGCGAGTACCCGTACGGGGTGTCCGTGCTGGCGAACAGCACGGCTTCGGTGTCCCCGGAGGTCACACCCGGTGACGCGGCACCGCCGGAACTGCCGGCCCCACCGGCCGACTGTGCCGACGAGCCCGGGCAGCCCGGCCAGAACGACCAGCCGGACGCGCAGGGCCGCCCGGCGCCGGTGGACCGCGACCTCGCGCACACCGGCGTGAACGTGGTGGGCCTGATGATGGCCGGCCTCGGCGCGGTCGGCGCCGGCTTCGGCGGACTCGTCGCCGGCCGCCGGCGGCGGGCCTGAACGCTGGTCAGCGGTAGGGCCAGGCGATGAACGCCTCGTCGCCGCGGGTGACGCGCTGGTAGTCGGTGCGGGCGCGGGTGAAGAGGTCGAGCAGGACGTCGAGCATCTCGGTGGGGCGGTGGATCTGTAGGCGAGTCGACGTCAGGCCGGGGCTGTGGCGCGGGCCGAGATCGAGGTGGACGAGGTCGGACTCCTCATCCACCTCGTAGGTCAGAGGGGTCTCGGCGCGGATCACGGTCCACGTGTCGGCGGTGGTCATCGTGGGGTGGCCAGGCAGGCGTCGCGGTAGCCAGCTCGGGCGCGGTGGAGGAGGTCCAGGACCCGGTCCAGGACGACGTCGGCGTCGCGGAGTTGGATCATGACTATCGGGCCGCCCGTGGGGGGTGGTTCGAACGTGACGGCGATGGTGCCGGGGACCACCTCGTAGCTCATGGTCACGATGTCGGTGATCGACGTCCATGCTTCGACGTCGACGCGGGCGGCGCGCGTCAGGGTGTCGTCGGCGACCTGGCGCAGTAGGGTGGCGACCGCGCCGGCGTACTCGTCGGGCTCGCGGTCGCACTGGTCGGCGACTTCGCGCAGTTGCTCGACCTGCTGCCGTACGGGCAGTTCCGCGGACAACGTCCGCAACCAGACAGCTATGTCCGGCTGATCGGCCGGTGACCAGGGCATGGCACCCCTCCTCGTCTTGTACTTCTACTTACGACGAGCAGGTTAGCCATCTCCAAGGTAGAATCTCCACCATAGACACCCGATCGAAGGATCATCAGCCCATGACTACCGTTCGTACGGCGAAGAAGCTGCTGCTCGGCCGGGAGATCGCGAACATGATGAAGGCGACCGACACGACCCAGGTCGAGGTCGCGAAGTTCATGGAGACCAGCCCGTCCCGAGTCAACGGCCTGCTCGCTGGCCAGAACAGCATCTCCGTCGGCGACGTGGAACGCCTGGCAAGGCACCTGGGCTTCACCGAGGAGAAGTACCTGGAAACGCTGCGGGAGATGCGGCGCGACAACCACAAACGCGGCTACTGGAACACCGGCTACCGCCGCGCCTACAGCGAGGAGATGCGCCTCCGCGTCGACGTGGAGAAACACGCGGACCGCATCCGGGAATTCGAGGTCGAGATCATGCCGGGCCTCCTGCAGTGCGAGTCCTACGTCCGCGCGCTGTACGCCGACCTGCCTGACCAGAACGGCCTGACGCTGGAGGACCAGGTACAGGCGCGGGTGACGAGGCAGGACATCTACGAGAAGGACGGCCCGCCACGGGTGCACTTCGTGCTCTCGGAATCGTGCCTACGCCGGGTGTGGGGCGACAAGGCGGTGATGCGTGAACAGTTCGCCTACCTCCTTCGACTCAGCCAGCGAGAGCACGTCATGGTGCAGGTGCTGCCGTTTGACGCACCAGTCGGCCGCCGTACCCCGATCGGCAACCGGTTCACCCTCCTGCGTATCCCGTCGCCCGGTGCCGCCGGACCGCTCGAACTCGCCTACACCGAGGGCGAGGGCGAGTTCCGGTACCTGGATGACAAGAAGGCGGTGGACGCCTACGACAACGCCTGGACCCGGCTGACCACCGCCGCTCTGAGCTTCGAAGAGTCGAGGAAGTTCCTGCGTAAGGTGGGACGCGAGTTCGCGTGACCGTCCCCACCGCGAGGAGCTACCCATGACTCGGGCTGACTTCCGAAAGTCCAGCTACAGCAACCCGAACCAGAACTGCGTGGAGGTCGCTCGCGGCCTGGACCTGCTGCGTGACAGCAAGGCGCCCGAGCGCACCCTGCCCGCGCCCGGCCTGCCCGCCCTCGTCCGCTGGGTCAAGGCCCGCTGAACGCGATGAAGGCTCCCTTCACCGCGTTGAGTGCAGCGAAGGGAGCCTTCATCGCATTGGGCTACCTCAGGTACTGGCGGCCCTGGGTGACGGCGGCCCAGGCGTCGACGGCGCCGTTGCCGTAGAAGCCGTTGTACTCCAGGTCGCCTTCACACGTCGCGGTGTAGGTGGCGTCGCGGCCCTCGTCGAGGTAGTCGATCGTCCTCGGGGAGGGGCAGGGGATCTCGAAGGCGGTGCCCTCGAGGACGCTGCGCACCTTCGCCGGCTTCATCGACACCGAGCCGCGCTTGTACTTGCCGTACTCGCTGACGATCAGCGCGGCCACGCCCGACGCGTGCGGGGAGGCCATCGAGGTGCCCTGCAGGAACTGGTAGTACCCGCACTCACCGGCCGCCGAGCAGTCCTTCTGGACGCCGAGGGCCTCGCCGTGGGGCGTGACGTTGCCGTCCTCGTCGATGGCGCCCTCGGCCAGCGCGACGTTCTTCGGGTACGTCGACAGGATCAGGTTCTCGTTCGTGCGGTACCACGGCGTGCCGAAGTAGTCGCGGAAGTAACCGCCCGGCGCGGACACCGAGATCAGCTCGGTGCCGTAGCTCGAGTAGTCCGCCTTCACCTGCGACGGGCCGAACGCCGACACGGTGATCGCATTCGGGCCGTCCACCGGCATCGACTTGCACGTGGCGTTGTCGATCTCACGCGGGTGGCTGATGCCGCCCGGGAAGTTCGGGCTGCCGGTGTCGTCCTGCGGCTTGCCGGTGTCCTCGTGGCCGTTGCCGAGCGACACGATCTGCGTGACGCCCTTGCGGTGGGCGTAGTTCATCGCGCGGGTCATCGCGGTGATCACGGTGCGCTGCTGCGCGGTCTGCTCTGGGGTGTCGGCCGGGTTGTCGAGGCAGTTGTACCGCCACGGGTCGACGTAGAACGACATGTTCACCACGTCGAGGCCCGCGTCACCCGAGTAGGTGATCGCGTCGACCACGGGCTGCAGGAAGAAGTAGCCCGAGTCCTGGCCGCCGCGGATGTTCACGATCGACACGTTCGGGGCGACACCGGAGACGCCCATGCCGTTGG
Source organism: Actinophytocola gossypii (assembly GCF_025165815.1). Lineage (GTDB taxonomy): Bacteria > Actinomycetota > Actinomycetes > Mycobacteriales > Pseudonocardiaceae > Actinophytocola > Actinophytocola gossypii. The sequence goes on along the minus strand of NZ_JAFFZE010000008.1, from coordinate 4,750 downwards.
CCGCCGCGGCGATCGTGCCGGCGACGTGCGTGCCGTGGCCGCCGTCGTCCCAGTTCGCCGGGTCGACACAGCCGCGGAACTCACACGGGCCGTCCACGACCTGGCCCAGCTCGTCGGTCGGGATGTCGCGGGTGAAGTTGCGGGACAGCGCGGCGTCGAAGTTCGGCGCGATGTCCGGGTGGCTGCCGTCAACGCCGGTGTCCAGCACGCCGACCTTGACCTTCTTGTTCCCGGCCTGCTCGGTGCGGGCCAGATCCGAGCGGACCGAGGTCAGGCCCCAGAGCTGGGAGTCCAGGGGGTCCATGCCGGCGGTGGAGCGCTCCGGCTCGCGGGCGGGCGCCTTGCGCGCACCCTGCGCGTTCTCCTTCTCCACCACCGAGTCGTCCGCGCGCTGCTTGCGGGCCTTCGGCGACTTGCCGACCAGGGCCTTGCGCGCGGTGTAGAGCACCTCGTCGTCGTCGGCGAGCCGGGCGGTGAACCCGCTCTCCGGCGCGGTCGCGGTGATCAGGCCGACGGCCGCGTTGCTGCGGACCACCTTGCCGCCCGCGGCCCGCACCGCGCGCTCGGCCTGCTTGACCGACACGCCGTCGGCCGCCAGCACGTTGTACTCCACCGTCTTGCCGGACAGCGCCGGCTGGGCGGCCGGCTCCGCCGCTGCTGGTGCTACGGCGATGACTCCCGCGAACAGCGGGACGGCCAGTAACGCCGCCAGGGACTTTCGCTTCACCCGTTCTCCTCCTCGCTCGCACCCCTGGTTGTCAGGGGACGACTGATCTCTCCTCGGCGAAGTGACACGCACTGGGATGCCCCCCGACACGCGTGATCAGCTCCGGCTCCTCCTCGGCACACACGTCCTGCGCCTTCCAGCACCGCGTGCGGAACCGGCACCCGGACGGCGGGTCGACCGGGCTCGGCACGTCACCCTCCAGGCGGATGACCTGGCGCTGCCCGCGCACGGTGGGATCGGCCACCGGTACCGCCGAGAGCAGGGCCTGGGTGTACGGGTGGGTCGGGTGCGAGTAGATCTCGTCCTCGGTGCCGATCTCCACGATCTTGCCGAGGTACATCACCGCGACCCGGTCGGACAGGTGGCGCACCACCGACAGGTCGTGCGCGATGAACACATAGGACAGTCCGAACTCCGACTGCAGGTCTCCCAACAGGTTCATCACCTGCGCCTGGATCGACACGTCCAACGCGGACACCGGCTCGTCGCAGATGATCACCGAGGGTCGCAGCGCGAGCGCGCGGGCGATGCCGATGCGCTGGCGCTGCCCGCCGGAGAACTGGTGCGGGTACCGGTTGAGGTGCTCGGGGTTGAGCCCGACCACCTCCAGCAGCTCCTGCACCTTCCGCGCGCGCTGCCCCTTCGGCGCGACCTCGGGATGGATCTCGTACGGCTCGCCGACGATGTCGCCGACGGTCATCCTCGGGTTCAGCGAGGTGTACGGGTCCTGCAGCACGATCTGGATCTGGCGACGCAGCCGGCGCAGCTCCGCGCCGCGCATGGCGAACATGTCCTTGCCCTCGAACGTCGCCGTGCCGCTGGTCGGCGGCTCCAGCCGCATCAGCACCTGGGCCAGCGTCGACTTCCCGCAGCCGGACTCGCCGACCACGCCGAGCGTCTCGCCGCGCCGCAGGTCGAACGACACGCCGTCGACCGCGCGGACGTGGCCGACGGTGTGCTTGAACAGCACGCCCACCCGCACCGGGAAGTACTTGACCAGGTCCCGTACCTCGAGGATCGCCTCGGAATCAGACACGGCCGACCAGCTCCTCCGCGAAGTGACACTTGCTCGTCCGGCCGAGACCGAGGCGGTGGTCGCCGGGCACGTCGGTGACGCACTTGTCGACGGCCATCGGGCACCTCGGGTGGAACGGACAGCCGGACGGGATCGCGAGCAGGCTCGGCGGCAGGCCCTTGATCGTCCGAAGCTCGGTGCCCTTCTGGTCCAACCGAGGCATCGACTCCATCAGCCCGACGGTGTACGGGTGGCCGGGCTTGCGGTACAGCGACACCGCGTCGGAGTGCTCCACGATCCGGCCCGCGTACATCACCGCGATCCGGTCCGCCACCTCGGCGACCACCGCGAGGTCGTGGGTGATGAGGATCAGCCCCATCTTCCGCTCGACCTGGATCTCCTTGAGCAGGTCCATGATCTGGGCCTGCACGGTGACGTCGAGCGCGGTGGTCGGCTCGTCGGCGATCAGCACCTCGGGGTCCAGCGCCAGCGACATCGCGATCATCGCGCGCTGCCGCATGCCGCCGGAGAACTCGTGCGGGTACTGCCGCACCCGGCGCGCCGCGTTGGGGATGCGCACCTGGTCCAGCAGGGCGATCGCGCGCTTGCGAGCCTCCTTGCGGGACAGCCCGAGCCGCACCCGCAGCTGCTCCTCGATCTGGAAGCCGACGGTGAACACCGGGTTCAACGCGGACAACGCGTCCTGGAAGATCATCGCGATGCCCTCGGCGCGGACGTCGGAGCGCCGCTGGTCGGACACCGCCAGCAGGTCCTCGCCGTGGTAGCGGATCGCACCGCCGGTCACCACGGCCGGCGGGACGTCGAGGATCCCCATGATCGCCTGCGCCGTGACGCTCTTGCCGGAGCCGGACTCGCCGAGCACGGCCAGGGTCTCCCCCGCCTCCACGTGGTAGCTGACCCCGTTGAGCACCTTCGCCACGCCGTCGCGGGTGTGGAACTCGACGTACAGGTCGTCCACCTCGAGCAGGGGCGCGTCCGGCACGACACCGGTGTCGCCGCTCGTCTGGGGATCGGTTGCTACGTCGGACATGTCACCTCAGCTTCGGGTCCAGTGCCTCGCGCACGGCGTCACCGAGCATGACGAACGCGAGCACCGTCACGGTCAGGAAACCTGCGGGGAACAGCAGCATGTGCGGGGCCACCCGGACGTAGTTGCGCGAGTCCGAGATCATCACGCCCCAGGACACCGCCGGGTCACGCAGGCCGATGCCGAGGAAGGACAGGGTGGCCTCGGCACCGATGAACGCGCCGAGCGCGATCGTCGCGTACACCAGCACCGGCGCGAGCGTGTTGGGCAGCAGGTGCCGGAACACGATCCGGCTCGACTTCGCGCCGAGCGCCCTGGCCGCCTTCACGTAGTCCTGCTGCTTGGCCGCGATGGCCGCCGACCGCATGATCCGCATGGCCACCGGCCAGGACAGCACCGAGATCGACAGCACCACCACGCCGACGATCGGTAGTGCGCCGTCGACGCCGGCGTTGCGGAACATGGTCAGGATGACGATGGCGCCGAGCACGAACGGCAGGCCGAAGAAGACCTCGCCGACCCGGGACAGCAGACCGTCCAGCCAACCGCCGTAGAAGCCGGCGAGCAGGCCGATGATGCTGCCGAGCAGCACGGTCACGACCGCGGCCCCGAGACCGACAAGCAGCGACCAGCGGGTGCCGTAGATGGCCCGGGCGAACACGTCCCGGCCCTGCAGGTCGTAGCCGAAGATCGCGTCGCCCGACGGCGCCTCGCGGGACCGGCTGAGGTCCTTGAGGTTCGGGTCGGCCGAGGTGAACAGGCCGGGGAACAGGGCGACGATCACCAACAGCACGATCACCGCGCCGGCGATGATGAACAGCGGGCGACGGCGCAGGTCGCGCCACGCGTCCGACCAGAGACTGCGCGGCTTGCCCGACTTGCCCTGGGCGTGTTCCGCCGCGGTGACGTAGGTCGAGGCGTCCGTGCCGGTCGCCGCGGACGACGGGTCAGTCATAGCGGATCCTGGGGTCGAGAACGGCGTAGAGCAGGTCGATGATCAGGTTCATCACGAGGAACACGATCACCAGCACCACTACCACACCGGTGACGATGTAGTTCTCCTTGCCGAGGATCGCGTCGTAGACCAGGCCGCCGACGCCGTCGATGCTGAAGATGCCCTCGGTGACGATCGCACCGCCCATCAGGCTGCCGACGTCGGTGCCGATGAAGGTGAGCACCGGGATCGCGGAGTTGCGCAGCAGGTGCACGCCCACGATGCGCCGCTTCGGTTGGCCCTTGGCCAGCGCGGTGCGCATGTAGTCGGCCCGGCGGTTCTCCGCGATCGAGGTTCTGGTGAGGCGGGAGACGTAGGCCATGGAGATGCTGCCGAGCACGAAGCCGGGCAGGATCAGCTCGCCCCACTCGGCGTCCGAGGACACCGTGGGCGTCATGATCTCCAGCTGGAAGCCGAGCACGATCTGGATCACGAACCCGGTGACGAACGTCGGGATGGCGATCAGGAAGAGCGTGGACACCAGCACCAGGTTGTCCAGGAAGCCCCGGCCACGCAGGCCGGTCAGGATGCCGGCGGTGATGCCGATGACCGCCTCGATGGCCACGGCGACCACGGCCAGCCGCAGCGAAACCGGGTAGCTCAGCGAGATGAGCTCGCCGACCTCGAGCCCGGAGTACGTCTCCCCGAAGTCGCCGGTCAGCAGCGACCCCATGTACTTGAGGTACTGGACGATGACCGGGTCGTTCAGGTTGTACTTGTCGGTCATCGAGGCGATGAACGAGTCCGGGCACGGTCTCTCACCGCACATCCCGGCGAACGGGTTTCCGGGGATCGCCCACACCAGCACGTAGATCAGGAACGTGGTGCCGATGAACACCGGAATCAACTGCAGCAGGCGCCGCAGGACGTAGCGGCCCATGGACTTCGCGCACCCCCGGGTGTCACGGGTGTCGGGGGGGCCCCCCCGCACCGCCGGCCCCGCCCCCCCCGGCGGGGTGGTGGTTT
>NZ_JAFFZE010000007.1 GCF_025165815.1 Actinophytocola gossypii | reverse complement strand
GGGGGGGGCGCCCCCCCCCCCGCCGCGGCCCCCCCGCCCGACACCGGTCTGTCATTGTGTTACTTGACCTCGACGTACGCCAGGTCGAGCTCCCGCTTCGGGGTGAGCCGGACGTTGGTCAGCCGCTCGGACCACCCGTAGATGGACGGGGTGTTCCACAGCGGGATGGCCGGCATGTCCTCGGCGATCAGCTGCTCGGCCTCGTGGTAGAGCTTGAAGGCCTCCTCCTCGGACTCGGCGCTGTCCGCCGCGGCGAGCTTCGCGTCCACCTCGGGGTTGGAGTAGCCGTTGTCGTTCGACGAGCCACCGGTGCGGTACAGCGGGTTCAGGAAGTTCTCCACCAGCGCGTAGTCGGCCAGCCAGCCGGCGCGGTAGATCTGGTCCATCTCCCGGGCGTTGATCGCCTGGCGGACCTGGCTGAACTCCTGCACCGGCACGAACGTGCAGTCCACGCCGAGGTTGTTGGAGATCTGCCCGCAGACCGCCTCGACCCACTCCTTGTGGCCGCCGTCGGAGTTGCTGGTGATCTCGATCGGCCCGGTCCAGCCGGACTTCTCGAACAGCGCCTTGGCCTCGTCCGGCTTGAACTCGCAGTACTCCCCGCAGGCGCCGGGCTCCCAACCGGGGAGCTTCGGCACGCCGTAGCCGGTGGCCGGCTTGCGGTTGCCCTCGTAGATGGCGTCGATGACGGCCTGCCGGTCGATCGCCATGGAGACGGCGTGCCGGAAGTCCGCGCTCTGGTACTTCGGGTCGTAGACCGGGAACGCGAGCACCTGGATGGCGAGCACGTCCGCGACGTCGGCGCGGCCGGGCAGGTCGTCCTTCCAGACGTTGCCGGCGATGGCCTGCGGCGGCAGCGTGTCGATGAAGTCGAGCTGGTTGCCCTTGACCTCGACGTACGCGGCGTCGGAGTCGGTGAACGTGAAGTTCACGCCCTTGACCTTCGGCTTGTCGTCGCCCTGGTACTCCTCGTACCGCTCCACCACGAGCTCACGGTTCGGCACGCGGGAGACGTACTTCCACGGGCCGTTGCCGATCGGGTTCTCCTCGAAGGCGGCCTTGTCCTCGAAGAAGGAGTCCGGCAGCGGCATGAAGGCGGCGTAGCCGGTCTTCGTCTTGAACACCGCGTGCGGGTTGGTGAAGTCGATGGTGAAGGTGTAGTCGTCGACGACCTTCAGGCCGGACAGCGTCTCGGCCGGCGGGGTCGGCGGCTTCTGCGGGCCGTCGCCGTCGGGGTCGACCGTGAAGACCTGGTCGAAGCCCTCGATCTGGGCGAAGAAGCTCGCGTGCTGCTGGCCGTTCGGGCTGTACGCGGTGTAGTTCCAGGCGTCCACGTAGTTGTGGGCGAGCACCGGGGTGCCGTCGTGGAAGGTCCAGCCTTCCTTGAGCTTCACCGTGTACTGGTCGGGCGCGGTCAGCTCGAAGGACTCGGCGTTGGCCAGGCCGGGCTCACCGGTGACCGGGTCGTAGTCCACCAGGCCGGTGAACAGCGCATCGATGATCTTGCCGCCACCGGTCTCGCTGGTGTCACCCGGGACGAGCGGCCGTTCCGGCTCGGTGCCGAAGACACTGATCGTGGCGTTCGCGGTCTTGTCCGGGTCGCCCCCGCCACCGCTCTGGTCGTCCTCGCCGCCACCGCCACAGCTCGTGAGCACGAGCGCGGCGGAGAACGACATGACAACCGCGGCCTTCCAGCGCGGTCTACGCATCTGGCTCTCTCCTCCAGTCACCTACACGCATTCGGCGGCGCGCCGCCACATCCGCGGCCGGGGATCACGAGCGCCCCCGGAATGTGAGGGGACGTTAACGGGGGGACGCGCGCCATCCCACCCCCGTTGACGTCACAAACCAGTCACAATCAGGAACCTACGGTGAAAGTTGGACGCTGCGAACCGGGCCGGTGACCGCGTGCGACCGTCATAGGAGAGACAGGGCAATACCGTCAAGTATGTCGTGTTCACTTACCAGAAGTTCGGTCACACCGGCCGCCGACGCGATCTTCTCCGCGAGCACCTGGGTGATCAGCGCGCCGCCGCCGATCACGTCGACCCGGCCCGGGTGCATGCTCCCGATGGCTGCCCGCTCGTCGTGGCTGGCGGCCAGGAGCCGTTCGGTGACCCGCCCGATGGCCTCGTCCGGGAGGCGGGAGAGGTGGGTCAGCTCGGAGTCGTAGGCGGGCAGCTCCTGGGCGACCGCGGACAACGTGGTGATGGTGCCGGCGACGCCGACCCAGGTGCGGGTACCGCCGATCGGCACTGCCTCGAACGCCTTGTCCAGGGTCTGCTCGGCCAGCTGTCGACCCGCGGCGACCTCGTCGGCGGAGGGTGGGTCGCCCCGCAGGCAGCGTTCGGTGATCCGGACGCAGCCGATGTCGACGGACAGCGCGCCGGTGACGTTCGCGCGGGTGCCGTCCCACGTGCCGGCGACGACCTCGGTGGAGCCGCCCCCGATGTCGGTGACGAGGAACGGGCCGTCGTCCGGATCGAGGTCGCCGACCGCGCCGGTGAAGGAGAGCCGGGCCTCCTCGTCGCCGCTGATGACCTCGGCCTCGACCCCGAGCACGTCCCGGGTCATGGCGAAGAAGTCGTCGCGGTTGCTGGCGTCGCGGGTGGCGGAGGTGGCGACCATGCGCGCCCGCTCGGCACCCTTGCGGCGACAGATGGCGGTGTAGTCGACGAGCGCGGCACGGGTGCGCGCGAGGGCGGCGTCGGCGAGGCGCCCGGTGGCGTCGACCCCCTCCCCGAGCCGGACGACCCGCATCTCGCGGTGGACGTCGCGCAGGGATGTGTGGCCGTCGTCGTGGACGGTCACGTCGGCGACGAGTAGGCGGATGGAGTTCGTCCCGCAGTCGATGGCAGCAATCCTCGGCATAGGGCTATTGAACGCCATGTCCCCCACCGCGGCGGCTCGCCCGGGCGAGTTGTCCACAGTCGCCCAGGTTGCCCCCGGTTGTCCACATGTCGATCTTGTAATCCCCGCGTCAAGACCGATCCACAGTAGACTGGCGAGGTGTTGCCGCAGGCGACGTCGATCACCACGGGCGGATGTCGGAGCCGCATGAGGTGGCCGCCCTGATCGCGTACCTGGCCTCGCCGTTGGCCGCGAACGTCACCGGCGCCGGTTACGTCATCGGCGGTGGCATGTTCAAGGCCGCCTGACGCGCGAGTCCCACCCTCCCGGCGGGTGTGGAGAGGGCGGAGTGGTGTCGGG